>NZ_BBWR01000001.1:2500-5798 GCF_001463905.1 Aureimonas frigidaquae
CTTTCGGGGTAACGATCCGCGCCATACCCATGGATGAGGCTGTAAGAGGTCTTGTCCAGATCGATGTGCCTGACCGCCATCGTCGGGTCCCGTCTCTGGAAGCTGGTCTTTCGCCAGTTGGATGTTCTTGATGGATGTCCGGCTGGCACGAGCACCGCTGCAGGACGTGGGGGAGCCGTTGCACGCGGTCCCATGTTTGCGGTGCTTGGAGAAATGATATGCGTCGATGACCGTCCTCTCTCTTCTGTCCGGGTTTTGCCTGGATGGGATGGATGGTGATTGGCGATGAGAACGATCAAGTGTCTTAAGGGCATCTGGTGAATGCCTTGGCATGCACAGGCGATGAAGGACGTGATACGCTGCGATAAGCCATGGGGAGCTGCGAATAAGCTTTGATCCGTGGATTTCCGAATGGGGCAACCCACCTTTGATGCCTGGAAAACCGGTCTGGCTGGATCTCCTGAAGAGGGGGTCTGGCCCGAGCGGTTTCCAGGTATCGTTTAAAAGGTATCTAACTTTCGAATACATAGGGGTTAGAAGCGAACTCGGGGAACTGAAACATCTAAGTACCCGAAGGAAAGGACATCAACCGAGACTCCGTTAGTAGTGGCGAGCGAACGCGGACCAGGCCAGTGGCCGTTCATGGAAGAAGCGGAACAAGTTGGAAAGCTTGGCAAGAAGGGTGACAGCCCCGTACGCGCAATGTCCAGGACGGTCCATGAGTAAGGCGGGACACGTGAAATCCTGTCTGAAATTCGGGGGACCACCCTCGAAGCCTAAGTACTCGTGCATGACCGATAGTGAACCAGTACCGTGAGGGAAAGGTGAAAAGCACCCCGACAAGGGGAGTGAAATAGAACCTGAAACCGGATGCCTACAAACAGTCGGAGCCCGCAAGGGTGACGGCGTACCTTTTGTATAATGGGTCAGCGACTTAGTCTGGCGAGCAAGCTTAAGCCGGTAGGTGTAGGCGTAGCGAAAGCGAGTCTGAACAGGGCGTTCAGTTCGTCGGATTAGACCCGAAACCGAGTGATCTAGCCATGAGCAGGTTGAAGGTGCGGTAACACGCACTGAAGGACCGAACCCGCATCTGTTGCAATAGATTGGGATGACTTGTGGCTAGGGGTGAAAGGCCAATCAAACTCGGAAATAGCTGGTTCTCCGCGAAATCTATTTAGGTAGAGCGTCGGATGAATACTCCAGGGGGTAGAGCACTGGATGGGCTAGGGGGACTCACCGTCTTACCAAACCTAACCAAACTCCGAATACCTGGAAGTACTGTCCGGCAGACACACGGCGGGTGCTAACGTCCGTCGTGGAGAGGGAAACAACCCTGACCACCAGCTAAGGTCCCCAAGTTATGGCTAAGTGGGAAAGGATGTGAGAATCCCAAAACAACCAGGATGTTGGCTTAGAAGCAGCCATCATTTAAAGAAAGCGTAACAGCTCACTGGTCTAGAATTAAGGGTTCTTGCGCCGAAAATGTACCGGGGCTCAAGCCATACACCGAAGCTGTGGGTTCACTTTTAGGAGTGAGCGGTAGCGGAGCGTTCCGTAGGCCATTGAAGGCGGACCTGTGAGGGCTGCTGGAGGTATCGGAAGTGCGAATGCTGACATGAGTAACGATAAAGGGAGTGAGAGACTCCCTCGCCGAAAGTCCAAGGGTTCCTGCTTAAAGTTAATCTGAGCAGGGTTAGCCGGCCCCTAAGGCGAGGCCGAAAGGCGTAGTCGATGGGAACCACGTTAATAATCGTGGGCCTGGTGGAGAGTGACGGATCTTGTGTGTTGTCGGTCCTTATCGGATTGGTCCGGCAGCGAAGAGGTCCCAGGAAATAGCCCCACCATATAGACCGTACCCGAAACCGACACAGGTGGACAGGTAGAGTATACCAAGGCGCTTGAGAGAACTGCGTTGAAGGAACTCGGCAAATTGCACGCGTAACTTCGGAAGAAGCGTGACCTTGTTGCGGGCAACCGTGACGAGGTGGCACAGACCAGGGGGTAGCGACTGTTTATCAAAAACACAGGGCTCTGCGAAGTCGCAAGACGACGTATAGGGTCTGACGCCTGCCCGGTGCTGGAAGGTTAAGAGGAGGGGTGCAAGCTCTGAATCGAAGCCCCAGTAAACGGCGGCCGTAACTATAACGGTCCTAAGGTAGCGAAATTCCTTGTCGGGTAAGTTCCGACCTGCACGAATGGCGTAACGACTTCCCCGCTGTCTCCAACGCAGACTCAGTGAAATTGAATTCCCCGTGAAGATGCGGGGTTCCTGCGGTCAGACGGAAAGACCCCGTGCACCTTTACTATAGCTTTACACTGGCATTCGTGTCGGCATGTGTAGGATAGGTGGTAGGCTTTGAAGCGAGGGCGCCAGCCTTCGTGGAGCCATCCTTGAAATACCACCCTTATCGTCATGGATGTCTAACCGCGGCCCGTCATCCGGGTCCGGGACAGTGTATGGTGGGTAGTTTGACTGGGGCGGTCGCCTCCCAAAGAGTAACGGAGGCGCGCGATGGTGGGCTCAGAACGGTCGGAAATCGTTCGTCGAGTGCAATGGCATAAGCCCGCCTGACTGCGAGACAGACACGTCGAGCAGAGACGAAAGTCGGTCATAGTGATCCGGTGGTCCCGAGTGGAAGGGCCATCGCTCAACGGATAAAAGGTACGCCGGGGATAACAGGCTGATGACCCCCAAGAGTCCATATCGACGGGGTTGTTTGGCACCTCGATGTCGGCTCATCGCATCCTGGGGCTGGAGCAGGTCCCAAGGGTTTGGCTGTTCGCCAATTAAAGCGGTACGTGAGCTGGGTTCAGAACGTCGTGAGACAGTTCGGTCCCTATCTGCCGTGGGTGTAGGAATATTGACAGGATCTGTCCCTAGTACGAGAGGACCGGGATGGACGTATCTCTGGTGGACCTGTTGTGGCGCCAGCCGCATAGCAGGGTAGCTATATACGGTCGGGATAACCGCTGAAGGCATCTAAGCGGGAAACCCACCTGAAAACGAGTATTCCCTATCAGAGCCGTGGAAGACCACCACGTCGATAGGCCGGGTGTGGAAGCGAGGTAACTCGCGAAGCTTACCGGTACTAATAGCTCGATCGGCTTGATCGTTCTCATTCGCCAATCATCATCATCAAGAACCAGCTTCCTTCATGCACTTCGCCGACCTGGTGGTCATGGCGAGGCTCCCCCACCCGATCCCTTTCCGAACTCGGCCGTGAAAAGCCTCTGCGCCTATGATACTTCGTCTCAAGACGCGGGAAAGTCGGTCGCTGCCAGGTCTGCAAAGTGCATG
>NZ_BBWR01000002.1 GCF_001463905.1 Aureimonas frigidaquae
GACAACACCCTTCATCGCTTCCAGCCCGGCCGCATCGGCGCAAGACAGGACAAGCGTCAAAGCCTCATCGTCGCGCGACAGCGACAGGCTGGACTGCGCGCTGAAGGCAATCCGACCCGTGTCCACGCCGTGCTCGACTTCAAAACGGTGGCTCCAGTGCTTGCACAGCTGCTGAAGGTAGCGACCACCATGGGACGTGAGGACACGGGATGTCGCAATGAGCATGAACAGGCTTCCTGATAAACGGGCATAAGCAAGCGGGCGATAAGGGTGGTATGGGCGACGCACGGCGAATGAGGACGGCATAATGGTTAGCCTGTCCAAGTGGTTCGCATACATGGATGAATCGAGACGCGGATGCCGTTGCCCTCGATCGTTCGAGTAAGACCTTTGGCCATTATGTCGTCCTCGATAGCCTCCCGCAATCTGCTTAGGAACGATGCTAGAGAACGGTCCCGTAACGACGTCACCAGGGCCGATATCGCATCTGGATGGTCCTAAGTGACGCCTGGGACGAAGCGCCTTCGCGTTTGGAGCCGTGACAGAACATTGCTGCAAGAGTGCCGGGCGGATGTTATCGCGTCGGCATGCCAAGAGATTTGGAAGGGGAATGAACCAGTAGCGGTGTAGATACGCTTCATAGACTGGCTTGGGGCAGTCACTCGGCAGGCCGTGATCAAGGCCACAACACCGTATACCCATTGGGACACAAACTTCACTTCAGATGCAATCTGATCAGTTCGCGCCCCGGTTTTTCCCATGTCTTCCGGCGGGACTTTCCCGCAAAAGCCGTAGCAGTCCGGAGATCTGGTGAGTGTGTCCAAAGAGAAATGATTCGGTCAAAACCATCGTCTCAGTCGAAACCACGGCAATGCGCAGGTGGCGACGACGGCTTGCTACGCCGGGGCGCGCCATACGCATGATCCTCTAGCATGCTCGTATCGTCTCAGCTCAGGCAGACATGATCATCCAGCAGTGACGTGCTGGATCCTTCCGCTGTTGCAAAGCGATGGGGCTGGCGTGTCATAAGGGCGTCGTCCGGGCGGCCACCGGCATTCCCCTTGCAGGCTGACACCGTAGATGCGTGACGCCTGCGTCACTGTCCGTCGACGATACGCCGGAGCCGGTCGTTGATATGCAGATGGTCGCAAACCAGCGCTACCGCCGCCGACGCTATGCCAAGGGTCACATCAATGCAGCCCTGACATTCTGCGCCATCGCACATCCAGCCCCGTCAGACGACGGGACGTGCGCATATCGTAGAAGTGCTATTTCAGGCCCAAAGCAACCCGTGCGTATCCTGCTCTCATCATGGGCGACAGCGCGTTACGTTGCGTTGGTGAGACGAACGAAACAGGAAATCGGCGCTCTTCGCTCAGGCCAGTCTCAAACGTCGCCATGTCGTATGACCCCCGCGGTGAAGGTAATCGATCCTGTCACAGTGGGTCGCGCATGGCGTTCTTGTTCGGTCGCTTCCCTAGGTAGGGGCCGGGAGGGACAAAATCCGCCAAGCCTGCGGAAATCCAGAGGGGCAACGGGTCTGTCGTTTTACCGAATTCACGAGATGACCTCGGCGCGTTGCGGACGCATGAGTCGCTATGCCTGCCGACCGCTTGAAACTGGTCCGCAACCCATCCGGCATTCTCGCCTGCGTCTGGATTGGTTGGCGCGACGCGATGTGTCGACAAACAAAATAACGCTTCCGATCTAAGCTTCGTGTATCCTCGCTTTGCCTGCGGGACCCTGTATATCGGCGGACACACATCCGTTTCGGGGTCGCCGGCGTGGTCGCAGGTCAGGGCCGGACGTCATTTTGATATCGGGGTGAACGTGGACATAGAGAAAGCTGAACCGCTTTCGCATGAGCTCGGGTCAGGGTGGAAGGCGATTGCAGAGGATATCCGGGAAGGTCTTTTCGTCGGAGAGGTCATCCGCAGCGCCACCGGCATCATCACCGACTACGTCATCATCTATGCCAACCCATCCTTCGCCCGCATGACGGGCGTTCCGCTTGAGGTTGCGATCGGTTCACGGTTGACGGCGCTGTTCCCGCTTGCCGGTGACGCGCCGCTCCAGATCTGCCGACGTGTGGTCAGCACCGGAATTTCCGAAGAGTTCGACATGCCCTTCGACGATCCCGTTGGATGGTATGAAGGGCGTGTTCGCCGCCTTTCCGAAAACCGCTTCACGGTCGTCTTTCAGAACACGACGAAACACCACAGTGCCGAGCTTGCCTTGGCTGCTGCGCAAGACCGATACCGCCGGTTGTTCGATGCGATCGATGAGGGCTTCTGCGTCATCGAGATGATCTTCGACGACGATCAGCCCGTGGACTACCGGTTCCTGGAAGCGAACCCGGCTTTCGAGCGCCATACGGGGTTGGTCGATCCGGTCGGCAGGACAGCGCGGGAGATGGTGGACGGGCTCGAAGCGCACTGGTTCCAGACCTATGGCGCCGTCGCTCGGGATCGACGGGCGGTCCGCCTGACGCTACCCGCCCCCTCCATGGGTCAGCGCACCTTCGATATTTTTGCCTTTCCGGTTGCCGAAGAGCTGCCGAACCAGGTCGGCATCCTCTTCATCGACGTCTCGGAACGGGTTGCCATGGAAGAGCAGCGCTCCTTCCTGAACCGCGAACTCGGACACAGGTTGAAGAACACGCTGGCGGTTGTTCAATCCGTCGTGTCCCAGACATTGCGCTCCGCACCGGACATCGAGTCGGCACGACAGTCGCTGTCGTCGCGGATCCATGCGCTTGCCCAAGCCCATGAAGTGGTTCTGAAGGGGGAGCAGGAGGGGGGCCAGATCTGCGATATCATCCGCGCCGCCGTGGATATCCACGATCCCGAATGCCGGGTCGACATCAATGGCGAGCCGATGGTCGTCCACCCCGCTGCAGCCCTGTCCCTTTCCATGGCCATGAATGAGCTCGCCACCAATGCCACCAAGTACGGGGCGCTTTCGACTGCGGCGGGCCGGGTGCGCGTGTCGTGGGAGCTGACCCGGCTCGCGCATGGAACCCGGCTTTGCCTGTCCTGGATCGAAAGCGGTGGCCCGCCCGTCCGCCAGCCCGATCGGCAGGGATTCGGCTCCCGCCTGATCGCACGCGGCATCAGCGGGGCGGCCGATGGTTCGGTGGTCATGGACTTTCCGGTGGAAGGGTTGGAATGCCGTATAACGGCTGTTTTGCCATACGTTACGCCCCAGGCCACGACTGGGGACAGCGCCGAAGCCCGCTGACAGGGCTCGGTTCAGAACTCGAAGAGTTGCCGTGCACCATCGGCAACGAACTGCACCGCCAGGGCTGCCAGAAGGACACCGAGAAGCCGGGTAACCACCGCGCGTCCCGTCGCGCCCATCAGCCGGTCCAGCCTGTCGGCGACCGACAGGAACAGGAACGTGGCCGCGCAGACCAGCGCAATGACCATCAGGAGCAGGCTCTGGCCGAGAAGGCCGGGCAGATTGCCGGACAGGAGAATGACGGCCGATATCGCGCCCGGACCCGCCAGCAGGGGAATGGCAAGCGGGAAGGCCGCGACATCCGGCGTATCCTCCGGATGGGGAACCGCTTCCCCGGCACTCTTTTCCTTGCGGTGCTGCCGCTTTTCAAAGACGAGCTCGAAGGCGATGGTGAAAAGGAACAGACCGCCCGCCACGCGGAATGCCCCCAGCGATACGCCGATGGCCTCGATCAGCGCCAGCCCGAAGAGGGCGAAGACCGCCAGGATCAGGAAGGCGATGGTGCTGGCCTGAAAGGCGATCCGCCGCCGCTCGTCGCGCGAGCGGCCGGGCGTGAGCGTGAGGAACAGGGGCACGAGCCCGAACGGGTCGATGATGACGATCAGCGTGATAAAGCCCGTCAGAAGCATATCGTACACGGTGCCGAATCTCCCCCGCCAGAATCGCTCGCCGAAGAGCGCCGCGGCCGATCCTGCGCCCTTGCGGGCCGGATGGCGACGCAGAGCGGCAGATAATTTCAAGACAGCCCGTCTAAGCCGTCATAAGATATTGATTTATATGGATTTATACGCCCCGTTCCAGGGCGTCGGATTTGCCAAGACGGGGCTGCGCAGGCTATAAGCGGTGCAGGTCGATAGTACAGGCAAGGAAGCGTCTTGGCAGACGATCAGAACGAGACTTCGCCGCCGGAGCGCCCGCGCGGAATCGAACCCGTATCCATTGTCGAGGAGATGCAGCGCTCATACCTCGATTACGCGATGAGCGTGATCGTGAGCCGTGCTCTGCCCGACGTGCGCGACGGGCTGAAGCCGGTGCACCGCCGCGTCCTCTACGCCATGTCGGAAATGGGCCTGGTCCACAACCGGCCGTACCGCAAGTCGGCGGGTGTCGTCGGCGAGGTGATGGGCAAGTTCCACCCGCATGGCGACTCATCCATCTACGACGCCCTCGTGCGCATGGCGCAGGATTTCTCGCTTCGGGCGCCGCTGATCGACGGGCAGGGCAATTTCGGTTCGATCGACGGCGATCCGCCGGCGGCGATGCGGTACACTGAGTGCCGCCTCGAGAAGCTGTCCGACATGCTGCTCGAGGATATCGACAAGGAAACGGTCAACTTCCAGGAAAATTACGACGGCCGTGAGCTGGAGCCGACCGTGCTTCCGGCGCGGATCCCGAACCTTCTGGTGAACGGTTCGGGCGGCATCGCCGTCGGCATGGCGACCAACATTCCGCCGCACAATCTGGGCGAGGTGGTCAATGGCTGCATCGCCATGATCGACAATCCCGGCATCAGCCTGCCGGAACTGATGGAGATCATCCCCGGTCCGGACTTCCCGACCGGCGCTATCGTGCTCGGCCGTGCCGGCATTCAGTCCGCCTATTCCACCGGGCGCGGCTCCATCCTGATGCGCGGCAAGGTCCATATCGAGACCGGGCGGGGCGAGCGGGAATCCATCGTCATCACCGAGGTGCCGTATCAGGTCAACAAAGCCTCGATGATCGAGAAGATGGCCGAGCTGGTGCGCGACAAGCGCATCGAGGGCATCTCCGACATTCGCGACGAAAGCGACCGCGAAGGCTACCGCGTCGTCGTCGAGTTGAAGCGCGACGCGTCGTCCGATGTCGTCCTGAACCAGCTCTACCGCTTCACGCCGCTGCAGACGTCCTTCGGCGCCAATATGGTGGCGCTCAACGGCGGCAAGCCGGAGCAGATGACGCTGTCCGACATGCTCGCGGCCTTCATCGCCTTCCGCGAAGAGGTCGTGAATCGGCGCACCAAGTTCCTGCTGCGCAAGGCACGCGAACGGGCGCATGTGTTGGTCGGGCTCGCCATCGCTGTCGCCAATATCGACGAGATCATCAAGCTGATCCGCGAGGCGCCCGATCCGGCAACCGCGCGCGAGCAGCTCATGACGCGCGACTGGGATGCCAAGGATGTGGCGCCCCTGGTGCGGCTGATCGACGATCCGGTCTATCGGATCAGCGACGCCGGCACCTACCGCCTGTCCGAAGCGCAGGCGCGGGCCATTCTGGATCTGCGCCTGCAGCGCCTGACGGCGCTCGGACGCGACGAGATCGGGGATGAGCTGAACAAGCTTGGCGCCGAGATCCGCGACTATCTGGACATCCTGTCCTCCCGCGTGCGGGTGCGCGACATCGTCAAGGACGAGCTGATCGCCGCGCGCGACGAATTCGCTACCCCGCGGCGCACGGAACTGTCCGAGGGCGCCGCGGACATGGACGACGAGGACCTGATCCCGCGTGAGGACATGGTCGTCACGGTGAGCCATGGCGGCTACATCAAGCGCGTGCCGCTGACCACCTACCGGGCGCAGCGGCGGGGCGGCAAGGGCCGGTCCGGCATGACGCTGAAGGGAGAGGAAGACTCTGTCACGCGGCTTTTCGTGGCCAACACCCACACGCCCGTGCTGTTCTTCTCGTCCCGCGGGATCGTCTACAAGGAAAAGGTGTGGCGCCTGCCTCTGGCGACGCCGCAATCCCGCGGCAAGGCGCTGGTGAACATGCTGCCGCTCGAAAAGGGCGAGCGGATCACCTCCATCCTGCCATTGCCCAACGACGAGGAAGCCGCCGAGCGCCTGAACGTCATGTTCGCCACGACACGGGGAACGGTCCGGCGCAACAAGCTGTCGGATTTCGTTCAGGTCAACCGAAATGGCAAGATCGCCATGAAGCTCGACGAGGCCGGGGACGAAATCCTGGCGGTCGCGACCTGCTCGGAAGATGACGACGTCCTTCTGACGGCGGCATCTGGCCAGTGCATCCGCTTCCCCACGACGGATGTGCGCGTCTTCGCCGGCCGCAATTCCGTCGGCGTGCGCGGCATGGCGCTGGCCGACGGTGACCGCCTCATCTCCATGGCGATCATGCGCCATGTCGATGCCACGCCGGCCGAGCGCGCGACCTATCTGCGCATGCGGCGCGCCGTGGAGGGCGAGGCCGGAGCCGATGTGGTGAGCGACGAGGAAGGCACGGTCGAGGATGTGTCCCTGTCGCCGGAGCGTTATGCCTTCCTGGGGGCGAATGAGGAGTTCGTGCTGACGATTAGCGAATTCGGCTTCGGCAAGCGCTCGTCCTCCTACGATTTCCGGACGATCGGGCGTGGCGGCAAGGGCATCCGCGCCACCGACGTGTCACGGCTGGCCGATATCGGCGCGCTCGTGGCGGGCTTCCCGGTCGAGGAGGGCGACCAGCTCCTGCTCATCTCCGATCGGGGGCAGATGATCCGCGTGCCGGTCAACGGCATCCGCATCGCCAGCCGCGCGACCAAGGGCGTCACGATCTTCAACACGGCTGAGGGCGAGCGGGTCGTCTCCGTGGAGCGCATCCCGGACCAGGGAGAGGAAACCGGCATCGCGCCCGATGACGATCTTGCCGACGGTGCGCCGGAGCCGGACGCGCCGCAAACGCCGGAAGGCTGACACGAAAAACGGGGCGCGATCCGGCCGATCGCGCCCCGTCTCGTCATCACATTGGGAACGGCCGCACCGTCCCGGCAGGCAGGTCGTTCTTAATACATGACGCGATGCTTGCGCACCGACGCCTTCACACGTGCCTTGTCGGCCTCGTTGTGGATAGTGATGGCAGTGGCCGTGAGAAGCGTGACGACCATGGCCAGGGACAATGCGAGTATCAGCATTCCTAAGCCTCCAGATTTGCAGGGAAAACGTGGTTAATCCCCGCTTGGTTCCACGCCTTCCATGCCCCGTTCCGCAATGCGGTGTCAGGGCATCTCCGTGATGCACA
This sequence comes from Aureimonas frigidaquae, assembly GCF_001463905.1. GTDB lineage: Bacteria > Pseudomonadota > Alphaproteobacteria > Rhizobiales > Rhizobiaceae > Aureimonas > Aureimonas frigidaquae. The sequence goes on from NZ_BBWR01000002.1 coordinate 7,225, forward strand.
GAGTGCGACAAATTCCTTGGCAGAGGGGTTTCAGGATCATGTCCAATTTTAACGAAACGGCTCTGCCGTCGCAGAGGGTTACGAAGCGATGAACGCAGAGCGCCGCGCCCTCTACTCGGGCTCCTTCGACCCCGTCACCCATGGCCATGTCGACATATTGGCGCGGGGACTGGCGCTCTATGACCGGGTCATCGTGGCCATCGGTATCCATCCAGGCAAAGTGCCGCTCTTTGCTTTCGAGGAGCGGGCGGAGCTGGTGCGCGGAGCCGTCCGGAACCTTTCGGGGGCCGAACGGCTGGATGTCATCTCTTTCAAGGGCCTGGCGATCGATGCTGCGCGGGCGCAAGGGGCGCAGGTCATGCTGCGCGGACTGCGCAGCGGCACGGACCTCGACTATGAAATGCAGATGGCGGGAATGAACGGTGCAATGGCGCCCGACGTCGAAACCGTCTTCCTGGCCGCAAGCCCGGCCGTCAGGCCCATAACCGCCACATTGGTCCGTCAGATCGCGAGCATGGGCGGCGATGTCGGCCATTTCGTCCCGGCCAATGTCGCTGCTGCCCTGAAAGCCAAATTCTAAGGGCTTTCCTGCCGCCGCCCTTCCACTGGAGTCCACCCACATGACCTTGCTCGCCCGCCTCGGCCTCGTTGCCGGCATCCTCGTCTCAGCCTTCACCATGCAGGCCGTCGCCCAGGCGCCCGATCCCGAGAACCAGATCAAGGTCACGACGGACAAGGGTGATTTCGTCATCCAGCTCCGTCCTGACCTTGCGCCCAAGCATGTTCAGCAGATCAAGACGCTGGCTGCCGAGGGCTTCTACAACGGGGTCGTCTTCCACCGGGTGATCGACGGCTTCATGGCCCAGACGGGCGACCCGACGGGCACCGGCACCGGGGGCTCGCATCTGGCCGATCTTCCGGCCGAGTTCTCCAACGAAACCTTCGATCGGGGCACGGTGGGCATGGCCCGCGCGCAGGACCCCAATTCCGCGAACTCGCAATTCTTCATCATGCTGGCGGATGGCGATTTTCTGGACGGCCAGTACACGGTGGTCGGCGACGTGATCTCCGGCATGGATGTCGTGGACCAGATCAAGAAGGGCGATCAAGCCGCCAATGGCAAGGTCGACGATCCGGACAAGATGGTCGCGGTGACCGTCGGCGCTGCAGAGTAGCATCGCTCCAGCGGTTGTACTCCATGCCCGAATGGGGCATTGACGGCACATGCCTGGGCGGCCTTCCGGCCGTCCCGAACCCAAAGAGGAAGGAAGAAGGCCATGACCTTCGAGAATCCCGAAGACACGCTGGTGCTGGAAACCACCAAGGGTCGTGTCGTCATCAAGCTGCGCCCGGACCTGGCTCCCAACCATGTGGCGCGGGTCAAGGAACTGGCGCGCGAAGGCTTCTATGATGGCGTCGTGTTCCACCGCGTGATCGACGGCTTCATGGCCCAGACGGGCGACCCGACGGGCACCGGCGCGGGCGGCTCCGACAAGCCGGACCTGAAGTCGGAATTTTCGGCCGAATCGCACAAGCGGGGCACCGTCTCGGCTGCGCGCACGGCCAATCCGCATTCAGCGAACTCGCAGTTCTTCATCTGCTTCGACAAGGCCCCCTGGCTCGACCGACAGTATTCTGTCTGGGGCGAGGTGATCGAAGGCATGGATGCGGTCGATCAGATCAAGCGTGGCGAGCCCGTGCGCGATCCCGACTCCATCACGACCATGCGCGTCGCCGCCGACCTGTAGAGCGGACGACAGCACGGACATGCGGGTCGACCTGTTCGATTTCGACCTACCGGAAGAGCGGATCGCCCTGCGACCCGCTCTTCCGCGTGAATCGGCACGGCTGTTGCGCGTGGCGCCCGCAGGTCCCTTCGAGGACCGGACGGTGGCCGACCTTCCGGCGCTCCTGCGGCCGGACGACTGCCTGGTCTTCAACGATACGCGCGTTATTCCGGCGCGGCTGGCGGGGCTGCGGCAGCGTGGCGATACCACGGCCCGGGTGGAGGTCACGCTGCATATGCGCGTTGCGCCCGATCGCTGGCGCGCCTTCCTGAAACCCGCCAAGCGTGTCGCGAAGGATGAAACCATCACCTTCGGGCCGGACCTGTCCGCGCATGTGATCGACAAGGCCGATGGCGGCGAGGTGACGCTCGCCTTCGATCGTTCGGGGCCGGCGCTCGATACGGCGATCGCCACGACCGGCTTCCTGCCGCTGCCACCCTATATCGCCGCCCGTCGGCCGGTGGATGATCAGGACCGGCAGGATTACCAGACCATCTATGCCCGGGAGGACGGGGCCGTCGCGGCGCCGACCGCCGGGCTGCATTTCACGCCGGAGCTGATGGCTGCGCTCAAAGCGCGTGGGTTGGAGACGCTGTTCGTCACCCTGCATGTGGGCGCCGGCACCTTCCTGCCGGTCAAGGCGGACGATACGGCCGCCCATGTCATGCATTCGGAAATCGGCGAGATCGATGCCGGGACGGCGGAGCGCCTGAACGCCGCGCGCGCGGCCGGACGGCGGATCGTCGCCGTGGGGACAACCTCGCTGCGCCTTCTGGAATCAGCGGCCGACGAGACCGGACGGTTGCATCCGTTCCGGGCGGCGACGGATATCTTCATCACGCCCGGTTACCGCTTCCGCGCCGTGGATGCGCTGGTGACGAACTTCCATCTGCCGCGCTCCACCCTATTCATGCTCGTATCGGCCTTCAGCGGGCTGGAGCGCATGCGGGCGGCCTATGACCATGCCATCGCAGGGCAGTACCGCTTCTATTCCTATGGCGATGCCTGCCTGCTGGAGAGATCATGACGCCTGAATTTACCTTCCAGTTGCTCGCAACCGATGGTCGCGCACGCCGGGGCGAGATTTCCATGCCGCGCGGCACGGTGCGCACCCCCGCCTTCATGCCGGTGGGAACCGCCGGTACGGTGAAGGCCATGTATCTCAGCCAGGTGCGGGAGCTTGGCTCGGATATCATCCTGGGCAACGTCTACCACTTGATGCTGCGGCCGGGGGCCGAGCGCGTGGCGCGCCTGGGCGGGCTGCACGACTTTGCCCGCTGGCCCTGGCCGATCCTCACCGATTCCGGCGGCTTTCAGGTCATGTCGCTGGCGGGCCTGCGCAAGCTGACGGAAGAGGGCGTAACCTTCCGATCGCATATTGACGGGTCGGTCCATGAACTGACACCGGAGCGCTCCATCGAAATCCAAGGCCTCCTGGATTCTGATATTCAGATGCAGCTCGACGAGTGCATCCGCCTGCCGGCGCCGCGCGAAGAGATCGAGCGCGCCATGGAACTGTCGCTGCGCTGGGCCGAGCGCAGCGCGGTGGCCTTCGGCAACCAGCCCGGAAAGGCCATGTTCGGGATCGTGCAGGGGGGCGACCAGCCCGACCTGCGCATCCGCTCGGCCGAGCGCCTGACGGCGATGAACCTGAAAGGCTATGCCGTGGGCGGGCTTGCCGTCGGCGAACCGCAGCATGTCATGCTGGAGACGCTCGACGGGACGCTCCCTTCGCTCCCCACGCACAAGCCGCGCTACCTGATGGGCGTCGGCACGCCGGACGACATATTGCAAAGCGTGGCGCGCGGCATCGATATGTTCGACTGCGTCATGCCGACCCGCGCCGGGCGGCATGGCCTGGCCTTTACGCGCCATGGCAGGGTCAACCTGCGCAACGCCGTCCATGCGGAGGATCCGGCGCCCCTCGACGCAACCTCCGACTGTCCCGCCACGCGCGATTATGCGCGGGCCTATCTGCACCACCTCGTGCGTAGCAACGAGGCGCTGGGCGGCATGTTGCTGACCTGGAACAATCTGGCCTACTACCAATCTTTGATGGCCGGCATCCGGGATGCCATTTCGCAAGGGCGTTTTGCGACCTATGCGGCGGAGGTCTCCGAGGGATGGGCGCGGGGCGAGGCGCTGCGCAAGGCCCGTTAGCCAAGAGGACCGCCCGGTCAGGGGCCGGCCGGGTAACGAGGATTGAACGCTGTGTTCGCGCGAGGCGCGCTCCGGCCGGTATGGCGGAATGGACCGCGAAGGTCCATATGCTGGCTATGAATAGTGACGAGGTTGTGCCGTGAATCACGACAGGGCCGCCGCCAATGGCGGTGCCATCGGCAAGCTGGTCTTCGGTACGGCGGGGACATTGCGGGCGGAACGGGCCGTGGCCGAACTGCGGGCCGGCAGGCCCGTCATGCTGCGCCGCACGGAGCCGAAGGCCAACCGGGCGATCCTGGCGCTCGATACCGCCTCGCCCGCCGTCTACGAAGCCTTCATGGCTGCCACGCTCGCCCGTGCCGAGCTTTACCTGACGCCGGCCCGGGCGCATGTCCTGGGCCTCGATGCTCCGGAAGGGGCGCGCGTGCCGCTGACGGGCCTTAACTACGACGCTCTCTGCCAGATCGGCTATCTGCGCCATGCCGCAACGCCGTCCGCTTGGCGCCCCGGTGATGCGCTGGACGCAGAAGCCGCGCATCTCGCCCGGTTGGCGTTGCTTCTTCCGGCCGTCCTGGTGGCCGACGTGGCGGAAGAGGACCCGCTTTTCCTGTCCTGCAACGCAGTGGAGCCGGGCGACCTGTCCGAAGGTTTCTCGACCGCGGCGCTCTCCTTCAACGAGATCGCTCGCACACCGGTCCCATTGAAAGATGTGGGCGAGGTCGTCTTCGCCGTCTTTCGGGGTGGCTTTGCCCAGCGCGATCAGCTGGCCATTATCGTCGGCGCGCCGGATCCGACGTCGGCGGTCCCGGTCCGCATCCATTCCTCCTGCATCACGGGGGATCTTTTCGGCTCGCTCAAATGCGATTGCGGCGACCAGCTCCGCAACGGCCTTTCCATTCTGAAGGAGATGGGCGGAGGGGTGCTCCTCTATCTCGATCAGGAAGGGCGCGGCACGGGGATCGCCTCCAAGATGCGCGCTTACGGGCTGCAGCATGAGGGGCTGGATACGGTGGATGCGGATGCCGAACTCGGCTTCGGCGGCGATGAGCGGCGCTATGAGGCCGCCGTTGCGATCCTGAAGGCACTGAAGATCGGAACGATCCGCCTTTTGACCAACAATCCGTCCAAGATCGCCTATCTACGCGGAAGCGGTTTGTGCGTGGAGGAGCGGATTCCCGTGGAAGGCGCGGTCACGGGCGAGAACGAGAACTATCTGCGCACGAAGGTCCGGCGAGCGGGGCACCTGATGGATGTCGATGCAATGACACGTCGCCCATAAGGCTGCGCGCCACCCTTTGGGGTAGGCGTCTGCGCGAAGGGTCGAATTGATCCGCTACGCCTTGTCGCGCAACATGATGCGCACGAGTCGTAAGAGCGTTTTATGGCATCCTCACCCAAAGTCCTGATCGTCAGTGAAAACGCGTCGATGATGTTCGGCGGCGAAGCCTCGCTGCCCTGGCATTATTTCACGCGGCTGCGGGCGCGCCGTGTGGATACGTGGCTCGTGGTGCATGAGCGCACGCGTGACGAGCTCCTCCGCCTTGCGCCTGAGGCTGCCGACCGGATCCACTTCATCCCGGATGACCGGTTCAACGTCTTCTGCTGGAAGATGGGCCGCAAACTGCCCGCACAATTGGCCGACATCACCTTCGGCTATGCCAGCCGCATCGCCAATCAGCTTGCCGCGCGCAAGCTCGTGCGCGCCCTGGTGCGCGAACACGGTATCGAGGTCGTGCACCAGCCCATCCCCGTATCGCCGCGCGAGCCGTCGCTGATGGCCGATGTCGGCGTGCCGGTGGTCATGGGGCCCATGAACGGCAACATGTCCTACCCACCGGCCATGGATACGCAGCGGCGCGGCATCGTGCGCAGCATCATGAGCGCGGCCCGTTCGCTGTCCGAACATCTCCATTCCGTCATGCGCGGCAAGCGGGATGCCGCGCTGCTGCTCGTCGCCAATGAACGCACGCGCAAGGGCCTGCCGCGACACTGCCGGGGGGCCGTGGTGGAACTCGTCGAAAACGGGATCGACACCGAGCTCTGGCAGCCGGGCAGGGTCCATGGCGGCGCGCAGGACGGAGCATCCTTCCTGTTCCTGGGCCGCCTGGTGGACTGGAAGGCCGTGGACATCATCCTGGAGGCGATGCAACGCCTGCCGGAAAGCCTGAACGCGACCTTAGACATTATCGGCGACGGGCCGCAGCGTCTGCATCTCGAGGCAATGGCGCAAGAAATGGGCTTGACGGACCGCGTGCGGTTCCATGGGTTTCTTCCCCAGGCCGATTGCGCGGAGCGCATGCGCAAGGCCGATATCCTGCTTTTGCCGAGCATCTATGAGTGCGGCGGCGCCGTCGTGCTGGAAGCCATGACCGCGGGCCTGCCGGTCATAGCCACGGCTTGGGGCGGGCCGATGGACTATCTGGACGAAAGCTGCGGCATTCTGATCGAACCGACGAGCCGGGCGGATCTGGTGGCGGGTTTTGCATCCGCCATGACGGACCTTGCGGGCGATCCGGCGCGCCGCGCCGCGATGGGCCAGGCGGGCCGCAACCGCGCCCTGCGCCGGTTCGACTGGGACGACAAGATCAGCCGCATTCTGTCGCTCTATGCCAGCGTCGTCAGCGGGCGCCCCATCGAGCCGGAGCCTGTCGATGACCGCTCCGCGGATCGCCTGCAGCGCCATCAGTTCATTCTGCGGCCGTCTCCCCATGCGAGGGCCGGGCAGCCGGCAGATCAGTCCAGTGGCCCTCGATGAAGGTGAGGCCGTCCCGGATCGTCTGCGACCAGAGTAACCAGACATGGTCACCGTCGGTCACGCGGAACTCGACGGGCCGGTCATCCGCCTTCATGGTTTCAAAAAAGGCGATCGCACCGCGCCACAGGGCGTGACTGTCGTCATCGCCGACAGTCACATACATGGCCGGCAGCGGAACATCGGCGATAATGGCGTCCTCCAGCAGCGTGAAGACGTTGAGCCGGTTGAAGAGCCGCCCGTCGAAGGGCTGGCCGAAGGACGCGCCGAAATAGGGAGGGGCGGGCGGTATGTCCACGCCCTCGGTCACGTCGTCCACGCTGTTGCGGTGGAAATACTGGCTCTTGCCGATGACCGACATGGCTTCGGGGGCGAGATCGAGCTCATCCGCCGGGATGTTCTGCCACATGCCGGGCGACAGCGCGACAGAGGCGATGAAGCTGTCCGGGTGCGCGAGCGACAGGCGCAAGGCCCCAAAGCCGCCCATGGAAAGCCCGGCAATGGCGCGCCCCCCGCGATCGCGCCGGACGGGGTAACGCTCTTCGACGGCGGCAGGAAGATCGCGCGTCAGCGCGGTTTCGTAATTGCCGGGACCGCCGACGGACGCTGAATCCACATACCAGGAATCACCGACCCCAGGCATGACGACAAGCTGTGGCCGGATGGCCCCGCTGCCGATCATTTCGTCCAGCGTCGGCCCGATATCGCCGAGGTCCCGCCAGCTCGTTTCGTCCCCGCCATGCCCGTGCAGAAGGTAGAGGACCGGCCAGCCTTGTGCCGGCGCATCGCCGCTCGGCGTATAGACGAGCACCGGCAGCTCCCGGCCGAGCGCCGCGCTGGCAAAATGTTCGGAAGCGATCTGTCCGGCATAAGCACCGGGGGCGGCGAAACAGGCCGCGCCCATGACAATGCCTGAAACGACCCTTATGCCCATGCGTCGGATGCCCATGCTCTGCCGTCCTCCAGCTCATGCGTCACGGCACAAACTATAGCAGCTATGTCTTCAGGACAGGCACTCAGCGCCGCGGCAAGTTCCGTGCGAGTTCCTCGCCATAAGCGCCGATGGCGTAGAAGGCTGCCTTCACGACATCCTTCTTGCTGGCGGCCGGATGGCGTTCCCGGACTTTGCGGATGATCTTCCGGTGGGCAAGCCCGGGGCGGGCGATGGTGACCAGGGTCGCGGCAATATCAAAAAGGGCGTCTTTGCTCACGAATGAAACTCAAGGTTGATACTCTTGAGGGGCCCATACGGCAGGTTCGTAACAGCCATGTGACGGCCGGCTCAGGCGGAAATCCACGTCATGATGGCGTGGAACGGGAGGGCGCCGGGGTCCTTGGCCGAGCCATCGATGATCACCGTCGGCCCTTCGATACGTCCGTCGAAATTCACGACGATATTGCCCTTGCGGGGCACCGCATCGAGCTGGTGGATCAACCGCACCGTGCCCATGATCCGTTGGCCGAGGACGACGTAGGAGCCGGCGAATCCCTGCATGGGATTGATGCAGTAGAGCCTGCCGCCGCAGGCGACGGCGTAGCCCCGCCCGTCCAGGCGGTGCGCCAGCCCGTATGTCGCAACATAGAGTCCCTCCCGCATGTCGATACGGCCCCCTTGTCGTCGTTGCGCCTGCATTCGGGCCAGCTAAAACGGCCGCGTCGTGCGGCGCAACCCGTCAATCTGGAGGAGGGTGCGCCCAGGCCCTTGCCTATGAAGGCAGGTTCGCGCCGCACTCTGCGGTTTCGCTGTATCGACAGTGTTGGCGTTACATTGGATATCACATCACTCCGCTGGCAGCGCCTGCGCACTATCGGCATGCCCGTTCTGTATGGCTGCCGGCGCGCCCGTTCCCTCCCTGGTCTTCGGCGCTTTGACTCGGAACCAGGTCGCGTAGAGGGCCGGGAGGAAAAGCAGGATCAGGATCGTGCCGCCGGCGGTGCCGCCGATCAGCGTGTAGGCCATCGAACCCCAGAAGACCGAATGCGTCAGCGGGATGAAGGCCAGCACCGCGGCAAGTGCCGTCAGGATGACCGGGCGCGTTCGCTGGACGGTTGCCTCGATCACGGCATGGTAGTCATCCAAACCTTCGGCCTTGTTCTCGCGGATCTGCTCAATGAGGATCAGCGTGTTGCGCATCAGTATGCCGGCAAGGCCGATCATGCCGAGGATGGCGTTGAAGCCGAACGGCTGATTGAAGGCGAGAAGGATGGGCACAGCACCGACGAGGCCGAGGGGCGCCGTCAGCACGGTCATGAAGGTTGCCGAAAACGAGCGGACCTGGAACATGATCACGATCAGCGTCAGGACGATCATGATCGGAAAGACTTTCACGAGCGCGGCGTTCGCCTTCAGCGACTCGTCTATGTTGCCCCCCGTCTCGATGCGGTAGCCTTCTGGAAGCCCGGCGATCAGCGGCTGGAGGGCGGCGAGCACCGCGGTCGACACTTCTGGCGGCTGGGCCGTCTCTGCGATGTCCGACCGGATTGTGATCGTGGGCGTGCGGTCGCGGCGTTTGAGGATCGGATCCTCCATGCCGATCTCGGTTCGGCCGATCTGGTCGAGCGGGATCAGTCGGCCATCGCGGCTCGTCAGCGAGAAATCCTTCAGACGCGCGGGATCGAGACGCTCCTCGCCGGCGCTGCGAGCGATGATATCGACGGTGCGAATGTCTTCGCGCATCTGCGTCACCGTGATACCCGAGAGCAGGAACTGAAGCTGCTGTGCAGCTTCGACCGGCGACAGGCCAATGAGCCTCAGGCGGTCCTGGTCGAGCACGAAGCGGAGTGTCGGCGAGCGGCTGCCCCAATCGCGGTTGACCTGCCGCACATCCGGCACGCTTCGCATGATCGACATCGCCTCGCTCGAGATGCGCACAAGCTCGCCTGCATCCGGCCCCATGACGCGGAATTCGACGGGGAACGGCGTATAGGGACCGAACACGAGTTGCGTCACCCGGACGTAGGCTTCCGGCGCCAGGCCCTCGGCAATCGCCTTGCGCAGCCGCTGCTTCAGCACTTCGCGGGTATCGGCATCCCGGGTCAGGACGACCATCTTGGCGAAGGACGGATCGGGCATTTCCGGCGACATGGCCAGAAAGAAGCGTGGCGCGCCCTGGCCCACATAGCTCGACACGCGTTCGGCTTCGGGCTGCGCCTTCAGCCAGGCTTCGAGCTTTGCAACGGTTTCGGTGGTGGCCTCGATGCTGGATCCTTCGGGGAGGCGCACCTCGACCAACACTTCCGGGCGATCCGAGGATGGGAAGAATTGCTGCTTCACGCCGCCCATGCCGATCACCGCGGCACCGAAGGCCAGTACAACGAACCCGCAGGTCAGGAATTTGTGGCGCACGGCCGCGGTGATGACGGCGCGCAGGCGCCGGTAGTTCGGGGTGTCGTAAATCGCGTGTGCGCCGCCAGGCACGGGCTTGATGTCGGGCAGCAGCTTGACCCCGAGATAGGGCGTGAAGATGACCGCCACCACCCAGGAGGCAATCAGTGAGAAGCCGACGATCCAGAAGATGTTGCCGGCATATTCGCCTGCTGTCGACTGGGCGAAGCCGACGGGCATCAGGCCGATCACGGTGACGAGCGTACCTGACAGCATCGGGGCGGCGGTATGGCTCCAGGCGACAGCGGCGGCCGAGACACGGTCCATGCCTTCCTCCATCTTCACCACCATGACCTCGATGGCGATGATGGCGTCGTCCACCAGCAGGCCGAGGGACAGGATCAGGGCACCGAGCGTGATACGGTCGAAGAAGCGCCCGGTGTCGAGCATGATCAGGAACACGACCGCGAGCGTCAGCGGCACGGCGAGCGCCACGATGATGCCGGCGCGCCAGCCGAGCGCGATCAGGCTGACCAGGAGGACCACCCCGAGCGCCATGACGAACTTCACCATGAACTCGTTGATCGAGCCGGAGATGTTGACGGCCTGATCGGTTACCTTGGTGAGGCTCATTCCGAGTGGCAGGCGGGCCCCGATCTCGGCGGTCTTCGCCTCCAAAGCCTTTCCGAGGTCAAGCCCGTTCCATGCATCCTGCATGATGACCCCGAGCATCAGCGCGGGCTCGCCTTCCGTACGGATCTGGAAGGTCGCGGGGTCTTCGTAGCCGCGGCGCACTTGCGCGACGTCAGACAGGCGCAACGATCGTCCGACCGCCACGATCGGCGTATCGGCGATAGTCTGGAGATCGTCATAGGCGCCGTCGAGGCGCAGGAAGATCTGCGGTCCGGCCGTGTCGATCGAGCCGGCAGGCGCGACGGTGTTCTGGCGCTGGAGTGCCAGGAACACATCCTGCGCCGAGATGCCCAGGGTGGCGAGCTTGGCATAGGAGAACTCGACGAAGATGCGCTGTGGGCGCTCGCCAAGGATGTTGACCTTCTTGACGCCAGGAACGCCCAGAATTTGCTGGCGCATGGCTTCCGCCTCCCGCACCAGCGCACGCATCGGCATGCCAGGCGCCTTAAGGGCGTAGAGGCCGAAGGTCACGTCGGAGAACTCGTCATTGACGAAGGGGCCGACGGTGCCGTTCGGCAGATTGCGTGCCTCGTCACCCAGCTTCTTCCGGGCCTGGTAGAACTCGTCCTGCACGGCACTTGGCGGTGTGTCGTCCTTGAGTGTCAGCGTCAGAAACGCGACACCGGGGCGGGCAATGGTCTCGACACGGTCGTAGTAGCGCAGCTCTTGGAGCCGCTTTTCCAAGGGCTCGGCAACCAGATCCTGCATCTCCCGGGCGGTCGCGCCTGGCCAGGCGACTGTGGTTACCAGCGTCTTGACGGTGAAGGCCGGGTCCTCGGCACGGCCGAGCTGCAAAAAGGCGAAGGCACCGGCAAGTGCCACGACCATGATGAGGAAAAGTGTCACCGAGCGATGGCGCACTGCAAGCGCCGAAAGGTTGAAGCTCATGGCTCAAAACCCCTTGCCGACGATAAGCCGCACAGCGGCTCCCTCGTGAAGGAGATGCGCTCCGAGCGCTGCGACGGTCGTTCCGGGTTCGAGGCCGGATACGGTCACGGTCTCCTCGCCGAATTCCATGATCGTCACCGGCCGCAACGACACTCGGGACGTGGCGCGATCGACGGACCAGACGCCGGTCTTCCCGTTCTCGTCGAGGATGGCGCCGATCGGCACTTCGGCCGCATCCGTTGTCACCGGATTGCCGATCCAGACGGTGACAGTGGAGCCGATCGGAGCCTCCGCCGCCTCGCCATCTAAAACGAAGCGCGCGTCAAAGGTGCGTGTCTGCGTATCGGCAGCGCTGGAGAGCTGACGCAGCCTCGCACCCCAGCGTCGGTCGCCAAGACCATAGACGCGGGCTTCGGCCGCCGACCCGATGGCCGGCCTCACGGTTTCAGGCAGCGATACGGTCGCTTCCCGCTGGCCGTCATGGGCAAGACGCACGACGGCCTGGCCCGCCGACACGACCTGGCCGGGCTCGCCAAGGGTCTCCACGACTGAACCGTTGGAATCTGCGACGAGGATCGCATATCCGGCCTCATTGCGTGCAACGTCGGCTTCAGCCTGCGCGGCCGCAAGCTGGCCTTCGGCAGAGTCGAGCGCGGCCTTGGCCTGCTCGTAGCGCTGGCGCGTTGCCTGGCCGAGCTTCAGAAGGGTGGCGTAGCGCCTCTCGTCAGCCCTGGCCTGCACAGCCATGGCACGCGCCGCATCCGCCGCCTTGGATCTCGCGGTGAGCGCCAGGCGAAGGTCTCGTTCGTCGATGCGCATGAGGGGCTGACCGATCTTCACCTGATCGCCCGTATCCACGAAGCGTTCAACGATCTTGCCGGGCACGCGAAAGCCGAGATTGCTCTGCACACGTGCGGATACCGTTCCAGTGAAAGCCCGTTCAGATACGCCGATGCGCCGGGCCTCTACCGCCGCAACCAAAGGCGGCTCGGTTCGCGCATCTATCGTTGCGGACTTTGCGGAGGGTTCGTTGGCGGCGAGCGATGGGTAGATGACGACAGCTGCAGCGGCGGCCAGCGCAGCAGATGCAAGCGCAATGAGGGATGCGATTCTCATGGGACCACCTTGTTGACGGTACGACGACCCAAGCCCATTATAGATTGTGTTTAAACTCTATATCGACGATAGATGTTGAACGCAATCCAATTAGGAGAAGTCCATGAGAGTTTCCCGTGCGCAGGCCGAGGTGAACCGCGACAGGGTGATCGACGTCGCCAGCCGCCTGTTCCGTCAGCACGGGTTCGACGGGATCGGCCTCAAGGATTTGATGGCTGCTGCCGGTCTGACGCAGGGCGGCTTCTATAAGCAGTTCACCTCCAAGGAAGATCTGGCCGCCAATGCCTGCACACGTGGCTATGCAGCCGTTCGCGAACGCTGGCGCGAATTCGCGGCCGGCGATCCGCAGCGCCCCCTCGAGGCGCTGGTGCGCGCCTACCTTTCCTGCGAGCATCGCGACGAGCAGGCAGAGGGCTGCGTGATGGCGGCGCTGGGCCCGGATGCCGCGCGGGCGGGCCCGGCAATCCGCACGGCGATGGAGGAGGGCGTGGTTGCCTATGTGGATTTCATCGAGGCCTACCTGCCCAACGCGGCAAGCGACCGCCACGGGCGAGCTATGGCAATCGCCTCGACGATGATCGGGGCAATCGTGCTGTCGCGCAGCGTGAACGATCCAGCCTTGTCCAAGGAGATCCTCGACGCGTCCGTCCGCGACATATTGGAACGCTCGGGCGCCCCAAAGAGCGACGATGGACGAGAATAGACCTGGCGGTCATACAACGGATCCGACGCAGTGGTGGCCCTGCGCTTTGCGGCTGCCGGCGGGCTCCTCAAAACACGCGAAAGGCGATCACCAAACAGGCGGCACGGGTTTTGCGCTGGCCGTCAGTGGGTTGCCGTGCAATCGTAAATCCGACGGCCCCACTCGGTACCTTGCATTTTCATTTGCATATCGCGCAGAAGCAGCCGAGTGCCCCCGCTTTACGGCAGGTTCGTATCGCAATTGGCGAGTTCGGCCGTGATGCGTGCCCGGTCGGCATCGCTCAGCGGCGTGCCGTCTTCCGTCGTGCCGCGCTCCAGCATGCTGGCGGCAAGGCCGCAGCTTTCGGCCTCGGCCGTTTCGTCGTCGGCGAGCTGCCACTGCAGGATCCAGCCCCCAAGGGCAATGATCATGACGATGACGAGGGCGATGGTTACGGATTTCGTCATGCGTTGCGTCATGGCGTCTCGTCACCAGAGGTCAGGCACCGGCGCCGCAGAAAGGGTGCCCATGCGTTGGGGAAGAAGGGTTTTTCAGTGAAAATGGTCGGAGCGAGAGGATTCGAACCTCCGACCCCCTGAACCCCATTCAGGTGCGCTACCAGGCTGCGCTACGCTCCGACGGGCGAAGGCTTATGAAATCTCGGGGGGCAGCGCAACTTATTTTTCGGCCTGCCGACACGGGGTACGGGCATCAGCAAATGTATCAGCCAAAATGTGTAGGGCGATGGCCTCTACGGTAAAGTCCGCCTGCCGGACCGCCATGAAGAAGGCGGCCATCTGTCGGTCTTATTCATTGCGTATCGATTAAAGGATGGTAGGCATCTGTTCGCGAGCGACGGTATGTAATTCTGTGCGCCCAGGCTGGCAGGATGAATTGAAAATTCCAAGTTTTCGGATTGAATTATACTTAAAACGGTCTCGTCACAGTTTCGTCAAATATTTGGGAATTTGCTACGCTGTGACTTTCGACTTGCGCAGCGGCCGTATCGCGCGTAGTCTTTGGAAATGAGGGGCGAATGGGACAGGAGGACAGGGCGATGAGCGGTATGACCCATCATAGCATTTCCGACCCATATGTCATGGATATCGGTGGTGACCAGCTCGTATCGCAGGCGACGGCACCAGGTTTGATTCTGCGTCTGCGGGACAGCAATCGCGCTTTGGAGAATCTGCTGCGCGAGCTGCGGCGTGATGAATGCATCTATGGCGACGGCGCGCAGGATACGCAGGCTTACGTGTAATGGCCGTCCGGCCGGAATAAATCACATGGTATGAATGGAAACGGGCCCGCAAGCGGGCCCGTCGTCGTTTGCGCGGATGGTGTTCCGTCAGGCGGACAGCTTGCCGGCGATCTCAGCGATATGGCGGCCCTGGAAGCGTGCACCGTCGAGCTCAACCTCGCTCGGCTGGCGCGAACCGTCGCCCGCGGCGATGGTCGTGGCGCCGTAAGGCGAGCCGCCGGCGATGGCATCGAGGGTCATCTGGCCGGCAAAGGCGTAAGGCAGGCCGACGATGACGAGGCCATGATGCAGCAGCGTCTTGTGCATCGACAGAAGGGTCGCCTCGTTGCCGCCGTGCTGCGTGGCCGAGGATGTGAACGCGCCACCGACCTTGCCGATCAGCTTGCCCTGCGCCCAGAGGCCGCCGGTGCGATCCCAGAAGGATGCCATCTGGGAGGCCGGGTTGCCGTAACGCGTCGGGGTGCCGACGATGATCGCGTCATATTCGGCCAGATCGGCCGGCTGCGCTTCGGGGTGCGAATGATCGGTCACGAAGCCGGCAGCCGCCACGACCTCGGCCGGTGCGGTTTCGGGGACGCGCTTGATGTCCACCGTGGCGCCGGCGGCAGCGGCGCCCTCGGCGACGGCCTCCGCCATGGTCTTGATGTGGCCGTAGCTCGAATAGTACAGCACCAGAACCTTCGTGGTCATTATGAAGCTCTTTCCTTGTCAGCGTTGCAGCTTGCTCTTGACCCAAGATACGCAACTGCGCAGGAAGTCGAGAGCCCCCGGCCAGTGACGGACTGTCCACACGGATCGAACCATCACGCGCCGGGCCCTGATGGCCGCGCGATACAAGGACAATCGGCATGATCGAAACCGCTTCCATGCTGGCCATCGGGGACGAACTCCTGTCCGGGCGGACCAAGGACAAGAATATCGGCCACCTGGCCGACGTTTTGACCCTGGCCGGAATCGACCTGAAGGAAGTGCGGATCGTCGGGGACGAGCCCGATGGAATAGCCGAGGCCATCAACGCGTTGCGCGCCCGGACCGATTATCTGTTCACCTCCGGCGGGATCGGGCCGACCCATGACGACATGACCGCCGATGCGGTGGGCCAGGCCTTCGGGCTGGATGTCGGCTTCCACCCGCAGGCCTTCGCGCTCCTGGACGCCCATTACCGCAAGCGGGAAATGCCCTTCACGCCGGCGCGCCAACGCATGGCGCGCACGCCGGTCGGCGCATCGCTGATCGACAACAGCGTGTCGGTGGCGCCGGGCTTCCGGGTCGGGAACGTCTTCGTCATGGCAGGCGTGCCGGCCGTGTTCCGGGCCATGCTGGAAAGCGTCGTGGCCGCCCTGCCGCAGGGCCAGCGCATTCTGTCGGCCGCGATACCCTGTCCGGTCGGAGAGGGCGATATCGGCGGCCCGCTCGCCGAGATCCAGGCCAGGCACAAGGATGTGGTGATCGGCTCCTACCCGAAGTTCGACGGCGCCGGCTACTCGACCGAACTCGTCGTTCGTTCGCGCGATGCCGATGCGTTGGAGCGGGCGAGGGCCGATGTCGCCCAGATGGTGGAAACCATCGTAAGGGAGCGTTCGTAGCCGACTTGCGGCTCCGTTCCCTACGGGTTATCGCAACTGCACCATTACGGAGCGATTGAAAGCCAATGTCGAGCGAGAAGTCCTTCCCCGTGTCCTGGGACCAGTTCCACCGCGATGCGCGCGCCCTGGCCTGGAGATTGGCCGGCGTCCGGCCCGATTGGAAGGCGATCGTCTGCATCACGCGCGGGGGGCTCGTCCCCGCCGCCATCATCGCCCGCGAGCTCGGCACCCGCATGATCGAGACGGTCTGCGTGGCCTCCTATCACGATTACGATACGCAGGGTGAGCTGGCCGTCCTGAAGGGGATCACGCCGGAACTCAAGGTGGATGACGGTGATGGCGTGTTGATCGTCGACGACCTGACCGACACGGGCAAGACCGCGGCGCTCGTCCGGTCCATGCTGCCGAAGGCGCATTTCGCCACCGTCTATGCCAAGCCCAAGGGCCGCCCCCTGGTCGATACGTTCATCACCGAAGTATCGCAGGATACGTGGATCTTCTTCCCCTGGGATATGGGCCTGACCTTCCAGGCGCCCATTTCCAAAGGCGTCGCGGGCTAAAGGCCGGGCAAAGCCCCGGCCGGAGCCTTGCCTCGGCCCGGCCACGGCCTCGACTTTCCTCAGCTCCAGGACGCATCCACCCGGGTGGCATCTTCGATGCCGCGCACCTCCGGGATGCTTTCCGCCGCCAGCCGCAGAGCCAGGCGCTCACGCTGGCTGGCAAGGTTGCCGGAATAGCGCACGATGCCGTCCTGCACCTCCACATTGTCGTCGCGCAGGTAGAACCAGGGTTGTCGCCGCAGGTCCTCCAGCAAACGCCGGCGGATCTCCGCATCGCCGATCGGCTCCGGGGCGCGGGGCGGCGTCGCCTGAATGGCCTTCAGTATGTCCGAGCGCGTGACGATGCCGACGGGCTTTCGATCGTCCAGGATGACGATGGACCGGATCTTGCGGGCGACCATCTCGGCAACGATCTCCGCCAGGTCGGCATCCTTGGGCAGGGTGCGGACCTTGGTGGACATCATGTCCCCGGCCGTGTTGGCATGGCTGCGGATGTAGTTGTCGAGCATTTCCCGCGGGCTCTTGCGGTCCCAGGACCACCAGTTGCTCGGCAGCAGGGTATCGATGCTGCGTCGGACGATGAAGTCCGTTGTGGTGACGATGCCGACGAGATACCCAGCCGCATCGACGACGGGCAGGGAATTGACCCGCTTCTGCGCCAGGATCTCCGCGACTTCGGCCACGGAAACATCGGGTGTGATCGTCATGATGGGCGATACCATCAGGTCGGACGCTTTCATCGCAATCCTTTCTGCCATCTTCAACTGCACCGCGCCCTCCCGGACGGGCGGCGGCCGACGTCTTATCGGCGGCTGATCAACAGGATCAGATAAAGACCACCAATCAATGACGCAAAGAGCCCGACCGGCATCTGGTACGGAAAGCCGATCATGCGGGCCAGCCAGTCGGCTCCGGCCAGGAGGATCGCGCCCAGCATCACCGCTGCGGCCGCCTCGTGCAAGGGCTTGGCAAAGCCGATCTGCCGGGCAAGATGCGGGCCGATCAACCCGGCGAAGGAAAGGGGGCCGACCTGCAACGTCGCCGCGGCGGAGGCCGTGGCCGCAAGGATCAACATCGCCCTGGTCGCGCCATCGACCGGCACGCCGAGGGAACCGGCCGCCGGGCGGCCCAGCGGCAGGAGCACCAGCCAGCGGGCCAGAAGCGGCAGCGGCGCTAGAAGAAGAACCGCGCTGAGGAGCGCCGCCACGCCTTGCCGGGCCGTCGAGCCCTGCAGGGCGCCGCTCAGCCATTCCAGCATCTGCATGGCCTCTGGCCCGCCATCGGAAATGACGGTGGTGACGGCGGCGCCCGTGCAACTGCCCAGCGCCACACCGGCCAGGAGCAGGCGCTCCGGCCCGCCGCTGTTGCGTGCGGCGATGGCGAGGATTGCCGCCAGCGCCACGGCCGATCCCGCCAGGACGGCGCCGAAACGCAGCGCCGGCCCCGGCATGTCCACCAGCATCAGAAGGGCAGCCAGAGCCAGGCCCGCCCCCGATGCGATGCCGAGGACCTCCGGGCTCGCCATCGGGTTTCCGGTGACCCGCTGGAGGAGGAAGCCGGACAGGGCCAGGAGCGCGCCGCTGCCCACCGCGACCGCAAGGCGCGGGGCGCGATAGGGCATGAGCTCCGCGAAGGCGGAGCCCGTCGCCAGGAACCAGCCTTCGCCGTCGCGCCCCACGCACAGGGCGACGGCCACGACGGCAAGGAGCACCAGGGCGATGATCGCCAGGGCGATGCGCGGATGCGCCAGGCGGTGAAGGACGCGTGGCGACGGCACCTGCTGCAGGGAGAAGCGCAGGCGCGGCAACGCCCACAGAAGGATCGGGCCGCCGATCAACGCCGTGAAGGCGCCCGTCGGCAGAAGATCGCGGCCGCCCACCGTGGCAGCCAGGACGAGCCCGTCTGCGAGCCAGAGCAGAAGCGCGCCGGCGATGGGCGCGGTCAGAAGCTGCATGCCGATCGTGCGGGCTCCGGCGGCCCGGACCAGCGCGGGCGCCGCCAGTCCGATAAAGCCGATGATGCCGATCATGGAGGTGACGGAACTGGCCAGGAAGACCGCCAGCGCCAGCGCCACGAGCCGTATGGTTCCCACACCGAGGCCAAGGCTCTTTGCGCTTTCTTCCGCCAGACCCAGTATGACGAGCGGGCGGGTGATCAGCCCGGCGAAGAGCGCGGCCACGCCGAAGCGCCAGCCGAGCTGCACGGTCGGCTCCCAGCTTTCCTGGGACAGCACCCCGCCACCCCAGATGAAGATCGACATGACATAATCGCCATGGGCAAGCGTGAGCGCGGCGCCGAGGGAGGCCGCGACGAGCGACAGGAGCAGGCCCGTCAACACGGTGCCGACCGGCTCCAGCCGACGCCGCCAGTTGATCAGGATGATCAGCCCCAGCATGGCGCTGCCGCCGACAAAGGCAACCATTCCCCGCCCGCCGGCCAGGAGCGCGGGGGCGTAGAGCGTGGCGAGGGTCAGCGCAAGCTGCGCTCCGGCCGCGACGCCGAGCGTCGACGGATCGGCGATGGGATTGCGCAGCACCCGCTGCAGAAGAAGGCCCGACAGGCCCAGAGCCGCCCCGGCGATCAGCGCCATGGCCGCGCGGGGAAGCACGGCATAGGCGAAGTAGATCTGGGCAAAGGCGCTGGTGCCGGCGGCCTGGAACGCCGGCCAGGCATCGGCAGCAAAGAGCACGGATGCAAGGCCGGCCGCGACGAGGAAGGGCGCTGTGCGCAGGGGTTCCACCTCGGCTTTCATGCCGCTTGCGCACCGAGGCTGGCCGACAAAAGCCGGATGAAGCGGCGCGCGGTCGGCAGCGCGCCGAAGGCGTTCATGTTCGGCAGAATATGCGCGCGTCCGGAGGCGACGGCCGGTATGGCCTGCCACAGGACGCTGTGTTCCAGGGCGGCTTCCGCATCCGGTGGAATCGGTCCCACGATGACGATGGCCGCGTCCGGGCGCTCGGCCATGGCCTCGATGCCGACGGGGGCCGATGCCGCGTAGCGCGTGGGCCCGGAAAACGCATTCTGAAGCCCCATCGCGGCCATGATGCTGCCGAAGAGCGAGTCCGGGCCGAAAACGCGAGCGTGCCGCGCATCTCCCAGATTGATCAGATAGACTGGCCGTGACGCCCGTCCGGCGAGCGCCTGACGCGCCGCTTCGAGTTCGGCCTTCGTGTCAGCGATGTAGGACTGCGCCTCTGCCGCGCGGCCGAGCGCATCGCCCATCTGCCGGGTGACGGTGATCGCCTGTTCGAAGGGCGGTGTCTGCGTACCGAAGATTTCATAGAAGCGCAGCGGCGCGATCGGCTCGATGAGCGGCATCGCCCAGCTGTTGAAGGGCGATACATAGATGGCGTCCGGCCGGAGCGATGCCAGGAGCTCCAGATTGAACGATCCGCGCAGGCCGAGATCGATGACCTGCGGCGGGACGGTGGGCTCGACCGCGAGCTTGCGGAACAGCACCAGCTCCACGGCGGCGACGGGTACGGTGCCGAGCGCCAGAAGACATTCCAGAAGAGCCCAGTCCAGGACGGCGAGCCGCTGTCCGCCAGCCGCCTGGGCCAGGCCGGCCGGCGCGGCAAAGGCGGCAGCCAGGGGGGTGGCCAAGGTGCCGGCCAGGAACCGGCGCCTGTCGAAGCCCCCTGCCATGCCGCACGCTCCCCCTTACCAGGTGTAGCCGACGGAGGCGATCACGCTGCGGCCTTCGCCGTAGTAGCAGCCGAAGTTGCAGCTTGCGACATACTCTTCATCCGCGATGTTGTTGATGTTCAGCGCGGCCTTGAAGTCGTTCTTTTCGAAGCGGATCGCGGCATCGACCAGCGTCACGGCCGACAGGTCGATCGTGTTGGCATCGTTGCCATAGCGGGTGCCGATGTAGCGCACGCCGGCACCCAGCGACACGCCCTCCAGCGCCGTTCCGGACTGGAAGGCGTAGTTGAGCCACAGCGCCCCGGCATGTTCGGGGACATTGGCCGGCCGGTTGCCGGTCGTCGACGCGGTGATGATGCCAGCGGCGCTGACCGTGTCGTCGCCTTGGGTGATCTCCACATCCGTATAGGTGTAGTTGCCGACGAGACTCAGCCCGTCCACAAGGGTCGCCGTGCCTTCCAGTTCGAACCCGCGGGACTCGATCTCACCCGTCTGGCCGGTGACCTGCTGCAGCAAACCGTCGATGGGCAGGGCCTGCGACGATACGATGTTGGTCTGCGTGATGTTGAAGATCGACGCCGTGATGAACCCGTCCCAGCCGGTCGGCTGGTACTTGATGCCGCCTTCGATCTGCTTGCCCTTGGACGGCTTGAAGAGTTCGCCGGCCTCGGTCTCCCCGATCAATGGGTTAAAGGAGGTCGCGTAGCTGACGAAGGGCGCCAGGCCATTGTCGAACAGATAGACGGCGCCGACACGGCCGGTGAGGGCATCGTCGTCGGCCGACTCGGCGCTGTTGGACAGCTGCGACCAGTCCTGCCGCAGCCCGGTCGTGACGACGAGCTTGTCGAAGCGGATCTGGTCCTGCGCGTAAAGGCCGGTCTGGCGCAGGTCGTTGTCGGTCAGGTTCGCGGCATCGGGATCGACGGTGATGGTCTGTCCGTAGACCGGGGCGAAAACGTCGATGCTCGGCTGGCTGAAATTGAAGTTGGAGCTGCGGAACTGGCTGTTCTGGCGGTAGTCGACGCCCATCAGCGCCGTATGCTCGAGCACGCCGGTGTTGAATTTGGCTTCCAGCTGATTGTCGATGCCGACGCTTTCGCTCAGCTCCGACTGGACCGACGAGCCGCGGAACACCGTGCGCTGGTCCGCGCCCAGGCCGGAGAAATACAGGTTCTGGTAATCGAAATCGAGCCGCAGATACTGGGCATTCTGACGGAATTCGAGCGCGTCGTTGAAGCGGTGGCTGAACTCATATCCGATCGTGCCGAGCCAGCTGTCCGAATCGTTGAAATCCGGCTCGCCGATATAGGTGCTCGGCGGAATGACGCCGTTGGGGTTGAAGTCCAGAGTGCCGGCCTGCGGCAGGCCGAGGGGCGAATCCGCCTTGTCGTATTGCAGCGAGCCGAGGATCGTCAGCGTCGTATCGTCGCCGGGCTTCAGCGTGATGGACGGCGCCAGATAGACGCGGTCGTCATCCACGGAGTTCTGCTGCGTTTCCGACAGACGGGCCAGGCCCACCAGGCGGTAGCTGACATCTTCGTTGACGACGCCGCCCACATCGAACTTGGCGACGTAGCGGTCGTTGTTGCCGACCTCGGCCCCGACGGAGGCGAAATCGGTGAAGGTCGGCCGCTTGGAAACGAGGTTGATGATGCCACCCGGCTCACCTTGGCCGTACAGGACGGAGGCCGGACCCTTCAGCACCTCGATCCGCTCCAGGCCATAGGGCTCGAAGGAGAGGGCGCCGAAATCGCGGATGAAGCGGAAGCCGTTCAGATAGACACTGTTCGTCGCCTCGAAGCCGCGGATGATCGGGCTGAAGAAGCGCGGATCCTGGCCGAAGGGCTCGGTGACCACGCCGGAAGTGTAGTTGAGCGCCTGCGCGATATTCTGGACCGCGCGATCTTCCATCTGGTCGGTCGTCACGATGGAGATGGACTGCGGAACCTCGATCAGCGGCGTATCGATCTTGGCCCCGGTGCGGACCTGCGTGGCGACATAGCCATCCACCGGACCCGTCGCCGCGGAAACACCGCTGCCGGCCGTGCCGCCTCCGGCCGACCCGTCGACAACCACCGTATCGAGCTGGACCGTCCCGCCGTCCTGGGCAAGGGCAGGCGTGTATGGGAAGGCGACAGTGGCCGCGAGGATCGCGACATGTTGGGCGAGACGCATAAGAACCTCCGGCTTGCAGGACACGCTGCTTACCTGTGCTTATGCGCGATAAACTGGAGTGGAAAGTTCAATTTAACCGGGATGCTGCAAATGGCGCGCCCCTGTGGATCGCGCGCAACAGCTTCCCATGCAAATGTTCCCGGCTCGTCCCGCTCCCGTCAATCGACCGGTGCTGCGTTCGGCTCGTGGATCGGGCACCGATTGTAGCGCGCGCGGTACTCGGCGGAATGGCGGTAGGTGTCGCGCCGGGCCCGGTTGATGTTGCCCAAAGGGCGATGTGCCGCCAATCCGGTCCAGACGCTGAAGCGCATCCGCTCGTCGATCTCGTCCACTTTGGCCTTGGACCAGCTGTCCTGCGGCTCGGCCATGATGGTCGCCACGACGGCGAAGGGCGCTTCGTCTTCCGACCATTCGCGTGTCGGATCCTCGACGGGCTGATTTTCCAGATCACGGCAGAGCTGGACGCGAAATTCCCAGACCGGCGCGCGCGTGCGCAGCTCCGAGCGAACGGTCTGGCGGATCGCATCCGGGCTGTCCTTCGTCTCCACGATATTGCCCTTGAGCTCCAGAAGATCGCTCGAAATCGGCGCCAGGCTGAACTTGGCGATATGGTCGCCATAGCGGAAGGGCGTCACGCTGTAATAGGTCTCTCCCAGCGGATCGACGTTCGGCGCGCCGCCCAGTGCGTTGAGCGTCGTGCTCTGCACGCCCACCGTTTCCAACGCGGCGCTGACCCCGCGCAGGACAGACGACATCGCCTTCTTGGCGCCGTCCAGCCGGTCGGTGGTCAGTGCCAGGGCGCGCAGGCTCGTCAGGAAGCGGCCGGCATTCGGTGCCTGGAACACCTTGCCGTTGACCATCACGAAATCCTGCGTCGTGCCTTCCGCGTCCGGCAGCCGCGCGCCGTCCACGCCGATCACCTTGAGCGCGACGCCGCGCGGCAGCGAAACGGAATCATCGAGAATGTCGCCGGCATTGGTGGACAGGCGCATGACCACGTCATAGTTGCCCGGTTTTGCGAACAGACCCTGCCGCAGCTCGGGCGGCAGATCCTCGCGCACCGTCATGCGCCCCACGATCAGTCCATGCCCCTTGGCATGGACGGCGCGCACGGCATGGCCGTAATCGGTGGCCGTCGTCGCCAGGACGCGGTCGAAGGTTTCGTTCAACTGCCCGATCGTTTCCGCTTCGTCGGGCAGGATCGTCTCGACATCGTCACTGTAATGCACGGGTGGGTTCAGCGGCATGGATGGGCTCCAGTTCAGTCCGATTCCAAACTGGAAAGCCGTCTCTTCGTTCCGAAGCCGCCTAAAGGATCCGGCGCTGCCGTTGATGCGGCAAGCAAGGGCACTTGGCGTCGGCTTCACGATCGTGTCAGATTCACCCGCAAGTTGCGTGGGAGAGAATCGGATGCCAGATATGTCAGCGGATCGCCGTCCGCTCGCCTCACGCAGGACGCCTTGGGCGGCGGGTCTGACGCGACTGGCCCTGCGCACCAGCATCACCCCCAACACGATTTCGGTCCTGGGGATCGGCTTTGCCATGATCGGCGGTGCTGCGCTGACCTTTGCCCCGCTGCGGCCCTGGTTGTTCCTGCTGGCCGCGCTGATGATCCAGCTCCGGCTGGTATGCAACCTCCTGGACGGGCTCGTCGCGGTGGAAGGCGGCCGGCATTCCCCATCGGGTGCACTCTACAATGAAGCGCCCGACCGCGTGGAGGATGCCGTGCTCCTGATCGGCTGCGGCTATGCCGCGCTTCTGCCGGAAATCGGCTATCTGGCGGCAATCGCCGCCGTCGGCACGGCCTATCTGCGCGCTTTCGGCGCGTCACTCGGCTTTGGCCAGGACTATCGCGGACCGATGGCCAAGCAGCATCGCATGGCGGCGCTGACCATCGGCTGCATTGCGGCCTTCGTCGAGATCCTGTGGCTCGGCAGCCTCTATGCGCTGCAGGTCGCGCTCCTCCTCATTCTGTTCGGAACGGCGGTGACGATCGTGCGGCGCCTGCACCGCATCTCACTCCGGCTGCATGGGGTGGACCGATGATCGGGGCGTTGATCGTCGGGCTTGCCCGTTTTCTGGTGGGCGGGCGCCCGGAATGGGTCGGCAGTCTGCCATCGGGCCTGCCGCGCATCTACTTCGCCAATCATGGCAGCCATCTGGATACGGTGCTTCTTTGGGCCGCGATACCCGAACACTATCGCGGCCGGACGCATCCCGTGGCCGCCGCCGATTACTGGGGCCGCAACCGGCTGACCCGGGCCGTCTCGCTCGGTGTCCTGCGCTCCGTGCTGGTGGACCGGCGCGGCGGCGCTGCGGCGGGTACCGATGTCTTGAAGCCGATGGAAGACGTGTTGAACAACGGTGAATCGCTCATTCTCTTTCCCGAAGGAACGCGCGGCACGGAGCGTCTGCCGGGGCCTTTCAAGAGCGGGCTCTACCGGCTCGCCGAGCGCTGCCCGGAGGTGGAACTCGTGCCTGTTTATCTTCAGAACCTGTCGCGCGCCTTCCCGCGCGGGGCGCTTCTGCCGGTTCCCATTTCCTGCGGCGTGCGCTTCGGCGCGCCGCTCGCCCGGCTGCCGGAGGAAGGGCGTGACGCCTTTCTGGAACGCGCCCGCAATGCGGTGATCCAGCTTGCGGAGCCGGCCTAATGGATGGCGTCTTCATCGGGCTCATCGCGGGCCTCGTCGCGCTTCTGACGCTGGCGACGGTCACCGGGCAGATCCTGGCGGCGCGCGCCCGCGGCGCGGATTCCATCGCCACCATGGACAATCTGAACAAGCGGATCCGATCCTGGTGGCTGATGGTGGCGATCCTGGCCATCGCCATGTTCTTTGGCCGCACGGTGACGCTCGTCTTCTTTGCGCTCACTTCCTTCTACTGCCTGCGCGAGTTCATCTCTCTCACGCCGACGCGGCCTGCCGACCACCGGGCCCTGGCGGCCGCCTTCTATGTGTTCCTACCGCTGCAATACATCCTGATCGGAATCGACTGGCAGACGCTCTTTTCCATCGCCATTCCCGTCTATGCCTTCCTGGCACTGCCGGTCCTGTCGGTCCTGGCGCACGAAACGGACGGTTTTCTGGAGCGCAGCGCCAAGGTGCAATGGGCGCTGATGCTGACGGTCTATTGCATCAGCCATGCGCCGGCGCTGCTCATCCTCGACATACCGGGCTTCGAAGGGCGTACGGTGCTCCTGATGTTCTTCCTCCTGTTCGTCACGCAGGCGAGCGATGTTCTGCAATATGTGTTCGGCAAGCTCTTCGGCCGGCACCGCATCGCCCCGATCGTCAGCCCGAACAAGACCTGGGAAGGCTTCCTCGGCGGCGGGCTCTGCGCCACGCTCCTTGGCGCGGCGCTTTTCTGGATCACACCCTTCACGCCGCTTCAGGCCGCGGGCATGGCGCTCGCCATCGTGCTGGCCGGTTTCTGCGGCGGCCTGGTCCTGTCCGCGGTCAAGCGGTCCATGGGCGCCAAGGACTGGGGCAGCATGATATCGGGCCATGGAGGGGCGTTGGACCGGATGGACTCCGTGTCCTACGCCGCGCCGCTCTTCTTCCATCTGGTGAATTATTATTTCGTGCCGTGAGGCGCCGTCAGTCCCAGCGCAGTGATCCGCCATTCTGGTATTCGATCACGCGTGTCTCGAAGAAGTTCTTCTCCTTGCCGAGGTCCATGGCCTCGCTCATCCAGGGGAACGGGTTCTCACAGGCGGGAAACACCGCTTCGAGCCCAAGCTGCGCGCAGCGGCGATTGGCGATGAACCGCATATAGGTTTCGCACTGGTCGGCATTCAGGCCGAGCATGCCGCGTGGCATCGTATCGCGGCCATAGGCGGCTTCCAGTGCGGCGCCGTCGCGGATCATGCCGCGGACTTCCTCGTTGAACGCATCCGTCCACAGATGCGGGTTCTCGGCCCGGATCTGGTTGATGACGTCGACCCCGAAATTCAGGTGAAGGCTCTCGTCGCGCAGGATGTACTGGTACTGCTCGGCGATGCCGACCATCTTGCCACGCCGGCCGAGGGCCAGGATCTGCGCAAAGCCGGTATAGAACCACATGCCCTCGAAGACGACGTAGAAGGCGACGAGGTCCCGCAACAGGGTCCTGTCGGTGGCTTCCGTTCCCGTGCGGAAAGCCGGGTCCTCGACGCTCTGCGTATAGGCCAGTGCCCAGGCCGCCTTGTCGGTGATGGACGGCACCTCCCGGTACATGTTGAACAACTCGCCCTCGTCCATGCCGAGGCTCTCGACGATGTACTGGAAGGTGTGGGTGTGGATCGCCTCCTCGAAAGCCTGCCGCAGCAGGTATTGGCGGCATTCCGGATTGGCGAGATGGCGGTAGATCGCCAGGACGATGTTGTTGGCGACAAGCGATTCCGATGCCGCAAAGAAGCCGAGATTGCGCTTGACCAGCCGGCGCTCGTCCTCCGTCAGCCCGTCGGTGGATTTCCAGAGCGCGATATCGGCCTGCATCGACACTTCCGTCGGCATCCAATGGTTGTTGCAGGCGGCAAGGTATTTTTCCCAGGCCCAATGATACTTCATCGGCAGGAGCTGGTTCACATCGGCGCGGGCGTTGATCATCCGCTTTTCGCCGATGCTTACCCGCCCGCCGGCACGGTCGATGGCGCCAAGGCCCGTATCGGCAGCGGTGCCTGGTGTGGGGGCGCCCGGCGCGGGGGCAGGCGGGGCGAAGGTCGTGTCGAACATGGTTGAGTCCTTTCCTGATGTCGGGCCGGTCACTGGCAGGCTTCGCAGTCGGGCTCGTCGATGGCGCAGGCGCGCACCGCCACGGGCACGGCGTTGAGGCGGCCGTCGCTGACATCGAGAGTCGATTTTTCCACGTGGCTCGCCGAGCGCGTCCGCAGGTAGTAGGTCGTCTTCAGGCCGAGCTTCCACGCCGTCCGGTACAATGTGTCGAGCGCGCGCCCGCTGGGATCGGCAAGATAGAGGTTGAGCGATTGCGCCTGGTCGAGCCAGGTCTGGCGCCGGGCCGCGGCGGCCAGCAGCCATTGCGAATCGATCTCGAATGCGGTGGCGTAGAGCGCTTTCAGCTCCCCATCCACGCGATCCAGCGGGGCGAGGGCGCCATCGTAATACTTCAGGTCGGAGATCATCACCGCGTCCCAAAGGCCGCGCTCCTTCAGGTCCCGCACCAGGTAGGGGTTCGCCACGGTGAAGTCACCGGACATGTTCGCCTTGACGAAAAGGTTCTGGTAGGTCGGCTCGATCGATTGCGAAACGCCGCAGATGTTGGAGATAGTCGCCGTCGGGGCAATCGCCATGCAATTGCTGTTGCGCATGCCCTGACGGCGGACCGTCTCGCGCAGGCTGTCCCAGTCCCGCGTGCCGCCGACGGGCAGCACCGTCCCCCGCGCTTCGGCCAACAGGGCCAGGGAATCCGGGGGTAGTATGCCCTGCGACCACAGGGAACCCTCGAAACTCGGATAGCGCCCGCGCTCCGCCGCAAGCGCGCTCGACGCCGCGATGGCGTGATAGGCGATGGCCTCCATGCTGGTATCGGCAAAGGTGACAGCCGCTTCGCTGGCATAGGGGATACGCTGGATGTGCAGCGCATCCTGGAAGCCCATCAGGCCGAGGCCGACCGGGCGATGGGCAAGGTTCGAGCGGCGCGCTTCCGGGATCGTGTAGAAGTTGATGTCGATGACATTGTCCAGCATCCGCATGGCAACGCGCACTGTCTGCGCCAGCCGCTCCTCGTCCAGGCCGCCATCCGCGCTCACATGCGCCGCAAGGTTGACCGAGCCGAGGTTGCACACCGCCACCTCGTCGCCGGAGGTGTTCAGCGTGATTTCCGTGCACAGGTTGGACGAATGGATCGTGCCGACATGGCGCTGGGGCGAGCGGATGTTGCAGGCATCCTTGAAGGTGATCCAGGGATGCCCGGTCTCGAACAGCATGGTCAGCATGCGGCGCCACAGATCGACGGCGCGCACCTTGCGATGAACCCGCAATTCCCCGCGTTCGGCGCGCGCCTCCGCGGCTTCATAGACTGTTTTGAAGGCAGGGCCGTAGCTGTCGTGGAGTTCGGGAACCTCGTCGGGGGAAAAGAGCGTCCAGCTTTCGTCGGCTTCCATGCGCTGCATGAAAAGGTCTGGAACCCAGTTGGCCGTGTTCATGTCGTGCGTGCGGCGCCGGTCGTCGCCCGTGTTCTTGCGCAGATCCAGGAAGGCTTCGATATCGATGTGCCAGCTTTCCAGATAGGCGCAGACCGCCCCCTTGCGCTTGCCGCCCTGGTTCACCGCGATCGCCGTATCGTTGGCGACCTTCAGGAAGGGGACGACACCCTGGCTCTTGCCGTTCGTGCCGCGGATATGGGCGCCCAGGCCACGGACATTCGTCCAGTCATTGCCGAGGCCGCCGGAGTACTTGGCCAGAAGGGCGTTGTCCCGGATGGATTTGAAGATGTCCGACAGATCGTCGCCGATCGTGGTCAGGAAGCAGGATGAAAGCTGTGGCCGCGGTGTTCCGGCGTTGAAGAGGGTCGGCGTCGAGGCCATGAAGCGAAAGGACGACAGGAGATCGTAGAAGGCGATGGCAGAGCCTTCCCGATCCACTTCCTGCCGCGCCAGCCCCATGGCCACGCGCATGAAGAAGGTCTGCGGCATTTCGATATGCCGGCCGTCCGCTTGCAGAAGGTAGCGGTCATACAGCGTCTGCAGGCCGAGGAGTTGGAAGTTCCGGTCCCGCTCCGGGCGCAGCGCGGCGGCAAGACGGGGCAGGTCGAAGGCCAGGAGTTCGGGATCGATCAGCCCCGCACTGACCCCGTGGCGAAGATAGGCGGAAAGACCCTCGACGCTGTAGAGATCCGGCGCTGCGCCCTTCACGCCGAGCGCGGCCGAGACGCGGCCGGCAAGCTTGGTCAGGAGCAGCCGGGCGCTGGCATAAGCGTAGTCGGGATCGGTCTCCACCAGGCTGCGGGCCGCTAGGATGGGCGCATCGGCGAGTTCGTCCACCGACATGCCATCATAGAGATTGGCCATGGCGCCCGAAAGAATCTGGCCGGCATCCGCACCGGACAGGTCTTTGCACGCATCCTCGATGCGCCGGGCAAGGGTGGAGAGGTCGATCGGCCGCCGCGTGCCATCGGGTGATGCCAGATGAAACACCGGCGCGGGCGCCGCTGCCTCCTGCGCCTGGCGGTCAAGCGCGCGTTCCTCCCGGTACAGTACATAGGCGCGCGCCACCTTGTGATGGCCGCCCCGCATCAGGGCCAGCTCGACCTGATCCTGTATGTCCTCGATATGGACGACATGATCGCGACCGGCCCGGCGTTCGACAGCGGCCACCACGGCCTGCGTCAGGGCGGCGACCAGATCGTGCACCCGGGGCGAGCCCGCGGCCGAGCGCCCTTCGACCGCCAGGAAGGCCTTGGTCATCGCCGCGGCGATCTTGGCCGGGGCGAAGCGGTCCGTCGCGCCATCGCGCCGGATGACGCGCAATGCGGTGCGCAGCGCGTCTTCGTTCAGCGGGGATGCCGTATCGTCGGACCGGGTTTGCAGGAGTGTGGACATGCTGCGTGTGCTCCGTTGGGTGGAGCGGGGACGAGCGGAACCGTGCACGACCGCGGCTGGGACGATCCCAAGGAGCGCCCGCCGCACGACACGATCCACCGGGACACCCCGCCCGGGGAAAGATCTGGCGTCGCGGCAGGTCTCCTGACTTGCGGGTCATCGTCCGGTGCCGAACCTTCCCAGACTTGAAGTCCAGTGGTTGGAGCGTGGCATCGAACTCGTCGCATACAGTTGCGGGGGCAGTTCCGGCTTTGCGGTAAGCGTACCGGATTCCCTCTTAGCTTCCATGCTTTGTGGTCATGGAAGACCGTGACCACAATATGTTGTGTGATGGGCCGCGGGCTGTCAACCCGCCCGCGCGGCTATCCACATCCGTGGGGTGGCTAAGGATACGGATAACGTCAGTTGTGCATGTCTTTGTTTGCGCAATTGTACTTTGCGCACGGGTGCGGCAAAGATGCACGAAATCTTCGTGGTCGAGCGTTTCATGCCCATCAGCCAGCGACAATTCTACCTGCGCACCTCCGCCTTCCTGGCGGCCGGTCTCATCCTCCTGGTCGTGATCGTGGCGTGCTCGCTCTATCTGACGGAGCGCACATCGGCCAATTTCGACCGCGTCGTCGCCACGCGGGAGTTGCGCAGCTCCGCCGCGGATCTGATGAGTGTTCTGACGGAGGCCGAATCGGGCC
Organism: Aureimonas frigidaquae; assembly: GCF_001463905.1. GTDB lineage: Bacteria > Pseudomonadota > Alphaproteobacteria > Rhizobiales > Rhizobiaceae > Aureimonas > Aureimonas frigidaquae. Next base: position 38,081 of record NZ_BBWR01000002.1, read on the forward strand.
AGCGGGGATACCTTCTGACGCAGGACGAGCGCTACCTTGCCCCGTATCGCCTGGCGTTGGGCCGCCTGGAAACAATGCTGGAGCGGCTGGAGCAGGCCCAGCGCAACGTGACCGGAACGCCGCTGGATTTTGCGGAACTGAAGCAGGGGGTCGAAACCAAGATCGCCGAGCTGGAAGATACGGTGCGTGAGGTCGATGCCGGCAACACGCAAACCGCGCTCGAAACCCTGCGTTCCGGCACCGGACTGGCGTTGATGACGCAGATCCGCGAAAAGCTGAACCGTACCCTTTCCACAAGCGAGGCGGAACTTCAGATCGCCATTGCCGATCAGGAGCGGATCGGCGCCTGGCTGCGCAATACGACGATCTTCGGTGCGCTGGCGCTGCTTGCCATGGCAGTTGCCGCAGCCGTGATCATCCTGCGCTACACGCGGGAGATCGTCGATGCCCGCAGCGAGGTGGAGGCGGCCAATTCGGCCCTGGAAGCGCGGGTGCAGGAGCGGACCCAGGATCTGATGAAGGCCAATGAAGAGATCCAGCGCTTCGCCTATATCGTCACGCACGATCTGCGCGCGCCGCTGGTGAACATCATGGGCTTTACGAGCGAGCTCGAGGCCACGTTCGAACCCGTCCGCACTTACCTCGAAAAGCTGCCCGATGCCGATCCGCGGCTCAAGGAGGCCGCCGATCTGGCCATGCGCGAGGATGTGCCGGAGGCCATCACCTTCATCCGCTCCTCGACCCGCAAGATGGATGGGCTCATCAATGCCATCCTGCGCATCTCGCGCGAGGGGCGGCGGACGCTGAAGCCCGAGCGGGTCGATCTTGCGGAGGTTGTGGAAACGGCGACGGGCGCCGTCCATCACCAGACCGTGGAAGATGGCGGGGAGATCGTGACCGAGCTGCGCGCCGGCAGCATCGTGACGGACCGCCTGTCGCTCGACCAGATGCTCGGCAACCTCCTCGACAACGCGATCAAGTATCGCAATCCGGGCCGGCCGCTGCGCGTCGTCGTGCGCACGCGGCAGGATGCTTTCGGCCGCGTCGTCATCGAGGTGGAAGACAATGGCCGCGGCATCGCGTCCACCGACCATGAACGGGTGTTCGAACTCTTCCGCCGCTCGGGCAAACAGGATAGGCCGGGCGAGGGCATCGGGCTGGCGCATGTGCGCACGCTGGCCCGCAATCTGGGCGGAGACATCAACGTCGCGTCGGAGTTGGGAGTGGGCTCGACCTTCACCATCTCTCTTCCGGCAGATATCAGAACCGTGAAGCGGAGCATCGAAAGCGCATGACCAACGCCAAGCCCGTCCAGATCGTCATGATCGAGGATGATGAGGGGCACGCCCGCCTGATCGAGAAGAACATCCGCCGCGCGGGCGTCAACAACGAGATCATCCCCTTTGCGAACGGCACGGAGGCGCTGGCCTTCCTGTTCGGAGACGACGGCTCGGGCGAGGTGAGCGCCGGGCGGCATCTCCTTATCCTCCTGGACCTCAACCTGCCCGATATGGGCGGCGTGGACATATTGGAGCGCGTCAAGGCGAACACCCATCTGAAGCGCTCGCCCGTCATCGTGCTGACGACGACCGACGACAGCCGCGAGATCCAGCGCTGCTACGATCTCGGCGCCAATGTCTACATTACCAAGCCGGTCGATTATGAGGGCTTTGCCAACGCCATCCGCCAGCTCGGCCTGTTCTTCTCGGTCATGCAAGTGCCCGAAACGGAATGAGTGACCTGGCGGCTCCCGGCACGGCGGCGACGCCGGCGGTACGTGTTCTCTATATCGATGACGACCCGGTGGCGGGGCGCCTGGCGCAGCGCGCGCTCGGGCGGCTCGGCATCGATGTCGTACACGCGCCCGATGCCACGGCCGGCCTGGCGTTGTTGACGCAGGGCAGCTACGACGCCGTCATCCTGGATCACGATCTCGGCACAAGCTCCGGCATGGACGTGCTCGCGGCGCTGTCGGGGATGGAGCATGCCCCGCCGGCGGTCTACGTGACGGCTTCGACGGAACTGTCGATCGCCGTGGATGCGCTGAAGGCCGGGGCTGTCGATTATGTTGTGAAGACGGTGGGGAGCGAGTTCGACGTGCTTCTGGCCGCCGCCGTTCGCGCCTCCGTCGAAAAGGCGCGCCTGCGCCGTGCCAAGGAACAGGCCGACGAGGCCGTCCGCGAAGCGCGCGACCGGGCCGAGGCCATGCTGGCGGAAGTGAACCACCGTGTCGCCAACAGCCTGGCGCTCGTGGGCTCGCTCGTGCGCATGCAGAGCCATGATGCAAGTGACCCTGCCGTGCGCGAAGCCCTGTCGGAGGTTCAGGCCCGCATCACCGCAGTCGCCAATCTGCACCGCAGCCTCTATACGAGCGCCGATGTGCGACAGGTCGATCTGGACGCCTATCTCGGCACCTTGGTCCACGACCTGGCCCGGTCCATGGCCGATGGCAGCACCGTTCCACATATCCGGCTGGCGGCCGAACCGATGCAGGTTTCGCCCGACAAGGCCGTCGCGATCGGCGTCATCGCCACCGAACTCGTCACCAATGCCATCAAATATGCCTACCCGGCGGAGAAGGGGGAAATCCGCGTCAATCTGGTTCGTTTGGCTGGCCAAAGAACGGAACTCTCGGTAGAGGATGATGGTATCGGATGGCGCGGCGCTGGCCCGATCAAAGGGACGGGCCTGGGGGCCAAAATCGTGACGGCGCTGTCCCGCAGCCTGGACAGCGAGCTCGTTTACGAGGCGATGCCGCGGGGAACACGCGCCGTCATCGCCTTCGACGCGCCGGATCCGGGGGGCGTGGGGTGATCGTTTGGGGGAAAGCATGCGCAGTACAGCCAGGCGTGTCCTCGTTCGGGCGCAGGTTCTGACACTTGGCCTGTTGGTCCTGGCGGGTTGCGCCGGCGGACCGCAAGGCGTTCTGACGCCGCTGCGCGTCGATCCCGCCGCCTTCGGCGCCAGCCGTATCGACATGCTCGTGGCGACGACACGCCAAGCCGTGGACGACCCCGCATTCCTGTATGGCGGAGAGCGCGGGCCTAACCTGTCGCTCCTGGATATGGAAATCTCTATCCCGCCGGATGCCAACCGTAAGATCGGCGAGGTCCAGTGGCCCAAACGCCTGCCGCCAAATCCGGCGCGGGACTTCACCACCCTCCTGGCAAACCCCATGTCGGCGCACCAGAGCCGCACCTGGCTGAACGAGAACCTGACACCCAGCCGCAACGTCCTGATCTTCGTACACGGCTTCAACAACCGCTTCGAGGATTCCGTCTACCGCTTCGCGCAGATCGTCCATGATTCCGGGGCGGATGTGACGCCGATCCTCTTCACCTGGCCCTCCCGCGCCAGCGTCTTCGGCTATAATTACGACAAGGAAAGCACCAACTATTCCCGCGATGCTTTGGAAACCCTGTTCCGCGAAGTGGCGAAGGATCCGCGCGTCCGGGAGGTCACCGTGATGGCCCATTCCATGGGCACCTGGCTCGCCGTCGAATCCCTCCGGCAGATGGCCATCCGCGACGGGCGTATCGCTGCCAAGATCCACAATGTCATCCTGGCCTCGCCCGATATCGATATCGACGTGTTCCGCCAGCAGTGGATCCAGTTCGGGGAACGCAAGCCGCATTTCACCATCTTCGTCTCCACTGACGACAAGGCGCTCGCGGTCAGCCGCATCCTGGCCGGCAACAGCCGCCTGGGTGCGGTCAATCCTGCGGAAGAGCCCTACAAGTCGGAGTTCGAGAAAGCGGGGATCGACGTCGTCGACCTGACGGGGCAGGGTGGCTCGGACTATCTGAACCATTCGCGCTTTGCGGAGAGCCCCGAAGTCGTCCAGCTCATCGGCCGGCGGCTGATCAACGGCCAGACGGTCACCGATTCCCATGTCGGCGTGGGCGAGGCGATCGGCGCTGTCGCCATCGGCGCGACACAGGCCGTCGGGCAGACCGCCTCCGCAGCTATCAGCCTGCCGATCGCCGTCGTGGATCCGACGACCCGCCGCAACCTCGGCGATCAGTTCGACGCCGCGGTGGATTCCACGGCCGGCACGCTGGAGGCTGCCAGGCCCTGAACCGCCCTACCAGGGGCGCATGCGCCACAGGACCCCGTCCCGCCGCACGATACCGTGATAGAGCGCGGCGGCGACATGCAGCGCAATGAAGACGATCAGCACGGTCTTGGCGCTGTCATGCAGGCCAGAGGCGAGGTTGGCCAGGGCGTCGGAGCGGGGGACCAGCGGTGGCAGGCCGATCGCGTCCAGAAGCTCCACCGGGTATCCGCCCGCCCGCACGCTGACATAGCCGGTCAGGATCATGACGAGAAGCAGCGTGTAGAGCGCGGCGTGATTGCCGATGGCAAGCGCCGCCTGCCATGCCGGCATGCCGGCCGGCAGCGGCGGCGCGGGATGCCGCGCACGATAGGCCAGCCGTGCCAGGACCAACAGAAGCAGGAGGACGCCGGTGTTCTTGTGGAACAGGAACAGCGCATCCTGAAGCGGGCGGCCGATGTTCGATCCCGTCATGACAAGGCCCGCCGGGACCATGGCAAAGACCGCGACCGCCACCACCCAGTGGAGAATGCGGGCGGTCGGCCGGTAGGACTGTGGAAGCACTGCCATGCGATACCCCCGATCCGTTGTCCCGCCAGAGTGAACCTTTGGTTGCGCTCGTCAAGGCCATGCGCTTGACAGAGGCGCCCGCCTTGTCTGTCCTGTGCCGGCATGGGCGCCGGAGCGTTGCAGGCGCACTTGGGGAGGCATGATGTGACCGCAGCCGGTGTGACGCCTGCCATGCGCCTTGGCCTGACGGGCCTGCCGCTCTCAGTCGCTGTCCTGCTGCTGGCGCCCCACCTGGCGCCGGAACGGCCGGCCGCCGGCCTTGCGGTGGCCCTAACCCTTCAGCTTGCCGTCACCGGTCTGGCGGTGGCGGGCCTGTCGCGCGGCTATCCCTATGACAGGCTCGGCCCAGCCAACCTTGTCACGCAGGGGCGGGCTGCGCTGACGGCGAGTCTGTCGGCAGCGCTCGTCGTCATGCCGGACGCTGCGGTCCTGTGGGCCGTTACGTCCATTGCGGTCCTTTGCCTCTTCCTCGACGGCGTCGATGGGCAGCTTGCCCGCAGGAGCGGGCTCGTTTCCCGGTTCGGGGCCCGCTTCGACATGGAAACCGACAGTCTGCTTGCGCTCCTGCTGGCGCTGGTCGCTTTCCGGAGCGGCAGCGGGGGCGTGCTGGTCCTGGCTCTCGGACTGCCTCGCTATGGCTTCTGGGTGCTTGGCCGCATCTATCCGCGCCTGTCGGGTCCATTGCCGGAGCGCATGGGGCGCAAGCTGGTCTGCGTCATCCAGATCGTGGCCCTGCTCCTGATCGTCAGTCCGCTGACGGGGCCGGCAAGCTCCGACATGCTGGCACTCTTCGCCCTGGCGTGCCTTGCCTGGTCGTTCGGGCGGGACATCCTCTTCCTGTGCCGTTGACGCAAGGCCTACGCCACATCGCACCGGCTGCCGCGCTCCTGGCATGCTGGTGCATCTTCGCCTTGCCCGGCCTTGGCGCATCCTGGCGGTGGATGCCACCGGAGGCGCTTGTCATCCCGTTCCTCATCGCCATTCCCATGCGGGGGCCGGCCGGCTTTCCGCCCGCGCTGGCCGCCCTGTTCCTGACGGGGCTTCTCGTCCTGAAACTCGCCGATATGGCAACGATGGCGGCCTATGGGCGGAGCTTCAACATCCTGGCCGATAGGGAACTGCCCGGCGCGGCCGCAAATCTTCTGGCCGGCACGCTCGGACTGCCGCGCCGTCTGATCGAGCTTCTCTTCATCGCCGTTCCGCTGGCGGTCTTCATCCTGCTGCGCTGGCTGCTTGGCCACCTGCAAAGCCTGTTGCAAGGCCTGCCGCACCGCCGCGCCGTGCCTCTCGCCCTTATCGCCGCTGCCCTTGCGATCCTGCCTGGAAATTACCGCGCCCTCCTGGCCCGCGCGCAAGACACGGCGCAATTTGCAGCCACCCTGTCGCAGTTCGACCGCGATCTGGCCCAGCCGGCGCCGCGCCATGCCGATCTGTCAGCCCTTCAGGGCGCGGATATCGAGATCATCTTTGTGGAATCCTACGGGCGGGCGAGCTTCGAGGTCCCGCTCTATGCGGCGGAGCATACGCCATTGCGCCGGGCGGCGGAGGCGTCCCTGCGGGCCGCCGGGCTGTCCAGCCTGTCAGGCTGGCTAGCGGCGCCGGTGGCCGGCGGGCAGAGCTGGCTGGCCCATGCCACCTTTGCCGCTGGTGTGCCTGTGCCCGATCAGTTGCGCTACAGGCGGCTTCTGGCGAGCGCGCGGCCGACGCTGTTCCAGATCGCCCGCGATGCAGGCTACCACACCGCCGCTTTCATGCCGGCCATCACGATGGACTGGCCGGAGGGCGACAGGCTCGGCTTCGACACCATCATTGCCGCCGACGGCTTCTCCTATCGCGGGCCGGCCTTCAACTGGGTGACAATGCCGGACCAGTTCACCCTGCAGGCCGTCGAGCGTCTGTCCGCCGGCCTGCCGCATCCGCGCCTCAGCCAGATCGTGCTCATTTCCTCGCATGCGCCCTTCACGCCCATACCGCCCATCCTCGATCCCGGCGCGGTCGGCGATGGAACGGTCTTCCAGCGCTTCGCCGCATCCGGCCCGGCGCCGGACGAACTCTGGCGCGATCGCGAGCGCGTGCGGAGCGCCTACGGCACGGCGCTGGCCTATTCGCTCCGCGTCGCCCTGGCCTATGGGCAGGTAAGGGCCGGGCAAGGCGCGCTCGTCATCATCCTGGGCGATCACCCGCCGGCCGGCTTTATTTCCGGCATCGGCTCACCGGACGTCCCCATACACCTGATCGGCAGCCCGGAGCGCCTGGCGCCTTTTCACAGCCTGTCCTTCACGCCGGGGCTCGACCCGGCAACGCCGTCCTGGCCGATGGAAACGTTCCGTGACCGCTTCCTGGCGGCCGCCTCGCAGCGGCAGGATTGAACCCGTTAGGCTTGAACCATCGGCGGGAATGCCAACAATACGTAAAGCCGCTGCGTCCAGTTCGGGAGTTTTCATGATCGTGCCCGCCCGTTCCGCCCTGTCCCGCCGGCATTTCCTGGCTGCAACGGCCGGCATCGCCACCCTGGCGCGGCATTCGTTTGCTCACGCGCAGACGCAGGATGTGGCGTTGCAACTTTCCTGGCTGCATTCGGTCCAGTTCGCGGGCAGCTACGTGGCGCAGGAACGCGGTTTCTGGCAGGAGGAAGGACTGGCGGTAACGCTCATGCCCGGCGGTCCGAACGCGCCGGTCGAGCCACCTGTCGCGGCGGGCACGGCGCTGATCGGCATATCCGCCGCCGATTACGCGGCCAATGCCGTGGCTGCCGGAGCGCCGTTTCGCATCATCGGCGTCGCCATGCAGAAGAACCCCTTTGCCATCGCGTCCCTGGCGACGGCGCCGGTTCGCGAGCCGGCCGATCTGAAGGGGCGCCGCATCGGCATGGCGCTGGCCAACACGCCCGTCCTCCAGGCGCTGTGCCGGCTGAACGGCGTGGATATCGAATCCATCGAGATCGTTCCGACCCAATATGACATTGCACCGCTGATCGCCGGGCAGGTGGACTGCCTTCTGTGCTGGGAGACGGACCTTCCCGTCGCCATGACCGTGCGGGGTATCGACAACGTCACCATGCTCCTGGCCGATTACGGCTACAGCATTCATTCGCAGACCTATATCGCCACCGATGACAGCATCGCCAACCGTCGCGCCGAACTCGTCGGCTTGTTGCGCGGCGAAGCGCGCGGCTGGGATGCCGTCGCAGCCGACACGCCGGCCGCGGTCCGCCTGACGCTGGACCGCTTTGCCGATCAGGGGCTCGATCCCGCCGTGCAGGAACTTCAGGCGGAGCGCCAGAAGCCCCTGATGTATTCCGCCGATACGCAGGCCCATGGCTTCGGCTGGTTCTCGGACGCGTCCGTGGCGGCCAATGTGGAGACGTTGGCCCTGATCGGCAAAAGCGCCACGCCGCAATTGTGGAACCGCAGCCTGATCGAGGAAGCGCATGGGCGCTGAGGTTCCGCCGCCGCCCGAGATCACCTGTACCGACCTATCCCTGCGCTACCGCAACGGCGCGGGCTGGCTCGACGTGCTGACCCCGCTGACGGCGACGTTTCAGGCCGGGCACACGACGGCGATCCTCGGCCCGTCGGGATGCGGCAAGTCGAGTTGGCTCCGCCTGATCGCCGGGCTGGAGGATGGAAGCTCCGGGGAGGTGTCGATCGGAGGCCTTTCGCCGGTGCAGGCCGCGCGGGCCGGCCGCATCGCCATGGCCTTCCAGGACCCATCGCTCCTGCCGTGGCGCAGCGTGCGCGGCAATGTGGCGCTCGCCCGCCGGTTGGCTCGGCAGGCGCCCGATCCCTCCGGCGTGGACGAACTCATCCGCCTTGTCGGGCTCGATTCTTTTGCGCAGGCGCGGCCGCACGCTCTGTCGGGTGGCATGCGCCAGCGTGCCGCCATTGCCCGCAGCCTGGCCACCCGGCCGGGGCTCTTGCTCCTCGATGAGCCTTTCGCGGCCGTGGACGAAATCACCCGCATGCGGCTGAACCGGGAGTTGCCGCCGCTCTGGCGCAGCCGGGGCACGACGGCGATCCTCGTCACGCATTCCATCTCGGAGGCCGTCCTTCTGGCAGACCGTGTGCTTGTCCTGTCGGAGCGGCCGGCCAGGATCATCGCCGATATGCCCATCACCATCGGCGGCGGCGATGCCGATGCGCGGCGTGCCGCGCCCGGCTTCGGCCAGACCGTCAGCGCGCTGCAGGCCATTCTGGCCGACGCCACGTCTCGGCCGGTGGGCGCTGTCGCATGAGCACTCTGGCGCCGGCCGCCGCATCGGCGCGGCCATCCATGCGCGGGGCCGCGTGGGCGGCCTTCATTCTGGTGGCGCTTGCCGCATGGCAATGGAGCGCCCACCGCTTCCACCAAGGCCTTATCGTGGCCGGCCCGCTGGACATTGCCGGCTATCTCGTCGCCAATGCCGCATCGCTTGGCCGGGCGACCATGGCCACCTTGACGGCGGCCGGGTGGGGCTTCCTGTTCGGCAATGGCGCGGCAGTGGCATTGGCGGTCCTGTGCCAGCTCGTGCCGGCGCTGCGATCCGTCCTGACCGGCCTGGCGCTCGCCATCTTCTGCCTGCCGCTGGTGGCGACCGGGCCGATCCTGCGCATCCTGTTCGGTCCCGGGCTCGGGCCGCAGGTCACTCTGGCGGCTCTTGCCGTCACCTTCCCGACCTTCCTGTGCGTCTGCGTCGGGCTGCGGGCGGCGCCGACATCCTGGTTCGACCTCACGCGTCTTTATGGCCGCGGCGCCGTGGCGGAACTCGTCTATGTGCGCGCGGGCGCCGCTTTGCCCTATCTTTTCGCCGGGCTGCAGATCGCCGCGCCGGCCGCCATACTGGGCGCCATGGTGGGTGAGTTCACCGGCGCGGAGCAGGGGCTCGGCCTGCGGGCTATCCGCGCCATGGGCGCCATCGATACGGCCGCCATATGGAGCGTGGCCACCATTGCCGCAATTCTGTCGATCCTGGCCTATGGGGCCGTATCCCTCCTGGCGCGCCGCCTCGGCACGCCGCCGCCGCTGATGATCGGCCGTGGCCAGACCGGACGGCTGGCGCGCCGGTTCTGGGGTCTTTCGTCGGCCGTCACGGTTCTGATCATCCTTGTTCTGTGGCAGGCGAGTTTCGCGGCCTTCGGCCTCAGCACCTATGCGGCCAAACGGCCGCTGGATGTCTGGGCCTTCCTGTTGACGGTGCCGGACGCTGCCGCCAACCGCGCCACGCTCGGCGCGGCGCTCATGGCCACGCTCAAGGTCGCCGTACCGGGCTATCTCGGCGGGTTGTCGCTCGGCGCCGGGCTCGCGGCTTTCGTGGTCCTGTGGCCGCGGCTGACAGGGGTCGTCATGGGGCCGGCCATCGCCGCGCGCTCCATCCCGATCGTCAGCACGGCGCCGCTCATCGTCCTGATGCTCGGCCGTGGCGGCGCGTCCACGACGGCCATCGTTGCCATCATGGTCTTCTTCCCGGCGCTCGTCGCGTCCCTGCGCGGCATGCGGCAGCTTCCCGGCCAGGCCGGGGACCTCATGCGCATCTATGCCGCGCGCCGGTGGGACGCGCTGATCCTGGGGCGTCTGCCCGCTATGCTGCCGGCCTTCTTCGCGGCGGCGCGCATGCTGGTGCCCGCGGCCATCCTGGCGGCGACGACTGCCGAATGGCTGGCGACCGGGCGCGGCATGGGTGGCCTCATCGCCACGACGGCCTCCACATCGGGCTATGCCATGTTGTGGAGCGCCACCGTGGTGCTCACGGCAACCTCCGGCATTCTCTACGCGCTGGTCGGCCAGGCCGAAGCGATCGTCCTGCGCCGCTATGCACCGGAACAACTGACTGCATGAATGGACGAGGGAGACTGCCATGCCTGCCGCCGCCGCCTTTGCGATCCCCGGTGAACTGGAGCAGAAGACCGGCGGGTACATCTACGAGCACCGGCTGCTCATGGGCCTGCGCAAGCTTGGCCATGCGGTGGACCATATCGTCCTGTCGGCCGGCTTTCCCACGCCGGATGCGCGCGCCATGGTCGAGGCTGTGGAAGCCATGCGCAAGGTCCCGCCCGACATGCCGCTGATCGTCGACGGCCTTGTCTTCGGCGCCGTCGATCCGGCGGGGCTGCGCCAGGTGCAGGCGCCGGTCATCGCCATGCTCCATCACCCGCTCGGGCTCGAAACGGGCCTTGCGCCAAAGCTGGCGGAGACGCTTCTGGCGACGGAGGCCGAGAATCTTCAGCGTGCGGACCATGTCGTCTGTACGAGCGCGCACACGGCGCGTCTCTTGCAGGACCGGTTCGCCGTCGCGCCCGCGCGGATCACCGTGGCGATACCGGGCTTCCCCCCGGTGCCGGCCCCGGTGGCCGCCAAAGCGGAGCCGCCACTCATCCTGTCGGTCGGGCTCATGGCGGAGCGCAAAGGCCACGATGTCCTGTTGCAGGCGCTCTCCACGATCACCGATCTGCCCTGGCAGGGGGTCATCGTCGGCAAGGTGCATGATGCCGGTGTGGCCGATGGGCTGAAGCGACTGGCGGCGGATCTGGGGCTCAGCGGCCGGGTCCGCTTCGCCGGCCTTGTCAGTGATGGTGAACTGGCCAGCCTTTATGCGCAGGCGACCCTCTTTGCCTTGGCCAGCCGCTATGAGGGCTACGGCATGGCCTTTGCCGAGGCGCTGCGCAACGGCCTGCCGGTCGTCGCCTGCCATACGGGCGCTGTTCCGGACACGGTGCCGTCCGGTGCCGGCCTGCTCGGCCCGGTCGACGATGTGGCCGCCTTCGCGGCCAATCTGCGGCGGCTGCTTGTTGATCCGGTCCTGTTCCACGCTTTGTCGGATGGTGCCCGGTCGGTGGGAGACAGCCTGCCGGATCTGGACAGCCCGGCGCGGATCATGAGCGGCGTGATCGAGCGCCTTCATGCGGCGGCATAAGGACCGGCGGGGCGCCGCCCATCGCGCGCCGGCCACGCACAGGACGACGCCTGAGGTCGCGAAGAGCATGGCGGGGTCGATCCGCTCGCCCAGGAAGAGGCCCGCCAGGGCTAGCCCGATGAAGGGCTGCAAGAGCTGGAGCTGGCCGATCCGCGCGATGCCGCCCAGCGCCAGCCCGCGATACCAGAAGACGAAGCCGATCAGCATGCTGAAGAGCGACACATAGCCGAGGGCAACCCAGCTCGCGCCGCTGATGGCGCCCCAATCCTGCGGCCGTGTGGCGAGCGCCAGCACCAGCATGACCGGCGCAGCCAGAATGAGCGCCCATGAAATGACCTGCCATCCGCCAAGACTCCGGGACAGTCTGCCGCCCTCCGCATAGCCGAGCCCGCACAGGAGCACGGCCGCCAGCATGGAGAGGTCCGCTAGGGGAGACACCGTCACGCCCGCACGCAAGGCAAAGCCTGCAACGCAGAGGCTTCCGAGGGTGGAGAAGACCCAGAAGCCGGCCCGCGGCCGCTCGCCCGCCCGCAGGACGGCAAAGCCGGCCGTCGCCAGGGGCAGGAGGCCGACAAAAACGATGGAATGGGCCGCGCTCACCCATTGCAGGGCGATGGCCGTCAGTAGCGGAAAGCCCAAAACAACGCCGCCTGCAACGATTGCCAGCGGCAGGAGCATAGCCCGGTCCGGCCGCGCCTGCCGCATGCCCGCCAGCAGCAAACCGGCACAGCCCGCCGCGATGACGGCCCGGGCCGATGTCAGGAAGATGGGGTCGAACCCCTGTAGCGCCGCCCGCGTTGCCGGCAGCGAACCTGCAAAGATGATAACGCCGGCCATACCGCTCAGCCAGCCGTGTGACGCGCGTTCCATGCCGACGCCCCCCCCTTTTTTCCGAGGACGCCGGGATAGCGTGCCGGTCTTGTCGCCGACAGACACGGTACAGTACACTTCAAACGAACTGTACTGGAACGTAGGGCCATACGCATGGGAAAGATCGATGATGTTGTGCAGGCGGTGCGGGGGCGGATCGTCGGCGGCCTCGCGACCCCCGGCACGCAGCTCCCGTCGATCCGGCGGCAGGCGCAGCAACACAGCGTTTCCGTATCGACCGTCGTGGAAGCCTATGAGCGCCTTGCCGGTGAGGGGCTGGTCTACGCACGGCCCGGCGCCGGCTTTTACGTGGCCGGGCAGGTTCAGCCATCGCCCCTGCGCGATATGGCGCCCCGGCGGGCGCGCAACGTGGATCCGCTCTGGATCTCACGCCAGTCGCTCGACGCGCCGGACGGGGCGATGATGCCGGGTTGCGGCTGGCTGCCTGCGGATTGGATGTTCGTGGACGGCATGCGCCGCGCCATGCGCAAGGTCGGCCGTGCGCCGGCAAGCGCCCTGACGGACTACGCCACCCCGCTCGGCCATAACGGGCTGCGCCACGTCCTTTCGCGGCGACTGCAGGATCTTGGAATCGCCGCAGATTCGGACCGGATCGTCTTGACGGAATCCGGGACACAGGCGCTTGACCTCGTCTGCCGGTTGCTGCTGCGGCCCGGGGACCGCGTGATCGTGGACGATCCCTGCTACTTCAACTTCCATGCGCTTCTGAAAGCGCACCGGGTGGAGGTTTTCGGTGTTCCCTGGAATGCTGAAGGGCCGGACCTTTCGACACTGGACAGTCTGTGCCGCGCACATGGGCCGGGCCTCTACGTCACCAACTCGGCCATTCACAATCCAACGGGTGCCACGCTGGCGCCCGATGTCGCGCACAGGCTTCTGAAGCTGTGCGAAAGCCACGGCCTCGTCGTCGTGGAGGACGATATCTTCGGCGATTTCGAACCCGTTCCGGCGCCGCGCCTGGCCGCGCTGGATGGGTTGAGCCGCGTCGTGGTTATCGGCAGTTTCTCCAAGAGCATCTCCGCTTCCGTGCGCTGCGGCTATATCGCGGCACGCGCGGACTGGATCGATCCGCTCGTCGACATGAAGATCGCAACGGGCTTCGGTGGCGGCCGGATGGCGGCCGAACTCCTCTATGCCGCGCTGACCGACGGTGCGCTGCGCCGCCACAAGGAGGCGGTGCGCCGGCGCTTGTCCGCCGCCATGGAACGGACAGCGCAACGGCTGGCCGATCTTGGCATCGAGCCCTGGCTGATGCCGCGTGCCGGAATGTTCCTGTGGTGCCGGATGCCCCAGGGGGTCCATTCCGGCACGCTCGCGAGCCTGTGCCTTGCCGACGGTGTCGTGCTGGCGCCCGGCAATGCCTTTAGCCTATCCGGCACCATGCAGGACTACATGCGCTTCAACGTGGCGCAGATGGGCGAGGAGCGGGTCTTCACCTCGCTCGCCCGCAATCTTGCCGCCGCGCGCGATCAGGCCGGATCGGGCGATGTTGCATAGAGCTGGGTCGACGGCTCGCTCGTCAGCACCTGGTAGCGCTCGAACTGCGCCAGAACGTCGGCCAGCATGTCATCGCGCGTGAAGCCCATCACGTCATAGCCGCGGCTGCCATCGGCAAAGACGGTCCGCGCCGACCAGACATGGGAGCGGCGCGCATCCGGCCGTGTCACCTCGGCGGCGGAGAAGGCGAGCGCCAGCTGCGCGACCGGCTGAACGCCATAGACGAAGTTGCGTGTCGTCGACGAATGCACGGTCAGCTGCACGCTGCCGGCGCTGTCGTCACGCTCGACGACCGCCTCGACATTGCGCCGCTTGAGCGCATCGCGCACGTCGGTGAGTGCCGGCTCGACCGTCCGGCCGATGAAGGCTTCCACGTCCTTGCGGCTCGGCTGGTACAGAATGGATTGCAGACGTTCCTGCCAGCCGATGGTCCGCATGGGAACCGCGGGCTGCGATTGCGCCTGCTTCTCGGCGCGGGCCATGTCGGCCTTCATGCCCTTCAAGAGCCCATAGGCCAGGAGCAGCAGAATGATCGTGAAGGGCAGGGCGGAGATGAGCGTCATGGTCTGCAATGCCGTCAGCCCGCCGGCCAGCAGCAACAGGGCCGCGACGATCCCCTCCATGCTGCACCAGTAGATGCGCTGCCAGACGGGCGTATCCTCGTTTCCGCCGGAGGCGATCGTATCCACCACCATGGAGCCCGAGTCGGAAGAGGTGACGAAGAAGACCGCCACGAGCACGATGCCGAGGACGGAGGTGAAGGTCGGCCATGGCAGATACTGGAAGAACTGGAACAGCGCGACGGAAATGTCGTTGCCCACGGCCTGCGAGATGGCGCCGGACGCAACGCCCATATCGAGGCTGATGGCGGTGTTGCCGAAGGTCGTCATCCAGAAGAAAGTGAAGGCGGAGGGCACGAAGAGCACGCCCACGACGAATTCGCGGACCGTGCGCCCGCGCGAGATGCGGGCAATGAACATGCCCACGAAGGGCGACCAGGAAATCCACCACGCCCAGTAGAACAGCGTCCAGTCGGAGATCCAGCTCTTCGGCTCATAGGCGTAGAGGGTGAAGGTCCGCTCCAGGATGCTGTCGAGATAGGTGCCGACATTCTGGACGAAGGCCCGGAACAGGAATTCCGTCGGCCCGACCACCAGCACGAAGAGCATCAGGAGAATGGCGAGGATCAGATTGCCTTCCGACAGGCGCCGGATGCCGACATCGAGGCCTGAGACCACCGACAGCGTTGCCGCGAGGGTGACGACAGCGATCAGCGCCACCTGCACCAGCGCGGTCTGCGGCACGTCCAACAGGTAGTTGAGGCCTGCATTGATCTGCAGGACGCCGAGCCCGAGCGAGGTGGCGATGCCGAACAGCGTTCCGCAAATGGCGAAGATGTCCACGGCGTGGCCGATGGGTCCGGAGATCCGATCCTTGATCAGCGGGTAGAAGCCCGAGCGGATCGTCAGCGGCAGGTTATAGCGAAAGCAGAAATAGGCGAGCGACAGGCCGACGACGGCATAGATCGACCAGGCATGGATTCCCCAGTGGAAATAGGTGATCGCCATGGCCTGGCGCGCCGCCGCATAGGAACCGGCTTCCGCTTCCGGCGGAACGGAATAGTGCAGGATCGGCTCCGCCACGGCATAGAACATGAGGCCGATCCCCATGCCCGCGGCAAACAGCATGGCCAGCCACGACAGGTAGGAATAATCCGGCTCGGCATCGTCCGGTCCGAGCTTCAGGGTGCCGTAACGGCTGATCGCCAGGAACAGTGCGAAGAAGACGAAGACGCCCACCGCCAACAGGTAGAACCAGCCGAACGTATCGAGGACCCAGGCCTGGGCGGCCCCGAAGATGCGGTCGGCATCCCGCGGGAAGACGATGCCGATCATCACCAGAAGGGCGATGATGGCGCTGGCCCCGAAGAAAACGGGGCGGTTGATGGTGCTTGTCATGCGGTATCGAATATCCGTGGCGAACTGAAATTGAGGCGAAAGCTTGGCTGTCTCACGAGAGAGTTAGCGCACGCTCCGCCCGGACAAGCCTTTTGCGAAGCCTCGGCCCTTGTTGCGATGCAAAACTTACGGTTATCGATGGCATCGATCCCGTCCCGCCGCCCTATCTGGCCGCGGGACGGGTCCGCTCGGACGAAAGCCAGAAGGAAAAGCCATGCAGAACATCGAACCGACCATGGGCGCCGGGCCGCTCCTGGTCATTGCGGCGGGCGCCATTGCGCTGCTGCTTGTCCTGATCATCCGCTTCAACGTGCATGCTTTCATCGCGCTGATCCTCGTCAGTCTGGTGACTGCCCTCGTCGCCGGCATTCCGGCTGCCGACATCGTCACCACCATGACGCAGGCCTTCGGCTCGACCCTGGGAGGCGTGGCGCTCCTGGTGGCGCTCGGGGCCATGCTCGGCCGCCTTCTGGAAATTTCCGGCGGCGCACAGGCGCTTGCCAACGCGCTCGTGGCCCGGTTCGGCGAACGGCGTGCGCCGCTCGCGCTCGGCATCGCATCCTTGATTTTCGGCTTCCCCATCTTCTTCGATGCGGGCCTCGTGGTCATGCTGCCCGTCGTCTTCACCATTGCGCGTCGGCTCGGCGGCGGCCTGCTCATTTACGGCATGCCCGTTGCAGCGGCCTTCTCCGTCATGCACGTCTTCGTGCCCCCGCATCCCGGGCCCGTGGCGGCCGCCGAACTTCTGGGCGCCGATGTTGGCCTTCTGATCGTGATCGGGCTTGTGGTCGCCATTCCGGTCTGGATCCTGGCCGGGCAGCTCTTCGGCGTCTGGATCGGCCGCAAGATCATCCTGCCCGTGCCCGACATCCTGTCCGGCGGCCCGCAGGTCGAGGATGCGTCCACACCGCCGCGCCCGTCGACGGTGGTCCTTCTTCTTCTCCTTCCGCTGCTTCTGATCTTCGTCAATACCGGGCTGGACTATGCGCGGGTGGCCGGTTGGGTGAATGCGGATGCGCAATGGTACGGCCTGGCCCGCACGCTCGGATCGACGCCGGTCGCGCTGCTCATCGCCGTCCTGGTCGCGGCCTATGTCATCGGCGTGCGGCGCGGCCGCTCGACCAAGAGCATCGAGGGCATTCTGGAATCCGCCCTTGGGCCCGTCTGCTCCATCATCCTCATCACCGGCGCGGGCGGCATGTTCGGTGGGGTACTTCGCGCATCCGGCATCGGCGATGCCTTGGCAGGCGCCCTGGACGGGATCGGAATGCCGATCTTCGTGGCCGGCTTCATCATTGCGACAGCCCTGCGCGTTGCGCAAGGCTCCGCCACGGTGGCGCTCATCACGGCGGCGGGCCTGGTCCAGCCGGCGGTCGTCGCAGCCGGCTATGACGGGGTGCAGCTTGCATCGCTCGTCGTGGCGCTGGCGGCCGGCTCCGTCATGCTGAGCCATGTCAACGATTCCGGTTTCTGGCTGGTGAGCCGCTTCTTCGGAATGGATGTAAAAACCACGTTTCGGACCTGGACGGTCATGCAAACGCTTGTCGGGCTGCTGGGATTTGCAATAGCCGGTGCGCTTTTTGCAATGGCATGACGCAGAAAGGACACGCGTTCTCTATTTAGAATTGAATCAGAGGTAGTAGTTTAACGTTTGGTTTCTTGTGGGCGGAAAACCGCGCTGGTTATGACTCTTACGTATGGTTGACGAGTTTGTCCTGGGATCCGGGCCCGTTCGACAACCTTCGCCGTAAACGGTCCGTTCCAGGAAGGTCTCCGCCCACATGCCGTCGCGCTCTTCGCATCGTGTCGCCCAGTACCGCCCACGTCGGGCGTCCCATCGTCGTGCCTTGCTGCTCTCGACGGCTTTGGTCGGTCTCATCATACTGCCCGTTGCCGGTGGAACGCCTGCCTGGGCCCGCGGTGGGTCAAGCGGGGAGTCCGGCAGTGTCTCATCGTCGGGAGGCCAGGATTCCGTGACCGGCACCGGCAGCTCCGGCGGCACGTCATCGTCCAGCTTGTATGGCGGCGGCGGTGGTGGCGCTGGTTCCGTAGGCGGTAATGGTAGCGCCTCCAGCAACGGCTCTGCCGGTGGAGCGGGCGGTGCCACGGCAGGAGCTGCCGGCTCTGACGGAAGTTCCGGCGGCTACGGCGGTGGCGGTGGTGGCGGCGGCGCTCACGGTTATGTGGGCAGCACCTTGCCGACAAATCAGTCCGCCATCGTGGGTGGAGCCGGCGGGCATGGCGGTGCGGCCAGCAACCTGGGCGGTGGTGGCGGCGCGGGTGGGTACGGCGTCGTCTTCACCGGCTCCGGCAGCGAAGACTGGACCGGCATTACTGCGACGATCACCGGCGGTCGGGGTGGCAACGGCTACTACTCGGGCTCCGGGAACATCTATCAGGGGGGCAGCGGAGGCTCGGGCGGTATCGGCCTATACTTCGTGAACGTAGCCAGCGCGACCTTGGGCGAGAATTTGTCCATTCAAGGGGGGCAAGGCGGGGATGGTACGCGCGGAACAATCGGTGGAAGCGGAATTGTTCTTGCGGGTGTTGGGCTGAATCAACTTACTATCCTCGGCTCAGTGACGGGTGGCACCAACGGGTCGGCCCTGAACGGCGTGACAAATGATGCCGGTAACGGCATACGCGTTCTAGACGAAGAAGCGTCGCTCGAACTGAATTTGGGTCAGAACGGAACGATCACCGGAGCGAGCGGGACGGGCGGTGCTTAAGGTGCCGACGCTGTCTATCTGCAGGGCGCGTTGACGGGTTCCATAAACGGAACGGTTACCGGTGGTAGCGGGGCGCCTTCTGCCCAATATGGCGCCCGTGGCGGTCACGCCATTCTAGCAAACTCGATAGTTCTTTCGGTGGGTACCACAGGGGTAATCAAAGCAGGATCGGCCTCTTCCAATACTGGCGGGGAGGGGCAGGCTGCCATCACCGCATATGAAAATTCTGAAATTTTCGTCGAGGGGACGATTAAGGGCGGCAATGCCATTCCCGGCTCCTATTCAGAGTATGGCGGCGCCGGCATCGAATTTTCCGGTGGTGGTAAAATCACACTGGAGGGCGGAGTGGTAGAAGGCGGTAGCGGCGCCGGAACGAGCGAAGGTGGCAGAGCCATTTCGATTTCGAACGCGTCCATCAGTCTGGATGCCGCGTCCAAGGTTTCAGGCGGGCTAAACGGTAATGGGGTAGGACGCGCCGCTGCAATTTACATGTATGGCCTCAGCAACACGCTCGATCTGAAGGGCGACATCAATGCTTCGCAGTCCTACGCTAAAATCGAAGGTACGGTACAGGGAGCCACTTATGATCAGGCGGTCGATACGCTGAAGCTAACGGGCACCGGCGGAATTTTCGATCTCGCTAACATCGGTCCCGCAGCTCAGTTTCGAAACTTCGATGTGATTGACATCGCGGCGGGAAACTGGACGATGTCCGGCACCAGCACCGCGGACGCAGCGACCAACGTAGCGGCCGCCAGCGGCCTTAGCCTGGGAGGTGCGCTGGGTCCGGCTTCGATCGGCGGCAATCTGTCCGTCAAAGGGTTCGGCAGTCTCGACAACGTCAGTTCGGACAATTCCGGAAACCCGGTTTCGGGTGCCGCCACCATTCGAGGGTCACTGACTATCGAAGCGAAGGGCAATCTGAACGTACATGCCTTGACCTCGGGCACGACGGCCCTTGCGATCGAGAAGAGCTTCTCATTGAGCCCTACCTCGGCCTTCGGCGTCTGGCTGCGCGCACCGAGTGCCACGCCTTTGATCACCGTCGGTGATGATGTTGCTCTCAACGGCAGTGTGCACGTCTACAATGATGGTGGCATGTCCACGGGAACGTATCGACTTCTCGGCTACGACGCGGGTGCGACCGTTTCCGGCTCCGGTTTGACCTTGGGCGATACGCCGTCCGTGGCGTGGAGTTACGCGCTGGATCAGGGTTCCGGCTACCTCGACCTTATCGTTTCCAGCGGGGCGAGCTTCTGGAACGGGACGACATCCGCGCCGGGCGGGACCGTCGCCGGGGGCGACGGGATTTGGGTTGCAGGTGGGACGAACTGGACGAGCTCGGACGGTTCGGCGCAGCTGACCGCTTCGGTTTCGGCGCCGGCTGTCTTCTCCGGGCATGCCGGGGAGGTCACGGTCGACACATCGGCCGGTGCCGTCGGCGCAACCGGCCTGTCTTTCCAGACGAGCGGTTACAGCCTGGTCGGCGGGGTTCTGACCCTGGCCAATGGCACCGCTACGCCGCGTGTGGAGGTGGGCGGTACCGCAACGAGCGCCACTATAGCCACGACCTTGGCCGGTACGCATGGTTTGGAAAAGATCGGCACGGGCACTTTGATCCTGACAGGGGAGAACACCTACACGGGCGGCACGACTGTCTCGGCCGGTACGTTGCAGATCGGTGATGGTGGGACGACGGGTTCGGTGACGGGCGACATTGTCAACAACGCCACGCTCGTCTTCGCGCGGTCGGACGCTTACGATTTCCCCGGCACGATCAGCGGCACGGGGGCAGTTGTTCTAAAGGGCGGCACGGTCAATTTTACGGGGGCGTCGGGCTATAGCGGCGAGATTGCCGTGCAGGACAGCGTGCTGACGCTGTCGCGGGGTTCGACCTCAACGGCGAAGTTCGCCGTCGGCAATGGGGGCACGATCGCCGGCACGGGTACCATTGGCGGTCTGATCGTGCGCTCCGGCGGCCGGGCTTCCCCCGGCTACTCGCCGGGCACGATCAGCGTGAACGGCGATGTGACCTTCGATGCAGGCTCCATCTATGTGGCCGAGCTGCGCGGCGCAGACCACGATCTGATCGCGGCCACGGGCACGGCCACCATTCATGGCGGGACGGTGCAAGCCGTGGGCCTGTTGACGAGTCCCGTGGTGAACCAGCCCTACCGCATCCTGTCGGCCGATGGCGGCGTGACGGGGCAGTTCACAACCGTGACCAGCAACTATGCCTTCGTGACACCGTCACTCAGCTACGATGCGAACGCAGTTTATCTTACCCTGCTGCAGGATGTGGCCGGTGAAAACCTGCCATCTGGTGCGGTGTTCAGCAAGGTCGGCATCACGCCCAACCAGATCGCCACTTCGGGTGCGCTGGAGCAGCTCGGCGTGAGCAACCCGATCGTGTCGGCGCTCACGCTGCAGTCGGCAGACACGGCGCGCGCAGCCTATGACGCGCTGTCGGGAGAGGTGCATGCCTCTGCCCGCACCATGCTCCTGGAAGACAGTCACTTCGTGCGAGATGCGACGGGCCAGCGCCTACGGGCGGACGCGCTCGACCTGCAGGCATCGGGCTGGGTGCAGACCTATGGGTCGACATCGAGCCGCGGGGGCGACGGCAATGCGGCTGGTTTCGACCGGGATATTGGCGGTCTCCTGGTGGGGAGCGACGGCTTCGTGGCCGATGCCTACCGGCTAGGTGTGGTCGGCAGCTACGGGCATTCGTCGCTGAAGCTCGATGCGGGCCGCGGTACGACAAGCGTGGATACGTTCGGGTTCGGCGTTTATGGCGGCCGCGAATGGGGCGCGCTGGGTGTCAGCGCGGGTGTGAACGTGGCCTGGCATGCTCTGTCGAGCGAGCGCAGCGTCGCCTTCCCGGGCTACACCGACAGCCTCACCGCCGATCACGATGCGCGCACGGTGCAAGCCTATGGGGAGGTCGGCTACGAGATCAGCCTCGGGCAGGCGACCGTCGAGCCCTTCGCTGGCCTCGCGCAAGTCTGGCTGCACACGTCCGGCTTCCAGGAGCAGGGACAGGCGGCAGCACTGACGGTGAACGGCGTTGATACGGATGTCAGCTTCAGCACAATTGGCGTGCGGGCGCGCACCCAGTTCACGCTGGGTGGCATGGCTTTCCAGGCAAACGGCATGGCTGGCTGGCGGCATGCCTTGAACGACGTGACGCCGACGAGCCTTGGGTCTTTCGCCGGCGGCCAGGCCTTTGGGGTGCAAGGTTTGCCCGTTGCGCAGGATGTGGGGATCGTGGAGGCCGGTGTCAGCGCAAAACTGAACCGGCGGACCACGCTCGGCCTCAGCTATACGGGGCAGTTCGGCTCCGGCGTATCGGACCACGGCGTGCGGGCGAACCTCTCCATCGCCTTCGACTAAGGCAGGGACTGCAATTCCAGCGACAAGTTTATGCAAGGCGGCCGGAGCGGGAACGTTCCGGCCGTTTTATGTTTGCCGGATGTGTCATTCCATACGGCTGGAGCACATGCCGTTAGGCATCTAATCATCGGGTGCGGCGGCATGCCTTTCCCCGGCAATTTATGCAGCTATGTTTAGCTGGCAACTTTCGTTCCCTTCAGGCCGGACAAGGCGGAGCCATTTACACTTGAAACCGCTTGCATCCGCCGATCTGCCTCCCAGCGACGCCACCATGCTGCATGCGCTGGATCTGGTCATACGCGGAAGTACGCCGGAAGAACTCGATCCTGCCCTTTCCGTCCTGGTGGAATTCGGTCTTCTCGACCGGTTCATTCTTCCTGACGCCTTCGGGGGCGGCTTCCGCTACGTGGCTGCCTGGGTAGATGTCCTGAAGCTGCTATCGGGCCTGGGCGGCGTCGATTTGAGTGTCGCACGGATCCTGGAGGGGCATTTGAATGCCCTGCAGCTTGTCGCCACCTATGGCCAACCGGACCAGCAGGCCATGGTGCTGCGCCATGCAGGCCGCGGTGATCTCCTGGGCGTCTGGGGCGCCGATGCGACCGAACCCGTCCGCATGCACGCTGACGGCCCCGGCAGTTGGCGCCTGACCGGCGCCAAGCGCTATGCGACAGCCGTCGGAACGGTGCAGCGTGCCGTCGTGCCCGTCACGGATGACAATGGTCAGATCCAGCTTCTCCTCCTCCCGGTTGCGGACGACCGGCGCGTCGATCTGGCATCATGGAACCACCGTGGAATGCGCCGATCGGCGTCCGGGACATTCCGGTTCGATGGCATGAGGATCGGGCCATCTGCCATTCTCGGAGCGCTCGACGATTACCGCCGGGAACCGCTCTTCGTCGGTGGCATATGGCGCTGCGCAGCCGCGCAGCTCGGCGCGATCGAGGCGGTCGTGGCAGGCATATGCAGGGAGCTGAGTGATACGGGGCGTGATGCCCATCCGTTGCAGATGGCCCGGATCGGGTCTGCCATCCTGGCAGCGCGGACGGCGCGCCTCTGGGTGGAGGATGCGGCCGCAAGGGTCGAGGCTTGCTCGCCGGATGCGCCCCGCGCCCATATCGAGCATGTGGTCGCACTGGCGGCCTATGCGCGTCTGGCGACGGAGAAGGCTGCGATGGAGGTTATCGATCTCGCCGAACGGGGTCTTGGCCTGGCATCCTTTGCCGCCGGTCACGCCGTCGAAGCGCTGACGCGCGACCTTGCCGTCTATATCCGCCAGGCCAATCCCGACGCCGTGCTTCTGCAGCATGGCCGGGTCCTGGCGCGCCGGCTCTCGGACGGCGTGACGGACGACAGCGTCTGACAGGCAGGCCCAAAGCGACACGTGTTCCGCAACGTTGTCTTGGCGAGCCCGGATGTCGATGATCGTGCCGTCCGGTCCGGGCCGTAGACCGCCCGCGGTTTGTGTAGAACACCCCCTCGATCCTTCTTCCGCCTGGAAGCCCATCTCCGTCTGGTGATCTCGAATGATGCGATCGATATCATCGCTCGCCCTTCGAATGCGGCTTGGCCTAGGGAGCGTTCGCAGCCTGCTGCAAGGTTCTGGACAGGCACGCGACCGTGCCCCAACGATCGGCTGCACTGCCCAATCCCAAACCATGCTGCTTTCAGCATGGACGGTTCTGGATGCGCAGAACACCCATCTCGAACCTTCGAGCGCTATGAACGCCTGTCTGCGTCCGGCGATCGAAAAGCTCCGGTGGCCCTTCTCCCTGTGTGGTCAGTTACGCGGTCCATGCGCTGATGCGCCAGCGAAACGTCTCTGTCCGTTGCGCCGCCAAGGTTGGGTCAACGTTCTCTGGCGTTGAACAATGCGGCGCCTGGAACGGCGCATGGCTTAAGCGAAACGCGTCGTCCACACGAAGCTTCGGTCAAACGCACCATTCGGCGTCAGCACGGAGCTCAAAAATTGCCCGTGTTTCCATCTCATGACGCGGGCAGGGCGTTCGACCCAGGTCCCCTTACGCGAGCGAGCCTGCGCTGTTCCGCGGGCCTATGGGGCTATCATCAATCGAGCCGGGTCAGAACGGCCGTATACGGCTCTTCCGGATTGTCGTCAGGAATGCAATCCATATGGATCGCATCCCCCTCGATGGCGCCTTCGAACAGGACGGTGTGGGGAACGCCGGTCGGTCCAAAACCGATCTCGTAGACGAGCGAAGCCTTGCCGAACAGCCGATCGTCAATGACTTCGAA
Source organism: Aureimonas frigidaquae (assembly GCF_001463905.1). Taxonomy (GTDB): domain Bacteria; phylum Pseudomonadota; class Alphaproteobacteria; order Rhizobiales; family Rhizobiaceae; genus Aureimonas; species Aureimonas frigidaquae. Next base: position 62,315 of record NZ_BBWR01000002.1, read on the forward strand.
ACTGCCGGAAAAGAGCTGCCCTTCACTGGTGGCGAAGATGCGTCCATTGATCAGAACCGCAGATCCCTGGGCGTCTCGACGCTCCCTTGGGCCCGTCGTATACAGGAAGAGACCTTCACGCATTGCCGTTACCCTTCACATGGTCCGGCAAAAGCAATTAGAGGGCAGTGTCGGCAATTAAATAGAATTCGAAGCCTCCGACAATGTGCCGCATGCCAGCCAGCTGCTTGCGATGCAGGTTCTCGAAGACTTTGATGGATCGGACGTCGCAGGGCATCCCATGCCACTTATGGCCGGAACGGCGGAGCTGGACCGTACCCTTTTGAAGATGCCCGAGTGCCAATGACTCGCTTGCCGATAGTCTGTTCATAGAGCCGCCCAAACCTTTTCGTGGTGGTGCGCAGCCCCTTGTATACGATTATGTGGTAAAACTACGTTCTCCCTGCCGAAGTCATCCTTAGCCTGCGCAGGACCCGCGTGACGGAGCTGCTAAGCGACCTCCGGTGACAGGACGCGAACTGCCTTTTCCAGAAGCCGTGCCGCTTCTTCCCTAGCTGCAGCCTCGACGCGGGACCTACTCCCCTCGCAGGAAGAGATGGGCAACTGGACACTCATCGAAGCATAGCGCTTCTGCACGTCGAAACCCCGCAGATTGATGCTTGCCTCGTTGTTCATGACATCGATACGGACGTCTCTGACGACGAGTGTCACGCCATTCTTCTACTGCCGGAGCTATTCAACAAGGTACGTCTGACGGCCCAATTCCAGACCGCCAGTATCCAATGCTGACGTGATAGGTAGTGCGGCAAGTAACTAAAAGCTGTTTCGGTAGACGCCTTCGCAATTCCGGGTGCTTTTGCTACAGCGCAGGGCGTATCCCCGCGTGGCCGAGCGTGACCTATGCGTCGGCACCAGTGAGGATAGAGCGGAAGGGACCCCTAAAGCTCGCCGCCACTCTGGTCTGCCACCGCCTTCCACACAGTCGAGCGCAGCAGCGACACTGCGATGGCGTGTTCCATGGAAGCTGGAGGGGGAGGGTTTCCTGGTACGACGCCCGGAACAACTGTGTCCAATCGCATAAGGCCGCGAGCGTCTTCGAACAGATTGACGTAGCGAACCTCATGGCGCTAAACACCGCCTCACAAGGCTTTTGCTGCACGCGCAATTCGCTGCGGCAGGCGCATGGAAGCCTTGGAAGGGTGGCCGAGTGGTTTAAGGCAGCGGTCTTGAAATTCGGTTGCGGGCGTGTCGCTCTATACCTTCGGATGACCGCATAGCCCGATTTGCAGGGCCTTACACGCCAGTGCGTCCAGCTCTGTATGATGCTGTATCGTGCGCTGCTACCGAGTTGGGTAGCAAAATGGTAGCACGATGTTCTCTCCACGTTCTCCTTGGTCCGAGCGTCTGCGTTCGTCTCGACAGCTGGACGCATACGGACATGTTGATTGACGAACCAATCTCTACGCTGGCATTCTTGTCTCAAACGGGAGCGCCAAACTATGCCCAATATCCTTCGCAAACCATTGATTAAGCCGCTTCGTGAGATCCAGATTGGCGAGCTGTTTAAAATGCCGTTGCGTAACAGCTGGGCCCTATGCCTTTTGCTGGACGAAGCGGGCCCACGCCGACTTTTAGGGATCATATCTAGCCCGGAGGCCGGTCATCCCTTTTTCTTACGAGCTGAAAACGATATGATCGCCTGCGTCTCTTATGGCTCGGAGTGGGTGATCGATCCTGAAGCCGGGGAAGAGAGCTTCGTTCACCCGCACTTCTTCGAGGATGAGATCGGTACTATCCGGATAAGTGCCGACGACGCTTGGATGCGATTTGATCCGCCCCTTGGGGTCAATGATTTTGATATGGGGAACTTCAGCCTTCTTGGGCATGGAGAGTTTGATAGAAACACACAGGCAGTACCTTATCGCCAATGGTCGATCTGGCAGTCTGACGAAGAACGGAACTCTCGGCACGGTCAGCCGCTCGTACGGATAGTAGGTCGTAGCGCCAGACCGGACGTCCAACCCTAGCAAGGGTCAATCGCGTCAAGTTGAGGCGATTGAATGCAGCTAGGAACGGTCGAAGGCCAATTGTCTACAGGCATGTCAGCGGCTCGCTAGTCTGGGACGCGCCCCGAAGCCTTGTCGGAGGGCATTGTTCGTTTCAGTGCCGCGCGTGGAGAGCTTCTGAGCGACGGCCTTATCAAGAATGACCGACATGCTTCCGTCCGGCTGACGCTCCGTACGAGCATCCGCCTGCACACCAGTATTGTTCACGACGTTCAGGTTGATCTCCGGCGCGCCACCTGTTCGGACGACTGTAAGGCTAGGAGCCGACAGCGATGGCATAGCAACCGCACCACCGCCAGCGTAGCCTCTCCTGCCAAGCCGCATGCCTTCAACAGCGGCTACCCCGCCCGCCCTGGCAACATCGTCCTGCGACCAGACCACCTCTCCTTTGTGCACGATGCCGGCAGGCTGCCGAACGCCACCGGGACCTGTGTAGCCACCTGAAGAAAACAAGCCGCCGACACCTTTTGAGATGGCCGATGAAGCTAGGGGTGATCGACCGCCACCACCAAGGCCGCCGAACAGGCTTTGAAGCAGGCCATCGAAGGCCATATCCAGAAGCTTGTCGGCAATCCGGCCAAGAACATTCTCGAAGGCCTCGGCAGCCGACTTGCCTGCCAGAAGGTCCTGAGCAAAGCCCTTGAACGCGCCCTCCGCGAGGTCTGACAATATTGCCTGCGTTTCAGCTAGGCGCTGGCTGGCGACTTCCGCATCAGCCATGCCCTGCGCGAGGAGGGAAAGTTGCTCTCGCTGCTCGTCAGACAGCTCTATCCCGGCTTGCTGAGCCTGATTGAGCAAATCCTGCTCGTAGCGCTGCGCAGCGGCCTGCTCTGCGGTCAAGGTGCGTTGCTGCGCCTCTGTCTGAAGCTGGACGATGTATTCCGCGCCTGTGGCGAGGATCTGCCGATACGACTGATCTTGCTCTAGCGCAGCCTGCGTCACTTCACGACGACGCTCCAACTCGGCAGTAAGGCCTTCGGTCAATCCTTCACGCTCTGCGCCGGGGATTGAGCGGAAGCCTAGCACCCGATCGCGGTCGTAAGTCTGCGTGTTGACCCCGTTGGACTGGTTCCCGCCGAGAACTCGAACGTTGCCCTTTTCATCATAGCCTTCGAAGAAGCCGACATGACCCTGCGCAGCGTTGTTGCCCCTGGACAGAACCACAATATCGCCCCGGCGGGGGTCATTCGTGGCCTCGCCGTAGTTCATGAACGATCGCGCCGCGAGCGATCCCGTGCCGGGCAGGCCATTGGCCGCGAGGGCGGCGTTTACAAATGCCGCGCACCAGGCGGTCATGCGTGGATCGATGTTGACGTTTGCCTGCTTGAAGAAGCTGGAAAGAATGTTGGCATCTCGCCCTTCCGTGGCGCCAGTAAACCCACGAGCGGTCAGATACGGGGCAGAGGCCAAGCGCTCGCGCTTCTTCTTACCGGCCTCGCCTTCGACCTCGTAATCGTCGACCGACACCGCGTCGGCCGGAACTACGATCTTGCCGAGACGGACCTCGGCCTGTGGGATACCGCCGGGGCGAACCCTGCCGCCGCGATCCGATAAGCTGCCACCAAACCTGGCATTCATCGTGTCGGACGTGTCTTGTTCCTGCCGCTCGCGGCGCATCTGGGCGCTTTCGATATGAAGTATCGAATTCGGGGTCGTCAGCCAGTCCGGCAGCTTGCGGATGAGGCTGTCCACGACGCCGCCACTATCGTTGATCTCGGAGATCCGCAGAGCCCAGTCCTTCGCCGAGATGGATGCGTTATTGAAGGCGGTGACGATCCCCTCCAGGGCGCCCGTGATGCCTTCGAGCGTCTTGACCGCCTGGGCGACATCGATGCCGTTCAGGGTGTCGACTACCATGTCGACGACGGCTGACATAGCCCGCCCGGCTTCGGTGCTTTCGTTGAACCGGGTGGCGAGGTCGGTGAAGGCGTTATTGAGACGCGTCATCGATTGGCCGATCGTCGACGAACTGCCCTCAAGCTGCTTCGCCATGACCGGGGCGCCGACGTTGACCGCGTCAAAGAACGCTCGCGAGGACAGACGGCCATCGAGCATCAGCTTGCGCAACTGGGCGACCGATCCACCCGCTTCCTTAATGCCGATTGCGGCAGCCTGTGCGATGGTCGGCGCGCCTTCCAGTATTGAGTTGAACTCTTCCGCCCGCACCACACCGCCGCCAAGTGCCTGCGAAAGCTGGAGCAACGCGCCGCTGGCTTCCTCGGCGCTCGTGCCGCCGACGCGCAGGAGCGTTGCAACGCTGTCCGTGAAGGTCATGAGCTGGCCGGACGAAACGCCCAACTCCTTTTGCGAGCGGGCAACACGGCTATAGAGGGTGACGAGGGTTTCGAGCGGTGCGGCGTTGCGCTGCGCGGCGGCGTACAACTGCCCGTACACTTGCGTGAGCGCCTTGCCCTCCAGGCCGACAACCTTCAGGGCATTCTCAACCCGCGTCGCGCTGTCGATGAACTGGCCCGCAGTCCGGATTGTGAACGCGCCGGCAAGGCCGGCGGCAGCACCGCGCGCCATGTTCACAAAACGCTGGTTGACGTTGCGGGCCATGGTCCCCGCACGCTTTTCAATTGCACCGAGTTCTCGATCGGCCGTGTTGCGGCCTTTGCGCATCTCGCGTTCAAGCTGGTTAATGCGGGCTTCAACGTTGATGAGCAGACGTTCGGCTTCAACGGCCATTGTGTTCGTCCTCCTTCGAACTACAGACCGGTACGGCCGCTTTCAGGCATGCAACTGTAAACTCGCGCAAATCCTCGACGCGGCCCATGGCCACCGCCGCGGCTACTAATTCCCTGATGCAGAGCCGTGGATCGCAATCGTAAGTTCGCATAGCCGTTACTGTTCTTTCGACGATCCGGTAGGGAACGTCAGGCTTGTACAGGCGCTCAACCATGAGCGCAGAAATGTCTATCGCGTTGCTCATTCGGCTGCCTCGCATTGAAAAATGGACTTCCCGCCACTTCGTATGGCGCTGAAAAAGCACGACTTCGAGCAGAACGCGCTCTTGCTTTTGCGGTCTTTGCGAGGTCGGGGGACGAAGAGACCGCCGCAGTAGCCGCAGGCCTGCTCGTTCTTCCGCGCATGTTCAGCCCTCCGCCAGTCGTACCCGCATCGCGGTGTGCAAAACTCGACACGGGGCAGTCCCTGGAATGGCGTCTGACAGTGCTTGCATGGACGCACCTCCATCCGTGCCTTGTAGCGTGCAGCCTGCGCTCGGATTTTCTCCGGGTTGGCTCGCGACCACGCCTTGACGAGCGCGTTCATTTTGTCGCGGTTGTCGCGCTGCCATTCACGTTTGCGCGTGATGCTCGCGCATTCCTCGCAGCAATGAGTACCGCGGTGGAACTCTTCGAGGATGCCGCCGCATCCGGCGCAATGGCGATGACGCCACGATGTCGGATCAGGCTCGCGGTATTCCGGCTGCCCTTGGAGCCACGAAGGCCTTTTGGCACCAATTTTCCCCAGTGCGATACGAACTACTTCAAGGGCGTTGGCATCAGCGTCAGCCCATGTGAAGCCCCGGGAGATCAGCAATACCCGTACCGCATACCGGCATGTGCCCTCGAACTGGAACATGGTCGGCTGACCGATGCGAAGGATTGGAATGATCGTCTCGACCATTGCCGCGGTCTTCCTCTCGCCAAGTGCGCGCTTTTGCTCGGCAGCTCGGCGAATGGCCTTCGCTTGCTCTTTCTCCTCCAGCTTGATTTGGAAGTTACGGAGGTACCTCATGGTTTCGGGAGTCAACTGAAGCATCAGAACACCAGCAGCCCTTCTGGGCGCGCATCAGCATCAGCGTAAACGCTTCTGCCACTGTCACCCTCTGTGGCGCGAGCTACTGCCATCGCGGCAGCAACTGCGCCGTCAATCCGATCCTTGCTCTTGCCCTTGTGGAAGCTCTTGTTGCCGGCCTTGTCGATCTCGACCGCGACGTTGTCGAAGCACCACCGCAGGACCGGGTTGCCGTCATGCCGGAAGCGCCGACCAATAATGACGCGCTCCAGCTCAGCAATTGCCGGCGCCATAGTCCGCCACCCCTGGCGCATCTCGACGACCGGATAGCCATCCTCAGCGAGCGGTACGCTGATCTGTCGGGCATAGGCTGGATCGAAGGCTATTTCCCGAACCTCGAACCGGACGCACAATTCGCGGATGAATTGCTCGACAGCGCGATAGTCGATGACGTTGCCGGGCGTTGGAATGATGCGCCCCTCTTCTGCCCAGCGGGGATATGGAACACCATCACGATCGGCGCGGGCACGAAGGTTTTCCTCCGGCACAAAGAACCAGGCCATGACGCGGTGGCTGTCGTCGCCATCTGGAAAGCTCGCCACGATAGCAGTGAGATCCGTGGTCAATGAGGCGTCGACTGCGATCCAACACGGCTCATTCTCAAGATCGGCTTCGTCGATCGCCTCCGCGCCCTCGTCGTAGATCGCCATCTCGACGAATGGATCGGCAGAGTGATCGAGCCAGACATTCAAGTGCAGCTGGCGGAAAGCTTCGCGATCTGCAGGCTTGTTCTCAGCCTCACGGGCAAGTTGGCGGAGGCCTTCGATATCCGGGAAGCCGTTCGCAAGTCCGGGATTAACGCGGTGCCACACTTCCTCGTCGCGCCAATTGGCGTCAGCAGGCGTCTCGAATAGGATCGGCAGTGTCGCGGGGTCGTCGATCTCCCCGCGCGCTACCTTGCGGGCATAGTCGATCGTGTCGAATGCGATGTTCTCCTGGCCGCGTCCTGCCGTGGTAATGACGACAAGGAGCGAGCCCGGCACTTTCACGAGGCCAGTTCGGATGACATCCCACAGCTCGCGTTTCTTCCAGGCGTGCAACTCGTCAACCAGTGCGAAGGTCGGGGTGCGCCCGTGCTGTGTTCCAGCATCCGCCGATAGGGCTTCAAGCACCGCTCCCGACTTCGGATGCGAGAGCCGGTTTTTGTAGCTCTGGAAGCCCATCTTCGAGGCAATGCGTTTATCGGCCCGGACGATGCCGACCGCTTCCTCGTAAGCAATGCGAGCCTGCTTACGATCAGCGGCGGCAATGTTCGCCTGACCACCATTCAGACGCTCTGGACCGATAGTGTGGAGGAGACCAAGTGCCGCCCCCAGCGAGGTCTTCCGGTTTCCACGGGGCAAAAGGATGATGACGTTGCGTACGATCCGCCGACCGTTCGAATGGCATGGCCCGTAGATGCGCCTGACAATCCGCTCCTGCCATTCCGGCAGCTCGAATGCTCGCCCAGCCAGGCGGCTTTTTGGGTGACGCAAAATACGAAGAAAATCGACGGCACGCTGGCCATAACCGAAGGGGTCGTCGATCTCTGAGCCGTCAAAGATCCAGGTCGGCAAGCTCATCGTCTTCTCCCTCCTCTCGCATAGAGGGACGGGAGCGGCTGACTGGCGTCAGGCCCAGTTCAGATGCAAGCTGGCGGGCAGTCTGCATGGCCGCGTTCTGCATGCGGAACAGCGCTGGCGTGATTTCCTCGGCTTGGATAAGCCGCTCGATCTCACGAACACGACCGGTGCAGATGCAATAGTTCTCGACGCTTCCGAGATCAGCCGTCGTCAGGATGCGGCGCTTAACGAGAGCCGGCATGACCCGCTTCCATTCTTTTTTGGCGTCTGCAGTCAGGTGAGAAGGCGCTGCTGGCGTCCGATCAATGGCCGTATTGTCGATGACGAGACGGGGTTTGGTGCCTCTCATTTGCTGGCACCTCCAGATGAAAAACTGAATTCTTCCCGATCTCGCGCAATTGGGGGAGGGCGGTCCTGCGGCGACTGACGAAAGTCCGCGACCACCCCCGGTCCTGTGGGGCGTCGTCCGAAGCCACCTTCTTCACGGACTGCTTTTCGACTGTTGCAGCCTCGCGCCATCGGCTGCCAGTTTGATCGCGACCAAAAGAGCGACTGATCGCCTTTGTGAGCCTTCACGTGATCGACCACGTCAGCCGCTCGTCCACATCCGCAAGCGCATTGCCTGTTCTCTGGACGGGCGAGGAAAGCCTTGCTCTCTCGTTCCCACTTGCTGTTGTAACCACGGGCACGTGCGGAGGGCCTGCGAGCATCGGCTTCGGCAGCATTGCGGGATGCACAGGCTGGGCAGCCTCGACCGCGGTACGGTGGATGACCAGCGGGGCAGAGCTTGGGAGCGGACCAAGGCATAGTCAGACCCTCGCCGCTGTATGGAGTTCGATACCTTCGCGCCGGCCCAACTCTCGCACATCGTGGATGTTGTGCTCCCGGCCTTCGTACATCACGCGGTCGTCGGTCTTCACCTCAAGCCAGCGAATGCGAAACACGACGCGGCGCTCGTTCTGGACTGCGGACTGCGCGAAGAACTCCCGGCCACTCTCCTGCTTGACGTTCGCCCATACGGTTGCGACGGGAGCCCATCCACGGATCTCGTTTCCATATCCGTCGTCTCCGGTGATCTGCTCCCGCTCTATGACGATCTGCCTGTCGAGGTCTCCGGCGCGCATGGTCAGAAGCTCCACTTACGGTAGGGAGCGATCAGGTCCTCGTAGGCCTGCGGGGTTTCTGATAGCGAGATAGCCGAGGCGGTGACGCTCTCCCGGTGTTCATAGAGATGCGCGACGTGCATGGTGATGGCGGTGCGGATTGGCTCGGGCACATCGTCGGGGGCTTCGCCGAAGCCAGCCACAAATGTGACGACGCGTTCGCCAGCATGGTTTAGATACCAGGAGCCGGTCGACGCGGGCCGGATGACGGTGCCATCCAAGTCGCGGAGGCGATGCACCGTGTAATCCGCTGGGATCAAGCCGGTTATGGATGATACGGCGGAAACCGGGGCCAAGGGGATTTCGATTTCCCTCGACACACGATCCGTTGTGTAGGCCCATGTCTGCGTCAGGAGGCATCGACCGATCTTACCGTAGGGGCCATCGAGGCGCTGGGTGGCCGTCTTCATGAGACGTTCGATCAGTTCGTCTTCGGCAAACCCTGTCACGCGCAGGTGGGCCTTCACCTCGTCGAGGTCGACAGGCAGGCCACGGGGTGCGGTGACAAGGGAAAGCGACATTATGCGTGTCCTTCGCTACGGCAGGTAGCCGGCGCCCGGAGGCGCCAGCGCTTTGTCAGGCTTCGTCGATGGGCTCGGCAGCGTGATCGAAGCGGTGGACATCGCCATCACGGGTGCGGACGAAAGTTGCGCCACCTTCTTCCGTCACGGTCACACCACCCTTGGTTCTCCGCAGCTCCGTCACGAATGCGTCGACGGACTGGTCCGTGGTCTTCGCAGGTTTGCGGGCCATCAGGCGACACCGCGCAGGACTGCGATGGCTTCCGGCATGACCGCTGCTCCACCGACCCGGCGGCGGGCGCGGATCTTGACGATGCCATTGTCTGCCCCCGTGTAGTCGTCACGCATGGTCTGGATGCCGATGCGATCGACGATCTGGTAGCCAGTCTGGAAGTCACCGAAGGCAACCGGGAAGCTGCCGGTGGCGAGGTCCGGCATATCGACCATCTCGACGACGGGCCGACCAAGGAGGGAAGCCGGTGCTCCCTCGGTAAGACCGGGCTGCCAGATGAACGCGCCGTTCGTGTCCTTCAGCCCGCGGATGCTGGCGAGGGTCTTGCGGTTCAGCACCCAGGAGGCGCGCCGCGCATACTCGGTCGGCAGTGCGTAGAAGAGCGCCATTAGGGCATCTACGAAATTCGAGCCGTCAGCTTCGACATCCACCGCCTGATATTCGGCAGCATCTGCAAGGAAGCCCAGCGGCTTGCCGTTCCCATCGCCATTGACGAAGGCTGCGGCCTCCATCTTGGCAAACTCGCGGGCGATGTGGTTTCGCAGGAAGGCCTCTAGGTCGACGAAGCTGTCTTCGAGGAGCTGCTGCGAGACCGGGACGATCACCGCCTGCTCGTGAACCTTGATCGTCTGCTGATCGAAGGTCGGCTCCGAGACCGGGCGCGGGCCGGTCTCCGTCACCCAGCCCGGCTGAACGTTAGACGCCAGCTTCGGGATCACCACCTCGGTCGTGCCGATCGACATGATGTTGGCGATCGTGCGCATCGGCGACTGTTCGCTGATGCCCTGAAGGATGCGGGTCGAAAATTCCGGGGCGACGACATAGCCGCCCGCCGGATTGGAGCCCATGTTCAGCGCCTTCTTCTCGACCTCGTCGAGGGCGTGGATGCCGGAGCGGAGGAAGCTTGCCAGGGCCTTCTTCTCGATCTCCTCGTCCTGCTTGACGGGACCGTCGCCAGCAGGGCGATTGGCCTTCGTCTCGAGCTTCCTCAGCCGCTCATCGAGCTTGGCGGTGTCGGACTTTGTCTCGACTTCCTTCAGCCGCTCATCGACGGTCTTCTGCAGATCTTCGAGGCTTTTCGTGACGATCTCGACGGGATCTCCATCGTCGCCCTTGAACTCAACAGGAGGCATGTGGCGGGTCATGTGCGTAGTCCTTTCATCGCCTGGGAGGCGCGGTTGATGGCCTCGGCGATGCCTTGGGCCGCGTCGAAGGATTTGGAGTGGGTGATCCGTGCATCCGGGTGCGAAGGCTCACGGACGATCGAGACCTCGACGAGCTCGATTGCGGAAAGGATGCGGTTGCGTCCGCTACGGGTGGAGCCACGGTCGCGAAAGCCGATGGACAGGCCATTGAGGCGGCCGGTCAGGATCTGCGAACGCACGCCGCGTGCCTGCATGGACTTGAGGTCCAATCGGCCCTTCACGTGCAGCCCATCGTCACGCTCTTCGATCGAGGTCCATAGGCCGATCAAGGCGTCGGTGTCGTGGTTGCGAAGCATCGGAAGCTCTGTCACCGGCAGGCGAAGCGCACCTTTGCGGATGATGTCACCGGCCCGGTCCGGGGTGGCATACGGCCAGGCGATGCCCTCGATCGTCCCATCCTCGTCGACGGCAAGCTGCTTGGTCTGGATATCAAGGCGATCCATCAGGCGTTTCCCTCGACGGGTGGTGTGCCGGCGCCGTTCGGATTGATGTGCGGGTTATCGTATGTGTCGCCGCCGAACCGAGGCGGCAGGCCAAGCCAGTCGCGACCCTCGTTCGGGTTCAGGACACGCGAGGCGATCAGTCCGTTGATGGCAGTGGCGCGGGCGGTCAGGTCGACGGCGGTGAAGTCGTCGCGGTCGAAGCGGATGCGGTGGCTTCCACGTTCCTCCGCGGTGAAAAGCGCCCGGCGCATAGCCCCCTCCAAGGGGCGAAGCCAGAACTCCAGTCCCGCAAGCCATTCCTTCTGCGCCGACTCCATGTTCGCCCAAGTCTGGCGCTCGAAATCGTAGAGCGCGCTGGGCGGCACTCGGAAGTGGCGGCCGATCTCCAGAATGGCAAACTGCCACGTAGCAATGGTTTCACTGTCCACGCTATTGAAGGCCAGAGGGGTCCAGTCGCCATTCTCTTCGAGAACTGCCGTTCGACCGGAGTTACCGGCACCACCATGAGCGGCTTCCCAGCTCGCCTTGATGCGTGGCGCTGTATCGGCTCCGAGCTTGCCAGGAAACTTCAGGATGCCGGAAGGACGGGCACCGCGGGCGAACAGACTGCCGACATGGCGTTCCAGCTTGGCGGCTACGCCGATAGCGCCTGATGCGAGGGACAGGGGGCAACGTGTGAAGGGGCCGCGAAGGTGGATCACCTCGCCAAGGGACACTTCCCGGTTGCCGATTTTGTAGGTTGGCTCCTGCCGGCCATCGCTCGAATAGTCGACCGTGAATGACCCTTGCGCGTAGTGGACGATCTCGACCGGAGAGCCGTCACGCTTGTTCACCCAGGCAAGCCCACCCTCGTTCTGTGTCAGCGCGGAAGTAACGAGGTCGCGGATCAGGGAGTAGGTGTCGCTCCAGTCGTTCGGAGCATCGGCCAGGAGCTGCGCAACAGGATGATCGTCTGCCGACACCCAGCCGTCGCTTCCACGTCGCTCGACCATCAGGCCCAGGGAGGCGATCGAGCCGGAGATGAGGGATATTGCGGAAGCGACGGCGGGAACTTCGAGGGCTTGTCGGCCGGTCACGGCATAATCCGTAACGGCACCGCCACCAAACAACTCGAAAAGCCAATCCGCCGGCACGGAAGTGCCAGAGGGGGCTTTCGTTTCTACTGGTTCAGGGTGATAGAAGAGTGGCCAGCGCATGACAACCAATATGGAGTCATCATTCCCGCGCGTATCGTGGTTTAACCAAGGATTTCATGGGTTTAAGGGGTGATTGGCGCAGATGCAATATAGTGACGTAGTCTTCGAGTTAGTGAAGCTGCTCTTGCAGGCCGGTTTTGCCTTATTCGTCGCGTGGCGCGCGGTGCAGTGGGCCCTTGAAAGATACAAAGCTGAGAAGCACTGGGAACGACAATTGAGCGCCTATTCGGACATCGTATCTGCGCTTGGCACCTTGATGAACGTTCTGGCTGAGTGGGAAGATCAGGAAATGACCGGGCGAGGGCCAAGAGGTACCACAGACAGTGACCTTAGGAATTCGTACTGGTCTGCGCGCCGAAAGCTGGAGGAGGTACAGTCAGTCGCCATGCTGGTGCTGCCTAACGAGATGGCCTCGAAGATGAAGGAACTTGTCCAAGCTCTTGCTCGTGTAGACGACGGCAATCATCCTACGGCCTTCGATATGAGGGATGCGGAGTATCGGTTGATTGAAGCAGCCCGTTCCGACTTTGTGGCTCACGGTCGGGTAGATCTTGGCATGGATCGTCACCTTCGCCCCCGTAAGAATTCCAATAGGTCCGCCTCGAAGGCATAGTATCGACCGCCCATCTCCTTCACAGGCGTTCCTGGCTGCTTAGCCAAAGTGTCCCGGACGAAGTCAGGCCCGACGCCGATCCGTTTTGCTATACCGCCCAAGGTCCAGATAATCCGATCCTGTTTCCGGTTGGTTTCAACGGTGCTCATGTGCCTGTCCTTTCTCGCAGAACATGTCTTCCCCGCCAGCATGGAGGCGGGAATGATGCCGCCGACATAGCCATCGGACGGTGAGCGGCTTGGAATAGTCGTCATGGTGCGCATCGACGATCCGGCTGCCGCATACCTCGCATGGACCCTTGACCAGCTTGCCCTGCGTCAGAGCCTTCTGGACTGCGACGTGGGACAGATAGCGGTCGGGGTTCGCCCGCCGCCAGTTGGCCTGCCTCGTGTCGGTCTTGAGCTTCAGTTCCGTCATGCTGCCCCTCCAGTCCCAGCCATGGAGATCCGGGTGACTTCCGCCTGCACGCAACAGGCAAAAGCGTTAACCTCAACTTCGATACGGTTTTCCGGCACGCCGGCCTTTTCCATCTGCCGCCATAGGCCTTCGACAGCCCGCTTCCAGTAATGGGCGGCTTCCCGATCCGTCCGACTGTTGACGATGCGATCCGCCGTGCGCCGTATATGGCCGACCCGCATTCGAGCCGGGAACGGGATGACGATGACGGTTGGCTGGAATAGATCAGGCTGCATCAGAAACATCCTCCCGACCGCCCACCCCAGATGGTAAATTACTTATGCACCGATTATCGGGACAATTGAGGCTCGATTTCGGGTCAAAACCGTCCCGATTTTCATGACACCTGTCCCGATTTTCGGTGCACCCTGTCCCGATTTCCGTGACGGTCTGTCCCGATTTTCGGTGCGGGGTTTTTTTCTTGGTCGGGGGTGGCGTCCAGCCACGATAGTCTCGCGTCGGCTGCTCGCCCATGTATCCCAGCTCGGTCAAACGCCAGAACGTCGCCATGGCGTTTCCATCAATTCCGAGATGGGCGGCTTGGGTGATGCGCAGGAAGCCATGTTCCTGCAACTCCCGAAACCATACCTCGGTAGATGATCTGGACGCGCCCATATCAGCCGCGGCGCGGCGGACGCCGAGATAGATGCGACCGTTGTTCCTACCGTTGTAGTAGCTCTTGACCACGATGTAGAGGCACCTCGCCCCGTAGGACAGCGCCTTCCATGCCGGCTCCTGCATCGTCGGTTTCAGCACCGAAACGAAGGGCTGATTAGGGGCCGCGTCCCAGGCTTCCTTGACTGCCTTGCTTTTCCTGCTCATCGGGCCTTTGCCCCTCTATTCTGTTGCCCCTCCAGTAGGATGAGCTTGGGCGCAATGTTCCTGCGGCGATATTCTGCCAGCCGGCCCTCTAACTCGTCCGGATCGATCCCTTGAAACTGTTCCTCACGGCGATGATTGACCTTCACATCAATACGCCACTCGTCGGGGCGTAGGTCGCCAGTGCGGACCCAGTAGTATTCGACGGTGGTGATGACCGGGGCGAGGCGGACGCGCCGCCCCTCCTTTGCGTTGGCGATCCTGGCGGCGTTGTCGGCACCGATCAGGCGCCTAGCAATGCGCTGGTCATCCTCGCTCAAAACCGAGTGGCCAATTCGGCGACTTGATACGGCGAACAGCTTGGCCCGCATGCGGCGTTCCAGCTCGGACAGGTCTTCATCGTCGAGATTGGTCAATGGGACCTCCCGCGGATGAGCTGCGCCTCGCGGATTGCCACAACGGCATCCACGGCGCTGAGTTTGAACTTCTGCCGGATGGCGGGCACCACGGGGTGCGGCGCCTCCTTCTGCGCGGCAAGCCAAAGGGCTGCCTTCTGAACCTGTGTGTTGCTGAGCTTGTCCGTCATTCGGCGATCTCCGGGGTGATCCACTCGATAGCGACCATGCAGAGCCCCACGATCAGCAGGAGCGGTGCGACCAGAACGGCACGGATGAACAAGGGGACGGGAGGGACGCGGGTCATGCGCGGCCTCCCTTGTCGTAGAAGGCTTCCTCGTAGGACTTCGCGATGCGGTCCATGATCGAATGGAGCTTGCCGGTCAGAAGGCAGACAGCGTTGTGCCGGTCTTTGTCCAGCGTATCCTGACAGAGGTAGTCGTTGATGATTAGGGCGAGGCACTGCCCGTCATAGATATCCTGCTCGCGCTCCTGGAAGCTTCTCATGGCCGGCCTCCCATACGGGTCGCGACCGACAAGCCGAAGCTGAAGGGTTCGGAGAACGCGGGCGCAAAGTTTGCGCTTGCGTTACCTTTCTTCGATCGAGCTTTAGACCGGGCTTCTGCCGCAACGTTTTCACAGACTGCCTGCTGATGCCCTCGGTCATCCTTGGACTGAAAGTGCTGGTAGACCGCCAGCTGCTCGTGCACCTCGTGCAAGGCTTCTTCATCGCCTATGCCATCTTCGGCAGGGTCCAGTTCCCGGTCGGTGTCGAAGGTCTGGCCCATGCGCTGGCCTTCATTCGTCCAGCCAATTTCCGGCTCGTCGTCGGAGCTGTCGCCCTCGCGCTCATCGTAGCCATCGTTCTCGATGTCAGCGCCGTCTTCCAGGTCACAATCGCCGTCGAGGTCGTCCAGCAGCTGGATAAGCGCCTCGATATGGGCCTCGACCTCGGCACGGCGGCGCCGGCCAGCCGCGGTTTCCCGACGCTTGCGCCCAGGTTTCCGTTTCGTTCCTGTTGCAACTTTATCCACAGTAGTGCTATTTACGGGCATGTTCATACCTCGACTTTGACTGGGTTGGGTTTGAAATCGGGTCCGGAGAGGTTGCCGCCTCTACCGGGCCTTTCTTTTTCCGGAAGACGTTCACAGGATCGTCCTCCTGTCTTGCTGACGGCGGATGATTGATCCTGCCTGCCGCTGATCTTTCCTGAGCCTTCGTCGAAACCGCCAAACCCAGATCCGATAGCGGATGTGGGTCAGCCAGATCATGCGGCGATACCGAAGGCAGTTCTCAGGCCAAGCTGCTGTGCGACTTGAGAGACTGGAACGACCATGCGCCGCCCGATTTTGATCGTCGGGATATCGCCGCGACGTGCTGCCTCGTAGGCACCGTTTCGTTCCAGACCGTAAAAAACTTTCCCTGCGTCCGGCACCGAAATGGTCGCCCGCTCCAACGCTTCCTGTATGGTCATCTTCTGTCCCTTTGTGTTAGTAACGTGCTGACGTTACCACCTTTTGGGACGATAGCAAACGTTTCGTGCTAACTTTATCACGAAACCTGGGGGCGATCTGATGGCGCGACCGAAGCTGAGCGATGGGGATACCCAACGGCTACAACTGAAGATTGGTGACGACGAGCTGCGGGAGATTGAGGACTGGCGTTTTGCTAATCGCATTCAATCGCGCAGCGAGGCAGTTCGGCGCCTCTGCAAGATCGGCTTGCTCGTCGATGAGGTGATCGATGTGGCGGTGGATGCGTCGGAGAAATTGACGGACGCTACATACGACAACTACCGGTATGCTGCCGATTGGGAGGAGTGGCTGCAGGATAATGGTGACGACGACGGCGCGATTGATGCCTCGGTCACCAACCTCGCTTCATATGCGGAGACCATAAGCGATCTGTCCAAGATCGTCCGCAACATGATTGTCGGCATCCACAACGGGATTGCGCCCCTAGCTGACGCTAAGGACCTGAACGAAGCAACAGCGCGGTCGAAAAAGAACCTCGAAGATGTCGCCGCTACTCTTGAGAATATTTACAAAAGAATGGATGAGCGTGAGGACAATTACCTGTTCTCACTAGTGTTCCAGCGGATGAGTGTGGGGCAGCGAGCCGCTTATCAAAAGCTCAGCGAACCTGAACAGGATGCTTTCTGGGCAACTGAGAAGCAGAAGTTGCGCGACGAAATGGGCGGAGAAAATCAGAAATGAAAGGCTCCATCCGCGAACGCTCTCCGGGTCATTGGGCAATCATCCTCGACGTGCCAGATCCAGAAAATGGTAGGCGCAGACGCAAATGGCATAGCTTCCGAGGAACAAAGCGCGAGGCGCAGTCGGAATGTGCGCGGCTTATCACGCAGCTGAAGCACGGCGGCTACACGGAGCCGACGAAGACCACGCTTGCCCAATTTCTCGACCGGTGGATCGAGCATGAGGCGTCCAGCGTGTCGCCCAAAACGCTGGAGCGCTACGCCGAGATCGCCCGCAAGAACATCGTGCCGCTGATCGGATCGACCACCCTGGCCAAGCTCAAGACAGGCGAAATCGACGCCGCGTGGACCAAAGCCCTCGCAACGGGTCGCAGGGACGGGAAGGGGGGATTGGCGCCGCGCACCGTTCACCATATGCGGCGAGTGCTGATCAAAGCTCTCAACCAGGCGGTCGTGTGGGAGATGATCGCAAAGAACCCGGCCGCCTTGTCCAAGCCGCCGAAGGTCGAGCGGAAGGCGATGAGCGCGTACGGCGCGGCAACGACAGCGCAGCTCTTGGACGCGGTCCGGGGGACGCGCATCTACGTGCCAGTGTTGCTGGCGGTCATGTGCGGGCTGCGGCGGGGCGAGATCGTGGCGATGCGCTGGGCGAACGTCGACCTGGAGGGCCGGCGGCTTGCCGTGGTCGAAACTGCGGAGCAGACAAAGGGAGAAGTCAGGCGGAAGGAAACCAAGTCGGGGCGTGGCCGCGTGATCGATCTGTCCGCTTCAACCGTCGAGGAACTGCGCAAGCACCGCGTCGCACAGGCGGAGGAACAGCTGCAGCTCGGCATTCGTCCGGACGACAATTCGTTCGTGGTGGCGCAGATCGACGGGAAGCCGCTCCAACCGAACTCGCTGACCCATGAATGGACGCGGATTTTGGCAAAGACCGCCTTGCCCCGTATCCGCTTCCATGACCTGCGCCATAGCCACGCCACGCAGATGCTGGCCGCCGGCATCCATCCCAAGGTCGCGCAGGAGAGGTTGGGCCACAGCACGATTGCGATCACCCTGGACATCTACAGCCACGTCATGCCGGGCATGGGAGCAGACGCTGCAGAGCAGGTTGACGCTGCGATCCGCAAAGCGGTAAAGACCGCCTCGTAAGGCGTTCGGTAGCAATTCGGTAGCAACAGCCCAAAATAGATTGGCTTGGAAGCCGAAAAAGCTAACGATTACAAGCGCTGGAAGGGTGGCCGAGTGGTTTAAGGCAGCGGTCTTGAAAACCGCCGTGCGGGAGACCGTACCGTGGGTTCGAATCCCACCCCTTCCGCCAAACACAGCCGGTTGCCCTTCATACTGCGATCTCCCAGCCAAAACGGCAGTCCGCCGGCGGAGGTAAAAGCCGCCGATGTTACGCTGCGACCCGATACACTGTGGACGCCACAACGAGCTTTCAACCCTGGAATTTTCGGTCGGCTAGCGATGGCGCCTGTTCATCGATGGCGCGGGCGTCTGACGCGCCCCTTCTGTGGACTGATCTTTGCAGGCGCCGGGTCACCCGCCTGCTCTACAGCCTCCTACCGACCGGCTTTCACCAGCGCACTGAACCAGTCCGACGCATTCTTGTTGCCGCCGAGTGTGTCCTTATCTCCATACAGGCCGGCGAGGAATGTTGCCCGGTGGCTGGCATTGGCGATCGGCACGGGAATGGCCAGTTCGCCGCCGGCCGAGAGGGCTCGGGCCACCATTTCGGGATGGATCGCCTCATCGGCGAGGCCGAAGTGGAAGTGGATGGGGCTATCGTAGTTCCAGTAGGATGCGACGCCGCCCGCAAGGTGCCGGATGAAGGCGCTGTTTCGTTCGTCGGTGAAGCGCTCCATGAACCCGTCGACGAGCAGATCCGAATTGGTCGGGATCGGCGTGCCGGGCGCAAATTGCAGCGAGTAGTCGGTCCAGTATTTTCGTGCGAGCGATCTGTACTGCGGTCGCACCGCCGCTTCGATCAGCCCGTCGAGCCCGTATTGGAGTTCGAAGCTGCCGAGGAGGATGATGATGCAGAACGCAATCCACGACGGCGGGGGCGGATAGCTGGTCGTGCCTTCGGGAAGCGCGAAGGTGTCACGGCCGGTCCAGAAGCGAAACGACTGAATCGGATCGTTGAACGGGCTGGCGACGGCACTGGCCTCGATGGCCACGCCACGGCTGCGAAGGGACTGGTGCAGCCACAGCGTGTTGATCGCCCCTTGGGACCATCCATGGAGAAAGAGTTTGCCGGGGGCGACGCCTACTTGCGAAAGGGCCGCCAGCCCGGCATTGAGCACGTCCGTGCATGTCTGCGTGGTGACGCCCTTGACGATGTAGGCCTCGCCCCGCCCGTTGCGCAGTGGCCCCTTGCCGACATAGTCGGCTGCGATCACGGCAAACCCACGCGCAGCAAAACGCTGAACGTTGAAGAGGGTTTCGAGCGAGTCCGCTGCGTCGGAAAGCTCATAGGTCTTGTCGGCCATCAGGGTCAGGTTGGAAGGAACCTGATCGAAGGACAGGATCGTGCCATGCTGCCATGAAACGACCGGCAGCGGGCCGACGCTGTCTACGGGAAGGGCAAGCAGCCCGGTTACCTCCAGCACTTCGCCGGTTTCTGGCACCGTCGTGGTCGTCACGATCCGATAGAGTTGCACGTCGCGCTGTGCACCCTGCGTAGCCGGATCGAAGTCGGGAAGAACCGGCCCTGCATTAAAAAGCGGGAAGGCTTTTGCGACCGCGTCATCGAGCCGCTTCGCAGACACTTGCGTACCCGCTTCGAGGCGAAACGGCGGAGTGTTCGGGGCGGAGATGGGCACCGTTGTGGTGTCAGCCTTGGCTGCGCCGGCGGTGATGAGCCCTGCCGACAGTGCCCCCACGCCAAGGAGCAGGCTGCGCCGCGACGGCCCGGCAGACGCCGGGCAAAGCTCATCCGACGGCACGACGCCGGGATGCATGTTCTCACCGTTCATCGCGTAGCACCCAGAATGAAGACCATCGGACAAGTGTTTCCAAGAAGGCGTGACGAGCCCCAAGTCCCCGCCATCATCGAAGGGGGCTCGAGGAGGTAATGTTGACCTCGATCCGTCTGCTTTGCCAACGCCAAATCGCGGGATAATCAACGGAGCATCTGGTCGCCCCGGCTTAAACGCAAAAAGCCGGTTCACAGCCGATCAAGCCGGCATCAGGCCGACAATTCCCGCCGGACGATCTCGGCCCCGGTGCTGAGGGCCCGGAGCTTGGCGTTGGCGATTGGCCGGGGCAGGGGCGCCATGCCGCAGTTGGTGCAGGGGTGCAGCTTGTCGGCATCCACGAACTGCAGGGCCTTTCGCAGCGTTGCAGCAACGTCCTCCGGCGTTTCGACGACATGGGAGGCGACGTCGATGGCGCCGACCATCACCTTCTTGCCGCGGATCAGCTCGATCAGATCCATCGGAACGTGAGAGTTGTGACATTCCAGCGAGATCAAGTCGATGCGCGATTTTTGCAGCCTGGGGAATGTCTTCTCATAGTGCCGCCATTCCGATCCGAGCGTGCTCTTCCAATCCGTATTGGCCTTGATGCCGTAGCCGTAGCAGATATGGACGGCCGTCTCGCAGGAGAGGCCTTGCGCGGCCCGCTCCAGGGCAGCGACGCCCCAATCGTTGACCTCGTCGAAGAAGACGTTGAAGGCCGGTTCGTCGAACTGGATGATGTCGACGCCGGCCGCCTCGAGTTCCTTAGCCTCTTCGTTCAGGAGTTCGGCAAACCGCCAGGCCAGTGCCTCGCGGCTTTTGTAATGGGCATCGAAGAGGGTATCGATCATCGTCATCGGGCCGGGCAGGGCCCACTTGATCGGCTGTTCGGTATGCTGGCGCAGGAACCTGGCATCCTCTACGAAGACCGGCCCCGGCCGCGATACGTCGCCGACCACGGTTGGCACCCGCGCATCGTATCGATTGCGGATTCGCACGGTTTGCTTCCTTTGCAGATCGACGCCGTCGAGATGCTCGATAAAGGTCGTCACGAAATGCTGGCGGGTCTGTTCGCCGTCGCTCACAATGTCGATCCCGGCACGCTCCTGATCGGCAAGGGACAAGCGGAGGGCATCCTGTTTGCCTTGGACCAGTTCCGCGCCGCCCAGTTTCCAAGGGGACCAGAGTGTTTCCGGCTCGGCCAGCCAGGATGGCTTCGGCAGGCTGCCCGCCGTCGATGTGGGAAGACGTTTGATCATTGGGTGTATCCTTGGATTTTAAGGCAATCAGGCGGCGCGGCTGTCGGACCATTCTTTGAGCGCGGCTCTGTAGGGTTCCAGGATATGGTCCTCAGCGAACCTGCCTTGTTCCACGGCCAACCGGCTGCGTTCCTCCCGGTCGTAGACGATGCGTGTCAGCGAGTAGTCCTCATGGCTGAGGCTCGGCCGATACACGGAGCCGGCGGCAGAATTGGCATTGTAGATTTCCGGCCGGTAGATGCGCTGAAACGTCTCCATCGTGCTGATCGTGCCCAGGAGTTCGAGATTGGAATAGTCGGCGAGGAGATCGTCGCGCACGTAAAAGGCAAGCGGCGCGGCGCTGCCAGCTGGCATGAAAAAGCGAGCCTGCAATCCCATCTTTGCGAAATATCGATCGGTCGGTGACGGGTCGTCCTGCAGGTACTCCACGCCCATGATCGGATGATGGTTTGCCGTCCGCCGGTATGTCCGGCTCGTGGATGCGCTGATGCAGATGACGGGCGGCTTCCGGAATCGGGACCGGTATGCCGTTGAGGAAACGAAGGATTTGAACAACCTTCCGTGCAGGTCCCCGAAATCGCCCGGGAAACTGAAGGAGGGCTTGTCCCGGTTGTGCTCGGGCAGGACGATCGAGAAATCGTAGTCACGCAGGTAGGACGAGAAATTATTGCCGACAATGCCATCCAGGCTCCTGCCCGATACCTGGTCGATGATCCGCGTCTCAAGCATTTCCAGGAAGGGAAGCGCCTCCGCGCAATGCCGTCCGGGAACCTCGATTCCGACGGAGATGACATCCAGTTGGATCGAGTAGCGATCGCTGCCGGGATTGTCCCACGCGGCCATAGCGTTGAAGCGGCTGTTGATCATGCGCAGCGTGTTTCGCAGATTCGCCTGGCGCTCCGCGCCTCTGGCAAGGTTTGCGAAATTGGTGGTGATCCGTGTCCGCTCGGATGGGGTGTAGTCCTCGTCGAAGGGAAAGCTGGTGATGGTGAATGCAACTGTCTGAGACATGCGTATAGCCCCTTTGCGTTGGGGGCATGGGTCTGCGGACGCATAGCAAGACGGGCCACGCCACGGGCGGCCTTCCGCTACGGCACACCGGGACACCCCGCCCGTGGTCGTTACTTCGCGAAAGGCAGGTCTCCTGGCTTGCGGGTCTAAGCCTCTCATCCGTCTTCCCAGGACAACCCCAGTGACATGTTGGATGGGGGCTCACCGCTGACAGTTGCGGGGGCAGCGCCGGACTCTCCGCAAGATGCGGACCACCGGCTTCCCTCTTAGCTCCGGCGCGTCGCAGGCAACGGCTGAAGAACCTTAAGCCCTGCCAGCTTGCTGTACCGGCGCCAGAGTGTCAAGGATACATAAGGATATCTTTATGCGTTGATGCGTCAGGCTCGGGTCGGTGGGCCTAGGAACTCCACCGACCAGAGCGTGCCGAAGGCGTTGAGCGTTTCGACATCGGGACGGCCCTGCGCCATCAGCGCGCCAAGCCCGGTGAAGAAGGCGGCCGCGTCCAGGGCGGGCTGTATGATGATGAACTGCCGCGCAGGTGTATTACCGATGTTCAGGAAGCAGTGTGCCGCACCGCCCGGGATCAGCACCACGTCGCCGGCGGTCGCCTCGAAACGCCGGCCGTCGACTTCATAGAGATAGGTGCCCTCGATGACACGGAAGATCTCGGTCTCCGGGTGGCGATGCAGCGGTGGGCCGAAGCCCGGTGCGTTCACCGTTTCGATGACGGACAGGGCACCCTTCGTAGCGTCCGGGCTGATCCGCACATAAAGCTCAAGCCCGATCGCCGGGATCGTGATCGCGCTTGGCGGCGTGGCATCGGAGATGATCTGTGCCATCGCGGCCCGGTCCTGCCTTGTGCCCATTGGTTTTGGCGGCCCCATCCTACACCGCCCGGGGGTTGATCGGAAAGGTGATGATCGCCAGGACGGGCCGACCCTATCCTTTTCTTTGGAAGCATTGGGCTTATCTGCCGTGACACCGCCGGTGGGATGAGTCGGGTTTGCAGTGAGGAGGGACCGATGCGCTGGCCCAACGCAGACGACGTCATGGCGGCCCGCATACGCGCCCTCGACTGGTCGCGCACGCCGCTCGGGCCGATCGAATCCTGGCCGCCCAGCCTGCGCCATGCCGTCGACACGACCTTGATGGGGCAGGTCGCTTCGATCCTGCTCTGGGGGCCGGAACTCACGCAGATCTATAATGACGAATGGCGCCGCCTTATGGGCGGGAAGGATCGGCACGCATTGGGGCAGGCTTCGTTCGAGTGCTTCCCGGAGACGGAAACCGCAATGCGGCCGATCTATGCGCGTGTGCGCCGGGGCGAGGTCGTCGTCCTGCGCGATATCGCACTGCCGGTCACCCGCAGCGGCACGCAGGCGACCGAAGCCTGGTGGAACGTCCATCTTATTCCGGTGCGGGATGAGGAAGCCCGCGTCTCCGGTATCTTCTGTACGGTCATCGAAACGACGCAGGCCGTTCTTGCGGAGCGCGAACGCGAAGCGGCGGCGGTCAGCCTGCGCGACAACCAGAAGCGCCAGGCCTTCCTGCTCAAGCTGAGCGACGCGCTGCGACCGTTGAGCGATGCGCAGCATATCCGGCTGGCGGCGGCGACGGTCCTGGGGGAAGAAGTCGGGGCCTGCCGCGTCGCCTTTGCCGAACACGAGCCGGACCAGCGCAGCTACACCGTAACCCGCAATTATGTAAGGGGCGCTCCGGAACTCACCGGGCGTTTCGAGTATGACGGCTTCGGTGCGAGCCTCCTTCAAAGACTGAAGCGCGGAGAGGTCATCGTTCAGCCCGACATCGCCCGTGATCCGGCCCTGAGCCCCGACGAGCGGCAGGCGCTGCTTGCCGCGGGGATCGGGGCGTCCATGAACGTGCCGCTGGTCAAGGACGGGCGCCTCGTTGCCTTTCTGGGCGTCAATCATGCGCAGGCGCACGCCTTCACGCCGCTTGAAATCCAGCTCTGTGAGGATGTTGCCGAGCGCAGTTGGGCGGCGATCGAGCGCGCGCGCAGCGAAGAGGCCTTGCGCGAAAGCGAGAAGTGGCTGCGCACGGCGCTCGACGTCGGCAAGCTCGGCCTGTGGGACTGGAATATCGAAACCGGCAGGCTGCACTGGTCCGACGAGCATTTCCGATTGGAAGGCTACGACGTCGACGAGATTTCGCCCAGCTACGACGCCTGGGCCGCCCGGATCCACCCGCAGGACCGCGCCGCGACGGAAGCGGCGCTGCAGGAGGCCATGCGGGAGCGGCGCGAGTATGTCCGCGAGTTCCGCGTGGTGCACGGCGATGGATCGGTCCACTGGCTCTATGGGCGCGGCCGCTTCTTCTACGGGGCGGATGGCACGCCGCTGCGCATGATCGGCGCCATGATCGAAACGACGGAGCGGCGCAAATGGGAGGATCGCCAGAAGATGCTCGTCGCCGAACTGCAGCACCGTACGCATAATCTCCTGGGCGTCATTCGGGCCATGTCCGACAAGACCCTGCGCTCCAGCACCGATCTGAACCATTTTCGCCTACGCTTCTTCGACCGCCTGAACGCCTTGGCCCGCGTTCAGGCGCTCCTGTCGCGGCTCGATGGAAACGACCGGGTCACCTTCGATGAGCTCCTGAGCGCAGAAATGGACGCCATGAACGGCAGCGCGGATCAGGTTCTTTTGGAGGGGCCGCCCGGCGTGCGCCTGCGCACGTCGAGCGTACAGGTTCTGGCCATGGCCCTGCACGAACTTGCGACCAATGCGTTGAAGTACGGGGCTCTGAGCCAGCCGGCCGGCCGGCTGAGCATCCGATGGTCGCTTGGCCGGGATGATGAGGACACCAAGCCGTGGCTGTTCATCGATTGGCGGGAAACCGGTGTCCGCATGCCGGCCGGTATGGCCGAGGGCAAGGGGCAAGGGCGGGAACTGATCGAACGTGCCTTGCCCTACCAGCTCGGCGCGCGCACGGACTTTGATCTGACCCCGGACGGGGTCCACTGCACGATTGCGATGCCCGTTTCGGCCCGACATGCGGAGCCGGGGTGACGGGTTGGTGGCGGTTCAGTTCTTTGGCTTGCCGGCCGGCTGCGGCGCACTGAGGATTTCCACGAAGGGCATTTCACCGGGCATGCCCACGAGCCGCACGCGCCCTTCCTCATGCAGGCGGGCGAGCAGCGGCATATCCTCGTCGGAAACGGCGTCGAGCCGCATGGCAACCTCGTGTCGCGACCAGTTGCGGGAGGCGAGAATATCCATAAGGCGCACGGTGTCGGTTTCCAGACCTGTCATCGTCTTCTTGGCGTATGGCGAACGCCGCGCATTAGACCATGCAGGATGCGGTGTACCTATCCTGCCCAAGCGATAGGTCGTCGCAGCTTCCTTGCGCACTAAGGCGTGCACCCGGATCGGAAGGGGTATGGCAAAACCACCGAATCTACCCCTTATGGCGGCCAGGCTTGCCGTGACTTAAGGTTCGGTTATGTCCAGTCGCGTTTCCCATCCTTGGAAAGCGGAGAGCTGACGATGAGCAGATGGTCGTGGATACTGACGCGTCTGCGTCGCCAGATCTGGTTCCGGGCCGTCCTGATCAGCCTGTGCGGTGTGCTCCTAGCCACCTTGTCGGGCGTTGCCGGACGCTTCGTCCCCAACGTCGTCGATCATGACCTCGGTCAGGACGCCGTTGGAACCATCCTGCAGATCCTCGCCTCCAGCATGCTGGCCGTGACCACCTTCTCGCTGACGGCGATGGTGACGGCCTATGGATCGGCCACGCAGCTTGCCACTCCGCGCGCCACTCAGTTGCTCCGCGAGGATCCGGCGTCGCAGAATGCGCTGTCCACCTTTCTCGGCGCCTTCGTCTTTTCCATCGTCGGCATCATCGGCTTGCAGACGGGGCTCTATGGCGCGGAAGGCCGTGTGGTGCTCTTTGCCGGAACCCTGCTTCTCGTCGCCATCGTCGTCGTGACGCTTCTGCGCTGGATCGTGCACATTACCGCCTTCGGTCGCATGTCGGATGTCATCGACCGCGTGGAAGACGCAGCCTGCCGCGCCATGGCCGATTTTGCCCGGGACCGGTGGCGCGGTGCGCTGCCGGCCGTTCCAGTTCCGGATGGGGCGCAGCCGGTGCTCGGGCACGACGTCGCCTATATCCACCATATCGACATGCCGGCCCTGGCCAAGCTTGCCGAACGCGACGGGCTGATCGTCCATCTGGCCGTGGCGCCGGGATCTCTCGTGCATCCGGCGCGCCCGCTCATGCATGTCGAAGGGGCGGTGTCGGATGAAACGCGCGACGCGCTGATCGGAACCATGACGCTCGGGCGGCATCGCACCTTCGATCACGATCCGCGACTCGGCCTGATCGCGCTTTCGGAAATCGCAAGCCGCGCGCTTGCCCCCGCCACCAACGATCCCGGTACCGCCATCGAGGTGCTGAATGCGCTGCTGCGCGTGTTCCTGCAGCTTGCGGAGCAGCGTGACGGCACGCGGACCGTACCGTCTGTGGACCGTCTGCGGCGCATCCATATGCCGTGCCCGGACATGGAGGAGCTGGTCGGCGATGCATTCGATCCGATCCTGCGCGAAGGGACGAGCGAGGCGGAGGTGTCCATCCGTTTGACGAAGACACTGAAGGCTATTGCCGATGCCATTCCGCAGGCACGGCCAAGCGCCCGCCGACAGGCCGAGCGGCTCGCGGATGCGGTGGCACGCAATGGTCAGGATGCGCTGGTGCGGGATCGCTTCGCTGTCTTGCATGCCAGCCTTTGGCCGGCGGAAGCGGCGCGATAGCCGCGCCTATCGCTCACCCTGGTGCAGGAACGTACGGTCGAACTGGCCGATACGGCACAGGGCCGTGACGTCTGGAACGTGGATGTGCCGATCCGTCGTCTCCAGTAGTCCTTGGGCGCGCAGCGCCTTCGCGGCCCGGTTCACGCTGACGACGGTCAGCCCCAGCACTTCGCCGGTTACCTCCTGCGACATCTGGAACGGAAAACCCTTGGGCCCGACCAGGCCGACGGCCTTGTGGCGGAAGTACAGTTCGCACAGGAAGTGGGCGAGCCGCGCGACCGGCTCCAACTGCCCATTGCGGAAGATGGCGGCGCGGTACAGGGACGCATCGACGAGCGTTTCGCGCCAGAAGGCCGTGACGAGCGACGAGGTGTGTTCGCAGGCCCGTCGCAGGGCATTGTGGCTGACGAAGCCGACCCGGCAGCGTCCGATCGTCTCCAGGCTGTGGTCCATCCGGCGCAGGTTCAGGCTCTGCAGATCCGGCAGATCCCCGGGAATATGCACGGCCAAGATCTGCCGCTCGCCCGCTTCCGTATAGCGCCCGCGCACCACAAAACCGCTGACGACGATGCAGGATGCGGTCGGCGTGTCGCCGACGCCGACGAACTGATGGCGCGGGCCGAAATCCTCGTAGCGCCAGGGAAGGGCGGCCAGGGTATCCTCTTCCGCGGCGCTGATTGCAGCGAGGGATTGCAACTTACGAGACAGCAATTCGGGTATTTGGCTATCTAACAAGCTCACGCGGGACGCCCCTCACAGGTTTGTGCCAATGTGGGGTACGAATTCAGGCACGTCCAGACACCCAATTGATGGTCAGGTCGCATGCTGAGCTTCCAGCCCGTAAACGTCGATACCGGAATGGAAGACGAGAACGGCCTGCTCATCTTCCGCGATGGCAAGTTGATCGCCGTCGCCGTTCGTCTGGAATCCAACAGCCATGCCGAGATGTGCGGCCGCTGGAACATCGAGGCCGTCTTCGATGGAACCCGCCCGCCGCGCCACACCTTCGACACGCTGGACGAACTCGCCGGCTGGCTGGGACATGGCGTGATCGCATGGCATTCCGGGCAAAGGCCGCAAGGGGCCCCCCAAGCGAATCCGGCATGAACCGGACTCTGGAAGAATTACAAGCAAACCATATTCTCGAATGTTGCTCGCGGCCTAATTGCTAGTCCGTCTGAGCGAGGGCGTCCATGATCGTAGCGCTGATGCATCTGGGCAGGGATCATGCGGCGCCGCTCGTCATCGCCGCGCTCATCGTTTGCGTGGTCACGGCCTGGCTTCTTCTGGCGCTGATGGATCACGGCTCGACGGCTGCCGGTGGATGGCGGCACCGTTGGCTTGTTCTGGCAGCGTTGGTTGGCGGGATCGGTGTCTGGGCCACGCATTTCGTGGCCACGCTCGGCTTCCGCCCGGATTTCGCCTTCGGCTTCGATCCGCAGCTTACGGCCCTTTCGGCCGGCGTGGGCATCGTGGCCATCGGGGCGCCGGCCGCGGCCTCGGTGCTCACCCGCCGGCGCGGCCTCAAACTCCTTGCAGGTTTTGCCGCCGGCTGCGGCATCATGCTGATGCATGTCATGGGCGTATCCGCCCTGACGAACTGCCTCGTCACGCAGGATGCATCCGCGTTGCTGGCCATGACCATTCTTGGCGCCGTGCCGTTTGCGGCAGCGCTTGGCCTGGTCGGCGAGCGCCAGCGCGCAGCCGCCGTGGCGCTCATCGTTCTGGCGGTTTGCGTCGTTCATTTCGGCGCTGTCGCAAGCAGCCACTTCGAGTTCCGCCATACCCTCCTCGTCGGCGTCGGGCAGGAAACGCTCGGGCTTATGACCGGGCTGGCCGTGTCAGGCCTGCTCCTGGCTGGGGCGGCAACCTTACGCAACTCGGCCAAGCTGGAAGAGCAGCGCCATCAGAAGGGCCTCATCACGACTGCGCTGACCAATATGTCAAACGGCTTGATCCTGATCGGCCCCGATGGGCGCATCGCTCTGTTCAATGACCGCCTGTTGCAGATTTTCGGGATCACGGCGGATGCCATCGTCATCGGCATGCGCTGGCAGCGCTTCCTGGCCAATCTCGGACCGCATCTGGGCTGGAGCGAACAACGCCTGAAACGGGTGATCGCCAACCATGCCGAATGGTTCTCGCGCACGCAGACGACCTATCTGGAACACAATCTGAATGATGGTCGCGTGATGAGCGTCGCCTGCCGTCCGATCGCCACGGGTGGCGCTGTCCTGACCTATGACGACGTGACCGCCGAGCGGCAGGCGCAGAAGGAAGTGGAACGCCTGGCCTTCCAGGATCCGCTGACCGGACTGCCCAACCGGCGATCTTTCCACCACGCACTCGACACGATCTATTCCGACGGCGCGCAGGCAACCCTCCTTCTGATCGATCTGGACAGGTTCAAGTCCGTCAATGACACGCTTGGGCATGGTGCCGGCGATCGTATCCTGCAACAGGTGGCGGGCCGCCTGCGCGCGGTGTGCCAACGGGGCGAACTCGTGGCGCGCCTTGCGGGCGACGAGTTTGCCGTCATCATCGGCGGGCAGCCGCCTGCCTGGGCCGACGATCTGGCCGAGACGATCATCTCGACGCTGGGGCGGACTTTCTCCATCTCCAACCATTCGATTTCGATCGGATGTACGATCGGCGTCGCGTCCACGCAGGATGCCGGGGACGGAGCCTCTCTCGTCCAGAATTGCGACATCTCCCTGTACCGGGCGAAGGCGCAGGGTCGTGGCCGCGCCCAACGCTACGAGCATGGTATGCGCGAGGCGGCGGTCTTGCGCGGGCAGCTCGAATCCGAGCTGCGATCCGCCATCGGCAGCGATGCCTTGAGCTTGGTCTATCAGCCGCTCTATCGGCTGTCGGACGGCGCCCTCTTCGGCTTCGAAGCGCTGATCCGCTGGCACCATCCTGTACGCGGACCGATATCGCCTTCAGAATTTATTCCTATTGCCGAAAAGTCCGGCCTGATCCGCGATGTGGGCTTGTGGGTCCTTCGCACGGCCTGTTCCGAGGCATCCCGCTGGCCACCGGGAATTCACGTCTCGGTCAATGTCTCGCCGGTCCAGTTCCGGCAGCAGGGGTTTCCACAAGCCGTCAAGGCGGTCTTGCGCATGGCCGGCCTGGACCCGGCGCGGCTGGAGGTGGAACTGACCGAGACCGCGCTCGTCGAGGATATCGAAGCGATACGCTGCGGGCTCGAGGATCTGCGCCAGGACGGCATTCGCGTGGCCATGGACGATTTCGGCACGGGCTACTCGTCGCTCGCCCATCTGCGCAGCTTCAGCCTCGACAGGATTAAGATCGACCGTACCTTCGTGCAGGCCGCGCCGCAGGACAAAGGGGCTGCAGTCGTTTTGTCCGCGGTGGTGCAAATGGCCGTGGGACTGAACGTGCCGACGATCGGCGAGGGGGTCGAGACGTTGGAGCAGCTCGCCCTTCTGGCCACCTCCGGTTGCCATGGCGTCCAGGGCAATCTGTTGGGAAGGCCCGTTACCGCAGCACAGGCGGAAACGCTCACCCTTGCTCCGTACGGAGCGCTTGCTTTGATCGAGGCGGCGCTGCGTCCCGATGGCCGAGTGGGTGCGGAACCCTGACACGATGTGCCCGATGTTTCGCTGCGCGATGACGACAAAATATACATCAAGCAACATTCAAACATCTATAGTTTATTGTGCCTCTCCGATGCCATCGTTTTGACGCCAAATTATTGCGCGGATCACGGTTCTGACACGGGTTTGTCATTAGCGGCTTGCGGTCGCCATTAATTTGTTGGTAATAATTTCCGAAGAGGGATGGCCGCGTACTTTCTGGCCAGTGTCTGCAGGCGTCATATCTGAGGGGAAAACCGATGAAAACGACTGCCCATACGTTGCGCCCCCGCGCAGCGTCGGTCGCGTCGATCGCGTGCATACTGGCATTGCTGACAGGGTGCCAATCCGGGTCATCCACCCATGCGGAACTTGCGCCCGAGCCTGATGCTCCCGCCTTCACCTCCGCCGAATTCGGCGTCGCCGCCAGCCCGCGGGTGACCAAGCTGAAAGAGGTGCGCAAAGGCGGCGGTCGCGAGCATGTCGGCAAGCCCTACAAAGTGCGCGGCACGTGGTACTACCCCAAGGAAGATGCGGATTACGTCAAATCCGGAACCGCATCCTGGTACGGCGCCAACTTTCACGGCCGCCTGACCGCCAATGGCGAAGTCTACGACATGTACCATCTGTCGGCCGCGCATCCGACCTTCCCGCTGCCATCCTATGCGCGGGTCACCAATCAGAAGAATGGCCATTCGGTGCTGGTCCGCGTGAACGATCGCGGCCCCTTCTCGCACAATCGCATCGTCGATGTATCGTCGCGGGCCGCAGATCTCCTCGATTTCAAGAATGACGGCACGGCGTCGGTCAAGGTCGAATATGTCGGCCGCGCCCCGGTGGACGGCGACGACACTGCCATGCTGATGGCTTCCTACCGCCCTGGCGCCTCCGCGCCCGGCCAGGACGGGCTCGCCTCCGGCGTGATGGTCGCCTCGGCCGAGCGCCCCTCCGACGACATGCTCGTGGCGGCAGCCTTCGCATCTTCCGGCACGGTCGCGCCGGGCAGCGCCTCCGTTCCGGGCGTCCGCTCGATGGACGCCATCGCGGCCGCAACCTCGGCACGCGCGAACCGGCCCGCCCAAGGCCTCGCCATGCCGGTTGCGCCCGGCAGCGTTCTTCCGGCATTCGCTCCCGCGCCAACGCCGCGCTCCGGCGTCCTGTCCTATGCAAAGGCCGATGTGCGCAGCAACGCGTTCGGCGCGCTCGCGGCACTGGCCGCGGGTGGTGACGTCATCGAACTCGGCGTGCTGGACGATGCCGTCCTGTCCCGCGTCCAATCCGTGGCAGCTGCTCACGGGCAGGTTACGCGGGAAGACGTTCCGGCCGAGTTCGGCGGCGGCGTCTCGCTCACCCTCAAGCTCACGCCCGGCCAGGATGCCGATGCAACGCTTCAGGCGCTCTGGGCCAGCGGGGCCGAGGACGCCTTCGTCGTCAAGGAATAGTTCTGCGGCGGCCACACCCCGTTAAGGATAGCGAAAAGCTGTCCGAGAAGTGACGACTGTGCAATGGCGCAACCGGGGCACTTTGCTAGACTGGTGTTGAGGACCAGCAGTAGAGGCTTTCGATCATGTCCCACCTGCGTCGGAACGCAACTGCCGGCATCAGCGCGGCACTGTTTGGCGCTGGAATCCTCATGGCCTGGCAGCCCGCCGCGGCGCAGGACGAGGCACCGGCTTTCTTCGATCAGACACAGGCGCGCAATGCACTGATCGTCGATGGGGAAACCGGGGCGATCCTTTTGGAAAAGGCGGCGAATGTGCCGTTCGGTCCGGCATCCCTTGCCAAGATGATGACAATGGAGATCGTCTTCGACGCGTTGACGCGCGGCGAGATCGAGATGTCCGACACCTTCCCGGTCAGTGAGCATGCCTGGCGCACCGGCGGCGCACCGTCGCGGACGTCCACCATGTTCGCCGCCGTCAAGTCGTCGGTTCCGGTGGACGCGCTGCTGCAGGGTGCGATCGTCCAGGCCGCCAACGACGCCTGCATCATCCTGGCCGAAGGCCTTGCGGGATCGGAAGCGGCCTTCGCCGACCGGATGAACCGTCGCGCCGCGGAGATTGGCCTGACCGACAGCCATTTCGTCAATCCGACCGGCCTTCCGGCCGACGGCCAGCATGTGACCGCGCGGGACCTTGTCAAACTGGCCCGCCATATCGAGACGACCTATCCCGAGCTGTACCGGATCTATGCGCAGCCGGAATTTGAGTGGAACAAGATTCTGCAGCGCAACCGCAATCCTCTCCTGCGCCTCGATGTCGGGGCAACGGGCATGGCCACCGGCTTTACAGAGGCTTCCGGTTACGCGCTGGTCGGCGTAACGGACCGGGCAGGGCGCAAGACCTTCCTGGCGCTGGGCGGCCTTGCCAGCGACGCGGAACGCGCCCGCGAAGCCGAGAAGCTCCTGCGCTGGTCCAACGATACGTTCGAGCGCCAGGAACTCTTCGCCGGTGGCGAGACGGTCGGCGACGCCTGGGTCTATGGTGGCATCAAGCCGCGCGTCGGCCTGGTCACCGGGGAGCCCGTCGTGGCCTATGTCCCGAACGCTTCGCCCGATCTGGTGCAGGCGGTGATCGTCTACGACGCCCCCTTGCGCGCGCCGATCGAGAAGGGGCAAAAGGTGGGCCGTATCGAAATGCGCATCCAGAATCAGGCGAGCATCACGCGCGAACTGTTCGCCGCCGAGGACGTTCCACAGGGCACCTTCTCCAGCCGTGCGCTGGATGCGGCGCAGGAACTGGCCTTCGGCTGGATCCGTGCCCTGTAGGAAAGACGTGGCTTGACCGGACTTTTCGTGACATTCGAGGGCGGCGAAGGGAGCGGCAAGTCCACGCAGATCGCCCGCCTGGCCGACAGTCTGAAGGCCGACGGCCGCCAGGTCGTCGTCACGCGGGAGCCGGGCGGGACGACCGGGGCCGACATCCTGCGTGAGGTGGTCCTGGCCGGCGGCGCCAAGCGCTTCGGCAACGATGCTGAAGCTGCGCTCTTCGCGGCGGCGCGCGCCGATCATATGGAATGCGTCATCCTTCCGGCGCTTGCCGCCGGCCATGATGTCCTGTGCGACCGGTTTGTCGACTCCACCCGCGTATACCAGGGCAGGCCGGACAATGCGGCCTATCTGGCGGCGCTGGAGCGGGCCGCCCTGGCGGGGCGGATGCCGGACCTGACCTTTATTCTGGACGTGCCGGCCGAAGTCGGCCTGAAGCGCGCGGCCGGGCGCCGTGGCACAGGCGGTGCCGACCGGTTCGAGGCGGAAGAGGCGAGCCTCCACGAGGCCCGTCGCCTGGCCTTCCTGACCATCGCCGCGCAGGAACCGGAGCGGTGCATCATCGTGGATGCGACCGGCCCGGTGGACGAGATCGCGCAGGCGATCCTCGACCATGTGCGGGTGCGGGCCGCGGCAGAGGCATGACGCCGTCCGACACGCCGACGATCCCGCAGCACGACGATCTGGACGGCGTCGCCCCGCCGGCGGCGCGCCAGGGCTTCGTCGGCCATGGCGCGGCGTGGCAGGAACTCACAGAAGCCTATGCCGGCGGGCGCATGCACCATGCCTGGCTTCTGCAGGGAGAGGCCGGGATCGGCAAGGCGACGGTCGCCTTCGCCATGGCGCGGCATATACTGGGCGCCGGGCAGGATGGGCAGGCCGTGGCGCGGCAGATCGCTGGTGGCGGCCATCCCGGGCTCCTGCATCTGGCGCGGCCCCCCGTCGAGCGCGGGACCGGGTTCCGGACCCAGATCACCGTGGACGAGATCCGGCGGCTCACGCATTTCTTCCAGACGACGGCGGGCCTCGGCTGGCGGATCGCCATCATCGATCCGGCGGACGATATGAACCGGAGTGCCGCCAACGCACTCCTGAAGATGCTGGAGGAGCCACCTGCGCGCTCGCTCTTCCTGATCACCAATCACCGGCCGGGCCGGATCCTGCCGACCATCCGCTCGCGGTGCCGGGTGCTGCGCTTTGCTGAGCTGACGCCGGACGAGATCGCCCGGCAGCTGGCTGAGGACGTGCCCGACAGCACGCAGGACGCACGGCAGGCGGCAGCGGCCAGTGCCGGCGGCAGCCTGCGCACCGCCCTGCAGCACCTCATGTCCGGCGGGCTCGAGGTGAGCGAGACGACGCGCAGGCTGGTCGCCATGCCGGCGCCCGACTGGACGGCCATCATGGCGCTGGGCGATGCCGTGACGCTCAAGGGGCGCGAAGCGGCCTACACGCTGATGGCGCAGGCCGCATTCCGCGCAGTGGCGGACGAGGCGCAGGCACTCGCGATGGCGGGGGATCTGGTGCGTGCCGAGCGGCTCGCCGCCTTCTGGCAGGCGGAGGACGCCCGGTGGCGGGAGGCGGAGGCCTTCAATCTCGACCGCAAGCAGGTTCTCCTGACTTTTTTCAACGGCCTGGCCGAGGCTAGAGCGGACAGTGCCGCTTTTCATTGAGCCACGGGGCAGGATGCATTATCTCGCAGGTCTGACGAGACGACGCTGCATGGAAAACAACCGACATGACCGAACGCTATTATCTGACGACCGCAATTTCCTATCCGAACGGGCGTCCGCATATCGGTCACGCATATGAGCTGATCGCCACGGATGCGATCGCACGATTCCAGCGGCTCGACGGGCGCGAGGTCCTGTTCCTGACGGGAACCGACGAGCACGGCATCAAGATGCTGCAGACGGCCCGCAAGCTCGGCATCGAGCCGATCGAACTGGCCAACCGCAATGCCGAGGAGTTCCGCGCCATGGGGCGCGCGGTGAACGCGTCCAACGACGATTTCATCCGCACCACAGAGCCGCGCCACAAGGCGGCCTCGCAGGCCATCTGGCAGCGCATGGTCGATGCGGGCGATATCTACAAGGATTCCTACTCAGGCTGGTACTCCGTCCGCGACGAGGCCTATTACGCCGAAGACGAGACGCGCCTGGCCGAGGACGGGACCCGTCTCGGCCCCCAGGGGTCCCCGGTCGAATGGGTGGAGGAGGAAAGCTATTTCTTCCGCCTGTCGGCTTTCCAGGATCGGCTCCTGGCGCTTTATGAAGAGAACCCCGACTTCATCGGCCCGGCCGAGCGGCGCAACGAAGTGGTGTCTTTCGTGCGGTCCGGCCTGCGGGATCTGTCCATCTCCCGCACCACCTTCGACTGGGGCATACCCGTGCCGGGTGACGACAGGCACGTCATGTATGTCTGGGTGGATGCACTCACCAACTACCTGACGGCGACCGGCTTTCCGGAAGCGGGGGAGCGCAGCGCCTTCTGGCCGGCCGATCTGCACGTGGTCGGCAAGGATATCGTGCGCTTCCATACCGTCTACTGGCCTGCCTTCCTGATGTCGGCCGGCCTGCCGCTGCCGCGCCGCGTCTTCGTGCACGGCTTTCTCTTCAACCGCGGAGAGAAGATGTCCAAATCCGTCGGCAACGTGATCGATCCGAACGCGCTTGTCGACACTTATGGGCTGGACCAGTTCCGGTACTTCCTTCTGCGGGAAGTCCCGTTCGGACAGGATGGCAACTATTCGCACGAAGCCATTGTAAATCGTACAAATTCCGAGCTGGCAAATGACCTCGGAAACCTGGCGCAGCGCTCCCTGTCCATGATCGCCAAGCACCTGGACGGCCTGGTGCCGACGCCCGGCGCCTTCAGCGCGGAAGACACGGCAATCCTGGATGCCGCCGCGCGTTTAAGGTCTCGCGCCCGAACCCTGATGGCCAAGCAGGAACTCCATACGGTGCTGGGCGAGATCGTCGCCGTCGTGTCGGAGGCCAACCGCTACTTCGCGGCGCAGGAGCCATGGGCACTGCGCAAGTCCGATCCCGCCCGGATGGCGACGGTCCTCTATGTCACGGCCGAGGTTCTGCGCCGCGTGACGATCCTTCTGCAGCCCTTCATGCCAGGATCGACCGGGCGTCTTCTGGACCTGCTCGGCGTGGCGGATGACGAGCGCAGCTTCGACCAGCTCGATGGCAACCGCATGCTCACCCCCGGGCGGCTCATGCCGGCGCCGCAGGGGGTCTTCCCGCGCTATGTGGAGGCCGAGGGGCCTGCCCAGGCATGAGCGACGTCTTCATCGTCGACAGTCACTGCCACCTGGACTTCCCGGATTTTGCCGGGGAGCATGCGGCCTTGCTGGACCGTGCCGACGCGGCCGGTGTGAAGCTGATGGTGACGATCTCCACCCGCGTCTCGCGCCTGGAGGGCCTTCTGGCACTGACGCGTGCGCATGAGCGCATCTATGCGACGGTCGGCACGCATCCGAACAGCGCCGCCGAGGAGCCGGATGTTCCGGTGGAGACGCTGGTGCGCCTGAGCGCCGATCCCAAGATCGTCGGCATCGGGGAGGCGGGGCTCGACTTCCATTACGATTCCGCCCCGCCGGACGTTCAGGAAGCGGTCTTCCGCCGCCATATCGCGGCGGCGCGCCAGACCGGCCTGCCGCTCGTCGTCCATGCACGGGATGCGGATGCGGAGATGGAGCGCATCCTGACCGAGGAATCGGCAACAGGCGCCTTTCCCTTCCTGCTGCATTGCTTTTCGTCGGGCCGCCGCCTGGCGGATGTGGGCGTGGAGCTTGGCGGCTACGTGTCCTTTTCCGGCATCCTGACCTTCAACCGCTCGGAGGAAATCCGCGCAATCGCCGCCGCGCTTCCCGCCGAGCGCATCCTGGTCGAGACCGACGCTCCCTATCTTGCGCCGCCGCCCTGGCGCGGCAAGCGCAACGAACCCGCCTATACGCGCAAGACGGTCGAGGTCCTGGCGCAGACGCGGGGCGTGTCCCTGGATGAGATCGCCACACTGACATCCGACAATTTCTTCCGGCTCTTTTCCAAGACGCCGGATCCGCGCGGCGCGGCGCGAACGTGACCGACCGTCTGGTCTTTACCATTCTGGGTTGCGGCTCTTCGCCCGGCGTCCCGCGGGTCAACGGGGATTGGGGCGCTTGCGATCCAACCGAGCCCCGCAACCTGCGCCGGCGCTCAGCCGCGCTAGTGGAGCGGCACGGCCCCAACGGCGTCACGCAGGTCGCCATCGACTGCGGACCGGATTTCCGTAGCCAGATGCTCAGCGCAGGTGTCGCGGATTTGGCGGCCGTCGTCGTGACACACCCGCATGCGGACCATATTCACGGCCTGGACGATGTGCGCGGCTACGCACAGACCAAGCGCCGGCTGATCCCAGTTCTGGCCGATGCGGCTACCTATGAGCGCCTGTTCGAAGCTTTCGGCTATTGTTTCCGCACACCGGCCGGCAGCAGCTACCCGCCCATCGTGCGCCATGTGCCGATCGAGGCCGGCGTTCCCTTCAGCGTCGACGGTCCGGGTGGGCCGATCCACTTCCGCCCGTACCGGCAAATCCATGGCAACATTCATTCGCTCGGCTTTCGCATCGGCGATCTTGCCTATTGCAGCGATGTCTCGGATTTCCCCGATGAGGCAATCGCCGAAATCATGGGCGCGCGCTGGCTGGTGATCGACGCGCTGCAACGCCATTTCCACCCGAGCCATTTCTCCCTCGATCAGGCGTTGGCCTGGATCGAGCGCCTGGGTGTACCCAATGCCATCCTGACGCATATGCACACGCCGCTCGACTATGCGACCCTGCGGGCGGAACTCCCGGCCCATATCCAGCCGGCATTTGACGGGCTGACAATCGAGTTGAACCAGGACTGACAAGCCACTGTTCAGAAAGCTCTTTTTGCGAGGTTAAGGGGAATGAAGGGCAAGATCGGGTTGGTCACGCTCGGCGTCGCGGATGTTGCTGCTTCGGGGCGTTTCTACGACGCGCTCGGCTTTCGCCGCCATGAACAGGACAGTGACGCCATCATCTTCTATGCGCTCGAGGGGACGTGGCTCGCGATCTTCTCACGCGCAGCGCTGGCGCAGGATGCCGGCATCGAGGACGGTGGGGCGGCAAGTTTTTCCGGCATCACCCTGGCGCATAATGTGCCGGAACCGGGCGGGGTCGATGCGGCGCTGGACGAAGCCGTTCGCGCCGGCGCACGCATCGTCAAGCCGGCGGCCGATACGTTCTGGGGCGGCCGCTCCGGTTACTTCGCCGATCCCGACGGCCATCTGTGGGAAATTGCCTGGAACCCCTTTCAGGACCTGACCTGACGCCTGACCAAAACGCGCGATCACGGTTTTTCTACAGCCGCAAAGCTCCGATTGTGTACGGCAGCCGCAGATCGGCTGGCCGGAGGACTTTACACCAGGGGTGGTCCGGGCTTTCCTTCCGCATCCGGGCGCGAGGCAATGGCAGCCATTGCGGATCGCGCCCGACATCATGGGAGGACATGCATGACACGATTTCCGCGGACCCGCGCCCCGCACGCGGCCTTGGAAGGCTCCGTCGGCAGCCGTCGAACCGTCCTGAAGGCCGCTGCTGCGGCCCTCGGCGTGCTGGCCCTGGCGGTGCCCGGCGCTGCCTTCGCACAGGATTATCCGAACAAGCCGATCACCATGGTCGTGCCATTTGCCGCAGGCGGATCGACCGACCTCGTCGCCCGGACGGTCGCGCAGGCCATGAGCCAGGAGCTGGGCCAGCAGGTGCTGGTGGAGAACAAGGGTGGCGCCGGCGGGAACCTTGGGGCGAGCTACGTGGCCCAGGCCGCGCCGGACGGCTACACCATCCTGATGGGAACGATCGCCACGCACGCGCTCTCCGCATCGCTCTATGCGGACCCGCCTTTCGACCCGGTGGAAGACTTCACGCCGATTGCCTGGCTGGTCACGGTCCCGAACGTGCTGACGGTGAACAAGGATTACCCCGCGGCCAACGTTCAGGAGCTGATTGCGCGGCTGAAGGAAAAGCCGGGTGAGGAGGTCTATTCCTCGTCCGGCAACGGAACGCCGCTGCATCTTTCCGGCGAGCTGTTCAAGACCATGACGGGCACCGACATGGTGCATGTGCCCTATCAGGGCTCGGGCCCGGCGCTGGTGGACGTGATTTCCGGCGCGGTGCCGATCAACTTCGACAATCTGCCGTCTTCGACCGAGCATATAAGGCAGGGCACGCTGCGCGCCCTGGCCGTGACGACGAAGACCCGTGCGCCGAACTTCCCGGATATTCCGACCATGGAGGAAGCGGGCGTGCCGGGCTACGAAACCAACACGTGGAACGCGCTGTTCGCGCCGGCCGACACGCCGCCCGAGATCATCGCCAGACTGAACGCGGCGGCGAATGCGGCCATCACCGATGAGACCGTCGCCAAGCGCCTGGCCGAGGTCGGTGCGGCGACGGTCGGCGGTACGCCGGAGGA
Source organism: Aureimonas frigidaquae (assembly GCF_001463905.1). GTDB lineage: Bacteria > Pseudomonadota > Alphaproteobacteria > Rhizobiales > Rhizobiaceae > Aureimonas > Aureimonas frigidaquae. Next base: position 101,860 of record NZ_BBWR01000002.1, read on the forward strand.
ACTGGCCGAGCACGTCAAGAGCGAGGTGGCCCGCTGGAAGCCGGTCATCGAACAATCCGGCGCGCGGATCGAGTAGCCACGGGCGAGGCGCGAGAGCGGGCGGCGCAGGCCGCCCGCAGGTCGCTCATTCGAAGATGACGCCCTTCTTCAGGATGAAGTTGGCATAGGGCCGGTCTTCCGTCGTGCGGACGATGGCATAGGCATTGGCGGCAGCCTCGTAGAAGCCGAAGCGCTCGATGGCCTCCATGCCGACATCGCGGCCTTCTTCTTCGCGCGCCATGGCCAGGAAGGCCGTGTGGACCTCCAGGTCGTGCTGCGGTTCGCCAACCGGGGCCATGCGGCGGATCGGCATGTCGACGAAGCTGTCGAGCGGCATGAGCTTGAGGATCTGGCGCCCGGCTTCCACCGTATCCGTATTGGTCAGGTGGATGCAGCGGCCGGTGACCGTGCGTGCCGCCACCGACTCCGCCGGGAAATTGCGATCCGCGATGACGAGTTCGTCTCCATGCCCCATTTCGGCGAGCGTCAGCAGAAGCTCGGGGGACAGGAGCGGCGGAATGTTCTTAAGCATCGGGACCTCCACAAATCTCTCACCGCCTGTGCGGCAATGCTCCTTAGCGGGTTTGCGCAAGCTTTTGAACAGGGCCGATTATCGCCCGTCCGCCCGAAGGCGGGACAGGTAATCGGCCTGGCGGCGGGCCGCCATCCGCGCCGCCGCTACGGCCTCATCCGGCGCTACCTCCACGAAGCGGACCGGCCGGTTGGGCGATAGCTGCGCCAGACGCATGAGATCCGGCCCGATCACCGTGGCGATGCGCGGATAGCCGCCCGTCGTCTGGTGATCGGCCGACAGGACGGTCGGCACGCCATCCCCCGCAACCTGCACCGATCCGGCCAGGATGGGGGCCGAGGGCAAGGCAAGGTCGGTCGCCAGCGCCAGGGACGGGCCGGCCAGGCGCATGCCCATGCGATCGAATGTGGCCGTCGTGCGGAAGGCCGAGCCGAAGAAGGTGGCGAGCGCATCGGCCGTAAAACACCCATCCTGCGGCCCGCGAACGGCGCGCACGCGCGCCAGCGGCCGCGCATCGACGGGGCAGGGCACGGTCGAGACAGGCAGCGGATCATCCCGCCCCGCTTGTTCCACGCGCAGCTCCATGCCCGGCAGCAGCCGGCCGCCGCCCAGGCCCGACGGTGCGTGCGTGGCGGTGCTGCCGAGCCACGAGGTGCACGCTGTATCGCCTCCGAGCGCAAGATAGGTCCAGTTGCCCCACCACGGGTTGCCAAGAACGGTCAACCGTTCGCCCGCCTTCAACGTGCCTCGGCACCAGGAGGGCATGTGCCCGCCCAAAAGCTCGACCGTGAACCCGCCGCCGGCCACCGCAAAGGCGAGGGTTCCGTCGAGGCAGAGGATGCGCAGACCGCCGCGGCTGATTTCGAGCGTCGTAGCCATATCGCCATTGCCAGCGGCCGCGTTGGCGATGGCCGCCGCCTGCCGGTCCACGGGCCCCGAGCGTGGAACGCCGAAGCGGGCGAGGCCGGGCCGGCCACCATCCTGGAGGCTGGTGAACGGGCCGGCCGCCTCGATGAGAAGCGTCGCGGTGCTCATGCGCCACCCTCGTTCGCCTGGAGCAGGCGATCATACTGCGCCCTGTCGATCCGCTCGAACAGGACGTCGTCCCCGACATCGAACAGGAAGGGCCGTTCGGCCTGCGGGCGCAGTATGGGTGTGGGCGAGCGGCCGAGAATCCACCAGCCCGTCGGCATGGTGAGGGTCGTCACCAGGCATTGCGTGCCGGCGATGATGACGCTCCCGGCCGGCACGTCGCGCACGGGGCGCTCCTTGCGGGGCAGGGAGATGGCCTCATCCACGCCGGCCAGATACGCATAGCCCGGGGCAAAGCCGTACATGGACACGGTGTAGCGCTGACCAAGATGCGCGGCGACGACGGCCTCCGGCGTCAGGCCGGTTCGCTCCGCCACGGCCGCAAGGTCCGCGTCGAAGGGCGGATCGTAGCAGATGTGAACCTTTCGCTGCGTGCCGGGCCGGGGCCTGAAGGTCAGATCGGCCATCAGGCCGCGCAGCGCAGCCATTGCTCCGGCATGGTCGGTGATCAGAGGATCGAAGGCCACGAGAATGCTCGTATAGGCCGGCACGGCCTCGGCAAAACCGGGAAAGGGATGGGCGGCCAGCGCGGCATCCAGCCCGCGGACCTGCCGCCAGGCGCTGTCGTCGATACGTTCGCCAAAGGTCACCAGCACGGCCCGCTCGGCCACCGGGGTCATGCGCGGAAACGCGGTCATGCGCCGTCGCCGACCGGCAGGAAGGCACGCAGGACGATGCCGGCCGCTTCGAGCCGGCCCCGGATGCTGCGCGCCATGGCGACCGCGGACGGATTGTCGCCATGGACGCAGACAGACGAAGCAGCCAGTCGCACGGGCGGTCCGTCCAGGGTTGGCATGAGGCCATCGTCCAGAAACTGCAAAAGCCGCGCAGCCGCGCCGTCCGGATCGTGCAGAAGCGCGCCGGGGCGGCTGCGCGGGACGAGGCGGCCGGAAGAAAGGTAGGCTCGGTCCGCGAACACCTCGCCATGCGTCTCCAGCCCGGCATCACGCCCGGCAACTTCTAGCTCGGTGCCGGCAATGGCAAGCAGAGCGAGATCGGGCGATATGGCGCGCGTCGCCCGGGCAATGGCGCGGGCGACCTGTGCCTCGTCCGCTGCAAGGTTTGCCAAAGCGCCATGCGCCTTGACGTACCGCACCCGTATGCCGACCAGAGCCGCCACGCCGCACAGCGCCCCGATCTGCGCGGCGACCATGCGCTCGATGGCGCTTGGCTCCATGGGGATGACCCGGCGCCCGAAACCGGAGAGGTCCGCGTAACCGGGATGCGCGCCGACGACGACGCCATTGTCGCGGGCGAGCGCCAGCGTGCGGGCCATGACATCGGGATCCCCCGCATGGCCCCCGCAGGCGATGTTGGCGCTCGTGACGAGCTGCAGCATGGCGCCGTCGTCGCCCGCCCGCCAGTCGCCAAAGGCCTCGCCCAGATCGGAGTTCAGATCGATCGTCCGTGCCATCGCCCACTCCACGCAAACCGATAGGTGGTTTGATGAACGTCTTTGTTGGTAGAGGTCAACACCGGGGGCCTGTCGGATTGCCCTGTATGAGGCACCTGTGGTTTTATATGCTGCGGTGCGTTGTGGGGCCGCGGAGCTTCAAGGTTACACCAGTCCGCATGTCCTTCGACCAGACGACACTCCTGACCGCCGCAAGCCTGTCCAGCGCTGCCCTGGCCATCGGGCTCCTGGCGTTCTGGCTGCAGTTCCGGCGCGATCGCTACCTTCTCGTGTGGTCCTGCGCCCTCCTGACGATCATCGCAGGCATCGTCATCTTCAACGCGCCCGAATATCGGCTGACGCCGCAATACGTCGCGCAGGTTCTGTTCATCCTCGGCTTCGCCCTCATCGACGCAGGCGGCGCCATGTTCTGCACGGGGCGCTACCGGCTGGGCCAGACCGGCACCGTCGCCCTGTCCGGCTTCCTTGCCGCTACGCTGCTGTTCGGCGCCGGGCTTTCGGGCTACGGAACGCTGACGTCCAATCTGGTGATCGGCACGCTCCTCTTCATGACGGCCAGCCGCTATTGGCGGCGACGGTCGGAGTCCCCGCTTGCCATGCTGGCCGTCTGCACGCTTTTGGCCATGGTTGCCGTTTCCTTCTGGGCCTGCGCCTTTGTGCTGGCCGTGGAGGGCCATGCGGTCCTGACGGCCCGCCCGGCGAACTGGGCGGAGGAGTTCAACGCCATCGCCGCCGTCGTGGGCTTGACGGGAGTTGGCGCCATCGTGTTTTCTCAGGTTCAAAACCGGACCGTGCAGCGCCACCGCCAGGAGGCGATGACCGATGCGCTGACGAAGCTTCCCAACCGCCGCGCCCTGATGCAGCGTTTCCCGCAGGAGCGCATCCGCGCGGGAACGGCGCTGGTCCTGTTCGATATCGACCATTTCAAGCGCATCAACGACCGCTATGGCCATGCGGCCGGGGATGCCGTCCTGACCCGCTTTGCGGAAATCCTGATCGACGCGGCCGGGCAGGAGGCCTTTCCCGTTCGGCTGGGGGGCGAGGAGTTCGGCGCCGTCATGGATAGTGTCCGGGCGCCCGATGCCTATGCCTTTGCCGAGGGCGTGCGCCGGCGCTTCGCCGAAGCGGTCATGCGCGCCGACGGAGCACCCTTCCACGTGACGGTCAGCGCCGGCTTTGCCATCGCCTCCGATGTGGACCTGAACTTCGGCAGTCTCTTCAAGCGGGCGGATCGTGCGCTGTACGATGCCAAGGATGGCGGACGGAACCAGGTGCTCGGTGCTTCGCCGGAGCTGATCCGCCCACTGACTGCATAGCTGCCATGCAGTTTTTGGGGTAGCTCGATTCGCGGGCATACCCTATCTTCACTGTCAGCGGGCATCCTCCTCCCAGCCCGCAAACCTCAAAGCCCGCCGGTCCTCCCCCGTGCGGGCTTTTTTCTGTGCGCCGTTTGCCGAAACCGTGATTGTGTCGCGGGAACCGAAAGTGCGCTGCGCGCTTATTCTGGCAGGGAGGAATACACCATGCCGGACATGACCCAACCCCGCTTTTCCCCAACGCCGGACAATTCGGCGCAGCCGAACGACATGCCCCACGAATACTGGGCGAGCCTCATGTACGATCAGTCCATGACAGGCGATCGCGCCACGCTGCCTTTGGGCAATACGTGGCGGTTCCGCAGCCGCCCGGGACTGACGGTCCGCCGGATCGTCACGCCCTGATGGCCGCTTGATGCGTTGCCGGTTCGGCTGTCCGAACCGGCGCATCATGCTATCCTGCGGACTATGAGCCGCACGACACGCTGGATTCAACGCTTCCTGTTCCTGACCTTCGCTGCCGCAGCCCTGTGGTTCGTGGTGACGCAGGTCTTCGACCGTATGGACCAGCGTCTGCCGGTCTTTCTGGCGCTGATCGGCACTTATGCCGTCGCTGCTTATCTGGTGCTTCCGATCACCATTCATGCGGCCTTGGCGATCACCCGGCGCAACCGCATTCCCCGCGTCACCCGAGCGGGTGACGGCTTGCCGGCCGATCCGGTGAATATCGTGCTGGCCGGAAGCCAGGAGGCACTGACCGCGGCGTTTCTGCGCGCCGGCTGGACGAAGGCCGACAGGCTGTCCTGGCGGTCCGGCTGGCACATGGTCACGGCCTTCATCGGCAACAAGCCTTATGAGGCGGCACCCTTCAGCGCGCTCTACCTGTTCGGCCGCCATCAGGATATCGGCTTTCAGCAGGATATCGGGGCGAGCCCGCGCAAGCGCCATCATGTACGGTTCTGGGCGGCGGATGCCGACCCGGACGCTGCGGATCGATCCGTTCTCTACTGGTTCACGCGGCAGGCGATCGATCCCGTGCGCGCGCATGTCTGGGTGGGCGCGGGGACGAAGGATCTCGGCTTCGGCCTGCAATCCCTGACATTCCAGATCTCGCACCGTGTCGACCGCGATGCCGACGCTGAGCGCGATCATATCCTCGCCAGCCTCGAAGCCGTGGGCGCCGTGACCGCGCCGGTTCTGGTGGATGCCGGTGCCGTACCGCACTCGCATTTCGTCACCGACGGGCGGATCGTCCACGCGCGCCTGACCTGATCAGGGCGCGGCTGCCATCAAGACGAAAACCAGGAAGATGACGAGGTGCACCCCGCCCTGCAGGATCGTGGTGCGCCCCGTCGCCAGGGTGATCGTCCCGATGAAGAGCGTCAGGACGATCTGCACGATGTGGTCGCTCTCCAAACCCAGCGTGATCGGCCGCTCCAGAAGGATCGACAGGATCGCGACGGTCGGAATGCTGAGCCCGATGCTCGCAAGCGCCGAGCCCAGGCCAAGGTTCAGGCTGGTCTGGATGCGGTTCGCACGCGCGGCGCGGACCGCTGTCGTGCCCTCCGGCATCAGCACCACCGCGGCGATCAGGACGCCGATCAGCTCCGAGTTCAGCCCCGCCGACGTCACGGCATCGCTGACGACGGGCGTCAGGTCCTCGGCCAGAAGAATGACCATGGTCAGCGCCGCGAACAGGATGGCGCCGCTCAACAGGCTCGCCCGCCCGCTCGGCCGCACGACATCCGGACAGGCGGTGACATCAGTGAAGTAGTTCCGGTGCCGCACCGTCTGCACGAAGAGGAAGAGCACGTAGAGGATGAGCGAAACGGCCGAGACGAAGCCGAGCTGGAAGTTGGAATAATATGGGCCGGGGACTGCCAGCGTGTAGTTGGGCAGGATGAGCGTCAGCGTGGCGAGCGTGCCGAGCACGCAGAGGGCGGCCGCTGCACCCGTGGCATGGAACTCCTGTTCGCGATGCAGGATACCGCCTGTCAGGAGGCACAGGCCGACCACACCGTTCAGAACGATCATCAGGGTGGCGAAGACCGTGTCGCGGGCGATTTCGCCGCTGTCATCCGTGCCCGACATCATAATGGAGACGATCAGCGCCACTTCGATGATCGTAACCGCTCCTGCCAGGACGATCGATCCGAATGGCTCGCCGATCCGATGGGAGATGACCTCGGCATGTTCGACGGCCGCAAAGACGGTGCCGATCAGGAAGATCGCCGCCGGCAGGACGAAGGCGACGCTGGATGCCGGTACGAGGTGAAATGCATGCGCGGTGGCCATGCACATGGCCCCCACGATGGACATGGTGGACCAGTGCCGCTTGAGCTGCGACGCGGCGGAAGATTTCGACATGAGCCGGCCCGAATGGATGAAGCGTTGCGCGAAACCCGTCAGTCGAGCGCAATCTCGACGATATCGCGCACCCAGTCCTGCGGCGTCACGCCTGCCTCTGCGGCTTTGGCGGTGATCGTGTCCATGGTCTGCGGCGCGAAGGGGACGTCGAGTATGATGGTTTCCGCACTGTCCACGCCATAGACGACGCGGGTGATCCGGGCCGCGAAGCTGCGGACGGCCTGCGTCTTCTGCGCATCGTCAAGGCTCGCCTCTGCGGCGACGACCGGGCAATAGGCCGAAACGAGATTGTCCACCACGACGGCGGAGGGAACGCCCTGCAGGCTCAGGCTCTCCACCGCCGTGACGAGCGCGCCCGCATCGCCGAAGGATTGCGGCGACGGCAGCGTCTTTTCGATGGCAGCCGAACGGGCATCGTCGAGCGGAGCGGCGGGGCAGGAGAATGCCGCCTGCGCTGCGGCCGGCCCGGCCAGCAGCGTCAGCGCCAGGATGGTGCCGGTCATGACGGGAAAGGCGTGAGGAAGGCGTGCCATGCTTGAGATTTCCCCTATGGAGCGAAGGTCAGCGGATGCGCTGTGCGTTGCGTGCGCCAATGGCGGCGAAGAACAGGCTGACGCCGCTGAACAGGAGCGACACGCCCAGATACATCCCGATCGCCCATACGGCCGTTCCGGGCAGCCCGATGACCAGAATGGCCGCCAGGAGAAGGTTGATGACCGCCGACAGGATCAGGCCGCCCTTGCCACCTTCCCGCAGGTGGCCGGCAAGCTGGAACTGGAACACGGCCGTCAGAACGAAGTAGACCCCCATCATCCAGGTCAGCGTCACCGCGCCGGCGAAGGGATCGTAGACGATCACCGCGCCCAGGAGCACGGCGAGCACGGACAAGGCGAAGCTGGACCAGAAGCCGGAATGGCCGAAGGCCTGGAAGGACGCCGCCCCACCGATGACCCCGCCGATGATGAGGAGCCAGCCGAAGAAGAGGGTGGAAGCCAGCGTCGCGGCGAGCGGAGCGGCAATGGCGCAGATACCGAGGATCGTTAGAACGGCCCCCTGGAAGGCATAGGCCTTCCAATGATTCGCGAGGCGGGATCGCAACTGTTCGTTGATTGCGCCCGGGGCGATTCCGCGGCCCTTGCCGGACTCTGTGCTCATGGCGCCCCTCCTGGCGTGTCCATCATCGTTCGCGGCCAGAGTGTCACCAAACGGCCTTGGGCCATAGCTGTAAAACAACGGTTTGAAAGAATTATTTCCTGCCTTGTTGGAAGGTCAGAAAGGCTCGGCTACTACTGGATCGCGCCATTGCCGAGGATGAGGGCCGATGATGAAGCCGCGCCTGTCGGGCCGTTACCAGGAGCACATCCAAAACCATGGGTTGGGCTCTTGTCCGTGCCACGGTCCGATGGCGCTCCGGGTCTTCCGCGTCATGGAGGAAGGGCTTTCGCGGCGCGGGCTCCTGAAAGCATCGCTCGGTGCGGCCGCGCTGGTGATGGGCGGCGCACCCGGCCGGGCGGCCGCGCAGGACCGGCCACGCCTGCGGCTTTCGGGGGCGCGCATCTTCGACGGGCGAGCCGCCGGGCTGATCGAAGGGCGCGACATCCTGATCGAAGGCGGGCGCATCGCCGGGCTGATTGCGCAGGACGAGATCGTATCCGATGCACAGCGGATCGACTGCTCGGGCAAGGTCATCATGCCCGGCATGATCGATGCGCATTGGCACTGTTTCCTGGCCGCCTTGCCCAATGCCGTCGCCATGACAGCCGATGCCGGCTATCTGCACCTCCTGGCCGCGCAGGAGGCCGGCGCCACGCTGGCGCGCGGTTTTACCACGGTGCGCGATGTCGGCGGGCCGTCCTTCGCGCTGAAGCGCGCCGTGGACGAGGGCATGCTGCCGGGGCCGCGCATCTATCCGTCCGGGGCGATGATTTCGCAGACCTCGGGCCATGGCGATTTTCGCCTGCGCTTCGACGGGCCGCAGACGGCCATGTCGCCACTCAGCCCGGCCGAGGATGTCGGCATCTCCATCATTTCCGATGGTGTGCCGGACATTCTGCGCCGCACGCGCGAGCAGCTCCTGCAGGGCGCAAGCCAGATCAAGATCATGGTCGGCGGGGGCGTCTCGTCACGCTTCGACCCGCTGGATTCCATCCAGTTCACGCCGGACGAGATCGCGGCTGCCGTCCAGGCCGCGGCCGATTGGGGCACCTATGTCTGCGCCCATGTCTATACGGCGCCGGGCATTCTGCGCGCCCTGTCGGCGGGTGTGCGCAGCATCGAGCACGGGCAGCTCGCCGATGCGGAGGCCGCACGGCGCATGGCCGATGCCGGCGCCTGGTGGAGTTTGCAGCCCTTCCTGGCCGATGAGGATGCCAACCCGCAGGCCGGAGCGCTGGCGCAGGCGCAGCAGCGCGAGATCGCGGAGGGAACGGTGCGCGCCTTCGAACTGGCGCAGCGCTTCGCCGTCAAGACGGCCGTCGGGACGGATATCCTGTTCAGCCCCGCCAAGGTCGCCACGCAGGGCCGCCAGATCGCCAAGATCGCGCGCTTCATGTCCCCCGTGGATGTGCTGCGCCTGGTGACATCCGCCAACGGCGAACTCGTGGCCATGTCCGGCGCCCGCAATCCCTATCCGGCTCCGCTCGGCGTGATCGAGGCCGGAGCCCTGGCCGACATGATCGCGCTCGAGGGCAACCCGATCGACGATATCGCCCTGATCGGACAGCCCGACAGGATGGCGCTGATCGTCAAGGACGGTGTCGTCTGCAAGAACACCATCGACGCCTGAGCATGACCCTGCCGGATGCGCCGACCGATCCCTCTGCGACCCAAGGCGTGACACCTGTCACGCGGCGCAGGGCCGATATCGGGCAGCCGGGCAGCCGGCGCGCGGAAGCTGCCTATGTGGCACTGGCGGCGCTTGTCGGGCTTCTGGCCGGGGCGGTCGGGTCGGCCTTCCACCGCGTTATCGACATGCTCGCTGCATGGCCTGATATGCTGCGCAGGGTGATGGACGGGCCGGCCTTTCCGGTCGCCTACAGCCTCATGACCATGCTGGTGACGGTCGGCGTCGTCGCGCTGGTGCGCCGCATCGCGCCGGAAGCCGCCGGCAGCGGTGTGCAGGAGATCGAGGGCGCCATGGAGGGCTTGCGGACGGTCCGCGGCGCGCGTGTCCTGCCGGTCAAGTTTCTGGGCGGCGCGGCCGCCATCGGTTCCGGCCTGGTGCTGGGCCGGGAAGGGCCCACCATCCATATCGGCGCCGCGCTGGCGGCACTCCTGTCCCGTTCCCCCCGCCTGCATGAAACGGAACGGCGGGGTCTCCTGGCAGCCGGGGCGGCCGCCGGGCTGGCCTGTGCCTTCAATGCCCCCATCGCGGCGATCCTCTTCGTCATCGAAGAAACGCACCGCCAGTTCCCTTATACCTACCGGACCTACATGGGCGTGATTGCGGCGGCCTTCTGCGCCACCGTCGTGACCGAGGTCATCGGCGGCACTGCGCCGGACCTGACCGTGATCGTGCCCACGGCGCCGCTCGCCACGCTGCCCCTGTTCCTGCTGATGGGATGTATTCTCGGCGCAGTCGGCGTTCTCCTGAATGCTGCCATCCTGTCGGCCGTCCGTTTTGCGGCGGCCGCGCAGGCGAGGGTGCCTTACGCCTATCCGGCCTGTGTTGGGCTGGCGGTGGGGGTGCTTCTGGCCAGCGTTCCGCAGGCCGTCACGGGGGGCGAGGGCCTGATCGTCGACATTCTGCATCGCCAGCCCGCCATCGGCGTGCTCCTGGCATTGGCGCTGGCCCGCTTCTGCACGACGGTGGCGAGCTATTCGACCGGTGTCCCGGGCGGCATCTTCGCACCCATCCTCGCGCTCGCCGTCTGCATCGGCCTTGCCTTCGGCGCGGCGGTGTCCTTTTTCTGGCCCCAGCCGGACGCGCTGCCTGCTGCCTTCGCCATCGCGGCCATGGGGGGCCTCTTCACGGCATCCGTGCGTGCGCCGGTCGTCGGCGTCGTCCTGACGCTCGAGCTGACAGGGTCCTACGCGCTCGCTCTGCCGCTGATCGCCACCTGCCTTGCCGCCAATCTTGCAGCACGTGCGCTTGGCGGGCGCCCGATCTACGAGGAGCTTCTGGACCGGACGCTCGCCATGGCCGGCATCGTCCCGCGCAAACCAGCAGCGGACCGGGATACCGGCCTCGCCTGACCGCGAAGCCCTCTTTCCACACCCTGCGATTGTTGCGTACCGCGCAACCATTCGCCAGAAAATTGCATTTATCGCAAGGCTGATAGTATGGCAACGTTACCATCCTGACTGCAGACCGGGAGGATGAATGCATGTTGGATTGTAACCTGTCGAAACGCGCGCTTCTGACGGGCGCCTGCCTTGGCGCCGCATCGGTGGGGCTGGCCTCGATCATGGGTGGTCGGGCCTTCGCGCAAGCGGCGCCCGGCAAGGGCGCATCGCGCATGGCAGTTGCCGATAGCGGACGTTTCGACGCCGATGGGCTCATCACCATGGAGCGGGGCCTCTATGCGCTGCCCACGACCTCACTTCTGATCTATGACGGGGATCGGCTGGCCTACCAATACGGCAATGGCAGCGATGTGAGTTACCTCGCATCGGCGCGCAAGAGCATCCTGTCGATGCTCTACGGCAAATATGTCGAGGACGGCACAATCGACCTCGATGCGACGCTGGCGCAGCTGGACATCCAGGACAATGAGACCTTGAGCGATGCGGAGCGCGAGGCGACCGTTCGCGACCTCCTGTCGTCGAGCTCCGGCGTATACCACCCTGCGGGAAGTCCGGGCGGGAACGACAATAATCCGCCGCGCGGCAGCCAGCGGCATGGCGCCTATTTTCAGTACAATAACTGGGACTTCAACGTGCTCGGCGCCATCTTCGAGCAGCGCACGGGCAAGACGATCTTCCAGGCCCTGCAGGAGGATCTGGCCGAACCGCTCGGCTTCGAGGATTTCGATCCGCAACGGCAGAAGATGCTCGGCTATGGCGACCGTTCCCGCTTCCTCGCCTATCACATGTTCCTGTCCGGCCGCGACATGGGCAAGCTCGGCCAGCTTATGCTGCAGAATGGGCGCTGGCAGGGCCGGCAGATCGTGCCGTCACAATGGGTCGAAGAAAGCACGCGCCCACGCTTCACCGCGCAGGAAACGCGCGACAATAGCGGCTATGCCTATCTGTGGTGGGTTCCGGAACGCGAGGGTGCGGCCTGGGAAGGCGCTTACTACGCCAATGGCAATCTGGGCCAGTACATCCTCTGCCTGCCGGCCATCGATACGGTGATCGTCCATCGCCGCGCCGTCACCGACCAATATGCCATGGCCCGCAATTTCGGAGAGACGGATTACCTTCCGGAGGGTGTGAAGGTCCCGGCCTTCCTCGACATCGCCGATGCCGTCATTGCTAGCGCGCGTTGAGGATCGATCCCATGACCAACCGTATCTTCGCAATGGTCGCGGGAGGCCTCCTGGCCTCCGTATGCACGCCGGCCCTGTCCGCTTCGCTCGATGAGGCAGCTTGCACGGCGCTCTCCGGCACCATCATCCCCGCAGGCGCCATCTCGCTTGCAAGCGGGGATGGACGGGTGGACGGCGCGCAATGGTCGCAAGGGCCGTCTAGCGGCAGTTTTTGCCGGGTCTCCGGCACCATCGCGCCGGTCGATCCGGACGCGCCGCCCATCGGCTGGCAGGTCAACCTCCCATCCACCTGGAATGGTCGGCTCCTGCAATATGGCGGGGGCGGCTACAATGGCATCCTGCCGGACACGACGGGGCCATCCATCCATGGGCCGCTGGATGGACCGGTGCCGCTGGAGCAGGGCTATGTAACCTTCGGCTCCGACAGTGGCCACACCGCCCGCAACACCAACGATGCCTCTTTCGCGGCCAATGACGAGGCCCTGGCCAACTACGCCTATATGCACATCAAGAAGACGCTCGATGTCGCGACCGCGCTGGTGCACCGCGCCTATGATGCGCGGCCGAAAGCCGTCTATTTCACCGGCGGATCGACCGGCGGGCGGGAGGGGCTGACGGCGGCGCTGCGCTGGCCCGATGCCTATGACGGCATCGTCTCCTACTATCCGACGGCCAGCTTCGTCGGGCTGCGACTCTGGGGCGCGGCCTTGAACCGGGCCATCTACGACGAAGGGTCGGCGGGCTGGATCGCGCCGGATCTCGTCAAGGCGATCGCCGCCCATGCACGGGAAGCCTGCGACGGGCTGGACGGAGCGAAGGATGGGCTTGTCGCCAATGTGGAGGCATGCCGGGACCGCGCCCCGCAGGTGATCGAGCACTTCGCCTGCAAGGATGGCGCGGCGGCCGGCACCTGCCTGACGCCGGTGCAGATCGAGCGGACGATCAAGGTCTATCACGACGGGTACAGCCTGCCGTACGATTTGGCCAACGGCTTCGACCGCTACCACGGCTACAACATACTGGAAGGCGTGGAGATGAACCTGGGGACGCAGGCCGCTTATGCGGAACCGGTCGTATCCGGGCCGAACGCCCATCATGCAGCCCGGGCCTATGAATTCTTCCAGCATTTCATCGGCCGCGACGGCAAGCTCGACTATCGCAGCTTCGACATTGCCGATCCCGGACCTTACCGCGAACGGCTCCTGGAAATATCGGCCATGGCCGATGCCAACGATCCTGACCTGTCGGCCTTTGCCGCCAAGGGCGGCAAGATCATCCTGGTCCAGGGGTCGGAGGATCCGAGCGTTTCACCGCTCGGCACGGCAGCCTATTACGAGGCCGTGCGGGAGATGATGGGAGCCGACGCGACGGCGAGTTTCATGCGCTTCTACATGCTGCCGGGGCTTGCCCACGCCAAGGGCAACTTCGCTCCGGCCTGGGACAGCCTGTCGGCGCTGGACAACTGGGTCGTCAACGGCGTGGCGCCCACCGGCTATGTGGCCACCGACACGACGCCAAGCCAGACCCGCGGGCGCACGCTGCCCGTCTGCGACTACCCGCAATGGCCGCGCTATGACGGCAGCGGCGACATGCGCGATGCATCAAGCTTCTCCTGCACCACGGGCGAGTGATTGCGACGGCCAGGCAGGGGGCACTACCCTGCCTGGCCGTTCACCCAAAGCGTTCGCGCCAGCCAAGACCTGCGGCGGTATCTCCTGCCGGAACATATTCCAGGCCGATCGATCCCGCATAGCCGCCTGCGTCCAAAGCGCGGAACAAGGATTGAAAATCGAAACGGCCGGACCCCGGTTCGTGGCGCCCCGGATGGTCCGCAATATGCACATGCGAGATCAGGCCATGGTGTTTCCGGACGAAGGCGATCGGGTCGACGCCTGCATTGGTGGCGTGGAAAGCATCGAAGAGAAGCGAAAGGTTCGGCGCGCCGACAGCGTCGAGCGCTCGAAGAGCAATGTCCGGGTGATCGACAAGATAGCCGGAAATGGTCGCCGCCCCGATCGGCTCGATCAGGACGGGAATGCCCGCATCCGCCCCCGCGGCGGAGGCGAAACGTAGGTTCGAGACGTAGGTCGACCAGACTGTGTCGAACGCGACGCCCGCAGGCGTCAGCCCGGACATGACATGGACGTAGCGGCTGCCGACAGCCTTGGCATAGGCGAGCCCCGTCGCGACACCCTCGCGGAACTCCGCCTCGCGGCCCGGAAGGCAGGCGATGCCTTTCTCTCCACGGGCGGGATCGCCCGCCGGAAGGGCCATCTGCACGAAGTTCAAGCCGTGCTCGCGGCACAGCCCAGCGATCCGTTCGGCCGCGATACTATAGGGGCCGGGATGCTCGACATCCCGGAAACCGCATGCGGCCGCAGCGGCAAAGCGGTCCTCCAACGCGTGTTCGGTAAACATGTATCCAAGATGGGCACTGTAGCGTCGCACCGGGCGCGTTCCCTGCTGTTGGGCCGTTGTGGAAAGGGGGGTGGTCAGAGCGTCCATTGCGGCGGCGCCTTGCATCCCGTTTCGGCGGCAAGTTTCAGAAGGTCGAGGATGGTGTCGGCGGGAAGCGTCAGGCCATCGCGTCGGTTGGCGGCTTCGTTGCGGGCCTCCAACTCACCGGGATAGACGATTTCCTCCACCCCGCGGGCCAGGGCTACGCCCTTCAGCTCGGCGATGTAATCGTCCATCCGCTGCTCGAATTCGGCCAAAGGCTGGAAGGCTTCGATGTTCAGCGCAAGCATGAGGTGGCCTGTCCCGCCGCGACGCTCTGCCTGGTACGGGCCGGTCACGGCCTTGCCGAAGCTCGATCCGGTCAGAACGCCCGACAGCATGTCCATGGCCGCCGCAATGGCGTATCCCTTGTGACCGGCCATCGGCATGGTGATGCCGCCAAGGGCGGCGACGGCATCCGTCGTCGGCGCGCCGTCTGCATCGATGGCCCAACCCTCCGGGATGGGCAGGCCCTTCTGGCGCGCCAGGTAGATCTTGCCGCGGGCCACTGCCGTATTGGCGATATCGAGCACGAAGGGCGGGTTCGTTCCGGCAGGTGCTGCCCAGGACCACGGATTGGTGCCAACGGCCTTTTCCCGGCCGCCCCATGGGGCCATGGCCGGGCTGGCATTCGTCGACAGGAAGCCGATGCATCCCCGGGCGGCGGCCATCAGGGTAAAATACATGGCCGTGCCGAAGTGGTTGGAGTTGCGCACGGCCACCGCCCCGATCCCATGTGCCTTGGCACGCGCGATCGCCTCTTCTGCCGCGCGGGCGGCCAGGACCTGGCCCATGCCGTCGTGCCCATCGATCACCGCCACAGCGCCGCCATCGACGACGAGTTCGGGCTGCGCCTGCGCTGCGACCACGCCCGAGCGAATTCGGGCGACATACCAGGGCAGGCGCATCACCCCATGGGACTGGTGCCCCCAAAGGTCCGCCTGGACTAGCGTGTCGGCCGCCAGTTCCGCGTCCCTGCGCGGCAGGCCGACCGCTTCATAGACGGCGCCCGAAAAGGCCAGAAGGTCCTCTGCGGCAACCCGCGCCGGGGCGATCGGTTCTCTCAAAGCCAACTCGGCCTCCCTTTCTGGTGCCGCTTTCGTACGGACGAACGACATCGGGTTCATGGTCTCATGCATGCGGCCGGGCCTCCTGCGCTGTGTGCGAGCGCCGCCGCAACAGGACGGGCACCGCCACCAGAAGGACCGCCAGCACCAGGAGCGACAGAGCAATCGGCTGCGTGACGAAGACGCTCATGTCGCCCTGGCTGATGGTCAGCGCCCGACGGAACTGCTGCTCGGCGAGCGGGCCGAGGATGAGGCCGACGATGCAGGGGGCGATCGGCACGTCCACCACCCGCATGCCGAACCCGACCAGGCCGACGACCAGGAGGATCACCACATCGACGATGTTGTTGTTGAGCGTGTAGGCGCCCATGCAGGCGACGAGGAGGATGCCGCCATAGAGCCAGGGGCGCGGGACCTTCAACAGCTTCACCCAGACCGGCGCCATCGGCAGGTTGAGCACGAGCAACATGAGGTTGCCGATATAGAGGCTGGCGATCAGGCCCCAGACAAGCTGCGGATTGTTGTCGAACAGGAGCGGCCCCGGCTGCAGGCCGTATTGCTGGAAGGCGGCCAGCAGAATGGCTGCGGTTGCCGAAGTCGGCAGGCCGAGGGCGAGGAGTGGCGCCAGAACCCCGGCTGCCGACGCATTGTTGGCGGCTTCCGGCCCGGCAACGGCTTCGATGGCGCCATGCCCGAACTCTTCCGGGTGCTTGGAAAGCCGCTTTTCGGTCAGGTAGGACAGGAAGGTCGGGATTTCCGAGCCGCCGGCAGGCAGGGCGCCGATCGGGAAGCCGATCGCCGTGCCGCGAAGCCACGGCTTCCAGGAGCGGCGCCAGTCCTCCCGGCTCATCCAGCGCGAGCCCTCCATCTTGAAAAGCTCTTCGGACTCGAAGCGATGCCGGGCGGCGGTGTACATGGTTTCGCCCACGGCAAAGAGCCCGACTGCCACGACGACGACGTCGATACCGTCGAGAAGCTCGGGGATGCCGAGCGTCATGCGGGTCTGCCCGGTCTGGAGGTCGATGCCCACCAGGCCGACCGCAAGGCCGAGAAGCAGGCTGGCCAGTCCGCGTGGAAGCGACGAGCCGAGCAGCGCGGTGACTGTCGTCAGCGCCAGGATCATCAACGCGAAATACTCCGCCGGGCCGAACAGAAGCGCCAGCCGGACCATGAGCGGAGCGACGAAGGTGAGCGCCAGCGTAGCGATCGTCCCGGCGATGAAGGAGCCGATGGCGGCCGTCGCCAGCGCCTGGGCGCCGCGGCCCTTGCGGGCCATGGCGTGTCCGTCCAGCGCCGTTACGATGGAGGCGGATTCGCCGGGCGTGTTCAGAAGGATCGACGTCGTCGAGCCGCCATACATGGCGCCGTAGTAGATCCCGGCAAACATGATGAAGGCGCTGGTCGGATCGAGATTATAGGTCACCGGCAGGAGGAGGGCGACGGTCAGGGCAGGGCCGATGCCCGGCAGGACGCCGATCGCCGTACCGAGCGTCACGCCGACGGCGGACCAGAACAGGTTGATCGGGGTCAGGGCGACAAGGAAGCCGTCCCCAAGGGCTGCAAGCGTGTTCATGATGTCACCTGGCTTTGAAGGGGGCGGCCGTGGACGAGGGAAGCGGCATCACAGCTCGTCTTCCACCGGATCGACGATGTTTTCGATGAGGGAGCCGAGCGGCAGGTCGAGGCTCAGGCCGTAGTCGAAGACAAGGTAGGTCAGGCCCGTCAGCCCAAGTCCGATCAGGATGTTGAGGGCGGTGCGCCGGCTGCCGAAGGCGCGCGCGCCGGCGACGAACAGCATCGTCCCCGTGACGATCCAGCCGAGCGTTTCCAGAAGGAAGATCATGGCAAGGAAGCCGAGCGCGATAATGGCGACGGGCGCAAAGTCGAGTTCGACACGCTGCTCTTCCGACGGGTGCCTGGCATAGGCCTCGTAGAGGAGCCAGGCGCCGACGGCGACGAGGCCGGCGGCGATGATGAAGGGGAAGAGCTTCGGCCCGCCCCCTCCGCCCGCAAAGCTCACGGGCATCCGGATGGTCTCGACCGTCACGAAGACGCCGAGGACGAGGACGGCCATGCCGAGAAGGAACTCGCCGATCCTGAACGCGCGGTCTGATGTCATCGCCGAGCTCCTCCCGTCTGTCGGCTTACTGGACGATGCCGGCTTCGCGCAGAGCGCCGCCGATCCGCTCCTGTTCCTCAGCCAGGAAGGCCTGGAACGCGTCGGCCGGGAGGTAGGTGTCCAGCCATCCGCGCCGCTTGAGCGCTTCCTGCCAGGCCGGCGTTTTGACCATCGCGTCGATTGCGGCCTTCAGGGCCTCCTTGTCCTTTGCGGGGGTTCGTGGATGCACCATCACGCCGCGCCAGTTGACGATGGCCAGATCAACACCGGCCTCCTTCAGCGTCGGAACGTCGACGCCCTCCATCCGCGTGTCGCCGGAAACGGCAAGGGCTCGCAGCTGGCCTGCCTCGACCTGCGAGCGGAACTCCTCGTAGCCGCTGACGCCCACCGTGGCGTGGCCGCCGAGCGTGGAGGCCAGGACCTCGCCACCGCCTGCATGCACCACGTAATTCACCTTGGTCGGGTCGACGCCGACGGTCTTGGCGATGAGCCCGACCATGACGTGATCGACGCCGCCGATGGAGCCGCCGGCCCAGGACACCGCGCCGGGGTTCTCCTTCAGCTTTGCCACGAGGTCGGCCATCGTCTTGATGTCCGAGTTTGCGGGAACGACGATGGCCTCGGCCTCACCCATGAGGCGGGCGACGGGCTCAACCTGGTCGAGCGTAACCTGCGACTTGGTCGTCAGGACGCCGCCGACCAGGGCAAAACCGATGATGAGGGCGTTCGGATGGCGCGGCCGCGCCGTCACGTATTGCGCAAGGCCCACCGTTCCGCCGCCACCGGGCGCGTTCTCGACCTCCACGCTGGTGGCGAGCTTGTCCTCCTGAAGGGCGGCCTGCATCGTGCGGGCAAGCTGGTCGTAGCCGCTGCCGGGGCTGCTGGGCGCCATGATGCGCAGGCCATCGATGGGCTTCAGGTCCTGCGCGAAAGCCGGTGCACCCGGCACAAGAGCCAGTGCGGCTGCGGCGGCCGCCAGCACGGCAAAGCGGCGTCGGTTGATCGTGGTCATGGTTCTTCCTCCCGTTTCGTCTGTCGGAACCCGCCGCGCGCGGTCGGGGTATGCGTGGCTGCGTCGGGCGAGGGGCGCGTGCGGGGCCGTCTGGGCGCGTATTCGCCGCCTCGCTCGGGGTTGGATGCCCGTGTCTTGCTGCCGGCGCCTCCCGCGCCGGCAGCCCTGCGCTCAGCGGCCGTGTTCTGCGTCGATGGTGCGTGTGTCGCCCGTCGCCACGATGGTGCGCGTCGCGTCGACATTGGCGTAGATCCAGAGGATCTTCATCGGCTCGGTATCGGACGCGTTGATGAAGCGGTGGGGCAGGTTGGCCGGAATGAAGGTCGTATCCTGCGCCTT
Organism: Aureimonas frigidaquae; assembly: GCF_001463905.1. Classification (GTDB taxonomy): domain Bacteria; phylum Pseudomonadota; class Alphaproteobacteria; order Rhizobiales; family Rhizobiaceae; genus Aureimonas; species Aureimonas frigidaquae. Next base: position 121,082 of record NZ_BBWR01000002.1, read on the forward strand.
CAGCCTGTGTTGCGCGCCGTCGATCTCGGCAATCGCATCGCCTTCGAGAAGCATCACGCTTTCCTCGCAATTGTGGCTGTGCACGGGGATCGCGGCGCCCGGCTCGAAGACGGTGATGCCGTTGATGAAGCTGGTCGTGCCCGAGGCGCGGTTGACGAGCGGAATGGTCCGCGCGCCACCGCCGCGCTCATGCGCCTTGATCTCGTCTGGTCGGAAGATGTGGGGCTGCTGGCTCATGAGGTCGTGTCCTTGCGGGGCTTGGTATCCGATGCCGGAGCGGCCTTCACGGGGCCGATCCAAAGCGTCTTGATGTTGGTGAATTCGCGGATGCCATGGGCACCGAGTTCCCGGCCGTAGCCCGAGCGCTTGATGCCGCCGAAGGGCAGGCGCGCATCCGACGCGACCATGCCGTTGATGAAGACGGCGCCCGCGTCGATCCGCCTGGCGTAGTGGCTGGCCTTCTCCACATCGCGCGTCCAGAGCGCGGCCCCGAGGCCGAACTCCGTGCGGTTCGCAAGGGCGATGGCATCTTCGGCGTCCTTCGCCCGCACGATCGCCGCGACGGGTCCGAAGGTCTCCTCGCAGAAGGCGACGAGGTCGGGCGTCACATTATCGATGACGGTCGGCTCATACCAGAAACCCGGCCCCTCGACCGGCTTGCCGCCCGTCTTGCAGGTGCCACCGGCTGCCAGCGTCCGCTCGACCTGGTCGTGCAGACCATCGCGCAGATTGGCGCGGGCCATGGGGCCGATATGGGTGTCGCGTTCGGTCGGATCGCCCACTTTCAGGGCCCGGACCCCGTCGACGAAGAGCGCGACGAAGCGGTCGGCAACGCTGTCCTCGACGATGAAGCGCTTGGCGTTCACGCAGGACTGGCCGACATTGATGTAGCGCGCCTTGACGGCAACCTTGGCGGCCTCCTCGATATCGGCGTCGGCAAGAACGATGAAGGGATCCGAGCCTCCCAGTTCGAGGACCTGCTTCTTCAACGCCTTACCGGCTTGCGCCGCGACGATGGCGCCGACCTCCGTGGAGCCGGTCAGGGTCACGGCGGCGATGCGCTCATCGGCGATGATCCCGGCGATCTTGTCGGTGCCGATCAGAAGGGTCGAGAACAGCCCGGCCGGGCAGCCGGCTTCCTCCATCGCGTCCTGGATCGCCAGGGCGCATTGCGGCACGTTGTTGGCGTGCTTCAGGACCGCACCGTTGCCGGCCGCGAAGGCCGGCGCGGCAAAGCGGAAGAACTGCCAGAACGGGTAGTTCCAGGGCATGATCGCCAGGACGACGCCGATCGGGTCGTAGACGATCGCACTGTGCGTGGCGTTGGAGGCGACGATTTCGTCCGCCAGGAAGCGCGGCGCCGCCTCCACGTAGAACTCGCAGGTCACGGCGCATTTCTCGATCTCGGCCTCTGCCTCGACGATGGGCTTGCCCATTTCCGCCGTGATCAGCGCGGCATATTTCGCCTTGTTGGTGCGCAGAACCCTGGCAAGCTCCGTCAGAAGGCCGACCCGCTCGCCGATGGGCCTGAAGCGCCAGATGGCCTGCGCTTCGCTGGCTGCGGCAAGCGCCGTGTCGATCTCTGCGTCACTCTGAAACCCGTAGCGTGCCAGCTCCTGGCCGGTCGCCGGATTGATGGATGTGATCATCTGTCGTGTCCTCGAAACATGCGTCAGGCGGTGCGGCGCTGAGGCGCGCGCGCGGCCAGGATGGCGCAGAGCCGGTCGGTGAAAGCGCGGGTGCCGAGCGTCCCGCCGACATCCGCCGTGCGCTGCGTGCGGTCGGCGAGGGCGTCCTCGACGCTGTCCTCGATCAGCGTAGCTGTCTGCAGGACACGCTCGTCGCCCACCCGCCGGCCATGCCAGGCAAGGAGCATGGCGGCCGAAAGGATCAGCGAAACGGGGTTCGCCTTGTCCTCATTCTGGATATCGGGGGCGGAGCCGTGCTGCGCCTGTGCGACGGCGATGGTGTCGCCTTCGTTCAGCGATCCGCCGAGGCCCAGGCTCCCCGACAGTTCGGATGCCTCGTCCGACAGGATGTCGCCGAACATATTGGTCGTCACGATCACGTCGAAGCTTTCCGGACGGCGGATCAGCAACGCCGCCGCCGCATCGACGATCAGCTCTTCCAGTTCGACGCCGGGATATTCGGCAGCGACCTTGCGGACTTCGCGCAGGAACAACCCGTCCGAGAGTTTGACGACGTTCGCCTTATGGACCGCAGTCACCTTGCGCCTGCGCTTTGCCGCGATCTCGAAAGCGGCGCGGGCGACACGCTGCGACGCCTTCGCCGTGATCTTGCGAATGGAGAAGGCAGAGTCCGCGTCCGGCATGAATTCGCCCGAACCGGCAAACATGTTGCGGTCGGAGTAGAAACCCTCGGTATTCTCGCGCACGATCACCAGATCCATCGGCGTGCGCAGAATGGACAGATCGGGGCGCGAGCGGCACGGGCGGATATTGGCGTAGAGCTCGAACTTGGTGCGCAGCTCGCCGGACGGGTTGATGCCGCCCTTGTCACGCGCCGGATAGTCGTAATGGGAGACGGGGCCGAGGATCACGCCATCGACCTGCGGTATCCGCTCCATCACGGATTGCGGCAGCGTCGTGCCTTGTTCGGCAAGGCTCTTCAACCCGATATCATGGCTCTCATACGTGATCTTCGCGCCTGTGACAGCGCAGGCCGCCTCAAGGACACGCAAACTCGCCTGGGTAATTTCCGGACCGATCCCGTCACCGGGAAGAACGATGATATGCATGCGGCGATGCTCCCGAAAAAGCGCGGTGGACGCAGCGATGCTGGGCATGACCGCCTCCCGATGGTCGTGGACGTCGCTGCTCCTCCCAGAGCATCGACGCCAAATTGATTGTCACATGATAATTTTTGTGACATGTCATTGAAAGCTACTTATGACAATATCGGACGGTGCGCAAGCCCTGTGGCGGAGCAACCTTCAAATCGGAAAGCGTGGTATAGAAGCGGCCACCTCAGGACGCAGGCGCAAACGGGACGACCAGAATGACGAACGAGCTTCGCTCGGAGCTTCGCAAGCACATCCTGACAAGCCTCCGTGTCGAGCGGATGGATGTCGGACAGCACGTACCGGAAAAGACCTTCGCAGCCTTCGGTACGAGCCGCGGCCCGATCCGCGCCGCCCTGGCCGAACTCGCGCGCGATGGCATTCTGGAATACCGATCCAACCGCGGCTACTTCATCGCCGATCTCGACGGCGTCACGACGCAGGATGCGCCGGGCGAGGAAGAGCGCGTCTACCGTGCGATTGCCGCAGACAGGCTCGCAGGCGATATCGGGGAGACTGTCACCGCCAACGAGGTGATGCGCCGCTACGAGGTGACCAGATCGGTCGTTCTGCGGGTCTTCGGCCGCATCGAGCGCGAAGGCTGGGCCGAGCGCCGCGCCGGGCGTGGCTGGACCTTCACCGCCATGGTCGACACGGTGGATGCATACCGCGAAATCTATGAAGTGCGCCGGGCGATCGAGCCCGCCGGCATCCTGGCCGATGCCTACCGGGCGGACAAGCCGACGCTCGTGACATGCCGGGAGCGGCAGGATTTCATTCTCGATCGTGGCCTGACGACGCTCGACCAGGGAGAGCTGTTCGCGATCCAGACAGATTTCCACGTGAAGGTCATGGAGATGTCCGGCAACCGCTTCTTCGTGCAGACGCTTCTGCGCCTGAACAGCCTGCGCCGCCTGGCAACATACCGCCAGGAGCGAGACAGGGACCGCGTCGAGATGCAGTGCCGCCAGCACGTCGCCATTCTCGATGCGCTGCTGGACGACGATCGCAGGACCGCCGCCGAACTCATGCGCGCGCATCTCGGCGGCAGCGATCGGGAAAGCCTCGCGCTCGACATTTTCGACGGACGCCGTCCGGGGAACAGCCGGTAGGCCGAAATATCCAGGCTCGGGCCACCACATTAGTTTTGGTTCCATAATCCATCTTATGCCATTTATGGGCGGCGCTGTACGGATGGCGGCAGACGCCGTTCCCCTCGGCGGAAAACCGGCATCCTTGACAAGACCGGTGCCCTGTCCTTCGATCCCCTTCCAACGCGGATGCAACCGGGAGTGAAGAATGAGGATCGAGCGCAGAACCATTCTTCTGATTGCCGGCCTGTCCGTCGCCATGAGCGGCCCGCCTTTCGCCTTTGCGGCTTCGCCGGCGCCGGTGGAAGGCAATGACGGGATGGTCGTTACGGCCCAGCATCTGGCATCCCGGATCGGGGTCGATGTGCTGCGTGATGGTGGCAACGCGGTGGATGCGGCTGTCGCGGTCGGTTATGCCCTGGCTGTCGTCTATCCGACGGCAGGCAATCTCGGCGGCGGTGGTTTCATGACCATCCGGCTGGCGGATGGAACCAGCACCTTTCTGGATTTTCGCGAACGCGCGCCCAAGGCCGCCACGCGGGACATGTATCTCGACGCGGCCGGTGAGCCCGTGCCGGGCGCCAGCACGGACACTTATCTTGCAATTGGCGTTCCGGGCTCGGTCGCCGGCTTCGAGATGGCGCGCGAGAAGTATGGCACGCTTGGCCGGGATCGGCTGATTGCACCCGCCATCGCCCTGGCCCGCGACGGTTTCGTGCTGGAGCCCGGCGATATCGCCTCGTTCACCGACGGCAACGACATGCTGGCAAAGGACCCGGCTGCGTCGCGCATCTTCCTGAAGGACGGCGAACCCTTGAGCCTTGGCGCGCGCCTCGTGCAGTCCGATCTTGCAGGATCGCTGCAGGCCATATCCGATCGGGGCGCCGACGCCTTCTACCAGGGTGAGATTGCCGATCTGATCGTCAAGGCGAGCGAGGCGAATGGCGGCATTCTCGCCAAGTCGGATTTTGAAGATTACGCGGTGCGGGAACTGGAGCCGGTCGCCTGCAACTATCGTGGCTACGACATCGTCTCATCGCCGCCGCCATCATCCGGCGGGCTGGTGATCTGCGAGATCCTCAACGTGCTCGAAGGCTACCCGATCTCCTATCTCGGCTATGGCTCGGCCGAGACCACGCGGCTGATGGTCGAGGCGATGCGCCATGCCTTCGTGGATCGCAACACGGCCCTTGGCGATCCGGATTTCGTGGAAAACCCCGTCGAAAAGCTGACAAGCAAGGCCTATGCCGAAGAGATCCGGGCGCGGATCGATCCGTACCGTGCCGGCGTCAGCGAAGAGCTGACCCCGGCCAGCGCTGCGGAATCACGCGAGACGACGCATTATTCGATCATCGACAAGGACGGCAACGCCGTCGCCGTGACCTATACGCTGAACGGCTCCTTCGGCACCGGCAAGGTCGCCGAGGGCACGGGCATTCTGCTGAACAACGAGATGGACGACTTCACGTCCAAGCCCGGCGTGCCGAACCTCTACGGCCTGGTGCAGGGCGAAGCCAATGCCATCGAACCCGGCAAATCGCCCCTCTCTTCCATGAGCCCCACCATCGTATCGCGCGATGGCAAGCCCTTCATGGTCATCGGCAGCCCCGGCGGTTCGCGCATCATCACCATCACCCTGTCGGCGATCATGAACGTGATCGACCATGGCATGGATATCAGCGAGGCCATCGACGCGCCGCGTATCCACCATCAGTGGCTTCCGGATCGCGTCTACATGGAGCCTTACGCCCTGTCCCCCGATACGCTGCGCATCCTGGCCGGCATGGGCTACACGGTCGGCATCGATCCGGACTGGACCATCTGGGGCGAGGCTGCGGGGATCCTGGTCGGCGGGCGCGATCTGCGGGAGATCGAGGCCGGCACCGGAACGGCCCGCTATTACGGCGCCATAGACAGCCGCGCAACGGCAGGCGCTGCTATCGGGTACTGAGCCTTCACCCGGCCTTGGCGCCTCGATGAACTGCCACGGCACCAATCCTGATGCAAAAGGACACGAGAATGTCAGTCGAAGAGCGTCTTTCGGCCCTGGGAATCACCCTGCCCTCCGCGCCCGTCCCGGTCGCCAATTACGTTCCCTATGTGCAGGAGGGCAAGCTGCTCTTCCTGTCCGGTCAGGGGCCGCGCCGGGAGGATGGGACCTATCCTGAAGGGATCGTCGGGCAGGATGTGGATATTCCGACGGCGCAAGGCCATGCGCGGCTGACGGGGATCAATCTTCTCGGCGCGCTGCAGGATGCCATCGGCGGGGACTGGTCCCGCGTGCGCCGGATCGTGAAAGTGCTGGCCATGGTCCGGGCAACCCCGGATTTCGATGGGCACCCCGTCGTGATCAACGGTTTCTCGGACCTCATGGTCGAGGTTCTGGGGGATCGCGGGCGGCATGCGCGCTCCGCCGTGGGGATGGGATCCCTGCCCAACCGCATGACGGTCGAGATCGAGATGATCGTCGCCATCGACTGAGCGAAAGCCCGCTTTAAAAAGCCCAACCGAAGCTGAACGAGGCGGTTCAGGCTGCGTCGTGGATGGGTCCGTTACAAACGTGACATCGCAAATCCAACACGGAAGACATGTCATGAATGAACACGAAACTGAGACCCACCGGGTATCGCCCGCATCCGAACCCGTCCAGGCGCAGCACCGGCTGAAGGGCCGGCGCGGAACCGCGCTGATGGGCGCCGCCGCGCTCGGGCTGCTGATGCTCGGCGCCGTCGGCGGGGCCACGGCCTGGAGCATGACCCGGGCGGATGCAGCAACGTTCGATGCCGACCTTCAGCCGACGGCCATCGCGCAATTGGCCGATGGAATGTCGCCGGTCGGCGTTCAGGGGCAGGTTGCGGAAATCTTCGGCAACAAGTTCATCGTCACCGATGGCGCCGCCCGCGCCTTGGTCGAAACGGGGCGCAAGGGAGAGGACGGCGATCTCGTCAAGACGGGCGAGAGCGTGACGGTGCAAGGCCGCTTCGAGCACGGCTTCCTGCATGCCGTTGCCATCCGGCATGCCGATGACAGCGTCGTGTTGCTGGCGCCGCCGCCCCCGCCGCGCCCCGACCATGGGCCCGGCGCGCGCCATGAGCGCCCGGAGCCTGCGCCGGCGGCGCCTGCCCCCGCGGCGCCCGCACCCGCCGCGCCGGCCCCTGCCGCCAACTGACGGTGAATGCTGGGGTGCCGGCCCATGGCCGGTGCCCCCGTACCCCTTGCAAAGGCTGTGCTTGCCCTTGGCCCGGCACCGTCTCATATCGTCACGGTGCCGCTGCAACGCGAAGGACCGCATCCCTTGAAAGTGCTTCTGGTGGAAGACGATGCCTCGATCGCGGGCAAGCTGGCGGAGCTGTTCCGGCGCGAGAACTTCGTCGTCGACGTGGCCGACAATGGGCGGGACGGCCAGCATCTGGGCGAGACGGAGACCTATGACGTCGCCGTCCTGGACCTCGGGCTGCCACTCGTGCCGGGGATCGAAGTTCTGCGGCAATGGCGCAAGGCCGGCCGGTCCCTGCCGGTCCTGATCCTGACCGCGCGGGATGGCTGGTCCGAGAAGGTCGAAGGCTTCAAGGCCGGCGCCGACGATTACGTCATGAAGCCCTTTCGCGGCGAGGAAGTCGTCATGCGCCTGCGCGCGCTCGTGCGCCGCGCAAATGGCCTTGCCGATAGTCGCATCGCCTGCGGACCGCTGCTTTACGACGCGCAGCTTGGCGGCTTCGAACTGGATGGCCTGCCCTTGCGCCTGACGGGTCTGGAGTGGCGCGTTCTGTCCTGCCTGATCCTGCGCAAAGGGCATGTCGTGCCGCGCATGGACCTGCTGGAGCGCGTCTATGACGGCGATGCGGATGTCGATTCCAATTCGCTCGAAGTCATCGTCGCCCGCCTGCGCCGCAAGATCGGCGCGGAGATGATCGAGACCGTGCGCGGGCATGGCTACCGCCTCGTACCGGCTGAGGGTTGAGCCATGCGGATGCCCTCATCCCTGGCCGGCCGGCTGTCGGTCATGTCGGCGGTGTCGATCGGCTGTGCCGTCTTGGTGGCGGCGCTGATCGTTCTTGCCACGCTGCAACGCTTCACGACCGGCCAGATCGACCAGCGCCTCGAGGCGCAGGCCTTCGCCATCGCCGCGGTGTTGCGCTCCGATTTGTCCGAGCCCGGCAGGCTCGGCGGCTTCATCGCCCCGCCGTTCGATCGGCCGCGTTCCGGCTGGACATGGCGCGTCGACGGGCCATCCGGCCCGATCGCCAGCTCCACCGATCAGCGCCCGCGCGGCCTGGACGATCCGCGCCCGCTGGACGGGCCGTCACCACCACGGCCGCCGCGCGACGAGGCTGAGCCGCGGAACGGGCCGCCCCCGTCCGACCGCGCGCTGCACACACGCCAGTTCGCCGTCACCGTCGATGGCCGTAACCTCACCATAACCGTGACGGCACCCGCACGCGCCATCACCGATCCTCTGTGGGATGTGGCGTCGGTGCTTCTGCCGGTTCTGCTGGGCCTCGGGCTCGTTCTCGTTCTGGCGACGTTCGGGGTGGTCCGCCTTGGCCTCAAGCCGCTTGGGCAGCTCACTCTTGCTTTGTCCGATGTGCGCGCCGGCCGCGCGTCGAGCGTCCCGCAGGATCAGCCGAAGGAACTGACACCCCTCGCCCAGGAATTGAACCGCCTTCTTAACGAAAACGCCCAAAACCTTGTACGCGCAAGACAACATGTCGCCAATCTTGCCCATGGTTTGAAGACGCCACTTGCGGATCTTGCTCTGACGCTGCGCGGTGCGCCGGCAGGTTCGGGCACAGATGCGCTCGCACTGGTCGAGCGGATGGACAGGCGCATCCGCCATCATCTGGCGCGGGCCCGCGCCGCTGCCCTGGACGGGCCGGCCGCCGTCGCCACGCCGGTCGCACCGCATGTGGAGGGCGTTCTCGATGTGCTTGGCCGCATCCATGCCGATCGGGGCTTGTCCTTTTCGCGGGATGTTCCGGCCAGCATGCTCGTCGCCGTCGAGGCGCAGGATCTCGACGAGATGCTCGGCAACCTCCTCGACAATGCGTGCCGCTACGCGACAGGGCGGGTCAGCATCTGCGCAGGGCGGGAGGGCGCGGACATCCTCATCCGTGTCGAGGATGATGGCCCCGGCCTGGCGCCCGGGGAAATACCACAGGCGCTCGCCCCCGGCGGGCGGCTGGACGAAATGACGCCGGGCCACGGCTTCGGCCTGCCCATCACCCGCGAACTCGCAGAACTCTATGGCGGTGGCCTGACCATCGAAGCGGCGGGCCTCAGCGGTCTTGCGGTCAGCTTGCGTCTTCCCGGCCAGGCATCCTGACGGGCTGGATGACCCGCACGGGAGTGCGCCGAGGCTCAGCCCGGTGCGTGCGTGCCGCTTAAGGGTTGGACGATGGGCGAGCCGCGCGCATCGCGCAGGATTTCCACATCGACACCATAGACCGAGCCGATCAGCGCAGGATCGGCTAGCTCCTGTGGCGGGCCCGATGCACGCAGCGTGCCGCCGCTGACGATCAGGAGATTGTCGGCATATTGGCAGGCAAGGTTCAGATCGTGCAGGACGACCACGGTGACGAGGTTCTTGGTCCGCGTCTCCCGGCGCACCACGTTCAGAAGCGCGATCTGGTGGCGCAGGTCCAGGGCGCTGACGGGCTCGTCCAGGAGCATGGCGGCGGGTGCGCGCATGAGAACCTGCGCGAACATGGCCATCTGGCGCTGGCCGCCGCTGATGGACCCGATGTCCCGGCCTGCCAGATGCGCGATTCCCGCATCCGCAAGGCATGTCATGGCCGCTTCCAGCGTGGCGTCGTCGATGTGGAATTGCAGGCGCTGCAAGCGGCCGAGGACGACCACTTCGAGGACCGACATGGACAGGTCGGCGCCGCAATCCTGCGGCATATAGGCCATGGCATCCCGCCATGCGTTGCGCCCGGCGGCGGCACCCTTGCCGGGCAGGATGGCGGACGACCCGAAGTCGATGCGCCCGCTGTCCAGCGCCAGCTCGCCGAAGAGTGCGCGCAGGAGCGTCGTCTTTCCGGCGCCGTTCGGGCCGATGACCGCATGAATTTGGCCGGGCTCGAGCGCTGCCGTGACCCCGGTCAGGACGGGGCTGCCCCCGCGCGACAGGCCGACATTGTCCAGCGTGATCATCGGTCCGTTCCCCGCGGGGCGAAGATGAGCCACAGAAGGAACGGCACGCCGACGATGGCGGTGACGATGCCAACGGGAAAGAGTGCCCCCGGTACGATGGATTTGGACAGGACCGACGCCGCCGACAGGATCAGCGCGCCGCACATCATCGACATGGGTAGAAGGAAACGTTGATCTTCGCCAACATTCATCCGCGCGATATGGGGGGCGACAAGCCCGACGAAGCCGATCACGCCGACAAAGCTCGTGGCCGTCGCCGTCATGACGGCGACGAGTAGAAGCACCTTCATGCGCAGCCTGCGCACATCGACGCCAAGGCTCGACGCCCGGCTTTCGCCCATCCGGAGCGCAGCGAGCTTCCAGGAATCGCGCATGAGGATGAAACCGCACAGCGCCGTCACGCCCGTGGTCAGCCAGAAGGTCGGCCAGGTGGCCTTGGTCAGGCTGCCGAACAGCCAGAAGAGGATCTGCTGCGACAGTTCGGGCGAGGACAGGAACTGCACGAGCGACAGGAGCGATTGGAACAGGAACAGAAGCGCGATGCCGCCCAAAATGATCGTATCGCCGCGCATGCGGCGCATCGAGGCCAGGGCAAACAGGAACAGCGCCGACAGCATGGCGAAGACGAAGGCGCCGATCGGCACGGCGAACATGGCATCGAGCCCGAAGCCGCCGACCGCCAGCACGAGCGCCGCCCCGAAGCCGGCCGCCGCCGCCATGCCCAGCGTATAGGGGCTGGCCATGGGATTGTTCAGGATCGTCTGCATCTGCGCCCCGCCCGCGCCGAGGGCCGCACCGACGCTGAGCGCCATCAGCGCCATGGGAAGGCGCAGTTGCCAGACGATGGTGTCCGTCATCTCCGCTCGGGTTCCGAGCCGGGTCAGTGATCGGACGACCTCTCCCGGCGGCAGGAGCGACGGGCCGGTGGCGATATCGAGAACGAGGCAGCAAACCGTGATGAGGCCGAACACAAGCAGCGCGCGCCACCGCCGCCCTTCCCGGCGGCGGTGCTCGGCGATCGCGTCGCGATGCAGCGAAGGCGGCGTCGGGCCGTTGCTCTTCGCCGACCCGGTTTGAGTCTGGCGGCTCAATCCTTTACGCCGATGGCGAAGGTGCCGTCGGGCGTGACGGGAAGGTAGCGGGCGTAATAGGCCATGTAGTTGGCCACGGGATCGACGTCCTCGAATGCCGTGGGGTAGAGCTGCTTGGCAATGAACTGCACCATGGCAAAATCCGACAGGGTGCGCGAGGCGCCTTGATAGACACCGTAGAGGCGGCCGTCGCGGATGGCCGGCAGCTCGGACCAGCCCGGACGGGTTTCGAAAGCCTCCAGCTTGGCGCGGGCGTCTTCTGCCGAAACGCCCTGCCCCATTGGCAGCGCGGCGGGATTGGCGTTGTTCTCGCGGCCGGAAATGAAGATCGCATCGGGGCGGGCGGCCAGGACCTGTTCGGGATTGATCGGCCCCCACCATTCGACGAAAGGCGCGGCGATGTTGTCGCCTCCGGCGGCCGTCGCCATGGCGCCCCACATGTTCTTGCCATAGGTGAAAGAATATTCCGCCGGACCCTTGTTGCCGAACTCCATATAGACTTTCGGCTTGGGCTGTCCGCTGCGGGCGATGCGCTCCGCAACGTCCTTTAAACTGTCCTCGTAAAAGTCGGCTATTTCGTCAGCGCGGGCTTCCTGGCCAGTCACCGCCCCCAGAATGCGGGTCGAGGCCGTGTGCCGCTCGACCGTCTGGGCATTGTAATCCACGACGACGATGGGAACGCCCGCATCGACGATACGCTCCGCATCGAGCCCCAGCGCTTTGTACTGCCAGTCGGCCAGGACAACGAGATCCGGCTGCAGCGACAGGACCTTCTCGACCGAGAAGGTCTGGGCGTCGATCTCTCCGACATCGGCGATGTCGCCGAGCGAAGGACGGTGGGCCAGATGCATCGCCCAGTTGGCCGGCACCTTGCCCACCCAGGCTTCCCGCGACAGGCCGACGACATGATCGTAGGCTTCCTCGCCGCCGACGGCCATGTAGTCCTCGAAGTAGAAGCCGAGCACGACGCGCTGGGCCGGCAGGTCCACCGTCACCTCACGTCCGATGACATCGGTCAGGATGCGTTGCTCGGCCGCTGCCTGCGAAGAGAGCCCAATCCAAAGACAGGGGGCGACGAGCGCTGCGAGGGCAGCGCGATGGAGGGTGCCGAGCACGGGTAACTCCTGCGTGATCCAAGGTTTCGCAGCCGGCTAGCAAAGTGGTGCGCGGGAGGCAATATATTTATCTTATAACGGTTCCAAGGTGTTATCTCCGCATCGGGGTGCATGGTTGCGCTACGCGGTTGGCGCAATCTGCCGGGCCGTATTGATGGCCGCATCGTCCTGCCACTCGCCCAGAAGCATATCCAGGAAGTGGCCGGCAGCGGGGGAAAGCCGGCTCTGTCTCCGCCGCACGACACCGATCGAGCGCGAAACCTCCGGTTCCACCAAAGGGCGCGTGGTCAGGTAGGCATGCTCGTCCTGCGGGGTGGCGAGGCTCGGCAGGACGGAGACGCCGAGTCCGGCCTCGACCAGGCCGAGTGAGGTGGACAGATGCGTCACCTCATAGAACCATTGCAGGCGCAGGTTCGAGCGGGCCAGCGCGGCATCGAGCAGGGTACGGTTGCCGCTCGTGCGTCCCACCGTAATCAGCCGATGCCCTTCGAGCTCGGACCAGCGGATGGGACCCGTCGTCGCGGCCAGCGGATGGTCCTTGCGGCAGGCCAGCACGAAAGGGTCGTCCATGAGCGGGGTGAACTGCAGGTCCGGATCGGAAGATGCCGACAGGGTGATGCCGAACTCGACCTCCCCGCGCGCCACGCTGGCCAATCCGTCATTGGCGCTGAGGTCCAGGATGCGGAACCGGATCTGCGGGAACTGTGCGTTAAATCGCTTGATGACGCGGGGCAGGAAGTAGAAGGCCGCCGTCGGCAGGCAGGCGATCGTCACGACGGCCGATTGCCGCTCCCCCAGCTCGCGGACCGAGAAGAGCGATTGGTCGAACTCGTCCAGCATGCGCCGCACCAGCGGCACGAGTTCACGCCCGACGGCGGTGGGCGCCACGCGGCGGGTGGTTCGCTCCAGAAGCGCGGCGCCGACGGCCGCCTCCAGCTTCTGGATGCGCCGGGTCAGCGCCGGTTGCGACAGGTTCAGCGCGTCGGCTGCCTTGTGGAAGCCTTCCAGCTCCACCACCGCCAGGAATGCGCGAAGGTCCAGAACTTCACAATTGATGCTCATAGTGAAACAGTCCGCCAAATCTTTGCATTTCACGCCCGGATCAATTCGGCGTAAGTGCATCAATACAAGTTATTGGTGCATTGAGCGCAAGAGCCATGGCCACTTCGACTGCCCATATTGCGACCCGCATTCCCGCCGTCCTGATGCGCGGTGGCACGTCCCGGGGTCCGTTCATCCTGGAGCGCGACCTGCCGGCGGATGCCTTGCTGCGTGACAAGGCGCTTCTGGAGATCATGGGTTCGCCCGATCCGCTGCAGATCAACGGCATCGGCGGCGGCGATCCCTTGACCAGCAAGGTCGCCATCATCGCGCCGTCGGAGCGCCCCGGCATCGATGTGGAATATCTCTTCGCGCAGGTCAGCGTGACGCAGCCCGTCGTCGATACCAACCCCAATTGCGGCAACATGCTTTCGGCGGTTGGGCCCTTTGCCATCGAAGCAGGGCTGGTGCGGCCGGGCGACGTGGAGACGACGGTCCGCATCTACAACCGCAACACCGGTACGAGCGTGGATGCCGTCGTGCAGACGCCGGGCGGCACGGTGACTTATGATGGCGGCGCGGAGATCGACGGCGTTCCGGGCTCGGCGGCGCCGATCAAGCTGACCTTCCTCGATGCGACCGGATCCAAGACCGGACAGCTCTTCCCCACCGGCGAGCGGCGCGAGATCATCGACGATATCGTGGTCAGCCTGGTCGACTATGCCATGCCCATGATGCTCGTTGCCGCGGCGGATCTGGGTCTTGCAGGCGATGAACGCCCGGAGGAGCTGGATTTGCAGCGGGATCTGTTCCAGCGCCTCGAGGCGATGCGCCGGGAAGCCGGCCGTCGCATGGGGCTGGGCGATGTATCCAACATGGTCGTCCCCAAGATCGGCCTTTTGTCCGGGCCGCGGCGCGCCGATGGCACGATCACGTCGCGCTACCTGGTGCCGCATCGCACGCACCGCGCCCACGCCGTCACGGGCGCCCTCTGCGTTGCGGTGGCCGCCCGCTCCATCGGAACCGTGGCCCACGATGTCGCCCGGCCAGACGATGGTTCGGGCACGATCCTGATCGAGCATCCGAGCGGCAAGATTTCCATAGACCTCGTCATGGGAGAGGACGGCACGGTCCGCCGCGCCAGTCTGATCCGAACCGCCCGTCGCATCTTCGAGGGCAATGTCATCCTGTCGAGCGACGCGCAAACCGGCGCCGCCTGACACTTCATCCAAAATCATTTTCTGGGAGGAAACCACATGATCACCCGCCGCATTCTCTGCGCCCTGGCGCTCCTGACGACAAGCTTCATCTCTGCGCCCGCTGCCTTTGCCCAGTCGGACGATTATCCGAGCCGCCCGGTCAAGCTGATCGTTCCCTATGCCGCCGGCGGCGGTACCGATGCCATTGCGCGCCTGGTCGCCAATGGCGTGGGTCAGAAGCTCGGCCAATCCATGGTCGTGGAAAATAACGGCTCGGCCGGCGGCAACGTCGCCTCGCAGCAGGCCGCCAATTCCGATGCCGATGGCTACACGGTGCTGATGGCCAACCAGGGACCGATGGTGGTGAACCCGCATCTGTTCAAGAACATGAAGCTGGATCCGCTGACCGCATTCGACCCCGTCACGCTGATCGCCAAGTCGCCTCTCGTGGTCGTCGTGTCGAAGAATTCGCCCTATAAGAGCTTTGCAGACCTCGTCGCCTTCGGCAAGGAAAACCCGGGCGAGCTGATGTACGGCTCGGCCGGGAACGGTTCGGCAAGCCACCTGGCCACCGAGCTCTTCCTGGCACAGGCCGGGATCGAGGCCGTGCACGTGCCCTACAAGGGCGCCGGCCCCGCGCTGAACGACATGCTCGGCGGCCGCGGCGACTTCATGGTCACCACCCTGCCCTCGGTCCTCGGCCTGATGGACAGTGGCGACATGGTGCCTCTGGCCGTAACGACCGAAAGCCGTGTTGCCTCGCTGCCGGACGTGCCGACCATCGCCGAGAGCGGTCTTCCCGATTACGTATCGGCAGCCTGGTACGGCTTTGCGGTGCCGAAGGGCACGCCGGCCCCGATCATCGACAAGATCCGCACCGCGACCGTCGAGGCCCTTGCCGAGCCGGCCGTCAAGGAGCGGCTCGAGGCGGAAGGCGCGGAAATCGTCGGCGATACGCCGCAGGAATTCGCCGACATGATGAAGTCGGAATCGCAGCGCTGGGCCACCTTCCTGGCGCAGAGCGGAATTGCCATCGACTGACCGATCGGGCCCGCTCCGCACTCCGGGGCGGGCCCGTCGATGCTTGAGGCCTTACGCGCCGATCACCTGCGCGCACGAGCCTGCCGCCGCGCCGACCGGGAGGGGTCGCGGCCACTGACCAGCACATCCGGGAGAGAGATCGATGACGACCGCAAGGGGTCCTATCACGCCGCATGCGCGGCCCAAAGCGGGCACGGACCCGCGCAACATCGCCGCCGGGCTGGTGCTCATAGCCCTCGCCGCCCTTGCCGTCTGGCTGACATCGGACCTGTCGCGCGGGACGCTGCGCTCCGTGGGGCCGGCCATGCTGCCGCAGGCTGTCGCTGTCCTGATCGGCCTGTGCGGCGTGGCGCTGGCGATCAGCGGCCTGCGGCGCGGGTCGGACTCCGAGCCCGTCCTTTGGTCGCTCCGCGGACCGCTCTTCGTGATGGCCGGCATCGCACTCTTTGCCTTCACGATCCGGCCCATGCATTTCGAACGCTTCACCACGCTGGAACTCGGCCTCGTCGTTTCGGGCCCGCTCGCCATCATCGTGGGCGGCTATGCCTCTCCGCATGCGCGGTTCCGTGATCTCGCCATCCTGGCGCTCAGCCTGACGCCCTTCTGCATGCTCCTGTTCGGCGACATGCTGAACCTGCCCATCCCCATCCTGCCGCGGCCCGTCGCGGAAGTTCTCTTTGCCGGCTGGTCCTACAAGACGGCCCTGCGCGTCACGTCGGCGGTGCTGCTGGCCGCTGCCGCGATCCTCTTTCTAGCGACGCGCGGCAGGACGCCGCCCGCCATGGATGTCGCACAGCATGACGGGACGATCTGAGCCATGATGGACCTGCTCACCAATCTTGGCCTCGGCTTTGCCGTTGCGCTCACGCTGAAGAATATCGGCCTGTGCCTGATCGGCTGCATGGTCGGCACGCTCGTCGGCATTCTGCCCGGCGTCGGCCCCATCGCCACCATATCCATGCTTCTGCCCATCACCTTCGGGCTCGATCCCGTCGGCGCCCTCATCATGCTGGCCGGCATCTATTACGGCGCCCAGTATGGCGGCTCCACCACGGCGATCCTCGTCAACATACCGGGCGAGGCCACGGCGGTCGTCACCACGCTGGATGGCCACCAGATGGCCAAGCAGGGCCGTGCGGGCATTGCGCTCGGCATTGCGGCGATCGGCTCCTTCATCGCCGGCACCGTCGCCACCCTGACCATCGCCGCACTTGCCAAGCCGCTGACGGGCCTGGCGCTCGTCTTCGGGCCGGCGGAGTATTTCTCGCTGATGGTCATGGGGCTTGTCTTCGCGGTCGTGCTGGCACATGGCTCCATCGTCAAGGCGATCGCGATGATCCTGACGGGCATCCTCCTGTCGACCGTCGGCATCGATATCGAAACGGGCGAGTCCCGCATGACGCTCGGCTTCGACTTCCTTTATGACGGGATCGACTTCGCAGTGCTGGCGATGGGCGTGTTCGGCATTGCCGAGATCCTGCGCAATCTCGACAATGTGGAAACGCGCGACATCGTCCGCCAGACCATCGGCCGTCTCCTGCCGGGGCTGGCGGAAATGCGCCAGTCCGCCGCGCCTATCGCACGCGGTACGCTGATCGGCTCCATCCTGGGGATTCTTCCGGGCAACGGCGCAGTGCTCGCCCCCTTTGCGGCCTATTCGCTCGAAAAGAAGCTTGCAAAGGAGCCGGGGCGGTTCGGCAAGGGCGCCATCGAGGGCGTCGCCGGGCCGGAAAGCGCCAACAATGCCGGGGCGCAAACCTCCTTCATTCCGCTCCTGACGCTGGGCATTCCGCCCAACGCCGTCATGGCGCTGATGGTCGGGGCCATGACGATCCATGGCATCGTGCCCGGACCTCTGGTGATGACGAACTCGCCCGATCTGTTCTGGGGCATGATCGCCTCCATGTGGATCGGCAACCTCATGCTGCTCATCATCAACCTGCCGATGATCGGGGTCTGGGTCCGGCTCCTGAAGGTACCGTACCAGCTGATGTTCCCGGCCATCCTGATGTTCTGCTGCATCGGCATCTTCTCGATCAATGCCGAACCGGTCCAGGTGCTGATGATCGCCGTCTTCGGCTTTGTCGGATACCTCATCAGCAAGCTCGGCTTCGAGCCCGCTCCGCTGCTGCTCGGCTTCGTGCTCGGCCGGCTGATGGAAGAAAACTTCCGCCGCGCGCTGTTGATGTCCCGGGGCGATATGATGACCTTCGTCGAAAGCCCGATCTCCGCCACGCTCCTTGTGATTGCGGTCCTGCTTCTGGTCGTTTCGCTTTTGCCGAACTTGCGCCGCAGCCGGGACGAGGTATTCACGGAATAGGTTTCAGGCCGCCTGTTGCTTGAAACCCTATGACACCCAGCATCCGCCCCCACCCGCCCTGCACGGCGCGTGGGGGCGAATGCATTCATGTTCGTCACCTTGAAGGAGTATGCCCATGGCGCCCGTCTCTTCCACGGCCTCTGCCCCATCGGGCGAAGCGACCATCCGCACCATCGCCATGCCGGCCGATACGAACCCGGCCGGAGACATCTTCGGGGGTTGGCTCCTGGCGCAGATGGATTTTGCGGCCGGGGCCGCCGCAGCACGGCGGGCACGGGGCCGCTGCGCCACGATCGCCATCGAGGCGATGCGTTTCCTCAAGCCCGTCTATGTCGGTGACGAAGTCAGCCTCTATGCGACCGTCCTGCATGTCGGACGCACCTCCATGCGGATCAATGTGGAAGCCTGGCGCCGCAGCCGTGAAGGGGAAGAAATCGAACAGGTCACGGAAGGCGTCTTCACCTTCGTCGCCATCGATGCCGACCGTCGGCCGCGTCCGATCGACCACACTCCCCCGGTGTCGTGACGCGCGCCTCTGGACGCTACCACCAACGGTTCTAAGATGGTTAATGATGGGCGAAGCATGATGCTGGCCGCACCATCGTGGAGCTCTAACGGAAAGCATGACTGGCCCGCAAACGTCGGCCATAGAGGCTGTCGATCATCGCCTGCTCGCCATGGTGGCGACGCTGTGCGTTCTCTGCCTTCTGACCGGAACGGTGATCGGTTGGATCGGGTCGCGAAGGTCTCGGCACCGACCGGCGGAGGCAGCCTGCCGGGACGTGGAGGACAAGCTCGCACGCGTCCAGGCTCACCACCAGGCGTTCGTGGAGTTGAGCGCTCAGGTCCTGTGGGTGGCCGACAAGGACGCGGCCGTGACAGAGGTCAACTCCACATGGGAGCAGCTTGTCGGCCTTCCGTCAGAGTTGGCCAAAGGCGATGGCTGGCTGCGCGTCCTTCACCCGGACGACGTCGGACCCATGCAGCGGCTGTGGAAGGAAGCGGCGGCCGAGGGCGCACCGGTCGACTTTCGCCACCGGATCCGGGCCGCCGATGGAAACTATGTCTGGGTTCGCGGGCGCGCCAGATTGCGGCGCGACGCGGCCGGTCATCCGATCGCCTGGTATGGCAGCCTGGAGAACATACACGACCAGGTCATGGCGGAGGTTGCGCTTCGGGAAAGCGAGGAACGCTATCGCCTGGCGAGCCGTGCGACGAGCGATATCATCTGGGACTGGTCGGTGGCCGAGGGCCTCAAGCGTTGGGCCGGCGCGTATCGGGAGATCCTCGGATATACGGACCTCGACCGCGGAACGGATTACGACTGGTGGCAGTCACGTATCGCACCGGACGATCTGCCGCGTGTTCTGGAAAGCCAGGCGCGTGCGCTGGGTGGAACCGATCGACGATGGAGCGAGGAATACCGCTTCCGGACGCAGTCAGGCGAGTATATCCACGTCCGGTCCCGCAGCCTCATCATCCGCGATGCCTGCGGCAAGCCGGTCCGCATCGTCGGCTCCATGGCCGACATCACGGAACGCAAGAAGGCGGAAGCGGAACTGGAGCGCGCCGCATTCCACGATCCCTTGACGCGCCTGCCCAACCGGGCGCTTTATCTTCGGCGGCTGCGAGAAGCCATTGCCCGGGCGGAGCGCAGCGGCGGCGCCGTTGCCCTGATCGTCCTGGACGTCAACTCCTTCAAGGAAATCAACGATACGCTGGGCCACCGCGGTGGCGACGAGGTGCTGATACGCCTGTCGGAACGGCTGCAGGCACACCTGCTCCCGTCCTGCACGGTGGCGCGGCTCGGCGGCGACGAGTTCGCCGTCATCCTGCCGAACCTTGCCGATGCGCAGGCCTTTCACCCGCTGGTCGATATTCTGGCGGCGCAATTGGCCGACACGATCACCGTCGACAGCCTGATCGTCCCGATCAGCGTGTCGGCGGGTATCGCGGTATGGCCGCGCGACGCGACCGATCCCGATACGCTCCTGACCGCCGCCGATCTTGCGCTCTATGACGCCAAGACAGATGCCCCGGGAACATTCCGCGAATACACGCCGGTCCTGCGCACTGCCCTGGAACGGCGCATGGGCATGCTGGCAGCCGCACGCCGTGGTTTGGCCGAACGGCGCATCCTGGCCTACTACCAGCCGAAAGTGGAGCTCGAGACCGGGCGCATCATGGGCTGGGAAGCGCTCCTGCGCATGGTGGGAGAGGATGGGAGCATCCGGAGCCCGGCCGACATCGAGGCGGCATTCTGCGATGCGGAGATCACCGTCAGCCTGACCGATGCGATGCTGGCGCAGGTTTTCGCCGACATGGCGCATTGGCGGGATGCGGGGCTGGATGTCGGCCGGGTCGCCATCAACCTGTCCGCCGGAGATTTCCGCAAGCAGACCCTGGCCAACCGCATTCGACGCTGCGCCGCCCGGTACGGCCAATCCCTGAGCGCGTTGGACCTTGAGGTGACCGAAGGTGTGCTGATCGGCCAACTCGGGCCGGATGTCTCGCGCATGCTCGAAGAGCTGCGCGCGGAGGGTGTGCTCGTGGCCCTGGACGATTTCGGGACCGGCTACGCATCTCTGACGCACCTTCAGCGGTTCCCGGTCGACGTCATCAAGATCGACAAGACCTTTATCGACCGGATCGGCGGTCCCGACCCGAAGGCAAGCGCCGTGACCGACGCGATCCTCGACATGGCGCAGCGGCTGCAGATGCAAACCGTGGCCGAAGGGATCGAAACCGTCGAACAGGCCGTCTACTTACGTGAGCGCGGCTGCACGATCGGCCAGGGCTATCTGTTCAGCCGTCCCATGCCGGCCACGCAGGTGCCGATCTTCCTGAGCAATCACCGGCCGGAGAATGCGCGGTTCGGCGGCTGACGGCAGCGCCGAACCGCGACTTCCTTCAGACGGTGACGGAGCCCTCTTCTTCGCCATCCCAATAGCGGATCCGGCCGGCATGGACCTTGATCATGACCATCCCGGGAGTGTCCGTGCCGTCCGGGAACCAGCGCTCCAGATCGCTATACCAGTGTTCCTCAAAGGCGGCCTTGTCGCGGATGATTTCCGCCGTGCCTTCGGCCGACAGGAAGATGCCCGGCCCGCCCAGAAGGCCGCCGGCGCCAGCGAAGGTCAGCGTCACGTCCGGATTGGCCTCGATCTGCGGGATCTTGGCCGAGTCCTCATAGGCGAAGAACCAGGAGTCGCCATCATACTCCACATCGCCATTGTTGCTCATCGGACGGCTCGTCAGGGCGGCTTCGCGCCCCTGTGTGACCAGCATGCAGAAATCGATATCCGCCATCTTCTTGGAAAGATCGCTCAACGTCATCGTCGCCATGGAAAGCTCCTCGCCTGTGTTGCAGAACGAACGTGGCAGCGCGTCTGACGTTCCTGCACCGGCATGGGCGACAGATGGAAGCACCGGCATTCCATAG
Organism: Aureimonas frigidaquae; assembly: GCF_001463905.1. GTDB lineage: Bacteria > Pseudomonadota > Alphaproteobacteria > Rhizobiales > Rhizobiaceae > Aureimonas > Aureimonas frigidaquae. The sequence continues at coordinate 142,375 of NZ_BBWR01000002.1, forward strand.
CGGAATGGCGGTGCGAGAAGGTGTCGTTTGTTCTGCAGCCGGCCAGTGGGCAGAGTCCGGCCTATTCGCATCGCACCGAAGGAAACTCCGTGGCCGCCCTCGCGCACTTCGTTTCGCCAGACGATATCCGCACGCGCTTTTCCCGCGCCATGTCCGACATGTACCGGACGGAGGTGCCCCAATACGGTACCCTCATGGCGCTGGTCGAAGAGGTGAACGCCGCGTGCCTCAAAGCGGACCCGGAGCTTCGGGCGCGCCTGGAGCGCGCCGGGGAGCTCGACCGGCTGTCAGATGAGCGTCACGGCGCCATTCGCCTGGGAACCGCACAGGAACTGCGGAAGATGGGGCGCATGTTTGCCGTGATGGGTATGGTCCCGGTCGGCTATTACGATCTGGCCGTAGCCGGAATTCCCGTCCACTCGACGGCCTTCCGCCCGGTGGACGACGCGGCCCTGGCGCACAACCCCTTCCGGGTCTTCACCTCGCTCCTGCGCACCGACCTGATCGAGGATGAGGGCCTGCGCGCGACTGCCGAGCAAATCCTGTCCAAACGCGCCATCTTCACGCCGGAAGCGCTGCGCCTGATCGCCCTGGCCGAGGATCAGGGCGGGCTGGCTGAAGGCGACGCCGAGCGCTTCGTCGCAGAAGCGCTGGAAACCTTCCGCTGGCATGCGCAGGCAACGGTGGATCATGAAACCTACGAGCGGATGGCCAGTGCCCACCGCCTGATCGCCGATATCGTCTGCTTCAAGGGCCCGCATATCAACCACCTCACCCCGCGCACGCTGGATATCGAAGCGGTGCAGCGGGCAATGCCGCAACGGGGGATCAGCCCGAAGGCCGTGATCGAAGGCCCGCCGCAGCGCGCCTGCGCGATCCTCCTGCGGCAAACGAGCTTCAAGGCGCTGGAGGAAGAGATCCTGTTTCCCGCAGCACAGGGCCATGTGCCCGGCCGTCACACGGCGCGGTTCGGGGAGATCGAGCAGCGCGGCGTTGCCCTGACGCCCGCCGGCCGCGCGCTCTACGACACGCTTCTCGCCCAAGTGCGCGCATCGGCCGCGGTCGGCGCGTCGGGCCAGGGCGCGCAAACCTACGAGGCGACGCTGACGCAGGTCTTCGAAGCACTGCCGGACACATGGGACGGCTTGCGCACCGGCTGCCTTGCCTATTTTCGCTACGCGCCGACCGCCGCGGGCCTTGCTGCCGTGCGCAGCGCCGGCACGAGCGCATCGCAGAGCCTGGACGCGCTCGTGGCCTGTGGCTTCGTCACCGCCGACCCCATCGTCTATGAGGATTTCCTGCCGGTCTCGGCCGCAGGCATCTTCCAGTCCAATCTTGGCACCGACGCGCAATCCAATGCAGGCGCCCGGGGCAACAGGACCCTGTTCGAAGAGGCGCTCGGGCGATCCGTCATCGACGAGACGCACCTGTACGAAACGGCACAGGCCCGCTCGATCGAGGCGACCCTGGCGGCCCTGCGGCCCTTGTCGGCGGTCGCCTAAAGGAGCGCCAGCACCCGCGCCGGCCCGCCGGTTCCGCCCTTGTGTTTCGGCGCGCCGACGACGATCGTCGCGCCGGTGACCGGCAGTTCTTCCAGATTGGCGAGCCCCTCTATGCCGTAGCGCCCGCCGGGCAGCCACGAATTGTGAACCGCAAAATCCTGCGAATTGCCCGGATCCAGCGACAGCGTATCCACGCCGATGGCGGCGACATCCATTTGCGCCAGAAGGTCGGTGGCCGAGGTGGCGAAACCGGGAAAGGCGAACTGGCCCTGCGGATCGTTGCGGAAGGCGGGCTCCCCGACCTTGGCCGCCCAGCCCGAGCGCAGGGCCACACAGGCACCGGCCGGAATATCGCCGTTCGCCGAGATGAAGGCTTCGATATCGGCCGCCTCGACCGTGGCGTTCGGGTCGGACCGCGCCTTGTCGGTGATGTCGACGATGACGAGCGGACAGACGAGATCCTGCGGCGCAAGCGCGTCCACGCTCAAACCATCGCTTGAGAAATGCAGCGGTGCGTCGATATGGGTGCCCGTATGTTCGAAGATCGTCAGCTTGTAGAGCTGGTATCCGCTCTCATCGAACTTCACGGCCTGTTCGTAGACAATGCCGGGTACACCGTCGAAGGTCGGAAAAGCGCCGTCATAGGCATGGGTGAGATCGACCACCTTGCCCGATGCGGCGACGGGCTGCGCCATGGCCCGGCGGGGCGAAACCGCCAGCGAAGTTGCGGTACCAAGGCCGAGCGCCGCGCCACCCAGAAGCATGCGCCGGGACAACATGTTCTCCCGCACGCCGTCAATCACACATTGATTGCACATGGCCTGGCTTTCCCCTGCATCGGTTGTGGACAGCCGACTATGCCTGAACCGGCGCGACGCACAATACACTCTGCCCAAGGGTCCGAGCCGCGCTACTTCCCCTGCCGCAAGCAGGAGAGACGCACATGACCCTATCCATCGTGGCCAAATGCCCGCGCAGCCGCCAATTCGGCGTCGCTGCCGCGACGGAAATGCCGGCCGTCGGCAAGTTCCTGTCCTATGCCTTCCCGGCTTTCGGCGCCTGCGCGACGCAGGCGCTGGTCAACCCCTATCTCGGCATCGATGGTTGCAAGCTCCTGTCGCTCAGCGTGTCAGCCGAAGGAACGGTGAAGACCGTTCTGGAAGACGATCCGCAGCGCGAGCAACGCCAGTTCGCGGCCGTCGACAAGGAGGGCCGGTCCTACGCCTTCACGGGATCACAGTGCCTGCCCTTTGCCGGGCATCGGACCGGGCCCAATGCCAGCGTCCAGGGAAACCGCCTTGCCGGGCCGCAAGTGCTCGATGCCATGCTGGCGGCATTCGAGACGGATGTCGGCGATGATCTCGTCAACCGCCTCATCGCCGCGCTGGCCGCGGGGATATACGCCGGCGGCGACCAGGCCGGAGAGCGGTCGGCCAATGTCTATATCGTGGCAGAGGAGGAATATCCGCTCTGGGACATTCGAGTGGACGATCATCCGGATGTCGTGGCAGAACTGCGGCGTCTGCGCGATGTGTTCCGCGAGGAACTCTATCCTCATGTGCTGGACATGCCCTCGCGGACCCGCCGCTTGCCCATATAGAGCCGCGCATCCGCCAGTGCGATGGCCGCATCCGCACCGCCCGGCCCCAGTGGCGCACTGCCGATCGTGACGCCGATCCGCGCCTGGCGGTTGCCTTTCAGGGAAACCGGCCGGCGGGCGGCGCTTTTCAGCTCGGCAATGATGCGCTCGACCTCGCCTTCCGCAGGATCGGGCAAAATCACCATGAACTCATCACCGCCGACCCGGCCGATATGGCCCCGCCTGTCGACCACGGCCGAAAAGCGCCTGGCCACCGTGCGCAGCACATGATCGCCCTCGACATGACCGAACGTATCGTTGACGCCCTTGAACCCATCGAGGTCCAGATACAGGACGAAAGGCGTCGCCTCCGTCTCACCGCCCGCCGCGATGGCATCGATCCGCGACAGGATGGCCGGCCTGTTCGCGATGCCCGTCAGATCGTCATTATGGGCAAGGTAATGGTTGTTGTTGCGCGTCGTCACCTGCGTGGCAAGCGTCCGGTGCGCGGTGCCGACCAGATGCAGCGTCCCGATCAGCCAGATCGGGCCCATAAGGAGCATAATGCTCATGCTGGGCGTGGCCGACATGGCGCAGCCCACCAGAAACGGTACGGCGACCACCATGATCTGCGTCCGTGCAAGGCGGGGGATGCCGGCATTGTTATAGGCGGCGGTGAAGGCAAACCCCGTCACCGTCAGGGCTGCGACGGTGCTCAGCACGATGTCGGATGACAGGACGCACAGGGTGGATACGAGCCCTCCGACGGCCGCCCATCCGATGCCCGTCGCCACCACGCCAGCGGCGCTGTCCATGCCGCGTTCCGCGCGGCGCATGGCCAGCATACGAAGGGTCGAGACCAGCGACACGAGGATGAGCAAGGGGATCGTCGGACCGACGCCGCGATAGGCCATGACGGCCACCTGGAGCGACAGGCAGACGAAGCCGAAGGCGACAACCGGCACGCCGGACGCAGTGGAGGACAGAAGGTCTTCCGTGATCCCGTCATGGGCGGCATCATCAGCCTTCAGAAACCAGGACAGGATGCGACGACAGACGCTCATGACACCTGCCCTTCCCCAGTAACTCACGCTTGCGCAAAGCCCCGCTCCGGCGGGCGCCACACAATCGGAACGCTCCACCGTCAACGGTTTATAAGCAGCAGTGACGAAAACGCCAGCCTTTGCCGTCGCAACCATAAGACGGCCTGTCGGGGCTTGACGCTTTCGTGATGAAAGGCGCATGAAGCCGTACCGCCGATTACGGCTCCAAACGGTTCTGTCCGATGCTGCGCACTGTCCTGTCCCGCCTTCCCATCGACCGGCAAATGCTGCTGCTGCTCGCCGCCGTCGCCATCGCTGCCATCCTGCCCGTCAGGGGCCAGGCCGCTGCCCTGTTCGAATGGGTCGTCTACGCGGCGATCGCGCTGCTCTTCTTCCTGTATGGCGCCCGGCTGTCGCCGTCGGCAGTGTGGCAGGGGCTCCTGCACTGGCGGTTGCAGGGGCTCGTCTTCCTGTTCACATTCGCCTTCTTTCCTCTGCTCGGCCTGCTGGCCAGCCATCTTCTGGGGCCGGTCCTGCCGCCGCAACTCGTGGCCGGGGTCCTTTTCCTGACCCTCCTGCCCTCGACGGTCCAATCGTCCATCGCCTTCACGTCGATCGCGGGCGGCAATGTCCCCGCCGCGCTGACCAGCGCATCCCTGTCCAACCTCGTCGGCGTTCTGATCACGCCGATCCTCGTCATGTTGCTCATGCAGTCGGGCGGCGGTAGCGTCTTCGCATTCGACCAGATCGAAAAGATCGCCCTGCAGATCCTGGCGCCTTTCCTGGCCGGACAGATCGCGCGTCCGCTGATCGGCGCGTTTCTGGCGCGCCACAAGCGCATCACCGGTTTCGTGGATCGCGGCTCGATTCTCCTGGTCGTCTATGCCGCATTCAGCGAGGGGATGAATGCCGGCGTCTGGTCGCAGATCGGCCTCGGGGACCTTGCCATCGTCGTTCTTGCCAGCATCGTCATGCTGACGATCGTCCTCCTGGCCACCACGTGGACCAGCCGCGCCTGTGGTTTCGCGCATGCCGACGAAATCGCCATTACCTTCTGCGGCTCGAAGAAAAGCCTCGCCTCCGGCATCCCCATCGCCGGCATCCTCGCACCCGGGCCGGGCCTCGCCATGCTGGTGCTGCCCCTGATGCTGTTCCACCAGATCCAGCTTCTGGCCTGCGCATGGCTGGCACAGCGCTATGCGCGGCAGACAAGCGTTCTGGCAGAGGCCGGCGCCGTGGCGCCCGTTCCGCCCGCACAGCCTGCCGGCAATCCGTGAGGCAAGGTTACCGGACGGTCCGCACGATGGCGTCCGCCACCTGGTCGGGCGCCTCCATCGGCAGCATATGCGCACAGTTCGGGACGATCTCGAGCCGCGCCTTGGGGTAGATGCACATATTCGTCGCACGTTGGCCGTCGGCCCCGAGATCGCCGTCTTCCGCACCGGCCAGGATGAGCGCCGGCAGATCCAGCGTGCCGACAAAGCCCGACCAGTCCTCCCGGCTCCCGACCTCCAGCCAGGCGCGGAAGGCTTCGGGCGCGCAGCGCTGAAGATCGTCCAGGGCGCGCTGGCGGACGGTCGCCTCCAGTGGCTCTGCCGTATTGGATTGCAGGAACTCGGCCGCGGCCGCGGCATCGAGCGGTCCCGTGCGAACTGAAGCCAGCATCTCCTGCCGCCGCGCCTCGTCCATCGGTTCCGGCATGGGGGGCGAGCCCGCCAGAAGGACTACGGCGCTCGGGCCGGACAATCCCTCGATTCTGCCCTGGCTGGCCTCTGCGGCCAGGATGGTCGCGATTTTGCCGCCCATGCTGTGCCCAACGATGGCCCATTGCGCAGGCGCAATGGCGGCGACCGCATCGCGCACGCCGCGGACCATCTCCTCGACGCTTGCCGCGCCTTCGCCTGCGCGCTCTCCGAAGCCCGGCAGGTCCGGTATCATGAGGTCGTACCGTCCCCTCAGGCGCTCTGCCACGCCGTCGAAGGAATGCCGGCTCATGCCGAGCGCATGGAGGCAGACGAGAAGAGGCAGCGATCCGCCCCGGCCATGAGAAACGTCGTCGAGCATGCGAGAGAGTTCCCGTCTCTGGAGGATCGTGCGGATCATACCATATGGCGCGCGATCATTCTTCGGACAGCCGGCCCGTTGCGCTGCTCGTGCGGTGGCCTATTCTTGCCCGCCTGTTCGTCCATCAGCGTTGAGTTCACGATCATGAAGCAGTGGCTATCCCTCGTCGTCTTTCTGGTTATTTCCCTTGGGGGCGGCCTCCTGATCGGAACGACGAACCAGCCCGGCGCCTGGTATGAAGGGCTGGAGAAGCCCTGGTTCAACCCGCCCAACGCGGTCTTCGGCCCGGCCTGGACGCTCCTTTACATTCTGATTGCGGTTGCGGGTTGGCTCGTCTGGCGGCGGCGGGACATGCGCAGCCTCAAAGTCTGGGGGCTGCAAATGGCGCTGAATTTCGCCTGGACCCCGATCTTCTTCGGCGCGCAGATGTTGGGCGTGGCGCTCGTCGTCGTGGTCGCTATGGTGGCTGCGGCCATCGCCTTCGCCGTTCTGGCGCGGCGCACGGATGGGCGGGCAAGCCTTTTGTTCATGCCCTATATTGCCTGGCTTCTCTATGCCACCAGCCTCAACGCCGCCCTGTGGCAGCTCAACGGCTGATCGGCCTTGTGCCCGCGCCGCGCCAGGCTTGACGCTCGTTACACGGCTGGCTAACACCCACCTCGACGGTTCCCGGAGAGAGCGTTCGACGGGATTAATAGGGAACACGGTGCGGACGACCCATTCGGGGCCAAGACCGTGGCTGCCCCCGCAACTGTAAGCGGAAAGCCGTTCATCCATGCCGGTACGTTTCGTGCCGCAGCCACTGCTCCTACGGGAACGGGAAGGCGGATGAGCGACATTCGATCCGCGAGCCAGGAGACCTGCCGTCGATCGTTGACGCACATCCGCGAGCGGGGATGCTCGGGAAAGGACCTGACCCATGCATATTGCAAAGGCCGTGCTCGGCCTTGTCGGCACAGTTGCGCTGTCCATGACGGTGGCACAGGCCGCGACCACCTATCCACTGACCATCCAAAATTGTGGCCGCAGCCTGACCTTCGAGGCTCCCCCCGCCAGCGTCGTGTCGATCGGACAGAGCTCGACGGAGATCTTGTACCTCCTTGGCCTCGCCGACAAAGTGGCGGCGACGGCCCTCTGGTTCGGCCCCGTCCTGCCTGCCTTTGCCGATGCCGACGCGGCCATCGAGCGTCTGTCCGACAACGATCCGAGCTTCGAAAGCGTGGTCGCGAAACGGCCGGCACTGGTGACGACGCAGTTCGAATGGCAGATCGGCCCGCAGGGCGTGGTCGGCACGACGGCCCAGTTCGAGGAACTGGGAATTCCGGTCTACACCGCACCGTCGGACTGCACGGGCAAGGACAATAGCGGCGGTGGCGATGGCGTCCGGACCGAGCCTTTCACCATGGACCAGATCCATCAGGAAATCCGCGACCTGGCCGCCATCTTCGACGTGACGGACCGGGGCGACGCACTGGTGCTCCAACTGAAGGAACGCGAAGCCAAGGCGCGGTCGCGCGTCGCGCAAGTGGGCAGCGATATGTCCGCCGTCTTCTGGTTTTCGTCCACCGAACTTCGTGCAGATCCCTTCGTGGCTGGAAGCAACGGCGCACCGGGCACGATCATGGAGGCGCTCGGGCTGCGCAATGTGATCGTCAGCGACGAGGAATGGCCGCTCGTGGGATGGGAGACGATCGCACGAAGCGATCCGACCTTCATCGTCGCCGCGCAGATGGACCGCCGCCGCTACCCGGCCGACGATGCCGGTGTGAAGAAAGAGTTCCTCACAAAGGACCCGGTGACCAAGCTCATGCCGGCGGTGCGTGACGGTCGGATCCTGACGCTGGACGCCCAGACGATGAACCCGACCATCCGCACCATCGATGGGATCGAGGCCCTGGCGGATGCCATTGCCGCGTCGCGGCCGGCAGAGTGATCGCCCGCACGTCCCTGCCATGGCGCGCCGCAAGGCTGGGCCTGGCAGGCCTTCTCCTTCTGGCCGTTCTGTGCCTGGCGGCCGGCATCGGCGAAACGTCGATCCCGCCGTTCACCGTGGCGAAGGTCCTGGCGAACAACATCCTCGGCGCGCGGCTCGATGTCGACGCGCTGGATGCCGGAATCGTCTGGAACTACCGGCTGGCCCGGGCGCTCGTCGCCATAGCCTGCGGCGCGAGCCTTGGCGTCTGCGGCGTGGTGTTGCAATCGCTCCTGCGCAATCCGCTGGCGGACCCTTACATTCTGGGCATATCCGCCGGGGCGTCGAGCGGTGCCGTTGCCGTGGCGATACTGGGCCTCGGCACCGGGGCGCTGACCCTGTCGGCCGGCGCCTTCGCCGGGGCGCTCATGGCCTTTGTCGTCATCGCGCTCGTGGCGGCACGGGCCGGTGGCGGTCCAACCGGCATCATCCTGGCGGGGATCGCCGGATCGCAGCTTTTCAACGCCCTGACCTCCTTCATCATCACGCGGTCGGCATCGGCCGAGCAGGCGCGCGGCATCATGTTCTGGCTTCTCGGCAACCTGTCGGGCGTGCGCTGGGACGATGCCATGCTGGCGCTGCCCGTGGCGGTCATCGGCCTTGGCGTGACGCTCGCCTATGCGCGCGCGCTCGACGCCTTTGCCTTCGGCAGCGTTTCGGCGGCATCGCTCGGCATTCCGGTCCGGCGTACCTATGTGGCGCTGATCCTGGCGACGACTTTCATGACGGCGACCATGGTCAGCCTTGTCGGGGCCATCGGCTTCGTCGGCCTGGTGATCCCGCATGTCGCGCGCCGTCTCGTGGGCGTCGGCCACAACGCATCCCTGCCCGCCGCCGCGCTGATGGGGGCGATCTTCCTGGTGGCGGCCGATATCGTTTCACGCATCATCGTGCCCGGTCAGGTCCTGCCGATCGGTGTGGTGACGGCCCTGATCGGAGCGCCGGCTTTTGCGCTGATCCTGACGCGCCGGAGCGCAGTGGCATGATGCTGGAAGCGCATGAGCTGACCCGGCTTGCCGGCCGGCGCACCCTGCTCGACGGCGTCTCGCTCGATGTTCGCGCGGGCGAGTTCCTGGCCGTCGTCGGACCCAATGGGTCCGGCAAGAGCAGCCTTCTGTCCATTCTGTCCGGGCTCAGAACGCCCGATCGCGGCCATGTGTGCCTTGAGGGGGCACCGCTCGCAAGCCTGTCCAGGCGACAGGCCGCACAGCGCATCGCCCTGGTGCAGCAGCAGGCGGAAACCGAGCAGCACATGACGGCCTGGGACGCCGTCGCCCTGGGGCGTACGCCCCATCTTTCGCTCCTGCGCCCCTTCGGCCCCACGGATGCCAAGGCGGTCGATGCGGCGCTGGACGTGGTCGACATGGGCGCGATGCGGGCGCGCCAGTGGCAGACCCTGTCCGGCGGCGAGCGCCAGCGGCTGCATGTTGCCCGAGCCCTGGCGCAGGAGCCGGACATCATCATCCTGGACGAGCCGACCAACCATCTGGATATCCAGCACCAGCTGGAGCTCCTGGCCCTGATGCGGCGGCTGCCCAAGACCATCGTCGCCGCCCTGCACGATCTGAACCACGCCATGACCTTCGCCGACAGGGTCGCCGTGCTGCAGCAAGGCCGGCTGGAGGGTCTGGGCGCGCCTGCCGATGTGCTGACGGCACGGCGCATCGCCAAGGTGTTCAAGGTGGAGGCGCGGCTGATCCCCGATGGCGCGGCACGCCCGCTCATCGCCTTCGGCGTTTCTGCCCCGGCCGCGGGCTAAGCGGTTAAGCCGATGGGCGTGACGGGCTCGAACGGATAGCCGCTGATCCGCATCTCTTCCGCGCCCGCTTCCTCGGTGCGTCTGAGGACGCCGTGTATTTCCTGCGTCGCGCCGGCCACGGCCTCCCGCAGGTTCGAACCGCCACTCAGCCGCGCCACCATCAGCGCGGTGAAAAGATCGCCCGTGCCGCAGGGGCGTATCGGCAGGCGGGCGACGGGCGTGCGGTGCAGGGCGCCGTCCTGCCACAGGATCGTCTCGACCATGCCGGCGGGCGTATCGTCCAGCGCGCAGCCCGTCACCACGACCGCCCTCGTCCCGCGAGCGTGCAACGCCGCCATCGCCCGGGCAAGCTCCCGCTCCGTCCGGCACTCGTGGCCGGCCAGAAGCTCCACCTCGTATCGGTTGGGCGTGATCACATCTGCCATGGGGGTCAGGCGGTCTCGGAAGAGGTCGATGAGGCCAGGCTGGACGAACATGCCGAGATCGTCGTCTCCCATGACAGGGTCGCAGACGAAGCGCAAATGCGGGTGCGCCGCGCGCGCACGGGTCAGGAACCGCGCGACCACCTCGCCGATCTGCGTCGAGCCGAGATAGCCCGTCAGGATGGTGTTTGCCTCTGCCACCACGCCTCGCTCTTCCAGCCCGACGAGAAGCCCCTCCACCAGCTCCGCATCGAGCACGCGGCCATGGAAACTGTCATAGTGCGGGTGGTTGGACAGGAGCGTCGTCGGGACGGCGGCGACCTCCAGGCCCTTGGCCTGCATGGGGAAGACGGCGGCGCTGTTTCCCACATGCCCGTAGGCGACCTGGCTCTGGATCGAAATGACGTGCGTCACCATAAGACTCCATGACGTGCCGGAGGCTCACCGGCCCGTTCATCCCCTAGCTCCAAACGTCGCGCGTTGAAAGCATTAGAGACGGCACGGCACCATCTGGCGTCCGTCATGCGTTTGCGCTAAAGAGCACCCACGCCATCATCCCGCCTGCGCGGGAATCGGCGCTGTGCGGGCGTGGTGGAATTGGTAGACGCGCCGGACTCAAAATCCGGTTCCGCAAGGAGTGTCGGTTCGACCCCGACCGCCCGCACCACCTTCTGACCTAGGTTCAGCCGTTCTTGAACATCGCCAACAAGACGACCCGCGTTCACGCTGGGGTGACGGTGCGTGCCGTGCCACTATCCAGCTCCGAAGCCAGGGGTACACCAATTCCGCTACAGGCCCTAGAACGGCGTTTGCTTCGTGGCTCGCAATCTTGCAGCTCGCCGTCCAACCCCCTGCGCCCTACAGTCATCCGGCGCATTGCGGCACAGGAGAGCGAGCATGAACACGAAGCGGACCGATTTGATCCAGGAGCTCGATGACAAGCTGACGCCCGGCTCCGAGCGGCCGAAAACGGGTGAGGAAAAGGAAAAGGAAGCGCGGGCGCGGGGTGTTCAAGACGCGCCTGCGGAGCCCGCGGCACCGCAATCCCCTGCCCCGGGTCGGCCGAAACGAAGCTGAAGGGACGCCGCGCCAGGATTGGCGAGGCGCCCTTCCGTGCCTTAGCCGGCTGCGCGTGCGGGGACCTTGCGCTTGGGCCCGGGTAGAAGCCCTTCCCGCTGTGCCTGCTTGCGCTTGAGCTTGATGGCGCGGCGGATGGCGTCGGCCTTTGCACGGACACGCCGTTCCGACGGCTTTTCATAGGCGCGGCGCGCCTTCATCTCGCGGAAGATTCCCTCCCGCTGCATCTTTTTCTTCAGAGCGCGAAGCGCCTGGTCGACATTGTTGTCGCGAACGATGACCTGCAAAATATCTCCTGAAACGGCGCTGGGCCGGTATTCGTGCGTTGCACCGGGCGCAGGCGATACATCACGCATCGGCTGTATCAGTAGCTCTGCCCGGCAGGACGGTGACGCGGATCAATTGCCGATGGCTGATCGGCAGGCCGTCGTCACGCAATCTATATAGGCTCTTCGCCAGGACAGGGCAATTCCATGCGGATTTCTGTCCACAAACTACGTCCTGTCGGCTGAGGGCCGGATCGCGACACGGATCAACTTGGCCATGCTCCCGGCCGGGCTGGTTTGGCCGGTCTTCCGGCGCCTCCGACCCGTCGCCTCACGCCCTTGTCCGCAGCGATTCCACGGGCACTTATGCCTCCAGAATGCTGACCGGCGTGAAGAGGTGCTGCCCTTGTTCGAACTCGTAACGCGTGCGGCCTTCGGGCTCGCCAGCCTTGTCCTGATGGCCCTGGCGGGCGGCATGATCGTCTATGCCGGGGTCGATGTCTGGCAGAGCTACCATATGCCGGACAAGGATGTCGGCGCGGCGCTTCTGGAGGCGGTGGGCTACACGGTCATCGCCATCGCCGTCTTCGATGTCGGCAAGTACATCCTGGAGGAAGAAGCCATTCGCGGGCGCGAGATGCGCCAGGCGGGCGAGGCGCGGCGCAGCCTGACCAAGTTCATCTCCACCATCGTCATCGCCGTTCTTCTGGAAGCGGTGGTGACCGTCTTCCAGGCCGGGAAGGAGGAGTTCAGCCAGATGCTCTACCCGACGCTCCTGCTTCTGGTAGGCGTTCTCCTGTTCGTCGGCCTCGGCGCCTATCAGCGCCTCAGCGTCAGTGCCGAACGTGCCGCGAACGATCCGCCCGAAAAGGACGAGGAGACGGAGCGGAAAGAACAGGGAAAGCTGCCGTCCTGAAGCGGCCCGTCTTGCCAAGGAGAGCCTGCAGGAGGAAACTTCAGGTTGTATTGGCGCCACGCAGTGTGCATGCCGAAAGGGTTGCGGGATGCAGTCTGTCACATCGTCTCTCGCACTCGATGGTCCGGAGAGCTACGGCGCCATCGCGCCGGATAGCTGGCTCGATCGCACCGTGCTCGACGCCGCCTTCTCGGCCGCCCGGATGGGGGTCTGGGAATGCAGCCTGCCGGACGAAACCCTGCGCTGGACCGCCGGGGTCTACGATCTCTTCGACCTGCCGCGCTGGACCATTCCTGACCGTGCCTATACGCTCAGCCTCTACAGTCCGGCCTCCCGGGCGGAGCTGACGGCGCTGCGGGCGCATGCCATCGCCGAGGGGACAGGCTTCGAGATGGACGCGGAAATCGTCACGCCCCTCAACAACCGCCGTTGGATCCGGATCACCGCGACGGTGGAATGCAGTGGCGGCATGCCGGTGCGCATTTTCGGCATCAAGCGGGACATTACCCGCGAGCGCTCGCTCTTCGACCGCGTGCGCTACCTGTCCGAGCATGACCCGCTCACCGGGCTCGCCAACCGCGCGGTCTTCCAATCGGCTTTGGCGGAGGCCGCGCACCGGCAGGACGATATCGCGCTCATCTTGGTGGATCTGGACGGGTTCAAGCTCGTCAACGACCAGAATGGCCATGCTGCCGGCGACGCGGTTCTGCGGCATGTCGGCCGCATCATCGCCGAGGCCTGCCTCGCCCCCGATGTGGCCGCCCGGATTGGCGGCGACGAATTCGCGCTTGTGGTCCGCGCCGGCGCACAATCGCCCGTCGGGACGGCGGAGCAGATCATTGCGGCCCTTCAGGGTCCGGTCCAGCCGGGCCTGAGCGTGGGCGCGTCGGTCGGCATCGCACTCCTGCGCGATCATGGAGACATGGAAGCCGTCTTTCATGCGGCCGATACCGCACTCTATGCCGCCAAGGCGGCGGGCCGCGGCCGGTGGCGGCTTGCCCCGCGCCCTGCCTCATGAACGTGGGGCGCGCGCGGCCGATGAAACCTGGCTGTGCAGCCAGGCCGCGAACTCCCCGACGAGCGGATCGCTGCGGGCGGCAACGGGGGTGACGAGGTAGTAGGCCCCCGGCCCGCTCCACGGCGCATGCGGCAGGGCACGCAGTTCCCCCCGCCGCAATTCGGATTCGATCAGGAATGTGGGTACGAGCGCGACGCCGAGCCCCGCCACGGCGGCCTGGCAGGTCATGGCGAACTGATCGAACATCGGGCCGCGATGGGGGTGCGGGTGGTGGCTTGCGACCATCTCGAACCAGAGTGACCAGAGGTGCGGGCGCGTCGCCTGCTGGATCAGGACCGCACGCGACAGATCGTCGGCGCCGGATATGTGATGCCGCTCCAGATAGGGGCCACTCGCCACGGCAAGGATCTCTTCGCGGCACAGGAAGTCCACTTCGGCATTCGGCCAGGCCGGGGCCCCGTAGTGAATGGCCATGTCGGCCGAGCGCTCGGACAGATCGAACGGCTCGGATGCCGTGAAGATATCCACCGTCACGCCCGGATGCTGGCCGATGAAATCCGGCAGGCGTGGGATCAACCAGCGGGATGCGAAGGTCGGCAGCACCGCGAGGCGCAAGGTGCGTTCGCTTCCGCCCGACGAGGCGATCGCATGGGTGGCCTTCTCGCAATCGTCGAGGATGCGGCGCACCGCCTGCACGAAGCGTTCGCCGTGCCCCGTCAGGACCACCCCGCCGGGCATGCGCACGAAGAGCTCTACGCCAAGCGTATCCTCCAGCTGGCGCACCTGCTTGCTGACGGCACTCTGGGTCAGGCTCAGTTCCCGCCCGGCGGTCGTGAAGCTGCCATGCCGTGCCGTGGCCTCGAAAGCCCGCATTTCCTGAAGCGAGGGCATGAGACTGCGCGGCATGCTCATCTGGGTTCCGAAGCCTTTGCGTCCTAAAGATCGCGAGGTGTCCTAACCCACGCCATTCCGAAATGGAATGCCGTTGCCGTCTTGTTCATCCTCGCCCGGGTCATACATGCACGCCCTTGCAATGGCGGGGTCACATGGCAGGACAGACACGGTTCGACAGTCTCGGAGAGCTTCTCGACGCGCTGGAGGCGCAGGCCAGGGACGAGGACGGCCTGGGCATAAGCTCACTTACGCAGCTGGCTGGGCAGAATGCCTTCGGGCCGGCCATCCTTCTGCCGGGGCTGATCGCGCTGTCCCCATTGTCGGGCATACCGACCATACCCAGCCTGATCGGCGCCATCGTCACGCTCGTGGCGGGGCAGCTCTTGCTGGGCCGCTCCTCCATATGGCTTCCCAAGCGGCTCGAAAGCGCGCGGCTCGATCGCGGCAAGTTCGACCGCGCCATGCGGTTCGTGCGGCCTGTTTCGCGCTGGATCGATACGGTATCGGGGCCACGCTTTGCCTTTGCCACCCGGGAATGGGCCATGCGCGGGGCGGCCCTCATCTGCGTCATCGTGGCGGCGACCATGCCGCCGCTGGAGATCCTGCCGTTCCTGGCGACGCTGGCAGGTCTGGTACTGACGATCTTCGGCCTGGCCATCACCCTTCGAGACGGCCTTCTGATGCTCATCGGGCTTGGCGTCTTCCTGAGCGGCGTTGGCGCGGGGTTATGGCTCTGGCAGGGTTAGTGCCTACGGGGCTTCTACGTCGATCCTGCGCGCAGGCACGCCGGCCATGACGGCATGCGGCGGGACGTGCCGGGTCACCACCGCATTGGCGCCGATCACGGCGCCCTCCCCGACCCAGACCCGGCCGATGATCACCGCGCCGGTCCCGATATCCACCCCGTCGGCGATGACCGGGCGGTCGAAGGGCCGGTCGGTGCGGGCGATGCCGAACGTCGTGTTCTGGCGGATCGTCACGTCGTTGCCGATGCTCTGGGCGATCAGGATCATGCCGCCGAAATGCTCGAGCCGCACCCGGCGCCCCACACGCACCGTATAGGGCAGCATCACGCCGGCCATCCATTCCGACAGCTTGTTGCCGATCTTGTAGGTCAGAGTGAGCGGCATGCGCGCCGGGCGGAAGCGGATGTCGCGGATACGATTGCCGAAACGGTGCCAGAAGAGAACCCAGAAGCCTTGCGAGAAAGCATCGCTCCCATGGGTCCGAAAATCTTCGGCCACAAGATTGTGGAAGGCGATGTCGCGCGGATTGCAGTTCAGGTAGCCGTCGTTTTCCGCAAACAGGTCCGGGTCGGCGTCCGATGGCAGGGCCTCTGCGGTGAGAGGCGGAGTCAAGGTTTGGTTGATCATCGGTTGCTCATCGCTTCGTCAGGCGAGCGTAACTAGTGCAACGCGGCGAAAATGCGGTACCGCCCTTTGGACGAACCGGATCGAAATTCCTGACAAAGCGTTAACGACGCCAGATGCGGCTGGACGAAAGAGCCAGCCGCAAAGCCTTCAGGAGATCGGAAATGAACAAGACCCTCGCAGCCGCGCTCGTTGTCCCCGCCCTTTTTGTCGCACCGCACGCAGCGGGTGCCGCGGATGTGACGCGTTATGACGCCGTGGAGATTGCGCCGGCACCGGCCGAACGCGATGGCGTGCGCATCGGCTATCTGACTTGCGATGTGGGCGGCGGGATCGGCTATGTGCTGGGATCGGCCAAATCGCTCGATTGCGTCTTCCAGTCGACGACGGGTGCCCGCTCGTCGGAAGTTTATACGGGTGTCGTGCGCAAGATGGGTGTCGATATCGGCTTTACGACACGCGGCCAGCTCGTCTGGGCTGTCTTTGCGCCAACAGCGGGTTATCACCCCGGTTCGCTGGGCGGTGTCTACCAGGGCGCCACCGTGGAAGCGACGATCGGGGCCGGTGCCGGCGCCAACATCCTCGTTGGCGGAACGGCCGGCTCAATTTCTCTCCAGACCGTCAGCGTGACGGGCCAGCTTGGCCTGAACGCCGCCGCCACGGGGACCTCCGTCACGCTGACCCCGGTCGCATCGTAAATCCGCAACGGGGCGCGGAAAAAGGTTTGCGGCTAAACGACTATCGTCGGAACAAAGTCCGCGCCCATGCGTATCCTTGGCACAATCCAATGGCATTGCAGCAGGTATAAAGATGCAGAAAGACGCATTTCGTGAACCCGTTACCGTTCTCGTCGGCATCGGCATTCCCGTCGATGTGGCAAGCGTCCGCGACGCTTTCGAACTGATGCTCGATTGGCCCTATCGCCGCCGGCGCATCGGTCATAATGCCTGCATGAACACCTGCCGCAAGGTTCTGAACGGCCGCGGAACCGTGACCGAAGCGCGCGAAGCCTTTATTGCCTTTGCCGACGAAGCGGGAATCCTCGTTCCGCGGATCGACGAAGCGATGATGGCTCAAAGCCTGTCCCAGCCGCGTATCACGGCCTGAAACACCCCCATGAGCAGCCGGCGCCGCGGGCCGTGCCCTGTGGCGCCGTCGGCATTTGAATGCTACCCATGGTTGCTGCGGCAATCCACGGACCCGCGCAATCACCTGCGGTATGTTGGGGGCGCACATGTTCCGACCGGTTCTGATGCTGGGGCTTGCGGCATTGCCTCTCGCGCCGATCGGGCCGGCGGACGCGAAGGACGAGGCTTACGGGACGCTCAAACTCTTTGGCGACTGGATCGTCGGCTGCAACAATTTGCTCAGTTGCACAGCAATCGGCATGGTACCGGAAGCGGCCGCGCAGATCGCCTATATAAAGGTGCAGCGGGGCGCTTCGGCGTCAGCCACCCCTGCTATCTCCGTGGTAATATTCTCGGACGATGCGCGTCAGAAAGCGCGGGTCGGCTTGACCATTTCCGGCGGCCACACGACCCTTCCGTTGGATGAAATGACGCTGAATGGCGCCGACAACTATTTGAGAGGCGATGTCGGCCCGGATGTTTCAGAAGGCTTTCTTGTGGCGCTCCTGTCAGGTCAGGATCTTGACCTGCAGATCGATGGAGAGAGCGAACCCGTTCCGGTTTCGCTCCGCGGCATGAGCGCCGCCCTGCGCTACATGGATGCCGAACAGTCGCGCGCCGGTGGGGTAACGGCACTCGTCGCCAAGGGTAGCAAGCCGTCATCTGCCGTGCCGACCCCGCCACAGATTGCGCCGCTGGTTGGGCAGATGCTAACCGATGTCGGCGCAGTGGCGGCTACACCGAAGGGCCTGCCGGCCAGAGGCGACGGGTGCCCCGACGAGGCACAGGCGCAGGAGTACAAGGCCGGCGACGGTCAGATCGTCTTCGGCATATGCCGTTTCCTGGCGGCCTACAATGCCGGCACGGAGTTCTGGACCGTGGACGGCGGCGTCCCACGGCAATTCCACTTCCCGGTCACGGGCGGCGATGTCTACGATGTCGATGGGCTCATCAATGCAGGGCTGGACGATAACGGCCTGACCATGACCGAGTTCGCCCAAGGGCGCGGGCTCGGCGATTGCGGGCGGACCAGCAGTTGGGCTTTCACCGGCACGTCGTTCCAACGGGTCGCCTTGACCGAAATGAGCGAATGCCGCGGGGTGTCGATCGACGATTGGCCAAACCTCTACAGCCGCGATGTGATCGCGGCTGCTGCCGGTACCCGCTGACACGCCGTAACCCGCGACTTGCTGAAATGCCAAGGTAGACTTATCAGTTCGTCGGCACGCCGGCGATGCTGCCGGTGGCCCCATGAGACAATGCGAAGTTGCGTTCTGTCGTGGGTTGCTCAACACGGCGGATGACTGTCCATGCAAAACTATACCTATCCAACAGCCTTCTGGAGGGCCATTCTGGTATGCGCGCTGATCAGCCTGGTGGTTGCGGCCGTTGCTTATGGCGCATTCGGCCTGGAACTCGGCTCGGCTGAGGAAGGCCCACTGGAAACGCTTCAGGAATGGATGCTGGTCGGTGCCTGTGTCTTCCTGCTGGCCGCTGCGCGTGAGCAGGCCGAGGGGGCTCCCAGACTTGCGTCCATTGCAGGTGCCGTCCTTGCAGCCGTCTTCCTGTTACGCGAGTTGGAGCCCGTGGGCGATGGTACCTTGGCGCACTACGTGCGGTCGGAAAGCTTCCGCCTGCACGAGGCCCTCGCCATCCTGGCGATTGCACTGTTCATGATCCGTCCGCTGGTTCGGTATGCGGGCGAATGCCTGAGTTGGCTGATCCAAGGATCGGCATGGCCACTGTTTGCGGCCGGTGCTGTGCTTCTCATCAGCGACGCAATCGATGGGCATCACAGCGTCATGGGCGTTGCATGGCTGCCCAGGATGATCGAAGAGACGATGGAAACATTCGCCTACGCGATCATCCTTGCAGTAGCGATACGCTGGTACCGGATAGCCTGTGGCCTGTTCCCGCAGCCCTAAGACCGCACAGCGAACTTTAGTTGTTCGGCCCGTCAATCCGGCTCGGCGTTACCGGGTCAGAGGTCGGGAACGTATCCTCCAGCGACTTGTCCAATTTCTCGTCATCGGTCAGCGGGCGTTTCTGATCACCCGGCGTACCATGATCCTCGCCGATCGGTTGCATCGGCGCATCGACCGAAACCGAAGACGCCCCATCATCCGAATGGCTTTTCGGCAAAGTGGCATCCCGATCGTCCGCAGAAGAATGGTTGAGATTCGTCATCTTGGGTCCTCTCTCGTTGCTCACGAGGTAAAGGACCGCGCCGAGGACGATGTTCCCTTCTGCGGCGATCGGACACGCAAATGAGAGCGTGCAGGTGATACCAATTCGCCGGCCGCTTACTCTCCTGCCGCGTAATCGATACCGGCCTGCGTTTCCGCAATGGCCTGCTCGACGAGTTCGATGGCGCGTTCGCGATGGCCGCCCTTGTTCGGCTCTGCCGCACGGAGCGAGGCCAGTGCCGAGCGCAGTTCCGCCATGGCCGCATCCATTTCCGGCTGGTCCGCGAAGGCCTTCGGAACGAAGTGACCGGCAGATGCCAGGCCAAGGCCAAAAACCAGGGCCAGGGTGACTTTACGGAACGACATGCCAGAACCCTTCGATACGGTTGCTATCACCGTATCGAGCCGCAAAGCAGGGCACGCGTCAATTGCTTTTTCATCGAAAGTGGTATCAGCCGTTGAAGGAGACGATGAACTCCCGCACGCCCGATGCAATGAATTGCACGGCAACGCAGGTCAGCAGAAAACCCATGACCTTGGTGACGGCTTGAATCCCATGTTCGCCAAGAACCTTGCTGATCCAGTTGGCGCTCGCGAGCGCGGCATAGGCGACCATGACGGTGATCGCGACGCCCATCAGCACCACGACATAGCCTAGAACCACATGCTCTTCCGGGATCTGCGAGCCGTAACTCATCACCACGGCGATGGAGCCCGGCCCGGCGAGACTCGGCATGGCCAGTGGCGAGAAAGAATAGTCGATCTCGGCCCGCTTGATCTCGGACGGCGTGGCATCAATGGAGCTGGCCTCGTCCTCGCCCGAAAAGAGCATGCGGAAGGCAAGCACCAGGATGATCAATCCGCCGGCGATCCGGATCCCCGGAAGGGAGATCCCGAACAGGGAAATGATGCTGCTTCCCAGCATCAGGAACGTCGCAAGGATCGCAAAGGCGAAGACCGCCGCCCGCATGGCCTGGCGCCGCCTGTGTTGCGGCGATGTGTGGTTGGTGAGCGAAAGGAACAGGGGGATCGTGCTGAGCGGATTCATGATCGGAAGCAAACCGACGGTGACCAGCAGGACATGGCGCATCGCCTCGACGACAATCTCCATCGATTCCCTCTACCCTCTCCCTTGCATCCCCTCTCCTGCCTACATGCCCGCGCGCCATCCCGAAAGACTGGGGTGACGCGGGAGCGCTCTGAAACCACAGATACCCACCCGCGGCAGGCCTGCGCTGCCCATGCGCGTCGGTCGGGAGGGATCGCCCTGCCAAAAGCCAATTACTGGCAGACGCCCCCTTGAATTATGGGGCTCGCATGATACTAGGAGCGCCGTGGAGAGGTGGCCGAGTGGTCGAAGGCGCTCCCCTGCTAAGGGAGTATACCGGAGACGGTATCGTGGGTTCGAATCCCATCCTCTCCGCCACAACGAACTCTCCCAAACCTTTCGCCAAGTACCTGACTGCGCACGGATGTGGAACGCAGCTTGTACCTCTGTCCGCGACCGGGCGGTTGGCGCTTCCAGCTTCGGGTTCCTGCTTCCCGTATCGAATCCTTGAGTTGGATGCCGATCGGCGTCCGCTTTGGTTTCCAGGCGGCAGCGCAAGTACAGCGTCGGGCTTACGCTCGCGGCCCACTGCACGGGCTTAATGGACGCTGCCAGGTGCCTCGCGGATTGTGCCATTCGTACTGCAACTGAAACGGCGCACCTCATACATCGAACGTCGGCCGAGCATCCACCATCGCCATCTCAAACGCCGACATGGCGGTCGGTAACCGCCACATGAGTTTCAGGCCTATGGCTTGGATGGGTTGCGGTCCCCGGCATGGAAACTCACCGAGCCTTCACCCCCAGCCCGCGTCGGAATGCGGCTTCCACCATGTCGACGAGTTGCGCGTGGATCGCTCGGCGCGAGCGGCCCGTGCCGTCTGAACAGATCGGTTCTTCGATGTCCTGTTCCTCGGCGGCCTGCGCCGCACCGGGCTTGCAGGCCCCGAACATGCTGAAATGGCTCGCGTCCTCGATCACGGCGTAGCCGACCTTCGGAATAGAGCCGGCGATGGTCGACGCCTGGGCCGTCGCCGGTATCTCCGCAGCGTGCCCAAGGTTCACGAGGTAGACGGGAATAGCTACCGTCGGCAACGACGCCTTGTCGAAAATATCCGCCGGCGCCGGATCGATCGCCATGGCGAAACCGATGCGCCTGTCGCGGTAGTCACGGCCGGCCGCCCGCATGTCCATGGCGTGCAGATCGATACCGCTTTGGTGCACCCAGCCGCAGAGCGAGGGATTATGCGCCGGCTCGTCGCAATAGCTTGCCAGGAGCCGCGGCTCGAAGCGTGCACCGGCTATGGCCAGCGCCGTACTGCCGCCCATGGACAGGCCAAGGACGCCCACCTGGTTCGGCGCCAAATGTTGGGCGAAAGGCTCAATGCGCTCCATCGCGTCCAGCGTGTGGGAGATGTCGGACGGGCGAAGCCAGAGCTTCATAGTTTCCGCAGCCGAACGCTTCGGGCCGCCATTGCCCGGATGGGTCGGGGCCGCAACGATGAACCCACGCTGCGCCAGAGGAGCGGCGATCCAGCTCATGGCCTCGGCCTGTCCGGCCAGCCCCGCCCCATGGGACAGGAGGACGAGTGGGAAGTGTCCTTCGGCGATGGGCGCATTGCGCTGGGCAGGCGTGCCCTCGAAGAACGGCGTGTCCCCAAGCATGACCGGGCTTCCCCCGGAATCCGCCGGATACCAGACGACGACATCGAGGGCGCGGCCGCGCTCCGGTGATGGGATCTCCATCCTGCGCACCCCGACCTCGACCGGTTCGGCGGCGGCCACTTGCGAATGCAACGCAAGGAGCACCATTGTTCCCAGCACTGCCCGGAGCTTATCCCGAACCTTCATCAGCGTTTCCTTCCGCCTCGATGCCATCATTGGACCGACCCTGCCGTCGCGCCGATACGGATCGGGATGGGGTCGGCATGGGAGGATGGCGGATCGAGGCGACGGGCTCGTCCTCGAACGCGCTTGGGGATATCCAATATCGCGATCAAGGACCGGCGAAGGTCCGATTTTGTAACCTCTCCACGGTCGCCCCCCGGAATTGACGAAGGTGGCCCTGTCGGGCAATCCGGCGGCGCGTTTCCCGGGTCTATCTTTCCCGCACCTGTTGCCTGAGCAGCGCCTCCAGCCAGTCCGCGAAGACTTGAAGCCGGCGCGAGAGATGCTGCCTGTGCGGATAGAGCAAGGACATGAGCATGGGCGCGGCGCGATGGTGTGGGAGGATCTCGATCAGTTCACCGGCATCGAGGTGGTGTCGCACGTCGTAGGCCGGGATCTGGATCAGGCCAAGGCCGGCAAGACAGCATGCGATATAGGCTTCTGCGCCGTTGACGGTGACGCGCGCCTGCATCGGCAGGGTGCGCAGGGAGCCGTCCTGGAGCCATTCCCATTCCTCGACGCGGCCGCTGGACGGTGAAGCGTAGTTGACGGCCCAGTGATGGCTGAGGTCGCCCGGCGCTTGCGGCGTTCCGTGGCGCTGGAGATAGGCGGGGCTTGCAACGTTGATCAGATCGAGGCTGCCGATCGTCCGGGCGATGAGCCCGGAGTCGCTCAACGGTCCGACACGCAGCACGCAATCCAGACCGTCTTCCACCAGGTTCACCGAACGATCGGTCATGCAGAGGTCGACATTGAGCTGCGGATAAAGGTTCAGGAATTGCGGAAGCGCCGGCGCGACGATGCGGCGACCGATCCGCCCGGGAACATCCACACGTACCGTGCCCGAGGGCTGGGCCGCCGTCTGCCGGAACAGATTTTCGGCGTCCTCGACATCCGCGATCAGCCTTTGGCACCGCGCGTAGAAAGCCTCACCGTCCTGGGTCGGCGATACTTTGCGGGTCGTGCGATGAAGAAGCCGGGCGCCGACGCGCGATTCCAATTCCTGGACCGCCGCTGAAACGGACGAGCGCGGAACGCCGAGCGTGTCGGCCGCCCGCGTGAAGCTCGCACACTCAACGACGCGGCTGAAAATGCGGAACAGGTCGATGCGGTCCACGATGCGCGAAGCTTCCCGATTGTTCGCCGATTCTGACAGCTGATATCAGAAATTGCGACTTTATGGCTCGGTTATGGACGATATCCTGTCCAGACGAAAGTGGCCTTTTCATATGACCGCTCGCTGACCCAAGGAAGCATTCCATGACCGACCACAGCATTCGCGGCAAAACCGTCATCATAGCCGGCGGCGCCAAGAACCTGGGCGGGTTGATCGCCCGTGATCTTGCCGCGCATGGCGCGAAGGCGATCGCCATCCACTACAACAGCGCGGCCACGAAGGCGGATGCCGACGCAACTGTGGCTGCGGTCAAGGCAGCCGGCGCAGAGGCTGTTGCCATCCAGGCCGACCTGACGACGGCAGGCGCCATGAAGACGCTCTTTGACGATGCGACCGTCGCGATCGGCAGGCCGGATGTTGCGATCAATACCGTTGGCAAGGTCCTGAAAAAGCCGATCCTGGAGATCTCCGAAGCCGAGTATGACGAGATGAGCGCGGTGAACGCTAAAAGCGCATTCTTTTTCATACAAGGAGCCGGCAAGCATTTGAACGACAATGGTAAGCTCGTCACCCTCGTGACCTCGCTCCTGGGGGCCTTCACGCCCTTCTACGCAAGCTATGCCGGCACCAAGGCGCCGGTCGAACATTTCACGCGGGCGGCCGCGAAGGAGTTCGGCGAACGGGGCATCTCGGTCACGGCGGTCGGTCCAGGCCCGATGGACACGCCATTCTTCTACGGCCAGGAAAGCGTGGACGCGCAGGCCTATCACAAGAGCGCAGCGGCGCTGTCGGCCTTCTCTAGAACCGGACTGACCGATATCGAGGATATTGTCCCTTATATCCGCTTCCTCGTCTCCGATGGCTGGTGGATGACCGGGCAGACCATCTTGGTCAACGGTGGCTATACCACGAAGTGAGGTATTTCAGGCGGTGGCCCCGGGGCCGCTGCCGTCCCGTCTTGCGAGCAGTGAAGGAAATGTCATGCACATGGCAATGGTGATCGGCGGCGGGATCGTGCTCTTGGGATTGTTCCTGCTCTTCGGCAGGCTCTGGGGCGGCACGGGCCCGGACCTTTCGCTTGCGGCCAAGCTTTTCGTGCCCGTGTGGCTTGTCATCGCGCTCGTCAACATGTGGGTGGGCGTGACCGAGGCGGGCTATCCCCTGCGCGACGAACTGCCGATCTCCATCATCGTCCTTCTCGTGCCGGCCGCGCTTGCCGGCCTGGTCATCTGGCGGCTTGCAAAAT
Source organism: Aureimonas frigidaquae (assembly GCF_001463905.1). Taxonomy (GTDB): domain Bacteria; phylum Pseudomonadota; class Alphaproteobacteria; order Rhizobiales; family Rhizobiaceae; genus Aureimonas; species Aureimonas frigidaquae. The sequence continues at coordinate 166,868 of NZ_BBWR01000002.1, forward strand.
GAGTTTCCACGTAAGCGAACACATCCACCATCCTCTGCTGCGTAAGCGCGACGGGCACCATGCGCGCGTCACCTTCGAGGAACTGTTCTTCGATCTCGTCTATGTGTTTGCGGTCACGCAGCTCAGCCACGAATTGCTGCACGACCTGACGGCGGCGGGTGTCGTCCAAGTTGTCATCCTGTGGTTCGCCGTGTGGCTCGGCTGGCAATATACCTGCTGGTTCACCAACTGGTTCAATCCCGAAACGCCGCCCGTCCGCGGCATTCTCTTCGTTTCCATGGCGCTGGCACTCGTCATGGCCGCTGCGATCGGCGGCGCCTTCGAGGAGCGCGGTCTGATCTTCGCCGGTGCCTATGCCGCGATGCAGGTCGGGCGGACGGCCTTCATCCTCTTTTCCCTCGGCCGTGATCACCCGCTATGCGCCAATTACCGGCGCATGCTCGGCTGGCTGGTCATCGCCGCCTGCTTCTGGATATCAGGGGGCTTGGCAGAGGGTTGGTGGCGCGCGGGGCTCTGGGCCGCCGCGGTGCTATGCGAATATGTCTCGCCGATGTTCGGCTTCGCCCTGCCCGGTCTGGGCCGATCCTCGACGCGCGACTGGACGATCGAGGGCGGGCATCTTGCCGAACGCTGCCAGCTTTTCGTCATCGTCGCGCTCGGCGAAACCCTGCTCGCGACCGGCGCCATGCTGGCCGACGCACAAAGCTGGGATATGCAGGTTGTCTCTGCGATGCTGGCAACCTTCGTCGGCACGATCGCCATGTGGTGGCTCTATTTCGGAACGTCGAGCAAGGATGCCGTCGCCACGATCACCCGCTCGGAGGATCCAGGCCGCATCGGCGCCTATTTCCACTATGTCCACGCGATCCTCATTGCCGGCATCATCGCGACCGCGGTCGGCAATGACCTCGTCATGGCCCACCCGCATGACGGGGTGAAGCCTGCCTATGGCCTCGTTCTGTCGCTCGGACCGATCATCTATCTCGTCGGCAGCGCGATCTATAAGAAGATCGTCTACGGTAAGGTCGCTGTCTCACACATTGTGGGTGTGATCCTTCTTGCGGGGTTGATCCCCCTTCTCCTGGACACCCACCTTCTGGTTGCGGGGTGGCTGACCAGCATCGTGCTGATCGGCATCGGCTTATGGGAAGGCCGTATCCGACGACCCGGCAAGCTTGGCGCCTGAGGCCAAGCCCTCCGGCACCTCACGGTCAAAGGTCGAAACGACCGTAAGCGGGTGACCCCCGTCGATCCGATGCTGATGGTCTGGTCTGCAGGGACCCGAAAGTCTAGAAGCGGGGTGATCGTCGGCCGCGACGAGCGCGTCGACGTCATGACCGCCCTGTAGGCCGCAACGCCGGTAGCGGTATGGCAGTATCGCGAGGAAGACAAGAAGGGCTCCATCGAAATCGGGAAGTTGGCGGATCTCGTGATCCTCAACCGAAATCCGGTGACTTCGAAGGTCGACGACATCCCTGGCATCAAGGTCGTCGAGACGTTCAAGGAAGGCGTCAGCGTCTACAGCCGTACGGAACAACAAGGCGGTCTCCCCGGGCCCATGGGTCCGCGGCTGGGCGCAAAAGCCACCAGGACGGCATTCCGTGTCGATGACGGGCAAGGTATGATCCTCGGCTGCTTCTGTTGCGGTGGTTTCGCCGGTCTGGACGCAAAGAAAGCGGCGGAAGCGATGACGCTGGTTGCCGATAGCCGTTTGTTCGCGTGACGCCGGCGGCTGTCCCCAATATTCCATAGCGTTGTCCTGCGGGGAGTGGCGACCATCACCGGGACCGATGTCGTCTCCAGCAGCGGCCGGACCCTTTTTACATTCGAAAAGCCGGCTTAGGGCACGGGACTGCCTGGCCGGCCATGCGACCACGCTGGACGGCCATGCAGTGCAGCCTAATTCAAGGCTCAGGAATGCTGAGCGGACATTGCGCCCTTGCCCGAAGACAGACCCTCCTTTCCCGATCGCCTGGAAGACCGCCACATCGCGCCGCGCGGTGGGTTCCATCGGCATGCGAGCGTCATTTCCGTTGCCGTGCTCGGGGCCCTCATGGCCGCGGCGCTGGCCGGTGTCTTCGGCGGGCATGCGCCGGACGACATCGTCGTCGAGGGTGACGGTGTCCGGCTGCGCATCACCTTCCCGGAGACGATCCGCAATGGCGAGTTCTTCGAGACGGAGTTCGAGGTCACGGCCAGAACAAACGTGGAGGACTGCGTCCTTGCCTTATCGCCGTCGCTGATCCGCCGGCTGACGCAGAACTCCATGATCCCGGCGGCGGCCGACGAGACCTTCGAGGATGGGCTCTACGCCTTTTCCTACGGGCCTCTGAGCCAGGGCGAGACACTGAACGTCAAGGCGGACTTCCAGATCAACCCCGATCTGTTCCTCGGCAATGCCGGCTCCGTCGCCGTTCGGGACGGAGCGCGGCGCATCGCGGAGGCCGCCGTCACCATGAGGGTATGGCCGTAATGGATATCGTGCTGCGCGCGAGCGTGATGTTCGCCATCCTGTATGCGCTGATCCGGCTGCTCGGCAAGCGGGAGCTCGGCCAGATGACGCCCTTCGAGTTCGTCGTCCTGGTGGTCATGGGCGATCTCATCCAACAGGGCGTCACCCACAATGATTTCAGCCTGACGGGCGCGACGCTTGCCATTGCGACATTCGCCTTCTGGGGACTGGTCCTGAGCTGGACGACCTATCTGTTCCCGAGGGCCGAGCGCTTCCTGGACGGCGAACCGCGCATCGTCATCCGCGATGGCGAGTTGATCGAGGAGAACCTTCGCCGCGACAGGATCACCCGCGCCGAGATCGAAAGCGAAATGCGCCTCGCCGGGATCGCCACCATGCGCGATGTGCAATGGGCGATCCTCGAGCCGCAAGGCAAGTTCAGCTTCATCCGCCGACCCGGCGGAGCGCAGGATCAGTAGCCCGATCGCGTCAGGGCCTCCAGCGCCTCGCGCGACAGACTGTCCAGCGCCAGGGCGGGCAGAAGATCGTTGTCCTGCGTCAGGTCGCGGCCGCATGCGGCCGAAAAAATCGCGATCCCGGCCTCGTGCAGCGTTGCGGGGCGACCGGCGATCCTGCCCAGGAGCGCCGTCGGGTACAGGCCGAAGGGCACATCCTCATAGATGTAGCGCGAATCCATCGTGGCCGGCCCGGAGCCATTATGGCCCTGCCGGTGCATTTCCTGGTTCATGGCGCTCACGCTGTCCTCCGGGACATGGAACGACAGGGAGAAATGCTGCCGGACCGTGCGGACCTCACGCCCGAAGCAGTCTGCGATCGCCAGACGTTCGGCGTCCAGCGCTTCGATGAAACGGCCGACGGCCGGTGTCACATGCTCCGCCTGGCTCCACACCTCGCCCTTCTCCATGCGCGTGAGGTTGAGGAGCGCGATGCCGAGATGATTCTGCGGATTGAGATTGGACAGCGCAATAGCCATCAACCCATCCCGCGCGACAAACCTGTCCCCGAACAGATCGACGAGGAGGCGACCGCAGGCCTCAGCATCGCCGTCCGGCAGGCAGGCATAATCGACCTTCTTGCGCACGGTCGCGACATTCACGCTGTCATCCCCGCCGAGCCGCCCCGTCGTCAACGTGGTCCCCCAGGCAATGATCGGCAGCTTGATGCCGCGTTCCGCCATGAGCCGGGAGAGATACAAGGCACCGAAGGAGGCGTGCGAGGAGAAGATGACCGTCTGCCCGTTCACGAGATAGGGCGCCACGGCATCGAGCACCGCCTTGTGGCCATAGGCCGGCAACGCAACCAGAACGACCTGCTGGCCCGCAACAGCGGCCTGCGCCGATCCGGCCCAGCCCACGGCGAACTCCCCCTCAATGGCCTTGCGGGCGGTGAGCAAACCGCCGGCGGAAAGCGGCTTGAGGCTCTTTCCGGATGGCGACCAGACAGTCGGCTCGTGACCGCTCTGCGCCAGATAGGCCGCTGTACCGGCGGCTACGGCGCCTGCGCCCAGAATACCAACCTTCATCGTGTCGACTCCCGCGTTAGAACCCTTACCTGGATATCCGTCAGGACATACGTTGTGCAACCACAGGTTTGCGCATAATCTGGGCACGAGATGAGATTCCGGGAAAGGAAGACGGCTTCGCAATGCCAGGAGTTCTGGAACGGTCGTTTCCGACAGCCCGCGCGAAAACCGTCACCCATGGTCCATCGCACTTCAACCAGGAGATAATGTAATGAGCTTCGACCGGCCTAGCAGACGCTCGACCCTGAAACTCATGGGTGGGGCCGTCGGGCTCCTTGCGACGCCGTACATCATCCGCCCCCGCCCGTCCTGGGCGCAGTCGAACACGTTGAACATCACCACGTACGACAAGTTCATCCCGGAGGATTTCCTGCAGCGCTTCCAGCAGGAAACCGGCATCAACGTGCAGATCCGGCTGACGGACGATCAGGGCAAGCAGTACAACCTCCTGGCCGCCGAGGGCGCCAACCCGACGACCGACATCGTCACGGTGGTCGGGCACCGCTATTCGCAGTTCCTGAACTCGAACCTTCTGGCGCCGATCGATACGGGCCGGATCGCCAGCTGGAACAAGCTGATCCCCTCCTACCAGGATGCGCCGTGGCTGCGGATCGACAACTCGATCTGGGGCCTGCCCATCCTGGCCGGCTTCGAATGCCTGGCGCGCAACACCGACTATGTCGAGGATGTGGACAGCTGGAGCGTCATGTTCGACGATGCCAACAAGCAGGCGACGTCCTACATCGTCAGCGACTTCCTCTCCATCACCATGAAGTACATGGGGTTCGACGGCGATTACGTGACCTATGTCGACAAGCCGCAGGAAGCCCAGGAGGCGACCAACAAGGCGCGTGACTTCCTCATCGCCAACAAGGACAAGGTGCGCCGCTATTACGACGCCGGGTCCGAGGTGCAGCAGATGTTCATCAACGAAGACATCTACGTGGCGCAGGCATGGTCCGGGCCGATCTCCAAGCTGATCATGGAAGGCCATCCGATCGCCCAGTCGGTGCCGAAAGAAGGCACCTACGGCTTTGTCTACACGTTCAACGTGGTCAACAACGCGGCCAATGCCGACAATGCCTACAAGTTCCTGGAGGCGGTCGCCGCTTCGCCCGAAGTGGGCGCCGCGATGACCCGGCAATCGGGCTTCAGCTCCACTTTTGCCGGGGTGGATCAGATCCTCGACGAGCGCGAGCGCGCGGCGTCCGTGCTGCCGCCGGAACAGGTGGAGCGGATCACCTTCTTCTCGTCCATCAACCGCGACATGAAGAACGAGATGATCGACAGGGCCGTTGCCGAGATCAAGGCGGCCTGATCCGGTGACGACTCCCGAAAAGTTGAGCGGCGCTCCCCCCTCGGGGGCGCCGGCTCGCGCAAATGCGCGCTACGCTGGTTCCTGGGGCCGGCTCGTCGCCTCCCCGACCTATCGCAACACGTTCGGACGCCTGTTCGACAGCCGTACCGGGCGGCTCGCTCTCCTGTTCAGCGTGCCGGCCATCTGGTTGATCGTGTTCGACCTCGGGCCGGTGTTCCAGCTCGTGCGCATCAGCCTGATGAGCCAGTACCCCATCGTCCACGAGGGCGGTTCGGCGCTCACACTCGACAATTTCCGCGTCTTCTTTGCGGAGCCGCTCTACTTCACGCCGCTGATCCGCTCGGTCCTGTTCGCCTTTGCCGTGACGGCGGTCACGCTCCTCGTGGTCTATCCGGTGGCCTACTACATCGCCAAGATCGTCCGGCCCGAAAACCGCACGCGCGCGCTGCTCCTGCTGCTGATCCCCTTCTGGGCGGGTGAGATCATCCGCACCTATTCGGTGATCATGCTTCTGGCCAATCGCGGGGCCGTCAATTTCGCTTTGCGGGAGCTGGAGCTGATCACCCGGCCCATCCCCATGCTCTACAATTACTATTCGCTGTCCTTCGGCATCGTCTACCTGGTCTGCCTCTATATGCTGCTGCCGCTCTATTCGGCCCTGGAGAAGATCCCGACGCCTCTTTTGCACGCCGCCGCGGACCTTGGCGCCGGGCCTTTCACACGATTCCGCCGAATCGTCCTGCCCCTGTCGCGCGATGGAATCGTGTCGGGCTGCTCGCTCGTCTTTCTGACGACGATCGGTGTCTTCGCAACGCCGATCCTTCTGGGCGGCCCTTCCACCGGATTGTTCCCGGAGACGATCGCATCCTTCTTCCATGGCGCCAGTGACAGGTGGCCGGTCGGCGCCGCCATGTCGGTGGTGATGCTGGTCCTGTCGCTCGGCATTGCCGGCATGTTCATGGCGATCGTCGGTCGCCGCAACGTAAGGTTCATGTGATGGGACGCCTCGCAGACGGGCCACGACTGGCCCTCTCCGCCGCCTACTGGATCTTCGTCCTGTACCTCCTCGGCCCGCTTCTCCTGATGACGGCGCTGAGCTTCAAGGACGCGAATTTCATCTCCTTCCCCATCGGGGATACGACGCTGGCCTGGTATGCGCAGGTGGTCCAGGATCAGCAGTTCCTGTCCGCGCTCTGGTATTCGATCCTGATCGCCGCGGCGGTGACGCTGGTGTCCACCGTGGTCGGCGTCTGGATCGCCATGCTGGTTTCGGCCGAGAATATCTGGTTCCGCGCCGGGATCTTCGCCATCGCCTGCCTGCCGGCGGTGGTTCCGGGCATGATCTCGGCCATTTCCATCCGCATCTTCGTGGCGACGATCGACATGCCGACCGGCACGGCGGCGATCATCCTGGGACACAGCATCCACGCCGTGCCCTTCGTGATGATCATGGCGCTGACCCGGCTGCGCACCATGCCGGCCAATCTGGTGGATGCGGCCCGTGATCTCGGCGCCGATGCCTTCGTCGCCTTCTGGCGGATCACGCTGCCCTATCTCAAGCCGGCCATTTACGGCGGCATGATCTTCGCCGCGCTTCTGTCCATCGATGATTTCGTGCGGACCTTCTTCCTGGGCGGCTATCGAACCACCATTCCCATGCTCATGTTCGCCAAGCTGCAAGGCGGCATGAGCCCTGAAATCAACGCCATGGCGACGCTGATCCTTGTCGCGACGGCCGTGATCGGCCTTTACGCCGAATATGCGACCCGCCGGGCGAGGAGCCGTTAATGACCAAGGTTGCCGAGTTCATCGACGTCACGAAGATCTATGGCGGCGCCACGGCGGTCGACAGGCTGAACCTGTCGATCGAGCCCGGGCAGTTCGTCACGCTGCTGGGGCCTTCGGGCTGCGGAAAATCCACCACGCTGCGCATGCTGGGCGGTTTCGAGATTCCCGATCATGGGCGGATCATGCTCGGCGGACGTGACGTGACGCGCGTTCCGCCCAATCGGCGCAACGTCAACATCGTCTTCCAGGACTACGCCCTTTTCCCGCACATGAATGTGCGCCAGAACATCGCCTTCGGGCTGGAACTGAAGGGCATGGCATCGGACGCCATCGAGCGGCGCGTGCGCGAGCTGCTCGACCTCGTCGAACTTGGCCCCTTTGCCGAGCGCATGCCGACCGAACTGTCCGGCGGGCAGCGCCAGCGCGTCGCCCTCATCCGGGCACTCGCGCCCGATCCTGAAGTGCTACTCCTCGACGAACCCTTGTCCGCGCTGGACGCCAAGCTGCGCCACCAGATGCAGGTGGAGCTGAAGAGCATTCAGAAGCGGACCGGCAAATCCTTCCTCTTCGTCACGCACGACCAGGAAGAGGCGTTGACCATGTCGGACCTGATCGTGGTGATGAACAAGGGGCGGATCGAGCAGATGGGCGCGCCGGAAGCCTTGTACCGCAACCCGGAAACGCGCTTCGTCGCCAACTTCATCGGCGATACCAACATCCTGTCCGGCCGGATCGCCGGAACGGATGGCGCGCGGATCGTCCTGGACTGGGGGCCGCGGCGGGTCGTTGCACGCGCCTGCGCCACGCCGGCAGGCGCAGGCAAGGCGGCGGAAATCGCCATTCGTCCGGAAGCGATCACCCTGTCCGCCGCCGCGCCGTCGCTGGACAACGCCTATCGCGCCACCGTGCGCGAACGCATCTTCAAGGGCAGTCATTCCCTCGTATCCGTGGCGCTGGAAGACGGGGCCGTGCTGGATGTCGTCGCCGATGCGTCCGGTGCGACGGAACTGGCCAACGGCCCGGTCTGGGTCGGCTTCTCGGCCGAGGATGCCGTGGTCCTGCCGGCGGGAGCCCCGTCATGACCGACCCGCTCACCGCCGCCCCGCCGCGCCTGCCGGACGCTGATGCGCGGCTGGCGGGTCTGGAAGCGCGTCTGGCCGAGGATCTGGCTCTCCTGAACTACCCACCGGCCAACTGGGTCCCGCCGCGCCGGGCGCAAGGAGACGACAGGCCGGTCAGTGACGTGGTGGTGATCGGCGCCGGAATGTGCGGCCTCGTGGCCGGCTTCGCCATGCTGCGCGCGGGCCTGTCCAACATCCGCATACTCGATCGGGCGCCGGCGGGGCAGGAAGGCCCCTGGGTCACCTATGCGCGGATGGAAACCCTGCGCTCGCCCAAGCAATTGCTGGGGCCGGCCTATGGCATGCCCTCGCTCACCTTCCAGGCCTGGTACAGGGCCAATCACGGCGATGCGGCCTGGGATGCCCTGTTCCGCATTCCGCGGCCCATGTGGATGGATTACCTCAACTGGTACCGCAAGGCGCTGAACCTGCCGGTGCAGAACGGCATGGACGTGACCCGCGTTATCCCCCGGCCCGACGGGCTCTTCGAGCTGGAGATCGCCCATGGCAGCCGGCCCGGGGTGCTGACACGGCGGGTGGTCATGGCCGGTGGCCGCGAAGGGCTCGGCCGGCCGACCATCCCGGAATTCGCCAGGCGCCTGCCGCGCGACCGCTGGGCCCATTCGTCCGATAGGATCGATTTCGACGCGCTGAGGGGCAAGCGCGTCATCGTCATCGGTGTCGGCGCATCGGCCGTCGACAATGCGGCCGCCGCACTGGAAGCCGGCGCGCGCGAGGTGCGCCTTCTGGCGCGCCGGCCGGTCATGCCCACCGTCAACAAGCTCATGGGCGTCGGCTCCTATGGGCTGACCGCAGGCTTTGCGGCCATGGCGCCAGAATGGCGCTGGCGCATCATGGCCTATGCGAACCGGCAGCAGACGCCGGCCCCCAGCAACTCGACCCGGCGCGTCAGCCGCCACCCGAACGCCTATTTCCACTTTTCCGCAGGCATCGCAGAGGCCCGCGCCGCCGATGGCGAGATCGTCCTGACGACCCGGTCGGGCCGAACCTTCCATGCGGACTACATGATCCTCGGAACCGGCTTCACCGTCGATGTAAGAGCCCGCCCGGAAATCCTTGAGATGGCAGATGAAATCGCCCTCTGGAAAGATCGCTACACGCCCCCGCCGGACGAGGCCGACGAGGCCCTGGCGGCCTATCCCTGGCTGGTGGAGGATTTCTCCTTCACGGAGCGCCAACCGGGTGCGGCGCCCTATCTTGCCCGCATCCACTGCTTCAACTTTGCCGCGTCCTTGAGCCTCGGCAAGGTTTCGGGCGATATCCCGGCCATCAGCGAAGGGGCGCAATGGCTGGTCCGGGGCCTGTCGGCGGCCTTGTTTAAGGACGATGTCGACGCGCACTGGCAGGCGCTCCTGGCCTATGAGAAGCCAGAACTGACGGGCGACGAATGGACCGATGCCGACGCGCAGGCCACAGCGCGCAGCGCCTGACGCCCGCGAGGGACCCGCAATGAGGATGAAGTGATGGAAGATGCAATCGACCGGATCGCCGGGATCGCCGAAGGGTCGGACCTGTTCGACCTGCGCGGAGAGCGGGAGGAGATATTGCGCCTCAGCCAGACGAGCTTTGCCGCGAGCCTCTTGCCGCAGGATGCGGGCGATCTGCCGCCTGCCCTGCGCGCCGCGCTTGCCGCACGCATGTCCCGGCTGACGCAGGATGCGGCGGCGGCGGCGCTCTATGACGGCATGATCGGCGATGCGCCGGAGGCGATCCGCGCCCTCGCCGATCCGGCTCACAGCCCGGCTGATGCGCAGCTTGCCGCGATGGCCGAGCGCGCCGACAAGCTGACCCTGACCCCCGAAGCGGCGACCCGGGAGGACGTGTCCCGGCTGCAGGCGGCCGGCCTGTCGACCCGTTCCATCGTATCCTTGACCGGGCTGATCGCCTTCGTGAATTACCAGTTGCGCGTTGCGGCCGGTCTTCGTGCGTTTAAGGGGAACTGACATGGCGCAGGCTTTGAAGGACTTCACGCTCGATCCGGTTGGCTGGCAGCCCTATGTCGAGCCAGTCAGGCTGGACGAGGCAAGCGAAGCGCAGCGCGACGCGTTGAAGGTGACGCCGTCCAATCGCAAGATTTCCGATTACGTGCTCGTGCTGGCCCATGATGCAGAGATGCTGCGGGAGCGCACGCCCCTCTTCAACGACATCATGTATGCCAAGGGCGGATTGTCGCGCGGCGAGCGGGAGCTCGGGTCCCTTTCGGCATCGGTCATGAACCATTGCATCTACTGCGCCTATGTCCACGCCACGCGCTATATTGCCGAAACGGATCAGCGCGAGGTGGTAGAAGCGCTCTATGCCGACAAGGACGCCGCGCGCCTGCCGGAGCGCGAGCAGGCCATCGTCGACTATTCCATCAAGCTGACGCGCGCGCCGCATAGCCTGGACAGGTCCGACACGGAGCGCCTGCACGCGGTCGGCCTGTCGGATCTGGAGATCCTCGATCTCATCCACGCGGTGGCGATTTTCGGCTGGGCCAACCGCCTTATGCACACGCTGGGCGAAGCGATCGAAGGGTGACGACCGGCACGCTGCCTGACACAGGTGATGCGGCGGGGGGCAGTTCGGCCACCCGCCCGTTCCACGTGACGAACGGGTCCGTTCTTTCCATCGCCATTCCGATGATGCTGACCCATCTGTCGACGCCCCTGGTCGGGCTTGTGTCGACGGGCGTGGTGGGGCAGCTGGGTGATGCCGCGCTGGTCGGCGGGGTGGCGCTGGCGGCGGTCATCTTCGATGTGGTCTTCGTATCCTGCAACTTCCTGCGGGGCGCCACGACCGGCTTCACGGCCCAGGCGGTCGGCGCGCAGGACCGCGCCGAGGAGCAGTCGATGCTCGCCGGCGGCATGGCGATCGCGCTGGCGATCGGGCTCCTGATCCTGGCCTTCCACGCACCCATCGGCAGGCTCGGACTTTCGCTTCTGAACGCCGATGGCGCTGTCGCCGAGGCGGCGATCACCTATTTCGCCATTCGTGTCTGGTCGGCGCCCTTCGTCCTGTTCAACTACGTCGTCTTCGGCTGGATCCTCGGCCGGGGAGAGGCCGTGGCGGCGCTCCTTCTGCAAACGCTCCTGAACGGGCTCGGCATCGGGCTCGCCGTCTGGCTGGTGCTGGTGGCGGACCAGGGCGTTGCCGGAGCGGCCTGGGCCTCGCTGATCGCCGAGGCGCTGACATCGCTGGCGGCGGTGGGTCTTGTTCTCAGCCGCTGCGAACGCGGTTCCTGGCAGCTTCACCGCCTGAAGGATCTGAGCCGCGTGAAGCGTCTCTTCAGCGTCAATGCGGACATGCTCGTGCGCTCGGTGGCGCTTCTGGTCGGCATTTCCTTCTTCACGCGGGAAAGCGCCCAGTTCGGAACCGACATTCTGGCCGCGAACACCATTCTGTTGCGCTACTATTTCCTGGCCGTGTCCTTTCTGGATGGCGTCGCTGCCGCCGCCGAGCAATTGGCGGGCCGCTCTGTCGGGGCCCGTGACCGCGCCGCCTTCGAGCGGACGGTGCGGCTGACGACGATCTGGGGCGTCGGCTTCGCGGTGGTCATGGCGCTCGCCATTTTGAGCACCGGGCCGATGGTCATAGACCTGATGGCGCCGACGCCTTCGGTCGAAGCGGCGGCCCTCGCCTTCCTGCCCTGGGCCGTCGCCCTGCCCCTGTCGGGCGTGATCGCCTTCCAGATGGACGGAATCTTCATCGGCGCCACCTGGTCGCGGGAAATGCGCAACATGATGCTCCTGTCGCTCGGCATCTACATTGCCGTTGAGAGCTTCGCCACGCCGGCGCTCGGCAATCATGGCCTATGGCTGTCCCTGCTCGTCTTCCAGGGGGCCCGCAGCATTTTCTTTCGACTGTGGATGATCCGGCTGGTTCCCCGCACCTTCGCCTGAGGGTGGGCGCCGCAAGTTGCTGGCGGCGCAATACTTTATGGGGCGGCGGTCATGCCATGCAAATTGGCTCGCCAGCTTAGCATGTATGTGCGCGTTCCAATTGTGTTCTTGACGTCACAATTGATCCTCCCAAGTACCGTCGCCATAAGGGACAAACCTGATGGAGATGGAAATGCGCCGACTTCGCACTGCACTTGTGGCCACCGCTCTGGTTTCGACACTCGGTCTTGCCGCCTGCAACAAGAACGAGAACGCGACGGAGACCACGCCGCCCGCCGGAACGGCGACCACGCCGCCGGCCACCGGCACCGATACCGGCACGATGGGCGGAACGACCGGAACCACCGGTACGGGGACGACGGGCACTGGCACTACAGGAACTGGCACCACGGGCACCGGTGGCACGACGACCCCCGCCCAGTAAGCAGGACCCGAAGAACGGGATGGGCTCCGGCCCATCCCGACATGCTGCACCCGCGGTCATGCAATCGTGACTGCAAGGCCCGCGCCCGCAATCGCTGGGCTCCTGCGCGTCCAGGGCACTTGCGGGCTCGCTCGAAACCCCTTCTCTCGAATACAGTGTGACAGAACAACTACAGGTTGTTCGCCTGCTCTCTGTTACAGTTCCATGACATGGGAACGACGCAGGCTGTATCGGCTATGTCCACTCCGCCGCAGAACGGGCCGATGACACTCGAGCAACGTGCCGCTGCACCCGGTCCCAGGATCGAGCGGCATGTCGATAGCGGGCGTGTCGTCTGGATCAAGCGGCTCGGTGTCGAGCCGCCCGGCTTCGGGCAGCGCCTGCATGCGGCGCTGTCGCGCCTCATGCCCGTTGCAAGCTGGCGTGCCTCTCGGCTCGTTGACGGACAGGGGCTTCTGGAGCGGGAACTGCACAAGCGCGCCGCGTTTCAGGACAATGGCTTCAAGATCCCCCCGCTTGTTCTGGTGTATGGCACGACGCTCGTCACGCTCGATGTGGGGCCGACGATTCTCGACCGCCTGCGGATGGCCGATGCGGCCGACGACATCGCGCTGAACGAGCGGCTCGTCGTCCTCCTGGCTGCGGAACTCGGCAGGCTGCATGCCGCCGGCCTGTGCCATGGCCGGCCCCACCCGCGTGACATGGCGCTCGACGGCAACGAGATCGTCTTCTTCGACTTCGAGGAGGAACCGGAGGCGGTCATGCCGCTTGCGGATGCGCAGGCACGCGATGTGTGGCTGATGTTCTTCCAGCTCACGGCGCTGACCCGATCGTCGCGGGCCGTGCGCCGCGCCTTCTGGGCCTATCGGCGGCAGGTCGGCTCGGATGTCCTTGTCAGCCTGGACCGGATCCTGCGCTTTTCCCGCCTTCCGCTGCGCCTGTGCCGGGCCGTGGGACGCATTCATCTGGGCGGCGACATGCGCCGCTTCATGGGGGCGACCCTGTTCCTGACCGCAGCGATGATTGCCCCGGACGTGCCCCATGCGCAGGGCTGGCAGGAGCGGCCCCAGCAGCCCGCCATGCGCAGTGTCATGCAGGACCGCCCGGAGGACGAGGACGGCACGCCCAAACATTGAGCCTTCATCGTCCGCCGGTGCTTGCAACGCCGGAACTCACGGTTCAATCATGCCGGGGATGCAACTCCGGATTGTGAGGAGTGTGATGGCGGGGGATATTCTCGTGGTCGGGGCGGGGCCTGTTGGCCTTTCGCTCGCGCTTGGTCTTGCGCGGCATGGCGTCGCCTGCCGCATTATCGACAGGCTGGTCGAGCCGCTGCCCTACTGCCGGGCCATCGGCATCACGCCCCGCACGCTGGAAGTTGCGGAGGCCATGGGCTTTGCCCGTGACATGGTCGATGCCGGCCTGTGGCTGACGGGCATGCGCTCCGTCGTCCAGGGCTATCCGGCACAGGATCGCCTGGCGCCCAACCTCGGCCTGCCCTATGCCGAACTCGGCCTTCCACAATATGAAACGGAACGCATTCTGACATCCCATCTGGAAGCGCATGGCGTGCGCGTCGAGCGCGGCCTGACGCTGACTGCGCTGAACCAGGATTCAGATGGCGTCGACGCTGTCCTCGATGGGCCGCAGGGCGGCGCTGCGCGCTTCTCCTATGTGGTCGGCTGTGACGGCGCACACAGCGCCGTGCGCAAGCTTGCGGGCATCGGTTTCGAGGGCGATGCCTTCCCTTGGCCTTTCATGCTGGGCGATGTGCGGATCGACTGGGATCTTCCCTACGGCCACGCGTTGCGGGCGCTGCGCCTGCACGAGGATGCGCCGCCGGACATGTTCATTGCCATCCCGCTGCCGGAGCGGGGCCGCTACCGCGTGTCCATGATGGCGCCGGAGGCTTTGGTCGGCTCCGGCGGATCGGACCACGGCATCCAGGCCGAGATGAAAGGGCCGAGCCTTCAGGATTTGCAGGCCATTGCCGATGACCTTCTGCCCGGCAAGCCGCCTCTGTCGGATCTGCGGTGGTCATCCATCTTCAAGATCAGCATGCGGCTGGCGTCCCGGTACCGGCAAGGCCGGCTCTTCCTGGCCGGAGACGCCGCCCATATCCATCCGCCCACCGGCGGCCAGGGCATGAACACCGGCATACAGGACGCCTTCAACCTGGCATGGAAGCTTGCCGCTGCCGTCACCGGCCGTGCGGCACCGGCACTCCTGGACAGTTACGAGGCGGAGCGCCGCCCGGTCGGCGCGGATGTCGTGGCGCGCACACGCGCCGCGAGCGAGGGCTATGGCCGCGAGGGCGGCCACAAGCCGGACCCGCTGGTGGACGCACAGATCCGCGTCCAGTACCGGGAGAGCCCCATCGTCATGCACGGCAATGCGCCCTTGCAGGAAGACCGGCTCGGCGCAGGCGATCGTGCGCCGGACGCGAACGGATTGCGACGGCGCGGCCTCGGCTTTCCGCTCCACCTCTTCGAACTTCTCAGCGACACGCAGCACACGCTCCTGATCCAGCCGGGCCCGGATGCGGCCACCACGCCGGAAGCTCTTGCCGGCGATGTCGAAACACTGCGGGCTGCCGCCGGCGGCCGCCTTGGCGCGGTCGTCATCCTGCCGGCGGGCGCACAAGCGGTCGAGAGCGGCCCGGACCTCCTGCAGATCGTCGATGCGGAAGGTTCATTCGCCGCGGCCTATGGCGCGGGCGTGTGGCTGGTGCGGCCGGATGGCTATCTGGGGTGGTGCGCCGACGGGCTGGGTGAGCCCGGGCTGCGCGCCTATTTCGAGACGATCTTCGCCCCATCCGCCGTGCCCGACAGCGCCCAGTCGACGGCGGCTGTTGCGTGAAGCGTCGTGGTATCGAAGAGCGGCAGCGGCGTATCGCCCGGCTGCACCAGGAGCATGATCTCCGTGCAGCCCAGAATGATGGCCTGCGCGCCGCGGTCCGCCAGGCGCGCCATGATCTGCGCGTAAGCCTGGCGTGATTGCGGGCGCACGATGCCCGCCACGAGTTCGGTGTAGATGATCTCGTGCACGCGGGCGCGGTCGTCCGCGTCCGGCACGATCACGTCGAGCCCGTGCCGTTCTGCGAGCCGGCCCTTGTAGAAGGCCTGCTCCATCGTGAAGGCCGTTCCCAGAAGGCCGACCTTCCGAATGCCTTGCGCGCGGATCGCCTCTCCCGTTGGGTCGGCGATGTGCAGTAGCGGAATGCGAATCGCCGCCGTGACCTCGTCGGCCAGCCGGTGCATGGTGTTGGTGCAGATCAGGACAAAGTCGGCCCCGCCCCGCTCCAGCGCCACGGCCGATTCGACGAGCTGGTCGGCCAGCGCCTCCCACGCCCCTTCATGCTGCAGCTTCTCGATCTCCCCGAAGTCCATGGACCACATCAGGCTGCGGGCCGAATGCACGCCGCCCAGGCGCTGACGCACGTCCTGGTTGATGATTCGGTAGTATTGGGCCGTGCTTTCCCAGCTCATTCCGCCGATCAGGCCGATGCACTTCATGACGCTTGCCTCCAGCATATCCCTCGCATGAGTGGATAGTTGGCTTGGTGTGCAACTGTCCACAGAGCTGTCATGGCAAGTGGCTATGATGGGTTTGCCCGTTATCCACAAGCCAGTGGCTGAGAAACTCAGACTTTTGAGGACGGGGTCGAAGGACCGATTGCCGCCTGCCGGGGACGGCGATAGCTTGCCCTTTCAGGCCGCAAGGGATCGGCAAAACTGGCGTCGATGTGGCCAAAATACGCCTTGCCTCCTGCCACGGATCAGCGGTAACCACTATATATAGAAATCTGCGCCGCACGCGGCACAAGGTTTAGTTAATCAAAGCCGTTCATGGTTGGGGTACTGCAAGGCGGCCCGGATGGGCCCTGCAGTGTGGAACCAGCCAGACGTTGCCGGAAAGGATCGAAGGATGGGCATGAAGATCGAGCGCCGCTACACCAAGGCGGGCCAGAGCCCCTATGCGGATGTCGAGTTCCGCAAGGCCACGAGCGAGATCCGCAACCCTGACGGGTCCGTCGTCTTCCGGCTGGAGGGAATCGACGTTCCCGCGCAGTTCAGCCAGGTCGCGAGCGACATCCTGGCGCAGAAGTATTTCCGCAAGGCCGGCGTGCCCAAGACGCTCCGCAAGGTCGAAGAGAACGACGTTCCCTCCTGGCTCTGGCGCTCGGCGGCCGACGAGGATGCCCTGGCCGCTCTTCCGGAGGAGGAGCGTCGTGGTTCGGAAATGGATGCGCGCCAGGTCTTCGACCGGCTGGCCGGCACCTGGACCTATTGGGGCTGGAAGGGGGGCTACTTCGCGTCGGAAGAAGACGCCCTCGCCTTCCGCGACGAGCTGGCCTTCATGCTCGCCACCCAGAAGGTCGCGCCCAACTCTCCGCAATGGTTCAACACGGGCCTGCACTGGGCCTATGGGATCGACGGTCCCGGCCAGGGCCATTTCTATGTCGACTACCGGACGGGCGAGCTGACCCGCTCCGCCTCCTCCTATGAGCACCCGCAGCCGCATGCCTGCTTCATCCAGTCGGTGGACGACGATCTGGTGAACGAAGGCGGCATCATGGACCTGTGGGTCCGCGAGGCGCGCCTGTTCAAATACGGTTCGGGCACGGGCAGCAACTTCTCGGCGCTGCGCGGCGAAGGCGAGCGCCTGTCCGGCGGTGGCAAGTCATCCGGCCTGATGAGCTTTTTGAAGATCGGCGACCGTGCGGCGGGCGCCATCAAGTCGGGCGGCACCACGCGCCGGGCGGCCAAGATGGTCGTCGTCGATATCGACCATCCCGATATCGAAGCCTACATCCAGTGGAAGGTGCGCGAGGAAGAGAAAGTCGCGGCGCTCGTCACCGGGTCGAAGATCGTCTCGCGCCACCTGAAGGCCATCCTGTCGGCATGCGTCAATTGCGAGGGGCCAGAGGGCGACTGCTTCGAGCCGATGCGCAACCCGGCGCTGAAGCGCGCGGTGCGCGATGCCAAGAAGGCCCAGGTGCCGGAAAACTACATCAAGCGCGTCATCCAGTTCGCGCGGCAGGGTTTCACCGACATCGAGTTCCCGGTCTACAACACGGATTGGGATTCGGAAGCCTATCTGACCGTGTCGGGCCAGAACTCCAACAACTCCGTCCGCGTGACGGACGAGTTCCTGCGCGCCGTGGAGGATGATGGCGAGTGGAGCCTGAAGGCGCGCATCACCGGCAAGGTGACCAAGACGGTCAAGGCGCAGGAGCTTTGGGACCAGATCAGCTACGCGGCCTGGGCCTCGGCCGATCCCGGCATCCAGTACCACACGACCATCAACGACTGGCACACCTGTGCCGCCGCGGGCGAGATCCGGGCCTCGAACCCGTGCTCGGAATACATGTTCCTGGACGATACGGCCTGCAATCTCGCTTCGCTGAACCTGATCCAGTTCCGCAACGCCAAGGGCCAGTTCGATATCGAGAGCTTCGAACACGCCACGCGGCTCTGGACGATCGTCCTGGAAATCTCGGTGACGATGGCGCAGTTCCCCTCTCGGGAGATTGCCCAGCGTTCCTATGACTACCGCACGCTCGGCCTTGGCTTTGCCAATATCGGTGGCCTTCTGATGACGGCGGGCATTCCCTACTCCTCGACCGAGGGGCGCGCCATCTGCGCGGCCATCAGCGCCATCATGACGGGTCAGTCCTACCGCACCTCCGCAGAAATGGCCGGCGTGCTCGGCGCCTTCCCGGATTATGAGCGCAATGCCGATGGCATGCTGCGCGTCATCCGCAACCACACCCGCGCCGCACAGGGCATTGCCAACGGCTATGAGGGCCTGTCGATCGATCCGGTCCCGCTGGACCACGCATCCTTGAAGGACCGCAAGCTGTCCGCCCGCGCCAAGGCCGTCTGGAACGAGGCGCTGGAGCTGGGGCAGAAGAACGGCTTCCGCAATGCGCAGGTTTCGGTCATCGCGCCGACCGGCACGATCGGCCTCGTGATGGATTGCGACACGACGGGCATCGAGCCGGATTTCGCGCTGGTGAAGTTCAAGAAGCTCGCCGGCGGCGGCTATTTCAAGATCATCAACCGTGCCGTGCCCGACGCGCTGCGCACGCTGGGCTACCGCGAAAGCGAGATTGCCGAGATCGAAGCCTATGCCGTGGGCCACGGCAATCTGGACCAGGCGCCCGCCATCAACCCGGGCAGCCTGAAGGCCAAGGGCTTTGGCGATGAACAGGTCGCTGCCGTCAATGCCGCGCTCAAAAGCGCGTTCGACATCAAGTTCGCCTTCAACAAGTGGACGCTGGGCGAAGATTTCTGCCGCGACGTGCTCGGCATCAGCGACGAGCAGCTCAACGATTTCAGCTTCGAGCTGCTGCCCTTCCTCGGCTATTCGCGCAAGGATATCGATGCTGCCAACATCCACATCTGTGGGGCGATGACGCTCGAGGGCGCGCCCTTCCTGAAGGACGAGCACCTGCCGGTCTTCGACTGCGCCAATCCGTGCGGCCGCATCGGCAAGCGCGCTCTGTCGGTCGAAAGCCACATCCGCATGATGGCGGCGGCGCAGCCCTTTATCTCGGGTGCGATCTCCAAGACCATCAACATGCCGAACGATGCGACGGTGGAGGATTGCGCCGCATCCTACATGCTGTCCTGGAAGCTCGCCTTGAAGGCCAACGCGCTCTACCGCGACGGCTCCAAACTGTCGCAGCCGCTCAACGCCTCTCTCATCGCCGATGACGAGGACGATGACGACCTGGTGGCCGAGGCCACCGAGGCGCTCCTGGCCAAGCCAGCGCCGGCCCGCGCCGCCGAGGTTGCGGAGCGGATCGTTGAGCGGATCGTGGAGCGGGTGATCCGCGAGCGCGAGAAGCTGCCGAACCGCCGCAAGGGCTACACGCAGAAGGCCATCGTCGGCGGACACAAGGTCTACCTGCGCACCGGCGAGTTCGACGACGGGCGTCTGGGCGAAATCTTCATCGATATGCACAAGGAAGGCGCCGCCTTCCGTGCGATGATGAACAACTTCGCCATCGCCATTTCGCTTGGCCTGCAGTTCGGCGTGCCGCTGGAAGAATATGTGGATGCCTTCACCTTCACGCGCTTCGAACCGGCGGGCATGGTCCAGGGCAACGAGCTGATCAAGAATGCGACGTCCATCCTGGACTACGTGTTCCGCGAGCTCGCCGTCTCTTACCTAGGCCGCCACGATCTGGCGCATGTCCAGCCCGAGGATGCGACCGCATCGACGGTCGGACGCGGGGTAGAGGGCGACAAGCCGGCCAACCTTCCCGTGTCGCATGGCATGGTCCGCGGCAACACGGCGAAGTTCCGGGTTGTCTCCTCCAGCGAACCCGCGGGCTCGGCCGCCTCGCCCGCATCGCGCCCCACAAGCGTCCAGCCCACGGCCCTGCGCGGCCAGCAGCCCACAGCCGCTGCACGCGGTGTCGTGATGGGCGCAGGCGGTGCCGGCGCGGCAACGGCCTTCAAGCGCAACTTCGAAACGGCGCCGCTCGACGTCGCCGCTCCGGTGGAGGATGTGTCGCCGGCCCAAGGCCTGTTCGATCAGCCGGTCGAAAAGGGCGCGACGGCCCGTGACATCGCCAATGTCACCACCGCCGAACGCCGCGCACAGGCACTGATGAAGGGCTATACGGGCGAAAGCTGCTCGGAGTGCAACAACTTCACCATGGTCCGCAACGGCACCTGCCTGAAGTGCGACACCTGCGGCTCGACAAGCGGCTGCTCCTGATCTGACGGGCCGCACCGCGGCAGAGGCTTCATCACGAGCATAAGCGAAAGGGGCGGCTATCCGCCCCTTTTGCGTTTCATGCCTTGGCATGCGATATCCGAACGCTGCGCGAGCCTCTGATTCCAAGCGCACAGAATTCCTCGTGTCTTGGACATCGCATGGGCAGCTTCCGCATCATGTTTGCGCCGGCTGCCGCTGAGCAGAAATCTTCTTCTCCACGTGTCTCAAACTAAGCAAAGCGCCACCACGCCAGCGCGCTTTCGCCAATCTACAAATAGTCTATCAATTTAATGCAATGATGGCTGGCGGCCGCGCCTTTCGGGCCAAGCAGTCTCAGAATGCAGGACGCAGTTGGCGATGACGCAAGCGGAAAACGAGGCCATCCTGCGGGGAACCGGTGACGATCGTCCTGCGCGAAGCATCGATTGGCGACGGTTCGGATGGCACCTCCTGCCCTGGCTGCTTCCGCTCGGCCTGGTCCTACTCTGGCACTGGGCGTCGACGACGGGTGAGTTGAGCCGAAACGTCCTGCCGGGACCACTGGAGGTGGTGCAGGTGGCCGGGGCGCTTATCGAGCGCGAGCAGTTGCAGCACCATATCCTAGTCAGCCTGCGCCGGGTGGCGCTTGGTTTCGCGCTTGGTGCCTCCGTCGGGTTGGCGCTCGGGATCGTCGTCGGCCTGTCGACGACCGCCCGGCAACTGGGTGACCTGACGATCCAGATGGTCCGCACCGTACCGCACCTCGCGCTGGTGCCGCTGATGATCTTCTGGTTCGGCATAGGGGAAGAGCCGCGCATTCTCCTAGTGGCGCTCGGCGTGGTCTTTTCGGTCTATATCAACACCGTCGCCGGCATTCGCAGCGTCGATCCCCGTCTGGTCGAGATGGGGCGCAGCTACGGCCTTTCACGGGCGCAGCTCGTCTGGTCGGTGATCCTGCCGGGGGCTTTGCAGCAGATCCTGACCGGAATTCGCTACGGGCTGGGCGTCGCCTGGCTCACCCTCGTCGTCGCCGAAACGATCGCCTCCCGCGAGGGGCTTGGTTTCCTGGTGCAGGATGCGCGGGAACTGCTCCGCCTCGATGTCATCGTCCTGGCGATTCTAATTTACGCTCTTGCCGGTTGGCTCGCCGATCTTCTGACACGCCGCCTGGAAGCGCGCCTTCTGAAGTGGCATCCATCCTACGGTGCCGGGGCGAAGGCACGATGAGCGGCGCGTCCATCCGGCTGCAGAATATCGAGCGCAGCTTTGCCGGCAAGCGCGTCCTCAGGAATGTCAGCCTGGACGTGCCCGCTGGCGCCTTCGTATCGCTGATCGGGGCGAGCGGCGTCGGCAAATCGACCCTTCTTAAAATTGTGGCGGGGCTGGACAGGCAGGCCGGCGGGACGATGACCCTCAGCGCGGGGACGGACCGTGCGGATGTGCGCATGATGTTCCAGGAAGACCGGCTGCTGCCGTGGCGCACCGTGCTCGGCAACGTCACGCTCGGCACCAACGGGCAGGATGCCGAAGCGGCGGAGCTGCTGCGCGCGGTCGGTCTTGGCGGGCGTGAGCAGGACTATCCGTCCGTCCTGTCCGGTGGGCAGCGCCAGCGCGCCGCCCTGGCGCGCGCACTGCTGCACCGTCCGGATGTGCTCCTGCTGGATGAACCCTTCGGGGCGCTGGACGCACTGAACCGCGCCGCCATGCAGGAGCTTCTGTCCAGGCTTCTGGCGCAGGCGCCGCGCACCGTTCTTCTGGTGACCCACGACGTGGAAGAAGCGCTGCTTCTGTCCGACCGCGTTATCGTCATGCGCGAGGGGCGTATCGTCCGCGACCTGACGCCGCCCGGCCAGCGGCCAAGACCACGCGGCGACGCCGAACTGGCCCTTCTGAAGGAGGAACTCGTCGCCAGTCTCCTGCAGGACGATGAGACAGCGTCACCCTCGCTGGGAAGCAGCCATGCCCATGCTCGCGCAAGCTGAAACAACAGCGATATAAAGGAAGATTCCCATGCTGACCTTGGACAGACGGAGCCTGCTTGCCTACGGCTCCTCCACCTTTGCGGCCTTGAGCCTAGGATTGCCGGCGCGCGCGCAAGCCGGGCCGGACGTCACCATCGCCATCATCGGCGACGGCAGGACCGGCCCCTGGGCGGCCGCGCGCGCTAACATTACCGGCTTCCGTTTCGAAGAAGCCATCGGCGCGACGGCACGCTGGCAACCCGGCTTCACGGCCTCGCTCCCCGTCATGGAAGCCATCCGCTCGGGCGATGTGGACTTCACCTTTGCGACCTCGACCGCCGTCGTCAACGCGATCGATGTCGGCGTGCCGATCGTTCCCATTGCGGCCTTCCCCCTGCCCGTCGATACGGTGGACGGATTGGTGCGGGCCGATTCCGGCATTGATGGGCCAGCCGACCTCAAGGGAAAGCGCGTCGCCTATCAGCGCGGGACGACGGGGCATTTCAGCCTACTGAAGTATCTGGAGAGCGGCGGCGTCGGCTTCGACGAGATCGAGGGTGTCAGCCTGTCCGGCGCGGACGGTTTCACCGCTTTCTCGCAGGGCGAAGTCGATGCCTGGTTTCACTGGCAGCCCGCCGCAACGATTGGGCTCGCACGGCTGGGGGACCAAGTGCGCAGGCTGGAACATGTGCCGACCTATGACTACGCCTTCTATGTCGCGCGGGAGGGTTTCTACGAGGCCCATCCCGACGTCGCCATCCGTCTTGCCGCGGCCGTCCGCGAAGTGCAGCGCCGGATCAACGCCGACCCTGCCGGCACCGTGGCGCTGTGGGCCGCCAATGGCGGCTTTGCGGCCGGCAGCATCGAGGCACAGGCCTTCGAGACGCTCCTGACGCAGAAGCGGGTTTCCGAATCGACGGCGGTGGACCTTCACCCTGTCGACGAGCGGGCCGCCAAGGCGACGCAGGTTCTGGCCGACAGCTTCCATAAGCATGGCGTGCTGCCCCGGCCGGTCGATGTCAGCGCCTTCCTCCTGGATGCCCGGTTCGATGCCCTGAGGGGATCGGTGGCCGAAATCCTGGCAGCAAAAGGCTGACGCCATGACGACCTATGCCGCACAAGAGATGCATCTTGCCGCCTTCATCATTGCCGGTCCAGGCCGGCCCGGTGGCTGGCGCTACCCGCAGTCCGAGGATGGGTGGCTCGACCTCGATTATTACAGGCGCATCGCCGAGACGCTGGAGCGCGGGCGCTTCGACCTGGCTTTCTTTGCCGATATCCTGGCGGTTCCGAACCGCTACCAGGCTTCGATGGACAGCCAGCTCCGCTACGGCGCGCTCGGTTCGCTGCGGCTGGAACCCCTGCAGGTTCTGGCGACCATGGCGGCGGCAACGCGCCATCTCGGCCTCGCCGCCACCAAGTCGACCTCCTATTACGAGCCGTTCGATGTCGCCCGGGGGATCGCGACGCTCGACCACTTGAGCGCGGGCCGGGCGGCATGGAACATCGTGACGTCGTTTCAGGACGCGGAAGCCCGCAACTTCTCACGCGGGGCCCACATTCCACGTGACAGGCGCTACGACCGCGCGGACGAGTTCCTGGAAGTCACGCACAAGCTCTGGGACAGTTGGGAGGACGGCGCACTCGTCGCCGACCGGCAGACGCCGCTCTTCGCTGATCCCGCCCGGGTTCACCCGATCGGCCATGAGGGCGAATGGTTCAGTGTCGACGGCCCGCTCAACGTGCCGCGTCCGCCGCAAGGCTACCCGGTCCTCATTCAGGCCGGGGCATCCGAGCGCGGCCGCGACTTTGCGGCGCGTTGGTCCGACGTCATCTTCGTCACCCATTATTCGCTGGACAGTGCCATCGCCTTTTCGACCGAGATGAAGCGCCGGGCCGAACTCCATGGGCGCAACCCGAAGGACCTGAAGATCCTCCCCGGTATCACCCCGCTTGTCGGAGAAACGGAAGCGATCGTCCGGGAGCGCAAGCAGGTGCTTGCCGAGCGCATCGAGCCCGAAGCCGGCTTATCCACCCTCTCCTACCATCTCGATGTCGACCTGGCGGCCTATCCGCTGGACGAGCCCCTGCCGCAACTGAATGTGCCGGGCGTGACCGGCCATTATGACGAGATGCGCGAAGCCTCGGACAAGGGCGCGCTGCCGCTTCGTGAAGTGGGCCGCATGTATGCCAATCGCTATGAGGGCGATTTCGTGGGAACGCCCGAAGCCGTCGCGGACCGGATGCAGGAATGGCATGCGGCCGGCGCCTGCGATGGCTTCATGGTCGCCGCGCATTGGCAGCCCGGCGCCTTCGACGATTTCGTCCGCCTGGTGGTGCCGGAACTGCAGCGGCGCGGCCTGTTCCGCAAGGAGTATACGGGCCGCACGCTGCGCGACCATCTGGGACTTGCCCGTCCGCCGGCTGGCTCCTGGCGGACCGAACGCAAGAAAGCAAAGGCAGCGTAACGATGACTGAACTCGATCCCGATATCGCAAGCCGCGTCAGCGGCCATGCCGATCGCCGTTTTGGCCGTGTCGTGCTGTCGGCTCGGCAGAACCATTTCGTCTCCGACGGGCGCGTGTCCCACGGTGGCGCGGGCGAGGCCATTTTTGCCGGGGAGCTTCTCCTGGCCTCTCTCGTGGCCTGCGGTCTTGGCATCGTTCACGAGACGGCACATGACCGGCAGGAGCCCAAACCCGATGTCGAACTGACAGCCCAGTTCCTGCGCGATCCGCAAGACGGCACCCGCTTTGCCGCGCTAACGCTGATTTTCGACTTCGCGGAAACGAAGCGCCCGCTGGCCGAACTCTATGTAGCGGCGTTTACGAGCCGTTGCCCGATCTACAACACATTGGCGCGCGGCGGGCCGATCGATGTGGAGATCAGGGCGCCAGGCTAACTCAGATCGTGCAGGTCCTTGCGCAGATGCTTCGTCAACGTAAAGTCGGAGAAGCGCACGGAAAGCCCGCCGCGTTCGGGCGTGCAGCAGATGGGCCCGACGCTGTACCGCTCGGTCACGGGGAACGGGCATAGCCGCACCAGCGGCCAGCGCGTTCCGTCCGTGGAGGCCTGGACGCGCAGGACCCCGGCAGCCAGCGAGACTCGCATCCAGACATCCGTCGGATCGCCTTCGAAACGGCCTGCCGCCCAGTCGGATCGCTCATCGGTCAACACGCTGCCAAGGAGCGCATGGCCGTCTGAATATTCGAGCCCGGCTTTGATCCAGTGCCGCGCATCGATCCGCACCATGATGCCCGCCTGGTCGTAGAGGTGCTCGAACTGCGCCCGGATGCGGAGCTGCGCAGTGAAGCCGTCGGCCGTCTCGAAGCCGAGGAAATGGCCGCTGTCCCGCGTGAAGCCGTAATGCGTCTCGCGCCAGAAATCACCGCCGGCATCCGTCACCACGGACAGGCCGGACGCGGTGCGTTCGGCCTGTCGCGGTTCGTTCAGCCAGGTGCCCGTGCGAAAATCCGTCATTGTCGCAAACTCTCTCATCATGCTGCTGCCGACGTTTAACTGCGCCATGATTGAAGATACATCCGCCTTGGCAATGGCGACCAGGTCGCTTAGGTGAGCCGGATCGCGGATCGTGAAACAAGCCACCGGAGAAACCCGTGCCCGAAAAGACGCTGTTCATCGTCCAGCAGTTCGAACGCAAGGGCAAGCGTCTGATCGCCGGGCGGCTGATGGAGTTCAAGACGGCGGAGGAAGCCGAAGGGCGGGCCGAGCGGGATGCCACGCGGACCGTCGGCGTCGTGGCGCTTCAGCAGACGATCGATACGGACACCGGTGAAATTGTGGAGGATCCGGTCATCCTTGCCCGCTACGGCGAACTGCCGGCCGATTTCGACCGGGATTAGGCCGGCGGCCGGACAGGCAGCTCAGCGCAGGCGGCTGAGGTCGCGCGCTGCCGTTTCCAGCATCTCCTCCGAGGCGCGGCGGGCGGCGGCGCCGTCCCGCATCCGCAGTGCCTCGACGAGGCGGCCGTGCACATCCACCGTGTGGAGGTGCGATTCCACCGAGCGGTTGGCGCGGTCGAGCGCACGCGTCAGAGCCGCATCGATGACGCCGGACAGCTGCACGAAAACGCGGTTGCCGCTCGCCCGCAACAGGATGCGATGATACTCGGCGTCGGCGGCGGTAAAGGTTTCGTCGTCATGCGGCTCGGCGTCGCGCATGATCACCCAGGCCTCATGCAGCGCGGCGATCTCTGCCAGGCTCGCACGTCTGGCAGCAAGTTCGGCCGCGAAGGGCTCCACCGCCCGTCGCGCTTCCAGAACAGCGGCCAGAAGCTCGGCGTCCACGACCGCGTCGCCCATCCACTCCAGAAGATCGGCGTCGAGAAGGTTCCACTCAGCCCGCGGACGGACCATCGTGCCGGCGCGGGCCCGGGCCCGCACCACGCCTTTCGATTCCAGCGTCTTCAAGGCTTCGCGCACGACAGTCCGGCTGATCGCGAACTCGCCGCAGAGGTCCTGCTCACGTGGCAATGTCGAACCTTCCGGAAAGCGCCCCTCCACGATCGCGCGCGCGAGCGCCGCAACGAAATCCCGCCCGACACGTGGCCGCGGACCCGCCTTGTGCGGTTTGATGTCGGTCGAGGCGAGTGGCATGGGCGCATAGCTCCTGTCTTGGCCGCCACTCTTCACCCATTTTGGCCAGTCCGACAACACTCCGAATAAGTCATACATTGCGATTGACTCGTCAGACCAGCCGAGCTTAGGTTCCGTCATGCGCCATGGGAGAGTATCGGCGCGAGCCATTCGGGAGGAAGCTCATGAAATTCTGGAAGCAGGCAATCCTTGCCAGCGCGGCCCTGCTGGTCGCGGTCGGCTCGGCCGGGGCGCAGGACGTCAAGATCGGCTTCGTCGTGAAGCAGCCGGAGGAACCCTGGTTCCAGGACGAATGGAAATTCGCCCAAGAAGCCGCCAAGGAGAAAGGCTTCACCCTCGTCGAGATCGGCGCCGAGGATGGCGAGAAGGTCCAGGCGGCGATCGACAATCTGGGTGCGCAAGGCGCGCAGGGCTTCATCATCTGCACGCCCGACGTCAAGCTCGGACCCGGCATCGTCGCAAAGGCAACGGCCAATGACCTGAAGCTGATGACCGTCGACGACCGTCTCGTGGACAGCGCGGGCGCGCCGATCGAGGACGTGCCGCACATGGGCATCTCCGCCACCAAGATCGGCGAGACGGTCGGCCAGGCCATCGTCGACGAGATCAAGGCGCGCGGCTGGGACATGGCCGAGGTCGGCGCGATCAAGGTTTCCTACGACCAGCTGCCGACCGCCGTCGACCGGGTCACCGGGGCGACGTCGGTCCTGGAGCAGAACGGCTTCCCTGCAGCCAACATCTACAATGCACCGCAGGCCAAGACCGACACGGAAGCCGCGCTGAACGCCGCGACGACCGTCATCAACGCCCATCCCGAGATCGAACACTGGGTGGCCGTCGGGCTCAACGACGAGGCCGTCCTGGGCGCGGTACGGGCGACGGAAAGCGTCGGCATCCCCGCCGCGAACGTCATTGGCGTGGGCATTGGCGGTGCGGAATCGGCCATCAACGAGTTCAAGAAGCCGAGCGTCACCGGCTTCTACGGCACGGTGATCATTTCGCCCAAGCGCCATGGCTACGAGACTGCGCTCAACATGTATGAGTGGATCGCGAACGGGAAGGAGCCCGAGAAGCTCATTCTGACCAGCGGCCAGCTCGCCACCCGTGGCGACTACGAGGCCGTCCGCAAGGATCTCGGCATCCAGTAAGGCACGGGACGGCCGCCGGCGCCCCTGCTTGGGCCGCCGGCCGCTCTTTCCATCCGGGGGTGATCATGGCCTTTCTCGAGTTCAAAGGGCTGTCCAAGTCCTATCCTGGCGTGCGCGCACTTTCCGATGTCGGCTTTTCCGTGCCCGCCGGCCACGTCCACGGCCTGATGGGAGAGAACGGCGCCGGCAAATCGACGCTGATCCGCATCCTGTCCGGCGACGCGCGGCCTGACGAGGGCACGATCCGCATCGACGGCGTCGAGCAGCGCTTTGCGTCCGCCCGCGATGCC
This sequence comes from Aureimonas frigidaquae, assembly GCF_001463905.1. Classification (GTDB taxonomy): domain Bacteria; phylum Pseudomonadota; class Alphaproteobacteria; order Rhizobiales; family Rhizobiaceae; genus Aureimonas; species Aureimonas frigidaquae. The sequence continues at coordinate 195,144 of NZ_BBWR01000002.1, forward strand.
TTCGATGCCGGCGTCGTCGTTGTCCATCAGGAGCTTCAGCTCGTTCCGGAACTGTCGGTGGCCGAAAACCTGCGCCTTGGCCGGTTCCCGGCCCGCGCGGGCATCGTCGGCTTCCGCGCCCTGTATGACGAGGTTGCCCGCACCCTGCAGAGCATCGGCGTCGACATCGACCCGACAGCAAAGGTTGCGAGCCTGTCGATCGGCGAGCGGCAGATGGTGGAGATCGCCAAGGCCGTGATGATCGACGCGCGGGTCATCGCGCTCGACGAGCCGACCTCGTCCCTGTCCTCCCGCGAGAGCGAAATCCTGTTCCGCCTGATTGCGCGCCTGCGCGCGGCCGGCAAGGTCATCCTTTACGTCTCGCATCGGCTGGACGAGATTTTCCGCTTGTGTGACGGGTGCACGGTGCTGCGCGACGGGCGGCTTGCCGCCCACCACCCGACCATGGAGCACGTGACCCGCGAGACGCTCGTGTCCGAAATGGTCGGGCGCGAGATTGCCGACATATGGGGCTGGCGGCCGCGGGCAGCCGGTGCCGTGCGCCTTTCCGTCGACAATCTGTGCGGCGCCCGCGTTCCCGAGCCACAATCCTTCGAGGCGAAGGCCGGTGAAATCCTCGGCTTCTTCGGCCTGGTCGGCGCCGGGCGCTCGGAACTGATGCGCCTTGTCTACGGCGCGGACGCCGCGACGGCGGGAACCGTCAGGATCGACGGCGAGGCGCTGTCACCGGTAACGCCGCGCCGGGCGATCCGCGCCGGCCTCGTCCTCTGCCCGGAGGATCGCAAGGCCGACGGCATCCTGCAGGGCCGCTCCGTTGCCGAGAACATCGCCGTGTCCTCGCGCCGCCACCATTCGCCGATGGGCATCGTGCGTCCCGCGCGCGAGGCCGAGACGGCCGACCGCTTCATCGCCTCCCTGCGCATTCGCACGCCATCGCGCCGCCAGGATATCGTCAACCTTTCCGGCGGCAACCAGCAGAAGGTGATCCTGGCCCGCTGGCTCTCCGAGCCGGACGTGAAGGTGCTGATCGTCGACGAGCCGACGCGCGGCATCGACGTCGGCGCCAAGTCGGAAATCTACGAGATCCTCTACGCGCTGGCCGAGAAGGGGATCGCCGTTGTCGTCGTCACCAGCGAGTTGCCCGAGGTGATCGGTATTTGCGACCGGGTGCTCGTGATGTGCGAGCGGCGCATCGCCGCCAGTTTCACGCGCGGGCAGCTTTCGGAAGCCGCGCTCCTTGCCGCCGCGCTGCCCGACCGCACGACACCCCGCTTTGCCGAGAAGGCCTGACCCGTCATGATCAAACGCATCCTCCTTGGCGAGCAGGGCTTGCTTGTCCTCTTCATCCTCGCCTTCGCCATCGTCTCGCTGACGGTCCCGAATTTCCTGACCGAGCGCAACATACTGGGCCTCCTTCAATCGGTCGTGACGATCGGCATCGTCGCCTGCACGATGATGTTCTGCCTCGCCTCGCGCGATTTCGACCTTTCGGTCGGCTCCATCGTCGCCTTTGCGGGCATGGTCGCGGTGATGGTCTCGAACGAGACGGGCTCGATCCCGCTCGGCCTTCTTGCCGCACTCATGGCCGGCACGCTCGTCGGTTTCGTCAACGGCATCGTCATTGCCAAACTGCGCATCAACGCCTTGATCACCACGCTGGCGACCATGCAGATCGTGCGTGGGCTCGCTCTGATCGCCTCGGACGGGCGCGCCGTGGGCATCAACGACCCGGCCTTCTATTCCCTGGCGCTGAGCCGCTTCCTCGGCATACCGACGCCGGTCTGGATCATGGCGATCCTCTTCGTCGTCTTCGCCTTCGTCCTCAACCGCACGGTGTTCGGGCGCAACACGCTGGCCATCGGCGGCAACCCGGAAGCTTCGCGCCTTGCGGGCGTGGATGTCGACTGGGGCCGTATCGGCATCTTCGCGCTGCAGGGGCTCGTCTGCGCGATTGCCGGCATTCTCCTTGCCTCACGCATTACGAGCGGCCAGCCGAATGCCGCGACGGGGCTCGAACTTTCAGTGATCTCGGCCTGCGTGCTGGGTGGCGTGTCGCTGGCAGGCGGCCGGGCGACGATGAGCGGCGTCATCGTTGGCGTCCTGATCCTCGGCATCGCCGAGAATGTGATGAACCTCCTGAACATCCAGGCCTTCTACCAATATGTCGTGCGCGGCCTGATCCTGCTCTTCGCCGTGCTTCTCGACACGCTGCGCTCGCGCGCCCTTGGACGACGCTGAGACGCATGGCCGCACTCTCGCTTTCCGCCGACGGGATCGAGGCGCGCGTCTCGACGCTGGGCGGGCGCGTCCTTTCCCTCGACTGGCTTGGGGCGGGAAACGGCCGCGTGCCAATCCTGTGCGCGGCGGCGGAGGGGGCAGGCGCCAAGGATCGGTCCGCCTTCCCGCTCGTCCCCTTCGGCAACCGGCTTGCCGAAAACGCCTTCCTTTTCGGCGGGCGTCTGCACAGGCTGGCGGCGAACACCGCCGATCCATTCTACCTGCATGGGGATGGCTGGCTTGCGGAATGGCACATTCTGGAAGCCGGTACAGCCGCCCTCACCCTCGGCTTTTGCCAAAAGGCCGGCCCCTATCGCTACGCGGCCCGCCAGGCGCTGGCGATCGAGGACGGCGCCATTCGCCTGACGCTGACGGTGGAGAACCGCGGCAAGGCACCGATGCCCTTCGGCATGGGTTGGCACCCTTTCCTGCCCCGCACGCCGCAGGCGCGCCTGCAACTGCGTGCCCGAAGCTTTCGAACCGAAGAAGCCGGACACCTGCCCGGCAGGACGGCGCCTCTGCCCGCCGATCTCGACTTCGCCGGTCCCGCGCCCCTTCCCGAACGTTGGGTCAACAACGCTCTGGAGGACTGGGACGGGCATGCGCGCATCCTCTGGCCGGAGCGTGGCGCCGCGCTGGCAATGGTTGCCGATCCAATCTTCGCCCACGCCTTCCTGTTCGTGCCGGACCGTGCCACGTTGCCCGGCCGCGAATGGTTCTGCCTCGAGCCGATGACCCATCGTGCCGGCGCGCACGGCCATGCGGATGGCGGCGGGCTCGTCGCCCTTTCGCCCGGCGAAGCCCTGTCCGGCGCCCTCCGTCTTGTCCCATCAGCCCTTCCCTCCGGGATCGCAAGCTCATGAAGATCACCAAGCTGACAACCTTTCTGGTGCCGCCACGCTGGCTGTTCCTGAAGATCGAGACCGATGAGGGCGTCACCGGCTGGGGCGAGCCGGTGGTGGAAGGGCGCGCTGCCACCGTCGAGGCGCTGGTGCACGAGCTTGCCGACTACCTCGTCGGCAAGGACCCGATGCGCATCGAAGATCATTGGACCGTTCTGTACCGAGGCGGCTTCTATCGCGGCGGGGCGATCCACATGAGCGCCTTGGCCGGGATCGACCAGGCGCTTTGGGACATCAAGGGCCGCGCGCTCGGCCAGCCGGTCCACCAGCTTCTTGGCGGACGGTGCCGCGACCGGATCCAAATCTATTCCTGGGTCGGCGGCGACCGGCCCGCCGACGTTGCAGCAAGCGCGCGACAGGCTGTGGCGAACGGATTCAAGGCCCTCAAGCTCAATGGTTGCGAGGAGCTTCAGATCGTCGGCGACCATGCCGCGATCGATCGCGCGGTCGAGACCATCGCCACCGTGCGCGAGGCGGTCGGCCCGCATATCGGCATTGGCGCCGATTTTCACGGCCGAGTCCACAAGCCGATGGCGAAGGTGCTGGTGAAGGAGCTCGAGCCCTATAAGCTGATGTTCATCGAGGAGCCGGTGCTGTCCGAGCATCGCGAGGCACTGCGGGAGATCGCCAACCATTGCTCCGTGCCGATCGCGCTCGGCGAGCGGCTCTATTCCCGCTGGGACTTCAAGGGCGTCCTCCAGGATGGTGTCGTCGACATCATCCAGCCGGACGTATCCCATGCCGGCGGCATCACCGAATGCCGCAAGATCGCGACCATGGCAGAGGCTTACGACGTGGCGCTGGCGCCTCATTGCCCGCTTGGCCCCATCGCGCTGGCCGCCTGCCTCCAGCTCGATGCGGTGAGCTACAATGCCTTCATCCAGGAGCAGAGCCTGGGCATTCATTACAATGCGGGGAGCGACCTTCTCGACTACGTCTCGAACCCGGAGGCCTTCGCCTATCAGGATGGCTTCGTCGCAATCCCGGACGGGCCCGGCCTCGGCATCGAGGTGGACGAGGCCCATGTCATCGAAATGGCGAGAACCGGCCATCGCTGGCGCAACCCCGTCTGGCGCCATGCCGACGGCTCCTTTGCGGAATGGTGAGCGCATGGCTGGCCGCCTGCAGAACAAACGCATTATGATCACGGGCGCCGCCCAAGGCATCGGGCTCGCCATCGCGCAGGCCTGCCACCGCGAGGGCGCCGCGCTTCTTTTGCTCGACCGGGATGGCACGCTCCTGGCAACAACCACCGAGCGGCTGCGGGCGTCCGGCGCGACCTTGTTCGAGGCGTCCGCTGACATTACCGACGCGGATGCGGTCGCACGGGCGGTTGGCGACGGTGCTGCAGCGATCGGCCCCCTCAATGCGCTCGTCAACAATGCCGGCATCAACGTCTTTTCCGAGCCGCTCGCCATGGACGATGCGGCGTGGCAGCGCTGCTTCGACGTTAATCTGAAAGGCGCCTGGAACTGTTGCCGTGCCGTTTTGCCCGGAATGATCGCCGCCGGCGGTGGCGCGATCCTCAACATCGCATCCACCCACGCCTTCACGATCATCCCGCACACCTTTCCCTATCCGCTCGCCAAGCATGCGCTCCTGGGCATGACGAAGGCGCTCGGCCTCGAATACGCGCCGCAGGGCGTACGCGTGAACGCGCTTGCGCCAGGCTATGTGGAGACGCAGAAGGTCATCGACTACTGGAACACGTTCCCCGACCCGCAGGCCGCCAAGGCGCAGACGCTGGCGCTGCACCCCGGCGGGCGCATCGCCACGCCGGAGGAGATCGCACTGGCCGCTGTCTTCATGATCTCCGACGAATGCCCCTTCATGAACGCCGCCTGCCTGACGGTCGATGGCGGCCTTAGCGTCCGACAGCATGAATGATGCATGAAGTGCCGGACTTCACGTCTGGCATCCGTCGATTTGCGATCTTGCATGGCGTGCCGACTGAAGCACCGCCACGCCGAAAAGGATCAACCCCATGGCCGCCGCATCGCGCCACCGGACCGGCTCGCCGACGAACAGGGCTCCGATGGCAAGGGACTCGACAGGCGGTATGTAGGTGACACCGGACGCCGCCACTGCCCCGAGCCGGTCGACGATCCGATAGTAGAGAATATAGGCCAGCCCCGTCCCGCACAGGCCAAGACCAAAGACCAGGCCGAGCCAAGCGCGCCTATCGGCAAAGACGGCGCCGACGCCGGCCAGATCGGTCGTGACGAGCAGGGCCAGAAGGGCGATCCCGGTCTGGTAGGTGGTCAGCGCCAACGGCGGCAATCCGAGCGGGCTGATGAAGCGGCGGGCATAGACGAAGGAGGCGCCGACGCTGAAGGAGCCTGCGATCATCCAGCCGATGCCGGCAGGATCGACGCTGCCGAGCGCCGGGTCCCAGGGCCGCGCGATCAGAAGAATCCCCATGAAGCCGAGGAGCGTTCCGCCGATCGACCGTGCGTTGATTGGCTCGGAGCGCAGGAAGACCATGGCCGTGACGAAGGTGAAGATGGGTATGGCCCCGCTCAGCATCCCCGCCACGCTGGACAGGAGGAGGACCGTGCCCTTGGCGAAGGCGATGTAATAGAAGGCCGTCGCCAGGACCGACATCACCGCGAAATGATGGACGTAGCGTATGTGTTTCCAGTGGAGGGCGCCGCCGGCAAGGCCTGCAATAGCCAGCGGCACGAAGCCGAACAGTACGCGCATCAGCACGATCTGCTCAGGAGAAATCAGCACGGCCGCCCATTTGGTGAAGATGAAGTTCGACCCCCAGATAAGGCCGAGAGCGGCGAAGGCCGCATAGGCCGGTGCGAAACCGTCCCCTGACATCGTGCTGGCAGCAATCCTTCCGGCCATGCCGAACCTCCCCTGCATCGGAGCCGTTGGAAAAGCTCCTGTCAGTTGTGGATATGGCATTGCCGGGGCACCCTGAACTATGCAGGAGTTGGCTCTCGATGCAGTAGGAAATCTCCTGGATGGGCCGCGCCCCGACACGCTTACCGCCCCTCAATGCCCTGCGCGCCTTCGAGGCATCGTCGCGGCATCTGAACTTTCGGCTGGCGGCCAAGGAACTCGGCGTCACGCAAGGCGCTGTCGCCCAGCATGTCCGCAAGCTCGAGGCCGAGCTCGGCCTGCGGCTCTTCGATCGGCTGCCACGCTCACTTGCCCTGACAGTGCCGGGCCGCAGTTACGCCGCCCAACTGCGCCGAGCCTTCGAACTGATGCATGAGGCCACGGTGGCGCTTCGCCCGGAGCCGGATCGGGTGACGATCAGCGTCACCCCCACCTTCGCGTCCAAATGGCTCCTGCCCCGCCTTCCGCAATTCGGGCAGGCCCATCCCGATATCGAACTGCGCATCCTGGCGACCGAAAGCCTGTCCAACTTCCAGAGCGACGGCGCCGATATCGCGGTCCGGCAAGGGCAGCCGCCCTTCGGGCCGGGGCTGTCGGCAGACCTCCTGTTCGAGCAGGAGGTCATTGCCGTTTGCAGCCCGGCCCTGTTACCGGCAGGAGACCCCTTCCTTCCGATCCATTCGCTCGATGCGGCAACGTTTCTGAACGACGCGCATGATCTATGGCCGGAATTCTTCGACCGGGTTCTCGCCCGCCATGTGCCGGCGAGCGCCCGGCAGCTCCGCTTCAGCCAGACTTCCCTTGCCATCGACGCCGCGGCCGCCGGCCAGGGGCTGGCCGTCGCGAGCCGCTTCCTCGTCGAGGGCGAACTGACCTCCCGGCGTCTCGTGCAGGCGCTGCCGGGAGCGATGCGCGGCACCATGGACGCGCATGTCGTAACCCTGCGCAAACCGCGCAACCCGCGCGCGACCGCTCATGTCAGGCAATGGCTTCTGTCGTATCGACCGCAGGGCGCGGACGCTGCCCGCTAGGCTGCCTGCGCCGCCCGATACAGTGCATTCAACGCGCGCACGGTGTCACGCGCGCCCTGCCCTTGCGCCAGCGCATGGGCCAGGCAGTCGGATGCCTGGACCTGGAACAGCATGTAGCCATTATAGCGCGGCCGCAGATACGAGGTTTCGAGCGCCGTGCGTGTCTTGCGATAGAAGTCGCAGACGTCCCGGTTCACGGTATCGTCCTCCCAGGCGGCGGCGTGGGCCGGTTGCCCCCCTGCGGCAGCGTAGGGCCCCTTCTGCGCCTCTTCCCCGGCGAGCCAGTAGGCAAACTCCATCGCCGCGTCGATATTGGCCGAGCGGGCCGAGACGGCAATCCCGGTGCCGCCGAGGGTCCCACCAATCCCCCCTTCGGACCCAGCCGACGGCACGGGCGCGAAATCGAGCCGGCGTTCGCGGAACCCGTCACGCGCATAGCTGACATAGCCATAGGTCAAGGGGATGGACGCAATGCGGCTGTCGGCACGTGCCATCGCCTCGCTCGCCTCGATCGGATCCATGTCCAGGCTTTCGCGCGGGATCAGGGTGAGAAGCTGCTGCAACAGGTCGTAGACCCGTACGCCGGCATCCTCGTCCACGAAGCGATCCGGGCTTTGGGCGCAGGGCGTTCCAAGATTGGCGGAAAGGGTGAAGAAGCACATGATCGCATGGGGATTGCGCAAGGGAACGAGCACGCGCCCCTCCCGCGCCAGATCGAAGATCTCCTCCAGTCGGCCGGGGGCCGTCGACAGAAGATCGGGCCGGAAGGCCTGGACCTGCGTGGCCGCATCGATGGGCAAAGCCCATTGACGACCTTCCCAGGTGTAGCTTGCAAATGATGGGCCAACGCTTCGCCGTGCCAGGGCCTGGCTCGCCTCTGCCCAGTTTGGTGCATCCAGTGGGTGGAGGCAGCCTTCGGAGGTGATCTGGCCCACATGCGGATGGTCGATCACGATCAGGTCGTAGGCGCGGGCCAGCTCCTCGACCGGATAGCTTTCGAAATCCTGCAGCGAGCGCTTGTCCCAGACGAGCTCCACGCCGGTCCGTTCGCGCCAGATGCGCGAACAGGCGATCATCGGGTCGTAGCCGCGTGGATGGCTCCACGTCATGCCTTTCAAGGTGACGGTCATGAAAGATCCTTCGGAAGGGTCGGCGCAGCGTGCCGGTTGGTCCTGTCAGCGCCGGTGGAAGACCGGCGCACGCTTGTCCTTGAAGGCGGCGCGTCCTTCCTGGGCGTCATCCGTCGCAAAACAGATGGTCTGAAGGTCCCGCTCATAGGCAATCGCCTGCTCCTGCGGCATGTTGTAAGCCGCGCGCAGGTTCTGCTTGGCCGTTTCGGCTGCGATAGGTGCGCGTGCGGCGATCGTCTCTGCAAGGCTGCGGGCGCGCGCCATGAGCGCATCACCCTCCAGGACCTCGCTGACGAGGCCCCAGTCCAATGCCGTTCGCGCCGGAACGGGATCGCCCGTCATCAGCATGATCGCGGCATTGGACGGGCCGATCGCATGTGCCAGGAAGGTTGCCATGCCCCCGCCCCCGATCCAGCCAAGCTTGATCTCGGGCGCCGCAAAGCTTGCGGTCTCGGAGGCGATGCGGATGTCGCAGCTTAAGGCCGTTTCCAGCCCGCCGCCGAAGGCATAACCGTTCACGGCACAGATGGTCGGCTTCAAAAGCCTTCGGATGGCATCGCAGTAATCCGGTCGGTTCCGGAACGCCCAGGGGCTGGCATAGCCATCGAGCTCCCGGATATCGGAGCCGGCGCAAAAGGCGCGCGTGCCGGCCCCGGTCACGATGACGACGCGGATCGTATCGCTGTCGTTGCAGGTTGCCACTGCGGCGAGGATGTCGTCCGCCATATCCGGCGTCACGGCATTCAGCTTCTGCGGCCGGTCGAGCGTGATGGTCGCGATCGGCCCGTCGATGTCGAAAAGAATGTCCGCCATCGGATCAGATCCTCGTCTCGCGCAGGACGCCGGCGTCCAGGAGTTCGTCAACCCGCTCCGGAGCGAAGCCGGCTTCGGAGAGAACCTCGCGCGTGTGCTGCCCGACCAGCGGCGTCGGCAGGTCCACGCGCGAGGGTGTCTTCGAGAAGCGGATGGGGAAGCCTGGCACCTTCACGCGGCCTTCGGTCGGATGGTCGTATTCGACGAAAGTGCCGTTGTGCCGGATCTGCGGATCGTCGAGGAGTTCGGCATAGCCATAGACCGGCCCGCACCAGATATCGGCCGCCCGCAGGAGCTCCAGCCATTCCGCCGAGCTGCGCGTCTTCAGCCGCTCACGCGTACGGGCGAAGATGTGGTCCCGCTGCGACCAGCTGTCGGTTTCGTCGTCCATTGTCAGGAAGGATGGCTCGCCGATGATTTCCCCGAAGGCCTTGAGCGGCGGGAAGGCCACGATGATATGACCGTCGCTCGTTTCGAACGCCCCATAGGGCGCCCGGATATAGACATGGGCATGCGGTTCGGCAGAACGCTGTTGCGGCTTGCCGGCGACGGTGAAGACCGAAAGCTCCTGCATCTGAATGGTGGCGATGGCGTCCAGCATGTTCACCTGGACGAGTTGGCCCTCTCCGGTCCGCTCCCGGTGCAAGAGGGCCGCGAGCGCGCCCTCGAAGGCGTTGTAGGCCGCCACGGCATCCACGAGGTACTGGCCCGCCGCCATGGGTGGCTCGCTCTCGCGGCCGGCCGAGCGCATGGCGCCGGACATGCCCTGCAGGATCAGATCCTGGCCGGGGCGGTTCACATAGGGCCCATCCTCGCCGTAGCCCGACATGGATACATAGATGAGGCGCGGGTTGATGGCCGACAGAGTCTCGTAGTCCACACCAAGGCGCTTTGCGACGCCGGGGCGATAGTTCTGCAGGAACACGTCGGCGTCCTTGACGAGTTGCAGAAGGATCGCCTTGCCCTCCGGCGATTTCAGATCGACGGCCAGTGAGCGCTTGTTCCGGTTGAGCGACAGGAAGGACACGTTGATCGCGTTGCCCTGCGCCCCGCCGGCCGATACGTGGCGCTGCCACTCGCCGGTGACCGGCTCGACCTTGACCACATCGGCTCCGAGGTCGCCCAGGCGCTGGGCGGCAAAGGGGCCGGCCATGGCAATGGAACAGTCGAGGACGCGGTAACCGGACAGGACGCCGGCCTTGTTGGACTGGTTCATGATATCCTCTTGAAGGCTGTTTTCCGGGTCAGCGGAAGTAGGTCGGCAGCCACATGACGATGGGCGACCAGTAGGTAATGACGAGCAGCATGAGCCCGAGCGGGATGTAGAAGGGCAGGATCGCCCGCACCATCTGCGAGAAGCGGATGTTGGCGATGTGCTGGCAGATGAACAGGATGACCCCCATCGGCGGCGTGATCGCGCCGATCAGAAGATTGACGATCATGATCACGCCCAGGTGGATCGGGTCGATGCCGTAGGCCGCCGCCAGCGGCAGCAGGGCGGGCGTCGCGATCAGGAGGACGGCGGTCGTTTCGATGAACAGGCCGACGATCAGAAGCGCGACGTTGACGATCAGAAGGAAGACGACCCAGTTCGCGCCGATGGACTCGAAGAATTCGAGCAGGCCCGACGTGTAGTTGCCGACCGAGATGATCCAGCCGAAGGGCACGGCCGATGCGATGATGAGCGTGAGGATGCCGGACGTCACGGCGCTCTGTCGGATGTGCATCATCAACGATGCCACCGTCAGGTCTCGGGTCCAGAAGCCGAGGATAATAGCGTAGATGACGGTCAGTGCGCCGAGTTCCGTCGGCGTGGCGAAGCCGAGCAGCATGCCCGCCGTCAGGAAGATGGGGGCGACTAGGGCCGGCAGCGCGCGCCAGAAGCTCGTCATGATGAAGGGTATGTTGGCGCGCGGCTCGGTCGGGGCGACGACCCGGCCCGTCGCTGCCAGCACCCAGACCAGGATCATCAGGGACAGGCCCATGGTCAGCCCCGGGATGATGCCGGCCAGGAAAAGCTGCGTCAGCGAAACCTGGGCCGTCACCGCATAGACCACCATGATCACGCTGGGCGGAATGACCGGGCCGATGATGGCGGACGCGGCGGTACAGGCGGCCGCGAAGGGCGCGCTGTAGCCGCGCTCCTTCATGTGCTTGATCTCGATCGTGCCGAGGCCCGCGGCATCGGCCTGCGCCACTCCGGACATGCCGGCAAACACCATGCTGCCGAAGATGTTGACCTGTGCCAGGCCACCGCGCACATGGCCGACCAGCGCCACGGCGAAAGCGTAGATGCGTTCGGCGATGCCGGCGCCGTTCAGGATATTACCGGCCAGCACAAAGAGCGGGATGGCGATCAGCGGGAAGCTGTCCAGCCCCGATGCCATGCGCTGAACCACGATCTGGATCGGCAGCGGCGACGCCAGGTCGATATAGGCCAGCGACGACAAAAGCAGCGCTATGGCGACCGGCACCTCGATGACGAGGAGCAGGAGAAAGGCCGCGAAGAGAAGAAGGATCGCCATGGCTCAACTCGCAGGAAGGGGAACGTCGTGCTCTTCCACCGGGAAGGGCTCGACAAGGGGTTGGATGTCGCCGAGCGCCAGCAGGCGGTACAGCCGGGCAAGACTGCACAGGGCGGTGACGAGCGCGAAGTAGAAGAGCGGGCCAGAGAAGAACCAGGCGCGCGGAACGTCGATCGGCAGCGATATGGTGGAGCTGCGCGCCTCGATCGCCATGACGCTCGGCGTGATCCAGGCCAGATACGCGCAACCCGCCGCAGTGACCGCCTGGCTGACGATCAGAATGTTGCGCAGGCCCCGCTCGCCGAAACTGTGGCTGATCAGCTCCACCTTGATCAGCTTGCCCTGCTTGGCCCCGTAGGACGCGCCGAGAAAGGTGATCCAGATGAAGGCGTAGACCGCAGCCTCTTCCACCCAGGTGATGGGGCGGCCGAAGGCGTAGCGTGTCAGTGTCTGGAGGGCGATGGCGACGATGATGAAGATCATCAGGCTCGTCAGCGCCGAGATTTCGATGCGCGCAACAAGCCGCACCAGCCGGGCAAGAACCCGGTCGATCCTTTGGGCCGTCATTCGACTGACTTTCGAAAGAGACAATGGTCGGAACGGGCGCGAGCCGGTGGCGCTGGTGCGGGCCGGCTCACCCACCGTCAGTTCAGCGCCTGGACCTGCGCCCAGAGGCCCTTGGGCCAGAAACCTTCCTCTTCGAGTTTCTGGACGGCAACTTCGGATCGTTCGCGCAGGGGCGCCACGTCGATTTCCGTAACGGTCGCGCCTTCCGCAGCCATTTTTTCCAGGGTTTGCGCCTGTTCGGCCGTGACGGTTTCCGTCTGCCAGCGCACGGCGTCCTGCGCCGCCTTGGTCAGCAGTTCCTGGATCTCGGGCGTCTGGCTCTGGAACCAGGCTTCATTGACCGAAATCTGCGCGATGATCCGCACATGGTCCGTGCGCACCACATGGCGCGCCGCCTCATGGAACTTGGCGCCGTACAGGGACGAGATGCCGCCTTCCGCCCCTTCGACGACACCGGTCGACAGGCCAAGGAAGGTTTCGCCCCAGGCGACGCGTGCCGGCGCAGTGCCCAGTGTTTCCCAGAGCGTGAGATAGGTCCGGATTTCCGGCACCCGCATCTTCAGCCCTGCAAGATCGTCGAGGTTGGCGATCGGACGCGTGGCGACCAGCACCCGGACCTGGCCCGGCGCGGCGGCGAGAACGCGGATCCCCTCCTCCGTCCGCAGTTTTTCGACAGCATCCGTAAAGATCGGGCTGTCGATGAACGCCTGCACATGGGCATTGTCCCGAAAGAGGAAGCCCCAGCTGGCGATGTTGAGCTCCGGCACCCAATTGGCGAAGAAGCTGAGATCGTCGCCGTAGAACTGAACAGCGCCGGTCATGACCTGCTCGATCACCTGCACATCGTTGCCGAGCTGCTCGCCCCGGATGAACTGCAGCTCGATCTCGTCTTTGCCACGCTCGTTCACCAGTTCGACGAAGTGCCGGTTCTGCCGGTCGTAGACCCCCTCCAGGGGGTCGGCGCCGCCGAACACCGCACTGACCTCTGCACGCGCCATTTGCGTGCCGGCCAGAAGCGCGAGCCCCGCCAGCAGGATGGTCCTTCTGATCGTCATGATGTTTCTCCCTCCCCGTTGCGAATGCCTGGCGCCCTCCTCGGCGCTGCACAGCATTCCGGCCCTAAGCCGCTCGTTCGACAATGCGAATGTGATCGCTAACAAGAACCGTCTCGCCGCGTTGATTGAGGACCTCGCAGCGCTCCGTCACGCGGCCGCATTGCGGGCGCTTCGGATCGTCTTCCTTGGCGACGACGGTGATCCGCGTGCGGATCGTGTCACCGATCATGACCGGGCGCACGAAGCGCAGCCGGTCGTGTCCGTAGCTGAAGGATGCGGGGTTTATCTCTCCCGCTGCCAGGCCGATGCCGATGGCAAAGATCATGGTTCCATGCGCGATACGCTGCCCGAAAGGGGTTTGCGCGGCGAACTCGGCATCCACATGATGCGGAAAGAAGTCGCCCGTATGCCCGGCATGGGTGACGATATCGCTTTCGGTAATGGTGCGCGATGCCGACATGCGAACATCGCCGATCCGGAACGCGTCGAAATACTTGATCTGCGACATCGGCCCTCCCAAGCCCCATCGGCAACGCCGGGTCAGAACCCGCACCCTTGTGATGTCGTCAGTAGTGTTAGCGGTATCATTCGTAGCCGTCAAGCGGCCTTGATCGTCTCTCTTTTGCTTTACGCGCTGCCACGGCGGATCAACCGAAACGGCATGACCGTCTGTCTTGGGCGCTCGCTGTCGCCATCGATCCGTGCCAGGATTTCGCGCGCCGCGAGGGCGCCCATTTCCTCGAAGGGAACGGAGATCGTCGTCAGCGATGGAATGAGTGCGTCGCCGTAGTCGTAATTGCCAAAGCCGCATATGGCGATCTGATCGGGAACGCCTATGCCCCGCCGGTTGCATTCCAGGAGCGCCGAGATGGCCATGTTGTCGGCGCTGAAGAAGATGGCCTGCGTCAGCGGTTCGGCCGCAAGGACCCTGTCCAGCGCGGCGATCCCGTCCGCCTGGCGCATCGGCAGATCGAGCTCGACGCGGACCACCGGCGCGAGACCGTCCTGCGCCAGCCGGTCGCAATATCCGGCATAGCGGGCATTGGCCCGGAAGTCCTGATCCTGCCGCCCGCCAACGAAGGCGAGCCGGGACAATCCACGCGTGCGGAACAGTTCCGCCACCGTGCGCCCGGCCTGGAAATTGCTGAAGCCGACGGACATGTCCATGGCGGGGCTGTCGCCGTCGAACGTCTCGACGATGGGTACGCCGCTGCGCTTCAGGAGCGCCGTGGTGCGTTCGGTGTGCTCTGTCCCGGTGAGGATGAATCCTTCGGGCTGGCGTTCCAGGAAGGATTGCACCAAGCGCTCCTCCCGCTCCTGCGAATAGTCGCTGTTGCCGATCAGCGTTGAAAATGAGCGCTCCTCCAGGACGCGCACGATGTGGTGGACTTCCTGGGCATAGACCGTTGCGGACAGACTCGGAATGATGACTGCCACGATGCGGCTGGCGCTGGAGGCCAGGAGCCGGGCGGCGCTGTTGGGAATGTAGTTCAGTTCGACGATGGCCCGCTCGACGAGCTGGCGGGTGGATTCGGCAACGAGCTCCGGCCGGCTGATCACGCGGGACACCGTCTGGGTCGAGGTGCCGGCAAGGCGGGCGACATCGCGCATCTTCACGCCGGAGGCGGAGGGCCGTTTGGTGCGGGGCTTGCCGGTCGGTGCTTTGCCTTGGGTCACTTCGATTCTGTCCCGGGTCGACGCGAAACGCTCAGGTCCCGCCGGGATCAAGCGGCGGACCAATCCTGATCTTTGGCACCAAACCGTGTTCAGGGGAACCGTCGCGCAGAAGCCCGACCGTCAGATGAGATCGCAAAGCACGTCGTAGGCGCCGCGCAGATCGTCCACCAGGGCGGCGGTCGCCGCATCGGCATCGCCCGTGGCGAGCGCGTCGTGCAGTGCCTGGTGGCGGCTGTTGGAGATCTGGAAGTTTCCCGATTCCCGTAGCAGGTGGAAATAGGGGCTGATCTGCAGCCATAGCCGTTCGATCATTCCAAGGAGGATCGGCGAGCCAGCCTGCGAATAGATCCGGAAGTGGAAATCGTAATTGGCGCCGACATAGAGCGCGGTATCGCTCGTCGCCTCGGCATGCCGAAGGCGCGCCAGGATGCGGCTGAGATCGGCCTGGAAGTCGGCGTCGGGCCGTGCGGCAGCCCAGCGTGTCGCCGTGGCCTCGACATCGAGCCGAACCCGCGTCAGATCGTCCAGGCGGGCGCGCGTCAGCTTGGGAACGCCGATCGTGCGGCCACTGATGACCGTCAGTGCCCCGGTTTCGGTCAGCCGCGTCAGCGCCTCGCGCACCGGCATGGGGCTGACATCGAAAGCGCTGGCCAGGCTTGCCACGGTGATCGACTGTCCGGGTGCAATTCCCCCCTCCAGTATCAGCTCGCACAGGCGGCGGAACACGCCGTCCTGCAGGGTTTCCTTCCGCAAGGGGGACAGGCGTTCGGAAAGCGCCGACATGCACGTACTCCGTTGATTTGCAGCGCACACAATAGCGCGCAAAAAGACGGACTTGAAGAGCGCACTGATTTTTGATCTAAAATCAAAATGCGACGCGAAGAGCGGTCACGGGGAGGTGATCCGGCGCGCCCAGGGAGGATATGATGAACACTGCGACCCGATTTGGGGCGTTGGCGGTGGCGCTCGGCCTGACGGCTGCCTTTGCGCCCGGCGCCCTTGCCCAGGAAAAGCACAAGATCTTCCTGTCGATGAGCTACATCGGCAATGACTGGCAGGCCGAAGCGTCGAACATGGTCAAGGCCATGGCCGCCTCCGCCGGTATGAAGGACAAGGTGGATCTGGAAGTTCAGGTTGCCGGCCCGAACGCGCAGCGGCAAATCCAGCAGATCAACGCCATGGTCCAGGCCGGGGCTGACGCGATCGTCGTCTACCCGATCTCGCCGACGGCGCTGAACCAGGTCGTCAAGAATGCCTGCGCCAAGGGCGTGAAGATCGTCGCCTATGATGGCGAGATCACCGAGCCCTGCGCCTACAACGTAACGATCGACCAGGCGGAAGCCGGGCGGCGGACGGCCGAATGGCTTGCCGAGCGCCTGGGCGGCAAGGGTGACATCGTTCTCGTGACGGGCGTTCCCGGAACATCGGTCGACACGGCCCGAACGGCGGCGGCCAAGGAAGTCTTCGCCAAATATCCCGATATCAAGGTTGTCGGCGAAGCGGTCGGCATGTGGAGCCAGGCCGTAGCGCGCACCGAGCTTTCCAAGCTGCTCGCCACGCGCAACTGGGATGGCATCGACGGGCTCTGGATGCAGGTCGGCTGCTACACCGCCAATGCCATGCAGCTGGAAGCCGGACGCACCGCCGAGCAGTTGAAGCCCTGCGCGGGTGAAGGATCCAATGGCGGGCGCATCCAGATGCTGCCGGCCGGGACGGAGGTCGAGGGTGCCGATGGCCCCTACGCCCCGCTCGGCGCTCCGCGCATCTCCTATGCCTCGCCCCCCTATTCCGGTGCTTACGCCCTGAAGCTCGCGGTCGAGATGCTGGACGGCAAGACCGACGTACCCCAGCACACGACCCTGCCGCTGCCGATCGTCACCAACGATACGGTCAAGCTGTGCGATACGGGTACGTGGCAGGAAATGAAGGATGGCTGCAACGCGTTCAAGCCTTCGCTCGTCGCCAATCCCGGCTGGTTCGCATCGATCTTCTCCGATCAGACGCCCGAACTCGGCCTGAACGCGGCGCTCGTCGGTCAGCCCGAGCAGTGAGACGAGACGCCCGGGCGTCTGCCGCCTTGCGGCGACGCCCGACCCGCTTTCGCAAGGAGGTCGACCGTGTCAGACACGTCCCCACCGCCGGCCATCAGGCTCGAGGCCGTGTCCAAGGCCTTCGGCGCCACCAAGGCCGTCACCGATGTCAGCTTTTCCGTGGCGCGGGGTTCGGTCCATGCGCTTCTGGGTGAGAACGGGGCCGGCAAATCCACGACGATGAAGCTCCTGTCCGGCCTGATCGCGCCGGATACGGGGCACATACAGATCGACGGCAGGCCGGTGCGCCTGGCAAGCCCGCGCGACGCGCACCGCGCCGGCATCCGCACGGCCTTCCAGGAACTGACCCTGGTGCGGGACCTGACCGTCCTCGACAATATGATGCTGCCGAATGCACCGGTTTCGATCCTGGGCACGCTGCGCCGTGGCGCAGTGGCCGATGACGTGCGGGCGCATTTCGAGCGCCTGCGCATCCATGTCGACTTGCAGGCAGAGGCCGGCAGCCTCGATCTGGCCATGCGGCAGAAGATCGAGATTGCCCGCGCGCTCTATCGCCAGCCCTCCATCCTCTTACTGGACGAGCCGACATCGGCTCTTGCGGGCAGCGACGTCGCATGGCTGGGCGGCATGATCGCCGAAGCGCGCGGGCGCGGCGTGACGGTGCTGTTCATCTCGCACAGGATGCCGGAGGTGCGCGATTTCTGCGATACGATGACGATCCTGCGCAACGGGCGCCATATCGCCAGCGGCGCCGTGGCGGACTTTACCGATGCCGAGGTCATCGAGCGGATCATCGGGCGCTCGCTCGACCAGACCTTCCCGCCGCGCCCCGACCGCAGCACGGCGACCCCGCCCGAACCCGTCCTGGAAACGCGTGGGCTCAGCGCCGGAGCCAAGCTGACGGGGGTGGACCTGGCCCTCGCGCCGGGTGAGATCCTGGGCGTCGCGGCGCTCCAGGGCATGGGGCAGCTCGATCTTTTCTCGGCCTGTTTCGGGGCCGTGCCGGTGACCGCCGGCACCCTCCTCGTCGATGGCCGCGCCGTGCATCTGTCGGCGCCCGCCGATGCCCTCCATCCATCGCTGCGCATCGGCTTCCTGCCGGAAGACCGCAAGACTCAGGGCCTGTTCCTGAAGCTCGACGGGGCGACCAACGCGACCTTGCCCGTCATCGACCGCTTCGCACGCAGGGGCCTCATCGACCGGCAGGCCGAGCGCGCCGCTGCGGAGCGCGTCTTCGGCACGGTGGATGTCTCTCCCGTCGCCGCCTTTACGGAGGCCGGGGCCTTTTCGGGCGGCAATCAGCAGAAGATCGCCATTGCCAAATGGCTGGTTGCGGAAAGCCGCATCCTGCTCCTGTTCGATCCGACGCGCGGCATCGATGTCGGCACCAAGCACCAGCTCTACGAATTGATGCGCAGCTTCGCCGATGCCGGCGGCGCGGTGCTGTTCCACTCCACCGAAATCCCCGAACTCGTCCATCTGAGCGACCGTGTCGTCGTGCTCTACGAAGGCCGGATCGTGTCCGAGCTGAAGGGCGCGGCGATCGACGAGCACGCAATCATGGCTGCGGCCCTCGGCGGCAATGCCGCCGCGCCGGGCAACGTCCACTCCGGAGCTGCGGCATGACCGATCGTCTGGCAGGTACGAGCGCGCAAAGGGCAAGCGCCCGCCCCGCTGCGCCGATGCGCTGGCTCGCCCGCAATCGGGGGCCGCTGGTTGCGCTCCTGGTCTTTGCCGCGCTCTTCGCGCTGGTCGACTGGATCAGCCCCGGGCCGATGACCTATTTCGACATTTCCTTCCAGGCGAGCGGCGGCACGCCCCTGGCGCTGGCGGCCATGGGCCAGACATTGGTGGTCCTGTCCGGCGGCTTCGACCTGTCGGCAGGCGCCGTCATTTCCCTGGTGAACGCCGTCCTGGCCGCCAACATGGACCCGGCCGACATGGAGGCCTCCGTAATTGTGTGGACGCTGGCCGGCATCGGCACGGGTATGCTCGTGGGCGCCTTCAACGGTGTCTTCGTCGCCTTCCTGCGGTTGCAGCCCATCGTCGTCACGCTGTCGAGCATGTTCATCGTGCAGGGCGTCACACTGCTCGTCCTGCCGCAGCCCGGTGGCTTCATCTCGCCCTCGCTGGGCAACCTCTATATGGGCGATGCCGTGCCGGAACTCCTGCCGGCCTCGCTCGTGCTCCTGGGGTGCGCCGCACTGTTCTGGCTGTGGCTGCGGCGCACCGGCTTCGGCGTCGCCCTCTATGCGGTGGGCAGCGATCCGGCGGCTGCCGCCGCAACCGGCGTGCGCGTGCCGCTCGTGCGCTTCGGCGCCTATGTCCTGGCCGGTGGCTTCTACGGTCTGTCCGGTGTGTTCGTCAGCGCGCAGACGGGTTCGGGCGATCCGCTGGTGGGCAATTCTCTGCTCCTGTCCATGTTCGCAGCCGTCGTCATCGGCGGCACGCGGCTCGGCGGTGGCAAGGGCGGGCTGACGGGCACGATCTTCGGCGCCTTCGTCCTGATGATCGTGGTCAACATCCTGCTCGCGCTCAACGTATCGGCCTATTACGCGACCATCGCGGAAGGCGGCGTGCTCCTGGCGGCCGTGCTGGTCGGTTCGTTCGGCCGCGGCTCGGTCCTTAACGCGCAACTCGCGCGCCTTCGGGGCGTTCTGGCGGCCCGGCGCTCCGGCACCCATGTCACCCAGCGCCCATCCGCCGACCGGCACCTGCCCTTCGTGGCGCAGCAGGGGCGCGAGCGTCCGACAACGGACCGGATCGCACCCCCGGCCTTCCTGAGGGCGAACGCGACCACGCTGCGCTTCGCGCTGCCGGCCTATCTGTGCCTTGTCCTCGTTCTTCTGGCCACGCAGTTCATCCTCGGCAACACGCTGACGAGCTGGAGCTTCTGGAACTCGCTTCTCGTCCTGTCCACCTTCCTGGTCATCCTGGCGCTGGGCCAGGGCAGCGTCATCCTGACGGGCGGGCTGGACCTGTCCGTGCCCTGGATGATCGGCCTGTCCGGCATTCTCCTGGCCGGCACGGTGCAGGGCTCCGACGCCGCCATGTTCTATGCCGTGCCCTTCGTGTTCGGCATCGCGGCCCTGATCGGGCTTCTGAACGGGCTCGGGGTCGTGGCGCTGGGCCTGTCGCCCATCGTGGTAACGCTGGCGGCCAATGGCATATTGCAGGGGATCGCCCTCATCTATTCCGGCGGGACGCCGTCGGGCTTTGCCTCGCCCGCCCTTCGCTGGCTCATGACGGGCCATATCGGCCCCATCACACCGGTGCTTATCCTCCTTGCCGTCTTCCTCGTCGCCGGGACGCTCATCCTCGGCCGCACGACGTTCGGCCGCCGGGTCTATGCAGTCGGCAACAGCCTGGAAGCGGCACGCCTGTCCGGCGTGCGGACCGGTCGGATCGTCGTCGGCGTCTATGTCCTGTCGGCCTTGTGCGCCGCGCTGGTCGGCATGCTCCTGACCGGTTTCTCGGGACAGGCGAGCCTTGGCATGGGCGATGATTACCTTCTGCCCTCCATCGCCATCGTGGTGGTGGGCGGCGCATTGATCACCGGCGGCCGGGGCCACTTCCTCGGCATGGTCGGTGGCGCACTCCTGCTCACCGCACTGCAAACGCTCCTGGCCGGTACGACCCTGCCCTATGCTTTCCGCGCCATCTTCTTCGGATGCGTCGTCCTGGCCGCGGTGATCGCCCTCAAGGAAAAAAGGACCTGACGCTCATGGCGACAAGTTTCGTAAGCGGCCTTCAAGGCCAGCGTGTCATCGTCACCGCCGGTGCGGGCGGCATCGGCGAGGCCGCGGTGCGCCTGTTGCACGATCAGGGGTGCCGCGTCGTCCTGTGCGACGTTGCGCAGGATGCGCTCGACCGCATTGCGGCCGAGCTGCCGGGCGTCACCTGCATCCGGGCGGATGTGTCCGATGAAGGCGATGTGCAGCGGCTCTTCGACACCGCCTTGAGCGTGCTGGGCGGGCTCGACGCGCTGATCAACAATGCCGGCATCGCCGGGCCCACGGGCGGCATCGAGGACATCGCGCCCGCCGACTGGCGCCGGTGCCTGGATATCGGCCTGACCGGGCAGTTCCTCTGCGCGCGGCTCGCCGTACCGGCCATCAAGGCGGCGGGTGGCGGCGCCATCGTCAACATGTCGTCCTCTGCCGGGCGGCACGGCTATGCTTTCCGCACCCCGTATGCGGCGGCCAAATGGGGCGTGATCGGCTTGACCCAATCGCTCGCCAAGGAGCTTGGCCCGCACAATATCCGCGTCAACGCCATCCTGCCGGGCATCGTCGAAGGGCCGCGCATGGACGGCGTCATCCGCGACCGCGCCGAAAAGGTCGGCATATCCTTCGACGCGATGAAGACCCGCTATCTGGAGACGGTCTCGCTCCGCCGCATGGTGACGCCGCAGGATATTGCCGGCTCGATCGCCTTCCTTCTATCCGATGCAGGGCGGAATCTGTCCGCCATGTCCTTCAACGTCGATGGCAATGTGGAGACGCTGTGATGGAGCGCGTCGCCATTGTCGGAGCGGGGCTGATCGGCCGCGCCTGGGCCATCACCTTCGCGCGGGCCGGATGCTCCGTCCGGCTGTATGACCCCGATCCGGCCGCCGTGCCGAATGCCCTCTCCTATATCGCCTCCGTCGTCGACGATCTGGCGACAAGCGACCTTCTGTCCGGGCGCAGTACGGCGGCGGTGCTGGACGATATCGTCGGCTGCGACAGCCTGGCCGATGCCGTGGCGGGCGTGCACTGGGTCCAGGAGTGCGGGCCGGAGAAGATCGACATCAAACGCGCCACCTTCGCGGAGCTGGATCGGCTGGCGCCGCCGGATGCGATCCTGGCGACCTCATCCTCGGCGCTTCTGCCCTCGGCGATATTCCCCCAATTGCAGGGCAAGGACCGTTGCGTCGTCGCCCATCCCATCAACCCGCCCTATCTCGTACCGGCGGTCGAGCTGGTCCCGGCACCGTGGACGGACCCGCGCGTGATGGAGCGCGCGGCCGATGTGCTGCGATCCATTGGCCAGGTGCCCCTGGTCATGGAGAAGGAGATCGACGGCTTCATCATGAACCGCCTGCAGGGCGCGCTGCTCGACGAAGCCTTCCGGCTGGTCGAAGGCGGCTATGCCAGCGCGGCCGATGTGGACCGCGGCATTGCCGACGGGCTTGCCCTGCGCTGGAGCTTCATCGGCCCGTTCGAGACCATCGATCTGAACGCCCCGGGCGGCATTGCCGACTATGTGGCGCGCTATGGCCCCATGTATGCGCAGCTTGCGCAGTCCATGGCCGTGCCGCCGGACTGGGCCCGCGCGACGGCTGAGGGCATCGAGGCCGAGCGCCGCGCCGCACTGCCCAGCCATGCGCTGACGGACCGCCAGCGCTGGCGCGACCGCCGCCTGATGGCGTTGCGCGCCCATAAGAAAACCGCCGATACGCAATTCGGCTCCTGACCGACAGACCGAGGATAGATCCATGCCATCAGATGCCAAGCCGACCACCGCCGCTCCCTCCGGCAAGGTCATCATCACCTGCGCGGTCACCGGGGCCATACATACGCCGACCATGTCGCCGCATCTTCCCATTACGGCCGACGAGATCGCCACCGACGCCATCGGCGCGGCGGAAGCCGGCGCGGCCATCCTGCACCTGCATGCCCGCAACCCGGAAAACGGGCGCCCGGACCAGACGCCGGACGCCTTCGCGCGCTTCCTGCCGCGGGTGAAAGCGGCCACCAACGCCGTCATCAACATCACGACCGGGGGCAGCCCCTATATGAGCGTTGAGGAGCGGGTGCGCCCGGCGGCAACGTTCAAGCCGGAAGTGGCGTCGCTTAACATGGGGTCCATCAACTTCGGGCTCTACCATCTGGCCCCGCGCTACGAGACCTTCCGCTTCGACTGGGAAAAGCCGCATCTGGAAGCCACGCGGGATCTGGTTTTCCGTAACTCCTTTAAGGACATCGAGTACATTCTTGAGACGTGCTACGACAATGGCACGCGCTTCGAGTTCGAGTGCTACGACATCGCCCATCTCTACAATCTGGCGCATTTCGCCGATCGCGGCCTCGTGCGGGCGCCGTTCTTCGTGCAGTCGGTCTTCGGTCTCCTGGGCGGCATAGGCACACACCCGGAAGACGTGATGCACATGAAGCGGACGGCCGACCGGCTGTTCGGGTCGGATTATCGCTGGTCGGTGCTGGGCGCGGGGTCGAGCCAGTTGCGGATTGCCGCCCAGTCGGCGGCCATGGGCGGCAATGTGCGCGTGGGCCTGGAGGACTCGCTCTGGGCGGGCAAGGGCAAGCTGGCGACCTCCAGCGCCGAGCAGGTCCGCATGGTCCGCCAGATCATCGAGGGGCTGGGTCTGGCCATCGCCACGCCGGACGAAGCCCGCGCCATCCTGCAACTGAAGGGCGGCGACAAGGTCTCCTTCTAGAGCCCGCAGCGCCGCCGGCGCCAAGACAAGAGGACGAAACGACATGCGCATTGAAGTTCTTCTGGACGTCAAGACGACGCTCGGCGAAGGCCCCCTCTGGGATGCCGAGCAGGAGCGGCTCTATTTCATCGACAGTTTCGACGGACGGGTCTTCCGGACCACCGTCGACGGCGCGGAGGTGCGCGCCTGGGACGTGCCCGGCAAGATCGGCTCCATGGCGCTGCGCAAGGATGGCCAGGGCGCCATCGTATCGCTCCAACAGGGCTTCCATGCGCTGGACTTTCGCAGCGGCGATTGCGAGCTGATCCACGATCCTGAGCCGGACAAGCCCGCCAATCGCATCAATGACGGCAAGGTGGACCGCCGCGGCCGCTTCCTTGCCGGGTCCATGGACACGATGGAGGAAGGGCCGTCCGGCGCGCTCTATCGGCTCGATCCCGATTTCACCGTTCACACGGTGGATACGGGGATCATCTGTTCCAACGGCCCCTGCTTTGCGCCGGATGACCGCACCTTCTATTTCGCCGATACATGGACAGGCGAAATCTGGGCCTATGACTACGACATCGAAACCGGCGCGGCGACCAACCGCCGTGTCTTCGCCAAGGTCGATACGTCCCGTGGCGGAGCGGCCGACGGATCGACCGTGGATGCCGAAGGCTGCCTGTGGAACGCGCTCGTCTATGATGGGCGCCTGGTGCGCTACCGGCCGGATGGCACGGTGGACCGCATCATCGACATGCCCGTCAAGAAGATCACCAGCGTCATGTTCGGCGGTCCGAACCTGGATATCCTTTTCGTGACCTCCATGGCCAAGCCGCCGCTGCCACGCTTTCCCGGTGACGGCCCCCAGCGCGGCAGCCTCTTTGCGATCCACGATCTGGGCGTCAAGGGTATCCCCGAACCGCGCTTCGGCGCCTGATGCCGTCAGGCCGGGCGGCCGGACAGGAAACTGTCGGCCGTCCGCAGGCTGAGCGCCATGATCGTCAGGGCCGGATTGGCAGCCAGGGCGCTCGGAAAGACCGAGTTGTCGGCGATCCAGAGATTGGGAACGTCGAAGGACCGTCCGAACGGATCCACCACGCCGGCATCGGCATGCGTGGCCATCCGGCATGTGCCGATCGTATGGGCGGTGCGTTCCATGACCCAGATGTCCGACGCCCCGGCCTCTTCCCACAGGGAGCGCATGAAAGCGACGGCATGGGCTTTCAGCGCACGCTCATTATCGCCGTAGGAAAAGCGGATCAGCGGCTTGCCCATACCTGACCCGTCCACCTCGTCCGACAGGGTCATGATATTGCTGTCGCTGGGCAGGCATTCGCCGTTGATGCCGATGCCGGCCAGCCGGTTGTAATCGTGCAGGTAATCCACGAGTTCGCGGCCCCATAAGCCGCGGCCGCGCGCCACTTGGTCGGCAAAGGTCTGCAGCACGACGCCAAGGCTCTGAACCAGGTAGCCGCCGGCAAAGTCGGCATCCTTCGGACGGATCATGTCCTCTGTGATCAGAGATGACGGATAGCCCCGGTTCATCCGTGTCTCGTGGTCGAAAGTGCCCCAGACCTGCGTGGCGACATGGGCCGTATAGTTGCGGCCGACCTGGCCGCTCTTATTGCCGATCCCGGTGTGCAGCAGGAGCCGCGGCGTTTCGATGGCACCCGCGCATAGGAAGACGGCGCTGCATTTCTGCCGGTGGTCGCGCCCTTCCTTGCGGTAGATGACGGCGCTGATGCGTCCCTGCCTGTCCGTTTCGAACCCATGCACCATGCAGTCCGGGCGAATTTCCGCGCCGGCCTCGACCGCCAGCGGCAGGAAGGTCACGTCCATCGACGCCTTGGACCCGTTGCGACAGCCCTGGTGGCAATAGCCGCAGCCGACGCAGGCATGGCGCGTTCCGTGCCCGTCCTGCTGCATGGGCCTCGACACCAGCGCCGCCGGTGCATCGGCATGCGTGATGCCGAAGCGCGCGCAGGCCTGCGCCATAAGCTGGGCCGGCGTGTTGCGCGCGACGGGCGGATGAATGTAAGCGCGGGTCGGATCCCAGGGATAGGAGGCCGGGCCCGACACGCCGATGAACCGCTCGACGGCGTCGTAATAGGGGACGAGTTCCTTGTAGCGGAGCGGCCAGTCGACCCCGTGCCCGCTGTCCGACTTCAGGCGGAGATCACGCGGATCGGCACGCGGAACGAAGGCGCCCCAATGGAGCGTCGATCCTCCGACGCCGATGCCGCTATTGTTGGCGCCGAAGGCTTCCGGCGTGTCGCCGCCGCTGATCCGCTCGTCCATCCAGTAGAGACTGCCCGAGGCTGTCTCGTCGGCGACATATTCGGTTTCCGGGTGGCGGTTGGCACCGGCTTCCAGCGCGACGACCCGCAGGCCCGCCTTCGCCAGCCGCGACAGGAGCGGCGCGCCGCCCGCGCCGGTGCCGATCACAACGGCATCGACGGTTTCATCCTCGTTGTAGCGCGCCATGGCGTCGAGATTCATCGGACATCCTCGATCTCGCGGTCCGTCCAGCCCTCGAAGGCTGCGCCGCTATGGGCACCGTTTGCGTGTCCCTCGTAGCCGATGGACGACATGGTGGCGGGATGCGCCACATAGAGCCGGACAGCATCGGACAGAAGCTCGGTAAACCAGTCGCTCAACTGCCCTGCCGTCATCGGCGCACCGGCGGGTGCATCGAAGGCGCCCTCCGCCACCTTCGCGAGCATGGCAGCCTGCCGGTCCGCCACCAGATCGGCAAAACCCGAAGCGCCGCCGGCCCGGGCGGCGGCGTCGAGGCTCGTGAGCGCATCCCGATGGGCGCGCGCATCGTCCGGCATCGTCTCCAGCCGCCACCCATTGTCGGAACCAGCGGCAAGGTCGGCATCGATCCGCTGCGCCAGATCGAGCCCGGCTATGGAATGCGGCACCATATGGGCGAGCACGGCCCGCAACGCCATGAGGTGGGATGGCGACAGAACCTTGGGCGCAGAGGCCGGGTCGTCGGCCTTGGCACGGTGTGCCAGAATGGCCTGGAGTTTTGCGGAAATGCGGCCGGCCGGATCACGCATCGCTCTGCCCTTCCTCATCATCGGGCGACTGCCCATAGGCGGTCGACATGGCCATGATATGCGCCAGGTGGCTGAGCCCCTGGGGCATGTTGCCCAGGAAGGCCCCGCTTTTTGGATCGACCATTTCCGGCAGGATCCCCGGCCCGCGAGCGAGGCTTTCGCCCAGCATGCTCAACCGTTTGCGGGCAGCCTCACCCTCGCCCAGCATGGCCCAGGCTTCGGCAGCCCAGTAGGAGCAGGCCAGGAAGCAGCCCTCTTCCTTTTCCGCGCCCGAATAGCGGTAGTGGAAGATGCCGCTGCCGAGCTCCCGGTCGATCGCCTCGAGCGTCTTGCGCAGCCGGTCGCGGCCATCGAAGCCGAAGCGCACCGCCAAAGCGAGCGATGCGTCGATGCGCGTCGAGCCCGGATACATGACGAAACTGCCGACAGACTCGGACCAGCAGTTCGTTTCGATCCAGTCCTGAATGCGGTCGCGCTCGCGCAGCCAGCGCTCCCGGCACGTCGTCGGCAACTGCCCGTCATCGGCCAGTTCCACGGCCCGCGCGAGCGCCTGCCAGCAGCTGATCTTCGACATGGTGTAATGCTGGATATCCTCCAGCTCCCATATGCCGGAATCGGGTGTGCGCCACAGGTCCGCGCATTCGTCGGCCAGGCGCGACAGGGTAGCTGCGCTGCGCGCGTCCAGTATGTTCCCGCGCTCCACGAAGCGGGATGCCGTCTCGAAGATATCGCCGTAGACGCCATGCTGCTTCTGCTTGGTCGCCGCATTGCCTGTCACGACGGGCCGCGAGCTGCGATAGCCCGGCATATCCCATTCCCGGATGTCGGTGACGAGCCCGCCATCGAGCGTGTAGCAGACCTGCGTTCCGTGCTCTTCGAGCTGGTTGAGAAGCCAGGAAAAGGCGGCCTTGGCTTCGGCCTCCGCGCCGGCTGCCAGGAAAGCCTTGATCGTGTAACCGGCATCGCGCACCCAGGCGAAGCGGTAGTCGTAATTCTTCGGCCCGCCGATCTTTTCGGGCAGTGAGGTCGTCGGTGCGGCGGCGATTGCGCCGGAGGGAGAGAAGAGCAGGAGCTTGAGCGCCAGCGCGCTGCGCACGAAGGCATCGCGATGCGCGCCATCATGGGTCACGCGCTCCGCCCAGACGCGCCACTCATCATGCGATATGTCGATCCGGGCGTCGATCTCGTCGATCGGCGGCACGACCAGCGGGCCGTCGCTGCAGGCCACGATGGCGACGACGCGCCGTTCCCCGGCGCTCACCGTGAAGGCGCCGCTGATGCATTCGTCGGACCAGTCGAAGGAAAGGCCATCCGTATGCAGGAACAGGCCGACGACCTTGCCGACATTGAAGACGACCTGCTTGCCGATGGTGGAATGATACGGGTTGACCGTATCCCCGCGCCGGCCCGGCCGCATCAGAAGGTTGAACCGGACCGATCCGTCAATGCCTTCGATCCGCCGTCCGAGCTCCGCCCAGGGGAGCCGCCCGGCCGTACCACTGTTGAGGGATTCGGTCAGGATCGCGGTTCCGCCCGCGGTCCGGAACGTCGTCTCCAGCACATTGCTTCCGTCCCGGTAGTGCTGCTCCACCTCGAAGGGCACGTCGGGGCTGATCGAGAACCGGCCGCCATTCTCGCCGTCCAGAAGACGGTCGAAGAGCGGCGGCGAATCCATATTGGGCACGCACCACCAGTCGATGGAGCCGTCTGCGCCCGACAGGGCGACCGAACGCCCCTCGCCGATCGCGCCGTAATCCTCCAGCGCCAGGTAGCCGTCGATCCGCTCGCCGGGCTTGCCCGGCACGGGCGTGCGAGACGCCGGGAAGAAGCGATCGAGGACCGCGTTCATCGGAACCGCCGCGCGGTGCAACGGGACAGGGCGCCGCCGATGAGCGCGCCCATTCCCACCAGCCCGCCGGCCACGGCCAGCTTGAACGCCGTGGCGCCACGGCTCGTCACGAACTCCGACGGCAGTCCGACCACATCCGCGCGGCGCGGCCCGTCGATGCGGGCCGGGCCGGCCACCGGCTCCGCCAGGTTACCCGTCCGGGGTGGCATGGGATCGCCCATCTGCGCCTCCATCATGGAGGCGGCCTGACGGTCGGCGAAGGCTGGCGCAAAGCGTTGGCCGAGTGCCATCATGATCGTGGAGCGTCCGACCCAGATTTCACGCTGGGGGGACCGGACGGCGGAATAGACCGCCTCCGCGCACAGGCGCGGATCGAACAGGGGATCGGGAATGACCTGCTCATGCCCGGTGCGATTGCGGGCCCAGCCAGGCTGCGGCGTGTTGACGCCCGGCAGGTAGACGACCGACAGGGTGATGGGCGAGCGCTCCGCAATCAGCTCAGCGCGCACACTGTCGGTAAAGCCGCCCACGGCCGCCTTGGCCGCGCAATAGGCTGCCTGAAGCGGCGCGGCCCGGAAGGCGAGCCCGGACGAAACCTGAACGATCCGGCCCCGGCCCTGCCGGCGCATCTGGCGAAGCGCTGCGAGCGTTCCGTAGACTTGCGAAAAATAGGTGGAAGCCGTGACCTGCCGATATTCTTCCGGCGTGATCTCGGCGGCCGGGGCGACGACCGTCGTCATGGCATTGTTCACCCAGGCGTCGATGCGCCCGAACCGGTCGATCACCTGCCGCGCCGCCGCTTCGACCTGCTCGACCTCTGCCACATCGGTCGGCAGGTCGATGACCGTGCCGCCCTTGCCTTCCAGCCCGGCTCTGGCCTGTCGCAGCCGCTCGGCATCCCGCGCCAGAAGCGCCACTGCCCAGCCTGCCTTAACGAACCGTTCGGCGATGGCAAGGCCGATGCCTGCGCTTGCGCCCGTAATCACTGCAACCTTCATATCGTCGCGTACCTTGTCTGCGCCGCCGCGGAAGGTCCGACGCGAGAGGCGGCGGAGGATCGGATGCGAACGGTCTTTGGCACTGCACAACGCATGACGGGGCGGGATGTTCGCCGCCTAAGAAATTTATCTGCGTGAAGCGGCGTCAGTCGGCCGCGGCGGCGACGATGGTGTCGATGGGCGGAATGCGCCGCATATGGTCGATCAACTCGTGCTCCATCAGTGATGGGGGCCGTCGCTGCGACCGCAGGAGAGAGATCGGCATGGAGATGCGCGGTTCAAAGCGCCGGCAGACGAGGCCGGGCCTGCGGCAGTAGTGATAGGTTTCGGCATCGACCAGACCGATCCCGACCCCCTCGCCCACCAGGTTGCAAAGCGTGCTTCCGAGCGAGACATGCAACCGCCGTTGAATCGTCACGCCGCTGGAAGCCAGCACGCTGTCGAGCTGCCGGGTGATGACATCGGTCGGCGACAGGGAAATAAAAGTCTGTCCGGCGAGGTCCTGCGGCTGGATAAGCTTTTGCGCGGCAAGCGGATGGGCCCGTGGCAGCACGACGCCCACTTCGATATCGACGATAGGCGTCCGCTGGATGGCGGGGTCGTTGGTCGAGGCTTGCGCCAGGCCCATGTCGATCCGGCCCTGGCCGACAAGCTGCGCCATCTGCGGGGATGAGAAAGCCTCGAAGGTCATGTTCGCCTCCGGGAAGCGCTCGATGAAGCGCGCGACGACCAGAGGCAACCACCGGTTGGACAAAGCCGGGATGACCCCGACCACGAGGCGGCCGTGCTTCAGGGTTGTCAGGTCACGCGCCACGCCGGACAGGTAGCGCAGCCCGCTGAAGCTGCGCTCGACCTCCGTATAGAAGGCGCGGGCTTCGACCGTCGGCACAAGGCCGTTCTGTGTTCGCTGGAAGAGCGGAAGGCCGATCTCGGCCTCCAGCGCGCCCAGCGCCTTGCTGACAGCCGGTTGCGAGATGCGCAGGCTGACGGCGGCCCCGGTGATGCTGCCCTGCTCCATCACCGCCTTGAAGAACTCCACCTGCCGATGTGTCAGCTTCATACATAGCCTCAGGTTATGGCAGTCGGAACATTATGAATTTGACGCAATTGCTAAGGGCGTACAAGCTTCCATCACCCACAGAAGAGATGCGCTTCCAGGCCCCGCCGACTGGCGGATGGCCAACGGAGAAACTTTGTCGAAAACCAGACCCTCGGTTGCGGAGATCATGTCATGACGAAACTGACGCACAGCATCCTTGCCAGCATGCTCGCATCGTTGATCTCCACCACCGCGATGGCACAGGTGCCCGCGCCCGCAGGCACGCTGACCGTTGCCGTCGGCGCCGATCCGGAAACCTTCGACCCGCATTTCAACGATCTGCCGACCGGCAACACGGTCGACCTGCATGTTCTGGAAGGCCTGTTCCGGCTGGACGCCGAGAACAACGTCGTCAACGAGCTCGCCACCGAACACGCCTTCTCCGAAGACGGGCGGACCTTCACCGTGAAGATCAAGGAGGGGCGCACATTCTCCAACGGCAACCCGCTGGATGCAGAAGCCGTGGCAGCGTCCTTCAACCGTCTTCTCGATCCGGCTGTCGGCTCGATCTATCGCGGCCTCTATTCCTCGATCGAACGGGTCAGTGCCGAGGATCCGACGACGGTGGTGTTCCATCTGGCGGAGCCGAACGGCCATGTCCTGCTGCTCCTGTCGTCCACCAACGCCACCATCATCGATACCAAGGCCCTGGCCGAGATGGGTGCCGAATACAGTCGGAAGCCGGTCGGCAGCGGCCCCTACATGGTCGACAGCTTCGTGGGTGGCGAGCGTTACCGCCTCGTTCCGAACCCGACCTATTCCGGTGATTTCCCGGCGACGCTCGAGGCGATCG
Organism: Aureimonas frigidaquae; assembly: GCF_001463905.1. Lineage (GTDB taxonomy): Bacteria > Pseudomonadota > Alphaproteobacteria > Rhizobiales > Rhizobiaceae > Aureimonas > Aureimonas frigidaquae. The sequence continues at coordinate 226,250 of NZ_BBWR01000002.1, forward strand.
ACTTCCTCGTGGTGCCGGAGGACGGCTCACGCATGGCGCTCCTGGAAACCGGAGAGGTCGACGTGGCCGAGCGCGTTCCACCCGAATCCATCGAAACCATATCGAGCCTGGACGGCATGCAGGTGATGACACCGCCGAGCATGTTCTCCATCAATATGGAGATCGTCATGAAAGGGCCGATGGGAGACCCCCGTGTCCGCGAGGCGCTGAACCTTGCGGTGGACCGCGAGGGGATGATCCAGGGTATCCTCGGCGGCCTTGCGACGCCCTCGGTCACGATGCCGGGACCCGGCACGCAGAACGAGTTGCGCGTGACCTTCGATCCCATTCCCTTCGACCCGGAGCGCGCCAAGGCGCTGATCGAGGAAGCGGGTTACGCGCCGGGCGAGCTGTCGATCACCATGGTCTGCCCGAACGGCCGCTACATCAAGGACGCGCAGATCTGCCAGGCATTGCAGGGCTCGTTCCAGGCCATCGGCGTTACCGCAGCGGCGCAGGTCGTGGACCGCGGCACCTGGACGGAGATCGTCAGCCAGCCCGTGGCGGAGCGAACGGACAATATGGCGATGCTCGGCCGCGCAACGGCGGGCATGGACTACACGCTGTACCGCCTCTTCAAGTCCGGCGTCAGCGCCAACACGACGGGCTATGCGAGCCCCGAAGTCGATGCGCTGCTGGCGGAGGGACGTGCGGAGACGGACGTCGCCAGACAGAAGGACATTTACGGCCAGATCCAGCGCAAGATCTGGGAGGATCGGCCCTTCGTGTTCCTCTGGTACCAGACCCAGGCCATCGGCATCGCCGATCGTGTCACGGGGCTGGAGATCCAGCCCAACGAGACCATGCATTTCGACAAGGTGGCCGTATCGAACTGAAGCGGAGAGCCGGCCATGTTCGTCGTCAAACGCCTGTTGGCATCCATCCCGACCCTGTTCATCGTTTCCCTTCTGGTCTTCTGGTTCATCGACCTCATCCCCGGTGATCCGGCCCGCATCCAGGCCGGGCCGATGGCCACGACGGAGGAAGTCGAGGTCATCCGGGACCGCATGGGATTGAACGAGCCGGCGCTCGACCGTTACGCGAACTTCCTGACGGGGATCGTCAATCCGCAAACGGCGGTGTCGTTGCGGACGGGGCGGCCGATCTCCACCGAAATCGGGGAGCGCCTGCCCAATACGCTCATCGTCGCCATTGGCGGCCTGATCGTCGGCCTGGTGCTCGGCGCCATCGGGGGTGTGGCAAGTGCGCTGAAGCAGGGCGGATGGGTCGATACGATCATCTCGCTCTTCACTTTGGCGGGCATTTCCATGCCGATCTACTGGCTGGGGCTTCTCTGCATCTGGCTTTTCGCGGTTCGCCTCGGCTGGCTGCCGGCGGCCGGTGCATCGACACCCGCCCATTTCGTGCTGCCGATCCTGGCCGTCGCCACCCGGCCCGCCGCCATGTTCAGCCGTCTCGTCACCGCAAGCCTCCTGGAGGTGATGGGCAAGGACTACCTCGATACGGCCCGCTCCAAAGGCCTCAGCGAAATGCAGGTGATCCTGCGGCATGCGCTGCGCAACTCCTTGATCGCCGCCATATCGGTGGCCGGCGTGCAGTTCGGCGCCATGCTGGGTGGCTCGGTCATCACCGAAACGGTCTTCGGCATTCCGGGCGTCGGCCGTCTCCTCGTCGATGCCGTGTCGCGCGCGGACTACCCGGTGATCCAATACGCGATCCTGATGTTCGCCTTCTTCTTCGTGGTCATCAATCTGGTCACGGACATCCTGACCCAGTGGCTCGACCCACGGGCGCGCACCGCATGAGACGGGGGATGAAGACCATGACCGTGACCGCCGTCACACCGCTGGACGAGGCGCAGGCGCGCCCGGCCGGAACGAAGGCCCGCGCACGGCGCAACAGCGTGCTGCGCGCCCTGTTGCGCCAGCCCAAGGGCCTGATCGGCCTGTCGCTTGTCACCCTCTTCATGCTCATGGCGATCGTTGGCCCCTTCGTGGCGCCGTACGACCCTTACGCGCAGAGCTTCGCCACCACGCTCCAGGCGCCTTCGCTCACCCACTGGTTCGGCACCGACCAGCTCGGCCGGGACGTGTTCAGCCGCATCCTGACGGGCGCCCGGACCTCGCTCGGCATCGGCATCGGGGGCGTTGCCATCGCCTTCCTGATCGGCGTGCCCATCGGCATGTTCGCCGCCCTGCGGGCGGGCCGCGCGGATTTCCTGGTCATGCGCGCGGTGGACATCATGATGAGCTTTCCCGACATCGTCTTCGCCCTGGCGATCGTGGCGGTGCTCGGCGCCAATACGCAGAACGTCATCATCGCGGTGGGTGTCGTCTCCATCCCCGTCTTCGCCCGGACGGCCCGCGCCGTCACCAGCAGCATCCTGGCCGAGCCCTATATCGAAGGCAGCCGCTCGCTCGGCTGTTCGCCGGCACGGATCGTTCTGCGGCATGTCCTGCCCAACATCTCCGGCATCCTGCTCACCCTGGCGAGCCTTCTCTTCGCCACCACGCTCCTGTCGGCATCCGGCCTGTCCTTCCTGGGGCTCGGCACCCAGCCGCCGGAACCGGAATGGGGCACGATGCTGGGCGAAAGCCGCTCCTACCTGCGCTCCCATCCGCATCTGGCGACCTTCCCGGGCCTGTGCCTTGCGCTGGCCGCCCTCGGCTTCAACCTCCTGGGCGAGGCGCTGCGCAACATCTTCGACCCCACCTCGGTCCGTCATTCGCCGGCGGGGTCCATCTTCTCGGCCTTCCTCGGTGTGCGGCCGGTACGCCGCGCGCCCGGAAGTGACCGCACGGCCGGACGCGACGAGGCACCTGTGGAAGCGCGGGGCGTACGCGTCGCCTTCTTCGCCGACATTCATCCGATCGAGGTGCTGCGCGGCGTCGACTTTACCGCCGCGCGCGGTGTGACGACGGCCATTGTCGGGGAATCCGGTTCGGGCAAGAGCACCTTCCTGCGCGCAGTCGCCACGCTCCTGCCGGCGCAGGCCAGGGTGACGGACGGCACCATCGGCGTCGGCGGAACCGACGTGACGGGCTGCACGCCGGCGCAGATCCGCGAGCTGCGGCGGCGCCGGATCGGCATCGTCTTCCAGGATGCGGCGAGCGCTTTGAACCCGGTCATGACTGTCGGCGCGCAGCTCATCGAGGCGATCCGCGAAGGGTCGGACATGCCGCGTAAGGATGCATGGAGCAAGGCTGCCGCGCTGCTCGGCGATGTCGGAATTGGCGATGCGCAGAACCGGCTGGCCATGTATCCGCACCAGTTCTCCGGCGGCATGAAGCAGCGCATCGTCATCGCCATGGCGCTCGCCCAGGATCCCGACATCCTGTTGGCGGACGAGCCGACCAGTGCACTCGATGTCACCATCCAGCAGCAGATTCTCCTGCTCCTGCGCACCATCCAGCGCCGGCGCAACATGACGCTGATCCTGGTGACGCACGATCTGGGCCTCGTCGCCCGATATGCCGACGACGTGGCGGTCATGTATGCGGGCGAAGTGGTGGAGTTCGGCAGTGTCGCCGATGTGCTCACGCGCCCGGCACACCCCTATACGCGCGCCTTGAAGGATTCCTCGCCGGCAGAGGCGGGCAGCGGTCTGCGCAGCCGGCTGCCGAGCATTGCCGGCGAACCGCCCTTCGTCGGCGCGCTGCCGCAGGGCTGCGCCTTCCGCCCGCGGTGCCGGCTCGGCAACGGCCGGTCCGTCTGCGCACAGAGCGCACCGGCGGCCCGGCGCGTCTTCGCCCGCCTCAGCGCCTGCCATTTTGCAGAGGAAGAGTTCGATGCAGCATCCTGACGCCGCCCGGTCCTCTGCGCCCATCGTGGCGGCGAATGGCTTGAGCATGCACTTTGCCGAGCGGACGCGCTTTCTCGGCCGCGTCAAGGGAAACCCGCTCCGCGCCGTGGATGGCGTCAGCTTCCACCTGGAACGGGGCCGCTGCTTTGCCGTGGTTGGGGAATCGGGTTCGGGCAAGAGCACGCTGGCGCGCATGCTGGTGGGTCTGCTGCGGCCGACGGCGGGTGACGTCGAGCTGGCCGGGACGCGCCTGTCCACGGTGGACGAAGCCGGGCTGCGGGCCATGCGCCGGCGCGTGCAGCTCGTCCTGCAGGATCCCCGCGCCTCGCTCGACCCGCGCATGCGCATCGGCGCCGTCCTGGAGGAAGCGCTGATCGTCCACGGGCTCGGCCGGTCCCGGCAGGAGCGGCAGGACCGGATCATGCGCGCGCTGCGCCAGGTGGGGCTCGATGCCCAACATCTGGACCGCTTCGCCAACGAGCTGTCGGGCGGGCAGCGCCAGCGTGTCGCCATTGCCCGGGCCATCATCGTCGAGCCAGAGATCCTCGTCCTGGACGAACCCGTCAGCGCGCTGGACGTCTCGGTCCAGGCGCAGGTCGTGAACCTTCTGATGGACCTGCAGGAACAGCTCGGCCTGACCTACGTGATCATCACGCACGATCTGGCGCTGGTGTCGCACATGGCCGACAGCGTGGGCGTCATGTATCTCGGCGCCTTCGTGGAAAGCGGGCCGGTATCGGCCGTCGTCGCAGCGCCGCGCCATCCCTACACCAAGAGCCTCCTGTCGGTCGTGGCGACGAGCGATCCGCGCATCGAGCGCGACAAGCCCATCACCATACTGGAGGGGCAGATACCGAGCCCCCGCAACATGCCTTCCGGCTGCACCTTCCACACGCGGTGCCCGCTTGCCCGGCAGATCGCCGCGCAGGAGGGCGGGCAGACGGCCGTGCCCGCGCCCTGCGCCACCCAGAAGCCGGAACCCCGCCTCGTCCAGGGCCGGACGCTCACCTGTCACTACGCGGAACGGCTGGGCTGACCCGCCATCCGCTCCTATCGGCATCCAACACGAAAATGATTGGACTGAACATGAGCCAGCATATGCAGAGTTTTGAAACCGTCATCGTGGGTGGCGGCATCTATGGCGCCAGCCTTGCCTATGAGCTGTCCTCCCTCGGGAGGCAGGTCCTGCTCTTGGAAGCCGGCGAAATCGCCTCCGGCGCATCGGGCGGGCCGGGCGAGCGCGGCGTGCGGGCCAACAACCGCGATATCCGCGAACTGCCCGTCGTATCCCTGTCGATCGACCGCTGGCAGGAATTCCAGGATGCCTTCGAGGGCGGCGTCGGCTACCGCCGCGTCGGCGGATTGCAGGTCTTCGACCAGCCCTACGGCCTGCGTGAGCATGAAATTCGCGGCCGGCTCGAAGCGCGCGCCGCCATCCAGACCGCGCTCGGCACGCCGACCCGCATCCTGACCCGCGACGAAGTGGTGGAGATCGAGCCGGAAATGACCCGCTCCATCATCGGCGGCGTCTACTGCCCCAATGACGGGGTGGGCGACCACACCTTCGCGACACGCCAGTTCGCCAAGGCGGCAGAGGCCAAGGGCGCCACCATCCGGACCGGCGCACGCGTGGTGAAGCTCAATGCGGCCAATGGCCGGATCCGCTCCATCAGCCTGGCGGACGGGGAAGAGATCGGCGTCGGGGACAAGATCTTCCTCCTCGCCAATGCCGGGGCGCCGGCCCTCCTGGCCGAGCATATCGCCGGGGAGCTCCTGCCCCCGACCTGGAACCTGATGCCGCAGATGATGTATGTGACCAATCCGGAAAACCGGACGATCAAGCATCTCCTGTCGCATGCGCACCGCCGGCTGGCCATCAAGCAACTGCCCGATGGAACCATCATGCTGTCCGGTGGCGTAAGCGTGACCCACAAGGAGGGCCGCGTGGACACCGGCTCGCTCAGCTCCACGGCGATCAACCTGACCGACTCCATCATGACGCTGCCCTTCCTCGACCGGTCGCAGTTCATGCAGGTGGACGCCACGCGGGTGGATACCAATGCGCTGGACGACATCCCCATCATCGACAATCCGGCGCATCTGCCGAACCTCTTCTATGGCTATGCCTGGTCGGGGCATGGCTTCGCCATCTCGCTGGGTTTCACCAAGCTCTTTGCCGACTGGTCGCAAACGGGTGAGAAGCCCGAACTCCTCGAACCCTTCTCTCCGGCGCGCTTCCACCTTCCCGCCCCGGTCAAGGCCGCGCCCCGCCGCATGGCGCTGAGCGCGTGACGCCGCAGAACCCGACGGAGACAGACATGGATACAAGAGCGATGACAGAGCCTCGGCGCACCGAGCGCGACCTTCGGGACGTGATCGCGCAAGGCCGCGACTTCCTGCCCGAGACGATGACCGTGATTGAGAATGGCGAGGGCCCGACCGTCCTTGTCTGCGGCGGCATCCATGGGGACGAGTACGAGCCGCAGATCGTGCTGCGGCAGGTGGCGCGGGAGATCCGGCCGGAAATGGTGTCCGGCCGGCTCATCATCATCCCCTCCATCAACTTCCCCGGTGCGCAGCGCGGTCAGCGCCTGTCCACCCTGGACGGCGCCAATATGAACCGCACCTTCCCGGGCGCGGCCGATGGCAGCCCGACAGAGCGCCTCTCGCACTTTCTGAGCCAGGAGCTGTTTCCCCGATGCGATCTGCTGATCGATCTGCATACGGGCGGCAACGAGTACCGGGTCGTTCCATTGATCTTCGGCTTTTCGGACGATCGGTGCCGCACCGGCCCGGCTGAGCTGGAAAGCCAGATGGAGGCCTGGGGCTACCGGTTCATCCAGTATGTCGAGGGCGTCCCCTCCACGGCGGTCGGCTGCGCCCTGGCGCAGGGGCTCGCCTCCGTCGAAACGGAAGGCGGCAGCGGCGGGCCGATCGATGGCGCTGAACTATCCGAACTGCACGGCAATCTCATGCGCGGCCTTGCGCGGGCCGGGGTGATCCGCTCGGGGCCGCCCGCCAGCACGGCGGAGCCCATCCGCGTCCGCGTTGGGCCGCAGAACCAGTATCCCGCCCCGCGCGACGGGATCGTCGAGCACCATGTCGCCCTGGGCGACTACGTGCGCAAGGGGGCGCGGCTCGCGACACTGCATCCCGTCAGCGACAATGGCGACGAACCGCTCGTCATCCGTTCCGACGTCGATGGCTATGTGCTGCGGCAGAACGCCAACGCCTTCGTGAAGGCCGGGGCGCTCGTCGGCAATACGGGCTCGCCGGTGGATTAAGGGCGCCCGCGTCTCGGCTACAGGGCAGCCATCGTGCCCGGGCTCCGGCAGCCGAAGCGCAGCAGCGCTTCGGCCGTCGGGGCGATCGGCGTTTCCCGCCCGGGACACAGCCGGAAGGCAGTCGTCTGCGCCGCGCTATAGGCCAGGGCGTCCGCAGGGCCGACCCCGGAAAAGATACGCCGCAGCACATGCAGGCACACGCTGTGCGTGACGAGGACGTGCGGCCTGCCCTCCTGCAGTTTCGACAGGAAAAGTCTGAGGCGATCCTCCACGACGGCGCGGCTTTCGCCCCCACCGGCTGCCACGCTCCAGGCATCGGCGCGGTAACGCTTCCAGCCATCCGGATCGGCGTTGCCGATCTCGTCCCGCGTCAAGCCTTCCCACCGGCCGAAACCCATTTCGCGCAAGGCAGGATCGGGCCGGAAAGCGCGGAACGGTAAATTCCAGGCATCCGCCAGAAGGGATGCCGTCTGGACGGCCCGCGGCAGCGGGCTCATCCAGAACGCCATACGCCCGCTCGGGTCGATGGCCGGCTTCAGCGCCTCTGCCACGGCCCGTGCCTGCCGAACGCCTTCAAGGGTCAGGGGTTGGTCCTGCCACCCCTGGATCCGCCCTTCCCGGTTCCACTGCGTTTCGCCATGGCGAATGACGATGAGCTCCAGCCCGCTCATTCGGCAAGCCAGAGCGCGGAGCGTGGATCGAGCGATACGAAGGTCTGCGTCCCGGTATCGAGGAGCCGGTCGCCCGCCTGGAACGGCACGTCGACGAGGACCTCCGTCTGCCCGACCATCAGCCCGTAGCGTATGGTCGCGCCCAGGAACTCCCGGTGGCGCACCACGGCGTCGAGGCTTGTTGCGCCCGGTGCATCAACACCGATCCGCGCATATTGCGGCCGGAAGACCAGCCGCGCATTGTCGGGAACCGTCGCATCCTGCGGGATCGGCACGCGGCCGCCTCCCTCCACCTCGAAGAAGCGGCCTGCACCCTCACCGCTGACCCGCCCGGCCAGGATATTGGCCGTGCCGAGAAAGTTGGCAACGAAGAGGTTGGCCGGCTGCTCGTAGAGCTCCATCGGTGTGCCGACCTGCTGGATGCTGCCTTCGTTGAAGACGGCGATGCGGTCGCAGACCGTGTTCGCCTCCTCCTGGTCGTGGGTGACGAAGATCGTGGTCAGGTGCAGGCGCTGCTGCAGGTCCCGCAGCTCGCGGCGCACGCTGAGCCGCATCTTCGCATCGAGGTTCGACAAAGGTTCGTCGAGCAGGAGAACCTTCGGCTCGATGGCGATGGTGCGGGCCAGCGCAACCCGCTGTTGCTGGCCGCCCGACAATTGCGCCGGGCGCCGCTCCGCCAGATGGCTGAGCCCGACCAGGGCGAGCGCGGCATCGACACGGGTCTGCACCTCCCGGCGCGGCAGGCGCCGCTCCTCCAGGCCGAAGGCCACGTTCTGGCGCACCGTCATGTGCGGCCAGAGCGCATAGGACTGGAACACCATGCCGATGTTGCGCTTCCAGGGCGGCATGTCGAGGACATCCCGGCCGCCGATCCGCACCGCACCCTCCCGCGCGGTGTTGAAGCCGGCGATCAGGCGCAGCAACGTCGTCTTGCCGCAGCCGGAGGGCCCGAGGAAGGCGAAGAACTCACCGGGGCGTATGTCGAGGTTGATGTCCTTCAGGACATGCAGCGTGTCGTAATAAAGATTCACGCCGCGGATGGAGATGGATTGGCCTTCGGTTTCCAGGATGGAGGTGTCGACGGGCGCGGTCATGTTCATGAATGTCCTCCCAGGACTAGTTTTTGGCGCCGATCGCCTTCTGGCGGCGTTCGATGACGATGTGCGAGACGAGGGTGCAGACGGCCACGAGCACGACCGCGATGACGCCGAGCGCGGCACCGGGGCCGCGCCCCGCCGGCGACTGCATGAAGATGTAGAGGCCGTAGGCTATGGGTGCGTCCGAATTGCTCTGGATCAGCATCAGCGTGGCGGACAGCTCGACGGCGGCAGTGGAGAAGCTCGTCATGAAGCCGGCCAGGATGCCGCCGGTCATGAGCGGCAGGACCACCCGTCGAATGGTCCGCCAGCGCGTGGCGCCCATGTTTTCTGCCGCTTCCTCCAGCGATACGGAAATCTGCTGCATGGCCGCGTAGCAGGCCCGCAGCGCATAGGGCAGACGCCGGATGGCCAGCGCCAGGACGACGACGATCCAGAGCGTGGCCAGCGGCCGACCGTCCGGCATGGTCACGCCGTAGAAGGCCCGCAGATAGCCGATGCCCAGGACGACGCCCGGCACGGCGAGCGCCGCCATGGCTGCCCAGTCCAGCCATTGCCGGCCGATCACCTTGGTGCGCAGCACCAGATAGGCGATGGTGCCGCCGACGACCACGTCGATGAGGCCCGCCAGCGTGGCGTAGAGGAGCGTGTTCTTGATGTAGACCGAGCTTTCGCCGAAGACGCGGGCGTAATTGGCGATGGTGAAGCCATCGGGCAGCGGACTGAACGACCAGATGGTCGAAAAGGACAGAAGCAGAAGCCCGATATGGGGCGACAGGACCAGGAGCAGGATGAGCCCGACGACGCCATAGGCGATCACGGATTCACCGGCCGAAAGGCGTCGCTTGGCAAGGCCGCCGCCGCCGCGCTGGGTGGTCGAATAGTCCCGGCCGCGCATGGCGAGCGCCGAAAGATACATGGCAACGACCGATGCCACGATCAGGATGACGGAGATGACGTATCCCATCGGGTCGGTCAGGCCGACAGATGTGACGCGCAGGTAAGCCTGTGGCGCCAGCATGTCCTTGACATTCAGGAGCAGAGGCGTTGCCAGATCGTCGAAAACCTTGACGAAGACGAGCGAGGCGCCGGCGATATAGCCCGGCATGGCCAGCGGGAAGACGATCCGCCGGAAGAGCCGGAAGCCCGATGAGCCGAGGTTCTGCGCCGCCTCCTCCATGGACCTGTCGATATTGCGCAGGCTGGTCGACAGATTGATGAGGATGAAGGGGAAATAGTGCAGCGACTGGACGAAGATGACGCCGTTCAACCCTTCCATGAAGGGAATGCGGAAGCCGAACCAGTCATTCAGGAGAAGGTTCACCGTGCCGTTGCGGCCGAACAGGAGCTGCATGGCGACAGCGCCGACGAAGGGCGGCATGATCAGCGGGATGAAGCCGAGCGTCTGGATCAGGATCGCGCCCCGGAACTCGAAGCGCGTCGTCAGGACAGCGAGCGGCAGGGCGAAGACCGTGGCCCAGACGACGGACATGCCGGCCACGTAGAGCGAGTTGACGAAGGCGCGGCGGAACAGATCCGTCCGGAAGAAATCGACGAAGTTGATGACGGTGAAGGCGCCCGTGCCCTTTTCCGTAAAGGCCGTGTAGATCACCATCGCGGCCGGAACGATCAGGAAGGCCGCCAGGAATAGCGTGATGAGAATGACGACGAGGGTCTGACCGGGGCGCGCGGCGATACGCCGGGCCGGCGATGTGGCGGTCATGGCCATGTGCTTGGCTCCGTGGATGCCATCCCGCCCGGACAGGAGGCCGGGCAGGATGGGCGTCTAGGCTGGACGGTGAAGGGCGGCGGCGGTCAGTTGGCGAGCGCCGCGGCTTCCTCGGCCTTGGCCTTGGCGGCGGCATAGTTGCCGCTGGCAAAGCTTGCCCATTGCTGTTCCAGTTCGGCCTGGCGGGCGGTCTTTTCGTCACCGCCGGTGAAGGCGGCACGGATGCCCTCGCTGCTCGCCTCTTCCTCCGTCACCGGCATGGCCGCGATCAGCGCCTTAGCCTCGTCCAGAAGCGCCACGGCCTCCGGCGAGGGCGTATCGCCCAGCGCTTCCCGAGCCTCGTTCACCGCGCGGGAGGCCGACTTCAGATTGTCGAGCTGGAACGAGATGAGCTGGTCGAACAGCGTATCGACGACGGCCGTGCGGCTGGACGAACGGTCGGAATCGAAGGTCAGCATGGACTGGAACTGCGGATCCTCGAACGGGTTCGGATAGCCTTCCGGCGCATTGGCATAGGTGGCGGGATTGATCGGGAGGCGCCGGATGGTCGGCTCCAAGAGCACGGCCTGCCCGTCTTCGCTGAGCAGGAAGTTGACGAAGGCCTCTGCGCCTTCCTGGTTGGGCGCGTTGGAGACGATGCCCACATTGGCCGGCACGACCGTCGTGACGGACGGATAGGAGAAGCTGACGGGGAAGCCGCTGGCCTGGGCCGAGAAGGCGAAGAAATCGATCACGATGCCGATGCCGGTCTGGCCGGAATTGACGGCATCGGGCACGCCGAAGGAGCGGTCCGTGACCTGCTGCAGGTTGCCGCCGATGCCCTTCAGCGTGGCCCAGCCCGTATCCCACCCCTCGCCCTGCAGGATCGTCTCGATGGTCAGATGCGTCGTGCCGGAGCGCGAGGGCGCGGCGATGGCGATGTGATCGTAATATTGCGGCTCGATGAGGTCGCCCCATTCCTTCGGCGCTTCCAACTCGTTCGCGGCCAGGTAGCGGTCATTCGACATGATGCCGTAGCCCGATGCCGCGAAGCCGAAATAGCGCCCGTCCGGATCGTTCACCGGGTAGGCGCCGATCTTTTCCGGCAAACCCGTCACCGACGGTTTGAAGGCAGCCAGCAGATCGCCGTCCTTCAGCGTGTCGAAGGCATCGGGCGCCGAGGCCCAGAACAGATCGACCTGATTGTTGGATCGGGTTTCCTGCAGGTATTTGACGCCCGCGCTCGTGGCGCGGTTCTGGACATCGAGCGTGAAGCCGGGATTGACGGCCTCGAACTTGGCTTTGACCGGATCGGTGACATCCTTGGAGAACGAGGTCACGACCGTTACGGTGCCACCCTGCGCATAGGCCTGCGACGCGACAGCCGTCGTCATCGCCAGCGCGGCGATCAGTGTCTTCAACATGAAATTTCCTCCCAAGGTCCGCGACGTTGCTGCGGCCCGTCAGAGGCATTGCAAGGCCTATGCCAAACGCGAAAAGCTTGAGATGGCGGCCCGTGGTCGCCTGCCATGCGTCATGGCGGTAACACGCTTCAGGCTGCCATGGGTCAGAACGGTAACATCAGGGCGTCGCATCGGCGGCCGAGAGCGCGTGGCGGCGCATCTTCAGGTAGAGTGTCTTGCGGGAAATGCCGAGCATGGCGGCGGTTTCGCCGATCCGCCCGCTATTGCGCGCAAGGGCATCGGCGATGAGCGTGGCTTCGAACCTGTCCATCTGGACGTCGAGCCGCCGATCGTCGCCGAAGTCGACGGCAACCGGCATATCGGGAACATCTTCGAGCCCCAGGCAGAAACGCTCGGCCACGTTGCGCAGCTCTCGCACATTGCCCGGCCAGTCCCGGCCTTCGAGGTCCCGCGCCAAGGCTGCGGGGATGGACGGTGGGGCGATCCCCTCCCGCAGCGCAGCCAGGCGCAGGAAGTGCTCGAACAGCGGCAGGATATCGTCGCGGCGCTGGGCCAGAGGCGGCAATTCGATCCGCGCGATATCCAGCCGGAAGGCCAGATCGGCCCGGAACCGCCCCTCGGCCGCCAGCGCGTGCAGATCGGCCTTGGTGGCTGCGATGACCCGTATGTCGACCGGGCGCTCGGCATTGGAGCCGAGCCGGACGATCCGCCGTTCCTGCAGAACCCGCAGCATGCGGACCTGCGCCACGAGGGGCATGGATTCGATCTCGTCCAGGAAGAGCGTGCCGCCGGACGCATATTCGACCTGGCCGATGCGCCGCTCATTGGCATTGGTGAAGGCCCCGGCCTCGTGCCCGAACAGCTCCGCCTCGATCATGCTTTCGGGGATGGCGCCGCAATTGATCGCCACGAACCGCCCCTTGCGGTTCCCGAAATCGTGGAGCGCACGCGCGACCACTTCCTTGCCGGTGCCCGTCTGTCCATGAACGAGCACGTCCGCGCTGGCCGCGGCCACCCGTTCCAGGCGCTGGCGCAGAGCCTGCATCTGCCGGCTGTCGCCGATGAGGCGCGTCGCCCAGGTCGCGCCATCCTTGGCCTGACGCAGGTGCCGGTTCTCCAGCACCAGCCGGCGATAATCGAGCGCCCGGCGGGAGGTCTCGATCAGATGCACCGGGTCGGCGGGCTTTTCCAAGAAGTCCCAGACACCCTTGCGCATGGCCTCGACGGCCATGGGGATATCCCCGTGGCCGGTCATCAGGATCACGGGGAGTTCCGGGTCGAGGGTCCGCACCGCCGCCGCCAGGTCCATCCCGCTCATGCCCGGCATGCGGACATCCGACAGGACGATCGCATCGCAGGACGGGCCGAGCGTCGCCAGCGCCTTTGCCCCATCCGCAAAGGCGCTCACCTCCAGTCCCTCGATCTCCAGAACCTCGCGCCATGCGTCGAGAACGCTGACATCGTCGTCCACCATGACGACCCTGCCGCAGGCGGTCATGGCGCGATCTTCAGTCGAATGCGCATGATGGTTCCCCTTGGATCGCTGCGCGCGATCTGGAGAAGCCCTCCGAAATCGCGCATGATGTTGAAGCTGATAGAGAGGCCGAGCCCGAGCCCCGCCCCCGGCGCCTTGGTCGTGTAGAAGGGGTCGAAGATACGATCCCATGTCTGCGGTGCCATGCCGGGCCCCGTATCGCCCACGCTCAGGCTCGCCGTCATCCCCTCTCTTGCGAGGGCGATGGTGACGAGCCGGTGCTCGCGCTCCTTCACCGCATCGAGCGCGTTGGTCAACAGGTTGACGATCACCTGTTCCAGCCGCACCGCCTCCGCCAGCACCTGAATGGACGGCGCGTCCGGCAGATCGAGATGAAGCTGCACCCGCTCACTGTCGAACCGATGGTCGACGAGCGCGACGGCATCCCGCGCAACGCAGATCAGGTCCACTACGGCAAGCTCGGCCATGGGCCGGCGTGCAAAGCGCCGGATATGCGCGATCTGCCCGGACATGCGCCCCACCAGCCCTTCCAGCTTGGCGATGTTGGTTCGGGCCTTGGCGTGATCCCCCAACTCCGTCAGGCGGCCGACACTGTGCAGATGGGCGCGCATGGCGGCGAGCGGCTGGTTCAATTCGTGCCCGATCCCGGCCGCCATCTGCCCGAGCGCGGCCAGTTTGGCGGCCTGGATGAGTTCGGCCTGCGCCAGGCTGAGCAAGTCCAGCGCATACGAAAGATCGTCCAGCTCGTCGCGGCCGCGGCCTGGCGTGCCGGCGCCGGACTCACCCAGCGTGCCGGCCTTGGCGCCGAGGGCGCGGATCCGCTGCACGAGGTTCGCCCCGACATAGTAATGTCCGATGGCCATGGCGGACAGGACGGCCGCCATGGCGATCAGCACCATTGCCCAGCGGCCCGAGCCAAGGATCGCGCCGGCCTGATCGACCGTCGCGCCGGCCCGCCGCTCGACGCCGGACACGGCGCGCTCCACCGCCGCGCTCAACGCGGCGACGATCCGGCCGTTTTCCGCCGCCAGCGCATCCAGCCGCGCGGTTTCCAGAAGTTCGGTCCGCTTGACGTTGGCGATGCCGGACAGGGAGTCGGCCAGAGCGGCGATGCCATCGCCCAACTGGCGCGCCGTCTGCGCATCGGGCCAATCGCCCAGCGCCGTCGTCTGCCGCAGGAGTTCGTCCCGGCTGTCGCTCAGGAAGGCTTCCGCCTCCTGCAGCTCCTCCGGCGACCGCGCGCTCACCACGCGTGACAGGAGCCCGGTGGACAGGTTCGCCTCCGCCATCATGGACAGGAGCGCCTCGTTGCGGGACTGCTCCACCTGCGCTTCTGCCGAGCGGCCGTCCCGCAGGGCAATGCCGATGTTGAAGCGAATGTCGTCGACGAGCGGTCCGACCTCGTCGATCAGGTCGGCCTGCATCCAGCGCAGCTGCTCCAGGTCCGACTGCATGACCTCCTGCAGGGTGAAGCGCTTGCCGGCGGCGATGTCGATCGCGCCGAGCGTTTCACGGGCCCGCTCGGACGAGCCGGCCGGGAACACGCCGTCGAGGGCGCCGCCCATGGCATTGCGCAGCTCCTCCATCTGTTGCAGCGCCTGCACATAGACGCTCCGCCGCGTGCCGTAATCCGACCGGTCCGCCGCGCGCGTCAGCGACGCCGCCGCGCCGGCCAGGTCCGAGCCGGCGGCCGACAGCCGCGCCGTGAAGGCAAGCTGCGGAACCTGGCTTGACACGAAACCGCGCAGATCGTTCTCGACCCTTTGGAACACCAGCCACCCGACCAGACAGGCGGAAATGGCAAGTCCCACGATGCAGACGAAGCCGAGGGTCAGCCGCCCGCCAATGCCGATCCGCCACCGGCGGCCGCCCCCGGGCTGCGGCAGCGCGACGCTCATGGCCGGGCCCCTGGCGCCTGCAAGAGGCGTTCGGCCTCTCCCATCTGCCCCTCGAGGCGCCGCCGCAACTGCTCCACCAAGGCATTCTGGCTCGCGCTGCGGGCGATGGCGGGCTGCCAGACCTCGTGCTTGTCGGAAAGGATCAGCGCCTCGGCCTGCGAAAGGGCCGGCTCCTCGATCAAAGCACGCGCAGCATCGGCGCGTGCATCCGGCCGCAGGGCATCCAGATCACGCCAGATACGGGACAGGGCCCGGCGGCGGCGCACGACCTGCTCCTCGAACAGGAGGTTCACCAACTCGTAGCGGCGCGCCGACAGGGCAGCATCGAAGCCGGGCCCCTGCAAGCCTGGCGTGAGAGACTGGTTCAGGGCCGGGTGAACGGGTGTGCGGGCGATGGCGGAACTCGTCAGGAGACGCTGCCCCTCGAGCGACAGGACGAAGGTCAGGAAGCGAGCGGCATCGTCCGGATGGGCGCTGCGGGCCAGGATGCCGATGCTGGCCGGGACGACGAGCTCGGGCTCAAGGGGCTTGAAATGCGGGATGGAGACGGCATCGCGCGGCAAGTCGGCCAGGAAATCGATGGACAGGCCGATTGCGAAGCGGCGCTGCGCCACGCCGGACGCGACCCCGAAGCTGCGCGCCGTTACCGTGGACAAGTTGCCTCCCAGCCGGGACAGGATCGCCCAGCCACGATCCCACCCGTAATGCTGCAGGATGCGTTCGATCATCAGATGCGTCGTGCCGGAGCGTACCGGCGTGGCCATGCCGATCTGGCCGGCATAGCCGCGCTCCAGAAGATCGGTCCAACGCGCCGGCACCTGCAGCCCCGCTTTCTGCAGGGCGATCGGATCGTAGACGACACCGTAGCGCGCCAGGGAGAAGCCGCGAAAATACCCGTCCGGATCATCGACGGGATATCCGCCCGGCGCGCGCAGCCCGGTGGCCTCCACGCTCAGGCGGCGCAGCGCGCCAAGCGCCTTGAGCCGCTCGAAGGCGTCCGGGGAGGAAGCCCAGAACAGATCGGCCGGCGCCTGCGTGCGCTCCATGACGAAGCGCAGCCCGCTGGCCGTGTTGCGATGGATGAAGTTCAGGCGGATCTCCGGGTTGCGCGCCTCGAAGCTTGCCCGGAACGGTTCGGTAAAGGTGGCTGGATAGGAGGTGACCACCGACAGCGTCTGCGCCAAAGCGGGCATGGCGTATATCAGCCAGCACAGGAGCGGCAGGACAAGCCGCAGGCATCGACCCGGCATGATGATGCTCCCCCCGTCTGCAAGACGCCCCCGAACCTTTGATAGGCGCTCGAACCCACCGGTTCAATTCCGATCCGTTCCTCCCTCTGTCCGCACGCTCGGGATCGAAGCTCTTTCAGCGCCCCGTCACGACGGCCTGGAACCACCCGTCCAGAAAGCGGCTGCGCTTCAGACGGTCGAGGTAGACGAGGAGTTCCGGGCCGAGGCTGACGCGCTGCGTTGCCGGTATGCCGGCAGGCTGTACCGGTAGGATACCGGCCGCTTCCAGGCTGGCCCGGCCGGCAGGGGTCAGCAAAAAGCGCAGGATGCGCTCGGCGGCCTCGGCATGCCTGGCCGTCCTGGGAATGAGCGCCGTGATGGGAAGCTGCACGACGTCATCCTCCGGCATCAGGATGGTCACGGTCCGGGAATGGTTCATGGCCGCCCGCGCCTGCGACAGGGGAACATTGTAGGCGATGTCGATCCTGCCATCCTGCAAATCCTGCAGAAGATCGGACACGGTCTCGTAGATCCGCGCCTCTGCCAGCCCGAAAGCACTCGCGGTGCGCAGATACAATCCGCTGCGCAAGGCATCCTGCGCCGCCGTCGCGTAAGCGACCGCATCGATGCCGATATTGACGAGGCCGACCCGGCGCCGGAAGCGCCCCCCGTCATCCTCCAGAAGGGTGGCGAGGTCCGCCCGGCGCCGGGGAAACTCCGGCTGCCGGAACGCCGCGTTGCGGTAAAGGATGACCGCCGGGTCATAGCCGAGCGTGAAGACTTCCGAGCGCCAGTGACCGGCCCAGGCGTTGGCCGCCGTGAAAGCGCTCTGGTGCGCGAAACCCTCATTGGCGAGCATGACCATCAGGTCCGGCGTCGGGAGGATCAGAAGATCGACCGGCAGCTCGCCCCGCGCCGCGATCTGTGCCACGGCCTGGCTGGGAAGCGCCTGTGTGTAGGTGGGGTGAAGATCGGGGTAGACCGCGCCGATGGCCGCCAGCACCGCTCCCATGCGTTCCGTCGGCATGGAGCCCACCAGGGACAGCTGAGACGCCGGATCGGCCGCAGCATCCGGCGTGTTCGCTGCCGTTCCGGCCAGCGCCGCAAGCCATGCCAGGGCGATAAGACTGGCGCGGCCCCGGCTGGCTGGCGTGTCGTGCGCGAGCGGCAGCGCCACCTCCACCGTCAGGCCGCCGCCTGGCCTGTCCAGAAGCCGGATGCGCCCGGCGAAGGATGCCGCCACCGAGCGCGCAATGGCGAGCCCGAGCCCGGAACCGGATGCCTCGGTGCGCCCGCGCACGAAACGTCCGAACACCGCCCGCTTGTCCGCATCCGCAATGCCCTGTCCGCGATCCTCCACCAGGAGAAGGGCCTGTCCGTTCCGGCGCATGAGGCGGATGTCGACGGCGCCGTCCGTATGGACCAGGGCATTCTCGATGAGATTGCGGATCATTTCCCGCAAGGCGATCGGCTCGGCATGGACGGGTACCGCGTCGCGCGCAAGCTCCAGGCTCAGCCGCGATGCGCCGCCAGGCTGGTCATGCTCGAGATTCAGGCGGGTGGTTGTTTCCGCGATCACGCCGCGCAGATCGAGCGTCTCGCGCGCGCCCGATCGCAGGCTGTGGAAGGTCGTGGCATCGGCCAGGAGCTGGTTCGCCAGATTGCTGGCGCTCACCGCGTTGAGGTGGATCCTGCGCAGGCGATCGATCGCCTTGGGCGCGGTGGCTTCGTCCAGCGCCACCTCGGACTGCGCGCGCATCGCCATCAAGGGTGTGCGAAGCTGGTGGGCCGCATCCGCGGTGAAGGCCCGCATCGTGGACAGTGTGGCGTCCAGGCGCTCCATGAAATCGTTGAGAGCCGATACGAGGGAAGAGACTTCACGCGGCACCGGCCCCGCTATGGGCGCAAGGTCGGCCGCCCCCCGCTCGGTCAGGTCGCGCTCCACGGCACGCAGTGGCAGGAAGGCGGAGCGCACGGCAAACAGGATCAGGACGAAGGCGCAGAGCGACACGCCGGCAACCGGCCAGACGGCGTTCAGCGTCAGGCGCCAGCTCAGCTCCGAGCGCGCCTCGCGCGTTTCGCCCAGGAGAATCTGCACCCAGCCCCCGCCCGGCCATTCGGAGGTAAAGCGCGAAACCGTGGCGATGCGGACGGGCTCCTCGCGGTAGACGCTGTCGACGAAGCGGGTTTCCAGCCCCTCCCCGCCCACGACCTCCAGCCCCAGGATCGGCGAGCCGGTCACCAGCGATCCGTCAGGCGCGAGAATGCGATAGAAGACGCGGTTCAGCCGCGACGTGCCGAGGATGGCGAAGGCCGAATGCGGCAGATCCACCAGGACTTCGCCATTCTCGATTTCGATCGTGTCGGCGATGGTCAAGGCGGCGGCGCCCAGGACGCGATCGAACGCCTCGTCGGCGGCATTTTGTGTGTAAAACCGCACGGCCAGGAACATCAAAAGGCCGATCATCGTCAGCAGCGCGGCGCCGCTGACGAGAATGCGCCGCTGGATCGAATAGCGCATCATCCCGTCGGCCGCGCCGGCGCACTGCCAAGACTGTATCCTGCATTGCGCTGGGTTGCGATCTCCAGGCCACTCCCTGCCAGCTTGCGCCGCAGGCGGGAAATGAGAAGCTCGATCGCATTTGGCGATCCGGCATCGTCGTGGCGGAACAGGCGGTTGACCAGTTCCTCCTTGCCGACGACCTTGCCGAACCGGCTGGCCAGGATCTCGAGCGTCTCGAACTCGCGCTTGCCGAGGTCTAGCGGCTGCCCGCCGATCGTGGCCGACCGGGCGTTCAGATCGAGCGCCAGGGGCCCGTGCGTCACCAGCGCGCGCGATGCGCCCATATGCCGCCGCATGACGGTCCGGATCCGGGCGATGAGCTCGCGCAGGTCGAAGGGCTTGACGAGGTAGTCGTCCGCGCCGAGCGCCAGGAGGTCCAGCTTGTCGGCAATCTGGTTGCGGGCCGTGATGACGATGACCGGCTGTTCCACCCGTTGATCCCGCATGGCACGCAGCACCTCGAAGCCATTGCGGCGCGGAAGGTTCACATCCAGGACGATGACGTCGAAACCTTGCGCCAGAGCAAGCTCCTGCCCTTCCTCGCCGTCCGTGGCCAGGGTGACCGTAAAGCCCTGCGCTTCCAGCTTGGACATGATCGCATCGGCAATATCGGTTGAATCTTCAATTAGGAGTATGCGCATCGGCCATGGTTGCTGACAGGACTCTGACAGTCGATTGCCCTATAAAGCGGACCATCGTCAACGCGTTTAAACGCGTTGCGCCAGATGCTTAGTCTTTGGGAGGAGACTTCGGTGCCACGGCTGCCGGCTTTGTTCTTTCTTGCTTTCGGGCTCATGCTGTCGCCGTCCGGTGCAACCGCGGCGGATTGCGCACTGTCCGGCAACAAGGGCCTGGCGGTCTGCGACCGGGATGGGGACGGCGTGGCCAACAGCCCACAGGACCCGTCCCTCTGGCGCGATCCGGAAACACTGGTCTGGGCCTTTGCCCCCATCGAGGATCCGTCCGTCTACGCCGAACTCCTGCGCCCTTTCTCGCAGCATCTGGCCACGTGTCTGGACAGGCAGATCGTCTATTACCCCGTCCAGTCCAATGCGGCCGAGATTGCCGCCATGCGATCCGGCCGGCTGCATTTTGCCGGCTTCTCGACCGGCCCGACCGTGGCTGCCGTACGCCAGGCCGGCGCTGTCCCATTCGCGGCGAAGGGGTCGGACGGGCGGCTGCGTGGCTACCAGCTCATGGCCATCGTGCGCGCCTCCTCCCCGTTCCAGACGCTCAGCGATTTGAAGGGCCATCGCGTGGCGCATGAATCGCCGTCCTCCAACTCCGGCAATCATGCGCCCAGAGCCTTGTTTCCCGATCAGGGGCTCGTGCCGGGGCAGGATTACACGCCGCTGATGTCCGGCGGCCACGACCTGTCGATCCTGGGCGTCGTCAATGGCGATTACGACATGGCGGCCGTCGCCTCCGACGTCCTGCAACGGATGATCGAGCGGGGCGTCGTGGATGAAGCGGATCTGCGCATTCTCTACGAAAGCCCGCCCTTCCCGACCTCTTCCTTCGCCTATGCGCACGATCTTGCGCCCGCCCTCGCCGACAGATTGAAGCGCTGCTTCTTCTCGTTCCGCTTCACGCCGCAGATGCAAGCGGCGTTCCACGGCGACGAAGCCTTCGTGCCCATTCGCTACGACAAGGACTGGGCCGTCGTCCGCGCGGTGATCGAGGGAAGCCAAGCCGGCACCTTCTGACCTTTCTTCCAAGGGTGGTGTCCATGACCCGCGCGGCACGCGCCGCCGGGACAGGACGACGCTGTCCCAAAACGGCCTGTGATGGAAACTCTCTCATGAACGCATTCAAGGGCATGGTCTACCGAGCGAGGGTCTACAATTCGGACCCGACGGCCATACTCGGCCTCGTTCTTCTGGCCTTCTTCCTGATCGTGATTGCCGCGCCGGTGGGCCTGCTCCTCTACGACGCCGTGCATGTTCAGTTCGCCGACCAGGCTCGCGCCGGGCAAGATGTCGGTCAGTTCACGACCTACTACATCCAGCGCGCGTTCTTTTCACGCGTGGCGACCGATATCTATTGGATGCCGCTCTTCAATACGGCGAGCATCGCCGTCGGCTCGATCGTGCTGGCGCTCCTGATCGGGGCGCCGATGGGGTGGCTCGTCAGCCGGACGGATATGCTGGGCCGCCGATGGTTCGCCACCGCGCTCATCGTTCCCTACATGCTCCCATCCTGGACCTTCGCGCTGGCCTGGCTGACCCTGTTCAAGAACCGGACAACGGGCGGCCAGCCGAGCTGGATGGAGGCGCTGGGCTTTGCACCGCCCAACTGGCTCGCCTATGGCCAGTTACCGATCACCGTGATCCTGGCGCTGCACTACGCGCCCTTTGTCATCCTCCTGTTCGGAAACGCATTGCGGCAGTTCGATTCGTCGCTGGAGGAAGCGGCGCGGATGGTCGGTGCGCGCAGCCGCACGGTGGCGGCACGGATCGTCCTGCCGCTGATGCTGCCCTCCATCGTCTCGGCCTGCACGCTCATCTTCGCCAAGGCGCTGGGGGATTTCGGCGTTGCCTATGTGCTGGGTGTCCCCGTCGGATACGATGTCCTGGCGACATCCCTCTTCCGCAGCATATCGACCAGCCAGCAGGGAATGTCCGCAGTTCTGGCTGGAACGATCGTCCTGTTCGGCGCGCTGTCGATCGTCATCGACATGCGGCTCCTGAAAGAAGCCCGCAAGTTCGTGACCGTCGGCGGCAAGGGCGCGATGAACCGGCAGACGGCACTCGGCCCCTGGCGCGTGCCCGCTGCCGGGCTCGCACTTCTGGTCTTCGTCATCGGCGCGGCGATCCCGCTGGGCGCGCTCATGCTGACCACGGTCATGAAGGTGCCGGGCATCTTTACGCCCGACAATTTCACGCTGGACTTCTGGATCGGCCGCAACCTGAACACGACAGCGCTGCGGCAGGGCATCCTTCTCACGCCCGAATTCTGGACGGCGACCTGGAACACGCTCTGGATCGTCGGGTCGGCGGCCCTGGGGGCGGGCTTCCTCGGGCTCCTCGTCGGCTATGTCGTGGCGCGGTCTCCGATCCGCATCCTCGGCACCCTCCTGCGGCAGATCACCTTTCTGCCCTATCTGGTGCCGGGCATCGCCTTTGCGGCGGCCTATCTGTCCATGTTCGCCGTGCAGCGCGGCCCGATACCGGCGCTCTACGGGACCTCGGTCATCCTGGTGCTCGCCATCCTGGCCGACCAGATGCCCTTCGCCTCCCGCGCCGGCATCTCGGCCATGATGCAGCTCGGCAAGGATCCGGAAGAGGCCGCACAGAATCTTGGCGCGGGCTTCTGGCGGCGCATCGCCACCATCGTCGTTCCCATCCAGAAGGGCGCTCTCGTGTCCGGTGTCCTCCTGCCGTTCATATCCGGCATCAAGGGGCTGAGCCTCGTCGTCGTCCTGGCCGTGCCAGGCACCGACGTCCTGACGACATACGCGTTGCGCCTCGTCGATTACGGCTACAGCCAGGCCGCCAATGCGGTGGTGCTGATGATCTGCGCCATCGCCTTCTTCGGCACCCTCTTCGTCCAGAAACTCACCAGCAGCAGCCTGTCCGACGGGCTTGGAGGCAAGTAATGGCCAGCATCAGCATCCGCGACGTCGAAAAGCGGTACCAGCGCAGCGGCGCACCGGCGATCGAAGGTCTTGACCTTGAAATCGGCGACGGGGAGTTCCTCTGCCTGCTCGGCCCTTCGGGCTGCGGCAAGACGACGACCCTGCGCATGATCGCCGGGCTGGAACATCCGACGCGGGGCGAGATCGCCGTGAACGGGCGCAAGATCGTCTCGGTAGCGGAGGGGATCTTCACCCCGGCCGAAGACCGGGGCCTCGGCCTCGTCTTTCAGAGCTACGCGCTCTGGCCGCACATGACCGTCGAAGAGAACGTCGCCTTTGGCCTGAAGCTGAAGAAGGTGCCTGCGCCCGAGCGCGACCGGATCATCGGCGAGGTCACGGAAAAGCTCGGCATCGCGCGCTACCGCACCCGCCTTCCCTCGCAACTGTCGGGTGGCCAGCAGCAGCGCGTTGCCCTGGCGCGGATGCTCGCCCTCAAGCCGGAGGTGATCCTCCTCGACGAACCGCTCTCCAACCTCGATGCCAAACTGCGTCTGGAAATGCGGGCCGAACTGAAGCGCATCCACCGCGATATGAACGCGACCATCGTCTTCGTCACGCACGACCAGTGGGAGGCCATGACGCTGGCCACGACCATCGCCGTCATGAGCGAGGGCGAATTGCAGCAGCTCGGCACGCCGGACGACATCTACGAGCGGCCAGCCAACCGCTTCGTGGCGGAGTTCGTCGGCAACCTGCCGATCAATATCATCGATCTGTCCGCGCAGGGCTCGGCCCTGTCCCGCTGGATGCAGGCCTGCCTGTCCGAGTACCGCCTCGACCAGGCCGGCGCCGCGACGGTCGGTGTCCGGCCGGAAAACCTTCTGCTCGGCGCCGGGCACGGCGGCGCGGCCTTGGAGGCCACGGTGCAGGACGTCGTCCCAACGGGCGGAAGCTGGATCGTGGAACTGACGACAGGCGCCGAGAAGATCTTCGCCATCGCCGCTCAGGCGCCGGACGCGCGCATCGGCGACACGCTCAGCCTTCGGGTCGACCGCACCCGACTGCATCTCTTCGACATGAAGGGCCAACGGATCGGGCCGGCGGCACACGCGGCCTGACGCTCAGCAGACAACACCCAGGAGGAAGACCACCTATGACAACCCACTCTCGTTCCCGCAGCAGCGTGCGGGCAGCACTCATGGCGGCCCTGTGCGGCGCGACGGTCCTGGCAGGGCCGGCCACGGCTCAGGACGCAGCCGAGCTTGGCCTGCCCGACAGCGATTACTCGCTCGACAAGCTGATCGAGGCGGCCCGCAAGGAAGGGCCGATTGTCGTCGTCGATGCCACCGGCAAGATCGTCCAGATGGCCGAGCGCTTCACGCAGACCTATGGCGTCCAGGCGACGGGCGTCAAACTGGCTGGCCAGGAGCAGGAGCAGGTCATCCTGCGCGAGGCGGCGGCGGGCAATGTCCGGTCCGACGTGTTCAACATGAGCAATCTGCCGTCCGTAACGTCGCAGATCCTGCCGGAGGGCGCCGGAACGAGCTGGATGCCGCCGGACCTGAAGGAGGCCGTGCCCGCGCAGTATCAGAACCCGGCCATCACGAGCCTCAACCCTTGGGTCTGGGCCTATAATAGCGACGTCCACAAGGATGGTTGCCCGATCGACAATGTCTGGGCGCTGACGGAGGAAGCCTGGCGCGGCAAGATCGCCATGCCGGATCCGCTCCTGCGCAACGAGACCATGTTCTGGTTCAACCAGATGGAAGCCCATGGCGACGACGCGATGCGCGCGGCTTACGAGGCGCATTTCGGTACGCCGCTGGAAACCGACGAAGCCAGCGCCACCGCCGAATGGGTCAAGCGACTTGCCGCCAACAAACCCAATGTCACCCGCAGTGACTCGGACGTTGGCCCGATCGTCGGTGCTGCCGGCCAGGCGGAGCCGCCCATGGGCTTCCTCAGCGCGGCGATCTTCCGCGATGCCCGCCAGGATGGCTATGGCATGGCGATCTGCGATGGCCTGAAACCCTGGATCGGGCAGTTGACGCCGCGCGTGGCGGTGATCGCGACGGGCACGAAGCACCCGAACGCCGCCAAGCTGTTCGTGCACTACATGATGACCGGGGAAGGCATGGCGCCCCAGCTCATCGACGGGAAGCTGTCCAGCAATCGCAATGCGACCATGCCAGCGGAAGAAGCATCGGGCATCGCCGACAAGGTCGACCAGCTCTTCGTGCCCCATTCCGAAACGTCCGACAGCGACTTCTCGACGCTGCAGGACTGGCAGGACTTCTGGATCGTCAGCAAGCGCTGACGTGCCGGGGGCTGCGCCTGGCGCGCGGCCCCTTTTCCCCGTTCAGTTCAGGCGCTGGCCCGTCCCTGGGTCGAACAGGTGAACGTGGTCCGGCGCGCCGGACAGGCGCAGCCGTTCGCCGACTGCCACCGCCGACGTCCGGGGAAACTGGACCGACAGGGTCGCCCCGCCATCGGTTTCCACATAGGCGAAGGTCTGGCTTCCCAGCCGCTCCACGATGGAGACCGTGCCGGACAGCCAGGCGGGCTCACCATCCGCTACCGGGCCCATATCCTCCGCGCGCAAGCCAAGAACGATCTCGTCGGGATAGTTCGCAGCGGCGGGCTTGGGCAGGGGGATCGTCCCGTCGGGCAGCGACAGGGTGGCCGATCGTTCGTCCTGCGCCACGATGTGGGCCGGCAGCGTGTTCATGGTCGGGCTTCCGATGAAGCGGGCGACGAACAGCGTCTGCGGCCTGCGGTACAGATCGAGCGGCGCGCCGACCTGTTCCATATTGCCCTTGTTCATCACGACGATCCTGTCGGCCAGGGTCATCGCCTCGACCTGGTCATGCGTGACATAGAGGGTCGTCGCCTTCATGCGCCGGTGCAGCCGCGCGATCTCCAGGCGCATTTCCACGCGCAGCGCGGCATCCAGGTTGGACAGCGGCTCGTCGAACAGGAACGCGTCCGGGGGATAATTCGGCGCAACCGGATCGAGAGATTGTCATGAACATCGCCTTGGAAACGCATTCCTCCCGCCCGGGGCGGGCCAAGTCTTCCGTCGCCTTCGACGCGCTGAAGCGCGACATCATGCTCGGCGAACTGCCGGAAGGCCGGGCGCTGACGGAGCTGGAACTTGCGCGGCGTTTCCAGTGCAGCCAGGGCACCGTGCGCGAAGCGCTCCTGCAATTGCAGGATGAAGGACTCGTCATCCGCCAGGGCCATCGCGGCACCCAGGTATCGGCCTGCACCGAGGAAGAAGCGGTAGAACTGTTCCGCATCCGCCGCATGATCGAGATCCGGGGCGTGCGTCAGGCTGTCCGGGCGGGTCGTCGGACCCTGACGAGCGACCTGAACATGCTCCTGGCCAGGATGATCGATGTCGCGAAAACGGGCGATGAACTGTCGCTGGCGGCGCTCGACCGGGATTTCCACCGCCGGCTCTTTGCCGATGCCGATCTGCCGGCGCTCGATCCGATCCTGCATCGGTGCCTTGTCCACAACCACCGCTTCAAGATCTCGCGCACGGAAGCCTCGCGGCGGGACCTAAACCAGACGGCCCTGCGCCACGAACCGATCATCGCCGCCATTGCGGCAGGCGATGCGGAGGGCGCCGCTGAGGCGCTGGACCATCACATCGTGACCATCGTCGATTTTGGCCCCGCCATCTTCCCGGAGGCGCATTCATGACGCAGGCCATGTCCACTTAGCTTTCACCGTCCATGCAGGCGCTGACCGAGCGCATCGCGCGGGAGGACGGCCCCCGCCCCGACCCGACGATGATGGCCCCGGCGGAGGGACGCGCCGAGGCCGAGGATGCCAACCGCCGGTGGAACCGCAACCTTCCGCCGCTGGCGCGCAGGCAGACCCTGCAAAAGCCCGCGACCACGGATCCGCAATCGCCGGCCTGCGCAGTCGAGCTCCTGGTTCCACACCGGGCGCGGCCCGGCATCCTCATCTATGTCCATGGCGGCGGTTTCGCCTTCTGCAGCCCGGCGACGCATGAGCGCTGCGCCCGGGTCCTGGCCGTCGAATCCGGGCTTCCCGTGCTTCTGCCCGACTATCGCCTTTCGCCGGAACATCCCTTTCCGGCCGGGCTCGAAGATATCGTCTCGTGCCTGCGCTGCGTGCCGGACCTCTTGCAGGCCGCGGATCTGCCCTCCGGACCCGTGTTTTTGAGCGGGGATTCGGCCGGGGCGAACCTTGCCGTCGCAGCCATGCTGCACGAGGACGCTGCCGGGCGGGCGCTGCCGGCGGGCGCGGCGCTTTTCTACGGCGTCTACGACGCCGATTTCTCGACGCCGTCCTACAGCGTCTTCGCCGAGGGTCCGGGGCTGACATTGGGCAAGATGCAGCGCTACTGGGACTGGTATCTACCGGATGTGGCGGAGCGCCACGCGCCGCTTGCCGCGCCCGCCCGCGCCAGCGAGGCGGCCCTGAAGCGCCTGCCGCCGCTGCATTTGAGCGCGGCCGGTGTCGATCCCCTTCTGTCCGACAGCATCGTCTTTGCCGAGCGGCTGGCCGCTGTCGGGCGCGACGAGACGCTGACCATCCATTCCGGTGTCACGCATGGCTTCCTGCAGATGAGCGAAGACCTGCCGGAGGCGCAGGAGGCGCTGCGCGATGCCGGGCGCTTCCTGCGTGGCGGCGCCTGACGACCATTCGATAACAAAGGTTCTGGGAGGAACATATCCATGAAAAGGCTACTGCTCGCCGCGATCTCGTCGTCTGTTCTGGCGATGGGCGCAGTCTCGGCCCAGGCGGCCGAAACCGTCCGGTTCTGGTACCACTTCGACAATCCCGAAAACCCGATGGCCGACCTCATCGCCAGGTTCGAGGCCGCCAACCCGGACATCAAGATCGAAGCGGAGAACATTCCGTGGAACAGCTACTACGATAATCTCTATACGGCGCTGGTCGGCGGCAATGCCCCGGACGCGGCCATGGTGAAGCTCTTCGCCCAGCCGCGGCTCCTGGAAATGGGCGCCCTCGTTCCCTTGAGCGAGCGCATCGATGCCTGGCCCGGCAAGGCGGACCTCCTCGACAACCTCCTGACCCTGAACAAGGGCCCGGACGGGGCTGCCTATTACCTGCCGATCCAGTATGTCACGCTCTACCTCTATTACCGGGCGGATCTGTTCGAGGCGGCCGGGCTGCAACCGCCCAAAACCTGCGACGAGTTCCGCGAGGCGGCACGCACGCTCACCAAGGGGACCGACACCTACGGCTTCGGTTTCCGCGGCGGCAAGGGCGGCTGGGACCAGTGGGGAAGCTTCGTCTTCTCACGCGGGGCCAAGCTCGAGCCGGGCGGCCTGACGACGCCGGAAGCCATCGCCGCGAACCAGTGGCTGATCGACATGTTCCAGAAGGACAAGTCCATCCCGCCATCCGCGCCCAATGACGGCTTCCAGGAAATCATCGGCGCCTTCAAGCAGGGGCGCACGGCCATGACGATCCACCATATCGGATCGTCGAAGGATCTCGTCGCCGCGCTGGGCGACAAGGTGTCGGCCGTTCCGGTGCCGGCCTGCGACGGCAATGCCTGGACATCCTATGGCGACGAGTCGCTCGCGATCTTCTCCAACACCTCGGTCGAGGATGCCGCCTGGAAATGGATTTCCTTCCTGGCGGAGGGGCAGAACAATGTGGAGTTCGTCAAGGCGACCAACCAGATGCCGGTGACACGGAGCGGCTCAGACAACTGGACCGGGCACGAGAAGCGCTTCGTCGATGCCACGCTCCAGTCCCTGTCCTTCGCGCACGTCCTGCCGCAGACCTCCGCCACGGCGGATTTCGTCAACACGGACTGGCAGACGGCGATGCAGCAGGCGCTGACGGGGCAGATCACGTCGGAGGCGATGATGGAGCGGCTCCAGGGCCTGTTCCAGTAACGGGACGGCAGGGCCGATCCGCCGGCCCTGCCGCCTTTTCGAGCGACCCGTCCGACGAAAGGCCCCTGGCATGTCATCCGCCACCGACCTATCCGCACTCGATGCGCCGCGCCGCACGCGCTGGAAACTGCGTGCCACGCCCTACCTGCTGCTCGCGCCGGCGCTCCTCGTCACCTTCGTCGTGGTCTTCCTGCCCATGGCGGAAGCCGTGGTGACGAGCCTCTACGAGCTGGTCCTGTTTCGGCCCAATGCGAGCCGGTTCATCGGCCTGTCCAACTATGTCGCCCTTCTGAACGACCCGGTCTTCTGGACCGCGCTCTGGCAGACCTGCATCTGGATCGGCCTGACGGTCCCCTTGCAGATGGGCCTCGGGCTCGTCGCCGCATTGCTCCTGAACAAGGAGTTCGCCTGGCGCGGACTGGCGCGCGCTCTGGTCATCATCCCCTGGGCGCTGCCGAGCGTCGTGATCGCGCTCATGTGGCGCTGGATCTACGATCCCAATACCGGTGTGCTGAACGACATACTGATCCACCTGTCGATCATCCAGACGGCCGTGCCGTGGCTGGCCGATCCCGACCGCGCTCTGTATGCGGTGATCGCGACCCTCGTCTGGCAGGGCTTTCCCTTCTTCACGGTCATGATCCTTGCCGGCTTGCAGGGCATACCGCGCAGCCAGTACGAGGCCGCGTCGATCGATGGCGCCAGCGCCTGGCGGCAGTTCCGCCACATCACTCTGCCCGGCATCGCGCCGATCCTTGCCACGGCGGGGCTCCTGCGGATCATCTGGGTTGCCAATTCCATGGACGTCATCTTCGTCATGACGGGCGGCGGCCCCGGCTATGCCACGCATACGCTGCCGCTCTACGCCTTCATCAAGGCGCGCCAGAACCTCGATTTCGGCTACGGCACGGCCATCGCCGTCACCTTCACCCTGCTGCTCGGCCTGGTGGTTGCCGCCTATATCTTCCGGTCCATGCGGGAGGTCGAACGATGAACCGCGCAAGCTTCCTGCGCCACCTCCTGACCATCCATCTCCCGGTGATGGCGGTCGTCCTCATCGCCATCGGCCCCTTCGGCTGGATGGTGCTCACCTCGCTCACGCCCTCGTCCGACATCGTGGCGCGCGGCGTGGCCCTGCAGCCGGAGGGGTGGAGCCTTGCCAACTATGCGCGGCTGATGGAGCAGACGTCGTTCCTCGGCAATATGGGGCACAGCCTGATCGTCGCGCTCGGGACGGTGGTCCTCGGGCTCCTCGTCGCGGTGACGGCGGCCTACAGCTTCTCGCGCTTCCGCTTTGCCGGGCGGCGCTTCCTGATGCTCCAGTTCCTGCTGGTCAACATGTTTCCGGTGGTGCTCCTGATCCTTCCGCTCTTCATCATCATGCGCAAGGTCGGCATCCTCGACACGCATATCGGACTGATCCTGGCCAATGCCACGACGGCGATCCCCTTCGCGGTCTGGATGCTGACGAGCTACATTTCGGCCATACCGCGCAGCCTGGACGAAGCCGCGATGATCGATGGCTGCTCGCGCATGAAGGCACTGCGCCGGGTCATCCTGCCCCTGGCCCTGCCGGGCATCGTCTCCACGGGCATCTACATCTTCATCACCGCCTGGAACGAGTATCTCTACGCGTTGACGCTGGGTGGCCGGAACGTGCGCACCGTCACGGTCGCCATCCAGACGCTGATCGGCGAGTACCAGATCGAGTGGGGGCTGCTGGCCGCCGGCGGCGTCGTCGGCGCCATGCCGGCAACCATCCTGTTCCTGATCGTGCAGCGGCGCCTTGTCGGCGGCCTGACGCAAGGGGCCGTCAAAGGCTGATGACGGCCGCCCGAACCTTCCTTCCAAACCAGAGCCAAGGTCCTGCCATGAACCCGATCGGGTTGATCTCCATGCAATATGCCCGCCCCTTCACGGCGGAGCATTTCCCCCTTTTCGCCCGGATGAAGGCGCTCGGCTACGATTTCGTCGAGTTGCTGGTGCCGGAACCGGGCGAGCTCGATCCGCGCCAGACGGGCCAGGCCCTGCGGGATGCCGGGCTGGACGTCGTCCTGGCAGCCCGGGTCAACCTGCAGCGCAATCTCTGCTCGGAGGATGCCACGGCGCGCAGCGCGGGCGTGGACTATCTGCGCTATGCTGCCGACACCGCCGCCCAGATGGGGGCCACGATCGTCGGCGGCCCCTTGACCGGTAACCCGCTCGTCTTTGCCGGGCGCGCGCCCGCCCCGGTCGGCGAGGAAGAGCGGCTGGCCCGCAAGGAGCGGGCTGTGAGCGGCCTGCGCAGCGCCGGCGAACATGCCCGTGCGGCCGGTATCACCCTGGCAGTGGAGCCGCTGAACCGCTTCGAGAGCGATGTGCTCTCAACCACGCACCAGGCCATGGAACTTCTGGATGCCGTCGACCACCCGTCCATCGCGCTGATGCTCGACACGTTCCATATGCATATGGAGGAAGCCTCCATCGCCGAGGCGATCCGCCTGGCGGGGACGCGGCTCGTCCACTTCCAGGCCAACGAAAACCATCGCGGCTTTCCCGGTACCGGGATGACGGACTGGGTCGATGTCTGCCGCGCGCTGCACGAGATCGGCTATACCGGGCCCATCTCGCTCGAACCCTTCCGCCGCAACGACGACCGCTTCGGCGTCCCCTTCGCCCAGTGGCGCGCGCCGCACGAGGATGAAAGCGACAGGCTCGGCGCCGCCGCGGCCTTCATCCGTACCCATCTCACTCTGACGGAATACAGACGATGACCCTCAATATCGGTTGGATCGGCTGCGGCGTGCATGCCACGCAGATGCTGCTGCCGCAGCTCATGCGCCACGATGTCAGGCTGGCGGCCTTGTGCGATGTCGACGGCGCGCGCCTCCGCGATGCCGGACGCCAGTTCGGCGTGTCGGCGCTCATGAGCGACGCGCAGGCGCTGATCGACCATCCGGGGCTGGATGCGATCGGCATGGCCGTCGGGCCCGATCAGCACCTTGCCTTCGGCAAGGCGGCACTGGCGCGCGGACTGCCGGTCTTCATGGAAAAGCCGCCATCGGGCAGCGCCGCCGGTGCGCGCGAACTGGCGGCGGCGTCCGAGCGTGCCGGCAAGCCTTTGCTCGTCGGCTTCATGAAGCGCTATTCGGTCGGCAACCGCATTGCAGCCAACATCGTGCGGTCCGGCCGCTTCGGCGACGTGCTGGGCCTGACGGGCTACTACATGACAGCGCCAGGCTACTTCGCGGGGAATGTGGACTATACCGGCTTCCTGCTGCACCACTGCGTCCACTACATGGATCTCGTCTCCTTCTTCGTCTCGCCGGTCACGCGGATCGAAGCGCGCAAGGTCGAGAAGACGCCCGGGCGGATCCTCTTCCACGTCAATTTCGACTTCGAATGCGGCGCCATCGGGTCCGTGGCCATGGGCACAATCCAGTCACGCGGCGCGCCAGTGGAGAGGATCGAACTGATGGGCGATCATCAGCGTATCGAGGTGGAAAACGTCGTCGAAGTGCGGTGGAACCGCAATCCGCCATTCAAGGTGGCCGACCCCGAAGCGACCCTCCTGAACGAGGAGGACACGCTGACCTGGAAGCCCAACTTCACCGCGGCCGCGAGCGAGGATTACAAAGGCTATCACGCCATGCTGCAGGACGTGGTGCCGGCCCTTGCCGGTGCGACGACGCCCGCCCCGACCATATGGGACGGCGTCACCGCTATGGAGCGGCTGGAGGACATGCGGCGCAAGCTCGATATCTGATCGGCGGCGTCAAGCGCTCTTGCGCGCAGCGCCCGCCTGTGGGGCCTGCGTGTCCTGCGCAGGGCCGGATATCATGGCGTCACCATGCGTCAGGGCCCAGGCACAGAGTGCCTCGAAGGGCTGCCGCAGCGAATGGCCGAGCGGCGTGATCGCGTACTCCACGCCGATCGGCGCCGTCGGCAGGACGGTTCGCGTCACCAGGCCGTTGCGCTCCAGGCGCTTGAGCGCATCGGCCAGCGCCTTGTGCGTCACGCCGTTTAGTCGGCGCTTGATCTCGTTGAAGCGGGCGGGCTTCGGGCACAGGACGGTCAGGATCATAATCGTCCACTTATCCGCGATCCGGTCGAGCACCGGCCGGATCCGCACCATGTTCGCCCGCGCCTGCGCAGCCAGAATCTCCAGCTCGGTATCGTCCACCATATCTAGGCTCATGTAAGTGCGTTCTTGTGACTAGATATCGATTGTATATCTGACCTCCATCGTTAAACAAGGAGTGTTGCGATGGAACGGATGAACGGTAAGATCGCCCTGGTCGTGGGCGGCGCGCGGGGGATCGGGTATGCGGTGGCCAGGCGCCTGTCTGCGGAAGGGGCAACGGTGTTCCTGACCGGTCGGAACGCCGACGCGGTGGCGGACGCCGCGGCCAGGATCGGTGGCGCCGCACGCGGTCTGGTAGGAGATGCGAGCGTTCCGGCGGACCTTCGGCGCATGGTCGCCGAGGTGCAGGAACATGCCGAACGCATCGATGCGCTGGTGCTCAATGCCGGTCTGTCGGAACCGGCCACCATCGCGCAGGAGACGCCGGAACATGTCGACCGGCATTTCGATGTGAACGTCCGGGGGATGGTCTTTGGCATGCAGTCGGCGCTGCCCCTTCTGCCGGACGGGGGTTCCGTCGTGCTGATCGGCTCGGTCGCCGATCTTGCCGGCATTCCCCCATACAGCACTTATGCCGCCACCAAGGCGGCGGTCCGGTCCTACGCCCGTAGCTGGGCCGCGGAACTCGCACCCCGGCAGATCCGCGTCAATGTCGTCGCCCCCGGCCCGACCGATACGGACATGATGGCCGCCGTGGACGACGAAACCCGCCGTGCGCTCATCGCTCCCATCCCGCTCGGCCGCATGGCCCGGCCGGAGGAAGTGGCATCGGCCGTCCTGTTCCTCTTAAGCGAGGAGGCCAGCTACATAACCGGCACCGCGCTTTACGTGGATGGCGGCTACAAGCAGGTATGACCGTGACGGCGGCCGGAAAGCCCGGCCGCCGCCGCGGCGGGAGTGCTCCCCGTCGAGCACCGCTTCACTTCTGTACCGTCCGACTGCCAGTTTGTCGCAGGGCTGCAACACCATCCGTCAAACCAACCATCTCGTTGCTAAGTCTGGCTTCGTTTCGTTGCGACGCCAGCAATGTTCGTTCAACTTAAAGTTGAGCGTGGCCGAAGGGACAGAAGGTCGCGCCCGGGCGGGCCGGCAGGGGCCGATCCGTTTTTCGCTATGGCACACAGAGTGGGGACACAGAGATGAACATGAAGAGCCTCCTTCTCGGCTCCGCCGCGGCCCTTGTTGCCGTTTCCGGTGCGCGCGCGGCCGACGCCGTGATCATGGTCGAGCCTGAGCCGGTCGAATACGTTCGCGTCTGCGACGTGTACGGCACGGGCTACTACTACGTCCCGGGCACCGAAACCTGCATCAAGACCAGTGGTTACCTGCGCTTCCAATACAACGTCGCCGGCTCGCCGGTCACGAACTCGGAAGGCGATGACTACCAGGCTCTCTCCGCCGTCCGGGCCCGGATGAACTTCGACATCCGCGAGGAAACCGAACTTGGCACCCTGCGCGCCTATATCCGCCTGCAGGCACAGAACACCGGCGCGACCGGCACCGATGCATTCGAGATGGACCAGGGCTACCTGCAGCTCGGCGGCTTCCTGGCCGGTTACCGGGATACGCTGTGGTCCTCGGACATCGGCGGCATCGAAGACGGTCTGCCGACCGACGACGATCTCCCGGTCGGTGACTTCAACACCAACCAGATCTCCTACACCTTCGCGACCGGGGGCTTTGCGGCCACGCTCGGCCTGGAAGACGACGGCACGGGCGATATCGCCCCCGACGTGCATGGCAAGCTGGCTTACACCGGCGCCTGGGGCGGCGTGTTCCTGTCGGCCGTCTATGACGAGACCTTCAATGCCGAAGATCTCGGCGATATCGCGGACTTCTTCCCGCTGGTGCCGGCGCGCGACATCGATGGCAGCAATGACGCCTTCGCCATCAAGGCCGGCCTGACGCTGTCGGACCTCCTGGTGGCCGACTCGACCCTGAAGGTCGATGGTCACTGGGCGTCCGACCCGACGAGCTACGCCATCGTCAGCGGCTTCACCACCGCCGGCGGGCTGATCCCGAACAATCCGGACCTCGACAATCCGACGCCGGGCGCTGCGCCCCTGGTGCTCGAATGGTCGGTCGGTGCGGGTTACTCGCAGAAGTTCAACCGCCTGACGGCCGGCGTATCGGCCCGCTACGGCGAGACCTTCGACTACCTCTTCATCGATCCGTCGTCCCCGACGGGCGTGACCTTGAGCTCGGCCGAGTACTGGGCCGTGGTCGGCGATATCGGCTACGACCTGACCGCCAACATGAACGTGCTGGCCGAAGTGAAGTACCAGAACATCGACTTCGGCGGCATTTCATCGGACGACCAGACCTCCGGCTTCCTGCGCTTCCAGCGCAATTTCTAAGACCGATCGAGCCATCTGTCTGGAAAGGGGTCCGGCATTGCCGGGCCCCTTTTTTACGCCCGGCACACCCATGCGATGCCTGCGCCCAGATTGTTCGGCCACCTTAAGACTTACGGTTGACAGCCCAATTCCCGGCTCTTAATGGCCGGCCTCAACTCGCCGTGATCGAACGCTTGCGTTCCATCACGAAATTGGGACGGCCTCGGCCTGCCAGCGCCCGGACCTGCGGCGTGGCACGAGGGAAGATGGGAGTAACCCATGAAGACGACTGGTTGTTTTTGGGCAATGGCAGGTGCATGCGCATGAGCGAGACACGCTCGGGCAAGGCGCCCTCCGGCGCGACGAAGATCCGCTACTTCGTGCTCTTCATGTGCTTTTGCGGGTTGACCATCAACTATCTGGACCGCGCCAATATGAGCGTGGCCCTGCCCTTCATCGATGATGAGCTGGGGCTGAACCTGACCAACACGGAAAAGGGCCTGATCCTCGGCGCCTTCTTCTGGGCCTATGACGGCATGATGCTCCTGGCGGGCTGGCTGACCGACAAGCTGGGCGCGCGCCGCAGCTTCTCGCTGGCAGCCGTCTGGTGGTCGGTCTTCACGGCGCTGACACCGCTGGCCAACAGCTTCTGGAGCTTCTTCACCGTCCGCTTCTTCCTGGGTGCGGGCGAAGCGCCTGCCTATCCTTCGGCCACCAAGGCCGCCTCGCGCTGGTTCCCCACGAGCGAGCGCGCCTTCGCCACGGCGGTGATCGATTCCGGATCGCGCGTGGGGACCGTGCTCGCCCTGCCCATCGTCACGGCCATCATGGCCTTTGCGACCTGGCATTACTCCTTCGTCATCCTGGGCGCGGTCGGCATCGTCTGGGCGTTCTTCTGGTACGTCACCTACCGCGATCCGGAAGAGCAGCCCAAGGCCAACGATCTGGAGAAGCGCTACATTGCCGACAATGGCGGGCGCAGCGAAGACAATGACGATGCAGAGGCGCTTAAGATCCGCTGGGCGGACCTGTTCCGCTACCGCACCGTCTGGGGCATGATGATCGGCTTCTTCTGCCTGAACTTCGTCATCTACTTCTTCCTGACCTGGTTCCCGAGCTATCTGAAGACAGCCCGCGGGTTGAACCTTGCCGAACTCGGCCTTTACGGCATGTTGCCCGGCCTTGCGGCCGTGGTGACGGCCTGGATCGCCGGGCTGGCCGCCGACCGCGCCATCCGCAACGGCGCAAGCGTGACCACCGTGCGCAAGACGGTGATGGTCGGCGGCATGCTGGGTGGTTCGGCGATCCTGCCGGCGGCGCTGGTGGAATCGCTCCCGGCAGCGCTCTTCTTCCTGGCGGTTTCCTACAGCAGCCTCGCCATCGCGGCGACGGGCATCTGGTCCCTGCCGGCGGATGTGGCGCCGAGCTCGCGCCATGTCGCCTCCATCGGCGGCATCCAGAACTTCGCATCCAACATCGCGGGCATCATCAGCCCCTTCCTGTTCGGATGGCTCCTGGACAAGTTCAACGGCAGCTACACGCCGTCCTTCCTGATGGCGGCCGTGATGGCGCTTGTCGGCGCATTCTCCTACGCCTTCATCGTGGGCCGGGCCGAACCCCTGCCCGTCCTTCCGCCGCGCCGCGCCTAAGCTGATGCGGCCCGGCGGGCGACCGTCGGGCCGCACCCGCGCCACCCTAAGACGCAGGTTTTATGACGGGGTGCCACCGTTGGCGCCGACCGTTCGTCGCCGGCGCCGCGGAGCCGCCGGCCGTGAATCATCCGCGGCCTCCTGCGCATTGACGGCGCGTTCCATCCGCCCGCGCGATGCGATCAGATGCGCCCGCATCGCCTCCTCCGCCGCGAAGGGATCGCGATCGAGCAGCGCTGCAACAAGCGCCGCGTGCTCCTGCGCGGCGTCGACCGCCGCGCTGGTGCGGTACAGAAAGCGGAATATGTGCAGATGCACATGCAGGCTCTCGATCATCTCGGCGATGAAACGGTTACCACTGGCCGCGCCGATCAACTGGTGCAGCCGCGCATCCCCCTCGGCGAACTGGGCATATTCGACATCGCCCTCGACCGAGCGGGACATGGCCTGCGACATGTCACGCAAGGCCGCCAGCGTCTCGTCCGAACTGCGCTGCGCCGCAAAGGCTGCGGCCCGCGGCTCGACCAGTAAGCGCAGTTCGAACAGATCCCGGATCTCGGAACGCTTCAACAGCGGCGCGGCCCGAAATCCGACATTGGGGATCTTATAGGCCAGCTTCTGCGCCTCGAGGAGGTTCAGCGCCTCCCGAATCGGGGTCTGGGATATCTTCAACTCCCGCGCCAGGCCCTCGATGCCGATATGCCCATCGGGCGGGATCCGCATGGTGACGATCAGCGACAGAAGATGCTCATAGGCGGTTTCGACGAGCGACTTCGGAAAGGCTGGTGCCCGGATCGCGTCGCCGGGCGCGACCGTGAAGGCATGTGGGTTGTTCTTCATAAGGGCTCGTCCCCCGCAAACGCCGCATCCACGACTGGCCAGTCACGCTGACATATTCGATTCCCCATCAAATCGGCATGGAAGACCTTGTCAGAGCGGATGAGGACAGGATCATCACGGAACTATGATCCTATACGATTGTCGCATATTCGGTCACCCTAGCAAGCAGATATCTTTCTATTTGGCCGCCTATCGTCCCCGAATTCTGCCGACTACAGCACGTCAAACGCCCGGAAACCAGCCGTTTTCCGCAGCGGGCTCTGCGGCTGATCGCATGTACCTCCGACCGCAATCGTCCTCCAACGGACCATCAGACGCACTTGCAATCCCTATATCCTATATGATCAGGTGCCCTAGGACCGGAAGTTGCGGAGGGAGCGAGCCGCCGCCGGACCACATGATCGAATTGGGAGGATCCACCAGTGCCATTGCCCCTCGACGGTATCCGCGTTCTCGACATCTCGCAGGTCATGGCAGGTCCATTCTGCTGCATGATGCTGGGCGATATGGGTGCCGACGTCATCAAGATCGAGCCGCCGAAAACGGGGGATTCAACCCGGCATTCCATGGGGTTCAGACTGAAAGGCTCCGACAGCCCCGGCTTCCTGGCGCTGAACCGGAACAAGCGCAGCATCACCCTTGACCTCAAGACGCCGGAGGACCGGGAAGTGCTCTATGCGCTGGTCCGGACGGCCGACGTGCTGGTCGAAAATGCGCGCCCGGGTGTCGCGGCCCGGTTGGGGATGGACTATGCGACCCTCTGCGATATAAACCCACGGCTCATCTATGCGAGCATCAGCGGCTTCGGTCAGACGGGGCCCTGGTCGCAACGCCCCGGTTTCGACCTTATCGCGCAGGCTGTCTCGGGCATCTTGAGTTCGAACGGCTTCGAAGGCATGGAGCCGGCGAAGAACTCCATCGCCGTCGCCGACCTCGGCGCCGGCCTGTTTGCAACCTATGCCATCCTGAGCGCGGTCATTGGCCGGCAGGCGTCGGGACAGGGCCAGCACATTGACGCTTCCCTCTTCGAAGCGGCGCTCGGCCTGTCCATCTGGGAGACGACGGAGCTGTGGGGAACCCGCCGCTCTCCCGTCCCGATCGGATCGGCAAACCGAATGTCTGCGCCGTATCAGGCGGTCGAAGCGAGCGACGGATGGTTCGTGATCGGGGCTGCCAATCAGGGCCTCTGGATCAAGATGATCGCGGCCATCGGGCGGCCCGAACTCCAGGAGGATGAACGCTACGCAACCAATGTGGCGCGTCTTGCCAACCGCATCGCCCTGATCGAGGAGCTGACATCGACCTTCCGAACGCGGTCGCGGGACGCGTGGATCGGCATTCTCATGGATGCCGGCGTGCCGGCTGCGCCGATCCTCGACTATGGCGAGGCGGTCGCGTCGGAACAGGCCGTGGCGCGTGAGATGGTCCAGACCATCCCCCACCCTGTCGAGGGCACGTACCAATCGCTCGGGTTCCCGGTCAAGTTGAGCGGAACGCCGCAGGAGGTTCGGTTGCCGCCCCCGCTCCTGAACGAGCACGGCGACGAGATCCGCCGGGAACTGGTCGAAAGAGGTGTGCTGGCCGGCCCGGAGCTTGTGCGATGAGCGCGCCGTCGGTCATCGTCGGCAGGAGCGGACCCGTCACCGAGATCCGCTTCGACAACCCCGCGGCCCACAACGCGCTGACCACGGATATGTGGCACGAGATGCGGCGCGCCTGCGAAGCGGTCGCGCAGGATGCATCGACCCGCGTGGTCGTCTTCCGCGGAACGGGCGGCAAGGCCTTCGTATCCGGTACGGATATTTCCGGCTTCTCCGCGTTCCAGAGCGGGGCGGATGGGGTCGCCTACGAAGCCATGATCGACGCCTGCATGGAGGCGGTCGACAGGGTTCCGCAAACCACCATCGCTGTTGTGGAAGGTTGGGCGGTCGGCGGCGGGCTCAACATTGCCTGCGCATGCGATTTTCGAATCGCCACGACGTCCGCACGGTTCGGCTCTCCCATCGGCCGCACCCTCGGCAATTGCCTGTCCGCAGCCACCATTGCGCGCGTCGGCGCGGCGGTCGGCCTGTCCGTTGCCCGGCGTATGGTGCTCCTGGGAGAGATCATCGAGGCGGAAGAACTCGCTGCCAGCGGGTTCCTGCTGCGCGCCGTGGAGCCGGACGCGCTGGCGCAAACCCTCGACGCCGTTGCCGGCCGCGCCGCGGAAAACGCGCCGCTGACGAGCCGGGCCTTCAAGGAAACAGCCCGAAGGATCACG
The DNA here is from genome assembly GCF_001463905.1 of Aureimonas frigidaquae. Taxonomy (GTDB): domain Bacteria; phylum Pseudomonadota; class Alphaproteobacteria; order Rhizobiales; family Rhizobiaceae; genus Aureimonas; species Aureimonas frigidaquae. Next base: position 266,115 of record NZ_BBWR01000002.1, read on the forward strand.
CAAGGCAATCTGCCCGATACGAGCGACCTGATCGAGCGTGTCTATGGCAGCGCCGACTTCAAGCGCGGCGTCGCGACCTTCCTGGGAAAGACCAGGACGCTGCCCGACTGGACGGGCGACTGACGACGACGCGCATCGAAACGAGATGACATGCAATGGGAGGAAACCGCATGCATTTTCTGAAAGCCACCGGGCTTGTCGCCATCCTGGCGCTCGGTCCGCTCAGCGCCTCGGCCCAGGAGGCCGAATGGACGCCCAGGCGCAACATCGAGTTCATCGTCCCCTACAGTGCGGGCGGCGGCAGTGACTTGAACGCACGTGCCCTTTCCGAGGCGATCCGCAAGAACCGGCTGATCCCGCGCAATATGATGATCCTGAACCGGCCGGGCGGCTCGGGCGCCGTGGGCAATTCCTATGTGGCGAGCCGCACGGCCGAGCCGCACACGCTCATGACGTTCAATTCCGGTCAGATGATGAGCATGCTGACCAACAACGCTCAGGTCCGGCTGGACAATATCACCCCGCTCGGAACGCTGGCGCTCGATACGCTGGTCTTCGTCGTGCGGGCCGACAGCCCCTATGAAAGTTTCGCCGATCTTGCCGAGGCCGCCCGCGCGGCGCCGCAGACCCTGACGGTCGGTGGCAGCGGCCGGGGCGGTGAAGACAATCTCGTCTTCGCCCTTGCCAACCAGCCGGCCGAAGGTGCCCTTCAATACGTTCCCTTCGAGGGCGGCGGGGACGCACTGGCCGCCGTGCTCGGCGGACATGTGACCGTCGGCATCTTCAACCCGTCCGAGATTTCCGCCCAGATCGAGGGTGGCAGCGTGAAGGGGCTCGGTATTTTCTCGGAGCAGCGGCTTGAAGGCGCGTTTGCAGAGGTTCCGACCTTTGTCGAGCAGGGCCACCCCGATGCGGTCTTCGAAATGTTCCGCGGCTATGCGGGGCCGCCGGACCTGCCGCCGGAAGCCATCGCCTACTGGAATGGCGTGCTCTCGCAGGTCAGCCAGTCGGACGAGTGGAAGGAAGACATCGAGCGCAACAGCCTCATCCCCGCCTACATGGATGCGGAGGAAAGCGCCGCCTTCTGGAAGCGCGAAGAAGCGCGTTACCTCGAGCTCCTGACCGACCTCGGCTTCATCCAGTAACTGCCCCCGTCGTGCGCGGGCGCCAAGGCGCCCGCCGCCGACCTTACCCGCGAGCGCGCCCCATGAGCGTACCCCAGAATTCCCCGTCGTCGAGCGGGTTCCGGATCGATGTCTGCGTGTCGATCGCGCTTGTCGCCATTGGCGGCATCTTCGCCGGCTTCGGCCTGTTCCATTACGGCGTCTGGATCAATCGAGGGCCCGGGCCGGGCTTCTTTCCCCTGCTGGCTGGCCTTCTGACGGCGATCCCCGCCGCCATCAGCCTGTTCGATACTGCGCGCGGCAGCGTCACGCCTTTGGTCTGGAGCAGCATGCTGCCGGCTGTCGGTGTCGTGGCGGCGCTTCTCCTGGTACCGGTCATCGGCATGGTGGAGGCGATGAGCCTCTTCATCCTGGTCTGGGTCCGCCTGGTGGAGAAGCGGAGCTGGCGCGATGCGCTCCTGTCGGCCATCGGCGGCCTCGTCATAACCCATCTCATCTTCTCCGTCTGGCTGGGCGTGTACTTCCCCGACAGCCTGGTTCCCTCCATCGTCACCTTGTGGAACTGAGGTCATGGATACGCTTCAATCGCTGATGGCCGGATTTGCCATCTCCCTCATGCCAGCCAATCTCCTGGCGGCGCTGATCGGCTCGGTGCTCGGCATCGTCATCGGCGCCATACCGGGGCTGGGCTCCGTCACGGCCATCGCGCTCCTTCTGCCGCTGACCTTCGGCGTGGAGCCGACAACGGCCATCATCATGCTGGCGGCGGTCTATTTCGGCTGCATGTTCGGCGGGGCCTACAGCGCCATTCTCATCAACATCCCGGGCGATGCTCCTGCCGTCATCACCGCGGTGGACGGGTATCCCATGGCACGCCGGGGCGAGGCAGGGCGTGCGCTCTTCGGCGCAAACTACGCCTCCTTCATCGGGGCGACGATCGCCATCATCATCCTGACCTTCACCGGCCCGCTCCTGGCCGGTTTCGGGCTTCGCTTCGGGCCGGCGGAAACCGCCCTCCTGATCCTGGTGGCGCTGACATCCATCGGCTGGCTGCTCGGCTCCAGCCCATGGAAGGGGCTGGTGTCGACGGGCCTCGGCATTCTTCTGTCGACCATCGGCATAGGCGTGACCTTCGGGCAGCCTCGCTTCACCTTCGACTCCATCAACCTGTTGAACGGCATCTCCTTCATCCCGCTGGTGATCGGCATGTTCGGTTTCGCGCAGCTGATGGAGATGGTGGGCACGAAACTCTCCGGCGAAGCGCCGAAATCCAGGGTCGGCATCCGGGAATCCTTTCCGTCACGGGCCGATGCCGCCGCGCTTTTCCCGCCATCGTTGCGCAGCGGACTTGTCGGAACGCTGACCGGCGTCCTGCCGGGTGCCGGCGCAACCGTGGGCAGCTTCTTCGCCTATATTCTGGAAAAGCGGATCGGCCGGAACCGGGCGCAGATGGGCAAGGGCTGCGTGGAGGGCGTCGTCGCCTCGGAAGCGGGGAACAACGCCGCTGCCGTGGGGTCCTTCGCGCCGCTCCTGTCGCTCGGTATCCCCGGCTCCGGAACGTCGGCCATCCTTCTGGGCGGCCTGATGATGTGGGGCCTACAACCTGGCCCCCTCCTGTTCCAGACGCAGCCCGATTTCGTGTGGGGCCTGATTTCGTCCATGTATATCGGCAACATCATGGCCGTGATCGCCGCCTTTGCGATCATCCCGTTCCTGATGCGGATCCTGTCCATACCGACCGGCATCCTCATTCCGCTGATCGCCATGGTCTGCGTGGTGGCGGCCTACAGCGTCAACGGAAATATGTTCGATGTCTGGTTCATGCTGGGAGTGGGTGTCGCGGCCTATCTGTTGAAGCTCGCAGACTATCCCGTCGCGCCGCTGCTCCTGGCCTTCGTGCTGGCGCCACGGCTCGAAACGAGCATGCGGCAGGCCTTCGATATCTCGAATGGCGGCCTGCACATCTTTGTCTCCAGCCCCATCGCCGTCGCCTTACTGATCGCCTTTGTCGCCGTCATTGCGATCCTTGCGGTTCAGCTTGCCAGGGGTGGCGGCGACGACGTCGAGCAGGCACCGAAAGGTTTCTGAACGGCCGTACCGACGAGGGCCAGCCAGTCGCCGGGTCTCAGGCGAAGCGCCAGGACCGTTCCAGAACCTCGATCCGGTAGCCGTCCGGATCCTCGATGAAGAAGAAGCGCGCCGCCCCGCCATCCGGGGCGTCGAGCGTCTTGATATCCCGCGGGGACAGGCCCGCATCCTTCAGCCGGGCGTGCTCGGCGCCGAGATCGTCCACCGATACCGCCAGGTGGCCATAGCCGTTGCCAAGGTCGTAGGGCGTCTGCGTGCCCTTGTTGACGGTAAGCTCCAGCTCGAAACCGCTTTCGGCATTGGACAGGTAGATCAGCGTGAAGCTGTCGAAGTCGATGCGATCGGCGACGTCGAGCCCGAAGGCCGTTTTGTAGAAGGCGACCGAACGCGCCTCGTCGAGAACGCGGATCATGGAGTGGATGAGTCTGGCCAAAGTGGGCTCCTTGCGCAAGGCGGCGATACGGAAGTTCACCATTAGCGTGACGACTGCGCGGGCGGAAAGAGGCTTCGTTCCGAGCGCATTCAGCCAAATATCCATGCTGGCTTATTGTGAAAGAACGCAACCGGTGATCTACTCCTTTGGGATCAGGGTCGAGGGTCGTTCGCATGCGCATCTCAGCAGCCATCGCCTTCGGCATCATCGCCGCCAGTTCGGGACCGGTCTTTGCCGAGGCACCCGTGTTCGAGAACCTGCCCATCATCGAGATTGCCGCCGGCTGCGGGCCCACCGCCTGGCGCGGCCCCTGGGGCGGCTGCCGGGATACGCCCTATTCCGGGCCGCTTCCCGGTGGCGGCTGGCAAGGCGGCGGCGCCTGCCCGCCCGGCTACTGGCGCGGGCCCTGGGGCAACTGCCGTGATACGCCCTATACCGGCCCGCTGCCGGGCGGCGGTTTCCAGGCTGGCGGCAACGGCTGTCCGCCCGGCTATTGGCGGGGACCATGGGGCCATTGCCGTGACACGCCCTATAGCGGCCCCCTGCCGGGCGGCGGGTACCGATGAGACGAGATGCGATATTTCCCGGGCGCAAGGGGCACGACATGCGACATGGATTGAGGATTGTATTGATCGGCGCGGCCATCGGCTTTGCGGCGCCCGCTTTTGCGCAGGTCGAAAGCCCGGCGGCCGAGCCGGCGATGGGCGGCCCGACGGACGCGCCGGCCTATCTGACCGATACGCCCGGCGACCTGGCCGCCATCCTCGACGCCCGGATCGCGGCCTTGAAGACCGTCCTGCAGTTGACGCCGGATCAGGCGGCACTGTGGCCCGCGGTCGAAGCGGTCATCCGCGACAATGCCACCAAGGCGCGCGCGCGGGCGGATGCACGGTATGAAGGACCCCAGCCCGCCGACTTCCTGGAGGTTCTGACCCGGATCACCCATGCGGAAGCCGAGCGCGGCGCCGGTATCAACGCCTTCGTCGAAGCCTTCGGACCTCTCGCGCAGAAGCTGAGCACGGAACAGATGCGCCGGGTCCCGCCCTTTCTGGGCATGATCGATTATCCTTATGGGGAACAGCCGAGCGCGCAGATCTGGATCGTCGAGGAATAGGACGCGACATTATTGCAGCCAAGCTTGGCCGTTTCATAGCCAGGCAGGGATTTGCTACCTACCGAAGAGGGCACAGACGGGAACGTTGCAGCATCTGCCCGGTTGGATGAGTCCGCAAAGGACATCCCATGCCGTTACGTTCCGCGTCCACTTCCTGCCCGGCTGAAGATCTGGCCCATTTCATCGAAGATCGGGACTTTCCCTGCGTCGGGGCCAAGTCCGCGCTCAAGCAGGGGCGGCTCACCGTCTATACGGCGCGCGACATGACGAGCGCCTGGGACGACCTGGAAATACAGGACCGGTTGATGCACTTCGCCTGGGCCTATAGCCAGGAACCGACCCTTTTCACGAGCTTCGCTGTCGTCTTCGAAACGCCGGACGATCTGTCGGAAGACGCCTTCGAAGACATGCTGTGGCAGCGCATCCAGTCCCTCGCCGACAAGGATGCATGGCGCGGGCAGGCGCTCGATCCGCGCGTCAGCTCCGACCCGAAGGATCCGCACTTTTCGTTGAGCTTCGGCGGGCAGGCCTTCTTCGTGGTCGGCCTGCTCCCGAAGGCCAGCCGGCCCGCCCGGCGATTTTCCCGGCCGACCATGGTCTTCAACCTGCACGATCAGTTCGAATGGCTGCGCGCGGAAAACCGATATGAGAAGCTGCGCACGTCGATCCTCGACCGGGACATCAAGCTTGCTGGCAGTGTCAACCCGATGCTGGCGCGGCACGGCTCGATTTCGGAAGCGCGGCAGTATAGTGGTCGGGCCGTGTCCGATGGCTGGCAATGCCCGTTCCACCGCAGGCCGGCATCCGACGCATTCGGGCGCCTTGCCAAGGCCGGACAGGGCGGAGGGGATCGATGAGCGAGTTTTCCGTCATAGCGCCGCGCAGCGGCTGCGCCTTTGCGCTGCGCGCAGGCGAAGAACTGACCGTGATCGACGCGGAAGGCGGCCAGGTGGCCGATCTTCTGGCGGTGAATGCGGCCGATACGCGCGAGATGCTGTCGAGCGGACGAACCCTCGACTATGCCGAGCGCATCTACCTGACCACGGGCGACAGGCTGTATTCCAACCGCTCCAACGTCATGCTGGAGATCGTGGAGGACACAGTGGGCCGCCACGATTTCCTGCTGACCCCGTGCAGCGAGGCCACCTTCCGCCTGTGCTACGACAATGAGCCGTCGCACCAGGGCTGCCACGGCAATCTGGCACATGCCCTCGCCCCCTACGGCGTGGAGCCGGACCAGATCCCCGTGGCCTTCAATTGCTTCATGAATGTCCCGGTGGACGGCGTGACCGGCAGTTTCAAGGTGCTGCCGCCGCTGAGCCAGGCCGGCGACCGGATCGTCTTCCGCGCCACGATGGACCTGATCATCGGGCTGACGGCATGCTCCGCGCCGGCCAGCAATGGCGGCACCTTCAAGCCGATCCACTATCGGATCGATGCGGACGCAACGGCACGGAGTTGAACGCGCAGCCGCAAGGCGCGGGAAAGGCAATGGAGATACGGTAGAACGAACGGCATGCCTTGACGGGATGGCGGTTGCAAGCGTAGCGATGGCTCTTTAGCCTGCCGCGCCTATGCCGTGGGCACCGAAGGATTCCGTATTGCCTTTCCGTTCTGCACATCCTGCCCTTGCCCGCGCGCTTGCCGGTCGAGCCTACACCGAAGCGACCCCCGTTCAGGCGGCCACCCTCGATCCCCAGATCGAAGGCCGCGATCTGATCGTCTCCGCCCAGACGGGCTCCGGCAAGACCGTCGCCTATGGCATCGCCATCGCCTCCGACATTCTGCCGCCCGACGGCCCGCTCGAACCGGCCGGCGAGCCGCGGGCGCTCATCGTGGCGCCCACGCGTGAGCTGGCCATGCAGGTTCGGCGCGAGCTGGAATGGCTGTATGCGCAAACCGGCGCGCGGATCGTCAGTTGCGTCGGCGGCATGGACCCCAGGTCCGAACGCACCCAGCTTCAAGCCGGCGCGCATATCGTGATCGGCACGCCGGGCCGGTTGCGCGACCATCTGGAGCGTGGCCGCCTCTTGATCGGCAAGCTGCGCGTCGTGGTGCTGGACGAAGCGGACGAGATGCTCAATCTCGGCTTCCGCGAGGATCTGGAATTCATCCTGGGCGCCACCCCGCGCGAGCGGCGCACCGTGCTCTTTTCCGCCACCCTGCCCAAGCCGGTCCTGGCCATGGCGCGGCAGTACCAGAACAACGCCCTGCGCATCGATGTGAAGTCCGACAAGGACGGCCACGCCGATATCGAGTATCGGGCCGTGCGCATCGCGCCCAATGAGAGCGAGCACGCGGTCGTCAACCTGTTGCGCTATGCGGATGCGCCGAGCGCCATCGTCTTCTGCAACACGCGCGAGACGGTGCGCCATCTGCATGCCGGACTTGTGGAGCGCGGCTTTGCAGCCGTGGCGCTGTCGGGCGAGTTGAGCCAGTCCGAACGCAACCAGACCATGCAGGCCCTGCGGGACGGCAAGGCCCGCGTCTGCGTGGCGACGGACGTGGCCGCGCGCGGGATCGACCTGCCCAATCTCGGCCTCGTCATTCATGCCGAGCTGCCCAATGATTCCGAGACCCTGCAGCATCGCAGCGGTCGGACCGGGCGTGCCGGGCGCAAGGGTGTTTCGGCGCTGCTTGTCCCGGTGTCTCGCCGGCGCAAGGCCGAGCGCCTGCTGGCGGAAGCCAATGTCCAGGCAAGCTGGGGCGCGGCCCCCTCCCCGGACGCGATCCGGCGCCTGGACGAGGAACGCCTTTTGTCCGATCCGATCTGGGCCGAACCGCCGAGCGACGACGAGCGCGACGTGGCAAGGCGCCTGGCCGAAGGCCGGTCCAGCGAAGAGATCGCCGCGCTTCTGGTGCGCATGTACCGCTCGCACCTGCCCGCGCCGGAAGACGTCTTCGATCCCGGCTTCCAGCGCGAGCCGAAGCCCGCGCATGATGGCAAGGACGGCAAGCTGCGTGCACCCCGCGCCCAGGGGCCGACCGTCTGGTTCCACATGGATATCGGCCGGCGGCACAATGCCGACCCCAAATGGGTGCTGCCGATGCTGTGTCGTCGCGGCCGTATCACGCGCGCCGATATCGGCTCCATCCGCATCTTCGACCGCGAGACGAAGTTCGAGATTTCGGCAGAAGCGGCCGAGCGTTTCGCCTCTGTCGCGCTGGGCGAGGCCGGTGACGATATCACCATCACCAGCGTCGATGGCGGCCCGTCGGGCGCACCGCGCAAAGGCAAGCCCTTCAAGAGCGGCGAGCGCTCCGGCAAGCCGGGGCGCCCGCCCCATGACGGGGAGCCGCGCGGGGCCGGCAAGCCGCGCAAGCCCTTCAACAAAGGCAAAGGCAAGTAACGACACTCTCGGCGGCGGCCGTTTCCGGTCGCCGCCACGCGCTTCCTTGCCGCACCCGGCAACCAAAGACACGCCCTCGTCCTTCTGACTCTGCCGGCTCCCGGGAGCTACGGCAGGCTGCGGAAAGTAGGGCGATATGCTGCAGAAACTCACGATCGAAACACAGCGCAACCAGGTGGAGGCGCTGCGTCCTCTGCGCCCGATCGGAGCCGTTGCGGCGATCCTGCGCCGGCAGGTCCTTGAGGCCAAGGGGCCGATGATCCTTTATGTCGCGCAGAATGCCCGACGCGCCGAGGAACTCTCCCGGCTTCTGCGCATCTTTGGCGGCCATGAGGCGGCCGCCAGCTTCCCCCGATGGGACGGGCTCGACGCCGACGATATGCCGGCCACCAGTCTGGCCGCCGGGCAGCGGATGAGCGTCCTGCGCTGGCTCATGAATGCCGATAAAAGACCACAGCTCCTGGCGACAACCGCCGAGGCCCTCCTGCGGCGCGTTCCGGCCCGTTCAGTCTGGCGGGACATGCATCTGGAATACCGCGTGGGCGATGCATTCGACCCTGCGCAGGCGTGCGAGCGGCTGGAGCATCTCGGCTACACGTTCGACGAGCGCGTCGATGCGCCGGGAGAGGCTGCCATTCGCGGACGCGTGGTCGAGATATTTCCCGCTGCGGCGCCACGGCCATGCCGTATCGAGACAGCGGACGGGGTCATCCACTCCTTGCGCGCCTATCACCCGGCGACCCAGCGCACGCAGGAGGCGATCGAACACCTGATCGTCGATCCCGCTATCGAAGAGGTTGGTAAGACGCCGGAAACCGTCTTCGACTATCTCGGCGATTGCCGGATCATCATCGAGGATGGCGTGGACCGCCGCGCCGACGATGTCCTGGCTTCGCTGGCAGAGGATGAGAACGCCGCGGCCCGCGCCATGACCCTGACGCATGCCGAATGGCAGACGCATCTCGGCCCCAGCCTTGCGGCGGTGGTGGAGGCCGCGCAGCCGGACGATCCGGACGCGCATGTCCCGGCCTTCGCCCTCGACGCCGCACCGCTCGATGCTTTGTGCGGCTTCGTCGAAGAGCTGCGCACCCAAGGCTACCAGTTCGTGCTGACCGGGCCCTCCGGCCAGGCGATGCGCCTGTGGAGCCGTCGCATTGCCCGGCGGCTCGGCATCTCTCTCGACATTGCCCATTGCTGGAAGGACGTGGAAGCCGCTGGCGCCGAGGCAGCGTTGCGGTTCGACGCGCCGATCCATGCCGGCTTCGTCGACCATGCCGCTCGCCGCGTCGTCATCGCGCTGCGGGATGTCGCCGGCCAGTCGGTCGGCGCGCCGAGCCGCCGGGATGCCGCCTTCCGCCGCGCCGACGAGCCGCTCAAGATCGGCGATGCCGTCGTCCATTTCGATCATGGCGTTGCTATGCTGGACGGCGTGGAGACCATGCAGGACGGCGACTCCGAGACCGAGGCGTTGCGGCTGCGATATCATGACGATGCCATACTTCTGGTCCCCTTCCGCGAGATCGGCTTCGTCTGGCGGTATGGCGGCCAGGACAGCGAGGTGGCGCTCGACCGCCTGACCGGAGACGGATGGGCCGCCAAGCGCGACCGCATCGTGCTCGAAACGACGCGCACGGCCGAGGCCATGCTGGAGGCGGTGCGGCAACGCGCCAAGCGGCGATCGGACCCGATCCGGCCAGATCCCGTCCTGTTCGAGCGCTTCTGCGTCGGCTTTCCATACGAACTTTCCGCCGGCCAGGCCGATGCTGCCGCCGATGTCGCGGCCGACCTTGCCTCCGGCCGGCCGATGGACAGGCTGCTCTGCGCCGATGTGGGCTTCGGCAAGACGGAGATCGCCCTGCGCGCCGCCGCCGCCGCCTGCCTTGCGGGACGTCAGGCGGCCATCGTCGCGCCGACGACCGTTCTGGCCCGCCAGCACTTCGAGACGGCCCGCAAGCGCTTTCAGCGCCTCGGTATCGGCGTGGCGATGCTTTCGCGGCTGCAGACGCCGGCAGAGGCCCGCAGCGTCAAAGCGGGACTGGCCGACGGGACGATCCATCTTCTCATCGCGACGCACGCGATCTGCGCCAAGGACGTCGCTTTCGCCGATCTGGCGCTGCTCGTCATCGATGAAGAGCAGCGTTTCGGCGCACGGCACAAGACGGCAATGCGCAATATGGCCGCGCAGGGGCACGTCCTGTCCATGACGGCAACGCCGATCCCGCGCACGCTGCAGGCCGGTTTCGTGGGCATGACGGAACTCAGCGTCATCGACACGCCGCCGCCCCGGCGCCTGCCCGTGCGCACGCGCCATATGCCCTTCGACCAGGAACGCCTTGCCGATATTCTGGCTGAGGAGGCGGCGCGCAAGGGCCAGAGCTTCGTCGTCTGCCCGCGTATCGAAGACCTGGAGCCCATGGCCGCCGCGCTCGCCGCCTGCGCACCCAAGCTCAAGGTCACCACCTTGCATGGGGATATGTCGCCGGCCAAGGCGGACCGTGCCATGCTGGATTTCGCAGCCGGCAAGGGCGATGTGCTGCTGGCCACCAACATCGTTGAGTCCGGGCTCGACGTGCCGAACGCCAATACGATCGTCGTCTTCCGGCCGGATCTCTTCGGCCTGTCACAGCTGCATCAGCTGCGGGGGCGTGTCGGGCGCGGCCGCCGCCGCGGAAGCCTGATCCTGATGACCGATCCCGGCACGGCGCTGACAGAGGCGGCACGGACCCGCATCCGCGTCCTGTCGCAGCTGACGACGCTCGGCTCCGGCTTCGACATCAGCCTGCGCGATCTGGACCTGCGCGGCGCGGGAGACCTGTTGGGCAGCGATCAGGCCGGCCATCTGCAGATGATCGGCGTCTCGCTCTATCGCCGCGTTCTGGAGCGTGCATTGGCCGTGGCCAAGGGCGAAGAGCCGCCACAGGACTGGCGGTGCGACATGGGCCTGTCCGTCCCGACGGCGATTCCGCAGGACTACCTGCCGGAGGCGGAACTGCGCATCGAACTGGCCGCCTCGCTCGACCGCGCGGACACCGAGGACGGGCTCGCCGCCCTGCGCGCCGAGGTGGAAGACCGGTTCGGCGCCCTGCCCGCGCCACTCCAAGCAGCCTTCGCAGTGGCGCAGCTGCGCCTGCGAGCGCAGATGCTGGGCATCCGCAAGCTGGATGCCGGGCCGCGCGCCGTTGCCGCCACCTTCACCCGGCACGATGCGGACCGGCTGAAGCGCCGCGTCAAACCACGCAAGGGTGAGCCGCTGCGTTGGGCGGAGCTGCGTCTGATCCTGGATGTCTCTTCGGACGATCCGGCACAGCGTCTCGACAATGCCCGGGCGCTCCTTGAGCGCCTGAGCTGACACTCAACGCGCTGGCGTGCCGCCTGTGCGTGTCAGGGCCAGCCGGCCCATGGCGCTGAGAAGATCCGTCTGGGAAATGATGCCGGCCACCGTCCGGTCGTCGTTCAGGATCACTGCGGCGTGGTGGCGGCCATCGGTCAAAACGGGCACCAGGCTCGCCACAGGCGCCGAAGGCGGCGCGCTGGGGCAGGGTTTCGCGGCGTCGACGACGGGTCCGTCCCGGCCGATCACATCCCGCAAACCCACCGCGCCCGCAAAGCTGCCGTTCGGCGCAATGATGGGCAGGATGCGCAGATTGCGGCCAAGCAGCAGCGCAAGCGCCTCTGTGCAAACGCTGTCCAACCGCACGCTCACCACATCGCGCGACATGACATTCTCGCAGATCAGATCGCCATGCATGCGCATGACGGTCTGATGCTCGATCTCACGCAACACGGTCAGGAGGTCTTCCGGGACGACATCCAGCGTCTCGTGCATGGCCGACAGCGCCGCGTCCACATCCTGTTGCTGGAAGCCCAGGCGAACCGCCGGCGGTGCATCGGCGGTGTGCTGCGGGTTTACCGCCGGCAGCGGGCGGTGGGGGTAGCTGCGCCCGAAGAGCCGGTGGAGTGAAATCCCTATCGCCACCAGAAGAGCGGAGTTCAGGGCAACCGGCACGGCCGCGAACCAGATGCCCCAATGCGTTATCAACGGGCCGCCCAGAACGGCGGTCAAAGCGGCAGCGCCGCCCGGCGGGTGGAGCGAGCGCGTCAGCGACATGACGGCGATGGCCAGTGCCACTGCCAGCCCGGCGGCAAGGGCCGGCTCCGGCACCATCGACGCGACAAGGAGCCCGCACAGGGCCGACAGGCCGTTGCCGCCGATGATCGGCCAGGGCTGTGCCAAGGGGCTCGCCGGCACGCAGAACAGAAGCACCGCCGACGCCCCGACCGGCGCGATCAGGAGCGCTCCCTGCGCTCCCTGGCCGACAAGAGCGGCGGAGCCGATTCCCGTCAGGGCAACAGCGGCGACCGCCGCAAAGCATGCCCAAAAGCGCTCGCGCAACGTGGCGCCAGGCAGGATGGGTCGGAAGATCACCGCGGCCAGCGCGGCGCGTAAATCGGACATGTCGAATTGTCGTTCCGTGATTGCTATCGGTTTGTGCGCGATCCTGCGCAATCGGCGCGCCAAGGCAAGGAACGCAAGCGCCGCCGCCGGTCGGCCATGCGGAAAATCCTTCCCATGGTGGCCCTTCGCGATACGCGCGCATGCGCCCGAACGCAGGTCACGCATATCCTTCCGGGTTCGGGCCTTCCGCGTTCCGGAAATAATCGGGGCTTGCCTCGATCACCTGGGGCAGATCGCCGATGATCTTGCGCAGGTGGCCCCGCATGGCGGCATCCGCTGCGGCTGCGTCCCGCGCTTCCAGTGCATCCACCACCGCCTGATGCTGCGCCAGGAGTGCAGGCAGCGGGAACGATCGGGCGCTCAGGTGGCGGACGCGGTCCATTTGTGTCTTCAAGGGCTGCAGGATATCCCAGCTTGCGCCTTGGCCTCCAGAGGTGGCGAGCTCCCGGTGGAAGGCCTCGTCGAGCGCCAGGAAACGCGCCGGATCTTCCGCGTCGGCGGCCGCCGCCTGCTCCCGCAGGGCTTGACGCAGACGGACGATCAGGGCGCCATCACCCCGCTCGGCAAGGAGCTTCACGATATCGGCCTCGACAGCCTCGCGTACGAAGCGAGCCGACAAGACGGCCGGAACGTCGATCTGGCTGACGAAGGTGCCCCGCTGCGGCAGGATCTCGAGAAGCCTTTCCTCGGCAAGCTTGATGAAGGCCTCCCGCACCGGCTGGCGGCTCACACCATAGGTGCTGGCCATCTCCGTCTCGGACAGTCGGGCGCCCGGCACGAGCTCACCCGTCACAAGCCTTTCGCGCAGGGCGTGGTACAGCCGGCGGCCCACCGGTTCCCCGCGAGTGCCGCCCAACCCGTGATGCATGATCGCCATCGGCAACACGCTCCCAACCGCCAACCGAACCGTCCTTACACCGAGCCGTCATGCAGAAGATCTACCCCTTCGGCAGGCAGCCACCGAAATAGCCACCGCCCGCATGGGAACGTCGGTATGACAGCCGCTCTTACCTTTCCGACGGGGCGGCCGGAAGGGCCTGCCCGCCATACGCAACCGGCACTGGGCCCGTCAGCCCGCCAGCCGACTTTTCGGGAACATGGATATGAACAGACGTATGCTCATGAGTGGCATGGCCGGCGCAGCCGCCGCCTCGGTCTTGCCCTTCAGTACGGCCGTCATGGCCCAAACTGCGGCCGCTCCGATGGACAAGGCCAAGCTGCCGATCCTGGCCGGGGGGGATTTTGCCACCGCCACCAGCCAATTGGCGCAAACCAAAGCATCGAACGCCGCCGTGCGGGAGTTTGCAAAGATGGAGATCGCCGAACAGGCTGCCGTCGCGCAGGCTTTCGGCGCACAGCCCGGATCGGCTGGCATTCCGGCAGACAAGGCTGCCATGCTGGAACAGCTTCAGGCTGCGAGCGGGGCCGCGTTCGACATGATGTATATCGATGGGCAGATTGCCGGCCATCGTGAACTGCGGGCCTTGCATCGCGCTTACGCGCGCTCGGGACAGGACCCCATGGCACGCGGCGCGTCCATGGTTGGCGTGACCGGCATCGACAGCCACCTGTTCATTCTGGAAAACCTGAAGCGCCAGATCTGATCCGACCGGCATATAGCTGAAATGACACATGGGCGGCAGCGATGCCGCCCATCCGTTTTTGTCAACGTCCGCGGATCAGACGCGCGGCCGAGCTGCAAGCGTGTGCGCGCGAACGACACCGGAACGGCCGCCCAGCCATCCGGCTGCGGCGCCGAGCACCAAAGCGAGCGCCGCCAGAAGGCTGCCCTTCGACGCCGCGGATGCGGCCGCATCGGCCGCTTGCGTTGCACGCTCCTGCGCCGTCTCCACCGCGGAGCGGTAGCGCTGCTCGATATCGGCCACCTGCTGCTGCGCCTCGGGCAGCGGAATGCCGCGCGCCTGGGCCAGTGCTTCGGCGGCTTCCTGGCGTGCCTGGTCGGCGCCATCGGCCCCGCCCGTCAAGAGCGCGCGAATGGCGTTCACGGCATTGGCCTGCAGCGCCTCCGGATCGGTTCCGGTGGCACGGACCTGGTTTTCGATGGCATCGAGCGGGTCGCCATCCGTATTGGCGATGGCGGGTGCCGCCGCCTGTATCGCAGTCTGCCCAACGCCGCCGATCGCCGAGGCGACCCCGCTGACCGCGCCGCCGACGATGGCCCCGACCGTCGTGGTGAGAAGGTACAAAACGACGAGGGTCGTGAAGGCCCAGGTCGTCAGGCCGTGCAGCGCCGCTGCAGTCCGGTCGGCGCGTCCCGACATGCGCGCGGCGACATAACCGCCGACGAAGGCGGCCACCAGTGCCGAACCCAGCGCCCACAGTCCCGCCCCGATGGAGAAAGATGCCGCCGTGGGGTTCTCTGCCGCGCCGGCCGCGGGATCGAGCACGCCGGTACCGATGCCCGTACCAACGAGGGTCAGGATAACCTGCGTCGCCAGCGCAATCGAAACGCCCGCGAAGATCGCGCCCCAGGATACGCGGTTCAAAGCGGCCGTGGCCGTGGCGGCGTCGGCAATGGAGGCCGTGCCGGCGGCGACGCGCTGCCGATCATTTTCATAGGATGCCATGTTCCGTTCCATCCCTCTTTTTTAAGACCGGCAGGACGCCGTTCAGACAGGTAGATGGCGGCCTGCCCTCGCAGGAACAGGGATCGTTGCGCGGCAATCGAATTCCTGCTTTTGCTACAGAAAGCGGGATATGCGGGCGCAGCGCTCGCTTTCCGGTTGCGGTGGGACCCGGCTATGAATCTGATCGTCAGTTTTCTCCCTTTTCTCGTCTTTGCGGTGGGCCTCCACTTGGGCTATGTCGCACTCGCTTTGTGGGGCGCCGCGATCGTCGCGGCGGTGCTGCTGGTGCGGGACGTCGCCATCAACCACAAGTCAGCCAAGATATTGGAGGTCGGCACACTGGTGCTGTTCCTGGCGCTGGCGCTCTATACGAGCCTGTCGGGCCGCGACTGGACCATTCCGGATATACGGCTGATCATCGATGGCGGCCTCTTCGCCATTGCGGCAGGCTCGCTCGCCATCGGCCGGCCCTTCACGCTGCAATATGCGCGCGAAGGGGCGCCCGCTTCCATCTGGCATTCTCCCGCCTTTCTGGCCGTCAATCAGCGGATAACCCTGGTCTGGTGTGCAGCCTTCCTTGTGATGGTGGCGACGGACGCGGCCATGATCTGGCTGCCGCAGATTCCGCAGCGACTGGATATCGTCGCAACCATCCTCGCGCTGGTTGCGGCGGTGCGCTACACGAAACACGCTGCGGGGAGCGCGGCAAACTAAGGCAAAGGCCACGCCCTGGCGGGGCAGCGCGACGACCGGGAGCTCATGCAGCGAATCCTTGCAACGATCCAGGACCAGCTGCTTCTCCTGGCCGTGGCCACGGCAGCGCTCGGCCTTGTCCTTCCGGGGCTTGGCCTTGTTTTGGCAGACCATATCGCGCTCCTTCTGGCGCTCCTGATGTTCGTCATCAGCCTGACCTTCGATGCGCAGGCCGTTCGGGCCATCCTGCGCCGGCCGGGCCGTCAGCTCTGGGCGCTCGGCCTCGTCTACGGCCCCATGTCGCTGGCGGGTTGGCTGACGGGACGCCTGTTTTTCGGGACAGGGCCGCTTGCCGCGGGGCAGACGCTCGTCGGCACGCTGCCGACGGATGTCTCCGCACCGTTGCTCGTCCTCCTGGCGCGGGGCAACGTCGCGCTTGCCGCCGTGCTGAACGCCGTCAACACGATCCTGTCGCCGCTGATCGTTCCGTTGCTGTTCCTGGCTTTGACCGGCATCGAACTGGCCGTGCCGCTCGGCGATATTGTCGTGGAGCTGGTCCTGGTCGTCATCGTCCCGACGGTTCTTGGCGTCCTTTTGCGCACGCGCTGGCCCCATGCCGTCGCCCGGCTCGATCCGGCGCTCCCCGCCGCGGGATCGCTCCTGTACCTCGCGCTTCTTCTGGCGGTGATCGGGCCGAATGCGGCCGTCATCCTCGGCTATGGCTGGTATGCGCTCGTCATTGCGCTGGCCGCTCTCATCCTGAACCTCATCGGCTATGCCGTCGGCTCGCTCGCGCTCCTGTTCGAGGAAGACCGCGCCGAGGTGACGGCTTTCCTATTCACGGTTGCCAAGAAGGAGTTCAGCATCGCGGCGGCCTTCGTCGCCTTCTCCGGGCTGCCGTCGGAGGTGGCGGTTCCGGCCGCCTTCTACGCCGTCATCCAGATGATCACCTCGCCGCTCGCGGCGCGGCTTCTGTCCCGCACAGGGTGACGGGCGGTTTCAAGCGGATTTAAAACGGTCCAGCGCCGTCAGGGTCTGGATCAGCGGGTCGGCGGCAGGATGCCGGTAGATTTCCCCGCGCAGGAAGGCGAGTTCGGCTTCGGCATCGGTTTCGTCCACCTCCACCCACCAGGCGCGCGGCCGGCCATCGCTGCCATCGGACCAGCGATAGCCGCGCTGCTTCAAAAGGTCCTTCAGGTCGAAGGGCGCATGTTCGGCATAAATCCGCCGGCGTGTCCGCGCACTGGCTGTCAGGAGGCGGGCGAAGGGGGTGCCGCCCCCTGTCGGCAGCGTATGATCGAGGATTTCCAGCAAGGCGTGGCAATCATCCACGGCGCGGTGCCCGTCATGAAACAGTCCGCAGCCGGACAGGAGGTAGGACAGCTTGCTTCCTTCGAAACCCAGTTCGCGCCAGGCAATCTCCGCATGCGAGCACGCCCAGGCCTTAAACGCGAAGGAACGGGCCAGGCCCTCGCAGAAGCGGCGGTCGAAGGCCGCGTTATGAGCAATGACGAGATCGGCCGGCGCCGCGAATGCCTCGAGAGCCGCCAGGTCGATTCGCTGTCCGGCCAGCATGGCATCGGTAATTCCCGTCAGGCTGACGATCTCCGGCGGCAGCGGCGCCTGCGGCTCGGAAAGCCCCTGGAACACCCCGACCACATCGCCGATCGTGCCGGCGTCATCATAGGTGAAGGCCACGGCGCCGACTTCGATCACCTCGTCCCGATCGTGCCGCAGCCCGGTCGTCTCGGTGTCGATAATGATGGCGAGCCGCGGAGCCAAGCTGTCCGCGCGCGCGATGACCGGGCGCGGATGCAGCTTGCGCAGGATCCGATACCGGCCGGTTTCCTCCAGCCGCCGGGCCAGCCTTTCATCCTCGTCGAAGCTGAAAAGATCGAGCTGGTTCATGCCGTCTGTCTCTGTCTGCCGGTATCGCCCTCCCTACCGCGCGAAAGCGGTCCGGGTCAAAGGCGCTCGCCCCTCAATCCTTCGTTTCGGAGGCAGAGGCCTTCTTCTGCTTGGCGGCCCAGTCGCGACCGGCATCGCCGCCCCATAGGAGCCACGCGACATAGCCGGCGGAGGGGTTGTCGTCATCGCCGAAATTGGCGGCGCGCTTGTCGACCTTGTGCCGCGCGAAGTAGCTGACCATCCGCTTGATCGTATCCTCGGACAGCTCCTTGCGATCCTTCAAGTCCCGCGCGCGGGCAACGCCCACCTGCGTGCCGCCGCGCTTGAACGCCTCGCGCAGCTTGAGGCCCTTTGCGGCCTGCGCGGCGACGGCCTGGGGTGGTTTGTTTTTCGATGTCTGCGCCATGATCCTTCGCCCTCGGCTCCCGGTTTTGCTTCGGGGCACAACGCGGATCGCCCTGCCTTCGATCCCACCGGGGCTGCGCGCCAGACAGGGGGTCCGATTGGCCGTTGCCGCGATCAGAAGCGGAAGGTGGTGCCGATGATCGGTCCGCTCATATCCACGTCGATGTTCAATCCGCGCCGGTCATAGTCGATGCTCTGGGTGCGGTAGCCTGCGGACAGGTAGACCGAGGGCGTCAGCTGAAAGTTGATCGTGGCGAAGCTCTGCCAGGTCAGTTCGCTGCCGATCTGGAAACCGCCGACATCCCCATAGGCGATGACGGACCAGCGTGGCGCAAAATCGTGGCGCAAGCGCACGGCGAGGATCGGATCGACCCATCCGCGCGATTCCGACAGGGTCTGTGGCAGCGGACCCAGCGGCGCTGGCAAATTCACCTCTGCCGTCACATCATAGGCGCGGGCCCCGGCCAGAAGGTCGAGGACGGTGTGGGGCGTTTCCACGACGCTGTAGCCGGCCAGTAGCGTGGCCGAAAACTGCCGCAGCGATGCATCGACCGGCAGCGTGACGCCGGCGAAGGGGATTCGCACATCGTGCGTTTCGGACACGGAGGCGTAGCTCATATCCCCGGCAAGGACGACGCGCCCGTGCCGGGCCGTGCCTGTCAGGAAGAAGGCCGC
This sequence comes from Aureimonas frigidaquae, assembly GCF_001463905.1. GTDB lineage: Bacteria > Pseudomonadota > Alphaproteobacteria > Rhizobiales > Rhizobiaceae > Aureimonas > Aureimonas frigidaquae. The sequence goes on from NZ_BBWR01000002.1 coordinate 284,949, forward strand.
ATCCAGATTGTCCAGAATATCCCCGAAGCTGCGTTCGAAAGAGCCGGCCGGGGCAGGTTCGCCGGGGTCTACGCTGCCCTGCACACCGACGGCCCAGACATAGGGGGTCACCTGGAAGCGCCAGGGCTCGGCCGTCTGAGCACAGGCGCCGGATGGCGTTGCCAGGCTCAAGGCGGCAGCGCCGAACAGGCCGGCACGGTAACTGATGGCTCGCATGTCGGACCTGGCCCTCCGGGCGCCCTGCAACGCAGAGGTCGCAGCGGCGCAGTCTTTTCGCAACCCTAGAAACCGACCGCCGTATTGGCAACCGAACTCTGCGCCGGAATGGCGTGGATATCGTCCACCCGGGCAAGGGCCAGGGCGACAGAGGCTTCCAGGATGATCTGGTCGACATCCGGGTAGACGCGAAACGGAACGTCCGCGCCCGATCCGGCAATGGCGCTTTCCCCTATGGCGGCGCGGATGGAAGGCTCCAAAAGATCCATGGCCAGCGCCCCGGACCCCACGAAGACGATCGGCAACGGATCGATCAAGGCGAAGAGACGGCCCAGACCATAGCCCAGCGCCTGCCCCGCCTGCGCGAAAGCCGCCAGCGCGCGCGCATCCCCCCGGCGCGCGGCCTCGGCCAGATCGCGCATCTCCACATCGGTGATGCGGCGTGCCGGCTGTGCCTCTTCATCGCCCCTTGCGGCGCGCCAGATGGCGTAATCGCCGGCATAGGCTTCGATGCAGCCGCGCTTGCCGCAACGGCAAGGCGCGCCATCCGGAATATGGTTCATATGGCCGAACTCCACGGCCGAGGAATGCGCGCCCTGGAAGGTCGATCCGTGCAGGCGCAGGCCCATGCCGACGCCAAAGCCGATGAAGAGCGTGGCGAAGTTGGAGAGGGTCGCCTCGCCGCTCCAGCGGAAGCGTTCCGGCATCAGCCCGCAATCGTTCATCACCAGGACCGGGGCGCCGAGCCGCTCCTCGATGGGGCCACCCAGGTCGATATCCCGGCCGCCGACGACGGGCGACCAGAGGAGCCGGCGGTTCTGTGCATCGGCGACGCCCTGCACTGCCACCACGACATGACGGAGCGGGCCGCCCGCCCCGCAGTCGCTCAAGCCTGCGCCGATCATGTCGGCGATGCGTTCGGCCAGGGCTGCGCCGGGATCGGTCATCAGGTCCACCCGCGCCTGCCGCATGGCCAGGATGGCGCCGCCATAGCCGGCAATGGTGACCGTCACCTCGCCCACGGCCACTTTCACGGCCGCGACGCGAGCCGCATCATCGTTCAGGCTCATGCTGATTTCCGGCCGGCCGCGGCGTGGCGCTGCCGGGGTTGCCGCACTCTCCACCAGGATGCCCTCGCGGACGAGATCGCCCACAATGTCGGAAGCGCCGGAATTCGACAGGCCGCTTTGCGCCGCAAGGCCACGGCGCGTCGACAGGCGCGCCTGGCGGAAATGCTCGATGGCCAGACGCCGGTTCTGGCGCCGGACGGCTTCCGAGTCCGATTTCGACAACATTAAAACCACCCTCCCGACGATCGTACGGAGCCCGCCGACCGCATTCTTATGACCCCACGTTGACACCAAGAAATCTATCTGTCACCTTTTTTCCGCGCCCTGGAATAATAGGCGCTGGCGGTTTCGGGAGTTCCGCCTTGGGAGTTGCAATGCCGCATGCGCGGCCTGGGAGGAAATTATGAAATTCACTCGTCTCGCGCTTGGCTGCGCGGCGCTTTCGCTCGTCCTGTCCAATGTCGCCATGGCGCAGGAAGGCAAGACCGTGGGCGTTTCCTGGTCGAACTTCCAGGAAGAGCGCTGGAAGGTCGATGAGGGCGCAATCCGCGCCGCCCTGGAAAAGGCTGGCGCCCGCTACATCTCGGCCGATGCGCAATCATCCGCGGCCAAGCAGCTCACCGACGTGGAAAGCCTGCTTAGCCAGGGCGCCGATGCGCTGATCATCCTGGCGCAGGATTCCAGCGCCATCGGTCCGGCCGTGCAGCGTGCGGTCGACGAAGGCGTTCCGGTCATCGCCTATGACCGGCTGATCGAGAACCCGGACGCCTTCTACATCACCTTCGACAACAAGGAAGTGGGCCGCATCCAGGCCCGTGAGGTGGAGAAGGTCGCGCCGACCGGCAACTACGTCTTCATCAAGGGCAACGCGGCCGATCCGAACGCCGACTTCCTGTTCTCCGGCTCGATGGAAGTCCTGAAGCCGAAGATCGACTCCGGTGAGATCAAGAATGTCGGCGAAGCCTATACGGATGGCTGGCTGCCGGAAAACGCGCAGGCCAACATGGAGCAGTTCCTGACGGCCAACAACAACGAGGTTTCCGCCGTCGTGGCGGCCAATGACGGCACGGCCGGCGGCGCCATCGCCGCGCTGGAGGCCCAGGGCCTGGCGGGCTCGGTCCCGGTGTCGGGGCAGGATGCGGACCACGCCGCGCTCAACCGCATCGCCCGTGGCACGCAGACCGTCACCGTCTGGAAGGACTCCCGCGAGCTCGGCCGCCAGGCGACCGAGGTCGCGCTGGAACTGGCCGACGGCAAGGCCATGGGCGATATCGAAGGCGTGACGACCTTCAATGGCGGCCCGAACGGGGTGGAGATGACCTCCCTCTTCCTGACGCCGGTAGCGATCACCAAGGACAATCTCGGCACCATCATCGATGCGGGCTGGGTCACCAAGGATGTCGTCTGCCAGGGCGTTGCCGCCGGGTCCGTGCCGGCCTGCAACTGAGCCATGTCCGGCGGGCGCGCCGCATCGCCGCGCCCGCCGGTCGCTCCACAAGGAACCGTACCATGACCGACACTTTGGAACGCCGCGGTGACGCGGGCGTCGGCGCGCGCCTGTCCAAGCTCATGCGCGCGACCGAGGTCGATACGCGCATGCTGGGCATGCTCGGCGCACTCTTCGTCATATGGATCGTGTTCGACATTTTGTCGGGCGGTCTTTTCCTGTCGCCGCGCAATCTGTGGAACCTGTCCGTCCAGACGGCCTCGGTGGCGGTCATGTCCACCGGCATGGTGCTGGTCATCGTGACCCGGAACATCGATCTGTCGGTCGGCTCCATCCTGGGCTTCACCGGCATGATCATGGCCGTGACCCAGGTGCAGTTCCTGCCGCCGCTCCTCGGCTTCGAGGGGCCCTTCAACTGGATCATCGCCGTGGCGGTGGGTGTCGTCGCGGGTGTCGCGATCGGCGGGCTGCAGGGTGTCATCATCGCCTATGCAGGCGTGCCCGCCTTCATCGTCACGCTCGGCGGCCTGCTCGTCTGGCGCGGCGGCGCCTGGTGGATGACATCGGGCAAGACCGTCGCTCCCATGGATTCCAATTTCCGCCTGATCGGCGGCGGGGCCGAAGGATCGCTCGGCGAAAGCTGGACATGGGCGCTCGCCGCCGTCGCCTGCCTCATCGTCTGCCTGTCCTTCGTGATGGGGCGCCGGCGCCGGCAGCGCTTCAAGTTCCAGCAGCGGCCGATCTGGGCCGAGGTGCTGCTCGCGGCTGTCACCTCCGGCGCGATCCTGGCCGCCGCCGCCCTGCTCAACGCCTATAAGTGGCCGACGGCGGTCGCGGCCCGCTACGCGCGGGACAACAACCTCACCGTGCCCGATGGCGGCCTGTCGATCGGCTACGGGCTGGCCATTCCGGTGCTCATTGCCATCGTCGTGGGCATCGTCATGACCTTCGTCACCACGCGGACCCGCTTCGGCCGCTATGTCTTTGCCATCGGCGGCAATCCGGAAGCCGCCGAGCTTGCCGGCATCAACACCCGCTGGGTGCTGACCAAGGTCTTCATGCTGATGGGCGGCCTTGCGGCGCTCGGCGCGGCCATCTCGACCGCGCGCCTGAACGCGGCCACCAATGCGCAGGGAACCCTGGACGAACTTTACGTCATTGCCGCCGCCGTGATTGGCGGAACGTCGCTCGCCGGGGGCGTCGGCACCGTGGCGGGCGCCATGATCGGCGCCGTGGTGATGCAGTCGCTCCAGTCCGGCATGGTGCTGCTCGGGATCGACTCGCCCTTGCAGGCCATCATCGTCGGCATCGTACTTGTGCTTGCCGTGTTTATCGACGGCGTCTACCGCAGGAGGACCGCATGAGCCAGGTTCACGAGGCACCGGCAGCCACCGGCGTGCCCCTCATCGACATGCGCGAAATCTCCATTTCCTTCGGCGGCATCCATGCCGTGGAGCGCGCCTCCGTCAACCTGTATCCGGGCGAGGTCGTCGCCCTTCTGGGGCACAATGGCGCGGGCAAGTCCACGCTCATCAAGATCCTGTCCGGCGCCTACAAGCGCGATAGCGGAGAGATCGACGTCAACGGAGCGCCCGCGCAGATCGGCAATCCGCGCGATGCCAAGGCCTACGGGATCGAGACGATCTACCAGACTCTGGCGCTTGCCGATAATGTGGATGCGGCCGCCAACCTGTTCCTGGGCCGCGAAATCATGACGCCCTGGGGCACGCTGGACGACGCGGCCATGGAGGCGGAAGCCCGCAAGGTGATGGGGCGCCTCAACCCGAACTTCCGGCGCTTCAAGGAGCCGGTGAAGGCCCTGTCGGGCGGCCAGCGCCAATCCGTGGCGATCGCCCGCGCGATCCTGTTCAATGCGCGCATCCTGATCATGGACGAGCCGACGGCTGCGCTCGGCCCGCAGGAAACGGCGCAGGTCGGAGAGCTCATCAAGGAGCTGAAGAAAGACGGTATCGGCATCTTCCTGATCAGCCACGACATTCACGATGTCTTCGATCTGGCAGACCGGGTCGTCGTGATGAAGAATGGCAAGGTCGTCGGCGAAGCGCCGACAAGCGCGGTCACCAAGGACGAAGTCCTCGGCATGATCATCCTGGGCAAGTGCCCGCCGGGCGCAACGCCCGGCCCCGGCGCCATGGCATCCTGAAACGAACCCCTCAAAGCAGGTATAGACATCATGAGTAAAATCGCCGTGGTGACGGGCGGAAACTCCGGCATTGGCCGGCATCTGGTCGAGGCCCTGTCCGGTGCAGGCTACGCAGTCGCCTTCTCCTGGCTCCACCAGCCGGAGCTGACCCAGTCCCTCGTCGAGGGCATCGAGGCGAAGGGTGGGCGCATCCTCGGGCTCGAATGCGATGTCGGCGACGAGGCGGCGGTGATCGCCTTCTATAAGGCGGTGCACGACTGGGCCGGAACGGCTCCGGACCTCCTCGTCAACAATGCCGGCATCCAGACCTGGGGCCCGCTCCTGGAGGTGCAGGTGGAGGACTGGGACGCCGTCCTCCGCGTCAATCTGAAGGGGACCTTCCTCAACACCCGCGAAGCCGCACGGCATATGGTGGAGGCCGGCAAAGGCGGCGCCATCGTCAATATCGGATCGGGCTGCAACAAGCTGGCCTTCGGCAACCTCGTCGCCTACACGGCGTCGAAGGGCGGCATCGAACAGTTCACCAAGGTTTCGGCGGTGGAACTCGGACCCAAGAATATCCGCGTCAACTGCGTTGCGCCCGGGGCCATCCTGAACGAGCGCACGGCGCAGGAGACGGGCGACTATGCCGGAAGTTGGTCGGCCATCACGCCGCTCGGCCGCGTCGGCACGCCGCAGGACCTGTCCGGGCCGGTCCTGTTCTTTGCGAGCGATGCGGCGCGCTTCGTGACCGGCCAGACTTTGTGGGTCGATGGCGGCGTCTTCACACAGGCCAATTTTCCGCGCTACTGATTGAGAGCCCATCCGCGCCACCGACAGGCCGCCCCCCGGCCAGAGCGTGGCGCGGGCGAGCCATCGGCCGGAGCATCGCGGCGTTCATGGCGAAGGATCGAGTGGGATGGACGCCGACAACCCCGTGCTGACGCAGGATGTCCTGAACGCCGCGCAGACGCTTTGGCGCTTTCACAACCGGGGCACGCCTTTGCGAAGGCGGGCCGATTGCATTGTCGGATTGTGCAGCTACGACCTGCGGGTTGCCGATCGCTGCGTCCAGTTGTTCCGGGCCGGCCACGCGCCGCATATTCTGTTCACCGGTGCCGTCGGCAACTGGACCCACGGCCTCTATGCCCGGAGCGAGGCGCGCGCCTTCCACGATCATGCGTCGCAGGCGGGCGTGCCGGAAGATTGCATGTCGCTGGAGGAACAGGCCCGCAATATCGGTGAGAACCTGCAATACGCCGCGGCCATGCTGGGCCCTGCCCCGACCGTCATCCTCGTGACCAAGCCACAGACGCAGATGCGCTGCCGCGCCAGCGCCGCGGTGCAATGGCCAGCGGCACAGGTTTGCGTAACAGCGCCGCAACACGACCTGTCCATACAGGTTCAGGCACCCGGCGGGTGGCAGCGACTTCTGGAAGAGATGGTGGGCGATCTCACCCGTATGGACCGATACCCCGCCTTGGGTTTCCAGCGTCCGGTCAGAATCCTGCAAACTGTCAGACATGCATATGATATTCTGGTGCGTGCTGGATTTACCGGCCATTTGCCCAAATTTGCCTGAGGGGCCTGGCCTGAGATCTTGACCTTATTCCTACCCGGCACACTTTCCGCTGAGCCGCTCGCCTCCGAACCGCTGGTTTGGGCCGATACCGGCGAACGGAGAACCGGTTTGAGTTACCAAAAGAAGTCCCCTGCGCCCACATCCAAAGGGAGTTTGACGGCCCCGGCACGGACGAGCACGTCCCGACGTCGGATTGCCGGGCTGGAATCCGATCTTGCATCGAGCAAGGCTGAGCTCGAGCGGGAGCGGGAGTGCCGACGCCTGATCGACGCGGTCAGCCAGACGGCCAGCGCCGCCATGGCGACAGATGACGCGCTGGTGCTGGTGCTGGAAGCCACGTCCAGAAGCATCGGGGCGCAGTTCTGCGCCTTCTACCGACGCGAGGCGCAAGGTTTCGTCCATTGGCTCGACGTTGCCATAGAGGACGCAGCATCAGGTAAGACCATGGCACGGCTGGCAAGCGCGTGCCGCCACACGATCGTAAGGATCGACGCCGAGGGTGCGCCGGATGCCATCCGGCAGGCGGCCGCGGAGGCGGCCGGACTTCCCATCGTGACGGCGATGCAGGTCTGCGCCGGGGGCGAAGTCGTGGCCTTGGCCCAGTTCTTCCGCCCCGGCAGGATCAGCGCCGAGGATGAACTGCCGGCCATCCTGTCACAGATCGGCCTGCAGATCGGCCATATCGTGGAACGGTATGATGCAAAGGCCGCGCTTCTGGCCGAAGGCGGGCACGATGCGCTCACCTGCCTGCCCAACCGGGCGGCCTTCACGCGGCGGCTGGAAGTTGCGCTCAACTCCGGGCGGCATGACAAGGCGCTTCTGTTCATCGATCTCGATCGCTTCAAGCTGATCAATGACAGCCTGGGCCACGTCGTCGGAGACCGCCTTCTGCAGGAGATTGCCCGCCGCTTCGAGGCTGCTTTGCGCGATGAGCCGACCTTCGTCATGCTGGGTCGCTTCGGCGGCGATGAGTTCACCGTCCTGTTGCGCAATCTGGACGATCGCGAAGCCGCCATGGGTGTCGCTCGGCGACTTCAGGCCTCGATTGCCGGACCTATCATGATCGACCAGGCGTCGATCCATACGAGCGCAAGCATCGGCATCGCCTTCCTGGAAGAAGGGCTGACCGAAGTGAACGATGTCGTGCGTGCGGCCGATCTGGCCATGTACAGGGCCAAATCCGATGGGCGTGCGTCGATCGGCCAATATGACGACACGTTGCAGAAAGTCGCGCGGCAGCGGCTGGCGCTTGAAAACGCAATGCGCGGCGCCATCGCCGGGCGGCAGTTCCGTTGCCACTACCAGCCGATCGTCTGCCTGCGCACGGGACGTATCCAGAGCTTCGAGGGTCTGGTGCGCTGGCACAATGGGCCAGACACGATCGTCCCGCCTGCCGAGTTCATCCAGGTGGCGGAAGAGACCGGCCTGATCGTCTCCATCGGCTCCCTGGTGATGGAGGAATGCCTTCAGACCCTGTGTCGGTGGGACGAAGAATTCGAAGACGGCCACAGGCTCGGCGTCAGCATCAATGTCTCGCCATTCCAGTTCCTGGATCCATGCTTCGAGGAACGCATCATCGATACGATCCGGGCGGCCCGGATCGACCCACGTCGTGTGACGCTGGAAATCACCGAAAGCGGCATGATCCGCTATTCCAACCGCGTGGCCAGCTTCCTGCGGACATTGCAGGCATTCGGGGTCGGGATCAGCATCGATGATTTCGGGACCGGCTACTCCTCGCTATCGGCCCTGCACACGCTGCCGCTCGATCGGCTCAAGATCGATAAGGCCTTCGTGGCGAACCTGAGCATCGCGTCCCATGGCAGGCAGGTGATCCGCACCATCCTGGACCTGTCCCGCAACCTTGGGCTCGACGCTGTCGCCGAAGGAGTCGAAACTGCGCAAGCGGAAAGGATGCTCCGCAATATGGGCTGTTCATTGGCGCAGGGTTATTACTACTCGCGGCCCGTTCCACTCACGGGCGTCGCGGCGCTGATCGACCGCTACGGCATTCTTTAGAACCGGTGGCCGCCTGTAGCAGGCGGTACGAAAGGTCCAGCGCCACCCTCATTCGCATGATCGATCGGCCGCGGCAGTCCGCGACCGGGATCGACTGTCGTATCATTGACTCAGCGCGCCGCCTTGCGGACGCGCTTCTTCTTTTCGACCGGAGCGGGCGCGGCGGCTTCTGCTTCCTTGCGCATCAGACGCAATTTCTCGGTTTTGGCGCGGCGCGCTTCCAGCTCGTTGGCGATCATCGACATGGCCGTGCCTTTGGCCGACTGGTCGATCCGCGGGTAACGCGGCTGGTCGTTGGTGACGGTCAGTTCTTCGGCCATGACGGCTCCTTGCGCATCGGGAAAGGCGGGAACGAAAAAGGCCGGGCGTTGCCCGGCCTTCGAAAGCATCACGGTGCCGCAGCGATCATGGGCACCTGGGACACCATTCAAGCAGACTGAAGGTTGTCGGCGGAAGCGCGGCCGGTGCGGCGGTCGGTGACGACCTCGTAGCCGATCTTCTGCCCTTCCTGGAGCTGCGGCAGGCCCGCACGCTCGACTGCCGTGGCGTGCACGAACACGTCGCTGCCGCCCTCATCCGGGGTAATAAAGCCGAAGCCCTTGGTGGTGTTGAAGAATTTTACAGTACCGGTAGCCATTTTGCGTCCGTTCACAAAGATGATGCGACCATGCCCAAATGCAGGCCGAGCGTGGAGTCGAATATGAAAGGAGTAAAATGGGCGCCGTGCTGAGCGCCATGTAAACCGCAGACCAAATTCGATGCTTTGTATATAGGTGACACGACTAGTTGAGGCAATGCCAAGCCTGTAAGAATGTGGCTCGGCTTCTGCCCTAACGCCAGCCGAGCGCGGGCGCGACATGGGTCAGGATCTGCTCGATCACATGGGCGTTGTACTCGACCCCGAGTTGGTTCGGCACGGTCAGGAGCAGCGTGTCGGCGGCGGCGATGGCTTCATCACCCGCAAGCTGTTCGATGAGCACATCCGGTTCGGCCGCATAGCTTCGCCCGAAGACCGATCGCGTATCGTCGATGATGCCGATCTGGTCCGAACCACCGGACCGCTGGCCGAAATAGGCACGGTCCCGTTCATCGGTGATGGCAAAGATGCTCCGGCTGACCGAGACGCGCGGCGTGCGCGCATGGCCCGCTTGTGCCCATGCCGCGCGAAAGGCCTGTATCTGCTCGGCTTGCTGGATATGGAACGGTTTCCCGCTTTCGTCCGTCTTCAGGGTCGAACTCTGGAGGTTCATACCCTGCTGAGCAGCCCAGACGGCCGTCGCGTTGGAGGACGCGCCCCACCAGATCCTGTCGCGCAGGCCCGGCGCATGGGGCTCGAGCCGCAGGCGGCCGGGCGGGTTCGGGAACATGGGCTGCGGGTTCGGTTCGGCAAAGCCGTTCCCCTTCAGCACCTCCAGCAGAACCTCGGCATGGCTGCGCGCCATGTCCGAGGCGTCCTGCCCCTCGGCCGGCTGATAGCCGAAGTAGCGCCAGCCATCGATCACCTGCTCGGGCGAGCCGCGGCTGATGCCCAGTTGCAGGCGGCCGCCTGAAATGAGATCCGCAGCGCCCGCATCCTCCGCCATATAGAGGGGGTTCTCGTAACGCATGTCGATCACGGCGGTGCCGAGTTCTATTCTGCGGGTCTTTGCAGCGGCCGCGGCCAGCAGCGGAAAGGGCGAGGCCAGTTGCCGCGCAAAATGGTGCACGCGGAAATAGGCGCCATCGGCGCCGAGCTCCTCGGCGGCCACCGCAAGTTCGATGGATTGCAGGAGCGCGTCGGCGGCCGAGCGCGTGCCCGACCCCTGCGCCGGCGACCAGTGCCCGAAGGATAGAAAGCCGATCGACTTCATGATTCTTGACCTCTGCCTGCGGCGCTGCGGCCGGGCGATTTTCCGTTCTACGTCACATAATGCGCTTGGCTTGCATCATAAACGGCGCTTTGCGCGCCAAAGGCTGAACGGTCCGTCGCCATTGTGATCAAATGGAAGGCACACGCGCTGCGTGCAGCAAATGCAACTTGACGCTCATGCCGTCTCTCGTATCATCGCTGTCACATAGGCCTTCGGGCCACGGCATTCGCGCCCCGTTCACCGCATGACCATGCGGTGTGCGGGGCTTTTTATTGGCAGGTCAGACATGCGACGGCCCATTCCCCTCGGCATCCTGTTCTCGCGCAGCGGCGATTACGCGCTCCTGTCGAGGACAAGCCACGACGGCGCCATGGCCGGCATCGAGGCCGTCAACGCGGATCCGCGCCGGACGATCCGCTTCGAGCCGCAGGAGCGCGACCCCGGGAGCCGGGCCGACGCCTATGGCCCGCTCTGCGCCGAGCTGTTGCAGATCGGCGGGCTCCGGCACATTGTCGGTTGCGTGACCTCCTCGTCCCGCAAGGAAGTGATCCCGCTCATGGAACGTCACGAGGCCATGCTCTGGTACGCCGCACCCTATGAAGGGTTCGAGGCGAATGAACGGGTCATCTACACCCATGCCTGCCCGAACCAGCATATCGTGCCGCTGCTCAACTACGCGCTGCCGCGCCATGGCCGGGAGGTTTTCCTGCTTGGATCGAATTACGTCTGGGGCTGGGAGAACAACCGTGTCGCGCGGGAGATCGTGGGCGCGTGGAACGGGCGCATTCTGGGCGAACGCTTCCTGCCGGTGGGCGATGGCGATGTCTCGCGCATCATTGCAGAGATCCGCGCGACCCGCCCCACGTTGATCGTCAACAACATGATCGGCCAGTCATCCTATGCGCTGCTGCGCGCACTCGCCGAGCTCGGGCGGGAGGATCCCGCCTTCCGGCCGGATCGCTGCCCGGTGCTGAGCTGCGATCTGATGGAGACGGAACTGCCGGCTTTGGCCGGCGCTGCGGAGGGCCATCTCGTCGTTGGCCCCTATTTCGCCGATCTCCAGCCACCCCGCTCGTCGATGGAAGCGGCCGCGCATGCCAGCGTGCTGGTGCTTGCCGATCTTATCGAGGCTGCGGACAGCGCGGACCCGGCCGCGCTGCGGCGCTTCATCGGGACGCGCGTCCACCAGACGCCGCTCGGTCGCCTGCAAATCGACGCGCGGACGCAGCACAGCCACCTTCCGGTTCTGGTCGGGCGCATCACGGGGAATCGTTTCGTGCCGGTCTGGCAGAGCCGCGAGCCCATCGCACCCGATCCCTACCTTTCCCATCACGATGCGCGCGGCCCCCTGGCAGAGCGCCCCTTGCGGGTGGTCTCATGAGGACGGGCGTCGGCATTCCGCATCTTGGCGGCGCGCAGGCCTTTGTCCTGCACCGTGAGCACCAGGACTGCACCACGCTGATCCGCCAGCTCGGTGCCATCGGCCTGGAGACGACCGCCGCCTGGCCCGAGCTCCCGCCGCAAGCCATGCTGGCGGACTTCGTCTTCTTCGATGCCGATATGGGCTTCGACCAGCAGATGCCATGGCCGACCGGGCAAGCGCCGATGCCGCTTATCGCCATGATGGGCAGCGAGGCCCCGGGTCGGATCGAATGGGCGTTGCGCCAGCGGGCGGACGCGCACCTGACCAAGCCGCTGCGCAATTCGGGCGTCTATGCCGCGCTCGTCATCGCGCGTCAGCGCTTCGACGAACGCGCCGGCCTGATGCGTGAGATCGCCGCGCTGCGCGCGCAGGTCGATGAGCGGCGCACCGTGCTGCAGGCGCTGCTGCGCCTGACCCATGAGGGCCTGAGCGAGGCTGAGGCCTATGACCGGCTGCGGCGCACCGCCATGGACCGGCGCATCACCATCGAACAGGCAGCGGCGACCCTGGTTGCCGGACCATCCGCGGGAGGTGCGCGTGAGCGAACCCGTCGCCTTTGACATGACCGTCGCCACCGGCGGGCCACCGCCTCAGGGGGTGATGAAGCGTCTCCTGCGCCGTCCGCTGGCTGTGGCGGGCCTGGCGATCATTTTCGGCACGGTGGCTGCGGCCCTGCTCGCCCCCGTCATCGCGCCCTTCGATCCGAACGCGCAGTTCTTCGACGCGCTGTCCTTGACCGGCGAGCCCCTGGCGCCCAACGCCACCTACTGGCTTGGCAGCGACCTCCTGGGCCGGGATCTTCTGTCCCGCATGCTTTACGGGGCCCGGACATCCCTGCTCATCGGCGTGGTGGCGAATGGCGCAGCCCTTCTGATCGGCACGATGGTCGGGGTGACGGCGGGCTATGTCCGCGGATGGACCGGCGCGGTGCTGATGCGCTTCACGGACCTGATGATGTCCTTCCCGGCGCTGCTCCTGGCCATCTGTCTGGCGGCCATCCTGCGCCCGAGCCTGTGGATCGTCGCGCTCGTCATTGCGCTGGTCAACTGGGTGCAGGTGGCCCGCGTCATCTATACCGAGACGAGCGCCATCGCCGAACGGGAGTTCATTGCGGCCGAACGCACCCTCGGCGCGTCGGGCCCGCGCATCCTGTTCCGGCATATCCTGCCCCACCTCCTGTCCACAGTGATCGTGTGGGGTACGCTCGGCATCTCCACCACAGTGCTACTGGAAGCCACGCTCTCCTATCTCGGCGTCGGCGTTCAGCCGCCCATGGCGTCCTGGGGCAACATCATCTTCGAGAACCAGACCTACTTCCAGGTCGCCCCCTGGCTGGTCTTCTTTCCCGGCGCGGCAATCCTGATCGTGGCGCTGGCCTTCAACCTCGTGGGCGACGCGCTGCGCGACGTGCTCGATCCGACCGAGCGGGGGCGTGACTGATGGCCCTGTACATCGCACGCCGCCTCGTCCAGGCGGCGCTGATCCTCCTCGGCGTATCGGCCATCACCTTCGCGCTGCTCTACTGGCTGCCCGCCGATCCCGTCCGCCAGATCGCCGGCCGCTCTGCCACGCCGCAGACGGTCGCCAACATCCGGGCGCAGCTCGGCCTCGACCAGCCATTCTTCGTCCAGTATGGCCGCTACCTCGCCAATCTCCTGCAGGGCGATCTCGGCCGCTCCTACCTGCAGCGCTCGGAGGTCAGCGAGTTGATCGCAGCCCGCCTGCCCGCGACGCTGATCCTGATGGGCGCGGGCATCCTGTGCGAATTGCTGATCGGCGTGACCATGGGCCTCTGGGCGGCCGTGCGGCGCGGCACCGTAACGGACCGCGCTTTGATGGTCGGCTCCTTCGTCGGCGTGTCTGCCCCACAATTCGTGGTCGGCCTTCTGCTTCTCTATGTCTTCGGCGTGCGGCTCGGATTGCTGCCGATCTCGGGCTACGGAAGCGCGGCCCATATCGTCCTGCCGGCGCTGACGCTCGGCATATTGGGGGCCGGCTGGTATGCCCGCATGGTCCGCTCGTCGATGATCGACGTCCTGCGCCAGGACTTCATCCGCACGGCCCGTGCCAAGGGCCTGTCGCGCCGCGTCGTTCTGTTCCGGCACGCACTGCCCAACGCCCTGCTGCCGATCGTCGCCATGATCGGCATCGACATCGGCGTCTTCATGAGCGGCATCGTCGTGGTGGAAAGCGTCTTCGGCTGGCCGGGTATCGGCCAGCTCGCCTGGCAGGCCATCCAGCGCGTCGACATTCCCATCATCATGGGCGTCACGCTGGTGTCCGCCTTCGCCATCGTCCTCGGCAATCTCGTCGCGGACCTTCTTGCCCCCTTCATCGACCCCCGCATCAAGCTCAGGTGATCTGTCGTCCCCTGCCTTCCTAACAAGGAGCATCGCGTGACCCGAACCTTCCGAACCTCCATCCTGTCCACCGCCCTCGCCGCCATCCTCGCCGTCGGAGCGCCGGCCATCGCGCAGGAGGCCGCTCCCAAGGCGGGCGGCGATATCGTCATTACCTACAAGGACGATGTCGCCACGCTCGACCCGGCCATCGGCTACGACTGGCAGAACTGGTCGATGATCAAGAGCCTCTTCGACGCGCTCATGGACTACGAGCCGGGCACCACGGAGCTGCGCCCCGACCTTGCCGAAAGCTACGAGATCTCCGACGACGGCACGGTCTTCACCTTCCACCTGCGGGACGGGGTGACATTCCACAATGGCCGCGCCCTGACGGCCGAGGACGTCAAATACACGCTGGACAGGGTGACCAACCCGGAAACGCAAAGCCCGGGCGCCGGCTTCTTCGGGTCCATCAAGGGCTATGACGATGTGGCCACCGGCAAGGCGACGAGCCTGTCCGGCGTGACGACGCCCGATGCCCGGACGGTGCGGATCGAGCTTTCGCGGCCCGATGCGACCTTCCTGCATGTGATGGCACTGAACTTCGCCCATGTCGTCCCACGTGAGGCGGTGGAAGAGTTCGGCCCCGATTTCGGCCGGCACCCGGTCGGCACGGGCGCCTTCAAACTGGCCGACTGGACGCTCGGCCAGCAGCTCGTCTTCGAAAAGAACGCAAACTACTGGCGCCAGGGCGTGCCGTATCTGGACAGCATCACCTTCCAGATCGGGCAGGAGCCCATCGTCGCGCTGCTGCGCCTGCAGCAGGGAGAGGTCGACATTCCGGGCGACGGCATCCCGCCCGCCAAGTTCCAGGAGGTCATGAACGATCCGGAACAGAAGGCCCGTGTGGTGGAAGGCGGCCAGCTCCACACCGGCTATGTCACGATGAACGTGCGGATGGAGCCCTTCGACAAGCTGCCCGTGCGCAAGGCCGTGAACATGGCCATCAACAAGGACCGTATCGTCCAGATCATCAACGGGCGTGCGGTCCCGGCCAACCAGCCCCTGCCCCCGTCCATGCCGGGTTACGTCAAGGACTATGAGGGCTATGCCTACGATCCGGAAGGCGCAAAGGCGCTTCTGGCGGAAGCCGGCCTTGCCGATGGTTTCGACACCGAGCTCTACGTCATGAACACCGATCCGCAGCCGCGCATCGCCCAGGCGATCCAGCAGGATCTGGCCGCCATCGGCATCCGGGCATCGATCCGCTCGCTGGCGCAGGCCAACGTGATCGAGGCCGGCGGCACAGAGGACGGCGCGCCGATGATCTGGTCCGGAGGCATGGCCTGGATCGCCGACTTCCCGGATCCGAGCAACTTCTACGGCCCGATCCTCGGCTGCGCCGGCGCGGTGCCCGGCGGCTGGAACTGGTCCTGGTACTGCAACGAGGCGCTCGACGCCCGGGCGGCCGAGGCGGACGCCATCGTCGATCCGGCCCGCGCCGAGGAACGCTACGCCGCCTGGGGCTCGATCTACACCGACATCATGAAGGATGCGCCCTGGGTGCCCGTCTTCAACGAGCAGCGCTTCACCATGAAGAGTGCCCGCATGCAGGGAGCGGACAACCTCTTCGTCGATCCGGTCCACATCCCGATCAACTACGATTATGTGAGCGTCAGCGATGTGCAGTAATTGCGACTATACGATCCACGGTCGCCACTTCCATTATGGCTGGGACAATTCTTTGCCGCCCGCCGAGCGGGTGGCGCCCGGCGCGCGCATCGAGTTCCAGTGTCATGATTCCTCCGGCGGGCAGTTGACGGCGCAGTCCGGCGTGGCGGACATCGCCGCGCTGGATTTCGGCCGCATCAACCCGGTGACCGGTCCCATCCACGTGGACGGGGCCGAACCCGGCGATGCCTTGAAGATCACGATCGAGGAGTTCAAACCGTCCGGCTTCGGCTGGACGGCGAATATCCCCGGCTTCGGCCTTCTGGCCGATCAGTTCACCGAGCCGGCGCTGGCGCTCTGGTCCTATGATGCGGCATCGCTGGCGCCGGCCGCCTTCGGCGTGCATGGGCGCGTGCCGCTCAAGCCTTTCGCCGGAACGATCGGCGTGGCCCCGGCCGAGCCGGGCCACCATTCCGTCGTGCCGCCGCGCCGGGTGGGCGGCAATCTCGATATCCGCGATCTGTCGGCGGGGACGGTTCTCTACCTGCCGGTGGAGGTTGCCGGGGCGCTCTTCTCCGTGGGCGATACGCATGCCGCCCAGGGCGACGGCGAAGTCTGCGGCACGGCCATCGAAAGCCCTATGAACGTCGTCCTGACGCTCGACCTCGTCAAGGATGCCCGGCTGAAGATGCCGCGTTTCACGACGCAAGGTCCGGTGACGCGGCATCTCGACGCCAAGGGCTACGAGGTGACGACGGGTGTCGGCGCCGACCTGATGGAGGGCGCGCGCCAGGCCGTTGCCGACATGGTGGAGCTCCTGGCGGGGCGGTACAACCTCAACCCGGTGGATGCCTATATGCTCGTATCGACCTGCGGGGACCTGCGGATCAGCGAGATCGTGGACCAGCCGAACTGGGTCGTGTCCTTCTACTTCCCACGCTGCGTGTTCGAATGATGGACAGGACGGTCGAAGCCGGGCCATTGCTCGATGTTGCGGACCTGACGGTCACGGTCGGCGGCACGCGGCATCCGCGCGCCGTCGTCGACGGCCTGAGCTTTTCCCTCCAACGGGGCGAGACACTCTGCCTTGCCGGAGAATCCGGATCAGGAAAATCCGTTACCTCACTGGCAATCATGGGTCTTTTGCCGCGGCCGGCCACCCGGCTTGCCGCCGGCTCGATCCGTCTGGCCGGCCAGGAGCTGACGCAGCTGGCCGAACCGCAGATGCAGGCCATCCGCGGCGCGCGCATTGCGATGATCTTTCAGGAGCCGATGACCTCGCTGAACCCGGTCCTGACGATCGGGCGGCAATTGACGGAAACCGTCCTGGCGCATCGCGGTGTCCCGGCCGCGGAGGCGCGCCGCATGGCCATTTCCGCGCTCGACGCCGTGCGCATACCGCGTGCTGCCGAGCGCATGGGCGCCTACCCGCATGAAATGTCCGGCGGCCAGCGCCAGCGCGTCATGATCGCCATGGCCTTGATGCTGCGCCCGGATGTCCTGATCGCCGACGAGCCGACCACGGCGCTCGACGTCACGGTGCAGGCCCAGGTGCTCGATCTCCTGCGCGAGCTGCAATCCGACCTTGGCACGGCCATTCTTCTGATCACGCACGATATGGGCGTCGTGGCGCAGATGGGTGCGCGTGTCGTTGTCATGCGGCACGGCCGCAAGGTTGAGGAGAACACCACTGCCGCCTTCTTCCGCGCGCAGGAGACAGCTTATGCACGGGACCTCCTCGCGGCCGTTCCACGGATCGGCGCCGGACCCGGCCACCAGCCCACGCGCCAGCTTGCGCCGGCCGCGCCCGTGCTCGACGTGCGCGGGTTGACGGTCAGCTATCCCGGCCAGTCCGGGCTTCTCATCCGCAAGGCGTCGCCGGTCCAGGCGGTCAAGGGCGTGTCCTTCCAAGTCGCAGCGGGTGAGACGTTCAGCCTGGTGGGGGAATCGGGCTGCGGCAAATCCACGACGGCGCGTGCGCTGATGGGGCTCGTGCCCTTCGGCGGAGAGGTCATCTTGGCCGGGGCGCCCCTGTCGGGGCGCGACGCGGCCTCCGCCCGCCAAGCGCGGCGCGATCTGTCCATGATCTTCCAGGATCCCTACGCCTCGCTGGACCCACGCATGACAGCGGGCGATCTCGTCCGCGAGCCGCTCGACATCCATCGTATCGGAACCCTGCCCGAACGCCGCGACCGCGTGGCAGACCTGTTCGCTCGCGTCGGCCTGCCGCAGGATGCGATGGGACGCTACCCGCACGAATTCTCCGGCGGCCAGCGGCAGCGCCTGGC
This sequence comes from Aureimonas frigidaquae, assembly GCF_001463905.1. Classification (GTDB taxonomy): domain Bacteria; phylum Pseudomonadota; class Alphaproteobacteria; order Rhizobiales; family Rhizobiaceae; genus Aureimonas; species Aureimonas frigidaquae. The sequence continues at coordinate 303,000 of NZ_BBWR01000002.1, forward strand.
CATTGCCCGCGCACTGGCGCTCCGGCCCCGGCTGATCGTGGCCGATGAAAGCGTGTCGGCGCTCGACGTTTCCGTCAAGGCGCGCGTCCTGGATCTCCTGCGTGTCCTGCAGGCCGAGTTCGGCATCGCCTACCTGTTCATCAGCCACGACATGGCCGTGGTCGAAAACATCTCGGACCGGGTGGCGGTCATGCTGAACGGGCGCATCGTGGAGACCGCGCCGCGCGACGTGCTCTTCAACGATCCGCGTCATCCCTACACGCAAAGGCTGATCGAGGCCGTGCCGGTGCCCGATCCCGCAGCTCGGCCGCGCCGGCGCCATGGCGGAGCCGCGCCTGCCGGCGGCGAGCTGCCCACCCCCTCCGGCGCATTGGCCGAAATCGCCCCGGGCCATTGGGTCGCCGGAGCGGCAGCGTGAAAGCCTGTTCCGGTCCAAGGCCGAATTACGCAACGCCATTCTTCGAAACCATAATGTAACCATACTATCTACCCGGATGTACCGATATTCATTCCGGGATATGACATCATGTCTTCCATAACCGCACCGACGCGGGATATCGCCGCGCCGTCTCTGGGCCTGTCCGGCTTTGGCGCGGCCGCGGCGCTGCTTCTCGGCACGCTGGCGCTTGGCCTGACCTTCGGCGCGCGCCAGGCCGCGCTGTTCCTGGTGGGCGGTGCCCTGGGGCTGGCGCTGTACCATGCCGCCTTCGGCTTCACCTCCGCCTGGCGTGTGTTCATCAGCGAGGGTCGTGGCCGCGGGCTGCGGGCCCAGATGGTGCTCCTGGCACTTGCCGTCGTCCTGTTCTTTCCCGTCCTCTCATCCGGCAGCCTCTTCGGCATGGAGGTTCGCGGCAACGTCTCACCGCTCTCCACCTCGGTGCTTGTCGGGGCCTTTATCTTCGGCATCGGCATGCAACTGGGGGGTGGTTGCGCGTCGGGAACGCTGTTTACGGCCGGCGGCGGCAATGCACGCATGCTCGTGACGCTTCTCTTCTTCATTGTCGGCTCGGTGCTGGCGACGATCAACTTCGACTGGTGGGTGTCCCTGCCCGGCTTCCAGCCCGTCACGCTGGTGTCGCTCGGCGCGCCGCTCGGCATCGCCGTGTCGCTTGCCATCTTCGCGGCCATCGCCGGACTGACCGTCCTCGTCGAGCGGCGGCGCAACGGCCAGCTTGAAGCCGCGCCACCCAGCCCGCGCCATGGCCTGGCGCGCTATCTGCGCGGCCCCTGGCCGCTGGTCTTCGGTGCCGTCGCGCTGGCCGTTCTGAACTTCGTCACGCTTGCCCTGGCCGGCCGGCCCTGGGGCATCACCTCGGCCTTTGCCCTGTGGGGTGCGAAGGCATCGCAGCTCGTCGGCATCGACCCGACGGCCTGGGCCTACTGGCAGATGCCGGGCAATGCACGCGCCTTGAGTGAAAGCGTCTTTGCGGACATCACCTCCGTCATGAACTTCGGCATCATTGCCGGTGCGATGCTGGCGGCTTCGCTCGCCGGGCGCTTCGCCCCCTCGCTGCGCATTCCGCTGCGCTCGCTCCTGGCGGCCGTCCTGGGCGGCCTCCTCCTCGGCTATGGCGCGCGGATCGCCTATGGCTGCAATATCGGCGCCTATTTCTCCGGTATCGCATCGGGCAGCCTGCATGGCTGGCTGTGGGCCGTGGCGGCCTTTGCGGGCAATGTGATCGGCGTGCGCCTGCGGCCCTTCTTTTTCGGAGAGGCACGCACCGCCCGGGGCGATGGCGCCTGATCCTGTCAGGCCGCGTCACCCTGTCGGCCCGACAGGGTGACGCCGACACTCGCCACAACCACGAGCGCCGTTCCGACGATCTGCAACAGGGCCAGCGGCTGGTCCAGCATGGCGGCACCGACAAGGGATGCCGCAGCAGGCTCCAGGCTCATCAGAATGCCGAAGGCGACGACCGGCATGCGGCGCAGGGCCGTCAACTCCATCGCATAGGGAAGCAGCGGCACCAGGAAGGCGATGCCGACGATCGCCCCGAACATATCGACGCTCAGCCCGGACCGTGCCGACAGGATGCCGAAGGGCGCACTGGCCAGGGCCGCCACCAGAAGGGACGCCGCAAGCCCGTCCAGCCCCTCGAATAGGACGGAGCTGCGCTTCATCAGGATGATATAGGCTGCCCAACCCGTGCCCGCGCCAGCGGCAAAGAGCATCCCCAAGGGTTCGCCGACCCAGCCCGTCCCGTCATGGGACAGGAACAGCACCCCGATGAAAGCCGCCGCAGGCCAGACGAGCCGCCATCCGCCGAGCCCGAAGGCGGCGACGGCAAGCGGTCCGAGAAAGTCGATTGCCACGGCAAGACCCAGGGGGATGCGCTCGATCGCCGAAAAGAAGCAGAATGTCATGCCGGCCATGGCGATGCCGAGCCCGACCGCTGCCGTCCATTGCCGGCGGTCGAAGGCCAGGAAACGCGGCCGCACCACGAGGGCCAGCACGACAGCCGCCACAGAAAAGCGCAGGAAGGCGGCCGTTGCGGGGCCGATCTCCCGGATCAGGCCGGCAGACAGTGCCGAGCCGAGCTGGATGCAGAGGATCGACACGAGGCAGAGCGCGACGCCGGTGGAAAGCCCCCGTGACGGGGCCATGGAGAAGCTCATGATCAGCGGCCCGGAATGGCGACGCGCCGTTCCAGAAGGCCGAAGACCTTGCCGAAAAGGGCGCCGAGCAAAAGGTAGATCGCCCCGGCGATCAGGAATGTCTCGAAGGGCGCGTAGGTGCGGGTCACGAAGGTCCGGGCAGCGCCGGTCATTTCCATGACGGTGACGGCGCTGGCAAGCGTTGACCCTTTCATGACCAGGATGATCTCGTTGCCGATGGCCGGAAGGACGGACCTGTACACCTGTGGCAGGACCACCCGCACGAGCAGCGCGAAACGCCCGAGCCCCAGCGCCTGGCCGGCCTCGACCTGGCCGGGCGGCAGTTGGCGCAAGGCGCCGGCCAGGAGTTCGGCCATATAGGCCGCCGAGTTCAGCCCGATGGTCAGGATCGAGCAATAGACGGCGCTGCGAAGGATCGGCCAGAAAATGCTGTCGCGGATCGCCTCGATCTGCCCGAGGCCGTAATAGACCAGGAAAAGCTGAACCAGCAGCGGGCTGCCCCGGACGGCGAATGTGTATGTGGCTGCCGGGCGGCGCAACCAGGGGCTTTGCGCATTGCGCGCCAAGGCCAGCGGCAGGGCGAGCACCTGGCCCAGCACGAACGCCGCCAGCGTGATGACCAGCGTGAGCTGGAACCCTGTCATGATCGTCTGGAAGGCCGGCAGGAAAAGATCGACGGACATGGGGATCACCGCGTCTGGGGCGAAAGGCGGCGGCGATAGGCATCCATCGCCAGGGTGGACAGGCCGGTGATCAGCACGTAGAGCGCCGCGGCCGCCAGATAGAAGGCCAGCGGCTCATGGGTGGCGCCGGCCGACACGACGGATTTGCGCATCAGCTCCTCGAGCCCGACCACGGATACGAGCGCGCTTTCCTTCAGGATGACGAGCCACTGGTTGCCGAGCCCGGGCAGTGCCCGCGCCATCAACTGCGGCAGGATGACAAGCCGGAAGGCGCGGGGGCGGTGGAGCCCGAGCGCCAGCGCGGCCTCCCACTGGCCATCCGGCACGCTGTTCAGCGCCCCGCGCAGGATTTCCGTCAAGTAAGCTGCGGACACGGCAGACAGGGCCACGATGCCGGCTGTCAGCGCGTTCACTTCCACATAGTCGCCGACGAGCCATGTCAGAAAGACCGTCCCGCCATAGAAGACCAGAAAGATGACGAGGAGTTCGGGCAGGCCCCGGATCAGCCCGACATAGGCCGCGATGATACGTTGCAGGGGCGCCGGGCCGAACACGGCCACCGGCGCCATGATGAGGGCGGCCAGGAAGCCGGTGACGAAACTGCCGGCCGCGACCACCAGCGTCACGCCGAGCCCCTGCAGGAGCTGCGGGTAGTAGAGTATCAGCGCCTCGATCATGCGCCACCCCCTTGGTGCCCGTCACTGCCCTCGGCGCATCTCTGCGACAGGCAGGCGAAGAAATCGCCGGCAAAGCCGATCATCATCTCGAACTGGTCGATGCGGATATTCTCGTCCGGCGCATGCAGCCTTGCGCCATGATGGGTCAGCCCCGCGCCGAAGAGCGTCGCCCCCATGCGGTGGACGAAGCTGTAGGCCGGGCCCGTGGCCGGGCTGCTCGGCTGGATGATGGGCGGCTGGCCGAACCATGTGTGCAGGAGCCGCTCGCCCGCCGCGACCGCCCAATGCGCGGGGTCGCTGCGCACGGCGAGCATTTCGTCGTCAAGGACGGTCATCTCCACGTCGTCGAAGCCGTGGCGGTCCAGATGCTGCCGGACGAGCCGCGCCATCACCTTGGGATCCTGCCCCGGCACGAGGCGGAAATCGAGCTTGGCGAAGGCTTCGCAGGGCAGCACCGTCTTGGTCCCTTCCCCGCCATAACCGCCATGGATCCCGTTGACGTTCAGGCAGGGGCTCAGGTTGAGGCGGGCGTAGAAATTGTCTCTATCCACTCCCTCGAGCAGACGCTCGCCGCCCGTTTCGCTCCGCAGCGCGTCGAGGCTGTAGGGTGGCTTTGCGACGAGCCCGGCAACACGGGCTTCCGGCGGCTCGACTGCGGCGTCGAACCCGTCGATCAATATGGTCCCGTGCGCATCGCGCATGGAGGTGATGGCGGCGGCCATCCGCCAGAGCGGATTGTCGAAGACGACGCCGAGACTGGAGTGGAGATCGCTCATCGCCGTCCGGCACTTGAGGTCGATCGCCAGAATGCCCTTGAAGCCCATCAGGACGACCGGCCGTCCGCCGGCATCGACCTCGCCATATTCCCACCAGCACAGATCGGCCCGCGTATCGGCAAAGCGCCGTTGCACGAAGCGGTCGAGGTTCGGACTGCCGATCTCTTCCTCGCCTTCCAGAACCCAGATCAGACGAAAGTTCAGCGGCGCGGGATGCTGCGCACGGAAGGCGCGCCAGCCGGCCAGGCGGCTGACGAACTCCCCCTTGTCGTCGGCGGCACCGCGGCCGTAAAGCCGGCCATCGCGCTCCGTCAGGTCGAAGGGCGGGCTCGACCAGAGGTCCAGCGGCTCTTCGGGCTGCACGTCGTAATGATTGTATATGACGAGGGTAAATGGCCCTTCGCCCGTCTGCGCGACGATGAAGGGTGCGGTCCCGCCAGGGTGGCGCTCGGTCTTGAACCCCGCTTCCGCCAACAGGCTTTCGACCTTGGTCGCGCAGGATTCCAGGGCCTCGCCGCGCGCGCTGACGGAGCGGATGGCCACGAGCTCGGCCAGATCCTGCCGCGCCTGCGCGATGATCCCGGGTTCGACTGTCATGCCCGCTTTCCGCCATGGGTGGGGCGGCGCGTCGCGCGCCGCCCCCCGTGAACCCTTACTTCTTGGCTATATCGTAGCCGAACCAGGTCTGGGAAATCTTCGCGATGGTTCCGTCCGACAGCATCCCCGTCACGGCTTGGTCGACCTTGCCCTTCAGCTCGGCATTGCCCTTCTTGAGCGCCACGCCCTGGCCGCTGCCGAACTCGGCAAAGTCGGCACTGGTCAAGAGCGGCCCGGCATAGACGAGCTTGTCCGCGCCACGGTCCTTGACCAGCGGCTCCCAGGCCGAGCGTTCCATGAGCCCGGCGTCGATACGGCCGGCCACCAGATCGTCCGCGACCTGGTCGGGCCGCTCATAGACGCGGATGTCGGCATCGGGGAAATGCGCGCGCACGACCTGCTCGTGCGTCGTGCCCGTCTGCACGCCGATCACCGCGCTCTCAAGCGCCTGCGACAGTTCCGCCGCCGTCTTGGCGGAGGCGGCGTCGGCACCGGCCGTCACCACGACGGCGTTCGGCGCGTCGGCATAAGCGACCGAGAAGTCGACCTTTTCCGCCCGTTCCGGGTTGATCGACACGCCGGAGATGACGAGATCGAACTTGCCGATCTGCAGGCCCGGCAGGAGCCCGTCATAGGCCTGGTTCTGCCAGGAACACGTCGCCCCGATGCGCTTGCAGATCTCGTCCCCGACATCCTTGTCGAAGCCGACGATCTGGCCTGCGGCATCGACCGATTCCCAAGGCGGATAGTCCGCGCTGGTCCCGATCCGCAGATCCTGTGCTCCGGCCGTTCCGGCCAGGAGCGATAGCGTCAGGGCAGTCAGAAGAAGTCGCATTCTCGTCTCCTATAAAGTGAAGGAATCCGCCCCGGCTTCGGGACGGAGCGGATCGTCTGCGTGGCCTCAGGCGGCCGCGGCGCGGCGGCGTTCGAAGAAGCGGGACATGCGCTTCAGTCCCTCGCGAAGCACCGCCTCGCTATTGGCGTAGCCGATGCGCAGCGTTCCTTCCATATCCATGGCGCTGCCGGGCGTCAGCATGACACCGGTTTCATCCAGAAGCTCGATGCACAGGGCCTCCGACGCTATGGGCAGATCGCAGTGCAGAAGCGCCGTGGTGCCCGAGCGGGGCTTGATCCAGTCGATGGAAGGTTCCGCATCGACCCAGTCGGACAGGATCGAGAGATTGGTGCGGGTGATGGCCTGGTTGCGGGCCAGAATCTTGTCCCGGTTTTCCAGCGCGATGGCCGCGAAATAATCGTCGAGCATGCCGACGCTGATCGTGTTGTAATCGCGGTGGATGGACACGGCATGCAGAAGCTCGACGGGCCCGACGATCCAGCCGAGCCGCAGCCCGGCCAGCGAATAGGCCTTGGACATGCTGCCGGTGCTGATCCCCTTCTCGTAGAGGTCGGCGACGGAGGCGGTCACGCCGTCACCTTCCTGGTCGATGCCGCGATAGACCTCGTCACACAGAAGCCAGGCGCCGCAGCCCCGGGCAATGTCCACGACGGCTTCCAGGAAGGCGCGGTCCATCAGCGAACCGGTCGGGTTGTTCGGATTGTTGATGACGATGAGCTTGGTGCCGGGCGTCGCCAGCGCGCGCAGCTCGGCAAGGTCGGGCAGGAACCGGTTCTCTGCCCGCAGTTTCAGGATCTGCACATCCGCGCCGTAGCTTTCCGGAATGGAGTAGTGCTGCTGATAGGTGGGCAGGACGGAGATGACCCGATCGCCCGGTTCGACCAGCGTTTCATGGACGAGCGCATTGGCGCCGATGGCGCCGTGGGTGATCGTGACGTTTCGCGCTTCCTGCCGCTCATACTGGGACGCGATCAGGCCGCGCAGCCTGTCGCTCCCCTCGATCGCACCATAGGTCAGCTTCATGGGCAGCAGTTCGTCGAGGATGGTCTGCGTCTTGCCGGCGATGGACAGAAGCTCCTGGACCGTCAGCGATTCCACGCAGGTTTCCGCCAGGTTCCATTCGCACTGGGTCTCATATCGGTTCATCCATATCTCGACCCCGAAATCCCGGATCTTCATGGCACTCTCCTGCGGTTCGTAACGTCAGCGTGTCAGTTGCTCATCACCGCCAGGACGGCGGCGGCAGCGGCGATATCTTCAAGGCCAAGGCCGACCGAGCGGAAGAAGGCCGAGCGCTCGCGGCTCGGCAGCGCCGCGCGCCCGCTCACGAGTTCCGGCAGGTCGCCGATCAGCCGGTCGGCGCTCCACACGCCGCTTTCGGTGGCCAGCACCATCTCGCCGGCAACACCGGGCGTCGTCTGCCGATAGTCGCAGTAAACATCCATCGCGCCCAGAAGCTGCGGGTCGATCTCGTGCGCCCTGGGCGCATTGGTGCTGACCGAGGTGACGAGGCAGCGCGCAGGAAGCCGGGCTATGTCGATGACCGGGGCGGCGGCCGATGTGCAAAGCATGACGACGTCCGCCCCTTGGGCCGCAGCGTCGGCATCCGTATGGAAGGTCACGGGGGTGCCGTCGCCGATCGTGCGCGGCGCGGCGTCCCGCCCCCGGCCGGAGCGTGATACGAGGCGGACCTCCCGCCACGGGCGGATCGACGCCGCATGCCGCAGATGGGCAAGCCCCACAGGGCCGGCGCCGACGACGGTCAGGATGCCTGCATCGGCGGCCGCCAGATGCTCGGCGGCCAAAGCGGTCGTGGCGGCCGTGCGCTCGGTCGTCAGGCGCGCGGCATCGCACACGAGAAGCGGCCGGCCCGTATCCATGGACATGAGCATCGTCCAGGCGGTGACGATGGCCCCGCTCGGCCCCGGAATATAGGGGGACAGCTTGGCGCCGAAGACCCGTTGCGGCGCCAGCACGCCGAGATAGGTGATGACGTCCCCACCGCCCTGCGGGAACAGGCTGAGCGTCTGCGGCGGCTGTACGGCGGCGCCATCGGCCAAAGCCGCGAACATCGTGCTCAGCGCGGCGCGCAGGTCGAGCCGCCCGAGCACCGCGTCCAGCATTTCGGCATCGACGATGCGCGGGGGTTCGACTTTCATGTCCAAGGGTCCATGATCGCAAGGGTCGATAATGATGCCGCCCGGTCCCTGTGGACCGGATCGGAAGAAAGCCTTTGATGCGCCGCGGCATCTGAGCTAGGAAAGCTTATGAGCAGTATATTGCGCAGTCAAGACGGATCGGATGTGCTGGCGCATGTTTCGGACAATCTGCGCCGGCTGCGGCTGGCGTCGGGCCTGAGCCAGGCAGCTTTGGCCAAGGCGTCCGGCATCAGCCGCCGCATGATCGTGTCGGTGGAAGCGGGCGAGGCCAATATCAGCCTGTCGAGCCTCGACAAGCTGGCTGCCGCCATGGGGGTCGGCTTCGTGGACCTGGTGCGCGACCCGGCGCGCGGATCGCAGGACGACATCGATCAGGTCACCTGGCGCGGCACCGCGCCGGGCAGCTCGGCCGTACTCCTGTGCTCGGCGCCCGCCGCGCGCGAGGCGCAGATGTGGCATTGGACCCTTGGCCCGGGTGACCGCTACGACGCGGAGCCCGACCCGCAGGGCTGGCACGAAATGATCTTCGTGATCGAAGGCACGCTCGACCTCGAACTGCACGATGACCTGCGGCGCCAGCCGGCCGGCAGCTATACCGTCTACGGCACCGACCGGGCCTACGCCTATGCCAATCGTGGCGAGGGGCCGGTGCGCTTCATCCGCAACGTCATTTCCTGAATGGCGGCAGGCACCAGAAAGGCCTATCCTCCCATCCCTCTAGGGAACGGAGGGTGGCCGCATGGCCGATGACGGGCGGAACACCTCCGGGCAGCGGGCCGTTCTGGCGGCGACGATCCTGGGCTCCAGTCTGACCTTCATCGACGGCGCAGTGGTGAATGTGTCGCTGCCAGCGATCGGCGCGCAACTCGGAGCAAGCTTTTCGGCGCTGCAATGGGTCGTCAGCGGTTATATGCTCACTCTGGCCAGCCTGATGCTGGCGGCCGGTGCGCTGGGCGACCGTTGGGGCCATGCCGTGGCCTTTTCGCGCGGGCTTGTCCTGTTCGGCCTTGCCTCGCTTCTTTGCGCCCTTGCGCCCGGTGTCGAGGTGCTGATCGGGGCGCGGCTGGCGCAGGGCGCGGCTGCGGCGCTGCTGGTCCCCGCCAGCCTTGCACTCATTGCCGATCATTTCAGCGGCGCAGCGCGTGGCCGTGCCATCGGCATCTGGGCCGCGGCCAGCGCCATGACGACGGCCATCGCCCCTCTGATCGGCGGCTTCATGATCGATTCCCTGGGCTGGCCCAGCGTGTTCCTGATCAACCTGCCGCTCGCCGCCGGTGCATGGTGGCTCCTGCGCGCCGCGCCGCCGCAGCCGCAATCGTCCCAGCCGCCGCGCGCCGATCTTGCGGGCGCGGCCCTGGCGACGCTGTCGCTCGGCCTGATCAGCTTCGGCCTCATCGCGCTTGGAGAAGGAGCCGGATGGCGGGGCGGCGGTGCGCTGATTGCCGGGCTCATCGTCCTGGTCGGCTTCGCTCTTCAACAGGTCCGGTCCGCCGATCCGATGATCCCGCCTTCCATGTTCCGAATCCGCCTGTTCGCAGGCGCCAATCTTCTGACGGTGCTTCTCTATGCCGCCTTTTCGGGCGGGTTGATCATGGTGCCCCTGGTGCTGATCGAAACGTCGGGCTTCTCTGCAGCGGCGGCCGGTGCGGCGCTCCTGCCAATTTCGATCCTGATGGGCCTGTTCTCCGCAAGCTCGGGGCGGCTTGCCCAGCACATCGGGCCGCGGCTGCCGCTGACGGTCGGGCCGCTCCTCTGCGCGGCCGGCTTTGCCATCATGGCGGGAACCGGCCCTTCCTTCGGCTACGCCGTCGGCTTCCTGCCCGGGCTCATCGTCCTCGGCCTCGGCATGGTGCTGACGGTCCCGCCGCTGACCACGAGCGTCCTGGACGCCGTGCCCGATACGCAGAGCGGCCGCGCCTCCAGCATCAACAACGTGGCGGCCCGCACGGGCGGCCTTCTGGCCGTCGCGGCCCTGGGGCTGGCAGTTGCAAGCGGGACCGGTGGCGGGATCGCCGGGCCGGCCGTGGGCGCGGCCATGCAACGGGTCATGCTTGCGGCGGCGCTCCTGTCGGCCGGCTCGGCGCTGGCGGGCTGGTGGGCGACCGGTCACGCGCCACCTCCTCGGCCAGCCAGTCGTGGAACAGGCGCAAGGCCGGCCGCGCCGGCCGCTCCGAAGGCCAGGTGAACCAGTAGGCGTTCGGGCTGCGAAAGCCGATGCCGCCCGCTTCCCGCAGGAGCCCGGCGGCCAGTTCCTCGGCAATCAGCCGGCGCGGAATCAAAGCCAGCCCCTGCCCCGCAATGGCGGCGCGGATCACCAGCGTATAAAAGCCGAACTCGACGATGTGGTTGGGCCGCTCGGGAAGGTCCAGGCCAGTGGCGTGCTGCCTGAGATCGGCCCACCGGTTCGGCGTGCCGGGATGTTCCAGCATGGTCGACGCCGCCAGCCAACGCTCTGCGCCGAGCATGTCGAGCTTGGCCAGATAGGAGGGTGCGCCGACCAGGCGCACATCCTGTCCGTTCACATACAGGGCATGCTCCCCGGAAAAGGGCGGTGCACCATACCGAAAGGCCGCGTCCGGCTCAGCCTGGCCCGGCGTGCGGAAGCTCGTGAACTGCACATCCACATGCGGATGGCGCTCGGCAAAGCGCGCGAAACGCGGCAGGAGCCACCTGTCGCCGAAGATTGGCAGCGTGTGAAGCCGCAGGACATGATCGTCACCCGCCAGCCGGGCGACCTCCAATGCGGCATCCTCCATGGCCTTGACGGCCAACCGCGCCTGCCGCACGTAGATCTCCCCCGCCGGGCTCAGCCGCAGGCCGGTCGGATCCCGCAGGAAAAGGGCCGTGCCGACCCGCTCCTCCAGCTTTGTCAGTTGCTTGCTCACAGCGCTCTGGGACAGGTTCACCACATCGGCCGCCGCAACGGTCGAGCCGCGTTCGGCAAGCGCCAGCAGAACCTTGAGTGATGTGGAGATCGGAAGCCGGGAGGAGAAACTCGTCATACCGATGGCTTAGACCGCCCTATGCCAGAATGGAATTCGGGGAGTGAAAAACTTTCATTTCCAGTTGCAGCCGGTCCCTGCCTAGTCTTCGTGCATGATCTTTTAGGAGGCACTCTAATGACATCGGCAGCCCTTTGGGGCGGGCGCTTTCGCGCCGCGCCCGATCCGGCGCTCACCGCCTTCTCGCGGTCCGACCCGAGCCATCTGCGGTTGTTTCCGCAGGATATTGCCGGCTCGCGTTCCCATGCGCGGGAGTTGAACCGCGCCGGCATTCTGACGGCGGATGAACTCACCTCCATGCTCCGCGCCCTCGATGCCATCGAAAGCGACATTGCCGATGGCATCAAGGTGCCCGCGCCCTCGGACGAGGACATCCACACCTTCATCGAGCGGCTTCTGATCGAGCGGCTCGGCGATCTCGGCGGCAAGCTGCGCGCCGGTCGCTCGCGCAACGACCAGGCCGCGAACAATCTGAAGCTTTATCTGCGGGACGAGGCCCGCCATATCGTTGCCGGCCTGATCGGGCTTTGCGAGGCGCTCGTGGCGCAGGCCGAACGGCATGTCGAGACGCAGGCCCCCGGCTTTACCCACCTGCAGGCAGCGCAGCCCATCGTCTTCGGGCATCAGCTTCTCGCCCATGCCCAGGCGCTCCTGCGCGATATGGACCGCTTCCTGGACTGGGACAAGCGCTCGGCGCGCTCCCCGCTCGGCGCGGCCGCCCTTGCCGGCAGCGCCATCGCGCTCGACCCGCAGGCCAGCGCGGCCGAACTCGGCTATGATGGCGTCTGCGAAAATTCCATCGATGCCGTCGGCAGCCGCGACCATGTCGCAGAGTTCCTCTTCGTGACCGCCATGATCGGCGTCGACCTGTCGCGCCTGTGCGAGGAGATCATTCTCTGGTGTTCGCAAGGGGCCGGATGGGCGCGCCTCGACGACCGTTTCGCCACCGGCTCCTCCATCATGCCGCAGAAGAAAAACCCCGATATCGCCGAGCTGACGCGCGGACGCAGCGCGCGGCTGATCGGCAATCTGAACGCCATGATGATCGCCCTTAAGGGCCTTCCTTTCGCCTATAATCGCGACCTGATCGAGGATAAGCGCGCGGCCTTCGAGACGGTGGATTCGCTGCACCTCGTCCTTCCCGCCATGACCGGTCTCATCGCCACGCTGAGTTTCGACACGGCGCGGATGGCACAGGCCGCAACATCGGGCTTCACCCTTGCCACCGAAATGGCGGACTGGCTTGCCCGGCGGGGTATTCCCTTTTCGCATGCGCATGAGATCACCGGCCGCGCGGTGCGCTATTGCGAGGACAAGGCGATCGGCCTCGACGCCCTGACCGATGACGACCTTGCCGCCATCGACCCCGCTTTGGATGGCGATGTGCGCCAGCACCTGAGTGTCGAGGCAGCGCTGGCCGCCCGCTCCGGCTTCGGCGGCACGGCGCCCGCCGCCGTCCGCCGGCAGATCGCGCGTTACGCGGCGGCCCTGGCCGGTCCACGGGCCTTCGCCACCGGTGGGAGCCGGCAGCCATGACGCACAGCGCCCCGATGATCGACCCGCACAGCGGCGCACCGCTCACGGTGATCGCCCGCCGTCATTACGGCCGCTGGCTCGCCACCGCGCTGATCCTGGCGGCGCTGGCGGGCATTGTGCGCGCCTTCGCCGTCGGGCAGATCGAGTGGCCCGTCGTGGCGCAGTTCTTCACGGCGCCGGCCATCCTGCAGGGCCTCGTCAACACCATCATCATGGCAATCGTCGCCATGGCGCTCGGCATCACGCTCGGCGTGCTCTTCGCCGTCATGGTCATGTCGCCCAACCCCGTCCTGCGCAACAGTGCGCGGGGTTACATCTGGTTCTTCCGCGGCACCCCGCTGATCCTGCAATTGCTGCTGTGGTTCAATCTGGCGCTCGTCTTCCCGACGATCGGGATCCCCGGCCTGATCGAGTTCCGCACCGTGGACCTCATCACCCCCTTCGTGGCGACGCTCCTCGGGCTCGGCATCAACCAGGGCGCCTATACGGCGGAGGTCGTGCGCGCGGGCATCCTGTCGGTCGATCACGGCCAGACGGAAGCCGCACAGGCCATCGGCATGGCGCGTCCGGCGGTTCTCCGGCGCATCGTCCTGCCCCAGGCGATGCGGGTCATCATTCCCCCGGTCGGCAATGAGTTCATCTCGATGGTCAAGCTGACCTCTCTTGCCTCGGTCATCCAGTATTCGGAAATCCTGCGCAACGCGCAGACGATCTACTTCGCCAACGGCCGGGTCATCGAGCTCCTGATCGTGGCGGCCATCTGGTACATCGCCGTCGTCTCCGTCCTGTCGGTCGGGCAGTTCTTCCTGGAGCGCCATTTTTCGCGCGGCTATGCAAAGGGAGGGCGTTGAACCATGGCGCAGGCAAAACCCCTGGTCGAAGCCTTCGGCCTGACCAAGACCTTCGGCACGCTGCGCGCGCTCGACGATGTCGCTCTGTCCGTGCCGCGCGGCGAGGTCCTGTGCATCATCGGACCTTCGGGCTCGGGCAAGTCCACCCTTCTGCGCTGCCTCAACCAGATCGAGAGGCCCGATGCCGGGCTGATCCTGATCGATCAGGAATTGGCCGGCTACCGGCGCGATGGTGACAGGCTCTACGAGCTGGATGACAAGGCCATTGCGCGGCAGCGGCTCGCGGCCGGCATGGTGTTCCAGCGCTTCAACCTTTTCAGCCACATGACCGTCCTGCAGAACGTGATGGAAGGGCCGGTCACCGTGCTCCGGCGGCGCAAGGCGGAGGTACGCCAGGAGGCGCTCGACCTCCTCGACCGCGTCGGCCTTGCCGACAAGGCGGGCGCCTATCCGAGCCAGCTTTCGGGCGGCCAGCAGCAGCGCGTCGCCATCGCCCGTGCGCTTGCCATGCGGCCCAAGCTCATGCTGTTCGACGAGCCGACCTCGGCCCTCGATCCGGAGCTGGTGGGCGAAGTGCTCACCGTCATGCGCGATCTGGCCGCCACGGGCATGACGATGATCGTCGTCACCCATGAGCTGGGCTTCGCCCGCGAAGTGGCCGACCGCGTCGTCTTCATGGATGCCGGGCGGATCGTCGAAGCCGGCCCGCCCGAACGCGTCCTGTCGAACCCGCAGGAAGAGCGCACACGCAACTTCATCGCAGCCGTCCTGTCCTGAAGAACCCACAAGGAAACCCGATATGAAACAGCCCCTCGCCGCCGCCCTGGTCCTGTCCGCTGGCCTCATCACGGCCGTGCCGGCAGTCGCACAGGAACTCCCCGCCCGGATCAAGGAAGCCGGCCGGATCGTCGCCGCGACCAACCCGAACTATGCGCCGATCGTCTACAAGGACCCGGCCACAAACGTCCTGCAGGGGCTCGATATCGACCTCGGCACCGCCATTGCCGAAGAGCTCGGCGTCGAGATCGAATGGCAGGAGACCGAGTTCGTCCAGATGCTGCCTTCGCTGCAGACGGGGCGCGTCGATATCGCGCTCGCCGGCATGTCGGACATCGCCTCCCGCCGCGATACGGTGGACTTCGTGGACTACATGTCGTCCGGCGCGCAGTTCTACACGCTGACGCAGCTTGCCGGGAGCATCAAGGAGCCGACCGATCTTTGCGGCAAGCGGGTCGGCGCATCGCGCAACACCAATTGGCCGTCCGACATCACGGCCTGGAGCGAAGCCAACTGCGTGGCGGCCGGGCTGGAGCCGATCGATGTCGTCGGCACGGAGGGCTCGGTGGACGCACGCACGCAGCTGCGCAGCCAGCGGCTCGATGCCGCCGTACAGGGCAACGAGACGCTGCCCTATTTCCAGAAGCTGGAACCCGATACCTATGTGTTGATCGGCGCGCCGATCACCCGGACGCTGGCCGGCATTCCCACGGTGAAAACGGAAGAAGGGGAACAGATCCGCGATGCGGTCGCCGGCGCCTTGAAGCGCCTCCAGGACAGCGGCCGCTACCAGGAGATCTTCGCCTCCTACGGGCTGGCCGAAAATGCGGTGGACGATATCCAGATCAACGCGGGCGAGTAGACCGCATCAGACCCGCCCGTCGGCCGTCTCGGCCGCGCGGGCGGGCTGCAATAGTCTTCAGGTCTTGAGACACGGCGCGGCGGCAACGCCGCGCCGTTCATGCGGGAACGTGGCTCAGAAGGGGATCTCATCATCCATGTCGCTGCCGCCCCCACCGCCGCCGCGGCCGCCACGATCGTCATAACCGCCACGGCCGCCGCCGCCTGATCCACCGCGATCCTCGTAGCCGCCGCGTCCGCCGCCGCCGCCACGGCTGCCGCCGCCCCCGCCGCCGCCGCGATCCTCGTAACCACCGCCGCCTTCGAAGCCGCCGCCGCCTTCGCCGCGACCGTCGAGCATCTGAAGCTCACCACGGAAGCGTTGGAGCACGACTTCCGTCGTGTAGCGCTTCTGGCCGGACTGGTCTTCCCAGGAGCGGGTCTGCAACTGGCCCTCGAGATAGACCTTCGCGCCCTTCTTCAAATACTGCTCGGCAACCTTGACGAGGTTCTCGTTGAAGATGACGACATTGTGCCACTCGGTGCGCTCCTTGCGCTCGCCCGACTGGCGGTCACGCCAGGTCTCGGACGTGGCGATGCGCAGGTTGACGACGGCATCGCCCGAGTTGAGGCGGCGAATCTCCGGATCGGCACCGAGATTGCCGACCAGAATGACCTTGTTGACGCTGCCTGCCATATGGAACCTCTTGCGAACCTGAACTATTCGGATGTCGGGCCGCGACGCTAGAACATCCGCTTCCGGCGGCCAAGCCAGGCGGAACGCCTTTCCGGGCGCCATCCACATGCGTCGCGACAATTGACTGGAACAAAGAAAGAACATACAAACGAATGCGTCAAGTGTTCCCGTCAGGCGCCTTTCAACATTGCCTTCCATCACCGATATGGGAGGGAACAGATTTTCCGATGTCAGACCCGGCCGGCCGATGAAAAACGTCATCTCCATTCGCGGTGCCCGCGAGCACAATCTCAAGAATGTCGATCTGGACATTCCCCGCGACAAGCTCGTGGTGATGACCGGCCTGTCCGGCTCGGGCAAGTCGTCGCTCGCCTTCGACACCATTTATGCGGAAGGCCAGCGGCGCTATGTCGAGAGCCTGTCGGCCTATGCCCGCCAGTTCCTGGAGATGATGCAGAAGCCCGATGTCGACCAGATCGACGGGCTCTCCCCCGCCATCTCCATCGAGCAGAAGACCACATCGCGCAATCCCCGCTCCACGGTCGGCACCGTGACGGAAATCTACGATTACCTGCGCCTTCTCTTCGCGCGTGTCGGCATCCCGTATTCCCCGGCCACCGGCCTGCCCATCGAAAGCCAGACGGTCAGCCAGATGGTCGACCGCGTGATGGAGCTGCCGGAGGGCACCCGGCTCTACCTGCTGGCGCCCTTCGTGCGCGGCCGCAAGGGCGAGTACCGCAAGGAGCTGGCGGAACTGCAGAAGAAGGGCTTCCAGCGCGTCCGCATCGACGGCACCTTCTACGACATTGCCGACGCCCCGGCGCTGGACAAGAAGTACAAGCACGATATCGACGTCGTCGTCGATCGCATCGTGGTGCGGGGGGATATCAAGTCCCGGCTTGCCGACTCGATGGAAACGGCGTTGAAGCTCGCCGATGGCATTGCCGTGGCGGAGTTCGCCGACACGCCGGACGATCAGGGAAAGCCGCAGCAGATCGTCTTCTCCGAGAAGTTCGCCTGCCCGGTTTCCGGCTTCACGATTCCCGAGATCGAGCCGCGCCTCTTTTCCTTCAACAATCCGTTTGGCGCCTGCCCGGTCTGCGACGGGCTCGGCTCGCAGCGCGCCATCGACCCCAAGCTCATCGTCCCGGATGAGAACCGTACCCTGAAAGCGGGCGCCATCGCGCCCTGGGCCAAGTCGACCTCTCCCTACTACACGCAGACGCTGGACGCGCTGGCGGCCGAATACGGCTTCAAGCTGACAGATCGCTGGTCAAACCTGCCGGAGGCTGGCCGCAACGCCATCTTGCACGGCACGGGCACGAAGAAGATCCAGTTCCGCTACAGCGATGGGCTGCGATCCTACAATGCGACCAAGAGTTTCGAGGGCATCGTTCCCAATCTCGAGCGGCGCTGGAAGGAAACCGACAGCGCCTGGTCGCGTGAGGAGATAGAGCGCTACATGTCGGCGACGCCCTGCCCGGCCTGCAGCGGCTACCGGCTGAAGCCGGAGGCGCTGGCCGTCAAGATCGCCGGTTGCCATATCGGCGAGGTCACGGCCCTGTCCATCCGTGGCGCCGCGGACTGGTTCGAGGCGCTGCCCGAAAAGCTGACCCAGAAGCAGAACGAGATCGCCGTCCGCATCCTGAAGGAAATCCGCGAGCGGTTGAAATTCCTGGTGGATGTCGGCCTGGACTATCTGACCTTGTCGCGCAATTCCGGCACCCTGTCGGGCGGGGAAAGCCAGCGCATTCGCCTGGCCTCGCAGATCGGCTCGGGCCTGACCGGTGTTCTCTATGTGCTGGACGAGCCGTCCATCGGCCTGCACCAGCGCGACAATGCCCGCCTGTTGGAGACGCTGAAGCACCTGCGCGATATCGGCAACACCGTCATCGTGGTGGAGCATGACGAAGACGCCGTCCTGACGGCGGATTATGTGGTGGATATCGGCCCGGCTGCCGGCGTCCATGGCGGCCAGGTCATCGCGGCCGGCACGCCGGATGAGATCATGGCCAATTCGCGCTCTTTGACGGGCCAGTATCTGTCGGGCGCGCTCGGCGTTCCCGTGCCCCAGAAGCGGCGCAAGCTGCAAAAGGGCAAGGCGATCAAGGTGGTGGGCGCGCGCGGCAACAATCTGAAGAACGTGACGGCCGAAGTCCCCATGGGTGTGATGACCTGCGTCACGGGCGTATCGGGCGGCGGCAAGTCCACCTTCCTGATCGAGACCCTGTTCAAGGCCGCGGCCCGCCGCGTGTCCAATGCGCGCGAGGTTCCGGCCGAGCATGACCGCATCGAGGGGCTGGAGCTCCTGGACAAGGTCATCGATATCGACCAGTCCCCGATCGGCCGGACGCCCCGCTCCAACCCGGCAACCTATACGGGTGCCTTTACGCCGATCCGCGACTGGTTCGCCGGGCTGCCGGAGGCCAAGGCGCGCGGCTACCAGCCCGGGCGCTTCTCCTTCAACGTGAAGGGTGGTCGATGCGAGGCATGCCAGGGCGACGGCGTCATCAAGATCGAAATGCACTTCCTGCCGGACGTCTACGTCACCTGCGACGTGTGTCACGGCAAGCGCTACAACCGCGAGACGCTGGAGGTGACCTTCAAGGAGAAGTCCATCGCCGATGTCCTGGACATGACGGTGGAGGAAGCGGTCGACTTCTTCGCCGCCGTGCCGGCCGTGCGCGACAAGCTCGTGACGCTGAAGGAAGTCGGGCTCAGCTACATCAAGGTCGGCCAGCAGGCGACGACCCTGTCGGGCGGCGAAGCCCAGCGCGTAAAGCTTGCCAAGGAACTGTCGCGCCGCGCCACGGGGCGCACCCTCTATATCCTGGACGAGCCGACGACCGGCCTGCATTTCCACGATGTTGCCAAGCTCCTGGAAGTCCTGCATTCGCTGGTGGACCAGGGCAACACGGTTGTCGTCATCGAGCACAATCTGGAGGTTATCAAGACGGCCGACTGGGTGATCGATATCGGGCCGGAAGGCGGCGATGGCGGGGGCGAGATCGTCGCCACGGGCACGCCGGAAGACGTGGTCAAGGAGGCCCGGTCCTGGACCGGGCGCTTCCTCAAGGAGCTCCTGTCACGCCGGCCAGCCGGGAAGGCTGAAGCCGCAGAGTGAGTAGAGCGCGCTGATCGCCCGGGGCATCTGCCCCGGCAGGTCTTCCGCGATCAGGCCGGGCCCGTGCAGGCGCGCGGCCACACCGTGAAGCCAGACCGCGGCGGCCGCCGCCTCGAAGGCCGGCACGCCATTGGCAAGCTGGGCGCCCACCAGGCCCGCCAGAACATCGCCCGTTCCGGCTGTCGCCAGAGCGGGCGTGCCCGTTTCGTTGATAAGGGCGCGGCCGTCGGGCGCGGCGATGACCGTGTCGCTTCCCTTCAAGACGATCACCGCGCCGCTCTGCCGCGCCGCGCGGCGGGCCATCTCGACCTTGCCGGCATTTTGCTCAGCGGCATCCTGCGGGAACAGCCGTGTGAACTCTCCCATATGCGGCGTCAGCACCAAATGGTCGGGCGCGGCAGCGCCGAGCTGGAACAGGTCGGCCGCATGGTCGGCGAAGGAGCTGATCCCATCGGCATCGAGCACCAGGGCACGACCCGCTTGCAGGATGCCGCGGGCATAGCTTCGCGCATCGGGCCCGATTCCGAAGCCCGGCCCCAGGACGAAAGCGTTGAGGCGCGTATCCGACAGATGCCCGGCCAGTTGCTCCGCGTCGTCGCAGCGGCGGAGCATGATGGCGGTGAGCTGGGCAGCGTTGACCGCCAGCGCCGAGCCGGGGGACATCAGTGTGACCAGCCCCGCCCCGCCGCGCAGAGCCGCCATCGCAGCCAGGCGCGCCGCGCCCGTGTGGCTGTGACCACCGGAAAAGACAACCGCGTGCCCGCGCGCATATTTATGCGCTGCGCGCGCCGGCACACTGAGTCGATCCGCCCATATTGCCGGATGGTTGGCGGCAAGCTGCGGATCGATGCGATCGAGGACGAGGTCTGGAATGCCGATATCGGCCACGTGCAACCGCCCGCACAGCGACGCGCCCGGCTCCAGGAGATGGGCCGGCTTGCGGCGAAAGAAGGTGATCGTCTCCGTGGCCGGCGCCGCCGTGCCGAGAATCGATCCTGTCGTCCCGTCGACCCCGCTCGGCAGATCGATGGCAAGGATCGGCAGGCCGGAAGCCGCCAGCCGCTCTACTGCCGCCGCATAGATGCCCTCCAGCGGCCGATCGAGCCCTGCGCCGAACAGGCCGTCTATGGCGAGGACATGGTCGGAGGGATCGAAATCACCGAGCGCGGCGAAGCGACCGCCCTGGATCTTCAACGCCTGCGCCGCATCGCCGCGCTTGGGGCTGACGTGAAGGAACAGCCGCACGTCGCGCCCCTCCTCGGCCAGGATCGATGCGGCCAGGATCGCGTCTCCGCCGTTGTTCCCGGGCCCGGCCAGAACGGCGATGGACCCACCGGCGGACAGGGCCTTGGCGCGCTCGGCGACGGCCTGGGCCGCCCGCTGCATCAGCGGGAAGCTGCCCGCGCCCAAATTTGCAGCGATATCATCTGCTTGGGCCATCTCCTGCGGCGTCAGCACGGCGTGTTCTTTACAGGAATTGCCCAACCAGATCATTTTTTGCACAGTCTGCCCGATATTTTTGCATGAAATTGAACAACAGACGGGCACTTCATCCCTTGCCTGCTGTAGCGTTCAGCATGACGACAGGATAGACAACCAATGAGCCCGCGCGTGGTTAGGAGAGGACCTCATGAAGAAGATCGAAGCCATCATCAAGCCGTTCAAGCTGGATGAGGTCAAGGAAGCTCTTCAGGATGTCGGTCTGCAGGGCATCACCGTCACGGAAGCCAAGGGCTTCGGGCGGCAGAAAGGTCATACGGAGCTCTATCGCGGGGCCGAGTATGTCGTCGATTTCCTACCAAAGGTTAAGATCGAAGTCGTGCTGTCCGACGAAGCCGTCGGCGCGGCTGTCGAAGCCATCCGCAAGGCGGCCCAGACGGGCCGTATCGGCGACGGCAAGATCTTCGTTTCCAACATCGAGGAAGCCGTGCGTATTCGCACCGGCGAAGTCGGCGTCGACGCCATCTAAACACCGGCCCTCAACGACTACTCGCCCAAACAGGAAGGACCAAAATGACTTCGGCCAACGACGTTTTGAAGCAGATCAAGGATAACGACGTCAAATTCGTCGACCTGCGCTTCACCGATCCGAAGGGTAAGCTCCAGCACGTCACGATGGACATTACCCTCGTTGACGAGGACCTCTTCTCCGAAGGCACGATGTTCGACGGCTCGTCGATCGCCGGCTGGAAGGCCATCAACGAGTCGGACATGGTTCTCATGCCCGATCCGGACACGGCCCATATGGACCCCTTCTTCGCGCAGTCGACCATGTCGATCTACTGCGACATTCTGGATCCGGTCTCGGGCGAATCCTACAACCGTGACCCGCGCAGCACGGCCAAGAAGGCCGAAGCCTATCTGCAGCAGTCCGGCATCGGCGACACGGCCTTCTTCGGACCGGAAGCCGAATTCTTCATCTTCGACGACGTGCGCTACAAGGCCGATCCGTACAACACGGGCTTCAAGCTCGACTCGACCGAACTGCCGTCCAACGACGACACCGAGTACGAGACCGGCAACCTCGGCCACCGTCCGCGCGTCAAGGGCGGGTACTTCCCGGTTCCCCCGATCGACTCCTGCCAGGACATGCGCTCCGAAATGCTGACCGTCATGGCCGAAATGGGCGTGGCCGTCGAGAAGCATCACCACGAAGTGGCGGCGGCGCAGCACGAGCTCGGCATCAAGTTCGACACGCTGGTCCGCAACGCCGACAAGATGCAGATCTACAAGTACGTGATCCATCAGGTCGCGAACGCCTACGGCAAGACGGCAACCTTCATGCCGAAGCCGATCTTCGGCGATAACGGCTCGGGCATGCACGTCCACCAGTCGATCTGGAAGGGCGGCAAGCCGATGTTCGCCGGCAATGAATATGCCGGTCTGTCGGAAAACGCGCTCTACTACATCGGCGGCATCATCAAGCACGCCAAGTCGCTGAACGCCTTCACCAACCCGTCGACCAACTCCTTCAAGCGCCTGGTTCCGGGCTACGAGGCGCCGGTCCTGCTCGCCTATTCCGCGCGCAACCGCTCGGCCTCCTGCCGTATCCCCTTCGGCCAGTCGCCGAAGGCCAAGCGCGTCGAGGTCCGCTTCCCCGATCCGACGGCGAACCCGTACCTCGCCTTCGCGGCCATGCTGATGGCCGGCCTCGACGGCATCAAGAACAAGATCCATCCGGGCTCGGCCATGGATAAGGATCTGTACGACCTGCCGCCGGAAGAGCTGAAGGAAATCCCGACGGTCTGCCGCTCGCTGCGCGAAGCGCTCGAGGCGCTGGACGCGGATCGCGATTACCTGAAGGCTGGCGGCGTGTTCGACGACGACCAGATCAACGCCTTCATCGAGCTGAAGATGGCGGAAGTGCTGCGCTTCGAAATGACGCCGCACCCGGTCGAATTCGACATGTACTACTCCGTCTAAGACGGGATATGGCAGGCCCCGGCCTGCCCTATCGTCTCCACGGTCCGAAGGCCCGGCAGCATCCCGCTGCCGGGCCTTCTTGCTTGATGCGCCCAACGCCACGGGGCGGCGAGGGCGTCTTGGCGGGACCGCAAAGGTGCGTAGCATCATGCCCGGATCGATGAGGCTTTCGGCGTCGCCGGAGCCCATCCAGGGAGTGCCGATCCTTAAAACCTCATGCGCAGAGATGTCAGGGTTTGGCGTTGCTGTCCCGCGAGCGCGCACGATGACATCGGAGCATTCAATGCCCCAACCGCACCACGCAGCGCGGAGCCTTCCGGCACGCCGCTCCCAACTGGCCGCACTCATGCAAGCGCCGGATACATCGCCTTGCAGCGGTGGCGGCTGCCGGCGCTCGCGGCCTATCAATCTCCGCCGAAGATGCTGAGCAGCACCGCTGCGGCCAGGCCGAGATAGAATTGCAGGCTGAAATCGCCGAAGAATTCGACCATGGATGACATCGCAACCTCCCTGTGCCGGTCTTGCGCCGGTTCGATAGAGTTGGTGCGAAACGGGGCCGGGCCCTCGCCTGTCATGTCATGTGTGGCGCGAAGGAGCAGCGCCGTTCGCATGAGGTCTATGGTAGCGCAGTTGCGCCTTGATGCAACGATCTCTGCTTGGCGGGCTCATGTCCGGGACAAAATCCAGTTCAGCGTGTCCCGCCAGTCGAGCATGCGGATGGGCGTGCCATGCGTCCCACCGTCGAAGCCGACGAACCGGATCGGATAGGAGGGTTGGCGCGCTGCCTTCCCCTCCACGATGGCCATTTGCTGGGCCGCGTCATAGACGCGATCCCGCGTTCCGTGCGCAATCAGGATCGGCAAGGCCCGCCCCTGCCGCGCGGCCAGCGCGCCGGACAGATCCGCCGCGCGGCTCTGTCCGCCCAGGATGACGAGGCCGGAGAGGCGCGGCGCCGCCTGCGGATCCCCCGCCACGCTCCAGCAGACCTGGCTGCCCATGGAGGCGCAGGCCATGACGATCCGCGTGCTCGGGAAGCGCCGCGCGATGTCTGCAACCAGCGCACTGGCGCGCGTCATATCGGGCGGGCCGAACAGGCCGGCGCTCATCGTCATGTACAGGCCGCCATTGCGGTCGGCGAGGTTCTTGAGCCGGTTGAAGTTGCCGCCAAAGCTCCAGTCGATCAGGCCGAGGCTGCGATCCCCGCCCTTGCCATGGACGAACAGGACGACGAAGCCCGGCTGACCGCCGCCACCGACCAGCCCGACCTCCACCGTTCCGGCGCTCGTGCGCCAGCTTTCCAGGCGCTCATGACGCTGCGGGGCAAGATCGACATAGTTGCGCTGGACACGCCGCTCGGGGACGGCATCCCGCCGGTCGATATCCTGGCCCTCATCATAGGGAACGTCGAGGATCCGCCCATCCGCGCGGCTTGCCGTTTCCGCGCGGTAGGCAAACAGCGCATCCTTGTACGGCGCGATGGGCTGCCCCTGCGCGACGGCGCCCGACACCAGGAGCGCAAGAGCGGTAAAGGCGATGGGCGCCTTCATCGATAGATGGGGAACCGGGCGCTGAGCGCGGCGACTTCGGACTGTATGCGTGACTGAAGCTGCGTATCCTCCGGGGCGCGCAGCAGATCGACGATGAACTGCGCGATCGTCGCGAACTCCGCTTCCCCAAAACCGCGCGCCGTGCCGGCATTGGCGGACAGGCGAAGGCCCGAGGGCGCTTCCGGCGGATGCGGATCGAAGGGGATCTGGTTCTTGTTCACCGCCAGGCCCGCGGCCTCCAGCGTATGGGCGGCGAGATCGCCCCGGATGCCGAGCGGCGACAGATCCGCCAGCATGAGGCCGATATCGGTGCCGCCGGAGACGAGCCTGAGGCCACCCGCCGCCAGCCCTTCCGCCAGTTGCCGCGCATTGGCGACGACGGCGGCGTTGTAGGTCGTAAAGTCCGGGCGCAGCGCCTCACCGAGCGAAGCGGCCTTGCCGGCCACGATATGCAGCATGACCGAGCCCTGGACGCCCGGGAAGATGCCGCCATTGATGCGCCGGGACAGCGCCTCGTCGTTCCACAGGACGAGGCCGCCCCGTGCCCCGCGCAGGGATTTGTACGTCGTCGTGGTGACGACATGCGCATGCGGGAACGGGTGCGGATGCAGGCCCGTTGCGACAAGACCGGCAAAATGGGCCATGTCGACCAGGAGATACGCGTCCACCGCGTCGGCGATGTCCCGCAGCACTTTGAAATCGATCGCCCGCGGATAGGCCGACCCGCCCGCGACGATCATTCGGGGCCGGTGCTCGAACGCCAAAGCGCGCACCTCGTCGTAATCGATCCGCTCGTTCTGCCGCGATACGCCATAGCGCACGATCCGGTAGTCACGCCCCGTCAGCGTGGCGGGGTGGCCGTGGCTGATATGGCCACCGGCGGCCGTATCCATGGACAGGATGGTATCGCCCAGTTTCAGAAGGCCCAGGAACGTCCCGGCATTGGCGTTCGAGCCCGAATGCGGCTGCACATTGGCGAAGCGGCAGCCGAACAGGCGCGTCGCGCGTTCGACGGCCAGCGCCTCCACCGCATCGGCAAATTCCGCGCCGCCGTAATAGCGCTTGTAGGGCAGTCCTTCGACGGTCTTGTTCGTCAACACGCTGCCCTGCGCTTCCAGCACCAGGCGCGAGACGAGGTTTTCAGACGCGATCAGCTCGATCCCGTCCTGTTGACGGCGCATCTCGCCCGTGATGGCGCGTTCGAGTTCCGGATCGGCGGAAAGGCCACGGCTGAAGTAATCTTGCAGGGACATGATCGACGCATCCAGAATCACGAGCCACGGGAGAACGATCTGAGCGCGGACGCCACCGCTTGTCGAGGCGCGATCCGTCAACCGGCACGGCCCGGACATCCGACCGGTACGAAACGCGAACAGGCTTAAGACAATGACTGTGGATTTGCGGCGCGTCCCCTTGTAGAACATTTCGTGAAATGTTCCCCTTTGACGGGAGCGTAGCAAAGGATTTGCGCGTGGCGGCAGTCGGGCATCGGACGGAAGGACCATGTCATGAGCGATGACCTGTTCTCCGGTTCGGCCGCGCGTGCACGCCCGGCCCCCGCTGCCGAGACGCCCGCCCCGCAGCGGTCCCGCTCGGGCGGACGCAACGCGGCGCTCGTGACCGAGACGGACTACACCGCAGCCGATATCGAGGTTCTGGAAGGGCTCGAACCGGTCCGGCGGCGTCCCGGCATGTATATCGGCGGAACGGACTCCAAAGCCCTGCACCACCTCTTTGCCGAGGTGATCGACAATTCCATGGACGAAGCGGTGGCCGGCCATGCCACCTTCATCGACGTGGCGCTCGATGCCGGCGGCTTTTTGTCGGTGACCGACAACGGGCGCGGCATTCCCGTGGACCCGCACCCGAAATACAAGGACAAGTCCGCCCTCGAAGTCATCATGACGACGCTGCATGCGGGCGGCAAGTTCGACTCCAAGGTCTATGAAACTTCGGGTGGCCTGCACGGCGTGGGCGTGTCCGTCGTCAATGCGCTGTCCGACGTCCTGGAAGTGGAAATCGCCCGCGGACGCCGCCTGTACAGGCAGAGCTACGCCCGCGGCCTTGCAACCTCGCCTCTGGAGGAAGTTGGCGAAACCCAGAACCGGCGCGGCACGCGGGTCCGGTTCCGGCCCGATCCCCAGATCTTCGGGGAAAACGCCACCTTCGATCCGGCGCGGCTCTTCGCCATGGCGCGGTCCAAGGCCTACCTGTTCGGCGGGGTGGAAATCCGCTGGTCCTGCGACCCATCGCTCCTGGGCGAGGCCGAGGTTCCGCCCAAGGCGACCTTCCACTTCCCCGGCGGGCTCAAGGACTATCTGGAAACCTCGATCGGGTCCGAGCATCGCGTGACGAGCCAGGCCTTTGCGGGCCGCACACAGAAGATATCGGGCCACGGCGCCGTGGAATGGGCCGTTTGCTGGACCGCCGCCGACGGCGCCGTCCGCTCCTATTGCAACACCATTCCGACCCCCGAAGGCGGCACGCACGAGGCGGGCTTGCGCAGCGTGCTCTTGCGCGGGATCAAGGCCTTTGCCGAAGTGTCGGGCAACAAGCGCGCCAGCGTCATCACCGCCGAAGATGTGATGGTCACGGCGTCGGCCATGCTGTCGGTCTTCATCCGGGAGCCCGAATTCGTCGGCCAGACCAAGGACAGGCTGGCGACGGTCGAGGCGCAACGGATCGTCGAAAACGCCATCCGCGATAGTTTCGACATCTGGCTTGCATCCTCTCCGCAGGATGCCGCGCGGCTGATCGACTGGGTCGTGGAGCGCGCGGACGAGCGACTGCGCCGGCGGGCCGAAAAGGAAGTCAGCCGCAAGTCGGCGACCCGCAAGCTGCGCCTGCCCGGCAAGCTTGCCGACTGCTCACAGAGCGGCGCGGCCGGGGCGGAGATCTTCATCGTCGAGGGTGACTCGGCCGGCGGGTCCGCCAAGCAGGCCCGCGATCGCATGCGCCAGGCCGTGCTGCCGTTGCGCGGCAAGATCCTGAACGTTGCCAGCGCCGGCCGCGAAAAAATGGGCGCCAACCAGCAGCTTGCCGATCTGATGCTGGCGTTGGGCTGCGGGACGCGCGGCAAGTACCGCGAAAGCGATCTGCGCTACGAGCGGGTCGTGATCATGACCGACGCGGATGTCGACGGCGCGCATATCGCCTCCCTGCTCATCACCTTCTTCTTCCAGGAGATGCCGGAGCTGATCCGCGGCGGGCACCTCTTCCTGGCGGTTCCGCCACTCTATAAGCTGAGTCAGGGCGGCAAGACCGTCTATGCCCGCGACGATGCCGACCGGGAACGCATCATCGCCCGTGAGTTCAAGGGCAAGGGCAAAGTCGAGATCAGTCGATTCAAGGGCTTGGGTGAGATGCTTCCATCCCAGCTCAAGGAAACGACCATGGATCCGCGCCGCCGGACCCTCCTGCGCGTCGTCATGGACGATCTGCCGGAAGCCGGAACCGCATCCGCGGTCGAGGCCTTGATGGGGAACAAGCCCGAGGCACGTTTCCGGTTCATCCAGGAGCGTGCCGCATTCGTTGAGGATCTGGACGTTTGATGCCGAACCCTACACGCCGCATCGCCATGATGCTGTGCCTTGCCCTTGCCACGCCCGCATTGGCACAGGCTCCCGCCCCCGAAACATCGGCGCCCGCTGCCGGCGCAGCGGTCCCGGCGGAGCCGGCAGCGCCTGCCGAACCGGCGGAGATTACGGCTCTTTCACCTTATATCAGCGATGTGCAGGTTCTCGGCCCCTGGACGGCAGAGAACGCGTCCGGCGTCTGGCGGACGGTGCTTCTGCAAAAGGCAGGCGAGCCCACCGGCAATCGATTCTTCGTCCAGCAACTCCAGGAAAATGACGGCACACTGTCCCTGGTGAGCTCGACCGAGATTACCGAAGTGGCGGAACTGGACGGCGCCATCGTCGGCTATCGTGCCGACCAGCCGAGCGAGGACTCCCCGTCCACCCTGTCGCTGTATCTGGACATCGTGCCGCTCGATGGCGAGATTTCCGAAACATACGAACTCTTCATGACCCCGGGTGAAGCCTATCGGTTCGGGCCGGCATCCAACTGACCGAATGACGGTGCCGCCGGACCGGCATTCAACCGACCGTCAAGCCCGTTTCGGCATCCGCGCCGTGACGGCTTGCGGCAGGGCATAGAGAAAGCGCAGGCCGGCCCGCTCGGCCACGCTATGCAGGGCCAGCGCTGCAGCGGTCGCCACTATCACCGTGAGTGGAACGCCCCAATAGCGCAGGAGCGGCAGGTCGGCGGCCTGTGCCGCAAGGAGCGCCGCCAGAAGAGAGACGATGGGGGTGTGCGCCACATAGATCGGTAGCGTGTTTCGGCCGAAATAGCTGAGCGTGCGCTCGGCTGGTGACCAGCGCGCCGCGAACAGGGCCACAGCGCTTGCCCCGACAAGCGCGGCAGCCGACAGCCCTGCCCGCGCCGCGCCGTAAGCCGCACCATCGAGCTGCGACACTGCGGCGAGAAGGCCGGCAAAGAGAACGCCGCTGACCAGCAGAAGCGCGCAGGGGCGCTGTGCCAGGAACGCGACGGCCGGGCGTCCATACCAGGCGCCCGCCATGAAATAGGGCGCGTAGGCGAGCACGTTGTGGTGTGCGAAACTCTCCACCGCCACGATCTGGCCGAATGTGGCGGCGGACAGGACCACCAGGACGGCAAGCGCCGGCGCGGCCCATGGATACAGTGCCTTTGCGATCAGTGCATAGAGCGCCAGAGCCCAGATGAACCACAGGCCGGAACTCGGTACGAGCCAGCCGGACAGGAGTTCGGCGTGGTCGGCCCCTTCCGATGGGGTCAGCGTGTTTTCGATCCCATAGCGGTAGAAGTAGAACCGCAGGATGCTCCACAGCGCAAAGAGGTAGGCAAAGAGCAGAATGCGGCGGCGGAACAGATCGCCCCAGCCACGCTGCAGCATGCCAGCGGCCAGAAAACCGGATAGGCAGAAAAAGAGTGGCATTCGGACCGGCTCGAGCAGCGTGTTCAGCTGCACGAAGGCGTAGGCCGCCTGCCCCTCGATCCGCAGGTAAAGCGTGGCGTGGTACACGACCACAAGAAGGATCGATGCGCCCTTCGCTACGTCCACCCACGCCTGGCGCGTGTCCTGTCCCGACATTGCGATCCTCCGTTTGGCTACGCCTTTCGGATGAAGACAACTTCAGGTGTACAACTTTTGGCGACGCAACAGAAGTGGTTGCACCGCAATATCAGCGGTGCAGGTCGCTTGCTCCGCTGTCGATATGCGGTGCCCAGAAGGCGATGCTTTCGGCGATGGCGGGGATGACCTCCCGGTCATTCGGCTCCCGCTCCTTGAAGGACAGTTCGAGGCAGATTTCGTTGTCGACCGCCCCGCCCTCGTTCAGCGCCTGCAGGAGCGGCTCGGGCTGGATGCGGCCCGTGGCGTTGTGCCTGGCCGTGAAGGGCCGGTGCCCGCTCTTGTCCATCGTGCTCTGCTTGATGTGGATGATGGGCGACAGGCGCGGCACGGCGCGGGCCCAGGCGTAAGGGTCGGTATCGTCCGGATCGGGCGAGGTGATGTCGCCATGGTCGATATCGGCCATCATCCACATGGGAATGGCCATGTCGGCCGCGCTCAGGCGCTCCTGGAGCGCCAGCGTATCGCGGATCGTGTGGCCGAACTCCCGCCCGACGGACATCGGCTCCCAGTAGACATAGGAGAGCCCGGCACCCTTGGCATGTTCGGCCACCTCGGCCCAGCAGTCGATAGCGATGGAAATGAGATCCTCGCGCCGGGTCGGATCGTCGTAATCGGCATAGGTGAAGATGGCGAACTGGGTTCCGACCGCCGTTCCGCCGAGATCGCCGATGATATCGGCGAAGGTCTTGAACCAGTCCACATAATAGCGCCGAACATCCCTGTCGGGATGGCCGAAATGGTTGAGGCGGCCATAGGGCCCCGTCATGCCGGACGTGACGCGGACGCCGGTGCGCGACAGAGCCGCCGACATGGCGCGCGTCAGCCTTCGGATGACGGGCGCCGGCCAGGACGGATTGATGAACTCATGCGTGAGTTGCAGATCGCGGATCCGCAGGTCACGGGCGACGGTGTCGATCAGATCGTCAGGATCGGCAAAGCGATTGACGAGCGGATTGGTGTTCAACGACAAGGTCAGGGGCATCAAATCATCCTGGCGGCTATGGTTAGGTCAGCGGACTATCAGGCCGCCGCGCGATCGGTCTCGTCCATCCACTCTGCGAAAGCCGCCTTTTCCGCCGGGCTGAGGTGCAGGCCATGCTTGGTCCGGCGCACCAGGATATCGTCCGCGGTGCGTGCCCATTCCTGCGCCATCAGGTAGCGTGCCTCCGCCTCGTAGAGGTCGCCCCCAAAATGGCGGCCGAGGCCATCCATCCCCGACGCCGTGCCGACCAAGCGCTCGGTCCGCGCTCCGTAGAGCCGCGCATAGTGGCGCAGCAGACGCCGCGGCATCCAGGGATAGGTCTGGCGCAGATCTTGCGCAAAGGCGACGAAATCGGCTTGCGCCATTTCTCCGCCGGGCAGCGGCGCATGCGCCGTCCACGGGCCGGACATCTGCGGGAAGTAGGAGGCGATCTTCTCGACGGCGTGTTCGGCGAGCTTGCGGAAGGTCGTGATCTTGCCGCCGAAGACGTTCAGGAGCGGCACACCATCCGTTTCGTCGAGGTCGAACGTATAATCGCGCGTGACGGCGGAGGGGTTGCCCTGGCCGTCATCGAAGAGTGGCCGCACGCCGGAGAAGGCGTGGATGACGTCGGTGCGGCGCAGCTGTTCCTTAAAGTAGCGGTTCACCACCGCCAGGAGATAGGCGATCTCGTCCTCTCCGGCGGCGACATCCTCCGGGCGCCCTTCATAGGGAATGTCGGTCGTGCCGATCAGCGCCATATCACCTTCATAGGGATTGATGAAGATGACGCGCTTGTCGTGATTCTGGACGAGATAGGCCTGCGTGCCCTCCCAGAACTTGGGCACGATGATGTGGCTGCCCTTCACCAGGCGCACATTGCGGGGGCTGTTGCTGCCCGTGACCCGCCCGGCAATGTCCTTGACCCAGGGGCCGCCGGCATTGACGAGCACGCGCGCGCGCACCTGGCGCTTGCTGCCCGTCTCGAGGTCCGTGAACTCGACGTGCCAGGCCTTGCCGTCGCGCCGCGCGCTGGTGCAGGCGGTGCGTGTCAGCACCTCCGCGCCCTTTTCACGCGCGCCGACGGCGTTCAGCACGACGAGCCGTGCATCGTCGACCCAGCAGTCGGAATATTCGAAGCCCCGGCGATAGGCGTCCTTGATCGGCGCGCCTTCCGGATCGCGGGCAAGGTCGAGCGTCCGGGTGCCCGGCAGCTTCTTGCGCCCGCCCAGATGGTCGTAGAGGAACAGGCCCAGCCGGACGAGCCAGGCCGGCCTGTCCTGCGGGCTGTGCGGCAGGACGAAGCGCATCGGCCAGATGATGTGCGGCGCCGCGTTGAGCAGCACCTCCCGCTCGATCAGCGCTTCGCGCACCAGGCGAAATTCATAATATTCCAGGTAGCGAAGGCCGCCATGCACGAGCTTCCCCGAGCGCGAGGACGTGCCCTGCGCCAGATCGTCCTTTTCACACAGAATCACGGACAGGCCGCGCCCGGCCGCGTCGCGCGCAATGCCCGCACCGTTGATGCCGCCGCCGATCACGACGAGATCGATCGTCTCCAAATCGTTCATCATGCACTCTCCTGCGCCGCATCGGCGGCTGCCATCGTCTGTTCCGTATGTTCGGGGCCCGCCGCAGATTCCATGTCGGCCTGCGGCCGCGATGCGGCCATCTCGTGCCAGACCGGCGCAAGCTGGCGCCGCGCCAAACGGTAGGCTTCGAAATTGCGGGCATAGAGCTGCGCGAGGCCGGCATCCGGCTCTTCCGGTGCGTCCAGAAGCGGCGTGACCCATTCGGCGATACAGGCGTCCATGCTGTCATAGGCGCCGATGGCGACGCTCGCCATCATGGCGGCGCCAGCGGCACCGGCCTCCTCACGCGCGCAGACGCGAACGGGTGCGCCGACGCAGGCGGACAGCACGGCGCGCAAGGCGCGCGAGCGCGCCGCCCCGCCCGTCAGGCGCAGTTCGGACGGCATCGGCCCCATGGCGGCGTAACAATCGCGCGTGGCCATGCCGAGACCTTCGACAACCCCGCGCAAGAGGTCGGGGAAGCGGTGCCCGGCCGAAAGACCCAGGAAGCTGGCCCGCGCTTGCGCATCGATGAAGGGACCACGCTCCCCCGTATCGGAAATATAGGGATGGTACAGAAGCGCACCGGGCGCGCTGCGGGCCATCCAACCATCGATCCGCGCGACGAGCTCCCCATGGCTAACCGCCGGCCCGAACTCCTGGATCAGATCACCGGCCAGGCGCAGCGCCCAGTCGATGTTCAGCGTGGCCGCCATGTTGGTCTGGACCTGGGTGACCATGTGCGGCGCCGGCAGAAGGATCACATAGCCGGTATTCTCGTCGTTCAGCGCAACCTCGTGATCGCGGACGGCGCGCATGTGGACGCCCGTCGATCCGACCGTCGAACAGGCGACATCCGCCGCGCCCGTATGGACGCCCGCGCCGAGCGCCGTCATGACCATGTCGACGAAGCCGAGGCTGACCGGCGTGCCCGCTCGCAGGCCGGTGGCCGCGGCAGCCTCAGCGGTGAGCGGCATGGTTTCACGCGTGCCGTCCAGGATGGGCGGTAGAAGATGGCGGTGGCCCGAAAGCCCCAGCGCCTCGATGACGGTGTCGTCATAGGCGCGGGTCCGGAAATTGCCGAAGGTGAAGCTGGCTTCGGACGGATCGGTGGCGCGCACGCCCGTGAGCTGCAGGAAGAGCCAGTCCTTGCAGTGCAGCGCGCACCCCGCCTCTGCCAGGAGCTCCGGGCAGGATTTTGCCATATGGGCAAGCTGCGCACCCTGCTGGCAGGTGTTGAGACCCGTTCCCGTGGCTTCGAACCTTGCACGCTCCAGCGGGCCGGACTGCAGTCTTGCCACGGTGGGCGCGGCGCGGGCATCCAGCCACAGCCACGCATCGGTGAAAGGGCGCCCGTCCCGGCCGACCAGCCAGGTTCCATCGCCCTGCCCCGTCACGGACACGGCCGCCACCCGATCGGCAAAGCCGTCATGCCGTTCGACAAGCTCGCGTATGGCCTGGGCGCAATCGGCCCAGGTGTCGTCCAGCGACTGGACGGCGGCACCGCCAGGCCCGTGCCGGTAGCGGTTCAAAACCGATGCGACGCCGAGCTGGCGGCCGGACAGGTCGAAGGCGACAGCCTTGATGACCGACGTTCCGGCATCGATGCCGATGATGATGTCCACACCCTCCCGACCGATGATCATGCCGCCTCCCGTCCTTTCCCGCTCATATCAGACCTGCCGCTCGTCCAGAATGGCCGCGGCCGTCCCCTCATCCGTGATGAGGCCCGACAGGATGCCGCTCGACAGGACCGAGCGGATGCCGTCGATCTTCGCCTCGCCCCCGGCAATGGCCACGACCCGCCGCTGCCGCAGAACATCCAGGCCCGGAGAAACGGTCCGCGCGGACAGCGCGGTTTCCACCGGCCGCCCGTCACGGTCGAAGAAGTGCCCCAGAAGCTCGCCGACGCCGCCCCCGGCCTGCACTTCCCGGATCTCGTCGATATCGATCATACGTGAGGCGACGAGCTGCGCATCGGGCTGCGCCGTGCCGACCCCCACCACCATGAGGTCCGCCCGCTCCGCCAACTGGAACACCTCCTGTACGCCGCGCTGCGCCAGAAGCACGTTCCGATCGGCGACGGTGTTGGCGAAGAACGGAACCGGCAGGACATAGGCGGCCGATCCGGTGCTCTGCGCCAGGCGGTGCATGACATCGTGCGGATTGGCCGAAAAATTGCGCGTCAGCCCGCCGAGGAGCGACACGAACTGAACCCGCCCCCCATCGATATGCGGCATGGAGGCGACAGCGGCAGCCAGGGTCCGCCCATGACCGAACCCGATCACCCCGCCATCCTGCTGCAGCGCCTCGATCTGCCGCCGCAAATATCCGGCGCCGGCCATGCCGAGCGCCCGCAGCGGCAGCCCGGATTCGTACAGATTGGGCACCACGTCGCAGAAACTCAGGCCGAAGCGGTCGATCAGCCGTTCCCCGGCCTCCAGACATTCGACCACGGCTCCGTCGATGGACACTTTGACAGCGCCGATCTGGCTCGCACGCGTGACGAGGCGATGGGCCTTGACGCCCGATACGCCCAGCCGGGCGGCAACCTCGGCCTGTGTCAGCCCGGCGCCGTAATGCAACCATGCCGCACGGATGGCCAGACTGTCGTCCGCCGGGCGCCGCGCTACCATGAATTCGTCCTCCGCACCGCGTTCATCCCGGTGAAATTTTTTCTAGCGTGCGAAACTTCTTTCACTTCTAAACAGCCAAGTCAACGCGTCGCTTACGGGCAGGGATGCTGGCATGGCGCCGTTCCGGGCGAAAGTCAAAGCCCCATGGTAAGGCATAAGAGGCTGTTATTATTGGCACTTAATGGCACCCCTGATGCCTCCCAGCGCATCAGCGTCTTCTGAAC
Organism: Aureimonas frigidaquae; assembly: GCF_001463905.1. Classification (GTDB taxonomy): domain Bacteria; phylum Pseudomonadota; class Alphaproteobacteria; order Rhizobiales; family Rhizobiaceae; genus Aureimonas; species Aureimonas frigidaquae. The sequence continues at coordinate 337,729 of NZ_BBWR01000002.1, forward strand.
AACTGCGCCGCAGCAATCCCTCTTAACATCAATGAACGCTCTTATCACACAAAGATATCACATCCTCCGCTTGCGCCCCGGTGCGTTATCTGGATAATGCGAGCTGTCCGGGCTCGGAGGATTTGCCCGCGACGCATCGGGAGGTTGCCGACATGTCCGCTTGCACAGCCCTGCCGGGTTACGGCCGCCGCTGCGTCGGCGGCATGCGTCCGGCGCCGCTCATGACACCAAGCCAAGGGTGCCCACAGCAATGACGACCAAGGCCGTTTCCGCACCAACGCAGCGTGGCTTCCTGCGGCCCCGCAACATCGTCCTGACCGTCGCCGGCCTGGCGCTCGTGGCCGCCATGGCGCTGGACACGACCGTCGTGGAGATCGGCGCCGACAGCGCCTCCCGGGCGCAGGGCTTTTCCGCACAGACCTATGGCCCGCAGGAATTTCCGCGCATCCAGACGGCGATCGAGGGCAAGGCCGCCGATGCCGTGGCGCTCGCCACCCAGATCGCGCAGGACAAGGACGCTGCGGTTGCCGCCCACGGCACCCCGTCCGGCGTCGGCCCCGTCATGGCCGTGACCTTTACCGGCGTGGCGGGGGAAGCACGCTCGGGCGTTTACACCGTGGCCATCGACGGCATGCCGGAAGGCACCAATGTGCGCGTGCAGACCGGCCCGGCGATCAACGGCACGGAGCTGCGTGACGCGCCGGGCGATATCGCCTTCGGCCAGTTCACGAACCAGATCGAGTATCAGAATGCCGGCGCGGCGCTGAACGACGAGATGAAACGGCAGGTTCTGGAAGGGGTGGATACCACCGCCCTGACCGGCAAGACCATCGAGGTGACGGGTGTCTTCCGCCTGATCAACCCCAAGAACTGGCTCGTCACGCCGGTGCGGATGGCTGTCCGATGAGCGCTTTGGGCAAGGCCGTCGAGGGCCTGGGTGAAACCGTCCTGGCGGCACGCAACGTGGCCAAGAGCTACGGCAATATCCATGCGCTGAAGGGCGTCAACTTCGAAGTGCGGCGCGGCCAGGTCACGACCCTTTTCGGAGAGAACGGTGCCGGCAAATCGACGCTGATGCGCATCCTGTCCGGGGTGACGCCGCCCAGCTCCGGGGAGATCCTCCTGGACGGCGTGCCGGTGACCTTCGCCTCGTCCGTCGATGCGCGGGATCGCGGCGTCTCGATCATCCACCAGGAATTGAGCCTCGCCCCCAATCTGAGTGTGCGCGACAATATCTTCATGGGGCGCGAGCTGCGCGGCCCCACCGGCGTCGACTTCGCCGAGGAAGAGCGGCAGGCCCGTGCGCTGATGGAGGAGCTGGAAGAGGATATCGACCCGCTCACCCCGGTCGAGGAACTGCGCCTCGGCCAGCAGCAGATCGTCGAGATCGCGCGCGCTCTGTCGATTAATGCGCGCATCCTGATCATGGACGAGCCGACATCCGCGCTCAGCGCCTCGGAGGTCGAGGTTCTCTTCAAGGTCATTCGTGACCTGAAGGCGCGCGGCGTGGCGATCGTCTACATCTCGCATCACCTGGAAGAGGCGCTGCAGATCACCGACCATGCGGTCGTTCTGCGTGACGGCGCCATGACGGCGGCGGCGGAGCGCCGCAACATCGATCTGGAATGGATCGTCCGCCACATGGTGGGCGAGAACTTCGATCTCGGCGCGCCGCCGACCGGCTATAATTTCGGCCCCGTCGCGCTGTCCGTGCGCGATGTCAGCGTGACCGACAAATCCGGCATCGAGCTGGTGGACAGGCTGAGCCTCGACGTCCGCGCCGGAGAGGTCGTCTGCATCTACGGGCTCATGGGCGCGGGGCGGACCGAACTCCTGGAAGCCATCGCCGGACGCCAGGCCCTGTCGGGCGGCGCGATCGTCCTGGAAGATCGGGACGTCTCCCGGCTGAGCATTGCCGAGCGCATCCAGCGCGGCCTCGTGCTCATTCCGGAAGATCGTCAGCGGGATGGGCTCGTCCAGACCATGTCGGTGGGCACGAACCTGTCGCTCGCCAGCATCAAGGCCTTCACCCGCGGGCTCTTCACCTCCACCGCGCGGGAGGATGCACTCATCGCGGATTCGATCCGCCGCGTGCACATCAAGACCGGCGGCGCCGATCTGCCGATCGGCTCCCTCTCCGGGGGCAACCAGCAGAAGGTGGTCATCGGCAAGATGCTCGCCACGCTGCCCCGCGTCGTCCTTTTGGACGAGCCGTCCCGCGGGATCGACATCGGCGCCAAGGCGGAGGTTTTCAAGCTCCTGGCCGAACGCGCCCGGGACGGCCTCGCCGTCGTCTACTCGACCTCCGAAGTCGGGGAATGCCTGAGCATCGCGCACAGGATCATCGTCATGAGCCGCGGCCGCATCGCGGCGGAGTTCGGCTCGGACGTCACCAAGGAAAAGATCATGGCCGCGTCGGGCGAGGCCGTCGTCGCATGAGCAACAGGGAAAAGCGGAGCCAGCCGACCATGTCCGACACACGTTCAGCTTCCAGCAGGTCCGCCAGCGGCGGCGGAAGCGGTTTCGACGTTGCGCGCCTGCTTCTGGAAGGGCGCGCCTTCTTTGCCCTGATCGTCATCATTGCGGTCTTTTCCTTCCTGTCGCCGGTCTACTTCACGGTGAACAACTTCCTGGTCATGTCGTCCCATGTGGCGATCTTCGGCCTGCTCGCCATCGGCATGCTGCTCGTCATCCTGACCGGCGGCATCGATCTGTCCGTCGGCTCGACCCTGGGCCTGGCCGGCGTCGTCGCCGGCTACATGATGCAGGGCGTCAGCCTCGATATGTTCGGCGTCGTCCTGTACCCGCCGGTCTGGGCCGTCGTCGTGCTGACCGTGGCGCTGGGCGCCTTTGTCGGGGCGGTCAACGGGGTGCTGATCGCCGTCTTCCGGGTGCCGGCCTTCGTGGCGACACTGGGCGTCCTCTATGTGGCGCGTGGCGCGGCGCTGCTGATGACCAACGGCCTGACCTTCAACAACCTGGCCGGCCGGCCGGAACTCGGCAATACGGGCTTCGACTGGCTCGGCTTCAACCGCCTTTTCACCGTTCCCATCGGCGTCATCATCCTGATCGTCGTCGCGGTGATCGCCAGCATCATGCTGAACCGCACGGCCTTCGGCCGCTGGATCTATTCGACCGGCGGCAATGCACGCGCCGCCGAACTGTCGGGCGTGCCCGTCCGGTTCACGACCATGGCCGTCTATATCCTGTCGGGAATGTGCGCGGCGATTGCCGGCCTGGTCCTGTCCTCGCAGCTCACCTCGGCCGGGCCGACGGCCGGCACGACCTACGAACTGACGGCCATCGCGGCCGTGGTCGTGGGCGGCGCCGCTTTGACCGGCGGCCGCGGCACGGTGCGCGGCACGCTGCTGGGCGCCTTCGTGATCGGTTTCCTGGGTGATGGCCTCGTCATCATCGGCGTCTCGTCCTACTGGCAGACGGTCTTTACCGGCGCGGTCATCGTGCTGGCCGTGCTTCTGAACAGCATCCAGTACGGCCGGCGGCCCAAGCGCGCCGCCGCAACGCAGACCACGGCTCCGGCGGCGCCGACGCGGGCCTGAGCGGCCCGCCAACCCATGCGGCGGGATGCCGGTCACGGCGTCCCGCTTTCGCAGGCAGACCGGGTATAAGCGCCGCCACAGACAGGGCGGCACCCGGACAGAACACCCAAAGGGAGAGACAAGGCATGCGCAAATCCATCAAGGCCCTGCTTCTGGCAGGCATGGTCGCGATTTCCCCGTCCTTTGCGGCTTCGGCATCGGCCGAAGGCCTCATGACGGTGATCGTCAACGATCCGTCCAACCCCTACTGGTTCACCGAGGGCGAAGTCGCCTCGGCCACCGCCAAGGAGCTCGGCTACGAGGCCGTCGTGTCGGCCCATCGCGGCGATACGAACACGGAATCGAACCTCATCGACACGGCGATCACCAACCGGTCCGTCGCCATCATCCTGGATCCGGCCAATGCGGACGGCTCCGTCGGCGCGGTGCGCAAGGCCGTCAATGCCGGCATCCCGGTCTTCCTGGTGAATGCCGAGATCAACCAGGAAGGGCTCGCCAAGTCGCAGCTCGTGTCCAACAACGCCCAGGGCGCCGCGCTCGGTGCGCAGCAGTGGGTCGAGACGGTCGGCGACTCTGCCAAGTATGTGGAACTGCTCGGCGCGCCGTCCGACAACAATGCCGCGACGCGCTCCAACGGCTACACGACGGTGCTCAGCCAGTATCCGGACCTCGAGAAGGTCGGCCAGGATGTCGCCAACTGGGATCGTACCCAGGGCTTCAACCGCATGCAGAGCCTGCTCCAGGCCAATCCGGACATTAACGGCGTGATCAGCGGCAATGACGAAATGGCGCTCGGCGCCATCGCCGCCCTGAAGCAGGCCGGCAAGCTGCAGAACGTCACCGTCGGCGGTTTCGACGGCTCGCCCGATGCCGTGGCCGCGATCAAGGCCGACGAACTCGCCTACACCGTGCTGCAGCCGGTCGCTGTCTTTGCCGAGGAAGCGGTCCGCCAGGCCGACAACTTCATCAAGACGGGCAAGACCGGGGCCGACGCCGAGAAGCAGCTCTTCGATTGCGTCCTGATCACCAAGGACAATGTGGACAAGTACACCGCACCCTTCGTGCTCGAGCAGTAAGCATCTTGCGAAAGGGCGCCGCGAGGCGCCCTTTTCCTTTTCAGGCGTGCGGCCGGAAATACCGCACGTGTGATCGAACGAGTGGGGCACATGGCATGGCCGGCGAAAGACAGGGCAGCACCGAGCCGGAACTCCAGTCCCTGTTGAGCGACGAGAGCCAGGCCGACACGCGCCAGTCACGCCAGTTGGCGCGCCGCCAATCCATCGCCGAGGCGGTGATGGGCGAAGGCTCCATGCGGATCGAGGATATCAGCGCACGCTTCGGCATCAGCCTGATGACGGCGCATCGTGACCTCGACGAACTGGCAGGCCGCGGGCTCCTGCGCAAGGCGCGCGGCGTGGTCTCCGCCGCGCCGACCAGCCTGATCGAATCCAGCGACGTCTATCGTGCCAACCGCCAGCAGGCAGAAAAGGCCGCCATCGCACAGGCCGCCATGGCCTTCGTCGAGCCGGGACAAGCGCTGTTCCTGGATGATTCGACCACGGTGCACATGATGGCCGAGCACCTCCCGGCCAAGACGCCGCTGACCTGCATCACCAATTCCCTGACGCTCATGACCACGCTCAAGGGCCTGCGCGACATTTCGCTGATCGGGCTGGGCGGGCAATATTACAACTGGTGCAACGCGTTCATGGGCCGGATGACGACATTGGAGGTCTCGCGGCTGCGGGCCGACACGCTGTTCCTGTCCATGGCCGCGGTGACGGACGACATCGTCTTCCACCAATCGCCCGAGATGATCGAAACCAAGCGCGCCATGTTCAACGCCGCGGCCCGCCGCATCCTGCTCGTGGACAATACGAAGTTCGAGCGGCGCGCGCTGCATGGCTTTGCAGCCCTTGCCGAATTCGACACCGTCATCGTGGACGGAAACACCGCGCCCATCCATGTCGAGCGCATGCGCGCCAAGGGGATCGCCGTCGTCGTCGCGCCCATGCAGCCCGTGTGAGCGGCAGGGACGTAACATATATTGCTGTGAACTTCCCAACATTGTATGTTCATATTCGACATGGGGTGGGGAGGCGCGGGCCATGGTCTGCATTCTGGGTATCGACAGTGGACTGACGGTCACGAAGGCCGTCATCTTCGATGAAACGGGGCAAACCCTTGCCGTCGCGCGGCGGCGGATACCCCAAAGCATTCCCCGCCCCCGCCATGTCGAGCGCGACATGACCGGCCTGTGGACAGAGACGGCAGCCGCCATCCGGGAGGCGATTGCCGCCAGCGGCCGCCCGGCCGACGATATCGCGGCCATCGCGGCGACGGCCCATGGTGACGGATTGTATCTTCTGGACCGCAGCCGGCAGCCGCTCGGCCCGGGCATCCTGTCGCTGGACAGCCGCGCGGGCCAGATTCTGGATGGATGGAGCCGGTCCGACACCTGCGCGCGCGCCCTGGCGCTCACGGGCCAGGAGCCGCACCTTTCGGCGCCGTCGACGCTGCTGGCCTGGATCCGCGAAGAGGAGCCGGAGCGCTACGCGCAGATCGGCCATATCGTCGGTTGCAAGGATTGGCTGCGCTTCTGCCTGACAGGCACGATCGGCACAGACCGGACGGAGGCAAGCACATCCTTCACCGACGTGCAGAGCCAGGCCTATGCGCCCGAGGCACTTGCGATCTTCGGCCTCACGGCCATATCGCATGCGCTGGCGCCGGTGTCCGGCTCCGCCGAGATCGTGGGTCATGTCACGGCTGACGCAGCGCGCCAGACGGGCCTCCTGGAGGGGACGCCGGTCGCCGCCGGCCTGCACGACGTCACGGCCTCCGCGCTCGGGGTCGGCGGCCAGCGGCTCGGCACGGTGGACATCGTGGCCGGGACCTATTCCATCAACGAAGTCGTGTCCCATGAGCCGCGGGTCGATCCACGCTGGTTCTGCCGCAACGCGATCCAGCCCGGGCAGTGGAACGCCATGTCCATTTCTCCCGCATCGGCCACCAATTACGACTGGTTCCTGGACCGGCTCTGCGGCGCGGAGCGCCAGGCGGCAGACAGGGACGGCACGGACATTCACGCCGCGCTCGCGCGCGGCCTCGATGCGGCGCTTGCGCGCCCCTCCACGCTGCTCTTCCATCCCTTCCTGTTCGGCTCCCCCCATGGCAGCAGCGCCAGCGCGGGGTTCGTGGGCCTGCATGGCTGGCATGACCGCGATGATATGCTGCGCGCCGTGATCGAAGGCATCGCGTTCAACCATCGCTACCATGTCGATGCGCTGCACGACGCCTTCCCCTTCACCGGCGCGCGGCTGACGGGGGGCATTGCCCGCAACGCGACGGTCGCGCAGCTCTTTGCCGATATTCTAAGCTTGCCGGTGACCGTGTCGCAAACGGAAGAGGCCGCCGCCTGGGGCGCTGCGCTCTGCGCCGGCGCTGCCATCGGCCTGTTCGAAACGCCGATGGCCGATCCGCGCGGGGCTGCCGCCGACGGCAGGACCTTCCTGCCGCGCCCCGACCATGCGGCCGCCTATGAGCGCCGCTACACGGCCTATGCCGCGCTGACACAGGCGCTCGCGCCCGTCTGGCCGCAGCTCGAGGCCCTGGGCGACGCCGGGAGGGCTTCCTGATGCGCAGCGGCGACCGGCGCGACGATATCGCAGCCTATGTGATTGCGCATGGACAGGTTCGGATCGACACGCTCGTCGAGCATTTCGGCGTGTCGCGGATGACGATCCACCGCCATGTCGACCAGCTCGCCGAACGGGGTGTGCTGCGCAAGCTGCATGGCGCCGTCAGCGCCCAGCCTTCCGGCATCTATGAAAGCCTGTTCCAGTTCCGGACCGGCCTTGCCCAGAAGGAGAAGCTGGCTTTGGCCGAAGCCGCGCTCGCCTATGTCGAGCCCGGACAGGTCGTGATGCTGGACGATTCGACGACGGTCGCGGCCCTGGCGCCGCGTCTTGCCGCGCAGGCCCCGCTGACCGTCGTCACCAACAGCCTCGGCGCGGCGCAGGTGCTGAAAGCCGCGGACGGGATCGAGCTTCTCTGCCCGGGCGGCCAGTACCATGCCACCTACGATGCCTATATCGGTCATGTTTGCGAGACCGCCCTTACACGCATGCGGGCGGATGTGGCCGTGTGTTCGGCTTCCGCTGTGGATGGGCTGGACTGCTTCATCCAGGATGCCGGGGTCGTGCGCGTCAAGCAGGCCATGCTGGCCTCGGCCCGCACGCGCATCCTTCTGGTCGATCAGTCGAAGTTCGGCCGCACCGCCCTGCACCACTTCGCGCGGCTCGACATGTTCACCCATGTCCTCGTTGCCGGCGGCCTGCCGCCCGCGACGAGCCGCAAGCTCACCGAAGCAGGCATCCCGTTCAGAGAAGTCGGAAAGCGATCGACATGAGTTCCAACGTGCAAAGCTACGACGTGGTGATCTTGGGCGCGGGCGTGAACGGGGCCGGCCTGTTCCGCGATCTGTGCGAGCAGGGCTTGTCCTGCCTGATCGTCGACAAGGGGGATTTCGGCGGCGGCACGAGCGCGGCGCCGTCGCGCCTGATCCATGGCGGCATCAAATATCTGGAAACCGGGGAGTTCGGCCTGGTCCGGCAATCCACGCTGGAGCGCAACCTGCTTCTGCGCAACGCGCCGCATTGCGTCTACCCGCTGCCGACGCTCATCCCGATCTTCTCCTGGACGCGGGGTGCCTGGGCGGCCGTGCGAACGCTGTTCGGCTCGGCGACCGCACCGCGCAGCCGGGGCGCGGCCATCGTGAAGATCGGACTGTCGCTTTATGATCTCTATGGCGCGCGCCACCGTGTGATGCCGCGTCACAGGGTCCTGTCGCGGCGCAAGGCCCTGGCGGCGATCCCCGCGTTGACCCCCGCCATCGTGGCGGCCGGCACCTATTACGATGCCTGGATCGCACGGCCGGAGCGGCTGGTCTTCGAACTCGTCGCGGATGGCATTGCGGCCTCGCCGGGCTCGAAAGCCATGAGTTGGACCAGCATCCTCGGGCTCGAAGCGGACCGTATCGCGCTGGTGGCGGAGGATGGGCAGGAGGATACGGTGTCCGCCCGGATCATCGTCAATGCGGCCGGCCCCTGGATCGATCACGTCAACGCTGCGCTCGGCACGCCGAGCCGTCTGATCGGCGGCACCAAGGGGTCGCACATCCTCATGGACCATCCTGAGCTTGTGAAGATGCTCAGCGGCCGGATGATCTATTTCGAGGCCGATGACGGGCGCATATGCCTCGTCTACGACTATCTCGGCCGCGCGCTTGTCGGATCGACGGACATCAAGGCCGACAATCCCGACAGCGTGACCTGCGAGGATGCGGAGATTGACTACCTCCTGGCAAGCCTGAAAGGGCTCTTGCCGGGCCTCTCCTTCGACCGCTCGCAGATCGTCTACGCCTATAGCGGCATCCGCCCCCTGCCCGCCTCCGACGCGGCCAATGTTGGGCTGATCAGCCGCGATCATTCCGCGCCCGTGCTGGAGCCTGCGGGCGGGCGGACCGTCCCGATCATATCTCTGGTGGGCGGCAAGTGGACCACCTTCCGGGGCTTTGCCGCGGAGGTGGCCGACACGATCCTCGAGCGGCTCGGCCAGACGCGGCGCCGATCGACCGAGACGCTGCCTATCGGAGGTGGGCGGGACTATCCCGCCAACGGAGCCGCACGCCGGGCATGGTGCGCGGACTGTTCGCGGGAAACGGGGCTGGCGCCGGACCGGATCGCCACGCTCCTGGCGCGCTATGGATCGACGGCACGGGATATCGCGCGTCATGAGGCGCAGTTCGGCAGTGAAAGACTGGCCAATGCGCACGATTATGGGCTGGCCGAGATCGACTACATTCTTGCGAAGGAACAGGTGAAACACCTGTCCGACATCGTTCTGCGCCGCACGACGCTGGCCGTGACGGGCGCCCTCACCATGCGGGATATGCAAGCCATCGCACAGCGCGCCGCGCAGGTGCTGGGGTGGAGCGACGACCGGCTTGACGAGGAGGTCACGCAGACCGCCGCATGGTTGCGGGAAAGCGGACGCCTGCGTCTGTAAGCAACGCCTTCCAGCCGGGCACAGACCCGGCTTACATCTATCGTAAGTCTTATATCATGCGAAGGAATCCAACAGGAGACCTCGTATGGCCAAGCTCGATTCCGGAACCGCAGCGCCGAAGTTCGTCATCGTTTCTGATGGTCATCGGGTGGATGCTGCACAGGGCATGTCGACACGCGTCCGCGTCAAGGCAGGCGGCCGTTACAAGCTGCTGCAGACCGTCGAAGGATCGGGCGATCTCAAGCCTGTCGAGGACGTCGTCGCCGTTGCCTCCGGCAAGAATGACGGCGGCGATCTGATCCTGCTCCTCGACGGCAAGACCCAGATCGTGCTCGACGATTTCCTGACGCTTTGCAAGAATTCCAAGTGCTCGATCGAGCTGCCGGGAAAGGATGGCCACTCAGCGGTGCTGGACGGCAGTTCCGTGCCGCTGTCCAAAGCATCGGACGGCTCTGCGATCTACCACATCGCTGGTTCGGCAAGCAGCGTGACGGGGCTGACCCATGCCTTCGGCGATACGTTCATGGTGCTGAACGATCACGACACCGCCGGCACGTCCCTCCTGCACGATAACCGCATTCCCATCGTGCTCGGCGCGCTGGCAGCCGGCGGCGGCGTCGCACTGGCCGCAGGCGGCGGCTCCGGCTCGTCCCATTCGGTCACGCCCGATCCGGTCGATCCGGTCACGAGCACCGTATCCTTCCGCGTCGTGGCCGGCCCGGTCGCCGGACCGGTTCACTACCGGATCATCGGTGCGAAAGGGCTGGTGGCGGAGGGTGATACGGACGCTGACGGCAACGCGCGCGTGGTTCTGACAGGGGATCATTCCGGCCCCCTGATGATCGTGGCCAGCAACATCACACACACAGACGAAACGACGGGCCAGGCGACGCAGCTTTCCACTCCGCTCCGCAGCGTCTTCGTGATGGGCACCGCTGACAAGAGCGTCGTCGTATCGCCAGTGACGGAACTCGTCGCCCAGAAGCTCGGCATCGCTGGCGAGGGTCTTGCCGTCACGGCTGACCAGGTGACCTCGGTGACTGCTGCGGTCGCCTCCGCACTCGGCCTCGATGCGTCGGCCGGCGCGGTCACCGTCCTCGACGCTGCCTACAATGAAGCCGACGGGGTCAGCGCTGCCGAACTCTATGGCCAGCTCCTCGCCCGCCTGTCCGGGCTCGATCAAAGAACCGGCAGCGTGGCGGACACACTGGCGTTGCTGGCATCCGAGATCAGCGTCAGCGGCTCGACGGGAAGCCTGTCCGGCACCGGCGTCGCACTGCTCGACCAGGGAGCGGCGATCTTCGAGTCCGGCGTCAATAAAGAAGCGGCAACGATCATCAAGCCGGACGTGGCACTGGACGTTCCGGCCGCGAAGCTGACGGTCACCTTTCCGTCCAATAATCAGAACTCGCTGGAAGACTTCATCGCAACCCAGGCGCCGATCAACCGGCTGGTTGCGGACTTCATGGACGAAAATGTGGTGGCGCGCGTCAAGCTTCCGACGAACGCTGTCGCCGGCGACAGTCTGCGTGTCGTCATCAACGGGCACGAGACAAAGGTTCTGCAACTGACGCAGAAGCAGGTCGTGGCGGGGCGGGTCAATGTGGATATCAGCTTCGCCGATGTCCTCGACATCGGTGAGGGCATCGCCACCATCGACATCACGCTGAGCAATGGCGGGCCTGTCTCAGCCAAGTATTCGGCCAGCCTGGCGATCGACGTGACGGCCCCTGCCGCGCCAACGGCGGCGCTTCACCAGGATACGGGCGGTCTCGACACGGACTTCATCACCGGCAACGGTCGTGTCGATGTGAGTGGCCTTGAGAATGGCGGCCGCTGGGAATACTCGCTCGATGGCGGTGGAAGCTGGACGGCGGGTTCCGGCTCGTTTTTCGAACTTGCGCCGGGCAATCACCCCCAAGGTTCGGTTCGCGTGCGCCAGTACGACGCGGTAGACAACGCGAGCGAGCCTTTCGTAATGCCGGCGGTGCAGGTTCTTGCGCCACCCACGCTGGCCATCAGCGTCGACAGATCCACACTTCTCGCGGGTCAGACGGCTCAGGTCACCTTTACCTTCAGTAGCGCTCCGTCCAACTTCGCGTTGACGGATGTCGAAGTTGCCAACGGCACGCTGAGCGACCTTGTGGCGACAGGGTCCCCTACCGTCTTTACCGCCACGCTTACGCCGGCGGCGAATGTACAGGATGGCACCATCACCATAGCCGTCGCACAAGGCGCTTATGACGATCTGGCTGGCAATAGTGGCGCGGCCGCCAATCTGGCTGCACCGATCGTAGTCGATACGTCTGCGCCGTCTATCGTGTCCATTGCTTCCACCGCGTCAAGCGGCGGGATTGCCGGGCATTACAATGCGGGAGACACGATAGACTTCACCGTCACCTTCGACCAGGCCGTATCCTTCGCCGCAGATGGTCCGGAACCGGGCCTTCCACTCAATGTTTCTGGTGCTTTACGCGCAGCCTCCTATGTCGGGGGCAATGGGACCAGTGAACTCGTGTTCCGTTACACGGTGCAGGCAGGCGACCATGCCGAGGACGGACTGACCATCCCCGAGAATGCCCTTTCCACTCATGCCCCCCTCTTCAGGGACGCGTCGGGCAACGCCGCGTCACTGGACAGCCCCGCACAGGAATACATCGCGAGCCTGATCATCGACAACAGCGAACCGGAGCTCGAACTTACCAAGCCTGCGGATCAGGCGGCGCTGCGCAGCGACACGATCGTCCTGACCTTCGATGGTCCGGTCAGTGCGGGAACGGGTGCGATCCATATCAGCGACGGTGCGGGTGAGGTCCGAGACATCCCGATCAATGACAGTCAGGTCGTCATTTCCGGCAGCAAGGTCACCATCACGCTGTCAACGCCTCTGACCAATGGCGTCAGCTACCAGCTGACCATGCCGGCGGGCGTGCTGACGGACGTGGCCGGCAACAGTTTTCAGGGCATCGCTGCGGGAGGCTATGCCTTTACCCGCGAAGCGCCCATCGACCTGAATCTTAGCCAGGTTTATTCGGACAATCTCGGCTTCCGGATCGTCCCGGAAGGTCCGGAAGAAGTCCTGGGCTCGAAAGTTACCTATGCGGGGGATATCAACGGTGACGGCATAGACGACATATTCGTCGCTGCAGCAAACAACGATACCGGCTTCCTGAACGCCGGGCGTGGCTATGTCATTTTCGGCAAGGTCGGCGGGCTCGGCAGCGAGGTGCAACTCTCCAATATCGCCGCCGGCAGCGGTGGCTTCGCGATTACCGGAGAAGGTGCCATCAACCGACCTGGTGCCTATGCAGCGGCGCCGGCCGGCGACGTGAACGGCGACGGATATGACGATCTTGTTCTCGGTGGCGCGACCAACACACCCTATACCGGCGGCGGCCGCGCCTATGTCGTATTCGGAAAATCCGATGGAGCCGAAGTCAAGATTTCGAGCGTGAGCTCCGGCAATGGTGGCTTTGCCATCATAAGCGAGATGACCATGGCCGGCGCTGGCTACTCCGTTGGCGGTCTGGGTGACGTGAACGGCGACGGGCTGTCCGATGTTCTGATCTCCTCCTACATGACCGATAATAAGGCCGGTCGTGTGCATGTCGTCTACGGCAAGAGGGATGGGACGGCCGTCAACCTTTCGGACGTCACGGGCAGGAATGGTGGTTTTGCCATCATCTCAGAGGGAAATTCGAGCCTGGCGGGGTATGCGGTTGCGTCGGCTGGCGACGTCAACGGAGACAACATTGCCGATATGTTGATTTCGGCGACCGACGCCATAGGCGACAGCGGCACACGGAGCGGCGTGACCTACGTCGTGTTCGGAACAAGGCAGCCTACCGCAAACATCCAGCTTTCCGCCATTGCCGCGGGACAAGGCGGCTTCGTCATCCAATCCGGCGCCAGCAACACGGAAGCAGGTTACTCGGTCTCCACGGCGGGCGATGTAAACGGCGACGGTTATGCCGATATCCTCTTGGGCGACTTGGGATACGACGTCATCGGTCGCGCCTATGTCATCTTCGGCAAGAGCGATACCTCGGCGGTCCACCTGTCCTCGGTTTCGGCCGGCACGGGTGGGTTCGCGATCGCCGGGCACTGCAACTACGATGGCGTCGGCATCTCCGTATCCTACGCCGGCGACATGAATGGCGACGGCTTGAGCGATATCGTGGTCGGCGCTCGCCAAAGTGGTGATAATGGGCGGATGGTCGTTGTCTTCGGAAAGCACGATACATCCATCGTCGATATCAACACGGTGAAGGATGGCATCGGCGGCTTCGCTTTTCTTGGTGAAAGCGTGAGTTCCACGGCCGGCGCAATGGTGTCCTACGCCGGCGATTTGAACGGCGACGGTTTGTCTGACGTGATCGTGGCAGCCCCGTACATGGAGATTGACGGCGACATAAACACCGGGCGGGCCTATGTCGTCTTCGGAACGACGAGCGCTGATGTCTATACGACCGCGGTCGACAAGATGGGTGGCAACGGAGCGGACACCCTGTCCGATGATGGTGTTGCTAAAACACTGGTCGGCGGCGCTGGCAATGACGAGTTGAGCCTCAGCGCGAAGGGAAGCGTGGCGTATGCGGGCGCCGGCGACGACGTGATCATCGTTACACGTCAGGTGCTCGACGGCCTCATGGACCCGCAGACCAACCTCGATACAGTCTCGCGTATCGATGGTGGCGGGGGGATCGATACGCTCAAGATCGACGGAACGGGGTTGAACCGTGTGATCGACCTGAGCGAGATACTGCGTGGCGGCATCCTGAACGAAGGACGGCTCGCAAATATCGAAGTCATCGATATGACCGATGGAGGAACGAACACCCTCAGGCTGGCAGAGGCGGACGTTCTGTCTCTATCGTCCTTCAACGTCTTTGAGACTAACGGGAAGGCGCAGTTGCGTATTCTCGGCACTGCTGACACCACACTGGACCTGACACACACAGTGGCAACCGCCACCGTTACGGATATCGGCAACGGGTGGAACGCCGTCGATTTCACGAATATCCGACTTTACGTCCAGCAGGCCGTCCATATCGAGTTGCCCGTCTGATACGGGCGCTCGATCGCCGCTTCGGCCGGGCCGGCTGGCCCGGCCGCTCACGGCGTGCAGGCCGATCACATGTCGAGCGCGGCGATATCCAGAACGGCCCTCGCCGCCTCCTGCCCCTTCTTCACGAAATGGGCGGAGAAAAAGTCCCGATGTTCCGGCGTCGGCTGGAAGTGATGCGGTGTCAGCGATACGGAAAATGTGGGCACGCCCGTCGCCAATTGCGCCTGCATGAGCCCGTCGACCACGGCGGCCGCGACGAAATCATGCCGGTAGATGCCGCCATCGACGACGAGCGCCGCCGCGACGATCGCGTCGAAGCGCCCCGTGCGTCCGAGCTTTTGTGCCAGTAGCGGCATTTCGAATGCGCCGGGCACGTCGTAGACCTGGATTTCGGCCCCGGGCGCCGATGCGTCCATGGCCTGGCGGAAGCCGTCCAGGGCCTTGTCGACAATATCCGCGTGCCAGCGCGCCTTGATGAATGCGATTTTGAGTGGTCGTGTCATTGCGGCTTCCATCAGTTGCTGAAGGGAAATCGGGCCGCAAACAGGATTTGGGCATGCGCAAGCGCACGCCGTCTGCCCGTTCTCTCTCATCCGGACTATACCGTCGGCGCCGGAGTTTCACCGGACTCTGCTGACCCTGCCATGGGCAGGCGCTCGCGGGCTGTGACCGCCGGTGGGGAATTGCACCCCGCCCCGAGAACCGACACACCCGGCACGAATCGCCGGGTGCATCACTCATGATTATGCCCGGACGATCCGCCCGGGCAAAGTCGTCATGCGGAATGATACTTCCGGTCGAGCGCGTCGATAGCGTCGACATTGTCGGCCGACTTTCCATTCGGGTCGAAGCTGACGGAAAGGTAGGCGTCAGCGATGGACTTCGCCAGTTCCGCACCGATCACCCGCGCACCCATGGTGATGATCTGCGCATTGTTCGACAGGGCTGCCCGCTCGGCCGAATAGGTGTCGTGCGTCTGAGCCGCGCGGATACCCGGAACCTTGTTGGCCGACAGCGCCACGCCGATGCCGGTGCCGCAGCACAGGATGGCGCGGTCATAGGTGCCGTCGAGCACGCCGCTCGCGACGCGTTCGGACAGGTTGGCGTAGAGTTCGGACGAACCGGCGGGCGGCGTGCTCACATCCGACACTTCCAGCCCGGCCTTGCCGGACAGGTGTTCGGCAAGGGCCTTGGCCAGCGGCGCCCCGGCACTGTCACCGGCGATTGCGATCTTCATGTCTGTCTTCCTTCTTGTCAGAGCGATGCGGCGCAACGGTCGAGTATGTCGAGATAGCCTTCGACATCCCAGGCCGAGCGCCCGATGAACAGGCCGTCGATATGTGGGCAAGCGATCAGTTCGACGCAATTGCCCGGATTGACACTCCCGCCATAGAGGCAGGGAATGCGATGGCCCGTGACGGAGCGGGCGATCTCGATGATGCGGGCCTGGCGGTCATCGGCATAGTCGGCCGTGGCCGGCTTGCCATGTTCGCCGATGGCCCAGACCGGCTCGTAGGCGATCAGGATGGGACGCGCGGCCTGATCTGCGCCGAGCTTGCCGAGCGCTCCTTCGACCTGCCGGGCCAGGACGGCATCGGCTTGTCCAGCCTCTTTCTCCTCCTCCGTCTCACCGACGCAGATGAGCGGGATGAGCCCATGCGCCACGGCAGCGGCCACCTTCAGGCCAACGGTTTCGTCGGTCTCTCCGAAGTAAGCGCGGCGCTCTGAATGGCCGAGCTCCACGATGTCGAGCTTGCAATCGACCAGCATCGGCGCGGACACTTCACCCGTCCAGGCGCCAGCCTCCGCCCAATGCATGTTCTGCGCGCCGACCTTCACGTCGCTGTTTGACAAAAGGGCCTTCACCTCCCGCACCAGCGTGAAAGGCGGGACGATGAACCGCTGGATGCGCGGGTCCGCGGGCGC
The DNA here is from genome assembly GCF_001463905.1 of Aureimonas frigidaquae. Lineage (GTDB taxonomy): Bacteria > Pseudomonadota > Alphaproteobacteria > Rhizobiales > Rhizobiaceae > Aureimonas > Aureimonas frigidaquae. The sequence continues at coordinate 354,352 of NZ_BBWR01000002.1, forward strand.
TTGCGCCAGCCGTTCGGCATAGGCGCGCCCTTCCGCCAGCGTCTTGTTCATTTTCCAACTCGTACCGATCCAGAGCCGGTTCGTCTGCGACATGATCTAATCCTTGTGCGCGAAGAAAAGTTTGATGCCCTCGTCCATCAGGGCCGTCGCCTTGTCGCCCGGGAGCGCATCCGAGGTGATGACGCCATCGAAGACGCTGAGGTCCGATAGGCGGTGCAGTGCGGTCCGCCCGAACTTGCGATGATCAACCATCAGGTAATGCACCGAGGACGAGGCGATCATGCCGCGCTTGACCTCAAGCACCTCCTGGTCCTGGTGAAAGGCCGTCCGCCCGTCGATGGCCGAACTCGACAGGAAGGCGACATCCGCGCGCAGCTCGGCAATGGCCTTTTCCGCGACCGTGCCGAAGAAACCGTTGAACTTCTTGGAGAAGCTGCCGCCCAGCGCCAGAAGGTCGATGCCCGGTTCCCCGGCCAGGCCTGTGATCAAGGCGAGATTGTTGGTGATGACTGTTAGCGGGCGCTTGTCGATCAGATGGGGGGCGATCATCTGCGAGGTCGACCCGTCATCCACCATGACGATCATGCGCCGCTCGATAAAGTCGGCGGCACGCTGTGCGATGCGGCGCTTCTCGTCGGCCGCGACGCGCGCGCGGTACCGGAAATCACTCTCGAACTGCCCACCGGCCTCGATCGTGGCTCCGCCGCGGATCTTGCGCAAGAGGCCGGCCGACTCCAGTTCGTCCAGATCGCGGTGGATGGTCATGGTCGACACGTCGAAGCAGCTCGCCAACGCCTCCAGCGTTACCGAACCTTCCCGGATCAGCATCTCGATGATCTCATGCCTGCGCTGTTCGGGCCGCACTGCGATCTCCTCCACCTGAAAGCAGATATAACACGCACTTTGAAATTTTCAACAATTATCATGTTATTTTGAGACCCAACTTGTGAAGTTTGCCTGTGCGCCCTATCCTCCCGCAGGAGACGGCGGGAAGAGGTCCGCCAGCGCCCAGGGGGGAGAGTTTTTTGGCCCGCATCTCGTTGAGACAGCTTCTCGATCACGCCGCAGAGAACGCCTATGGCGTCCCGGCCTTCAACATCAGCAACATGGAACAGGGCCTGGCCATCATGGCCGCGGCGGATGAGGCTGACGCCCCTGTCATCCTGCAGGCCAGCCGCGGCGCGCGCGCCTATGCCAACGACATCGTTCTCAAACACCTGATCGACGGGCTCGTGGCGCTCTACCCGCATATTCCCGTCTGCATGCATCTGGACCACGGCAACGGGCTCGCCACCTGCGTGACGGCCATCCAGAGCGGCTTCACCTCCGTCATGATGGACGGCTCGCTGAAGGCGGACGGCGCCACCCCGGCCGACTTCGCCTACAATGTCGACATTACCCGCAAGGTCGTCGAGGTTGCCCATTCCTGCGGCGTGTCGGTGGAGGGCGAACTCGGTGTCCTCGGCTCGCTCGAAACCGGCATGGGCGATCAGGAAGACGGCCATGGCGCGACGGGAACCCTGTCGCATGACCAGCTCCTGACCGATCCGGACGAGGCCGAGCGTTTCGTGGAAGCCACCGGCGTCGACGCCCTCGCCGTTGCCATGGGCACAAGCCATGGCGCCTACAAATTCTCGCGCAAGCCCGATGGCGACGTGCTTGCGATGGACCGGATCGAAGAAATCCACCGCCGGCTCCCCAACACGCATCTTGTCATGCACGGGTCGTCCTCGGTGCCGGAGGATCTGCAGGCCGTGATCAACGCACATGGCGGCGACCTGAAGCCGACCTGGGGCGTACCGGTCGAGGAGATCCAGCGCGGCATCCGCCACGGCGTGCGCAAGATCAACATCGATACGGACCTGCGCCTTGCCGCAACCGGCGCGATCCGCCGCGTCCTGTGGACGGACGCGGCCGAGTTCGACCCGCGGCGCTACATGAAGCCCGCCATGGAAGCCATGACGGCCGTCTGCCTGGACCGCTTCGACGCCTTCGGCACAGCCGGCCGCGCCGCCAGCATCCGCCCGCTCTCGTTGACGGCCATGGCGCGCAGCTATGGCTGAGCGTCAGTCCGCCCCGGCATAGGGTACCGCAAAGCTGTATGCCGGATCGTCGTGCAGAGCCCAGTAGCTTTCCCATATGGCGCGGGTGATCGGCCCGACCTGACCATCCCCGACGGGCTTTGCGTCGAGCATGGCAATCGGCATGATGCCACCTGCCGTTGTGCAGAGGAATATCTCGTCGGCCTTGTAGGCCAGGTCGACGGGCACGTGTTCGATCCGGACGCTTAAGGAGCGCGCCGCGGCGATGTCCAACACCGTATGACGCGTTATACCCTCCAGAACCCCGCGCTCCGGTGTGTAGAGGACCCCGTCCTTGACGATGAAGAGATTATAGCCGCCGCCTTCGGTCAGGTTGCCATCTCCGTCCGGCAGGATCGGCAAGGCAGCGCCCCGGTCGCGCGCTTCAAAAAGACCGCGGATGAAATCGCCCCATTGCAGGTTCTTGACCTTCGGATCGATCGCCCCGGGCGGAACGCGCCGCACGGTCCGGGTCACGATCGCGGTCCCGCCGACGCGCTGGATCTCCGGAGGCATGGCCCAGACATAGGGGACGGCAAAAAGGTAGAGCGCATTCTGCATCGTATCGGGATCGGCGCCACGCACGAAGCTGAGTCCGCGCGTGACGATAATCTCCACGAAGGCGTCCCTCATGCCGCTGACGGCCACCATATCGATCAGCTGCTCGCGCAGCGCCGCCCGTTCGACCGGCAGACGCATCCGCAACGTCCTGCAGCTTGCTTCCAGCCGGTCCAGATGATCGTCCAGCCGGAAGTAGCGACCATTCCACACTGCCGGAACATCGTAGGTCAGGTCGGAGTGCAGGAAGCCCTGATCGAGCAGCGGGATCCGGGCTTGTTCGATCGGCGTGTAGGCCCCATCGATCCAGGCGATGCCATGACGGTAGGGCGTCGGCGCTAGAGCAAAGGCCTGCAGCCGCTGCTCATAAGCGTGGATCATGGCATCCATGGCGACCATATTTCCCTCCGGGAGGTTCGACAGATGGGAGCGGCTAACCCGCAAGCATAAGCATCACCCCCGCCCGCGATAGGGCGGCACGCCCTGGTCCGGGAGGAAGATTCCGGCGGGCACCGGACCGGTCTGCCAGAACACGTCGATGGGAATGCCCCCGCGCGGGTACCAGTAGCCGCCGATGCGCAGCCATTGCGGCTCCAGGAGCGTTACGAGGCGCCTTGCGATGGTGATGGTGCAGTCCTCGTGAAAGGCGCCGTGGTTGCGGAAGGAGCCGAGGAAGAGTTTCAGGGATTTGCTTTCGACGAGCCAGTCCTGCGGCACATAATCGATGACGATATGCGCAAAGTCGGGCTGGCCGGTCATGGGGCAGAGCGAGGTGAATTCCGGCGCGGTGAACCGCACGCAATAGGCAATGCCGGCTTGCGGGTTCGGCACGCGTTCCAGCCGGGCCGAATCCGGATCGGTCGGCAGAGGCGTATCGTGGCCCAGTTGCGTCAGGCCTGCGGTGATATCGGGGTTCATCGAACTTGCTTCCTGAATGGTTTCCCGAGCGCGATACCATGGGATGAGCGGCACATCACGCCTGCCCAGGTGCCGCCTTTCGCCTCACTCGGCGGCCTGGCGCTCGCGCTCGCGGCCCTGGCGCGGCTTGACCAGCGGTTCGGGGCGCGGCTGCACATGGAGCTTTTCCCCGGCGGAGAAGATATCGCCCTGGCACTGCGCCTGAAGGCGCTCTTCATCCATCTGCCGGATATCGGCGGCAACCTCGTCCACGTCCAGGGCTATCATTCCAAGCGCACGCAGGCCTTCGGCGCCGAAGGTGATGGCGGATTCCACCGTTTCGCGCAGTTCGTAATCGACACCGGCGCGCCGCAACCGAATGGAATGTCCACGGTCATAGGCGCGCACGAGCAGCTTGCAGCCAGGGAAGTTCTCCCGCACCAGCTCCACGATCCGGTCGGCAGCGGCGGGCTTGTCCACACAGACCATGATGATGTCGGCCGTCGCAGCGCCGGACTGGCGCAGGATATCGAGCCGCGTGCCGTCGCCGTAAAAGACGGTGAAGCCGAACCGGCTCGCTTCCCGCACGCGGTCCGGATCGTTGTCGATCAGGGATACGTTCACGCTCTGCGCCAGGAGAAGCTGCGAGGCGACCTGTCCGAAACGGCCGAAGCCGATCATCAGGACCCTGCCCTTCAGGCCGTCCGGTTCAACGACACCGTCCAGGGATACGGCATCGTCCTTGAGCAGCCGATCGGCAGCAATGCCGATCAGCGGCGAAATGGCCATGGACAGAATGACCACGCTGGAGAAAATGGCGCTCTCCACCGTGCTGATGACACCCCCGCCCAGCGCGGCCGAATAGAGAACGAAGGCAAACTCGCCGCCCTGCGCGAACAGGGCCACCCGCCGGAGCGAATCCTTGTTTCCCGCACCGAACAGCCGTGCGACGAGGTAGATCCCGACCGCCTTGACCAATATGTACAGGGCCAGGAGCCCGATGATGATGGGCCAGCGTGCGCCGACCACGCCGAGGTCGAGCGACATGCCGACCGCCAGGAAGAACAGGCCCATCAGGAGCCCCTTGAAGGGCTCGATATCGGTTTCGATTTGGTGCCGGTAGCTCGACCCCGACAGCATCACACCGGCCAGGAACGCGCCCATGGCCATGGACAGGCCGGCCAGTTCCATGATGAGCGCAGCGCCCAGAACCACGAGCAGCGCACCGGCGGTCAGGACCTCCGAAATGCGCGCCCGGGCGAGGAGCGCGAAGAAGGGATCGAGCAGCCAACGCCCCGCGGCGATCAGGAGGACGACGGCAGACAGCCCTATGGCAACCGCGCGCAGCCCCGAAGCGCCGTCGGCCGCCGCCGTCGACGCGCCGAGGAAGGTGACGATGGCCAGGAGCGGCACGATCATCAGGTCTTCCAGAAGCAGGATCGACACGGCGCGCTGCCCCTGCCCGGTCGCCATTTCCCCACGCTCCTGCAGCGCCGACATGATGACGGCCGTCGACGACAGGACGAAGCCCGCACCGGCGATGAAGGCGACGGGCGCGGCAAAGCCGGCCACCATGCCCGCCCCCGTCAGGAGCGCGGTGCACAGGACGACCTGCGACAGGCCGAGCCCGAAGATCTGGCTGCGCATGGCCCATAATTTATGGGGCCGCATCTCCAGCCCGATGAGGAAGAGGAACATCACCACGCCGAGCTCGGACACGTGGAGAATGGTGGAGGGTTCCGTAAAGATGCCCAGGATGGACGGGCCGACCAGCAGCCCGCCGGCGAAATAGCCGAGCACCGAGCCAAGACCCAGCCGCCGGAAGAGCGGCACCGCGATGACGGCCGACGCCAGAAGAACCACCGCCGGACCGACGGTCTGCGACAAACCTGCTTCCGCTGCCATGCAAGCTCTCCACGCCCCGCCGACTGAAGACGGGGTGGGAGTGCCTCAACGGCGGCCGCCCACCTCGTCGATATGCACCAGGAGATCGGCTGGATCGGCATAGACCCGAAAGGCGCCGGCCTTCTGGAGTTCCTCGCAGCCGTAGCCTCCACTCAGGAGGCCGATGCCGAGGGCACGGGCGCGAGTCGCCGCAAGCATATCCCAGATTGCGTCACCGACCACCATTGCCGAGCCGATCGGCGCGCCGAGCCGTTCCGCCGCCGCCAGGAAGAGATCGGGATCGGGCTTGGCGTAGCGCACCTGATCGCGCGTGACGACCACGGCCTCGTCCGGATCCACCCCCAGCGCCTCGAGGTTGACCCGCGCCGTTTCCATCCGGCCGCTGGTGGCGATGGCCCAGGGGATGCGGTTCTCACTCAGCCAGTGCAGCAGTTCCCGGGCGCCCGGCAGCGGCTGCACGCTGGCCCTTTGCGCGCGATAGGCTTGTGCATGCAGATGGCGCAGGCGTTCGGCCTTCTCCACCGTCAGTTCCTGGCCCGTTTCACGCAGGAGCTGGTCGGTGAACAGGCCACCGCTCATCCCGATCCTTCGGTGGATCCGCCAGACGGACAGTGAAATGCCTTCATGATCCAGGGCCTGCTTCCAGGCAAGAACATGTTGATAGACGCTATCGACCAGCGTTCCGTCAAGATCGAAGAGGAAGACGGTGTCCATGCGCATGGCATGCTCCTGTGTTGTCGATCGAAGGACGATCCCCTCAACATAGTCCCACAGGCCCGTGTGACCAATTCGTGCGACGAGCCCCCGCTGTACGACGCGCCGATGAACGGCTATGGCGTCGGCACCGGCCACCTGGACCCCGATGTCATGCCGTTTGAAGACCCACAGCGCGGTGACGCGCGGCGGTGCCGAGCATGAGCGAGATCGCCGCCTATGGCGCCATGTTCTGGACGGCCCTCCTGGCCGCGACGATCCTGCCCGGCGCCTCCGAGGTCATGTTCGTCGCCTTCCTTCTGTCGAAGACCGGCGATCCCTGGATCATGCTGGCCTGCGCAACGCTCGGCAATACGGCGGGGTCGGTCGTCAACTGGTGTTGCGGGCGGTTCCTGGCAGCCTTTTCGGACAGGCGCTGGTTCCCGGTCCCGCAAAGCCAGCTCACCCGGTGGTCCTACCTCTTCGAGCGCTATGGCCTTGTCAGCCTTCTGTTCAGCTGGGCGCCGGTCGTCGGCGATGTTCTGACGGTGGCGGCCGGCATCCTGCGGGTGCCGCTCGGCCGCTTCATCGCCCTCGTCTTCATCGGAAAGCTGCTGCGCTACCTCGTCGTGGCAGCCGGCGTGCGGGCCGCCTTCGCGGCGGGCTAGGCGAAGACGTCGACTTGCGCGCCGGGGCGGGTCACGGCGATGGAAGCGGCGTTGCAGGCCGCAGCGATGGCCTCGTCCAGCGGCACTTTGCCGGCAATGCGCGCGGCAAGCGTGCCGGTGAAGAGATCACCCGCGCCGGTCGTATCGACGACATCCACCTTCGGGGCATCGAAATGCCGGAAGCGCCCGTCCCGCGCGAAAAGATCGACGCCCGCACCCCCCTTCGTCACCACGAGGTCCAGGCCGAGCGCCGTTGCCAGCTGCGCGAAATCATGGGCTCCGTCGCCGGCGATCCGGCCCGCCACTTCGGCCTCGTGCTCATTGACCACAAAAATGTCGGTGCGTGACAGAAGCGCCTTCAGCGCCACCGGATCGGTATCGTCCTCGGCCGGGGCGAAGTTGAAGATGAGGCGCGTTTCGTCCGGCAAACCTTGCGCGAAGGCGAGGTTCTCGACCATCGGCACTTCCATCTGCAGGACGGCCGCGCGAGCGCCGAGGCAGGCTGCCTGTGGCACTGCGCCGGCGGACAGATGCCGGTTCGCGCCGCTGGCAACGGTGATGGCGTTTTCCGCCTGCGCATCCACCGAGATGAAGGCCACCCCGGTCCGCTCATGGCTGCGCTGGACACCCGCTATGTCCACACCCGCTGCGTCCATGTTGCTCAGGCACTGATCCCCGAACGCGTCGCGCCCGACGGCGCCCAGCATGGCCACGCTCAGCCCATGCCCGCGCGCGGCATGTGCGGCGGCCACGGCCTGGTTGGCGCCCTTGCCGCCGAAATGCGTGTCGTAGCTTGGCGACAGGACGGTTTCACCCGGTCGGGCGATATGCGCGACCTTGGACACGAGATCCACATTGATGGAACCGAAGACGACGATGTGAGCCATGAGAAAGGTCCGTGGGACGAGAGGATGCTTCGACGGGTCTTAAGCCCTGTTGCGCCGTTGCGCGAGATCGCGGTGGTAGGCACGCTTGGCCTCGTACATCGCGCGGTCGGCGCGGCGTGCGGTCGATTCCAGGCTTTCGCCGTCCCGGTGCGTGGCAAGCCCGGCCGACAGGCTGAGATTGATCTGCGAGACGGAGTGAAACTGGTTGTTCAGCTCGCACAGTTCGTTCAGATCGGCCAGGACCTTCCGGCCGTCGGCTTCGTCGAGGCCGGGCAGGATCAGCGCGAACTCGTCGCCGCCGATCCGCGCAGCACTGGAGGGTGGCTCCACCAGCTTGCCCAGAACCTCTCCGGCCCGGCGCAGAAGGTCGTCGCCGGCCGAATGGCCGTGCGTATCGTTGACCTCCTTCAGATTGTTCAGATCCATGATCATGACGCTGACCGGGACGGTAACGTTGCGCTGAAGGCGGTTCAACTCGTCCACATAGAAGGAGCGGTTGTAGAGCTTGGTCAGCGGGTCATGCCGGCCAAGGAATTCGAGATAGGCTTCCGCTGCCTTGCGCGCCGTGATGTCCGTCAGCGCGACCTGCACGAGTGACCAGTCGTTCTCGGCCCCCGGCAGGACGGAGAATTGCAGCATCAGATGCAGTTCGCGGCCGTCCACCGTATAATTGACGACTTCCCGCATCTGGAAGAGCTGCCCGTTCCACAGGTCGATGAGCTGTTCCTTGAAGGGGTTGGTCATGCGGTCGCGGAAGACGCGCGGCAGGTTGTTCAGCAGCGTGCGCTTATCGGGCGCGCCGAAGAGGCGAATGGTCGCGTTGTTTACGTCGATCACGCGGATTTCGCTCATGCAACGGGTCACGAATTCCGGATGCACGTCGGTGAAGACACGAAAGTCCAGAATGCCCTGCCGCCGCACCTCGTCGATCAGGGTCTTGATTGCGGAAAAATCCTCGACCCACAGGGATACGGGGGAATGTTCGAACAGACCCCGGGCGAAGCGCTCGCTGCCGGCCAGGGCCTTGCGCGCGGACTCCCGCTCGGTCACGTTTTCCGTCGTGACAAGCACGCGCGACCAGTCTTCCTCGTGCCCCGGCAGGATGCGGCCGGACAGCTGGATGTTCAGCCGCTCGCCGGTCGCCGTGTAGTTGATCGCATGGCTGGAAAAGCGGGTCTGCCCGTTCCACAGCATCTCGAGTTCGCGGGCATGGGTGGTCAGCATATCGGCGCTGAAGATCGTATCGAGCCTGGCGACGAGTTCCTCGTGGTCGGCAACCTTGTAAAGGCTCAGCACCTGCGAGTTGACCTTGAGCACCCGGATCCTTTGGGAGCATGCGCGCACACGCTCCAGGTCCTGCATCAGGTGCGCATGGATATCGGTGACCCCATCGGCGCGCCACGTGTCGAACAGTTCGCGGACGGCGCTGTAATCTTCCAGCCACAGCGGCGACGGCGCCAGTTCGAAGTAATCCACCCCGCCCTCCTCACTCCCTCCGGAGGACACGATGGTCCCGTCGATGCTTCCCATACTGATCCGCCGCTCACAACCTGCGTCCCCAACCCTTCGATAATCGGTTCCCGTGCACATAAACAAGCACAAACGCGCAACCTTGGGTTGCAAGTCCGGCACGGCTCGCGCCTCGGCTCAGGCGAAAGGGTCTTCGATACGGGGCCAGATGGGACGCAGCATCTTGCGATAGGGCGTCGTCGCTGGGTTGGTCGGATAGGTCGACGGCGCGGCGATGTAGAGAATATCGGCGGCGATCGGTGCGAAGCCGGCGTGAAAGTGATTGGTTGACTTGACCAGCAATATCTCTTTGCCGGCAAAGTCCACGCCGAGATTGGTGAAGATGTCCGGCTCGTAAGTCTGGGTGCGGCTGGTGATCAGCACCACGTCCACCTCTGTCCCGGCAAATCGCACCACCGCCGCGCGGCCCAGCGTGACGCGGCTGTTGCGAAAGCTCTGCCAGCCCTCCTCCACGATCGCCTGAACCACCACATCGGCATCGATAGGCTCGCCCGACGCATCGCTGCACTTGCCCCCGATGCGCATGCGCAGCGACGCGCCGACGCCTGCGGCATGGGCGAAGGTCACCGCGACAGGATCCCAGATGGTCGCAACGCCGATGCTGCGATGGCCGCGCGCCAGAAGCGCCCGTAACAGATGCGTTCCGTCACCCGCCACGCCGCCACCCGGATTGTCCCATATGTCGCTGACGACGACGGGCCGCCGCTCAGCCCGCTGCACAGCCTCTGCCACCGCATCCATGCCGGGTTCGAGCTCCAGGATCGGCATGGCGGCGCGGCCGCGCATGGCAAAGAGTTCGGCGCCGAGCTCCGCCGCCAGCCTGTCGCCGGCCGGCCTGTCATCATCGCTCACCACCACGACGCGGCTTCCCATCTCGGGAACGTCGCCCGCCATGAAACCATGGATGAGAGAGATGGACAGGATGCGGTCGGTTCCCTGCAGGGCGCGGACACGATCCACCAGCCCACGCATGGGCTCGCGGCTCGTCGGGAAGATGTCGATCATCCGGCAGTCGTAGGAGGAGACCACGGGCCGGATCTCCCCGCGCAGCGTGCGCAGGGCCAGATCGACGACATGTTCGCCCCGCTCCTCGAAATCCGTATGGGGAAATTCGAGAAAGGCGGCAAAGAGATCGAGCGCCTTGACCCGCCGTTCCGTCAGGTGGGAATGCGGATCGAACTCGGCCGCCACCAGCACGTCGGGGCCGACACGGGCGCGCACCCGGTCCAGAAGATCGCCCTCCGGATCGTCGTAGCCCTGCGCGACCATGGCCCCGTGCAGCCCCAGCACGACCGCATCGACCGGCATGGCCGCGTCGAGCTGGCTTAAGATCTCGTCGCGCAGGCTTTCATAGGCGTCCTGACGGATCAGGCCGGCCGGCTCGGCCCAGCAGGCCGTGCCCTCGACCACCTCGAACCCCTCCGCGCGCCCGCGCCGCCGCAGGATCGGAATGGGAGAGGAGCACAGTGTCGGCGTGTCGGGGTGCTGGCCGGGGGGCGCATAGAAGGCGGCCTCGAAGGAGGAGCGATCCGTCGGAACCGGGGAGAAGGTGTTCGTCTCGGTGGCGAGAGAGGCGGTGAAGATGCGCATGGGGAGCCACTACTTTACGGCGCCGATGGACAGGCCGCGCACCAGGTAGCGCTGCAGCCAGGCGAAAGCGATGGCGACGGGGATCGTCGCCACGAAGGTCGCAGCCATGACGTGATGCCACTCGACCGTGTAGCGCCCGGCCACGAGCGAGAAGATCTGGATCGGCAGCGTGTAGCTGGCCTGGGTGCGCAGCATGGTTAGCGCAATGACGAACTCGTTCCAGGCATTGATGAAGGCGAAGATGGCCGTGACCACCGTGGCGGGCGCGGCCAGGGGCAAAAACACGCGGATCAGCGTCTTCCAGCGGCTGGCGCCCTCCATGAAGGCCGCTTCCTCCAGATCGCGCGGGATGGTGGCGAAGTAGCTCTGCAGCATCCAGACCGTGAAGGCGATGTTGAAAGCGGCATAGACCATGGCGACGGTGCTGACGCTGTCGATCAGGCCGGCCCAGGCGACGAGGCGGAACAGCCCGATGACGAGGACGATGGGCGACAGCATCTGCGTGACGATCAGAAATATGCGGAAGGCCGAGCGCCCGGCAAAGGTGAAGCGCCCCAGCGCATAGGCGGCGGGGATGGAGACGATCAGCGCCGCCGCCGTCGACAGGACGGAAATGATGAGCGAGTTCATCAAAGCCGGCCCGAAATTCGTGGCGCGCCACATGGTGACGAAATTCTCGAAAGCCAGCCTCGATGGCCACCAGGTCGGGTTCAACACTTCCTGCGCCGGCTTCAGCGCCGAGATCACCATGACCGCAAAGGGGAACAGCGCGACCACCACGATCGGCGACAGGCACAGCCAGCAAACCAGGCTGCGTCGCAGCTTCGCCGTGTCCATCATGCCACCTCCCGGCGCGTCGTCAGGCGCACATAGACGAGTGTGAACAGGAGCAGCATGGCGAACATCACCAAAGAGACCGCCGAAGCTTCCCCCAGCTTTCCGAGCCGGAAGCCGAGCTTGTAGAGATAGGTCACCAGAATGTCGGTGGAGTTGGCCGGCCCACCCTGTGTCGTGACCCAGATGATAGGAAAGGAGTTGAAGACGTAGATCGTGTTCAGCACCATGGCGATGTTGAGGAACGGCTTGAGCAGCGGCAGGGTGATCTTGCGGAACATGGCGAAGCGTCCCGCACCCTCCAGCGCCGCCGCCTCATAGAGATCGTCGGGGATCGAGGACAGGCCGCCGAGAAGGATGGTGACCGTGAATGGCACCGTCACCACGATGGCAATGAAGATCTGCATCGGGAAGGCCGTCGCGGCAGAGGCGAGCCACTGGATATTGCTGTCGATGAGGCCAAGGCCCATCAGGGCCGAGTTGAGCATGCCGCTTTCGCCCGACAGCGCCCAGCGCCAGACGATGGCCGTCATGGTCAGCGAAACGGCCCAGGGCAGCATCACGATGACCCGTGCGACATTGCGCCCGTAGAAGTCCTCGTTCAGGACCAGCGCCACCGGAACGGCGACGATGAGGGCGCCGAAGACGACGGCCGCCGTCCAGACGAGCGTGCGCCAGACCGCCGCGATGAAATCGGGATCGGCGAAGAGGCTTTGGAAATTGGCGAGCCCGACAAAATCGCGGATCTGGCCGAAGCGGTTGACGCTGTGGCTGGCGAGCTCCGACAGTTCGACGATGGGCCAGACGACGATCGCCGCCGCCAGAAGGAGGCTCGGCGCAATCATCAAATAGGGCAGGAAGGCCCGCTCTGCGCGCATGATCGGCTCTCCGGGCAAAGTCGAAGGGTCGGATAGGTCCAGGACGGGCCGCCCCTATGGCGCCCCGTCCGTGACGTGGTGGTTCAGCGCAGAGGCATTATTGCGCCAGGATGGCGTCTGCCCGTTCGGCGGCGGCTTTCAATGCGGCATCCGGCTCCGCCTGGCCGAGATAGACGGACTGGAGCGCATTGGTGGTGATGTCGGCGATCTCTTCCCATCCGGCGATCACGGGCGCGAAACGGGCGTCCGCAAGCAGGCTGGTGAAGACTTTCAGATCGGCATCGTCCACGAAATGCGGATCGGCCGCCTCTTCCTTTTCGACCGGCAGGAAGCCTTCATTGACCGTGAAGGCGACACGCTGCGGCGTCTGGAACAGGAAATCCAGGAACTGGAACGCCTCGTCCTTATTCTGCGAGTTCTGGAACATGATGATGGAATCGGTCACCCCGTAGGTGCCGCGGGCGCCGCCTTCGCCGGCCGGGATCGGCGCCACGCCATATTGCAGGTCGGGCGCCTCGTCGCGGATCTGGTTCGACAGGAAGGGCGCCGTCATGACCATTCCGAGCTTGCCCTGCTTGAACAGGTTCTGCACGTCCTCCCGCGAGTAGGAGGTGACGCCCGGCTGCGTGGCCCCCTCGTCGATCAGGCGCTTGTAGAGACGCGCAGCCTCCAGCGCGCCGGGCGATGACAGGCCGGACTTGCCGTCCATCAGGATCTCGGCGCCCTGCGACCACATGCCATAATAGTAATAGACGTCCGTCTCGATCTCCTTGCCCTGGAGTCCGAAGCCGAAGCGGCCATCGCCGAGCGCCGATATCTTCTTGGCGTCTTCCTCCAGCTCGGCCCATGTGGCCGGCGGAGCGTCGATCCCGGCTTCCTCGAACAGGGTCTTGTTGTAGTAAAGGGCGCGGGCCGAGGCGGCGATGGGCAGGCCGTAGGTCTTGTCGTCCATGACGGAGGGGGTCAGGAAGGTCGGGATGAACCGGTCCTTGAAGGCCGCGTCCATATAGCCGTCCAGTGGCTCGGCGATCCCCTGCTCCACGAAGTCCACGAGCCAGCGCGTGCCGATGATCGACAGGTCCGCATTGGCCCCGGCCGAAATATCGGTCGTCAGCTTCTGCAGGAGGTTGTCCCAGGGCACGACCTCGATCTCGACATCGATATCCGGATGGGCCGCCTCGAACTTCTCGACGACCTCCTGGAAATAGGGTCCGGTCTTGGCGGAATACTCCGCCACCGTGACGCGGACCGTCCCGGCCTGCGCCACGCCCGCAACGGCCAGAAGGGCCGTCGATGCGAGCGCCAGGGTCTTCATGCGTGTTCCGATGCTGCCAGACATGGGGCCTCTCCTCGCAGATCAATCGCGCCGGCGCCCTCCCAGGATGACGCCTGTGACGACGCATCATGGACCTGTAATTTTATTTCGCAAGATGGAAATTCGCGGCACCCGACCGCCGTTTTCTGTTGCTTTATTTCATTTGCAAGGTCAGTCTTCCGTCTCATCGACCCATTCCCGGAGGCGTGCGGCGGATGTTCAGGCTTGAGGACCGGCTCGTCGTTCTGACGGGCGCCACGGGCGGGATCGGCTCCGTGCTGGCCAGGCGCCTGGCAGATGCCGGCGCCCGGATCGTCCTGGCCGACCGCACACCGCCACTGCCGTCGGAGGGCACCATCGGCGCCCTCACCTTCGACATGGCCGAGCGCGGCGCCTGCGCGGCCGCAGCCGCCGAACTCCAGGAGCGGTTCGGGCTGCCCGACATCGTCATCTCCAATGCGGGGTTCACGCGGGCCGAAACGCTTGAGACGACGGATGGAGACGCCTGGGAGGCCGAGCTTGCCATCAACCTGTCCGGCGCCCGTCATTTCACCGATCCGCTTGTGGCGGGAATGCGAAAGCGCGGCCATGGGGCGCTCGTCTTCATCTCCTCGGTCAATGCGCTCGCCCACTACGGCAATCCGGCCTATGCCGCGGCCAAGGCCGGGCTTCTGGCCTATATGCGGGCCATCGCCGTGGAGGCCGGCCCGGACGGGGTGCGCGCCAATGCGGTCTGCCCCGGCTCCGTGCGCACACCGGCCTGGGATCACCGTTTCGAAAAATCGCCCGACATCGCGGCGGCCATCGTCCCGCTCTATCCGCTCGGCCGCATGGTGCGGCCGGAAGAGGTGGCCGATGCCGTCCTGTTCCTGGCCAGCGACGCGGCGTCGGGCATCACCGGCGTGGCGCTTCCGGTGGATGCCGGCCTGACGGCCGGCAATACCGCATTCATCAGGGCAATCGGCTGACGGAGGACGAGCCATGGCGGATTTGTCGCTGGAGCGCATCGGCAAGAATTTCGGGCCGGTCGAGGTTATCCACGCGCTGGACCTGATGGTTCGCGACGGGGAGTTCGTCGTGCTGGTGGGGCCATCGGGCTGCGGCAAGTCGACCCTTCTGCGCATGATCGCCGGGCTCGACACGATCAGCCGCGGCCGCCTGCATATTGGCGGGCGCGATGCCAGCGCCCTGCCACCGCAGAAGCGCAACATCGCCATGGTCTTCCAGTCCTATGCGCTGTTTCCGCATATGACGGTGCGCGAGAACATCCTGTTCGGCCCGGGCATTCGCGGCGATGCGCGGGCGCTGGCCGAGGAGCGGCTGGCAGCGGCGGCGCAGATGCTCAATCTCACCCCCTATCTGGACCGCAAACCCGGCCAGCTTTCCGGCGGACAGCGCCAGCGGGTGGCCATGGGCCGCGCCGTGATGCGCGAGCCGGACCTGTTCCTCTTCGACGAACCCCTGTCCAATCTCGATGCGCAGCTGCGCGTCCAGATGCGCACCGAGATCAAGGCGCTGCACCAGAAGCTTGGCACCACCATCATCTATGTGACGCACGACCAGATCGAAGCCATGACGATGGCCGACCGGATCGTGGTGATGAATGGCGGCCGGATCGAACAGGAAGGCAAGCCGCTGGAGCTTTACGACCGTCCGGCCAACACCTTCGTGGCGGGCTTCCTGGGCTCGCCGCCCATGAACCTCCTTGCGGCGCGGCTGGAGGGCGGCCAGATCCGGCTGGCCGACGGCGCAAGCCTTGCGACCGCCTTCCAGGGTGCGGCTGCCGGGGACGTCATCATGGGTGTGCGGCCGGAACGCTTCCGCCCGGCCGATGGCGGGCCTCTCGGGCTGGAGGTGGAGGTCGTCGAGCCGACGGGCGCCGAAACGCACCTCTTCGGAACGCTGGCGGGAACGCCGGTGCGGATCGTCGTCGCGGACCGGCTCGCCGCGCGGCCGGGCCAGCGCCTGGCGCTCGACGTATCGCCGGGGGATATCCACCTCTTCGATGCGGGGAGCGGTCGGCGCATCGAGGCGCCGACCCGCGCGGCATGAGTGCGCCGCCCCCGGACAAGCCGGCGCCGATCGCCTTCGACCTGATCGCGCGATTGCGGGCGATGGCCGAGGACGGCCCGCGCACGGCCCGTCATCTGGCGGCCTTCGCGCTGGAGAACCCGCATTTCGCCTCCACCGCCGCCATCGCCGAGATTGCCGGCCGGACCGGCACGAGCGAGCCGAGCGTCACCCGCTTTGCCCGGGCGCTCGGCTGCACCGGCATGGCCGACTTCAAGCTGCGGCTGGCACAGGCCATGGCTGTCGGCGGGCTCTACGTCAATGCCGCGCCGCCCAGCCCGGAAGAGCGCGAAACGCTCGTACTGCACGCGGTCTGCGATGCCGCACAGGCGGCCGTGGAACGGGCTCGCCGCCTGGCGGACATGGCTGCCATGTCCCGCGCCGCGAGCATCCTTGCGCAGAGCCGCCGCGTGTTGTGCTTCGGTTCGGGCGGCACGTCCTCGCTCCTGGCCATGGAAATGCAGAACAGGCTGTTCCGGCTGGGCCTCGACGTGCGGGCCGAAACCGACGGCCATATGCAGGCCATGCTGGCATCCGTCGCCGACCGCAGGACGAGCGTGATCGCGTTTTCGGTGTCCGGCCGCAACCGTCCGCTCCTGCGGGCCAACGCCATTGCCCGTGATTACGGCGCGCAGATCATCGCCGTGACGGCGCACGGCACGCCGCTCGCCGAAGCCTGCGACGTGGCGCTGGAATACGCCTTCCCGGAAGACGGCAACATCTACAAGCCGAGCAGCGGCCGCTTCGGCCTGCTGGCCACGGCCGACATCCTGGCCATGGCGACGGCCCAGACAATCGGCCCATCGATGCTGGAAGGCATTCGCCGCATCAAGCAGACCCTCAACACCCACCTTGCCGCCGATCCGAACCTGCCGGTCGGCGACTGACCGAAAAAGGACGCCCCATGGCCCCGACGCAGAACCCCTTCCCGCCCCAGGATCCTGACCGCCACGCCATCTGGGAGATGCTTGTGGAGCGCGATATCGACGCCTTCCTGGCGGCCGATTGGAGCATGGTCGAACAGGACTTCGTGCCCGACCGGTTCTTCGGGCTGGATGCCGGAAAATCCGAAATTCCCGATAGCTGGCGGCTGGGCTTCCCGACGCTCGACATCTACCGCGACGAATGGCTGCGCCAGGCCCGCGCCGCGCAGGGCGTGGCCTATGCCGAGCCCGTCCGGGAGGCGTTGTTCCGGGCCACCAATCTGCGGGACATCGATGTGGCGGGCGACAAGGCGGTGGCGCACAAGAAGTTTGACGGCACCATCGCACGGGCCGATGGCGGACAGGACATCCTGTCTTGGCAGACGCTGTACTTCTGCGCCAAGGTCGCGGGCACGTGGAAGCTGACGGGCTTCGTCGGCTACATGCCGTTCCCGCTTGGGCGCGCGCGCGGTTGAAAAGCGGCGCGGCGGCCGTGTCCATAGCTGACAAGCGTGGCGGGCCTCCTGTATGACGGGCCAATCGTCCGAGGAGAAGTCCGCATGGCACAGCAAACAGCATTGGTTCTGGAAAAGCAGCACGAGCTCCGCATCCGCGAGATCGATCTGCCGCTCGAGGTCGGTCCGCTCGATGTCCGCATCAAGATCCACACGGTCGGCGTCTGCGGCTCCGACGTGCACTATTACACCCACGGGCGGATCGGCAATTTCATCGTCAACGAGCCCATGGTGCTCGGCCACGAAGCGTCGGGAACCGTGGTGGAAGTCGGTTCGGACGTGCGCCACCTGAGTGTCGGCGACCGTGTCTGCATGGAGCCGGGCGTTCCGGACCCCAATTCGCGCGCGTCCCTCCTCGGCATCTACAATGTCGATCCGGCGGTGACGTTCTGGGCGACACCCCCCGTCCACGGCGTCCTGGTGGGCGAAGTCGTGCATCCGGCCAACTTCACCTTCCGCCTGCCCGACAACGTCTCCTTTGCGGAAGGCGCCATGGTCGAGCCCTTCGCGGTCGGCCTGCAGGCGGCGCAGAAGGCGCGGATCGCGCCCGGTGACGTCGGCGTGGTGATCGGCGCCGGCCCCATCGGCATCATGATCGCGCTGGCGGCGCTGGCCGGCGGCTGCGCGACGGTCTTCGTCGCCGACCTGATGGACGAGAAGCTGGAGATTGCCGGGCGCTATCCCGGGATCGTGCCGATCAACATCCGCAACCAGAGCCTGAAGGATGCCGTGAACGCGCAGACCAACGGCTGGGGCGCGGATGTCGTCTTCGAGGCGAGTGGCTCGCCCAAGGCCTGGGAAACCCTTCTGGAACTGCCGCGTCCGGCGGGCGTGGTGGTGGTGGTCGGCCTGCCGGTCCATCCGACGCCGATGGACTGGGCCACGGCCTCCACCAAGGAAGTGCGCTTCGAAACCGTGTTCCGCTACGCGCACCAATATCCGCGCGCCATTCAGATGATGGCGTCGGGCAAGGTGGACCTGAAACCCCTGATCAGCGAAACGATGCCCTTCGAGCGGGCCATCGAAGCCTTCGAGCGCGCGGCCGAAGGCCGCCCGACGGACGTGAAGCTCCAGATCACCATGCCCTGAGGGCAGTGGATACCAGCGGCGGAGGGACTGCCAGCATGACGACCAGGGTTGCCATCATCACCGCCGCAGGAAGCGGCATGGGCGAGGCTGCGGCGCGCCGGCTCGCACAGGACGGTTTCGGCGTGGCTATCCTGTCCTCATCGGGGCGCGGAGCGGCCATCGCGGAGGAACTCGGCGGTGTCGGCGTAACCGGATCGAACCAGTCCAACGACGATCTGCAGCGCCTCGTCGATGCCGCCATGGACCGATGGGGGCGCGTGGACGCCCTCGTCAACAGCGCAGGGCATGGTCCCCGCGCCCCGATCCTCGACCTGACGGACGAGGACTGGCACCGTGGGCTGGACGTGTATCTGCTGAACGTGGTGCGGGCGACGCGCCTCGTCGCGCCCATTATGGTGGCGCAGAAGGGCGGCACCATCGTGAACATCTCGACCTTCGCGGCCTTCGAGCCGGACCCTGTCTTCCCGACATCGGCCGTCTTCCGCGCGGGCCTTGCCTCCTACGCCAAGCTCTTCGCCGACCGTTACGCTGCCGACAATGTGCGCATGAACAATGTCCTGCCCGGCTTCATCGACAGTCTGGCGGAGAAGGCCGAGTTCCGCGAGCGCATTCCCATGGGGCGCTATGGTCGGGCAGACGAAATCGCGGCGACCATCGCCTTTCTCTGCTCTGCCGGCGGCGGATACATCACCGGCCAGAACATAAGGGTCGACGGCGGCATCACCCGCGCGGTCTGACCCATAGCCATCAGGAACGAGCACGCCACATGATCCCATCGCGCGATATCCAACGCCTGATCGACATCATGGCGGCTCTGAGGACGCCCGTGACCGGTTGCCCCTGGGATCTGGAGCAAAGCTTCGACAGCATCATTCCCTACACGATCGAGGAGACCTTCGAGGTCGTGGATGCGATCGAGCGGCGTGATGCGGACGATCTCAAGGAGGAACTGGGGGATTTGCTCCTGCAGGTCGTCTACTACTGCCAGCTTGCGCAGGAAGCCGGCCTCTTCGCCTTTCCAGACGTGGTCGAGGGCATTACCGCAAAGATGATCCGCCGCCATCCACACGTCTTCGGGGATGCGCAGGCGCGCAGCGCCGGCAGTGCCAAGGGCCAGTGGAACCGCATCAAGGCCGAGGAAAAAGAGCTCAAGGCCAGGCAGCGCGCCGAGCGGGTGCAGTCCTCTGCGGCCGATCCGGAATGGGCACCCAAAACGGCGCCGGAAAGGCCACCACTGCTCGACAGCGTCCCCGGCACCCTGCCCGCGCTCGCGCTTGCCACGAAGCTGCAACAGAAGGCTTCAACCGTCGGATTCGACTGGAAAGAATCGGCACCGGTTCTGGCGAAAATCCGGGAGGAGACCGACGAGTTCGAAGCCGCCCTGAAGGGCGGCACCGCCGCTGACCGAGAAGGCGAGCTTGGCGACATGCTCTTCAGCGTCGTCAACCTGGCCCGGCTGGAGGGCATCGATCCCGAGCGAGCCCTGCGCGCCACCATCGCCAAGTTCAGAACGCGTTTTGCCTACGTGGAACAGGAACTTCGCGGGTTCTCCGGAAGCGGCACCAAAGCCACGCTCGAAGAGATGGAATTGCTGTGGCAGCGCGCCAAGCAGAAGACACCGGCCGCCTGACGGCGGCGCGGCCTACCGCGTTTCGATGGAAAGCCCCGGATGGGTGCCGGCCAGGCGCCGCAGGTCCGAACGGGCCTGTTCGGTGATGCTCAGCGTCAGGGCAACGCCGCCATCCTCCAGATCCTCGCGGCCCGTCACCAGCGCATTGTCATAGACCCAGGGTAGAAGAGCCAGGCTGTCCGACGCCAGCTCCAGATGCAGGGCCTGGGCATCGCCCGCAATGCGATGCTCGATCTCCGACAGAAGGCCGGCCAGACCCTCGCCCGTCAGCGCCGAGACGAGATGGGCCCTGCGGTCCGGATGCGAGGCAGCGGCCGTCTCCAGCGCGTCCCGCGACGGGGCATCCAGAAGGTCGATCTTGTTCCAGACCTCGATCACATGATCGCTGTCGTCCGGGTCCACATCGAGGCTGGACAGGATCTTGCGCACATCGGATGCCTGGGCATTGGCCTCCGGATGCGACATGTCCCGCACATGCAGGATGAGGTCCGCCTCGATCACCTCTTCCAGCGTGGCGCGGAAGGCGGCCACGAGGTGGGTCGGCAGGTTCGAGATGAAGCCCACCGTGTCCGAGAAGATCACCTCCGTGCCGTGCGGCAGGGTCATGCGGCGCAGCGTCGGATCGAGCGTGGCGAACAAAAGATCCTTGGCCAGCGCGTCGGCGCCGGTGATCGTGTTGAACAGGGTGGACTTGCCGGCATTGGTATAGCCCACAAGCGCCACCACCGGGTGCGGCGCCTTCTTGCGCTTGGCGCGATGCAGCGTGCGCGTGCGGCGGACCTGCTCCAGGTCCTTTTCCAGCCGCTTGATCTTATCCTGCAGCTGACGGCGGTCGGCCTCGATCTGCGTTTCGCCCGGCCCGCCCAGGAAGCCCGCGCCACCGCGCTGCCGTTCCAGATGGGTCCAGGACCGGACGAGCCGGCCACGCTGATAGTTCAGATGCGCAAGATCGACCTGCAGCCGCCCTTCGCGCGTGCGCGCCCGCCGCCCGAAGATTTCC
This sequence comes from Aureimonas frigidaquae, assembly GCF_001463905.1. Lineage (GTDB taxonomy): Bacteria > Pseudomonadota > Alphaproteobacteria > Rhizobiales > Rhizobiaceae > Aureimonas > Aureimonas frigidaquae. The sequence continues at coordinate 375,415 of NZ_BBWR01000002.1, forward strand.
AGGATCAGGCCGGTCCGATCCAGAACCTTGGCGTCCAGCTCTTTCTCGAGGTTGCGCTGCTGCACGGGCGTGAGCGGGTGATCGACGATGACGAGACCGATCTCCTCGGCCGCCACAACGCCTTTCAGCTCCTCCACCTTGCCGGCCCCGATCAGGGTTGCCGGGCGCGCCTTGGCCACCGGCACCACCTCGGCGGCGACAATGTCCAGATCGATCGCCGCAGCCAGGCCAACAGCCTCGTTCAGCTTCTCATCGGCGCCGCGCCGCGCCGTTTCGCTCGGATCGTCAACCGGCGCGGGCTGGCGGATGATCGGTACGATCACGGCCGCGCGCGTGGGAACGCGCTTGTGCTCGATGGGGCCTTTGGGCCGGTCGGGATTGAATTCCGTCAATCAGGCATCCTGTTATTCTTCGCCATCATACATCTGCACCGGTTGCGACGGCATGATGGTGGAGATGGCGTGTTTGTAGACGAGTTGCGAATGACCGTCCCGGCGCAGCAGGACGCAGAAGTTGTCGAAGGAGGTGACGATCCCGGTCAGCTTGACGCCGTTGACCAGAAAGATTGTCAGGGAAATCTTCTGTTTCCGGACCGCGTTGAGGAAGACGTCCTGGAGGTTCTGCGAGCGCTCGGCCATCGCCAATCCTGTGGTTCGGTTTTCTGTTCTTCTTGGCCTCCCGATGCCTCACGGCACCGGCGGCTTACGACCGTTTGCACAATGCCTCATATAAGAGGCGATCGACCATCATGCGAGAGGCATCCGGTGCCGATTCATGCAAGCGCGAAACTATCAGCAGCGCCCCTTCGCTAAAAGGCGCGCGGCTCAAAAATACTCCAGGCTCACCCGGAAGAGTTGTTCCACTTTCTTGACCGCATGCCCCGCCGTGAAGATGACGACCCTGTCATGCGGCTTGATCTTGATCTGCCCATCCGGCCGGATGAAGCCGTTGGCCCGCCAGATGGCGCCGATGCGCAGCCCTTCCGGCAGGTTCAGCTCCCGCAGCGGCACGCCAACCAGGGGCGAGGTCTCCAGCGCCTCCGCCTCGATCAGCTCGGCCCGTCCGTCCAAAATGGAGTGGACGGCACGAATGCGACCGCGGCGCACATGCTGCAGGACGCGGGACACCGTCACCGAGCGCGGATCGACATAGGCGTCGATGCCGAGTGGCCGGGTGAAAGTCTGGAAGGCGGGGTCGTTGATCAGCGTCATGTTGGCGCGGCAGCCGAGCCGCTTGGCAAGGACGCTCGTCAGGATGTTGGCCTGGTCGTCATTGGTCAGGGCAACGGTCAGGTCCGCCCGGTCGACCGCCGCTTCCAGGAGCACGGAGCGATCGAGCGAGCTGCCGTGAAGGACGGTCGTGTGCCGGAGCTGATCGGCCACGACACGCGCGCGCTCGGCGCTTGCCTCCACCAGGCAGAGGCGCGCGGCCAGCCGCCGGTGCTCCATCTCCTGCGCCACATAGAGGCCGATATTGCCGCCGCCGGCAATGACGATGCGCCCCGCATCCGGCTCCTCGTGGCCGAACAGGAGCAGGGTCCGGCGGATGCGCGCCTTGTCGGCAACGGCATAGGCCAGATCCCCCGCGCGCAGCTCGTCCGCCGTGGATGGCACCAGGAGTTCGTCGTTGCGCAGGATGCCGACCACCGTGGCGCCGAGGTCCGGGAACAGCTCGGTCAACTGACCAAGCGGCTTGTTGATAACCGGGCAATCCTCCCGGCAGTCGATCGCCACCGTCACCACGGCGCCGTCGATGAAGGGGATGACGTCCATGGCACCCGGCAGCGCGATGCGCCCGAGCACCATATCGCCCACCTCCCGCTCGGGCGAGATGATGACGTCGATGGGCAGGTTCTCGGTCGAGAAGAGGTCCTGCAGATCGGAGCGCAGATAGGATTGCGAGCGGATCCGGGCGATCTTCGTCGGCACTTCGAAGACCGAATGCGCCACCTGGCAGGCGATCATGTTGACTTCGTCATACAGGGTCACGGCGATCAGCAGATCGGCCTGGGCGGCCCCGGCTTCCTGGAGCACTTCCGGGTGCGCGCCATGGCCGACGATGCCGCGTGCGTCCATGGACTCGCGGATCGCCTGGACGAGGCCGGGCTGCGTATCGATGACGGAAACATCGTGCCGCTCGGCCGCCAGGCGTTCGGCAATGCCGTAGCCGACCTGCCCCGCGCCGCAGATGACGACCTTCATGACGCCGCCGGCACCGTCATATGCCGAGCGACTTCAGCTTGCGGTGCAGGGCCGAACGCTCCATGCCGACGAACTCCGCCGTCCGCGAGATGTTGCCGCCGAAGCGGTTGATCTGCGCGACGAGATATTCCTTCTCGAACACCTCCCGCGCATCGCGCAGGGGCAGAGCCAGAATGCGTCCGTCGGACTGGCTGGGCGTGCGCGGCAGCATCTCGCCCACCTCGTGCGGAAGCATGTCCGCCGAAATGACCTCGTTGTCGTCCTGCCGCGACAGGATCATCAGGCGTTCGATGTTGTTGCGCAGCTGGCGGATATTGCCGGGCCAGTCGCTGGACTGCAGCACCGCCAGCGCCTCCGGCGAGAGCTCCTTCGGGCGGATGCCCGTCTGGTCGGAAATCTGCCGCATGAAGGTGTCGATCAGGAGCGGGATATCGGCGCGCCGGTCGGCCAGCGGCGGCACGCTGATCGGCACCACTGCGAGCCGGTGGTAGAGATCCTCGCGGAATGCGCCTTCCGACATGAGGGATTCGAGGTTCTGCGCGGTGGACGAGATGATGCGCACATCCACCCGCACCTTCTTGGCGCCGCCGACCCGCTCGAAGGTCTGCTCCGTCAGGACCCGCAGGATCTTGTTCTGCGTCTCGCGCGGCATGTCGCCGACCTCGTCGAGGTAGAGGACGCCGCCATGGGCCTCCTCGAAGGCGCCGACCTTGCGCTCGACGCCGGGGGGCGTCTCGGTGCCGAAGAGTTCCACCTCCATCCGGTCCGGCGTGATGGTGGCAGCATTGAGCGCCACGAAGGGGCCGGCGGCCCGGGCGGACGCGGCATGGATGGCGCGGGCCACCATCTCCTTGCCGGAGCCCGACGGGCCCAGGATCATGATCCGGCTGTTGGTCGGTGCGACCCGCTCGATGGTGGTGCGCAACTGGTTCATGACATGCGACTTGCCCACGAGTTCCGGAGAATCGTAGGTGCGCCGCTTCAGCTCCAGCACCTCGCGCTTGAGCTTGGAGGTTTCCAGCGCCCGTTCGGCCACGAGCACCAGCCGGTCGGCCTTAAAGGGCTTTTCGATATAGTCGTAGGCGCCGCGCCGAATGGCCGAGACCGCCGTCTCGATATTGCCGTGGCCCGAAATCATGACGACGGGCACTTCCGGATGCTGCGCCTTGATCGCCTCCAGAAGATCGAGCCCGTCGAGCCGGCTGCCTTGCAGCCAGATGTCGAGGAAGATCAGCCGCGGCACGCGATCCGCAATGGCGGCCAGCGCCGTGTCGGAGTTGCCGGCCACGCGCGTCTCGTGTCCTTCATCTTCCAGGATACCCGCTACCAGGTCCCGGATGTCGGCCTCATCATCGACGATCAGGATGTCCGATGCCATCTATCTTCACCACTTCGTCGTTTCAGTTCCTTGCGGCTGGCGCCGCTTTATTGTCCCCTGCGGCATGAGCCGCAGTCTCGTCCCGCTTGGCCGGCAGGCGGATGCGCACGCATGCGCCCCGGCCCCCCGGCCCGTCATCCAGTTCGATCGTCCCGCCATGTTCCTCGACGATCTTCTTGACGATCGCCAGGCCAAGGCCGGTGCCTTTCTCGCGCGTCGTCATATAGGGCTCCAGAAGCCGTTCGCGATGCTCGACGGGGAAACCTTTCCCATTGTCGATAATCTCGACCACGTGCCAATCGTCCCCGGCCTGCGCCCGGATGGTGATGGCCTTGTTGTCGATATCGGAATACTCGAAAGCCTCCACCGCATTCTTGACGAGGTTGCCGAAGGCCTGAGAAATCAGGCGCCCGTCGAACTCCCCCATCATAGGCCGGTCGCAAATATCGCTCGAGAAAGCGATGCCGTGATCGCCCATCTCGCGCAGGAAGACGGCCTCCTTCAGCGCTTCGCGCAAGTCCCGCAGCTCCATGCTGGGCTTGGGCATGCGCGCGAAGGACGAGAATTCGTCCACCATCCGGCCGATATCCGACACCTGGCGGATGATCGTATCCACGCAACGGTCGAACACCTCGCGGTCGTCGGTGACGAGCTTGCCGTAGCGGCGGCGGATGCGCTCGGCCGAGAGCTGGATCGGCGTCAGCGGGTTCTTGATCTCGTGCGCGATGCGGCGCGCGACATCGGCCCAGGCGGAGGAGCGCTGCGCTTCCACCAGATCGGTGATGTCATCGATGGTGACCACGCTGGAATGACCGTCCTGGCTGCCGCCGCCTTCGGATGTCACACGCACATCCAGCACGCGGTCCCGCTGCTTGACCTGTTCCTGGTACTCGCGCTTGCGCGAATGCGAGGCGCTTTGATAGATCGCCGCGATCGTCGGGAAGAGGTCGTCCAGGGACCGCCCGACGGCATCGCCCGCCTGGATGGCCAGGATGCGTTCGGCCGACGGATTCACCATGGAAATGGCGCCCTTGGCCGTCACGCCGATCACCCCGGCCGTGACGCCCGACAGGACCGCCTCGGTGAAGCGCCGCCGTTCGTCGATGACGTCCTTGGCGTTGATGAGCTCGGAGCGCTGGCTGCGCAACTGGCGGATCATGTTGTTGAAGGTGTTGGACAGGGAGCCGACATCGCCGTCGGAGGCCCGCACCGGCACCGACACGCTGAGATTGCCTTCGCTCACCTCATCCGCGGCGCTGATCAGGAGCCGGATGGGGCGCACCAGCCGGTCGGCGACGCCGATCCCGGTCCAGATGGCCGACAGGAGCACGATCAGCGTGATGCCGAGATAGAGCAGCGCGAAGGCGACCTGCAGGCCGAAGCGGTTCGCCTCCAGCGCCGAATATTCGGCCGTCCGCTCCTCCATCATGCGCAGGGCGGCGATGACTTCCGGGTCCACGACCCGGACCGTATAGAGGAAGATGTCCCCGAAATCACGCAGCTGCATGACCGCGCCGACGAGGTTCGTCACCCCGGGGGGAATGAAGACGAGATTGCCGTCGGCCGCCTGCTCCAGGGCATCGGCAGGCGGCGCCGGCAAGGGCCGCTCCACAGGCACGTCGGCGCGCAGGAGGGGGGAGCCGTCAGCGCGCAGGAGTTGCGCACCCAGCAGCGAACGCCCCTTTGCCTGCTCCGTCATCAGCTGCTCGAAGCCCGTCCGGTCCAGATCGTAGAGCCGGCGCTGGGCCTGCAGATCATAGGCCATGGACAGGGTGGACCCCTGCAGATTACGGGCGTTTTCGTTGACATAGGCCCGCGCCACGCTGATCGAGGAATCCACGATGGCGCGGGTGCGGATTTCGAACCAGCGGTCGAGCCCGAGGTCCAGGGTGATGCCGGCCACGATGGCGACGAGAATCGCCGGCGTCGCCGCGACGATGGAAAACAGCGCCACGATGCGCACATGCAGCCGCGATGCCGCCTTGCCGTCCCGCCGCGCACGCACCATCCGCGTAACCTCACGCGCAATGAGGCCGCACAGGAGGATGACGAAAAGCCCGTTGACCGCCGAGGCGATGGTGACCACCGTGTCCGTCGGAGCGATGGGCGTCAGGCCCATCAGAACGACGAAGGATATGGCGCCGGTAACCAGCGCGCCGATGACCGCAACGATGCCCGGGACGAGCATGAAGCGCCGCCGCTCGCGCAGAAGCGACAGCCCATCGTCAGAATGTGTTGCGTTTACCGCCATCGAGTCGCCAAACTTACCTCTCGTGGCAGTTTTGCAACGTAATGTGGTGGAATTGCAACGAGCCTTACGGAATTTTCACCGTATCGACCGGACCACCATCACATCCAGATCGCGGATCTTCTTGCGCAGCGTGTTGCGGTTCACGCCAAGTAGGTCCGCAGCCTTGACCTGGTTTCCACGCGTCGCGGCCAGCGCCGCGGCGATGAGCGGGTACTCGACCTCGCGCAGGATCCGGCCATGCAGCCCCGGCGGTGGGAGATCGTCGCCGAACGAGGTGAAATACTCCGTCAGGTAGCGCTCGACCGATGCGGAAAGGTCGATGGGCTTGCCGTTCTCGGCATCCTCGCCACCGGTCTTGGCCATTTCGTTCGACAGTTCATGCTCGACGAGCTCGGCCGTGACCTCGTCCTGTGGGTAGAGCGCGGACAAGCGGCGGATGAGGTTTTCGAGCTCGCGCACATTGCCGGGCCAGGCGTAGCGGCGCATCACGTCGAGCGCGCCCTGGCTCAGCGTCTTGCGGGGCAGGCCCTCCTTCTGCACCTGCGCAAAGAAGTGCCGGGCCAGATCGCCCAGATCCTCGATCCGCTCGCGCAGGGGCGGCAGCCGCAGGGGCACGACATTCAACCGGTAGTAAAGATCCTCGCGGAACTGGCCCCTCTGGATAAGCTGGCGCAGATCCTTGTTGGTGGCCGCCACGATCCGCACGTCGGTGGCAATGGCCGTGCGCCCGCCGACCACCGTGTATTCGCCCTGCTGCAAGACGCGCAGGAGCCGCGTCTGGGCCTCCATCGGCATGTCGCCGATCTCGTCCAGGAAGAGCGTTCCACCCTCGGCCTGCTCGAAGCGCCCGCTGGCCCGCGACTGCGCCCCGGTAAAGGCGCCCTTCTCGTGGCCGAACAGCTCGGACTCGATCAGATCGCGCGGGATGGCCGCCATGTTGATGGCGACGAAAGGCCCTTTGCGGCGGCGTCCGTAATCGTGCAGCGCCCGGGCGACGAGTTCCTTGCCGGTGCCGGACTCACCCGTGATCAGCACCGTCAGGTCGGTCTGCATCATGCGCGCCAAGGCGCGATAGATATCCTGCATGGCGGGCGAACGGCCGACCAGGGGCATGGACTCCCCGGCATTCTCACCGGCATCGGCGCGCGCATTGGTCTTCGGCTCGGCAAGCGCCCGCCGTACGATCCCGACCAGTTCGGACAGGTCGAAGGGCTTCGGCACGTAGTCGTAGGCGCCGCGCTCGGACGCCTTGATCGCCGTCATGAACGTGTTCTGCGCGCTCATCACGATCACCGGCAGGTCCGGCCGCGTGTTGCGGATGCGCGGCAGCGTATCGAACACGTCGCCATCGGGCATCAGCACGTCGGTGATGACAAGATCGCCATCGCCGGCCGAAACCCAGCGCCACAGCGTTGCGATGTTGGAGGTGACGCGCACGTCGAAGCCCGCACGCAGCAGCGCCTGCGACAGGACGGTCCGGATAGCGGCGTCATCGTCCGCGACAAGAATCTGGGCCGATGCCATCAGTCGTTACTCCCGGTAACAGGATTGCGTGTCGCCTCCGGCGGTTCCGTCCAGGCCGGCATGAGGACGCGGAAGGCGGTGTGCCCCGGCTGCGAGTCGCATTCGATCACGCCGCCATGGTCTCCGATGATCTTGGCCACCAGCGCCAGGCCGAGCCCGGTGCCGCTGGGCTTGGTCGTTACGAAGGGATCGAAGATGTGTTCGCGGATGTCTTCCGGCACGCCGGCGCCGTTATCCTCGACCGTGAATTCGAGCGGCAGCGTCACGCGCTTGCGGCTGCCCGGCACCGATAGGCGCACGCCCGGCCGGAAGGCCGTGGTCAGCTTGATCTCCGGTTCGTCAGCCGAAGCAGAGGCTTCCGCCGAGTTCTTCAACAGGTTCAGGAACACCTGAACGAGCTGATCGCGGTTGGCATAGACGGGCGGAAGCGATGGATCGTAGATCTCGGTAAAGCGCACATTGCGCGCAAAGCCGCTGCGCGCCAGCGTCTTCACATATTCCAGAACGGAATGAATGTTGACGGCCGAGCGCTCCACCGGCCGCTGGTCGGAGAACACTTCCATCCGGTCCACGAGCTTACCGATGCGCTCGCTTTCCTCCTGGATCAGCCGCGTCAGAACACGGTCTTCGTCCGAAGCCGCGGTTTCCAGAAGCTGCGCCGCGCCGCGGATCCCGGACAGGGGATTGCGGATTTCATGCGCCAGCATTGAGGCAAGCCCCGTGACCGTGCGCGCCGCCGAGCGATGGGTCATCTGGCGGTCCATTTTGTCGGCGATCGAGCGCAGCTGGATCATCACCGTCACCAGTCCGTTCCCGTCGGGAACGGCGGAAACGTACAGATCCACCAGCCGGTCCACCCCGATGCGGGGCGACGACAGGTCCACCTTGTACTCGCTGATCCGCGAGCCCTGCGCCCGCACCTGATCGATCAGCAGGAAGAGTGGGCTGTCGGCCGGGACGAATTCGGACAGCCGGCGCCGCCGCAAATAGCTCGCGCCGGCCGAAAAGAACTGCTCGGCATCCGAATTGGCATAGGCGAAGTAACCCTCCCGGTCGACAACGACGACGGGATGCGGAAGCGCGTTGAGGACTTGGAGGGGGTCGACGGTCGGGGTGTCTTGCGGTGCCACGGTCTCAGGCTGCCTCTCTGGATGGTTCGCTGAAGGCGGGTTCCAGCTCGGCCGCCGTCAGGCCGTGGAACAGGTCCGCAAGCCGGTCGAGGACCGCCTTCGGATCGCTTGCCCGCAGAAGTTGCGCCCGCAGCTCCGGCTCCTCCGCCACGCGCAGGGCGCGCGCGTCGAGGTACCAGCCGAGATGCTTGCGGGCATGGCGCAGACCGGTCTGCGTGCCGTAATGGCTGAGCATATCCTCGTAGTGACGGCAGACGAGTTCGGCCATGACCACGGCGGACAGGTCTGCCGCGGTGAGCCGGCCGGCCAGAAGGCCGGCGAGCCAGGGCCGTCCGCAGAGGCCGCGGCCGATCATCACCGCGTCGGCACCGCTGGCCGCACGGGCGCGCCGCGCATCGGCAAGAGACCGTATATCCCCATTCACGACCAACGGCAGGCCGATCGCCTCGCGCACCGGGCGGATCGCGCTCCAGTTGGCCTGGCCGGTATAGAAGTCCGCCCGCGTGCGGCCATGCACCGTTACCATGGCAAGGCCGATCCGCTGGGCATCACGGGCAATGTCGGCGGCGTTGTGGCTCTGCGCATCCCATCCGAGCCGCATCTTGACCGATACGGGGACGCCAGCCGCACCCTCCACCGTGGCAGCCATCAGCGCTCGGGCGAGTTCGGGCTCGCGCATCAATGCCGAGCCGCATTGGCCGCCCACGACCTTCTTGGCCGGACAGCCGAAATTGATATCGATGAGTTCGACACCCTCTTCCGCCAGCCGCCTGGCCGCCGCGCGCATCAGCGCCGGGTCACGCCCCGCCAGTTGCACGGCGCGGGGGCGACCGCCATCCGCCATGACGCGCTTCAGGCTCTCCCGCGTATCGCGGAGCAGCTCCCCACTCGCCACCATCTCCGAAAAGACAAGGCCGGCGCCGAGGCGACGCAGGATACGGCGGAACGGGACATCCGTGATTCCCGACAAGGGTGCGGCCAGGACGCGGCTGTCCAGGACGAGTCCGCCCAGCGCCAGGCCAGCTTCCGGGAGCTTGCCCGAACCGGTTCCGGGCGCGGTACCACAGGTTGTCGACGGGCGGGAGGTCATGTCGGAACTTTATATGGATATGCTCAAATCGCAAGCAGGAGTGTTTTTTATGCTGATATTTTCGCTGCGGTGCAACCTATTTGTGCGGGTGGCAGCCATGCGTGCGAACAACACAGGCCAAACGCTCAAAGCTTGCACTCGCCGGCATCCTGTGGTCCTGCCAGAAGCGGACGGAAGCATGGGAGGTGTGTAGGAGTGGACCAGCGTCGCAAGGGACTTGTGATCGTAGCAGCGGGGCGTGGTGAGCGTGCGGGGACGGCGGACGGTCCCAAGCAATACCGCCGCCTCGGCGACAAGTCGGTCCTGGCGCATGCGCTGGACTGTTTCCCGGACGGGCTTTTTTCGGACGTCGTCGTGGTCATTCACGCAGACGATGCGGAACTGTTCCACCGCCACGCGGGGGAGCGCGGCGTGCGCGCCGTGCCGGGCGGGCGGACCCGCCAGGAATCCGTCTTGCGCGGGTTGGAAGCGCTGGCGGATGCGGAGCTCGATCTCGTCCTGATCCACGATGCGGCGCGCCCATTTGCGCAACCCCTTGTTGCTCCAGTCCTTGCGGCCGTGGACGAACGGACCGGGGCCATACCCGCTCTGCCCGTCTCCGATACGCTCAAGCGCGGGTCCGAGGGCGGCTTTATCGCGCAGACCGTCCAGCGCCACGGCCTCTATGGCGCGCAGACGCCCCAGGGCTTTCCCTTCCAGCCGATCCTCGCGGCGCATCGCGCCGCGGCGGCCAGCGAGCGCGACGACTTCACCGACGATGCCTCCATTGCCGAGTGGGCCGGGCTTCCGGTACGGCTGGTTGCGGGGCTGGCAGAAAACGTCAAGATCACCTACGCGGCGGACCTCATCCAGGCCCGCCTGAGATTGAAGGAAAGGCAACCCATGCTCGATGTCCGGGTCGGGAACGGCTACGACGTCCATCGCCTCGTGCCGGGGGATCACGTCACGCTCTGCGGCGTTCGCATCGCCCATGACATGACCCTGTCCGGCCATTCGGATGCGGATGTCTGCCTGCACGCGTTGACGGATGCCCTTCTGGCGACCTGCGGCGCGGGCGATATCGGGGATCACTTCCCGCCTTCCGACCCGCAATGGAAGGGCGCCGCCTCCCGCATTTTCCTGACGCATGCGGCGCAGATCGTCGCACAGGCCGGCGGGCGCATCTGCAATGTGGATATCAGCCTGATCTGCGAGGCACCCAAGATCGCCCCGCACCGGGAGGCCATGCGCCAGGCCATCGCCGACATGCTCGGCCTGGCGCTCGAGCGCGTTTCCGTCAAGGCGACGACCAACGAGACGATCGGCTTTGTCGGCCGCAAGGAAGGCATCGCCGCCATCGCCACCGCCAGCGTCATTTTTGGGGAGGCAGAGAATGCGGGATGATGAGGGGCTGATCGAGGAAGCCGAACGGCTGATCCGGCAGGCGACTGAACTGGGCATCAAACTGGCTACTGCCGAGTCCTGCACCGGCGGCCTCGTCGCTGCCTATCTGACCGAGATCGCCGGATCGTCGGCGGTGGTCGATCGGGGGTTCGTGACCTATTCCAACGCCGCCAAGCACGAACTGCTCGGCGTGCCGATGACGGGGCTCGAAAGCTTCGGCGCCGTGTCGGAGGAAGTGGCCAAGGCCATGGCGCTCGGCGCGCTGGTCGCCTCGCGCGCAGACATCGCCGTATCGATCACCGGCATCGCCGGTCCCGGCGGTGGCAGCGCGGAAAAGCCCGTCGGGCTCGTGCATTTCGGCGCAGCGCGGGGCGACACCGTCCTGCACCGCAGGGAGCATTTCGGCGACATCGGGCGGCGGCGCGTACGCCTGATGAGCGTGGCGATCGCCTTCGATCTTCTGGACGCGTTGATGCGCCGCTGACCGGCGGCGGAAGCGGTCAGCCGGTGTAGATCTTCGCGGCGCGTTCCTCGAACGCCACGGAGAAGCGGCAGACAAACCCGTCGGGCCCGTCCATTCCAGGTCGCCGCGAGGCGATGCCGTCCTACACCGCAGGGAGCATTTCAGCGACACTGGACGGCGGCACATGCGCCGGATCAGCGCCGAAATCGCTCGATCTTCTGGACGCGCTGATCCGCCGTTGACGGACGGCAACAACCATCAGTCGGTATCGATCGATCTTTGCCGCGTACCTTGGAACGCCGCGCAGATGCGGGTTTCTCCGTTTCGGGACGTGCGTGGGGCGATACCATTCCGCACCGCAAGGCGCATTTCGACGACCTTGAACGGCGGCGCGTCAGATGATGCGCGTGCGGCGATTGCCTTCGATCTTCTGAACCCCTTGATGCGCCGCTGACCGGCGGCGGAAACGGTCAGTCGGTGTAGATTTTCGCGGCGCGTTCCTCGAACGCCACGGAGAAGCGGCGGAAGGCGTAGTCGAACATCGAGCCCATGACGAGGCCGAGCGCGCGGTTCTTGAATTCGTACTCGATGAAGAAGTGGACCTCGCAGCCGCCGCCCGCATGCTCGTCGAAGCGCCATTGGTTGCGCAGGAAGCGGAACGGCCCGTCGACATACTCCACGTCGATGCGCCGCTCATCCGGGTCGAGCAGGACCTGCGTGGTGAAGCTTTCGCGGATCATCTTGTAGGCCACGGTCATGTCCGCGACCAGCAGCGTATCGCCCTCCCGCTCCCGGCGCGTACGCACGGTCAGGCGCTCGCACAAGGGCACGAACTCGGGATAGCGTTCCACATCGGCGACGAGGTCGAACATCTGGCGCGGCGTGAAGCGAACGACCCGCGTGCTTTCGAATTTCGGCATGGGCCCTCTTCAAGCGGCCGCGGCGGCCTGCCGCGCAAGACGTGCGGCCCGCAGCCGCTCGAAATCCTCGCCGGCATGGTGCGACGAGCGAGTCAGCGGACTGGCGGCCACGACGAGAAAGCCCTTCGTATAGGCCACCGTCTCGTAGGACTGGAACTCCTCCGGCGTCACATAGCGGATGACGGCATGGTGCTTGCGCGTCGGCTGCAGATACTGCCCCATGGTGATGAAGTCGACATCGGCGGAACGCAGATCGTCCATGAGCTGCAGGACCTCGTTCCGCTCCTCGCCCAGGCCCACCATGATGCCGGACTTGGTGAAGATCGTCGGATCCAGCTCCTTGACCCGCTGCAACAGCCGGACCGAATGGAAGTAGCGGGCACCTGGCCGCACCGTCAGATAGTTGGACGGGACGGTTTCCAGATTGTGGTTGAAGACGTCCGGCTTGGCCGCCACGACAATCTCCAGGGCGCCGGGCTTGCGCAGGAAATCGGGCGTCAGGATCTCGATCGTCGTGTTCGGCGCGGCTGCGCGTATGGCGCGGATCGTGTCGGCGAAGTGCTGCGCGCCGCCATCGTCCAGATCGTCCCGGTCGACGGAGGTGATGACGACATGCGACAGCCCCATACGCGCGACGGCGCGCGCCACGCTGGCCGGCTCCTGCGGATCGAGCGCATGGGGCTTGCCCGTGGCCACGTTGCAGAAGCTGCAGGCACGGGTGCAGATGCCGCCCATGATCATGAAGGTGGCGTGTTTCTTTTCCCAGCAGCCGCCGATATTGGGGCAGCCGGCTTCCTCGCACACGGTGACGAGTTTCTCGGATTTGACGATCTCACGCGTTTCGGCATAGCCGCGCGAAACCGGCGCCTTGACGCGGATCCAGTCGGGTTTGGGCAGCACCTCGGTATCCGGGCGCTTGGCCTTTTCGGGATGGCGAAGCCGGGGCTTGGCCCCGGCCTGCGTTACGGTGTCGAGAAGGGTGACCATGGAACCTATTTAACCCCGGCAAGGGCCCGCTGCAATGCGGGGGCCGTCCGCATGCATCCGTTGCATGGCCCGCCTTCGCGGACGGGCGAGCCCGTCCGCTGCGCGGATCAGGCCCGGCCCCGAATGGCGCGCCACAGGAAGATCAGCAGGCACGCGCCCACGATCGCGACGATGAACTGCACGAGGTAGGTTTCTGCCGTATAGACCCCGAACAGGCTCAAGATGAAGTTCAGAAACAAAGCCCCGACAATGCCGAGGATGATGTTGGTCAGAAGGCCGATATTGGCCCCCATCACTTTCTCCGCCACCCAGCCGGCCAGGCCGCCGAGAATGATGGACATGATAATGCCGACGCCGTTCATGCAAGCCACTCCTGTCCAAGTTTCGCGCGGCCCGTGCCGCGCTCTAGCTTAGATGGACCGGTCGAGCCCCGGTCAAGGGCATTGACCGGCCGCGGCAACGCCCCGCCGGCCCGGCGTGTCCGCCGTGTCACATGTGGATCACACGTCCATAGGCATCCAGGACGCTTTCATGCATCGTCTCCGACAGGGTCGGATGCGGGAAGACGGCGTGCATCAGCTCTTCTTCCGTCGTCTCCAGGCCCATGGCGATGACGAAGCCCTGGATCAGCTCCGTGACTTCCGCGCCCACCATATGGGCGCCCAGGAGCTCGCCAGTCTTCGCGTCGAAGACGGTCTTGACCATGCCTTCCGGCTCGCCCAGCGCAATGGCCTTGCCGTTGCCGATGAACTTGAACCGGCCGATCTTGACCTCGCGCCCGCTTTCCTTGGCCTTGGCTTCGGTCAGGCCGACGCTCGCCACCTGGGGCTGGCAGTAGGTGCAGCCGGGGATCTGTGTCCGGATCATCGGATGGGCGTCGAGCCCCTTGATCTTTTCGACGCAGATCGTCCCTTCGTGCTCGGCCTTGTGGGCCAGCATGGGCGCGCCCGCAACATCCCCGATGGCATAGATGCCGGGTACGTTGGTCTTGCCGTAGGGATCGACCTTGATGATCCCGCGCTCGATCGTGACGCCCGCAGCCTCGAGGCCGAGCCCCTCGGTATTGCCCTGGACACCGACGGCGGAAATCAGCCGCTCGGCCTTCAGGACCTGCGAGGCGCCGCCTTGCTCCACCGTCACCTCGACACCGTCGCCGGTCTTGGTCACCTTGGCGACCTTGGCGTCGGACAGGATCTTCATGCCCTGCTTCTCGAACTGCTTGCGCGCCAGTGCCGCGATTTCGGCATCCTCGACCGGCAGGATCTGCGGCAGGAGCTCGACCACGGTGACCTCGGCTCCCATGGTGCGATAGAAGGACGCAAATTCGATGCCGATCGCTCCCGACCCCATGACGATCAGGGACTTGGGCATGGACTTCGGCTTCATGGCCTCGAAATAGGTCCAGATACGGTCGCCGTCGGGCTCGATCCCCGGCAGGACACGCGGGCGCGCCCCGGTGGCGACGATCACGTTGCGGGCCTTGTAGCTGCCGTGTCCCAGGCTGGTCTTCGGAACCGGGTTCTGTGGCTCGACGACCGGCTTGGACGCATCGCCCACCACGACCTCGACCACACCGCCCTTGGGCGCCCCGTTGATGCGCGCCTCGCCCCAGATCACATCGACCTTGTTCTTCTTCAGGAGCATGCCGACGCCGCCATTGAGCTGCGCCGATACACCACGTGAGCGCTTGACGACGGCGCCGATGTCGAAGCCCGGCTTCTCGATGTTCAGGCCGTAATCCTTGGCATGTTCGGCATAGTGGAAGATCTCGGCCGAACGCAGCAACGCCTTGGTGGGAATACAGCCCCAGTTCAGGCAGATGCCGCCCAGATGCTCGCGTTCCACGACCGCAGTGCGCAAGCCGAGCTGCGCCGCGCGGATCGCCGCGACGTAGCCGCCGGGCCCGCCGCCGATGATGAGGATGTCGTAGGTCTCTGCCATGTTCGTCTGTCCCTGCCCGTCCGCAACGTCACGCAAGGTCCGGTCAGACCAGCATGCCCATGGGATTTTCGATGTACTGACGGAATGCCGATAGGAGTTCCGCACCCAAGGCGCCGTCCACCGCACGATGGTCGGTCGACAGCGTGACCGTCATGACATTGGCGATCGTGATCTCGCCCTTGCGCACCACGGCCCGCTCCTCACCCGCGCCGACCGCCAGGATGGTGGCATGCGGCGGGTTGATGACGGCGGAGAAATCGCGAATGCCGAACATGCCGAGATTGGAGACGGCCGTCGTGCCGCCCTGGTACTCTTCCGGCTTCAGCTTGCGCGAGCGTGCCCGGCGGGCGAGATCCTTCATCTCGTTGGAGATGACGGAGAGCGTCTTTTCGTCGGCGCGCCGAACGATCGGCGTGATCAGCCCACCCTCGATCGACACGGCCACGCCCACATCGGCATTGCGATGCTTGAGCATCGCACTTTCCGTCCAGGAGACGTTGGCATCCGGCACGGCCTTGAGGGCGCAGGCCATCGCCTTGATGATCATGTCGTTGACCGACAATTTGTAGGCCGGCTTATCGCCCGCATCGGTGCGCACCATGGGCGCGGCTTCGTTGAGTTGCTTGCGCAGGGCCAGGAGTGCATCGATCTGGCAATCGACCGACAGGTAGAAGTGCGGCACAGTCTGCTTGGATTCCACCAGCCGGCGCGCAATGGTCTTGCGCATGCCGTCATGCGGGATCTCCTCAAAGGAGCCTTGCGCGAAGAGCTTGCGGACGGCGTCGTCTGACGCTCCCTTGGCCGGGGCCGACGCAGCCGGCGCTGCTGCAGCCGCCTGCGGCGTTGCCGCCGCCGGAGCGGCAGATTCCGCTTTGGCGCCGCCACCCTTGGCTGCCGCCTCGACATCGGACTTGACGATCCGGCCCTGCGGGCCCGACCCCGTCACGCCCGCCAGCTCGACCCCGAGCTCCCGGGCGATGCGCCGCGCCAAGGGCGAGGCAAAGACCCTGTCACCCTTTGGCGCAGAGGCCTGGGCGGGTCCTCGAGCGGGTGCCTCGGCGGATTCTTGCGCGGGCGCTTGAGCCGTCGTCAGCGTGGCGGTGGCAGGCTCGGACTTCACCTCGTCCTGGCTGACCGTCACGGCCGCGTCGGCCTTCGGATCGGCGGCGATGGCGCCGGCATCGGCGCTTTCGCCGTCGGCGGTCAGGACGGCGATGGTGGCATTCACCTTCACGCCTTCCGTCCCGGCGGGAACCATGATCTTCGCCACGGTTCCTTCATCGACGGCTTCGACCTCCATCGTGGCCTTGTCGGTCTCGATCTCGGCGATCACGTCGCCGGGCGACACCTTGTCGCCCTCCTTGACCAGCCACTTGGCCAGCGTGCCTTCTTCCATGGTCGGCGACAGGGCCGGCATCGTCACATTGATCGGCATCCGTCCAATCTCCTCAGATGGCCCTGTCGGGCATCGTCACTTCCAACAGCCAAGCCTTACGCGCGGTAGGTCACGGCCTTCACGGCCTCGATGACTTCCTTCACGGAGGGCAGCGCCAGCTTTTCCAGATTGGCCGCATAGGGCATCGGCACGTCCTTGCCGCACACTTTCAGGACAGGTGCGTCCAGGTGGTCGAAGGCGCGAACCATCAGCTCGGAGGCGATGTGCGATCCGACGGAGCCCTGCGGCCATCCCTCTTCCACCGTCACGCAGCGGTTGGTCTTGCGTACGGAGCGCACCACCGTGTCGATATCCAGCGGGCGGATGGTGCGCAGGTCGATGACCTCCGCGTCGATCCCCTCCTGGGCGAGCTGCTCCGCGGCGGCGACGGCGTAGGTCATGCCGATGCCGAAGGAGACGATCGTCACGTCCTTGCCCTTGCGGTGGATGCGCGCCTTGCCGATCGGCACGGTCCAGTCGTCGAGCTTCGGCACGTCGAAGGAGTGACCGTAGAGAATCTCGTTTTCCAGGAAGATGACCGGGTTGGGATCCCGGATCGCCGACTTGAGGAGACCCTTCGCATCCGCAGCCGTGTAGGGCTGGACGACCTTGAGCCCCGGAATATGCCCGTACCATGCGGCATAGTCCTGGCTGTGCTGCGCGCCGACGCGCGCCGCCGCGCCGTTCGGCCCGCGGAACACGATGGGGCAGCCCATCTGGCCGCCGGCCATATAGAGCGTCTTGCCGGCCGAATTGATGATCTGGTCGATCGCCTGCATGGCGAAGTTGAACGTCATGAACTCGACGATCGGCCGCAGGCCGGCAAAGGCCGCACCGACGGCAAGGCCCGCAAAGCCATGTTCGGTAATCGGCGTATCGACCACGCGCCGCGCGCCGAACTCGTCCAGCAGGCCCTGGCTGATCTTGTAGGCGCCCTGGTACTCGGCGACTTCTTCGCCCATCAGGAAGACGGTCTCGTCCCGGCGCATCTCTTCGGCCATGGCGTCGCGCAGCGCTTCGCGCACGGTCGTCTTCACCATTTCCGTACCGGCCGGGAATTCCTCGGCGTAATCGCCGTCCGCGTCACCGACCTCGGGATGCGTCAGACCCGCGGCCGGCGACGACTTGCCGGCATTCTCGGAAGCCTTGGGCTCGGAAGCCTTGGGCTCGGAAGCCTTGGGCTCGGCAGGCCTGGGCTCAGCCGCGGCCTCCTTGGCGGGCTCCGGCGCCTGCGGCTTGGCGGACACGTCGTCGGCGCTTTCCCCTTCCGCCACCAGGATGGCGATGGGCGCGTTCACCTTGACGCCTTCCGTTCCGGCCGGGACCAGGATCTTGCCGAGCGTCCCCTCGTCGACGGCCTCGACTTCCATCGTGGCCTTGTCGGTTTCGATCTCGGCGATGACATCGCCGGGCGCGACGGAATCACCTTCCTGCTTAATCCACTTGGACAGCGTACCCTCTTCCATGGTCGGCGAAAGGGCGGGCATCAGAATCTCGATCGGCATGGTGCAAAGCCCTCTCAGTTCGCCGCCTGCGGCACTTCGTCGGCATAGATGTCCGTCCACAGTTCGGACGGATCGGGCTCCGGATCGTTCTGGGCGAACTCAGCAGCATCCTGGACGATGTCACGCACGGCGCGGTCGATGTCCTTGAGTTCATCCTCGCTGACGCCGAAGGCCTCGACCAGGCGCTGGCGCACCTGCTCGATCGGGTCGGACTCGGCCCGCATCTTCTGCACTTCCTCGCGCGTGCGGTACTTGGCAGGGTCGGACATGGAGTGCCCGCGATAGCGGTAGGTCAGCATCTCCAGGATGATCGGGCCGTTTCCGGCGCGGCAATGCTCGACCGCAAGGTCGGCTGCCGCCTTGACCGCGCGCACATCCATGCCATCCACCTGGATGCCGGGGATTTTGAACGAGATACCGCGATGGGCGAAATTGGTTTCGGCCGAGGCGCGGCTGACGGACGTGCCCATGGCGTAACGATTGTTCTCGATCACATAGATGACCGGGAGCTTCCAGAGCGACGCCATGTTGAAGGCTTCGTAGACCTGGCCCTGGTTGGCGGCGCCATCGCCGAAATAGGTGACCGACACATTGTCGTTGCCGCGATAGGCATTGGCAAAGGCCAAGCCGGTGCCGATCGGCACCTGCGCGCCTACGATGCCGTGTCCGCCGTAAAAGTTCTTTTCCTTGGAGAACATGTGCATGGAGCCGCCCTTGCCGCGCGAATAGCCGCTGCGGCGGCCCGTCAGCTCGGCCATGACGCCGCGCGCTTCCATGCCGGTGGCCAGCATATGGGCGTGGTCGCGATAGGCGGTGATGATCTGGTCCCCGTCCTTCAGCGCAGCCTGCACGCCGACGACGACAGCTTCCTGGCCGATGTAAAGGTGGCAGAAGCCGCCGATGACGCCCATGCCGTAAAGCTGGCCGGCCTTCTCTTCGAAGCGGCGCATCAACAGCATTTCGCGGTAGGCCTGGAGATTCTCCTCCTTGGAGAACTCGGCCGGCGGCGGCGTGTCGAAATGCTGGAGCGTCTTGACGATTTCGGACTGGGAGGCCGTTACGGCCTCCGCGGACCGGACGGTGCTCTTTTGTTTGCCAGAAGCCATAAGCGCCTTCCCTTCCTCTGGACCCGTTCAAGGGTATCTGGGAAAACGCACTACACGCAATTGCGATGCAACGGCAAGCCAGCGGCATACGCTTAACCGAAATTCGATTAAACTGGCCGGCCGGGAGATGATTTAACTGAAATTGAGTTGATATTTTGCTGCATCAGCGAAGGAGGACGATCTCATCCTCCGTCGCCATGTTCAATGCACGCCGCGCGCGTTCATCCACCATATCGCGCTCCAGCGATCCGTCCCGCAAAAAGCGCACGCGTGTTTCCAGGGCCTGGCGCTCGGCCGTGTAGCGTTGAAGGTCGGCTTCGCGACGCTCCAGGAGAGCCGCCATTTCCTTCTTGGAATCGCTGCCGTAGCGCCCTTCCTGCGATTGCATCGCAAAATAGGCAAGAACGGCCATGGTGATGACCGGCACCACGAAGGGGCCGAGCCGCGATTTGCGCTTCTGTCTGGTACGCATTGGGGACATCTCCGACTGGTGCGAAGATGCCCCCAACAGGCTTAACAGGCGGTAAATCGCAACGGATTCACCTCATCCCCGGCGCTTCAGGATCGAGCGACCGGCATAGACAGCCTGGTCACCCAGCTCTTCCTCGATACGCAGGAGCTGATTGTACTTGGCCAGCCGGTCCGAACGGGCCAGCGAACCGGTCTTGATCTGTCCGCAATTGGTGGCGACGGCCAGATCGGCGATCGTCGCATCTTCCGTTTCGCCGGAGCGATGGGACATGACGGCCGTATAGCCGGCGCGCTGCGCGACGCTGACGGCGTCCAGCGTCTCGGTCAGGGTGCCGATCTGGTTCACCTTCACCAGGATGGAGTTGGCGACACCCTTCTCGATGCCTTCGCGCAAGCGCACCGAATTGGTCACGAAGAGATCGTCGCCGACGAGCTGCACGCGGTCGCCGATCCGGTCGGTTAGGATCTTCCAGCCGTCCCAATCGTCTTCGGCCATGCCGTCTTCGATGGAAATGATCGGGTAGGCCTCGGACAGTTCGGCCAGATAGGCGGCAAGCTCGGCGCTGGACAGTTTGCGGCCTTCGCCGGCCAGGTCGTAGACGCCGTCGTGGAAGAACTCCGTCGATGCGCAGTCGAGCGCCAGGAAGATATCTTCACCCGGCTTGTAGCCGGCCTTCTCGATGGAGGCGACGATGAAGTCGAGCGCCTCGCGCGCCGAGCCGAGATTGGGCGCGAAGCCGCCTTCGTCACCCACATTGGTATTGTGCCCGGCGTCCTTCAGCGCCTTCTTCAGGGTGTGGAACACTTCCGCGCCCATGCGCAGCGCTTCGGAGAAGCTCTCCGCGCCGACCGGCATGATCATGAATTCCTGAAAATCGATCGGATTGTCGGCATGCGCGCCGCCATTGATGATGTTCATCATCGGCACCGGCAGGACATGCGCGCTGGCGCCGCCCACATAGCGATAAAGGGGCAGGTCGGCGGCTTCCGCAGCGGCCTTGGCCACGGCCAGCGAGACGCCCAGGATCGCGTTCGCACCCAGGCGGCTCTTGTTGGGCGTGCCATCCAGCGCGCGCAGCACCGCATCGATGCGAATCTGATTCTCGGCCTCGAAGCCCGCGACGGCTTCCAGGATTTCCGAGTTCACGCCCGACACGGCATCCTGAACGCCCTTGCCGCCGTAACGCGCATCGCCGTCACGCAGCTCGACCGCCTCGTGCGCGCCGGTGGAGGCTCCCGACGGAACCGCGGCGCGGCCCATCGAGCCGTCTTCGAGGACCACATCCACCTCGACCGTCGGGTTTCCCCGGCTATCCAGAATCTCGCGCCCGATAATGTCGATAATTGCCGTCATGAAATGACTCCCAAGGGGGTGGTTTTCCACCCGCCTTTTAGAGCCTCGCCTCGCCGGTTGGAAGAAGCCGGGCCGACAAAAGCGCCGGTCGTATGCGGCCGGAAAGCCACAGGACGGCGCTGGCATATGTCATTTATCCTATATATGTTTTATGCAGTTCCGTGTTGCCGGAGATTTGTCACGTGCCTGCCCAACCCCTGAACGCCAAAGCCGCCGCTGCGGGGAATTTGCCCAACTACGTCCTTTCGGACGGGCGCTCCATGCGGCCCCTTCCCCTCGACGTTCAGGCGCAGCCGGGCGGGCGGTACAAGATTCTGCAGCGCAGCGGCAACGCCGTAAAGCCCGTTACAAAGCTCATCGCCATTGCCGACGGGGCCGACGGCAAGGCCGATCTTCGCCTGCTCCTGGACGACGGGACGCAAGTCACCATCCGCGACTTCTACCGTGTGGAGGATGCGCGCCTGTCGGCGCCGCGCGCCGATGGCGGGGAAGCCTCCATCGACCGCTTCACGCGCAGCCTGGCCGTCGGCGGCGACAGTCGGGACATCGTCCTCCTGAGCGGAAGCCCCGCAGACGTGACTGCCCTTGCAAAGCTTTATGCAGGGCAATTCGAGGTCCTGTCTCCCACGACGCTGTCGAATGCCATGATCTGGTCCGAGGAGCCTGCGGTCTCTGCCGCAACGCCCGGCAGCGCGTCCTTCTTGTCCAAGCTGTCCCTTGGCCCGATCGATGCCACCAGCGGTCTCGGCCTGCTGGCGGGGATCGGCGCCGTCGGCGCCGGTGTAGGGCTTGTCTCCTCGTCGTCGTCAAAGAGTTCCTCATCGACGGGCGCCAAGCCGGTGCTGTCGGTGGCCAGCATCGCCAAGGACAATAAGGTCAATGCGTCCGAGGCCCAATCCCCGGTCGTCATCTCCGGCACCACCAGTCATGTCGAGGACGGTCAGGTGGTGACGGTCAACTGGGGCGGTGTTGTCAAGACGGGCGTCGTCACAAGCGGCACGTGGTCCGTCTCAGTCGCACCGGGCGAAGTTCCGGCCGATGGTGACCACGCGATTAAAGTCTCGGTGACCAATCTGGAAGGCTTGTCCACAGAGGTGGCCGGCAATCTTCCGGTCGACCGTATAGGCCCGGCGATCGCTCTGAATACGACCGTCCTCAACAAAGCCGCTGTCACCAATGGCGGGACACTGACCGGAACGTCCGACCTTCCGGACGGCTCGGTCCTTTCCGTTACCGTGGGCACGGTCAGCAAGACCGCGACCGTCGCCTCCGGCAAATGGAGCGTTGCCTTCACAGCGTCCGACATACCAGCCAGTGCGACCTCGCTGTCCGTGACGGTCCAGGGTGCGGACAGCTTCGGGAACTCCAATCTCATCTTCGCCAGCCCCATCATCGACAAGACGGCGTCGCTGAGCATCAGCACGCCGTCCGTCGACGGGCGCATCAATGGTTGGGACCGCAAGTCCAGCGTAACTTTCCAAGGCACCGCCACCGGTATCGAGGAAGGGCAGACCGTCAACGTCAGCCTGAACGGCGTCAGCCATACCGTAACCATTACCAAAGGCGGCACCGTGTCGGCGCCCGTCTACGAATGGTCCGCCACCTTCACTGCCAGTGAACTGCCCGCCGCGGACGGGATATACACGCTCGCCGCAGTGGCGGCGGACAAGGCCGGGAACACGGCCACGCAGACGCTGAGCATCCCGGTGGCGAAAATCTTCGCCCCCGACGCCGCCAATGCCACGCCGGGCCTGGTCCTCAACGGCGACAAGACGGGCGATACCGCCGGGACGATCGTCGGCTGGGCGGGCGACGTGAACGGCGACGGCTACGACGATGTGATCGTTTCCGCACCGGATGCCGACCCGGCAAGCCAATCGAGCGCCGGCCGCACCTATATCGTCTTCGGCGGCACGGCCAGTACTGCCATCGACCTTTCAGCACTCGCCAATGCGGGCGGCGCCCCCAAGGGCTTTGCCATCGATGGCCGGGCCACGGGCGACGGGCTCGGCTATGCCGTGGCCGCACTCGGCGACATCAACGGCGACGGCCGGTCGGACATGATCGTCACCGCCCCCTTCAGCGATATGGACGGGCCTGATTCCGGCCGCGCCTATATCATCTTCGGCAAGACCGCGGGCGATACGCTGGCGCTCAGCAGCCTCACCCCATCGCAGGGCTTTGCCATTGCCGGCCTGTCCAGCGGCGATAAGCTCGGATCGAGCGCGGCCGCCATCGGCGATGTGAATGGCGATGGTTACGCCGATTTCCTGCTGGGGGCACCCGGTGCCAATGGAGGGAACGGCAAGGCCTATGTTGTCTTCGGCGCGTCGTCCATGACGAGCGTCCAGCTGTCCGCTGTCGCGGCCGGCAACGGCGGGTTTGCCATAGACGGTTTTTCCGGCGTGGCAGGGTTCGGCAGCCACGCCGCCGGCATCGGCGACATCAATGGTGACGGGCTGGCCGACATGGTGATCTCTGGCGGCTCGACAGCCAATACCGCCTATGTCATCTTCGGCCGCACATCCTCTTCCTCGATCGCCGTCAGCACGCTGACCGGCGGTAGCGGCGGCTTTGCCATCACCGGCGATACGGGGCAGATGATCGGCCTCAGCCTCTCGGCCGCCGGCGACGTCAATGGCGATGGTTTTGCCGACTTTGCCGTCGGCACCAACGGAACAGGTTCGGCCGGGCGCAGCTATGTCATCTTCGGCAGCTCGAACCAGGCTTCCATCAATCTGTCGAGCCTGAGCGGCAATCGCGGCTTCGCCATTGCCGGCGCAACGGCCAATGAACATGCCGGCACGTCGATCGCCTATGCGGGCGATGTGAATGGCGACGGCCTGGCGGATTTGATCGTCGGCGCGCCGGCCAGCGATGTGACCGGCACGAATGCCGGCCGCGCCTATGTCGTCTTCGGCAGGACGGGCTCGACCACGGTCGAGCTGAGCGCGCTTGCCGCCTCGGACGGCTTCGCCATTTCCGGGGCAGCGTCCGAAACGGATACGGGCCTCGGCGTCTCCTATGCAGGCGATGTCAATGGTGATGGCATTGACGATCTGATCGTCGGCGTTCCCCGCTCCACGGTCGATACGACGAAGGCGGCAGGCCAGGCCTTCGTCATCTTCGGATCGACGAACTCGACCTTCGTGCAAACGGCTTTCGACCTTGTCGGTACCTCCGCCAACGACCCGCTGCAGGACAATGGCGTCGCCATGAGCATCGCGGCCGGCACGGGCGACGATCTCTTGACCCTGACCGGCGCCAGCACGGCCTATGGCGGCGCTGGAAAGGACGTCTTCAAAATTTCCGGCGCGGCGCTGACATCGCTGACGGCACCCTTGGGCGGCGCTGCAAACCGGGTCGGACTGCACGGAGGCTCCGGCATCGACACGCTGATGATCATGGACAGTGGCGTGCAGCTTGACCTAACGAGTCTGGGATTGACGAACAACGGTGTTCCCAGCCTGTCCGGGCGACTGTCCTCCATCGAGCATATCGATATTGCCGGGCCGGTCGGTGCCAACAATACACTCAAGCTGAATCTGGCCAGTGTCGTCGGCATCACCGAAGACAGGATCCTGGCCAACCAGCCATCGCTCCATACACTCTTCGTGACGGGCGATGCTGGTGATGCCCTTACCCTGACGGACAAGGCGTCATGGACGAACACCGGCACCTATTCCGATCCAGCCCTCAGTGTCACCTACCAGATCCTGCAGCACGCGAGCGGAGCCGCGTCGATCTACTACGCCACAGGCATAACACTGACTTGATGATGAGCCCCGGCTTCGGCCGGGGCCTTACCGCCAAGCAGGCGCTCAACTGGGAACATGTCCCCACAGCCGCTCATTCCCGTCAAAGCAGAATGACGGGAGCCCCGTATGAGCGACTTCGACCTTTACTACTGGCCCCTGCCGTTTCGCGGGCAGTTTATCCGCGCCATCCTGGCCTATGCAGGGCAGGACTGGACGGAACACGACAGCGACGAAAATGCCGCCCTCATGGCGCGTCCGCCGGCCGACCAGCCGGTTCCCTTCACCGGCCCACCCGTGCTGATCGACAGGCGGACGGGCTTTGCCCTGTCGCAAATGCCGGCCATTGCGGGCTATCTGGGGGAACGTTTCGGCCTGACGCCAGACACGGTCGAGGCACGGGCCCTGGTGGCGAAGACCGCAAACGACGCCAATGACGTGATCGACGAGCTGACGCAGTTCGGTGGGCGGCAGATGTGGAGCGATGCTTCCTGGCGCGAATTTCGACCAAGATTGATCGGCTGGATGGCGCTGTTCGAGGAGATCGGCCAGCGCAACGGCCTGTCGATAAGTTCTGGCAATTATCTGGCGACGGCCGAGCCAAGCACGGCCGACATCATCGTCAGCACGCTCTGGTCCACGATGGGCGACCGCTTTCCACCCCTTGCCGACCTTTGCGAGGAAAAGGCGCCGAATGTCTGGGCGCTGAGCGAGCGCATGCAAAACAATCCGGCACTCGCCGCGCTACGCAGCCGTACGCGGGACACCTATGGAGACGCCTATTGCGGTGGCGAGATCGAGGCATCCCTGCGCAAGGTCATGCGGTAGATCGCTCGGGCAGACGTGGTTGTCCGACCTTCTCACCTGTCAGAAGTCCTTGCTAAGCCGCTCCAACGCCTGAAACCGCTTCACGAACATCGCCGTATCGCCGAGACGCCCCATGCTCGGCCCGTCCGAGGGCGCATGATCGGGCGACCAGTGGGCTTCGATGACAAGCTTCATAAAGCGATGGCAACAGCCGCACGCGCCAAGGTCAATACGAAGCCGCGCTCCCCGCCTGATGCACCCCCGGCGGCTGGACCGAAGCGTGAACCAACCGCATCCGGGATCCTTATGGAGACGCCTGTCGCGGCGGCGAGATAGAAGCATCCCTGCGCAAGGTCATGCGGTAGATCGCTCGGGCAGACGTGGTCGTCCGACCCTCTCACCTGTCAGATGTCCTTGCTAAGCCGCTCCAACGCCTGAAACCGCTTCACGAACATCGCCGTATCGCCGAGACGCACCATGCTTGGCCCGTCCGAGGGCGCATGATCGGGAGACCTATGGGTTTCGATGACAAGCTTTATAAAACGATGGCAACAGCCGCACGCGCCAAGGTCAATACGAAGCCGCGCTCCCCACCTGATGCTCCCCCGGCGGCTGGACCGAAGCGTGAACCAACCGCATCCGGGATTCTTTGGAGACGCATGTCGCGGCGGCGAAATAGAGGCTTTCCTACGCAGGATCATGCGGTGGATGGTTTGGGAAACCTTAAACTGTGCGGCCTTCCACCCGTCAGAGGTCTATGATTAGCGCCTGAGGCCGCCTTGGCACACCGTCATATCAATAAGATGGACCATGTTCGGCGCGCCTGATGGCGCGTTGTCGGGACCTGTCGGGTATCGATGAAAGCTCAACGACGCCGACGGTAACGGCCACACGGACCAGCGGCGATACGAAGCGACGCTCTCCTCCCGAGGCTACACCTGCCTACCCCCACTCCTGGACCAAAGCGCTAACCTACCACAGGCGAATTGCCCATTTGGACGCCTAGCACGGTGGCGAAGTCGAGGCATCCCGGCGTAAGGGCACGCGATAGATGCGTGTGCGGACGTGGGTCGCCCTGCCATCCGGCCTATCACAGGTCCTTGGTGAGCCCGTTGAGCGAATGTAGCCGCTGCAGCCCTTCCGTCATGCCGCGATGGACCATGTTGAGCCCGTCAGACAGCGCAACGTCGGCATCCTGACGGGTTTCGATGAACAGCCCGGCAACGCCGACGAGGAAAGGCGCACGCGGAGTTCTTTTGAAGACTCCTATCGCGGAGACAAGAATGAGGCACCCCGGCGCCGGGTCGTGCGGCTTGGCAGCCTTAAGCTGCCCGGCCTGCCCTGCCCGTCAAAGCTCCTTGGTGAGCGCATCCAGCGCCTGAAGCCGCTTCAGCAACTCCGCCATGTCGTCGAGATGGACCATGTTCGGCCCGTCCGACGGCGCATTGTCGGGGTCCTGATGGGTTTCGATGAACAGGCCGGCAACGCCAACGGCAACGGCCGCACGCGCCAGCGTCGATACGAAGCGGCGCTCCCCGCCCGAGGCTCCGCCTTGCCCGCCCGGCTGCTGGACCGAATGGGTCGCATCGAAGACGACCGGCAAGCCGGTCTCGGCCATGATGGGAAGGGCGCGGAAGTCGGAGACGAGCGTATTGTAGCCGAAGGTCACGCCCCGCTCGGTCAGCAAAACATTGGGGTTGCCGCTGTCAGTCACCTTGGCCGCGACATTGCGCATGTCCCACGGCGCCAGGAACTGCCCCTTCTTGATGTTGACCACACGCCCCGTTTCGGCAGCGGCGATCAGAAGATCCGTCTGCCGGCA
This sequence comes from Aureimonas frigidaquae, assembly GCF_001463905.1. Lineage (GTDB taxonomy): Bacteria > Pseudomonadota > Alphaproteobacteria > Rhizobiales > Rhizobiaceae > Aureimonas > Aureimonas frigidaquae. The sequence continues at coordinate 402,938 of NZ_BBWR01000002.1, forward strand.
CAGGAATGCGGGAATCTGCAGGACATCGCAGACGGGCGCCACGTCCCGGCATTGTTCCTGCGTATGGACATCGGTCAGCACGGGCACGTCGAATGTCCGGGCGATCTCCTCGAAGATCGGCATTGCCGCCGCAAGGCCCATGCCGCGCCGGCCCTTGAGGCTGGTGCGGTTGGCCTTGTCGAAACTGGCCTTGAAGACGTAGCCCATGCCCAGATCGCTGGTGATGCGCTTCATCCGCTCGGCGATCATCATGGCATGATCCCGGCTCTCGAGCTGACAAGGCCCGGCGATCAGGGCGAAGGGCAGGTTCTGGCTGAACGTGACCTTGCCGGCCGTAACGGATGCGGGTGCGACGGACATGATGGTGCCTTCCGGCCTTCTGTCAGACGAGGCGCGAACGGACGACCGCCGCCTCGATGAAGGATGCAAAGAGAGGATGGGGCTCGAAAGGCCGGGACTTCAACTCCGGGTGGTACTGGACGCCGATGAACCACGGATGATCCCGCAGCTCGACCGTCTCCGGCAGGAGCCCGTCCGGCGACATGCCGGCAAAATCCATGCCCGCCGCCTCGAGCGGTTCGCGATAGGCGCGGTTGACCTCGTAGCGGTGACGGTGGCGTTCCGTGATCTCGCAGGAGCCGTAGATCTCCGCGATCCGCGAGCCCTCTTTGAGATGCGCCTCATAGGAGCCGAGCCGCATCGTGCCGCCCAGATCCCCCTTGGCCGCGCGCTTTTCCAACTCGTTGCCCTTCAGCCATTCGGTCATGATGCCGACGACCGGCTCGCTGGTCGGGCCGAACTCGGTCGAGCCGGCATTCTCGACGCCGGCCAGTGACCGGGCCGCCTCGATCACGGCCATCTGCATGCCGAAGCAGATGCCGAAATAGGGTACGTTGTGCTCCCGCGCGAAACGCGCCGCGAGGATCTTGCCCTCCGAACCGCGCTCGCCGAAACCGCCGGGCACGAGAATGCCGTTCACCCGTTCGAGATAGGGGGCGGGATCCTCCTTCTCGAAGATCTCGGATTCGATCCAGTCCAGCTTGACGCGCACGCGATTGGCGATACCGCCGTGCTGCAACGCCTCCATCAGCGATTTATAGGCATCCTTGAGGCCGGTATATTTGCCGACGATGGCGATGGTGACTTCGCCTTCCGGATTGCGGATGCCATCGACCACCTGGTGCCAGCGCTCCAGCTTGGGCGCCGGCGCGGGGTCGATCCCGAAGGCGGCCAACACTTCCGTATCCAGCCCTTCCTTATGATAGGCGATCGGCACGTCGTAGATCGTGGCGACATCGAGCGCCTGGATGACGGCCGTCTCCCGCACATTGCAGAAGAGGCTCATCTTGCGCCGCTCCTCGCGCGGAATGGCACGGTCCGCCCGGACGAGGAGGATGTCCGGCTGGATGCCGATGGAGCGCAACTCCTTGACCGAATGCTGGGTCGGCTTGGTCTTCAGCTCCCCGGCTGTCGGAATGTAGGGCATGAGGGTCAGGTGGATGTAGACCACGCCGCCGCGCGGCAGCTCGTTCCCCAACTGCCGAATCGCCTCGAAGAACGGGAGCGCCTCGATATCGCCCACCGTGCCGCCGATTTCGACGAGCACGAAGTCGACATCGTCATTGCCGTCGAGCACGAAGGCCTTGATGGCATCGGTCACGTGCGGGATCACCTGGACCGTGCCGCCGAGATAGTCGCCGCGCCGCTCACGGGCGATGATGTCCTGGTAGATGCGGCCGGTGGTAATGTTGTCCATCCGCGTCGCGGGCCGGCCCGTGAAGCGTTCATAATGGCCGAGATCGAGGTCCGTTTCCGCCCCGTCGTCGGTCACGAAGACCTCGCCGTGCTGCGTCGGGCTCATCGTGCCGGGATCGACGTTCAGGTAGGGATCGAGCTTACGCAGCCTCACACGATAGCCGCGGGCCTGGAGCAACGCTCCGAGTGCCGCTGATGCTATGCCTTTGCCAAGGGAGGAAACCACGCCGCCGGTGATGAAAATGTATCGCGCCATGGGCCTTCTCGATATCTGCTCGGAATGGAATATGCCAGTCAAAAATGACTGGCGGAATGGAAACGGGGCGCCTTGAGCGCCCCGTGGAATGTGGCTGAATGGGCGTCACAAGCCTTACTGGCCGGTGCCCTGGGAACCCGTTACGGGCTGCGCCGCGCCCTCGGCGTCCGGCGTCGTGGCAGGTGCAGCGTCGGCCGGCGCATCCGCGCCGGGCGCCGGCTGCTCGACCGGAGGCACGGTCGGCGTTTGCGCCGCGTTGGGGGCCTCGGGCGCCGGGTTGGCGGGGACGACGGGCTGGTTCGGCTGGGTCGTGCCGAAGGGCACCCCGCCTTCCGGCTCGGCCGGGCTTGCCGCCGGTGCCGGTGCGGTCTGCGTATCGGGCAGGCCGCCGAGCTGGTCCAGCAGCGACCCGCCTTCCGCCGGCTGGCCGGCCGGCGCGGTCTGTCCGGCCGGAACCCGGTCGAACACATCCGTCGGCGAGCCGCCATAGCGCGCCAGAATCGCCAGCGCCATGGATGTCGCAAAGAAGCAGGCGGCCAGAATCGCCGTCGTGCGCGTCAGTGCGTTGGCGGCGCCGCGTGCCGTCATCAGGCCGCCGCCGCCACCACCGCCCATGCCAAGGGCGCCGCCCTCGGAGCGCTGGAGGAGGACGACCACCACCAGGGCAAGGACGATCAAGAGATGGATAACGATCAGGACTGTTTGCATGGTGCCTTCGGCCTGCGGCTCTCTAACGGTTGCGGCGTCTCTTATAGGAGGCTACCGGCAAAGCCAAATGTTTTGACGCGGCCCGAAGGCGCATTCGACGCGGCCGGAAGGCTCACACAGCATGGATTGCCGCGCATATCGCCATGATATCGGCCGATTTCAAGCTGGCGCCGCCGACCAGCGCGCCGTCGACATCTTCCGCGGCCATGAGCTCGGCGCAATTGCCCGACTTCACCGATCCGCCATACAGAAGGCGCATCGCCTGCCCCACCTGCTCCCCGTATCGGCCGACCAGCGCCGTGCGCATGGCGCGGTGTACTTGCGCCACGTCTTCAAGGGTCGGCGTGCGGCCCGTGCCGATGGCCCAGACGGGCTCATAGGCCACGATCATGTCGGCGCCGGTTGCAGCATCGGGCAGCGAAGCAGCGAGCTGGCGCTCGATGACGTCCAGCGCGCGCCCGTCCAGCCGTTCGCTCTCTGTCTCGCCGACGCAGACGATCCGGATGAGCCCAGCCTCAGCAGCCGCCTGCGCCTTGGACCGCACCATGGCGTCTGTCTCCCCGAACAGGGTCCGCCGTTCCGAATGGCCAAGGATCACGTAACGCGCCCCGGCATCTGCGAGCATGGCCGCCGAGACCTCTCCCGTATAGGCGCCGCTCGGCGCGTCGTGGCAAGTCTGCCCACCAATATGGAAGGCGCCGTCGACCGCCGTCACAGCCGCGGCCAGAAGAGTTGCCGGCGGGCAGATCAGAAGATCCACATGGCTTGCCTGCCCTGCCCGCACGGCATCGCGCATGGCGTGGAGCTCGGACAGGCTTGCCCGGACCCCGTTCATCTTCCAGTTGCCGGCAACCAGCTTGCGACGCTGCATTGGATCGTTTCCTCCCTCGATCTAATCACCACGTGCGTTAAAGACTGCGACCGGCAAAATCAAACGCGCGGCTTGCGCCGATACGGCACTCCTTTCTATAGAGCCGGTGGGCCTATTGAGCCGGATGGGGTCGGCCCGCACCGGCTGACCGGATACGACGCGGGCGCGCCCCGCTTAGATGAGCAGGAGAACGTCCCGCGATGATGAACCAGTTGCGCAAGGGTGTCGGCGGTTTCACCGCCAAGCTGCTGCTGGCCCTTCTGGTGCTCAGCTTCGTCGTGTGGGGTATCGCGGACGGGTTCAACAGCGCCGGCAGTTCCAATGCCGTGGTCACGGCCGGTGGAACCGAGGTAACGACCAACGACTATCAGCAAGCCTATAACCAGGCCATCAACCGGGTGGCAGCGCAGTTGCAGCGCCGCCCGACGGCCGAGGAACAGGCCGGGCTGAACCTGGAAAGCCAGGTGCTGAGCCAGCTTGCCAGCGTCGCCGTCCTGGACGAGGAAGCCCGTCGCCTGGGCGTCGGCCTGTCCGATGCCGGCCTGGCGCAGCGGATCGCCGACGAGCCTGCCTTCAAGGATTCCTCGGGCAATTACTCCGCGGCAACGGCCCGTGCGGTCCTGCAACGCGCGAACCTGACGGAAGAACAATATGCCGCCGAAGAGCGGCGCATGTCCCGCCGCGTGCAGCTCATGTCATCGGTAACCGGTGGGCTGGCGCTGCCGAAAGCCTTCGTGGACGCGCTCGGCAACTATAATGGCGAGCGCCGGAGCATCTCCTACGTAACCTTGCCGCCGATTCCGGCCGACCAGATCGCCGATCCGGACGCCGCCACGATCGACGCCTTCTACGGGGATGTGTCGGAAGATTACGCGGTGCCCGAGCTGCGCAGTTTCAGCTATGTGGCCATCGTCCCGTCGGAACTCTTCGACCCCGCGACGATCACCGACGCACAGATCGAGGACGAGTATAACGCGAACGTGAACGACTTCACGACGGCCGAGCAGCGTCAGATCCAACAGATCGTCTTCCCGGACCGCGCCGCCGCGGATGCGGCCGCCGCGGAACTGGCGGGCGGCAAGAGCTTCGACGATGTCGCCGCCGACGCCGGCCGCAGCCAGAGCGATATCGCACTCGGCCTTCGCTCGGCCGACCAGATCCCTGACACGGTCCTGCGCGATGCCGCCTTTGCGCTGCCGTTGAACCAGCCCAGCGCCGTCGTGGACGGGTTGTTCGGCCCGGCCATTCTGCGCGTGACGGAGATCCGCCCCGCCAGCGTGCAGCCGCTCGACGCCGTGCGCGAGGATATCCGCCAGCAGCTTGCTGCCGTCCAGGCAAATCAGAAGGCGACGGAGGCCTATACGGCCATTCAGGAAGCCGTCACCTCGGGCGCGAGCCTGTCGGAGGCAGCGCAGGGCGCCGGCCTGCCGCTCGTCACCATCGACGGCATGGACCAGAAGGGCCGCAACGCGGATGGCGTGGAGTTTGCCAATCTCGTCGGCGGCAGCGACCTGATCACCGCAGTCTTTCTGGCGCAGCCCGGCATCGCCCAGGAGCCGGTCAACTTCGCGCAGGGCTCCTACGCCTTCTTCGACCTGACATCCATCGATGAGGCGCATGAGCGCCCGCTCGACGAAATCCGCGACCGGGTCGTCGCGGACTGGAAATCGGACGAGGCGGACCGCCAGCTCGAGGCGCGCGCCAAGGAGCTCGCCGATCGGATCAAGGGCGGGGAGACGCTCGCGGCCATCGCTACGGAGCTCGGCAGCACGGTTCAGAGCGCCTCGGCGATCACCCGGGCCACCGGTCCGGCGCAGATCGGCCAGCCCGCCACGGTGGCTGCCTTCCAGGGCCCGCAGGGCCATGTCGGCATCGCACCGGCCAACACGACCGGAAACTGGATGATCCTGCAGGTCGATGAGGTCGCGCCGCCGGCCGATCCTACCGGCGATGTCCAGCCGCAAATGGTGGAGCGCATGGCCGATCTGGCCCAGAACGATCTGCTCCAGAGCTTCGTCGGCCTTCTGCAGCGGGAGATCCCCGTCAGCTACAACCAGGGCGCCATCGACGCGGTGCGCGGAGTGGTTCGGTGACGACAGGGCTGAAGCCGCTTCTGGCCAAGGTCGCCAATGGCGAGGCCCTGAGCCGGGAGCAAGCCCGTTCGGCCTTCTCCGTGCTCATGTCGGGCGATGCGACGCCGGCGCAGATCGGCGGCTTCCTCATGGCGCTGCGCGTGCGCGGCGAAACGGTGGACGAGATCGCCGGCGCGGTCGATATGCTACGGGCCCATATGGCCCGGGTGGAGGATGTCGATCCGGAGGCCATCGATATCGTGGGCACGGGCGGCGATCATGCCGGCACGCTCAATATCTCGACCTGCACGGCCTTTGTCGTGGCGGGATGCGGCGTGACGGTGGCCAAGCATGGCAACCGGGCCTTGTCCTCCCGCTCGGGCGCGGCCGATGTGCTGACCGCCCTCGGCGTCGATGTGGACCTGCCCCCGCAGGCGATCAGCGGCGTGATACGGCAGGCCGGCATCGGCTTCATGTTTGCGCCGACCCATCATTCGGCCATGCGCTTCGTCGGGCCCACGCGGGTGGAACTCGGCACCCGCACCATCTTCAACATGCTTGGCCCCCTCGCCAACCCGGCCGGCGTCGGACGCATGCTGCTCGGCGTCTATGACGGCGCCTGGCTGGAAGCGCTTGCTATGAGCCTTGATGCGCTTGGCGCGCGCAAGGCCTGGGTCGTTCACGGCGAGGGACTGGACGAGATCACCCTGTGCGGCCGGACCGACGTCGTCGAGCTCGATGACGGGCGCATCCGCAGCTTCACCATCACCCCGGAAGAGTTCGGCCTGTCACGCTGCACGCTGGATGCCATCCGTGGCGGCGAGGGCCCGGAAAATGCACAGGCGCTGCGCAAGGTTCTGGACGGCGCTCCCGGCGCGTACCGCGATATCGTTCTTCTGAACGCGGGCGCGGCGCTCGTCGTGGCGGGGCGCGTATCCCATATGGCAGATGGCGTGGCCATGGCAGCAGGCGCGATCGACAGCGGTGCCGCGCGTGCCAAGCTCGACGCGCTGGTCGAGGCGACACGCGACGCCCGGAGGGCATTGGCATGAACGATATTCTGGCGCAGATCGAAGTCTACAAGCGCGAAGAGATCGCGGCCGCCAAACAGTCCGTCTCACTCTCCGAGCTGGAGGCACGGGCCCGCGTCCAGTCCGCCCCCCGGGGCTTTGCGGAGGCACTGGCACGGGCTGAGGCCGATGGCCGCTTCGGCCTAATCGCCGAAATCAAGAAAGCAAGCCCATCCAAAGGCTTGATCCGCCCCAACTTCGATCCGCCGCTGCTGGCCCGTGCCTACGAGGCTGGCGGCGCCGCCTGCCTGAGCGTCTTGACGGACGGCCCGAGTTTCCAGGGCTCACCCGCTTTCCTGACAGCCGCGCGCGAGGCGACGCACCTGCCCGCCCTGCGCAAGGATTTCCTGTTCGACACCTACCAGGTGGCGGAGGCGCGCGCCTGGGGCGCCGATGCGATCCTGATCATCATGGCGAGCGTGGACGATGTCCTCGCCGCCGAACTGGAAGCGGCGGCAGAAGCCCACGGCATGGATGTGCTGGTCGAGGTTCACGATGCCGTGGAGATGGAGCGCGCCCTGCGGCTGCGCTCCCGCCTGATCGGGGTGAACAATCGCAACCTGCGGACCTTCCATGTGGATCTGGCCATGACGGAGGCGCTTGCGCCGCTCGTTCCGGCGGACCGGCTCCTGGTCGGCGAAAGCGGCATCTTCACCCATGATGACTGCCAGCGCATGGCGCGCTGCGGCGTCCATAGCTTCCTGGTGGGCGAAAGCCTGATGCGCCAGGATGACGTGACGGCCGCCACGCGCCGTCTGCTCGGCCTGCCGATCCATGAGGACTTGGCATGACAGAGGGCGGGCTCACCCATATCGACGCCACCGGCGCGGCGACGATGGTCGATGTGGGCGACAAGGACATAACGCGCCGCGAGGCGGTCGCCGAAGGCCTGGTGCTGATGCGGGCTGAGACGCTCGCCATGATCGTCGACGGTACGGCGGCCAAGGGCGATGTCCTGGCCGTCGCGCGCATTGCGGGCATCATGGGCGCCAAGAAGACGAGCGAGCTGATCCCCCTGTGCCACCCGCTGGCATTGGACAAGGTGGCCGTGGAGCTTGCTGCCGAGCCCGCGCTGCCGGGCCTGCGCGTTACCGCGCGCGCCAGTGTGCAAGCCCGAACCGGGGTGGAGATGGAAGCCCTGACAGCCGTCGCGACAGCGTGCCTGACGGTCTACGACATGGTCAAGGCGGTCGATCGTGACGTATCGATCGGCAACATACGCCTTGTCTCCAAGACCGGCGGCCGCTCCGGCGACTGGACGGCATCGGCCCCGGCGCCATGAGCCTGCTGCCCTTCGAGGCGGCGCAGGCGCTGCTTCTGGAAGCGGTGGGAACGCTGGCGCGCTCGCAAACCTTAGCCCTGACGCAGGCCTTCGGCCGCGTTCTCTCCCGTTCGGTCGAGGCTTTGCGGACCCACCCGCCCTTCGACGCATCGGCGATGGATGGCTATGCCCTGCGCCATGAGGATGCATCCGTCGGCGCAATCCTGGAGGTCATCGGGCAATCGGCAGCCGGCGCCGCCTTCGACGGGATCGTCCGGAGGGGCCAGGCCGTTCGCATCTTCACCGGCGCGCCATTGCCCCAAGGGGCAGACACGGTGCTGATCCAGGAGGATGCGACACACGTCGACGGACGGCAGGTCCGTGTGGATGCCATGCCGGGACCGCGCCGCCACATTCGCAGCAAGGGCACCGATTTCAGGGCGGGCGATACGCTTCTGGCGGCAGGCGAGGAACTGACGGCCGGCGCGCTTGCCCTGGCGGCCAGCGGCGGCCATCCGATGGTTGACGTCGTCGACAAGCCGCGCGTCGCCGTTCTGGCCACGGGTGACGAGCTCGTCCTGCCCGGGGCAGACGTCGGACCGTCGCAGATCATCGCATCCAACCATTTCGGACTTATGGCGCTGATTGAGGCGAATGGCGGAGATCCGGTGGATCTCGGCATCGCGCCGGATGATCTCGATGCCATAGCCGGGCGTGTCCGGCAGGCCATTGCCGACGGGGCGGATATCGTGGTGACCATTGGCGGCGCCTCCGTGGGGGACCGGGACCTCGTGGCGCCGGCATTGCAGGCGCTCGGCATCCGGCTCGACTTCTGGAAGGTCGCCATGCGGCCGGGCAAGCCGCTCATGGCCGGCCGGCTCGACGATCGGCATATTATCGGCCTGCCAGGCAATCCCGCGTCCACCATGGTCGCCGCCACGCTGTTCCTGCGACCGCTCATCCGCCGCCTGGCGGGCCTGCCGGATGGCACGCAGATGCGGAGCGGCCGGCTCGGCGCGGATGTCGCCGCCGGCGGGGAACGGGCGGAGTTCATGCGCGCCACCTGTCGGCAGGACGCAACCGGCGCAGTCATCACCGCCCTGCCGCGCCAGGACTCGTCGCTTCTCTCCATCTACGCCGCGGCCGATGTTCTTCTGTTCCGGCCGGTGCAAGCAGCGGCGGCACAGGCCGGCGAAGCGTGCCTTTACATCCCCCTGGACTGACAGACGGGTTGCGGAACAGAGCTGGAACAGTTAGGTTTGTTCTGGTTTTGTTTTTTCCGATTCCCCGGGGGGCGCCGTGCTCACGCGCAAACAGCATGATCTCCTGATCTTTATTCATGAGCGGCTGCAATCGGCTGGCGTCCCGCCCTCCTTCGACGAAATGAAGGACGCGTTGGATCTGCGTTCCAAGAGCGGCATCCACCGGCTGATCACGGCACTGGAAGAGCGCGGCTTTATCCGCCGCCTGCCCAACCGTGCCCGCGCGCTGGAAGTCCTCCGCCTGCCGGAATCGGCATCGCGCACGGACAAGACCGGCGCAACGCCATTCCGTCCCAGCGTCGTCAGCACCTCCGAGCCTGCCCCGCCCGTCAGTCTGGCGGCGCGCCGGCAGGCCATGGCCGCCGCCGAGGTGGAGGAATCCGGTATCAGCATTCCCGTGATGGGCCGCATCGCGGCGGGCGTGCCGATCTCCGCGATCCAGAACAACACGCGCAACCTGCTTCTGCCGCCGGACATGATCGGCAGCGGGGAGCATTACGCGCTCGAAGTATCGGGCGACTCGATGGTCGAGGCCGGGATCCTGGACGGTGATACCGTCGTGATCCGGCGGGTCGAAACGGCGACCCCGGGCGACATCGTCGTGGCGCTTGTGGACGATGAGGAAGCCACGCTCAAGCGCTTCCGGCGCAAGGGCGATGCCATCGCACTGGAAGCGGCCAACCCCGCCTATGAGACACGGATCTTCAATTCCGAGCGCGTCAAGGTGCAGGGGCGTCTGGTGGGCTTGATCCGCCGTTACTGACGGCTTCCTCTGCCGTGTCCCTGCCCGGCTCCACGGCGGCGGCCTTTCGCCGGAGCGACTCGGGCCATGGCGCCAGGCGATGAAGGTTCCAGGCCTGTGGCGCCGGCGGAATGGCTTGCCGTATGTCCGAGCGGCCTGCGCCCAGATCGCGGATGGCGAGTGACCCCGAACGCCGAAGGGTTCGCAGCGTGATGAGCTTTGCCCCGGATTGGCACGTCCGCTCGCGAATGGCCCGGGCCACGATGGCAATGTCGCTCGTGGCGCATAGCGTTTCGGTGAGGGTGTAATCCTCCGTCCAGCCGATCCGCAGCCCCTGTGGCCCGCTCGCGCGGCAGATGGAATCCGCGCAGACGAACTCATCCTCCAGGAAGGGGCCGAAGGCGCTGGTCCACTGGTTCGCGATGAAGGGCCCGGGCGGCCGCCCCATCGGCCTCAGCCCCTCGGCCTTGACGATGGCAAGCTTTCGGCCATCCTCGTAGAGCAGCATGTCCGGCAATGGCGGGCGCGTCGTGGACAAGGCGAGTGCCAGGAGCGTGAGCGGCACAGCCAGCCATCGCAACGCACCCACCAGGAAGCAGGCGCAGAAGAGCGCCGCGGCATAGGTGATGAGTTCCTGGCCCGACATCAGCCCCGCGGCCCGATCCGGCAAGAGTGCGGCGGCGTGGCGCGTGACCACGAAAACGGCGTCGAGCCCCCATCCCATCAGAATAAGAAAAGGGGCATCCAGGCCGAACGGCATGGCCAGCATGGCGACGAGCCCGGCTGGCATCACCCAAAAGCTGAAGAGCGGCATGACGAGGATATTGGTGACGACACCGTAGGGCGCCGTGCGACCGAAATGATACGCCACGAAAGGCGTCGTCGACAGGCCTGCCACGGCGGAGGATACGATCGCGACGAGGATGAGCGCTCCCAGGCGGCCGACGGACAGCCCCTCGCCTTCCGTCTTGCCGAACCCGGCCAGAAGATGGCTTGCAACGCCGACCAGCGCGGCCGTGGCGGCGAAAGAAAGCTGGAAACTGGCCGACAGGGCTTCGTGCGGCGCCAGCGCCAGGACGATCATGGCCGCCAGGGAAACGTTGCGCAGCGTCAGTGCCGGGCGGTCCAGAAGGACCGCGCCCAGCATCAGGACGATCATGATGAAGGAACGTTCCGTCGCCACGTTGGGGCTGGCGATGGCAAGATAGGCCAGGACCCAGACCAGCGCGAAGGCGGCTGCCACCTTGCGCGGCGCCGGCCATCGGGACGGCCATGGCAGGAGGGCCAAAAGCAACCGCACGCTGCCCATGACGAAGCCTGCCACCAGCGCCATGTGATAGCCGGAGATGGACAGGACATGCGACAGGCCCGTGACGCGGAAATCCTTCGAGATCTGGTCCGGGATGGCGTCCCGGTCTCCCGTCACGAGGGCGGCAGCAACGGCGCCTGCCGGCCCGGTAATGACATCGTGAATGCGCTCCGTGATCCGGCTGCGAAAGGCTGCGAGGTGTTCCCAGACACCCTGCAACCCTACTGTGTCAGGCACGGCGTCGGGCGGTCCGAGCGCGAAGCCATAAGCGCCGAGACCGCCGAAATAGGCTGCGACGGCAAAATCGTAGGCGGTTGGATAGGCCGGCCCGCTGGGTGGCGACAGGCGAACGAGCCCCCGATAGCTGCCGCCGATGGGAATGGGTTCATGCGCCGAGGCGACGGTGATGCGAACCTCGCTCGGCGGCCGGGACAAGGTCGGCTCGAATGTCCGGGATATGCGCACGCGGTAGCGCCAGCGCCCGAGATCGTCGGCCTGGCGTTCCACGACCCGTCCCTCGATCCGCACCATGGCGGTTCCCGACAGGATGACGGCAGCCTCGCCGCGCATCTCCCATTGCGCCAGGACCTGCCCCGCCAGAGCCGCGGCAAGGAGAAGGCAGCCGAAGACGATCGGCCCCGCCGCCAGCACCGGGCGTCTGCGCAGAGCCGCGATGAGGGCGAGAAGCATCGCCATGGCCGCCAGGGCCGAACGCATGGATATGCGCCAGGATAGGAGATGATAGGCGGCAATGCCCAGGATAAGGGCGAGCGTGATCGCGTGCAGCCCTGTCCGCCTGGCGGCCTGCGCGTCCATCTGCAGGCGCAGCCAGCCGATGCAGGAGTGCAGGATCGGTCGCGTCCCGGCAATGCTGATCCTGTCGACCATCTCCCTCCCGACGGCGCCGAGCCGGTGCTTGTCTGAGCGCATCCCTATGCTACACAGCGGGCTGAACAGGTTGCAGCGTCCGGGCGGGCCGGGACACGTTCCGGAGCCGCTTATCCAAAGCCTTCGCCTGAAGGTTACGGCCCCTTGCAGCCGAGCAAACATCTGGAGTCGTCATGAACGAGAAGGTCGTCACCCGCTTCGCGCCGTCGCCGACGGGTTACCTGCATATTGGCGGTGCGCGGACGGCGTTGTTCAACTGGCTGTATGCGCGCCACCATGGCGGCAAGATGCTGCTGCGGATCGAGGATACGGATCGTGAGCGCTCCTCAGAGGCGGCGGTCAAGGCCATCATCGAGGGGCTGGCATGGCTGGGGCTGGACGCCGACGAGCCGCCCATTTCCCAGTTCGAACGCGCGGCGCGGCACCGGGAGGTCGCCGAGGAGATGATCGCCCGCGGGCAGGCCTATTACTGCTATGCCAGCCAGGCCGAACTGGACGAGATGCGGGAAAAGGCCCGCGCGCAAAAGCGCCCGCCCCGCTATGACGGCCGCTGGCGCGACCGGGATCCGTCAGAAGCGCCTGCCGGCGTGAAGCCTGTCATCCGGCTGCGCGCGCCGCTGGACGGCGAAACCGTCGTGCATGACCGCGTTCAGGGTGAGGTCCGCTTTCCCAACAAGGACCTCGACGACCTTGTCCTCCTGCGCTCCGACGGCACCCCCACCTATATGCTGGCCGTGGTGGTGGACGATCACGACATGGGGGTGACGCACATCATCCGGGGTGATGATCACCTGACCAATGCCGCACGCCAGACGCTGATTTTCCAGGCCATGGGCTGGGACGTGCCGGTCATGTCGCATATCCCGCTGATCCATGGCGCGGACGGCGCAAAGCTCTCCAAGCGCCATGGCGCGCTGGGGGTCGAGGCCTATCGTGAGATGGGTTACCTTCCGGCGGGCCTCAACAACTATCTCGTCCGGCTGGGCTGGAGCCACGGGGATGACGAGATCATGTCCATGGACGACATGATCCGCTGGTTCGATGTGGACGATGTGAACAAGGGTGCGGCGCGCTTCGACTTCGCCAAGCTGGAAGCGGTCAACGGTTACTGGATGCGGCATAGCGAGGATGGCTGGCTGGCCGAGACGCTGATGCGCGAACGCGACTTCCTGCCCAATGGCGACATCCTCCGCATGGCGGACGACGCAACGGTCCTGCGTTTGCTGACGGCTGCCATGCCGGGGCTGAAGGAGCGCGCCAAGACGCTCGTCGAGCTTGCGGACAGCGCTGCCTATCTTTTCGTCAGGCGCCCCCTGGCTCTGGAGGAAAAGGCGGAGCAGATCCTGGCCGATGGCGGCCGCGGCGTAATCGCCATGGTTCTTCCGGCCCTGCGTGCGGTGGACGACTGGAGCGTTCCTGCGCTGGAAGCGGCCGTCCGGCAGGTGGCGGAGGCAAACGGCCTGAAGCTCGGCAAGGTCGCCCAGCCGCTGCGCGCCGCGCTGACCGGTCGCACCACCTCGCCCGGCGTCTTCGACGTTCTGGCGGTACTGGGGCGCGAGGAAGCGCTGGCGCGGCTAGCCGATCAGTCGGGCGCCTGACGAGGGCGCCGATGCCAGAACGCGGCGCAGTGCGGCAGTTTTCGCTGCCACGCAAAAAAAGAGGGTGCGGAAAACTTGTTCGCATGCCGCGGACAAGTTAGGCATTACGTCCGAAATCGACGTATGCGCCGCGGATTCATCGCTTGGCTCCGCGGCTTTTCGAAGAAGGGATAACGCATGAGTGACGCCGCAAAGCTGCTGCTCGACGGGAAGGAAGCCGGTTTCGGCGTCCGGCACGGTACGATCGGCCCCGATGTCGTCGACATCGCATCGCTCTACAAGGATACGGGCGTCTTCACTTACGACCCTGGCTTCACCTCCACGGCGGCCTGCGAGTCGAAGATCACCTTCATCGACGGCGACGAGGGTGTGCTCCTGCATCGCGGTTACCCGATCGAACAGCTCGCCGACAAGGGCGACTTCCTGGAAGTCTGCTATCTGCTACTCTACGGCGAACTGCCGACCCAGCAGGAGCGGGAAGATTTCATCTACCGCGTCACGCGCCATACCATGGTGCATGAGCAGATGACGAAGTTCTTCACGGGCTTCCGGCGCGATGCGCACCCGATGGCCGTCATGGTTGGCTCGGTCGGTGCCCTCTCCGCCTTCTATCACGACTCGACCGACATTACCGATCCGCATCAGCGCATGGTCGCGTCGATCCGCATGGTCGCAAAGATCCCGACCCTGGCCGCCATGGCCTACAAATACCATATCGGGCAGCCCTTCGTTTACCCGCGCAACGACCTGTCCTACGCGGAAAACTTCCTGCATATGTGCTTCGCGGTCCCGTGCGAGCCCTACAAGATCAATCCGGTCCTGGCCAAAGCCATGGACCGGATTTTCATTCTGCATGCCGATCACGAGCAGAACGCCTCCACCTCGACGGTGCGGCTGGCTGGCTCTTCGGGCGCCAACCCCTTCGCCTGCATCGCCGCCGGCGTTGCCTGCCTGTGGGGCCCGGCCCATGGCGGCGCCAACGAGGCGGCGCTCAATATGTTGTCGGAGATCGGCAGCAAGGACCGTATCCCCGAGTTCATCGCCCGCGCCAAGGACAAGAACGATCCGTTCCGTCTGATGGGCTTCGGTCACCGGGTCTACAAGAACTACGATCCGCGCGCCAAGATCATGCAGCAGACCTGCCACGAGGTTCTCGACGAGCTCGGGCTGAAGGACGATCCGCTGCTCGAAGTCGCCATGGAGCTCGAACATATCGCGCTGCATGACGAGTACTTCATCGAAAAGAAGCTCTACCCCAATGTGGACTTCTATTCCGGCATCACCCTGAAGGCGCTCGGCTTCCCGACCACCATGTTCACGGTGCTCTTCGCCCTCGCCCGCACGGTGGGGTGGATCGCGCAGTGGAAGGAAATGATCGAGGATCCGCAGCAGCGCATCGGCCGTCCGCGCCAGCTCTATACCGGTGCGACGCGCCGTGACTATGTGGGTGTCGATCAGCGGAGCTGAAGTTACCGGCAATCGATCATACTCGATGGCGCGCCCCTGAAAGGCGCGCCATTTTTCTGAGCGCTTGAAAGGGCCCGTCGCCTTTCAGTGGCCGCGAAGCCGTACGGTGTCAGCGCTCGATGCGTGGCGAGGCGGAAAAACGAGCATCTCTATCTGCCATTTCTGGCACGACTTGCGCGCAAACATCGGCCGATGTCGTGCCACGGTCATACCTCGATGAAACTCGACGAATCATGAGCCGCAGAAGGGCGCGCCATTCTGCCAGCGCTCGAAAGAGCTCGTCGCGTTTGCGTGGCTGCCGAGCCGGACGGTATCAAGGCTCGACGTGCGACGGTCCGGAAAGCTGCGCATCGGCGCCCACCATCTCCAGCACGATCTGCGCGCTCGCCTCGCCCGGGCTCTGTGACACGGTCATGCGGCGACGCACCTCGGCAAAGCCCTCGAGCTGCGCCGCGCGTTCGGGCGTGTCGCTCAACAGGCGCTGGAGCCGCCGTGACAGGAGGTCCGGGCGCACGAATTCGTGGAAATGCTCCGACAGGAGCGGATGGTCCAGAATGTAGTTGGGCAGCGAGGCCGTCCAACCGGAGATCAGACCCCGCAACTGGTAAGAGACAGGGTCGAGCCGGTAGGTGATGACGGTCGGCACCGATGCCAGAGCCAGTTCCAGTGCGACGGTGCCGGAGGCTGCCAGCGCGGCGTCGGCCTCCTCGAAAGCCTGCCACTTCCCGGCCTCGCCGGTCACGAGCTGTGGCTGGACCGTCCAGGCCTTCAGCTTGTCGCGCACCAGGTGTTCGACGCGCGGCACGACCGGCAGGACGAAGCGCAGCTCCGGCATCCGTGTTGCAAGCTGCGCGACGGTGCGGCCGAAATCGTCCATCAGGCGGCTCACCTCACCCCGGCGGGAGCCGGGAAGGATCATCAGGAGCGGCGGAACACCGAGCTGCTTGGGAAGCTCCGCGCGGCGTTGCCAGATCGCGTTCAGGTGCGGATCGCTCATGATCGGATGGCCGACATAGGTCGCAGGCGGGCCGCCTGCCGCCTTGAGATAGTCGGGCTCGAAGGGAAACAGGCAGATGGTGCGGTCGACCGCGGCAGCCAGCGCCTTGGCGCGCTCCGGCCGATAGGCCCAGATGGCGGGCGGGACGATGTTGAGGATCGGCAGCTCCGGCCGGGCACGCCGGATCCGCGCCGCCACCCGGTTGGTGAAGGTGAAGCTGTCGATGGTCACGACGATGTCCGGATGTTCCGCCAGGATGCCATCGACCGTTTGCGACAGACGGCGAACGAGTTGCGGCAGCCGGGCGACGATGGCGCCAACGCCGATGATGGACAGTTCCTCGATGTCGAACAGGCTGGACAGCCCCTCCGCCTCCATCGCCGGTCCGCCCAGGCCCACAGGCTGCACGTTACCGATCCGCGCCCGCAGGCTGCGGATCAGATCGGCGCCGATCAGATCGGCCGAATGTTCACCGACGACGAAGCCGATCTTCATGGGTCACCCCTCCAATGGAAGGCCGAGAAGAAACATGTCTTCCCGGCCGACACGTTCCGTCAGCATGTCCAGATCGATGACGAGCGCCGCCCCAGCCGAGACGCCGATGCCGCTCAAGCCTGCTGCGCACGCCTGATCGATCGTCTCGGCGCCGATGCTCGGCAGGTCCAGGCGGTGGTCCTGTTGCGGCTTGACGGATTTGACGAGGACGAGCCGCTCGGACCGGCCGATGCGGCCGCGCTCACGCAGTGCCGCGACCCGCTCCAGCATATCCCGCGTGCCCTCGATCCCCTCCAGGGCGATGACCCGCTCGGCCGAGGCGACGGCCGCCTGGCCGATATCCAGCCTGCCGAGCTGCTGCGCCGCCTCTGCCGCGCGCCTCAGCGCAAGCTGTTCCGTCGGGTTCGGCATACGGCCGGCGATCAGCCCCTCGGGCGCCAGTAGCTCCGGCACGACGTCCTGCACGGCGTAAAGCGCGAAGCCGCGCCGTTCGAAGGCGCGGGTGACGGCCCGCAGCATCGTATCGTCACCGCCGCGCATGATCTTCAAAATTTCCGGCAGCAGAGCCAGCGTGCGGAGCGACGGCACCATGGAGCGGTAATCGGGACGGATGGAGATCGTGCCGCAGAAGACCAGATGCCGAACCCCTTCCCTGGCCAGGTAGGGAAAGACGTCGCCGGTCTGCGACCATTTCATGCGGCGGTGCCGATAGGCGCCCCAATCCTCGCGCCAGCCATCGCCCACGGCGATGATGACGGGTGTCCAGCCATGCCCACGCGCGCCCTCAGCCACGAGCCTTGGCAGCACGCCGCCGCCGGCTACGATGCCGAAGGGCTCGCCGGGCCGGGACGGCCGCGGCAGGTCGATGCGGCGGTTCAGGCCGGACGAGTCGAGCGCGGGAAGCATATGGCCCTGTCGCCACCGGACTTCAGGAAGCCGAGCAGATCCTGCACCAGCGGGTCGTCCGGATACTCCGTCTCGACCTCTTCCATGTTTTCCTTGAAAGTCAGGTCGTCGGAGAACAGCATCCGATAGGCCTTGCGCACATTGCGGATGGCGTCGCGGTTGAACCCGGCCCGCTTCATGCCGATGACATTCAGGCCTGCCAGATGCGCCCGGTTGCCGATCACCATGCCGAAGGGGATGACGTCCCCCTCCACTGCGGCCAGTCCGCCGACATAGGCGTGATGGCCCACCCGCGTGAACTGGTGAATGCCCGACCCGCCGGCGATGGTGGCGTAATCGCCGATCGTGCAGTGGCCCGCCAGCATGACGTTGTTGATCACCGTCACATTGTTGCCGACCACACAGTCATGCGCCACATGCGCCCCGGTGAAGAAGGAGCAATTGTCGCCGATGCTGGTCTCGGACCGGCCCTGCACGGTTCCGGGATTCATGGTCACGCTTTCCCGCACCAGGCAGTTCAGCCCGATCACCAACCTTGTATCCTCACCCTTGTACTTCAGGTGCTGGGGTGCATGGCCGAGAGAGGCGAAGGGAAAGATCTGGGCGCCGGCGCCGATCGTCGTATTGCCGGCCAGAACGACATGGGAGTGCAGCCTGGAGCCACTGCCGAGCGACACGCGCGGGCCGATATGGCAGAAGGGACCGATTTCGCAATCGTCGCCGATGCGCGCGCCGTCCTCGACGATCGCCGTCGGGTGAATGCTGGAGGATGCCATGGCGTCAGGCGGCCGCTTCGCTGGAGGCGACCATCGCGCTGATCGTGGCCTCCGCGACCTTGGCCCCCTCGACCTTGGCCACGCATTCGAAGCGCCATATGTTGCCGCGCTTCTTGACTTGGCTCACATGATATTCGAGCCGGTCACCCGGAACCACAGGCTTGCGGAACTTGGCGTTATCCACCGTCATCAGATAGACGAGCGCCGGCATGCCGCCGAGCGTCCGGGTGCAGATGGCCCCGGCCGTCTGCGCCATGCCTTCGATGATCAGCACGCCAGGCATGACCGGGTTTTCCGGAAAATGGCCCTGGAAATGCGGCTCGCTCGCCGTGACGTTCTTGATGCCGATGGCGCTGCGGTCGCCGTCAATCTCGATGATCCGGTCGACGAGCAGGAACGGATAGCGGTGGGGAAGCAGCGCCATGATATCCATGACGTCCATCTTTTCCATCACGCCTGTCGCTTCGCTCATTCTTTCCCTCCTGTCGAGCGCCCGGCCCGGGCCATGTCCCGCAGCCAGGTCACTTCGCGCCACCAGTCCCGCACCGGACGGGCCGGGACCCCTCCCCAGCGCGCGCCCGGCGGCACATCGCCTGCCACGGTGCTGACGCCGGCAATCTGAGCACCGGCGCCCACGGTCACATGTCCGCTGACGCCCGATTGCCCCCCAATAGCGACATTGTCGCCGATTGTCGCGCTACCCGCTATACCAACCTGTGACACGATGATGCAGTTTCGGCCGATCCGCACATTATGGGCGATCTGGACCTGATTATCGATCTTGGTGTTCTCTCCGATCACCGTGTCGCGCACGGCGCCGCGATCGATCGTCGAATTGGCGCCGATCTCCACATTGTCCTGGATGATGACCCGGCCGATCTGGACCTGCTTGAGGATCCCGTCCCGTCCCACCGCATAGCCGAAACCGTCCTGCCCCACGCGCACGCCCGGATGCAGGATGACGCGGTTACCGATCAGGCAATGCTGCAGGCTCGCATGCGCCCCGATCGCGCTGTCGCGCCCGATGCGGCACCCTGCCCCGATCACCGCATTGGCGCCGATCACCGTACCGGTGCCGATTTCCACATCCGGGCCGATCACCGCGAAGGGCTCGACGACGACGCCGGGCTCCAGGCGCGCGGCAGGGTCGATGCTGGCCTGCGGCGACAGGCCGACCGCACCGCTGAGCGCCATGGGAACGAGCGCCTGCGGGAACAGATGCGCACCGATGCGCGCGAACGCTGCCTGCGTATCGCGGACCAATATGTAGGGCTGTTCCGGCGGCAGCATTGCAAGGTTGCGCTGCGTGACCAGGATGGCGCCGGCGCGCGTGGATGCGAGATCGCCCGCATAGCGTGGATTGTCGAAGAAGCTGATGTCGGACGGACCGGCACGTTCCAGCGTGGCGATCCCGTCGATGGAGCGTTCGGCCGCGCCTTCGGGGAACAGGGTTCCCTCGCACAGCAATGCGAGCGCGCCGAGCTGGCGCACCTCGCCGCGCTTGAAGAATGAGGTTTCAACCATCGTATCGTTCCGGCCCGCGCTCTTGTTCCTGCGCGCTGGGCTCCTTGCGATCGAGCCTGCGCACGCTCTCACGTGACGAAACATGGAAACGGGGCGGCCTTGCGGCCGCCCTCATCCGTAACCCTGCCGTCTGTCCGGCGCGTTCTATCAGAAGCGCGAGGAGAAGCCGAAGGAGAATTCCTGCGTGCGGTCGAAATCTTCCTTCGCGATCGGATAGGCGTAGTTGACGCGGATCGGTCCGAAGGGCGACGCCCAGATCAGGCCGACACCGGCCGAGGCCCGCAGATCGAAGTCACCGCCGACAACGCCGGGCTGGTCGGAATATTCCGTGCCCCAGAGCGAGCCCGCATCGGCAAAGGCCGCACCGCGGAAGCCGAGATCGCGGGAGACGAGCGGCAGCGGGAAGGTTACTTCCGCACTGGCGTTCACGTAGTTCTCGCCGCCCAGCGCCACGCCGTTCTGGCGCGGGCCGATGCCCTGATACTTGAAGCCGCGGACGATATCCTGGCCCTTGAAGAAGTTGTCGAAGACGCGCAGATCGCCACCGAGCGCCGCGACATTGCCGCCACCGCCGCTGAGCTGGCCGATGACGTCATACTCTTCGTTCAGGAGCGAGAACCAGGACGCCTTACCCGTCGTGCGGATGAACTCCGCATCGCCGCCGACACCGGCAAACTCCTGCCCGGCCTGGATGAACAGGCCGTCACGCGGGGTTTGGGCATTGTCCAGCGAGTTGTAGGTCAGCGCGTAGGACACCGAGGAGGTCGAGTACGGGCTGTCGCAGATCGCCTGGTTGATGATTTGCGATGCCGTGTAGGCCGGAGCCAATGAACCAATGATGCCGCCAGCATCCGTATTGGCGCCTGCGCAGGTCTGGTAGAAGAGGTTACCAGCCGCATCATACTGGGCAACGCCCGTATCGTCGCCGAACCGCTCTTCCTTATAGTTGTACGCCACCTGCGCCGTCAGACGCTGTGTGATCGGCGCAGCCAGGCGCAGCGTGCCACCGGTCCGCTCGATATCGTAGTCGGAGGAGGAATTCTCCGTCCGGTAGATATCGAAGCCGGCGGCAAGGCGACGACCCAGGAAATAGGGCTCGGTGAAGGACAGGTTGTAGTTCCGCGTATCCTCGCCGAAGCCCGCGGAGATACGGACGAACTGGCCGCGTCCGAGGAAGTTGCGCTCGGTGATGCCCACTTCGGCCACCGGGCCGGGGTTTTCGCCGCCGGTCGTGTAGCCGCCGCCGACCGAGAACTCACCCGTCGACTGCTCGACGACCTGCACGACGACCACGACACGATCCGGCTCACTGCCGGGAGCCGTGGACACGTTGACGGTCTGGAAGAAGCGCAGCGCCTCGAGCCGCTGGCGGGCCCGCTGGATCAGCACCTGGTTGAAGGCATCGCCTTCGGACACGTCGAACTCGCGGCGAATGACGTAGTCGCGCGTCTTGGTGTTACCGCGAACCTCGATCCGCTCGATATAGGCGCGCGGCCCCTGATCGATGACGTATTCGACGCCGATCGTGTTGTTGGTGAAGTCACGGTCGCCGCGCGGGGTCACCTGCGCGAAGGCATAGCCCTGGGCCGCCACGGCGTTGGTCAGGTTGACGAGCGTGTCCTCGACCTTTTCGGCGCTATAGACGTTGCCGGGCTTGGTCTCCAGCTCGCTCTGCAGAGCGGCGGCGTCGATCCCCGGAACGGTGGAGTCGATATTGACGTTGCCGAAGGCGTAGCGCTCGCCCTCTTCCACCGTGATGGTGATGAAATATTCGTTCTTCGTGGCGTCGAGCTCGGCCACCGAGGACACGATGCGGAAATCGGCGAAGCCGCGATTGTAGTAGAAGCGGCGCAGCGTTTCCTCGTCGGCGCGCAGCCGGTCTTCGTCGTAGATGTCGCTCTTCTGCAGGAAGCCGAAGAGGCCCGTCTCACGCAGGGCGATGACTTCCTTCAGGCGGCGGTCGCCGAAGGCATTGTTGCCGACGAAGTTGATCTGCGCGATGCGGGTGCGATCCCCTTCCACGATGTCGAAGACGACATTGACGCGGTTGCCATCGGCCTGGACGGTGCGCACGGAGACCTGGGCGTCGCTGCGGCCGACGCGCGTATAGACGCTGCGGATCGCATCGACATCGGCCTGCGCCGTGGTCGCGTTATAGGCGGCGCGCGGCGCCGTCTGGACGACGCTTTCGAGCTGCTCGTTCTTGACCTTGGAGTTGCCCTGGAAAATGACCTGATTGACGATCTGGTTCTCGTCGACCTGGACGACCAGCGTCCCGCCGGACTGGCTGACGCGAACGTCGGAGAAGAGGCCGGTTGCGAAGAGGCGCGTCACGACCTGGTCGATATCGGCCGGGGTGACGTTCTGCCCGGGCCGGATCTGGCTGAGGTTGCGCACCGTCTCTGCGTCGACGCGCGATGTGCCGCGAACCTCGATCCGGTTGACGACCGCCGCCTGCGCAGCGCTCATGGCCCCGAGCTGGACACCCACAGTGGAAGCCGCAAGGATCGTCGAGGAAAGCGCCGCCGCCGACAAGGCGTTGAGAAGCTTCGAACCAGCCGTCATGGCTAAACCACCTTTTACATTTCTGCCGAGCAGGACGCGGACACACCCGAGAGTGCACCCATTGCCTTGTATCGGCTTTGCGGATGCGTTCAACCAGACTGGGCCCGAATCCGTTTAGGATTCACGAAAGCGTTGCCCAATCGACACGGCAACACCCAGCTATGGTTAACGATCGGCAAACCCCCTGATTGTCCCCTGATCGCCCCGTCGTCGCTAGCCGAGACTGAGCAGATCGTTCGAAAAAGCAAATACCATGAGCCCCATTACAAGGACCAGCCCGATTCGAAAACCGATCTCCTGCGTCCGTTCGCTCAAGGGTTTTCCGCGCGCCGCTTCGAACGCGTAGAAGAGAAGATGGCCGCCATCCAGAACCGGAATCGGCAGAAGGTTGAGCAGCCCGATGGAGATGGACAGAAGCGCCGCCATGTTGAGAAGTGTTGCAAAGCCGAGTGTCGCCGCCTGGCTCGACATCTGAGCGATGCGGATGGGCCCGCCGATCTGGTCGGCCGGCTGCGATCCGCGGAACAGGCCGCCGATGAAATCAACCGTACGTTCGGTCACGAACCAGGTCTGCGAGACGCCGTAACCGAGCGCCTGCGGCAGGGAAAGCGTTTCCACCCGGAAGGAGGAAGAGGCCTCCGTTGCCAGAATGCCCACAACTGGCATCGTGTATTCGTTGCCGAATGGATCCGTCTGGGTGCGCTCCACCGGCGTGACGGTGAGCGGAACCTCATTCCCCTGGCGCTGGACGATGACAGCAATGGGGATGTTGGCGCGTGACGCGACATGGCGCTGGAAATCGCTGAAATAGGCGATGGCCTCTCCGTCCGCGGAAA
Source organism: Aureimonas frigidaquae (assembly GCF_001463905.1). GTDB lineage: Bacteria > Pseudomonadota > Alphaproteobacteria > Rhizobiales > Rhizobiaceae > Aureimonas > Aureimonas frigidaquae. Next base: position 426,296 of record NZ_BBWR01000002.1, read on the forward strand.
CGATCCGGTCCCCCGGCTGTAGCCCCGCAGCCTGCGCCGGTGAACCCGCCTGCACTTCCGCCACGACGGGATCGCCCACGACACGGCCGTTGAAATAGGCGACGCCCGCGAAGATCGCGATGGCCAGAAGGAAGTTCGCAACGGGACCGGCCGCCACCGTCGCCGCGCGCCTGCCGACGCTGGCCGTCGGGAAGGCCCCGCGCCGGTCGGCCTCGCTTAAATTCTCCAATGCCGCCCTGTCGGGCATGGAGGCGGCGTTGTCATCGCCCAGGAACTTCACGTAGCCGCCCAAGGGGACGATGCAGAACTTCCACCGCGTTCCATGCCGATCGGTGAAACCGATCAACTCCCGCCCGAAGCCGACCGAAAAGGCCAGGATGCGGATGCCGCACCACCGGCCGACGAGGTAGTGGCCGAGCTCGTGAAAGAAGACGATCACCGTCAGCACGAAGAGGAACGGCACGATCTTGATCAGAGCCGTATCCCAGATCATGCCCGGCAATGCGGAGATATCCATTGCGTATCGACCTCAAGCCTGCGTTCAGACGCGGTTACAGGTGAAATATGGCGCGCGCGGGTTCGTCCAGTTCCTGGGCCAGGAGGCCGATCAGCCAGAGCGCACCCGTGGCGAAAATGAGCGCGTCGATCCTGTCCATGAGCCCGCCATGCCCGGGGATGAGACGGCCTGAATCCTTCACCCCGAAGCGGCGCTTCACCCAGGATTCATACAGATCCCCCGCCTGGCCGAGAACGGACAGGACCGCCGACAGGATCACAATGTCGAAGCCGGCCTTTCCAGACACGAGGACACTGTAGACGAGCCCCGCGACCACGCCGGCCAGAAGCCCTCCCACGGCGCCCGACAGCGTCTTCTTGGGCGATACGCGCGGCATCAGCTTCGGCCCGCCGAACGTCCGGCCCGTGAAATAGGCGAATATGTCCGTGGACCACACGACGCAAATCACGAGACCGAGTGCAGCGAGCCCTTCGACATCCTCACCGCGCACCATGCCGGGGGCAAGGCCGGCCACGGCCGCATAGACGAGCCCGCCGGCAACCCAGTCCGCCCGCTTCTCCCGCCGGTCGATGAAGGCGATGAAGAGCGCGACCGCGATGGTCACGCCGATGGCGACGAGCTCGAATCCGAACAAGAAGGCGATCAGCGCGATGGCCAGCGCGCGGCGCGCCAGATGAAACAGCGGACCAGCGCGGTGGCCACCGGTGATCCGCGTCCACTCGTCGAAGACGATGAAACCGGTGACGACACAGAGGATCTTGAAGGGAAAGCCGCCGATGATGGCGAGCGCCAGAACGGCCAGGCCGAGAATGAGGGCCGATATCAACCGGGGCTTCAGGTCCCCCCAGGATTGTGCGCGCAGGAAGCGTCCGATCTCCAGCCCCATGCGTCAGGACGCAATTTCTTGGCTGACACCACCGAAGCGTCGGTTCCGCGCGGCATAATCCGCCAAGGCGGATTCCAGCGCGTCCCGATCGAAATCGGGCCAGAGACAGGGAACGAAGACCAGTTCGGTATACGCGGCCTGCCAGAGGAGGAAGTTGGACAGGCGCTGCTCGCCGCTGGTGCGGATGATGACGTCCGGCTCAGGCAAGCCTGCCGTATCCATATGAGCATCCAGCACATCGGCATCAATCGTGGCGGCGGACAGTTCCCCGGCCGCCACGCGCTCGGCGATCCGACGCGCCGCGCGGGCGATCTCGTCGCGCGAGCCGTAATTGAAGGCGATGACGAGCACCGTGCCCTGGTTTGCGGCCGTGAGCGCTTCGGCCTCTTCCAGAAGGTTGAGGATGTCGGGCTGGAGATTGTCGCGCGCGCCGATGATGCGCACGCGCACGCCCTCACGGTGAAGTTCCGCCAGATCGCGCCGGATGAAGAGCTTCAGGAGCGACATAAGTTCGCCGACCTCTTCGCGCGGCCGGCGCCAGTTCTCGGACGAGAAGGCGAAGAGCGTCAGGACCTTGATGCCCATTTCCCCCACGGCGCGCACGGTAGCGCGCAGCGCTTCCACGCCGCGCCGGTGCCCCATGGTCCGAGGCAGACCACGGGCCTTCGCCCAGCGTCCGTTGCCATCCATGATGATGGCGACATGTCGTGGATGTGACAAGATCCTGAGCCTTCCCGAATTGCCGGCGAACGATCCGGTCAGACCTGCATGATCTCGGCTTCCTTGACCGTAAGAAGGCGATCGATCTCCGCCACGGTATCGTCCGTCAGCTTCTGCACCTTGTCGGCCGACTGCCGGCTCTCGTCCTGCCCGAGATCGCCGTCTTTCTCCAGCTTCTTCAGATTATCCATGCCATCGCGCCGCACGTGGCGCGCCGCGACGCGGGCGTTCTCCGCATAGGTATGGGCAACCTTGACCAGCTCCTTGCGGCGCTGCTCGTTCAGCTCCGGCAGGTTGATCCGCAGCGTCGTCCCGTCCGTAACGGGGCTGAGGCCGAGATTGCTGTCGCGGATGGCGCGCTCGACGGCACCGACCATGGACTTGTCCCAGACCGATACGGCGATCGTCCGCGACTCCGGGACGGTGACGTTGGCCACCTGGTTCAACGGCATGGCCGATCCATAAGCCTCGACCGTGATCGGATCGAGAAGGTTTGCCGAGGCGCGGCCGGTGCGAAGCCCCGCAAGATCGCTCTTGAAGGAGGAAACGGCCCCTTCCATGCGGCGAGTGAGTTCCTTCAGGTCGAATTGGGCCATGGTCAGTTCCTCTTGTCTTCAGCTTGCGGATGGATCCGCCGGTCAGTCCGAAACGATGGTGGCACGCCCCTGCCCGTTCAGGATGCGGGCGAATTCACCCGCCTCGTGAATGGAAAAGACGACGATGGGTATGCGGTTCTCCCGCGCGAGCGCAACCGCCGCAATGTCCATGACGGCCAGCCCCTTCTGGAGCACCTCGTCATGGGTCAGGGTCTCGAAGCGTTCGGCATCCGGCGTGGTCTTGGGATCGGCACTGTAGATGCCATCCACCTGCGTGCCCTTGAAGAGGGCTTCCGCCCCCATCTCGGCCGCCCGCAGCGCTGCCGCGGAATCCGTGGTGAAGAAGGGGTTGCCCGTGCCGCCGGCGAAGATCACCACGCGGCCGGCCTCGGCATGGGCGAGCGCGGCGCGCTGCGAAAAACTGTCGCAGATCTCGGGCATGGCGATGGCCGACAGGACGATGGCGTCCACGCCGATCTTCGTCAGCGAGGTGCGCAGCGCCAGCGCGTTGATGACCGTTGCGAGCATGCCCATGTGATCGCCGGTCACACGGTCGCCGCCCTTGGACGCCACGGCGACGCCGCGGAAGATGTTGCCACCGCCGATCACCACGGAAATGCGCACACCGAGATCCTGCGCCTGCCGGATGTCCGAGGCGATCCGGTCCACCACGGCCACGTCGATGCCGAAGCCCTGGCTGCCCATCAGGGCTTCGCCGGAAACTTTCAGGAGTACACTTTTGTAACGCAAGGTCTGATCCCCTGTAGAGCCCGCAGGCTAAACGTCAGGTTGCGAGCGATCGCCGCACTCTTCAAGGCTGGAACATGCCGGCGTGAAGCAATGTCGGCTTGCGATACAGGAAGCCCGTTCGCTTCACAAGCGCGAAGCTACGAATTCCAACGCTTTGAAAGGCCTGCAACTCCTGGCCTTCGGCCAGCCGGCGCCGGCGGTCGCCACGCGTGAAAAAGGGTGCCGACCGAACAGTCGGCACCCTTCCAAAGGTGATGCTGGCGCGGCGAAAGCCGCGCCGAAGGCTCACTTCTTGCCGGCAGCGGCGGCAACCTCGGCGGCGAAGTCGCTTTCCTCGCGCTCGATGCCTTCGCCGAGCGCCATGCGGACGAAGCCGGTGATCTTCGCCGGGGCGCCGAAGGTCTTCTCGGCTTCCTTGAGCGCGTTGCCGACGGTCAGGTCCGGGTTGATCACGAAAGCCTGGCTGGTCAGCACGACTTCCTCGAAGAACTTGCGCATCCGGCCTTCGACCATCTTTTCGATGATGTTTTCCGGCTTGCCCGACTGGCGCGACTGATCGACGAAGATCGCACGCTCGCGCTCGACCGTGGCGGGATCCACCTCGTCGTTGCTGAGCGCCAGCGGGCTCGTCGCCGCCACGTGCATGGCGACCTGACGGCCGAACTGCAGAAGGGCGTCCTTGTCGCCATCGGACTCGATCGCCACGAGCACACCGAGCTTGCCGAGACCGTCGGCAACCTGGTTGTGGATGTAGGGAGCCACGACGCCATTGCTGACCTGCAGCATGGCGGTCCGGCGCAGGCCGAGATTCTCACCGATCGTCGCCACGGCGTCCTTGACCGTGTCGGAGACGGACTTGCCGCTCGACGGCGCGGTCGCACCCGTGACCGCTTCCAGCGAACCGTCCGTGGCCAGGCCCACCTGGGCGATCTCGCGCACGAGGCCCTGGAAGGCATCGTTGCGGGCGACGAAATCCGTCTCGGAATTGACTTCGACCACGATGGCCTTCTGCCCGGACGAAGCAACGCCGATCAGGCCTTCGGCCGCCGTGCGGCCGGCCTTCTTGTCGGCCTTGGCAATGCCCTTCGCGCGCAGCCAGTCGATCGCCGCTTCCATATCGCCACCCGTCTCGGACAGGGCGGTCTTGCAGTCCATCATGCCTGCGCCGGTCTTTTCGCGCAGTTCCTTCACCATCGAAGCGGAGATCGTCATGGATAGGCCTTTGGCTTGTTCAGGGAGCGGCGCCTGAGCACCGGCTGCCGCCCTGCTTACTGAAAACGGATAGAAGATCGGACAGGGCCATTCGGCCCTTGAAACGAAACGGCGCACCGGCTTCCGGCGGAAGGGTGCGCCTCAAAGATGACGCCCGGATAACGGGCGTCATCCGCTATTGCCTCGACGCGAGCGTCAGGCGGCGGCGCTCTGCTCGCCAGCCTCGTCGCCCGAAAGGGCGGCTTCCTGCGGGACCTCTTCCATGGCGCCGATGTCGGCACCCATGGCGCCCTGCTGGCGGGCGATGCCGTCGACGGCAGCGCGCGCGATCAGGTCGCAATAGAGGGCGATCGCACGGGAGGCATCGTCATTGCCCGGGATCGGGAAGTCGATGCGGGAAGGATCGCTGTTGGAATCGACCACCGCGACGACCGGAATGTTCAGCCGCTTCGCCTCATCGATGGCGATGGCTTCCTTGTTCGTGTCGACGATGAAGATCAGGTCCGGCACGCCGCCCATGTCCTTGATCCCGCCCAGCGCGCGATCGAGCTTGTCGCGCTCGCGCTGCAGGGTGAGGCGCTCCTTCTTGGTGAAGCCCTGGGCTTCGCCGCTCAGGATCTCGTCGAGCTTGCGCAGACGCTGGATGGAGTTGGAGATGGTCTTCCAGTTGGTCAGCATGCCGCCGAGCCAACGCGCGTTCACATAGTACTGGGCCGAACGGTTCGCGGCATCCGCCACCAGTTCCGACGCCTGGCGCTTGGTGCCGACGAAGAGAACGCGACCGCCGCGGGCGACCGTGTCGGACACGGTCTGCAGGGCGCGATGCAGCATCGGCACGGTCTGCGACAGGTCCATGATGTGGATGTTGTTGCGCGCGCCGAAGATGTACGGCGCCATGCGCGGGTTCCAGCGATGCGTCTGGTGACCGAAGTGCACGCCCGCCTCAAGCAGCTGGCGCATGGAATAATCTGGCAAAGCCATTTTGAATCGTCCTTTGACCGGTTTGACCTCCACGGAATGAAGCGGACTTGCCGCCACCGGTGGGATCCGCCCGTCAGGCGAAACCCGGCTTCCGTGTGTGGAATAGCGCCGCGCATACACCAGCCTGCCCCGAAAGGCAAGCATACAGCGGCCAAGGCCCGGCTAACGGCAGTCGGGCGCCGACAGATAGGTAAGGCTGGTCAGGCTGCCCTTCAATGCATAATCCCCGAAGTCGAGCGTCATCTCGTCCGAGACGCCGTTCTCGTACAGGCGGTAGCGCGCCCGGAAGATCGGCAGGCCATCCTCGTCGCTGTCGCTGTTGAAGTAGGATTCGTCGACCGTCCAGGATGCCAGGCCGGCGAAGTCGCGGCCTTTATCGCCCGAAGCGCCGGTCGCAGCCGGCAGGATTATGGACGTGGTCGTCATGAGCTTCTCGGCTTCCGGATCGCCGTCGAAGAGCCGCGCTTCCACGAAGCGTTGGCCCTTTCGCGCGCGCTCGATCAGCATGGCCGTGTGATCCAGCGGAAAATGCGAGGCCGGCAGGCTGAAATCCCGGATGACCGGCTCCTGCAGGGACACCGTCGTGGCATCCTGTGCGTTGCTGGCCGTTCCCCGCACGGTGCCCTGATCCAGCCCGTCCACGAAGGTGGTCGTCTCGAACCGGTAGGCGCGGCCATTATCGGCCTCCACCGAGCGGGTGCGCTGGTCGGTCACGGTGGTTTCCCCATCCTTGTGGAAACGCGCCGCGAAGCGGTAATCGAGATCGTATTCGCCGCAGGCCTTGGCGTTCAGGGTCAGCGCGATGCGCCCCTCGACCGCCAGGATATCCTCCGTCTGGCCCGACAGGGACAGGTCGTAGACGGCCTGGTGGGGTCGTAACGGAGCAGCCCATGCCTGCGCTGCGATCCCGAGTGCGGCAGAGGCGGCCAAGCCGGCCAAGATCCGCTTCATAGTGCCAATCCCCATTGCCGGCGCGATGCCGATCCTCTTGCCTTCGCCCACGCCCCGCCCGACATTCGGCCTCCAGACAGAATCGGGAGCCCTCATGACAGATTCGATCGAAAGCCGCCTGGCCGCCAAGCAGCTCACCCTCCCCGTGGCGGCCGCGCCGGCTGCCAATTATGTGCCTTATGCCGTTTATGGCAACCTCCTGCAGACCTCCGGCCAATTGCCGATGGCCGAAGGCGGCCTTGCCGTCACCGGCAAGCTGGGCGAGACGCTGACCCTGGACGAAGGCCAGACCGCCGCGCGGCACTGCGCCCTGAACGTTCTGGCCCAGGCCAAGGCGGCGCTGGACGGTGATCTGTCGCGCATCCGCCGCCTGTTGAAGCTGACCATCTTCGTGGCGAGCGCGCCCCATTTCACCGATCAGCACAAGGTTGCGAATGGCGCTTCCGACCTTCTGGTGGAAGTCCTGGGGGATTGCGGACGCCATGCGCGCTCGGCCGTCGGCGTTCCGGCACTGCCGCTCGATGCCGCCGTGGAAGTCGAGGCACTGTTCGAAATTGCCTGACCCTCTGACGCCCATGGCCGCGCTCGCCTTCTTGACGGAGCGCCCCATCGCCCACCGCGGCCTGCACGACGGCAACCACCGTGTGGCGGAAAACTCCATGGCGGCGTTCCGCGCCGCCCTGTCCCACGGCTTCGCCATCGAGTGCGATGTCCACATTGCGGCCGATGGCATTCCCGTCGTCTTCCACGATCACGATCTGCAGCGCATGACCGGACAGGCCGGGACCGTCGGCGCGGTCACGGCCAAGGCCCTGTCGCAAGCCCGGCTTGCCGGGACGCAGGATCATGTCCCGACGCTTCAGGAGCTTCTGTCACTGGTGGCCGGGCGCGTGCCGCTGGTGGTCGAGCTGAAGGGCTCCGACGCTGCGACCGATTCGGGCTATGCCGCGGCCCTGCGCCCCGTGCTCCAGGACTATAGCGGCCCGCTGGCCCTCATGTCCTTCGACGACTGGCTGGTGGATCAGGCGCTGACGCTCGGCCCCCCGGTCGGCCTGACGGCCGAAGGGACACGGCCCGAGCTTCTGGCGCGGCACCGAAGCGTGTTCGAGCGGGGTTGCAGCTTCGTCTCCTACAATGTGCACCACATGCCCAACAGCTTCGTTGATTGGGTGCGCCAGGATCGCCATCTACCGGTCATCAGTTGGACGGTTCGCACGCCGGACGATGTGGAGCGCAGCCGGCGCCATGCCGACCAGATGACGTTCGAGGGGTTCACGCCGGACCCCTCCGCCGCCTGATCGGCGCAACGTCACTCGGGCAAGGCTGCTCCCACGACCCGCAAGGAGCACTGCATGAACGCCGGAAATGGACCGACAGACGCTGCGGGCACGCTGATCCGCGCCGTGGACAGCGTGACCGCCGTGCCCTCTGAGCGATGGGACGAACTCGCCGCCGGCGCCGCCGCACGGCCGAACCCTTTCGTCAGACACGCCTTCCTGAAGGCGTTGGAGGATTCGGGTTGCGTCGGCGCCGCCGCTGGCTGGCTGGCGCAGCATCTGGTGGTCGAGGGTGACCGCGGGGTCATCGGCGTCGTACCGGCCTATCTGAAGTCCCACAGCCAGGGCGAATATGTCTTCGATCATGGCTGGGCAGACGCTTTCGAGCGCGCCGGGGGCGAGTACTATCCCAAGCTGCAGGTCGCCGCGCCCTTTACCCCGGCCATGGGGCCACGCCTCCTGGCCGGGGCAGCCGGCGCGGAGCTCAGGACGCTTCTGGCGGCCGCCGTGCGCGGCTATGTGGACCAGACGGGCGCCTCGTCTGCGCATGCGACCTTCCTGGAGGCGCAGGACCGGGAAGCCCTTGCGCAGGCCGGCTTTCTGGACCGGTCGGACATCCAGTTCCACTTCATGAACCGCGGTTATGCAAGTTACGAGGAATTTCTCGCAAGTCTCTCTTCCCGCAAGCGAAAGGCACTGCGCAAGGAGCGTGCGGCCAGCCTTGCCAATGGGCTGGATGTCGAATGGTTGACGGGATCGGCCATCACCGAGGAAGCGCTGGATGCCATGTTCTCCTTCTACATGGATACGGGCGGTCGCAAATGGGGACGGCCTTACCTGAACCGGCAATTCTTCGGCCTCGTCGCCGAGACGATGGGCGACCAGCTCCTGTTGATCATGGCGCGGCGCGCGGGGCGCTACATTGCCGGCGCGTTGAACTTCATCGGCGTGGACCGGCTCTACGGACGCTACTGGGGCTGCTCGGAAGACCATCCCTTCCTGCATTTCGAGCTCTGCTACCACCAGGCAATCGACTACGCGCTGGCAAAGGGCCTCGCCGTCGTGGAGGCCGGGGCGCAGGGGGAGCACAAGCTGGCGCGCGGCTACGAACCCGTCCTGACGCATTCGGCGCATTACATCGCCCATCCCGGCCTGCGGCGCGCGGTGGCCGATTATCTCACGCGCGAAAACCGCGCCATGCTTGCAGAACAGGCCGCGCTTGCCGATGCGTCCCCCTTCCGCCAGGACGGCGGCGACGGCTCTTGAGATCGGCGCCATAATCCGGCACCCATGGCACAGCCGCTTGGGCCTGAAGGCACGAGCCACACTCCGCGCGGGTCGGCGCGCGGCCGAGGAGATACGATGACGAGCGCATACCAGGACGACAACATCTTCGCCAAGATCTTGCGCGGCGAGATCCCGAGCGTGCAGCTTTTCGACCTGCCGGAAGCCATCGGCATCATGGACGTGATGCCCCAATCGGCCGGCCACTGCCTCGTCATTCCCAAGGCCGCGTCACGCAATCTCCTGGATGCGCGCGACGAGGACCTCGCCCCACTGCTGCCCATCGTGGCGCGGCTTGCCCGGGCGGTGAAGACCGGCCTTCAGGCAGATGGCGTCGTGATCAGCCAGTTCAACGAAGCGCCGGCCGGCCAGACCGTGTTCCACCTCCATATCCATGTGATCCCGCACTATGACGGCGTTGCGCTCAAGCGCCATGGCGGCGCGATGGAGGATATCTCCGTGCTGTCCGAACAGGCGACGCGCATCCGCGCTGCCTTCAGATAAGGCCGGCCTGCCAGGCGCCGGCCAAGAGCAGGCCTTGCGAGGCCAGGATGCCGAGCACGATGCTGCGGCGCGCCAGGAGAAACGTCGCAAAGCCGAGCGCGAGCCCACCCACCCGAAAAACGGTCGGAATCTGTTCCAGGGTTCCGCCCGGATACAGGACCAGCCGGGCGATGACGGCCGCGACCAGCGCCGTGGCAATGGCACGCACAAGGCCGAGGCTGCGGGATGTCTCGGATATGCGGCCCGCTGACAGGACGCCCAGATAGCGCCAGATATCGGTCGGCAGCCAGCCGGCCAGGAGAATGAACAGGAAGGGCCACCAGGCGGCATCGACGCCGAAGAAGGTCAGGTTCATCGGGGCCCGTCCTCGATGCGCGGCCGGCTGCGGCGCGCCGCGCCCAAGGCCATCAGATGCGCCAGGACACCTCCGGCAATGCCGGCCAGGAGAATGTCCATGTCCGGCGCGATCCAGTGCGCCGGCGGCAGCAGCACGATGCCCACGAACAGGCCGTAGCGGCCCGATGCTTCCCGCGCCGAGCCGAACAGCGACAGGAAGAAATAGACCGGCGTCAAAAAGGCCAGAGCGCCGGTGACGATGGGCGGAAACTGCCCCATGAGGTTGAAGGCAACGGCGACGACGACCGTGTTCAGAAGGGTCAGCGTCACGGCGAAGCCTGCGAAGAAGACCGTCCGCTTGTCCCGCGGGACGCTCGGAAGGTGCTCCATCGCAAAGACCCAGCAGGTGATCGCCACGAAATGCGACAGCGCCATGAGCGACAGCTTGCTGCTGCGCGGCGTGCGCAGCTCAGGCATCAGGGCGACGACCATGGGCATCAGCCGCACGGAGGACAGTGCCACCGCCAGCGCGGCGGCCGGCAAAGTCAGCCCCGCCGTAATGGCGCCGACAATGATGATCTTGGCCGGCAGCGCCCAGATGGCGAAGGTCATGAAGGCGGCGTGGATCCAGTCCACGCCCGACTCGCGGGCCAGCCCGGCAAACCCGATCATCGAGATGGTCAGGATGATCGCAGGGACCGACAACAGTCCCCGCATGCCCTTCAGGATCCAGAACAGACTGCCGTCCCGGTCCAGCGTCCTTTCCAGTATCGCCACCCGCCTGCCTTCTTAACGTCGCGCTCCTCACTACACCGCCCGGCCGCGGCAATCCAGAGCACTAAAAAGGGGCCCGCGGGCCCCTTTCCAAGGTCTTCAGCTCTTGCGGGGCACCTTCGGCACCGTTCCGGTGCGTCGCGCTCCCTTGGGCAGGGTATCGGCCTTGGGTGGCGACGCGACGGCGACGTCGCCATCGTCGAACACTTCGGCATCGGCGTCGTCCTCGGGCGGGCGCTGGTTGCGCTTTCCCTTGGTCTCCGCCGTCCTGCGCAACCTGGCCGGCGCCTCGTCGGCGATGGCATCCAGTTTCAATTCACGCCCGTCCGGCCCATCGACCACGGTGACCTTGACGGTGCCGCCGCGCTTCAGCTTGCCGAACAGAACCTCGTCGGCCAGCGGAGTCTTGATGTATTTCTGGATGACGCGTCCCAGCGGACGGGCGCCCATCAATTCATCGTAACCCTTGTCGGCCAGCCAGACGATCGCCTCGGGCGCCAGGTCGAAGGTGACGCCGCGGTCCGAAAGCTGGGCCTCCAGCTGCATGACGAACTTCTGCACCACATCGTGCACGACGGGCGTCGGCAGCGATGCGAAGGGAATGATGGCGTCGAGCCGGTTGCGGAACTCCGGCGTGAACAGCCGGTTGATCGCTTCCAGATCGTCGCCCGTCCGGCGGCTCGGCGTAAAGCCGATGGCCGCCTTCTGAAGATCGGCCGCGCCGGCATTGGTCGTCATGATCAGGATGACGTTGCGGAAGTCGATCCGCTTGCCGTTGTGGTCGGTCAGCTTCCCGTGATCCATGACCTGCAGAAGGATGTTGAACAGATCGGGATGCGCTTTCTCGATCTCGTCCAGAAGCAGGACGCAGTGGGGATGCTGGTCGACGCCATCGGTCAGAAGCCCGCCCTGGTCGAAGCCGACATAGCCTGGAGGCGCGCCGATCAGCCGCGAAACAGTGTGGCGCTCCATATATTCCGACATGTCGAAGCGCAGGAGCTCGATCCCCAGCGCCGAAGCGAGCTGCTTGGCCACCTCCGTCTTGCCGACACCCGTCGGACCGGAAAAGAGGTAGCTGCCGATCGGCTTCTCAGGTTCACGCAGGCCGGCGCGCGACAGCTTGATGGCGGCGGTCAGGCTTTCGATCGCCCCGTCCTGGCCGTAGACGACACGCTTGAGCTGCGTATCCAGATTGGCCAGCACCTCCTCATCGTCCTTGGACACGGACTTTGGCGGGATGCGCGCCATTGTCGCCACCGTAGCCTCGATCTCCTTGACGCCGATCTGCTTCTTGCGCCGCGCCTCGGGCAGAAGCATCTGCGACGCGCCCGTTTCGTCGATGACGTCGATCGCCTTGTCCGGCAGCTTGCGGTCATTGATGTAGCGGGCCGACAGCTCCACCGCCGAACGGATCGCCTCATTGGTGAAGCGTACGTGGTGGAACTCCTCGAAATAGGGCTTCAGCCCTTTGAGGATGGACACCGCATCATCAATGCTCGGCTCCTTGACGTCGATCTTCTGGAACCGGCGCACCAGGGCGCGATCCTTCTCGAAGAACTGGCGGTACTCCTTGTATGTCGTTGATCCGATGCAGCGAATTGCACCCGAGGACAGCGCCGGCTTCAACAGGTTGGACGCGTCCATCGCGCCGCCCGACGTAGCGCCGGCACCGATCACGGTGTGGATCTCGTCGATGAACAGGACCGCGCCCGGATACTCCTCGAGTTCCTTGACGACCTGCTTCAGCCGTTCCTCGAAATCACCCCGGTAGCGCGTCCCGGCCAGGAGCGTTCCCATGTCCAGCGAGAAGATCGTGGCATCGGCCAGGACCTCGGGAACGTCGCCCTCGACGATCCGCTTGGCGAGCCCTTCGGCGATGGCCGTCTTGCCGACGCCGGGATCGCCCACATAGAGCGGGTTGTTCTTGGAACGCCGGCACAGGACCTGGATGGTGCGGTTGATCTCGTCCGCCCGGCCGATCAGCGGATCGATCCGGCCGGTGCGGGCCTTCTCGTTCAGGTTGACGCAGTAGGCACTCAGTGCGTCCTGCTTTTCCTTGCGGCGGCCTTCCTCTTCGTGCCCCTGTCCCATGGTCGACTGCTCGTCCTCCGTTCCGCGCACGGGGCGGCCTTCGCTCCCCCCGGGTCGCTTGGAAATTCCGTGGGAGATGAAATTGACGGCATCGTAACGGGTCATCTCCTGCTCCTGCAGGAAGAAGGCCGCGTGGCTTTCGCGCTCGGCGAAGATGGCGACGAGGACATTGGCCCCCGTCACTTCCTCGCGACCGGACGACTGAACGTGAATCACCGCGCGCTGGATGACGCGGTGGAAGCCGGCCGTGGGTTTGGAATCCTCGTCGTTGCTGTTGATCAGATTGGACAGTTCGGTGTCGATGTAGTCGACCAGCGCAGCGCGCAGGACATCCACATCGACGCTGCAGCCGCGCAGGACCGCGGCGGCGTCGGCATCCTCCAGGAGGGCCAGTAACAGGTGCTCGAGCGTCGCGAACTCCTGATGACGCTCATTGGCATATGTCAAAGCCTGGTGAAGGGATCGTTCGAGACTGGGAGAAAATGTCGGCAAGCTTCACCTCAATTCTTTTCCATCACGCATTGCAGCGGGTGCTGATGCTGACGGGCGAAATCCATGACCTGCGTGACCTTCGTCTCCGCGACCTCATACGTGAACACGCCACACTCACCCACGCCATGCTTGTGAACATGGAGCATGATCAGGGTGGCCGCCTCCCGATCCTTCTGGAAAAATCGTTCGAGAACATGAACGACGAATTCCATCGGCGTGTAATCGTCGTTGAGGAGAAGGACTCTGTAAAGACTGGGTCGCTTGGTTTTGGTTTTGGTACGCGTAATGACGGACGTCCCGCGATCACCATCGCCATCGCCGTTGCCCGCCTGCCCGGCTTGCAGCCGGGGCGCCCTTCGACCAGATTCCAAAACCCTGTCTCTCACTGCCACCATCGTCATGCACCGATATGTAATCACTGCCGGCGCCAATATAAGACGTGCCGCCGGGCGAGTTTCACCCCATCGGCCCCGTCTCCCATGACGCACGGATGGTTGCCAGCTTTTTGCGCGGGCGCAAGTCCCGATTAAGCCGCAGGGTCGGGCACGAACCACCCTTGAAGCGGCCCACATTGCATGGCCGGACATGCAAACGGGACCGCGACCTTCCGGCCGCGATCCCGCGCAGACATGTTTGGAGAATGGTGAAGCGCCGGCCTTCAGACCGTGCGGTTCAGGTCCGGCCGGGCGACGTTGGGAAAAGCGGCCTCGAGCGGCTTGTAGCTTTCCTTGGCAATGTCGGAGAAAATTTCGCCCATGCGGGTCGCTTGCGAGAGCCAGGCCTCGTAGGCCGTCTTGGCATAATCGCTCTGCAGTTCGATCACCTTATCGAGCGTGCGCACCTGGGCGAGCTTCTCGAAATGCTGGGCGGACTGCTCGTAAGAGCGCTTCGTGTAGTCGCCGGCTTCCACGGCGATCTGCTGAAAACCCTTGGTGACCGCCGAAACGGACTTCATCGCGCCGTCCACAGCCTCTTTGCCGAAGCGGTTCGTATCGTCGAAAAATTGCATTGTTTCACTCCCTTCGTTCCGCGGCAGGCCAGTAACCACCGTGCCACCAGACGTTTATATTGCACTGCACAAACACTTGCAAGCTCTTTGTGCGGCGCACACGAGCTGCGTGTTCACATTCGGTGGAGCGAACGCATTTTCGCCGATCGAATCCGGTGGGTAGTGCAAAGAAAGCAGCAACCATAAACGGATTGGTAAGGCTGCCCCGGTAGCTTTGAGTCATGACCGTTGCAGAAAAGCCCCGCAATCTGGGGTTGCATCCTGCCCCAAGAAGCAAGAGAGCCTCGCACGTGCCAGTCTTTCGTACACGTCTGAAAGCCGCCCTTTCCGGTCTCGCGCGCCAGTGCGGCGTTGCCGTTGTCGGCGTGTGCCTGCTGCTTCCGACTCTCGGAAGCACGGCCGCCGCGAACGAGAAATATGCGGCTTTCGTCATCGACGGAAACAACGGCAAGGTGCTGTTCAACCGCTTCGGCGACGATCTTCGTTACCCGGCATCGCTGACCAAGATGATGACCCTCTACATGCTCTTCGAAGCCATGGAGACGGGGCGTGCCAAGCTGTCGACGCCGATGAAGGTCTCCGCCTATGCGGCGTCCCGGCCGCCGACGAAGCTCGGCCTGCGGGCCGGCGGAACCTTGACCGTCGAGGAAGCCATTTTCGGCCTCATCACGCGCTCGGCCAACGATGCGTCGGTGGTGATCGCTGAATATCTGGGCGGCACGGAAACCCGCTT
Organism: Aureimonas frigidaquae; assembly: GCF_001463905.1. Lineage (GTDB taxonomy): Bacteria > Pseudomonadota > Alphaproteobacteria > Rhizobiales > Rhizobiaceae > Aureimonas > Aureimonas frigidaquae. Next base: position 441,409 of record NZ_BBWR01000002.1, read on the forward strand.
CGCCGAGATGATGACCGCAAAGGCCCGCAGCCTCGGCATGTCGCGCACCACCTTCCGCAACCCGCACGGCCTGCCCAATCCGGGACAGCAGACGACGGCGCGTGACATGGCGACGCTCGGCCTGTCCCTGCGGGAGCACTTTCCGCAATATTACAAATTCTTCTCGGCGCGCTCCTTCAAGTTCCGGGGCACGACGATCAACGGGCACAACCGCCTTCTCGGCCGCGTCACGGGCGTGGACGGCATCAAGACCGGCTACATCAACGCCTCCGGCTACAACCTCGTCACCTCCGTCTCCCGTGATAATCGCAAGCTCGTCGCCGTCGTGATGGGCGGGCGCACCGGCGCATCGCGGGATGCGCATATGACGGAACTGGTGCAGACCTATCTTCCGCAGGCCAGCCCGCGTTCGGGCGCACCGCTGGTCGCTTCCTGGTCGCCCGGCGGCAAGAGCTCCGCCCCGGCCGCGATCCAGCAGCGCGTGGCCACCCTGCCGGAGACCGGCCCCATGCCGACCATGCGGGGCGAGCTGATCGACAGCCGCGTGGCGACCGCCTACGGCTCCAACGCGGCCAGCGCGGTGAACGATGCCATCGCCACGCCGTCCAACCGTCCGCGCGTCGGACAGGACGCGCTGCGCCAGGCCATGCAGGAACGCGCCACGCCCCAGCAGCTCGTCGTACCGACCGCCAACGCCCTGGCGCCCGAACCCGCCCGCCGCCGCCCCGCCCCGCAGAACTTCGAGGTGCCGCAAATGCCCTCGCAGTCGCCCCGCACACCCGGCGCTCCGATCCCTCGGGCTCCCATTCCTTCCGCCTCGCTGGACAACCGCCCGACCGGCTCGATCGAAAGCCCGATCGCCGAGCGTGTGGCGGCCGCAACGCAGCGCGGCTGGATCGTGCAGATCGCCTCGACGCCCGCGCAAAGCACGGCCGACGCCATGCTGGACGAGGCCCGCCTCATCGCCGGCGCGGCCCTGGCCGATGCACGCCCCGTGACGGACGTCGTCGCCAACGGCACGAACCGCCTCTACCGTGCGCGCTTCGCCGGCTTCGACAGCCGCGAGGATGCCGAGGCGGCCTGCCTCGTCCTGCAGAGCCGTTCCTATCCCTGCTACGCCATTGCCAATTGAGCGGCAGCGCTTCAACTCATCCGAGGTGTTCCATGTTGACGGCCGACCCTGAAACCATCCTGCGCTCACCCGGCGGCGGACTGGACGGCAAGACCTTCATTTCCGATGCGGCGCTGCATCTGAACGAGCTTCGCGAGGGGCGTTCACGCCTGCGTGCCAAGGATCTGGTCAGTCTTCTCCTGTGCCATGGCGCACGCGCTTGGCGCTCGTCGCAGCCGCGGGCCAGGGTTCGGATCCGGGTGGACTCCCCGCTTGGCGGGCGGGCCCTGTCGCTGCGCGTCGGCAGCCTGGCGCGGTAGAAGGGCCCAACGGGCTAGAGAAGCCCCAGCGCCGCGAGTTCGCGGCGCAGCTCCGGCGGCAGGGCCGCGATCGAATCGTCCCCCGCCGACAGATCGTCAGGCGCATCGTCCGGCGTCAGGTAGCGCCACCCCTGAAAGGCGCGCCGTGGCTGCCACCGTGTTCGGATGAACTGCGGGGCGAGCACGATCAGGCACCGCTCGATACCATCGGCGCCGGTGACGGCATCGAACCGCAGGATCGGCTGGCGCAGCTGCACCTGCCCCTTGATCACCCAATATAGCGATCCGCCATCCAGGATCTCGGCAGCACGGCGCGGCGTGACGCGCGTGCGGTGTACCTGCTCGGCAGGCTCCCCGGCCGCGCGCGCCGCATCCAGGCGCTCTGCAACCCAGGCTTCCAGGTCCTCGACCGTTTCAACACCCACGCAGAGCTTGATCATGTGCAGCGCCATGGGCGCTCTCTTGCCTCCCGCATCCCGGCCGGTCAAGCATCGGGACCGGATACCGGCACAAATCGGTTCCCTCCCGTGCATGATTGGGATAGCCAGCCGCCATGACCTTGCTCGATACGTTCGATACGCTGAACCGGATTGCCTTCGCGATCTTCATCGCAGGGTGGGCGTCGTATAGTTGGCTTGCCGATTACAGCCCCCTCAGCCGCAACGGCCTGACCGCCCGGATGAACCACGAGCGGGCGCAATGGATGCGCACACTGCTCGGGCGCGACCTTCGGATGATCGACACGGCCATCATGGCCGGCCTGCAGCAGGGCACCGCCTTCTTTGCTTCAAGCTGCATCTTCGCCATCGGCGGCTGCTTCGCGCTGATGGGCTCGGCCGAGCAGATCGCCGTGATCGCACGGGATCTTCCCGTATCCGGGCTGGACGATCGCGGGCTGGTGGAGGCCAAGCTTCTGGGGCTGATGGTCATCTTTGCCCTCGCCTTCTTCAAGTTCGGCTGGGCCTACCGCCTGTTCAACTACTGCACCATCCTGATCGGCGCCATCCCCATGCGCTCGGAGGCGGAGGCCGATCCCGACGCGGCCGAGCGGGCCCTCGCGCGCGCGGCACGCATGAACATCATTGCCGGGCGGCACTTCAATTCGGGCCTGCGCACGGTGTTCTTCGGCGTCGCCTATCTTGGCTGGTTCCTCGGGCCCGTGGTGCTGATCCTCACCACGGCCGGGCTGGCCTTCATCCTGTATCGTCGCCAGTTCCGTTCCGATGCGCGCCAGGCGCTCGGGGAAAGAGAAGCCGCATGACCAGAGCCGACAAACCCGCCATCCGCGCCACCATCCTGTCGATGATCGCCGAACGCGCCGAGGGCAAGACGGTTTGCCCTTCGGAGGTCGCCCGCCATATTGCCGGGCAGGACGAAAAGGCGTGGCGCCTCCTGATGCACCCCATCCGCGCCGAGTCCGTGGCGCTGGCGCAGGCAGGAGCGATCACCATCTATCGCAAGGGACAGCCCGTGGACCCCGCAGCCTTCAAGGGCATCTACCGGCTCGGCCGCCCCTCAGGCGCGGGGGAATAAGGCGTCGGTGCGCCCCGTCATCCAATAGGCCAGGAGGCCTATATATTCCCGGATGGCGAAATGCACCTTCTCGACATTGCGGATCGAGGCGGTTGAGGGCCGCCAGACGGCCGGCCCGGACGGTGTCTGGTAATCCACCGGAAACGGAACGACATCGAAGCCCGCCACACGGAAGCAACCGATGGCGCGCGGCATGTGATAGGCCGAGGTGACCAGAAGCCACACCTCACCCTCCTGCGGCTGCGCCAGAGCGCGGGAAAAGACGGCGTTTTCCCAGGTGTTGCGGGACTGGTCCTCCAGGAGCAGCCGGTCGGCCGGCAGGCCGAGCGAGTCCAGAAGCAGGCGTCCGGCCACTGCCTCGCTGATATCCTCGAAGAGGATTTCCGCCGACCCGCCGGAAAACAGGACGCGGGCATCCGGATACTGCCGGGACAGGGCCACCGCGGCCGTCATCCGGTCGGCGGCGTCGTTCAGTTCCGGCACGCCGCGTGTGGCCGTGATCCGCGTATCGAGCGCGCCGCCCAGCACCACGATGCCATCGACCCGCTCGGGCAGTGGCGCGCGCGGCACCCGCTCCTCGAGCGGGCTCATCATCAGAAGGCCGAGCGGGCTGAGCGACATGACCGCCAGAAGCAGCAAGGCCGTGCCCGAAAGCCACAATCCGAGCCGCCGCCGCCGCATAAGCAGGGCCAGAAAGCCCATCCCGGCCAGGATCAGCACCACCACGAGCGGCTGGACCAGATACCAGAAGATCTTGGACAGAAGAAAGAACATGGGACAGACGCGCTCCGCAGCCCCGGCGGCCGCACCGGTCCTTCCTATCCTGCGAGCCTGAAGCGAGGGTAAAAGCCCTGCGCGACGTGAACGGCGGGGCGGGATTGCGGTTTGTGCCGGGACGGGTCAAACACGCTTTCTCGCAAATGCCAGGAAGGATGCGTCATGGGTGCGAATACGTCGTCGAAGACGGTGCGCAAGCGCATCGAGGCGCTCGATCTGGCACGTGGCATCGCGCTTGTCGCCATGGCCGCCTATCACTTCACCTGGGATCTGGAGTTCTTCGGCTACCTGGCGCGCGGCACCGCAAATTCCGGTGGCTGGCGTCTCTTTGCGCGGGCGATCGCCTCAAGCTTTCTCTTCATGGTCGGGCTGTCGCTGGTCCTGGCGCATTTGCGCGGCATACGCTGGCGCCCCTTCTGGATCCGGCTGGCGCAGGTCGGCGCCGGGGCGCTGGCCATTACCATCGTCACCTATTTCGCCACGCCGCAGAGCTTCGTCTTCTTCGGCATTCTGCATCAGATCGCCGTGGCCAGCCTGATCGGGCTGATCTTCCTGCGCTGCCCGCCAGTGCTGACGCTGGCCGCCGGCGTGATCATGATCGTGCTGCCGAACCTTTTCGTGACGGATGCGATGAATGGGCGCGCGCTCGCCTGGATCGGCTTTGCCGCGCGCGAACCCGTCTCCAACGATATCGTGCCGATCTTCCCCTGGACGGGCATCGTGCTCGTGGGCATGGCCGCCAGCCAATGGCTTGCCGCAACAAGCGGATGGCTGCGCATCAAGGCGCTGAACCCGTCCATACTCGGCCTGCGGCTGTTCGATCCGCTGCGCTGGATCGGGCGTCACTCGCTCGCCTTCTACCTGATCCATCAGCCGGTCAACATCGCCCTCATCGCCGGCTTTGCGCAGATCATGCCGCCCGATACGACTGTGGTCTTCCGGCAGGAATGCACCGCCGCTTGCTCCGCCCAGGGGCGCGATGGCGCCAGTTGTGCGCGCTATTGCGATTGCGCACGGACGGAACTGACCGACGCCGGCCTGTTCGAACCCTATATGAGCGGCCGGCTGACGGCCGACGAGGAAGATGGATTCCGCAGCGTTCTGGCACTCTGCACCGCACGCTACATTCCCTATGACGCCCCTTAAGCGTCAGGGCGCCGGCGCGATGCCGAGTTCGGCCATCCGGGCAAGGCAGGCTTCCTCCGCCTGTTCGAGCTCGGACAGAAGTTCCTGGATATCGCGGCGCTTCTGCTCCAGCTCGGCGCGCCGCTCGTTCACGCGGCGGGCAATGGCCCGAAGCTGCCCGGCTTCCCCGGGGGGCGAGCGATACATGCCGATGATCTCGCGGATCTCGGCGATGGAAAAGCCGAGCCGCTTGCCCCGCAGGATGTTGCGCAGAAGCTGCCTGTCGGAATGGCGGAACAGGCGCGTGCGGCCCCGCCGGATGGGCGCGATCAGCCCCTCGTCTTCGTAGAAGCGTATGGTCCGCGTCGATATGCCGAACTCTCGTGTGAGCTCGGTGATCGTGTAGTAATCGCGCATGCGCGGCCTTTCCGTCGTGCCCAGCCTGTTCTTGCAAGATTGACGTAAAAGTCAATCCGCGCGCATGTCAGGCCAGCCCGAACCACCATGTGGCAAGGCCGAGAAACCCGAAAAATCCAACGAGATCCGTTACCGCCGTGACGAAGACCGCCGAGGCGATGGCGGGATCGGCGCCGACCTTGTTCAGGACCAGCGGAATGAGGATCCCCGCCAGCGATGCCGCCAGCATGTTCACCACCATCGCCACCGCGATCACACCGCCAAGATCGGGATTGCCGCTCCACAGATAGGTGACCCCGCCGATCAGAAAGGCGATGGCCGTGCCGTTGAGAAGGCCGACCAGAACCTCGCGGCGCAGGATGCGGCCCGAATTGTGGATGTGGATATCGCGCGTGGCGATGGCGCGCACCGTGATGGTCATGGTCTGCGCCGCGGCATTGCCGCCCATGGATGCGACGATGGGCATGAGCGCAGCCAGGGCCACCATCTGCTGAATGGTGCCGTCGAACAGGCCGATCACCGATGCGGCCAGGAAGGCCGTGAACAGGTTGACGAAGAGCCAGGCGAAGCGCGAGCGCGCGGCCGTCACCACGGAGTCGGAGATTTCCTCGTCGCCCACGCCGCCGAGGCGGCGGAAATCCTCTTCGGCCTCCGCCTGGATGACATCGACGATATCGTCGATCGTCAGGACGCCCACCAGCCGCTCGTTCTCGTCCACGACGGCGGCGGACAGGAGATCGTACTGCTCGAAGATGTGCGCCGCCTCTTCCTGGTCCATTTCGGCCGGGATGGCGTGCCGCGTCGGATGCATGATGGCATCGATCTTCGACGGACGCTTGGCGCGTAGAATATCGTGCAGCCCGACCGCGCCGAGCAGCTTGAACGAGGGGTCGATGACGAAGATCTCCGAGAAGCGTTCCGGCAGGTCGTCATCGTCCCGCATGTAGTCGATCGTCTGGCCGACGGTCCAGAAGGGCGGCACAGCGACATATTCGGTCTGCATGCGGCGGCCGGCCGTCTCGTCCGGATAATCCAGGGCACGACGCAGCCGCAGCCTTTCGCGGAACGGCAGAAGATCGAGGATCTCATTGCGCTCGGCAGCGTCGAGATCTTCCAGAATGTAGACGGCATCGTCGGAATTCAGCTCGCCGACAGCCGCCGCCACCTGGCCGGGCGTCATCGCATGGATGATTTCCAGGCGGATTGCCTCGTCCACCTCGGTCAGCGCGGTGTAGTCGAACGCGTCTCCCACCAGGCGCACCAGGGCCTGACGCTCCTCGGTCGACAGATAGCCGAGCACGTCACCAAGCTCGGTCTCGTGCAGGGGGGCGACATGCGCGCTGAGGGCATCCCCATCGCCCGCATCGATTGCGGCGCGGAGCCTGTCCAGGAACGCCGCGTCGACGCCACCTTCTTCGTCGTAGATTCCAGGGCGTTCCAATCGGTCGGGATTGTCCTGAATGTCGTGTTCGCTCAACGCCATCCCCCGTCCATCCGATCCGTCGCTCTCGTCCGCACCTACATGGCCCACCACCAAGTTGCACCCCCCTTTCTGTAGGATCGACCCTGCGGTAGACGGAACGCGGCGGGCCGACGCCGCAGCGCAACACTTGGTGTCACATGCAACATCCCCCCGACGAAGAGTCCTATCTGCGCGATCCGGAAGAGATCTATCGCCGATCCTTCGCAACGATCCGCGCCGAGGCCGCGCTCGGCCATCTGGACCCGGCGGAGGCCAGTGTCGCCGAGCGCGTCATTCACGCTTGCGGCATGATCGACATCGTGGCCGATCTTGCCTTCACGCCCGGTGCCGCCGCTGCCGGCATCGGCGCGTTGGCGAGCGGCCGGCCCGTCTTCTGCGATGTCGGAATGGTCGCGCAAGGGGTCATCCGCCGGCTGCTCCCGGCCGACAATCCAGTTGTCGTGACGCTCGATGCGCCGGGTGTGGCGGAGCGCGCGGCGCGCTCACGCACGACGCGCAGCGCTGCGGCCGTGGATGACTGGCTCGATCGCATCGACGGCGCTGTCGTCGCCATCGGCAATGCGCCCACGGCGCTGTTTCACCTTCTGGATCGGATCGGGGCGAGCGGCCCCCGCCCGGCGCTCGTCATCGGCATGCCGGTCGGCTTCGTGGGCGCGGTCGAATCCAAGGTGGCGCTCGCGCAGCGCGGGGACATCGCCTCCATCATCGTCCACGGTCGGCGCGGCGGCAGCGCCATGGCCGCGGCGGCGGTCAACGCCCTGGCGCGTCTCGCCGGCGGGTCTAGCTGACGCCTTCGGGGGTCATGCCCAGTTCGCGAAGGATAGCGTCCGTATCCGCGCCGAGTGCCGGCGCCCCACGTGACAGCGCAAGCTGCGCATCGGAAAAGACGATGGGGGTGCGCACACCCGGAACGCTTCCCGCCGCCGCCTGCGGATTGCCGACGTCGATCCGCATGCCCCGCGCAATGACCTGCGGATCGGCAAAGACATCCTCGACATTGTTGATCGGCCCTGCCGGGACGCCGTGCTCCTCCATCCGCTGCAGGAACGCATCGCGTGCATGCTGGCGGATCAACGGCGCCAGGATGGATGTCAGGCGCGCCCGGTTGCCCACCCGGGCCGCATTGTCGGCAAACAGCGGATCGGCCGAAAGCTCCGGCCGGCCGAGCACCGCGCACAGCCGCTGGAACTGCGCATCGTTTCCGACGGCCAGGATGATATGGCCATCGCTCGTCTCGAAGACCTGATAGGGCGCGATGTTGGGATGCGCATTGCCCATGCGGTGGGGCGCTGTTCCGGAGACCAGGTAGTTGAGCGCCTGGTTGGCGAGGACGCCGGTCATGGAGTCCAGAAGCGCCATGTCGATATGCTGTCCCCGGCCCGTGCTCTGACGCTGCGCGAGCGCCGCCTGGATGGCGATGACGCCATAGAGCCCGGTGAAGATATCGGCGAAGGCGACCCCGATCTTTTGCGGCTCACCCCCCGGCTCCCCGGTCAGATCCATGATCCCGCCCATGCCCTGGACGACATAGTCGTAGCCTGCGCGTTGCGCATAGGGCCCCGTCTGGCCGAAGCCGGTGATGGAGCAGTAGACCAGACGCGGATTGGCCGCCATCAGCGTTGCATGGTCGAGCCCGTATCTGGCAAGCCCGCCAAGCTTGAAGTTCTCGATCAGGACGTCGGCCGTCGCGGCCAGGCGGCGGGCCGCCTCCTGCCCTGCCGGTGTGGCGAAGTCCAGGACGATGGAGCGCTTGCCCCGGTTGCAGGCATGGAAGTAGGCCGCATCCAAGTGGCCGCCGTCTCGTGCGGGCACGAAAGGCGGGCCCCAGCGGCGGGTATCGTCCCCACCGGGCGCCTCCACCTTGATGACCTCGGCGCCAAGGTCGGCCAGCGTCTGGCCGATCCACGGCCCCGCCAGGATGCGGGCAAATTCCACGACGCGCAGGCCGGCCAGGGGTGCGGACATGCACCCTCCTTGCTTCGAGTTTCTCACATATCCGCTCTACGATTTGCGCCCGCCGGCGGCAAGCGAGGGTGCTGGAGTTGCACTGCAAGGTGAGCGCCGGTGCCCACAACTTAAGCAAAGCGCAATTCATGATGGTTGCTAAGGCGACGGTACAGCCGAAAGATTAGTCGTTGTTCCAACTTATGGTTGCGGCGCACCCATTGCTGTCGAGGCGCGTTACAACAGAATAAGGGGCGTGTACTATCTGCCCCGGAACGTCCTCACAACATCCGCAAAAAAACTTGTCTTCAGGAGCCTCCCATGACCATCCAGTTCACCACCCCGTCCAACTCCTCTTTCGTTTCCACCTCCGGCGTCGGCCTGGCCGCGCGCGACGAATGGACTCCGCTCTACTCCGATATCGACCTGTCGCTCGATCGTGAGGACGGAATCTACTGGTGCTACCTGCAGCCGCAGTCCCGCCCCAGCGTCACCCCGGAACTCTTGCGGGACGTGACCTCCATGCAGACCATGCTGCGCAGCCGGCTGGCGCAGACGCCTGACGCGCAACTGCCCTTCAAGTACTTCGTCGTCGCTTCGCGCACCCCCGGCATCTTCAACCTCGGCGGTGATCTGCGGCTGTTCGCCGATGCCGTCCGCAAGGGCCAGAAGCTCCTGCTGCAGGCCTATGCCCATGCCTGCGTCGACATCGTCTGGAACAACGTCATCAGCTATGACAGCCCGGTCGTCACCATGGCCCTGGTGCAGGGCGATGCGCTCGGCGGCGGCTTCGAGACCGCCCTGTCCTGCAACGTCATCGTGGCGGAGCGCAGCGCCCGCTTCGGCCTGCCGGAAGTTCTGTTCAATCTCTTCCCCGGCATGGGCGCCTATAGCCTGATCGCCCGCCGCATCGGCGCGGTCGAAGCCGAACGCATGATCCTGAGCGGCAAGATCTACACGGCCGAAGAGCTGCACCGCATCGGCCTGGTCGATGTCCTGGCAGAGGACGGACAGGGCGAAGCTGCCCTGCGGGCCTATGCGGCACGCCAGTCGCGCAGCCACAACGCCATGCAGGCCGTGTTCCGGACGCGCAACCGCGTGTCGGCCATCACGCGTGAGGAACTGCGCGACGTCGTCAACATCTGGGTCGACGCGGCCATGCGCCTGACGCCGTCGGACCTGAAGAAGATGGAGCGCCTTGCCGCCGCGCAGGATCGTCGCTGCCGGATCAACCGCGCGGATGACAACGCCGCGCTGATCGCCGCCGAATGACGTGTGGCCAGAGCATCAAGCCCCGGCGTCCCTGTCGGAAATGAGCAGGGGGCGCCGGGCATGCTGACGCAGAAGGATCGAGCGGGCCGTTTCGAACTCCCGCTCGATCCGCTCGACGACGGACGGCCCGTTCTCCATAAGGTCTTCGGACGAACGCGGCCGCCAGCTCCGGCAGAACTCTGCCACCTGTAGAACGCCGATATTGCCCGCGCCGCTCTGCAGCGCATGGGCCTTTTCCGCATAGCCGGCGACATCGCCGGTCGCCGCAACCTCTCGCAATTCCAGCAAAAGCTGGCTGCCATCGGTCAGGAAGTCCGAGATCACCGCGGCCACGAATGCCGGCCCGCCCAGTGTCTCCAGGTTCTTCAGCATGGCCGTGTCCACATGCGCGTCCGCGTCGGGCGCCGAAGCGGCTTGCGTGACGGGCGGCGTGTCCGGCACGACCACCGGGCGGAAGGGCTGGCGTTCCCCCGGTTGCCCGTACTCGGCGTAAAGGGCGTCGATCCTGTCCAGGAGAACCGGCCCGTTGACAGGCTTGGTCAGGCAGGCGTCCATCCCCGCCTCTGCCGCGCGGTCCGCGGCGCTCTGCGTTGCATCCGCGGTCAGGCCGACAATGGGCAGATGCGGCCGGTCCAACGACATCATGCGATAGAGCTTCGTCGCTTCCAGCCCGTCCATCCCCGGCATGTTCAGGTCCATCAGCACGAATTCCAGCCCGCCCGCATCCATGGCGTCGAGGGCTTCCTGTCCGTCGACGGCCAGCTTCACGAAATGGCCGCCCGCTTCCAGGATACGGCTGATCACCTTCTGGTTCACGCGGTTGTCGTCGGCGAGCAGGATGCGCAATCCGCGTTCCCGGCGGGTGATGGCCGCCGGGGAGCCGGCCGCGCTCTGCTGGTCGAGCCCTGTCAGCCGCATGGCATGGCTGAGGCCGTCGGCAATCTGCGTATGGTCCACGACGCTCGTGAGCAGCCGGCGCAGGGCGATGGGCGGGAAGCCGTCGGTATCACGGTCGAAGCCGAAGATGCCGGCCGGCGTGGCGGTGCGCAGTTCCGTCACGGTCCGCTCCAGATCCTCCGGCTCCGGCCAGGCATGGAGCACCCCGGCAATGAGGACCACCGTATGCCGGATCTCGTCCGCCGCGGGCAGGATGATCCGCGTCATCGCCTCGTCCACGCTCGTTGCGCGCGCCACGGCGCCGACCGTCGCCGCCAGGTCGTCCATCGTCTCTGGCGGCACCGTGCCGAGCGGGTCCAGAAGCACGACCCGCGTTTCGGTAAGGAGCGAGCCCATGGGCTCGTCCTCCGCCATAAGCCGGACCGGCAGGCGTACCGTAAAGGCGCTGCCTTCCCCGCTCCGGCTCGAAACCTCGATCCGTCCCTTCTGCAGATCCACGAGTTCGCGGACGATAGCGAGCCCGAGCCCCGTGCCGCCGAAACGGTTGAGGATCGTGCTGTTGGCCTGCGTGAAGCGCTGGAAGATGACGGCCTGCTCGGCCGGCGACATGCCGATGCCCGTATCGCTGACCTCCAGCACCAGAAAGGGGGAACCGCCGTCGAACACGCAGTCGATCGACAGGGTCACGCTGCCTTGCGTGGTGAACTTGACCGCATTGCCGACGAGGTTGATCAAAACCTCACGCACGCGCCGCGCATCGGCTTCCAGCCTGGTCGGCGTGCGCCCCGTGGCAAACAGATGGAACTGCACGCCCTTGGCGAGCGCCTGCACCGCGCCGACATTCTTGACGCTGCCCACGAGCTCCAGCGGGTCGAAGGGCGCGATCTGTAGCGCGATCTGCCCGCTTTCGATGCTCGACAGGTCCAGCAGATCGTTGATCTGCGACAGGAGCGCGTTGGAGGCCGTCTGGATCGTGTCGACCATGTCGCGCTGGTCGCGCCGCAGCGTCGTATCCCGCAGGAGATCGGTCGAGCCCATGATGGCGTTGAGCGGGGTGCGCAGCTCATGGCTGACGCTGGTCAGGAAGGCGGACTTGGCCCGGTTGGCCTGTTCTGCCGCCTCCTTGGCGCGGGACAGGCTGCGGATCAGCGTCGCGGCATAGAGCGGCAGGATGACGATGCCCGCCAGAAGTCCACCGGACAGGAGCGGCTGGCTCTGCCAGTAGGGCGACAGGAGGACGACGACGCCGAAGCCCGCCGTCCCGATGGCCGTTGCGGAATAGAGATAGGCTTCGCCGTAGCGAAAGCCGTTCCCGAGGATGATCCAGTAGTAGAAGGGATAGAGGATCGCCACGGCATCCTGCCCGATGGCCAGGCCACAGGACAGAAGCACGAGATCCACCACCATGGCGATGATGCGCCGGGCGTTGGATATGCCCGGCTCGTACAGAAGATGCCCGAGCAGGAGGGTCGCCGCCACCAGATAGACGACCGAGATGGCGCGCGCCGCCAGCGCCGTATCCCCCACCGGCATGAAGAACAGCGTAAAGACAAGGATGGCAATGGAGATGAAGAATCGATTGAGCGTGATTTCATGTTCACGATCCGGCCGGTCGCGAAACCACTGAGCCCACCCTTTGATCAGTTCCGACAATGATCCGTCATATCCATTCTTGTGTGACGCAGTCGGATGATCGTCATGCCATCATTCCAACACGCCGCAGGTCTTCGGTCAGGGCGGCAAGGCAGGCCTCGGCCGTCAGCGGCCGGCCGAGATAGTAGCCCTGCGCAAATTCACAGCCTTCCTTGCGCAAAAATTCGAGTTGGTCCGCGCGCTCGACGCCCTCCGCCACGACATGCAGGCCGATACCGTGGGCCAGGCGTATAATGGCCCGCACGATGGCGGCGTCGGCCTCGCTCGACGGTACGGCCTCCAGGAAGCTGCGATCGATCTTCAGCGCGTCGATGGGCAGCATCTTCACCCGCAGCAGCGAGGAGTAGCCGGTTCCAAAATCATCCAGCGTCAGGCGCACGCCCATGGCCTGCAGCTGCTCCAGCCGCGGCGACGGGTTCAGCACCGGGTCGAAGAAGGTGTTTTCGGTCAGTTCCAGTTCCAGATTGGCGGCCGGCAGGCCCGTCTCCTGCAGAACGCGCGACACCATCAGGGGTATGTCGTCGTAATTGAACTGCACCGGCGCCATGTTGACGGCCATGGTGAGCGTGTCGAAGCCCATATGGCGCCACTCCTGAGCCTGGCGGCAGGCTTCCCGCAGGACCCATTCCGAGATCGGCGCGATGAGGCCGGTCTCTTCCGCCACGCCGAGGAATTCCAGCGGCGACAGCAATCCGCGCTGCGGGTGCTGCCAGCGGATCAGGGCTTCGACGCCCGAGATGCGGCCGGATGCAATATCGACCTGCGGCTGGTAGTGCAGGACGAACTCGCCGCGCGCCAGCGCATCGCGCATGGCCGCTTCCAGCATGGAGGACTCCACGATGCGCGCCCGCAAGCCCGCTTCGAAGAGCGCGTAACGGTTCCGCCCCTCCGACTTGGCCTGATACATGGCAAGGTCCGCGTTCTTGAGAACTTCGTTGACATCATGCCCATGCGGCCCGATCAGAGCGATGCCAAGGCTCGCCGTGGCGTTGACGCGGTGCCGCGCCACGTCGATCGGCTCCGACAGGAGTTCGACGACCCTGCGCGCCAGGCGTTCCGCATCCTCGACATCGTGAATACCCTCCTGCAGGAAGGCGAATTCATCGCCGCCCAGGCGTGTCAGCGTGATGCCATCATCGGCCAGGAGCTTCAGCCTGTGCGATATGGCCTGCAGGAGCTGATCCCCAACATAGTGACCGAGCGTGTCGTTGACCGTCTTGAACCGGTCGATGTCCAGGAGGTGTAGGGCATGCATGCGACCCTCGTTCTCCTGTTCCAGCAGCAGCGCCTGGACGCGGTTGCTGAGATAAGTCCGGTTGGGCAGGCCCGTGAGCCCGTCATGCAGGGCCAGCTCGCGCAGGCGTTCATGCGCCATCTTCTGCTCGCTGATATCGAGCGACGAGGTCAAGACGCCGACGACCTTGGAATTGGTGTCCAGGAGCGGGGATTTGGTCGTCAGGAAGTAGCGCTCGCTGCCTTCGGGCGAACGGATCATTTCCTCGAAGGACGGGTGCGGAAGGCCGCGCGTGAGCACGCTGCGCTCCACCTGGCGCAGGCGCTGGACATCCGTTCCCGCCAGCAGCGTTTCCGCCGGCAGTCCGACGCAGGTCGACGGATCGCGCCCCGCATAGACGGCGAACATGGCGTTGACGAAGACGCAGCGCCCGTCCCGGTCGGTCGCGCTGATCAGCGCCGGCACCGTATCGATCACCTGCGCCAGTTGTTCGCGGCTGTCGCGCACGGCGATCTGGCGGAAATACTCGCTGTCCAGGAGCCGTCGCTCGAGCGCCTGCGCCTTCAGCTTCACGCTTTGCTGCTGGCGCCGGAACTTCAGGAAGTTGCGGGCGCGGCTGACGAATTCCTCGTGATTGACCGGCGTTTGAAGGAAGTCGGTCGCCCCGGCCTCGAGCGCCATCAGCCGGAAGCTCAGATCCTCGTAGGCCGTCAGGACGATGATCGGAACATCGGCGGAGTTCGGCATGTCGCGCAGCCGGCGCGTCAGCTGGGCGCCGTCCATTCCCGGCATCTTGTAGTCGGTGATGATGAGGTCGGGTTCCCCCTCCTCCAGCCAGTCCAGCATTCGGAACGGGCTGGCGAATGTCTTGACGCTGACATCGTCTCCGGCCAGCTTCGACAGGCGGGAATAAATCCTCTGGTTGCTACCCTGATCATCAACAACGACTATCAATGACATGGGTGCAAATGCCTCGTTGGACAATTGCCGGAATCCGGCCGCCCGGACGGGCCGAATGCCCGCTCCGCTCGGCGCACTTTACCGGTATGGCTGCCCGAAAGAAAACGGAAATCATCCGCGCATGGCCGACCCGCAAAGGAAATGGCCATGCGCCGCCGCCGTACGGTGAAGCCTGATCAGGCAGGACCCGCCTGCGCCTTGGTCCGCGGCTCGGACGTGCGCTCGATCCACGCCTCGAAGCGGTCGATCCACTGCGTCAAGAAGGCGCGGGTCTTCTCGCAACTCACCGTTCCATCGTCCGCAAAGAGTTCCGGCTTATAGGTGAAGTAGACTTCCGGCTGCCCCATCAAGACCGTGTCGATCACGGTCAGAAGACCTTTCAGGGAATTCTGCGCAGCGGCCGTTCCCGTCGCGCCCGGGGTGGTGCCGATGACGGCGGACGGCTTGGCTTCCCAGGAGTTCTTGCCCCAGGGGCGCGTGCCCCAGTCGATGACGTTCTTGATCGCCGGCGTGTAGGCGCGGTTGTATTCGGGCGTTACGAACAGGACGGCGTCGGCCGCCTCGATCTCACGCTTGACGCGATGGACCGCCTCGGGCGCGTCCGGCCACAGATCGTCATTGTACAGGGGCAGATCGCCGATCTCCACGAAGCGGAAGGCCAGCTTGCCCTCGGCCAGCTTGCCGATCGCCTCGGCGAACTTGCGGTTGATCGACTCCTTCCGGAGGGATCCGACGAAGACGGCAACGGTTTTCATGAAAGGTCCTTTCCAGACTGTCTCTTGCAACGCACCTAGCCCCTCTTCCGGGAAAGGTGAAGTCTACGCCATGAAAACGCTGCGGCACTCTTTGCGCTGCCGGCCCCCGCTCCCCCCCGCCTGTCACATGGCTTCAACATAGGACGGGCTTAGTGCGCCAAGGACGAATCGCGGCCTTACGGCCGCAGCGGAGGTGGCCTGCATGCGCATCACCCTCATCGGCGGCGGCTATGTCGGCCTGGTTTCCGCGGCCTGCTTCGCCGATTTCGGACACAGCGTCGTCTGTATGGACAAGGATTGCGAACGTGTCGCAGCCCTGCGGCGGGGGCACCTGCCGATCTATGAGCCGGGGCTGGACGCCTTGGTGGCGGCAGGCACCGCCGCCGGCCGGCTGCGCTTCACCGATCGGATGGCCGATGCCGTGGACGGCAGCGACATCGTCTTCATCGCGGTCGGAACACCCTCCCGGCGGGGCGATGGCCATGCGGACCTGACCCATGTGGAGGCGGCGCTCCACGAGCTTGCGCCGCTTCTGCGGCCCGGCATGGTGGTCGCCACCAAATCCACCGTTCCCGTCGGGACCGGGGATCGCATCGCCGCTCTTCTGGCCAGGGCGGTTCCGGGCCTGTCGCCGCCCGTCGCCTCCAACCCGGAGTTTCTCCGGCAAGGCTCGGCGATCGACGATTTTCGGCGGCCCGACCGCGTGATCATCGGCGTCGAGGATGATGCGGCGCGTCAGGCGATGGCGAGTGTCTACCGCCCGCTGTCGCTCAACCAGGCGCCGATCCTCTTCACCGGGCGGCGCAACGCGGAGCTTATCAAATACGCATCGAACGCCTTCCTGGCCATGAAGATCTCCTTCATCAACGAAATGGCGGATCTGTGCGACGCCGCCGGCGCCGATGTCCAGGAGATCGCCCGGGGCCTGGGCATGGATCGTCGGATCGGTTCGAAGTTCCTGCATGCCGGCCCCGGCTATGGCGGATCCTGCTTTCCGAAGGATACGCAGGCCCTGCTGCGCACGGCGCGCGAACTGGGCACGCCCTTGCGCCTGGTCGAGGAAACCGCACGCCTGAACCGCCGGCGCAAGGATGGCCTCGCCGCACGCGTGGCGAGAGCCTGCGGAGGGTCGGTGCGCGGGCGGCGGATCGCGCTTTTGGGGCTTTCCTTCAAGCCCGGAACGGACGATATGCGAGAGGCCCCGTCCCTTCCGCTCGCCCGCATGCTCCGCACCGCCGGAGCCGAGGTGGTGGCGACCGATCCGCAAGCCCTGGCCAATGCGGCGCATCTTCTCCCGGACATTCAGCTCGTGACGGACCCCTATGTCGCGGCCCGGGGCGCCGACGCCATCGTCCTCGTCACCGAGTGGAACGTCTACCGCGCCCTGGACCTCGACCGGCTCGCGGCCGCCATGCGTGGGCGCGTCTTTGTAGACCTGCGCAATGTCTATGCCGACCGGCGGCCGGACCAGCACGGCTTTCTGTATCATGGCCTCGGCAAGCCCGGCCGCCCCGCCATCTCGCCGCTCGACACGCCGGCCGATGCCGTCTCGCTGCCGCAGCCCGGCTTTGCGCGGGATTCGATGCATCCGAAACCCGGCATGCAACCTACGCTTTAGGCAGTGCCAAAATTTATTTACCCTGGCGGTCTGGAACCCTTGCGACGATAGGGGTTACTTACCAAATTGCTTGCTGCAGGTCCTCTGGTTGAGTAGAGACCTCGGGCTCGAACATGGGACCGCATCGGCCTCCTTTCGCGCGGCAAGTGAACGGCAGTATATGCCGGCGGTCACAGGCGACGTCGAATTCCCCGTCGACGCCCGACGCGTTCCGCCGTCCAGGGGTTTTGGCAATGCTCAAGAAAACAGACGACGACGCGGTTTCCTCCAAGCCGGAAGCCCGGTCCGCCCCGCGCCGCGGCATCAAGCGCCTGGCGCTTCCGATCCTGGCCGTGGCTGTGATCGGGAGCGGCCTCTATTACGGGCATTACTGGTGGACGGAAGGACGCTTCCTCGTCTCCACGGACGATGCCTATGTCGCCGCTGACATGGCGCTGATCACCGCCCGTGTGACGGGCTATGTGACCGCCGTCCCGGTTCGGGAGAACCAGTCCGTCCGCGCCGGGGAAACACTGGTCGAGATCGATCCCGGTGACCTGGCGCTTGAGCTGAAGGCCGCGGATGCACGCCTGTCCACGCAGGAGGCAGCCATCACCCGCATGCGCGCCCAGCGCGATGCGGCGCGCGCCGCCCTGGTGGAAACGCAGGCCCGGCGTGAAGCGCTGCAATCGGCGGCGGCCGAAGCCGAGCGCAGCCTGGCCCGCGCGCAGGATCTGGCGCGCAGCGGCGCAGCGGCGCAGGCTGCGCTCGACCAGGCGCAGAATGCGCGTGACCAGGCAGCGGCGACGCTGCGCGGCGGTGCGGCGGCGATCGACAGTGCGCAGGCGAACATCGCCGTGCTCGACGCCCAGATCGCCGAGCAGGAGCGGACGCTGGAAGAACGCCGGATCGACCAGGAAACGGCGGCGCGCAACCTGACCTTCGCAGCCTTGAAGGCGCCGTATGACGGGGTGGTCGGCAATCTGTCCGTGCAGCCGGGTGATCTCGTATCTCCCAGCCGCCGCCTGATGACGGTCGTGCCGCTGGCGGATGTCTATATCGACGCCAATTTTAAGGAAACGCAGCTCGGCCGGATCGCGGTGGGCGACAAGGCCCATATCGAGGTGGACGCCCTGCCCGACCAGACGTTCATGGGAACGGTGGAATCCGTCTCCCCGGCCTCGGGCTCCGTCTTCTCACTGCTGCCGGCCGACAATGCGACGGGCAACTTCACCAAGATCGTTCAGCGCGTCCCCGTCCGCGTCCATCTGGACCCCGGCCAGGATAGCGATGGGCGGTTGCGGCCCGGCCTGTCCACGCAGGTGACCATCGATATCCGCACCGCGACGGGCGCGGCGACGAACGGCGGGTGAGGATCAGTCCATGTCCGCGATCGCGGCGCCGTTAGACGACAGCGTGCCCTTCAGCCGCATCGCGGCCTTCATGGTCATGGTCGTGGGCATGTTCATGGCGATCCTGGATATCCAGATCGTGTCCGCATCCCTTGCGGAGATCCAGGCCGGACTGTCGGCCTCCTCAGACGAAATTTCATGGGTGCAGACATCCTACCTGATCGCGGAGGTCATCATGATCCCGCTGTCGGGCATGCTCGCGCGGATCCTGTCGACGCGGGTTCTCTTCACGCTGGCGGCGGCCGGCTTCACCCTGGCTTCGGCCTTGTGCGCCACTGCCTCGTCGATCAACGAGATGATCGTCTACCGCGCGATACAGGGTTTCGTGGGCGGCGGCATGATCCCCAGCGTCTTTGCCGCTGCATTCACCCTGTTCCCGCCCTCGAAGCGGTCCGTCATTTCGCCGCTGATCGGCCTCGTCGCGACGCTGGCGCCGACCATCGGCCCCACCATCGGCGGCTATCTGAGCCACGCCATGTCGTGGCACTGGCTCTTCCTCGTCAACGTGCCGGTCGGCATCCTCGTCTCCGTCGCGGCCTGGAACCTGATCGATTTCGACAAGCCCGACTGGTCGCTCTTCTCGCATTTCGACTGGTTCGGGCTGGCGGCCATGGCGGCCTTCCTGGGCTCGCTCGAATATGTGCTGGAGGAAGGGCCACGAAACGACTGGCTGGACGACAGGACCGTCTTCGCACTGGCTGGCGTCACATTGATCGGGGGGCTCGGCTTCTTCTATCGCTGCTTCACGGCGCGGGAGCCGATCGTCGACCTGACGGCCTTTGCCAACCGCAACTTCGTGCTCGGCAGTCTCTTTTCCTTCGTCATGGGCGTCGGCCTTTACGGGCTGACCTACATCTATCCGGTCTACCTGTCCTCGATCCGCGGCTACGACTCCCTGATGATCGGCGAAACCATGTTCGTCTCGGGCCTCGCCATGTTCTTCACCGCGCCCATCGCCGGCATCCTGTCGGCCCGCATGGACCTTCGGCTGATGATGGTGATGGGCTTCGTGTGCTTTGCCGTCGGCACCTGGCTGATGACCGGCATTACCCATGACTGGGATTTCCGGGAACTCTTCATCCCGCAGATCCTGCGCGGCGTCGGGCTGATGCTGTCCATGGTTCCCATCAACAACATCGCGCTCGGCACCCTGCCGCCGCAGAAGATGAAGGGCGCCTCGGGCCTCTACAACCTGACGCGCAATCTCGGCGGAGCTGTCGGCCTCGCCGTCATCAACACGATCCTGACCGACCGGACGGTCCTGCACTATTCCCGCCTGTCCGACGCCGTCGCCTGGGGCCACCCGGCGGCCGAGGAGCGCATGGCGTCGATGAGCCAGTCGCTCGATGCGGCGGGGCTCGACGGCAGCATGGCGGCAATCTCGAACATGGCCCGCATCGTTCAGCGCGAGGCGCATGTCATGGCCTTCTCGGACGTCTTCCTGGTGCTGACGGTCCTGTTCGCCCTTCTGGCGATGCTCGTCATCTTCATCCAGAAGCCGGGAAAGGCACCGTCCGGATCAGGCGGGCATTAGCCCGCCCATCCGCGCGACGTGATCAGCCGCGGAGCCGGTACATTTCGGCGCGGCCGGTCATGGTGTGGTAGCAGCCTTCCTTTACGGTCAGGCCCATACGGTATCCGATGACCCGGATGGCATTGCCGCCCTGCCGGGCGGCCTCGGCCTTCATCCCGTTCAGGATCGAGACTTCCGCGGGCGGGTTCTCCGCCAAGTCGTCGCGGCAGCGTGTTACGGCGACGGTGCCGAGGGAACGCGCGTCGGCCGGCGGGTCGATGACGACAGAGATCGACATCAACGTGTCTGCCGGCACGGTTTCCAGACGCGATACGCTCGGTTCGGAACAGCCGGCCAGACTCAAGAGGGCCATGCCCAACAAGGACGGTCCCAATAGTGCGGCGCGGGGCACGGCCATGCGCATTCCCTCCATCTGACGCAGACAACCGACAAGCGTTGCGCTCTCTCAATAGCGCAACATAGGTTGCAGCGTGGAAAAAAGAGGGAGCGCGTGGGGATTTCAGCTGGATCGGCTGAAACGAAGGTGCTTGCGCGCGTCCTGCGCATATTGGCGTGCCGCTAGGCTGAAGATGGCCGGCCCGCGCACGAGGTAGCGCCGCCACATGCGTTTGGGATCGCTGGCCAGGCGGTGCAGCCATTCCAGGCCAACCTTCTGGAACGCCCGCGGTGCGCGGCGTTGCCGCCCCGTCAGAAAGTCAATGCTGGCGCCCACGCAGAGGCCGAACCCATGGCAGCGCCCGTGCCGGCGCAGATCCCGCGCGAAGAATTCCTGCTTGGGAAAGGACAGGCAGATCAGGATGAGATCCCATTCCGCCTTGGCTGTCATCTCGACGGCCGCAGCCCAGGCCGGATGGCCCGGCTTCATGCGGCCGCTCGGCAGGAAGGTGAGCGCGGCCTTGGGGTAACGCCGGCGCAACCGCCCGAATGCTGCCTGCGACGGGCCGATTACGGCAATGCGCAAGGCGGATGGTGCACCGGCGCCATCCGCATCGAGCCCCCGCTCGAGAATATCGCGCGTCAGGTCCGAGCCCGGGACCGGCGTCAGGCGGCGGCCGCTCGGCCGCGCCAGTGCCGACAGGATGCGGCTGTCGCAGATCTGGAGCGCGGCGCCGTCATACGCATCGCGAAGATCGTCATCCGCGCTGCCGTGATAGGTTACGACATGATCGACATTCGGCGTCACCGCATAGAAAAAGCCGGGCGTCGCCAGATGCTTACGTATCGCCCCCCGAATCCCTTCGAGGTCGGCGTCGAGAAATTGCATGCCTAGGAAAGGGACGACTGAAGCCATCGAGAGCCCGCGAAAAATATAGTAAAAAACTAAACAATCATTTTCGTATACCTACACAGACACTGCAATGCGACGAGAGTTTGGTAAATTCACGTTTCCGTGGCGTGGGATACTCTCATGGCTTGATGGTTCATCCTGCAAAGGGATAGTCTCTGCGGGTCGCCGCATCACCTTTTGGGCAAGGGTTGCCTGTCTGAAGCGCGGTTGACGCCTTTTGCAGCATGCTCAACGCAAGGGATAGGCCATGACACGGATCCTCGCAGTCTCGGGCAGCCTGCGCGCTGCGTCGTACAATACGGCCCTGGCGAAGGCCTGCGAGACGCTCGCGCCGGATGGGACCAGCGTCCTTCATACGACGCTGAAGGGCATCCCGCTCTACGACGGCGATCTGGAAGCGCAGGACACAATTCCACCAGCGGTGACAGCCCTCAAGGATGCCATCCGCGCGGCCGATGGCCTGATCCTCGTCACGCCGGAATACAACAATTCCCTGCCAGGGGTTTTCAAGAACGCGATCGACTGGACCAGCCGGCCCGCTGCCGAGATCGAAGGGCTTTATGGCGGTCGGCCCGTGGCACTGATGGGCGCGTCCATGGGCGGCTTCGGAACGATCCTCAGCCAGAGCGCCTGGCTCCCGGTCCTGAAGACGCTGGGAACCCGGCCCTACACCGGCGGGAGCCTCTTCGTGGCGCGCGCGCAGACCGTCTTCGACGCCGATGGACAGCTGGCGGATGAGCGGATCCGCCAGCAGGTCACGCGCTTCCTGGAGGGTTTCTCGCGCTTCGTTCAGGGCTGAATGGTGATGACCGACAGGCCGCTGGTGCGGCGGGACTCCAGGTCCTCGTGGGCGCGGCGCGCCTCTTCCACGGGGTAGGACTGCTTGATCTCAATCTTGACGGCGCCGGAGCCGACCACCTTGAAGAGCGAGCGCGCGCTGGCCTCCAGCTCCTCGCGCGTGGCAGTGTAGCCGTACAGGCTCGGCCGCGTCGCAAAGAGCGAACCCTTCTGGTTCAGGAGCGCCAGATCGAAATTCTCGATCGTTCCGGAAGACTGGCCAAAGGACACGAAAAGCCCCTGCCGCTTCAGGCAATCCAGGCTGCCGGGAAAGGTATCGCGCCCGACAGAATCGTAGACGACGTCGCATTTGCGCCCGCGCGTCAGATCCTTCACCGCCTCGACAAAATCGTCGGTGCGGTAGTTGATGACATGGTCGCAGCCATGCGCCAGGGCCTCGGCGCATTTTTCGGGCGAGCCGGCCGTGCCGATCACCGTTGCGCCGAGATGCTTGGCCCACTGCGTGGCGATGACGCCGACCCCGCCGGCCGCGGCGTGGAACAGAAGCACCGTATCCGGCCCGACCTTGAAGGTCCGGCGCAGAAGATACTCTGCCGTCATTCCCTTGAGCATGATGGCGGCGGCGGTTTCCTCGTCGATGGCGTCGGGCAGGTGCAGCGCCTGCGCGGCCGGCACGAGAGCCTCGTGCGCATAGGTGCCTTCACCGCCCGCATAGGCGACACGATCGCCGACCTTAAAGCCGGTCACGCCCTCGCCCACTGCGACGACGGTGCCCGCGCCTTCCTTGCCCGGCACGAAGGGCAGACGCGGCGCCTTGTAGACACCCTTGCGGAAGTAGACATCGATGAAGTTCAAACCTGCGGCGCGCTGCCGAACCAGAAGCTGGTTCGGGCCCGGCCGGGCCAGTTCGTGATCCTTCCAGACGAGCTTGTCGGGCCCGCCGATTTCCTCAACAACGATGGCTTTCGTCAAACCAACTGTCCCTTCTGATCCGAGTCGACGCCCTTGCCATCCAAGAACTGGACGATGGCGCCGATGGAGATGAGATATAGCCCGGTCACCACGATCGCGCCCTTCACGAAAGGCGGCGGCGCAAAATCGGCGGCGAGCGCCCACAGGCCGAAGATCGACCAGAGGGCAAATATCGTAAGATTGACAATGCGGTAGCGCTTCACGCGCACCGGGTGCAGGAACTTGACCGGGGCAAAGGTCGTCACCGCGCAGAACAGGACGACGATGAAGGCGACCACGGCAGGCGGCTGCACAGCGAACAGGGTGAAGACCACCATGTTCCACGTGACCGGGAAGCCCCGGAAGAAGTTGTCCTTCGTCTTCATCCGCGTGTCGGCATAATAGATCGCGCTGGTGATGACGATCAGCGCCGCCGCGACGAAGGACCAGGCATGCCCGATCATGCCGGACTGGTACAGCGCGAAGGCGGGGATCAGCACGTAGGTCGCATAGTCGATGATCGAATCCAGCATGTCGCCGGACCAGTCCGGCAAAACGCGCTTGATGTCGATGCGCCGCGCAATGGGGCCATCCACACCATCGACGAGCAAGGCCAGGCCGAGCCAGGCGAACATGGCCACCCAACGCTGTTCTGACGCGGCGATGATCGACAGGAAGGCCCAGAAGGCACCGCTCGCCGTCAGGAGATGGACGGAGAAAGCACGCCACTTTTCGAATGTCGTCACCACGGTGCCGGACTGAGCCTCGCTTGTTTTGGCCTGCAACTATGCTGGCCGATGGCATGAATGTCACGGGGTGCACCTTGTAGTGCAAGGCGTTACGGAAAGGAAACCGGCCCGGACGATCAATTCACGCTTTTGCCATGCATGGGAGCCTCTTGTCCCATCGCAAGCCTGCCTCCCTTGCGCTACATGCCCATGGAAGGAAACCAAGCGTGGGTACGCGGGCATGAGACGAGACGTCGCAGTCATCGGGGGCGGGTTGGCCGGGCTGACGGCCGCCCTGGCCTTCGCCAGAGCGGGTTTCGACGTGCTCCTCGCAGCGCCGGAACCGCCGCTGGACGGGCGGACGACGGCACTGTTCGGCCGTTCCGTCGCCTTTCTGCAACGCCACGGCCTGGGGCCGGAGGTCCTCGCCGCGGGTGCGCCCTTGCGCAAAATGCGAATCATCGACGACACGCGCCGCCTGCTGCGCGCCCCGAGCGTGACGTTTGAGGCCGCGGAGATCGGCCTCGATGTCTTCGGCATCAACATCCGTAACCGGGACCTCACCCGCATCCTGGCCGAAAGGCTCGTCGCCGAGCCGCGCCTGACCTGGCTGCGCAGCCCCCTGGAGGCGCTGGAGGCCGGTGACGATTGTGCCCGCCTGATCCTGGCCGACGGAACGTCGCACAAGGCCGGGCTTGTCATCGGAGCGGATGGCCGCAATTCGCAGGTCCGGACACAGTCCGGCCTGTCGCTGCGCCAGTGGAGCTATCCCCAGGCGGCCATCGTCCTGAACTTTTCCCATGCGCGGCCACATGAGGGCATCTCGACCGAATTCCATCGCCGTCCCGGCCCCTTCACGCTCGTGCCCCTGCCTGGCAACGTCTCCTCGCTCGTCTGGGTGGAACGCCCGGAGGATGTGCAAGGCCAGTTGGACGCGCCCCCGCAGACCCTCTCGCGCGTGATCGAAGGGCGGATGCATTCCATCCTCGGCAAGGTGGAGGTGGAAGGCAGCCCGCAAAGCTTCCCCCTGTCCGGCGGCCGGGCCAGCGCCCTGACCGCGCCGCGCGCGGCGCTGGTCGGTGAAGCTGCCCATATTTTCCCGCCCATCGGCGCCCAGGGGCTCAATCTCGGGCTGCGGGATGTGGAGGATCTCTTAAGTACCGCGCTCGACCACCGCGACGATGTCGGTGGGCGTACCATGCTCGCTGCCTATGCGCGGCGGCGGCACGGGGATATCACCCTGCGGACGGCCAGCGTGGACCTTTTGAACCGTTCGCTCCTGGCGGACATGCTGCCGGCGCAGATGGCCAGATCGGCCGGGCTCGGTCTTCTGGCAGCCCTGTCGCCGCTGCGCCGCTTCGCCATGCGGGAAGGCGTCGTGCCCGGGGCTGGTGTGCGCGGTCTTCCCAAAAGCCTCCAGGGCATGCCGCCGCGGCATTGACGACGTGTCCCGCGCCCGCTTGTACGGTTGCGCTGCACGCGCTATCGCTTGGCCATGTCACCTTCGCAACCCGTACAGAAAGCGCGCTTCAGCCTTGGCCAGATCGTCCGCCACCGGATGTTCCCGTTCCGTGGCGTGATCTTCGATGTCGATCCGGAATACGACAATACGGAGGAATGGTACTTGTCCATCCCCGAGGAAGCCCGGCCGCGCCGCGATCAACCCTTCTACCACCTCCTGGCCGAAAACAGCGAGAACGAGTACATCGCCTATGTTTCGGAACAGAACCTGGAGCTCGATGACAGCGGCACGCCGGTGAGCCATCCGCAGATCGCCGAACTCTTCGAAGGGCCTGTCGATGGCGCCTACCGCCTGAAATCCGAGCACCGGAACTAGATCGCCCTTTGCCGGTCAGGCTGTGGTGAGATTCAGAATGAGTCGCGTGAGCTCGGCCTCGCCCACGGCGTCCGGCAGATCGCCACGCAGTACGGCTTCGCTCAGAGAATCCGCCGCCCCCAGCATGGCCCATAAGCGCGCATCTTCGATCCTGCCGGCCGCAAGACAAGGTTCCAGGATCTGCCGGCACCGGCCGATGAACCGCAGCCGCGTTTCGCGCCGGAACGTCTCCAACTCTGGCGAACCTGCAAGGGCCGCGGCGACACCGGGTATGTCCGTCCCTTCGTTCAGCACACATTCGACATAGGTCCGGGCGATCGCCTGCGCGCGCGCCTCCAAGCTCATCGGCGCGTCCTTGAGGCTTTCCTCCAGAACGGCGTCGCGTCGAAGGTCGTAATCCTCGTAGAGCGCTTTCAGGAGTTGGTTGCGCGTGCCGAAATGGTCGTAGACCACAGGCCGCGTCACCCCGGATCTCTCGGCCAGATGGCCAAGCGTCAGCGCATCGGCGCCCTCCTGGCGCACGATCGCCCGGGCAGTCTCGATCAGTTGCGCCAGGCGATCGGCGCGCGGAAGCCGCTGACGGGCGGGCGGGCGCGAAGAATTCGGCATCGAGAAACCTACACTTTGTAACTTACAATCCGTATATTGCCTGTGTAGCATCGATTGAACGAGGTACACGTGCATATCCTGATCGTCACCGCCCATCCGGACACGAAGGCTTACACGCATGCCGCCATTGCGCGGTTCGTGGCGGGCCTGGAGACCGTCCCCGGGACCACGCATGAGATCTTGAACCTGTCGCAGCACCCCTTCGACCCGCGGTTCGGCAACCATGACAATGACGTCTTCAACGGGCGGGCGAAGGCCGGCCCCGATATCCTGGCCGAACAGGAGCGCGTCGACAGGGCGGATGCCCTCGTCCTCCTGTTCCCCGTCTACTGGTGGTCCATGCCGGCAGCCCTGAAGGGCTGGATCGACCGTGTCTTCATATCGGGATGGGCATTCGTGGACACACCGGGCGAGAAGACCGTCCGGCTCCTGGGACGGCTCAAGGGACGGATCATCGGCGTCGGTGGCGTCGACCTCGGCACCTATGAGCGCCGCGGTTACCTCGACGCCATGAAGGCGCAGCTTGTCCAGGGCATCTTCGGCTATTGCGGCATGGAGTCCCTCGGGATCGACCTCATCCTGCCGATCGATCCGGACGGCGCAGCAAAGGGGCTGCAAGACGCTTTCGATCTGGGACGGCGCACGGCTCTGGGAACGGCCTGATCCGATCCGGCCCGTGCGACCCTGACGAACGAAAACGGCCGCCCCCGATGTCCCGGAGGCGGCCGCAATCAGAACTCTATGTGGGCCTGCGGCTTACTGAGGGGCCGCTTCGCTGCCCAGCGCCTGGTTCTGCGCATCCTCGAACCGCTTGCGACGTGCCTCGGCCTGGCTCTGCAGCGCTTCGTTCAGCTGCTGCTGGCGCTGTTCGAGCTCCGGCTGCTCGCGGGGCGGGCCGTCATAGGCGCCAGTGAAGCCCTGGAGCGTCACGTTGATCGGGTTCGGCTGGCGCTGGAAGTTCGTGCTGGTCACCTTCATGGTGTTGCCGCGCTTCATCGAGGTGATCATCGCCTCGGACAGCTCGACCTCTGCGATGCAGCGATCGGGGAAGCATACCGAATAGTTCAGCGTCACGGCCGGATTGGTATCGACCTGGACCTGGACGCCGCCGGGGATCACCCGGCCGGTGGGCACGACGGCCTGGAACACCTTCTGGTTCACCTTGCCGGACACGTCGATCAGGTTGACGGCCGTGATGAGCTGCCGCGTATCGGCGATCATCGTGTACTGGGTGTTGCAGATCCGGTTGTCGCCCTGCGGGGTGCAGACCTTGAACCATTCGGCAGGCACGGATTGCGCGGAAGCGCCGGCGACCGGAAGGACCGCTGTCGCGAGCGCAGCGAAGCCGGTGGCAAGGGCGAGGCGGTGAATGTTCTTAAGACGGGTCTTCAAAGCCAAACTTCCTCTCGGCAATTCTGTCATCCCGGCGATCGGGGGTTCCCTTATAGGGATAGCCCGTGTTGCGCAAATGAGGCCGTTTAAAGACCCATCGCCGCCGCTGCGATAGACCCAACGCGCGCTGTAGGCAAGCGGAGTCAGTTCCGTTAGGTTCCCGCCCGTGCATCCTCTAGGGAATGATCGAATGCCGAAGGCCCGAACCGTTCTGCGCGCTAGCCTCAGCGCGCTTTTCATGCTTGCGGGCGTGACGGACCTTCATGCGCAGGATGCGGCGCCCGCCCATGCCATCGCCATGCATGGCGCGCCGGCGCTCGATGCCGGCTTTGCAAGCTTTCCCTTCGTCAACCCGGATGCGCCCAAAGGCGGCCGCATGGTCTACGGCGTCGTCGGCGATTTCGACAATCTCAACCCCGTCACCGTGCGCGGTGCGCTGACGACGGCCCGCGGCATCTTTGCCGATACCGAATTCGGCAATCTCGTCTTCGAGCCCCTCATGCTGCGCTCGCCCGACGAGCCCTTCACCCTGTACGGGCTGCTTGCCGAATCGGTGACGACGGATGCGGAACGCAGTTTCGTCGAGTTCCAGCTCGACCCGCGCGCCCGCTTCAGCGATGGCGCGCCCGTCCGTGTCAAGGACGTCCTGTTCACCACGCAGATGTTGCAGCAACAGGGCGTGGTGCGGCCGCAATATACGAGCTGGCTGTCACGCGTGGCGCGGATCGAGAAGGTGGGTGAACGGGGTGTCCGCTTCACCTTCAACGAACGGGCCGACCGCGAGCTTCCGCTGCTTCTGGCCGGCCTTCCGGTCTTTCCAGAACACGGCTTCGAGCGTGACACGTTCGGCAACACGACCCTGCGCCCACTCGTCGGCTCCGGCCCCTACCGCATCGCCACGGTGGAGCCGGGCCAGCGCATTGTCTACCGCCGCAATCCCGACTATTGGGCGCGGGACCTGCCCGTCAAACGCGGCCTCGACAATTACGACGAAATCGTCGTGGAATATTTCCGCGATGCCAACAGCCAGTTCGAAGCTTTCAAGAAGGGCATCTTCTACCTGTACCCGGATGCCAATCCCCGCCACTGGCGCACGGCCTACGGCTTCCCAGCGGTGACGCAGGGCCACATCATCCGCGAAACCTTCGCGACCGGCCGGCCGGCCGTGCTCAACGCCATGTTCTTCAATACGCGACGGGAAACTTTCGCCAATCCGCAGGTCCGGCGCGCCCTGGCCATGCTCTTCGATTTCGAATGGGCCAATGCGAACCTTTACTACGATGCCTTCCGGCGGACCTCCGGCTTCTTCGACAATACCGAACTGTCCAGCCTGGACCGCCCGGCCAGCGCCGGAGAGCGCGCCCTGATCGAACGGCTGGGGGTCGATATTCCGTCCGACATTCTCAGCGGCACCTGGCGGCAGCCCGTCAGCGACGGGACCGGCGGCGACAGAGCCGTCCTGCGCGCGGCAACCGATCTTCTGCTGGCGCAGGGCTACCGCTTCGACGGCGGCCGCCTCGTCCGCCCGGACGGCGCGCCGTTGACCTTCGAGATCCTGGTGCAGAACCTCGATCAGCAGCGCACCGCGCTCGCCTATGCGCGCACGCTGGCGCGGATCGGCGTGGCCGCGAACATCCGGCAGGCAGATGATGCGCAATACCAGCTCCGCAAACAGACCTTCGATTACGACATGCTCTTTTCGGCGTTCAACGGAACGCTGTCGCCCGGCGCCGAGCAGGTCGGCCGCTGGGGCAGTGCAGCGCGCAACGCCCCGGGGTCGTTCAACTATGCAGGCGTTGCCGATCCAGCCGTCGATGCGGCGATCGACGCCATTGTCGGCGCACGCACGCGGGAAGATTATGTCGATGCCGTGCGGGCTTACGATCGATTGCTTATTTCCGGCTTCTACGTCGTTCCGCTTTACTATCTGACGGATCAGTGGCTCGCGCGGTGGTCCTTCATCGAACATCCCGACCGTATTCCGCTGACGGGATACTACCTTCCCGCATTCTGGCGCGCGCCGTAACAAGCGGCAAGCCGAGCGACCAAAGGCCGCTGATCCTTGCAGCAGGCATGCTCGACGACATCTTAACCGCGGTTCTTAGCCAGCCACGGGAGCATAGTGCCGCATGGCCAGATTACGCGTGATCCTGGGGGACCAGCTCAGCCGGGATATATCCAGCCTGAAGGATATGGGCGATGGCGATGTCGTCCTGATGATGGAGGTTGCGGACGAGGCGACCTATGTCCGCCACCATCAACGCAAGATCGCCTTCCTGTTTTCGGCCATGCGCCACTTCGCCACCGAGCTGCGGCAGGACGGGGTCAGCGTGGATTATGTCCCGCTCGATGCGCCGGACAATAGCGGCAGCTTCACGGGCGAGGTGCGGCGCGCCATCGAACGGCATGCCGTGGACGGCGTGGTGGTGACAGAGGCCGGTGAATGGCGCGTGGAGTCCATGCTGGAAGGCTGGAGCACCCTTCTGGATTGCCCGGTGGACATCCGGCCCGACGACCGTTTCCTCTGCGCGCGGGACGCGTTCGAGGACGTATCCGGCGGCCAGGGCAAGCTTCTGATGGAGACCTTCTACCGCCGCATGCGCGAGCGCACGGGATACCTGATGGATCTGTCCGGCAAGCCAGAGGGCGGCCGATGGAATTTCGATGCCGACAACCGCGAACCGCTGCCCGAAAGCTTCGCCCTGCCCGATCGGCCGAGCTATCCGCCCGATGGGTGCACGCAGGAGGTCCTGGCGCTGGTGCGGGAGCGTTTCGGCAACCACTTCGGCTCGCTGGACGGCTTCGACTACCCGGTGACGCGCGCCCAGGCGCTCGGCTATCTGCGCTGGTTCGTGGACGCCGCCCTACCGAGTTTCGGCACCTACCAGGACGCCATGCGCCAGGGGCAGCCGCTCCTCTTCCACTCGCACCTGTCGGGGCTCATCAATTGCGGCCTCCTGAGCCCGGCCGAATGCTGCGGCATGGCCGAGGCGGCCTATCGCAGCGGCGATGCGCCGCTCAACGCCGTGGAAGGGTTCATCCGGCAGATCATCGGCTGGCGGGAGTTCATCCGGGGGATCTACTGGAGCCAGATGCCGCATTATGGCGAGAAGAACGCGCTGAAGGCGGAGCGCCGCCTGCCCGACTTCTTCTGGACGGGCCAGACCGATCTGAACTGCCTGCGCCAATGCATCGAGGAAACGCGGGACAACGCCTATGCCCACCACATCCAGCGCCTGATGGTGCTCGGCAATTTCTGCCTACTGGCCGCCATCGCGCCGGCCGATGTGCAGGAATGGTACCTCGTTGTCTATCACGATGCCTATGAGTGGGTGGAGATGCCCAATGTGGTGGGCATGATCCTGCATGCCGATGGCGGCCTTTTCGCGACCAAGCCCTATGCCGCTTCCGGCAACTACATCAACCGCATGTCCGACTATTGCGGCAATTGCCGCTACGACGTGAAGCAGCGCACGGGGCCGGACGCCTGTCCGTTCAACTACCTCTACTGGGATTTCGTGGCGCGCAATGCCGAGCGGCTGAAAGGCAACCGGCGGATGTCGCGAACCTATGCGACGCTGGCGCGCATGGATGAGGGAAAGGTTGCGGAGATGCGCTCGCAGGCCGATGCCTTCCTGGAAAGCCTGCCCAATTCCGGCGACTACTGAGCGCTCACCGCCCGTCGCTTGCGGGCGCGCCGCACGGGCGCGGCCCTGGACCGATGGCCGGCGGCAAGCGCCAGGGCGATCCAATGGTCGGCCTCGTCCGGATCGTCGAAGGCTGCCTCCGGGATCGTGTGATAGGGCATGATCACTTCTGTGCCGCCGGCATTGGCATAGGTGAACGGGCGGGAGCCGGCCGCACGGAACGCATCGGCGCTGTACGCGTCCGTCTTCAGATAGAGAGTATCGGACAGGACCAGGTCGATGATGACCGGCCCGTCATAAAGCCCGTAGCCGCCGAACATGCGGCGGCTACGGAAGCCCTCGACCGACCGGAACAGATCGCCCAGATCGTCGGGCCGCATGGCAGGATCAGGCCCCGGCCCCTTCCAGGAGCGCGCGATCGGCCGGCTTGAGCTCGACGGACTCGCCACAGCCGCAGGCCGATGTCTGATTGGGATTGTTGAAGACGAAGCCCGTGCGCAGCATCGTGACCTCGAAGTCCATCACCGTTCCAAGCAGGAACAGGACGGCCTCCGGCGAAACGAAGACGCGGGCTCCGTCCTTCTCGACGATATCCTCGCCGGCGGCGGGCCCGTCGGCAAAGTCGATCGTATATTCCATGCCGGCGCAGCCGCCGCGCTTGACGCCGACGCGCAGGCCGGCGCCCTCGGCACCGCCGCGCGACTGGACCACCTCGCGCACGCGGGCAGCGGCGGCTTCGGTCAGGTTCATGATGGCAAATCGGGCCATGCGGCTAACCTCGTGTCTCGGCGTCGTCGGACGCAGTATACGCGCCAGGGGCGGTCAGAACCAGCCGACCGCGACCTGCGCTTCCTCGCTCATGCGCTCGGGCGTCCATGGCGGATCGAAGACAAGCTCGACCCGGACTAGTTGGACCCCGCCCACGCTCATGACCGCATTCTCGACCCAAATGGGCATTTCCCCAGCCACTGGGCAGCCCGGCGCCGTCAGCGTCATCTGGATATCGACGCTGCGATCGTCGTCGATGTCGATCTTGTAGATCAGACCGAGTTCGTAGATGTCGGCCGGAATCTCCGGGTCGTACACCGTCTTCAGGGCGCCGATGATATCCTCGCTCAGGCGGGCGAGTTCCTCGGCCGGGATGGCAGAGCCCCCGCTCTCCGGCGCGGCGTCCGGCTCGGCCTTCTGTTCGATGGCGTCCGTCATGGCTTGGTCCTTCATGCGAAGAAGCGCCTGGCCTTGGCAAGCGCGTCGGCCAGGGCATCGACTTCGCCCTTCGTATTGTACATGGCAAAAGATGCACGGCAGGTAGACGTTGCACCGAAACGCTTCAAGAGGGGCTGCGCGCAATGCGTTCCCGCACGCACCGCCACGCCTTCCCGGTCGATGACCATGGACACGTCATGGGCGTGGATGCCCTCGAGGTCGAAGGCCAGAATGGCGCCCTTTCCAGGCGCCGTGCCGTAGATCCGCAAACCGTCGATCCGCGCCAGGCGCTCCTGCGCATAGTCGAGGAGCGTGGCTTCATGGGCGGCGATGTTCTCACGCCCGATCGAACGCATGTAATCCAGCGCGGCGCCAAGGCCGATCGCCTGGACGATGGGGGGTGTGCCGGCCTCGAAGCGATGCGGCGGGGCGTTGTAGGTCACACCCTCCTGCGTGACCTCGGCAATCATCTCGCCGCCGCCATTGAACGGCGCCAGCCGGTCCAGCGCCTCGGCATGGCCGTAGAGGACGCCGATCCCGGTCGGCCCATACACTTTGTGTCCGGTGAAGACGTAATAGTCGCAACCGAGCGCCCGGACATCCACCGGCAGATGCACCGCCCCCTGGCTCCCATCGACCAGGACGGGAACGCCCTGCGCATGCGCCAGCGCGACGACGTCGGCGACCGGCGTCACCGTGCCGAGCACGTTGGACATATGGGTCAGCGTCACGAGCCGCGTGCGAGGTGACAGGGCCGCCGCAAAATCCTCCGTCCGGATGGACCCGTCGTCCTGCACGGGCACGAAGACCAGCTTCACGCCCTGCCGCTCCCGCAGGAAATGCCACGGAACGATGTTGGAATGGTGCTCCATCACCGTCAGGACGATTTCGTCCCCCGGTTGGAACAGATGCGCCAGCCCGTAGGAGACGAGGTTGATCGCCTCCGTCGCCGACCGCGTGAAGACGATCTCGTCCACATGGCCGGCATTCAGGAAGGCGCGGACCTTTTCACGTGCGTCCTCAAAGGCTTCTGTTGCCTTGTTGGACAGATAGTGCAACCCGCGATGCACATTGGCATAGCCGTGTTCGTAGGTGTCGCGCATGGCATCCAGGACCTGGCGTGGCTTCTGGGCCGATGCGCCATTGTCCAGATAGACGAGCGGCTTGCCATAGACCTTCGTGGCCAGGATCGGGAAATCCTTGCGGATGGCCTCCACGTCATAGACGGGCGCGGCTTGGTCGAGGTCCAGAGACATGACGGTCCTTTCCGATCCTTCTGCCCGTGCGGCCGGTCTGGCCGGCCGCACGGTAAGGGGTTCAGTGCGTGGCGAGCCATCCGTCGATGCGCGCTTCCAGCGCCTCGACGATCGTCTCGTCTTCCAGTTCCTGCACGACCTCGTCCACAAAAGCCCGCACGAGAAGCGCGCGCGCCTCCCGCTCGGGGATCCCGCGCGACATCAGGTAGAACAGGTGGTTGGCATCGATCTCTCCGGCCGTAGCGCCATGCCCGCACTGAACATCGTCGGCGAAGATCTCCAGTTCGGGCTTGGCCGAAAAGTCCCCGTCATCCGACAGGAGCAGCGTGTTGCAGGCCAGCTTGGCGTCGGTCTTCTGCGCTCCGCGCGCCACCTTGATCATGCCCTGGAACACGCCATGGCCACCCAGGACGACGTTGCGGAAAATCTCCGTCGCCGTCGTATGCGCGACGCTGTGCGTCAGCGTCGTGGTAACGTCGATGTGCTGGCCTTCGGCCAGAAGGTTGACGCCGCGGATCTGGATGTCCGCGCCCTCGCCCTTCGTCTCGCAATGGATTTCCTGCCGCACCAAGGTGCCGCCGGCATTGAGCACGAAGACGCGCAGCTTGGAATCCGCACCCAGCGAAACGGTCAGCTGGCCAAGATGGGATTCCCCTTCCGCCTTTTCCTGATCGATGATCCACAAAACGTCCGCGCCATTGCCGAGCGCCAGCTCGCCGACGGATGTGGACAGGGTGCCGCCGCCGCTGCGCACGATCCGCTCCACGAAGGTCGCCGAAGAGCCGGCGCCGACCGTCACGCTGGCAAAGGACTGGGCACCTGCCTGGCCCGGCATGGCGCGAAGCTCCACAGGATGTGCCAGCGCAACGCCGTCCGCCACCTCGATGCGCGAGCCCGTTGCGCCCATGGCCGCATTGACCACGCGGATCGTATCGTGCGCGCGGTCCATGTGGTTCAGAACGCGGCTCCAATCCGGAGCGCGGTCGGACGGCGTTGCCGCCAGCCCGTCACGCAAGGCGGGTGCCGGCGCGCCGAGATCCACCACGATGCTGTGGGCCAGAAGCGGCGTCAGCAGCGTCGCGCCCGTATCAGCCGCCGTCGCACCGGCGCTCAAGGCCCGGTCGAGCAGCACGCGCAGGTCCGTGTAATGCCAGGCTTCAACGCGCCGGCTCGGCAGGCCGGCATCGCGCAGCGCCGTCAGCGCGGCGCGCTGGCCTTCGCTGGCGCTGCCGGCTTGCGCACGCTCGATCAGGGCAAGCTCGGCCGGCGTTCGTGTCTGTCCGCTCACCAATGCCATGTCAGGCCGCCTCCTCGATGATCTGGGAATAGCCCTGTTCTTCGAGCTGCAGCGCCAGTTCCTTGCCGCCCGACCGGATGATCCGGCCGCGATACAGGACATGGACGCTGTCCGGAACGATGTGCTCCAGAAGGCGCTGGTAGTGGGTGATGACAAGGAAGGCCCGGTCGGCCCGGCGCAGGGCGTTCACGCCGTCGGAGACGATCTTCAGGGCGTCGATGTCCAGGCCCGAATCCGTTTCGTCGAGGACGCAGAGCTGCGGCGCCAGGAGCGCCATCTGCAGGATTTCCGCACGCTTCTTCTCGCCGCCCGAAAAGCCGACATTGAGCGGGCGCTTGAGCATGTCCGGCTCGATGCGCAGGTCGGCGGCGGCATCCTTGACGCGGCGCATGAAGTCCGGCGTCGTCAACTCGGCCTCCCCGCGCGCCTTGCGCTGCGCGTTGAGGGCAGTCTTTAGGAAGGTCATGGTGGCGACGCCTGGAATCTCCAGCGGATACTGGAAGGCCAGGAACACGCCTGCCGCCGCACGCTCGGCCGGATCCAGCTCCAGGATCGACTCGCCGTTGTAGAGAATGTCGCCTTCGGTCACCTCGTAATCCTCGCGGCCTGCAAGGATGTAGGACAGGGTCGACTTGCCGGAGCCGTTCGGCCCCATGATGGCGGCGACTTCGCCGGCCTTCACGGTCAGATCGAGCCCGCGCAGGATTTCCGTGTCGGTATCGGCCACGCGTGCGTGAAGGTTCTTGATTTCCAGCATTAGGGTTTACTCACATCGATAGGGCGGTCCGCCGTTCGCGGACCATGACTGGCCAAACGGATTTCGAAACGCAAGCGTCGGCAATCAACCGACGCTGCCTTCCAGGCTGATGCCGATGAGCTTCTGGGCCTCCACCGCGAACTCCATGGGGAGCTGCTGGATGACGTCCTTGACGAAGCCGTTGACGATCAGCGCCACGGCTTCCTCTTCCGGGATGCCGCGCTGCGTGCAGTAGAAGAGCTGATCCTCTGAGATCTTCGAGGTCGTCGCCTCATGCTCGAACTGCGCCGTCGCGTTGCGCGCCTCGATATAGGGGACCGTATGCGCGCCGCACTCTTCGCCGATCAGGAGCGAGTCGCACTGTGTGAAGTTGCGCGCATTGGCCGCCTTGCGCAAAGCCGAGACCTGGCCGCGATAGGTGTTGTTCGACTGGCCGGCCGAAATGCCCTTGGAGATGATGCGGCTCGACGTGTTGCGGCCAATATGGATCATCTTCGTGCCGGAATCGATCTGCTGATGTCCGTTCGACACGGCGATCGAGTAGAACTCCCCGCGCGAATTATCGCCCCGCAGGATGCAGGACGGGTACTTCCAGGTGATGGCCGATCCCGTCTCCACCTGCGTCCAGGAAATGCGCGAGTTGGCGCCCCGGCAGTCGCCACGCTTGGTGACGAAGTTGTAGATGCCGCCCTTGCCGTCCTTGTCGCCCGGGTACCAGTTCTGGACCGTGGAATACTTGATCTCGGCATCGTCGAGCGCGATCAGCTCGACCACGGCTGCGTGAAGCTGGTTCTCGTCGCGCTGGGGCGCGGTGCAGCCTTCCAGATAGGACACGTAGGCGCCCTTGTCGGCGATGATCAGCGTCCGCTCGAACTGGCCGGTATTGCGCTCGTTGATGCGGAAATAGGTCGACAGCTCCATCGGGCAGCGCACGCCCGGAGGCACGTAGACGAAGGAGCCGTCCGTGAAGACGGCCGAGTTCAGCGCCGCGAAGAAATTATCGCCGACCGGGACCACGGTACCGAGATATTTCTGGATCAGCTCCGGATGCTCGCGCACCGCCTCGGAGATGGGCATGAAGATCACGCCGGCCTTCTCCAGCTCCTTGCGGAAGGTCGTGGCAACCGAAACGGAATCGAAGACCGCGTCCACGGCCACCTTGCGGCCGTAGCCGGCCTCGGTCGCCTCGCCCGTTTCCTCGTCCAGGGTGGACGGCTCGTCCGCACGGCGGACGCCGGCCAGGATCTCCTGCTCCTTCAAGGGGATGCCGAGCTTCTCGTAGGTCCGCAGGATTTCGGGATCCACCTCGTCCAGGGAGTTCGGGCCGGACATGGACTTGGGCGCCGCGTAATAATGAAGATCCTGGAAATCGATCTCCGGATAGTCCAGCCGCGCCCAGCCTGGGCTCTCCATGGTCTGCCAGCGCTCATAGGCCCGCAGACGCCAGTCGAGCATCCATTGGGGCTCGTCCTTTTTCTGCGAAATGAACCGGATGATGTCCTCGTTCAGCCCCTTGGGGGCGAGGTCCATCTCGATCTTCGTTTCGAAGCCGTACTTGTACTGGTCGACATCGATCCGGCGAACCTGATCGATGGTTTCCTGAACTGCTGGCATTCTCGTATCTCCATACTCGCCGGGGTCAAGGCCCGGTGGACGGCGTTTCGTGTGCCATGCCTATAGCGGTAGTTTATAACCGTTCAAATAGTGATCCCTGCAAAAAACTTGAATAGCAGATTCCTGTTTTGTGCATAGACCCGCATGGATTGCAGGTATCAGGCCGCGTCACTCCGCGGTGACGCAGCGGCCAAACGGCCGATCAAGCCCTTGGCAACGCGGCAGAAGGTTTCGATCTCGCCCGCCTCGGTATCGGGCCCGAGGCTGATGCGCAAGGCGCCGAGCGCCGGGTCCGCCACATACCCGCCCGCGACCATCGCCGCCAGGACATGGCTGGCGCCGATCTTGCCGGAGGAACAGGCTGAACCCGCCGACAGAGCGATTCCCTGAAGGTCGAAGGCGATCTGCAGGGTTTCGGCACGCATGGCGGGATGGGTAAAGGCCGTCGTATTGGGCAGGCGCAAGGCCCCCGCCCCCAGGATGCGCAGATCCGGCGCCATGGCCAGGAGCGCCGTTTCCAGACTGTCCCGCAGGCGCTGCGTGGACGCCCATCCGGCGCCGTCGGCCCCGGAGGCTTGCTCGGCCGCGATCTGCGCCGCGGCGCCGAAGCCGGCGATCAGCGGCAGGCTTTCCGTGCCGCCGCGCCGCCCGCGCTCCTGGCCGCCGCCGACCATCATGGCAAAGGGCCGCGTGTCTTCGTCCCGCAGGATGAGCGCGCCGATGCCCTTGGGCCCGCCGAACTTGTGGGCTGACAGGACCGCCGCGTCGATCCCGCAACTTTCGAGCTCGATGGGCAGGCGCCCGGCCATCTGCACCGCGTCGGCCACCAGAAGCACGTCATGACCCGCAAGGCTGCTCCGAATGGCCGCCATGTCCTGGACGACCCCGGTTTCACTGTTGGCCCAGCACAAAGCGAGGAGGCCAGGCTGCCCGGCCAGGTCCTGAAGCCACGCCTCCAGCGCAGACTGGAGCATTTGCCCGTCCGCGTCCACGCCGAGGCGTGTCACGCCCTGCGCGTCGAAACGCTCGCCGCCCCGTATGCAGGGATGATCCGTGTCCAGAACGGCGAGCCGTTCGACGCGCACCTCCCGGCCACCGCGCAGCCAGTGCGGCGACAAGGCCGTTGCCGCCGCTTCCGTTGCACCGCTGGTGAAGACGACCCCATCGGGCGATACGCCCGCCAGCATGGCGACGCTGTCGCGGGCCTTGTCCAGAAGCGCCTTGGCCGCACGGCCTTCCGCATGGACCGAGGACGGATTGCCGACGCGGCCCAGCGCGTCCATCACGGCATCGCGCACCGCCGGCAGCACAGGCGCCGTGGCATTATGGTCCAGATAGGTGCGTTGTGACCGACCGATCATTCCCGAGGGCCCCATGAGCCGCTGAGCGACTGCCAAGTCGCAAAATCCTTGAATTTGCGCTCTCGGACGGACTACATAGCGCATCCGAGAGGATCCAGGCAGTTTTGAATAATTCTAGCTTTTTGGAACCTAAGAGGCCGCGTTTCCTCCGTCAAGGCGCTGCCCGAACCGCGACGCCCGATCGATAGGATATCGACATACCATGCCCGAAGTCATTTTCAACGGTCCCGCAGGTCGCCTCGAAGGCCGCTATCAGGCCGCGAAGGAAAAGAACGCGCCGATCGCCATCGTGCTGCATCCGCATCCGCGCTTCGGCGGAACGATGAACAATCAGATCGTCTACAACCTCTTCTATATGTTCCAGCAGCGCGGCTTCACGGTCCTGCGCTTCAACTTTCGCGGCATCGGGCGGAGCCAGGGAGAGTTCGATCACGGCTCGGGCGAGTTGTCCGACGCGGCCGCCGCGCTGGACTGGGTGCAGACCCTCCATCCCGATTCCAAGAACTGCTGGGTCGCGGGCTATTCCTTCGGCTCCTGGATCGGCATGCAGCTCCTGATGCGCCGGCCCGAGATCGAGGGTTTCATGTCCATCGCGCCGCAGCCCAACAGCTATGACTTCTCCTTCCTTGCGCCCTGCCCCTCCTCCGGCCTGATCATCCATGGCGACAAGGACCGCGTGGCGCCGCCCAAGGATGTGCAGGGTCTGGTCGACAAGCTGAAGGCGCAGA
This sequence comes from Aureimonas frigidaquae, assembly GCF_001463905.1. GTDB lineage: Bacteria > Pseudomonadota > Alphaproteobacteria > Rhizobiales > Rhizobiaceae > Aureimonas > Aureimonas frigidaquae. The sequence goes on from NZ_BBWR01000002.1 coordinate 480,902, forward strand.
AGGGCATCGTCATCACCCAGAAGACGATCCCCGGCGCCAACCACTTCTTCAGTGAGCATGCCGACGTCCTGATGGGCGAATGCTCCGACTATCTGGACCGGCGCCTGGCCGGCGAACTGGCCGACGCCCGCCCCAAGCGCCTGAAGTAACGCCTGCGGCAGAAGAACGCCGCCCCGTCTCCATCCTGACCAACTGCCTGGAATGCAAGCCATGAGCGCATACAAGTCCGATTTCCTGAACACGCTGTCCGAGCGCGGGTTCATCTATCAGGGTTCGGACCTTTCGGGCCTTGATGCGGTTGCGGCTGCGGGCGGGCTGACCGCCTATATCGGCTACGATGCGACGGCACCCTCGCTCCATGTCGGCCACCTCCTGCAGATCATGATGCTGCGCTGGCTGGAAAAGACCGGCGGACGGCCCATTGCGCTGATGGGCGGCGGCACGACCCGGATCGGCGATCCGAGCTTCCGCGACGATCAGCGCCCGTTGCTCGACGCCGCGGGCATTGCCCGCAACCTGGAAGGCATCCAGGGCGTCTTTGCCAAATATCTGGATTTCTCCGGCCCGGCGCGCATGGTCAACAATGCCGAGTGGCTGGACGAGCTCCAATACATCGATTTCCTGCGCGATTACGGGCGTCACTTCTCCGTCAATCGCATGTTGAGCTTCGAGAGCGTGAAGCAGCGGCTGGATCGGGACCAGTCCCTCTCCTTCCTCGAATTCAACTACATGATCCTGCAGGCCTACGACTTTGTGGAACTGTACCGCCGTTACGGCTGCCGCCTGCAGATGGGCGGGTCGGACCAGTGGGGCAACATCGTCAACGGCATCGAGCTGACGCGGCGGACCGCCGATGGAGAGGTCTTCGCACTCACCTCGCCGCTGCTGACCACCGCGTCGGGGGCCAAGATGGGCAAGACGGCCGGCGGCGCCGTCTGGCTGAACGCGGAGATGAAGAGCCCCTACGAATTCTGGCAGTACTGGCGCAATACGGAAGACGGTGATGTCGGCCGCTTCCTCAAGCTCTTCACCGAACTGCCGATGGACGAGATCGCCCGTCTGGCCGCGCTCGGCGGCTCGGAGATCAACGAGGCCAAGAAGGTCCTGGCCACGGAGGTCACGGCGCTCTGCCATGGTCGGGCCGCCGCGCTGGAAGCGCAGGAGACCGCCCGCACGACCTTCGAGGACGGGGCGCTTGCCGACAATCTGCCGTCCATCACCGTCCCCGCGGCCGAGCTCGCGGCTGGCGTCGGCATTCTGACGCTTCTGGTGCAGGCTGGCCTTGCCGGCTCGAACGGCGAGGCCCGCCGCCACATCCAGGGCGGCGCCGTGCGCGTGAACGATGCGGCACTCACCGACGATCGCGCGCAGTTCAAGGATGGGGACCTGCGCGATGGCGTTCTCAAGCTGTCGGTCGGGCGCAAGAAGCACGTCCTCGTCCGGCCCGCCTGAGAGCCCGAAGCGCCAGACCTATTCGTAGGCGAAGATCTGACGGAAGATACCCGGCGCGATCAGCGAGATCGGGTTGACCGTCAGCGTCGGCGCGCCGAACGGGCCGGCCAGCCGGTAGGTGATGCCGATCAGCCCGCCCTCGTTGCCATTGCCGAGAATCTGCCCGACCAGTGGCAGCGCGCCGAAGACGCGGTTGATGCCATAGGCCGGCATGAAGGACCCGGAAATATCGATGCGGCTGTCCCGGTCGTAGATCTGCCCGTCGAAGCTCGAACCGAAGACCGGCCCGCGGACGATCCCGTTGGCCACGCGCAGGGCGCCGTCGCGGTAGGACAGATCGGCCGAGGCCTGGTCGAAATAGGCCTGGCTGGTGCGCAAGTCCTTACCCACAGCCTGTGCCAGGCTTGCCTTGCCCTGCACGGGCGTCGATCCCACGATCCGCTCCAGCCGTGGCTCGTCGACCAGCGTGAAATCGAGCATGCGCAGCCGGCCGACATAGCCGCGATCCGCCGTTCCCGACAGTTCCAGAAGGGCGCGTCCGCCCTTCATGTTCGCGTAAAGGCCGGAGAAGGCCAGCAGCGCGCCGGTATTGGCACTGCTCAGGCTGATCGCATCCAGTCCGTCGCGCTTCGACAGATCGCCGGCGACCTGCCCTTCGCCCGCCACGCCGGAAATGGACAGCCCGACGAGGCGGCCGCTGCGGCTGGCGTAGTTCATGGCAAAGCGCTGCATGGCAACGCCGTTGAACCCGCCGAGACTGTCGATATTGGCGACCACGTCCAGGCTTCCACGCGCGCGCTTGCCGCTGCGATCCTGCCCGGCCGTGCTCTTCATATCCTGCAGGATGGGGCGCGCATCGAACTTGGAGCCTTTGATATCGATGGCGTAGCCGTTATCGGTCCGGCGTGCGGTCAGCTTTGCATCATCGCCCTGGTTGAGCGCCAATTGCGTCAAAGCCGCCGAGCGCAGGCCCTGCCCATCCGTGACGGCCGTTCCCGCCGCGGAAAAGCCGTCCCCCTTCAGCGTGATGTTGCTGAGCTTCGTCGCCTGCCCATCGGGTTGAAGGTCCAGCTCGAGCCGCGCAGCAACGCCCTTGCCCTTGCTCCAGGCGATGGTCGGGATCTGGATTGCCGCCTGGGTCAGGTCGGCGTCGAGATGCGTCGGCCCGTCGGCGATCCGCGCATTCAGCGCAAACTCGCCTTTGACAATGCCATCCAGCCCCGGCACCAGCTTGGCGAGGCGCTCCTCGTTCATGGCGAGCGCCGCGTCGATGCGGCGCGCCACGCCCGGATCGTTGCCGAAGGGAATGGTCAGCGCCAATTCGGTCGGGATGGAATCCATCAGGGCCGACAGCTTGCCCTCCACGCGGCCGGGGCGGATGGACAGGTCTCCCGTCATGGCCTCAAGATTGCGGCCTTCGATCGGGGAGCCGGGATTCGCCTTGTCCAGATGCGCCGTCACGCCCCAATCGAGAACCTGGTCCTCCGGCTCGATGTAGCGGCCGACCCGCAGGCTCGCCTGTGCGGCGACAGAGCCCGTCCCAGTCGCCTTCTTCGGATCGATGTCGAGCCGGCGTAGGGCGTTCAGCGGATCGCGTGCGGCGATGTCGAGGATCTGGGGCACATCGCCCCTGGCATTGATGGCAAGGTCGATCATCAGGTCGCGGCGGTAGCCGGTTGTCGGCTTGAACAGGGTGACGGTGGAATCGCTCAGCCGCACCGTTTCGAGCCCCTGGACCTGGGCCGTATCGACGGTCACCCGCGTCTCGTCCCCGCGCGTTTCCAGGCGCCCGTTGGCTGCGTAAAGGGGCGGCAGGGCGCCGACGGTCTTGAGGTCGGCGCCGTAAATGTCGAGATCGATTCCGAATTCGTCGTCCCGCGGCAGGCCGAGCTTACCGAAGGCAGCATCCAGCCGGTCGCGGCGGGTGTCGATCCGGATTGCGCCGGTGCGCACCTTTGCCGCATCGCCCATATGATCGAGCACCCAGCGCCGGGCGCGACCGGCAATGTTGAAGGGCCAGAATGCCTTGATGCTTGCGGCCGACAGGTTGGAAGCCGTCACGTCGAGCTGCGCCTTGGAGTCCGGCGCACCATAGCCGAACTGCGCCTCTGCCGTCAGGCTGCCGGCCTGCGTTGCCAGCGAAGCCTCGTCGAGCCGCAGAAGCCGCGCGGCGGGATCGAAGGTCCCTGCCAGGGCGAGCGTGCCGGTGCGCTCCGCGCCTGACCCCACCGTCGATCGCAGATCCGGTACGTCCAGATCGAAGGCGAGCCGGTCGAGCGCGGTGCCGCTTCCGGACGGCGCGGCGCTCACGGTTCCGCTTAAGGTGAAGGCGACATCGCGGAAGGCGAAGGGGCTGGGCAGGATGGTGACGTTCTCGGTATCGCTTCGGTAGCGCAGGGCAAGCCGCGCGGATTTCAGGCGCGTGTGGTTGGTGCCGAGCTGCAATGCGCCTGCCCCGGCATTCACCGTCAGTTCGGCGCTCATGGGGCCGTCATCCGCCTTGCGCGCAAGGTCGAGGCGCAGATCGAAGGGAATGTCGGTGCCGAATGGGCGTTCGTCCAGCGGATCGGCTTCGTCACCCGGCGGGGCGACATCGCGCAGTTGGAGCTGTCCGGACCGCAGCTCCATATGATCCAGGCGGCCGGTCTCGTCCGAGAAGCGCGCCTGCCCCGACAGGGTCACGGGCATCCCCGATACATCGATCGCGGTGACAAGATCGAGGCCGCCCGACTCGCTCCGGCGCAGTTCCGCCCGCGCCACGTGCAAGTCTTCCCCCGGGCCGTCCAGTTGTGGAATGCCGACGATGGAGATATCGGTGAACTCCAACGTATCGAAGTGGAAATTGCGCAGAACCCCAACGTGACGCTCGGCATTCTGGATCAGGCCGCCAATGCTGCGGCCGAGCAGCGTGTCCGGGCCGCTCGCGACGGGGGTGGTGCTCGGCGGCTGGGCGGCACTGTCCGTGGGACGCGGCAGGATGAGGGAATCGAGGTCGATCCGCGCGCCCGACACTTCGAAGCGGCCGAACTCCAACCCGCCGGAAACCAGCGGCACGAGGCGGATCGCCACCCCGAAATGATCGATGACCGTCTCTGCCTCCGGCCGGTCCCGGGGCGCCAGGCCGACATCGCTCCAGGTCACGGCAAGCGATCCGTCGCGGCGCAGTTCGTAGCTTTGATCCCCCAGGCGGGTCACGAAGCGCGGCCCCATCAGGCGCGCCAGCGCGCCTTCGGCGCGTGCCCGCACGACGGCCTGGCCGGCTTCGGTGCCGAGCAGGAAGAACGCGCCCCCGCCCACGACGATCAGTGCAATCAGAAGGAGGAGCGCCAGAAGCGCCAGTCCACGCCGCATCAGCCGCATGCGGGCAGACACGCGTGGGTGACAGGGTTGGCTCGGCCCGCAGCGGAAGGGAGCGGCGCTGTGCTCATCTAAAAACCAAGTCCCCCGGATTGCCGGAACGGGTTTGAAATCTTCCCCTTCCCGCCTGATACCATACCGCGTCGCCGGAGAATGCGTTATTTGCCTGTCCCATCGCAATGAGCCGAAAGGATGGCTGGACCATGGTCGCGATTGCCGCAGGACAGGATTGCCCCGACTTCTCGCTGCCGGATGCCGATGGAAAGCTGGTGACACCCGGCGCCCTACGCGGGCAGCCCTTCGTCCTGTACTTCTACCCCAAGAACGATACGCCCGGCTGCACGGTCGAGGCTCTGGATTTTTCCGCGCTTCTGCCGGAGTTCACCCGCGCGGGTGTCGCGGTCTACGGCGTGTCGCCCGATCCCGTCGCCTCCCATTGCAAGTTCCGCGACAAGCGCGGCCTGACCGTCCCCCTCCTGTCGGACGAGGAACACCGTTTGATCGCGCCGCTCGGACTGTGGGTGGAAAAGCAGACATTCGGCGTGCGCAAGATGGGCGTGCAACGCGCCACGCTCCTGTTCGACGCGCAGGGAAAGCTCGTCAAAGCCTGGCCGAAAGTCTCCGTCCAGGGGCACGCGGCCGAGGTTCTGGAAGCCGCCCGCGCCCTTGCCTGACGCTCGATACGACAAGGCCCGCCCCGGGCTGGGGCGGGCCTTCCTGTGTCTGCCAGTCGATGGGTAAGCTCAGTCGACATCCTCGACCGTGACGTCCCCGCCGAAGACGCGATGTGCCAGGGCGGCCTGGATGAAGTCGTCCAGGTCCCCGTCCAGCACCTCCTGCGGCGTGGTATGTTCCACGCCCGTGCGCAGGTCCTTCACCAACTGGTAGGGCTGCAGAACGTAGGAGCGGATCTGGTGGCCCCAGCCGATCTCGGTCTTGGAGGCGGCGGCCGCATTGGCCTTTTCCTCGCGCTTTTTGAGCTCTTCCTCATAGAGACGGGCCCGCAGCATGTTCCACGCCGTGGCGCGGTTCTTGTGCTGCGAACGCTCGCTCTGGCACTGGACCACGATGCCCGTGGCCAGGTGGGTGATGCGAACCGCCGAGTCGGTCGTGTTGACGTGCTGGCCGCCGGCGCCGGAGGCGCGGTAGGTATCGATCCGCACATCGGCTTCCGACACGTCCACCTCGATCGAATCGTCGACAACGGGATAGACCCAGACCGACGCGAAGGAGGTATGACGGCGCGCCTGGCTGTCATAGGGAGAGATGCGGACCAGGCGGTGCACGCCGGATTCGACCTTCATGCGCCCATAGGCATTGTGCCCCTTCAGGACGATGGTCGCGGACTTGATGCCGGCCTCTTCGCCGGAATTCTCTTCCAGCACCTCGACCTTCATGCGGGCGCGCTCGCCCCAGCGCATATACATGCGCAGGAGCATGGACGCCCAGTCCTGGCTCTCGGTCCCACCGGCGCCGGAATGCACTTCCAGATAGGTATCGTTGGAATCGGCCTCGCCCGACAGGAGCGTCTCGATCTCCCGCTGGGCGACCTCGCCCTTCAATCCGCGGATCGCACGCTCGGCTTCCTCGACGATGGACGGATCGCCCTCGTCCTCGCCCATGGCGATGAGCTCGATGTTATCGGACAGCGCCTGTTCGAGCCTGCGGATGCCCGAGATGGCATCGTCGAGGCGCTGACGCTCCTTCATCAGCTTCTGTGCCTCCTGGGGATTGTCCCAGATGGACGGATCTTCCGCCTTGGCGTTCAGTTGCTCCAGGCTCTTGACGGACTGGTCCCAGTCAAAGATGCCTCCTCAGCAGGCTTACGGCCTGCTTGATTTCGTCGACAATGGATTCGATTTCGGCTCGCACGCCGCAATCCTCACTTCACGGTTCGAATGGAAACGCGGCGGACCATAGGCACGCCGCGCATGGCTGTAAAGGCGGGACGCCTGCGTCCTAGAACAGGCCGCCCTGGCCGGTCACGATGGCTTCCTGCGCACGCTGCGAGACCCCGGGCGCGGGCGTGCCGGACTGCCCGTCGCCGATAACGCTGTAGACATCGGACGGGCCGGTGCCGGGCTTGAAGGCCTCCAGGACCGTGCCGGCCCCGCCGCCCGGCGCGGCCATGCCGGTGCGGCGATCCACGGCCACCTGCGTCATGCCGTCGGGAATGCGGAAATCGGCCACCGGCATGTCCTTGACGGCATCCGTCATGAACTCGGTGAAGATCGGCGCCGCCAAGCTTCCGCCCGTATTGCTGTCGCCCAGCGTGGACGGGTTGTCGTAGCCGATATAGACGCCGGTCACGAGGTCGGGCGTATAGCCCACGAACCAGGCGTCCTTCACATCGTTGGTGGTGCCCGTCTTGCCGGCCACCGGACGGCCGAGCTTGGACACGGATGTCGCGGTGCCATGCTGGACGACACCTTCCATCATGGAGGTGATCTGGTAGGCGGTCATCGGGTCGAGCACCTGCTCGCGTGTATCGACGAGCTCCGGCTCCGGCTGGTTGTCCCAGCTCTGCGCGTTGCAATTGTCGCAGCGGCGGTTGTCGTGGCGATAGACCGTATGGCCGTAGCGGTCCTGGATGCGGTCGATCAGCGAAGGCTCGATGCTGCGGCCGCCATTGGCCATGACCGAATAGGCCGACACCATGCGCATGACGGTCGTCTCGCCCGAGCCGAGCGCCATGGGCAGGTAGCGCCCCATCCGATCGTAGACGCCGAAGCGCTGCGCATACTCGGCCACGAGGTCCATCCCCATGTCCTGCGCCAGGCGCACTGTCATCAGGTTGCGGCTCCGTTCGATGCCGAGCCGCAGCGTGGACGGGCCGGCATAGTTGCCGCCGTAATTCTTGGGCTCCCAGACATTGCCCATCCCGTCCGGGATGGAAATGGGCGCGTCCAGCACGACGGAGGCCGGCGTATAGCCATTGTCGAGCGCGGCGGCATAGACGATGGGCTTGAAGGAGGATCCCGGCTGGCGCAGCGCCTGCGTCGCGCGGTTGAACTCCGATTCCGAATAGGAGAAGCCGCCGACCATCGCCTTCACGCGGCCCGTATGCGGATCCATCGCCACCAGCGCGCCTTCGACCTTGGGCGGCTGGCGCAGCACATAGCCCGAAGCGTCCGGCTTGGCTTCCACATAGACGACCTCACCCGGCTTGAAGGCATCGCCCACGGAGCGGCGGCCGAGCGCCCAGCGCATATCCGCCGCCGCAAGGTCGACCACCTCCCGCTCGTCGCCGAGGCGGCCGGATACGGCCCGGCGGGGCTGCAGCCCGACGGTCATGCTATCGCCGCTCGTGGCCAGAATGACCGCCAGGCGCCATTCCGGCACGTCCGAGAAAGCCTGCACCGCGCCCACGGCCACGCCCCAGTCGCCTGCCAGCTCCACCGTACCCACCGGCCCGCGCCAGCCCTTACGCTGGTCGTAGGCGACGAGCGCGTGCTGCAGGGCACGGCGCGCGAAGAGCTGCATTTGCGGATCGAGCGTGGTGCGAACCGACAGCCCGCCCTCATAAAGGGCGTCGACACCATAGCTTGCGATGATCTGGCGCCGGACTTCCTCGGTGAAATACTCGGCGGAAGCCAGGTAAGTGCCCGTCGGGCGGGGATTGACGTCGAGCGGCTTGGCCGACTCCGCCTCGGCCTGCTCACGGGTGATCTCCCCGTTCTCGGCCATGCGGGCGATGACCCAGTTGCGGCGCCCGAGCGCGGCATCCGGGTTGCGGAAGGGATTGTAGTTTTCAGGGGCCTTGGGCAAGGCCGCCAGATAGGCGGCCTCGTGGATCTCGAGCTCGGTGACGGACTTGTCGAAATAGGCGAGCGAGGCCGCGGCCACGCCGTAAGCGCCCATGCCGAGATAGATTTCGTTCAGGTAGAGTTCGAGGATGCGGTCCTTGGAATAGGCCTGCTCGATGCGCAGCGCCAGAATGGCTTCCTTGACCTTGCGCTCGACGGAGCGCTCATTGGTCAGGAGGAAGTTCTTGGCAACCTGCTGCGTGATGGTCGAGCCGCCCTGCATCGGGCCGCCGCGCACCAGCACCAGGGCGGCGCGCGCAATGCCCTCGATATCGATGCCGGGATGCTCGTAGAAACTCTTGTCCTCGGCCGACAGGAAGGCGTCCTTGACGCGCTGGGGGATCGCCTGGATCGGCAGGAACAGGCGCCGCTGGCGGGCATATTCGGCCATCAGGCTGCCGTCGTCGGCGTGGATGCGCGTCGTCACCGGCGGCTCGTACTGCGCCAGGACCTGATAATCGGGAAGGCCGGAGCTCATGCGGCCGACATAGATGGCCAATGCGCCCGCGACGATGAGCGCGAAGACGGCACCGATGCCGAAGAAGTAGCCGATCAGCCTTACCATTTGCTCATGCCTCGCGATCGACCGGCCCCGTTCTGGCCTGCGCCGTACCGTCCCCGTTTGTCCCAGGCCGCCAGCCGGCTCGCCTGTCGGCCGCACGGAAGCTCGTCATGTCGATGGCTTATAAATGAGGCGAGCCCATGTTGCGACAGGCCGCGCCCCGTTTCCGCAAACTTTACCATAGGTTGCGGCCAAGATGCGACGGTCTGGCCTTCGCCGCGCCCGGTTCAGGCGCTCAATCGGGCTTGCCTACGCCCCAGGCCGGCCCCCGCCCCTCCAGAAACCGCAGGATGGCACGGGCCGCCAGATCAGCGACTTTGCCCTGCCATTCACCGGACTGGACGAGCGTCTCGTCCTTGACGTTCGAAAGGTAGCCGAGCTCGAACAGAACGGAGGGAACGTCCGGCGCGCGCAGCACGCGGAAACCCGCCGAGCGATGCGGATTGTTGATCAACCCGATCCCTCCCGCTTTCAGGTCATCGACGAGCATTCCTGCAAAGGCAGTTGAAAATGCTTCGTTTTCGCGCCGCATCAGATCCACCAGAATGCCATGGATCTCCGGCGTGTCGTTTTGCCATTCGGGGCCGGCGAACCGGTCGGCTGCGTTTTCGGAATCGGCCACTTCGCCCGCAAGCTTGTCCGATGCGACATCCGAAAGCGTGTAGACGGTGGCGCCGCGGATCGTATCGTAGGCAATGGAATCGGCATGGATGGACACGAAAAGGTCCGCCCCCTGATCGCTGGCGATCTGCACCCGCCGCGCCAGCGGAACGAAGATGTCGGCGTCCCGCGTCAGAACGGGGTCGACATCTCCCTGCGTGGCCAGGGCTGCTTGCAGGGCGCGGGCAAAGGCGAGGTTGATGTCCTTCTCGTGAACGCCGGTCACGCCCGTCGCGCCATTGTCGATGCCGCCATGCCCGGGGTCGATCACCACGCGCCAGGCCTGCCGGCTGCGTTGCGGCGCCTCGAGGACACGGTCCTGGCTGCGCGCGGCAGCGTCGGCCCGCATCGCCTCGGCATAGGCGGACGGATCCACTGGACGCAACTCGAAGTTCAGTATGCGGCGCCCGTCCGGCGCCTCGACCCGTTCCACACCCGCCAGCACGTCCGGCGCCGTTTCGAACACGATCCGGTAACGGCCCTCGCCTGCCAGCCCGTCGCGCACATTGCGCACGACCGCGCCCCCTTCCACGGGCGGAAATGGCGTTGCCAGCACCGTATCCGGGAAATCCAGGACGATCCGGGGCGGGCCGTCCAGAAGGCGCATGGTAACGGCGACATCCTCCGTCACGCCGATCGACAGATTCGCCGCCTGCGCATGGGCGGAATAATGGACCGATGTAATCACCGTGGTTGCACCGGCCCCGGGCTGAAACCACATGAGCGCGGCGAGCAGGAACAGAATGCGTGACCAGAAATTCGTCATCTTACAGGCTTGGCACTTTCGTGGGCTGCAACTCTTGTTTCTGGCGCAGGCGCACCGTAAAAGCAAAATGAGACTTTTAGACAGGCGCGCCTGCCGTGCCGTGGACACACCGGAGCCGAGATGGCGTCCGGAGCGTGAAACGGGCTCGAGGAGCCGCCGACGGTCGATCGGGTCTCGCAACAAATCACTTCCGTCCGGCATGGCCCGGGTCGGTAGCTCATGCGGCGCTGAACGGCCAACCCCCGTGCGATGCGCCGGATTTCGTCGGTCGTCGCAAGGCGATCATATGACATAGGTTTCAGGTCGCGGACGCGTGCAGGCAGCAACTCTTCTTTACTCGACGGAACATGGCACGCCCCCACGGCGGCGCATTCCTGTCGATGCAGCCTTGAACGCCAAGACCGCGGCCTTTTCGGGCCCCCGCAGAAGGATCTCCCCAACGGTGCCATGCGCCGGAGATCGCGCGGCTTTCGCCCGGGAAAGCACACTCCATGCCCAACAAAATGTTGATCGACGCGTCCCACCCGGAAGAGACGCGCGTCGTCGTCGTACGCGGTAACCGGATCGAGGAATTCGATTTCGAATCCGAGCACAAGAAGCAGATCAAGGGGAACATCTACCTCGCCAAGGTCACCCGGGTCGAACCATCGCTCCAGGCCGCCTTCGTCGAATATGGCGGCAACCGCCACGGCTTCCTGGCCTTCAGCGAAATCCATCCTGATTACTACCAGATCCCCGTCGCCGACCGTCAGGCCCTGATCGAAGAAGAACTCGCCCGCGCATCCGAGGATGACGATGCGGACGAGCCGAAGGCCGATGCCAAGCCCGCACGCGCCCGCCGCAGCCGCAAGTCCGCCCAGGCGGCCGACGCGGACGAAGGCGAAAGCGTCTCCGAGCCCGTCGGCGCGGAAGCGGCCGCCGGTGATGGAGAGGCCGCCGCCCAGGATACGGAAGACAAGCCGAAGAAGGCCCCGGCCCGTCGGCGCCGCACGACCCGCAAGAAGGCCGATGCCGATGCGGACGCGCCCGTCGCACCCGCCGAGCCCACGGACGAGGCGCTTACCGCCGACCCCGAGGGCGCCGAAGCGGCCGAAGGCGAAGTGCCCGAAGCGCCCGTGACGGGCGATATCGACGTCCTGGTAGAGGATGATTCGGCTTCCAGCGTCGAGCAGATCGGATCCGAGGACGCGCTGGAGGAGGTGCCCGAGCGCCATCAGCGCACCTCGCGCAAGCAGTACAAGATTCAGGAAGTCATCAAGCGCCGCCAGATTCTCCTGGTGCAGGTCGTCAAGGAAGAGCGCGGCAACAAGGGCGCTGCGCTGACCACCTACCTGTCGCTGGCCGGCCGCTACTCCGTCCTGATGCCCAACACGGCGCGCGGCGGCGGCATTTCCCGCAAGATCACCAGCGTGACCGACCGCAAGCGCCTCAAGGACGTGGTGCGCGATCTGGACGTGCCGCGCGGCATGGGGATCATCCTGCGTACGGCCGGCGCCAACCGCACCAAGGCCGAGGTCAAGCGCGACTACGAATACCTGATGCGCCTGTGGGAAAACGTGCGCACGCTGACCCTTTCCTCGACGGCGCCGGCGCTCGTCTACGAGGAAGGGAGCCTGATCAAGCGATCGATCCGCGACCTTTACAACAAGGATATCGACCAGGTTCTCGTGGCCGGCGAAGCCGGCTACCGCGAGGCCAAGGACTTCATGCGGATGCTCATGCCGAGCCAGGCGAAGGTGGTCCAGCGGTACCAGGACCCCACGCCCATCTTCGCGCGGCAGGGAATCGAGGCGCAGCTCGACAAGATGCTGCAGCCCAACGTCACGCTTAAATCCGGCGGCTACATCATCATCAACCAGACCGAAGCGCTGGTGGCGATCGACGTGAACTCCGGCCGCTCGACGCGTGAACATTCGGTCGAGGATACGGCTCTTCAGACCAATCTGGAGGCCGCGGAGGAAGTGGCGCGCCAGCTCCGCCTGCGCGACCTTGCGGGACTGATCGTCATCGACTTCATCGACATGGAAGAGAAGCGGAACATCCGCGCCGTCGAGAAGCGCCTGAAGGATTGCCTCAAGGACGACCGCGCCCGCATCCAGCTCGGCAGCATCTCGCATTTCGGCCTGATGGAAATGAGCCGTCAGCGCATCCGCGCCAGCGTGCTGGAATCCACCACGCAGACCTGCCCGACCTGCAGCGGCATGGGCTATATCCGCTCGGCGTCCTCGCTCGCGCTGCATGTGCTGCGCACCATCGAGGAGCATTTGCTCAAGCAGGGTACGCACAACCTGGTCGTGAAGGTTCCGACCAGCACGGCGCTCTACATCCTGAACGAGAAGCGCCATTCCCTGGACGAGATGGAGCGCACCCACGGGCTGCGCATCACCATCCAGGCCGATGACGGCCATGGCCACCAGCACGTCGCCATCGAGAACGGGGCCGAAGCGCCGCGCAAGATCGTGGCCGAGCCGGTCCAGCCCCAGAGCGTCGAGCCGGAAGACGAGATCGACGTCGCGGCAGAGCCGGAGGAGACGGACGTATCCGACGCGCCGGTCAGCGCCACGACGACGGAGCGGGACGGCAACGAGGAACCCCGCCGCCGCAAGCGCCGCCGCCGGCGGCGGCGCGGCGATGGCGAGAATGGCAATGGCCATCGCGCACAGGGCACCGCAGAGGACGACTCCTCCGAGGATGATTCCCCGGACGATGACGACACGCTCGACGGATCGGACGCAGAGCCGGTCAAGGTCGCGACGCCCGGCGAGGATGCCGAGGGTGACGAGGCCGGGCAGGATCGCAAGCGCCGGCGCCGTGGCCGCCGCGGCGGCCGTCGTTCCCGCGAGGGTGCCGTGTCCGAGAACGGTGTGGATGCGGATGCGGATTCGCAGGCAGCGGACGCGGTGGTGACGGACGAAGCGCCGGATGCCATTGCGGAAGAGCCGGCCGCACAGTCCGAGCCGGTCGAGGCTCCGACGCCCGTGACCGCGGCGAACGACGATGCCGTCCGCACGGACGAGCCGGCACCGTCCGCGGACCCCGCCCCGGAACCGAGCGAAGAGCCGCAAGCGCAAGTGGCCGACGCAGCGCCGGCGGCGGCTGAGACGGCCGAGCCGATCAAACAGGTTCCGGCCGAGCCTGTGATCACCAGCAATGGCGATGACGGATCGGACGACGCCAAGCCCAAGCGCACGGGCTGGTGGGCACGCCGCAGCTTCTTCTAAGCTTTGAGCGCCACAGCGCTTCAATGCAAAGGCCGCCGTTCCTGGAAGGAGCGGCGGCCTTCTCTATTCAAGGCTGCATTCCACGACCGGCAGTCCCTAGATTTGGTCCCAAGGATTTCGGCCCGTCGGCTCAGCGGGCGTTGAGGAAGCCTTCCAGCCGGTTCAGCGCGTCGGCGACGCTGGCTGTCGAGCCGGCATAGGACAGGCGGACCGTATGGTCCCCTTGCGCCAGATCGAAGTCCAGGCCCGGCGTCACCGCGACATGGGCCTCGTTCAGAAGCGCCTCGACGAAGCCAGTGGATGACGTCCAGCCGGCCGGAAGGGAGGCATAGGCGTAGAAGGCGCCGTCAATCGGGGCGATGCCGGAGAAACCGAGGCGCGGCAGCCGGTCGATCATCAAGGCACGATTGTGCTCGTAGACGCGGCGCACCGCATCCAGCTCTGCCCGTGCATCGAAGGCGGCTTCCGCAGCCACCTGCGACACTTCCGGCGCCGAGATATAAAGGCTCTGGCTAATGCGCTCGGCGGCGCGCGCCAGCGCATCCGGCAAGACGAGCCAGCCGACGCGCCATCCCGTCATGCAGTAATATTTGGAGAAGGAGTTGACGATCACCGGCCGGTCGGAAAAGTCCAGTGCGGTGGCCGCCGGCTCACCATAGACGAGGCCATGATAAATCTCGTCCGAGATGAAGGTGATCCCCTCCCGGTCGCTGAACTCCACCAGCGCCTGCAGTTCGGCCCGGGGCGTGACCGTGCCGGTCGGATTGGCCGGGCTGGCGATCAGAACGCCGTCCAGCTTCTGCCGCCGGTGCTCATGAGCCAGTCGGTCGGCGGTCAGAATGTAACCGTCCTGCGGGCCGGTCGCAATTTCCACAGGTACCAGTCCCAGCGCCCTCATGATGTTGCGGTAGGCCGGGTAGCCCGGCGCGGCAATGGCCACGCGCGCACCGGGATCGAAAGCGGCCAGGAAGACGAGGTTGAATCCGGCCGACGATCCCGTCGTCACCATGATGCGCGATGGTGCGACGCTGACGCCGTAGCTTTCCCGATAATGTGAAGCGATGCGCTCCCGCAGGGGGGCGATGCCCATGGCGTCCGTGTAAGAGACCACGCCGTGCTGAAGCATCTGGCGTGCTGCAGCAAGCGAGGCCGTGGAGGCCGGCGATGAAGGCTGCCCGACCGCCAGGGAGATGATCGGCGCGCCTGCCGCCTTGAGCCGGTTGGCCTGCGACAGGACGTCCATGGCCCGGAAGGGCGCCACGTCGGAACGCGCGGACGGTGTCAACGGCGGTGGTACTTGCATCAAAAAGCCTCATAATGGCCGGAACATCATGACCGGTCTGTCAAGCTGACGCCCGGTAGACGAAGCCGGCGGAATGAGCGAATCGCATTGTGGGGGCCAGATTTAGCATGAAACGCATTTTCGGCCGCTTTGCGCGTAACCTCGTCGTGGTGGGCTGCGCATTTGCGACGGGGCTGATGCCCCTCGCCGCCGAGGCGCAGCAGCGGTCCAGATTGCCCGTGGTGCGTGATGCGCAGATAGAGGACCTGATCCGTGACTATGCCGAACCGCTCCTGAAGGCGGCCGGCGTGCCCTCAAACCGGGTCGAGATCGTGCTCGTGAACGATCTGTCGTTCAACGCCTTCGTGGCCGGCCGCCGCATCTTCATCAATACGGGCACGATCCTGAACTCCGAAACGCCCAACGAAACCGTCGGCGTGATTGCGCATGAGATCGGCCATCTGGCTGGCGGGCACCAGGAGCGCTTGCGCGACCAGCTCGCCCGCGCGCAGGTGATCGCCATCGTTGCCGGGCTGCTGGGTGCCGGCGTGGCGGTGGCGGGCGCGGCCGGCAGCTCGCGGGAGGCGGCGGGCCTTGGTGCGGGCGTCATGATGAGCGGCGGCGGCATCGCACGGCGCGGCCTCATGTCCTATCAGCGGACGGAGGAGATCACCGCCGATCGCTCCGCGCTGACCTATCTGCGCAAGACGGGCCAGTCACCCAAGGGCCTTTTGGACAGTTTCGAGGGGCTCCTGCGCAACAACATGCTCTCCGGGCGCGGCACCGACCGGTACCTGTCCTCCCATCCAGCGCCGCAGGACCGCATCGGCTTCCTGCAGACGGCGGCGCGTGAAAGCCCTTACTTCGACCGCAAGGATCCGCCCGAGCTGCAGCTTCGCCACGATCTGGCCCGCGCCAAGATCGCCGCCTATAACGGCGGAGCCACCCTCGTGCGGCAGACCTTCGGGCGCGATCTGCACAGCCAGCCTGCCCAGTACGGAGATGCCATTTCCACGCAGCTTTCCGGCGCGCCCTCCGGCGCGCTGGGCAAGATCGACCGACTGATCCAGGCCAGCCCGCGCAATCCGTGGTTCCATGAAGTCCGTGGCGAGATCCTGATGGAGGCGGGCCGCGGCCGTGAAGCCGCCGCCAGTTTCCGCAAGGCGGCGGAACTGGCGCCGGGGCGTTCCGGCCTGCTTCAGGCATCCATCGGGCAGGCGCTCGTGACGACGGGGGATCCGTCCGTCATGAAGCAGGCCATCACCGAGATCCGGAAGGGCCTCGACGTGGAGCCGAACAACTACAATGCCTATCGCTTCCTCGCCATGGCCTACGGCCAGACGGGCGATGTAGGCGCCGCCGAGCTTGCCACGGCTGAAGGTTACTGGCAGGCCGGGAACTTCCGGGAGGCCAAGGTCTTCGCGGCGCGGGCACAGCAGAAGTTGCGTCCCGGCACGCCGCAATGGCAACAGGCACAGGACATCATCGCCACGCGCTGACCGGCGCACGGCGCCACGGGTTTAAAGGACCACGCATTTGAAGAAACGTCTCGTGACCGCCACCGCCCTGGCGCTTCTCGCATCCGCCCCGGCGCACGCGCAGGAGTTCTCCGACACGCAGAAGAAGGAGATCTGGAACACGGTGCGCGAGTACCTCGTGGCCAATCCGGAAGTCCTCCTGGAGGCGATGGCCGCGCTGGAAAGCAAACGGGCTGCCCAGACGCGCGACCAGCAAAAGGTGGCGATCGCAGGGGCCAAGGATACGCTGTATGCGGCGCCGGAGGGCGCCACGCTCGGCAATCCGGAGGGCGACGTGACGCTGGTCGAGTTCTTCGATTACAATTGCGGCTACTGCAAACGTGCCCATGCCGACATGAATGCCCTTCTGGAGAGCGATCCCAACTTGCGCGTCGTCTTGCACGAGATCCCGGTCCTGGGGCCGGAATCGGTTGCGGCCAGCAAGGTGAGCCTTGCCTTCCGCAACCTGCATCCGACGCAGTATGGCGCCTTCCAGTCGCAACTCCTGATGTCCCGGTCGACGGCCGACGAGGCGCGCGCCATCACCGTCGCCAAGGAACTCGGCGCCGACGAAAAGGCTTTGCGCGCCGCCATGGCCGACCCGGCCATCGAGGCCGAACTCGATTCGGCCGCGCAACTGGCCATGGCGCTCCAGATCTCCGGAACCCCCTCCTATGTGATCGGTGACGAAATGGTTCCGGGGGCGGTCGGTGCTGACGCGCTGGCGGCCCGCATCGCCAACATGCGCGATTGCGGCAGCGCCAGCTGTTCCTGATCCCGCAAGATTTGACCCGCACACTTTTTTCCGGCGGCGCAATGCTCTATACGGCTGCAACGCAACGCACGGGCTCGCAAGGATAAGAAATGTCGAAGGAAGACAACGTCGTGGACCGGTCTCTCGTTCGTGAACTGGCCGATATTCTGAAAGATACCGACCTGACCGAAATCGAAGTCGAACAGGGCGAGCTGCGTATCCGCGTGTCGCGTCAGAAGGAATTTGCCGGCGGCGGCAACTACATTACGGCCATGCCGCAAATGGCGCCGCAATACGCTCCCCAGCCGGTTCCCGCCGGTGTTCCGTCCGCTGCTCCCGCGGCTCCCGCTGCGGCGGGCCCGGAAGCCGGCTCCGTCCCCTCGCCCATGGTCGGCACCGTCTACCTGGCGTCGGCGCCGGGTGCCAAGAACTTCGTGGAAGTCGGCCAGAGCGTGAAGGAGGGCGAGACGCTCCTGATCATCGAAGCCATGAAGACCATGAACCAGATCCCCGCTCCGCGCGCCGGAACGGTCAAGCGCATCTGCGTAGAGAACGGACAGCCGGTCGAGTACGGCGAAGCGCTCGTCGTCATCGGCTGAGGCACGCCGCACCGGCCGGGCCGAGGCCCGGCCCGACGCCAGGCCCGACCGGGGCTTTCGACCGGAAATCGGCGGAAAGGTTTTTATGTTCAACAAGGTCCTCATCGCCAATCGCGGAGAGATCGCCCTTCGTGTCCTGCGCGCCTGCAAGGAACTCGGCATCCCCACGGTGGCCGTTCATTCCACGGCCGACAATGCGGCCATGCATGTGCGCCTGGCGGACGAAAGCGTCTGCATCGGCCCGCCGCCGGCCCGTGACAGCTACCTGAACATCCCGCAGATCCTGGCAGCCTGCGAGATTTCGGGCGCGGATGCGGTCCATCCGGGCTATGGCTTCCTGTCCGAGAATGCCCGCTTCGCCGACATTCTGGAAGCGCACAACATCACCTTCATCGGTCCGCGCGCCAGCGATATCCGCACCATGGGTGACAAGATCGAAGCCAAGCGGACCGCGCAGGCGCTCGGCATTCCCGTCGTCCCGGGCTCGCCCGGCGCGGTGACGGAAGATGCCGAAGCCATGCGCATTGCGGCCGATATCGGCTACCCCGTCCTCGTCAAGGCTTCGGCCGGCGGCGGCGGGCGCGGCATGAAGGTGGCCCATACGGCGGAGGACCTGCCGCTGGCGCTCGCCACCGCCCGCTCCGAAGCCGCCGCGGCCTTCGGTGACGATTCGGTCTATATCGAGAAATACCTCGGCAAGCCCCGCCACATCGAAATCCAGGTCTTCGGTGATGGCGAAGGCAATGCGATCCATCTGGGCGAGCGCGACTGCTCGCTCCAGCGCCGGCACCAGAAGGTCTGGGAAGAGGCCCGTTCGCCGGCCCTGACCGACGAGCAGCGCGAGCGGATCGGCGAAATCTGCGCCGATGCCATGCGCAAGATGAAGTATCGCGGCGCCGGGACGATCGAGTTCCTGTACGAGAATGGCGAGTTCTATTTCATCGAAATGAACACCCGCCTGCAGGTGGAGCACCCCGTCACCGAGGCGATCACCGGGCTGGACCTCGTCCACGAGCAGATCCGCGTCGCGTCCGGCCAGGGCCTGTCCCTGACGCAGGATCAGGTCACCTTCTTCGGCCATGCGATCGAATGCCGGATCAACGCCGAGGATCCGCAGACCTTCGCGCCCTCTCCCGGCCAGATCAGCTACTACCATGCGCCGGGCGGCCTCGGCATCCGGATCGATTCCGGCGTCTATCAGGGCTATACGATCCCGCCCTTCTACGACAGCCTCATCGGCAAGCTCATCGTGCATGGCCGGACCCGCCAGGAATGCCTGATGCGGCTGCGCCGGGCGCTGGACGAAATCATCGTGGACGGCGTCAAGACGACCCTGCCGCTCTTCCAGCGCCTCGTCGACACGCCGGACATCCAGGCCGGCAATTACGACATCCATTGGCTGGAGCAGTTCCTGGCCGATCCGTCCAAGACGGCGTGACCCTATGCCGGGGGGCCGCGGCGTCGAACCTGCGATAACGCCCCGGCTGCTCCTGCGAGCCTATGCCAACGGCATATTCCCCATGGCGCAATCCGCGGACGATCCGCGGATTCACTGGATCGACCCGACCGAACGCGGCATCCTTCCCCTGTCGGACGTGCATGTTCCGCGCCGCCTGGCGCGGCGGCTGCGGGCGCGGCCCTACGACATACGCTTCGATACGGCCTTCCCGGCGGTCGTCGACGGTTGCGCGGAACCCGCCCCCGGGCGGATGGATACCTGGATCAACGCGCAGATCCGATCGCTCTATCTCGACCTCTTCCGGATGGGCCATGCCCACAGCGTGGAAGCCTGGGACGGGAGCGAGCTTGTCGGAGGGCTCTATGGGGTGAGCCTTGGCGGCGCCTTCTTTGGTGAAAGCATGTTCTCGCGGCGGACCGACGCGTCCAAGCTGGCGCTTCTGTATCTGTGCAACTGCCTGATCCGCTCGGGATACCAGCTTCTGGATACGCAGTTCCTGACCGCGCATCTGGTGCAGTTCGGCGCGGTGGAAATTCCCCGGCGGCGCTATCGCGCCCTTCTGGAGGCTGCACTGATGCAGGACGCCACATTCAATCCCGAGCCTCTGGCCGAGCCGGACGGCGTGATCGCCAGCCTGCGGCAGGCGGCAGACCAAGCCTGACGGATCAGAATTTCAACGCGACCCCGGCGCGGATCGAATGCTCGTCATAGCCGGAGGAAATCGTGACATTGCCAAGATCGTAATCACGGCGGTTGAAGTCCGTGTAGCGATACTCGACGCGGGAGGTCACATTGTCCCGCAAGGCCGCTTCGACACCCGCACCGATCGTCCAGCCGACATGGGTCGCGCTGTCGCTGGCGCCGGGCACCGAGAGCTCATTGTTCGCCACGGCGATGCCGCCGGTCGCGAACAGGAGGATCGGATCGTAGGTCACGCCAAGGCGGGCGCGGATCGATCCGAAGGCGTTGCCGCTAACGTCGAGCGGCGCGCCGCCGGAGCCCACAGACGCAGAACCGTCGGCGCCGCTCAGGCCTGCATCACCCTCCACGCCATAGACGATGCGGTCGGTCTGCAGATTGTAGCCCGCATAGATCCCGCCGATGAACCCATCGCCGCGCACCGTGCCACCGGCCGGCGCATCGAAATCGGCACGGCTGTACCCGACGAAGGCGCCGGCATAGGGCCCCGTCCAGATATACAGGTTCTGGGGTGCCGGCAGGGCATCGGCCGGCGCTGCGGGCGCCGGGTCGGCAGCCAGGGCCGGTCCCAGTCCGAGGCAGGCGGCGATAGCCAGGGAAACAAGCCGGATCATAACCAGACGATGCTCCACGCAAGCCTCACGCAAGGCTCGATCACGGGCTATCGTTATGCTGACAGCCCGTCGCTGCCAATTGCAGCAAAGCGACACTCTCCGGAAAAGCTCGTCCATGCCGACAGCGCGCCGTCCGATGGCTGCTTT
Organism: Aureimonas frigidaquae; assembly: GCF_001463905.1. Classification (GTDB taxonomy): domain Bacteria; phylum Pseudomonadota; class Alphaproteobacteria; order Rhizobiales; family Rhizobiaceae; genus Aureimonas; species Aureimonas frigidaquae. The sequence goes on from NZ_BBWR01000002.1 coordinate 501,797, forward strand.
TGGCGGACGCAACGCTTATATGATGCCCCATGACGTCCCATCCCGATGCCCGCATGACCAAGACCGACGACGACGAGCCCATGGTCGAGGACGACCTGGAATCGGAGGAGGAGATCGCCGAGGAACCGTCCGAGGACGCCTCCGCGCGACCGCAGATCCAATGGGACGATGCCGGGCGGGGAATCGACCAGGCGTTGCGCGGCGCAGAGCTGATCGCGGCGCTGGCGCGGCGGCTGCCCAATTCGCCGGGCGTCTACCGCATGTTCGACAGCGCCAACGAGGTTCTCTATGTGGGCAAGGCGCGCTCCCTGAAGAAGCGCGTCTCCAGCTATACGCGGATGGGCGGCCATACGAACCGCATTGCCCGGATGATCCGCGCCACGGCGCATATGGAGTTCGTCACCACGCGGACGGAAACGGAAGCCCTGCTTCTGGAAGCCAACCTCATCAAGCGCCTGCGCCCGCGCTTCAACGTCCTTCTGCGCGACGACAAGAGCTTTCCCTATATTTTCGTGCCGGCCGATCACGAGGCGCCGCCCATCCTGAAGCATCGCGGCGCGCGCGCGCGCAAGGGCAACTATTTCGGACCCTTCGCCTCGGCCGGCGCAGTCAGCCGGACGGTAAACGCCCTGCAGCGCGCCTTCCTGCTGCGCACCTGCACGGACAGTGTCTACCAGACGCGCACCCGCCCCTGCCTCCTGTACCAGATCAAGCGCTGTGCCGGCCCCTGCACGCGCGAAATCCCGCTGGACGAGTATGCGACCCTGGTTGCGGAGGCCAAGGGCTTCCTGTCGGGCCGCTCGAGCCAGGTAAAGCAGAGCCTGGCGCAGGCCATGCAGGATGCCTCGGCCGAGCTCGACTTCGAGCGCGCGGCCATCTACCGCGACCGCTTATCCGCTTTGTCGCATATCCAGAGCCATCAGGGCATCAACCCACAGGGCGTCGACGAGGCCGATGTCTTCGCCATGCATCAGGAAGGCGGCCTGACCTGCATTCAGGTCTTCTTCTTCCGGACCGGCCAGAACTGGGGCAACCGCGCCTACTTCCCGAAGGCCGACCCCAGCATCGAACCGTCGGAGGTGCTGTCAGCCTTTCTGGCGCAGTTCTATGACGACAAGCCACCGGCAGCGCTGATCCTCCTTCCCATCGAGGTCGAGGAAGAGGAGCTTCTGTCCGAGGCCTTGTCCAGCCGCGCCGGCCGCCGCGTGCGCATCAGCGTTCCGGCGCGCGGCGAAAAGCGGGACCTCGTGGCCCATGCGAGCGCCAATGCCAAGGAAGCCCTTGGGCGGCGGCTTGCCGAAACCTCCACGCAGACCCGCCTTCTGGAAGGCTTGAAGGAGACTTTCGCCCTGCCCTGGACGCCGCGGCGGATCGAGGTTTTCGACAACTCCCACATTATGGGCAACCAGGCCGTGGGCGCGATGATCGTGGCGGGGCCGCTGGGTTTTGCCAAGAATCAGTACCGCAAGTTCAACATCCGCAGCACGGACATAACGCCCGGCGACGATTTCGGCATGATGCGCGAGGTCATGAACCGCCGCTTCGCGCGGCTGATCCGCGAGCATGGCGAAGCCGGCCCCGTGGCGCCGGCCGCCGACGCCGACAGCGACGCGGAAATGCCGGCCTGGCCCGATCTCGTGCTCATCGATGGCGGCAAGGGACAGATCGCCGCCGTGCGTGCGATTCTGGAGGAGCTGTCCATCGCTGACAAGGTTCTGACCATCGGCGTTGCCAAGGGCGTCGACCGCGATGCCGGGCGGGAGCGTTTCGTTGTCCCCGGGCGCGAGCCCTTCACCCTGCCGCCGCGCGATCCGGTCCTCTACTTCGTCCAGCGCCTGCGGGACGAGGCCCACCGGTTTGCCATCGGCACCCACCGCGCCCGCCGGTCCAAGGAACTCGTCCGCAATCCGCTGGACGAGATCGCCGGTATCGGCCCGGCCCGCAAGCGTGCACTCCTGCACCATTTCGGCACCGCAAAGGCCGTATCGCGCGCCGCGCTGAACGACCTGCGCAAGGTGGAGGGCATTTCCGAGGCGATGGCGCGCCTCGTCTACAATCACTTCAACGGGTCCTGATTTGAGCTGCCGCGAGCCTTGACGTGGCGGCTTGCGGACGGTTCAAAGGACACGCGCGAAACCGGACAAGCATCTATGGCATCCAAGGCCCTCAACCTGCCGAACATCCTGACCTATGCGCGCATCGTCGCCGTGCCGCTGGTCGTGCTCTGCTTCTTCGTGGAAGGCCGGTTGCACGGCTCCGACACGGCCCGCTGGTGGGCTGTCTTCCTGTTCGTGGCGGCCAGCCTGACCGACTGGCTCGACGGTTACCTTGCCCGGGCCTGGCAGCAGACCTCCACCATTGGCCGGATGCTCGACCCGATCGCCGACAAGCTCCTGGTGGCCGCGGCGCTGCTCGTGCTGACCGCGGACCGCACCATCGCCGACTGGTCGATCTGGGCCGCCATCGTCATCCTGTGCCGTGAAATCCTCGTTTCCGGCCTGCGCGAATATCTCGCGGCCCTGAAGGTCAGCGTGCCGGTGACGCGGCTTGCCAAGTGGAAGACGGCCGCGCAGATGGTCGCCATCTCCTTCCTGCTCGCCGGCCCGGCCGGCGACGTGATCTTCCCTTACACGACCCTTCTCGGAAACATCTTCCTCTGGATCGCGGCGATCATCACCCTTTATACCGGGTATGATTATTTCCGCGCGGGGCTGCGGCACATCGACAGCTGAAAGCCCCGTGCGCCGGAGGGCGCATCATGAAGCTCGCTTACTTCGCCTCCATTCGCGAGACGATCGGCCTTGGCGACGAGGATGTCGCCCTGCCGGCTGGCGTTCAGACGGTGGACGATCTCATCCGCTGGCTGAAGACGCGTGGTGACAACTATGCCGATGCGCTGCATCCGCCGGAGCGCGTGCGCGTGGCGCTGGATCAGGAGCATGCGGGGCAGGATGCGCCGCTGCAGGGCGTGACCGAGGTCGCCTTCTTTCCACCCATGACGGGCGGCTGACATGAGCTGCGTCAGTGTCACGCCGGACCGCATCGATTTGGCAGCAGAGACACAGGGCCTGGGCAGCGATGGGGCACATGGCGCGCTCGTCACCTTCACCGGCTTCTGCCGCGACGAGGGTGGGCGCCTGTCGGCGCTGGAGCTCGAACACTACCCCGGCATGGCCGAGCGTGAGATCGAGCGAATCCTGGAACAGGCGCGCGCCCGCTGGACGCTTCTTGCCTGCCGGATCGTCCATCGCTACGGCCGCATCCTGCCGGGCGAGGAAATCGTCTTCGTCGCCTGTGCATCGACGCATCGCCAGGCGGCCTTCGAGGCGGCCGGCTTCATCATGGATTTCATGAAGACGCGCGCGCCCTTCTGGAAGCGCGAACACCTCAAGGACGGAACCGTCGGCGGCTGGGTCAGCGCGCGTGATACGGACGACGCGGCGACCGATCGCTGGCACCGCCTGTGACCCGGGCATAGAAAAGCCCCGCCGTCGGACGGCGGGGCTCTCTTAAATGATGTGACGCGGTGACTGAACGTCAGCCGACGATTTCGGTCTCGGCGAACCAGTAGGCGATTTCCTGCTTGGCGGTTTCCGGCGCGTCGGAGCCATGCACGGAGTTTTCGCCGATCGACAGGGCGAAGGTCTTGCGGATCGTGCCCTCGGCCGCGTCGGCCGGATTGGTGGCACCCATGATCTCACGGTTCTTGAGGATCGCGTTCTCGCCTTCCAGCACCTGGACGACCGTCGGGCCGCTCGTCATGCCTTCGACCAGCTCGCCGAAGAAGGGACGCGCCTTGTGGACGGCGTAGAAGCCTTCCGCCTCACGCTGGCTCATCCACACGCGCTTGGACGCGACGACGCGCAGGCCCGCCTCTTCCAGCTTCTGCGTGATCGCACCCGTCAGGTTGCGGCGGGTCGCGTCGGGCTTGATCATGGAGAAGGTGCGCTCGATGGCCATGGATTGTCCTTTATGCCTTGGATCAGTCGGAAAAGATGCCGCTCTATAGAGCCTGGTCCGGCGCGCGGCAAGAGCGCCGCCGCCGCGGATCAGGCGGCGGGAACGTTCCGCCCTTCCCCATCATGCAGGTCGAGGCACCGGCCGAACCAGCCCATAATCGCATCGTCCTGAGCAAGGGGCTGGAAGGTGGAGACGACACGCAACCACTGGAACGCGCCGAAAACGATATAGTCGGCAAAGCCCGGCTCGGCGCCGCTGATCCAGGGCTGGGCCTTCAACGTGGCGCGCAGCGGCTGCAACGCGCGGGAGAATGCCTCCACATGTTCGGGATCGCGGTGGACGATCTCTTCCAGTGGCATGCCGAAGAAGGCCTCCCGCGTCTTGCGGAAATGCTCCCGGTCCGCCTCGTCCAGGAGGGTGTAGATGTCCATCAGCGCCACGGAGGTGACGAAGGGATGGATCGTCCGCTGCGACCAGGACTCCACGAAGCGGGCCGCCCCGCGCCCTGCCTCGCTCCCGAAGAGCGGCTTGCCGTCCGGATAGGTCGCCTCCAGATATTCGGCTATGGCGAAGCTGTCCTGAACGACGTTCGGCCCGTCCCGCAGCACCGGCACCGTCCGGTCGAAGCCGCCTTCCACATGCCGCACCTTGGTGAAGGGCACCGCTTCGGTGCGGAAGGCCAGCCCCTTGTGCCGCAGCGCCATGCGGATTTTCCAGCAATGGGGCGAAAAGGGGCGTGTCGTGTCGTGCCCGACGAGTTCGTAGAGAATGATGTCCATCTGCCTGCCGTTCGAACGGTGACCGTTGCCCATGGCCATAGCATGGCATGGCCGTCCCGACAGGGGGGCCGCCCCCTTTCTTCACCGGCTGACCCGTGGCAAAAGCGGTCATGCTTCAGATCAGCGATATTTCGGCGCGCGTCGCCGGCCGGCTCCTCATCGACCATGCCAGCCTGACCATCCCGACCGGGACAAAGGCCGGCCTGGTGGGGCGGAACGGCACGGGCAAGTCCACCCTCTTCCGCATCATCACGGGTGACCTCGCGGCCGAGACGGGAGAGGTTTCCGTCCCGCGCAACACCCGAATCGGACAGGTGGCGCAGGAAGCGCCCGGCACGCAGGACAGCCTGATCGAGGTTGTCCTGAAGGCCGATCTGGAGCGGGTCGCGCTGCTGGCGGAGGCCGAGACGGCGAGCGATCCGCACCGGATCGCCGAAATCCACACGCGGCTGGCCGATATCGACAGCCATTCGGCCGAGGCGCGGGCGGCCGCCATCCTGGACGGGCTCGGCTTCGACGCCGCCGCACAGGCCCGGCCGGTGGCCTCCTATTCGGGCGGCTGGCGCATGCGGGTGGCCCTGGCGGCGGTACTTTTCGCCCGGCCCGATCTCCTGCTCCTGGACGAGCCGACCAACTATCTGGACCTCGAAGGCACGCTCTGGCTGGAAAACTTCGTATCGCGCTACCCGCATACGGTCCTCATCATCAGCCATGACCGCGATGTGTTGAACAACGCGGTCGATTCCATCATCCATCTGGACCAGAAGAAGCTGAACTTCTATCGCGGCTCCTACGATTCCTTCGAGCGTCAGCGGGCCGAGAAGCTCGAACTGATGCAGAAGCAGATCGTCAAGCAGCAGGCCGAGCGCAAGCATATGGAAGCCTTCGTGGAGCGCTTCCGCGCCAAGGCGAGCAAGGCGCGCCAGGCCCAGAGCCGCCTGAAGGCGCTGGAGCGCATGCAGCCGCTCGCCGCCATTCTGGAAGAGCATGTGACGCCCTTCGTCTTCGAGGCGCCGGAAAAGGTCCTCGCATCGCCCATCATCCGAATGGAAGGCGTCGCCGTCGGCTATGAGAGCCGGTCCATCCTGCGCGGCCTGAACCTGCGCATCGACCATGACGACCGCATCGCGCTGCTCGGCGCCAACGGCAATGGCAAGTCCACCTTCGCCAAGCTCCTGGCCGAGCGGCTGCAGCCCCAGGCGGGGGAAATCACCCGCGCCCCTGGGCTCAAGGTCGCCTTCTTCGCGCAGCATCAGATCGACGATCTGCGGCCCGACGAGACGGCCGTCCAGCATGTGCGGCGCCACATGCCGCAGGCGCCGGAGGCCAAGGTCCGGGCCCGCGTGGCACGCATGGGGCTCAGCACCGAAAAGATGGATACGGTCGCCGACAAGCTGTCGGGCGGGGAAAAGGCGCGGCTCCTGATGGGCCTCGCCACGCTCGACGCGCCGAACCTTCTGATCCTGGACGAACCCACCAACCACCTGGACATCGAAGCCCGCGAAAGCCTCGTGCGCGCGCTCAACGACTTTCCCGGCGCGGTCATCCTGATCAGCCATGACCGGCATATGGTCGAGGCAACCATGGACCGTTTGTGGCTGGTCGGCGACGGCACCGTCGCGCGCTATGACGGCGATCTTGAGGATTACAAGAAGCTGATCTTGTCCGGGCGGCGGAGCGGGTCGGGCACCGAAGCGGTCGAGGTGGCGGAACCCGTCCAGTCACGGGCGGATCAACGGCGCAGCGCCGCGGAAAAGCGCGAAGCCCTGAAGCCCCTGCGCAAGAAGATCTCGGCTCTCGAAATCCAGATGACCCGCCTGCAAAAGACGATCACGGAGCTGGACGCCCAGCTTGCCGACCCCGCACTCTACACGCGGGAGGCGTCCAAGGCGGCCGACCTCGGCAAGCAGAAGGCGCATGCCGCGCGCACGCTGGAAAAGGCCGAGGAAGAATGGCTCGCGCTCACCGAAGAGCACGAGGCGGCGATGGCGGACTGACCCCCGGCCGGCCGTCAGACCGTCTCACCCCACGGGCCAGCCGTCAGGCCTTCTTCACCCAACGCCTGTCTTCGGATTGCTGCCAGTAGGTCACCATATGGCCGGCGGCCTTCTCCACCTTCCACCGCGCGCGCGCAGCCGATAGCTGCTCCTCGTCCAGCCCGTCGAACAGATAGACGCCGCGCTCATAGGGGGAGAGGTCCTGCGGAACTGCGCCCTCCACCATGAAGCGCACATGCGCGTCGTTGGCCCGCTGCGCCGGATCGATGGTGATGAGGATCGGCTGCAGCGCAGCCGATCCTTCAGCGTCCGAGCCATGCGGCAGGAACGCATCGTCGCGGAAGACCCAGAGATGCTGGTCCAGTGCATTGCGGCGCTCTTCCGTCGCGGTCTGGACCACGACGCGCCAGGCGCGCGCCAGGCACCGTTCGAGAAGATCGGGAAGCGCATCCTCCATCCGGCTTTCGGTCAGATGATAGAAGAGCACCTCGGCCATGGCGGGCTCAGCGCGCTTCGTAATGGTCCGCCACGAGGCGGTTCAGCAGACGGACGCCGAAGCCCGATGCCCAGGACTGGTTGTACTCGTTGGAGGGCGAGCCCATCGCCGTGCCCGCCACGTCCAGATGCGCCCAGGGAACATCGTTGACGAAGCGCTTGAGGAACTGTGCGGCGGTGATGGACCCGGCCGCACGACCGCCGCCGATATTGCGGATATCGGCGAATTTGCCCTCGATCATCTTGTCGTATTCCTTGGCGAGCGGCAGGCGCCACACCTTCTCGCCGGTGGCGTCGCCGGCCGCGGACAGGCGCTGCGCCAGCGTATCGTCATTGGCGAAGAGCCCGGCATAATGATTGCCGAGCGCCACGATGATCGCGCCCGTCAGGGTGGCGAGGTTGACCATGAATTGCGGCTTGAAGCGGTCCTGCGTGTACCAGAGCGCGTCGGCCAGGACGAGGCGGCCCTCCGCGTCGGTGTTCAGCACCTCGATGGTCGTGCCGGACATGGCGCGCACGATATCGCCCGGGCGCTGCGCCCGGCCATCGACGGCATTCTCCACCAGCCCGACCACGCCGACGGCGTTGACCTTCGCCTTGCGGCCGGCCAGCGCCCGCATCAGGCCGACGACGGCGGCCGAGCCGCCCATGTCGCCCTTCATGTCTTCCATTCCGGCCGCCGGCTTGATGGAGATGCCGCCCGTGTCGAAGACGACGCCCTTGCCCACGAAGGCGAGCGGCGCCTCGCCCTCCGCACCGCCGTTCCAGCGGATGATCGCCATCCGTGCGGGCGAATCCGACCCCTGCGCCACGCCCAGAAGCGCGAACATCTTTAAAGCGCGCATGGCGTCTTCGTCGAGGATCTCGACCTCGAGCCCGAAGTCACGCAGTTCCTCGATACGGCGGGCATACTCGACCGTGGTCAGGATGTTGGCCGGCTCGTTCACCAGGTTGCGCGCCAGGACGACGCCCTCACCCACCGGCTCCACCACCGCGTAGGCGGCACGGGCGGCATCGGCGGCGTCCAGCTGGAAGCTCAGCGTCGACGGCGCATCCTTGGGCTTGTCGTCGGCCTGCTCGCCTTCCGTGGGTTTGCGGCTCTTGTAGATATCGAAATCATAGGCGCGCAGGATCGCGCCCTGTGCCAGCAACGCCGCCTCCTGGGCGCCATAGGCGCCGGCGATGGTCACGCTCGAGGCGCCCTTGCTGTGGGCGACGATGCTTCCGCCGAGCTTGAGCCAGTCTTCTTCCGTCAGGGGTTCCTGCCCCTTGATGCCGAGGAGAACGAGCTTGTCGAGGGCCCCGTCCGCCGGCGACAGGATTTCGGCCGAGGACAGGAGCTTGCCCTTGAACTTCGCAGCGCCTGCGGCGCGCGTGACGAGATCGCCGAAAGAGGCGGCCATATGGGCGGGGACGTCGAGGCCTTCGCCGACCAGGAGGACGAGGACACCCTCTACCGGAACGGAAGGCGCGGAAAAGGCGACGGATGGCGTGAGGGCCATGGAATGCTCCCTATGGATGGGGAATCAGTCTGCGAAGGGCGGATCCCTGTGAACGCCTATCTTGGAAATGACGCGGGCCATTGCAAGGGAGGCGCGCGCCGCGCGCTCGTTAAGCTTGTTCCTTTGCCCTTCTTTAGCCAAGCTCCCGCAATCTAAGGTTGAGCCCACCCACCGCCCGAACGGCGCATGTCATTGGAGAGACCCCTGCACAGGCGCGACGGAAGCGGATATAGGGACGGGCGATGAACATTCTGGAACGCTATATCCTGCGTCGCGCGGCCCTGTTCAGCGCCGCCTCGCTGGTCGCGCTCGTGCTGGTGGTCTGGGTTGTCCAGGTTCTCCAACGCGTGGATCTGGTGCGCTCGACGCTCGGCGCCGTCGGGGACATTCTGTGGATCGCCCTGATGCTGATGCCGGACCTTGCGGCCGGCGTCCTGCCCTTCGCCATCCTGATCGGCGCGATCCAGGCCCTGAATGCCTTCAATACCGATTCCGAGCGCTCCGTCATGGCGGCCGCCGGCGCCTCGCAATATGTGATCGCCCGGCCGATCCTTCTGATCGGCGCGGTTGCGGCGGGCCTCGTGCTCTTCAACTCCAACATTGTCGGGCCGGCCGCCTCAAAGGCGTTCCAGGATGGCGTGCGCTCCATCAACGCCAACGCCATTTCGCTCTTCCTCCAGCCCGGTCGGTTCGAACGGGTGCAGGACGGGCTGGTTATCAGCGTCGCGGATATGCGCGGCCCGACGATCGAGGGCCTGTTCCTGGCCGATACGCGGGACCCGGCGCTCGACGTCGCCTATTTCGCGCAGGAGGCCAATGTCGTCGACCTGAGCGGCGAATCCTACCTCGTCCTGAAGAACGGGCAGTTGCACCGCCGCACGACCAACGATGACGCGCTGTCGGTCATCGAGTTCCAGACCTACGCCTTCGACCTGGCGGATCTGCGGCCCGTATCGGCGCGGGACTGGATCCGCATGTCCGAGCGCAGCACCCGGGACCTGGCCAATCCCGATCCGAGCGATCCCCTGTACCAGACCCATCCCAACCGCTTCATCGAGGAACTGGCACTGCGCTGGAGCGACTGGCTCTATCCCATCGCCTTTGCGCTGTGGGCGGTGGTGGTCGCCGGCCCGCCGCGCACCAACCGCCAGGGAACCGGGCCGGCCATGCTGATCGGGCTGGGCGGCGGGCTCGTTCTGAAAGCGCTGGGCTTCGTGTCCCTTTCCCTCGTGGAGGCGAACCCGGCTTTCACGCCGCTCGTCTTCGGCCTGCCCTTCCTGTCGATCGTGACGAGCGCCGTGCTTCTGGCACGCAACACGAATGTCGTGGAATCGCGCTTCGTGCGCAGCGTGTCCGACAGGCTGCAGCAGCTTGCGGCCGCCGTCGCGCGCCTGTTCCCGCAGCGCCGGCGCACCGGAAGGCACGCAGCATGAGCCGCATGACGCTCAACCGGTATTTCCTGAAACTCTATCTGAAAAGCGTCGCCGGAACGCTGATGATGGTGTTTGGCCTGGCCTATCTGGTCGACCTGATCGAGCTCAGCCGCCGGGGCCGCTTCGACGATATCAGCTTCGGCACGCTGGCCGCGATCTCGGCGTTTCGCGTCCCGTCCTTTCTGGAACAGGCCTTCCCCTTCGTCATCCTGTTCGCGTCCATCTTCACGCTCGTATCCCTGAACCGGCGCATGGAGCTGGTGGTGACGCGGGCCGCCGGCATATCGATCTGGCAGATCCTGGCGCCGTTCCTTTTCGGCTCGCTGCTGCTCGGCATCTTTGCGACCACGGTCTACAATCCGCTGGCCAGCCTTGCGCAGATGCATTCGGCGCAGATAGAGACGCTCGTTGCGGGCGACCGCGCCGACGACAATGCCGACCGCACCCCCTGGTTGCGGCAATCGGGAGACGGGGTCAGCTCGATCCTCGGCGCCAAGGCGGTGTCGTCCGGCGGGATCGAGCTCGGCGGTGTCACCGCCTTCGTCCTGACGGATGACGGCGTTGCGCGCGAGCGGATCGATGCACCCCGCGCGACCCTGACCAACGGCGCCTGGGAACTGGCCGATCCGGTCGTGACGGTGATCGGCCAGCCGCCGGAAAAGCGGGCGTCCTACCGCCTGCCGACGACGCTTCTGCCGGAATATATCGAGCAGCGCCTTGCCGATCCGAACACGATCTCGGTGTGGGAGCTGCCCTCCAAGATCGAGGTGGCCCGCTCGCTCGGCTATAATGCAGACGCTTTTTCCATGCGTCTTTACACACTGTTGGCAAAACCTGCACTATTCATGGCAATGACGCTTCTTGCAGCCACGGTTGCGGTCCGCTACTCCCGCCTCGGGCAGTCCGGACCGGCCATCGTCGGTGGTGTCGCAGCCGGGTTCGTGCTCTACGTGGCCACGTTCCTTGCGCAGGCATTGGGCAGCAATTCCGTGGTATCGCCCGTTCTGGCGGCGTGGTTCCCGGTCGTGGCAGCAGGACTGTTCGGGGCGACATTCCTGCTCCATCAGGAGGATGGTTAGTATGATTGCGAGGGGGGCCTCGCGCCGCAGCGGGATCGGGGGACGATCCACCTTGAGCGGCGTTTTGCTGGCAAGCGCGGCCCTGTGCGCCATACTGGCGCATGGCGGCTCGGCAATGGCGCAGGAATCCCTCGGCGGGCTCGGCGTCAACGTGAACGTGAACGAGAGCGATCAGCTCTTCCTGGAAGCCGATACCGTCTCCTACGACAGCGACGCCGCGACGGTCACCGCCAGCGGTGGCGTGCAGATCGATTACGGCCAGTACAAGCTCGTCGCCCGGCAGATCGTCTACGACCAGCGCCTGCGGCGCCTGGTGGCGGCGGGCGATGTGGAACTGGTCGAGCCGGGCGGCAACCGCATCTATGCCGATGCGCTCGATGTCACCGACGATTTCGGCAACGGTTTCATCCGTGCCCTGCGCATCGAAACGCCCGAAAACACCCGCCTGGCCGCCGCAGAAGCGGTGCGGGAGGGTGATTCCGTCACGACGTTCGAACGGGGCGTCTACACGGCGTGCGAGGCCTGCGAGAAGAACCCGGACCGGCCGCCACTGTGGCAGGTCAAGGCGCGGCGCATCGTCTGGGACCAGCAGGAGCAGGTGATCCGCTATTACGGCGCGCGCTTCGAGCTCTTCGGCGCACCGCTTGCCTACCTGCCCTATTTCGCGACGCCGGATCCGACCGTCAAACGCCGCAGCGGTTTCCTGGCGCCATCCTACCAGCAGTCTGACAAGACCGGCTTCGGCCTGCGCGTGCCATACTATCTGGCCCTGTCGGACAGTTACGACGCCACGGTGGCGGGCACCTATTATTCCAAGCAGGGCTTCCTCGGCGAGGTCGAGTACCGGCAGGCCTTCGAGAACGGCTACTTCACGCTGCAGGCGGCCGGCATCTCCCAGAACAACCCGGAGGAGTTCGACGACTTCTGGTCCGACGGCGTCACCTTCCGGCCGGACATTCCACCCGAACAGCGCGGCATGGTCGGCACGACGGGCCGTTTTGCCATTAACGAGAACTGGACCTTCGGCTGGGATGCCCTCCTGCAGACCGATCCCAACTTCTCCAACACCTACGATATCGCCAATTTCGACGAGGTCTATCGCTCGTCGGAAGTCTACCTGACAGGGCTCGGCACGCAGAGCTTCTTCGACCTGCGGGCGCAGAAGTTCGAGGTCCAGACACAGAACACCTTCAACGAGGAAGTGCAGCCCTATGTGCTGCCCTCGCTGGACTACGAGTATATCGCCGAAGATACCGTCTATGGCGGCCAGGTGCAGTTCAACGCCAATGTCACGCATATCCGGCGCGACGACAGCTCCCCGGCCTCCCTGCTCCTGTGCGAGCCGGGAAACTACAGCGACGGTATTTGCAGCAGCCCGGAAGGCTTTCCCTACCGGACGGACGAGTTCCGGCGCAACATCCTGACCGGCAATTACAGCCGCGGCACGACAGAGGCGAGCTGGACGCGCGAGTTCATCACCAATGGCGGCCTGGTGCTGACGCCGTCGGGCAAGCTGCGGGGCGATGTCTACAGCGCCGACATGGGCGTGGACGGCTTCGACTACGGCACCACCTATTCCGACCTCGGCGCCTATTCGGTCGACAAGACGGGCGTGCGCGGCATGGCGACGGCGGCCATCGAGGCGCGCTACCCATACCTGATCCAGACGCAGAACACCTCCCACCTGATCGAGCCCATCGCGCAGCTTCTGGTGCGTCCCGACGCGGCGGAAGCCGGCATTCTCCCCAACGAGGATGCGCAAACGCTCGTCTTCAGTGCGGCGAACCTGTTTTCACACGACAAGTTCACCGGCTATGACCGGATCGAAGGCGGTACGCGGGCCAATCTCGGCGTGCAATATTCGGGCACCTTCGGCACCGGCTATTTCGTGAACGCCGTTGCCGGCCAGTCCTTCCACCTCGCCGGCACCAACCCCTACGCCATCGAGAACCTGGCTTTGGTGGGCTATGATTCGGGCCTGGAAACCGACCGCTCCGACTATGTGACAGGGCTTGCCCTGACCGTTCCGCTCGGCGTCACCCTGAGCGCCCAGGGCCGCTTCGACGAGGAAGACCTCGACCTGAAGCGCATGGACGTGACGAGCACCTTCAGTGCCGGCCGTGTCGGAGGATCGGTCACCTATTCGCAGATTGCCGCACAGCCCATTTACGGCCTGCCGGTGGACCGGCAGCAGGTGTCCACCTCGGCCAATGTCCGGCTGACGGATTCCATCCGCGCCTTCGGCTCTATCGGCTACGACATCGAGAACGAATCCATCATCTCGCGCAGCTTCGGCGTCGGCTATGCCGACGAGTGCTTCAGCCTGATCGCCCAGTATCAGAGCACCGACAGCCGCTACCAGCTCACCTCGTCGGAGAGCAAGGTGATGGTGACGCTGAGCCTGCGCACCCTGGTGGAAACGGATTTCAACTACAATCTGGGCGACTGAGCGCGGCAACCGGGGCTTGACCATTCTTTTGCCAAAGCTGTTTGATAAACGGCATGATGTGGTTAAAACACCGGCTGAACGGATGAACGGGAGCCCAAGACGTCGATGAGCATGAAGCGCCTTTTCGTGAGTGCGGCCCTCGCCTCCGTGGCCACCTTCGCCGCATTGGGCCCGGTGCCGATCATCGCTCCGGCCGCGCAGGCAGCGAGCGAGGTGAAGGTCGTCGTCAATCGTCAGGCGATCACCTCCTACCAGATCCAGCTTCGGCAGGCCTTCCTGCGGCTGCGCCGCGCCCCCGCCACCGCGGAGGCCGCCACCAAGGAGCTGATCGACGAAGCCGTGAAGAAGCAGGAGGTCCGGCGCCGGGGCATCAATATTCCCGATGCAGCCGTGGACCAGGCCTATGCGAACTTCGCGCAGCAGAACGGCTTGAGCCTGGCGCAGCTTGGCCAGCTTTTCGGTCAGGCCGGCTTCAGCGGAGAGGCGTTCAAGGATTACATCCGCGTTCAGATGGGTTGGGGCCAGGCCGTTCGCATGAACGTGCAGCAGGCCGAGCGGCTGAGCGAGCAGGACGTCGTGCAGCGCATGCTGCAGCAGGGCGGCGCGAAGCCCTCCACCACCGAATACACGCTGCAGCAGGTCATCTTCGTTCTGCCGCAGGGCGCCTCGCGGGAGCGGCGCACGACCGAAGCCAACAACATGCGTCAGCGCTTCCGCGGCTGCGACAACACCTTCCAGCTCGCGCAGGGCCTGCGCGACGTGACGGTGCGTGATCTCGGCCGTGTCGCCCAGCCGGAGCTGCCGCCCCGCTGGAAGGACGAGATTTCCCGCCTGTCGGCCGGCAACACCACGCGCCCGCAGGTCACCGAGCGCGGCGTTGAGTTCATCGCCGTCTGCAACACGCGCAAGATCTCGGACGATCATGCCGCACAGCTCGTCTACCAGGCCAAGGATCTGGAAAGCCTCAGCTCCCAGGAGCCGGACGCAGCGCTTCTGAAGAAGCTGCGTGACGCCGCCACCATCGTGCGGCGCTAAGCCGCCATGCCGCAGCCGGCTCCCCTTCCGCTTGCCGTATCGGTCGGCGAGCCATCCGGGGTCGGCCCGGACCTGATCCTCGCCTGCCATCACAACCGGCGTCTCTTCGGCCTGCCGCCCTTCTTCGTGGTGGCCGATGCCGACATGCTGGCCAGCCGCGCCGAACGGCTCGGCCTGCCTGCTTCCGTTGCGCGGATCGACCAGGCGGCCGATGCTGTGTCCGTCTTCGACGAAGCGCTGCCCGTGCTTCCCCTTGCAGCTGCCCATATGGACACGCCGGGCGAAACGCATGCCGACAATGCGGCCGGCACCATCGAATCCATCGAGCGGGCCACGGCCGAAGTGCTGGACGGGCGGGCCGGTGCGCTCGTCACGGCCCCCATCGAAAAGAAGGCGCTCTACGATGCCGGCTTCCGGCATCCGGGACATACCGAGTTCCTGGCCGCCCTGTGCGAGACGCGGCATCGCCGCGCCTATCTGCCCGTCATGCTCCTGACCGGGCCCGAGCTATCCACGGTTCCCGTCACCATCCATATCCCCCTGGCCGATGTTCCCGCTCAGCTGACGGAGGAAGCGATCGTGCAGACGGCGCGCATTGTCGCGCATCATCTGAAGATGGATTTCGGGCTCGATCATCCGCGGCTTGCCGTGTCCGGCCTGAACCCCCATGCCGGGGAACAGGGCGCCATGGGTACGGAAGACCTCCGGATCGTCCAGCCGGCTGTCGAGCGCCTGCTCGGCGAAGGGCTCGACGTCATCGGCCCCATGCCCGCCGACACCATGTTCCATGCCGAGGCCCGCAGCCGCTACGACGTGGCGCTCTGCATGTATCACGACCAGGCGCTGATCCCGGTCAAGACCCTCGGCTTCGACGAGGCCGTCAACGTGACGCTCGGCCTGCCGATCATCCGCACCTCGCCTGATCACGGCACAGCCGCCGCCCTTGCAGGAACGGGCAAGGCCCGCGCATCGAGCTTTATCGCCGCGCTCAACCTGGCGGCCCGCATGGCCCGCATCCGCGCCGGCAACAGACAGGACGCATGACCCAGATCGACATGCTGCCGCCGCTGCGCGAGGTGCTTGCCGCGCATGACCTGGAGCCCAGGAAGGCGCTCGGACAGAACTTCCTGCTCGATCTGAACCTGACCGCCAAGATCGCGCGGCAGGCTGCGCCGCTCGACGAGACGACCGTGGTGGAGATCGGCCCGGGACCGGGTGGCCTCACACGCGCCCTTTTGGCCGAAGGCGCCCGACGCGTCATTGCCATCGAGAAGGACACGCGCTGCCTGCCGGCCCTGCAGGAAATCGCAGACGCCTATCCAGGGCGCCTTGACATCCTGTCCGGCGATGCGCTTGCCATCGATATTGCGCAGCAGGCCAGCGGGCGCTTCAAGCTGGTGGCGAACCTTCCCTACAATGTCGGAACCCAGATCCTCCTGAACCTCGTGACCACAGCGCTCTGGCCACCGCAATGGGACTCGCTCACCCTGATGTTCCAGCGCGAGGTTGCCCACCGCATCGTCGCCCGTGCGGGCGACGACCATTACGGACGCCTGGGCGTCCTGTGCGGCTGGCGCACGGAGGCCGAGATCCTTTTCGACGTGCCGCCGCAGGCCTTCACGCCGCCGCCCAAGGTCACCTCCTCCGTCGTTCGATTGATCCCCCGGCCCGCCCCGGCGCAGGCATCACTCGCCACGCTTGAGGTTGTCACGGCGAACGCCTTCGGGCAAAGGCGCAAGATGCTGCGGCAAAGCCTCAAGGCGCTGGGCGGCGAAGCGCTGCTCCAGGCCGCGGGGATCGATCCGCAGCGGCGCGCCGAGACGCTGTCCGTTGCCGAATTCGTGACCCTCGCCAATCTGGTGGACCAGCGCAGGACGGCGAATTCAAAGGAAGGCTGAGCGGCGCACGGCCAGGCAATAGCGGTTCAGGAAGCAGCTTTCGCAAAGCGGACGGCGCGCCAGGCAGACGGACTTGCCGAACTGGATCAGCCAGAAATGGCCGTCGCGCAGCGCCCATTCAGGCGCCCGCTCTTCCAGCTCTTCGGCGGTGCGGTCCGCCGTCGTCTGGTGCGTCAGGCCAAGCCGGTTGCAGACGCGGAAGACATGCGTGTCCACGGCGATGACGGGGCGATCGAAGCAGAAGGACAGAACGATGTCGGCGCACTTGCGGCCGATGCCGGGCAGTAGCATCAGCGCCGCCCGGTCCGCCGGGACCTGTCCGCCATGACGTTCGATCAGTGCTGCGACAAGGCGCTTCAGGTTGCGCGCCTTGGCATTGTACAGGCCGCATGGCCGGATCGCCTCGGCAATTTGCGCTTCGTCCAGCGCCAGCAAGGTTTCGGGTGTATTGGCGCAGGCAAACAGCGCCTCTGCGGCAAGGGCCGTGTTGGCATCCCGGCTCTGGGCGGACAGGACGCAGGCGACCAGGGTGCGGAACCGGTCCGGCTGGCCCTTGGGGCCTTTCGCATCGGGCGTGCGCCCCGGCATGTGCTCCGCCAGCAGGCGGAAGACGGCCTCCACCTCGGCCTTGGTCAGACGGAGCGGCGGCGCGCGCGTCACAGGGGGCGTCAGGCCTCCATCAGCTTGTCGGCTTCCTCCAGGAGGGTCGCCGTGAAGTCGAAGAGGCCGGGCCGGCGGTCACGCCGCAGGCGCTCCGCATTGACGATGGACAGGACTGCGCCGAAGGCGCGGTCGAGATCGTCGTTGATGACCACATATTCGTAATCGCGCCACCGCTCGATTTCGACCTTCGCATTGCGCAGCCGCATCTGGATCGTCTCGGCCGAATCTTCGGCCCGCCTGTTGAGCCGCGCGCGCAGCTCGGCCATGGAGGGCGGAAGAATGAAGATGGAGACGATGTCGGTCTTGGCCTGCTCCTGCAACTGGCGGGCTCCCTGCCAGTCGATGTCGAAGAGCATGTCGCGGCCCTCGCGCATCGCCTTTTCGGCGGCCTCGCGCGGGGTGCCATAGAAATTGCCGTGAACCTCGGCCCATTCCAGAAGCGCATCGCCTGTCTGCAACCGCGTGAATTCCTCGCGGCTGATGAAATGGTAGTGCACGCCATCGATCTCGCTGGCGCGGCGCTTGCGCGTCGTGACGCTGACCGACAGGGAGAAACGGGAGTCCTGCTCCAGAAGGTTGCGCGCGATGGTCGACTTCCCCGCGCCAGATGGCGAAGAGATGACGAGCATCAAACCACGCCGCGCGATGGGCAGTGGAGATTCGGTATCGATCAGCGGCCTCATTCGATATTTTGAACCTGTTCCCTGAATTGGTCCACCACCACCTTCAGCTGCAGGCCGATGGCCGTCAGCGACGTGGCATTCGATTTGGCGCAGAGTGTATTCGATTCCCGGTTAAATTCCTGTGAGAGAAAATCGAGCCTGCGTCCAATGGGCCCACCCTCGGCCAAGAGGCTGCGCCCGGCTTCGATATGCGCGCGGAGCCGATCGATCTCTTCGCGGATATCGGCCCGGGTCGCAAGCAAGGCCGCTTCCTGCGCAAGGCGACCTTCGTCGAGATGAAGGCCAGTGCCAAGCAGAAGTTGCACCTGCTCGGTCAGACGCGCGCGGATCGATTCTGCGCTGCGGGACGGATCTTCCTCCGCCTCACCTGTCAGCGCGGCGATCTCGTCGAGCCGCTGGCGCAGCACCTGCGCGGTGGCGGCCCCCTCCTGCGCGCGCATTGCGATCAACGCTTCCAGGCTTGCGTCGAAGGCATCGAGCGCCACCTGCGCCATTGGCGCGTCGCAGACAGGCGTGTCGGCCTCTCCGGCATCCAATACGCCCTTGAGGCCAAGGAGCCCGTCGGCCGTCGGCGGCGCGGCATGTCCTTCGGAAACCAGAAGGCGAGCCTGTGCGACATAGGCCGACAGGACGTCCCGGTTGATGGCACGGCCGATCGTCCCGCCATCGCGCTGGATCTGGAGGGTGATCTGCACATTCCCACGTGACAGGCGCGATGCCGCCCGGCGGCGCGCTTCGGCCTCCACGGGCTCGAAGCCGGGCGGCAGCCGCCAGCGCAGATCGAGTCCCTTGCCGTTGACGGACCTGAGCTCCCACACGATGCGCCAGTCGCCAAAGGTTGCGTCCTGGCGGGCGAAGCCCGTCATGCTGCAAACGGGCTTCACGGGGCCGCCTTTCCTCGATGTGCTACTCGACGAGATCGGCGTCCTCCGCGGCGGCGGCATCCGCCGCGCCCTGCTGCCGCATGACCTCGCGGTAGCGCGCCACGTTGCGGTTGTGCTCGGCCAGGCTCGGTGCGAAGGCGTGCCCGCCCGTGCCATCGGCGACAAAGTAGAGATCGTCCGTATCAAGCGGATGGGCGACCGCCTCCAGCGCGGCGCGCCCGGGATTGGCGATCGGACCGGGCGGCAGGCCGTTGATCACATAGGTGTTGTACGGCGTGTTGCTCTGAATGTGGGAGCGCCGCAGCGGCTCGCCCGAAGGCTTTCCGGCGCCGCCCCAAATTCCGTAGATAAAGGTCGGGTCCGACTGCAGCCGCATGCCCTGGCGCAGGCGGTTGACGAAGACCGACGCGACATGCGGCCGTTCGGCATCCACCCCGGTTTCGCGTTCGACGATGGATGCGAGCGTGACGAACTCGTCCTTCGTTTCCACCGGCAGCCCCTCGGTCCGTCCTGCCCAGATCTCGTCCACGAGCCGCGCTTGCGCGGCGGCCATCTGCGAAACGATCTCGCCGCGGCTGGTTCCACGCGTGAAGGTGTATGTCTCCGGCAGGAGTGTTCCTTCGGCGGGCATGGGCGGCAGGTTCCCGACCAGCGTTTCATCGCCTTCCAGCCGGGCATAGATCTGCGCAACGGTCCAGCCTTCGGGGATCGTGACGGAATGCATGATGGAACGCCCGCTTTCGAGCTTCTCCATCACGCCCTGCATCGAGGTTCCGGGCGCGAAGGCGTATTCGCCGGCCTTCAACTGCCCGGCGGCGCCGGACATGCGCACGCCGGCCTGGAAGATCAGCGCATTGGAGACGATACCGGCCGCTTCGAGCCCGTCCGCGATGGAGGACAGCCCGCCGCCGCGCGACACCATGAAGGTGGCTTCCTGCGTGAGCGGACCACGGCGCTCGAACTGGAACTTGCCCCAGTAGAACGCGGCGGCGCCGCCCAGGACGGCGATGACGAGAAGGCTAAAGAAGAAGTTCAGGAAGACGACCACGGCGCCCCGGGAACGGCGGGATGGCGTCCTGCGCCCGCGCTTCGGCCCCTCGGACTGCGTTGGCGTCATCGTGCCCTTGGTCACATCGCTCACGGGTTGCTGGCCCTCAGGTCTGCAGTTTCGTTACAGGCGAAGCATGCGGCTCGGCCTTGCCGCCCGCGACGGACGGCGCGGTATCGAACCGGCGAGGCAATCCGCTACGCGACGCGCAAGCGACGGTGTACCCGCCCAATATGGCGAAAGGCAGGAGGATCGGCGCGCTGGCCAGCGTGATCCCGATCCCAGCCTGCGGATCTGCGCCTAATCGACCAGCCGCTTCAGCACCAGCGAGGCGTTGGTGCCGCCGAACCCGAAGGAATTGGACAGGGCGACATCGATCTGGCGCTCCCGCTTCACATGGGGGACGAGATCGATTTTCGTTTCGACGGCCGGCGTGTCCAGGTTGAGCGTCGGCGGGGCGACATTGTCGCGGATGGCCAGCGTCGAGAAGATCGCCTCCACCGCACCCGCAGCCCCGAGCAGATGGCCGATGGACGACTTGGTGGACGACATCGACACGCGCGACGCGCCAGCCCCGAGCAAGCGCTCGACGGCGCCGAGTTCGATCGTGTCGGCCATGGTCGATGTGCCATGGGCGTTCACATAGTCGATATCGGACGGATCCAGCCCGGCGCGCTTGAGCGCCGCGCGCATGCAGCGCTCGGCGCCTTCGCCATGCTCGGACGGCGCGGTGATGTGGTAGGCATCGCCCGACAGGCCGTAGCCCACCACTTCCGCGTAGATCTTCGCGCCTCGACGGCGCGCATGCTCCAGTTCCTCGAGCACCACGATGCCGGCACCCTCGCCCATCACGAAGCCATCGCGATCGGCATCATAGGGGCGCGAAGCGCGGGTCGGATCGTCGTTGCGGCCCGTGGACAATGCCTTGCAGGCGGCAAAGCCGGCCAGGGCGATCCGGCAGACGGGCGATTCCGTGCCGCCGGCCACCATCACGTCGGCATCGTCCAGCGCGATCAGCCGCGCGGCGTCGCCGATCGCATGGGCGCCCGTCGAGCAGGCGGTCACGACCGAGTGGTTCGGGCCGCGCAAATGATGGCGGATCGAAACATGACCCGATGCCAGGTTGATCAGCCGGCCCGGGATGAAAAAAGGTGACAGGCGGCGCGGACCACGGTCGCGCAGCGTGTAGCCGGCCTCCACGATGCCTTCGAGACCGCCGATGCCGGAGCCGATCAGAACGCCGGTGCGGGTCTGATCCTCGTCCGTCTCGGGCGCCCAGCCGGCATCGGCCAGGGCCTCGTCGGCGGCGCCGACGGCGTAGATGATGAAGGGGTCAACCTTGCGCTGCTCTTTCGGCTCCATGACGGAGTCGGCATTGAAGGTGCCGTCGGTGCCATCGCCCTTGGGGATCTGGCAGGCGATCTGGCAGGCGAGATCGTCGACGTCGAAATCGGTGACCCGCTGGGCGCCGCTCTGGCCGGCCAGAAGACGGCTCCAGCTATGCTCCACCCCATTGGCCAGCGGCGACACCATGCCAAGGCCGGTTATGACGACTCGCCTCATGCTGATTCCTTCGATGCGAACCTTGGGATCGGGCGTGTGACCCGCTCCGTCGGCCCGGACGGCGGGGCGCCGCGGGTGCGGGCATCGACCGCCTCATAAGAGGGTTTGCCCTTTCGGCGGGCGGCGCTTGAGGGCGCCATGCCCGCCGAACTGGTTCTGGGAACCGAACCCGTGGGCCGCCGCGACATGTCGCACGGCCTCATGGCCGCGCGGCGGCCGGTCCGGTCGGGTCGAGCCTTAGCTCTGGTTCTTCTCGATGAACTTCACGGCGTCGCCGACGGTCAGAATCGTCTCGGCGGCATCGTCCGGGATTTCCACGCCGAACTCTTCCTCGAAGGCCATGACGAGTTCGACCGTGTCCAGGCTGTCGGCGCCGAGATCGTCGATGAAGCTGGCGTTCTCCGTCACCTTCTCCTGCTCGACACCGAGATGTTCGACGACGATCTTCTTCACCCGTTCAGCGGTATCGCTCATATTAAATCCTCTAATGAGATGGGTTTCGCCGTTTTCGTTAGACGCCGCCGGACGGTTAATCAAGCGGTCAGGCTGCGGAGAGCTGGCGTTTGGCGGCTCCGAACCAAAAAACAACGCAATATCGGGCCGCATTGCGGCCCGACATTCCTATCAGATCATGGCCATGCCGCCATTCACATGAATTGTCTGGCCGGTAACATAACCGGCCTCCTGCGACGCCAGGAACAGCGCCGCAGCCGCGATCTCGTCCGGGGCACCCATGCGCTTCATGGGAATCGCGGACATGATCTGGTCCTTCTGCTTGTCGTTGAGCTTGCCCGTCATGGCGCTTTCGATGAAGCCGGGCGCGATGCAGTTGACCGTGACATTGCGCGAGGCGATTTCCTGCGCAAGCGATTTGGAGAAGCCGATCATGCCGGCCTTGGCCGCGCAGTAATTGGCCTGCCCGGGATTGCCCGTCACGCCGACGATCGAGGTGATGTTGATGATCCGCCCGTAGCGGCGGCGCATCATCTGATGGGTCAGCCCACGCGTGAGCCGGAAGGTGGCCGTCAGGTCGACCTCGATCACGCGGTCCCAGTCCTCGTCGGACATGCGCACGAAGAGCCCGTCCTTGGTGATGCCGGCGTTGTTGACCAGGATGTCGACGCCGCCGAGCTCCTGATCGGCCGCTTCGGCCAGGGCCGTCTGGTCGGCGCGCGAGCCGAGATCCGCCGGGAAGACGAGCGCCCGCTCGCCGAGCTCGGCCGCCAGGGCCTCCAGCTTCTCGCGCCGGGTGCCATGCAGGCCGACCGTCGCGCCCGCCGCGTGGAGCACGCGGGCGATGGCTTCGCCGATTCCGCCGCTGGCGCCGGTGACCAGCGCCTTGCGCCCCGACAGATCGAACATTCTCATTCCCCCTGAAGCTTCGTCATGGCTGCTTCCACATCGGCCGACGTGCCGACCGATTGCGCGGAAAGCCGCTTGTCGATGCGGCGCGCCAGCCCCGATAGCACCTTACCGGCCCCCACTTCAAACAGCATGTCGACGCCGTCCTCGGCAAGGAAGGTCATGCTCTCGCGCCAGCGCACCTGGCCGGTCACCTGTTCGACGAGCTGCGCGCGGATGCGCTCGGGGTCGGAAACGGGCGCCGCCAGCACATTGGCGATCAGCGGAACCTTCGGCGTGCGGATATCCACCGCGATCAATGCTTCGGCCATGCGGTCGGCGGCCGGATGCATCAGGGCGCTGTGGAACGGCGCCGAAACCTGCAGGGCGATGGCCCGCTTGGCGCCCCGCGCGCTGGCCAGGGCCATGGCCCGCTCGACCGCCGCCTTGTCGCCCGAAACGACGAGCTGGCCGCCGCCATTGTCGTTGGCGATCTGCACGCTGCCGCCCTCTGCCGCTTCCACGCACAGGGCCGCGACATCGTCGTGCTCCAGGCCGATGATGGCGGCCATGGCGCCGGCCCCGGGCGGGACCGCGGCCTGCATGGCTTCCCCGCGGATGCGCAGGAGACGTGCCGTCTCACCGATATCGAGCGAGCCTGCCGCCGCCAGCGCCGAATATTCCCCCAGCGAATGGCCGGCCACATAGGCCGCGCTGGCGACATCGAAGCCACGGGCTTCCATGGCGCGGAGCGCCGCCAGCGACACCGCCATCAGCGCGGGCTGGGCATTGGCCGTCAGGGTCAGCGCGTCCTCCGGCCCTTCGAAGATCAGCGTGCTCAGCTTCTCTCCCAGCGCGTCGTCCACCGCATCGAACACCGCGCGGCTCGCCGGCACGGTGTCGTAAAGGTCACGGCCCATGCCAACGGCCTGGCTGCCCTGCCCCGGAAATACCAATGCGAACGTCATGCGGATCCTTCTTCGAAAAGCGCCTCGTTACGGCCGGTCATTCAAGGAATGCAGCCCGGCATGTCAACCTTCCATGGCCGCCGAGCCTTGCGAAGGCATGAAAATTGGCGTAAGGGACGCGCCGTCAATGCCCGGATTTTGGCCGGGGGCTGAACGGAAGGGCGGCATAACATGCCGTCGGGGCCAACGCCCTGCTTCCCGTGTCCCCGCTCTCGACCGTCTCGCTAGACGCGCCTTTCCATGTTCGGCCTGCCTGGCCGCTTTCAGGGGGAGTCGCAGAGGCTTAGCCGCCGAAGCCCGGGCATAGAACGAAAGACAACACGGAAAGGCAAGAACATGGCGCTCTACGAGCACGTTTTCCTTGCCCGCCAGGACATCAGCAGCCAGCAGGTCGACGCCCTCGTCGATCAGTATCGCGGCGTGCTGGAAGCCAATGGCGGCAAGGTCGGCAAGGTCGAGAACTGGGGTCTGAAGACCCTCTCGTACCGCATCAAGAAGAACCGCAAGGCCTATTACACGCTGGTCAACATCGACGCCCCTTCCGCCGCGGTGGAAGAGATGGAGCGTCAGATGCGGTTTAACGAAGATATCCTGCGCTACATCACCATCCGCGTCGAAGAGCACGAAGACGCGCCTTCGGCCATGATGCAGAAGCGTGACGACCGTCCGCGCCGCGGCGACCGCGAAGGCGGCGACCGTGGTGACCGTGGCGACCGCGGTGGAGATCGTGGCGGCCGTGGCCGTCGCGAGCGCAATGAGGAGGCCGTCTGATGGTCGATATCGCACAGCTCCCGACCCGTCGCCCGTTCCATCGGCGCCGCAAGTCGGACCCGTTCGCGGCGAGTGATTCGCCGAAGATCGACTACAAGGACGTCCGTCTTCTGCAGCGCTACATTTCCGAGCGCGGCAAGATCGTCCCTTCGCGCATCACCGCCGTCTCGCAGAAGAACCAGCGTGAGCTGGCCCGTGCGATCAAGCGCGCGCGCTTCCTGGGCCTCCTGCCCTACGTCCTGAAGTAATCATGCGTCGGCGGCGGGCCCGGACGGGTCCGCCGCCGCGTTTTGCGCACCCTTCGGCAAGGCGCGTGACCGCAAACTTCCATGCCGAGTTGGGGCCATGCCCCTAACTGCGACAAGCAGGACAGCGACACCCTATGCAGAAATCCGCAATCCTCGTTTCCATTGCCGCCGGCCTTGCCAGCGCGCTCCTGTTCGCAGGCCTGATTGGCCAGGCGGCAGGCGGATTGCTGCTGCCCTTGTTGACCCCCCTCCCCATCTTCATCGCAAGCCTCGGCTGGGGCAGCGTCGCCGGATTCGTCTCCGTCGCCGTGGCGGCGACCGCCGTCAGCGCGGCCACCGGCTCGCTCATGGTCAGCATCCCGCTGCTGGTCGCCATGGGCATCCCCGCCGCCTGGATCGGCCATCTGGCGGGCCTGTCGCGCCTGCGCTCCGATATTCCCGCCCCGGCCAATGACGCGCGCCCGGCGCTGGACTGGTATCCGCTCTCACGCATCCTGATGGCGATCGTCGGCGCGGCCATCGCCGCCTGCGTGATTCTCGGCTGGATCATCGGCTTCAACCCGCAGGAGTTCGGCCCGGTGCTGGCCGAAGCGCTCGGCTCGCAAGCCGCGCTCGGCCCGGACAGCGAGGCCCAGCTCCAGGAACTCGGCGCGCTGGTGGTCCGGCTCGTGCCCTTCGTGCAGCCGGCGCTGCTCGTTGCCATGCTGGCCGGCCTTCTCTACCTGGCCGCGGCGCTGACGCGGGCCAGCGGCAAGCTTCCGCGCCCGCGGGACGATATCCCCTCCGCCGCGGGGCTGCCCCGCATTGCCCTGCCGATCTTTGCCGGCGCCCTGGCCTTTTCCTTCCTGGACGGTCTCGTCGGCCTTCTCGGCGCGGTGGTGGCGGGGGCCTTCGGCATGGCGTTCACGCTTGTCGGCCTGGCCGCGATGCATCGGCGCACGCGGGGCATGGCGGCGCGCGGGCTGCTTCTCTTCAGCGCCTATGCGGCGATCCTGCTTCTCTCCATTCCCCTCTTCGCCTTCCTGATTCTGGGGGCGGTCGATGTCGCCCGGTCCGGGACGGCGCCAGAGGGAAAACCATCCTGATTTTCGGAACAAGACTGAAAGGATCCGATCATGGAAGTCATCCTCCTCGAGCGCATCGCGCGCCTTGGCCAGCTCGGCGATACCGTCCGCGTGCGCGACGGCTATGCCCGCAACTACCTTCTGCCGACGGGCCGCGCCCTGCGTGCCAACGACGCCAACCGCGCCCGCTTCGAAGCGCAGAAGGCTCAGCTCGTCGCCCGTAACGAAGAGCGCAAGAGCGAAGCCCAGTCGATCGCCGAGCAGCTCAACGGCAAGCGCTTCGTCATCGTCCGCTCGGCCGGCGAGACCGGCCAGCTCTACGGCTCCGTCTCGGCGCGCGACATCGCCGAACTGGTGCGTGCCGAGGGCTATGCCATCAACCGCAACGCGGTCGAGCTGAACCTGCCGATCAAGGCCATCGGCCTCCACACGGTGGCCATCGTCCTGCATCCGGAAGTCGAATCGCGCATCGAGCTGAACATCGCCCGCTCGCAGGACGAGGCAGAGCGCCAGGCCCGCGGCGAGACGCTGACCTCGGCCGACGCCATCTACGGCCGTGACGAGGACGAAGACCTGGCGGACGAAGACGCCGAGGGCGAAGAGGACGAGGCCGAAACCGAGTCCGACGACGCCCGCGCCTGATGCGCGCCGATCGCCCCGTTGCGGGCGATCCACAGCTTATCCACATGCGCAAGGCCGGTCCCGACGGGGCCGGCCTTGCGTGTGCCGGGCCTTCCTCATTTTTTCCACACAGGTGGAGAAAACCCATGTATTTCGATGGTGAGGATCGTGCCATGGGCATGTTGCGGCCATCGTGTCGGCCTCGCTGACCCGCTAGGGTACCATTTTCGACGGCTCGGATCAGGAAAGGGCTTGGCGCATGGCCGATGCGGCGCGCAAGATCGACGAGAACGGCCCCGCCTACCGCGAGGCGCCCTCCAACATCGAGGCGGAGCAGGCGCTGCTGGGCGCCATTCTCGTCAACAACGACGCCTATTACATCGTCCATGACTTCCTGAAGCCCGAACACTTCCACGAGCCGCTGCACCGCGAGATTTTCGGCAAGGCATCGGAAATGATCCGGATGGGCAAGATCGCCAATCCTGTCACGATCAAGACCTTCATGGCCGCGAACGACCGGGTCGGCGACATCACCATCGCCCAGTACCTGGCCAGGCTGGCGGCCGAAGCCACGACCATCATCAACGCGGCCGATTACGGCCGGGGCATCTATGACCTGGCGCTGCGGCGCAGCCTCATCCGCATCGGCGAGGAAATGGTCAACGATGCCTTCGATGCGCCGCTGGACCTCGAGCCCAAGAAGCAGATCGAGGAGTCCGAGCGCAAGCTTTTCGAGCTTGCCGAAACCGGGCGCTATGACGGCGGGTTCCAGGCCTTTTCCGATGCCATGGCACTGGCCATCGAGATGGCCGGCGCGGCCAAGGACCGCGATGGCGGCCTGTCGGGCATCTCCTCCGGCATCCGGGAGATGGACCGGCGCATGGGCGGGTTGCAGCCTTCCGATCTGATCATCCTGGCCGGGCGTCCGGCCATGGGAAAAACCTCGCTGGCCACCAACATCGCCTTCAACATTGCCTCCGCCTACGAGCCGGCCGAACAGGCGGATGGCAGCTTCAAAGCCAAGAATGGCGGCGTCGTCGCCTTCTTCTCGCTGGAAATGTCGGCCGAGCAGCTGGCAACGCGTATCATTTCCGAGCAGAGCGAGGTGTCCTCCTCCAAGATCCGGCGCGGCAACATCACCGATGCCGAATATGCCAAGCTGGTCGCCTGTACCGAGATGATGCAGCGCGCCCCGCTCTATATCGACCAGACGGGCGGCATCTCGATCGCGCAGCTTTCGGCCCGTGCGCGCAGGCTGAAGCGCCAGCGCGGCCTGGACGTGATGGTGATCGACTATGTCCAGCTGATGCAGGGATCGTCCAAGAAGTCCGACAACCGCGTGCAGGAAATCACCGAGATCACCACCGGGTTGAAGGCCCTGGCCAAAGAGCTTTCGGTGCCGATCATCGCCCTGTCGCAGCTGTCGCGCCAGGTCGAATCGCGCGAGGACAAACGCCCGCAGCTCTCCGACCTTCGCGAATCGGGCTCCATCGAGCAGGACGCCGACGTCGTGCTCTTCGTGTATCGCGATGAGTACTACCTGCAGAACAAGGAGCCGAAGGCCGGCACGGAAGAGCATCTGAAGTGGCAGCAGCAGATGAACGAATCACGCGGCAAGGCTGAAGTCATCATCGCCAAGCAGCGCCACGGCCCGACCGGCACCATCCCCCTGGCCTTCCAGGCGGAGTTCACGCGCTTCACGGACCTTGCGGAAGAATCGCATCTTCCGGAACGGTTCTGAGCGCGACCGCGCCCAATTTCGCCTGTAACGAGCAGATCATGTCGCAAGCAAGCTTTCGTGGGCGCCGTCCCTTCGTCGAGATCGATTCCTGGGCCCTGAAATCCAACTGGCGTTCGCTGGCCATGCAGGCGCCGGACGCCCGCACCGGCGCGGCCGTCAAGGCCGATGGCTACGGGCTCGGCGGCGTCATCGCCGCCAAGGCGCTGTTTGCCGCGGGCTGCCGGGACTTCTTCGTAGCCTGGGCCGAGGAAGGCGCCGCGATCCGCGAGGCCATGCCGGGCAAGAACTGCCGCATCTTCGTGCTGCAGGGCCTCGACACCGAGGCTGCCCGCCTGTGCCGCGAGTATTTCCTCATCCCGATCCTGTCCACGCCGGAAGACGTCGATCTGTGGGCCGTGGCCGAGGGTGCGCGCGACCTGCCAGGCGTCGCCGGCCTGCAACTGGAAACCGGCATGCACCGGCTCGGCCTGAACGATGTGCAGTCCCGGCGCGCAGCCGAGCTGTCGGCCAGCGGCACGCTGGATCTGGCCCTTGTCATGAGCCATCTGGCCAGCGCCGACGAGCCGGCATCCAGCCTGCCTGAGGAACAGCTGGGCGAGTTTCGCAAGCGCGCGAACCGCTTTCCCTATGTGGCGCGGTCGCTTGCCAATACGGCGGCGATCTTCCGTGACCCGGCCTTCCATTTCGACCTGACCCGGCCGGGCATCGGCCTGTATGGCGGCGCGACGGAGCTCGATCCGAGCGGCGCATTGCGGGCGGTGCCGCGCCTCGTCGGCCATGTCCTGCAGGTGGCGGATGTAAAGCGCGGCGAACATGTCGGCTATGGCGGGACGGTGAAGCTGAAGCGCGCCGCCCGGATCGCGACGGTGGGCCTTGGCTATGCCGACGGCTATCCGCGCAGCGCCAACGAACCCGCGCGCACGGACGGCGCGCCCGTGCCGCGCGTCTTCCTGGCGGGCAGTTCCGCCCCGCTGATCGGCCGCCTGTCCATGGATATGAGCATGGTGGACGTGACGCAGCTCCCCGTGGATGCGGTTCGGCCGGGAACCGAAGTGGAGTTTTACGGCCCGAACGTGCCGATCGACGAGGTCGCGCAGCGGGCGGGCACCATCGCCTACGAGCTCCTGACCGCCATCGGCACGCGCGTCGCGCGGATCTGGATCTGAGCCCCATGGCCAAGGCGAAGGTCAACTTCATCTGCCAGAATTGCGGCGCGGTCTATAATCGCTGGCAGGGCAAATGCGATGCCTGCGGCGAATGGAACACCATCGTCGAGGAAAGCCAGAGCGGCGGCATCGGCGGCGGTCCGGCCACGGCCGGGCGGCGCAAGGGCCGCGCTTCGGCCCTGTTCCCCCTGTCGGGCGAAACCGAGGAAGCCCCGCGCATCGTGTCGGGCATCGACGAGTTGGACCGCGTCACCGGCGGCGGCTTCGTGCGCGGCTCCGCGCTGCTCGTCGGCGGCGATCCCGGCATCGGCAAGTCCACCCTGCTCATGCAGGCGGCCGCGTCGCTGGCGCGGCGGGGGCACAGCATCGTCTATGTTTCGGGCGAGGAAGCCGTCGCGCAGGTACGCCTGCGGGCGCAGCGGCTGAAGGCCGCCGATACAAGCGTGCAGCTGATGGCCGAAACCAATATCGAGGATATCCTCGCCACCCTGTCGGCCAACGGCAAGCCGGACCTTGTCATCATCGACTCCATCCAGACCATCTGGACCGACCTTGCCGATTCCGCCCCTGGTACGGTGACGCAGGTCCGCTCGGCGGCGCAGGCGCTGATCCGCTATGCCAAGTCGACCGGTACCGCAGTCATCCTTGTCGGTCATGTCACCAAGGAGGGGCAGATTGCCGGGCCGCGTGTGGTCGAGCACATGGTGGACGGCGTTCTGTACTTCGAGGGTGAAGGCGGCCACCATTTCCGCATCCTGCGCACCGTCAAGAACCGCTTCGGCCCGACGGACGAGATCGGCGTCTTCGAAATGGGCGATGGCGGCCTGCGCGAGGTTCCCAACCCTTCCGAACTCTTCCTGGGCGAGCGGAACGAAAAGGCGCCGGGCGCCGCCGTTTTTGCCGCTATCGAAGGCACGCGCCCCGTGTTGGTCGAAATCCAGGCGCTTGTCGCGCCCTCGCCGCTCGGCACGCCGCGCCGCTCCGTCCTTGGCTGGGACCAGCCGCGCCTTGCCATGGTGCTGGCGGTGCTGGAGGCCCATTGCGGTGTGCGGCTGGCGCAGCATGACGTCTATTTGAACGTGGCGGGCGGCTACCGCATCAACGAGCCGGCAGCGGACGTGGCCGTGGCGGCGGCACTCGTATCCTCCCTTGCGCAATCGGCCCTGCCGGCGGACTGCGTCTATTTCGGAGAGGTCAGCCTGTCCGGGGCGGTGCGGCCCGTGGCCCATGCCAATCTGCGGCTCAAGGAGGCCGAGAAGCTTGGCTTCCGGCGCGCCGTACTGCCGCATTCGGGCACGGACGCGCCGCGCGGCGGCAGTGTCTCGATCACGGAAGTCTCAGCGCTCGCCGATCTCGTGGCGCGGATCGCCAGCGGTCAGGACAAAAGCAATGCTTGATTTTCGCACCATCCGCGAGTGTAAGACTGGCTACGGAACTGAGCGCCAAGTCCAAGGAACGGCATGACCATCACCCTGCTCGACGTCGCCCTCGTCGTCATCACCCTTATTTCGGCGATCCTGGCCATGGTGCGCGGCTTCTCGCGCGAGGTGCTGTCCATCGTCAGCTGGGTCGTGGCCGCCGCGGCGGCTTGGTATTTCTTCCCTCAGCTCACGCCCTTCACCGCCCAGTATATCGACAATCACACGCTCGCCATGGCGGTCACCGCGCTGGCGATCTTCCTTGTGGTGCTGATCGTCGTCTCGCTGATCACCATGCACATCGCCGACTTCATCATCGACAGCCGGGTCGGCGCGGTCGACCGTATCCTCGGCTTCCTGTTCGGCGCGGCGCGCGGCGTCCTCCTGATGGTGGTGGCGGTCGTCTTCCTGAACTGGCTCAACCCCGACCAGCAGCACCCGCAGATCGCCGATGCGCGCTCCAAGCCCTTCCTGGACGATCTGGGTGCGGACCTCGTCGGCAGCATGGACGGGCTCGTCCAGTATGTGAACCGGCAGCTCGGACCGCCCCCGGCGGTAGAGACCGAAGCCGTCGGCGCGCAACCGGCGGAAGCACCGGCCGAGCCGGGATCGGTCGAAGACGCAATCACCGGTGCGCAGCAGCCTCAAGCCAATTGACGTTGCGGCCCGCCTGAGGCAAAAGCCTCTTGTGGAGAGGGAAGTCATGAATGGGCGCGACACTATCGCGCCTGTTTCGTTTTTCAGGTCGCGAATGCGCGGCGGGCCCACCATATGAGCCCGAGGGACCCGCGTGATGGTGCATCGGGGTCGGTTCGACCGGGCACCGGGCGTTTCCTGCCATAAGCAGGCTCGCCGCCGCGGCAAGCGGACCGCTCCAAGGGCCTTCGAGCCAGGAACGAGAGTGACATGGGCGAGACTCCTTTCGACGACATGGACGGCGACACGCTGCACGAAGAGTGCGGCGTCTTCGGCATTCTGGGCCATCCCGATGCCGCAACGCTGACCGCCCTGGGCCTGCATGCGCTGCAGCATCGCGGCCAGGAGGCGGCCGGCCTCGTCTGCTTCGACGGGCAGCAGTTCCATTCCGAGCGTCGGATGGGCCTGGTCGGCGATCATTATACCGACCCGGCCGTGCTGGCCCGCCTGCCCGGCGCCATGGCGATCGGCCATGTCCGCTATTCGACCACCGGGGAGACGGCGCTTCGCAACGTCCAGCCGCTCTTTGCCGAGCTGGAGGTCGGTGGCATCGCGATCGCCCATAATGGCAACTTCACCAACGGGCTGACGCTACGGCGCCAGCTCATCGCCGATGGCGCCATCTGCCAGTCGACCTCCGATACCGAGGTGGTGCTGCACCTGATCGCCCGGTCGCGGCAGACCCACTCGTCGGATCGCTTCATCGATGCGATCCGCCAGGTGGAGGGCGGCTACTCCATGGTGGCGCTGACGCGCACCAAGCTGATCGCGGCGCGCGACCCGATCGGCATCCGCCCGCTGGTGATGGGCGAGCTCGACGGCAAGCCCATCTTCTGTTCGGAAACCTGCGCGCTGGATATCATCGGCGCGAAGTATATCCGCGACGTGGAAAACGGCGAAGTCATCATCTGCGAGATCCAGCCGGACGGCTCCATCACGGTGGACAGCCGCAAAGCCGAGAAGCCGCAGCCCGAACGCCTCTGCCTCTTCGAATATGTCTATTTCGCGCGGCCGGACTCGGTCGTCGGCGGCCGCAACGTCTATGTGGCCCGCAAGGCCATGGGCCGGCATCTGGCGCAGGAAGCCCCGGTCGAGGCGGATGTCGTCGTTCCGGTGCCCGATGGCGGCACGCCCGCGGCAATCGGCTTTGCGCAGGAATCGGGTATTCCCTTCGAGCTCGGCATCATCCGCAACCACTATGTCGGCCGCACCTTCATCGAGCCGACGCAGCAGATCCGCGCCTTCGGCGTGAAGCTCAAACACTCGGCCAACCGCGCCATGATCGAGGGCAAGCGCGTCGTGCTCGTCGACGATTCCATCGTGCGCGGCACGACATCGGTGAAGATCGTGCAGATGATCCGGGATGCCGGGGCAACGGAAGTGCATATCCGCGTCGCCAGCCCGATGATCTTCTATCCGGACTTCTACGGCATCGACACGCCCGATGCCGACAAGCTCCTGGCCAATCAATATTCGTCGCTGGATGCCATGTGCCGCTTCATCGGCGCCGACAGCCTGGCTTTCCTGTCGCTGGACGGGCTCTACCATGCGGTCGGCGGAGAGAGCCGCAATGACAAAGCACCGCAATTCACCGACCACTATTTCACGGGCGATTATCCGACCCGGCTTCTGGACCGGGAAGCCCCGGTCAACAACGTGCATCGGCTCGCCGTCATGGCGAACCACGGCTGAAGCCGGCCGAGGGGGGACGAAGGACTGGCATGACGGGTAGGTTGCAAGGGCGCGTTGCGCTGGTCACCGGCGCATCGCGCGGCATCGGCTATTTCTTGGCGAAGGCTCTGGCTGCGGAAGGCGCCCATATCATCGCCGTGGCACGCACCGTCGGCGGGCTCGAGGAACTGGACGACGAGATCCAGTCCGCAGGCGGCTCCGCTACGCTGGTTCCGCTCGATCTGATGGACATGCCGGGCATCGACCGGCTGGGCGGAGCGATCCACGAGCGCTGGGGCAAGCTCGACGTCCTGGTGTTGAATGCCGGCGCGCTCGGCGTGCTGGCGCCGCTCGGCCATATCGAGGCCAAGACCTTCGACAAGACCATGCGCATCAACGTGGATGCGACCTGGCGGCTGATCCGCACGACGGACCCTCTGCTGCGCGCGTCCGATGCCGGCCGCGCTATCTACCTGTCGTCGGGTGCCGCCCATTCGACCAAGGCCTATTGGGGCCTCTACGCCGCAACCAAGGCTGCGGGCGAGGCGATGATCAAATCCTGGGCGAACGAAACGCGCAACCTGGCGCTGCGCGTCAACTCGGTTAATCCGGGCGCCACGCGCACGGCGATGCGGGCTTTGGCCATGCCGGGCGAAAACCCGGACACGCTTCCGCGCCCGGCCGATGTTGCGGCAAAGATCCTGCCCCTCGCCTTCCCCGATCTCACCGAGACGGGGCGGCTTTTCGACGTGCGGCAGGATCGTTTCCTTACCTACCACATGCCCGACTGAACCACCGGCCCCGTCAGCTCTGGCGGTGGGCCTGATCGGCTTTGCGAAAGGCGCGGATCGCGAAGGGCATGGTGAGGTAATAGGCGACGACGGACAGCGTCAGCGTTTCCCAGAAGTAGCTGAGCAGCAGCCCGATATAGAGGACGACCACCAGCACGACGGGCACGACGAAGTCGCGCCGTATGGGAATGCTGACCGTCTTGCCGGAATAGGTCGGGATGCGGCTGGCCATGAGCAGTCCGACGACGACGAGGTAGACGGCGGAGAACATGGCCGTCACCTGCGGGAAGCCCGTCGCTTCGCCACTGAAGCCGACATAGACGGGAAACAGCGCCAGCGCCGCGCCGGCCGGAGCCGGCACGCCGACGAAGAAGGCGCTTTTCCAGGCCGGGCGGTTCGGCTCGTCCAGCATGGTGTTGAAGCGCGCCAGCCGCAGGGCCGAGCCGCTGGCATAGAGCAGAGCCGCGATCCAGCCGATGGCCCCGGCATCGTGCAGTGTATAGGCGTAGAGAAGAAGCGCCGGCGCCACGCCGAAGTTCACGACGTCGGCGAGCGAATCCATCTCGGCGCCGAACCGGCTCTGCCCGTTGACGAGCCGCGCGATGCGCCCGTCGATCCCGTCCAGGAATGCCGCGCCCAGAACCAGCACCACGGCCAGTTCGAAACGGCCTTCGAAAGCATAGCGGATCCCCGTCATGCCGGCGCAGATCGACAGGATGGTGATGAGGTTCGGCAGGATATGCCGCAGCGGAATGCGCGAGTAATAGCGCACGCCGCTCGGCGGCTCGTCACGTGATGTCGTGTTGGTCGGCTCCATCGGCCCTCCTTCAGTCGCGGCGTGCCGGCCAGGTGGCCAGGCCGTCGCCATGTTCGGCGATGATCGTCTCGCCGGCAATGGCGCGCTGCCCCTCTGCCACGCGGGGAACGGTGCCGTCGGGAAGGTAGATGTCCAGCCGGGAACCGAAGCGTATCAGGCCGTAACGCTCCCCGGCCTCGAGCGATCCGCCCGCCCGCACAAAACTGACGATGCGCCGCGCGACCGCGCCGGCGATCTGAACGACGCCGACCTCTCCGAACGGACCGTTGATGACCATGGAGGACCGCTCGTTCACCTCGCTCGCCTTGTCGAGCTCGGCATTCTTGAACTGGCCTTCCCGGTAGCTGATCCGCAGGATGCCGCCGCGCACCGGCGCGCGGTTGATGTGGCAGTCGAAGACATTCATGAAGATGGAGATGCGCAGCAGCGGCTCGTCGCCGAGCTGCAGCTCCGCCGGCGGCACGACATGGCCGACGAGCGAGACGTGGCCGTCCGCCGGGCTGATGACGAGATGATCGGCCTGCGGCACGAGCCGCTCGGGATCGCGGAAGAAGTAGGCGCACCAGATCGTCAGGATCAGGAAAAGCCAGAAGAGCGGCTGCCACAGGAGGCCGAGCAGCAGCCCGGCCACGAAGAAGGCCGCGATGAAGGGATACCCCGCCCGGTGCACCGGCACGAGAGCGTTTCGGATCGACTGGATCATATCCATGAAATACCGTGGTCCTTCCTGACAGTCCGGCAGCGCGAGGGCTTGGCCGGGGTGTAGAGTGCTTACCGCCGCGGTTCAAGCGGATCGGCCGGGGCGCGCCGCTCGATAACGCCGAGCTGATCGGCTTCCCGGGCACGCCTGAGCGCTTCCTCGGCCTCGGTCGCCTCACGCTGCATCGCCCACATTTCCGCATAAAGCCCGTTTGCGGCCAGGAGCGTGCGGTGGCTGCCGCGCTCGACGATCTGACCCGCCCGCAGCACCAGGATTTCGTCCGCATCGATGATGGTGGACAGGCGGTGCGCGATGGTCAGCGTGGTGCGCTCGGCCGAGACGAGGCTGAGCGCCGACTGGATGTCCTGTTCCGTATGGGTATCGAGCGCCGATGTCGCCTCGTCCAGCACCAGGATGGGCGGGGCCTTCAGGATCGTCCGCGCAATCGCGACACGCTGCTTTTCGCCGCCGGACAGCTTGAGCCCACGCTCGCCGACCGTCGTGCGGTAACCGTCGGGCAGGCTTTCGATGAAGCTATGGATCTGCGCCAGTTCGGCAGCGTGACGAACCTCTTCGTCGGTGGCATCGACGCGGCCGTAGCGGATATTGTAGGCGATGGTATCGTTGAAGAGCACCGTATCCTGCGGGACGATGCCGATGGCGCCGCGTAGGCTGTCCTGCCGCACCGCCGCGATATCCTGTCCGTCCACCGTTATCCGCCCGGACGAAACGTCGTAGAAGCGGAAGAGCAGGCGCGAAATGGTGGACTTGCCCGCGCCGGACGGCCCGACGATCGCCACGGAACGGCCGGCCGGAACCTCGAAGCTGATGCCCTTCAGGATTTCCCGTCCGCTGTCATAAGAAAAGCGCACATCTTCGAAGCGGATCGTGCCGGCCGTCACGGCCAGCGCGGGCGCGCCGGGCGTGTCGCGCACTTCCTCGCTGACCTGCAGGAGGTCGAACATCTGCTCCATATCCGTCAGCCCCTGGCGGATTTCGCGGTAGACGAAGCCGATGAAGTTGAGCGGGATGGACAGCTGCATCAGGAGCGCGTTGATGAAGACGAAATCGCCCAGGCTCTGCGTCCCCGCCATCACCTCGCGCGCGGACATGACCATGGCGACGCCCATGCCGATCGAGAAGATGACGCCCTGGCCGAAGTTCAGCCAGCCGAGCGAGGTCCATGTTCGCGTGGCGGCATTCTCGTAACGCGCCATGGACTGGTCGAAGCGCTCGGCCTCCATCGCCTCATTGCCGAAATATTTGACGGTTTCGAAGTTCAGGAGCGAGTCGATGGCCTTGGTGTTGGCCTCGGTATCGCTGTCGTTCATTTCGCGGCGAATGTGGATGCGCCAGTCGCTCGCGCGGATGGTGAAGACGGAATAGGCGATGACCGTCAGCGCGACGACGAGGACATAGGCGATCCCGTAGGTCACGCCAAAGATCACCGCCGTGAGCAGGAACTCGATGAGCGTCGGCACCGAATTGAGGATCGTGAAGCGCACGATCGTCTCGATGCCCTTGGTGCCGCGCTCGATGATGCGCGACAAGCCGCCGGTGCGGCGCTCCAGATGGAAGCGCAGCGACAGAGCGTGCATGTGGACGAAGGTCTTGTAGGCCAACCGTCTGACGGCATACTGGCCGACGCTGGCAAAGAGCGCGTCGCGCAGCTGGTTGAAGGCCACCGAAACGATCCGCGCCACATTATAGGCGACGACGAGCGTCACCGCGCCGGTCAGGACCAGCGGCAGCCAGGCAAGGCCTGACGTGTCGCCATCCAGCGCGTCGGTCGCCCATTTGTAGAAATAGGGGACGCCGACCGTCAGGAGCTTGGCCAGGATCAGGTAGAAGCTGGCCCACAGGACGCGGGCGCGCAGGTCCGGGCGCTCCTGCGGCCACATATAGGGCCAGAGATTGCGCAACGTCCTGAACGTCGCGCCACTGTCGCCGGATACGGCGCGGGAAGTGGTATCGGTCACGTGAGTTGAGTTCCGGGAGCATACGGCGCGGTGCGCGCACAAGGCGCGCGGCGTAGAGCCGCTTACCTAATGTCAGGCATGGCCTTGCGCCAGTGGTGCCGGATCAGCCGCCGGCAGCCTCGTTCGTCACGGGCATGCGGAAGATTTGGCCGGGATAGATGAGGTCTGGATTGCGGATCTGATCGCCATTGGCAAGGTAGATGACCGTGTAGCGGCTGCCCGACCCGTAATTCTCGCGCGAGATGCGCCAGAGCGTATCGCCCTTGCGGATGATGACGCGCCCGTCCACCGGCTGCAACGCGCCGTCGGCGCCATCCGCCTCCCGCGTGATGGAGGGATCGAGCTTTTCGGCGGCGGACATGCCCGGCAAGGCCGGAGAGGCCGCGACCGCGGCGACACGCTCGCCGTCCGGGCGGCTGAAGGGGACTTCGGCCCGGCTGACGACATTGCCGGCCCTGTCCAGCACATCGGCGCGAACCACATGCTGGCCGACCGGCACGTCCTGCGTGGCCGATGCCAGGAATTCCTTCTTGTCGCCAACGGCCGTCTCGGCGACGAAGGCGTCGTTCAGATAGAGGCGGACCTTCTGGCCGGCCTTCGCCGTACCGGCGATGAAGAGGTGATCGCCCTCGATCTCGACCGCGCCGATTGCCGGCGCGTCGGGATTGGCTGCTGCGGCAACCCGGGCAGCCTTGTCCTGTGAGGGCATGGGCGGTTCAGCAGCGGCGGCCGGGGTCTGCGCCGCCGCAACCTCAAGCGCTTGCCCGGTACGGGGCGCCGCGATCAGGCGCGAGGGAGCATCCGGCGCTTCGAGCATGACGAGGAGTTCGGACTCGCGGCCCGGCATCGGTACGCTGATCACCGCGCGCTGTTCGGACAGGCGCTCACCATCCCCCTCGCCGGCGACGAGCCGCAGCTCGTGATCGCCGATGGCGAGATTCTGCGGCAGGGTCAGCGCAAACTCGCCCTGCGCATTGCTGCGCCCCTGCGCCACCACGCGCTCACCGTCGAGAATGCGCAGGGCCGTATCAGGCTCCATGCGTCCGGCGATGAGGGTTGCGCCATCGGGCTCCACCCGGATCACGTCGAAGCTCGGCGCGAGCGGGTCCGGCGCGGTCTTGTTGGCCGTCGTCGCCGCGGCGGGTGCGGCCGGCGCCGCATCGGCCGCGGGCGCGGCGTCCGGCAGGGCCGCCGGCACGGTCGGCGCGGTGCTGGCCAGGGCAACGCTTTCGGTCGCCACCGTTTCAGGGGCGCCGAAGTGCCAGTATCCGATGGCAAGCCCCGTCAGGGCGACGACACCGGTCGTGCTAAGGAGGACACCGCTCTTGCGTTTCATGCTAACTCCGCCGAGGGGCGTTCGTGCCGCGACTGCCGTTTCCGGCTTCAAGCGGCATTTTAACAAATCAATTGGCCCGGCAACAAGATGCGGGACCATGAGTCCTTCGACGGAAGACGACAAGCAGTCGGCACCCCCGTGTGCAACGGGCCCATAGCGCATATGTAGCACGGAACAGGCACGCAAGGCGAGGCAGCGGAATGGACTCTCGGCACGGCTGGCTAACGATCGTCCGGCTGGCCCTGGCGCAGACCGCCATTGGAGCGATCGTCGTGCTGACGACCTCGACGCTGAACCGGGTCATGATCGTGGAGCTGGGGCTGGCGGCGACGCTGCCGAGCTTTCTGATCTCGCTCCATTATACCGTGCAGCTCTCGCGCCCCCGCTTCGGCCACGCATCCGATGTCGGCATGCGCCGCACGCCCTGGATCCTGGGCGGTATCGCCCTCCTTGCCTGCGGCGCGCTCCTGGCAGCCTGCGCAACCGGCATCATGCGCACGGCCCCGATACCCGGCTATGCGCTGGCGCTCGTCGCCTTTCTGATCATCGGCGCGGGCGTCGGTGCCTCGGGGACCGCCCTCCTGACGCTGGCCGCCGCCATCGTGACGCCGGAGCGCCGCGGACCGGCGGCGACACTCATGTTCACCATGATGATCGCCGGCTTCGCACTGACCACGTCGCTCGCCGCGCGTTTTCTGGAGCCCTTCTCGATGATGCGGCTCATCGCCGTCACCGGCACGGTGGGCCTGTGCGCCCTCGTCTCCGCAACGCTCGCGCTCTGGCGGCTCGAAGGACAGGGCAGGACCGCCGCGCAACCCACTGAAGCACGGACCGGAGGCTTCAGCGGCGCCTTCGCCGGCGTCTGGCAGGAGCGCAGGACGCGCGGCTTTGCCTATTTCGTCTTCCTGTCGATGCTGGCCTATAGCGGCCAGGATGTCGTGCTGGAGCCGTTCGGTGGCATCGCCTTCGGCCTGTCGCCCGCAGGGACGACCCGCCTGGCTGCCTGGCAGAATGGCGGGACCTTCCTCGGCATGCTGGTGGTGGCGCTGGCCGGGGGGCTTCTGGGCCGGCGCTACCCCGATATTCTGCGTTGGACGGCCATTCTGGGCTGTGTCCTGTCCACCGCGTGTCTTCTGGCCCTCGCCGCAGCCCCGCTGGACGCTCAACGCTTTCCGATCTTCGGCGTCGGTGCCGTCCTCGGCTTCGGCCTCGGCGCCTTCACCATTTCGGCGATCGGCGCCATGATGGCCATGGCGGGTGGAACTTCCGGGCCTGAAGGCGACGGGCGACAGGGCCTGCGCATGGGTGTCTGGGGCGCGGCGCAGGCCATGGCCTTCGCCGGCGGCGGGCTGGCCGCGGGGCTGATGGTCGATATTGCAGGCTATGTCGGCGGCTCGGCCGTCATCGGCTATATGACGGTCTTCCTGTGCGAGGCAGCGCTGTTCGTGATCGCCGGCCTCCTGGCCCGCCGGGCGATCCGCACCGATCCCGCGCGCGCGACCGCGGCCTTTAGGAGCTCGCCCATCACGCAGCCGCAACCGGACGTGACAAACGTGAAGCCCCCGCACAGCCGCTCCACTTGACCCCGGCCGCAGATACGGTAGCCCTCCGCGCAGGGCGCGAAGCTTCAGGCACAGCGTCATCTGCGAGGACAGCCACCATGCAAGACCCGATTTCCTTCATCGACCTGGCAGCGCAGCAGCGGCGCATTCGTGACCGCATCGATGCGCGGCTCGCCCGCATCATGGATACGGGCGCCTATATTCTGGGCCCGGATGTGAAGGAGCTCGAAGCGGCCTTGTCCGACTATGCCGGCCTGGCGCATACGCTGGGTTGCGCGTCCGGCACGGATGCCCTGATGCTGCCGCTGATGGCCTGGCAGATCGGGCCGGGCGATGCGGTCTTCGTGCCGAGCTTCACCTTCGCCGCAACGGCGGAGGTCGTCGCGCTGGTGGGTGCGAGCCCGGTTTTCGTGGACGTCCTTCCCGACACGTT
The DNA here is from genome assembly GCF_001463905.1 of Aureimonas frigidaquae. GTDB lineage: Bacteria > Pseudomonadota > Alphaproteobacteria > Rhizobiales > Rhizobiaceae > Aureimonas > Aureimonas frigidaquae. The sequence continues at coordinate 542,588 of NZ_BBWR01000002.1, forward strand.
CAACATGGACCCGGAAAGCCTGGACCGGGCCATTCTGCAGATCCGCGATGCCGGGAAGCTGACCCCCAAAGCGATCATCGCGGTGGACCTGTTCGGGCAGATTGCCGACTACCCCTCCATTCGCGCCATTGCCGACACCTACGGCCTCAAACTGATTTCCGACGCGGCACAGGGTTTCGGCTCGACGCTGAACGGCGAGCAGGCCGGCCGGTTCGCCGACGTGGTCGCGACGAGCTTCTACCCGGCCAAGCCGCTCGGCTGTTATGGCGATGGCGGCGCCGTCCAGACGGACGATGCCGAGCTGGATGCCATCATGCGCTCGCTCCATGTGCATGGCCAGGGTACGGACCGCTACGACAATGTCCGGATCGGCATTACCGGGCGTCTCGACACGTTCCAGGCGGCGGTTCTTCTGGAAAAGCTGCCGCTCTTCGACGAAGAGATCGCCGCCCGCCAGCGCGTGGCCGAAATCTATGAAAAGGGCCTGCGGGACCTCGTCATCACGCCGGAGATCATGGACGGGGCCGTATCCACCTATGCCCAGTACACGATCCGCATCCGGGGCGGGCGGCGCGCGCAGTTCATGGCCCGCATGCGAGACGCCGGCGTTCCAACCGTGATCTATTACGGCAAGCCGCTGCACAAGCAGACGGCCTATCTCTCCTACCCGGTCGAGTCGGGCGCCCTGCCCGTCTGCGACGCGCTTTGCGAGGAGGTGGTGAGTCTCCCGATGCACCCGTACCTCGAGCGTGATACGCAGCAGCGAATCATCGACGCGGCCCGCGCGGCCCTGGACGACGCACGCGCTGCCTGACGGGCCGGCAGATCGTGCGGCAGGCTGCCTAAGCCGTGGGCAGCCTGCTACCCGCGGTCTATTGCCACCTTACAAAAAGGGATAAGGCCCCATTATCGGGCTTGGCTTTTGCCGTCGGTGCGACATTCTCAACATATCGTCGTCCATCATGCGGCGCGGGACCAATGGGGATTATGCCGAATGCCATTCGATGAGATGCTGGTGGATAATGGCACGGTGCGCGCCCCTTACACGCGCTTCCAACGATGGTTCGAGCAGCAGGACCCGCAGGCGCTGGCCAGCAAGGCCGGCGAGGCCGAGGGCTTCTTTCGGCGCACGGGGATCACCTTCAACGTCTATGGCCAGCAGGAAGCCGCCGAACGGCTGATCCCGTTCGACCTCGTGCCGCGGATCATATCGGGCGCCGAATGGGCGCCGCTCGCGGAAGGCATCGAGCAGCGCGTGAACGCGCTCAACGCCTTCCTGCACGATATCTACCACGATCAGGAGGTCGTCCGGGCCGGGGTTGTCCCCGCCAGCCTGATCGAGCGCAATGCCGCCTACCTGCCGCAGATGGAGGGCTTCAGCCCGCCGGGTGGGGTCTACACGCACATTATCGGCGTCGATCTGGTGCGGACGGGCGAAGGCCAGTTCTACGTCCTGGAAGACAATGCCCGCACACCGTCGGGCGTGTCCTACATGATCGAGAACCGCGAAACGATGATGCAGATGTTTCCCGAGCTCTTCGCGCAGAACCGCGTGCGCCCGGTCGAAAACTACCCGCGCCATCTGCGCCACTCCTTGTCCCGCGTGGCGCCCAGCGCCTGCGGCGGCACGCCGCGCATCGCCGTCCTGACGCCGGGCATCCACAATTCCGCCTATTACGAACATGCCTTCCTGGCCGATCAGATGGGCGTGGAACTGGTCGAGGGATCGGACCTCAAGAAGATCGACGGCCGCATCGCCATGCGCACGACGCAGGGCTATCTGCCGATCGACGTCCTGTACCGCCGGGTCGACGACGCCTTCCTGGACCCGCTCGCCTTCAATCCCGATTCGCTGCTGGGCGTGCCCGGCATCATGGAGGTGTACCGCAACGGCGGAATCACCATCGCCAACGCGCCGGGGACCGGCATCGCCGACGACAAGGCCATCTACTCCTACATGCCCGAGATCGTCCGCTTCTATACGGGCCGCGATGCCATACTGGAGAACGTGCCGACGCATCGGTGCGCCGAACCCGATACGCTGGCCTATGTCCTGGAAAATCTGGCCGAACTGGTGGTCAAGGAAGTTCACGGTTCCGGCGGCTACGGCATGCTCGTCGGACCGGCCGCCAGCCGCGAAGAGCGCGAGACCTTCGCCGCCAAGCTGCGCGCCAATCCGCACAATTACATCGCACAGCCGACCCTGGCGCTGTCCACCGTGCCCATCCTGGCCGAAGCCGGGTTGGCGCCCCGTCATGTGGACCTGCGGCCCTTCGTGCTCGTCAGCGACAAGGTGAAGATCATACCCGGCGGGCTCACCCGCGTGGCCTTGAAGGAAGGCTCCCTGGTCGTCAATTCGAGCCAGGGCGGCGGCACCAAGGACACCTGGGTTCTGGAGGACTGACATGCCGCTTTTGGGACGTACTGCAAACGGGCTGTTCTGGATGCAGCGCTATATCGAGCGCGCCGAGAACACGGCCCGGCTGATGGATGCCGGGCTGCGCCTTTCCCTGACCAACCTGTCCAGCGAGGCGGAGGAATGGAACTCCATTCTGGTCACGACCGGCGTTCTCGACGATTACAAGGCCCAGCACACGGAGTTTGACGCCGCCACGATCACCGAGTTCATGCTGCGTGACCCGGCCAATCCGTCGAGCATCCTGAACTCCATGGCCATTGCCCGGACCAACGGGCGCATGGTCCGCACCGCCCTCACGCGGGAGACGTGGGAAGCGATCAACGAAAGCTGGATGCTGCTGCGCGACAAGCTTTCGCGCCCGGTGGACGACCTGCCGGCGCTCCTGGAACTGGTCAAGCAGCGCTGCGCCCTGATCCGCGGTTCCTTCTACGGAACGATGCTGCGCAACGAGATCTTCGATTTCTGCAATCTCGGGACTTTCCTGGAGCGGGCGGACAATACGGCCCGCATCATGGACGTGAAATACTGGGTGCTGCTGCCGCAGCATTCCTCGGTCGGATCCTCGCTCGACAATTACCAGTGGGGCTCGATCCTGCGCTCCGTATCGGCCCTGCGCTCCTATGCCTGGGAATACGACGCGGAGTTCAAGGCCGTGGACATCATGGATTTCCTGATCCTGAACCGCCGCATGCCGCGATCGCTCGCCTATTGCTACCGGCTGATCGAGGAGAGCCTGGGCTATCTCAGCCGCGTCCACGACGGCGAGGTGGAAGCCCATGCGACCGCACGCCGGATCGCCCAGCGCCTGGAAGAAGCCAGTGTGACGGATATCATCGATGGCGGGCTGCACGAGTTCCTCGAAGCCTTTATCGTCGACAACAACCGCCTGTCGGACGAAATTGCCCGCGCATATCGTTTTCACAGTTGAAGCTCTGTGGAGACACCCTGTGGATTGCTGGAATGAGCGGCCCGCCTGGCCTATAGATCATGAGGATGGCCTGCCGGGGCCATGCGTCCGCTTTTCCTGCGCAGGTTCAAGACCATGACCTATTGCGTCGGCCTTCTTCTGAACAAGGGCCTCGTCTTCATGTCCGACACCCGCACCAATGCGGGGGTGGACAACATTTCCACCGTGACCAAGATGAAAGTCTGGTCGCGTCCGGGCGACCGGTTCCTCTGCCTCCTGTCGGCCGGCAACCTGGCCACCACGCAAGCGACGATCTCGCTCCTGGAAGAGCGGGGGCTGCACCCGTCCCAGCGCAACCCTTCGCTCTTCGAGCAGCCGTCCATGTTCCAGACGGCGATGCTGGTGGGCGAGACTCTGAAGGAAGTCATTTCCTACACGACGCCGACGGGGCAGCAGGCCGACAGCCGCTTTGCCGGCACGTTCCTGCTCGGCGGTCAGATCAAGGGCGGTAAGCCGCGCCTGTTCATGATCTACCCGGAGGGGAACTTCATCGAGGCCGGAGAGGACAACCCCTTCTTCCAGATCGGTGAGCACAAATACGGCCGTCCGATCATCGTGCGGACCTACGATCCCAACATGTCGGTCGAGAATGCGGTCAAGCTGATGCTCGTGTCTTTCGATTCGACCATAAAGTCCAACCTGTCCGTCGGAATGCCCATCGATCTGCAGACCTATCGCACCGATGCGCTCGAGGCGGGGTATCACCAGCGTTTCGACGAGCGGGACCCCTACTACCAGACCATTGCGAACGGATGGTCCTTCGCGCTCAAGGATGCGTTCGACAGGCTCCCCCCCTTCGTTCCGAAGGACGCTTAGCGAGACAGGCCCTTGGCCGCCAGCGCCTCCAGATACGCATTCCAGACCGCCTCCTGCCGGCCGGCCAGGTCGTGGAAGTAGGACCAGGTGAAGAGGCCCGTATCGTGCCCGTCGTCGAAGACGATGCGGATTGCGTAATGGCCCACGGGCAGGACATCGCGAATCGTCACGTCGCGCTTGCCGGCGACGGTGACGCGCTGCTCGGGTGAATGGCCCTGCACCTCCGCCGAGGGCGAACTCACCCGTAGAAGTTCGGCGGCAAATGTATTTTCCCGGCCCTCGGCGTCGATCAGCTTCAGGCTCCTGCGGTCCCGCGATACCACGATCCCCTTGGGCGGCGGTACGGTCTGGCTCATCACTCTTTTCCCTTCCGGGCGGTCGCGCACGGACCCGCACCTTGACCCCGGCCTACCGCGCTTCCAAATTCAGGACAAGTTCGCGACCTTTGGGAGCCTGCGTGGCGCATTTTCCGGCAATGACAGATACCCCGCCCCGCCCCGGACTCGTCGATCCGTTCGGCCGGGCGATTACCTATCTGCGCGTCTCCGTGACGGATCGCTGCGATCTGCGCTGCGTCTACTGCATGCCGGAGCATATGGAGTTCCTGCCCCGCAAAGACCTTCTGACGCTGGAAGAGATCGATCGCCTGGCCTCCGCCTTCATCGAGCGCGGCGTCAAGCGTCTGCGCCTGACGGGTGGCGAACCGCTGGTACGCAAGAACCTGATGAGCCTTGTCCGCTCGCTGTCCCGTCACCGCGTCACCGGTGCGCTGCAGGAGTTGACCCTGACGACCAACGGCACGCAACTCGAACGCCATGCGGCCGAACTGGCCGATTGCGGCGTGGAGCGCCTGAACATTTCTCTCGACACGCTGGATCATCACAAGTTCCGGCAGATCACGCGCTGGGGCGACCTTTCCCGCGTCATGGCCGGCATCGACGCCGCCCAGGCGGCCGGCATCGCGGTAAAGATCAACACCGTGGCCCTGAAGAACTTCAACCAGGGTGAAATCCCCCACATGATCCGCTGGGCGCACGGCCGTGGCATGGGGCTGACGCTCATCGAAACCATGCCGCTCGGCGAAACGGGCGAGGACCGGACCGACAGCTACCTGCCGCTTTCGCATCTGCGCGCCAGCCTGCAGGAGCGGCACGGCATGTCCTTGCGGGAATCGACCTATCGCAGCGGCGGGCCGGCGCGGTATTTCGAGGTTGCCGAGACCGGCGGCCGGCTCGGCTTCATCACGCCCATGACGCACAATTTCTGCGAAGGGTGCAATCGCGTCCGCGTGACCTGCACCGGCACCCTGTACCTGTGCCTCGGCCAGGAGGACAAGGCGGACCTGCGCGGCCCCCTGCGCGCATCGGAAGCCGACGACGCGCTCCACGCCGCCATTGATTCGGCCATTGCGACCAAACCCAAGGGGCATGATTTCGTCATCGACCGCGCGACGCGGCAGCCGGCGACGTCGCGAACCATGTCGCTCACCGGCGGTTGAGACCGTCGCGCACACCGCCGCCCCATTTTATCCGCATTGCTTGCACACTTATCCGTGTTGGAACGTGTGGGGGACTCTGCCGTTCCGCGGACAGCGCCCGCATCGGGCGGCACACACATTGGACCCCAGGGGAGTTCTCAGCACTATGAAGAAGTCTATCAAGCCCGTCCTGGCTCTCGCAGCCGTCGTCATGATCACCGCCGGCTGCACGCAGACCGAGCGTACGGTGAGCGGCGCGGCGATCGGTGGCGTCGGCGGTGCGGCGATCGGCAATGCCGTCGGCGGTGGCACCGGTGCCCTGATCGGCGGCCTGGGCGGCGCCGGCGCAGGCGCCCTGATCGGCCGCAACACCTACTGATATGGCGGTGGCACGCGGGCCTGCCCCGCGCGCCGTGCCGTCCTGCACCTATGTCGTGCCGATCATGCCGCCGCTTTCGTGGCGGCATTTTTCGTATCTGGCTCTCGCCCTAGCCGCGATTAGATCGTAAGACTTATCAGTGGCGGCCCGTTCGGGCACTTGCGTTCCGCAAAGCCTTCCATCGGAGCCCCGTTTCCGCCCTCGGGAGGCGGCATGGGGCGGTTTTTCACGCTCGCCGCGCCCAAGGTGCATTCGTGTCCACCCTCCGCCCCTCCGTCGAAGGCGCCAGTGCCGGCGACAATCTGAATGCCAGCCTGTTGATGATGGGGTCGACGGCGCTCTTCGTCATCAACGATACGCTGACCAAGATCGTGATGCAGGATCTGCCTCTGGCGCAGGTCATCGCCATGCGCGGCGTCATGGTCTGCCTTCTGCTCTTCGCCATCGCCTGGGTGCGCGGCGTCCTCCCCTCGCTCAGCGTCCTGAGCAATCCCTACGTCATCCTGCGCACGATCGCCGATGCCGTGACGACCTTCCTGTACATGCTGGCGCTGGCCAACATTCCGATCGGCAACGCCTCGGCCATCTACCAGGCCCTGCCCCTGGTCGTGACCGTCGGCGCCGCGATCTTCCTGGGCGAAAGCGTCGGGTGGCGCCGCTGGGTGGCGACCTTCATCGGCTTCATCGGGGTCATCATCATCGTGCGGCCGGGCATGGAGGGCTTCTCCATCTATTCCATCGCCGTTCTCCTGTCGGTGGTGTCCTCGGCCGCGCGTGACCTGGCGACCCGCCGCATGCCCCGCGGCCTGTCGTCCATCACCGTGGCGGCCATCACGGCGACCGCCATCACCGCGCTCGGCTGGATCGCCCTGCCCTTCGTCGGCATGGCGCCCTTCGAGCCCCTCCACGTGACCTTCATGGCGGTGGCGGCGGTGCTTCTGTCCTGCGGCTACATCCTGATCGTCGCGGCCATGCGGCGCGGGGATGTAGGCTTCGTCGCTCCGTTCCGCTACGCGGCGCTGGTCTTCGCGGTGCTGATGGGCTTCCTCGTCTTCAATGAACTGCCCGACCTCTGGGAGGTCGTCGGCTCGATCATCGTGGTCGGCTCCGGCCTCTACACCATCTATCGCGAGCGTCGACGGCGCGTCGTCAAGCCGATCAAAGCACAGGTTCACTGATGGATATGCGATCCGCACAGGCGCTGAAGTCCGTTCGGCAGGAACGCCCGCCCGCCCTTCTGGTTTTGGCGCTCGTGCTTGCCTCGGCCCTGTCGCCGCTCGCCATCAACATCTTCATTCCCTCCATGGCGTCGATCGCGGGCGATCTGTCGGCTTCCGCATCCACCGTGGCGCTGGGGCTTTCCCTGTACCTCGTCACGGTGGCCACGGTGCAGCTGATCGCAGGTCCCCTGTCCGATCGCTATGGCCGCCGGCCCGTCATGCTGGCGGGAATGGTGCTCTTCCTCATCGGCACGCTTATGTGCATCTATGCGGATAGCGCCGCCCTGTTCCTGGCCGGCCGCATCGTGCAGGCGGGCAGCGCCACCGGCATCGTCGTATCCCGGGCCATCGTGCGGGATCTCTTCGCCCGTGATCGTGCGGCCAGCATGATCGGCTACGTCACCATGGGGCTGGCGGTCGCCCCGCTGATCGGCCCGGCCATCGGCGGCATCATGGACAGCGCCTTCGGCTGGCAGTCCGTCTTCTGGCTGCTGGCCGCCTTCGGCGTGGTCACGCTGGCGATGATCGTGGCCAAGCTGCCGGAAACGGCGCACTCCATCGGCGCGCCGGTGCTCGTCCAGTTCGGGGCCTATCGCCTGCTCCTGCGTTCGGCCGCCTTCTGGCGCTACGCCGGCACGGCCACGCTCATCTCTGCCGTCTTCTTCGCCTTTCTGGGCGGAGCGCCCTTCATCGCCTCGCATCGCCTTGCCATGAGCCCGGCCGGCTACGGCATCTGGTTCATGGCCTGCTCGCTCGGCTATATTCTCGGCAACTTCCTGACCGGGCGCCTTTCGTCCCGCCTCGGCATCGAACGCCTCATGCGCGCCGGCACCTGGGTCTCCTTCCTGGCGACCCTGCCGCCACTCGTCCTCTTCCTCGGTGGGCACCTGTCGGCGGCAGCGCTGTTCCTGCCCATGCTGCTGGTCGGGCTCGGCAACGGGCTCGCCGTCCCGACCTCCACCGCCGGCGGCGTTTCGGTGCGGCCCCAGGCGGCGGGCGCCGCAGCCGGGCTTCTGGGCGCGGTGCAGATCGGCGGCGGGGCGGCAGCCTCCGCCATGGCCTCCGCCCTGTCGCACTCACATGTCGCGGTGGCGGCGCTCATGGCCGTCTTCGGGATCGGCGCCGTCCTGTGCGCCCATTGGCGGCCATCGGCATGATGATCGCCGGCCTGGTGCTCGCAGGCGGTGCCGGCACACGCATGGGCACGCCGCACCGTCTCAAGCCTCTGACGCTCCTGCACGGGCGGCCCCTCGCGGCCCATGCCGCCGGTGCGCTGGCCGGGCTCGATCCGATCCTTGTCAGCGGCCCCGCAGGCAGAGGGCTCGAAGCGCTCGGCTGGCCGGTCATCCGTGATCTGCGGGCATCGAGCCATGGGCCCCTGGCCGGGCTGGAAGCAGCCTATGCACACCTGTCCACGGCTTTTCCACAGGTAACCCACATTCTGTCCGTGCCCGGCGACACGCCCTTTCTGCCGCGCGATCTCGTCAGCGCCATGACCACGGGCACGGACGGGCGGATCGCCGTCGCGGCCAGCGGCGGCCAACTGCACCCGACGGCGGCGCTGTGGCCCATGACCGTTCTGGCCGGGTTGCGGACATGGATGGACGGCACCGAACGGCGGGCCTTGCGGGCCTTCATCGGCGCTGAGGAGTGGCGCGTCGTGGACTTCCCGGTGGCCGGGCCGATCGATCCCTTCTTCAACGTCAACACGCCGCAGGATCTTGCCGTCGCGGCCAGTGTGCCGCCACGGAACGCCTGAGCCGAGTCGGCTTGCCATTTGGCGCAGAAACGGCACTATCGCACCATTCTGCGGCACGCTTACAAACCGTGCCGAACCGCAGCAAAGATCATGAGGTACGACCCTATGCGCCTGATCCAACGGCTCCTGGTGGCCGCCGCGGCAATCGCCGTTCTTTCCGGTCCCGCCAGCGCGCAGGACTCCGACGCGGACAAGACCTGGACCGAAGTCCGGATCGGCACGGAAGGTGCCTACCCACCCTTCAACTTCATCAACGCGGCCGGTGAGGTCGAGGGCTTCGACGTCGATATCGCCAAGGCGCTCTGCGCGCAGATGAAGGTGACCTGCACCTTCGTCACCTCCGACTGGGACGGCATCATCCCGGCTTTGCAGAACGGCCGCTTCGACGCCATCGTCGCCTCCATGTCGATCACGCCCGAGCGTTCCGAGCAGGTCCTGTTCACCAACAAATACTACAACACGCCCGGCGCCATCGCCGTGCCCAAGGACAGCGAGCTGACGGAGGCGACGCCGCAGTCCCTTGCCGGCAAGACCATCGGCGCCCAGGGCGGGACGACCCATGCTCAGGCCGCGGAAGCCTACTTCCCGGATGCGGATGTGCGGGTCTACCCGACGGCCGAGGAATACAAGCTCGACATCGAGAACGGCCGTGTCGATGCCGTGACGGACGATATCGTCGTCCTGACCGACTGGCTGAAGAGCGATGCCGGCGCCTGCTGCAAGCTCCTGACCCAGCTTCCCGTCAAGGAAGAGATCTATGGCCCCGGCCTCGGCATCGCCTTGCGCAAGGGCAATGACAAGCTGAAGGCCATGTTCGACGAGGCCATCGTCGCCATCCGTGAGAATGGCGAATACAAGAAGGTCCAGGACAAGTATTTCGACTTCGACGTCTACGGCGAATGATCGAGCGCGCGGTGCGCGGGTTCGCCCGTGCACCGCGCCGGCCTGGCCCCGCATGCAGATGAGGCTCCACCCATGAACGAGCTGACGGCCCTCCTCGCCTATGGCGATGCAGGGTGGGGCGACGAGATCGTATCGGGCATCGTCATCACCGTCACCCTGGCGCTCGCGACACTGCCGCTGGGGCTCGTGGTGGGCCTCGTCATGGCGCTTGCCAAGCGCAGCGAGGATCCGGGCCTGCAGCTTTCGGCCAATATCTACACGACGATCTTCCGCGGCCTGCCCGAGCTTCTGACGCTGTTCCTCGTCTATTATGGCGGGCAATCGGCGCTGAACGCACTGACGGGGGCGAGCGGCCTGCCGGCGCTGACCATATCCAGCTTCCTGGCGGGCATGCTGGCGCTCGGCCTCGTCTTTTCCGCCTATGCGTCGGAAGTCTTCCTGTCGGCCTTCCAGGCCATTCCGGCCGGTCAGGCCGAAGCCGGCCGCAGCCTCGGCCTGCACCGGTGGGCGATCTTCTACAGGATCACCTTCCCCCAGCTCATGCGCCATGCCCTGCCGGGGCTGACCAATTGCTGGCAGAACCTCCTGAAGGATACGGCGCTGGTATCGGTGATCGGCCTTGCGGATATTCTGCGCCAGACGGGCGTGGCGGCGCGTGTGACGCGCGAGCCCTTCCTGTTCTTCGGCCTTGCCTGTGTGATCTTCCTGGTTTTGACCTTCGTATCCAACATCGGGGTCGGCCGCATCGAGCGCTGGACCCGCCGCGGCGAGGTGGTCCGATGAGCGCCGCCGCTTTGCGCCGTCGCCGCCCTGGCCTTGCCGGGGCGCTGGCCTTGAGCTTCTGGGCCGCTGTGGCGATCGGCATCGCCGTCTATCTTCATGCCTCGTGGAACCCGGCCTTCCTGGCCAATTACGGCATGCGCTACCTCGATGGCCTTTGGGTCACGGTGCAATTCGTCGTCCTGTCCTTCCTGTGCGGGGCGGTGCTGTCGGTGCCGCTCGCCTTCGGCCGCATGTCCGGCAACCGGCTGATCCGGGGCATCGCCTATGCCTATGTCAGCTTCTTTCGCGGCACGCCATTCATCGCGCAGATCTTCCTGATCTATTACGGCTTCGGCAGCTTTCGCGGCGCATTCGAAAGCGTCGGCCTGTGGTGGTTCTTCCGCGACGCCTGGTACTGCGCCATCTTCGCCATGTCCCTCAACACCGCCGCCTACCAGGGAGAGATCCTGCGTGGGGCGATCCGCAGCGTCCCGCGCGGCCAGTGGGAAGGAGCACGATCCCTCGGCATTTCCCCGTCGCTCGCCTTCGTGAAGATCATCCTGCCGCAGGCGCTCATGGTTGCGCTGCGGCCCTATGCCAACGAGGTGATCCTCGTCACCAAGGCGTCGGCGATCATCGCGATCATCACCATCTTCGATCTTTTCGGCGTGACGCGTCGGGCCTACAGCCAGACCTATGATTTCCAGGCCTATGTCTGGGCGGCGCTGATCTACCTTCTGATCGTGGAAACGGTGCGGAACCTGACCGCCCTTGCCGAACGCCGGCTGACGCGGCATCTGAAGCGCTAGAAGACGCCCTGCCCGCAACCGGCGGCGCGGCACAGACGATTTGCAAGGAAAGGTTCAATCATGGCGAATGTTGCGTATATCGGCCTTGGGGTCATGGGGTTCCCGATGGCCGGTCACCTGGCTCGCAAGGGCGGGCACGATGTCGCCGTGTACAACCGCACTGCCGCCAAGGCCGAGAGCTGGGCCCAAACCTATGGTGGCCGCGCTGCCGAAACGCCGCGCGCCGCCGCTGAAGGAGCGGATTTCGTCTTCACCTGCGTCGGCAACGACGATGATGTGCGCTCGGTGGTCTATGGCGATGATGGCATCCTTGCGGGCCTGAAGCCGGGCGCGATCCTGATCGACAACACCACGGCATCGGCCGAGTTGGCGCGTGAACTGGCCGAGGCCTGCCAGGCGCAGGATGCAGGCTTCCTGGACGCGCCCGTATCGGGCGGACAGGCCGGGGCGGAGAACGGCGTTCTCACCGTCATGGTGGGCGGGGAGCAATCGATCTTCGATACGGCCCGTCCCGTCATCGATGCCTATGCCCGCATGGTCGGGCTTATGGGGCCGGCCGGCTCGGGCCAGCTCGCCAAGATGATGAACCAGATCTGCATTGCCGGCCTGGTCCAGGGCCTGGCGGAGGCGGTTCATTTCGGACGCAAGGCCGGGCTCGACATCGAGGCGGTCATCGCCGTCATCTCCAAGGGCGCGGCCGGTTCCTGGCAGATGGAAAACCGCCATGCCACGATGATCGAGCAGCGGTACGATTTCGGCTTCGCAGCCGAATGGATGCGCAAGGACCTCGGCATATGCCTGAACGAGGCACGCAGCAACGGCGCGACGCTCCCGGTCACCGCACTCGTCGATCAGTTCTATGGAGAGGTGATCGCCATGGGGGGCCGGCGCTGGGATACCTCGTCCCTGCTGGCCCGGCTGGAGCGCAAAGACGATTGACGCAGCACGGCCGGGTCCGGGACGCCGTGGTCAGGCGTCCCGCTGATCCTTGTCCAGGATGAGATAGTCGAGCGGCAGTTCGGTCGTGTACTTGATCTGCTCCATCGCGAAGGAGGAGGAGACGTCGCGGATCTCGATCTTGGCGATGAGGCGCTTGTAGAAACTGTCATAGGCGGCGATATCCGGCACCACGACGCGCAGGAGATAGTCGATATCGCCACTCATCCGGTAGAATTCCGCAACCTCGGGAAACTCGGCCACCACCTCGGAAAAGCGCAGCAGCCACTCATTGCTGTGCGAGGAGGTGCGAACCGACACGAAGACGGTCACCCGGGCATTCACCTTCTGCGGATCGAGGATCGCCACGCGGCGCTTGATGACGCCCTCTTCCTCGAGCTTCTGGATGCGCCGCCAGCAGGGTGTTGTCGAAAGGCCGACACGCTTTGCCACGTCGGCGACCGCAAGGGTGGCGTCTTCCTGCAGGAGGCGTAAAATCTTTTTATCCAGGCGATCCATGGGCGTGTATCCGGTCGCGGCACGGGAAAATGATGTCCGCTTGTGCATGGTTGAGGCTGCTTTCGCAAGCGCTGCCTTTGCCTCGAGCCCCGTCCATGCCTATCTGCAAAGATCATCGCACAGCCGGCGAGCGCCAGGACAGGGAAACACGCAAGGATCATGAGAAGCGGCGCAGTCCTCCTGTTCACCCTGGCGTTGATCGGCGCCGGCCTCTTCCTCCTCATCACCGATACGGATGGCATGATCGGCGGCCTGGCACAGGATGATTTCGCGCGGCTCGTCTATCTCGGCGCCATCGTCGCGGTGCTCGGCAGTTCCGTCATCGTCATGTTTCGCGGCCATCTCGGCACCGCAGTTCGCAATGCGTTGTTCTGGACGGGCGCCTTCGTGCTCCTGATCGGCGCCTATGCCTATGGAACCGAGTTCAAAGCCTTCGGTGAGCGCTTCATGGGCGCGCTGGTGCCCGGCCATATGACGACGAGCCGTGAGGGAGACGCGCTTCAAGTGTCGGTCGGCCGGGGCTTCGACAATCACTTTCATGTCGATGCCGTCGTGAACGGGGTGGAGCTTCCCTTCCTGGTGGATACCGGCGCCAGCATGCTTGCCATGGACAGGGAGACGGCCCGCCGGATCGGCGTCGATCCGGACAAGCTCTCCTACTCGGCGCAGGTGCGGACCGCCAATGGCATCGCCAATGCCGCGATGATCCGGCTCGAAACCGTTGCGGTGGGCCCGATCGAGCGGCGCAACGTCACGGCCCTCGTCACCGAAAACGATGCCATCGGCGTCGGCCTTCTCGGCATGAGCTTCCTCGGGCAGCTCGCCTCCGTCGAGTTCCGGGGCGACAGGATGATCCTGACGGACTGACCGGCAGGCGGATGGCCCTTCCTCAGGCGGCCTGGGACAGGTCCACATGTTCGAGGGCTTCGAACAGGAGCTCGGGTCCGGCCCCGGGCCGCACCGCGCGGTCCGACAGGGCCTGCCGCCATGCCCTAGCGCCTGGACGCCCCGCAAAAAGCCCCAGCATATGGCGCGTTACATGCGACAGCCGCCCGCCTGCTGCCAGATGGCGCTCGGCATAGTCGGCCATTGCGGCGACGACGGCCGCCGGGTCGCTTGTCGGCGCGGGCGCGTCGCCGAAAAGCGGATCGACATTCATCAGATCCCCGGGGTTCTGGTAAGCCGCGCGTCCGAGCATGACGCCGTCCAGCCCTTCGGCGAGGCGGCGGCCTTCCGCGACCGAGCCGATGCCGCCATTCAAGCCGATAAAGCGGTTCGGCAGCCGCGCTTTCAGGCGCCGGACGCGCTCGTAATCCAGGGGCGGTATCTCGCGGTTCTCCTTCGGGCTCAGGCCCTTGAGCCACGCCTTGCGCGCATGGACCCAAAGCCCGTCGGCAGACGCAGCAAAGACCGCATCCGCCACCCGGTCGAGCGCTTCTTCCGGATCCTGGTCATCCACACCGAGCCTGCATTTCACCGTAACCGGTATCGTCACCGCCGCCTTCATGGCGGCGACGAGCTCGCCGACCAGCTCCGGCTGCAGCATCAGGCAGGCACCGAAGGTGCCGGACTGCACGCGGTCGGACGGGCAACCGACATTGAGGTTGATCTCGTCATAGCCGAAGGATTCGCCGATCCGCGCAGCCGCCGCCAGCTTGGCGGGATCGGAGCCCCCGAGTTGCAGCACGACGGCATGCTCGCAAGGATCGAAGCCGAGCAACCGCTCGCGTGGGCCGTGGATCGCCGCATCCGCCACCACCATCTCGGTAAACAGCACGGCATGCCGGGTCATCTGCCGGTGGAACGTGCGGCAGTGACGGTCCGTCCAGTCGATCATGGGCGCGACGGCGAAAAGTGGCAGACCGTCCTTGACACGATATGGCGTGCGGATGGATGGCGCAGCCCGGCTGGAAAGTGTATCAGGTGCAGACATGCGCGCCTTTTAGCGCGTTTTCATCGTCCGCACGATAGCTGGAATGCCGGATGCCCCGCAGGCAGCGGGATGCGGCATGGATGCCGGGTTGCGAAATGGGCTCCCGATCCCCATCTGAAGGGGGTCCCCCAAGAGGAAAATCACCATGTCCATGGCACGCATGACGGCTGAAGGCCGTCGCCTGCTCGCAAGCCTCGTCAGAGAGCCGAGCGGCGAGGTCGATAAAGACTTTATCGCGACCTTGTCGCGGCTCGGCTTCGTGGAACGGCGCGATACGCGCTGGCATGCCACCAAGTCCGGCAAGGACTATCTGAAATCCCAGCGCTAGAAGCATGGCGTGCGGCCCCGGCCGTTTGCGGAACGGCACGCCGCCCTACTTGTCGGTGACGTTTCCACCATATAGGCCGCTTCACCATGCGAGACGACGAGACTTCCCCGATCATCGTATGGCTGCGGCACGATCTGCGCCTCGACGACAATCCGGCATTGGCCCATGCCGCCGAAACCGGGCGCCCCGTCATCCCACTGTTCATCCTGCCCAAGGGCGACGGGGCCGTGCGCCCCTATGGCAGCGCGCATCTGTGGTGGCTGCACCATTCGCTCGAGGCCCTGGGCAAGGCGCTGGATGATTGCGGATCGCCCCTTGTCCTGAAGACGGGCGATACTCTGAAGATCCTGTCGCAGCTCACGCGTGAGACGGGTGCCGGTGCGCTCTACCTGAACCGGCGCTACGGGCCGGAGGCAAAGGCCATCGATGGTGCCCTGGCCGAGACGCTGGACGGCATCGAGATCGAGATTTTCGAGGCCAACCTCCTGCACGATCCCGATGCGGTGAAGACGGGCAGCGGCGGGT
This sequence comes from Aureimonas frigidaquae, assembly GCF_001463905.1. Taxonomy (GTDB): domain Bacteria; phylum Pseudomonadota; class Alphaproteobacteria; order Rhizobiales; family Rhizobiaceae; genus Aureimonas; species Aureimonas frigidaquae. The sequence goes on from NZ_BBWR01000002.1 coordinate 558,340, forward strand.
ACTACAAGGTCTATACGCCGTTCATGCGCCAGGTCCTCGCGCGGCTGGACGAACAGCGCCACGCCATCGATGCACCCGAGCGCCTGACGCCGCCGAAAAAACGTGTGGCATCCGACGCGCTCGCCGACTGGTCGCTCCTGCCGACGAAACCGGACTGGGCCACGGGGTTCGGGCAATTGTGGACGCCGGGCGAGGCTGCGGCCAAGGAGCGGCTCGACACTTTCCTGGCCGAGGGGCTCGCCGACTATCCGAACGGCCGGAACATGCCCTCTCAGGACCGAACCTCCCGGCTTTCGCCGCACCTCCATTTCGGCGAAATCACACCGCTGCGCATCCTGGAAACGCTCCGCTCCCGCGCCGGCCACGTTAAGGGCGTGACGGACGAGGACCGCGAGGTCTTCGTCAAGGAACTCATCTGGCGCGATTTCAACCATCATCTCCTGCACCACATGCCGGACATGGCCTCGAAGAACTTCAACAAGCGCTTCGACGCCCTGGACTGGCAGGCACCCGGCGCGGCGCTCAAACGCTGGCAGCGCGGACAGACGGGATATCCGATCGTCGATGCGGGCATGCGGCAGCTCTGGCAGCTCGGCTGGATGCACAACCGCGTGCGCATGATCGTCGGCTCTTTCCTGGCCAAGGACCTTTTGATCGACTGGCGCGAGGGCGAGGCCTGGTTCTGGGACACGCTGGTGGACGGGGACGAGGCGAACAACACGTCCCAATGGCAGTGGATCGCCGGCACGGGCGCGGATGCGCAGCCCTTCTTCCGCATCTTCAACCCGGTGACACAGAGCGAAAAGTTCGATCCGAGCGGCGATTACATCCGCCGCTTCGTGCCGGAGCTTGCCGAACTGCCCGACGATCTGATCCACGCGCCGTGGAAGGCCGACAAGGCCGCGTTGGGAAAGGCGGGCGTGACACTGGGCAAGACCTATCCCGAACCGATCGTCGATCATGCGCAGGCGCGGGACCGCGCCAGCGCGGCCTTTCGCAAGCTGGGGTAACGGCTTCTGCCTTGCCTCCCGCAAGATGCATCCATAGGCTGGCCACGATTCGAATTGCGCCGGCCGCATGGCCCCTTATCAAAGCCGGATAGACCGTATGGAACGTAACCTTTCTGTCCTCGACACCATCGGGAATACGCCGCTCATCCGGCTGCGGCGCGCCAGCGAGGAGACCGGCTGCGAGATCTGGGGCAAGGCGGAGTTCATGAACCCCGGCCAGTCCATCAAGGACCGCGCGGGCCTCTTCATCATCCGCGATGCAGAGGCGCGCGGCCTGATCAAGCCGGGCGGGATCATCGTGGAGGGGACGGCCGGCAATACGGGCATCGGCCTGACGCTCGTCGCCAATGCGCTCGGCTACCGCACCGTTATCGTCATTCCGCAGACGCAGTCGCAGGAAAAGAAGGATGCTCTGCGCCTGATGGGCGCCGAGTTGATCGAAGTTCCGGCGGTGCCCTACCGCAACCCCAACAACTACGTGAAACTGTCCGGCCGCCTGGCCGAACAGATTGCCCGGACGCATGAGCACGGGGCGATCTGGGCCAACCAGTTCGACAATGTCGCCAACCGTGACGGCCATATCGTCACCACGGCCGAGGAAATCTGGCAGCAGACGGGCGGAGAGATCGACGGCTTCATCTGCGCCGTGGGCACCGGCGGCACGCTGGCCGGCACGGCCGCCGGGCTGAAGCGGCGCTCGGGCCATGTGCGCATCGGCCTGGCCGATCCGATGGGAGCGGCTCTCTACAACTATTACACGCAAGGGGAGCTGACGTCGGAAGGCTCGTCCATCACCGAGGGCATCGGCCAGGGGCGCATCACGGCGAACCTTGCCGACTTCGAGCCGGATTTCGTCTGCCAGGTGCCCGACGCGGAAGCCCTGCCGATCCTGTTCAACCTGGTGCATGAGGAAGGGCTGTGCCTCGGCGGATCGTCGGGGATCAATATTGCCGGGGCCATGCGGATGGCGCGCGATATGGGCCCGGGCCATACGATCGTCACCATCCTCTGCGATTACGGCAATCGCTATCAGTCGAAACTGTTCAACCCGGCTTTCCTGCGGGAAAAAGGGCTGCCCGTTCCCGATTGGATCGGCCGCGAACCGCAATTCGACATTCCCTTCGAAGCCGAGTGACGCGAAAGACGGCCATGACCGACAATCCTCTCCTCATCGATGCCAGGGCGCTGGCGCTGGCGCTGGACACGGTCAAGGTCGTCGACGCCTCCTGGTACCTGCCGGCGGATCGGCGCGATCCGGCTGCCGAATATGCGGAAGGCCACGTGCCGGGGGCCGTCTTCTTCGACCACGATGCCGTATCCGATCCGGATGGCGCCTTTCCGCACACGCTGCCCTCTGCCGCGCATTTCGGGGCAGCCATGGGTGCGCTCGGCCTGACCGTATCGGACGACATCGTCGTCTATGACGGCGCGGGTCTTTTCTCCGCCGCGCGGGCCTGGTGGCTGCTGCGCCGTTTCGGCGCGCGGAACGTGCGGGTCCTGGATGGCGGCCTGCCTGCCTGGCGCGCGGCCGGGCTGCCGCTGGAAAGCGGCTCGAAAAAGCCGGCACCGGCGCACTTCGCCGCCACGGATCATGCCGGCGACGCGCTCGACCTGACCGCCATGCGCGCGCTTGTGGCGGCCGGAACGGCACAGATTGCCGATGCGCGCTCCGCCCCGCGTTTTGCCGGATCGGCTCCCGAGCCGCGGCCGGGCGTGCGGTCCGGCCATATGCCCGGTGCGCGGTCCGTGCCCTATGGCGATCTCCAGGTGAACGGGCACCTGAAAAGCGCAGCGGAGCTGCGAAGCGCCTTCGAGGGCGCGGGCATCGACCCCGACGCCCCGGTCGTGACGAGTTGCGGCTCCGGCATCACCGCGGCGGTTCTGAACCTGGCGCTGGAATCGCTCGGCAATCGCGGAACGAAACTGTATGATGGTTCCTGGACCGAGTGGGGTTCGCAACCGGATACGCCGGTCGAAACCGGCCCGGCGCCGGAACGGGGTTTGAAGAATTGACGACAATCAGGACCGAGGTCACGCAGCTTGTCCTGCATTCGCTGCCGGATGGGGATACGCCGAAGCCCGAGGGTGTCGGCCAGCTCGACCTTTTGAGGGTGCGCAACATCCCGGTCGAATTCTATCGCTACCTCTATCGCGTCGGCCAGCCGCACCACTGGACCTCCCGCTGCCTGCCGGACAAGGCGCTGGCGCGGGAAGTGCATGCCGCAAACGTGCGGATCTACGTTCTGTATTGCGACGGCGCGCCGGCCGGCTGGTTCGAGCTGGATGTGGGCCGCGCGCCGCGCCAGACGCGGCTGGTGCACTTTGCGACCATGCCGGAATTTCGCGGACGCGGCCTGGCGCGCCATCTCCTGTCACGCGCCATCGTGGCCGGCTTCGAAGACGGGCCGAGCGGGCTGGTCGTCGAAACCAACACGCTCGATCATCCGGCTGCCCTGCCCCTGTATCGCAAGATGGGGTTCCGGCCGCTGTCCGTTCGGGAGGTCCTGACCATCGGCTTCCCGGATCCGGACCGTCCTGCCGACCCGGCCCAGAACGCTGGCACGCAGCCTTCGCGGGTTTGATGGGACAGGCGCGCCCAGGCCCCTTCACGACCCCATGCACCCCCGATCCGCCACCGCATCGACCAGCCATGCGCAGCTGCGCATCCTGGCGACAAGCGACCTTCACGCCTTCGTCCAACCCTATGATTACTTTACGGATCAGCCATCCCAGTCAGTCGGGCTGGCGCAGACGGCGGGGCTGATCAAGGCCGCGCGGGACGAGGCTCCGAACAGCCTTCTCTTCGACAATGGAGACTGGCTCCAGGGCTGCCCGACGGGCGACCGAGCGGTGCGGCAGAGGCATCGCGGCGCGGAGCGGACGCATCCGTGCATCAGGGCGATGAACATTCTCTCCTACGATGCCGCCACGCTTGGGAACCATGAATTCGACGACGGGCTCGATACCGTGCTCCACGCCATCGGCCAGGCACGCTTCCCCTTCGTCTGCGCCAACCTGACCCGCACGAAAAGGCCGGGCGATGACGCGGCTCCCAGCGCGATCGTGCCGCCCTTCGTGCTTCTGGACCGCACCCTGCGCATGGATGACGGCTCGTCCCGGCCGCTGCGTATCGGCGTGGTCGGCGTCCTGCCGCCGCAGGTCACGACCTGGAACGCACGCGTCCTGAATGGCAGCGTCTCCTGCCGCGACATGGTCGAGGCGCTGCGCGACATGCTGCCGGAACTGCGCGCCCGCGGCGCCGACCTCATCGTCGTGCTTGCCCATACGGGGATCGAGCCGACGGATCCGCAGGGCCGCTCCGGCCGCGAGAATGCCGCGCTGGAGATTGCCCGGCTGGACGGCATCGACGTCCTGATCACGGGCCACCAGCATCTGCGCCTGCCCGGCGCCGATTTTTCCGGCATTGCGGGTGTGGATGCGCAAGCGGGTCGCCTGCATGGCGTGCCGGCCGTCATGCCCGGCTGCTATGGCTCCGACCTTGGTATTGTCGACCTGACCCTGGCTCATGACCCAACCGGCTGGAGCACCCTGCGCTCGCATGCCTCCCTGCGGCCGATCAGCCGACGCCAGGATGGACGCACGGTCCCCCTCGTCACCGGCGACACACGGATCCTCGACGCGCTGGCAGAAGATCACCGCGACACGCTGGCCTTCATGCGCCAGCCGATCGGCAGGGTCGACAAACCCTTGCGCAGCTACTTCGCCCTCGTCACGAATGTCGCGCCGGTCCAGCTCATCAACCGGGCGCAGCGCGATCATGCGCGCCGGCTCATCGCCGGAACACGCTTCGAGGGCCTGCCAATCCTCAGCGCGGCGGCGCCGTTCAAGGCCGGGGGGCGCGGGGGACCCTTGTTCTACACGGATATTTGCGAGGGTGCGCTGGCCCTGCGCAACGTGGCGGATATCTATGCCTATCCCAACCGGCTGGACATCGTCGAACTGTCGGGCGAGGAACTCGTCGAATGGCTGGAAATGTCGGCGAGCCTTTTCAACCGGGTGGCGCCGGACAGGCCGGGGCCGCTTCTGCGCGCCGGGGCGGCGACCTATAATTTCGACGTGGTGGACGGCGCCACCTACGCCATAGACCTGACCGAGCCGCCGCGCTACGACGCGGAAGGCTGCCTTTTGTCACCGGCCCATCGCCGTATCGTCGATCTGATCATCGACGGCCGTCCGCTGGATCCGGCAGAAAGGCTCCTGGTTGCGACCAACAGTTTCCGCTCCTGCGGCGGTGGACATTTTCCCGGCCTGTCGCCCGAGCGGATCGCACTCTCGACAGCCGACGAAACGCGCGACATTCTCAGCGCATGGTTGAGCGCTCAGAGCTGCGTCGATGCATCGATACGACCCGGCTGGTCCTTCGCGCCAACGGGGGGAGCGCAGGTCCTGTTCGAAACGGGCACCGCAGCGCTGCCATATCTTGCCGATATTGCGCATCTGTCGCCCGAACCGCTCGGAACGACAGCGAACGGCTTTCTGAAACTCCGCCTGACCCTTCCCTGACCCATTAGGACGACCGTGAAGCGCCGCATCAGCCTGATTCTCGTTCTCCTTGCGCTGGCGACGCTCGCGGGCGCCGGCGTCTGGACATTCGGCCCCCGCGAGCCGGTGGCCCGCAGCGCCAACCCGCCCGCCATCGGCCCGGGCGATCCCGCCGCGTGGCTGGCATCCCAGGAAGCCGATATTCCCAACCTCAACCCGGCCGCGGCTAAGGAAATCATCTGGGCCTATCCCGCATCACGGGCGCGCACGCCCTATGCCATCGTCTATGTGCATGGCTTCTCGGCCACCAAGGCGGAGCTGCGGCCCGTGCCGGACATGGTCGCCAAGGCGCTCGGCGCCAATCTTTACTTCACGCGGCTTGCCGGCCACGGCCGCAACGACGCCGCCATGGCGGAGCCGACAGTCGGCGACTGGCTGGACGACCTGGCCGAAGCCGTCGCCATCGGCCGGCGGATCGGCGACCGGGTGATCGTCATGGGTACATCGACCGGCGGCGCCCTCGCCACCTATGGCGCGAGCCTGCCCGGCGTGATGGATGGTGTGGCCGGGCTGGTGCTCGTGTCTCCCAATTACGGCGTGCGCGACTGGCGCGGCTTCCTTCTGACCATGCCCTATGCGCGGCAGATCGTCCCCGTGATCAACGGGCCGGACTATGGCAGCGCGCCAGCCTCCCGCGCAGCGGACGAGGCCGCGCAAACCTATGGCTGGACCCGGCGCTTCCCCACCGTCGCGCTCCTGCCCATGGCCGCGCTTGCCGCAGCGGCGAAGGCCGTGGATGCGCAGAGCATCCATGTGCCGGCGCTCTTCCTTTATAATGATGGGGACATGGTGGTCGACAGTTCCGCCGTGCCGGCCATGGCCGCCCGCTGGGGAGCGCCGCACCAATTGCTCGCCATCGATGATACGGCGGACCCGTCGGGCCACCTCCTGGCCGGGGACCTGCGATCCCCGGCAACCAACGCACGCGTAGCCGATGCCATCATACAGTTCATCCGCAGTCTCGACTGACCGGGACGGCTGCCATGGCAGCTAGATGAGGAGATCGGCGAAGACCTGGTTCTCGGTGATATCCTGGTAGCGGATACCGGCCTCGTCCATGCGCTTCAGAAGGCTCGGGAAGTTGTCGGCGTTCCGGGTCTCGATCCCCAGGAGGATCGAACCGAAGTCCCGCGCGGACTTCTTGAGATACTCGAAGCGCGCAATATCGTCGTTCGGACCCAGAAGACCGAGGAAGTCCTTCAGCGCGCCGGGCCGCTGGGCAAGGCGCAGGACGAAATATTTCTTCAGGCCCTCGAAGCGCAGGGCGCGCTCCTTCACGTCCGGCAGGCGCTCGAAGTCGAAATTGCCGCCCGACACGACGAGGACGAGCGTCTTGCCACGGATCAACTGCTTGAGCGAGCGCAGCGCATCGATGGCGAGCGCGCCGGCCGGCTCCAGGACGATACCCTCGACATTGAGCATTTCCAGCATGGTCTGGCAGATGCGCCCTTCCGGGCTCAGCACCACATGGTCGGACGGAAAGCCGCTCAGCCGCTCCAGCGGCAGGGCCCCGATCTCCGCCACGGCCGCACCGTCGACGAAGCCGTCGATCTGCGGCAGCTTCACGCGCCGCCCTTCGGTCAGGGCCGTCTTCAGGCTGGGCGCGCCGAGGGGCTCCACGAAACGGAAATCCGGTGCCGACGGGCCGGCGAAGAAGGTGGTCACGCCCGAGGCGAGCCCGCCGCCGCCGACCGGCATGACGATCATGTCGATCGCCTCGCCCTTGAGCTGACGCTCGATCTCCAGCCCGACGGTCGCCTGCCCCTCGACGATATCCGCATGGTCGAAGGGCGGCACCATGGCGGCGCCGCTGACGCGGGCATACTCCCGGGCGGCGGCGTAGCTTTCGTCGAAGAAGTCGCCGACGAGCTCGATCTCGATCGCCTCGCCACCGAAGATGCGTGTCTTCTCGATTTTTTGCTGGGGCGTCGTCACCGGCATGAAGACGCGGCCCTTCAGGCCGAAATGGCGGCAGGCGAAGGCAAAGCCCTGGGCGTGGTTGCCGGCGGATGCGCAGCAGAAGCTGGCCGAGGTTTCCCCGGCCTCCAGCCGCTTGCGCATGAAATTGAAGGCACCTCGGATCTTGTATGAGCGGACCGGGGTAAGATCCTCACGCTTCAGGTAAATTCGCGCGCCATACTGCTTCGAGAGATGCTCGTTGCGTTGCAGGGGCGTCGCGGGGAACAGCCGCCTCAGTGCCTCTTCGGCCTTGGCGACGCCCTCCCTGAAAGTCTCATCCGTCATGATGGGGTCCGAAAAACGATGTCACGCCGCACGTGTCAGGCCGGGCAGCCGGAACGTGCAGGACAAGGCTGTAGAACCTTGGGCGGCAACACTCAACCCGTTTCGCCGCCGACAAAAAGCGGCACCTTGCGGAAGGTCTCCACGTCGATGAGCCCCTGGTCGGAAATCCGCAAAGCGGGAATGACGACGAGGGCGAGCAGCGAGTGCTGCATATAGGCATTGTTCAACGTGCATCCCGACGCCCGCATCGCCGCCATCAGGCCTTGCGCCTTTTCGGCCACGACCTCCGCCCGCTGGTCCGACATCAGGCCGGCGATCGGCATTTCGACCAGGGCCTTTTCCTCCCCGTCCGCATAGAAGACGACCCCGCCGCCGATCTCGGCCAGCCGGTTGGCAGCCAAGGCCATGTTGTCCCGGTCGGTTCCCACGACGATCATGTGGTGGCTGTCATGCGCGACGGTCGATGCCATGGCGCAGGCGCCCGTATAGCCGAAGCCCGATACGAAGGCGTTGGTGACCTGGCCCGTCGCGCGGTGGCGCTCCACCAGGGCGATATGCGCGACATCGCGGGCGGGATCGGCCGGCACATAGCCGTCGCGCGTGTCGAGTTCCACCGTCAGAGATTGGGTCGGGGCCTGGTTCTCGACCACACCGATCAGACGGGCCGTGACCTGAGCCGTATTGCCGGGCGCGGGCACGGCGAAGCGCTCGGCCGTCAGCGGCCCGGCCACATGAACCGTGTTGCGCGCCATGTCCGGATAGGCAAAAGGCGCCAGATCGACCAGGAGTTTGCCATCCTCGGCCATGCGGCGGCCCCGCGCATAGACGGCATCGATGGTCAGGCTCGCCAGATCGGAGACGATCAGGAAGTCCGCCCGCCGCCCCGGCGTGACGGAGCCGATCTCCCGCTCCAGGCCGAAATGCTCGGCCGTGTTCAGCGTGGCCATCTGGATGGCCGTCACGGGTTTCAGCCCCTGGGCGATCGCGTGGCGCACGACACGGTCCATATGGCCATCATGCACCAGCGTGCCGGAATGGCTGTCATCCGTGCACAGGATGAAGTTGCGCAAATCCAGCCCGCGCTCGGTGACGGCGCGGATCTGCTCGGCCACGTCGTACCAGGCCGAGCCAAGGCGCAGCATGGCCTTCATGCCCTGCCGCACGCGGGCGATCGCGTCTTCCATCCGTGTGCCTTCGTGGTCGTCCTGCGGTCCGCCTGCGACATAGCCGTGAAAGGCGCGGCCGAGATCGGGCGAGGCATAGTGCCCGCCGACGGTCTTGCCGGCGCGCAGCGTGGCCGCGATGCCGCCGACCATGGTCGGATCGTTGGCGGCGACACCGGGGAAGTTCATCACCTCGCCCAGTCCGATGATGCCCGGCCAGCCCATGGCCTCGGCCACGTCCTCCGGGCCGATGCTGGCGCCGGCCATTTCCAGGCCGGGGGCGGATGGCACGCAGGACGGCATCTGGACCCAGACATTGATCGGCTGCGCCACCGCCTCGTCATGCATGAGGCGCACGCCGGCCAGGCCGAGCACATTGGCGATTTCGTGCGGATCGATGAACATGGAGGTCGTGCCGTGGGGAATGACCGCACGGCAGAACTCCGTCACGGTGATCATTCCGCTTTCCACGTGCATGTGCGCGTCGCACAGGCCGGGCACCACATAGCGGCCGGCGGCGTCCAGAACCTCAGTATCCGGCCCGATCGTATGGGTGGCGTCCGGCCCGCAATAGGCGAAGCGCCCCTGCCGGACAGCGATGTCCGTCGCCTCCACCACCTCGCCCGAATGCACGTTCACCCAGCGCGCATTGCGGATCACGAGGTCGGCCGCGCTCCTGCCCATGGCCACGTCCACAAGTTCCGCGGCGCAGTCCACGAAGGCCGTCATCGTCTGTGTCCGGTCGGCTGCCATGTCCATTCTCCATCGATCGCGCGCATCCGCCTGACTGTCTAGCAGGGCGCGGCGCGAGGGGCTATCGTCGGTCGAAAGCGCCGCCTGCTGCGGCAACAGGGGGAGACGGCATGTCACGAACCATTCCGGACAAGCGCAGCTTCTATATCGACGGAGCGTGGGTCGCACCCGTGCGCGCGCACGATCTCGACGTCATCGATCCGTCCACCGAGGAAGCGGTGGCCGTGATCAGCCTGGGCAACCAGGACGATACGGACAAGGCCGTCGCCGCCGCCAAGGCCGCCTTCCCCGCCTGGTCGCGCTCCGAACCCGCCGAGCGCCTGGCGCTTGTCGAAAGGATCCTGTCCATCTATCAGCGGCGCGCCGACGAGATGGCTGCCGCGATCAGCCTGGAGATGGGCGCACCGAAAGATATGGCGCTGACCTCGCAGACGGCTGCCGGAACCGGCCATATCCGCAACTTCATCGAGGCCTTCCGTCACTTCGAGTTCATCCGGCCCCTCGGGCCGCATGCCCCGACATCGATGGTCGCCTTCGAACCGGTCGGCGTGGTCGGCCTGATCACGCCGTGGAACTGGCCGATGAACCAGGTCACGCTCAAGGTCATTCCCGCCCTCCTGGGCGGCAACTGCTCGGTCCTCAAGCCGTCGGAGATCGCCCCGCTATCCTCCATGCTCTTTGCCGAGATTATGGACGAAGCCGGCGTGCCGTCCGGCGTCTTCAACCTCGTCAATGGCGATGGCAGCGGTGTGGGTACGCAATTGTCGACCCACCCGGATGTCGACATGATCAGCTTCACCGGCTCCACGCGCGCGGGCATCGCCATTACCAAGGCCGCCGCCGATACGCTCAAGAAGGTCGTGCTGGAACTCGGTGGCAAGGGCGCCAACCTGATCTTCGCCGATGCGGATGCCGATGCCGTCGCGCGCGGAACGCGGCATTGCTTCAACAATTCGGGCCAAAGCTGCAACGCGCCCACGCGCATGTTCGTCGAGCGGCCGGTCTATGAAGAGGCCGTGGCGACAGCCGCCGAGATTGCCAGGAACACCAAGGTCGCTTCTGCCGACCAGCCGGGCCGGCATATCGGCCCGGTGGTCAGCAAGACGCAGTGGGACAAGATCCAGGGCCTGATCCAGGCGGGCATCGACGAAGGCGCGCGGCTCGTTGCCGGCGGAACCGGCCTGCCCGAGGGAGTCAATCGCGGCTACTTCGTCCGGCCGACCGTCTTCGCCGACGTCTCGAACGACATGACCATCGCCCGGCAGGAAATCTTCGGCCCGGTCCTGTCCATCATCCCCTTCGATACGGAAGAGGATGCCGTGGCCATGGCCAACGATACGATCTACGGCCTGACCAACTACGTCCAGACGTCGGATGGCGCGCGTCGCAACCGCCTGGCGCGGCAGTTACGCGCCGGCATGGTGGAGACGAATGGCGAGTCGCTCGGGGCGGGTTCCGCCTTTGGCGGGGTCAAGGCCAGCGGCCGGGCACGCGAAGGCGGTATAATGGGCCTGGAGGAGTTCATGGATTCCAAGCAGATTTCCGGCTGGAGCCGGTAACGCGTCGGAAGGCACGCGTCTTGATTATAAGCTAAACTTACTTGTATTCACTCGGGCACGACCCCAGATCGGGGGACGTCGCGCTGGCCGCAACTGTAGCGAGCGCGGCTGTGCCGCAATCTCCATCGGGAAACGCCCTATGACACACAAAGACGATGTGACTCCAACGGCGCCGCACGACATCTTCCCCATCGTCAGTTCCGGTGGCGCCAGTTCCGTCAGCATTCCGTCCGGCGCTGCGGCAGAGGCGCAAGGCACGCCGGAGGACACATCTTCACGCAAGCCGGGCCATCTGCCGGAGGCATAGGAAATCCCCGGCCCGGCGAATGCCGGACCGGGGCTGGACGTTCGGAAAGCCTTCGACTGTCCGAGTGCCTTACTCGGCCGATTCGAACTCCGGCGCATCTTCGAGCTGGTCGCGGGTGTAATTGACCTGGATGTGGTCGATGCCCGCGCCGGACCAGCCCCATCCGGTGCCGCCGGCCGTATCGGTCGTTGCGGCGGTGGTGCCCGTCGCGGCCGTACCAGTCGTGGCCGTGCCGGTCGTAGCCGCTCCGGTCGTGGCGCCCGTTGCGCCCATGCCGGTCCCTGTCGGCGCGGCGGCCGGGTCAGCGCCTTCCGTTCCGGTCGTCGCCCCGCCGGCCCCGGTCGTGGCCGCGCCACCCGTGGCAGCAGAATCATTCGCCGCGGCATCCTGCGCCATCACGAATTCGAGCTGATCGTTGGCAATGGCCACATCCTTGGTACCGATCCCGAGAAAGCCGCCGACACCCACCACGATCGCCTGGACCTGGCCCTGGTTGTTCAGCAGAAGGTCGTCGACCGTGCCGATGTTCTCACCGTCCGCGCCGCGGACATTGGCGCCCATCAGTCCGGAACCCAGCATCTGCGTTCCCTCCTGATAGGTGATGAAGCCGCTTTCGCCGGCTGCCCCGCCCTGCGCCGCCATGTCGCCGCCGCCCATCGCACCACCGGCCGCGTCGGGCTGTGCACCCGGCTGGGCGCCATCGGCAGGCATGGGGGTGGTTCCCTCGGTCTGCGTGGCGGGATCGGTCGCCGGCGCGGCAGGGGTTGCCGTCTGCGCGAATGCAGGTCCGGCCATAGCGACCGAGGTGACGAAAGAGGCGATAATGAGCTTGTTCATAGCAATTTCCTTGTGAAAGGTTCACGAGGCAAACAACCTGAACAGGCGCATCGTTCCGAACAAACTCGTTAGCTGCATGATAGTGGTGCGGACGACGGGGATCGAACCCGTACTCTCCAGGAGAGGCAGATTTTCGTACCACTTCGACTTTCGCCGCCGCTTGCGCGTTCGTGGTCTGGACTGTCCCTTCGCCTTGGCCGTCAGGCTTTAGGCGCCACCCGTCCAGTCTCTACACCTTCCCTCCCTGGCGGGAGGGCTTGGCTCGGGATTGGCCTGGGGCATGCCTGCCCGTTAGCGTTCCCCGAATTTGAGCGGTTCTACGTCGCGGATTTCCCCGCGCGCACTCCAAATCGTAAAGTCTGCTGCGTCTACCAGTTTCGCCACGTCCGCCCGACGACGCGCCATGAGTGCAAGCCAGCAGGCATGGCGGCGCCGAACGCGGCATATCTAGCCCAGATCGGCTTCATGCGGAAGCTGCATCAGGCGAAGCGGTTCTTGATCTGGCGCAGCCGGCGGACCAGGGGCTCGACACCGGGAATGCGATCGGGCCAGCCCTGGAGCTGGATATCCGTGCGGGAGGAACGCTGAAAACCCAGCGATTCCCGCGTCACGAAGGTTGAGAATTGCGGGTAGGCTGCGCGGAACCAATTATAGGCGCCGTCCACATGCATCGGCCCCCCGTCGGGTGATCCCGCGGGGCGTTCCAGAATCGCTTCCAGATAAGGAATGGCGCGCAGGATCGCCTCCCGTTGGAATGCGACGATGTGCAGGCAGATGATGCTGTCGGATGCCGGAACCTCGACGAGCAAGGGGCCGGATCGTGGGATGGCCGTCAGCTCCGGCGGCCGGAAACCGTAGACCATGCCCCAGTCGCGCGATGAAAGTTCCGCTGCAAGTCCAGGTATCAACGCATTGACATTGCGCGCAAAATTCAGATCGTCCTCCAGCACGAGGACGGCGTTCCAATTCTCGTCCCGGGCCAGCTTGAGGACGCCGAGATGGCTGAGAAAACAGCCCCGCGTTCCGATATTGGGGAACCCGGCCGCCTCGGACGGCCGGATCCCGTTGAAGATGGTGACCGATGGGTGGTCGAGCGACAGGCCGATGCGGCGCAACTGGGCGTCTATCTCGGCCCGCCGGTCGGCGCGTTCCGGCAGGTTGATCACCACGATACGGTCGAAGACCGACAGGAGCGCCGGCCCCGTTGCGCCGAAGTTGGCCCGAACTGGATTCGTCATATGTGCGATCACCGGCGCTGACATGGTGGGATGGGACCGCGCATTCCAAGCGCGGCGAACCATGCCACTGTGGACGGCCAGGCCCATGCACAACAAGTTCGCCTTCCAGTTCCGGCATCATACTTTCGTATGAAGCGCCCGGGCGGCGTCATCCCGAAGCGGTCGGCCTGGCGCCTAGCCGCGCGCGTCGCGCTTGGCCTGGGCATCCCTGACGAACTGGGATACGCGCCCTGCTTCCATGGAACTGCCGATCTTGCGGGTCTTGTCGCTTTCCACCGGTTGCATGCCGCGATTGCGGGTTCTGCCGGCACCCGGGCGCTCGGGCCGCCCGGCGGCGCGCTTCAGTTCGAGCGCGCGTGCGGCGTTGTCCTGAAGGCCGGCACGCCGCTCGGCGGCCTTGCGCCGTGCCAGTTCCTTATTGAGCCGGCGGACGGCCTCGGCCAGAAGACCAGCCTTCTGCCGCATGCCCGAATTGTCGTGATCGAAACCACCGCCGCGCCGCGCATTGCGCCTGGCGCGCGATGCGAGCGCCTGCGCCCGGTCCCGCCGTTCGCGCAGGCGGCCGAGCGTATCGCGCAGGTCGGACTGGCTTGCGGCCTGCAAGGCGGGGTGATGCGTCGCCTCGACCAGTTCGCGCTCGCTCGTATCTAGAATGCGGGCTTCGTCCTTGATGCGGGTGCTCATCTCTCTTCCTTCGATTGTTATCGACAAGAGATGAAATTGCCCGGGCCATGCAGCCGTTCCGTCACGACCCTGTCAGTGGCGCGGGCGGCGTCGGGGCCGGCCCGCCAGGGCCAGGAACGTCGTCATCAACGGCGTGCGTGGGTCCGCCCGCAGGCTGCGGGGGATGCCGGCCGGCTGGCGGTGCGCCAAAGGCCGGGTGGAAACGTATGTTCCAAGGTTGCGATGCGCGGACCGGAACGCCAGGAGAAGCGATGCCATATCGTTGAGCTCATCGCCCGCCAGAAGGACCTCTCCGGCGCGGCCCCGCATCCACGCGGCCAGCGCAGAGGCCCCGCGCCGCGACAGGCCGATCAGGCCCCAGCCCACCACCGCTTCCCCCGGCAGGATTGGACGCAAGGGCGCCGCTCCCTCGCCGGCATCTTCCTCGCCCTGAAGGAGAAGATCCCAGCTCACGCCGGACAGCGCGTCCAGGGCGGCCTTCAAATGGGAGAGTTCGCTGCGCGACATGCGGGTATCGGCACGCAGGACCATCAGCGTCTGGCGGCCGGATACGACGAAGCCGTCCAGAACCGCCAGAAGCGGCCCTGCCTCTTCGGGCGCACCCGGCGGCGTCGGGGCGGAAGCGTCCGTCACGAGCCGGTCCATGAGCTCGCCGACCATCTCCACGCCCAGTCCAAGCATCGGCAGAAGGGCGGTGACCTCGCGCCGATGGACCGTCCGATCCGGCCCCGGCACCAGACGCACCATGTCGATGCGCGTCAGTATGTCGATGTTCGGTCCCGTCTGCATTCGCCCCCCATGCCCGGCCAGAGTTCAGCAAGGGGCGTTCCGCCTGCCTTTGCGTCCTGACTTTGAAGCCGTCTCATTCACCCTGTCGCCAGGACACGCTTTCCACGTTCGGCACCGTGCAGGCGCTCGTCCTTGCGGATCATCCGGGCGGCGGCCAGCAAGGCGCCGCTGCGCATGTCGACGACCGGTTCGGAACCGAGCGCCGACAGGCGGATTCCCATCTGGCCGCGTCCCGGATGAACGGGGGGCCAGATCTCCACCGAGAAGTAGCGTGCGGCGCTGCGGTCGATATCGCCCCAGAACTGCACGACGACACCGCCGGGCATCAGCTCGGGCAGGCGTGAAACGGCGTTCAGGTCCAGCCGGTACTCGCGCGATGGCGTCATGGCCAGGATGACCGCCTCGAACGGGCCTTGCGATACGGCATCGAGCGACCCGGCCGTCACGATCTGCGCGCCGGCCGCCCGCAATCCCGTTTCCAGGACATCCTGCATCTCGTTGTCGCACAAAAGCAGGCAGCGGCTTTGTTCCGGCAGCAGCCCCGCCTGGCGCATCTGCAACAGGCAGAGCGGCGCCAGAAATTCGGCAATCCCCGATTCCGGATCGGCGATGTTGACGGCAGCGACCTGCATGTCGAAGGCGCCGCGCTGGCTGAGATCCAGCCCGCCCGATACGGCGCCGCGACTATCGAAGAGCATGGCCAGGACAGAGCTGGGCGGCAGCATGGACAGAAGCGCCGGCTTGATCAGCGAAGACTGCCGTTCGACCGCGATGATGTCGACCTGGCGCGCCATTGCGGGCTCGACCGTCTCGGTGAAGTCGATCCGGCTTTCCAGCCCCATTTCCGCGCTTGCGCGGCGGATCATCGCCTCGACCTGCGCGCTGCGAACGGTGGCCCGCAGTGGCCCGGCCGCGATGATGCGTGCCGCACCGGCCCGTGCGGCCGCCAGGATGGTGACGAAATCCTCTTCCGTCCGGGCATCGGTCAGGACGCTCAGGCCGGACAGGTCCAGTCCGATATCCGCGCGCCGGCGATCGACGATTTCCAGAAGGCGGCCGCTGGTGGAATCCGCCCAGATCATATTGTTCTCATGTGTGTCTGACATGGTCGCCGCCGGTACTGTGAACGCGTGCAGGGAATGGGTTCTCGTTACGCACGGATTTGATCGTGCACGGCGTCCCATTTGGGCGAGGAAGTTTCGGCCTCCGTTTCCAGAAGGCCCCAGGCGCCCCATTTGGTCGGCTCGCCCATGGAGGTGTAGAGCACCATCAGCCCGCCGCCCGCCTCGCGCCAGTTGGCGAGGTATCGGCGGTAGAGCTCGCCCATCCGCGGATCGCGGTTGGCAGCGGTGAACAGGGACACGAGCGCTTCGTTGTTTTCCAGCCCGCCGACGCCTGCCAGATGCTGGCCGGCCTCGTAGGCGACGAGCTCGAGCCCGTATTGGCGCGCCGTTTCCGCCTGGATGCGCATGGTTTCCCGGTTGCGCGTATCGATCTCTTTCGACAGTTCAGCAAAGAGCTGATCGAGCGACCAGCGGGACACCGCCTCGCCGCGCTCCTGCGAGCCGAAGCCGTATCCAAAGTAAGGCGCGATGGCGAGCACGTCGGCATGCTTGCGCGCATCGCCCCAATCCAGAACATTCTGGCTAACCCAGGGATTGTCCGACTGAGCGACATAGACGCCGAGGATCCGGTCCCGATCGTCTCCGAAGACGTCCTCGAAGATGGACAGGATCTCGCTCGTGCGCTGGGAGTAGAAGCGAAGCTGCGCCTGGAAGGCATTCTCGGAATAGCCGCGCTCCAGGCCCTTGTCACGGGCGTAGGCCGCCTGCTGGAACGACGAGTTCCAGACCTCGTTCGAATATTCGACATAGACCTGCAGGTCCTTGTCCAGACCGTCATGGACCATCTGCGCGAAGGCGCGCACATAGGCGTCGTCGGCCAGATGCGGAAGCGTGAACCAGGGCTTGATGCGGGCGCGATTGGCCAGCGCGATCATGGTTTCCAGGGGGATACCCGTTTCCGACAGCGCGAAGCGGCCGGGCTTGGGGCGGCTTTCCCAGTCGGAATGGACCGAATTGTTGGTCTGCATCCAATCCATGAACCGGACCGTGCTCATGCCTTCCAGGCGCTGCAGGAACGGCGCGCGGAAGAGGTCCGTGCCCTCGAGCGATTCCACGAGGCGTAGGTTGCGGATCGGATCGGAGGGATCGGTTTCCACGATGCGGCCGATCAGCGGCCCGCCGCCATGGCTGACGCGGATCGTATCGTAGCCGCGGCGCCGTTCGTCCAGCGTGCCGCCGGCCGAATAGTCCAGCCGCCCCTTCCCGTCATAGACGACGTAGAGCTTGTGCGGCAGATGCGCCCGGTGGCTCGTGCCGATCAGGAAGCTTTCCAGGTAGCTGCTCGGCGGAACCTCGCGCGGATAGGCATCCGGCGTCATGGGCGGCAGCGGCTCGTCCCAGGTGAAGGAGGTGTTGAGCCGCTGCAGGCGCCAGCGCGACGCGCTGGTGGCAAGGTTGGTGAAGGGCTGTTCGGTCGTCCAGTAGTCCACGCCGGTCAGGTTGAGGCCGAGGGACATTTCCGCGGCCTGCGCACGCGGAGCAAAACCGGCAAGCCCGCCCGCGACGGCCATGCCGGCGGGAAGGAGCTTTACGAATGTGCGGCGATCGATCGTCACGTTGGTTGCTCCGGTTTCAGCGGGAAAGCGCGCCGTGGCGGCGGCGGATGGCGCTGTGGCTCAGGAAATCGCGGAAGAGACGCGGCGGCACGTCGTCACCGGGGCGGATGGCCTTGCGCACGCGCCGCAGCCCGAACCCTGCCACCCAGGCAAGATCGGCCATCACCGCGTAGGAGCGGCCGTGATTGGACAGGAAGTACCGCCGGCGTGACTCGAACCAGTAGGCCGGCCGGCGCGGCAGCCTGGTGTCCTTGCGCGTGACGTTGGTCGATTGCCCGACCAGGTGGACCACGCGGCTCTGGGGCACATGCCAGCATTCCCAGCCCGCCCGCGCGGCGCGCAGGCAGTAATCGACCTCTTCGTAATAGAGGAAGTAATCCTCGCTCATCATGCCGATCTGACGGGCCATGTCGCGGCGGATGATGAAGCTTGCGCCGCTGACCCAGTCGACGCGGATCGGCGCGTCATTGACCTGCGGCACGTAGGTCCAGCGCGACAGGAGGCGCGAGGCCGCCCTCAGGCGGATCTCGCTTTCGAACTCGCCGAGCGGGTTGGGGAAGCGGAAGGCGCAGGCCTGCGCGGTGCCGTCCGGATCCTCGAGCCGGCTGCCGGCGATGCCGGCGCGCGGATGGGCCTCCATGAAGGCTGCCAGCGCGGCGACCGCGCCCTGCCGCGCAACCGTGTCCGGATTGAGCAGCAGGATGTAGTCGGCAATGGTGCCGTCGGCTTCCAGAAACTCGATGCCGCGATTGTTGCCATAGGCAAAGCCGCCATTGACCGTCAGCGGCAGGAAGCGCACGCGCTCTCCTGCATCGCGGGCGGCGATGCCGGTTGCCAGGCGGTCGGCGGAATCGTCGCCCGACGCGCCATCCACCACCAGGAGCCGCGTGCCGTCCGGCAGCGTCGGATCGCCCACCAGCGAGTCCACGGCGTCGAGCACCATGTCGGGGGTTCGATAGTTGACGATGACGATGTCGAGCTTCATCGGCCCGCACTCTCCGGCTATGGGGTTCCGGCGTCGCGGCCGAAAGAAAATGGCTCTTAAGAAATGCGGCACCGGCCCTCTTTCGGGACCATGCCGGGAACATGAAGCATTTATGCCGGAGGCCGCACGCAAATAGCGACTTGGCCAAAGGGGGGTATGCCTCCTGCCATCGGAGGACACACACCCCCCATCGTTCGAATTGTCGTGACTTCCCTGCCGACGATAAGAATGCCTACGACAAAATTTGTAAGAGCCGGTCCGGACGCGGGCGATTTTCATCAAGGAGCGACCCGCCATGGGCGAGTCCATTGCCGCAATCCTCTACATCAATGCGGGCAGCCTCATTCTGTTCGCACTGGCCATCAAGCTGTCGCACGGCATCGTCGCGCGCCAGACGATGGTCACTTGGGCAGGGCTCTGGGTCCTCACCACGACGGTGATGTTCCTCAGCCCGAACTTCTGGGTCTTCGCCTTCCTTGCCTTCCTGATCGGCTGGTACGGCCGCAAGAAACTGCCGGGCAATGACGGCCTCCTGCTCTTCATCGTCCTGATGTTCGCCGCGCCGAACCTCGTCACGCGGCTGCCCGGCTTTGCGGGCATCAACACGCTTCTGGACCTGACGCCCCAGCGCATCCTGGCCCTTGCCATCCTGGTGCCGGCGATGCCGCAGCTCCTGCGCATGGAGGTTCCGAACCGGCTCCGGATCGTCGACAAGCTGGTGATCCTGATCACCATCCTCGTGACCGTTCTGAGCTACCGCCACTACGAGGCGAGCATCACAGATACGGTCCGGCGCGGCATTTCGCACTCGCTGGACATCGCCGTTCCCTATTTCGTCTTCAGCCGCTGCCTGACCAGCGCCGCCGACCTGCGCAAATCCTATGTGGCCTTTGTGTTCGGGACGCTGCCCTTCCCGGTGATCGGCATCCTCGAATTCCTGCGCCAGTGGCGCATGTACAATCCGGTGGCCGAGCGCTGGGGCGCCGAGCTCATCCAGTCCTATCTCTTCCGGGAGGGGATGCTGCGCGCTGCGGGCCCGGCGATCGAGGCCATCGCCTTCGGTTTCGTCTGCATGATCGGCGCCGGCTGCGCCTTGATCTACCTGTCCCGCGAAAGGCGTAGCCTTTTGTCCTACATCCTGATCGGAGCGCTGTCGGTCGGCCTCGTGGTCAGCCTGTCGCGCGGGCCATGGGTCGGCGCGGCCGTCATGCTGGCCGTCTATATGGTGGCGCGCCCCAAGGCGATTTCCGCCACCATGCGCAGCGTCCTTTTGGGCGGCGTCCTTCTGGTGCCGCTCCTGATGTCGCCACTCGGCGACGGGATCCTGCGCTACCTCCCCTTCGTCGGCACGGTCGAAAACAACAATGTCGAGTACCGCCAGGCGCTGATCGACAATTCCATGGCGATCATCGGCCGCTATCCCTTCTTCGGATCGGCCAACTTCCTGACGGAGCCCGAGATGCTGTCCATGCGGCAGGGCCAGGGCATTATCGATGTCGTCAACACCTATGTCGCGCTGGCGCTGGAATTCGGGCTGGTCACGCTGGCCATCTTCGCGGCGATCTTCCTGATCACCGGGCTGGCCGGCTACCGCCTGGCGCGGCGGCCGGGGCCGCTGGGCGACATGGCGCGGATCTGGGTCGCCCTTCTGGCCGGAACGCTCGTCACCATCGCGACGGTGAGCAGCGTGTCCTATATTCCGCTCATCTACTGGATCCTGGCAGGGCTTGGTGTCGCCATCGCCCGGGTCGCCGTAGCGGCAAGCGTGGAGGATGTCCCCTCCGCCACCCGCCCGGCGGAGCCGCGCTCCGGCCTGCGGGTGATCGGCGCCGGCGCCTATGCGCGCTCCACCCCCACCTCCGGCGACCTTGCCGGCGCAACCGACATGAGGGGCTGAGCCATGACGGCAGATGCCATGACTTCCCCGCTGCGGCGCCGCGTGTCCTCGGCCGGCTTCTGGAGCATGAGCCAGTTCGGCGCGCAGCTTGCGCTGCGCATGATCTCGAACATGATCCTGACGCGGCTTCTCCTGCCGGAGGCCTTCGGCCTCATGGCCGTGGTGGGCGTGCTGACGGTCGCCCTGGCGCTCTTTTCGGACCTCGGGATCGGGCAGAACGTCATCGTCCACAAGCGCGGTGGCGAACCGCTCTTCCTGAACACCGCCTTCACGGTGCAGGTCATTCGCGGCTTCGTCATCTGGACGCTGGCCATCGTGGCGGCGCTGATCATCGCCATGCTGGCACCGCTCGGCGTCTTCGCCGCCGATACGGTCTATATGGACCCGCGCCTGCCGGCCGTGCTGGTGGCCGGCTCCTTCGGCGTCGTCCTGCAAGGCTTCGAATCCACCCGCATCCACGAGGCGCGGCGCAATCTGCAACTGCGCCGGCTGACGGAAATGGAGTTCGGCGTGCAGATGGTCGCGCTTGTCGCCACCGTCGGGCTGACCTGGGTCTGGCCGAGCATCTGGTCGCTCGTCCTCGGCTCCCTCGCCTCCGCCCTGGCGCGCACGGTGGCCAGCCATATCGTGCTGCCGGGGCAGCGCAACCGGATCGGCTGGGACACGAGCGCCTGGTGGGACATTTTCGGCTTCGGGCGCTGGATCTTCCTGTCCTCGCTGATCGGCGTCCTCTTCACCACCGGCGACAGGCTCCTGCTCGGCGGGCTGGTCGATGCCAACACGATGGGCCTCTATGCCATTGCCGGGCTGCTGCTCAGCGTCTTCCAGATGGCGGTCAACACCCTGTCGAGCTCGGTCGTCTTTCCGGCCTTGAGCGAACTTGCGCGCGGCGATCTCGGCGCCTTCCGCAAAGCCTATTTCCCCTTCCAGGGCGGCATCGATGCGCTGCTCGGCCTGGCGGCGGGCGGGCTCTACGTCACCGCGCCGCTGATCGTCTCCATCCTCTACGATCCGCGTTACGCGGAGTCCGGGCAGATGCTCGCCATCCTGTCGGTCGGGCTCATCGGCATGCGCTTCTGCGTGGTCGAGCAGTGCTACATGGCGCGCAATCGCATGAAGTACTACCTCGCCTCCAACATGGCGCGGCTGATCGTGCTGGCCATCGGCCTGCCCGTCGGCCACATGCTGGGCGGGGTCCAGGGTGCACTCTGGGGCATCGTCGCCGCGCAGTTCGCCGGTTGGCCCATCGCCGTCCTGTTCAAGCTTCGCTACGGCCTGGTGGACTGGCGCTTCGAGCTCCTGCCTTTGCCGGCCATCGGGCTCGGCCTTCTGCTGGGCGAAGGCGTTGTCCTTCTAGCCCCGTCGATCGGCCTTAGCTGAACCGGTACCCGGCGCGGGCCGCGCCGCAGGCCTTCCAACCCCACGCAGATGCGCAAAGGCCGTCCCCGGCAGCACCGAGGACGGCCTTTGCGCGTGCCGTAAACCGCTGCCGGCCTTGGCGGCGGCCCGCCGACCGGGCGGCCCGTCTGTGCCCCGCATCGATCCGTGCGACGGGCGGGTCGGCGTAAGTCACGCGCCTTGCCCCACCTGCCTGACGGACCGGCCTTCCTGACGGCGAAGAGCCTCTTCCCGCAACCGCCGCACCGGCTTCAAACGCCGTCGCAGAAAGGCGACGGCGTTTGAAGCCACGGCGGGGACTCCTTCATCGCCAGTGGGCGAGGCCCGTGGCGTGTTCTGCTCTGCTCTCGTAGCAGACCGTTCGCGACGACATCGGCCGGTACGTTAACGCTAGAACCGTTCGCGGGCGCCATGCCAGAACGTGCGCAGATGAGCCGCGGTCGCCTCGATGGACAGACCGTCCCTCCGCAGGAATCGTCCCATGCCAGGCGCACAACGAAAAGGCCCCGGAGCGATCCGCTCCGGGGCCTGTCCTGTCAGTGACCTTACCGCTTGCGATGGTCAGATCGTGCCGGCCACCGGCACATGATCGCTGTGCGAACCGAAGACACCGTGCTGCGCCCGGTCGGCGATGACCTGGTGGACGATGCGCGGCGTGACGAGGGAGGCTTCCTCGGCATAGGCGTAGACGAGGCACCGATCCGCCAGGACGTTCATCAGGCGCGGCACGCCCTTCCCGTCCTCGTGGATCATGCGCTTGGCCTCGTTGGAGAAGAGTTCGCGGTCGCAGCCGGCCACGCGCAGGCGATGATCGAAATAGAACATCGCTTCCGACGCCTGCAGCGCCGGCAGGTGGAAGTCCGAGGACACACGCTGCGCGAACTGCTCCATGCCCGGCCCCTGCAGGGTGGCGCGCAGCTCCGGCTGGCCGACGAGGATGAGCTGCATCATCATGTCTTCGGTGTTGACGTTGGAGAGCATGCGCAGCTCCTCCAGGCGCTCGGCGTCGAGGTTCTGGGCCTCGTCGACGATCAGCACCACCCTGCCCTGGCGCGCGAATTCGGAGGTCACGAATTCCGAGTAACGCTTGTACTGGCCGGCATAGGATCCATCCTCGAAGTTCTGGCCGAAGGCCATGAGGATCCACTGCAGCATGGAGCTGTTGTTGCGCGGCGTGTGGCTGATCAGCCCCGTGCGCACATCCGGGCCGAGACTGCCCAGCAACTGGCGGATCAGGGTCGTCTTGCCGGAGCCGATGGCCCCGGTGATGACCGTGAAGCCGGCCTGGTTGACGATGCCGTATTCCAGCATGGAGAAAGCCATCTGGTGGTTGCGGCTGAAATACAGGAAACGAGGATCGGGAAGGATCGAGAAGGGTTTCTCCCGCAATCCGAAATAGGCTTCATACATGGCGGGCTCCTCTTGCCGAACGCTGGGAGTGCTTCGGACAGTGGCTCACATTCCGTGAGGCCGGGCCTTGTTCATGACGACCTGCATGCGCGCGGTCGACGGCAGGAAATTCTTGCAGGTTTCCAGCTCCTGGACGCTGGTCCGCCCGACGGCCAGGACCATCAGGACCAGATCGGCCAGCGGCAGGATGGGGGCGGCTTCGTCCCCTTCCAGCATGGGCGGCATGTCCAGGAACAGGATGTCCGGGCGCAGCTCGCGCTTGACCGTTTCCACGAAGGAGACGACATCCACGCCGGCCGGCGGGGTGATGAGGTTGACCACCGCACCGCCTGCGCGGGCGCGCCGGATCCGGTCCACCAGGGCGCCGCCATCATCGGCCTTCACGCGCGGCAGGCCGAGCGTGTCGCACAGGCTGTGCGTCCCGTGGCGCAGGTCGATCACCACCGCCGACTGCTTGCGGCTGCGCGCCAGCGAGAAGGCCAGGTTGGCGGTCATGGTCGTCACGCCGCAGCCACGCGTCGGCGCCGTCACGGCGACGACCTGCGGCAGGTCCGCCTTCAGGAGCCCGAGCATGTGATTGCGCAGGATATCGAAGGCGCGGGTGCGCGGGTCCGCCTTGTCGAAGGCCACGACATTCTCCGCCAGGAGCTTGTGCGACGACAGGGAAAAGGCGGGGCCGTCATTGTTGACGTCCAGCGCCGCGATAGCGCCGGCATCCACCTGGAACAGCCCGCTGACGCGCTGGGCCCTGGTGGCGCGCGGGTCGCGCTGGTCCCGCTGCGTGGAGGCGATCGGTGCCGGCGCGGACGGCGCTGCCACCGGCGAAGCGGAACGAGCGCGTTGAAGTGCTTCTGTGACGCGATCCATGGGTCAGATCCTCAAGCGACGCGGGCGGCGATCGGAGCGGCGGGGTTGGCCGTCCCGAAGGACGGCCCGGTGTGGGACAGAAGGGCAAGCGCCAGGAACAGCGCGGGAGTGACGAGGCCGAGACGGCGCATCAGCTTCCCACCCCGCGGCTGCAGGTCGGGGATGACCACCACGGACTGGCCTTCCAGCGCGCGGCGCAGATCGAAGGTGCCGCGGATGGAGCGGTCGAGAACGTCCGACAGCCACAGGCACGCGGCGCCGACACCGGCCGCCAGTCCCAGGACCAGCAGCATCAGCTTGGTGCGGCTGGGCGCGCTCGGATAGAGCGGCGCCTCCGGCGCTTCGACGACCTGGATCTGGTTGGAGTTGTTGTCTTCCTCCAGCCGCAGGCCGATCCGCGCGGCGTCGAGCTTGGCGCGCATGTCTTCCAGGCTGCGCTGTGCGCCGTCCCGATCGCGTTCCAGCGCCGACATCTGCGATTCCACTTCCGGAGCGCGGGCCAGGGTCGACCGCAGCCACTCGATCCGGCTGGAGATTTCGTCGCGCTGCTGGACGAGCGCCTCGCGGCGCGGCTTGGCGAGCTCGATCCGCTCGGAGATGAGGCCGAGCTCGGGGTTCTGCGCCACCGGATCGCTCGCAGCGCCGCTATCGGCGGCCGCGGCCTGGGCTTCCAGATTCTCGATGCGGGACTTCAGCCCCCGGATCTCCGGATGGGCGTCGGCCATGGTCGAGGACTTGGTGGCCAGTTCCGTGCGCAGGGCCTGGAGCTGCGTCTGCCGGGCGGCCGCGGCCGTGTCGGCCAGGGGCGCCTGCCAGCGATACTGGGCTTCCAGAAGCTTGATCTCGTCGTCCAGGCTCGCAATGGAGCGGTTGACGCCGGCCAGGTCCTGTTCGCGGGTGTTCAACTCGACCGCGAGCGTCTCGACCCGGCTCGGCAGCGCGTCGCCATTGGCTTCCAGGAAGGTCTGCCAGGTCCGGTCCCGCTCCTCGAGCCGCTGGTTCAGCGCGGCGACTTCCCGCTCCAGGAACTGCGAGGTGTCGGCCGCGGTCGCCGTACGGCTGCTGCGGCTTTCGCGGATGATCATGTTGACGATTTCGCTCGCCGTTGCGGCCGACAGCTCGCGGTCACCATAGGAGAAGGTGACGCGGAAGATGGAGCGGCCCGCATATTGCTGTGACTCTTCCGTCGCCACCGGAATGATGGCGATCTGCCGGCGGACGAGGTCCGCGAGGCGAGAGTCGCTCATGCCCTCGCGCAGCTCGGGAAAGAGGTTCATCCGCTGGACGAGCGCCAGGAGGTTGTCACGCGCCAGGACGCGCTGCTCGATGAACTGGAGCCGTTCGCTGGCCACGTTGGACGTGATGAGCGGGTTGGGGCCCTGGTTCGACCGCACCTCGATGATCGCTTCCGACGTGTAGCTTCGGGGAAGCTGCATCACCACGAAAAGGCCGATCAGGACCACGGCGACTGCCGGGACGATTGCCACCAGCGGACGCCGCAGCGCCAGCTCGACATAGTATTTCAGGTTCTGGATGATCTCGTTGTCCATGCCACGCTCCATCTGCGCGGGTGGCGACCCGTGAGAGGTTGATACGAAAAGGGTCGGGCTTCAGTTGCCGGACGGCTGGGTGCCGTCGGCCAAGGCCGCGGAACGCTGTCCACCCTGCTGATAGGTCACGCGGACGAGGTCGCCGGGCTGCAGGAGGGTCGTTTCCTCCGCGGGTGCCTCGGTCACCTTGCCGTCATGCGTGCGGATGACGGTGAAGCCGGCCGTGATGCCACGGCGCTCCGCCATTTCCGTATTGCGATAGATCGACATGACGCGCTCGGCTTCGACCAGGCCGTTGCGGGCCGCTTCGAGCTGCCGCTCGCTTTCGTGCAGCTCCGCCAGGAGCGAGGACTGCCGCGTCGTGAAATAGGTATCGATCCGCGACCGCTCGTTGACGCTGGTGCTTTCCAGCGCGCTGAGCTCGCTCTGGAGCTGGTCGCCCTGCTCGTTCAGCTCACCCACTTCCGCCTCGAGCTCGAGCTGCGCGGATTTGTGCGACAGGCCCTTGCTCACCAGAGATGCGGTGGCCGCCAGGCGCTCCTTGGCCAGGGCGACGCGGTTCTTCACGCTCTCGATCTGCCGGCGGATCGCGTCGGTGCCCGAGACACCGAAATCGTTCAGCTGCTGCTGGACCCGCTTCTGCGCCTGGAATTCTGCGATATGCGCATCCAGAACCTGTTTCTCGCGGTTCAGGAGCGTCACCTTCTCGGCGTCGGACAGTTCCGGCAGCGCGTCGTCGGGCAGGATCACCTGCTCCTGGCCGGCCAGCTCGGAGTTGATGCGGGCGATGCGCACCGTCAGCTCCGCAATGTTCTTGCGGCTCTGGTCGATCTGCCCCTCGACCACCACGGCCCGGTCCTGATCACGCGCTTCCATCGGCGTGCGGTACAGGCCGCCGGCCACGGTCACGGCATGAAGGACGGTCATGGTGGGGCGGTACGGGAAGGCGCCGGGCGCATCCACATCACCCACCACATAGACCATCGGCATATGCTGCGGTCCGGGCTTGAGCATCACCGAAAGGTTCAGCTCACCCTTGAAGAAGCCCGCAAGCTTTTCGGTCAGGGTGGCCTCGAGCTGATCGACCGTCTGGTCCTGGGCCTGGATCTGGCCCACCAGCGGCAACGACAGGTTGCCATCCGGGCTGACGACCGCGTCGCGGTTCATACGCTCGTCCTGGGCGACCCAGATCTCGACTTCGTCGCCTGGCTGCAATTTGTAGGTGTCGGCGCGGGCGGCGACGGAAACAAAGGACAGGCAAATGGAAATAATGAATATCATCAATCGCATGGGTCGGCTCCGGGCGATAAAAATGGTCCCGTGGGAAAAATCGGAATAAACTAATCCACGCAAAGGACGCCGTGCTGCGGGCTTGCGTTTTAACTACAACTGAAAATAGAGGAATCTGGCCGTCTTGGCCCGTACGCAATTAGCATTAGGCGGGCCCCCGTCCGGCGCATGCCGGGCGGTCTTCACCCTCCACTGGCGGACTTCTGGCGGGCTGCCACGACAGGCATTCTAAAGAACGTCTCCCCGAACGGATCTTCAAACGCGTGCCCAAGAGACCGGGCGGGCTCTGCGATGGATGCGAGGACATGCAAAATTCGAATCGCCAGCCTGCACGAACAGGCATCGTCGTCATCGGCCGCAACGAAGGGGGCAGACTCCTCGCCTGCCTCGACTCGCTCGGCGAGGCCGTGACGCGCACGGTCTATGTGGACAGTGGCTCGACCGACGGCAGCCCGCAGGCCGCCCGCGCGCGCGGCGCGCAGGTCGTGGATCTGGACATGACGCGTCCCTTCACCGCGGCGCGTGCGCGCAATGCGGGCTATGAGCGCCTGTCGCAGGAGTTTCCGGGGCTCGACTATATCCAGTTCGTCGATGGCGACTGCGAGCTCGATGCCGGGTGGCTCACCGCCGCGGCGCGATTTCTGGATTTACATGGCGATGCCGCCATCGTGGCAGGCCGCCGGCGCGAGCGGGCGCCGCAGGCATCCGTTTACAATGCCATGGCCGACCGCGAATGGGACGTGAGTGAAGGCCCGCAGGAGGAATGCGGCGGCGATTTCCTGATCCGTGCCACCGCCTTTGCAGACGCCGGCGGCTTTAACCCGGCGCTGATCGCCGGCGAGGAGCCGGAGCTCTGCGTCCGGCTGCGTGCGCAAGGGTGGCAGGTCCACCGCATCCGCGCGGAGATGACGCGCCACGATGCGGCCATGACGCGATTTTCGCAGTGGTGGCGCCGCAATGTGCGCGGCGGACACGCCTTCGCCGAAGTGTCCCGCATGCACAGGCGTTCGCCCTACGGCATTTGGAAGCGGAGCGTGTCACGCGCGGTCATGTGGGGCGGCGCCATTCCGGCAGCGGCCCTCGGCGCAGCACTGTTGCACCCGGCGGGGCTTCTCATCCTGTCCGCCTATCCGCTGCAGATCGCTCGCATGGCGGGACGTGCCGGGCCGGGCCAGCCGGACAACTGGCGCCATGCTTCCTTCACCATCCTCGGCAAGTTCCCGGAAATGCAGGGTGTGCTCAGCTATGAGTGGAACCGGCTGCGCGGGCGCCGCCGCACCCTGATCGAGTATAAGTAGCACTCCCACGGGTGAGGCAACCTACGCCCCACCCTACTGCTTTCGGTGCGCATCTGAGGCCGCCCCATCGATTCGGTGGGGCGGCCTTTGCATTTGCCGGTCCCATAAGGCGTGGCGCGGCGGCGCCGAAAGCGGTGTCGCCAGCCCCCGGATGATACGGCCTCCCATCGAAAGGCGGGATGGGTCCCTGCACCTTAAGGCTGCATCCGGTCGTGAAAGGATGCGCGCGACAGGACTCAGATGGCGTCGGTGCTAATGCCGAAGGCCAACTTGGCGGAGCGGCTGCAACTTGAGATTCTGCTCTCGTTTTCAAAGCCTTGCTGAAGCAGGGCGGACCCGGGGGTTTCACTCGTGGCGCAATTGCTCAATATGCTTTTTCTGGCCGTCAACGGCGCGTTGGCGGTTCCCGCCACCATTTACGGTACCGAAATCGCGGCCGGCTTCCTGCCGCGCCGGAAGGCCGTTCCGGCATCCATCGACCGGCGGCCTTCGGTCGCGGTGCTGGTGCCCGCCCATAACGAAGAAGCCAATATCCGCTCGACGCTCGACACCGTCCTGCCGCAGATGCGGGATGGCGATCGCGTCGTGGTGGTGGCCGACAATTGCGAGGATCGCACCGCCGAGCTTGCCCGCGCTGCCGGCGCGGAAGTGGTGGTGCGCTACGATCCGCAGCGGCGCGGCAAGGGCTATGCCCTGGATGCGGGCGTGGCCTTCATCGCCAAGCGGCCGCCGGACTGCCTTCTGATCATCGACGCCGATTGCACGCTGTCTCCAGGCAGCGTCGATATCCTGCTGCGCCAGGTCGCGGCGACGAACAAGCCGGCCCAGGCCATCTACCTCATGGGCGCTCCGGCGGGCGCGCCCCTGGAAACCCAGGTGGCGGCCTTCGCCTATGTCATCAAGAACCATGCACGGCCGCTCGGCCTCTGCCGGCTGGGCATGCCCAACCAGCTGATGGGCACCGGCATGGCCTTCCCCTGGAAGGCGCTGGAAAAGGTGGATCTGGCAAACGGCCACCTGACCGAAGACCTCAAGCTTGGGCTCGACCTCGCCCAGGAGGGGTATGAGCCGTATCTGTGCGAGGATGCGCGGGTCACCAGCGAATTCCCCTCGACCGAACAGGGGCTGAAGTCGCAGCGCTCGCGCTGGGAAAGCGGTCATCTGTCCATGCTGTACCGGGCCATCGGCGGCTTTTTCAAGCCGGGGGTCCTGCGCCAGCGCGGCGCGCTCGTCCTGTCGCTCGACATGATGGTGCCGCCGCTCACCCTGCTCCTGATGCTAATCATGCTCATGCTGATCGTCACCGGCCTCTTCGCTGTCTTCAGCGGGCATGTCGGCGCGCTCATCCTGGCCCTGATCAACGTGGCCGTCGTCGGCTTCGCCTCCTTGGCGGGGTGGTTCCGATATGGCCGCGATATCCTGCCGGCGCGTGCCTTCGGGCACATCGCCACCTACGCGCTCGGCAAGATCCCGCTTTACGTCAACAAGCTCATTTTGCGGCGCGACAGCTCGGCCTGGGTTCGGACCGATCGCAATCGCACGAAGCCGTCAACGCAATTGCATCCGTAAGGGCGCCCGCGTGGCGCCCGTGTAATCGGCACGCCGTTCGCCCCTCGGGGTGACGGCGGCGCCGACAAGACCCTTTCAACCGATCGACAGCCTCGACCCGGCGCTTCCGGGCCGAACGGTCCCTTATTGCGAGGCCGCAATGGCGCTTATCGAAAATCCGTCGCAGGTCGTAACCTCCGCAGCCGGCCATCGCCGGCGTTCCGGCAGGACGCTGCACTACGAATCCGTTTCCACCGCGGTTGCGGCCCTCGATGCGCTGCTCATCGTCGCCAGCAGTGTGGCGGCGGGCATGGCCTATCACTGGCTGGCCTTCGGGGTGGTCATCGATCCCTCGCCCTGGTTCGGCGTCGGCATCACCATCGCCGCATCCTTCGTCATGGTGATGAACGCCCGCGGCCTCTACCGCCCGACGGCGCTCCTGTCCTTTTCGCTCCAGATCCGCTCCATCCTGGCGGCGGGCATCGGCATCATGGCCTTCCTGGCGGCGGTCGCCTTCTTCCTGAAGATCGGCGAGGTCTTCTCGCGCGCCTCCATGATGGCCTTCCTGCTTCTGGCGGTCACCGTCCTGTGCACGAGCCGGATCATCCTGAAGCGCACCCTGCGCTCGGCCATCGCGCACGGTCTGTTCCAGATGAAGCGGGTCCTGCTCATCTGCGGCGAATCCTTCGGCTACGAGAAGCTGGCTTCCGAAGTGTCGGGTTACGGCCTGTCGGTGCAGCATGTCCTGCGCTGCCAGAACGATGATTTCTCGGTCCTGTCGGGCGCCTTCGGCTCGGGCATCAACTTCTCGGTGGATGAGGTCCTGGTGGCGACGCCGGCCGCCAACCTGCCCAATATCGACATGCTCCTGACGGAGCTGCGCGCCCTGCCCCTGCCCATCAAGGTCGTGGTCAGCGATCTCGCCACCGGGCTCGTCGCCCAGTCGATCCGTCATATTGGCGGCAACATCGCCTTCGAGGTGCAGCGCCGCCCCCTCACCATCGTCGAGCGTATGATGAAGCGCCTCTTCGACATTGCCTTCGCCGGTACGGCACTCCTGTTCTTGGCGCCGCTCCTGGCCGTCGTGGCCATCGCCATCAAGCTGGACAGCCCCGGCCCGGTCTTCTTCCGGCAGATGCGCCGCGGCTACAACAACGAGGCGTTCCGCATCGTCAAGTTCCGGTCCATGCGCGTCATGGAAGATGGCGACACCGTGCGCCAGGCCCGCCGGGACGATGACCGCATCACCCGCGTCGGCGCCTTCATCCGCGCCAAGAGCATCGACGAGCTGCCGCAGTTCTGGAACGTCCTGATGGGCCAGATGTCGATCGTCGGTCCGCGCCCCCACGCCGTGGCACATGACCGGGAATACGACCTGATCCTGCGCAAATATACCTTCCGCCGGCATGCCAAGCCGGGCCTGACGGGCTGGGCGCAGATCAACGGCCATCGCGGCGAAACGCCGACCTTGAGCCATATGGAGGCCCGGCTGACCTATGATCTGTGGTACATCCACAACTGGTCGTTCTGGCTGGACCTGCGCATCGTCGGACGGACCGTCATCGAGATGCTGAACTCCAAGACCGCCTACTGACGCGGCCGCGCCACGCACCGGACACTGCAAGGCCCCTGTCGCCAAGGCGACGGGGGCCTTCGCATTTCTGGGCGGCGCAGCGGGTCGGCATGGCCGTCGCATGACTGGACATGCCGGGCACGACATGCGGTATGCTCCGGCAATGCGAGACGCTGACGATACCCCCGCAGGCACGCGCCCGATCCAGTCGATCACGCGTGCCGTGGCGATCCTGGAAATCATCGCACGTGAGGGCGGGGCCGCGTCCCTGAAAGAGATTGCGGACCGCACCGGACTCGGCAAGACCACGGCCCACAACATACTGCGCACGCTGGGCGAGCTGGGTTATGTCCGGCGGCGCGTGGGAGACACCCGCTATCACCTGGGCGGCCGCATCCTGAACCTTTCACGCATGGCCGGTGACGACAGCGCGCTTCGCAACCGACTGCGCCCGGCCCTGGAGGCGATCGCCCACAAGAGCGGAGAGACGGTCTACCTGGCCGTGCCGAGCGCACTGCGCCTGGTGCTTGCCGGCCTTGCCGTATCGCTCGCGGCCCTGCCCTTCACGGCAAGCCAGCTCGTTCCGATGCTCGGCAACATGTTCGTATGCGGCATCTTCGCCTTTGCAACCGCGCCCATCGTGCAGGCGGGCGTGGTGGCGGTGGCGCAGGCGGAAGCGCCGGATGCGGTGGGCACGGCGTCCGGCTTCAACATCGCCGCGTTCAACCTTGGAATCGCGGCGGCCTCCTTCGTCGGGGGGCGTCTCGTGGCCGGCCCGGGATTGCTGGTGACACCCTGGGCCGCCCTCGCCGCCGCGATCGTCGCCTTCGGTATGGCCCACGCGATGGGCCGGGCGAGCCGCCCCGCAGCAAGCGCCTAGGCGTTGGACGGAAAGGCTCAAAGCGTGATGGCAGTCACCACATGCTCCGCCGTCACGCAAAGCCGCCCGGCCCAGACCGTCCCGGCGCGGAAAGGGCCGATATCGGCCTGCCAGGTGGCCGTGAAGGTGCCAGCCGCCGGCTCGGCCCGAATGTCGAAGATCTCGAAGCCGAAAAGCGTTCGGGTGACAGGATACTGCGCCTTGTAGCAGCATTCCTTGGCGCTGAAGACGATCCGCGCCATCCACCCCGCATCTTCCGCGCCGAGCGCGCTAAGCCGCGCGCGCTCATCCGCAAGGAGCACCGTGTCGAAGAGTTCGGCGGGCAGCGGTTCGGCCTCCTCGATGTCGAGGCCCAGCATGCGCACCTTCTGCCCCGCGCGCGCCAACGCCACGCCGCACAGGCGCGGCGAATGGCTGATCGAGCCGATCAGCCCGGCGGGCCATTGCGGCGCCCGATCCGCCCCCGCCGGGATCGGCAAGGGCGCCAAGCCGAGCGCCTGCATGGCCCTGCGCGCCAGGACCCGGCCGGTGGCGAACTCCGCCTGCCGGCGTGGATGGGCGCGGGCCATGGCGCTCGCCTCCAACGGCAAAAGCCCCTCCGCCCCAAAGGGCGGAAGGGCTTCTGCAGTCGCAATCGCTGGGCTGAAAAGGCCCGGCAGCAAGCTCATCCCGTCTCCCGCATCCGCGTGATGCCGCCGCGGCGTTCGTTCATGGCGTTCCGCCGCATGGCAGCACGATCGGCCACCCTGTTCAAGCGCTCGTCCGCGCCGCTATCGCCGCCAATATGAGCCGACAGGGCGCCGGCCGTCGGGAAGCGGAACAGATCGGTAATGGTCAGTTGCGGCGCGACGGAGGCTTTCAGCTCCCGATGGGCCTGGACCGCCAGCAGCGAGTGGCCGCCAAGGGCGAAGAAGCTGTCGCCAAGCCCGACCCGATCGACGCCCAGGATCCGCTGGAACACTTCCACCACCGCGCGCTGGACCGCATTGTCCGGCGCCTCGTAGACCGCGGGCGCGGCCTTCGCCTCGACCGCATCGGGCCGGGGCAGCGCCTTGCGATCCACCTTGGCGTTCGGCGTCAGCGGGAAGGCGTCGAGCGTGACGAAATGCGCCGGGATCATGTAGTCCGGCAGATCGCGGGCCAGGGCGGCACGCAGGGTCTCGTCGCCGACGGCCGCGCCCTCGACCCGCAGATAGGCCACCAGGCGCACATCGTCCTGCCGGTCCTCACGCGCCATGACGACGGCCTCGGCCACGCCGGGCACCGCGTTCAACCGCGTCTCGATCTCGCCCAGTTCGATGCGGTAACCGCGCACCTTCACCTGATGATCGGCCCGGCCGAGGAAGTTCAGCGTACCATCCGGGGCGAAGGAGACGAGATCGCCCGTCCGGTACATCCGCCCGCCTGCGAAGGGGTTGGGCAGGAAGCGTTCGGCCGTCAGATCCGGCCGGTTCAGATAGCCGCGCGTCACCCCGTCGCCGCCGATATAGAGTTCGCCCGGCATGGACGGCGGCACCGGACGTCCCTGATCGT
The DNA here is from genome assembly GCF_001463905.1 of Aureimonas frigidaquae. Taxonomy (GTDB): domain Bacteria; phylum Pseudomonadota; class Alphaproteobacteria; order Rhizobiales; family Rhizobiaceae; genus Aureimonas; species Aureimonas frigidaquae. The sequence goes on from NZ_BBWR01000002.1 coordinate 592,396, forward strand.
CGAGCGCATAGAGCTGCGTGTTGGCGATGGGCCGGCCCAGCGGCACGACACCGTCGACGGCGTGGACCTGCAGCGTAGAAGACCAGATGGTTGTCTCCGTCGGCCCGTACATGTTGTCGATCGTGGCGCCCGACATGCCTGTCAGATCCCGCACGAGCGCGCCATGCAGCGCCTCCCCGCCCAGGAAGAGATGCCGGACGGCCGAAAGCGCCGCACGGTTTTCGTCCGAGTTCAGGAACATGCGCGCCATGGAGGGCGTGCACTGCAGATGCGTCACGCCGTGACGAGCGATCAGCTCCGCGAAGCCGCCGGAGGTTGCGAGCGCCGGCGCGGCTGCGGCCACGCCGCGATTGCGCGCGACAAGCTCTGCCAGCGGCCGAAGACCGGCCAACGCCGTCTCCGTATCCACCCCGAAGTCGATCAGGCAGGCGACGTCATCGACCCCGATCGCGGCGATCTGGTCCAGGCGCCGGGCACCGTCGTCGATCGTGCCGAACAGGCCGGAATCCTCGAAGTAGCGCTGGAAGGCGAATTCCAGGATGGCGTCCACCTCGTCCGCGGCGAGCGAGCGCAGGTCGATATCCATGGCATTGCTCGCGCCGGCGGGGCGCTTGAAGGCCGGGAAGGCCCAGGCATACTGCTTGATTAGCGCGGCGGCGCTGCGCAGATACTCCTTCATGGGCTGACGGGCGGCATCGCGCACGCTTTCACGGTCCTTGCCGATCAGCGTATGCAGCATCAAGGTCACCTTGAACGCGGCCGGGTCGCGCCCGCATTCGCGCAGGGTATCGCGGTAGATGCGGATCTTGTCGGCCAGCTCATCGACAGACTGGCCGAGCAGATGGGTCAGGACGTTGGCGCCGGCACGGGCCGCGTCGCGGTAGGTGTCCGGGTTGCCCGCCGTGGTGATCCACACCGGCAGTTCGGGCTGCACCGGGCGCGGCTGCGTCACATAGGAAGCGGTGCCGGCGCCGAAGTCGAAATCCACCGCATCGCCGCGCCACAGGCGGCGCAGCGTCTCCAGATCGCGCAGGAGCGCGGCCTTGTTGTTGGGCGGGACATTGTCCGGCCGCAGGGCAAAATCTTCCGGCATCCAGCCCGATGCCACGGCGATGCCGACGCGGCCGTCGCTCAGATTGTCGAGGACGGCCCATTCCTCCGCCACGCGCAGCGGATGGTGCAGCGGCAGGACGCAGCTCCCCGCCCGGATAGCCAGGTTGCGCGTTACGGCCGCGACGGCCGCACCGGTGACGGCCGGGTTCGGATAGGGTCCGCCAAAGGCATGGAAGTGGCGCTCGGGCGTCCAGATGGACTGGAAACCGTGCTCGTCGGCAAAGCGCGCGCCTTCCAGAAGGAGGCGGTACTTGGCCGGGCCGGCACCGTCGTCATTGCCCCAGTAGAAAAGGCCGAAATCGAGAGGCCGCAGCGTACCCGGAAGGTCGTGCGCGGTGGCCGGCGCGGTTCCCTCTCCCGAATAGACCACGACCTTGAAGCCGCGCGACAGGGTCCAGAAGAGTTCCAGCACCGAAATGTCGAAGGACAGGCTCGTCACCGCCAGCCAGACGGGCTGGTCAGCCCCGTCGACGCCCTGGATGCGATCGTCCATCCCGGCGAAGAAATTGACGGCGTTGCGGTGCTCGACCATGACGCCCTTCGGCCGGCCGGTCGAGCCGGAGGTGAAGATCACATAGGCAAGGTTGTGCGCCCCGGCCGTGGCGGCGGGGCGGTGCTCCGGCCCCTCCTGCGCCAGGACATCCTCGATGATCAGCGTGCGTACGCCGGCCAACGCGGGGCTGTCGGCCAGGCTGCGCTCGGTCAGCACCACGGGGGCGGCGCTGTCCTCCACCATCATGGCCAGACGGTCGGCCGGGAAATTCGGATCCAGCGGCACGTAAGCGCCGCCGGCCTTGTGGATCGCCAGCGCCCCGACGACGAGATCGACATTGCGCCCGACATGCAGCCCGGCCAGGATATCGGGGCCGACGCCGGCGGCCCGCAGGGCATGCGCCAGCCGGTTCGCGCGGGTTTCGACCTGCGCATAGGTGAGCGCCGTATCGCCATGCACCACCGCCACCGCATCGGGCGTGCGGTCGGCCTGATCCTCGATCAGCCCGTGCAGCGTGGCGGAACGGTCATAGGCGCGGGCCGTGTCGTTCCAGTCGTGGAGCACCATGCGGCGCTCCTGATCGCTCATCAGGGGCAGGTCCGCCAGACGCGCGGCCTCGTCGAAGCCATCGGCCAGAACGCCGAAGCGGGCGGCCAGGGCATCGGCGGCGGCATCGTCGAACCGGTTGCGATCGTGGATCAGCATGGCCCGCCCTTCGGCGAAGGCGAAGGTCAGCGCCGTACCGGGGACGAGTTCGGCAATGTCGGACAGGCCGACGGCCAGCGCCGGCGCGGCAAGGCCCCGCGCCCGGCGCGGCAGATCGGCAAGGCATGCGCCCCGCGCCTTGACCTCCGAAAGATCCGCGGACAGGCGGCGGGCGAAGTCGCCGACGGTCTCGTCGGCCCGCACCTCCACATGCAGCGGAACGGACGGCAGGAAGAAGCCCGGGAAAGCTGCGTCCGCATCGGCGATCGTGTGGTGGCGAAGCGCCAGGTCGAAGGCGGATGCGCCCGACAGGCGCGCCAGGAGCGACGCGGCCACCTCGGCCGTGGCGCGCGCGCCGGTCAGTGCGATCCGCCGGGGCTCCACCGGCGCCTCGACATGGCCGATGCCGGGCAGGTCCAGATCCGCCACCCGGGCGAGCTGGCGGCGGAAGAAGGCTTCCGTGCCGGCGGCGTCCTGACCGATGCGCTGCAGGCGCTCGGCGTCCTCTTGGTTGAGTTGCGGCAGGACCGCGCCGGGCCGCAGCAGCGCCGACAGGGGCCGGCCGGAGCCCGAGGCCCGCACCCGCACCGGACGGTCGGCCGTGGCGATGACGACCTCATCGCCCTCGATATCCATGACGGTTCCGGGGACGCCGCGGGATGCGGCCTCCACCACGCTCACGCTTTCGACCGTATAGACGCCGTCTTCGACCAGGAGCTTGGCCGTCGTCAACGGATTGTCGTAGCCGGGGCCGAAGTCCAGCGCACGGGCGAGCCTCGATACAGCATCCGCGCCCTGATCGAAGGGCAGCACGCCAAGGCCCGCCGGCCGCTGGCGCCGCGCGAAGAGCTGGCGGCCCTCCTGATGCTGGGCCTCCGGGCGCAGCGTGCCGTCTTCCAGCCCGGGCAGCATCTGCGAAAAGGCGGCAAGCCCGGCTTCGAAACATTTGGTGTTGAGCGTCAGGCCCGTATCGTCGGCCGCTATGTCGAAGTCGGCGCGCGCGTAGATGCCACCTTCGTCGATCCCGTCCGTGATCGCATGCCAGCTGATGCCGTGCCGGCCCTCCCCGGCGATCAACGCCCAGCTCGGCGTGTTGAGGCCCGCATAGCGCGGCAGCGGCCCGTCATGGAAGTTGATCGCCGCGCGGCGGGCCCGCTGCCAGACGATCCGCGGGATCATTCGCAGATTGGCGATGCTGAAGAGGTAGTCGAAACCGAAGGGGGACAGCGTCGTCGCCAGATCCTCGCCCCATTCCATGGCCGGAATGCCTTGCGCCTGCGCAAAGGAGCGAATGGCCGGGTTGGCGGTGACGATGGCGCTGATGGAATGGCCACGGGCTGTCAGCAGCTTGCCGCACTCGACGAGCAGGGACTCGTCGCCAACCAGAACGCATTGAAAAGCTGCCATCGCAATCGGCTCCGAATATTCATTTTTGAAATATCAGGCCGGACTATGGTCAGCCCCGCAGCGCGAGATCAATTTGTCCTTCCGGTGGCAACGGAAGGATGCGGTTGGGTGCATGCCTTACGTCGGATGGCGTAGGGTGCTCCACAATAATATCCGTTCGGCATAAGCCCTCCCTCTCCAAAAGCTATCATGACGGACAGGTCGCGACCGCCTACCCCTATGGCGACGCGGCGCATGCATTTTCAGCCGCCAAAAACTTTTCACGAAACGACCGGCCGGACCGGTCAACCATTTTGGGCGGACGACATGGTCGACGAAGAGATTTCACCCAACGACATCGCCATTGTGGGCATGGCTCTGCGGGTTCCGGGGGCACGGGACGTCTCCACCTTCTGGAAGAATCTCTGCACGGGCGTCGAATCGGTCCGCAGCCTGTCGGCCGAGGAACTGGCCGAGGCCGGCGAATCGGCCGAGCGAATGCACCATCCCAATTATGTGGCCCGGACGGCCGATCTGGAGGGGATGGAGATGTTCGACGCCGACTTCTTCGGGCTGAGCCCGAAGGAAGCGGCGATTATGGACCCGCAGCACCGCCAGTTCCTGGAATGCGCCTGGGAAGCCATGGAAGATGCGGGCCGCACGCCCGGTACGAGCACCGGCCCGGTCGGCGTCTTTGCCGGCTGCGGCATGGGCAGCTACTTCTACTTCAATGTCTGCAGCAACCGGCAGCTCGTCGACGAGACGGGCATGTTCCTGCTGCGCCACACCGGCAACGACAAGGACTTCCTGTCCACGCGCGCCTCCTTCACCTTCGATCTGCGCGGGCCGAGCGTCAACGTGCAGACCGCATGCTCCACCTCGCTCGTGGCCGTGCATTACGCCTGCCAGAGCCTGATGAGCGGCGAGTGCGACATGGCGCTGGCCGGCGGCGTCACGATCGAGCTGCCGCACCGCCGGGGCTATGTGTTCCAGGACGGCGAGATCCTGTCGCCGGATGGCCACTGCCGCGCCTTCGACCATCGCGCTGCCGGCACCGTCTTCGGCAGCGGCGTGGGGATCGTCGCGCTGCGCCGCCTGTCGGATGCGCTGGCCGATGGCGACATCATCCACGCCGTCATCAAGGCCAGTGCGCTGAACAATGACGGCGGCACCAAGGCCGGTTATCTCGCGCCCAGCGTATCGGGCCAGGCCGAGGCGATCGTCGAGGCGCAGGTCCTGTCCGGGCTGCCCGTGGATACGATCGGCTATGTCGAATGCCACGGCACGGGCACCTATCTCGGCGATCCGATCGAGGTCGAAGCCCTGACCCAGGCCTTCCGGCAGGGCACGGACAAGACGGGCTTCTGCCGCATCGGCTCGGTCAAGACCAATATCGGCCATCTGGACACGGCCGCCGGCGTGGTGGGGCTGATCAAGACGGCGCTCAGCGTCAAGCACGGACAGATCCCGCCCAGCCTGAACTACGAGCGTCCCAACCCCTCCATTCCGTTCGATACCTCGCCCTTCGTCGTCAACGACCGGTTGAGCGACTGGCCGAAGCTCGGCGGGCCGCGCCGCGCGGCCATCAACTCGCTCGGCGTCGGCGGCACCAATGCGCATCTGATCCTGGAACAGGCGCCGGCCTCGGCCAATCATGGCGGCCGGCCGGCCAGTGCCGAAAATGACAATGTGCCGCGCCTGCTCGTCTTTTCCGCCAAGAGCCGCAAGGCGCTGGACGGTGCCGTGGAGCGCCTGGCGGCGCGGCTCGGCGCCGATTCCTCGCTCAGCCTTGCCGATGCCGCCTTCACGCTCGGAACGGGCCGCAAGAGCTTCGAGCACCGGCGCGTGGTGGCCGTGCGCGGGCGGCAGGACGCCATCTCCGTCCTGTCCGATCCGGAAAGCCGGCGCCCGCAAACCCACACCGCACTCGACACGAGCGCCGGCGCCGTCTTCATGTTCCCCGGCGGGGGAGCGCAGCATGCCGGCATGGCGGCCCGCCTCTATGCCGAAGACAGTGCCTTCCGCGCCACGGTCGAGGAAGGGCTCGCTGCCCTGGCGCCGGATGCCGCGCGGGAGATCCGGGCCGCCTGGCTCGACGCCGCCCTCGGCGATCCGGCCGCCGCAAGGACGATGCTGAAGCCGTCCGTGCAGTTGCCGGCTATCCTGATCATCGAGATCGCCGTCAGCCGGCACCTCATGGCCCACGGCATCCGCCCCGCGGCGCTGATCGGCCATTCCATGGGCGAGAACGCGGCGGCCTGCATTGCCGGTGTCTTCAGCTATGCCGATGCGGTGCGCCTGGTGCGCCTGCGCGGGGAGCTCTTCGACACGATCGCGCCGGGGGGAATGCTCAGCGTTCCGATGGACCCGGCGGCGCTGCGCGCCTGCCTGCCGGCGGAGCTGGACCTCGCCTCCGTCAACGCGCCGCAATTCTGCGTCGTCTCCGGCCGCAACGAGGATCTGGAGCGGTTCCGCGAGACCCTGCGCCAGCAGGGGGTGGATGCCGCGCGCGTGCCCATCGACATCGCCGCGCATTCGCGCATGCTCGATGTCATCCTGCCGCGCTTCGAGGCATTCCTGCGCTCGATCCGCCTGTCGGCGCCGCGCATTCCCATCATGTCCAACCTGACCGGCACCTGGCTGGCCGATAGCGAGGCGACCGATCCGACCTACTGGTGCCGCCACCTGCGCAGCACCGTCGAGTTCGCCCGCGGCATGGCCGCCCTGAGCGAGGAGAGGACCCGCATCTACATCGAGGTCGGGCCCGGCCGTGCCCTGTCCAGCCTTGCCAAGGCGCAGGGCAGCATCGATGCGAACCTGATCATCAACGCCCTGCCCCATGCGGACGAAGGCGCCGACGACCGGTTGAGCCTGATGACGGCGCTGGGCCGCGCCTGGGCGACCGGCCTTGCCGGCACCTACGCACCGCTCTGGAGCATGCCGGGCGCACGGCGCGCATCGCTGCCGACCTACGCCTTCCAGCACCGCCGCTACTTCATCGAAGCGGCAGCGCCCGAGAGGAGCGACGCGGACACGACACCGCTCCTGCGCCGCGACGATATTGCCGACTGGGGTTGGCGGCCTGTCTTCAAGCGCTCCATCGCCGACATCGAAAGCGACCTCGTCACCGAGCCGCGCTTCTTCCTCGTCTTCCTGGACGAGACGGGCACCGGGGCCGCGCTGGTGGAACGCCTGCGCGCCGAAGGCCATCGCGTGGCAAGCGTGCGGCAGGGCGACAACTTCGCCCGGCGCGCCAAGGATGATTACGTCCTGTGCCCGGAAGGCGGACGCCCCGGCTATGACGCGCTGTTCAGCGGCCTTGCCGCCGATGGGGAACTGCCGTCGGAGATCCTGCATCTCTGGCTCCTGACCGACCGGGAAACGCACCGCGCCGGTTCCAGCTTCTTCCACCGCAACCAGGAATGCGGCTTCTACAGCCTGCTCCACCTGGCGCAGGCCATGGCGGATGCCGGCCTCGGCGCGCCGTTGCATGTGACGGTGGCCACCAACGGCATGATGCGCGTGGGCGACGAGGCCCTGCCCTATCCGGAAAAGGCCACCATCCTCGGCCCCTGCCAGGTTCTGCCGCAGGAAATGCCGGGCGTGACGGTGCGCGTCGTCGATTGCGACCTGCCCTTGGCGTCCGATCATCCGCAGGACCGCCGCCGGCTGTTCAAGCGCAGTTCGGCCGTGGCGCAGCCGCGGCCGGTCGATACCGTCCGGCACCTGTGGGACGAGCTCATGTCCGCCCCGGCCACCGAGCGGGTGGCCTACCGCAAGGGCGAGCGCTGGACCGCCGGGCACGGCCGCCTCAAGCTGCCGAGCACGGGCGAAGTCCCCTTCCGCGAGGGCGGCAGCTACGTCTTTACCGGCGGCCATGGTGATCTTGCCCTGGCGCTCGGCAACGAACTGGCGCGCCGCTACCGCGCCGACATCACGCTCATCGGCCGCCGCAGCCTGCCGCCGCGTGGCGAATGGGCCGCCCTGCGCCGAGCGCTTCCGCGCGGTGACCGCACCCGCCGCGTCATCGAGGGTGTCGAAGCCATCGAGGCGCTGGGCAGCCGCGTTCTGGTGCTGACGGCCGATGTCGGCAACCAGGAGGCGATGTCCGCCGCTATCGCCGACGTCAAGCGCAGCTTCGGGCGCATCGACGGCGTGTTCCACACGGCCGGCCTCGTCAAGGACGACCTGATCCCCCTGAAGACGGAGATGGAAGCCGAGGAAGTGATGGCGCCCAAGGTGCACGGCACCGAGGTCCTGGCCGCCTGCCTGGACGCGGAGACGATCGACTTCCTCGTCCTCTTCTCGTCCACCAGCACGGATACGGCGCCGGCCGGGCAGGTCGACTACGTCGCGGCCAACGCCTACCTGAACGCCTTCGCCGAAAGCTGCCGCGGCCGCCCGGGCCGGCGCACCCTGGCCGTCCACTGGGGTGTCTGGGACGAAACCGGCCTTGCGGCCCGCGCCATGGGCCGCCAGGGTCACGAGGCGAGCCGCGAAGGCGGCCCGGCGCTCGGACCCATCTTCACCCACTGGGTCGCGGACGAGGATGGCGTCGAATGGCTGGAGCGGGACCTGTCGCCCCAGCGTGACTGGCTCCTTGCCGAGCACCGCCTGGCGGACGGACAAGCCCTCCTGCCCGGCACCGGCTATATCGAACTCATGGCAGAGGCCGCACGGGAATACGGGCTTGAGGGTGGCCTGCAGCTCTCCGATCTCGTCTTCCTGCGCCCGCTGGACGTGGCCGACGGTGCGCAGAAGACCGTCCGCCTGCGGCTCGAGAAGCGGCGGGACGGCTGGCGCGCCGAGGTCGTGGCGGCAGCGCCCGGCATGGCCTTCCAGCGCCATGCCGAGGCGGTCCTGACCCCCATGGACCTGCCGGAGCGCACCATCGAGGAAGCCGCCCTGCGTGCCCGTTGCACCCAGCGCAGCATTGCCCCGCGCGGCGGAACGCTGATCGCCTCGCAGGAAGCGCATGTGCGCTTCGGTCCGCGCTGGCGCGTCCTGCGGGAACTGGCCCTCGGCCCGTCCGAGGCGGTGGCGCGGCTGGTCATGGCGCCGGAAGCCGAGGGCGACGACATGATCGTCCATCCGGCCCTCCTCGACATCGCGACCGGATGCGGCATGGACCTCATCCCCAGCTACAAGGCCGATGCCGGCCTGTGGGCACCGGCATCCTACGGCAACATCCGTCTGCATGCGCCACTGGGTGAAGAGATCGTCAGCCATTTGCGGCTGGCCGAGGATGATGGCCTGGGAGACGGCTACGCCGCCTTCGACGTGACCATCGCCAATGCCGACGGCACCGTGGCAATGGAGATCGAGCGTTTTATCGTCAAGCGTCTGGACGGTGCGATGAGCTTCGGCCAGGCCGATTCCGCCGCCCAGCCCGCACGCAAGGCGCCCGCCGCCGCCTCGTCCCCCGCGCTGGCCGCTCTGGCAGCGCAGGTGGCGCAGGGTATCCGGCCGGCGGAAGGCTTCGAGGCGCTGGCCCGCGCCATGGCAACGCGCGAAACGCAGCCGATCATTTCCTCCATGGATCTGAACCTGTTGATCGCCCGCGCGGCACGGCCCGGCGACAGCGAGGCACGGCCATCCCAGCTCTTCGAGCGGCCGGCCCTCGAACGCGACTATGTCGCCCCGCGCGACAGCGTGGAGCGCAAGCTGGCGGAGTTCTGGCGCGAGCTCCTGGGCGTCCAGGAGATCGGCGTCGAGGACAGTTTCTTCGACCTTGGCGGCCATTCGCTGATCGCCGTCCGGCTGTTCCGGATGATCCGGCAGAGCTATGGGCTGGATCTGCCGATCTCGGTCCTGTTCGAGGCTCCGACCATCGCCAGCTCGGCGGCGCTGATCCGCGAGCGGACCGGCGTGAGCGACGATGCCGATGACGCCCGGCCGGCCGCCGCTGCGAGCGATGTGCGCCGCATGACGCATCTCGTGGCCATGCATCCCGGCCGCGACCAGAAGGCGACGCCCTTCTTCCTGTGCGCGGGCATGTTCGGCAACATCCTGAACCTGCGCCATCTGGCGCTGCATCTGGGCGTCGATCGCCCGGTCTATGGCCTGCAGGCGCGTGGCCTCTACGGGATGGAGGCCCCGCACGAGACCTTCGAGGAAGCGGCAGCCGATATCGTGGCCGAGATCCGCAGCATCCAGCCGGAAGGGCCCTATCTCCTGGGTGGCTTCTCGGGTGGCGGCCTGGTGGCCTTCGAGATCGCTCGGCAGCTGACCGAGGCGGGCGAGACCGTGGACCGGCTGATCATGCTGGACACGCCCCTGCCGACCCAGCCGGAGCTCAGCCAGATCGACCGCCTGGACATGAAGCTGCAGGATCTGAAGCGCAACAAGCTGTCCTTCGTCTCGCAGTGGTGGCGCAACCGCCAGCTCTGGGAAAAGGAGCAGCGGGAGCGTGAGTCGGCCGCCGCGCAGGAAAGCGGCAGCGCGCAGTTCCACAACCTCAACATCGAGTCGGCCTTCCGCCGCGCCCTGCAGCGCTACCAGGTCCGCCCCTATGCGGGCGCGGTGCATCTGTTCCGTCCGGTGCCCGATGTCGTCTACCGCCTCCGCGACGGCCGGCGCCTCCAGGAGGGGCGGACCATCGTGCTCGACGACAATGGCTGGACCCCCTATGTAGGCGAACTCATCGTCTCCATCGTGCCGGGGGATCATGACGGAATGGTCCTGGAACCCTGCGTGCGCGTCCTGGCGGCACGGATGCGGCAGTGCCTGTCAGAGGCGCAGACGCCGGCGCGCGAAAGCCAGGCGCTCCTGATGGCCGCCGAGTGAGATGACACAGGCGGAGCGCGCCATGCGGTGCGCCCCGCCTACGCCTTTGGACTCTGTAACGTTGCCGTGAAAGTAGAGATTGCCGGCAACGCATTTTTCGATTTCAATCGGTACGTATCAAAGAAGCGCCGGTGACCCGTCAGGGTCAGCTTGGCCATTGGCTATTTTTTTCGTTTTCATCCTGCGTTGACAGGCCGCGTGCTGGCCAACCCATTTCGGAACTGAACCATATGATCCACGATGGTTTCGACGGTCTTGGAACGCATTTTCCAGGCGTGTGCATTATCGGGGCCGGCCCCATCGGCATTGCCCTTGCGGTAGAACTGGAGCGCCAGAACGTTCCGGTCCTGATGCTGGAATCCGGCGGCCACCGCCAATCGCCCAGCATCCAGGCCCTTGCGGAGGCCGATTTCGCCGAGCCCGACCGGCATGACGACATGCGGATCGCCACGGCGCGCGCGCTGGGCGGCACGTCGAACCTGTGGGGCGCGCGCTGCGTCATCTACGATCCGATCGACTTCATGCCGCGGCCGGGCCTGGTCGATGCACGCTGGCCGATCACCTATGACGAGCTCTTCCCCTTCTACGCCCGCGCCTGCGAGATCGCCAATACGGGCAACGTCGTCTACACGGCGCCGATCGACGGGCTCGCCGTTGCCGATGACAGCTTTTCGCTCGACACGCTCGAGCGCTGGGCCAACGAACAGAAGCTGCACGTCACCCACCGCCGCACGCTCAGTGAAAGCAAGCTGATCGACGTTCGGCTGGAAGCCGTCGTGACCGATATCGGCATTGCCGATGGCCGCGCCGACAGTGTCGAGATCGCCCGGCCGGACGGCTCGGAGCGCCGGCGCATCAAGGTCGAGCGGCTGGTCGTGGCGGCCGGCGGGCTGGAGACGACGCGCCTCCTGCTCGCCACGCAGCGCAAGAACACGGCCCTGTTCGGCGGGCTCGACGGCCCGCTGGGCCGCTATTACATGGGCCATCTGATCGGCGAGATCGCCGACATCACCATGGCGACCGACGAGCTGGACCGCGCCTTCGACTTCTTCGTCCACGACAGCGGCTCCTATGTGCGCCGCAGGTTCGTGCCGAGCGAAGAAACGCAGCTGCGCGAAGGTGTCCTAAACACCGCGCTCTGGCCGGTGGTGCCGCCGGTGGCAGACCCCCGGCATGGCAGCCCCTTCCTGTCGCTCGTCTACCTGGTCATGACGCTGGGTCCGGTGGGCCGGCTCGTCGTTGCAGAGGCCATTCGCCGACGCCATATCCCGGACCAGCCGGAACATATCCGTGCCCATCTGGCCAACGTCCTGCGCGGCGCGCCCGAGGCGGTCGGACAGGCCTTCGGCTTCTTGAAGCGCCGCTACGGCCGCCGCGAGCGCCTGCCCGGCCTGTTCGTGCACAACCGCAACCGCCGCTACGGGCTGTCCTACCATTCGGAGCACAGCCCGGATCCGCTGAGCCGCGTTTGGCTGACCGACAAGGTCGACGCGCTCGGCCTGCCGCGGCTGGAGATCGACCTGCGCTTTCCGCGTGCCGACGCCCAATCCGTCGTCAAGGTCCACGACCTGTTCGAGGACTGGCTCGGCAAGACGGGCCTCGGCACGATCGAGTACCGCATGCCGCGCGACCAGCGCGTGGCCGGCGTTCTTTCGCAGGCGCGCCACGGCACCCACCAGATCGGCATGACGCGCATGGCTGCCAATCGCCGCGAGGGCGTGGTGGACCGCCACCTTCGCAGCTTCGATCTGCCCAATCTCTATGTCGCCAGCACGGCCGTCCTGCCGACATCGGGTCAGGCCAATCCGACGCTGACCGGCATGGCGCTGGCCGTCCGCCTGGCGCAGAGCCTGGCGGCCGAAAGCGCCGGTAAGGTCCGCGCCTTCCCGGTCAACCCCATGCGCGAGACGGTCGCGGCCTGAGGGCCGCGCCGCACCACCGCCTTCAGGCCGTTTCGATCAGGCTTTTGAGATAGGCCGCTTCCTGCGAGAGGTCATGGCGCTTGAGCACGAGCGCCTGCCCGCGCCGGCCCATATCGGCGCAGGCGACATCTGGCGCCGAAAGGCACCGGCGCATCGCATCCGCCGCCGCCTCGACCGATCCGGCGGCAAACAGCCAGCCGGTTTCACCCTCGCGCACCAGTTCGGGAATGGCAGCGATCTCCGTTGCCAGGACAGGACGGCCGAGCGCGTAGGCTTCCATGATTACCACGGGCAGGCCCTCGGCGAAGCTCGTCATCACCATGGCGCGGCCGGACAGGATGTGCTGCCGGACCTTCGCGCCGCTGGCCCAGCCGGTGATCTGAACCACGCCCTCCAGGCCCTCCGCCCGGATCAGCGCCGCGATCTGCGGGCGCAACTCACCATCTCCCACCAGGACGAGCTCCAGCGGCACACCCTCCCTGTGCAGGACGCCCGCCGCCTGGACCAGGATGGAATGGCCCTTCTGGGCGCCGAGCCGGCCGACGCAGACCAGGCGGTTCGGATAGGCGGGCGGCGGCACGTCCTCGAGCGCATAGCCCGGCGTCAGCCCGCACCGCACGATGCGCACCTTGCTCCAATCCTCGAAGGCGGCCCAGCGGAAGATCTGGCTGGCGCAGAAATCGCTGATGGCGGCGACGAAGCGTGCCCGGGCCGTCTTCTCGCCCAGTTTCATGAAGGCCGGCGCGTCGAACTCGTCCGGGCCGTGCACGGTGAAGCTGTAGCCGATGCCCGACAGGCCGGACGCATACATGGCGACCTCGGCCGAGTTGGTGCCGAAATGGGCGTGGATATGCCGCGTGCCCGAGGCTTCGAGCCACTCGACCAGAAGGCAGGCCTCGGCCAGCGTGATGGCGTGCACGGGCGCGCTGCGATCGCTCCGGCGCATCATGGACAGGCACAGCCTGGCCGTGCGCCAGAAGGCGCCGGGGCGGCGGACCATCTGGCGCAGCGTGGCGCGCAGCAGCGGCACCGCGCCGTCCTTCAGAAGGTAGTCCGTGCGCGCCTGCTCGGCCAGATCGTCGGGGTCCACGAGCTCGGCATCCCAGCCGCGCATCGCCGTGCGCCGCACCGACATGCCGGCGCTTTCCAGCGCCATGATTTCCCGCCGAATGAAGCTGTGGCTCGTCTTCGGGTACTGATTGATGAGGTAGGCGACGTCCATGCCTGACTTTTCCGATGCAGCCGAGATGGTTTACGCCGACATGCATACAAGGTTCGGCCGCCGCGCGCCGCCTTTTCGAGGGTGGCAGGCCTGTCCGTCTTTGGAGGTAAGGGCGCTCCGTCAGGCCGCGACGGCGACGCCGCCGGCGCCTGCCGCATGGGGCTGCGCTGCCGCCTGCCCGGTCCAGCGGATCAGCTCGAATGTGCCGTCCGGCCGCTCGCCGATGGCCGTGCAGCTTTCCACCCAGTCGCCCGTGTTGATGTAGGCAATGCCCGCCCTTTCGCCGATGGCGGCATGGTGGATGTGGCCGCAGATCACGCCGTCGCAGCCCCGGCGCTGCGCTTCGCCGGCCAGCGCCTCCTCGAAGGCGCCGATGAAGCTGACGGCGTTCTTGACCTTCAGCTTGGCCCAGGAGGACAGCGACCAGTACGGAAAGCCCAGGCTGCGCCGGACGCGGTTGAAGACGACGTTCACCGCGATCGCGGCATCGTAGGCCCAGTCGCCCAGATAGGCGATGAGCCTGGCATTGCGCACGACGACGTCGAACTCGTCGCCATGCATGACCAGGAAGCGGCGCCCGTCGGCCGCTTCGAACACATCGGTGAGCCGAACCTCGATCCCCCCGAAATGCTCGCCGGGGAACGGCCGCAGGAACTCGTCGTGATTGCCCGGAATATAGACGACCCGCGTTCCCTTGCGCGCCTGGCGCAGCAGCTTCTGCACCACGTCATTGTGCGTGGCCGGCCAGTGCCAGGAACGCCGGAGCCTCCAGCCGTCGACGATATCGCCCACAAGGTAGATCGTGCCGGCAGAATGATGCCGCAGAAAGTCGACCAGGAGTTCCGCCTGCGCCGCCTTGGAGCCCAGATGGACATCGGACAGGAAGAGCGTGCGGTACTGTTTGACGAAGGGCGCCGCGATGGCGGGCGAACCCGGTTTCTGCGGGTTTGGCTGCATGCGCTTCGAGCTCCCCTGCCAGTGCCGGTGCATCCGGCATGCCCGATTCCCATGACATCCATATGATGGGAAGCGGGATGAGCAGGAGCGCAATGGCCCTTTGCAGGGCATGGAGCATGTTCTACACGACACGGGCGACGTTGCGTTTTGCCGCCGAGAGGAAGCCGATGCCCGGAACAGAAGAAATCCAGCCCAGCCAGTCCAATCACGAACTGGATTCGCAGGCTCTTTTCTACCACCGCTATCCGCAGCCGGGTAAGCTCGAGATCCGTCCGACCAAAACGCTCGGCAACCAGCGCGACCTGGCCCTGGCCTACTCGCCCGGCGTCGCCGCGCCCTGCAAGGAGATCGAGCGCGACCCTTCGCTCGCCGCCGAATATACCAGCCGCGCCAACCTCGTCGCCGTCATCTCCAACGGCACGGCGGTGCTGGGGCTCGGCGATATCGGCCCCCTCGCCTCCAAGCCGGTGATGGAGGGCAAGGCCGTCCTGTTCAAGAAGTTCGCCGATATCGACGTCTTCGACATCGAGGTCGACGCGCATGAGATCGACCGGCTGGTGGATGTCGTCGCCGCGCTGGAGCCGACCTTCGGCGGCATCAACCTGGAGGACATCAAGGCGCCCGAATGCTTCGAGGTCGAGGAGCGGCTACGCGCCCGGATGGGCATTCCCGTCTTCCACGACGACCAGCACGGCACCGCCATCATCGTCGCCGCCGCCGTGCGCAACGCTCTGCTCCTGGCCGGCAAGAAGATCGAGGACGTCAAGATCGTCACGTCCGGCGCGGGCGCGGCCGCTATCGCCTGCCTGAACCTCCTCGTCTCGCTCGGCGCCAGGGTCGACAACATCACCTGCACCGATATCGAGGGCGTCGTCTACAAGGGGCGCGAGAAGCGGATGGACCGCTGGATGGCGGTCTATGCCCGGGAGACGGAGGCGCGCAGCCTCGCCGAGGTGATCGACGGCGCGGATATCTTCCTTGGCCTGTCGGCCGGCGGCATCCTCAAGCCCGAGCTCCTGGAGAAGATGGCCGAGCGGCCGCTCGTCCTGGCGCTGGCCAATCCGACGCCGGAGGTCATGCCCGACCTTGCCCGCGCCGTGCGGCCCGACGCCATGATCTGCACCGGCCGCTCGGATTTCCCGAACCAGGTGAACAACGTCATCTGCTTCCCCTTCATCTTCCGCGGCGCGCTGGACTGCGG
This sequence comes from Aureimonas frigidaquae, assembly GCF_001463905.1. Lineage (GTDB taxonomy): Bacteria > Pseudomonadota > Alphaproteobacteria > Rhizobiales > Rhizobiaceae > Aureimonas > Aureimonas frigidaquae. The sequence continues at coordinate 608,181 of NZ_BBWR01000002.1, forward strand.
CGCGACCTCCATCAACGAGGAGATGAAGATCGCCGCGGTGGACGCGATCGCCGAACTGTCGCGCGAGGAAGTGTCGGAAGTGGCGGCCAAGGCCTATGGCGCGGAAACGCCGGTCTTCGGCCCTGACTATCTGATCCCCTCGCCCTTCGATCCGCGGCTCATCCTGAAGATCGCCCCGGCCGTCGCCCGCGCGGCGGAAGCCACGGGCGTCGCCGCCCGCCCCATCGCCGATTGGGACGCCTATCTCGACAAGCTGAACCGCTTTGTCTTCCGCTCCGGCCTCATCATGAAGCCGATCTTCGCCGTGGCCCGCAAATCCGGCAAGCGCATCATCTTCTCGGACGGCGAGGACGAGCGCGTGCTGCGCGCAGCCCAGGTCCTGATGGAAGAGAATATCTGCCAGCCCATCCTGATCGGCCGGCCGAACGTCCTGCAGACGCGGCTGGAGCGCTTCGGCCTGCGGATCCGTCCGGGCAAGGATTTCGAGGTGGTCAACCCCGAGGACGATCCGCGTTATCGCGACTATGTGGACGATTACTTCGCCAAGGTCGGGCGGCTCGGCGTCAACCCGGACACCGCCCGCACCATCGTGCGCACCAATACGACGGTGATCGGCGCCATCTCCGTGTCGCGCGGAGAGGCGGACGGCCTCATCTGCGGCCTGGCCGGCCGCTTCTCGCGCCATATCCGGGATATCCGCCATGTCATCGGCGCCGCGCCGGGCGTCTCGCGTATTTCCGCCCTCAGCCTTCTGATCACGCAGTCGGGGCCGCTCTTCTTTGCCGACAGCTACGTGCAGGAGGATCCGTCGGCGGCCGATATCGCCGAATTCACGCAGCTCGCCGCGCTGGAACTGCGCCGCTTCCACATCGACCCCAAGGTCGCGCTCCTGTCGCACTCCAATTTCGGCACGGGCGAAACGGAAGACTCGATCAAGCTGCGCGAGGCGCTTGGCATCGTCCGCGCCGCCATGCCGGACCTGGAGATCGACGGCGAAATGCACGGCGACGCCGCCCTGTCGGAAGAGCTGCGCATGCGCGTCATGCCACAATCCACCTTGAGCGGGACAGCCAATCTGTTGATCTTCCCGACGCTCGACGCAGCCAACATCACCATGAATGTGGTGAAGGCCATGACGGACGCGCTGCATGTCGGGCCCATCCTTCTGGGCACGAACTCGCCGGCCCATATCCTGACGCCGTCGGCCACCTCGCGCGGGGTGGTGAACATGGCGGCCATCGCGGTTGCCGAAGCGGTGCAGAAGCGCCGTCCCTGACGCAGGGGCGAGCAGCGGCCGGCGCCAGGCGCCGTCCGCCGCTATGCCGTGGAAGGACTCTTAAGGGCGGCGCGCCAGGACGCGCTCGCGCCCGATCAGCGGCAACAAAGCCGCCAGTTCCGGGCCGTGGTCCCGGCCCGTCAAAGCCAGCCGCAACGGCGCAAAGAGCGCCCGCCCCTTGCGCCCCGTGGCGGCCTTGACCGCCCCGGTCCAGGCCTGCCAGCTCTGCGGGCCGAGCGGCCCGTCCGGCAGGAGGTCGAAGGCCTGCGCCAGGAAGGCGGCATCGTCACCGCCAAGCTCCGCGCGATCCGGCGCGTCAAAGACGATGCGAGCCCATTGCGCGGCGTCCGCCACCTTTGCGCAATTGCCCCGCACGGCCAGCCAGAACGCATCCGCTTCTTCGGATGGAACGCCCATATCCGCCAGTTGCCCCGCAACGCGCTCCGTCGGCAGCGCGTGGACGAGTTCGGCATTGAGCCGGTCCAGCTCGGCCGGGTCGAACTTGGCGTTGGATGCGGAAATGGCGGCAAGGTCCAGCCGCGCGCCAAGGGCGGCAAGGTCCCCCATGGGCTCGATGGCGCCGGCAGCCCCCACCAGGACGGCGAGCGAGGCGATGGCCATGGGCTCATAACCATCCTGGCGCAGGGTGCGGATGGACAGGGCGCCACTGCGCTTGGACAGGCCCTCGCCGTCGATCGTCGTCAGGAGATTGTGGTGGCCGAGCGTGGGGACCGCATAATCCAGGGCCTCGAAGAGCGCGATCTGCACGCCGCTGTTGGTCACATGGTCATCGCCGCGGATGATGTGGGAGATGCCAAGTTCGCCATCGTCCACGACCGAGGGCAGCGTGTAGAGATAGGTCCCGTCCTCCCGCATGAGGACGGGATCGGACAGGGACGCCAGATCCACGGTCAGCGGCCCACGGACGAGATCGTTCCAGCCGATATCGGTGCGCTGGGGCGCGAAGGGATCACCCTTAAAATTGGGCAGGAGGAAGCGCCAGTGCGGGCGGCGCCCTTCCGCTTCCAGGGCGGCGCGCTCGCCTTCCGTCAGCCGCAGCGCGTCACGCCCGTAGACGGGCGGCAGGCCACGGGCCATCTGCCGCTTGCGCTTGCGCTCGAGCTCGTCCGGCGTCTCGTAGCAGGGGTAAAGAAGGCCTTTGGCCTTCAACGTGGCGGCCGCGCGGTCGTAGAGGGCGATCCGCTCGGACTGCCGCACGACAAGGTCCGGCACGATGCCGATCCATTCCAGGTCCTGTGCGATGGCGTCCGCAAAGGCGCGCGTGGAGCGGCCGGCATCCGTATCGTCGTAGCGCAGGACGAACCTGCCTTGCGCCGCGCCGGACCGCTCTTTGGCATAAAGCCAGTTGAACAGCGCGGGGCGCAGATTGCCGATATGGATGTAGCCCGTCGGGGACGGGGCGAAACGTACGGTGAGCGTCATGGAGTGGAGCCTTATTCCCCACCCAGGCCGAAAGCAATCACACCGTCATGCCGCGCTGGACGAAGGGCGTCAGCACGCTGGTGACGATCAGGAAGGCGGCGATGGCAAGGCCGCAGCTCAGCACCACCACACCGAAGATGAGCTGGCGCATGGCATGCCGCCGGTCCGGCTCGGCCGCCGGGCCATAGGCCCCGGCCCGTCCGACGGCAGCGGCATCGGACCAGAAGGGCGGCCGGTCCAAGAGTTCCGTCCGGATCCGCCGGATGGTCAACAGGCAACGCACGAGAAACAGGAGGCCGACAGCGATGGCGGCAAGCGCAATGTCCTCCAATGGAGGGATCAGCATAATGGACATGCCTCCTTGTGTGGCGGTTCGATAGATGCTTAAGCATCCGCGCGCAGGGCGGCAAGGCGGGGTTTGGACCTGGCCATCCGCCCGCGCGGATTGAAACCGTCGTCCCGGTCCCGATATCAGCGGTCAGCCGCCAGATGCGGGCTGGGCATGCGGAGGCATCTTGTACGAAATCCTCGGACTCATCGACCGGTTCGGCCTGGTCATCGTCTTCGTAGGGACCTTCTTCGAAGGCGAGGTCTTCGCCATCATCGGCGGCTTTCTGGCCTATCGTGGCAGCCAGAGCCTGCAGGTCGTGATGAGCCTGGCCTTCACGGGCTCCTTCCTGGGCGATCTCGCGGTCTTCCTCTTCGCACGCTATTTTTCTAACCACCGCTGGGTGCAGCGCTGGATCCGCAAGCCGAAATTCGCCAAGGCGCTGCGCCTGGTGGACCGTTTCCATGCCTATTTCGTCATCGTGAACCGCTACGTCTACGGGCTGCGCATGCCGGGGCTCATCGCGCTTGGCCTGTCGAGCATCACCGTGCCGCGCTTCCTGGTGCTCAACTTCATCGGCGCGGGGCTCTGGGCGGCGATCTTCACCTCCATCGGCTATGTCTTCGGCTACTCGATCAGCTCCGTCTTCGCGCAGCTCGAAGCGGTGGAACATGCTGCCATATACATCCTCATCGGGATCGCCGTCATCCTGGCGCTTTATCTTGCCTGGCGCCAGTTCGGCCCCATGCTGCGCGGCACGCCGCGCAACGAGCGCGATGGCGGCATGGTCGGCCATGTCGGCCCGGTTCGGGACGACGAAACACTTCCACGCTAAGAGCCAGCAGACATGACAAAAGGCCGGCACCGCCTTCGGGCGGTGCCGGCCTTTTTTGTTTGCAGACCGGTGGCGCGATGGCCGGAATGGTCAGAAGTTGACGACCTGCGAGGCAGGCTTGCGCTCATGCTCTTTCTTGACCAGCTCCGCCACCAGGAAGGCCAGTTCCAGGGCCTGGTTGGCGTTGAGCCGCGGATCGCAATGAGTGTGGTAGCGATCCGACAGGTCTTCGGCCAGCACGGGCCGCGCGGCGCCGCCCGTGCATTCGGTCACATCCTTGCCCGTCATCTCGACATGGATGCCGCCCGGATGGGTTCCCTCGGCGGCGTGCACGTCGAAGAAGGCCTTCACCTCGGCCAGGATCCGGTCGAAGGGCCGGGTCTTGTAATCGTTCACGGTGATGGTGTTGCCGTGCATCGGATCGCAGGACCAGACGACCTTGCGGCCTTCCGCCTCCACCGCGCGGATGAGGCGCGGCAGGTGGGCTTCCACCCGCTCATGGCCGAAGCGCGTGATCAGCGTCATGCGGCCAGGCTCGTTCTGCGGATTGAGCCGGTCGAGCAAGCGCAGGAGATCGCTCGCCTCCAGGCTCGGCCCGCATTTCAGGCCGATCGGGTTGCGGATGCCGCGGCAATATTCGACATGCGCGTTTTCGAGCTGGCGGGTGCGATCGCCGATCCAGATCATGTGGCCGGAGGTCGCGTACCATTCGCCGCTCGTCGAATCGACGCGCGTGAGCGCCTGCTCGTAGCCGAGCAGGAGCGCCTCGTGGCTGGTGAAGAAATCCGTCTCGCGCAGGGCGGGATGATTCTCCGAATTGATGCCGATTGCCCGCATGAAATTCATGGTTTCGGAAATGCGATCGGCGATCTGGCCATAGCGTTCGGCCTGCGGCGAGCCGGACAGGAAGCCGAGCATCCACTGGTGAACATTGTCCAGATTGGCATAGCCGCCCTGGGCAAAGGCGCGCAGAAGGTTCAGCGTGGCGGCGGACTGGCGGTACGCCATCTCCTGCCGCTCGGGATTGGGGATGCGCGAGCCATCCTCGAACTCGATGCCGTTGATGATGTCACCACGGTAGGACGGCAGCGTCCGGCCGTCCTTCGTCTCGGAATTGGACGAGCGCGGCTTGGCGAACTGCCCCGCAATGCGGCCCACCTTCACGACCGGCGACGCGGCGGCAAAGGTCAGCACCACGGCCATCTGCAGGAAGGCGCGGAAGAAATCCCGGATATTGTCGGCACCGTGCTCGGCGAAGCTTTCGGCGCAATCCCCGCCCTGCAGGAGGAAGCCCCGCCCCTCGGCCACTTCGGCCAGAGCGCGTTTCAGCTTCCGCGCCTCACCTGCAAAAACGAGCGGCGGAAAGCTGGCAAGGCGCTTCTCTGTTTCAGCCAGGGCGGCTGGATCCGGATAATCGGGAACCTGCTCGATGGCTTTCGAGCGCCAGGTCGCCGGTGTCCAATCCTTGGTCATGCCACTTCTCCATTCTGCCGCCGGGCTTCTCCCCGGACAATCTCGTGCAGAGCCTCTTCGTTTGCTGCTTCAGGTTCCGCATTCGCGGCAAACAGCCGGCCGATGCCGGATGCCTCAGGCCGCGTGCGACGTTCTATAAGCACCAATGGGCTGTTATGTCACGGGAAAAGGCGGCCCTGCCGCACCGCTCACTCCGCTGGCCGGACGCGTGCGCCGCGCTCATGCAACAGCCTGTCGAAGAGCGCCGCCTCACGCAGGGTCAGCGTCACCGGGCGCGGATAGCGCGGCGCTTGGCGATCGGCCAGGACGGTAGTTTCGAAGCCTTCCGTCTCCGCCACGAAACGCCTGAGCCCGACCTCGTCATAGAGGTCCAGGAAGCCCTGCATGACGGCGTCGAGATAGGATTGCAGGATCGTGGCCCCGACCTCTGAGGCCGTCGCCGCATCGCGCCGCGCCTCATAGATGAAGAGCGGCACGGCGAAGGGCGCGGCATCCGCTATGACCACGCGCTCCGGCAGAACCACGCGCCGCAGATAGCCCGCTTCCCGCTCGTCGACCAGCGGAAGATGGTCCGCGTGATCGTAGACGACGACGCCCTCCACATCCGCCGTTTCGTCCGGCCGCACCGACAGGAGCGCGGGAACGGGGTCCGGGCGGGGCAGCCAGAAGCGGCGCCAGCCCATGGCCCGCGCCTTGCGGATGCCCAGGAACCGCGTGCGCAGCGTGCGTTTGTTGACGAGCGACCCATAGCCGAAATAGGCCACGACCCGCCCCTCGGCCGCCAGGCTGGCGAGGGCCGGATCATCCGGGTGGATCGCGCTCACCGCCCCTGGACCTCGCCGTCGATCACGCTGTAGCTCGGCTCATACATGGTCACGAGCTCTTCGGCCGCGGTCGGATGCACGGCCATGGTCCGGTCGAAATCATCCTTGGTCAGGCCCGCCTTGACGCAGATGCCGAGCACCTGCACCAATTCGCCCGCGTCGGGTCCCAGAATGTGCGCGCCGATCACCTTGCGCGTTTCCCCATCCACCACGAGCTTCATCATCATCTGCTCGTTGCGGCCGGCCAGGATGTTGCGCATGGGGCGGAACCGCGCCAGGTAGATGTCGAGGTGGCGGTACTTGTCCACGGCGGCGCATTCGGGCACGCCCACCGTGCCGATTTCCGGCTGGGAGAACACGGCCGTCGGCACGGTTTCGATATCCGGCATCGTCGGCTTGCCCAGAAACTCCGTATCCACGAAGCACATGGCCTCGTGAATGGCGACGGGCGTCAATTGCAGGCGGTTGGTGACATCGCCCAGCGCCCAGACATTCTGCGCCGTGGTGCGGGAATAGTCGTCGATCTTGATGGCGCCCAGATGGTCGAGCTCGACGCCGGCGGTCTCGCAGCCCAGATTCTCCGTATTGGGCTTGCGGCCGACAGCAAGCATGACCTCGTCCGCATCCAGCCATTCGCCACTTTTCAAGTGCGCCTCGAAGCGGCCATCCGGCTTCTGGCGCACCTCCTGGAGCGTATCCTCGCAGCGTATGTCGATGCCCTTGGCGCGCATGGCCTGCGCCACGCCTTCACGCAGGTCCGTATCGAACCCGGCCAGAATATTGTGCCCCCGATAGATGAGCGTGGTCTGCACGCCCAGGCCGTGGAAGATGTTGGCGAACTCCACCGCGATATAGCCGCCGCCCAGAATGACGATGCGCTCCGGCAGGCGCTTCAGATGGAATGCCTGTTCGGAGGTGATGCAATGCTCGGCGCCCGGCATGTCGGCGAAGGGATTGGGCCGCCCGCCCACGGCGATGAGCACCCGCTCGGCGGTGACGCGCTGATCGGTCGCCAACAGGCGGATCGTGTTGGGCCCTTCAAGGACGGCGCGGCTCTTCAGGATCTGCGCGCCGGCCTTTTCGAGATTGCGGCTGTAGATATCCTCCAGCCGCTGGACTTCGGCGTCCTTGGCCGCCATCAGCGAAGACCAGTCGAACGCCGTTTCGCCGACCGACCAGCCATAGCCGCGCGCATCCTCGAAATGCTCGGAATATTGCGAGGCGTAGACGAAGAGCTTCTTGGGGACACAGCCGCGGATGACGCAGGTTCCGCCGAAGCGGTATTCTTCGGCAATGGCGACGCGATGGCCGAGCGCGGCCGTGCGACGCGCGGCCCGGACGCCGCCCGACCCGCCTCCGATGACGAAAAGGTCGTAGTCGAAGCGGCTCATCGTCTTCCCCATGATCGGTGACGGCGGGTGCGGCCAACGGGCGGAATTACGGCGCCCGTCATGTCGGGATGCGGGGTTCCCCGCACCGGATGTCAGATGGCGGCGGCGGGGCTCATGCGCCCCGCGCCCCGGTCTTACTGGGCGGGCTGCGCGGCCGCGGCGGCCGGGGCGAGCTTGCGCATGCCCTCGTCGGAGGAGCGGCGCAGATCCCGCACGATTCCGTTGGCCCAGATATCGGCGGCGGACATGGTTTCCCGCACGGCGGAAGGCCCCTGCGCCAGGAGCTTGCGCCCGGCCTCCGAGGTGTAGAACTGGGTGATCTCCCGCAGTTCCTGCTCGGTGAAGATCTTGGCGTAGACGCGGGCGATCTCGTTTTCCAGATCGGCGCGGCGCGGTGCGAGCGCGATGGCGTTGTCGTCCACCATCTGCGAAATCTGCGACTGGAGATTGGGGTTGTTGACGATCAGCTCCGCCTTGATCTGCGTCGCGGCGTTCAGGAGGATCTGGTCGAACTGCTCGGTCGTGTCGATCGCGTCGACGGCCTGGCGGGCCGCGGCCAGGTGCGATGGGCTGACTTCCTGCGCCATCGCGGGCAGGGCCACCAGCGCGGACAGGACTGCCACGGCGCAAACGGCCCGACGCAACTTGAGGCTAAGAACTTTCAAAGTCCCATCTCCATGGATTCGAACATGAGCTGACGGCTCACTAATCAATAAACATGCACCGGGAAAGCCCCTTCGCCGGACGGATGCCGGCAAAAGGTCACGAACCCAGTGTTCTGATACCCGACGCATCGGCCAGGATGACTGTATTTGCAAGGCCCAGGAACAATCCGTGCTCGACGACGCCGGGCACGGCATGCAGTGCCGCCGAGAGTGCTTCTGGATCGGGAATGCGGCCAAAAGATGCATCGATGATGACATGCCCGCCATCGGTGAAGAAGGGCTCCTCGCCCTTCTTGCGCAGGGTGAGACTGCCGGTCAGCCCCATCAGGCTGGCGGCCTTTTCGACGGCGAGATACGTGGCGACGAGCCCGAAGCCGTTCACCTCGATCGGCAGGGGAAAACGCCCGAGCGTCTCGACCGCCTTGGACGCATCGGCAATGACCAGCATGCGCGCGCTTGCGGCCGCCACGATCTTTTCGCGCAGGAGCGCGCCGCCGCCGCCCTTGATCAGCCGCAGCGAAGGATCGACCTCGTCCGTGCCGTCAATGGCAAGGTCCAGCTCCGGCGCCTCGTCGAGCGTGGTCAGCGGTACGCTGAGCTGCCGGGCAAGGCCCGCCGTGCGCTCGGATGTCGGCACACCGACGATCGACAGCCCCTCCGCCGCGATCCGCTCGGCCAGAACGCGCACGAAGGCTTCGGAGGTCGAGCCCGAGCCGAGGCCGAGCGTCATGCCGCCTTCCACGTGCTGCAACGCCGCCCGCGCCGCTGCTTCCTTCCACTGTGCCGCGTCCTGCATGGTGCTCCCCGGAGTGATGATTGCGCGACGATCCGGCACCCTCGTAGCGGCTTCGACCCTTAATGTCGATCAGCGCCGCGCCTTGACGTGAGCCTCCCGCGCACGCTTGATGGCGGCCCATCGCCCCCGACACGTCATGGTTGCGCTTTTGCCTTTACCCCCCCTCGCCGTATTCGATCTCGACGGAACGCTCGTGGACACGGCGCCCGACCTGACCGCGAGCCTGAACCATTGCCTGGCGCGCCGCGCCATGGCTCCCGTCACACTCGACATGGTACGCCCGGCGGCCGGCCACGGCTCCCGCGCGATGCTCAAACTCGCTTATGGCCGGGCGGCCCGCGACCTTGGCGATGACGAACTGGAAGACCAGGTCTCCTGCTTCCTGGCCTATTATGAAGAGAACATCGCCGTGCACTCCCTGCCCTTTCCGGGCGTGGTCGCGGCGATGGACCAGCTGGCACAGGACGGTTGCCGCCTGGCGATCTGCACGAACAAGAGCGAGTCCCTCGCCCGCCATCTCCTCGATTCGCTCGGCCTCTCGACCCGCTTCGCTGCCATTGCGGGCTACGACACCTTCGGCGTCCGCAAGCCGGACGCCCGCCACCTGACGCGAACGATCGAGGCCGCCGGCGGCGACCCTGCCCGCTGCGTGATGATCGGCGACACGCAGACCGACATCGACGCGGCCGTCAATGCGGGCATCGCATCCATCCTGATGGCCGGCGGCTACGACGCCACGCCAGCCGCCCGCGCCCGCGCCACGCAGGTCCTGGACAGCTTCGACGCCCTCACGCCGGAGCTTTTCCGCAAACTCACCTGCGAACGACGAATAGCAACTTGACGCCAGCGTGGAACGCCGACTATATCGGCGCACTTTCGCACGGCCGCTCACAGCGCGCTTAGTGCAGAGGGCGCGTAGCTCAGCGGGAGAGCACCTCGTTCACACCGAGGGGGTCACAGGTTCGATCCCTGTCGCGCCCACCATTCAAAACAAGCACTTAGCGACGTTTTGCGAAGTTCCCTGTGTGTCCAGCTGGCTGTTCCTGCGGGCATTTCCAGGCACTCCGCGAACGGCCAACTCTGGAAGCTCATTCCGTTACCAGCGCGGATGATCGAAGCTCGATCTGAACCGCCCGGTGTCTGCTCGCTCCCCACGTTCAGGAAGCGAAATCGACGGTGAGTCGGTGCGATAACGGAACCTCCAAGACGCGTCGGTCGTACACGGCAATGTGTCACGCTGGGGCCGGGTCGGTAACCGACCGCCAATGGTGGCACTCCACCGCACCCCTTCTCAAGCTGGGTCTGGCGACGGATCGTACCTCTTCTTGGATTTTGCGAGCATATTGCAGGAGTGGTTGGAGATTTTCATTCGCCCGACGTCCAGCCACGTCGTGTCCTTGCCATCGGAAGCGCGGCAATGAAGCTGCGGACGATGGCGCCGCGTTGGCTCGCCGGCGAAAACAGGACGAAGCTTCGGAAGGGGATGTCCGGCTTGAAGGGACGCAGCACAACGCCGCGCTCGGCGAAGCCGTCCACCGACTGTGGGTTGACGATGCCGATGAGGACGCGCTCAAGGACCAGAGCGCACATGGCCGTAGGATAGATCGTTTCCACGACGAGCCGCGGCCGGGCACCGGCCTTTTCGGTTTCGGCATCCAGCCGGCGCCGCGAACGAACTTCCGACGATAAGGCGATGTCGTCGGCGCCATCGAAGTCGGCGGGCTCGGTCACCGGCTTGCGGGCCAGCGGATAGTTCGGCGGCATCGTGCAGAGCGCCGGGAAGTTGTCTAAGAGCGCATGGTCGACCCGGTAGCAGTCGGCCTCTTCGGCCGCGAGGCCGATATCGTAAAGGCCGCTCGCGACATGGTCCCGCACGCTCGCTGAGGAGGCGACGGTCAGGGTGATCCCCACTTCCGGGTGCTTCTGCCGCAACAGGCGTATGGCGCGCGGTACAAGCGTTGAGCCCGAGGCAGCGAGGCGCGCTCCGGGGCGTTCGCCTGGTCGGCGCCTGGACCGTTCTGCTTCTTCTGATGCTTGTCCTCATGTTCGGCGGCGTGTTCGGCCTGACCTATGTGCAGACGGGGCGTTGGGGCGGCCTGCCCGTCACCCAGCTTCTGGCCGTCCTGTCGCGCGGGCTCGGCTTTCCCTTCGCGGTCCTTTTGGCGCTCGGCCGTCCCTCTTCGCTGCCGGTCCTGCGCTGGGTGTCCACCGGCACGATCGAAATCGTACGCGGACTGCCCTTGATCGGCCTTCTCTTCGTCGCGTCGATCCATCTGCCCCCGCTCCCCTCCCCAAGGGCTGACGATCGATAAGCTCGGCCGCACGATCGCGGCGCTGACGGTCTTTTCGGCGGCCGACCTTCCGGACATTCTGCGCGGAGGCTTTCAGCGCGTGACCAACGGCCAGGGCCAAGCGGCCCGTGCGCTCGACATCCCGGCCTGGAAGGCCGTCTGGTACATCGTCCTGCCGCAGGCGATCCAGAAAGTCATTCCGCCACTGACCAACACTGGGATCGGGATCGTGATGAATACGAGCCTCGCCTCCATCGTCGTCGTCTCCGACATGCTGAGCGCGGGATGCGGAGCGGCCACCGACCCCGCCTGGCCGGCGCCTTATACGGAAACCTACCTCTTCGTCGCCGGTGTCTACGTCGTCATCTGCTACGGCGTCTCGCGCCATTCGCTCTGGCGGGAAACGCGCCTTAGAGAAAGAGAACGCCGATGAGCCTGGCCCCAGACACCCGCGCCAGCCGACCCTTCATCGACATCCGCGCGCTCCAGAATGGTACGGCCCGTACCATGCGCTGCGCGATGTCCACCTGCAGGTGGCCGAGGGCGAGCTGATCGCCCACTGCGGCCCATCTGGCTCCGACAGGTCGACGCTGATCCGCTGCGTCAACAGGCTGGAGGACTTTCAGAGCGGAGAGATCGCCGTTGCCGGCAAGCGGCTCGATCACAACTTGAAGAACATCGACGCGGTGCGGCGCGAGGTCGGCATGCACTACCTTGAGCGCGTTCGCATTCCCGAGCAGGCCGGCAAGTTCCCCGGCCAGATCTCCGGCGGCCAGGAACAGCGCGTCGCCATCGTCCGGGCCCTCTGCATGAAACCCCGTGCCATGATGTTCGACGAGCCGACCCCCACTCTCGACGCGGAGATGGTGAAGGGGGTCCTCGACACGATGGTGTCGCTGGCGGAGGACGGGATGACCATGATCGTAGTCACGCACGAAGTGAGCTTCGCCCGCCGCGTCGCCGACCGGGTCTTGTCCATGGAAGGGGGATCGATTGTTAGAATTGCTGAACCGGACCGGTTCTTTGACGCCCCGCAGAATCAGAGGATGCGGCGGTTTCTGGAGATGATTCTGTGAATGAACTGGCAGCCATGAGTGACGTGGCAGAATCAGATTGTCTGACCTGATCGACACTGTGTCATCAGCTTGTGCGTGGCGGTGGCCGCATCAACCCTCGAGTACCGAAACTCGTGGGAGTTCGCCAAGTTTTTACTATGCGCCGACAAAAAACTCGCATGGTAGACCATCACAATCTTCAAGGATGCAACAATCTCAACTGGAGGCCTGATACGCATTAATTGTGCGTCAAATTACCCATAACCTGTAACGATCCGCATAGCCTTGAGTGAAATCAGAACAGTGCAAATGATGTCCGGAGCTATGCGAATGTGACGACGTTTTAGTATCCCTACCTCGGCATATAAAAACCCTGCTGATACGGACTGGCATCAAATCCAATTGAGGGGTAGACCTCATCTCGGCAGCTGCGGGCGCAACGACCTCAAGATCTCGGTCCCATGCGACCATCCCCTTCGGGCGCTGCTTAAAAGGTGGCAAAAGAAGTATGTAACGGAGAGCGCGCATGTCGACGCAAGAAGTCTACGTGATTCAGCCGTATAAGCGAGTGAAACGACGTTTAGTGGCGGAGCAACCGACGCATTGTAAGTCTGCAGACGAAGCAATGCTGCGATTAACGAGACTGCGCGACCGAGATACGGTCGCTGGCGCAATTGCGTTCTCAATCATCGTCGATACTGAGACTGGCGAAACGCATGATGATCCGCGGACGCTGGGGCGGTTCGGCGATCTCCCGCCCCAGTTTGGCGATGAAGATGATGCCTAATCAATGTAAAGTTCGACAAAGCGTCCTATCACAGCATCAACGAGCGCTGGCTGCACGTGGGCGCCATCGGACTTCCAGGCAACCTCTGGTTTCGCCAAACTAACCATCTCGTAGGAAGGAAAATAGTCAACGTCCGTATGCTGTGAAGCAATCTGTCTAGCGGCCGTCACCAACGTTGATTTAGAATATACATTCGCCGATATCACGTCCATACCGCTGTATGTCCCGCTTAGCGGCACAGGAGATACAGTCAGAATAGTCCTGACCCTGCCATTGGTTTTGTTGCGTACAGTCGCGATTGACGCGTTGATCGCTTCAATTACGGATACGGCATCAGCGTTGAAAAATGAGAAGCGGCTTTGTCCGTACCGCTGTGTCTGACGTGCTCCTGCAGGACTTCTGTTCGTGAAGATACCTGAAGCGTCGTCGCGCCATGATTCGGTATACCCGAGCGTCATAATAAATACGTCAGCTTCCGGCAACAGTTGATACGTACTACGAAGTTGTGTTCTAACGTTTAATAACTCACCCTGCGTTAGAAGGCGCAGCCCAGATAGCAGCATATCCGCCCATACGTCTTCTGCCTCACTTATCTGGAGAGCGCCGATAGTCTGCCAATCTTCCCGGTCGGCATAGGACAACAAATCTCGCATGGAATGCGGATTATAGGCGTTCAATGCACTATTTCGGTTATCCGGACCTTTGGCAGCGTAATACTCACCGGGAATTTTGCACTCCGTGTTGAGAACGTTCATTTCACGCGAGATCAAAGCGCGTTCGACGTTCCGCGCAAAACAGGAACCGATAGTGAAATACGCGGCATCCTTAGGAAGTTTGAACTTAGGAGTATGCTTTATTTCCGGAACTTGGCCCCTATGGATCCTTTCAAATCCTGACTGCCCGTTTCCCTTGGTAACCGGATATGAGCGCGCCTCGTTCCTGGTAATTGCTTCCCAGGCTGCCGCAAAAGGTATGAATGATCCTATCATCTAGCCTACTAGCTTTTGTTGGTTGTCGCAATTTTCGTCGCTCGCAGAATCAACGTAATATGCCGGAAGCCAAGCGACTTCGCAGGCGAATCCACGTTTACCTTTCCACTATTCACGCGACCTTTCGAATTTTCTTCAAAGCCGATGCAACAAACCCTGGCTTCGAATTACTTTTTTTCAGAAGGTTTGATGGGATCAAGATACGATCAGCGATCTCTAGGCCGGCCCCTTCGACCGCCTCGTAGAATTTGCTTAGAGAGTTAACGTATTTTAGGTGAAACTGCTCAATGCGCTCTTCGGACAAATGCTGCGATACCGCAGCATCCACACCAATCTTACCGAACTCGCCAAGCTCGCAGGCTGGAATCCCATGGTGTTCAGCAAGCTCGTTTACGCGGGCATCCGAGTAAAGAACAATTGCAGGCCGTCCAACTTGCATTGCAGCTACGCCCCCGTGGATACGATCGCCCACGTACAATTGATGTTGATTGGCCGCTACGCGCCAAGCCGAGGATTCAGTGAATGAGAAGTAGCGTCTAAACGGTACCTCAATGCCTAGCTTGGCGGTTAGGTAGCGTGAAACCGCAGCCCTATCTAATGTCTGAGCCGCATCATTCCAAAGTCCGGGTACGTCGAGTAAGTCGGTGTAATTCTTCGGCTCGCCCTGAAATACGTACGAAGGTCGATGCCCTTTAAAACCACGGATAAGCGTCAGAGCCCTTTCTTTCTGCGAGGCACCGGTAAGCATGTGGCCGGCGGTTAGGATCAAATCGTAATGCGACGGCGACTTGATTGCTAAAATATTGCGCGGATACGCAAACATGCTTGGGCAGCCGATGGCCTGCGGACTCTCAAATCCGACCGAATTAAGCCAGCTTTTGGTATGAACGCCTCGGACACCGAAAAGAGCAGCCTTTTTATCCACAACCTTCATCATATCCATGACGGATTGACTAATCTGCGAGGCGTCCCCAGCCTTCAACTCATCCTGTATACCGGCCCCTACAACATAGAATGGTATTTCAAGCTGCTCTAATAGTTCCGCCATACCAGGTTCCTCTGATCCCGGTCTAAATATATTCGACATCGTAATGACAACACCGTCGAAATTTTTTCTAAGTTGATCGGCGACTTTCTTAGGGCTTTTTACTTCGTTGAGTATCCGCAGCAAATTGACCTGCGCCGACCCACCCCGATCATATGACAAGGTCTGAAGCATAGCTGCTCGATGGATCATGTTGCCAGAGTTGCCGATCGAGTTAAACGCTGACATGTGATCGCGAATGGTCGATCCTATGGCTGGCAGCGTCCCTGTGGAATGAGGATTCGCCGATTTGACCGTCGGTTGTGTCTGGGCCTGCCGGAAAAATGCTAATCGCTTTGCCATACAATCATCTGCTCGTGTATTATTGCCGTGTCATCCATTTAACGCGATCCGCTACAAATTGCTACCGTCACATGGTGAGGACGCGACGCCTTATATACGCTTGAAACATTGTGATAAAAAATGCCACAATGCGAACGGTTTCGGCTACAATCATCAACACCCTATACGCTTTTGAGTCTCAGGTCTGGTTGCGTTTACAACGAGTGAGCATATCAGTAGAATGTCCGACGTTACAATTTTCGATGATCGCAGCCGTGGCGATGCGGTCCTGACGTGCATTATTCCGTTCCGCTATCTTGATGAGCGCCCGGAAAACGTGGAGCGATTTAAGCACCCGCTACTAGATACAGAGCGCCCCAGCGCAGTAGTATTCCTTGTCGTTGATGACGGGTCACCAATATACTCGGTTGAACGAACACGCAGGATCTGCGAGGAGAACGGCTACTCTTACGTATATCTAAACACTTCCCTGCGACAGTTTTCTGTAGGTAGATGCCGAAACGTTGGTACACAGCATAGCAGGTCTGCATATGTGTTTATGCAGGACATCGACTTGATGCCATACAAAGGCTTCTATCGCGACCTTTTGAATGAAATATCCGTTCAGGGACTGCATGGATGCGTAAACCGCTTCATCATGGTTCCATACGTCTTCCTTTCAGAACGTGGAACGACCGAGTACTTGGCGGCAGATGAAGATACCCGTAAGCAGGAATTTCTTCACCGTGCACTCGTTTCCGATATCCGATATGTAGATAAGTATTCTAGCGGCACATCAGCCAATCTCTACAACAGGATATGGTACCTTTCGTGCGGTGGCAACGATCCGGAATTCGAGGGCTGGGGTTACGAAGATATAGAATTTAATACAAGAGCGATACGCCATAGCCGATATTTTCCAATCTCGCGTGATTGGTCTGTCGAGAAGTATAACTTCAATAGTGTTGTAGAGTGGCGAACCTACAAGGCGGCTTACCGACTGCATGGCGACCTCTGTCTCTTCAAAGGTATTGTGCTATTCCACGCCTGGCATCCGGTGATTCAAAGTTCTGAATATATGCAGAAGCAAACTGCAAACCGAGACCTGTTTATAAAGAAGCTGAAGTCATTCCCCTCAACTGGATCTCAGCCACCGGCCCTGCAGTCGGAGGTTCATGACACTTGGATATGCTTCCGTGAGAATGCCTTTACAA
The DNA here is from genome assembly GCF_001463905.1 of Aureimonas frigidaquae. GTDB lineage: Bacteria > Pseudomonadota > Alphaproteobacteria > Rhizobiales > Rhizobiaceae > Aureimonas > Aureimonas frigidaquae. Next base: position 624,914 of record NZ_BBWR01000002.1, read on the forward strand.
CACCTCGTCTCGCGCGGAGCGCACTAGGGAAGGTAGTTCGGCTAGACGAAAATAGCATCACTTCAAAGGGTGAGCTGCATGAGATGCTTGAACGGCATCAGGCTCGTGGATATCTTATGTTCAATCCGTATCAAACCGAGCACATGCTGCGCCTTTATGGCTGGATGAGGGAAGATGAGATTACCTATATCGTTGCAGAGAGAGGCGCTCTGCCAGGTTCATGTTTTTTCGATCCAAGCGGATTTCTGGCTGACAGCGAGTCCTATAGTAAGGATGCCTGGAGCGAGCCGCTCACAGTCGAAGACATTGAATTTGCCGACGCAAAGCTTGCCGAACTTTCAAGCGCGACTACGCAACTTGAGGCTCAGTCACCATCTATAGGAGTTCAGGCACTTCGAACAAGATTGAGGATCCCGGAAAAAAACATAGTCGTTTTCGTGGGCCTACAAAGACCTGGGGATACTGTAACGCGTTTCTTCATCGAGGGACCGACGTACCAGGAATTTTTAGAGCAAATTCGCGTCTTCGGGCGAACGGCTCCCCAGAATATCTCTTTGGTTATAAAAAAGCATCCGCTGGAAGACGAGATTTTGGACGTCGATAAGGCCATTGTTGCAGATAATGAGAATATTGACGACCTTATTGGTTTGGCCGATCTCATTTGGACGTTCAACTCGGGTGTCGGTATCATGGCAATGATGGCGAACAAGCCGGTAGCTTATAGCGGTAAATGTTTTTATGCAGTCGAGTCCGTAAACTGGAAGTGCCATACTGCGGGGGATGTCCTCAACATCGTACAATCTCATCCCGTAGTCGACCGGTCGAAGGCGCTTCAGTTTCTCCGACATCTGGTTTCCCGGGTCTACTCGTTCGGGGAACAGGTAACCAAGCCGGTGCGAATGCCTGACGGTAGCAGAATGACAGCTACGATGGATATTCGATTCGAAACGCTGCGATTGCCAAGTATTGTTTTGAACGCTCCTAGTCAAAAGAAGGCAGTCGTAGGTTGGGACTCTCTCCTTTTTGACCGATATAGATTTGCAGAACGTCAAATCCTCAACGAGGAGAAATCGACATCCGCTTCGCGCCGCTCGGAACAACCATACACTGCGCCCTCCGACCCCAGCTTCTCACCCTTGCCCAACGCCTTCCCGGATGAGATAAAACGCGACCTGCTCATACGCAATTCTTGGCTGTTTACAGCCTATTATTGGCTGTACAGCCATTTCCTTTCAACTTCAAAAGCTGAGCAGCTATATAATAGACCTAGCCATTTCCTTATGAATGCAAAGCACCCAGCAACGAGGGTTGGACGTGTTCTTTTTTCGGGAGTTATTCGGAAGAAGCAGCTTTGATATTTGAACGCTGGGGATGCAGTTCCCAGATGTCAGAAAAATGACGGAATGGAACTGCCCCTTCCTGCTTAACATGTGGGGAGGGGGGGTGGACAAGTTTAGGTTGCGCCCGGGCGCTCCCATTCTGTTTCACAGGGGTGCTGTCGATACCGCAAGATAATATCTAGCAGAAGAGCGTATTGTCTAGGAATGCAGGGAGGTCACATAGTACGCCTGTGCCTCGCCTATGATACGGCAAATATTGCTAATAGAGCATGTATTCTTAAAGCGATCAACCCGGCCACGTACCAACCTAACCAAGTTTACTCGAAGCTACAATTTTCAACTTTTGATTGAATATATTTGGAATGAAATCCATTTCCTTGTAATATTATATGAGATTGACCATTAGATGGCCAAATGCTATGCTTAAGACAAGCCTCGGGATAGCATCATATGTGTCGTCACGACGCCGATAAGTTTATCGTTGTCAGAAACGATCAGACTTGCCACCTTTTCTTGTGTCATGGTCGCCAATGCCGATGCCGCGAGCATCGTAGGTGAAACCGTTAGCGGGTTCGTAGACATAACGCTCTCGACGGTTAGGGACGTCAAGTTGTCCTGCATATGCCTTCGAAGATCCCCGTCGGTAACGATCCCAAGAACCCTATGGGCCTCGTCAGCCACAACAACGCACCCAAGGCCCAGCGTGCTCATGGCGATAATCGCGGTGCCCATGTCCGCGTCCGGACCGACCGTCTCAATCCGGCTGGCAGGGCGCATGATATCCGCCACGGTCAGGAGGGCCGAGCCAAGCTTGCCGCCTGGATGATAGGTCCGAAAGTTCGCCGGTGTGAACTGCCTCGCTTCCAGAAGCGCGACGGCCAAGGCGTCTCCCATTGCCAGTTGCATCAACGTCGACGTCGTCGGGGCCAGACCGTGCGGGCAAGCCTCCTTTGAACGCGGCATGATCAAGCAATGGTTTGCCGCCCGGCCCAAGGCGCTGTTCGGCTGGGATGTCAGCGCAATCAACGGCACCTGATGACGGTTGCAGTATGTCACCAGGTCTTTCAGTTCCACGGTTTCGCCGGACCATGAAATGGCTAGTACCGCGTCCCGCTCCGTGACCATGCCGAGGTCGCCGTGGCTTGCTTCGCCGGGATGCATGAAGAAGCTGGGCGTTCCGGTGGAGGCGAGCGTTGCGGCGATCTTTCGGCCGATATGCCCGCTCTTCCCCATGCCGCTGACGATGACACGGCCTTCGATTCGCGTGATGACCTGCGCAACAGCGGTGAATGCCTCGCCCAGGTCTCCGCTCATGGCAGAGACAAGGTTCGTCAAGCCCGCAAGCTCGGTGGACAGAGCCTGTTTGCCGCTGTCCAGCATGCGCATGATAGCGTCCGGGGCGAGTTCTTCTCTCATGGCGCGGCCCGTCGTCATGCTGAAACCCTCCCCATCAGTGCCTGTGCATGCTCAAGGTCTTCCGGTGTATCCACGCCGAACGGCACCTCGCCCACTTCCACGGCGTGGATCGTCATGCCGGCTTCCAAAGCCCGGAGTTGTTCCAACTTCTCCCGAAGCTCGAGGACGGATGGCGGAAGTGCGACGAAGCGTTCGAGCGCGTCGCGCCGGTAGCCGTACAGCCCGATATGATGGAACAGCGGCCCATCACCCCAGGGCGCAGTGGCGCGGGTGAAGTAGAGCGCCTTAAAGCGCCCTTCCCCCAGTGTGGACCCGACCATCTTCACGACGCTCGATGCATGGCGCTCGCGTTCCGAGCTGATGGGAGCCACCGCCGTCGAGATGTCGACACCGGGCATGCTGGCCTCGACCAGCACGGCACGGAGCGTTGCCGGCTCGATCGTGGGAAGATCGCCCTGAACGTTCAGGATCACGTCATAGGATTTTTCCGGATCGATCTGCCCGAGCGCCTGATGGATTCGATCGGTGCCGGAGGGTAGCACCGCGTCCGTCATGACGGCGGTTGCGCCTTCCGCGCAAACGCAGTCCGCGATCTCGCGGCAATCCGTGGCAACGACCACCGGGGCAAGGTCCGCCTCACGCGCGCGGTCGAGCACGTGCAGGATGAGCGGGCGGCCGGCAATCAGCGCCAGGGGCTTATTGGGAAGCCGCGTCGAGCCAATCCGTGAGGGGATGACGATAAGCGGATTGGTCACGCCGCCACCCGTCGCTTGGCAAGGGCGTCATACTCCATCAGTTCGGCCACAAGCTCTTCGAACCGGTCGAGGGGGACCATGTTCGGCCCGTCGGAGGGCGCGCGATCGGGATCCTCATGGGTTTCGATGAAGACGCCGGCGACCCCCACCGCGACAGCGGCGCGCGCCAGGACGGGAACGAACTCCCGCTGCCCGCCGCTGCTGCTTCCCTGCCCGCCCGGCTGCTGGACCGAATGCGTTGCATCGAAAATCACAGGCGCGCCGAACGCAGCCATCACGGGAAGGCCGCGGAAATCGGATACCAGCGTGTTGTAGCCGAAGGACGTGCCGCGCTCGGTGACCATGGCCTTCGCATTACCGGCGGAGGTGACCTTCTCCAGGACATTGCGCATGTCCCAGGGGGCCAGGAACTGACCCTTCTTGATGTTGACGGCCTTGCCCGTTCGGGCCGCGGCGAGCAGAAGGTCGGTCTGACGGCAAAGAAAGGCCGGAATCTGCAGGACATCACAGACTTCACCCGCCGCCCGGCACTGATCTTCCGTGTGGACGTCTGTCAGGGTCGGCAGGCCGAACCGTTCCTTGATCTCGGCAAAGACCGGCAATGCGGCGCCCAGGCCCATGCCACGCTGGGCCGACAGGCTCGTCCGGTTCGCCTTGTCGAAGGAGGCTTTGAAGACGAGGCCGATACCCAGGCGCTGGCTGATTTCGTGCAACGCAGCGGCCATGTCGAGGGCGTGTTGCCGGCTTTCCATCTGGCAGGGGCCGGCGATCAGGGCCAGCGGCAATGCCGCGCCGAAGGTCACGTTACCGATTTCAACCGTCATGGCAGGGTCGTCCTTTTGGTGCCGGCGGCCGAACGGTGTTCGGTACGGTCGCGGCGGGCAGTGTTCGAAAGGGTTTTGGACATGGGCGCGGGCGCGGCCGCTTCGGGCCATGCAGGGCCGCGACGGGCTTGTGCGTAAAGGCATGCACCGATGGATGTGCGGCCGCCTGCCGCAACGGTGCAGCGGACGCCGGAGACCGGGCGGCCATCGCGGCGGCCCGTTGGATCCTGTGCAGGCAATCCTGTCTCAACGGCGTTTGATAAAGGCAGCAAGGGCGAAGACCAGAAGTATGGCGAGCGCCGGCAATCCGGCATCGAGGGTGCTTTTCAAGGTCCAGGCGGCGGGGTCGAGGCCGCCCCAGACAGGCATGTTGGCGCGTTTGCCGTGGCCGAAGAGCTGGATCCAGCGATACTCGGCCTGGGCGATCTCGCGGCCCAGGAAGAAGGCCGCCGCCAGAAGACCGCCGACCAGCCACCGCCCCGTGAGGATCCCCGTCACGCATTGCAACAGAACGGCAAAGACGGCGTGGGTCATGGCGCAGGGCGATGGCGGGCGGCATCGCTGCCGCCCGCCATCGGTTCGGACTTAGAACTTGTAGGCGACGCCGGCCTTCAGGGCATGCGTCTGGCTGTCGAAGTTGTAGGTCGCAGCGCCGGTGTTGATGTCCTCATCGCCGTAATCGGCGTAACGGTACTCGCCGCGGATCAGGATCTGGTCGGTCACCGCATGCTCGAGGCCCGCACCGAGCGTGTAGCCAACGCGCGTGGAATCGTTGGAGAAGGCGCCCGTCGGATCGACCACCGTGTATTCCTTGTCGGCAATCGACACACCGGCCGTCGCGAAGACGAGCGTGCGGTCGATCGTGTAGCCCAGACGCGCGCGCAGCGAGCCCTGGAAGCCGGAGTCGACGCCCGTCTCGGCAAAGCCGCGGAAGGTGCTGCGCGTGGACGACGTGTCCGCATACTCGATGTCGGCTTCGACGCCCAGGAGGACGCTGTCGATCGTGTGGTTGTAACCGGCGAAGAAGCCGCCCACGAAGCCTTCCGAACCCGTCAGGTAACGCTCGGAGAAGCTGTCGCCGAAGGCGTCGTAAGCGGTGGCCTTGGTGCCGTAGTCGAAGACGTAGCCGGCCGTCGCGCCGACATAGGCGCCGTTCCAGTCATAGGCCATCGCCGTGAACGGCGCGGCAACGGGCGGGTCGTAGGCGACGATCGCGTCGGCTGCATGGGCCGCCGTTCCGGCGATGGACAGCGACACGGCGCCGGCAATGATGGAAAGCTTCATGGGAGTCTCACTTTGGTTGCGATGTAGATGATGCGATGCACATATATTTACCAGTTTAATCGGCAATTAACATCCTGGATTGTGACCCTTGCGTTCACGCAAAAATGTTTGCCGGTAAACTAAATACGGTCAGAGCGCCGCGACGGATCCACCGACCGCGATGGGCCGGGTGATGAGGTTCAGGAACTTGATGAAGTCGGAAGAAGGGTGCCGCGCCAGGAAGATGACGTCCTTGTTCCGCACGGGGAAGTTCTGCCCGATGATGAAGCTTTGGGGCTGCTCCAGATCCAGCCGGTAGACCATCGGGTAGTTGCCGGTCCGGTCCACCTTCATGCCCTGCGCCACGAGCTCGTTGAAGCGGTCGATGCCGATCACCTCCACCAGGAGTTCACGTGGCTCGTAGCGGAAGACGAAGTAGCCCCGCGCATCGGCATATTCCGCATTGCCACCGCCGGCGAGCGCCGCTGCCTCGATCAGGCTGAGGCTTCCCGTCTCGAAGGGGATGCGCCCTGCCCGCCCCGTCGAGCCGAGCGCGGTGAAGGTCTGCGGATCGTGGCTGACGAAGATCTGGTCGTTCGGCTTGAGGTAGATATTCTCGGTCGGGTTCTCGATGATCGTCTGAAGGCTGATTTCCGCCACGCGCCCGGCGCGCGACAGCGACACCGTCGTATCGAAGGGCGCTTCCGAAGGGCCACCCGCCAGGGCCACCGCTTCCAGGATCTGCGCGCCGTCCAGCGGCAGCGGTACGACCGAGGGGCTGTTCACCTTACCGTTGATGGATACGGAGCGGGACCCGTTCTCCACCAGGGACAGGAGCACATCCGGCTCCACCGCCTTGCCTTCGAGCGCCTGAGTGATCGAGGCACGCACCGTTTCCTGCGTGCGCCCTGCAAAGCGGACCTGCCCGACATAGGGAATGCTGGCGCGGCCGTCCGGCTGCACGACGATCTCGAAGGAGGTGGAACGTGACTGGCTGGACGAGAAGAGCCCGTCCGGGCCCGCCTCGAAGATGGTGATCTGCAAGCGGTCGCCGACGCCGATGACCGGCGTGCCGGCACTGCCCCCAAAGCCGAACGTATGGGCCAGACGCTGCGGGCGGTAGGCGCTGACGATGTTGGCGACCTCGCTGTCGACCTCCACCACGTCGAAGACGAGCGGACGCGCCACACCGTAGCGCGCCGCCTTGCCCGGTGCCGCGGCATCGAACACCGCCGCCGCCTTCGGTCCGTCCGACGGCACGAGCGTGCAGCCGCTCATGAAGCACAGCGCCAGCGCAGCGGCGGACAGAGCGCCCCGGCGTGAGCGCCCGGTCGTCAGGCGGGTGGTGTTGAGGGTCGACATGATCGGCAAGCTGTCTCGCAGAAAGGTGGACCGTCCCGGGGCAGGGACGAATCATATTGGATTGTCATACACACAACCACTGATCACCTTCCAGTTTGTTAAGTTCATCATTGCAACCAGTCAAAACCGGATCCTAGCGTCTGCAACCCTTATAAACATGGGTTTAGAGTCAATGCACCCTGCGGTCGCAGCCACGAAGTTGCAGATGATATTGGTCCCTTTGCAACCTCAAGTTGCCCAAATGTAACAGCTTTTGCGCGCGCAACGGTTTACGCAGAAGTTGGTTCAGCCAGTCTTCGTTCATCCAGCCAAAGGGGTCGCCATGCTTGTGGAGCGTGTTCGTGTCGGCGCGATGCCGATGCCGACGACGGTTTCGGCCGAACAAGCGCCCGCCCTGCATGGCAAAAACCGCATCCTCCTGCTTCAGGGGCCCGTCGGCGGCTTTTTCAGCCGGCTCGAAGGCGAGCTCGAGCTTGCCGGCTGGTCAGTGACGCGCGCCGTCTTCAACCAGGGTGACCAGGCCGATGCCGGCTCGCGCCGCACCGTCGCCTATCGCGGGAGCCTGGCGGCATTCGACCAGTGGCTGCGGCATCTTCTCCTCACACAGAACTATGCCGCCATCATCCTGTTCGGCGCGGAGCGGCCGCTCCATGCGGCTGCGCGGCGCCTGGCCAAGGGTTGGGGCGTTCCCGTCCTGTGCCTTGAGGAAGGCTATATCCGCAGCGGCTACATCACGGCCGAGTTCGGCGGCAACAACTGGCAGTCACCGGTTGCCGGCCATCTGCCGAGCGCCGCGGAACTCGACGCTGCGCTGCGCGCGCTGGGGCCGCAAAAGGGCTACAACTCCTTTCCGGCCATGTGCCTTTCGGCCGCGCGCTACTTCGTGCGCCGGCGCCTCGGCGCATCGCGCCATGTTAAGGGCTGCTTCCACAAGAGCCGGCCGCTCATGGCCGAATGCTTCTATTGGGCGCGCAATTTCTGGCGTTACAAGACGGGCCAGGGACGCAACTTCCGCTCGGTGGAAAAGCTTCTGGAGCATCATGACGGCCGGTTCTTCATCGTGCCGCTCCAGGTGCGGGACGATAGCCAGCTTGGCGCGGCCGCAGCCGGCTGGAACAGCCAATCGCTGATCGACACGGCGCTGCGCTCCTACGCGCAGCATGCGCGCGCCGACCAGCAGATCGTCTTCAAGATCCACCCGCTGGAGCGCGGTCACAGCAACCAGCGGCGTGCCATCCTGCGGCTTGCGGCGGAACTGTCCATTGCCGATCGCGTCCATGTGCTCGACAGCGGTTCGCTCGGGCTTCTGGTGCGCCATTGCGCGGGCATGATCACCATCAACAGCACGTCAGGCTTTTCCGCGCTGGCGCACAACCGCCCGCTCCTCGTGCTGGGCCATGCGCTCTACCGGCACCGCGACCTTGCCGCCTGCTACACCCAGCCGGAGGATATGCACGCCTTCTGGCAGCAGCCGCCCGCCCGCGCCGCACGCCTTGCCAACGGCTATATCGCCTGGATCAAGCAGCACTGCCTCCTGCCGGGGGATTTCTACGTCCCCGCCGGGCAGGCCACGGCCTGCGAAAGCATCGTGACCCTTCTGGCCGAGACGATCCCCGTCGCGCAGGCGCAGACAAGCGACGGCCGGGCCCTGACCGCTGCATGACACAGATGCCCGCAGACCATATGCCCATCCAGAGCCACAGCACGATCGACGCCACCCCCGCGGACAGGCGCGTGGCACCGCCACGACATAGGGGGCCACGGGCCCGCGCAGCCAGCGCCGTGCGGTGGCTGGCGCGGCATATGGGCGTTGTCCTGTTCGGGCTTCTCTTCGTCATACCCGTCACGCTCGTCACCACCTATTACTGGTTCGTCGCGAGCGATCAGTACCGTGTCGAAACGCAGTTCGCCGTGCGCGGCCTCGTCACCTCGCCGCTCTCGACGCTCGGCCTTGCGGCCCTGCCCGGCGCCAGCACCCAGGCGGGTGACTCCTACATCGTGGCCGACTATATCCGCTCGCCGCAGCTCATCATCGATCTGCGCGACCAGCTCGATATCGACCTGCGCCAATACTTCTCGCGCAGCGAGATCGACGTGATGCAGCGGATAGATCCGGACGCCCCCCTGGAAGAGTTCGTCAAATACTGGCGGTGGCGGGTCGATGTCGGCTACAATTCCACGACCGGCAACACGACCTTCGCCGTCTATGCCTTCAATCCGCAGGATGCGAACGCGATCGCCCAATCGGTGCTTCTCGTCTCCGAGCAGCTTGTCAACAACCTGTCTTCGCAGTCCCGGCGCCAGCTCATCGAAACGGCCCAGTCGGAAGTGGCCCGCACGGAAGAGCGGCTGCGACAGGCACGGTCCCAGCTGCAGGATTTCCGCAACCGCGAGCAGTCCTTCGACCCCACCCAGTCGGCAGCGGTGGAAATCGGCATCGTCAGCGAGCTCGAACAGCAGCTCGCCGATCTGCGCACCCGCCAGCGGGCGCTGACCGGCACCATCAACACCGACAGCCCCACCGCCCGCGTGATCGAGCGCAGCATCGAAGCCCTGACCAAGCAGATCGCCGAACAGCGCTCGCGCCTCGGCAGTGGTGGCGAAACCGGGGGCGCGGGCGGCGCCACCACTGCGGACGGGCGCAATCTTTCGGTGCTCCTGGACGAGTTCGTCGGCCTGAACCTCGAGCAGGAATTTGCGACCACGGCCTATACGGGTGCGCTGGCCGCGCTCGAAACGGCCCTGACCGACGCGCGCAAGCAGCAGCGCTACTTTGCGACCTACGCCTCGCCCCGCGTGCCGGAAAGCGCCACCTATCCGCACCGCATCCTGTTCCCGCTCGTCGCCGCTTTCTGGTGCCTCTGCGTCTGGGGCATCGTCGCCTTCCTCCTGCGCTCCGTCCGGGACCACGTGATCTGATGGCCGCGGGCTTGAGCGCGGCGGATGCGGCCCGGCGCTTCCGCCAGGGGCTCGGCACCAAGTGCCGTGTCATCGGCGCCCTGATGCGGCGCGAGACGGTGACCCGCTTCGGCCGCAACCGGCTCGGCTATCTCTGGGCGCTGATCGAGCCCATCGCCTTCGTCGCGCTCTTCGTGATGATCCGCAACGCGATCCACGCCTCCATCCCCTTCGGCACCAGCATGCTCCTGTTCCTGGTGACGGGGCTCGTCAGCTTCCGGGTGTGGCGCGCCATTGCGGGGCGGACGACGCCGGCCATTTCCTCCAACCGCTCGCTCCTGGCCTATCCGATGGTGCGGCCGCTCGACGGGATCTTCGCCCGTATCGTGCTCGAATCCCTCACGATGATCGTCGTCCTCGTGATCTTCTACGGCTTCCTGACGGCGGTGGAGCCGGCGCGCGTGATCGTGCGGCCGGCGGAGTTCACCGCCGCAATCATCGTCACGCTCTATCTCGGCGCCGCCGTCGGCTGCTTCAACGCGGTCTTCACCGTTCTTTCTCCGACCTGGCAGCGCATCTGGGGCATCCTGTCCTTTCCGCTGCTCATTATGTCAGGCATCTTCTACGTGCCGGCGCTGCTGCCGCCGAGCGCCCAGGCCATATTGAGCTGGAACCCCATCCTCCACTGTATCGAGTGGTTCCGCATCGCCATCTATATCGATTACCAGACGCTCCTCGACCGCCCCTACCCGATCGAGTTCGCAACCGCGACCTTCGCCATCGCCCTCGCAGCGGAGCGGCTGTACCGCAACCGGCTTCTGCAGCCATGATCACCTTCGAAAACGTCCGCAAGACCTATCCACAGAAGGGTGGCGCCCGGACGGTCATCCTGGAGGACCTGTCCATGGTCTTCCCGCAGGGGCGCAATATCGGCATTCTCGGGCGCAACGGGGCCGGCAAGTCCACGCTGATGCGGCTCATCTCGGGCGCCGAGCTGCCCGATCAGGGCCGCATCCGGCGCGAGGGACGGATTTCCTGGCCGCTCGGCTTTTCCGGGGGGTTCCACGGCTCGCTAACGGGCCGCCAGAATGTCCGCTTCATCTGCGATATCTACGGCGCTGAGTTCCGTTCGGTCATGGAGTTCGTGGAGGATTTCGCCGAAATCGGCACCTTCATGGACATGCCCTACAAGACCTACTCGTCGGGCATGCGGGCGCGCGTCGCCTTCGGCGCCTGCATGGCGCTCGATTTCAACTATTACCTGGTGGACGAGGTCATCGCCGTCGGCGATGCGTCGTTCCAGAAAAAGTGCAAGGCCGTCTTTGCGGAACGGCGGCAGCGCGCCACGGTGCTGCTCGTCTCGCACAGTGTGAGCCTGCTCAAGGATTTCTGCGATATTGCCGGCGTCCTGCAGGATGGACGCCTGGTCATGTATGACGACCTGGATTCCGCTATCAAGGCGCATACGGCGCAGAACATCAAACCCCGCAAGGCCTAGGCAGCGGCCCCGCCCTCCAGCCGGTCCAGAAGCTCGGCCACATTGCTGCGCATGCGCAGCCCGGACGGGGTGACCACCGTATAGGCGGCATAGCGCACCAGCGCGCAATAGAGGATCACGTCGAGCGAGCGCGCCACCTGGCGGCGGGGCGTTGCCATGCGGTCCTGTGTCAGGCCCCAGCCGGCATAGAAGGGCAAGCCGTAGCAGACGACCCGCTTGCCGCGGATAAGCCCTTCGAAGCCCATCAGCGAGGTCATCGTCCAGACCTCGTCCACCTGCGCCAGCACGCAATCGCTGTCCATGCCGTCGGCCAGGCAATCGGCCAGTTGCAACAGCCTGTGCGGCGCGATGTAGCCGGGCCGGTTGCCGGCCTCCACATCCGGATGGGTCTTGTAGACGATGAAGGCGTCCGGGTTTTCCGCCCGCACGGCCGACAGGAGCGCCCAATTGTCCGCCACCGGGCCGGCGCCGAGGCGCACCGACGCATCGTTCGACACCTGACCGGGCACGAGGATGGCGCGCCGGCCGCCGGGATGGGCCGGAAGCGGCACCTGCGCACCGACATTGTACTTGCTGAGCCCTTCGGCCACGATCCGGCTGCGCAGGAGCGCGGCCTGTTCCTGTTCCCGCCCGGTCAGCGGCACGTCGCGGATCATCCGCTCCAGGGCACTCGGGCGGCTCGGATCGTAATAGATCCCCTCCCCATCCAGCACCAGCGACGAGGGTTGGACAAGGTCCGAGCCCAGCCCGCGCGAGCGCAGGAAACCGTCCTCCATGCGCAGGAGCGGCACGCCGGCCGCCGCGCATTTCTGCACCAGGGCCTCCCGCTCACGCGACGCCCAAACCACGACGCGGCCCCCGCTCGCCTTGGCCTGCCACACGGCATCCTCCGGCTTGCGGGCAAAGATGGGGAGCTGCGCGCCGCAACGCAGGAACTCCGCCACGGTGCGCTGTTTCCACAGGCTCATGCCGACGCAATAGCTGCGCTGCCCGTGGCGCTCCGCCTGCTCCTTCTGGAAATCGAGGATTTCGGCCACGCGCTCGAAGGTCGTCAACCGGTCAGCAAAGGGGTCGTAATAGGTCGGGTACAGAAGATAGGCGGCTGCAAAAACCTGCTCCAGGCTACGGGCAACGCCCCGGCGGGGGCAGGACAGGCGGTCCTGCGTCAGGCCCCAGCCGGCATAGAAGGGCATGCCGAAGACATGCACCGGCCTGCCGGCCATCAGCGCCTCGAAGCCGGCCAGCGAGCTTGCCGTCACCACGGCGTCGGCGGCCTCGAACCAGTCCCAGGCATCGCCATCGGCCTCCACCACGCGCAGATCGGCGATAGCGGTGGCGTCCAGCATGCCGGCACGCTTGCCCACCGACACATCCGGATGCCGTCGCACCACGATCAGCCGCCCCGGATAGAGGTCCCGGGCGGCGGCGATCATGTGGGCCAGCGTCACGTCGCCCGCCGATCCATGGAGGAGCGACAGATCCCCCGCCGTCTGCTCGACGATCACGACGAAGGGCTGCGAGGGCGGCAGCGCTGCCTTGGCGCCTTGCACGGACGGCACATTGTATTTCGACAGGCGCCGCGCGCGCATCATGGCCAGGCCATCGGCGGCACGCGCCAGAAGGGCGGGATCGGCCAGCCGCGCATCGTGAAGGATCAGATCCTCCAGGTCCGAGGGCGTGCCCGCATCGTAATAGATGCCCCGCCGGTCCAGGATGATGCTGAGCGGCGGCGCCCCGTCGACCCCCACGCCGACCGAGCGCAGGAAGCCATCTTCCATCGACAGATGGGGGATGCCGCGTGCCTGCGCCGTGCGGGCAGCCCACGCCCCGGAGCGTTTGCGGCCCCAGCCGACCACCGCATCGGCGCGCCCCATGCCGGTGACGCGCCAGTCCGCCCTTTCCAGGATGCGGCGCAGCAGCGCCTGGCGTCGGATGCCGCGCGGCGCGAGCAAGGAAGGTCGTATTGGATGCATGCGCAACCTATAGGCGAGCCCGCTTGGGCGCGGAAGATGGTATCGCAGACATCTCCGGAAGGGGCAGCACATTGTTATCGCGCCGCAACACCTTATATAGGGTGGAGCGGTACATTCGCCGCATCCGGGTTTTCCGCGCATCCTTGCGCGACCAGATCACACACCCGGCACGGATATTTCCATGACACAATCCGACATCCACCGGCAGCGTGCCGAGCGGCTTTTCCTCCCCGTCGTCAGTTCCGGCGGCGCCAGTTCCGTCACCGTATCGACGGGTGTGGCCGAGACGCGCGCCAAGAGCGCGGCGCTGAAGGAACTGCGCCTTGCACGCGACAAGGCCCTGGCATCCGCGGGCGCTTCCTGACCCGCCTTCGCGAATGGACGGGCGATTGGACACGCTCCGTCTGTGTGGTCGGCCTGATGGCCGTCTGCCTGATCGTCCAGACCTATCTCTAGCCACGCAATCTTCGGCAAGCCGGTGCATCGCCGGGCCGCCTCGCGCGTTGCGATGATGCCGGCCCGGTGGCACTCCCTTCGACGCGCGGCGCCGCTGCAACGCTAAAGATGAGGATATGCCGGAATGGCCAATAGGCGGTTGCGACATGCGTTCCACGCGCGGGCCACGCGCTGCGCAAGCCCCCTTCGACGAGCACTGACCCTGGCGGGCCTCGTTTCCGCAATGGGGCTCTTCCTGGCCGGCTGCGCCAGCCAGGCGGTCGACCTTATCACTCCGCGTTCCGGCTATACGCTGAGCCAGGATCTTGCCTATGGGCCGGACCCGCGCCAGCGCTACGATCTCTACATTCCCGATGGCGCGACCGGCCAGACGCCGCTTGTCGTCTTTATCCATGGCGGTTCGTGGGATTCGGGCTCGAAGGATATTTACCGCTTCCTCGGCCAGGCCTTCACGAAAGAAGGCTTCATCCTCGCCGTGCCGAATTATCGGCTGTATCCCGAAGTCACCTTTCCCGCCTTCGTCAAGGATGGCGCCCGCGCCCTCGCGGCCATCGACACGGCGCTCCTGCGCGGCGTCGATGGCGTTCCGGGCGGGCGGCGTCCGCTGGCGCTGATGGGGCATTCCGCCGGCGCGCAGATCGCCGCGCTCCTGGCCTTCGATCCGCACTATCTGCTGGAGGCGGGTTCGACGCCCCGGCGCCTGTCCGCCTTTGTCGGCCTGGCCGGGCCCTACGACTTCCTGCCGCTGACCGATCCGCGCTACCAGCGCATCTTCCCGCCCGCCACGCGTGCGGCGAGCCAGCCGGTCCGCTTCGCACGCAATGGCGGGCCGCCGGCTCTGCTGATTCACGGCCGCGCAGACGAGACGGTCGCGATTACCAACACGCAGTCCATGGGGCGCGCCATCGAGGCGGCCGGCGGCAGCGTCGAGGTCGAGCTTTTCGACAAGGTAGACCATATCGGCCCCATCGCCTCCTTCGTCACTGCCGTTCCGCTGGGGGACCCTGCCATCCGCCGCGCCGTCTTCGACTTTCTGAAACAGCGGAGCTGACACCGGGGTGTTGGCGGAACCGCATGACGCGGGGCGCTGCACACCGTATGAAGGGCCGACGGGCCGGCCGTTCCGGCGCCGCCTAGGAGTGAAGAGGAGTCTGGGAATGAGCGAATTGGTGGTTGAGATCGACGGACACGTCTTTCCCGCGCGTTTCGAAGAGGCGGCCGCGCCCAAGACAGTCGCGGCGGTCCGGCGCGTTTTGCCCTATAAGGAGCGGATCATCCATGTCCGCTGGTCGGGCGAAGCCTGCTGGATCCCACTCGGGGACACCGATTTCGGCCTCGGCTACGAGAACGCCACGAGCCATCCCCATCCCGGCCAGATGATCCTGTATCCGGGCGGCGTCTCGGAAACCGAGATCCTCGTGGCCTACGGCCCCACCGCCTTCGCCTCCAAGGCAGGGCCGCTCGCCGGCAATCACTTCCTGACCATCACCGGCAATCTCGACAAACTCGCGGAGCTCGGCCGCGAGACGCTGCAGACCGGCGCCAAGACCATCGTCCTGCGGGCCGCATAATCAACGAAAAGCCCGGGCCGGCAGGTTTTTTTTAAGCGTTACGTGCGCGCCTGCCCGCCCGCCTTGGTCAGGCGGTCCATCTCGTCCTGCGACAGGGAGAGGGAGACTGCCCGCGCCAGGCTTTCGACCTGCCGGACGGAGGTTGCGCTCGCAATCGGCGCCGTGACGCCGGGGCGATGGATCAGCCAGGCCAGTGCGATCTCGGCCGGGGCGGCGGCCCTGGCCTCCGCAACCTCGTCCAGCGCATCCAGGATCGCCATGCCGCGCGGGTTCAGGTACTTGCCGACGCTGCCGCCGCGAGCGCGCCCCTCCAGCTGCGATGCATCCCGGTACTTGCCCGACAGAAAGCCGGAGGCCAGGCTGTAATAGGTCACGACGCCGATGTCCTGCTCCTGGCAGAGCGCGCTCAAGGGCCCCTCGAAGGCGTCGCGGTCATAGAGGTTGTATTCCGGCTGCAGCACGCTGTAGCGCGGCAGACCTTCGCTGCGCGCCGTGTCGAGTGCGTCCTGCAACAGCCCCGCATCATAGTTGGACGCGCCGATGGCCCGGATCTTGCCGCTTTCCATGAGGCGCTGATAGGCGCGCAGCGTTTCCTCATGCGGCGTCTGCGGGTCCGGCCAGTGCGAAAAATAGAGATCGATCCGGTCCGTCCGCAGCCGTGCGAGCGAGTCTTCGACCGCCTGCCCGATCCAGCGGGCCGACAAGCCCTTGCGCCCTTCGCCCAGCTCCGAACCGACCTTGGTGAAAAGCGTCACGCGCTCGCGCAGGCCGGGCCGCGCGGCCAGCCATCGGCCGATGATGGTTTCCGATTCCCCGCCCGCATTGCCATCCACCCAGGCGGAATAGACGTCGGCCGTGTCGATGGCGTCGAGCCCATGATCGACGAAGGCATCGAGGATCCGGAAGCTTTCCGCCTCGTCCACGGTCCAGCCGAAGACGTTTCCGCCCAGCACCAGCGGCGCGATGGACAGGCCGGATGCCCCGAGTTTGCGCTTTTCCATGTATGGTCTCCCCCTCGTTGGCATGAAGCAAACTTAAGGTTCCGATCACGCCATGGGTAGGGGCTCCGGATCAGGGATCGATGGAAAGCGCCTGCGCCAGGCCGGACAGGGGCCGCGGGCGCGGGGCAAAATCCAGATCGGCCAGAAGCGCATCGATATGCGCGCGCATCAGGCGCACGGCGCCCTCGCAATCCCGTGCGCGGAAAGCATCCAGCAGGGCAAGATGGGCCTGGTTGTCACACAGGGTCGTCGGCTGTTGCCAATAGAGGGAGATGACGAGCGACGAGCGCGACAGAAGCTCCCCCAGAATGCCGGCCAGCACGGCATGATCGGCCATGGACGCGATGCGCCGATGAAAGTCGGCGGAGTGATAGACGGCCTCACGCGGGTTGTGCCGGTGTGCGGATGCATGTTCGGCGTGAACGGAAGCTTCGAGCGCGGCAAGATCGGACGGTTGCGCCCGCCGCACGGCCATGGCCACGAGGTGCGGCTCGATCAGTGCGCGCGCCTCGAAGATCTGCCGCGCCTCCTCCGGCGTCGGGTGTGCAACGCTCGCACCCTTGTTGCGCTGCAGGGCGACGAGCCCGTCCCGCGCCAACGCCTGGAGCGCCGCCCGCACGACCGTGCGGCTGACGCCGTAGAGTTCGGCGATATCCTCTTCCACGAGCTTGGCGCCCGGCGCGAGCCGGTGGCGCAGGATCGCGCCGAGCAGGCCGTCGTGGATCGTCTGCCAGGAGGCAGGCTTGGCATCCCCATCCGTTTGCGTGTTCACCCGCCTGCCCTTCCGCATGGCGCCGAAAGGCACCTCGAGTTGCCCTGAACATGCCATGGGGCCGACAGTCGGCCAAGCGGCAATCGCACACAATCATTGTGTACAATTTAGTCAGAACGCCTGCCGATGAGGCGGATCAAGTGCCGGGCGGGCCAGACAGGCCGCCTGCCCGGCCGGCCTCCTCATCTGGCACGCTTCCTGCAAGTCCTTTCGAAGGCGAAGGGGAATACGGCATGAAGACTGAAGGCAACCTCGAACTCGTCAAACTGACCAAGCGCTACGGGGCGACCACCGCCGTGGACGCGATCGACCTGCGCGTGCCGGCCGGCACCTATTGCTGCTTCCTCGGCCCGTCGGGATGCGGGAAGTCCTCGACCATGCGCATGATCGCCGGCCATGAAAGCGTCTCGGCGGGCGATATCATCCTGGGCGCCGACAATGTCACCGACCGCGCCCCGGCGCAGCGCGGCACGGCCATGATGTTCCAGTCCTACGCGCTGTTCCCGCATTTGACCGTGCTGGACAACGTCGCCTTCTCGCTGAAGATGAAGGGCGTCGGCCGGACCGAGCGCGTGCGCAAGGCGCGCGCCGTCATGGAACTGGTCGATCTGATCCCCTTCGAAAGCCGGATGCCGGCGCAACTGTCCGGCGGGCAGCAGCAGCGCGTGGCGCTGGCCCGCGCGCTCGTCACCGATCCGGGCATCCTGCTTCTGGACGAGCCGCTATCAGCGCTCGATCCCTTCCTGCGCCTGCGCGTTCGCACCGAGCTCAAGCGCCTCCAGCGCGAGCTTGGAATATCCTTCCTGCATGTCACCCACGGCCAGGACGAGGCCATGGCCCTGGCCGATCTGGTGGTGATCATGAAGGACGGCCGGATCGAACAGGCCGGAACCCCGCAGGACGTCTTCCACCGCCCGGCCACGGGCTTCGTCGCCCGCTTCATGGGCGGGCACAACGTGCTGACCCTGGACGGTCGGACCGTCTCGGTGCGGGCCGATCGCATACGCATGGGCCCCGGCGCGGCCGATATGCGCGCCATGACGGGGGAGGTGCGCGGCGTGGAATATGCCGGCGCGCATGTGACGCTCGTCATCCATGCCGGAGAGGCGGGAGAGATCACCGCCGTCATTCCGGAAGAGCAATTCTATGCCGAGCCGGCCGAACTCGGACAGACCCGCGCCATCCACTGGTCGCGCGGCGACGAATTCACCCTTCAGGCGGCCTGAAACGACAACCGACAGAGGAGACTTTTCATGAGCGACAAGACGAAGACGCCCGGCCTGGACCGTCGGACCTTCCTGAAGAGCGGAACGCTCCTGGCAGCGGGCGCCGCCGTGACATCGGTGACCGGCTTCCCCTATGTGTCCGGCGCGCGCGCCCAGGAAGCCAAGACGCTGCGCTACCTCGGCACGGCGGTGAACCAGTCGCGCGAGATCGCCGACAAGGTGAAGGAAGATCTCGGCATCACCATCGAATACGTGCCGGTGACGACGGACGAAGTCACCAAGCGCATCATCACCCAGCCCAACACCTTCGACATCGTCGATACCGAGTATTTCGCGCTCAAGAAGTTCGTGCCGACCGGCAACCTGATGGGCATGGATGCCAAGCGCATCAAGGAATTCGACAACATCACCACGGTCTTCACCAAGGGAGAGGTCGATGGCCGCACGATCGGCGGCCAGGGCACCGCGCCCTGGAAGGTCCTCTACCTGTCCGGCAACAAGTCCAAGGAATTCTCGGCCACGCCGACGGAGTGGATCTCCCTGATCCCCACGACCTACAATGCCGATACGCTGGGCATCCGGCCGGACCTCATCAAGCGGCCGATCGAAAGCTGGGCCGAGCTTCTGAACCCCGAGTTCAAGGGCCGCGCCTCGATCCTCAACATCCCGTCCATCGGCATCATGGACGCGGCGATGGCGATTGAGGCGAGCGGGAAATACACCTATCCCGACAAGGGCAACATGACCCGGGACGAAATCGACCTGACCATCGACACGCTGATCGAGGCCAAGCAGAACGGCCAGTTCCGCGCCCTCTGGACCGATTTCAACGAGAGCGTCAACCTGATGTCGTCGGGCGAGACGGTCATCCAGTCCATGTGGTCGCCCGCAGTCACGGCCGTCCGCGCCAAGGGCATCGACTGCGTGTTCCAGCCGCTGAAGGAAGGCTACCGCGCCTGGGCCTCCGGCTTCGCCCTGCCCGCCACGCTGGAAGGCCCGAAGCTCGACGCCGCCTACGAGTTCGTCAACTGGTTCCTGTCCGGCTGGGCCGGCGCCTTCCTGAACCGCCAGGGCTACTATGCCGCCGTCCTGCCCACCGCCCAGCAATTCATGGAGCCCTATGAATGGGCCTACTGGATGGAAGGCAAGCCGGCCGAAAAGGACATCCTGTCCCCGCAGGGCCAGGTGATCGCCACTGCTGGCGCTGTGCGCGATGGCGGCTCCTTCAACGAACGCATGGGCGCCGTGGCCTGCTGGAACGCGGTCATGGACGAAGATGCCTACATGATCCGCAAGTGGAACGAGTTCGTCGCCGCCTGATCGCCCATGCGCGGCATGGGGCCAGCCCCGTGCCGCGCAACCTGCATTCCCTCCCCGCATGGAGCCGCGCATGGCCAGGATCGCCCGGACAGGCTGGACCCCCTATTGGCAGGCGGCGCCGCTGGCGCTCGTCTTTCTGCTTTTCCTCGTCGTTCCGCTCGTCTTCATTCTTCTGGTGAGCTTCTGGACCTACGATAACTACCAGATCCAGCCGGTCCTCACGCTGCAGAATTACGCCGATGTCTTCGACCGCTGCATCAGCCGGCTGCCGAGCCTGTGCACCACCTTCCGGACCTATGTCTCGACGCTCGGCTTCGCGTTCCGGGTCTGGCTCATCACCCTCGTCATCGGCTTCACCGTGGCCTACTTCCTGGCCTTCGAGGTGCGCTCCAAGGTCATGCAGTCGGTACTGTTCCTGATCTGCACCATCCCGTTCTGGACCTCGAACGTCATCCGCATGATCTCCTGGATCCCGCTTCTCGGCCGCGAGGGGCTCGTCAACCAGACGCTGCTGGGCCTCGGTGTCGTGGACCAGCCCGTGGACTGGCTTCTCTATTCCGGCTTCTCCGTCACGCTGACCTTCGTGCACCTCTTCACCTTCTTCATGGTGGTGCCGATCTACAATTCGATGCTGCGCATCGACACGTCCCTGATCGAAGCGGCGCGCGATGCCGGGGCCAGCGGCTGGCAGATCCTGTGGAACGTGATCGTGCCCCTGTCCAAGACGGGGATCGCCATCGGTTCGATCTTCGTCATCACCATCGTCATGGGGGATTTCGTCACCGTGGGCCTGATGGGCGGCCAGCAGATCGCCTCCGTTGGCAAGACGATCCAGACGGAGATCAGCTACCTGCAATTCCCGATCGCCGCCGCCAACGCCGTGGTGCTCCTGGCCACCGTCCTGATCATCGTCTTCGCGCTGCTGCGCGTCGTCGATATACGCAAGGAGCTTTGACCCATGGCTGAGCGTCGCTCGCGCGCCTTCTGGCCCCTTGCCATCCTGTTCGCCCTGTTCGTCCTGTTCCTCTATGGGCCGACGCTCACCGTGCTCGTCCTGTCCTTCCAGGGGCCGGAGGGTGGCCTGACCTTCCCGATGAACGGCGTCTCCACCCACTGGTTCGGCGTCCTGTGGCAGGGGCTCGGCGTGGTGGATGTGTGGGCGGCGTTCGGCCGGTCCTTCCGGCTCGGCCTCGTGGTCACGCTCCTGACGGTCGTCATTTCCGTCCTGGCCGGGCTCGCCTTCCGCCGCCGGTTCCGCGGCGCGACGCTCCTATTCTACACGGCCATCGCCAGCCTGATCCTGCCCTCCATCGCCGTTTCGCTCGGCATCGCGCTCGAGTTCCGGATCTTCGACGATGTCGTGAAGGCCTATGGGCTCGGCGGTAGCGGCTATCAGAGCGCGATGGGGCTCTTCACCTCCGCGCTCGGCGCGCATCTCACCTGGACGCTGCCCTTCGGGCTGCTCGTCATGTTCGCCGTCTTCAACAGGTTCGATCCGGCTTACGAGGAAGCCGCGCGCGATCTGGGCGCCACGCCGTGGCAGACCTTCCGCCACGTCGTCCTTCCGATCATCGCGCCCTATCTGATCGGCGTGGCCCTGTTCGGCTTCACCCTGTCCTGGGACGAGATCGCCCGGACGAGCCAGGCGATTGGCGGCCCGAACACGCTGCCGCTGGAGCTCCAGGGGCTGACCACCACGGTGACGAACCCGGCCATCTACGCGCTGGGAACGCTGACCACGGCGGTCTCCTTTCTGGTGATCGCCCTCACGCTCGGCACCGGGCTCCTGCTGCGCGCGCGGCGCATGCGCGGTGCGTCCGACGCCGGAAAGGGAACGCTCTGAACGCCATGCGCATCCTGATCATCAATCCCAACGCGACCGTCTCCATGACGGACAAGATCAGCGCGGCAGCCAGCGCCGCGGCCGCGCCCGGCACGCTGATCCTGTCCGCCACCAACCACGCCGGCCCGCCATCCATCCAGGGCCCGGCGGATGGGGACCGGGCCGCGCCCGGCGTCATCGACATCATCACCCACAACCAGGACGAAGCCGACGCCTTCGTCATCGCCTGTTTCGACGATACGGGGCTGGCGGAGGCGCGCGCGCGGTCCAAAAGGCCGGTCATCGGCATCGGCGAAGCCGCCATGCGCATGGCCGCCGCCCGGCATGGCACGTTCAGCGTCGTGACGACCCTGTCCGTGTCCGTGCCCGTCATCGCGGAAAACGTGGAAAGCTACGGCCTGTCAGCCGCCTGCCGCAGAGTCCGTGCGTCGGAAGTGCCCGTCCTTGCCCTGGAGGAGGACGGGACCAGCGCGGCCGACACGATCGCGGACGAGATCGCCGCGGCCCTGCGGGAAGATGCACCGGACGCGATCGTGCTCGGATGTGCCGGCATGGCCGACCTTGCCGACGCCTTCACCCGGCGCTTCCAGCTTCCGGTGCTGGATGGGGTCGTCTGTGCCGTCCACATGCTGGAAGAGGACGGATTTGCGGAGCGCGGCGCTTAAGGAACGTTGACGAGGTCCAGGATCAGCCGGTGCACATTGCCGCCCGGGCTCATTTCGACAAGGTCGAAATCCCGCCCCCGCTGGCGCTGCTTCTGCGACAGGGCGCCGAGCTTGGCCGTCAGCTCCTCCCGGATACGGCGGCAGGCGGTGTCTCCGGGCACATGCAGCCCGACCGAAACGGCCTCGATCTCGTGCACCATGTCCAGGATGGTTTCGCCATGCACGCGCTCATGCACGCGCATGCCGTTGAGGAATGTCTCCCAGGCCTGCGCCAAAGGCGGTGACAGGCGTTGCGAGGGGCGCGGCAGCTTGTAGATGATCGTGAGGTTGGGGCGGACCGAAACCAGCGTGCACCCGCCATCTCTCGGCTGATAGTCGCGCCGCCAGGTCAGCTTGAAGGTCGTGACGGCGATGGCCCGTGTCGTGCCGACCATGGGCCCGCGCTCGCCGATCGAGCGGTAGAGATCGATCCCCGTCGTGCCGGAGATGGCATAGGGCTCCTCCACCTCGCGGGCCGTCCATCCACCGGCCGCCAGTGCCGGGCCGCAGTACATGAACATCAGGAGGATGAGGGTCGCCGTGCATCGCATGGGCTTGTGATAAGCCAGGCCAGGCGCCCTGCCAACTGCTTGAATTCGCGCCGCCGCTTCCTCAGGCCACGCCGGCCGTAACGGGCTGAAGGTGCCGTATTTCGGCCAGCCGGCGGATCGGCATCAGGCGCGGATCTTTCGGCCATGCCTGCGACGGCGCCCCGATCATCGCCACATGCATTCCGGCAGCCAGCGCGGCGGTAGCCCCGGCGACGCTGTCCTCCACCGCCAGGACGTCCGCCGGCGCAAGGTCCAGCAGCGCCGCCCCGCGGAGGTAGGGTTCGGGATCGGGCTTGCCGGCCGCCACGTCGTCAAGGCAGATCAGACCCGATACGACATGCTGCGCGCCCAGGCGCTTGAGGTTTGCCTGCACGATCCGGCGGGACGAGTTGGACACGCAAACCTGGCCGATGCCGCAGGCAGCGAGCGCCAGCATGGTCTCCGCCGCCCCGTCCAGCGGGGCAAGGCGGTCGGTCCCGCGCACATAGGCATCCTCGACCATCGCCTCGAAGGCCGCGCAAGGGAGCCCCGCCGGCAGGCCGTCCCGCAACGCAAGGAACACGTCCTTGATGTGCACGCCCACAAAGTGCATCGGATCGAGCTGCGTGAGGTCCAGGCCGAGCTGCGCGGCGACATCGACGAGCGCGGCGTGATGCAGCGGCTCGCTGTCGATCAGCGTTCCGTCGACATCCCAGGCGACGCCCTTCCAGCCAAAGCCGGTCATGCAGAGCGGCTCCGCAGCGCCGCATAGGTGGCGCGGAAGCGGGCATAGCCTGCATCATAGACCGGCCGAAGCGCGGTATCGGGCGTAAAATCCGCATCCCGCGTGGTGAAGGCGGAAATGCCGTCCCACTCCGCCGCGCCGGTTCCGACCGCGGCCGTCCAGGCCGCGCCGAGGCAGGAGCCCGGGTGCCCCGACAGGCGAGACAGCGGCGCGCCGAGCACATCGCACACGATCTGCATCCAGACCCCGCTGCGCGCCCCGCCATCCGAGACGAGGAAGCGCCTCGTCGGATGGCCCATATCCTGCAGCGTCTCGACGTGATGGCGAATGGCATAGGCGTAGGATTCCAGGACCGCCCGCCAGATATGGCCGAGATCGTGCGACAGGGTCAGCCCCTCGATCACGCCGCGCGCCGCCGGATCGTGCAGGGGAGTCTTCTCGCCCAGGAAATAGGGCAGCACCGTCAGCCCATCGCTGCCGGCCGGTCGCTCGGCCGCCATGGCGTCCAGGATCGCATGGGGCGAGCCGCCCTGCCCCGACAGATGGCCGGCAAAGGTGGCGACCACCCAGTTCAGCACCGACCCGCCGGTGGACATGCAGCCATTGGGCATCCACAGTCCGGGGACGAGGTGATAATCCAGGAACATGCGCTCATCGGGCACCGGCGTTTCGCTGACCGTCAGAATATCGACGGCGCCGCCAAATTTCAGGAGCACGTCGCCGGGGGCGACGACGCCCGCCCCGAGCGCAGATGCGATCATGTCCGCGGCGCCGCCCACCACGGGCGTGCCGGGATGAAGGCCCGTCAGGGCAGAGGCTTCCGGCGTCACGTGGCCGATCACCTGCGACGAGGCGACGAGCGGCGGCAGCAACCGCGCCGGAAGGCCGGACAGCTCGGCCTGCTGTGGATCCACCTCTCCGGTCGCGACCCTGACGACGCCGGCTTCCAGCGCCCAGTTCTGTTCGATGCCGAGCCGGCCGGTGAGCCGGTAGTTCACATAATCGTAGGAGCCGAGCACGGTATGCGCCTGCGCCAGGATCTGCGGCTCGTGACGGGCGAGCCAGCGGATTTTGGCGCCGACGAGCTGCTGATTGACGCCGTTTCCGGCCGCCGCCAGAAAGGCGGCCTGATCGATGCTCGCCTGCATCTCGGCCACCTCGGCCCCGCAGCGCCCATCGCTCTGCTGGATG
This sequence comes from Aureimonas frigidaquae, assembly GCF_001463905.1. Classification (GTDB taxonomy): domain Bacteria; phylum Pseudomonadota; class Alphaproteobacteria; order Rhizobiales; family Rhizobiaceae; genus Aureimonas; species Aureimonas frigidaquae. Next base: position 649,602 of record NZ_BBWR01000002.1, read on the forward strand.
GAGCGGCGCAGGACCTGGCCCTGCCCGTCCAGGAGAACGGTGGCCGGCAGCATGCCGGCAACGCCGATGCCGCCGATCTCGGCTGCCGCCGCGCCGGCCGATGCCAGAAGTTGCGGAACGAGGGCGCAGACATTGTCCCACCACTCTGCCGGGTCCTCCTCCGCCCAGCCAGGGTGGTCGGAATGCAGCGTCACGGGGCGGGAGGCGATGGCGAGAACCCGGTTCGGCGGTTCGATCAGGATGCCGATGGTGGAGGTCGTGCCGATATCGAGGCCGAGAAAGAGCGTCATACGAGGTCCTGTACGCGAACGGGTTCGGCAACGGGATCGGCGACGACGAGCCCCGTCCCGGCCTGTTTGAGCGCTTCGACGAGATCGTCCGGCGGCGGCGCGTCGGTCACCACCAGATCGATGTCCGAAAGGCTGGCAAAGCACACGGTCGACAGCCGCCGGAACTTCGATGCGTCGATCAGGAGGATGCGCTGGGCCGCCCGCTTGATGAAGACGCGCTTGATCTCGGCCTCTTCGGGCGCATAGTCGAAGATGCCCTCCTCCGTCAGGCCGGACGCGCCGAGCAGCACGGCGTCGAAGTAGAGGTTCGAATATTCCGCGATCACGGCCTGCCCGGTCAGCGACATTTCCTCACCGCGCACGAGGCCGCCGGGCAGATAGGTGGTGACGCCCGCGCGGGCGGAGAGCTGTGCGACGCGCAGGCTGTTGGTGAAGAGGCGCAGGCCTTTGGGCGGCTTGTCGGAGACGACGCGCCGGGCCAGTTCCAGGACGGTCGTCCCGACATCCATGGCCAGCGTCATGCGGCCGGTCAGGAGCCCGGCCGCCGCCATGGCAATGGCGCGCTTGGCGGGCGCGTTGTGGCGCAGGCGCTGCTCGAAGGCCGGCTCGGCATCGTCGATCACTGCGAGCGGCCCGCGCAGCGGCGCGACGGCGCCGCCATGCACCCGCTCCAGAAGGCCGTTGCGCTCCAGCTCCGCCAGGTCCCGCCGCACCGTCATGTCGGAAATGCCGAAGCTGCGGGCGATCTCGCTTACCGTGATCGAGCCGCCGTCATTCAGCCGGGCGAGGATCGCCTCCATGCGGATCTGGGCCGGGGGCGGGCTGGCTGCCATGATGTCTCCTATCGAACATGCCTGGCCAAATTAGCTCGGACATCAAACAAACACAACAGAACAAAAAATCGAACAAAACTGAACGAGCATCTTGCCAAACGACAGGATTGAAGCCAGTCTGCGGACAGAAGCGAACGGAGTCGATCATGACCGCACATGCATCCCACCCTCATGCGCTTGCGGAACAAAGCCATCCGGGATTGTCCGGAAAGGCCGCCTTCGTGACCGGCGGGGCGACGGGAATCGGCCAGGCGATCGCGACGGCCCTGGCCGCCCAGGGCATGCGGGTCGCGATTGCGGACCTGAACGCAGAGGCTGCAGCGCGCGCGGCGTCCGAGCTCGGCGACGGACATATCGGCCTTAGCGTCGACGTGCGGGAGCGCGCAAGCGTGGACGCGGCTTTTGCCCAGGCGGTAGAAGCCATGGGCGGCATGCATCTGTGCATCGCCAATGCCGGTGTCTCGACCATGCGCCCGGCCCTGGAACTGACCGATGAAGACTGGGCCTTCAACATGGATGTGAACGCGCGGGGCGTGTTCCTGACCAACCAGATCGCCGCCCGGCACTTCGTGGCGCAGGGCAGCGGGGTGATCGTCAATACGGCGTCGCTCGCGGCCAAGATCGGCGCGCCGCTCCTGGCGCATTACTCGGCCTCGAAATTTGCGGTCGTCGGCTGGACGCAGGCCCTGGCGCGCGAGCTGGCGCCGCAGGGCATCCGGGTCAACGCCGTATGCCCCGGCTTTGTGCGCACCTCGATGCAGGCGCGCGAGATCGCCTGGGAGGCGGAGTTGCGCGGCATGACGCCCGACGAGGTCGAGGCGGACTACATCCGGCAGACGCCGCTCGGCCGGATCGAGACACCACAGGACGTGGCAGGCGTCGTCGTCTTCCTGGCATCCGACGCGGCGCGCTTCATGACGGGGCAGGCCATCAACGTGACGGGCGGCGTCTACACGACCTGACCTGCCCGGCGTCGACTTCGCTGCGCATGCAAACCACGATGACGAGGGTCCGGTGACCGCGATCGAGCTGAACGGCATAACCAGGCATTACGGCGGCGACGTCTACGGCGTGCGGAACGTCTCCCTCCGGATCGAGGAAGGCGAATTCATGATCCTGCTCGGCCCGTCCGGTTGCGGCAAATCCACCACGCTGCGCATGATTGCCGGGCTTGAACCCGTGACGGACGGGTCCATCCGCATTGCCGGGCGCGACGTGACGGCGCTGGCGCCGCGCATGCGCAACGTGGCGGTGGTATTCCAGAGCTACGCGCTCTACCCGCACATGACCGTGCGCGACAATATGCGCTTCGGCATGAAGATGCGTGGCACACCCGCCTCCGAGCAGGACCGGCGCATTGCCGAGGCCTCGGACATACTCGGGCTCAACCCCTATCTCGACCGGCGGCCGTCGGACCTGTCGGGTGGCCAGCGCCAGCGCGTCGCGCTCGGACGCGCCATGGTGCGCGAGCCGGACGTCTTCCTGATGGACGAGCCCCTGTCGAACCTCGATGCCAAGCTGAGGGCGGAGATGCGCCAGGAGCTGGTGAAGCTGCATCGCCGGCTCGGCCGCACGACCGTCTTCGTGACCCATGATCATGTGGAAGCCATGACGATGGGCGACCGGATCTGCATCATGAAGGACGGGGAGATCGTCCAGACGGGCGCGCCGCTGGAGGTTTATGCCCGCCCGCGCAACGTCTTCGTCGCGCGCTTCCTGGCCATGCCGCCCATGAACCTCGTGCCCGGCCGGCTGACCCGCTCGGCGGAGGGAACGCGGATCGAGGCCGGCCCGATCGCCGGCATGCTCCCGGCGCGTGAGGCGGCGCTGTTTGCGCATGTGCCTGGCGAGGGCGTCCTGATCGGCCTGCGCGCAGAGGACATCCGCGATACGCCGCGCCCGAACGCCGTGCCCGTCACGGGGCAGGTCGTCACGCGGGAGGCGCTGGGCACGGAAAACGTCGTCGGGATCGATGCCGGTGGAACGGTCCTGCAGGCCCGCGTCGACCGCGATCTTCTGCCCGAACTCGGCACCCGGCTGACCCTTCATGCCGATCTGTCACGCATGCATCTGTTCGATGCGGCGTCCGGCGAAACGCTGCTGCGGGCAAACGGCCATGCGTAGGCTCGTCTCCCATCTCGGCCTGATCCTGTGCTGTGCGCTGATCGTCCTGCCGATCTTCTGGGTGCTGCGCACCTCGCTCGTGCCGGAGCATGCATCCTACAGCCGCGAAATCTTCCCGGAGATCACCTTCGACAATTACCGCGCCCTCTTCACGGAGAAGAATTTCGGGCGCAATTACCTGAACTCGCTCGTCGTCTCCATCCTGTCGGTGGTCGTCGCACTGCCGCTCGCCGCCACGACCGGCTATGCCTTCGCGCGGTTCCGGACCGGCGGGCGCTTCGCCCGATTCGTCACCCTGGCCACGCAGATGCTGCCGCCGGTGGCCCTGGCGCTGCCGACCTTCATGCTGTTCCGCAATATGGGCCTGACCAACTCCCTGACCGGGCTGACGCTCGTCTATGCCGCGGTGAACCTACCCTTCCTGACATGGATCCTGATGGGGTTCTTCGAAGCCATTCCGGCCGATCTGGAAGGCGCGGCCATGACGGACGGCGCCACCTTGTGGGGCGCCTTCTGGCGGGTCGTCCTGCCGGTTGCCGCGCCCGGCATCCTGGCGGCCGGAATCCTCGGCTTCATCCTGTCCTGGAACGAGTTCCTCTTCGCGCTGATCCTTTCGGGCTCGCAGACGGCCACGGTGCCGGTGGCGCTCGCCGGGCTGCAGACCTCCAACGGCGTGGAGATCGCGAAAGTGTCGGCCGGCGTATCGCTGGCCATCCTGCCCCTCATGCTGGCGATGCGCTTCATCCAGAAGCACCTCGTCCAGAGCCTGTCCTTCGGCACCGTCCGATAGGTCCGCATGCCCGATGCCGGGCGACCGGCACCCCCCGCACCAAAGAGGACTGACAGACATGAAACGGAGAATTCTCACCTTCAGTGCCGGCCTCGCAGCCACCCTGTCCGCCACGACGGCCCTGGCGGACGGCGTCACGCTGCGCACCCTCATGGAAGACGTACCGGAAACCCGGATCGTGGAATCCCTTCTGCCCGAATTCGAAGCCAATACGGGCATCAAGGTGGAGATCGAGAAGGTCGGCTACGGCGATATGCACGACAAGCTCGTGGCCCAGCTCGTCGGCGGCCAGAGCAGCTACAACCTTCTGACGGTGGACTTTCTGTGGGCCGGCGAATTCCCGGCGGCAGGCTGGCTGCAGGAACTCGGCCCCTATGTCGACGAGAGCAAGTTCGACCTGTCGGCCTTCATCCCCTCGACACTCGACCTCCTGGGCCGCACCGACGACGCCCTGTACCTCATCCCCATGTACAATTACTCGATGGGGTTGATCTACCGCAAAGACATGCTCGAGGACGCGGCCCTCAAGAGCGCCTATGAGGCGAAGTTCAACAAGCCGCTCGCCATGCCGCAGACCCTCGACGACTACGTGGCGCTCGCCAAGTTCATCAAGGCCGAGGGCAAGGTCAACGGCGCGGCCATGCAGGGCCAGCGCGGCGATCCGAACTCCATGGAGTTCTCCAACTACCTCTTTGCTTCCGGTGGCGAGTATCTGAACGCCGATGGCTCGGTGGCGCTGGATTCCGATGCCGGCCGCAAGGCGCTGGAACTCTACAAGGACGCGATCAACAACGCCGCGCAGACGGGCGCCCTGTCCGCCACGCTGGACGATACGCTGCGCCTGATGTGCGCGGGCGACAGCTTCTCCATGGTGACCTACTGGTGGATGCTGCCGCAGCTCGACGACGCGACGGCCTGCCCAGCCGTGGCCGGCAAGGTCGATATGGCGGTCATGCCCGGCGGCCACGGGGAAAGCGGCGGTTGGGGCTGGGGCATCCCGGCCAATGTCTCGGACGAGGAGAAGGAAGCCGCCTGGACCTTCATTACCTGGGTCCAGTCGCACGACGTCGAGGTGCAGCGCGCGCTGCAGGGCCATGCGCCGGTCCGCGCCGATGTGTTCGACGACCCTGCCGTCCTGGCCAAGTACCCCTTCTATGCCCGGGCCAAGGACATCGTCGCATCGGGCAAGTCCTTCCCGGTCTTCACCTACTCGCCGCAATACGAGGATGTCCTCGGCACACAGCTGTCCCTTGCGGCATCGAACGAGGTGGACGTGCCGACGGCCATCACCGCCGCCGCGACGGGCCTTCAAGAGCTCCTGGCCAAGTAAGCCCGTGCGCCCGGGCCTTCCGCCCGGGCGCCACCCCCTCCAGAGGATGCCCGATGCGCGCCAGAGCCTACGATACCGCCCGCGCCGGCTGGGGTTTTGCAGCCCCCGGCCTGGTCACGCTCGCCATCGTCATGGGCATTCCCCTTGTCTACGCGCTGGCGATCTCGCTCTCGTCCATGACGATGCTGCGGCCGCAGCTTCGCCTGGTGGGGCTGGACAGTTTTGCCGCCGTCATGTCCGAGCCGCTCTTCTGGCACTCCGTCCTCCTGACGCTGCGCTACAGCGCCATGACGGTGATCGGCGAATTCGCGATCGGCCTTGCGGTGGCGCTCATGCTGCGACAGGTCGTGGCGATGCGCGGGGTCTACTTCGCGCTCCTGACCCTGCCCATGGCCATGTCACCGGTTGCCGTGGCGCTGATCTGGCGCATGCTGCTGCAGCCCAACCTCGGCATCGTCAACCAGGTGCTGACCGGCATCGGCCTGCCGGCGGTTGACTGGCTCGGCCGCTCGGACCTGGCGCTCACCACCGTGGCCTGGATCGACATCTGGCAGCAGACATCCTTCGTCGTGCTGCTCCTGTCCGCCGGGCTTGCGGCCCTGCCGAAGGAGCCCTACGAGGCGGCGGAGGTCGATGGCGCGGGCCCGTTCCAGCAATTCTGGTACATCACCCTGCCGCTCCTGCGCCCGGTCGCGACCATCGCCATCATCATCCAGCTCATCAACGAGTTCCGCACCTATGACCTCGTCTATGTGCTGACCAAGGGCGGGCCCGGCGTGTCGACAGAGCTCCTGTCCTACTTCGCCTATCGCCGCGCCTTCCAGGGCCTGGCCGTCAACGAAGGCAACGCCGCCGCCTTCATCCTCCTTCTCATCGTCCTGTCGATCACAGTCGTCTTCTTCTACCTGCTCGAACGACGCAGAGCCTGACACCCCGCTTGTCCCACCAAACCGCAAACGGGCGCCATCGCGCCCGCAGGAGACACTTATGCAGAAGTTCCGCAAACTCTTCCCCGACGTAAAGCCCGTCATTGCGATGGTTCACCTGAACCCCCTGCCCGGCACGCCGCTCTACGACGCAGATGCCGGCATCGACGGCATCGTGGCCGGCGCCGCGCGGGATCTCGATGCCCTGCAGAAGGCCGGGGTCGACGCCGTCATGTTCGGCAACGAGAACGACCGCCCCTACGAGCTGGCGGTGGACGTCGCCTCCACCGCCGCCATGGCCTTCGTGATCGGCCGGCTGCGCGATCGGATCGAGCGCCCCTTCGGCGTGAACGTGTTGTGGGACCCCCGCTCCACCGTCGCCCTGGCGGCCGCGACCGGCGCGTCCTTCATCCGCGAAATCCTGACCGGCACCTACGCGTCGGACATGGGCCCCTGGACGCCCAATGCCGGCGAGGCCATGCGCTATGCGCGGCGCCTCGACCGGGGCGATATCGTCTTCCTCGACAATGTCTCGGCCGAATTCGCCCATTCCCTGGATGCGCGCCCGCTGGTCGACCGCGCCCGCTCGGCCGTCTTCTCCTCGATCCCCGACGCGGTGCTCGTCTCCGGCGCGATTACGGGCGAAGCCGCGCAGATGGCGGATCTGGAAGCGGTCAAGGCCCGGCTGCCGGACGTGCCGGTGCTCGCCAATACCGGCGTGCGGCACGAAACCGTCGCCGATGTGTTGAAGATCGCCGATGGGTGCATCGTCGGCTCGTCCCTGAAGGTGGACGGCAACACCTGGAACCCGGTCGATCCGCAGCGCGCCATGCGCTTCATGGACACGGTCCGCACCGCGCGCGGCGCCTGAGCCCCTTGCCTCAGCCCGCCGGACGGCGATCCGTCGTCCGGCGGGCGATCAGGCGCGCGGGCACCGTCACGCTCATGTCGTGCGGATCCGGCGGCATGTTGGTGGCGGCGTGCAGGATGGAAATGGACGTGTCCACCATCCGCTCGCCGTCATGAACCAGGGTGGTCAACTCGTAGGCCCCCCAGGACGCGGCGGGAATGTCGTCGAAGCCCGCCACCATCACATCCTGCGGTACGCTGCGGCCGTGGGCGCGCAGCGCATCGAGAGCGCCGAGCGCCAGAAGATCATTGGCGCAGAAGAGCGCGTCGAAGTCTGCCCCTTCGGAAAGCAGGCGCTCCGTTGCCGCACGGCCGGACTCGTAGCGAAAATCGCCTTCCGCCACCACGGGCATGGGCAGGCCGAGCGCCCGCAGCCCGGCCTCGAAGCCCTGCCGGCGGTCGATGTTGGCGGGGCTGTTCACCGGGCCCGACACATAGGCGAAGCGCCGCGCACCGCGCTCGTGCATATGGCGCGCCATGAGCTCTGCGGCGCCGAAATTGTCGCAGCTGACCGATGATATCCAGGCGTTGCGGACCGGCGTATTGAAGGAGATGACGGGGATCCGCAGGCTTTCCAAAAGCGCCACCGCCTCTGCCGACAGAAGCGCGAGCGCGCTGACGATGGCGTCCACCCGGTAGCTGGACAGCTTGGGCACCACATCGTCGAAGCTGTGGCCGCTATCCACATGGACGAGCAGCACCTGCCACCCCTCCTCCTGCAGCCGCGCCGTGAAGAGTTCGAGGACGCTCGAATAGAACGGATTGTAGAGGCCACCGAAGACGATCGCCACGAGATGCGAGCGCTGCGTCAGCATGATGCGCGGGATGAGGCTCGGCGTGTAGCCGAGCTCGGCCGCGGCGGCCAGGACCTTGCGCCGTGTCTCGGCCGACACGGACGCGCCCGGCCGGAAGGTTCTGGACACGGCCGATTGCGATACGCCGGCCAGCCGCGCGACATCCGTGGAGGACGCGTATTTCTTGTCCGGTTTCATGCGGTCCGGTTCGATCTCAAGCTTCTGCCCCATGGTCCCCCGCCGCGCCGCAGGCGCGGCGATGCAACATCTTCCTAGCCGCAGAAAAAGGGATTGACGATAAAAACTCGCCCGTGCATAGCTAGTCACAAGAATTGACTAGCTAGTCAATCACATATCGTACTGGGAGGGACGATGATGATGATCCGACATATGCAGACTCAAATTTCGACGACCCGGCGTTCGGTCCTGAAGGGCGGCGTCGGCCTGGTCGGCCTCGGCGCCTTTGCGGGCCTTGCCGGCGGACGCGCCTTCGCGCAGGACAAGCCGACGCTCGTCAACTCGATCCGGTCCTTGTCCAACCCCTACCACGCTTCCTGGAACCAGGGCGGCGAGGCTTTCGCCAAGAGCGTCGGCTGCGAGTATGTCACGCTCGTCACCGAGGGAGACAGCGAGAAGGGCATTTCCGATATCCGCGCCGTCCTGGCGCGCACCGGCGGCAATGCCGTCGTCAACGTCGATCCCAACGATGCGGCCGATGCGCGCCCCATCGTGGAAGCCTGCATCAATGCCGGCGCCCATGTGCTGACGCAGTGGAACAAGCCGGCCGACCTGCACCCCTGGGATCACGACCCCTATTACGTCGCCCATGTCAGCTTCGACGGCCAGCGCTATGGCGAGGAGATCGCCAAGATCCTGTTCCAGACGATCGGCGGCAGCGGCGGCATCCTGGCCCTTGGCGGGACCCTGTCCAACACGGTGGCCATCGAGCGCAAGTCCGGGCTCGATGCCGCGCTGGCCGCGAGCCCGGACGTGGAGCTCCTGGATTTCCAGGTTGCCGACTGGCAGTCGGCCAAGGCCTTCGACGTGGTGAGCGCCTGGCTGACGCGCTTCGGCCCGGACATCAAGGGCATCTGGTGCGCCAATGACGATATGGGCGTCGGCGCTTTGGAGGCGCTCCGCGCCGAAGGGCTGGACGGGCAGGTTCCGATTGTCGGCATCGATGGCATCAAGACCGCCGTGGAAGCGGTCCGGTCGGGCGAATTCGCCGCCACCGTCTCGTCCGATCCGTTCTGGCAAGGGGCGATGGGCCTGTCCATTCCCTACCATGCCCGGATCGGCACCTTCGACGTTGCCAAGGAACCGCGTGATCACCGGGAGTTCTACGGCACCGCGACCGTCGTGACCAAGGACAGTGCGGAGGAGTTCTACCGCACCAATATCGAGGCGACGCCCGAGCTCGACTTCAACGACCTGTGGGGACGCGCCAGCGGCCAGATCCGCGAGGGTTGAACCCACGGGGCGCTGAACCCGTACGTCGCAAAGGGAGTTTGACGCCATGGCATCGACCCATGCCGGTGCGGGTGCCATGGCGCACCCGTTCCTGCCGCTCATCCGCAAGGTGGCGCCGCTGGCGGTGCTGGTGCTCCTGTGCATCGGCTTCGGCCTGGCGTCGGAAAACTTCCTGTCGCTCGGCAACCTGACGCGCATCCTGTCCTCGGCGGCCATCCCGGCAGTCCTGGCCATCGGCGTCAGCTTCGTGATCCTGACGGGCGGGATCGACCTGTCCGTGGAAGGCGTGATCGCGGTTGCCGCCGTGCTTCTGGCCAGCGTGATCGGGGACCAGGCCGGCATCGGCGCCAGCCTGGCGGGTGCCGCCGCGGCGATCCTGGCCGGCGCGGCCGTCGGCCTGTTCAGCGGCACGGTCCATGTTGCGCTGAAAATCCCGTCCTTCATGGTCACGCTCGGTGCCTGGTTCATCGGCATCGGCGCGGCGACGCTCATCAGCGGCGGCGGAACCCTCGCCATCCGGGCGTCTTCCCTGCGCTCGCTGGCGCTGACGCGCCTGGCCGGCCTTCCCTTGAGCGTCTGGATCGCCGTTCTGGCGGTGCTCCTGGCGGTCATCATCCAGCGCCGGACGCGCCTTGGCCGCCGGATCTACGCCATCGGCGGCGGCGAGGATCTCGCCGCCCTGTCCGGCATTCCCGTCCGGCGCACCAAGATCATGGTCTTCATGCTGGCCGGCGCCTTCTACGGGCTCGGCGCCGTCCTGGCGGCGGCGCAGCTCGGCCAGGGCAATGCCGATCTTGGCCAGGGGCGCCTGTTCATGACGATCACCGCCGTCGTGGTGGGCGGCACCTCGCTGCTCGGCGGCCATGGCAACGTGCTGAACGTCATGATCGGCGTTCTGGTCGTCGCCGTTCTGGCCAACGGCATGATCCTTCTGGGCATTCCGCCCTACCTGCAACAGGGCGTGCAGGGTGTCCTGATTATCGCGGCAGTGGCGCTCTCGCTGGACCGCGCCGGCCTGCGGGTGGTCAAATAGCCATGCTGACCGCACAGTCCCTCACCAAATCCTTCGGGCCGGTCCATGCCCTGAAGGGCGTGGACATCGAGATCCGACGCAACGAAGTGGTCGGCCTGGTCGGAGAAAACGGAGCCGGCAAGTCGACCCTGATGCGCATTCTGTGCGGCACGCAGAAGCCCACATCGGGAACGCTGACGCGCTCTGGCAAAGCCATCGCGCTGAGCGGCCCGGCACATGCCAATGCACAAGGCATCGCCATGGTGTTCCAGGAGCAATCGCTGATCCTGAACCTCTCGGTTGCCGAAAACATCTTCCTCGGCCAGGACGACGCCTTCCTGCGCTTCGGACTGATCGACTGGGCCGCCATGAACGCGGCGGCGCGGCGGCAGCTCGACAAGGTCGGCCTGTCGGTCGATCCCGCCATCACCGCATCCAAGCTCAGCTTCGCCCAGCGCCAGATGGTGGAACTCGCCAAGGCCCTGGCGCTGGAAGACCGCGTGGAGGGCGATCTGGTGATCCTCCTCGACGAGCCGACATCGGTCCTCGAACAGGCAGAGATCGACATTCTCTTCGAGCGCATGCGCGCACTCAAAAGCCGCGCCAGCTTCGTCTTCGTTTCGCACCGGCTGGACGAGGTGCTGGCGATCAGCGACCGCATCTATGTAATGAAGGATGGCGGCGTGGTCGCGCATATGCCGGCGGCTGAGGCAAGCCCCGCAGAGCTGCACCGCATCATGGTGGGCCGCGCCGTCGAAGGCGAATACTATCTGGAATCGGCGCAAGGCACTCCAGGCGAGCGCGTCCTTCTGGAAACCCGCAAGCTCGGTGTGGCCGGGGCCTTCCAGGGCGTCGACCTTGCCCTGCACGAAGGCGAGGTTCTGGGCATTGCCGGCGTGATCGGCTCTGGCCGCGAGGAACTCATCCGCGCCTGTTTCGGCTTCGAGACCATCGCCGCCGGCACCCTGCTGGTGGACGATACGCCCGTTTCCCTGGACGGGCCGGACAAGGCCGTGGCGCTCGGCATCGGTTTCATCCCGAGCGAGCGTCGGCTCGAAGGCCTTGTCATGATGCTGCCCATCGCCGCCAACATCACGCTGGCGCGACTCGACAGCGCCGAGGGCCCGTTTGGGATCGACAGGGGCAAGGAGCGCAGCCTGGCGCGCCGCTGGATCGACCGGCTGGCCATCCGGGCGCCCGGCCCTGCCACGCTGTGCGAATCCCTGTCGGGCGGCAACCAGCAGAAGGTGGTCCTCGCCAAATGGCTGACGGCCAAATCCCGTATCCTCATCCTCGATCATCCGACGCGCGGCATCGATGTCGGCGCCAAGCAGGAAGTGTTCCGGCTAATCCGCGAGCTGACCGCGAGCGGCGCGGCGATCCTCCTGATCGCCGATACGCTGGAGGAGACGATCGGCCTGTCGCACAACATCCTCGTCATGAAGGACGGGGCCATCACCGCGCGCATACCGGCCCCGGCCGGCGGCAAGCCTTCGCAGGTCGAACTGATCGAGCATATGGTATGAGTGGCCTCCCCTCTCCCGTCGCCGTGGCGCGCCTGAAGCTTCTGGCGCCCCTGTTCTTCCTGATCTTCGCGGCCGTCGTCGTCGCGGTCCTCGCGCCCGGCTTTGCCAGCGCCTCGACGCTTCTGATCGTCCTGGCGGATACGTCGACGCTCTTCGTCCTGGCGGCCGGCCTGTCCTTCGTGATCATGCTCGGCAGCATCGATCTGAGCGTGCCGGCCGTCGCCTCGCTCGCCAGCGTGTTGACGGCGCTGCTCCTGCCGCAGATCGGCTGGCTGGCCTTCCCGGCGGCCTTGGGCGCCGGGCTTGCCGTGGGCCTGTGCAGCGGGATCGTCCATGTGGCCTTGCGCATCCCGTCCTTCATCGCCACGCTCGCCACTGGCGGCGTCGTGTCGGGCATCGCGCTCTACGTGTCGGACGCCCGTGCCATCGGCATCGGCCAGGCGGAGCGGCAATTGCTCGGCTGGATCTCCGGCGTCAGCTTCGGCCTGCCCAACATCGTCCTCGTGGCGGCGGTCGCGCTGTCGATCGGCGTCTATATCCAGCGCTACACGCGCTTCGGCCGCTACTCCACCGCCATCGGCGCCGGGGAGCCAGCCGCCCGTGCCTCGGGCATCCGGGTCAGCCGGCAGAAGGTCCTGGCCTTCGGCCTGTCCGGCCTCTTCGCCAGCCTGGCCGGCATCATGCTCGCGGCCCGGCTGACCAGCGGCTCGCCCACCGGGGCAAGCCAGCTTCTCCTGCCGGCCATCGCCGCCGTCATCGTGGGCGGAACCGCCATCACCGGCGGGGTCGGCGGCGTCGCGCAGACGCTTGTCGGCGCGCTGATCGTCTCCGTCGTGCGCATCGGCATGACCTTCCTGGGCGTGGATATCTTCGCCCAGCAGATCGTGTTCGGTCTGGTGCTCATCTTCGCCGTCGCGGTGACGATGGACCGCGCCAACATCCTCATTGCCAAATAATACAACGCGAAAAAACAGGAAGGATCACCCGTGGATCTGGGCTTGAAGAACAAGGTCGCCGTCATCACCGGAGGGTCCGTCGGCATCGGCCTCGCCATCGCGGAAGGACTTGCGGCCGAGGGTGTCGATCTGGTTCTGGCGGCGCGCCAGGCCGACCGGGTCACCGCGGAGGCGGAGCGGATCGCCGGTGCCTACGGCGTAAAGGCCGTGGGTGTGGCAGCCGATGTGGCGACCGCCGAGGGAACGCAGGCCGTGATCGCGGCGGCCGAGGACAGGTTCGGCGGCGCCGATATCCTCATCAACAATGCCGGGACCGGGTCGAACGAAACGGTCATGGAGGCTTCCGACGAAAAGTGGCAGGCCTATTGGGACCTGCATGTCATGGCCGCGGTGCGCCTGGCGCGCGGCATCGCCCCCCAGATGAAGCGGCGCGGCGGCGGCGTGATCCTGAACAACGCCTCCATCTGCGCCGTTCAGCCGCTCTGGTACGAGCCGATCTACAACGTGACCAAGTCGGCATTGATGATGTTTTCCAAATGCCTGTCGACCGAACTCGTCCCGGACAATATCCGGGTGAACTGCGTCAACCCCGGCCTGATCCTCACCCCCGACTGGATCAAGACCGCCCGTCAGCTCACCGCGCAAACCGGCGGCGACTACAAGGCCTATCTCCAGGACGTGGCTGACGAGCACGCGCCGATCAAGCGCTTCGGCACGCCGGAGGAACTGGCGCATTTCTTCGTGTTCCTGTGCTCCGACAAGGCGAGCTACTCGGTCGGCTCGACCTATTTCGTCGATGGCGGCATGCACAAGACCATCTGACCGGGGCGCTCAGCCCACCGTCCAGGCGGGCGACCGGCAGGGATGGCCGAGGAGATCGGCCATCTCGTCATCGAGATGCAGGAGCGACAGGGATACGCCCGCCATGTCGAGCGACGTATAGTACGGCCCGATCAGGCTGCGCTCCACGCCGATGCCGCGGGCCTTCAACCGCTGACGGACGCGGCGGTAGATGATGTAGAGCTCCATGGCCGGCGTGCCGCCGAGCGAATTGACCAGCACCGCGACACGATCGCCCTCGGCCGGGCGCATTTCACTCAAGATCCGGTCCATCAGCATGTCGGCCGCCGCATCCGCCGTGCCGAGCCGGTGGCGGAAGACGCCCGGCTCGCCATGCACGCCGACGCCGATCTCCATATCGTCCGGGCCGAGCACGAAGCTCGGCCGCCGCGTCTCCGGCAGGGAACCCGGCTCGAGCGCCAGCCCCATCGTGTAGCTGCGGGCATTGGCGCGCCGGGCCAGCGCCTCGCAAGCGTCCAAAGGCAGCATCCGGTCGGCGGCCGCACCCGCAACCTTGAAGACGAAGACGTTGCCCGCAACGCCGCGCCGGGCGGCGCGCGTTTCCTCGGGCGCGGAGGCGATGTCGTCCGTCGTCACGACGGAGCGGACATCGATGCCTTCAGCGGCGGCAAGTTCCGCCGCCATGTCGAAGTTCATCACATCGCCCGAAAAGTTGCCGTAGAGGTAGAGCACGCCCGCCCCGCCATGCGCAGCCCGCGTGCAGGCCAGGATCGGATCGGGCGGCGGGGCGGAAAAGATGTTGCCCACGGCCGCGGCATCGGCCAGCCCCTGGCCGACATAGCCCCAGAAGCCCGGCTCATGGCCCGAGCCGCCGCCGATGACCAGCCCGACCTTGCCGGGGCGCGGCCCGTTCAGCGCCCGGACGGCGCGCGGCGCCGATGGGATGGGGGCGATGAGGTCCTCATGCCCGGCGAGCGCACCCGCCAGCACCTCGTCCACCACGTCCTGCGGGCGGTTCACGAGCTTCTTCACGCGGGTACGCGCCTGCAGCGGCTTGTCGGCCGCCTGCGCCCCGCGCCGCGGCGTATCCTGGTAGCCTTCCGCCGTCAGGATGCCGCGCCCCGTCACCACATCCGTCACCAGGACATTGGCGTGGCCACCACGCAGCGCGGCCAGAATGGCCGGCACCTTGTCGACGCCGCCCGCCACCGCCATGCGGCGCGGCACGGCCTTGAGCGCGGACAGGTCGATGCCGATCGTCCGGCCGTCGAGCGGGCCGCTCACCGGCTCGCCCCGCGCCGAGATGAAGCGACCGGCGAGGCACCCGACGGCGTCCTGGTAATGCGCATGCTGCGACATGCCGTCGAAGAAGCCGCTCGTATGAATGGTGCTCTCCGGCCGCAGGGACGATATGCCGAAGACGATGCAGGATGCCTCCTGCAACACGGCCATCTGCTCGGCAAGCACAGGCTCCTGCAGGAGCACATCCCGCACCGCGGCGCTCGACACGATGGCCGGCGCCGACAGGGGGATGCATCGTGCGCCGAGCGCCTCGGCCAGCCGCGAGGCGCAGGCCTCCGGCGTCCAGGCGATCTTGGCCGTCGTTCCGCCCGTCGCCTGCACGACGCGCATATCCTGCAGTCCCGCCACCGAAACGGCGTCGGCAAGGGCCAGCATGGTGCGCCCCCAGGTGACGGCGATCGTATCGCCGGAGCGGACGGCATGGCCGAGCGCCTGGGCGCCGGCGGCGCCGAGCCTGGCGATCAGCGAGCGCTCCCCGCCCTCGGTTGGTATGACGAGGCAATCCTGCAGCCCGAAATGATCCTTCAGGGCCGCGGCGATGGACAAGGCGCGGAAACGCTGCGGCTCGATCTCGATGCTGACGAGCCCGCGTGTGCGCGCATCGGCCAGATAGGCATTGACCGACGCGCGCGACACGCCCATCTCGGCCGCGATGTCGCCCTGCGTCATGCCCTCTTCGTAATAGAGCCAGGCTGCCCAGAGCAGCGCGTCGTCGCCGAAGCGCAGCGGCATGGCCGCCACGCCGTCCGCCACCCCTTTGCCGGCGGGCCGCGGCGGCATCAGGCCACCCCGCCATGGCGCAGGAGCGCGGCCGACAAGCCTTCATGAAGCGCATCGATGATGATGACCGCCGATGCCGCGCCTGGGTCCAGATGGCCGATCCCCCGCTCGCCGAGGCGCGCCGCCCTGCCCTTGGAGGCGACCATGGCGCGCGTTGCATCGCGCCCGGCGCTGGCAGCGGCAGAGGCGGCAGCCAGTGCGGCAAGCGGCGATGCGCCCGACAGGCGTGCCGCCGTGGCGGCGCGTGCGGCGGGCGCCCAGGCGTCCATCATGGTCTTGTCGCCCGGCTCGGCCTTGCCACGCTCGGCAATGCCTTCGGACATGGCGATCACCAGATCGACCATGGCATCGGGCGGCAGCACAGTCTGTCCGTCGAAGCGGCGCGCCGCGCGCAGGAACGCGCTGGCATAGAGCGGCCCCGTCGTGGCGCCCACCGCATTCAGGAAGGCGACGGCCGCCGGCCGCAAGATTTCGTCGCAGCCTGCGCCACCCGCCGCGGCCTCCGCCGCCGCGCGCACCGCCGCGGCAAATCCTTCCGCCATCGAGGCGCCGTGATCGGCATCGCCGATCGCGCCGTCGAGCTCTCCCAATTCCACCCGCGCATCGGCGATGCGGCGGGACACGACGCGCAATATGTCGACGAAGCCGTCCGAGTCGATCCTGTCCATGGCGCATGTTCGGCCGAAGGCAGGCCTGGAAGCAAGCCCTTAGAGCAAACGCACCGCCAGCCATCTTGTCATTATTCGAATGGTGATTGACATATGTCAGCCCTTGCGTAGTCTAACCCTGTGGCGATGGAGCGCCACATCAGCCGCCGCAGGCGGTCGCGCGTTCCGGCCGTGCCGGACGGCACGGGGAGGACAGAGGGACATGGTCAGGCAACTGGACCGCCAGCTTGGTTTTCTGGTGAGCGTGAATGCGCTCATCATTCTGGCGGCGCTCGTCCTGGTCGGGACATCCTTCACCGGGCTGTTCAATCTGCAATCCATGGGCGCACAGGTTCCTGAACTCGGGCTCCTGGCGCTCGGCGTGGCCCTTGCCATGATTTCGGGGAATGGCGGCATCGACCTGTCGGGCATCGCGCTGGCCAATCTTTCGGGCGTCATCGCCGTGCTTCTGACGCCCTATGTCGCAACCGCCGATGCCGCCCCGCTCGCCTATACGCTGACCTTCGCCGCCATTGCGCTCCTGACCGGGCTGGCGGGCGGCGCGGTCAATGGCTGCCTGATCGGCTTTGCCGGGCTGACGCCCATCATCGCGACGCTCGGCACGCAGCTCCTGTTCACCGGCCTTGCGGTGGGCCTGACGGGCGGCTCGGCCCAGCCGCTCGGCTTCATCCTGCCGATGGACGATTTCGGAAACATGCCCTATCTCGGCGTGCCGCTGCCCTTCGCGCTCTTTATCGGCCTGGCGGCCATACTGGCGCTGGTGCTGCGCTTCACGGGCTTCGGCAAGCGCCTGTTCCTGATGGGCAGCAACCCGACGGCGGCCTTCTTTGCCGGCATCCCGGTCAAGCGCATGCTCTTCGTCACCTACATGCTGTCGGGCGTGCTCGCCTCCGTCGCCGGTTTCGTGATCGCGGCCCGCACATCCAGCGTGAAGTGGGATTACGGAACGTCCTACGTCCTGATCGCCATACTGACGGTGGTGATGGCGGGCGTGCGGCCATCCGGCGGTTACGGACGCATCCTGTGCGTCGTCCTGTCGGCCATCGCGCTGCAGATGCTCTCCAGCCTCTTCAACTTCATGAACATCTCGAACTTCTTCCGCGACTGCGCCTGGGGGCTTTTGCTCATCCTGTTCCTGGCGACGTCGCGCATCGACCTGCAGCCCTATCTCAGGGCGCGGAACTGACACAGCCCTGCTCGCGCCGTCCCTCGCGCGGGCAGTCGGATCGACCGGGGGACATGTGGAGGATTGATGAGAATGCGCAAGATTTCTGCCCTTCTGGCGACAGTCGCCCTCGGCACGCTGGCCGCAACGCCGCTCGCCGCGCAGACGCAACCGAGCATCGTGACCGTGGTCAAGGTGACGGGCGAGAACTGGTTCACCCGCATGGAGGAAGGCGTCAAAGCCTATGGTGACGAGCATTCCGACGTGACGACGCGCCAGGTCGGCCCGGCCAAGGCGGACGCCGCGCAGCAGGCGGCCATCGTCCAAGACCTGGTGGCGCAGGGTGTCGGCGCCATCGCCATCGTCCCAATGGACCCCTCCTCGCTCGAGGGCGTGTTGCGGCGCGCGCAGCAGCGCGGCATCAAGGTCATCACGCACGAGGCGGACAATCTGCAGAACACGCAGGTCGACCTCGAAGCCTTCGACAATGCCGCCTTCGGCGCGCATTTCAACGAACAGCTTGCGGAGTGCATGGGCGGGGAAGGCAAGTGGACCTCCTTCGTCGGCTCGCTCGGCAGCCTGACCCACGTGCAATGGGCCGATGGCGGCGCGGAGAATGCCAAGAAGCACAGCGGCATGGAGCTCGTTTCGCCCAAGAACGAATCCTTCAACGATGCCAACCGCGCCTATGAGCTGGCGCGTGAGATCCTGCGCGCTCACCCGGACATCAAGGGCTTCCAGGGCGGTTCGGCCATCGACGTGATCGGCATCGGCCGCGCGGTGGAGGAAGCCGGCCTGTCGGACAAGATCTGCGTCTACGGCCTCGGCCTGCCGCGCGACACCGGGCCGTATCTGGAGTCCGGCGCGGTGGACGGCATCGCCTTCTGGGATCCGAAGGATGCCGGCTATGTCATGAACATCCTGGCGCACAAGGTGCTGAACGGCGAAGAGATCACCGACGGGATGGACCTCGGCGTTCCAGGCTACGAGAAGGTCAGCGTCACGAAGGGCCCCGGCGACGGAGTGATCGTGCGCGGCCAGGCCTGGGTCGACGTGACCAAGGAAAACTACAAGGACTACCCGTTCTGATCGCCTGACTGGCAGGGTGCCGCGCGACATGTCGGCGCGGCACCCTGCAACCCGCCCCCCCAACCCGCAGGCGGCCGCGACCTCCGCGCCCCGAAGAATGGATCGAGACGCCTTGCAACACGGCACGGCCCCGCAGACGGCACCCTTCCTGGAGGTGCGGAACCTGCACAAGCGCTATGGCGGCGTACACGCGCTGCGCGGCGTCAGCTTCCGCATCGAGCGCGGGCAGACCTATCATCTGCTCGGCGAGAACGGCTGCGGGAAATCCACCCTCATCAAGATCCTGTCCGGCGCCCAGCCCGCCACCGAAGGCGAAATCCTGATCGATGGCGTGCCGCGGACCGATCTCGACCCCATCCGCGCGCTGCAGGCCGGCATCGAGACGGTCTATCAGGACCTGTCGCTGCTCCCCAACCTGACGGTAGAGGAAAATGTCGGCCTGGCGCGCCAGCTGGTGGAGGGTGACGGCCGCCTGTTCCGCCCGGTTGCGAGCGGCCGCCTGCGCAGCACCGCGCGCGATGCGCTGGCCCGCGTCGGCCTGCCGACCGAGACGAGCTTCCTGACCCGCCGCATCGAGGATCTGCCCATCGCCACCCGGCAGCTCGTCGCCATTTCGCGCGCCATTGCCGGCCGCGCGGGGCTGGTCATCATGGACGAGCCGACCACCTCGCTCACGCGCAAGGAGGTGGAGAACCTCGTCGATGTCGTCCGCACGTTGCATGCGGACGGCGTGTCCGTGCTGTTCGTGACCCACAAGCTGGATGAGTGCAAGGCCATCGGCGGCACCGCCATCGTCATGCGCGATGGCCAGATGATCCGGCAATGCGACATTGCCGAGCCAACCAAGCGCGAGCTCGGCCAGTGGATGACGGGCCGCGACCTGGAGGAAGGCCGCTACCGCCATGCGCCCAAACTTGGCGGCCCACTTCTTGAGGTCGACCGACTGGAGCAGCCCGGCCGCTTTGCCGACATATCCTTTCAGGTGGCGGCGGGCGAGATTTTCGGCATTACGGGCCTGCTCGATTCAGGCCGCAACGAAGTGGCCCTGGCATTGGCGGGCGTCGCGCCGGCCGCGTCGGGCACGATCCGGCTGGGCGGTTCGGCCCTTGCCATCGCCTCCCCCGGAGATGCCAATGCCGCCGGCATCGGCTACGTGCCGGAAGACCGCCTGACCGAAGGCCTGTTCCTGGAAAAGTCCATCGAGGACAATGTCGTGTTGGCGATCCTGAAATCGCTGCGCAACCGGTTCGGCCTTGTCGACCGGGCGCGCAGCGCCAGCGTCGCCTCCGGCTTGATGCAGGACTTGAAGGTCGTCGCGCCCAATATCGCAGCGCCGGTGCAGTCGCTCTCCGGCGGCAACCAGCAGCGCGTGCTGATCGGCAGATGGCTGGCCATCGCGCCGCGGCTCCTGATCCTGCACGGCCCGACCGTGGGCGTGGATGTCGGCTCCAAGGATACGATCTTCCGCATCATCCAGAAGCTTGCGGATGAGGGAATGGCCGTGATCCTGATCAGCGACGACCTGCCGGAGCTTCTGCAGAACTGCGACCGGATCTGCGTCATGCAGAAAGGCCGGATGGTGGCGTGCGAGGACGCGACGCGCCTGACCGAAAATACGCTTTACGACATGATGGGAGCCGCGCTTCGCATCGGCCAGACGGCAAGGACGGACATATGAGCGACGTTTCCGTACAGAACGGGCGCGCAACGACGCCCGGAGCGGGCCGGCGGACCTTGAGTTTCTTCCGGCGGCGCCCCGAAGCCTTTGCGGCCGTCTTGATCGTCCTGATCTGCCTTGCGGTCGGCCTTGCCAACCCGGCCTTCTGGCAGTTGGCCAACCTGTTCGACATTCTGCGCGCGTCGGTCGTGCGTGGGCTCTTTGCGCTCGGGGTTCTCGTCGTGCTCGCGGCCGGCGGCCTCGACGTGTCCTTTTCCGCCATCGCGGCCTTCGTCATGTATGCCGTCACCAAAGTGGTGACGATCTATGCGCCCGATACGGGCATGGCGCTGATCTTCCTGTCGGCGGCGATGGGCGGCGCGCTGCTCGGCACCATCAACGGCCTGCTCGTCAACAGCCTGAAGGCCCCTTCGCTCATCGTGACGATCGGCACGCAATATGCCTTTCGCGGCTTCCTGCTGACCTTCATCGGGACAGCGCTCTTCATGAACATTCCGCCGGCCATGGACCGTTTCGGGCAGATCAGCCTGATGACGCGGACGGCAGAGAACGGCTTCACGGTACAGCTTCCGGCTTTCGTCCTGGTGCTGGCCGTCGCCGCCCTCATCACCTGGGCCATGCTGCGCTTCACCATCATCGGCCGGGCCATCTATGCGGTGGGCGGGCGACCGGACATTGCCGAGCGGCTCGGCTACCGCGTCGCCCGGGTGCAGCTCTTCGTCTTCGCCTGGGCCGGCATGCTGGCGGGGATCGCCGGCATCATCCATGTGTCGAGCAACCGGCTGGCCAATCCCTTCGATCTGGCCGGCATCGAATTGTCGGTGATCGCCGCCGTCATCCTGGGCGGGGCGCGGATTACGGGCGGCTCGGGCACCGTCGTCGGAACGCTGCTGGGTGTCCTTCTGATCACCCTCGTCAGCAACGTCCTGATCCTGGTCGGCATACCGAGCAGCTGGCAGACGGCGATTTTGGGCCTCTTCATCCTGACGGCGGGTGTCTTCTCCGTCCTGCAGCGCAAGGGTGCGTGAGGGGCCGGCCACGCTTGGGCGCCGCCGGCCATAAGGGTCAGCCTTCGTGCGGTGCCTTCACGAGCTCGGCCTCGATCAAGCCTGACAGATCCGTCACCGGGATGTTGTGACGTGCGTTGAATGTTCCGGCCTTCTCCCAGGAAACGCCCCGGCCGATGGCGAAGGCGGCGCGATACTTGCGCATCATGTTGGTCGGATCGCTCGCCAGCTCCTCCATCAGGAAGGGAACCGTCCATACGGACCGCGCGAAGGGGTGCCCCAGCGCCTGTTCCAGCTTGTCGGCCACCTCACCATAGGTGACGGTATCGCCGGCCAGGAAGACGATCTCGTTGGCGATGGTGGGCTCGAAGAACACGATCTCTGCGGTCAAGGCGCCGATGTCGTCCGGTGTCGTCAGCGTCACGGCATTGTCGAGGCTGCCGAGGGCATGGACCTCGCGCTTCTGAAGGTCGACCACGCCGAACTCCGGCTCGAACAGATAGCTCATGAACATTCCGGTGGAAATGATGACCCATTCGGTCCGGTCCTGCGCGCGCAGCAACGCCCGCACATCGAGCTGGGCGTCGAAGATATCCTGCGGGCCGCCACGGCCGATCGCCTCGAAATCGACGCCGAACTGCCATGGGAAGTAGCGCGGAATGCCGGATTGCAGAGCGGCCCTGGCAAGCTTCATCGGCGTGTCGATGCCCGCCGCGTAACCCGCGCAGCCGATCACCGTGTCGTAGCGGGAAAAGACGGCGGCCAGCTCATCGATCGAACTTTGGACGAGGTCGCCCAGCACGATCTCGATCCCTGCATCGCGGATTTCGGCGATGTCGCGCTGCTTGGCCGGATCGACGGACCTGACGGCGCTGTCACGCAGCAGAACGCTGATCCTGGCGCCGTCGATCTGCTTGGCGCGGCGCGCAAGATTGCGCAGGACCGGCATGCCCAGTTCGCCCGCGCCCAGCACAAGGATATTGCGCGACGCGACCTTGCGGAGTGTATCATTCATAGCTCGACCTCGTTTCAATGCGATTGCCGCTCCCATTTGGCAATTCGTGGATAAGCTCGAAAGAAGGGCACATGGGTGATACTGCGGTTTCGACACTGAGCCGGGACGACGTCCTTACCTATTCACAGACGGTGTGCGACGGGCTGCGGGACGATGACGACGGCGTGCGCCGCGAAGTGCTGGCCCATGCGGGCAACCGCTGGTCGCTCGGCGTGATCCACACGCTCGGCATGTATGGGCAATTGCGTCATGCGGAGATCGGCCGCCGCATGCACGGCATCACGCAGCGGATGCTGACACGCACCCTTCGCCATCTGGAGCGTGATGGGCTCGTCCTGCGCTACGACTTCGAGGAGACGGTCCCGCACGTGGAATACGCCCTGTCCGAAACGGGCCTGGAATTCCTCGTGCGGATGGTCCCGCTCTGGACATGGATCGTGGCAAATTCCGACGGCTTCCGCCAGGCGAGGCAGAGCTTCGACCAGGGCGATGCCGGTCAGGAAGCCTCCCCCCGGCCGTAGCCGGCGACGGCCGGACGCCGGCCCGTCAGCACCCGCAATCGCACCCCCAGTTCAGGCGCTTGGACGTCTTGCCGACGCCGGGGTTGAAGCTGTTGGTCGGGTCGAGCTCACGATAGAAGGCGGCGAGCGCTTCGTCGGCGGCATAGAGGTGGCCGACATTGTGCTCGGCAGGGTATTTGGCGCCCCGTTCCGTCAACAGGGCCAGGATGGCATCCTTGACGGCATCACAATCCTCGCCCTTGCGCACAAGATATTCCTGGTGGAGCACGTGGCACAGGAAGTGGCCGCAATACATCTTGAACTCGAGCTTCTCCTCGATCTTACGCGGCAGCACTTCCAGCCAATCGACGGCATTGCGCGGCAGGGCAATATCGAGCGCCACGATGTCTTCCACCGTTCTGGGATGCACGGACCGGTAGCGCACGATGGCGCCGCCAACGGCAAAGCGCGTCAGGAACGCGGCCTGCGCCTCCGTCTCGTTGCATTCGAAGACATCGCCATCGGCTGACGGGAAACGCTCCGCGAAATAGCGTGACGCTTCCGCCACGCCTTCATCGCCCACTTTCAAAAGAAGATGGTGGGGATATCTCGCCCGGAACGCCTCCATGCGCGGCGGCAGGTGATTGGGGAGCACATCGCTGATCCATTGCAGGATCCTGTCCGAGACGGCGGTCCCGAGGCCGAGCCGGGCTGTCACGGCATCGAAGCGGCCCTTCCAGGCATAGGCCTTGGGCACATGGCGCGCGCCGAAGGTGCGGATGAAGAGAAACAGGTCCTTGCCGTAACGCCGGCTCGCATCATAGGCCGTCTCGTGCATGTATTCGCCCGCAATGGGCAGGTGCTCGAAGCGCGTCAGTATATCGGCGCGGATGGCGGCGAGTTCCGCCGGATCGCGGCTGCCGACATAGAAGACGCGCGTCTTGCGATCTGCCGCGAATGTGTCGAGCCGCAGCGCGAAGACGGCCAGGTGCCCGGCCGAGCCGGACGCCTCGTAGAGACGCCGCGGATCGGCATTGTAGCGGGCTGGGCTGGCGGCGGTGACGTCGCGGACGTGCTGGGCATATTCGCGGTCCGAGCCCCAGCGCCCGCCCGCATCGCTCACCCGGTCCTCTGGTATCCGCCCCGCGTCGAGGGCTTTCAGCATCTCTTCCGGCGTATCGCCCAACGCGATGCCGAGATTGTTGACAAGTTCCAGCGTGCCGTCCGGCGCCACGCGCGCATAGAGTGCCATCTGCGTGAAGGCGGGGCCGCGGCGCACCAGGGCGCCGCCCGAATTGTTGCAGATGCCGCCGGTGACCGTGGCGCCGATGCAGGTGGAGCCGATCACCGAATGGGGCTCGCGGCCGATGGGTGCGAGCGCGGCTTCCAGCCGCTCCAGCGTCACGCCGGGCTGGCACACGACCTCCTCGCCCGAGCGGATCAACGACAGATGGTTCAGGCGCAGCGTGCTGACGATGACGACGGGCCGGTCGTAGCCTTCCGCCTGCGGCGTCGAGCCGCCGGTCAGTCCGGTGTTGGCCGCCTGGAAAATGACGATGTGCCGCGCCTCCACGATGAGCTTCAGGGCCGACCACATTTCGAGGAGCGTTCCGGGACGGACGACGGCCACTGCCGCTCCCCCGCCATAACGGTAGCCGCGCCGGAAACGGCGTGTCGCCACCTCCCCTGTCAGGACGTGGCGGGGTCCGACGACGGAGCGGAGCGCATCGACGAGCATGCTGGACATGATGGAATGTTGAACCTGTGCGGTGTGAACGATTATAGCAAAACTACGCCCTACGCCCTTGCACGGTCAAGTTGGATACCGGGCGGCGGGCGCTTGCGTGCGAAAATCCCCTTTGCTAGTAGTATCACTACATTTCGGAGGACAGAATCATGCTCAACCCAGTGGACAGTCCAGTTCCCGGCAGACTTACGGGCGTCCTGTTCATCGATGGGGCGTTCCGGCCCGGGAAGGGCGCCGCCGTTCCCGTCGTCAATCCCGCGACGGGCCAGGAGGTCGGCACGATCCCG
Source organism: Aureimonas frigidaquae (assembly GCF_001463905.1). Lineage (GTDB taxonomy): Bacteria > Pseudomonadota > Alphaproteobacteria > Rhizobiales > Rhizobiaceae > Aureimonas > Aureimonas frigidaquae. Next base: position 674,601 of record NZ_BBWR01000002.1, read on the forward strand.
GCCACCGAGGTGGACGAGTTGAATGAGGCCGTCGATGCGGCGCGGCGGGCTTTTACGTCTTGGTCGCGGCTGAATGCGCGCAAGCGCGCGGATGCGCTGCACCGGCTGGGCGATGCGATCGCCAGGGATGCCGATGCCATGGCGCGGATCATGACGGCCGAGCAGGGTAAGCCGCTCAACGAAGCGCGCGGCGAGATCCTGAAGCTGGCCGATGCCTGCCACTTCTATGCCGAGGAAGCCACGCGCGTGCATGGCGAGGTCGTGCCCAACGACCAGAACGGCTATCAGAGCCTCGTCCTGCGCGAACCCATCGGCGTCGTCGGTGCGATCACGCCGTGGAACTACCCGGCGGAACTCGTCGGCTGGAAGCTCTGTGCCAGCCTTGCCGCCGGCTGCACCATCATCATCAAGCCGGCCGAGCTGACACCCTTTACGGCGCTCGCCATCGCCGAGAAGACGCTGGAGGCCGGCATACCGGCCGGTGTCGTCAATGTGGTGACGGGAAAAGGCTCCAAAGTCGGTCAGGCCATGGTCGAGCATCCCGGCGTCGACAAGATCGCCTTCACGGGGTCGAGCGCCGTGGGCCTGCACATTCAGCAAAGCTGCCCGCAGGTGAAGCGCCTGTCGCTCGAACTCGGCGGCAACTGCCCGATGATCGTGACGCAGAGCGCCGATCTGGCGCTGGCCGTCAAGGGCGCCGCCCGCCGTGGCTTCCGGAATGCGGGTCAGATCTGCATTGCGGTCAACCGCATCTATGTCGCCCGCCCGCTCTATGAGGATTTCGTGCGCGAGCTCGGTGCCACGGCCGACCGGCTGACCGTCGCCAACGGGCTGGAGACGCCGGACGCCGATCTTGGCGCCATGGCGTCCGGGGAGCCGCTCGGCAAGACGCAGGACCATATCCGCGACGCCCTCGCCAAGGGTGCGCGGCTGGTGGCCGGCGGCGCTGCGCCCGAGGGCGAAGCCTATCGCGACGGCTTCTTCTTCCGACCGACGGTTGTCGCGGACTGCACCCACGACATGAAGGTCATGACGGAAGAGACCTTCGGCCCGCTGGTCGGGGTCATGCCCTTCGACACGCTGGACGAAGCGGTCGCGCTTGCCAACGACACGCCCTATGGCCTCGCCTCCTACCTCTATGCGCGCGACATGGTCGATATTCAGGCCGTGTCCTCCGGGCTCGACTACGGCAATGTCGCCATCAACAATGTCGATGCGGGCATCATGAACGCGCCCTATGGCGGGCGCAAGCAGAGCGGCATCGGCTACGAGCACGGGCGCGAGGGCTTGCTGGAGTATTTCAACTTCAAGCATGTCCGCCTGTTCCACGGCGTCGGCGTCTGACCCATGACGCAGGCGCTCCTCGGCATCGATATCGGCACCTCCGGCTGCAAGGCCCTCGTCCTTAAGCTTGACGGCACGCCCATCGCCTCGGCGACGGCAACCTATCCGCTGGACCGGCCCCGGCCGGGCTGGACGGAACAGGACCCGGCGCTGTGGGTGGACGGCGCGCGCAAGGCCGTGGCAGAGGCGCTTGCAGCCGCCGGCCCGCTCGAGATCCTGTGCATCGGCCTGTCGGGGCAAATGCATGGGCTGGTGGCGCTCGATGCCGGCCACAAGGTGCTGCGCCCTGCCATCCTGTGGAACGATCAGCGCAACGGCGCGCAATGCGCGACCATCACGGAGCGGGCCGGCGGGTTGGAGGCGCTGCTCGGCGCCACCAACAACCGGATGCTGATCGGCTATACGGGCGGCAAGATCCTGTGGATGCGCCAGAACGAGCCCGAACTCTTCGCGCGGATGACGTGCTTCCTGAACCCGAAAGACTATCTGCGCCTCGTCCTGTCGGGCGAAGTTGCCACGGAGGTGTCCGACGCCTCCGGGACGGGCCTGTTCGATACGCGCCGGCGTATCTGGGCGCGTGAACTGACGGAGCGGATCGGCCTCGATCCCGCGCTTCTGCCGCCCTGCTTTGAATCCAGCACCATCTCCGCCCGGGTCAGCGCCACCGGCGCCGGCCTGTTCGGACTGCCGGAGGGCACGCCCATCGCCGGTGGCGGCGGCGACAGCGTCATTCAGACGATCGGCTCGGGCGTGATCGCCCCCGGCGAACTTCAGACCACGATCGGCACGGCCGGCATTCTGGCGGCGGCACTCGACGCGCCGGTCGACAATCCGGATGGGCGCCTGCAGGTCTTCTGCAACGTGGCGCCGGACAAGTGGCACTGCATGGGCGTTTCGCTCAATGCGGGCGGCGCCATGTCCTGGCTGCGCGACACGCTGTGGGCCGATGGCGCACCCGATTACGAGCGTATCGTCGCAGAAGCCGCCGCCAGCCCGGCCGGCGCACGGGGGCTTCTCTTCCTGCCTTATCTCTATGGCGAGCGGTGCCCGCACCCCGACCCGGCCGCCCGCGCGGCCTTTGTGGGCCTGACGGCGCGCCATGGCCGGGCGGACATGATCCGCAGCGTCATGGAGGGCGTCGCCTTCGCCTTTGCCGACATGCACCGCCTGATGGAGCCGCTCGGCATACCGGCCCGGCTGGTCAAGGCCTCGGGCGGTGGCGCGCGTGCGCCGCTGTGGCGCCAGATGCAGGCCGATCTCTTCGGATGCGACGTCGTCACCACGCAAGGCGCCGCGGAAGGCGCGGCCTATGGCGCGGCGCTGGTGGCCGGGCTCGGCGTCGGCGTCTGGCCGGATGCCGACAAGGCGGCCGCCGCGTGCCGGCCCCTCACCCGCGAGCACCCGGACGGCCCGACGGGCGAGCGGATGCAGGCGATGCTGGAACTCTATCGTGGCCTCTACCCGGCCTTGTCACGGAGTTTCGACGCGCTCGCGGCCATGGACATGCAAGCGTGACCCGGGAAGCCAAGGAGCAGATCATGACCGCGACGGTTTACAGCGCCCTCATCTTCGATCTGGACGGCACGCTGATCGACAGCGCCCCGGATATTGCCCGTGCGGTCAATGCCTGCTTCGCTGCACGGGGATGGCCGCAGCTCGAGGTTTCCTATGTGGAGGCCTATATCGGCAACGGTCCGCGCCGGCTGATCGCCGATATCCTCGTCGACCAGGGGCTGCCGTCCGATCCGGCGACGGTGGATGCAGCGATGGCAGGCTATCTGGATGCCTATCGCCAGGACCCTGCCGGGCAATGCCGTCTCTTCGATCATGTCCGCGAGGATCTGGCGGCATTGCACGGAGCGGGGATCCGGCTCGGCATCTGCACCAACAAGCCGCATGAACTGACCGGCCGCATTCTCGACCTTTTGGACCTGTCCCGCTATTTCGATGTCGCGCTCGGCGCCGATGCCGTCCCCGCCTGCAAGCCCGATCCGGCCCATCTTCTGGCGGTGGCGGAGGCGATGGGCCTGGCGCCCGGCAGCTACGCCTATGTCGGCGATACGCGCGTCGACCAGGCGACGGCACGCGCTGCGGGCGTTCCCTTCTTCGTGGTGCCGTGGGGGACGGGGCCAGGCGTCGAGGTGCCGGCGGAAAACCGCCTGTCGCGGCTGGCGGACCTGACCCCGCCTGCCATCATAGCCGCACAGTAACCGGCAAAGGCGCGCCGCATGAGCATGAGCCTTTTGCAACGCATCCTCGTCGAAAAGCCGACCATGGCCGCTGCGGAACAGCGTGTCGCCGCCTTTGTCAGCGCCTCGCCGGCCGAAGTGGTGCGCATGAGCATGGCGCGCCTGTCGCAGGCCTGCTCGGTCAGCGACCCCACGATCCTGCGCTTCTGCCGGCGGTTCGGCTTCGATGGCTACCAGGAGTTCAAGCTGCAGCTCGCCCAGAGCCTGGTGCCGTCCGCCCCCTTCTCCTACGAGCAGATTGTGGCGGCCGACAGTATCGACAATATCGTGCGCAAGACCTGCCGCAACTCGCTCAACGCCATCCAGCGGCTGCTGGAAGATTTCGACGCCCAGCAGATCGGCATCGCCGCCGAGCGCCTGGCCGAGGCGAACTGGATCGGCATCTACGCGACAGGCATTTCGGAGGTGACGGCACTCGATGCCGAGCACAAGTTCCAGCGGCTGGGGCTGCGCTGCCAGGCCCTGCTCGGACCCAAGACGCAGTGGATGCACGCGGAAAGCGCCCGCCCCGGAGAGGTCGCCCTGATCTTCTCGCAGTCGGGCCACACCAAGCAGATGGTGGAGGTGGCGATCGCCGCACGCGCCGGTGGCGCCCGGGTCGTGTCCATCGCCGCCGGCGACAGCCCGCTGGCGCGCGTGTCGGACGTGACCGTGGCCGTCCTGCCCTATGACCGCACGGAACTGATGACGCCGCTTGCCTCGCGGCTGAACCACCACCTCGTCATCAACATGCTCGTCACCGCCATTGCCGTAACGAGCGGCAGCGAATTCCCCGATCAGTTGCCTGCCCTGGATTCCTGGCAGACCGACAAGATCTGACGATCAACCTGACATGAGCCGCGGCCGCGGCACGGGAGCAAGACAAAATGAGCACACAGGACGAAGCCAAGAAGGTCGCCGGCCGCCGCGTCATCGCGGATTTCGTGAAGGACGGTATGAAGCTCGGGCTTGGCTCCGGCACGACGTCCCACTTTTTCGTGCGTGAACTCGGCAAGCTCGTGGCCGACGGCCTGCAGGTGACCTGCACCACCACCTCCCGCTCGACGAACGATGTCGCGCGCGAGGTCGGCATCGCCATCACCGACCCGAACGAGATCGGGCTGATCGACCTGACCGTCGATGGCCCGGACGAGGTCGACCGCCAGTTCAACATGATCAAGGGCGGCGGGGCCTGTCTTCTGTGGGAAAAGATCATCGCCCATTCCTCGCGGCAGATGATCTGCGTCTGCGACGAGACGAAGATCGTCGACAGACTGGGCGGCTTTCCCCTGCCCGTCGAAGTCGTCCAGTTCGCCTGGAAGCAGACGCAGCGCCAAGTGGCGGACGTCCTTGCGGCGCACGGACTGGCGGGTGTGGAAATGGTGCGCCGCGCCCGTGACGGAACGCCCGTCGTGACCGACAGCGGGAACTTCATCCTGGATTGCCGCTGCATCGCCATCGAGGACCCGGCCCGGCTGGAAACCGAGCTGAACCGAATCCCCGGCGTCGTCGAAAACGGGCTCTTCACGCGTGAAGCGGCCGGGATGGTGGTCGGCCGCTTCGACGGCACGTCCTACATTCAGATGCGCTGACGTAGTAAAACTTGCATTCTGTGGCTGCCCACTCATCACCGTGGGACGCCAGGCGGCGCTGCAGGGCCGCTACGTGCTATCTGCGTTGAAATCAATGCAGATCAGCCCGTAGTGCCGGCTGCTCATGGAAGCGTTCCAGACTGTTCGTTCGGGGAACAGCGCCTTGACACGGCGGTGGTTTGTAGCAAAACTAGATACCAGGATCAGCCTGGCTGAGGGAGGAAAGACATGACGCGAATCAAGGGAATGAACCGCCGCAACGTTCTTGCCATGGGTGCTGCGCTGGGCGCGGGCATGCTGGCGGCGCCGAGCGCCTTTGCGCAGGGACGGAAGTTCATTCCGTTCTCCAACAAGAGCCTCGACTACTACTTCTTCGTCATCGAGGAAGAGGCCGTGAAGCGCGCCGTGCAGGCGCAGAGCTTCGAGTTCCAGGCCACCAACGCCAATTTCGACAATACGCGCCAGCTCGAGCAGTGGCAGAGCCTGATGCTCTCGCAGCCCTCTGCCCTGGTGGCCGATCCCATCGACAGCCAGGCCATCGTCAGCGCCATTCGCCGCTACAACCAGCGCAACATTCCGGTGGCGGTCATCGACACGCCGTCCGATGGCGGCGATGTGGCGATCACGGTGAGCTTCGACAATTTCCAGGGCGGCGTCATGGCCGCCAACGAGATCATCGACCGGCTGAAGCAGAAGTATGGCAGCCCGCGCGGCACGGTGCTCAACTGCTACGGGGCCCTCGCCTCCGTTGCCTGGCGCCTGCGCAAGGAAGGCATGGAATCGGTCTTCGCGCAGTATCCGGACATCAAGTATCTGGCGCGGCCGACCGAAGGCCAGCTCGACCAGATGCTGGCCGTCACCCTGTCGACCCTGTCGGAGTTCCCCGAACTCGACGCCGTACACGCGCCTTCGGACTCTCCGTCCCGCGGCATCGTCACGGCCCTTCAGCAGCGCGATCGCTGGAAGAAGGTGGGCGAGGAAGGACACGTTATCTTCGTCAACATCGACGGTGAGCCCGTGGCCCTGAAGCGGATCCAGGAAGGCTACATGGATTCCTGCGTGTCCCAGGATCCCATCGCCTATGGCGAGATCGCCGTGGAAATGCTGATCAAGCACTCCCTGAACGGCCAGGCCGTGCCGATCGGCACCTACGAGAACGACAAGTACTTCTGGCAGAAGGGCGAGATCGTGGAGGGCAAGACCGGCCCGACGCTGATCATCCCGGCCTTCGTCATCAACGGCGACAATGCGAATGACCCGCGCCATTGGGGCACCGTCGCCGAGAAGGACTGGGGCATCGCCTACACGTGAGCCAAGGGCGGATGGCGGCCGGAGTACGGCCGCCATTCCCCTCTGTCCAGGCGCGCCCGGAGCGGCGCCCGTCGAGGTCAAGAAGGACTGGCGCGACCATGCAGATTGCCGACAAGGCGTCCGTCCCCGCCCATGGGGACACGATCCTTTCCATCGAGAACGTGTCCAAGAGCTACGGCCCGGTCAATGCGTTGCGCAACGTATCGCTGACGATACGGCGCGGCACGATCCACGGCCTGCTCGGGGAAAACGGTGCCGGAAAGTCCACCCTGGTCGGCATTATCTCCGGCCAGCGGACGGCGACGTCCGGCCGCGTGTCCATGGACGGGGTGGAGGTGCACGGCGCCGATGTGAAGGCCATGGAAAAGGCCGGCGTGTTCCTGGTGACCCAGGAGCCCATGATCATCGACAATATGTCGGCCGCCGAAAACCTGATGCTCGGCATCTGGCCCGAGCGCAGCGGCTTCGTGGACTGGAAGCGGATGCGCGCGGAAGCGGCCCGGATGCTGGAAGGCTCCGGCATTGCGGCCGATGCCATTGCAGGGCGCCTCGATGCCGTCGCCCGGCGCAAGCTCAACATCCTGCGCGCCATGTATTCGGGCGGGCGTGTCATCATATTGGACGAGCCGACCGCCGCGCTCACCGTCGCCGATCGGGACATTCTGTTCGACTTCATGCGGCGCTTGAAGCGTGAGGGCGTCACCTTCGTCTTCATCTCGCACTATAATGACGAGATCCTCGACATTTGCGACGCGGTTTCCGTCCTGCGGGACGGCGCCCTTGCGGGCGGCAGCGAAGACCTTTCGCAATTGACCTCGGCCGGCCTGTCGGAACTGGTGCTCGGGCGAGGGCTCGACCTGTTCCAGCGGCAGCGCACCGCGCCGCCGGCCACCGAGCCCATCGTGGTCAGGAATGTCGCCGGCAAGGGCCTGGCGCTCGAAAGCCTGTCGATCCGGCCGGGGGAGATCGTCGGCTTCACCGGGCTGCCCGGCTCGGGCGCCAAGGAACTGGCCCGCGCCATATTCGGCTTCCTGCCCGGCGTATCGGGGACGATCCGCTTCGGCACGCAAGGTGAGACCCCATTGCCGCGCTCCCCGCGCGATGCGTTCAACACGGGCATCGCCTATCTGTCGGACGACCGCCGACGGGACGGATCGGTGGGGCAGCTCCCCATCGGACAGAACATCGCCATGTCGTCGCTGGAGCGGCGCAGCCGCGGCGGCTTCATCGACGCAAGGGCCGAAGGCGGCGTGATCGACCGCTTCTTCAAGGCCATGGGCATCAAGGCGCCAAGCCCGGACTATGCGGTCGACACCTTGAGCGGCGGCAACCAGCAGAAGGTCTGCCTTGGCCGGGTGCTGGCCACCGAGCCGCGGCTGCTTATCGTGGATGAGCCGACACGTGGCATCGATGTCGGCGTGAAGCAGGACGTCCTGCGCATCCTCGACGAATTGAGCCGCAAGGGCGTGGCCATCATCATCGTCTCGACCGACAGCGACGAGCTTGCCCGCGCGGCCGACCGTGTCTGCATCTTCGGCGGGGGCAAGGTCGTCCACGTGGTCGAAGGCACCGATATCACGTCCGACACCTTGCGCCGCCTGGCGCAGATGTGACGCGGGCGAACCTCTACAGGAGACTGCCATGAATGAAGCAATCGCGACCGCCGCGCCAGCACCGAGCCCGGCCGCGAAGACGCGCCGGGGCCATGTCCTCCTGGGCTGGGTCCTGCACAATGTGGTCTGGATCTGGCTCGTCGCGCTGGTCGTTCTGTTCGGATCCTTCAACGAATTCTTTTTGACGGTCTTCAACCTCCAGAACATCATGGTCCAGGCGACCGTGCTCGGCATGCTGGGCCTGGCCGTCGCGCTGCCGCTTCTGGTGGCGGAGATCGATCTGTCGATTCCGGCCAATCTGGGCTTCTCTTCGGCCATCGGCGCCCTCGCCTATTCCGATCTCGGCCTGCCCTGGTTCGTGGCCATGCTGGCCGGCGTCGGCGTGGCGACGGCGATCGGCTTCTTCAACGGCCTGTGCATCACCCGGTTGCGCATGGTCTCGCTCATCGAAACGCTGGCCATGATGATCATCCTGCAGGGCGCGCTTCTGGCGCTCACGCAGGGCAAGACGCTGACCAACCTGTCCGACGGCTATATCTGGATCGGCCAGGCGACGGTCGGCGGCTGGCCGATCATGCCGCTGGTCTTCGTGGTGGCGTTGGTGGCCATGGGCATCATGCTGACGCGGACCGTCCTCGGCCGCTCCATCTATGCCGTCGGCGGCAATGCCGTGGCATCGGCCGCAGCGGGCATTCGCGTGGCGCGCACGAAGGTGATCGCCTATACCCTGTCGGGCTTCCTGGCGGGTGTCGCCGGCTTCCTCCTGGCGTCGTGGCAGATGGCCATCACCTCCAACCAGGGGTCCAGCTACCTGCTCTATGCCATTGCGGCCCCCATCATCGGCGGCGTCAGCGTGTTCGGCGGGCGCGGCAACGTGACGGGCATTCTGGGCGGCGTCCTGCTCCTGACGATCATCCAGGTCGGCCTGGCGATCATCTCCGTTCCGTCCTTCTATGTCGGCATGATCGGCGGCTTCATGATCTTCATCGCCGTCGCGATCGATGCGGTGCGCGTGCGCTACTTCAGCTAAGGGCTGCGACAAACTGACTGCGGCGCGGCCGGCTGGACCGCGCCGCATTCTTGCCTAAATTCTTTCCGGAGTGTTAATTCCGGAGGAACGGCTTTGAGTATTCAGTCCGAACTGCCTTCCGATCTTTGCATCGTCCCGGACGAAGTCATGGTGCGTCGGCGCGTCCTGCCGGCCGGCACCTATTGCGGCCGCCACGAAGGGCCGAGCTTCCGCATCATCCTGACAGACGAGGATGCCCGCCGCTTCGGCTACCGCCGCCCGGCGCTGGACGTGACCGAACTCGTCGAGGACGGATATGTGGAGTGGCGCCCGGCCTGAGCGGGGCCGCCATCACCCAAAGAGGACGCCCGGATTGAGGATCGCATGCGGATCGAGCGCCTGCTTGATGGACCGCATGACCGAAAGCTCGGCCGCTGAGCGGGATAGCGGCAGCCATTCCCGCTTGAGCCGGCCGATCCCGTGCTCGGCCGAGACAGAGCCGCCCAGCGCGCCGACGGCCTGGTAGACGATCGATTCCATGGCGTGGATGGCATTGGGACCGGCGGACGTGTCGTGCAGCACCACATGGATGTTGCCATCTCCCAGATGGCCGAAGAACAGCGCGCGCGCGTCCGGACAGGCTGCGTGTATCCGTTCGCGACACCCTGAAACGAAAGCGGGGATCTGCGGCAAAGGCAGGCTGACATCCAGATTGTGGAGGCCGGGCAGCGCATCGTCGAGCGGCAGGCACTCGCGCACGTCCCAGAAGCGGCGCGCATCGGCCAGCGAGCGGGCCAGTAGGGCGTCCTCGATGAGCCCGTCCTCGAAAGCGCGCTCCAGGAAAGGCTCCAGCGGCTCCTCCGCTTCGATCAGCAACACAATCCCGGCGGGTTCATCGAAGAGTTTCAGCCGGCAGAGCTGCTCGGACAATTCGAAATAATCCGGCCACATCGCCTCGAAGGCCGCAAGGCGCAGCGTGGCCCGTGCCGCCGCCAGAAGCGGCAGGGCGGCTGCCGCGCCTGGCAGGGCGCACAATGCCGTATGGCGTTCGGCCGGCTGCGGCCACAGGCGGATCACCGCACGGGTGATGACGCCGAGCGTCCCTTCCGAACCGATCATCAGCCCGGTCAGATCGTAGCCCGTATTGTCCTTCACCATCGGGTTCAGATGCGACAGGACGCGCCCGTCGGCCAGCACGACCTCCAGGCCCAGGACGTTCGACCGCGTCGTGCCGTAGCGCACCACGCGCAGGCCACCCGCATGGGTGGCAAGGACCCCGCCGATCTGCGCCGAGCCACGGGCGCCGAGATCGATCGGGAAGACGAGGCCCGCTGCTGCCGCCGCATCCTGCGCGTTCTGGAGGACGGTGCCGGCCCGCACCAGCATGGTACCCGCCACGGGGTCGATCGCCTCCACCCCCGCAAAGCGGGCAAGAGAAACGGCAAGGTGGTCTTCTGCTCCGTTGGCGCCGCCCGCCAGCCCGGTCAGCCCGCCCTGCATGACGACAGGCTGGTGCCGGGCATGGCATGCAATAAGGACGGCGGAGAGTTCGTCGACGGTGGCCGGAGCCAGCCATGCGGCCGGCATGTGACGCCCCGTCCGGCTTTCGTCCGACCGTGCGCCAGCCGGCATGTCAGGCCCCATGCGCATCCCGCCGGGTCCCAGAATGCGCAGAAGTTCGGCGACGAAATCCGGGTCGAGCACGGCGGGCCATCCTTTTGAGGCGCGCGAGGGCCAGGGGCACCACGGCGCGCTCCCGCCTAGCATCCGGCGCAGCGGCGCGCCAGACGTGCGGCCGGCTCAGACGCGCAAGGCGGCCTGCCGGCCGTAGAGCGTCAGGAGCGCCAGGAGCGTCAGCCCGAAGATCACCTGCCGCGCCCAGACATCCAGATTGAGCGTGATGAGGACGCTCTGCAGAAGGGTCAGCACGACCGCGCCGGCGACCGTGCCGAGATAGCCGCCGGAGCCGCCGGCCAGCGACGTGCCGCCGATGACCACGGCGATGATGGACGGCAGGACATACTGGTTGCCGACGCTGATGAAGCTTGTCCCGGTATAGCCGATGACGAAGAGCCCGGTCAGTCCGGCGAAGAAGCCGGACAGGCCGTAGATGAGGATGCGCACCAGCGTGACGCGGACCCCCGTCAACGCGGCGGCGCGCTCATTGGCGCCGATGGCATAGACCGAGAAGCCGAAGCCGGTCCGCCGCAGCATGAAGAGCATGATGGCGGCAATCGCCGCCCAGGCGAAGAGAATGCCGGGAATGCCGAGGAGGAAGGGCCGGTTGACGAAGGCCGACAGGATGGGCGCCGCATTGCCGGACGGCACGCCCTGCGAATAGACGACGAGCGCGCCCTGGATGACCGCCGTCATGCCGAGGGTCATGACCAGTGGCGGGATGCGCAGGAGCGTGATGCCGCAGCCGTTGATCAGGCCGATCAGGAAGGGAATGCCGGCAGCTGCCAGAAGCGCCAGCGGAATGGCCGTGTTCTGCCCGTCCATGACGTTGCCGGCCAGCACCGCGCCGAGCGAGATCATGGCCCCGACCGACAGGTCGATCCCCTCCCGCCCGCCCAGGATGACGAGGTTCTGCCCGGCGGCCACGATGCCCAGGATCGCCGCCACGGTCAGAAGGCTGACGATCTGCGAGCCGCGTGCGAAACCCGGTGACAGGATTTCCCCAATGGCGAGCAGCGCCACGGCGGCCACCAGGGCCAGCGTCAACGGATCGGTGGCGAGCGAACGAAAGGAGCGTGTCATGCGGCGCGCCTCGTGACCAGAACGCCGCCGGCCAGCGCCAGCAGCACGATGAGCCCCTGCACCAGTGTCTGGTACTCGAAGGGCAGCCCTGCAAAAAAGATGACGTTGCCGATAAGCCCGAGGACGAGCGCGCCGATCACCGTCCCGGCGACGCCGCCCTGCCCGCCCGACAGCGCCGTGCCCCCGAGCACGACCGCCGAGATGGAGGACAGCGCCAGCGTGCTGCCGAGCAGCGGATCACCGGATGCGGTCTCGCCCGTCAGGCACAGGGCGGCCAGGGCGGAGAAGAGGCCGGACAGGCCATAGGCCATGACGCGCAGCCGCACGAGCGGAAGGCCCGTCTGGAAGGCGCCGGCGCGATTGCCGCCGACCGCCAGAAGATGTGCGTAGAAGATGCTCCGCGCAAGGATCGCCGTGGCAATGGCCGCGCCGGCCAGGATCAGGACGACGGTCGGCACGCCGAACAAGGCGCCGGCATAGCCCATCCAATAGGCATCGGGCACCGGCAGGCCCGCCTGCGGCAGGACCCAGATGGCCGCCCCGGCCAGGACGATGCCGGTGGCGAAGGTCGTCACGATGGGCTGCAGCCGCAGAACCGCCACGAGCACGCCGTTGATAAGGCCCGCCGCAAGCCCTGCGGCAAGGCCGGCGGCCATGCCGTAGGGTATGGCATCCGGCCCATTGCCGAGGCTTGCGAAGACCGACACGGTGACCACGTTGCTCAAGGCCACGACGCTGCCGACCGACAGGTCGATATCGCCCGCCAGGATGACGTAGGTCTGGCCGATCGCCACCAGGATGAGTGGCAGGAAGGTGGTCAGGTTGGATTGCAGGACGCCGGGCTCGATGAAGCTCGGCTGCAACCAGGCGTTCACGCCGGCCAGCAACAGGAAGACGACGAGGGTGATCAGCCAGGGCTGTTGCCGCAGGATCCGCGTCATGCCGCGTCTCCATAGGCCGCGCGGGTCAGGTTGACGGCGTTCATGCGATCGCCGGTCAGCTCGGAGACGATCCGGCCGCCATTGAACACGATGCAGCGGTCCGTATGGTCCAGCACTTCGGAATCCTCGGAGGAGTAGAACAGGATCGCCGCGCCGCCATCGGCCAGTTCCCGCATGAGCTTGAACAGGTCGGCCTTGGCGCCAAGGTCGATCCCCTTCGTCGGATCGTCCAGGAGCAGCAATTGCGGCTGCGTGGCCAGCCAGCGGGAGATGAAGATCTTCTGCTGATTGCCGCCGGACAGGGAGCCGATCGGGGCGTCGAGGTCGGAATATTTGGTGGCGAGCTGCCGGGCGGCGGCCTCTGCGCGGCGGCGCAGCGGCTTGGCGCGGATAAGCCGCGTGCGCTCGCGTGAAAGAATTCCCGCCACGAGATTCTCGAAGATCGATCGGCCATGCAGGGCAGCGTCACGCCCCCGGTCGCCCGAGACATAGGCAAAGCCCCGGCGGACGGCGTCCTGCGGGCGGCGTATGCTGATGGGCTGACCCTGCCAGCGCAGCGTTCCGCGCCGGATGGGCTCGGCACCGAACAGAGCGCGCAGCAGTGCCGACTGGCCCTGCCCCTGCAGGCCCGCCAGGCCGACGACCTCGCCCGGGCGCAGCGCCAGGGTCACATCGGTAAAGCGCGCGCCGGACACATCTTCCAGAAGGAGCAGCGGTGCGACGCCATCCCCGGGAGCGCGGCCGCGCCCTGCCGGCGCGGACACCTCCCCGACCATATGGTGGACCACCTCGGCGCGGTCGGTTGCCGCCACGTCGAGGCGCGCCACGGTGGCGCCGTTGCGCATGACGGTGATCCGGTCGCAAATGGCGAAGACTTCATCCAGCCGGTGCGAGATCATGATGGTGGAGACGCCTTCGGCCCGACGCGCGGCCAGGATCTCGAACAAGCGCGCCGACTGGCGGCCGTCGAGCGCCGCCGTCGCCTCGTCCATGATCATCAGCTTGGGATCGGCGGCGAAGACCTTCAGGATTTCGACGATCTGGCGCTCATCCGGCGACAGGTCCGCGACCAGCGTCTGCGGATTGAGGTTCGGCCCGACGACGCCTTCGAAGAGCGCGATCAGTTCGGCCGCGCGGGCGCGCATCCGCTTGCGGTCGATGAAACCGCCCCGGCTCGGCTCCCGCCCCAGGACGATGTTACGCTCCACCGAAAGCTGAGGAATGAGGCTCAACTCCTGATAAAAAAGCGATATTCCGGCGCGTTCGGCATCGTGCGGGGAACTGAAGCTGCGGTCCTGCCCGTCGAAGCGCAGCACGCCCGCATCGGGGCCGAGCGCGCCGGCCACCACCTTGCACAGCGTGCTCTTGCCGCAGCCATTGGCGCCCAGAAGGGCGTGGATCTCTCCCCGCGCGACGGTCAGATCGCCCTTCACCAGTGCGCGAACGGCACCGAAGGACTTGGCGATTCCGGCAGCTTCCAGAACGGCCGACATGGCGCCTCCCGCATTCTCGTGGCTGGGACATGGAGCGGGCCCGGCACGCGCTCGGCGCGCCAGGCCCTTCGCAGTCTTACTTGAAGAAGGCTTCGGCCTGTTCGGGCGTGACGGTCGCCGTCACCGACCAGTAGCCTGGCTTGTCCTTGGCCGCTTCCAGATTCTCCGCCAGATTGTCATTGTCGACGAAGGGGATCGGGATGTAGATCGCGTTGCCGTTCGGCCCGCCGAAGACGCCTTCCTTGAACTCGCGCCCCTGCAGGGCCAGGACGGCCACATTCAGCGCACTGGCCATGACGCCCGGAGGGTTGACGGAGGCGGCCGAGTTCAGCTTCTCGCGCTCCCAGCGGGTCATGAAGTCTTTGCGGATCTCGCCCGTGGCGGCGATGGAGTCCTTTTTGCCGGCTGCCTCGATGGCGCGCCAGGCGCCATCGGCCATGCCATCCTGAACCCACACGCCCTGGATATCCGGGTAAGTCGCCAGAAGGTTCTGCATGGTCTGCTGGCCCTGGGCCTGGTCCCAATTGGCATTCGCCTCGTTCAGGACCTTGATGTCCGGGAACTGGGCGAAAACCTCCTTGTAACCGGCCACGCGCGCTTCATTGGCGGGGTTGCCGGCAATGCCGTTGATGGTCACCACATTGCCCTTGCCGCCCAGCGTTTCGGCGAGCCAGCGGGCCGACTGCTCGGCCCAGGCCTTTTGGTCGATGCCGACATAGATCGCATCGCCCGAGGCGACTTCCGCGTCCGTCGCCACGACGAGGATGTCCCGCGCCTTGGCCTGCGCGAAGACCGGGCTGAAGGCTGTCGGGCTGCCCGGGTTGATGATGATGGCGTCGACGCCCTGGTTGATGAAGTTGCGGATGTGGCCGATCTGGCCCTGCACGTCCACGTCGCCGCTCTGCACGACGACCTCGACATCCACACCCTTGTCCTTCCACGCGGCGGCGGCAGCCTGCGCTTCCTCGATCATCTGGGTCCGCCATTCGGACCCCACGAAGCTGTTGGACAGCCCGATGCGGAGCGTCTCCGCATGTGCCGCACCCGCCATCAGCGCGCTTGCGACAGCGGCGCACACCATAGTCCGGATCATGCTCATCCTCCCAAGATCTCCCAACCCGAAGTTGAAAATGTAATCGATAACATACGCCTATGCAAACGGGATTTTAGGCCTGCGCCAGACGGCGCCGGGCGCTTGCCGGATGGCCGTCAGTGGCCGAGGGGCGCCGTCGAAGCGCGGACGACGAGGGTGACGGGGATGATCGTCTCCTCGTCGAAGGCCTCGCCCTGCAGAAGGCCGAGCATCCGCCGTGCCGCCGCTTCTCCGATCACCTCGCGCGGCTGGCAGATGGTGGTGAGTGCGGGTGTGACGTGCCCTGCAAATTCGATATCGTCGAAGCCGACGACGGAGATGTCGCCCGGGACCTGCAGGCCGAGGATCTGCAATTGCGCGATCAGGCCGCAGGCCATTTCGTCATTGTCGCAGACGATGGCCGTCGGGCGATCCTGCATGGCGGCCAGGCAATGGGCCGCGGCCTGCCCGCTGCCCAGCGTAAAATCCCCCGCAAAGGACCATTCCGGGCGCAACTCGAAGCCGCGCAGGCGCATGGCCTCGGTGTAACCAGCCGTTCGTGCCTGCGTCAGCCGGTTGTCCGCGGGGCCGGACAGATGGCCGATCCGCCGGTGCTTCAACTCGGCCAGATGCGTCACAGCCATGGCGGCGCCGCCCGCATTGTCGGCCAGGATGCGCGGCGCATCCAGCCCGTCGATCCATTCGCAGGCCTGCACCACGGGCGGGGCCGCGCCGGCAGATAGAACCTCGGCGGGAATAGATCCATCCAGGACGATCAGCCCGTCGGTGCGCGAACGTCCCGCAAAATCCAGGAGGCGGCCACGCTCGTCGGGCATCATCCGCGTATCGGCGACGAGGAGGTTCACCCCTTCCGCCCGCAGGACGGCGCCGATGCCGGCCAGGATCCGGGAGAAGAACGGATTGGCAAGGCTCGGCACCAGCGCCAGCACGTTGCCCGTCCGGTTCTGCCGCAGGTTCCGGGCTGCGATGTTGACCGTATAGCCCGTCTGCCGGATCGCGTTTTCCACCGCCGCGCGCGTGGCGGGCGATACGAGTTCGGGATTGGTCAGGGTACGACTGACCGTGGCCGTGGACACACCGGCGATCCGGGCCACGTCACGCACACGTGGCGGCTTGCCCTCGGCCTGTCTGTCGTCGCTCACAGTCATTCCCGACCCCGATGGAAAAACGGCCACAATGCGGGCTTCCCTCCGCTTGTAAAGCCATGCTGCTTTTGCCAGAGTGCATGAAATCGATTACAAAAGCCATGAACATGGTTTCATCTGGGAGGGTCGGATGAAGACGCTGAAGGGGCCGGGTCTGTTCCTGGCGCAATTCGTCGGGGGCACAGCGCCCTTCGATTCGCTGGACGGGCTGGCGGGATGGGCAGCCGGCTGCGGCTATATCGGGCTCCAGGTCCCAACCGGGGATTTGCGCCTGATGGACGTGGAGCGCGCCGCCACCTCCCGCGATTATGCGCAGGAGCTGGCCGGCAGGCTCGCCGCACATGGCACCTGCTTCACCGAACTCTCCGCCCATCTGCAAGGCCAGCTCGTGGCCGTGCATCCGGCCTACGATACGCTCTTCGACGGCTTTGCGCCGGCGCATCTGCATGGCCGCCCGGCGGCCCGCCAGCAATGGGCGGTGGACCAGCTGCGCAAGACCCTGTCGGCCGCGGCCAATCTGAACCTGCCCGCCATCGCCGCCTTTTCCGGCGCCCTGGCCTGGCCCTTCGTCTACCCCTGGCCGCAGCGCCCGGCCGGGCTGATCGAGGCGGCCTTTGACGAGCTTGCCGCGCGCTGGCGCCCGATCCTCGACCATGCGGAGGATGTCGGCGTCGACATCTGCTTCGAAATCCATCCGGGCGAAGACCTGCATGACGGCGTGAGCTACGAGATGTTCCTGGAGCGGGTGGGCAACCATCCGCGCGCCAGAATGCTCTACGATCCCTCGCACTATGTCTTGCAAGGCCTTGATTACCTTGCCAATATCGACATTTACCATGAGCGGATCGGGATGTTCCACGTCAAGGATGCGGAGTTCAATCCAACCGGGCGCCAGGGTGTCTATGGCGGCTACCAGTCCTGGGTGGACCGGGCCGGCCGGTTCCGCAGCCTCGGTGACGGTCAGGTGGATTTCAAGGCCGTCTTCTCCAAGCTGACGCAATACGGCTTCGGCGGATGGGCCGTGGTGGAATGGGAGTGCGCCCTGAAACATCCGGAGGACGGTGCGCGTGAGGGCGCCGCCTTCGTGCGCGAGCATATCATCCGCGTGACGGACCGCGCCTTCGACGATTTCGCCGGCGCGGGGACGGACGCGGCGCGCAACCGGCAGATACTCGGCCTCGGGAGGGAACAGTAATGGACGACATTGCCCCCATTCGCCTCGGAATGATCGGCGGCGGCAGTGGCGCCTTCATCGGTGCCGTGCACCGGATCGCGGCGCGGCTCGACGGGCATTACACGCTGGTCGCCGGCGCCCTCTCCTCCACGCCCGACAAGGCGCGGGAGAGCGGCCTGGCGCTGGGCCTTTCGCCCGAGCGCAGCTATGACGATTTTCGCAAGATGGCCGTGGCAGAGGCGCGCCGGCCGGACGGCATCGAGGTGGTCGCCATCTGCACGCCCAACCATATGCACCTTCCGGTGGCGGAGAAGTTCCTGAAGCGCGGGATCCACGTCATCTGCGACAAGCCGCTGACGGGAACGCTCGCCGATGCCAGGCGCATGTGTGCCGCTGTGGGCCGGGGCACGGCCCTCTTCGTGCTGACCCACAACTATTCCGGCTACCCGCTGATCCGCCAGGCGCGGGCCATGGTGGCCGATGGAGCCCTCGGCGCGCTGCGCGTCGTCCAGGTGGAATATGCGCAGGACTGGCTGACCGAGTCTGTCGAAACGCAGGGCTCCAAACAGGCGGAATGGCGCACGGACCCCGAGCGCGCGGGGCTGGGCGGTGCGCTCGGCGATATCGGCACCCATGCCTTCCACCTGTCGCGCTACGTATCGGGCCTGACCGTCGAGAGCCTGGCGGCAGACCTGTCCTCCTTCGGGGCCGGACGGACCCTTGACGACAACGCCCATGTGCTGCTGCGCTATGATGGCGGTGCCAAGGGCATGTTGTGGTGCTCCCAGGTCGCGCCCGGCCATGAGAACGATCTGCGCCTGCGCCTCTTCGGCGACAAGGGCGGGCTCGAATGGCGTCAGGAACAGCCCAACGTCCTGCGCTTCACACCCTATGGCGAGCCGACGCGGCTCATCACCCGCAACGGTGCCGGCTCCGACGCCGCCTGCGCGGCGGCGGCGCGCGTGCCGGCGGGCCATCCGGAAGGCTATCTGGAGGCCTTCGCCAACATCTATTCGGACGCTGCAGCCATGATCCGCGCGGCCCGCAGCGGGCCGGAGGCGATGGAGGCCTCCGGCATTCTTCCAGGCGTCGCCGACGGCGTCGAAGGTGTCTCCTTCGTCGATGCCTGCGTGCGATCCTCCCGCGCGAATGGCCGTTTCGTCACGCTTCGAAGCTGACGCCGGCCCCCTTCAGGAAATGGCCATCAGGCTGGCATTGCCGCCGGCCGCCGCCGTGTTCACGCTGATGGAGCGCTCCTCCACCAGCCATTCGAGGTCGTAGGAGGCGCCGGAGGCGATCTCCTGCGGCGTCAGCGCCTGCACGATGGCGAGCCCGCCATCCTTGTCGCTCAGGCGCCGCTGGATATGCGCCACGCGCTCGGCGCTGCCTTCGATCAGCACGGCCGTGACCTGCGCGGGAATGGCGCCATCCTTCAGGACCACCGGCCGCAACTCGGCCGGCAGCCGATCCAGCGCAAAGCGGGTCATGTCGCGGGCGGGCACCGCCACGCGGTTGCCAGCCGCCAAGGCAGCGCCCATCTGCACGGCCAGCCCGCGCTCGGTTTCGCCCAGCAGGAGCACCATGCCGCGCGGCTGGATCTCGTAGCTGTTGCGCTCGCCCACCGGGCCGGGCAGGTCCGCGCGGTAGCCGAGCGGGCTCGTCTCGGCGGCGGCCCGCACCGTATCGGCAGCGCTTGCCTGGCCGATCTGCACCAGCCAGTTGGCAAAGGCGGCGAAGGCCGGCGGTGCCGCACCCACGAGGACCGGTTCGCCTTCGGTCTGCATCAGGCGGCGCAGATAGAGCGGCCCGCCCGCCTTGGGTCCCGTTCCGGACAATCCGCGCCCGCCGAAAGGCTGCACGCCCACGACAGCGCCGATCACGTTGCGGTTTACATAGACATTGCCGACATCGATGCCCGACAGGACCGTGTCCACCGTCTCGTCGATGCGCGTGTGCAGCCCGAAGGTCAGCCCATAGCCCGTGGCGTTGATGGATTCCAGAAGCTGCGCCAGCCCATCGCGCCGATAGCGCAGCACATGCAGGACCGGGCCGAACACCTCGCGCCCCAGCTGAGCGATATCGTCGATCTCGATGATGGTCGGTGGCACGAAGGTGCCATGCGCCGCGTCCGGGCCGAGCTCAGCCTGCGTCACCCGGTGGCCTTTGCCACGCATCTCCTCGATATGGGCGAGGATCGTGCCGCGCGCTTCCTGCGTGATGACCGGCCCGACATCGGCCGACAGCCTGTCGGTACGCCCGATGGCCAGTTCCGCCATGGCCCCACGCAGCATGTCCAGCGTGCGCTCCGCCGCCTCGTTCTGGACGCACAGGATGCGCAGCGCCGAGCAGCGCTGCCCCGCACTGTCGAAGGCCGAGGCGACGACGTCGCCCACGACCTGCTCGGTCAGGGCCGAGGAATCGACGATCATCGCGTTCTGTCCGCCGGTTTCCGCAATGAGCGGAGCGATCCGGCCATCGGCCGTGCGGCGGCCCGCCATGGCGGTTTCGATCAGCCGCGCCACTTCGGTCGAGCCGGTGAACATGACGCCGCTGACATCGGCATGGGCCGTCAACGCGGCACCGACCTCTCCCGCGCCCGGAACGAAGATCAGCGCATCCTCCGGAACGCCGGCTTCGTGCAGGAGCTGCACTGCTGCAAAGGCCGTCAGCGGTGTTTCCTCGGCCGGCTTGGCAAGGACGCCGTTGCCGGCGGCCAGGGCCGCGGCGACCTGCCCGGTAAAGATGGCCAGCGGGAAGTTCCAGGGGCTGATACAGGCGACGACACCGAGTGGCCGCATCGCCCCGCGGGCGGCGTGGCCGCGAATTTCCGCCGCGTAGTAGCGCAGGAAATCCACCGCTTCGCGCAGTTCGGCAACGGCATTGGGCAGGGACTTGCCTGCCTCTCGCACCACGATGCCCAATAGGCGTGCGGTATGCTCTTCGAACAGGTCGGCCGCCCGGTCGAGGCACGCGGCACGCGCATCGGCGCCCTGCGCAGCCCAGCCCTTGGCGCCTCCGATCGCCCGGGCGACGACCGGATCGAGCCGGCCGGCATCGGTCACCTCGACCGATCCGACCTGATCGCGCCGGTCGCCGGGGTTGGTGATCGGCTCGTAGGTGCCGGTGCGCGCCTCGACCGGGGCATCGGCCCGGCAGGGCGTCGCGGCGCTGGCGCGCAGCCCCTGCGCCAGTTCCGCAAGCACATGCTCGTCGGCCAGGTCGATGCCGGCCGAGTTGCGCCGTGCCGAACCGTAGAGCGCGGGCGGCAGAAGGATGGCCGGGTTCGTCGCGCCAACCGGGTCGAGCGCGCGCACCGCGTCCGCCGGGTCAACGGCCAGTTCGTCGACGGGCACCGCTTCGTCGGCGATGCGGTTGACGAAACTGGAATTGGCGCCGTTCTCCAGAAGGCGGCGGACGAGATAGGCCAGCAACGTCTCATGCGTGCCGACCGGCGCGTAGATGCGGCAGGGCCGGTCCAGGCGTTCGTTGCCGACGACCTCCTCATACAGGGGCTCGCCCATTCCGTGCAGGCACTGGAACTCGTACTGGCCGCGCCGATACTGTTCCGGCCCCGCCATGACGTAGATGCTCGCAAGGCTCTGCGCATTGTGGGTGGCGAATTGCGGGAATACGGCATCGGGCGCCGCGAGCAGCTTGCGGGCGCAGGCCAGATAGGCGACGTCCGTATGCGCCTTGCGGGTATAGACCGGGAAGTCGGCCGCGCCGTCCACCTGCGCACGCTTGATCTCGGCATCCCAGTAGGCACCCTTGACCAGCCGCACCATCAACCGGTGCCCGCTGCGGCGGCCGAGGTCGATCAGCCAGTCGATGACGGCCGGGCACCGCTTGCCATAGGCCTGGACCACGAAGCCGATGCCGTTCCAGCCGGCGAGCGAAGGCTCGAAGGCCAGCTCTTCCAGAAGGTCGAGCGAAAGCTCCAGCCGGTCCGCCTCCTCCGCATCGATGTTGAGGCCGATATCGTAGCGCTTGCACAAGGCGGCGAGGTCCCGCACGCGCGGATAGAGCTCATCCATCACCCGCTCGGCCTTGGCCCTGGCATAGCGCGGATGCAGGGCCGACAGCTTGATGGAGATGCCGGGCCCCTCATAGACGCCCTTGCCGTCGGCAGCGGTGCCGATGGCGTGGATCGCCTGTTCGTAATCACGGTAATAGCGCTGCGCATCGGCGGCGGTCATCGCCGCCTCGCCCAGCATGTCGTAGGAATAGCGGAAGCCCTTGCGCTCCATCGCGCGGCTCTTCTTGAGCGCCTCGTCGATGTTCTCGCCCCGCACGAACTGCTCGCCCATCAGCCGCATGGCGATGTCCAGGCCCTGGCGGATGACCGGCTCCCCGAACCGGCCGACGAGGCGAGACAGCGCGCGCGACAGCCCGGCCTCGCTCACCGTAGAGGTCAGCCGCCCCGTCACGAGAAGGCCCCAGGTGGCCGCGTTCACGAAAAGCGAATTGTCGTCATCGATATGGGCGCGCCAGTCCCCCTTGGAGATCTTGTCGCGGATCAGCGCATCGCGCGTCGCACGATCGGGAATGCGCAGCAGTGCTTCGGCCAGGCACATGAGGGCGATCCCCTCCTGGCTCGACAGGGAGTATTCATGGATCAGGCCGGGAATGCCGCTATTGGACGCCTTTGCCCGCAGATCGCCGACCAGCTTTCGCGACAGGGTGCGGATGGCCTGCGCATCCTGCGGGCTTTGCGTGGCGGCCGCCAGGAGCGGCTCCATGCATTCCGGCTCAGGACGGCGGGTGGCCTGCGTAATGGCCTTGCGCAGCGGCGTTTCGGGGCGCACGCGCCGGTCGAAGCGGCTGAAGGGGGCGGACGCGTCCGCCACAGCATCCACGCTCTGTACAATGCCCATGATCGTCTCCCCGCATCTGCGCCGCGGCGCCGGACTATCTTCGTCAGATAGGCCGGAATACGCCGAAATTAAACGGCGATTATGGCGTCCACGCCGCACATTCTTCGGCTTACGAGCGGACAGGCGGTGTCGATCCCGTCAGAGCTGGGACTCCAGCGGCAAAAGCCCGACCAGTGTGGCCAACGCCTTGCGGCCGAAACTCGCTTCCGGCTCGTCCTCGAAGCGCTCTTCGAGCCCGTCCGAACGGCCCCGCCATTCGAGTGCGCCATCCGCGTCGAGCGACAAAGCGTAGCTCATCTCGGGCTGGATCTCCGCCTCGAAGATCGCGTCCATCGCCTGGACGAGGCCCGGCACGGCAAAGAGAACCCCCATTTCCGTGTTGAGCGATACCGAGCGCGGATCGAAGTTGAGGGAGCCGACGAACCCGGCCTCCCCATCGCTGGTAAACGCCTTGGTGTGCAGGCTGGCCCGGCTGGAGCCGCGCAGGCGCAAGCGTTCGCGGCCGGCGGTGGGTTTCAGCTCATAGAGCTCGACACCGTGGATCAGGAGGCTTTCACGGTAGGGAGCGTAGCCGCCATGCACGGCGGCCACGTCCGTCGCCGCCAGGGAGTTCGTCAAAACGCGGACCCTGACCCCCTTGCGCACCAGCGCGGCGAAGAAGTCGGCGCCGCGATCGCCCGGGATGAAGTAGGGCGAGGTGACGTTCACCTGCCGCTGGCTGGCCGCTAGGAGCGGCACCAGTTCTTCCAGTAGGCGGTTGTGCCCCTTCCCGCCGCCACCGGACGCCTTTTGCGGCGGATCGGCGACGATGCGCGCATCCTGCGTCCAGAAGACATGCTCGTCCGCCACCAGCCGGTCAACGGAGATGCGTTCGCGCAGGCGGCGGATATAGGGCGCGGCCTGCGGCGAGCGGGCCAGCCGCTCGATCCGGCCGCGCAGGCGACCAAGGCGTACGGGGCGCCGTCCCGCCAGCGCCCGCACCGGCAGCGCGACGCCGCTGTTCCAGTATTCGTCGAAGACGCGCTCGGTCTGACCGGCCAGTTCCCCCACCCCGACAATGTCCATATCGCGAAAGTTCGAGTTTTCGCCCGCGTCGAAATAGGCGTCGCTGATATTGCGCCCGCCGACGATGGCGATCTGTCCGTCCACGACGAAGGCCTTGTTGTGCATGCGCCGGTTCACGCTCAGCATGCGCAGCGCCATTTCCACCCCGCGCCGGAACGGCTTGTCGCGCGCATGGGTAGGGTTGAACATCCGCACTTCGATGTTGGGATGCCGGTCCACCGCCAGGAAGGTGCGGTCCGACAGGGAGACGCCGATATCGTCTACCAGCAGCCGCACCCTGACCCCGCGATCGGCTGCCCCGAGCAGCTCGCCGAGCATGAGGCGCCCGGTCAGGTCGTCACCCCAGATGTAATACATGGCATCCAAGCTTCGCCCCGCGGCGCGGGCCGACAGGACGCGCACGGCGAAGGCGTCGAGGTTGGATGCGATGAGCGCCAGGCCGCTGCCGGCCTCCCGGCCGGCCCGCAGCCGGTCCGCGATGCGGTCTGCCTCCGTGTCCGGCCCCGAACGCGGCAGGGCATGGGATGGCTTGCCCCGTGCCGCCTCGGCAAAGCGGCCATAGGCGTAGGTCGCGGCCAGAGAGGCCAGCACGAAGACGATGATGACGACCAGCGCGACCGCTAGATATGGCATGGCATGACTGAACCCGAACCGGTCGAGACAACCGACCGCGCAGTGGCCAACTTAAGCGTCCCGGCCGACGGTTCCAGACGCAAGGGTGCCGATTGAGCCTCTACTCGGGACCCAACGCGCCCGGCAAGCATCTCTAAGGAACGTGATGATGCGTCACTATGACGCGGAGGCCGCTGCTCGCGAGCGATACCCAAGGTTTAACAACCGAAAGATGTACAGCGGCTGCGGGCCCTGTACATCTTTGGCGGGAAACCGCGCGCCGCATGCTCACCCGAACGACTGCGGAGACACCACCACACGCAGTGATGCATACTCTTCTGCAATAATTTCAGTTCACTACAGTCATTCAGTGGGGCTTGCTGCCCTGCGGCTGGCCGCAGTATCCTGCGGGCATTTCAATACGTTTATCTCATATCTCATACATTACATCTTTAACATTGAAAACCGTATGTCAGCCATCTCACCTGGCCCGATCAAAGATGCCGCGCATCTGAACGCTTCCGTCGGCACAACCGATTTTGCGGCGGCCGTCCGCTCGTCCGTGCTCGAGCTCGTCTCCTCGGCCCGCATGCTCGGCAAGGCCGAAATGCTGTGCGAGCTGGATTCCGACGCGGACCCGTCGGTGAAAGCCGAGTTCGAGCTGCGCGTGAAGCAGGCGCGCGCCAGCCTTGAACTGCTCATGACCGGGGAAGGCGACAGCCTGCCGCCGACCATCCAGGCCGATCTTCCGGCACCTTCACTGCCTGCTGCTTCATCCAATGCGACCGTGGCGCCATCGCCTGCCGTAGCTCGTGCGGCCCCGGCGGAAACCGTGAAACCTTCGGCTGCCGCTGCCGTTGCGCAAAGCCTGCCCAAGCCCGGCGTCGCGCCGGGTGCGGCTGCCGCCGGCTTCAGTGACTGGGATGAGGAATCACGCGTCGGCCTCGGGCCGATCATCCTCGTGGCGCTGGCCGCGCTGGGGCTTCTGGGATGGTACCTCCTGCACGGGGCGCCCGGAACATCCGGGGCATTTCAATACTACCAGCAGCGCGAGCGCTGCCTGGCGGTGTCCGATGCCCTCCTGGACATGCGCAATGGCCGCACGCCCCGACTGAACGACAGCCGGGAGCAATTGCAGCGGGAAGCCACCATCTGCGACGCCAACGGCATCGACACCGCCCCGCGCCGCTGAGCGCTCCGGTCCGGCAAAGCCGTCAGACACGCGGCAGGCGCCGGCTGGAACCGGATCGCCGGCCCATGGATTTCCCTCAAGCCAGCCATGGGCTGGTCAAGATGGGCCGCGAGGCGTAACTTGCGTTACGGAAAGCTTGTTCCCATTCTAGATTCTGTCGTATGACGCGATCCAAAGTCGCCGCGACAGGCAGCCGCCTGGCAGAAGGCGGGACAAGAGGATCAGAGGAAGCCGGACATGCCCGCATATCGTTCCCGAACGACCACGCATGGTCGAAACATGGCTGGAGCTCGCGGCCTGTGGCGCGCCACCGGCATGAAGGACAGCGATTTCGGCAAGCCGATCATCGCCGTCTGCAACTCCTTCACGCAGTTCGTGCCGGGCCATGTCCATTTGAAGGATCTGGGCCAGCTCGTCGCGCGGGAGATCGAGCTGGCGGGCGGCGTTGCCAAGGAGTTCAACACCATCGCCGTCGATGACGGTATCGCGATGGGCCATGACGGCATGCTCTATTCCCTGCCCTCCCGCGAACTCATCGCGGACAGCGTGGAATACATGGTCAACGCCCATTGCGCCGATGCGATGGTCTGCATCTCCAACTGCGACAAGATCACGCCTGGCATGCTCATGGCGGCCATGCGGCTGAACATCCCGGTCGTCTTCGTGTCCGGCGGACCGATGGAAGCCGGCAAGGTGACCTGGGAAGGCAAGGACAAGAAGCTCGATCTCGTCGATGCCATGGTTGCGGCCGCCGACGAGCGCATCTCCGATGCCGAGGTGCAGGCCATCGAACGCTCGGCCTGCCCGACCTGCGGATCCTGCTCGGGCATGTTCACGGCCAACAGCATGAACTGCCTGACGGAAGCTCTGGGCCTGTCCCTGCCCGGCAACGGCTCCACCCTCGCCACCCATGCCGACCGCAAGCGCCTCTTCGTGGAGGCGGGCCACCTGATCGTCGATCTGGCGCGCCGCTACTACGAGCAGGACGACGAGAGCGTCCTGCCGCGCTCCATCGCCAGCTTCGCGGCCTTCGAAAACGCCATGACGCTCGACATCGCCATGGGCGGCTCCACCAACACGGTGCTGCATCTCCTGGCAGCCGCCCACGAGGCGGAGGTCGACTTCACCATGGAGGATATCGACCGCCTGTCGCGCCGTGTCCCGGTCCTGTGCAAGGTGGCGCCGGCCGTCGCCAACGTGCACATGGAAGACGTGCACCACGCGGGCGGCATCATGGGCATTCTGGGAGAGCTGGATCGCGGCGGGCTGATCGATACGAGCGCGGGCTGCGTGCACGCCGCCAGCATGGCCGATGCCCTGGCCCGCTGGGACGTGAAGCGCACGACAAGCCGTTCGGTGACGGAGTTCTTCCGGGCCGCGCCCGGCGGGGTGCCGACCCAGGTGGCGTTCAGCCAGGACCGCCGTTTCGACGATCTGGACACGGACCGGGAAACCGGCGTCATCCGGGATGTCGCGCATGCCTATTCCAAGGATGGCGGGCTTGCGGTCCTGTACGGCAATCTGGCCGAACTCGGCTGCATCGTGAAGACGGCCGGCGTCGATGAAAGCATCCTGACCTTTTCCGGCCCGGCGCGCATCTTCGAAAGCCAGGATGCGGCCGTCTACGGCATTCTGAACAAGAAGGTCGAGGCCGGGGACGTCGTGCTGATCCGCTACGAAGGGCCGCGCGGCGGACCGGGCATGCAGGAGATGCTGTACCCGACGAGCTACCTGAAGTCGAAGGGCCTCGGCAAAGCCTGCGCCCTCGTGACGGATGGCCGCTTTTCCGGCGGTTCCTCCGGCCTGTCGATCGGCCATGTTTCTCCGGAAGCGGCGGAGGGCGGCACGATCGGCCTGGTCCGGGAAGGCGACATGATCACCATCGACATTCCGAACCGGATCATCCGGCTCGACGTCTCGGACGCTGAACTCGCCAATCGCCGGCTGGAACAGGAAAAGCTCGGCTGGCACCCGGCCGAGCCGCGCAAGCGCCGGGTCACGGCAGCGCTGCGGGCCTATGCCTCCATGACCACCAGTGCCGCGAAGGGCGCCGTTCGGAACATCTGAACCGGCCTGAAGCCAGGTTCGATAAGGGTCCGGCCACAGCGGCCGGGCCCTTTTTCGTGCCCGCAGCCATACGTTACGTCAGCGTGAAGTGGCGCAGGCGGCGGCCATTGTCCTTCATGTGCAGGTAGGCACCGTCGAACTGCGCCATGCCACGCAGCTTCTGCCAATCGAGGACGATGGCCTCGCGGTTCGAAAAGGCCACGATGTTTTGCGCCTTCAGATCCTGCAGCACGCGGTTGACGTGGACGACCGACAGCCCGACGGCGTCGGACAGGTCGGACTGGGTCAGCGGGAAGGGAACGCGGCCGGCTTCCACCAGACCGACATTTTCGAGCCGCACGGCCAGTTCGCAGATCAGATGGCAGATGCGGCGGGGGCCGGGGCGGCGGCCGACATTGACGATCCATTCGCGGAACATCGATCCGTCGATCAGCGTATCGCGCCACAGGAGGTTGGCGAGGTGCGGATGCTGGCGCACCCACTTGCGGAAGGTGGAATGCGGCACGAGGCCGAGCTGGCACGGCGTTGCGGCCGCCAGGCTGTGATCCATCACATCCACATGCAGGCTGTAGAAATCCGGGAAATCGCCCGGTGTGTGGAAGGACATGATCTGGCGTTTGCCATCGACCAGGATCTTGTAGCGGCAGGCCAGTCCCGAGATGATCAGGCAGCAGTGGCGCGGGCTCGATCCTTCCGCCGCGATGACATGTCCGACGCCCACATTCTGCACGGTCATATCCAGCGCCGCGATCGCAGCTTCGTCCTCGGGCAGCAGCGTTCCGATGCCCGTCAGCTTGCGAGCCATCATCTGGGCGCCGACCGCCTGGGGATGCATGTGCATGTGCATGTGCATGCCGTCACTCCGCGCATAGGACGAACCGGCAGACGTGGGGCGTCTGTCATTGGCGTCGATCATTCAATGTGGCCCGGCGGAACTTATGAACAGGTCTTGACTATGGTGCGCCCTGCCCCGCTCCGAGCATATCATCAGAACGGTGAAGCGCATTACGCCTATCGACGTATGCTATCGCACGACATAGACGGGCTGGTAGACGACGAGCGGATCGTCCAGCGCGCGCAGTTGCGCACGGCGATCGGCATCGCGCGCCAGGTCGATTCGCTGCAGGCAGCCGGCGAAGGCGTCGGTGCCCGCCTTGAACCCGTAGGACCGGCACTGCGCCTCGTCGGCGGCACGCAATTGTTCGGGGGTGATGGTCTGGCAGCCGGCAAGGCTGGCAAGGGCTGCAATCATGCAGGCAAAGCGCGGCAAGTTCATTCATGGCCCCCCTCCACAGGGGCCATTGGACAGTGCACCGCAGACGCTTTCCAGGCAAGCGCGACCGAACGGGCGGACCGGCGTCAGCCGGCGTCGCTGCCGCGCTCCGTTCCCACTGAAACGCCGCCGTGCGCTTCCAGCGCTTCCGACACGCGCTTGGGCGCCCGGTCCCGCAGGATGCTCAAACCCTGTGCGGCGAGTGGGCGAAGGCCGTCCCCACCCGCGTCCAGATGCGCCAGTATGTCCTGGCGCATGCGCCGGCTCCAGAAGGCCGCGACATGGTCGGCAAAGCCGAGGGCGGAGGATTCGTGTTCCTGACTTTCGAAGAACCGTGCGATCTGGTTGGCCATCCGCACCAGGGTGGCCGAGGTATCGTGCCGCACGCCGCTCATTCGGCCGGCTCCGCGGGCGCGATGCGGCGGCTGGCGCTTGCCAGGGCCGAATATTCCTCCTGCCAGGCGCTCGGCCCGTTCGACGGCGAAACCTGGACCGCGGTCACCTTATATTCCGGGCAGTTCGTGGCCCAGTCGGAATAGTCGGTGGTGACCACATTGGCCTGTGTCAGCGGATGGTGGAAGGTCGTATAGACGACGCCCGGCGCCACCCTGTCGGTGATGCGGGCCCGCAGGGTCGTCTCCCCGGCCCGGCTGGCGACACGCACGAAATCACGCTCCTTGATGCCGCGATCCTCCGCATCCTGCGGGTGGATCTCCAGGAGGTCTTCCTCGTGCCAGAGCACATTGTCGGTCCGCCGCGTCTGCGCGCCCACATTGTACTGGCTGAGAATGCGGCCGGTCGTCAGGAGCAGCGGGAAGCGCGGCCCGGTGCGCTCGTCCGTCGGGACATATTCGGTCAGGACGAAAAGCCCCTTGCCGCGCACGAAGCCCTCCATGTGCATGGTCGGCGTGCCGTCCGGCGCGGCCTCGTTGACCGGCCATTGCAGGGAGCCGTGCCGATCGAGCGCGTCGTAGGTCACGCCGCGGAAGGTCGGCGTCAGCGCGGCGATCTCTTCCATGATGCGCGCGGGATGGCCGTAATCCATCGGGTAGCCGAGCGCGTTGGACAGGAGCTGGGTGATCTCCCAGTCGGCATAGCCGGCCTTGGGCGCCATCACGCGCCGCACCCGCTGGATGCGCCGTTCGGCATTGGTGAAGGTGCCGTCCTTTTCCAGGAAGGTGGAGCCCGGCAGGAAGACATGGGCATGCACCGCCGTTTCGTTCAGGAACAGATCCTGCACGACGACGCATTCCATCGCATCGAGCCCCGCCGCGACATGGCGCGTATTGGGATCGGACTGGAGGATGTCCTCGCCCTGGATGTAGATGCCCTTGAAGCGCCCGGCCACGGCCTCGTCCAGCATGTTGGGAATGCGTAGGCCCGGCTCCTCGTCGATGGGCCGGCCCCAGGCCGCCTCGAACAAGGCGCGGGCCGCATCGTCCGAAACGTGGCGGTAGCCGGACAGCTCGTGCGGGAAGGAGCCCATGTCACAGGCGCCCTGCACATTGTTCTGGCCGCGCAGCGGATTGACCCCCGCCCCCGGCTTGCCGACATTGCCCGTCGCCATGGCCAGATTGGCGATGGCCATGACCGTCGTTGAGCCCTGGCTATGCTCCGTCACGCCCAGCCCGTAATAGATGGCCGCATTGCCGCCGGTGGCGTAGAGGCGCGCGGCCGCGCGCAGCGAGGCGGCGTCCACGCCCGTGCGATGTTCGACCGCTTCCGGGCTGTGCCGTTCCTCCGCCACGAAGGCCGCCCAATCGGCGAAGGCGCCGAGATCGCAGCGGGCGCGCACGTAATCCTCGTCCACGAGGCCTTCCGTCACGATGACATGCGCCATGGCGGTCAGCACCGCGACATTGGTCCCCGGTCGCAGAGGCAGGTGGTGGGCTGCCTCGACATGCGGCGTGCGCACCAGATCGATCCGCCGGGGATCGACGACGATCAGCTTGGCGCCCTGCCGCAGCCGCCGCTTCATGCGCGAGCCGAAGACCGGATGGCCGTCCGTCGGGTTGGCGCCGATCACCATGATCACGTCGGACGCATCGACGGAATCGAAATCCTGCGTCCCGGCTGAGGTGCCGAAGGTCGTCTTCAGGCCATAGCCGGTCGGCGAATGGCAGACACGGGCGCAGGTATCGACATTGTTGTTGCCGAAGGCGGCGCGCACCAGCTTCTGGACGAGGAAGGTTTCCTCGTTCGTGCAGCGGGACGAGGTGATGCCGCCGACACTGTCACGCCCATAGCGTGCCTGAATGGCCTTGAACTGTCCGGCCGCATAGGAAATGGCCTCTTCCCAGCTGACCTTCTGCCAGGGATCGGAGGTGGAGGCGCGGATCATCGGCGTGGTGATCCGCTCGCCATGGTTGGCGTATCCCCAGGCAAAGCGGCCCTTCACGCAGGAATGGCCGTGATTGGCCTTGCCGTCCTTCCACGGCACCATGCGGACCAGCTCCTCGCCCCGCATCTCGGCCTTGAAGGTGCAGCCCACGCCGCAATAGGCGCAGGTCGTCACGGCCGAGTGCTCCGGCTGCCCGATCTCGATCACCTTGCGCTCGGTCAGGGTGGCGGTGGGGCAGGCCTGCACGCAGGCCCCGCAGGACACGCATTCGGATGAAAAGAAGTCTTCCGACTGGCTGGGGGACACCCGGCTGTCGAAGCCGCGGCCGGAAATCGTCAGCGCGAATGTGCCCTGGACTTCCTCGCAGGCCCGCACGCAGCGCGAGCAGACGATGCATTTGGACGGGTCATAAGTGAAGTAGGGATTGGATTGGTCCTTCGGCAGAAAGGCGTCGTTGTGCGCGCCGTCCTGCAGCGCATGAACGTGGTTGGCGCCGTCCTGGCCGTAACGCACCTCACGCAGGCCGACAGCGCCGGCCATGTCCTGCAACTCGCAATCGCCATTGGCAGCGCAGGTCAGGCAATCGAGCGGATGGTCCGAAATATAGAGCTCCATGACGCCACGGCGTAGCTTCTTCAGCCGCTCGGTCTGGGTGCGGACCACCATGCCGTCCATCACGGGCGTCGTGCAGGAGGCCGGCGTGCCCATCCGCCCCTCCACCTCCACGAGGCACAGGCGGCAGGAGCCGAAGGGCTCCAGGCTGTCCGTGGCGCAGAGTTTGGGAATGGCCGTCCCCATCTGCGAGGCGACGCGCATGATGGAATCGCCGGCCTCTGCCGTGACGGTCACGCCGTCGATCGTCAGGCTGACCGTTTTGCCGGCTTTGCGGGCGGGTGTGCCATGATCGGTTTCACGCAGGAGCGACATGGTTCAGAACCTCCTCAACCGGCCGCTTCGAGCGGCGCCGGAAGGGCGCGCGCGGCAAGGTCGAAATCTTCCGGGAAATGGGTCATGGCGCTGGAGACGGGGTATGGCGTGAAGCCGCCCAGCGCGCAGAGCGAACCGAACTTCATCGTCTCGCATAGATCGGCCAGGAGCGTGAGCTCCGCGCCGACCGGGGCCCGCGTCTGCCGCGCGGCAAGGATCCGGTCCATGACCTCCTGTCCGCGCACCGCGCCGATCCGGCAGGGCGTGCACTTGCCGCAGCTTTCCACGGCGCAGAATTCCAGCGCGAAGCGCGCCATCCGCGCCATATCGACCGTATCGTCGAAGACGGTGATCCCGCCATGGCCGATCAGCCCGTCCCGCGCCGCGAAGGCCTCGTAATCGAAGGGCGTATCGAAGAGATGGGGCGGGAAATAGGCCCCGAGCGGCCCGCCGACCTGCACCGCGCGCACCGGCCGGCCGCTGGCCGTGCCGCCACCGATGCCGAGCACCAGCTCCCCGAGCGTCATGCCGAAGGGCACTTCGCAAAGGCCCCCGTAGCGCACATTGCCGGCAAGCTGCACCGGCATCGTCCCGCGCGAGCGGCCCATGCCGAGCGCCTGGTAGCGTTCCGGCCCCTCGGCAAACAGCGCCGGCACCGTGGCCAGGCTCAGGACGTTGTTGATGACCGTCGGGCAGCCGAACAGGCCCTGAAGCGCCGGCAGCGGCGGCTTGGCGCGCACGATGCCGCGCTTGCCCTCGATCGAGTTCAGGAGCGAGGTTTCCTCGCCGCAGACATAGGCCCCCGCCCCGACCCGGACCTCCATGTCGAAGGCCTGGTCCGATCCTCCCACGCGCTGGCCCAGCCACCCGGCCTTCCGGCTTTCGACAATGGCATGTTCCATGGCGGCGATGGCGTGCGGATATTCCGACCGGATATAGACGTAGCCATAGGTCGCGCCGACGGTGACGCCGCAAATGGCCATGCCCTCGATCAGCCGGAAGGGATCGCCCTCCATCAGCATCCGGTCGGCAAAGGTGCCGCTGTCGCCCTCGTCGGCATTGCAGACGACGTATTTCTCCGGCGCCTGCGCCTTGAAAACGGTTTCCCATTTGATGCCCGTCGGGAAGCCCGCGCCGCCGCGCCCCCGAAGGCCGGAGGCTTTGACCGTCTCCACCCGTTCGGCCGGCGCCTGGCGCAGGGCGGCGGCAAGCCCCGCCCAGCCGCCATGCTTCGCATAGTCTGCCTGCGAGCGCGGATCGACGATGCCGCACAGCGCGAAGGTCGGCCGGGTCTGGCAGGCCAGGAAGGGATGCTCCTCCGGCCGGCCGATGCGCAAGGCGTGATCGCCACCGTCGAGGAAGCCGGCCGCCATCAGATCGTCCAGCGCCTCCACGCCGACCGGGCCGTAGCCGATGCGCCCTTCCGGCAGCTCGACCTCCACCAGCGGCTCCAGGAAATGCGCCCCGCGTGAGCCGTTCCGCACGATCTCGATGGCGCGGCCCTCACGCGCCGCCAGCCCTTCGAGGGCAGCGGCCACGGCATCGGCGCCGACGGCGACAGCCGCGGCATCGCCGGGAATAAAGATACGGCGGATCATCGGATCACCTGCGTCAGAAGCTCGTCGAGCCGCGCCTCCGACAGCCGTCCATGCAGGCGGCCGTCGATCATGGCGGCCGGCGACAGGGAGCAAAGGCCGAGGCAGTAGACGGGCTCGAGCGTCACCGCCCCATCGGCGGCGGTTGCATGCAGCGGCAGGCCGAGCCGGCGTTCGGCATGCTCAGCCAGGGCGTCGGCGCCGCGGGCCTTGCAGGCTTCGGCCACGCAGAGCTTGACGACATGGCGGCCGGCCGGCTGGCGGCGGAAATCATGATAGAAGGTCACCACCCCATGCACGTCGGCGCGCGACAGATTCAGCGCCTGCGCGATATCGGGCACCATGGCGTCGTCCACATAGCCGAACTCGGCCACCACCTCGTGGAGGATGGGCAGGAGCGCACCCTTGCGATGACGGTGCGCTTCCAGGATCTCGGCCAGCCTGCCGGCGTCGTAGCCGCCGGTTCCCCGCGTCCTGTCCAGCATGTCCGTCTTCTCCTCCCGGCCCGTCCGCCGGATCTTGCCGCATACGATGCGACGCGGAGAGTCCGCCCAAACTTAGAATCAGTCAAATAGTCAGCGCCTGTCTTTGATAGACGGCGTCTATCAGGAAACGCCGCCGACCTCAGCTAGGCGGTGGCGAAGCTGGCTCGAACGCCCGCAGGACAGAGCGAGCCTTGCCATGACGGAGCTCGGATGCCGGTTGGGGACGACGAGCCCCACGCCTTGAGGGCGCGCCGGCCTGTCGAAGGCAAGGACGCGGAAGGCCGGATCGGCCGCGACGGTCTGCGCATAGGTGTGCGGCATGATGCAGGACAGGCCGGCCATGCGCACCATGGACAGGAGTGCCGCATAGGAGTTGGCCATGGCGACGGGCCGCACGACAAGGCCGAGGCTGGACAGGTGCGCATCCAGGATGCGGCGGTTCTGCATGTCCGGCGCCAGAAGGCAGAGCGGCTGCGCCACGGCCTCTGCCCAGCCGATGGTGCCTTCGGCCGCAAGCGGCCCGGTGGCGGCAGTCGCGAAAATCTGCGTCTCGCGGTACAGCGTAACGGAGATGACATCCGGCAGCGGCTCGTTGTCGAGATATGTCAGGCCGACATCGATCTCGTAGCCGCCGAGCGCGCGCTCGATCTGCCGGGAGGTCAGGGCCGCGATCTGCACCGTGACCTGCGGATGGAGTTCCCGCAGCGCCGCCACGAAGGCGCCGCAGACCGGCATGGCGGCAGGGATGATGCCCATGCGCAGGACGCCCGTGACATCGCCGCCGACCGGCATCTGCGTCGCATCCCGCAATCCGCCGACATCGGCCAGAAGCTGCTGGGCCCAGGGCAAGGCGGCCTCGCCCTCGGTCGTCAGCCCGGCAAAGCGCCGGTCCCGCAGCACGAGCCGCACGCCGAGCTCGTCCTCCAGCGCGTTGATGCCGGCCGACAAGGTGGGCTGCGTCACCCCGCACAAGGCGGCGGCGCGGCCGAAATGCCCCTCGCGCGCCAAGGTTACGAAATACTCGATGGTCCGCAGCTGCATGCCGTTCCCCCTTACGCGTGCCAAGTGAACCCGGCGGCGAAGCACCGTCAACCGGCAGAGCCGTGGCAGCCTGCGCAAAGGATCGCTACGTTGGCGCCGACTTGACGTTGCGAGGGAAGAGGCTCGATGACCACGCCGGACACATTCATCCACCAGTTCATCCCGGGCGACGGAACCGTGGATCGCCCCCTGCTCCTCCTGCACGGAACGGGCGGCGACGAGAACGATCTGATCGACCTTGGACGCACCCTTGCGCCGGGCGCCCCGCTCCTGTCGCCGCGCGGCAAGGTGAGCGAGAACGGCATGCCGCGGTTTTTCCGGCGGCTGGCGGAAGGCGTCTTCGACGAGGATGATGTGCGCTTTCGCGCAGGCGAACTCGCTGCATTCGTGGCGGAGGCGCGGACGGCCTATGGCATCGGCGCACCGATGGCGCTCGGCTTTTCCAACGGCGCCAACATTGCGGCCGCGCTGCTGCTGCTCCATCCTGAGGTGCTGACCGGCGGGGTGCTGCTGCGGGCCATGGTGCCGCTGTCCCGGATGCCCTCGCCCGATCTGTCGGACAAGCGGATCTTGTTCCTGAGCGGCGCGCTGGACCCCATCATCCCGGCCGACAATGCCGCCATGCTGGCAGGCCACCTCAAGGCCTGCGGCGCGCAGATCGAGCACCACAGCTTGCCGACAGGCCACGGCCTTTCCCAGGCCGACCTACGCTACGCGCACGCCTTTCTGTCGGCCTGATAGCCCTTCGGCGGGTTTGACACGCCGATCCGATGACGTAGGAATGGTCGCATCCGGTCAGAATCGCGCCGGAGCGGAACGTTGCGAGGACCCATTCCCACTTTCGCATTCCTTGCTTCGGATACGCCGGAGGCCCAGTCGGCACTGCATCGGTTGAAGGCGCTCTATGGCGACCTGGCCGCGGCGGATGCCGACATCATCGTCGCCCTGGGCGGCGACGGCTTCATGCTGCAGGTGCTGCACCAGTACATGAACAGCGGCAAGGCCATTTACGGCATGAACCGCGGCACGGTCGGCTTTCTCATGAACGCCTATCGCGAGGAGGGGCTGGAAAACCGCCTCTCCATCGCGCTGCGCAGCGTGATCCACCCCTTGCGCATGGAGGCGCGGGACGATGCCGGCGCCACTTACGAGGCGCTCGCCATCAACGAAGTCGCCCTGTTCCGCCAGTCCTTCCAGATCGCACGGCTGAAGATCAGCATCGATGGCAAGGTGCGGCTGGACGAACTGGCCTGCGACGGCGTCATGGTGGCGACGCCGACCGGTTCGACGGCCTACAACCTATCGGCCGCCGGGCCGATCATCCCCATCGATGCGCCGCTCCTGGCGCTCACTCCGGTCAGCCCCTTCCGCCCGCGCCGCTGGCGCGGCGCCCTTCTGAACAACCGGCAGGAGGTGGAGATCGAGGTGCTGGAGCCCGGCAAGCGGCCGGTCAACGCCGTGGCGGATCATTACGAGGTCAAGTCGATCCGCCACATCACGATCCGCGAGGCGCGCAACTCCCGCTGCACGCTCCTGTTCGACCGCGATCACAGCTGGGATGAGCGCATCCTGGCCGAGCAGTTCCGATACTAAGCGTCAATCCACGTCGCTCGCGTCCGGCGCCGCCGGTCGGAACAGTTCGAACACATCGCGCGTGACGGCGTAGTCCATGTAGCCGAGGCGCGACAGCGGCTCCGCCAGCTCCATCCGCACGCGCCCGTCCCGAAGGATCGCCTCGTCGATATGCACCCCGACGACCTGGCCGATAACCACCACATTCTCGCTGACCGGACCGGCCAGGCTCTTGGGCCGAAACCATTCGGTGACACGGCATTCCAGCGCGGCCGGGCTTTCCGCAACACGCGGTGCGGCGACCAGCCGGCATTCGGCCTCCGTCAGCCCCGCTATGGCGAACTCGCTGACGCCGCGCGGCGCGGGCGCCGAACTGCGGTTCAGGGCCCTGGCCAGCGATGCGGTCGCCAGATTGCAGACGAACTCCCCGCTTTCGATGGCGTTGGCCGCCGAATGCTTCATCCCGACCGATGAGAACATGACGAGCTTCGGCCGGTCCGACAGAGCGTTGAAGAAACTGTAGGGCGACAGGTTGACCGTGCCGTCGGCCGCGCGGGTGGAAATCCATCCGATCGGCCGGGGCGACACGATCGCCTTGAACGGATCATGCGCCAGGCCGTGCCGGTTGTCCTCCGTCTCGTAGAACATCAGCCGGCAGCCTCGGTCACGACCTCGGCGAGGTCGGGCCGCGGCCGCTCGGAGCGTTCCTCGGTCGGCGTGCCGACATAGAGGAAGCCGGCCACCTTCTCGTCCGGCGCAATGCCGAGCGCGGCCTTGGCCGCGTCGTCATAGGCCGGCCATTCGGTGATCCAGGTGGCCGCATAGCCATAGGCTGCCAGCGCATGGACGAGGTTCATGGTGAGCGCGCCGGCCGACAGGACCTGCTCCCATTCGGGAACCTTGAAATGCGGTGCAGCCCTCGACACGACCGTGATGACCAGCGGCGCCCGGGTGAAGCGCTCGAGCTCGTAGGCGCGGCGGCCATCCGACAGCGGCCCTTCCCTGTCCTCGGCGATCTGCGTCAGCGCCTGACCGAGCCTGCCCGCCGACGCGCCGCGGATCAGGACCAGGCGCCAGGGCGCCAGCTTGCCGTGGTCGGGAACGCGCAGCGCGAGGCGCAGGATCTCGTCCAGTTCGGCGCCGGATGGCGCAGGTGCGGCCAGGGCGGGAATGGAAACCGAGCGGCGGCTGGCCAGATGGTGCTTGAGGTCGGGCATTGGAAACTGAAAATCCTTCGGAACGGATCGGTCATGCGGGGGCCGATCAATTTTCGGCCCCAAACTTAAGGTCCTGCTTGCGCGAACGCCAGAAGGTCAGCCATACCCGACGCGTCGATCCAATGCCAATATCGCAAGGACATCCATTCGCGGTGACGATACGGTCCGCTCTCATTCTCTTCCTGTCCCTGGCCCTTGCCGGGCCGGCCTTCGCCCAGGGTGGCCCGCCACCCGGGGGCGGCATGGACGAGGACGGGGGCAGCGCCTACGCCTCGCCGTCCGGCATTCCGGACGGCATGCAGAACGAGAGCCTCGGCATTCCCTTCGGCAACGGCCGCGGCCCGCAGCAACGGATCGACCTGCCGACACCGCAGGACGGGCTAAGCAGCTTCGCCGTTCCGAACCTGCCGGACATCCCGGGGGATCCCCTGCCCGAGCTCGGCAAGATCGTGCCCGACACCGCCCTGACCCTGAATGCGCGCATGGGCGACGATGGCGACATGATCCCGGACGGGCTCGTCTGGCGCCTGTTTTCCACCCGCCTGAACCGGGAGGGAAAGCTGCAGCTCATCGGCCTGCAGCGCGGCGGCGAAGTGAAGTTCGCCATCCCGGCCGGCTCCTACCTCCTGCATGTCGGCTACGGCCGGGCGGGACTGACCAAGCGCATCGAGTATAATGGGCGCGGCACCACCGACACGGTGATCCTGGAAGCCGGCGGCCTGCGCCTGACCGCCAGCAGCGGCGACGGCCAGCCCATCGAATCCAAGCTTCTGACCTTCGACATCTTCACCCAGGGCGCGACGGCGCAGGACCGGCGGCTCATCGCCGAAAAGGTGCCGGCCGGCATGATCGTCCGGCTGAATGCCGGTGACTATCACATCATTTCCAACTACGGCGCCGTCAATGCCGTGGCGCGGGCCGATATCAAGGTCGAGACCGCCCGCGTGACCGATGCCCGCCTGACCCAGCGTGCGGCCGAGGTGACCCTCAAGCTCGTGCGCGAGGAAGGCGGCGAAGCCATGGCCGATACCGCGTGGTCCATCTCGTCCTCGCAAGGGGATCTGATCCGCGAAAGCGTCGGCGCCTTTTCCTCCATGGTGCTGGCCGAAGGCGAGTATCTGATCGTCGCCAAGAACAAGGACCGCATCTACCAGCGCGTCTATACGGTCCAGTCCGGCCATAACGAAGAGTTGGAGCTCGTCGCCAACGGCAACGGCCAGCCGGAAAGCGCCATCGACGGATCGGGCGACCACCCGCCGGCAGAGCCTCTGCCCGGCTTCGACGAGTTGGAAGGCATTGCCGGCGCCATCGACGATCCGGGGCTGCCGGACGATGCGCAAGCCGGTTCGGGCGATTGAGGCCATGGACGGTCCGCCGGCCGCCTCGCGCGTGAGCGAACGGATCGGCATCACCGCCGCACGCCGGATCGCACTGGCGGCGCAGGGCTTCGGAACGACGCGCCCGGACGTGGTGAACCAGGGGCATCTGCGCCGGACGCTCGGCCGGCTCGGCCTTCACCAGATCGACAGCGTCAACGTCGTCACCCGCGCCCATTACATGCCGGCCTTTTCCCGGCTGGGCGCCTACGACACGGCCCTTCTCGACAGCGCGGCCTGGGGCAAACGCGGCCAGCGCCGCATGTTCGAATACTGGGCGCATGAGGCGTCCCTGCTTCCGCTCGACCTGCACCCGCTCCTGCGCTGGCGCATGGCAGAGGCCGACCGCGGAGATGTCGGCTATGCCGGCATGCGCAGGGTTGCGCGCGAGAGCCGTGAGGCTGCCCTCACCCTGCTGGAGCGCATCCACCAGGAAGGCCCTCTGACGGCGTCCGCCTTCGAATCCAGCCGCACCGGCTGGTGGGAGTGGAGCCAGTCCAAGCACATGCTGGAATGGCTCTTCTATGCCGGCCATATCACGACGGCGACGCGGCGGCGCAGCTTCGAGCGTGTCTACGACCTGCCGGAGCGCGTCCTGCCGCCACACATCCTGGCCCTGGAAACGCCGGCCGCGGACGTTGCCCGGCGCGCGCTTGTCGAGATCGCCGCCCGCGCGCTCGGCATCGCGACGCTCGCCGAGCTGCGGGACTATTTCCGCCTGCGCCCGCAGGACGCGACTGCCGCCGTGACCGAACTGGTGGAGGATGGCGTCCTGTTGCCGGTTCAGATCGTGAGCTGGCCGCAGGCCTACCTACACCGCGATGCGCGGCGCCCCCGCCGCATCGAGGGCCAGGCGCTGCTGGCGCCCTTCGACCCGCTCGTCTGGGAGCGCGCGCGCGCCGAACGGCTGTTCGGCTTCCGCTACCGGATCGAGATCTATGTTCCGGCGCACAAGCGGCAGCACGGCTATTACGTCCTGCCCTTCCTCCTGAACGAGGCGATCGTGGCGCGGGCGGATGTGAAGGCAGATCGGCAGGCAGGCATTTTGAAGGTGCATGCGGTGCACCTGGAGCCGGATGCGCCGCCGGACACGCTCGATGCGCTGCAGGCGGAGCTGGCGCTGATGGCAAGCTGGCTGCAGTTGAACGGATGCACCATGCCGGACCGGATCGACCGGGATTGAACGAGCGGCGCGGCCGGACGGAGCCGGCCGCGCCTTCAGGCGTTACGGATGATCGCGCAGACGCCGCAGATCCGGCGGCACCGCTTCGTCGGTCAGAAGTTCGATCGCCGCAGCAAGGTCGAGCGACTGCTGGTCCCGTGAGCCGAGGCGCCGCAGGTTGACGGTGCTTTCCTCTGCCTCGCGCTTGCCGCAGACCAGGATCACCGGAACCTTGGCCAGCGAATGCTCGCGGACCTTGTAGTTGATCTTCTCGTTCCGAAGGTCGGTTTCCACATGAAGCCCCGCCTTGCGCAGGCGGGCGGCGACATCGCTCGCATAGGCGTCGGCATCGGAGGTGATCGTCGCCACGACGACCTGCACCGGCGCCAGCCAGAGCGGGAAATGCCCGGCGAAGTTCTCGATCAGGATGCCGAGAAAACGCTCCATCGAACCGCAAACGGCACGATGGATCATCACCGGCTGGCGCTTCTCGGACGACTGGTCGATGTAGAAGGCCCCGAACCGCTCCGGCAGGTTGAAATCCACCTGCGTCGTGCCGCACTGCCATTCGCGGCCGATCGCATCGCGCAGCGTATACTCGAACTTCGGCCCGTAAAACGCGCCCTCGCCTGGCAGAACGCCCGTCTGTATGCGGCCGTTGGACTGCAGCTTGATGGTTTCCAGCACCTCGCCCATCACGCCTTCGGCCCGGTCCCACAGCGCGTCCGAACCGACCCGCTTTTCCGGCCGCGTGGATAGCTTGAGGGTGATCTCCTCGAAGCCGAAATCACGGTAGACGGACAGGATCAGATCGTTGATGCGCAGGCACTCGGCCGCCATCTGCTCGTCGGTGCAGAAGACATGCGCGTCATCCTGCGTAAATCCGCGCACCCGCATCAACCCATGCAATGCGCCGGACGGCTCATAGCGATGCACGGAGCCGAATTCCGCAAGCCGGATTGGCAATTCGCGGTAAGACTTCAAGCCATGCTTGAAGATCATGACGTGGCCGGGGCAGTTCATCGGCTTGAGCGCAAAGACGCGATCGTCCTCGATCTCGTCGTCGGCGACCGTCACCTTGAACATGTTGCCGCGGTACCAGCCCCAGTGGCCGGAGGTTTCCCACAAGGAATGGTCGAGAACCTGTGGCGCGTTCACCTCTTCATAGGTGCCGGCCAGGCGGCGGCGCATATAGGCGACGAGCGTCTGAAAGATGCGCCAGCCCTTGCCGTGCCAGAAGACGACACCCGGCCCTTCCTCCTGAAAGTGGAACAGGTCCATCTCTCGGCCGAGGCGACGATGGTCCCGCTTTTCGGCTTCTTCCAGCATGGTCAGGTAGGCGCTGAGCTGATCGGCCGTCGCGAAGGCCGTGCCGTAGATGCGCGTCAGCATGGGGTTGCTGGAATCCCCCCGCCAATAGGCGCCTGCCACCTTCATCAGCTTGAAGTGCTCGCCGATCTGGCCCGTGGAGACCATATGCGGGCCACGGCACAGATCGAACCAGTCGCCCTGGCTGTAGATCTTCAGGTCCTGGCCTGCGGGAATCGCATCGACCAGTTCCACCTTGTAGGACTCACCCTTAGCGGCAAAGACTTCGCGTGCTTTCTCACGCGACCAGACCTCCTTGCGGAAGGCGGCGTTGCGGCGGATGATCTCCAGCATCTTGCGCTCGATGACCGGCAGATCCTCCGGCGTGAACGGCGTTTCGCGCGCGAAATCGTAATAGAAGCCGTTCTCGATCACCGGGCCGATGGTCACCTGGGTTCCCGGCCACAGCGCCTGCACCGCCTCTGCCATGACGTGGGCGGCGTCATGCCGGATCAGTTCCAGCGCGCGCGGATCCTCCCGCGTGAGGATCTCCAGCGTGCCGCTGCGCCCCACCGGATCGGCAAGGTCGCGCAGCTCGCCGTCGAGCGCATAAGCGACTGCCTTCTTGGCCAGCGACTTGGAGATGCCGGCGGCGATGTCGGCGCCGGTCGTCTCCGGCGTGTATTGCCGTACGGAACCATCGGGGAATGCCAGGTCGATCATGTCTTGTCCTTTCCGCTCACCCCCGCCTACCCTGCGGGAAAGCCCTATCGATCGATTGCACGGGCGCTCGGCCCGGCAGACAGCCTTCTAGCTCCTGCGTGGCGGGATGCAAGGAAAAGGGGCGATCAGCGGTGCGGAGGCCGCCAGGAGAAGCGCTCGGGCACGGGATCGTGGCCTGCACAGCCGAAGGGGCCGCAACGTGCCACGCGCCGCCCCGTCAGAAAGCTCCCGGCCACGAGCCCGTGGCGGGCCACGGCCTCGTAGGCATATTCGGAGCAGGTCGGTACGTGGCGGCAATGACCGCCCACCAGCGGCGAAAAGGCGAGCTGATAGGTCCGGACCAGACCGAGCCCCAGGAGGCGGCCCGGCGTCTTGCGGAAGGGGCCGGGCCAGTTGCGGCCCAAGGTCTTCGGGGATGGGCCCAAGGTCCGGGAGGGGCCTGGTGTCTTTTGGCCCGGCGGCGGTTTGCCCATGGTCAGGCCGCCTTGCTGCGCCCCTCGATCTCGTCGAGGGCGGATACCACGGCGTCGAAGGTCAGCATGGTCGAGGCATGGCGCGCCTTGTAGTCCCGCACCGGCTCCAGGAAGCGCAGTTCGGCAAAGCGGCCTTCGGGCGGCGGCCCGTTTTCCTTCAGCATGTGCAGCATGGCCTGGCGGGCGGCGCGCAGTTCCGCCGGGCTGGCGCCCAGGATCGCCTTGGCCATGACGGCGGAGGATGCCTGCCCCAAAGCGCAGGCCCGCACGTCATGAGCAAAATCGGTCACCACGCCGTCGCCCAGCACGATGTCCACCGTGACGGTGGAGCCGCACAATCTCGAATGCGCGGTGGCCGTGGCCTGGGGGGCTTCCAGGCGGCCGATCCGGCCGATATTGCCGGCCAGCTCGAGGATGCGGCTGTTGTAGACATCGTCGATCATGGCTTGTCCTCAAAACCCGGCCTGCATCTACCCACCGGCGGGCGGAAACCGTATATAGGGGGAAGGCCGCGCCTGCAAAAGTCTGCAGGCGACAAGGCGGCCCGTTTGCCGGCTGGCAACGGGCGCCCTGCCGGGCGCATTGGCGGAGCTAGCCGGCCCGCCGGCAGGACGGGCCAGGCCCGCCCGTTGCGTCGAGCGAGGTCGGTTCGCCGCAGGGCGACGGGTAAGGGTTGGAAATGGACGCCACTGTCAGGAGTTTTCCCGGTCTTGCGGGGCAGGAAAAGCCACCCCGCCCGACGCGGGAAGAAGCGCAGGCCGCGGTCGAAACGTTGATCCGCTGGGCGGGCGACGATCCGCGCCGCGAGGGGCTAATCGAAACGCCGGCGCGTGTCGTGCGTGCCTATGAAGAGATTTTCGCCGGCTACCGGATCGATCCGGCCGACGTTCTGGTGCGGACCTTCGAGGAAGTGTCCGGCTATGACGACATGGTCCTGGTGCGCGATATCGACTTCGTCTCCCATTGCGAGCATCACATGGTGCCGATCATCGGCAAGGCGCATGTCGCCTATGTGCCGGATGGCCGCGTCCTCGGACTGTCCAAGA
Source organism: Aureimonas frigidaquae (assembly GCF_001463905.1). GTDB lineage: Bacteria > Pseudomonadota > Alphaproteobacteria > Rhizobiales > Rhizobiaceae > Aureimonas > Aureimonas frigidaquae. The sequence goes on from NZ_BBWR01000002.1 coordinate 718,653, forward strand.
TCGCCCGCGTGGTAGACCTCTACGCCCGCCGCCTGCAGACGCAGGAGGCCATGACGGAAGAGGTCGCGGCGATCATCGACGGGGCGCTCGCCCCGCGCGGCGTGGCCGTGCTGATCGAGGCCGAGCACATGTGCATGTCGATGCGCGGCATCCGCACGCGCGGCGCCGTGACGACGACCAGCGCCTATTACGGCGTGTTCAAGGACGACAAGTCCGAGCGCGACCGCTTCCTGTCCATGATCCTGCACCGCTGAACCATGGCCAGCCACGAGATCGAGGAAGGCGCGCGCCTTCTGCCCCGCTTCGACGCCGCCGGCCTGGTGACGGCGGTGGTGACCGACGCCGAGCATGGTGGCGTATTGATGCTCGCGCATATGAACCGCGAGGCGCTCGACCTGTCGATTGCCACGGGCATTGCGCATTATTACAGCCGCTCGCGGCAGGCCCTTTGGAAGAAGGGCGAAACGTCGGGCGCATTTCAGACCATCGTCGAAATGCGCGTCGACTGCGACCAGGATGCCGTCTGGTTGCGCGTGGCGGTCGCCCGTCCGGACGAAACCTGTCATACGGGACGCACGACCTGCTTCTATCGTCGGGTCGAACTTGGTCCGGGCGGTGGCGGGCTCACCACCCTGTCGCCCCGCGGGCACGAATAGTCGGAACGGTTCGGGGGGCCGACGCCAGGCGCGCCGGCCGGCAATCCAGGTCGCAAGGCAGCATGTTCCAAAAGGTGTTTCGACGGGGCGCATCCATCCGGCAGGGGCCGCCGCCTCCCCTCGCGGATGGCGGCAGCCGCCGCGGAGTCGCGCTGGCGCTGGGCGGGGGCGCGGCGCGCGGCTGGGCGCATATCGGCGTCTTGCGCGCGCTGGACGAAGCGCGCATCCCCATTTCAATGATCGCCGGAACCTCGATCGGCGCGCTTGTCGGGGGCTGCTACCTGGCAGGCAAGCTGGACGAGCTGGAAGCCTTCGCCTGTTCGCTCACCCGCCGCGGGCTGATCCGCTTCCTGGACTTCTCGATCAGCGGGGCCGGGCTGATCGGCGGCATGCGCCTGAACCGCCGCCTCACCGAAGCCCTTGCCGATACCCGCATCGAAGACCTGCCGCGCCGGCTCGTCTGCGTGGCGACGGAATCACGCTCCGGGCATGAGGTCTGGCTGGATTCCGGCTCGCTCGTCCTGGCCATGCGCGCCTCCTACGCGCTGCCGGGCGTGTTTTTGCCCGTCGCCTGCTCCGGGCGCACGCTGATGGACGGGGCGCTGGTCAACCCGGTGCCGGTGGCCGTCTGCCGCGCCTATGAGGAACCCCTGGTCGTGGCCGTGAACCTGAATTACGACCTGTTCGGCCGGGCCGCCGTTTTGCGGCTGCGCGCCGGCAATGGCGCGGGCGACACGGCGCTTCCGGCGTCCGAGGACGATGCCGTCAACGACAAGCGCGGCAAGGCCGGGATCGCGCGGTCGATGGTCGACGCCTTCGGCATCATCCAGGACAGGATATCGCGGGCGCGGCTGGCCGGCGATCCGCCGGATCTGTCCTTGCAGCCCCGCGTGCGCGATATCGGAATGTCCGAATTCTTCCGCGCGCGTGAGACGATCGAACTCGGCTATGCCGAGGCCAGCCGGCAGATCGCCGAGATCCGCCGACTGTCCGAAAGCCTGCCGCGGCGCTGAACCGGCTTAGCCGGCAACCGTGTGGATATAGGCGCGCATGTCGTCGGCCTCGCGCTCGACATCCTCGATCCGCCGCTTCACCACATCTCCGATGGAGATCACCCCCACGAGGCGCTCGTCCTCGCAGACGGGCAGGTGGCGGAAGCGGCCACGGGTCATGAGGTCCATCAACTGATCGACCGTCATATCCTCACGCGCGGTCACGACCTTGGTCGTCATGACCTGCGCCACGCGCTGCGACAGAGCGGGGCCGCCGTCCCGCCCGACCACGCGGACGATATCGCGCTCGGACAGGATGCCGGCCACACGCCGATTGTCGCCCAGCACCACGAGCGCACCGATACGCTTCTGCGACAGGATCGCAGCCGCGTCCGACAGCGAGGCGTCCGGGCCGATGGTTTCGACCTCCCGCCCTTTCTGCTCCAGGATCTGCTTGACCGTCATCGTCTCCTCCAACAACGCGCTGCCCACGAAAGGCAGGGTGCGTCAGGAACGCGGTTTGAGCAAGCCGGATGTCGATATGCGGGTCAGGAACGCGTCGCCCGCCAGGGGACCGGATCGAAAAAGCCGAATGTCAGGAAGCCGATGGCGAAGCCGCCCAGATGCGCCTCCCAGGCGATGGTCTCGCCCGCACCGGCAATGCCGATGGAGCCGATCGCCAGATTGCTGCCGAAGAAGATGAGGATAAAGACGAGGACGGTCCGGTTGGTCAGGCTTTCCATCAGCGTCATGCGCGGTGCGAGCGCCAGCGCCCCCGAGGTGAGCGGCCCCCGGCCGCCCAGCGCGAAGCGGCAGGCCCCGCCCATCAGCGCGGAGACGACGCCCGAGGCCCCGATCATCGGCTGCAGGAGCGTGGGGTTCATCGCATAGAAAAGCCCGGCGCCGCCGAGCGCCCCCGCCAGGCAGAACAGGACGTAGCGGCGCGCGCCGAGCCGCCGGGCGACCGGCGTTCCAAAAGCCACGAGCCACAGGGCGTTGGCGCCGAGGTGCCCCCAGCTCCCGTGCAGGAAGGCGTGCGTGACCGGCGTCCACAGGTCGGCCCCGGCGGGCCGGGCCAGACATTCCGGAAAGGGCACATTGTAACAGGCCGGGATCAGCGAAAAGTCGACCAGCACCATGAAGTCCGTGTCCGGCGACAGGACGAGTGTGCGGAAAGCATGAATGCCCACCAGGACCAGGAGGGTCGCCATGACCGCGCCGGGTATATTGAAGGCCGGCGGATTGGCCGGCTGCATCCCGAACCTGTCTGGCGTCACGCGCGCATCCTTCCAAAAGGCCACCCCGGGGGCCGGATAAACGATCCGGAAAGGCTGTTTTACGGCCGCAACAGGCAAATTTCAGCCGTTTTGCGCCCGAAACGCAGCTTTTCCACCGCCCCCGTTAACCCGGCACTAGCACGCCGTTAAACGAGGTTCCGCCTGCGTTTACCGTTTCGGCGACCGCCCGGCGAGGGCAAAGTTAACGCGCCGCGCCATGGCCGGCCGGCGACCTTAACCTTTTGCCCCCGCCGCAGCGGGGTTCGGACGCCGCCCCGTCAACCAGTTTGAATTCACGAATGCGCAAGCTTCACAGAGCCTTACCGAAGCCGCTGCAAATGCGCTGCAAGGCTTCAAACGGCTGCAAGGACGAGTCCTGAACGGGGGTGCCGGGATTTGAGACAGATTGCGACGCCGGTTTTGGAATGCCGGTAAAGCGGCCCCGTCATTCTACCCTCGAAGACGGGGGACGAAGCCGTGAAGACCATTCTGAAGACGATCGCGACACTGATCATACTGGCCACCGGCGCGGCATCCGCCAAAGCCGACATGCCCGTGACCGGGCCGACCAGCCAGCCCGTCGGGCATTATGTGTTCTGCCAGTCCTACCCGGACCAGTGCGTGCCCAATGCCAAGGTTCGCAAGGCGCCCATGAACGACGCGACGTGGCGCCTCCTGCTCGAGGTCAACAGTGTGGTGAACACGTCCATCACCCCCAAGACGGATATGGAAATGCATGGCGTGCCGGAACTGTGGTCCTATCCGGAGACGGAAGGCGACTGCGAGGATTTCGCCCTGCTCAAGCAGTTCATGCTGGAGCGTGCCGGCCTGCCCCGCTCGGCGCTCCTGATCACCGTGGTGCGCCAGCCCAATGGCGAAGGCCATGCCGTGCTGACGGTGCGCACCGATGCCGGTGACTACATTCTCGACAATCTCGACGAGCGGGTCCTGGCCTGGAACGACACGCCCTACCGCTTCCTGAAGCGCCAGTCCGAGGGCGACTGGGGCCAGTGGGCCGGCATCGCCGACGACCGCGACATGATGCTGGTCGGCAGCGTCCGGTAATCCGCCGCCGGCCGGGACAGATCGTCCCCCCGCCCCGGCCGGCAGTTGGATGCGGAAATGAGAAAGGCCGCCGGGCGGAGAGCCCGGCGGCCTTTCTCATTTCTTGCTTGGGGGACCGGTCGGGTCAGTCTTCCAGATCGATATCCAGGATCGTCATGGTGAAGTGGTAGGACAATTCGCCCTCATCGGTATCCTTGGAGATCAAGCCGACGAACTCGTCATTGACATAGACCTCGGCCGTATCGCCGCTCTTCTTGGGCAGCGCCCGGACCTCGATGTCCGAACCCTTGAACTGCCTTTTCAGGTAGGATTCGATCTTCCTGATCTCGTCACCCTTCACGGGCATCTCCTCGTTTTGGACGTCCGGCTGGCCCGGACATTTCAATTGCGCTTGGCAGGCTCTTCCGCGTCGCGGCCGAAGCACTGGTCCATGCTGCGCGCGGGCTCGGCGCAGCCGGAACTTCCGATGATCCGCGCCGGTATGCCGGCGACGGTGGAGTTGGCGGGAACCGGCTTCAGAACGACCGAGCCGGCCGCGACGCGCGAGCAATCCCCGATCGTGATGTTGCCGAGGATCTTGGCGCCCGCGCCGATCAGGACGCCGTTGCCGATCTTGGGATGGCGGTCACCGAACTCCTTGCCGGTGCCACCCAGCGTGACATCCTGCAGAATGGAGACATTGTCGCCGATGCGGGCCGTGAAGCCGACGACGAGCCCTGTCGCATGATCCAGGAAGATGCCGCGCCCCATGCTCATGGCCGGGTGAATATCCGTCTGGAAGGTGACCGACGAGCGTGATTGCAGGTAGAGCGCAAAATCCTTGCGGCCCTGGTGCCAGAGCCAATGCGCCAGCCGATGGGTCTGGATGGCGTGGAAACCCTTGAAGTACAGCAGCGGTTCCAGGTAGCGCTGGCAGGCGGGGTCGCGGTCGAATACGGCCTGCAGGTCGATGCGCAGCGTTTCGGCAAAGGTGCCGTCCTGCGCGGCCATCTGGGCGAAGGCGTGGTCGATCAGCGCCGCCGGCACGTCCGCATGGTCCAGCCGCTGGGAGATGCGATGGGCCAGCGCCGCCTCAAGCGTGGCATGGTTGAGCACGGTCCCGTAGAAGAAGCCGCTCAGCACCGGCTCGCTCTCGGCCGCGGCCTGGGCTTCGTCCCGGACGCGCGCCCAGATGGGATCCACGGCCTGGAGCCCGTCCCGATGCTGTTTCCCGATGGCACTCATCAATTCGTTCCCGTGCTTCGATGGTCTCGCGTCGAAGGCCTGTTGCAAAGGTAGGGTCGCCGGCGCGATTGCGACAGCCTTGGGCTGCGGAATTAGCCGTTTAGGCCGTGCGCGTGAACCCATGCGCATGGAGAAAGCTTACCACGGCCGCCTTGAAGCTGCGATCACCGACCGCCAGCATGTGATCGCGCCCCTCGATGGCAAAGGCCTCTGCCTGCGGCATCAGCGCGGCCAGGCGCTCGGCGGAGCCGGCGATATCGTCCCTGGTGCCGACGCCGATCAGCGCGGGCACCTCCAGCGCGGCGACGGTGGCCTGGCTCGGCTCCTGCCGGTTGGCCTCGATACAGGCGGCCAGCGCGAAGCGATCGCTGCGCGTGCGATCGGCGAAGGCGCGGAACATGCGCCCGCGCGCATGGGTGACGACATCGAGCGACGGCGCCAGAAGCGCCTCGGCAATCGGGCCCCAATCGCCGACGCCCTCCACCAGCCCCCAGCCGAGCCCGCCCAGGATCAGCGCGCGAACGCGCGGGGCGTGGTCGATGGCCGCGAAGACGGAGACACGCGCCCCCATGGAATAGCCGAAGAAGACCGCCTGCTCGATGCTCAAGTGGTCGAGGAGCGCGATGCAGTCGCCCGCCATCTGGCCAGGCGTATAGAGTGCGGAATCATGGGGCTTGTCGGACTGGCCGTGCCCGCGATGATCGAGCGCCACGACACGGTGGCCGGCCCCGGTCAGGACGTCGATCCAGCCGGGCTCGATCCAGTTGACCTGGGCTGAAGAGGCAAAGCCGTGCACCAGGAGAATCGGGAAACCATCGCGCGGGCCTTCGTCCAGATAGGCGATCCGAAGATCGTCATGGGTAAAGAACTGCATGGGTCGCGCTCCGGACTGCGGCGTGGAAAGGCAGTCCCATAGCGCCTGAGGGCCGGAAAGGACAGTCCTGCCCCTGGATGGCTCCCCCACCCCGATGCCGGCAACGGACCATCGGGGGCAGGCTTCCCGGGATTGCCAGACAGGGGCCCCATCCCATAATGTCCGCGCCAAATCAGCAGTCCTTAAAATGGAGACGGTCTCATGGCCGGACATGCCACCCCCCACTTCCAGAACGACGAAGGCCATGCGGCCATCGAAATCGGGGTGAAGGAATTCATGTGCGTCGGAGCGCAGCCGCCCTTCGATCATCCGCACATCTACCTCGACATGGGCGAGGAAACCGAGAAGGTCTGCCCCTATTGCTCGACCCTCTACCGGTACAATGCGGCGCTCGCCCATGACGAAACCGTGCCTGCCGGATGCTTCTACGAGGATCCGCGCGCGAAAGCCGCCTGATCGCATGACAGGCTCGATCGCCGTGGCCGGTGCGGGCGTCGCCGGCCTGACGATGGCGTTGTGCCTGGCACGGACCGGCAGGACCGTCAGCCTCTACGAGCGTGCGGCGCAGATCGAGCCCGTCGGCGCCGGCATCCAACTGTCACCGAACGCCTTGCGCGTCCTGACCGGGCTTGGCCTTCTGCCGGCGCTGGAAGCGCTCGGCGTGTCGGCGCGGCACGTCACCCTGCGGGATGGCCGGACCGGCGCCCGCCTGGCCGACATACCCGTGCTGGCCGGTGACGGAACGCCCTATCTGTCCATCCATCGGGCCGATCTGCAGGAGGTGCTCCTCGGTGCGGCACGGGCGGAGCCGCGTATCACGCTGAGCTTCGGGGCCCGGCTCACCGGCCTTGTGCCGGGCAGCGACGGGATCGACCTTTCGCTGGAGACGGCGGACGGAACGCTGGCGCGCCGGCACCCGCTCCTCGTCGCGGCGGATGGGCTCAACTCCGCCGTTGCATCGGCTCTCGGCCTGCCGGGGCCGCACCGCTCGCGCTATGCCGCCTGGCGCATCCTGGCGCCGGCGCAGGACGGCGCCGCCCTCTCCGGCATCGAGGCCTATCTGCATGCGCGGTGGCATGCCGTCGTCTATCCCGTCCATGGGGGGCGGACCACCAATCTCGTCCTGATCGCGCCGGTGGACAGCCTGCCGCCATCGAACGCGGACAGAGCGGCGTTAAGCGCCGCGCTGGCCGGGGCAGCCCCGGCGCTGGGGGCGCTCGTGGAGCGCGGCACTTTCGTGGGATGCTGGCCCATGGCCGCCGCGCCGCAGAACCGGCCCTACACACATGGCGACCGGATCGCCCTTTTGGGCGACGCTGCCCATGCCATGCTCCCCTTTGCCGCCCAGGGCGCGGCCATGGGAATCGAGGATGCGGCCGTCCTGGCCGCCGCCCTGTCAGCGACGCCCGACACCGGCGCGGCGCTGCGGCGTTACGAATTCGAACGGCGGCCAAGGCTCGCCCGCGTGCTGCGCCGTGTCGCCTTTCATGACCGGGTCTATCATATGGGCCCGGCGGGTGCGCTGGCACGCAACCTCGTCATGCGGCTGACGCCGCCGGCCCGTCTTTCGGCGGGGCTGAGCTGGCTTTACGACTGGCAGCCACCGGAAATTCGCGCCGTGGCCTTTGAAACACCACCATCGACGCCTAGCTGACACTCGACCGGCGGGTCATGGACGGGACGACAGAAGCCCGAACAGGACCAGCATTATCTGCAAGGGACAGATTGAGAAGGTCGTTTCGTGTCAACAATCAGACGAGCCGCACGCCTGGCCTGCATAGGCGCCCTCGCCGCTTCCACGGCGCTGTCCGCGCCCCTGGCCGCCTTGGCCCAGGATATGCAGCCGCCGCCGGCCGGTGCCGGCGAACAGCCGCTGCCGCCAGAGGCGGCCCCGACACCCGAACCGGAAGCCGCACCGGCGCCGCAGCCCGAGCCCGAACCTGCACCGGCACCAGAGGCGGAACCGGCGCCCGCGCCGGAACCGCAGATGGAGGCACCGCCGGAGCCTGAGCCGCCCGCGCGACCCGAGCCCGCACCGGAACCGCAGCAGGCACCGCCCCAGGTAGAGGAGCCGCCCGCCCCTCCGGTCGAAGCGCCGCCGGCCGAAGAGCCCCCCGCACCATCGCCGCCGGTCGAGGAACCACCTGCCGCGCCGCAGGAGCCTCAGGAGATCGTACCGCCGACCGAGCCTACCCCGCCCGCGCCCGAAAGTTCCGTGCCACCGGCTTCCGAAAGCCGGCCCGACCCGGACGCGCCCGTCGGCGACCCGTCCGAACTGCCGCTCGACCAGGGAACCGAAAGCGACGTCCCGCCACAGTCCACGGCCCCGGCCGTCCCGGCGCCTGGCGCGGCCAATCCGGCTGAGGCTCCCGCGCCGGCGCAGCCGGACCAGATGCCACCGCCGGCTGCTGCCGAACCGGCGCCCGCGCCGGACGCACAGGCCCCGAGCGATCCAGCGGCTGCACCGGGCGCGCCAGCGACAGACCCTCAAGGAACCCCGGCCGCTCCCCCTGCAGCGGAAGCCCCGCCGCCGCCCCCCGCCGGCCCTCCGGCAGAAACGCCAAGCCCGGTCGATGCCGCCATCCAGACCGCACCGGTGGAAGCGGGCCAGGTGGGTGCAAGCGATGCGCGCGTTCAGCAGCTCGCTGCGCCGGTCGATATCCGCCCCATCCTGGAGGCGACGGGCCAGCGCGTGGAAGCGGCACCGGCGCCCGTCCTGCCGCCCAATGTCGAAGTGGTGGAGCGCAGCGGCAACCGCGATATTCTGACGATCGTCGGCGCCGGCATCGCCGGTGCGGCGGCGGGCGCAGCTGTTTCCTACTTTATCCGGCCGGACGACCGCCAGCGCCTGCAACGCAACGCCACCGACTATTATGTGGAACAGCTTCCGCGCGGCATGACGCGCGAAACCGTTGTCCGGGACAATGGCGTACAGGTGGTCACGATCACCAACGAATATGGCGACGTGATCCAGCGTTCCCGCATCCTGCCCGATGGGGAGGAAGTCGTCCTCTTCTACGATCCCTATGCCGAGGACGACACGCGTGCCGGCTATGCCTACGACCCAGGTGTTGACCTGCCGCCGCTGCAGGTGGCGATCCCGCGCGACCGCTACATCGTGGATGTCACGCGCCCGGACGAGCGGCTTTATTACGATACGATCGTCGCGCCGCCCGTCGAGACGGTGGAGCGGATCTATTCGATCGACGAGGTGCGCCGCTCGGCCCGCATCCGCGACAAGGTCCGGCGGATCGATCTGGCGACGATCAATTTCGGCTTCGGCTCGGCCGAGATCGACCAGGAGGAAGTCGGCAGCCTGCAGGCCCTGGCCGACGCCATGGCCCGCGTGATCGAAGAGAACCCGGATGAATCCTTCCTTCTGGAAGGGCATACGGATGCGGTCGGCAGCAACATTGCCAACCTTGCCCTGTCCGATCGGCGGGCCGAATCGGTCGCCGTGGCGCTGACGGAATATTTCGACATTCCGCCGGAAAACATCGTGACCCAAGGCTATGGCGAAGAGCAGCTCAAGGTAGACACGCAGGCCGCCAACCGCGAAAACCGCCGCGTCACGGTGCGTCGCATCACGCCGCTGGTAAAGCCGGTCTCCGTCAGCAGCCGCTAGGGCGCCGGACAAACCGCGCGGGGCCGGCCAAGCGCGGCCCCGCTGCTACCGCCTGCCCCGCTCAGACCGCCGTGAAGCCGCCATCGACGGGCAGGCAGACGCCGTTGATCATGCCGGAATGGGGTCCGATCAGCCAGGCGATGGTTTGCGCCACCTCGACCGGCTCGACGAAGCGGCCGGTCGGAATGCGCGCCAGCATGGGCGCCGACTTGGCCTCGTCGCTCCAGGCCTTCACGGCCATGGGCGTCAGGGTCACGACCGGGTTCACGCTGTTGACGCGAATGCCGTGCGGCCCGAATTCCAACGCCATGACGCGCGTTGCGGCATCCAGAGCACCCTTCGTCGCACAGTAGACGAGGTGATCGCGGATGCCGACGCTCGATGCGATGCTGGACACGTTGACGATGGCGCCCGTGTCTCCCCGATCGATGAGCTGCCGGGCGAAATCGCGGGCCAGGGCCATCGGCGCCCGGACATTGACGGCGAAGAGATCCTCGAACGTGGCAGGCGAAAATTCCAGCGCCGATTCCAGCGTCGTCGTACCGGCACAATTGACGAGGTCATCGAGCGGGCCGGCCTCTGCGACGATCCGGTCCACCGCGTCCATGTCAGCCAGTTCGCACAGGATGCTGCTGCAGCCCGTCTGCGATTCGAGGCTCTCCAGATCCGCTGAGTTGCGGCCGACAGCCACGACCTTCGCGCCCTGCTCCGCCAGATAGACGGCCGTCGCCCGACCAATTCCCTTGCCTGCGCCTGTTACCAGAACGCGCCGCCCCTCAATCGCCATCGCTTGCTCCTCCGCCTCGCTGATGAAATTTTGTATTTCAGATATTACAAAATCTCTTCCCTGGATCAAGATTTCGTCATAGTCTGAGAATCAGGCGCCTGAGGAGAGGCGTTTTTGGGGAGGTTTTCATGAGGAAGTTTCTGCTGGCTTGCGCCAGCCTGGCGGCGCTCGCCTGTGCCGCGCCGCAGGCTTTTGCACAGGGTGATGGCTGGACGCTGGAAAAGGCGGCCGAGCCCTACAAGGGATCGGAGATCAACGTGATCTTCCTGGATCGCCCGGGTTACCGCGCGATCATCGATCTCTTGCCCCAGTTCGAGGAAAAGACCGGGATCAAGGTCAATTACGAGATCGTCCCTTACGAGAACACGCGTGAGCGCCAGGTCCTGAACTTCACCTCGCAGGGGGATCTGACCATCGCGCTCGTCGATCTCGTCTGGATCGGCGAATTTGCCGAGAACGGCTGGATCGTTCCCGTCGACGAATTCACCAACGATGCCGAGATTACCGATCCGAAGCTCAACCTGGAGGGCTTCTTCCCGCTTCTTCTGAACGCCTTCGGCACCTGGAACGATACGGTCTACGGCCTGCCCTTCGACAATTATTCGGGCCTTCTCTTCTACAACCGCTGCATGCTGGAGGAAGCCGGCTTCGACGGGCCGCCGAAGAGCTGGACGGAGTTGAAGGACACCTATGGTCCGAAGCTGACCAAGGACGGGAAATACGCCTTCGCCCTGCAGTCCCGCCGCGGCGAGACGCAGTCGGCCGACAGCTTCATGCGCGTCCTGTGGCCCTTCGGCGGCTCGCTCCTGAACGCGGAATTCAAGTCCAACCTGATGAGCGAAGGCAGCCAGGCCGGCCTGAACTTCCGCCAGGAACTCATGCAGTACATGCCGCAGGGCATCGTCAGCTATGACCATGCGGAGGCGGTCAACGCCCTGGCCCAGGGCCAGGTGGCGATGATCACCGAATGGTCGTCCTTCTACTCGACGCTGACCGACCCGGCCACGTCCACGCTGGGCGATTGCCTGGCCGTGGCGCCGGAGCCGGAAGGTCCGGCAGGCCGTCTGCCGGCACTGGGCGGCTTCTCGCTCGCCGTCGCGGCGCAGGCGCCGGAGGATCTGCAGAAGGCGTCCTGGCTGTTCATCCAGTGGGCCACGTCCGAAGACATCGCCCGCGCCTATGTGGATGCCGGTGGCGTTTCCGGCCGTACCGCCGTCTATGAAGATGCCGATGTGAAGGCGAAGTACAAGTTCGTCGAGCCGATGGTCGCTTCCTGGCAGGCGGGCGTTCCGGAGTTCCGCCCCCGCTTCCCCGCCTGGCCGGCCATCTCCGAGATCGTCGCGGAATGGGGTAGCAAGATGATGCTGGGCGAAGTCACCGTGCAGAACGGCGCCGAGGAAATCGGCCGTCGCATGGAAGAGGTGCTCGACCAGGAAGGCTATTACGGCGGCGACAAGGCCCTGCTCCAATAGGACCCGGACCCATGCCCGGACCTTACCGGCAGGCGCTCGCCGAAATCGGCAACGCGCTGGATGGCGTGGACGAAGGCGGCTTTTCCGCCTTCGTCCATGAACTCGCCACGGCGCGGCGGATTGCCCTTTACGGCGTCGGCCGCGAAGGGCTGGCGATCAAGGGCCTTGCCATGCGCCTCTTCCATCTTGGGCTCGATGCCCATGTGGTGGGCGACATGACCACCCCGGCGCTCGGGCCCGGCGATCTTCTGGTCGCCTCCGCCGGTCCGGGCGGGTTCGAGACGGTCGACGCCCTGATGCGGGTATCGCGAGGCGCAGGCGCACGCGTGGCGCTCGTCACCGCCGTGCCGGACGGCAGCGCCGCCCGCCTGGCCGATACGCTGCTCGTCATCCCGGCCCAGACCATGGCAAACGACATTGGGGGCGCATCGGTTCTGCCGATGGGCTCCCTTTATGAAGGCGCTGCCTTCGTGCTTTTCGAAATGGTCGTGCTGGCGCTTCAGGCAGACCTGTCCGTCGCGGCAGAGGCCATGCGGGCACGGCACACGAATCTCGAATAGGGGAGCCGGATGGCTGAACAAACGCGCGTGCCGAACAGGGGTTACGGCCGTTGGACGCCATTGTGGTTTCTGGCGCCCTCCGTCTTCGTCCTCCTGGCTGTGGGCATCTACCCGCTGATCTTTGCGTTGGTGACATCGTTCCGGCGCTACAACATCACCCGGCCACGGGACGGCTTCCCCTTCATCGGGTTCGACAATTATGTCGCCGTCTTCAACGATTCCAGCTTCTGGAACGCGCTGCTCCTGACGCTGCGCTTCTATCTGACGGCGCTGCCCATCCAGATCGCGCTCGGCCTGTTCATCGCGCTTCTCCTGAGCCGGCCCGGGCTCGGCTTCCTGCGGTCGGTGGCGCGCGTCTCGCTCGTGGTGCCGCTGGCGACGACCTACGCCGTGGTCGGCCTGATCGGACGGCTGATCTTCAACGGCGATTTCGGTGTCGCCAACCAGCTCCTGAGCTGGATCGGCCTGTCTGGCTTCGACTGGCTTGGCTCACCCACAGGCGCCTTCACGGCCATCGTGTTGATGGATATCTGGCAATGGACGCCCTTCTGCGCCCTCATCTTCCTGGCGGGCCTGTCGATGGTCCCGCTCGAGATCGAGGAAGCGGCCCGGCTCGAAACGCGCTCCAAGCTTGCGCTTCTACGCCATGTGCAGCTTCCCTACCTCATGCCCGGCCTGACCGCGATCCTGATCCTGCGCTCGGCCGATGTGTTGAAGCTCTTCGACATGGTCTTCGTCATGACGCGCGGCGGCCCCGGCTCGGCGACCGATCTTGTCTCCGTCTATATCCAGCGGGTCGGCTTCCGGGTCTTCGACATGGGCATGGCGTCGGCGCAGGCCATCATCCTCCTGATCCTGACCATCATCATCAGCCGGCTCTACATCCGCCTCTTCTACCGGGAGATCGAATAGTGAACACGCCGCTTTCCCGCGCGTTGCACGCGCTCGGCCTCCTGGCCGTCATCCTCTTCACCCTGTTTCCCTTCTACTGGATGGTGTCGTCCAGCCTGAAGGACCAGGCCGATCTGCTCGCCTCCCCGCCCCTGTGGATCTTCAACCCGACGCTGGATCACTACCGCGCCGTCCTGTCGGACGCCCGGGTCCTGTCCTCCATCGGGGACTCGCTCATCGTCGCCACCATCACCACGGCCATCGCGGTCCTGCTCGGCGCCCCGGCGGCCTATGCGCTGGCGCGCTTCGAGTTCAAGGGCAAGTCCGACCTGTGGTTCTGGTTCATCTCGAACCGCATGATCTCGCCCATCGTTCTGGCGCTGCCGGTCTATCTCCTGGCCAACCAGCTTCGCCTGCTCGACACCTACGCCGTTCTGATCCTGATCTATCTGACGTTCAACCTGCCCATCGTGGTGTGGATCTGTACCGATCAGTTCCGATCCATTCCGTCCGAGCTCGAACAGGCGGCGCGGCTGGACGGGGCGAACCAGTTCACCATCTTCCGCCGGATCTACCTGCCCCTGGGCCTGCCCGGCATCGCCGTCTCGGCCATCTTCAGCTTCATCTTCTCGTGGAACGAGCTGATGTATGCGCTGGTGCTGACCCGGCGGAACGTGCAGACCGCCCCCGTCATCGCCACCAGCTTCATGTCGGGCTACGAACTGCCCTGGGGCAAGATCATGGCCACGGGGACGCTCATCGTCCTGCCGGTGACGATCTTCGCGCTGTTCGTATCGCGCCACATGATCCGCGGCCTGACCATGGGCGCCACGAAATGACAGGGCCGGATGCGCTCGTGGAGGATGGCTCCGCCGACTCGGGCGAAATCAACGCCCGCGTCGTGTGGCACTATTACGTGGGCGGCATGACCCAGCAGCAGGTGGCCGAGCAGTTCGGGCTGACCCGGGTCCGGGTCAACCGCATCATCGGGCAGGCTCGCTCCGAGGGGCTGGTGCGGTTCGACATTCGCATGCCGATCGCCAATTGCATCAGCCTGGCAGAAGAGATCCGGTCGCGCTACGGCCTGGACGATGCGATCGTGGTGCCGTCCCTGCGCCAAGCCGAGGAAACCCAGCGTGTCGTGGGCGAAGCGGCTGGCAGCCTTCTGGACGGCATGCTGCGCCCCGGCATCAGCCTGGGCGTGGGTTGGGGGCGTACGCTTTCGGCAGCTCTGCGGTCCCTGTCGTCCCGCCGGCTGGCGGACGCCAATGTCGTTACGCTGATGGGTAGCCTGACGCGCGGCCCGGGCACGAACACGATCGGGGTGGCGACCGCCGTCGCCAACCGCATCGCGGCCGAATGCCACTACCTCGCCGCGCCCATCTACTGCCCGTCCACCGAGATCCGCGCTGCGCTCCTGTCGCATCCGGGCTTGGAAGAGGTCATGCACCGCGCCGCCAATGTGGACATCGCCTTCATTTCCTGCGGCGATCTGTCCGCCCGCTCCATCCTGACCTCCACCAGCATCGTCAGCGGGGAGATCGAGGAACTGGAACGCATCGGCGCGGTGGGCGATATCCTGGCGACATTCCTGGGCCCTGACGGAACGCCCGTGGATCACAAGCTGCGGGACCGCGCCGTGGGTCTGTCACCGGACATGTTTTCCCGCATCCCCGTCCGCATCCTGGCATCCGGCGGGCTGCACAAGCTGCCCGTCATCAAGGCCGTGCTGAACGGCCCCACCATCACTCATCTCGTCACCGACGAAGCCGTGGCCAAGCGCCTCGTCGGCCATGACGCCAACCGCTCCTGAGAGGCTGAAGCCATGTCGTTCCTGGCGCTCGAGAATGTCACGAAGAATTACGGCGACCACGAAGTCATCAAGGGCGTGAGCTTCACGGCCGAGAAGGGAGAGTTCGTGGTCTTCGTCGGCCCGTCCGGCTGCGGCAAGTCCACCCTTCTGCGCATGATCGCGGGGTTGGAGGACATCACCGGCGGCGATGTCCAGATCGACGGCAAGGTCGTCACCCATGTCGAGCCGGCACTGCGCCAGGTGGCGATGGTGTTCCAGAGCTACGCGCTCTATCCGCATATGAGCGTCTTCGACAACATGGCCTTCGGCCTGACCATGGTGAAGACACCGAAGGACGAAATCCGGCGCCGGGTAAACGAGGCCGCCCGGATCCTCCAGATCGAACCTCTGCTCGACCGCAAGCCAAGGCAATTGTCCGGCGGCCAGCGCCAGCGCGTGGCCATCGGCCGGGCCATCGTGCGCAACCCCAAACTGTTCCTGTTCGACGAGCCCCTGTCCAATCTGGATGCCGAACTGCGTACTCAGATGCGGGTGGAGATTGCCCGCCTGCACCGCTCGCTCGGCGTCACCATGGTCTATGTGACGCATGACCAGATCGAAGCCATGACCCTGGCCGACCGCATCGTCGTCCTGCGCGGTGGCATCGTCGAACAGGTCGGAACGCCGACCGAGCTCTATGACAGGCCTGCCAACATCTTCGTGGCCGGCTTCATCGGTTCGCCCAAGATGAACTTCCTGGCAACCGAGGTCGCGAGCGTTGCACCCGGCGCGCTGACACTGCGCCATCCCGCCTTTGCGGGCGGCACGCTGACGCTGGACCGGGACACGTCGGGCCTTGCTCCCGGCGCGGCGGTGACGGTCGGCCTCCGCCCGGAACACCTGCATATGGATGGCCCGGCAACCTTGTCGCTGACGGTGGACTTCTGCGAAAATCTCGGCGGCGCCACGCAGATCTATGCCCGCCCCGACGGCGGAGAGACGATCACCGCCGTCGCGCCCGGGCGGCCCGAGCTCGCGGCCGGCAGCCCCGTCGGCTTCCGCGTGGCGCCGGAGCACATCTATCTTTTCGATGCGCAGGGCAAGGCCATCGCCGCGCCGCGCTGACCCGCGCCTTGAGCCGAAGGTCAGTCGCCGGGACGATGCCAAGCCATCGTCTCGCGCATGAAGCCTTCGGCCTGCGCTGCGGACAGGGCATCCGCCGCATAGGTGAAGGTGCCATGCTGGGCGATCTCCTGGGCGGCGCGCATCAGCCCACCCAACGCGGCGCGGGCGAGCGATCCACCAACGCTGATCCGTCGCACGCCGCAGGCCGCCAGCTCGTCCACCGTGTACACCGCGCCCTTCAACCCCATCACCACATTGACCGGGCTGCTGACGGACGCACACAGGGTCCGGATATCCTCAAGGCTCGTCAGGCCCGGGGCATAGAGCACCTCCGCTCCGGCTGCCTCGAAGGCCTGCAGCCGGCGGATCGTATCGTCCAGATCCGGACGGCCCCAAAGGTAGTTTTCCGCCCGCGCCGTCAGGACGAAGTTGCAGCGGCGGCTTTCCTGCGCGGCGGCCGCCACGCGTTCGACCGAAAGGGAGAGATCGTGGATGGGGCACGAAGGATCGCCGGTCGCGTCTTCGATCGAACCGCCCACAAGGCCGTGCTCGGCCGCAGCCGCTATGGTCTGCGCGACAGAAGCGGGATCTTGTCCGAACCCGTCTTGCAGGTCGGCCGAGACGGGAAGATGGGTTGCGTCTACAATGGCGCGGGCATTAGCCAGAAGCACGTCACGCGGCATGGCTGACAGATTGTCTTTCAGTCCAAGGGCGAACGCCAATCCGGCGCTCGTCGTGGCCAATGCGGGGAAACCCAGCGCCGTCAGGATCCGCGCGGAACCCGCATCCCAGGGATTGGGAATGACGAATGTGCCGGGCCCGTCATGCAGGCTGCGGAACCGCGCCAACTTCCCCTCGCGCGAGACGTCGACCATCACCTGCTCCCCTTCCTTTCGGTGGGAACAAATAAAGAACATTCGCGCTGCTGGGTCAACTGGCCTGGGGGCCATCCTGTGCGGGCGGGGCACGATCCGAGGCCAGGAAATTGCCGATCGGCCCCAAGGCTTCGACATGCAGGGCGAAGATCTTCACGCCGACCATGATCGGCACGGCGAGGAACATCCCCGTCACGCCCCAGATCCAGCCCCAGAAGGCGACCGACAGGAATACGGCGGCAGCGTTCATCTCCAGCCGCCGGCCAACGATCATCGGCGTGAGGAACTGGCCTTCCAGGGTGGTGCAGGCAAGATAGAGCGCGACAGGCACCAGTGCCGCCGTCACATCGCCGAACTCGGCCAGCGCGATGATCCCGACGAGCCCCATGCCGAAGATGGCGCCGACGTAAGGGATATAGTTGAAGATTGCGGCCAAGGCCCCGAAGACGGCGGGCGTCGGCATGTCCACCGCCCATAGAACACAGCCGATGACGACGCCCAGGCTAATATTGATGAGCGTGATGGTGAAGAGGTAGCGCGACAGTTCCTTTTCGATCGCATGCGCGATCGCGAGCGCCTTTTTCTTATCGGAAAAGCGGGGAATCGACTGGACCAGCTTGGCGTGGAACAGATCGCCCGACGACAGGAGAAAGAACAGGAAGATGAGCGCGAAGCCGATAGCGGCGAGCATCTGAGGAGCGCTGTTGGCCGCAGTGTCCAGAAGCGTCGGCGAGCGGACGACGACCTCCTGCGGCGCTTCCTGGGCATCGGGATTGGGCGGCTGCTGTTCGGCCGCCGACACGCCGGGCGCCACGTCCTGTACGTCCTGACGCACGCGCGTCAGCCGCGCGAACTGTTCGCGGACCGACGACACTTCCTTGTCGATGGCAGCGGCATAAGATGGCGCGTTGCGCACGATCTGGGTAAGCGGTTCGCTGAGCGAGTAGAACAGGGCCGTCAGCCCGATCAGTGTGCCGAGGACCAGAAAGACGGCCGTGATCGGCTCGGGCAGTTTCAACCTTCGGCGGGCGAAGCGGACGATCGGGCTCAGCACCAGCGCAAACAAGAGGGCGAAGACGACCGGCAGAATGAAGCTCGCCGTCAGATAGAGCATTCCCCCGAACAGAATAAGGAAAATGCCGATCACCGCCCAACGCGGCCCGGACTGGACCGTCTGCCGGTTCACCAGTCCGATATTGGGCGCGACGATCATCTTTGGATCGCCGCCGCTCTCCGTCGTCATCGCCTGCACGCTCCCCTGCCCTCAGACAGACGTAACGCGGCAAAACCGCGCGCCGTTCCAGACGGACCGGCGCGCGAGCGAACTTAATGAAGGATCTGCGACAGGAAGAGCTTCGTGCGCTCATGCCGCGGATTGCGGAAGAACTCTTCGGGCACGTTCTCTTCCACGATCTGGCCGGCATCCATGAAGATCACCCGGTCGGCGACCTGCCGCGCAAAGCCCATTTCGTGCGTGACGCAGATCATGGTCATGCCTTCTTCGGCCAGGCCCACCATGACGTCGAGCACTTCCTTGATCATCTCCGGATCGAGCGCCGATGTCGGCTCGTCGAAGAGCATGACCTTCGGGCTCATGCAGAGCGAACGCGCGATCGCGACGCGCTGCTGCTGGCCGCCGGAGAGTTGGCCGGGATATTTGTGCGCCTGATCCGGAATCTTCACCCGGGTCAGGTAATGCATCGCGATTTCCTCGGCCTTGGCCTTGGGCATCTTGCGCACCCAGATCGGCGCCAGCGTGCAGTTTTCCAGGATCGTCAGATGCGGAAACAGGTTGAAGTGCTGGAACACCATGCCGACCTCGCGGCGGACGACATCGATCTTCTTCAGATCGTTCGTCAGTTCCACGCCATCGACGATGATCTTGCCCTTCTGGTGTTCTTCCAGCCGGTTGATGCAGCGGATCATGGTGGACTTGCCCGAACCCGACGGGCCGCAGACGACGATGCGCTCGCCCGTCCGAACCTTCAGGTTGATGTCACGCAGGACATGGAATTCGCCATACCACTTGTTCACATCGATCAGCTCGATGGCGACTTCGGTGGACTTCTGCGGCCGTGCCGCGACGGCCGATGTTTCAACAACCATGCCGAAACTCCTTTTGAAATTCCCGGACGGCAGGCGCGGTCCCGGAAGGTCGGGCGCCGGCGACGATGCAGCTTTGCCGATCCGTCGTCCTGGCGCAAGTTGATGTGAAAGCGCACGGAAAAGGCGGCGCCGCGCACGGCGCCACCCGGCGCTAATGCTTGTGGCCGGTGCTGAGGCGCCGCTCCATGAAGATGGAATAGCGCGACATGGCGAAGCAGAAGAGCCAGAAGATGAAGCCGGCGAAGACGAGTCCGGTAGCCGGTGTCGACGGGGTGATCCAGGTCGGATCGTTGAAGCCACGCCGCACCGTTCCAAGAAGATCCGCCAGGCCGATGATGTAGACGAGGCTCGTATCCTTGAAGAGGCCGATGAAGGTGTTGACGATGCCCGGGATCACCAGCCGCAATGCCTGGGGCAGGATGATCATGCGCATCTTCTGCCAGTAGGTCAGGGCCATCGCGTCGGCACCCTCGTACTGGCCCTTCGGAATGGCCTGGAGGCCGCCGCGGATCACCTCCGCCATATAGGCCGCGGCAAAGAGCGACACGCCCACCAGCACGCGCAGCAACTGGTTGAAGGTCACGCCGGCCGGCATGAACAGGGGCAACATGAAATTGGCCATGAACAAGACGGTGATCAGCGGCACGCCGCGCCAGAACTCGATGAAGACCACCGAGACCAGGCGAACCGCCGGCATATGCGACTGGCGACCCAGCGCCAGGAGAATGCCGATCGGCAGCGATGCCACGATGCCCACCACGGCGACGACGAGCGTTACCAGGAGCCCGCCCCACAGATTGGTGGGAACATGAGCGAGCCCGAAGTGATGGGTGAGAACCAGCGTGAAGGCCGCGGCAACGACCGGCGGCACGATGAGGGACAGAGCGGCCGACCGCCGCTCCGCCGTCAACGCCACGGCCGCCATGCTCAGTATATTGGCTGCCACGGCCGCCAGGAACGCCACCGCGGACAACTGCGTGAAGCGGAAGGTCAGCATGGTCACCCGGCTGGAGCCGATCAGCCAGTTGGCGAGGAAGGCCAGGATGGCGATGGCCAGCACGATGCGGGCCGCCTTCATCAGGACATGGCGGTTGACGGTCGGGCTCTTGGCGATCGCCTGGAACAGGGCAACGGCGCTTGCGACAAGGAAGAAGAGCGCAATCGTACCGCCCGAAAGGGAGAAGCGGCCGCCCGTCAGAAGCACCAGCGCGACCGGCGGAAACACCGCCAGGAACAGTGTGGCGAGGATCTTCTTGCCCGGCACGCGCGGCACGGCGATGGCCACCAGCAGCACGGCAAAGATGCCGAAGACCCAGTCCACCCGCCAGCGCTCGGAGATTGGGTAAAGCCCGTACATGAATTGGCTGAACCGCGCCCGCACGAAAGCCCAACATGCGCCGACCTCCCGCCCGTCCGTGGACAGGCAGGCCGTACGGTCTTCGCCGGTGAAGACCGCATTGACGACACCCCACAGATACAGGTTCCAGAGAACCCAGGCGGCGAGCAGCGACAGGATAATGGTCAGGACGGAATCGAAGGGCGTGGCAAAGAGATGCGTGCGCGCCCAGCCATAGACTCCACCTTCGGCACGGGGTGGCGGCAAGGCTGCCTTCGGCGCGCGCGACACATAGCCGGAAACCTGTTCTTCCATAGATTCAGGCTCCCTGAATGAGAATGATGTGACGATACATCCGGGTTCCCCTCACCGCTCCACGAGCTTCATGCTGCGGTTGAACCAGTTCATCAGCACCGAAACAGACAGGCTGATGCCCAGATAGACAGTCATCCAGATGACGACGACCTCGATCGACTGCCCGGACTGGTTCAGGACGGTGGATCCGACGGCGACAAGTTCGGGGTAGCCGATGGCGAGGCCGAGGGACGAATTCTTCGTCAGGTTCAGGTATTGGCTTGTCAGCGGCGGAATGATGACCCGCAAGGCCTGCGGAACCACGACGAGCCGCAGGGCTAGGCCGCGGCGCAAACCCAGTGAGGCCGCAGCCTCGTTCTGCCCCTTGGAGACGGCGAGAACGCCGGCACGGACGATTTCGGCAATAAAGCTTGCCGTATAGACCGACAGTGCCAGGAAGATGGCCAGGAATTCCGGCTTGATCTGGAAGCCGCCCGACAGGTTGAAGGTCCCGCGCGTCGGCGTTTCGAGCGTGGCCGGAAGCCCGGTGGCAAGGAAGACCACCAGCGGCAGACCCACGATCAGGCCGAGTGCGATGGGCCAGAGGCGGCGGCGGCGGCCGGTCTGCATCTGCTGGCGGCGAAAGATGCGGGCGGTCACCAAGGTGGCGACAAGCCCGGCAATGAGAGCAATCCCGGTGGCCCAGGCCAGTTGCCCCCAAATGAGGATGGGCGTCTGCAGGCCACGATTGGACAAGTAGCTTTCGAAGGGCAGTTCGATCGCCTGGCGCGGCAGCGGCAGCACGGCGAGGACGCCGAAATACCAGAACAGGATGACCAGCAGCGGCGGCAGGTTGCGGAATATTTCCACATAGGTCGTCGCGATGGTGCGGATGACGAAGTTGTGCGACAGGCGGCCCAAACCGACGATAAAGCCGAGGACGGTCGCGAAGGCGATGCCCGTTACGGCGACGATCAACGTATTGGCCAGGCCGACGAGGATCGCCCGGCCATAGGTCGAGTTGCTGGTATAGGGAATTGGCACCTGTGCGATGTCGAATCCCGCCCGCCCTTGCAGAAAGCCAAAGCCGGACGCGATGTTCGCGTTGCGCAGATTGGTTGCGGTGTTGTGGACGATCCACCACCCGAAGGCGAAGATCGCCGCCACGAGAACGACCTGGACGACCACGCCGCGAACGGTCGGATTGGTCCAGAGGCTTTCCCGCACCTCGGTTGAAGCGAGCGACTGCGTATCTGCCGTCATGAGGATCCGCTGAAAAGAGATAACCGGAAAATCAAAACCGCGGGCACCCGGTGCCCGCGGTAAAATGTCTTGCGCTCAGGATCAGCGCACCGGCGGTGCGTACTGCAGACCACCATTGGTCCACAGCGCGTTCTGGCCGCGGGCAATGCCCAGCGGCGAGCCCGTGCCGACATTGCGCTCGAAGATCTCGCCGTAATTGCCGACCGCCGCGATAGCTTTGGCCGCCCAGTCGGCCGGTAGGCCGGCATCCTGGCCGAAGGTGCCATCGGTGCCCAGGAGCCGCCGGATCTCGATGTTGTCGGAGGACTTCATCTCTTCGACATTGGCCTGGGTGATGCCGAATTCCTCAGCGTTCAGGAGCGCGAAGTGAACCCACTTCACGACATCCATCCACTGGGAATCGCCCTGGCGCACGGCAGGTCCGAGGGGCTCCTTGGAGATGATTTCGGGCAGCACGATGTGCTCGTCCGGATTGGCCAGTTCGAGGCGCGAAGCATAGAGGCCGGAAGCGTCCGTGGTCAGCGCGTCGCAGCGGCCGCTGTCGTAGGCGGCGTTCACATCGGCCTGGGATTCGATGACGACCGGATTGTACTCCAGGTTGTTGGCCCGGAAGTAGTCGGCCAGGTTCAGCTCCGTCGTGGTGCCGGCCTGTACGCAGACCGTCGCGCCCGACAGCTGCAGCGCCGAGGTGACACCGAGTTCCTCGCGGACCATGAAGCCTTGGCCGTCATAATAGTTGACGCCCACAAAATCGAGGCCAAGGGCCGTGTCGCGGCTCATCGTCCAGGTAGTGTTGCGGGCCAGGAGGTCGACTTCGTTGTTCTGCAGAGCCGGGAAGCGCTGCACTGCCGACAGGGGCGTGAACACGACCTTCGTGCCGTCACCAAAGATCGCCGCAGCGATGGCGCGGCAATAATCCACGTCGAGGCCAGCCCATTCGCCGTCGTCCTTCTGATAGCCGAAGCCCGGAAGGCCCGTATTGACCCCGCAACGCACCGTTCCACGGTCCTTCGTCGCCTGCAGCGTCTGGGCAGAGGCCGAGCCCGTGGCCACACCGGCCGCGGTCAGGCACAGGGCAGCGGTCAGAAGCTTCAATTTCATTTAGAATACCTTCCCAGTTGAAAACGATGGCGTCGGTGTCATTGATGACCGGGCAAGCGGGCGGTATCCACGCCCTGACATCCGACCGGGCAATCACATGCCAGAAACACTGACAGGTCAAGGTTCCGCCGCAATTTTTGCAGCAGCGAGGGGTGTACTCGGAATTACTGCCTCTTCTGCAATCAGAAAGACGATAACTTGAGCAACAACCATAGATCGAAGGCGTCTAATCATAGGCCGAACACCCTGGCAGCGCATGCAGGCTACGCCCCACGCGACTATCACGGCTTCGTCAATCCGCCCGTCGTACATGCCTCGACAGTCCTGTTCCCTGATACGCAGACGATGAAAAAGGCTGCGCAGCCCTACACTTACGGCCTGCGGGGCACACCGACCACGCAAGCGCTGGAACAGGCGCTCGATGCAATGGAAGGGTCTGCAGGGACGATCCTCGTCCCCTCAGGGCTGGCGGCGATCACCGTGCCGTTACTGGCATTCCTGGGCGCCGGGGACCACCTCCTCTGTGTCGATTCCGTCTACGGGCCGACGCGGCGCTTCTGCCAACAAATGTTGCAGCGCACCGGGGTGGAGGTGTCCTACTTCCACCCGTCCGACGACATCGAATCGCATATGCGGCCCAACACTCGGGTCGTTTTCCTGGAGGCGCCGGGCTCCAACACCTTCGAGATGCTGGATGTCGCCGCGGCCGCGCAGAAGGCACATGCCGGCGGTGCGCTGGTGATGATGGACAATACCTGGGCGACGCCACTCTACTTCCGCCCACTCCAGCATGGCGTGGACCTATCGATCCACGCTCTGACGAAATATCCGGCGGGCCATTCGGATGTGATGCTCGGCAGTGTGTCGGCAACGGCGCAGGCCTATCCGCGCCTGCGGGAGGCCCAGATGGCGCTCGGCGTCAACGCCGCGCCGGACGATGCCTACCAGACCCTTCGGGGGTTGCGCACCATGCCGACGCGCGTCGAGCGCCACGGCGCCTCCGCTCTGGCCCTGGCACACTGGCTGGAAGGGCACGCCATGGTGGCGCGGGTTCTGCACCCGGCTCTGCCGTCCTTTCCCGGGCACGATCTCTACCGCCGCCAGTTTTCCGGTAGCACCGGCCTGTTCGGAATCGTCCTGGGCGGCATGGGCGATACGGAGGCGGCGGCCTTTCTGGATGCGCTGGAACTCTTCGGGCTTGGCTATTCCTGGGGCGGATTCGAAAGCCTCGCCCTGCAGCCCGATCTGTCGGATCGCACCGTGGCGCATGGGCCGACGGACGGCACGATCATCCGGCTTCAGATCGGCCTCGAGGATGTGGAAGATCTTAAGGACGATCTGGAAAAGGGATTCGCTGCCATTGCCCGGTTGCGCTAGGCGCCCTGCCCCGCCCCGTTCTGCCCCGCATCGTCACGGCCGATGCGGGGCGATCTCGGCTTTCATGCGCTCGAACTGGCTGACGATGCGCGGGTCCGGCTCGGCCGGGCTCAGATCGACCCCGTCGGCCAGGATGTCGGCCACCGCTTCCAGTGCGGCGATCCGGCCGTAGCGCTTGTCATTGGCCGGGATCACCGTCCAGGGCGCGTTCTTTGCGTGCGTATGCGCAAACATGTCGTTGGCGGCTTCCTCGTAGCCGTACCACTTGTCGCGGTTGCGGAAATCCTCATAGCTGAGCTTCCAGCGCTTCAGCGGATCGTCCATTCGCTCGCGGAACCGCACGAACTGCTCTTCCGGCGTTATATACAGGAACACCTTGGCCACACGGGTGCCGGAGGCCGTCAGCGAGCGTTCGAACTCGACGATCTCTGTATAGGCGCGCTGCCAGTCCGCCTTCGGCGCCAGTTCCTCCACCCGCTCGACCAGGACGCGGCCGTACCAGGACCTGTCGAAGACGGCGATGCCGCCATGCGAGGGAAGCTTTTCCCAGAAGCGCGCCATGTAGTGCCGCCGTAGATCCTCCTGGCTCGGCGCGGCGATCGGCCAGACCTTGAAGCCGCGCGGATCCATGACGCTCGACATGCGCCGGATGGCGCCGCCCTTGCCTGCAGCGTCCCACCCTTCGAAGACGACGACCGCGCTGTCGCCTGTCTTGAGATAGGCCTGCTGGATGCGCACGAAGGTTTTCTGCACGGCCTTCAGGCGGTCTTCATATTCGTGCCGGTGGAGCCGGCGGCTCATATCGAGCTGATCGAGCCGCAGATGGGGTTCCTTGGTCTTGGTCATCCTGCGTGGCCTCGCCCCAAAAAAAGAGCGGCCCGGAGGCCGCCCCAAGTCTGACTGGAGTATCAGGCACATGCCTGAACAGGCAACAAACGTGACACACTCAAAGCTGGTTCCGTCAAAAACGACGCGCAACCAAGCGGAGGGTGCGACGTTATGGTCATGTGTTCCGCTGACGCGGCAACCGGAGCGCTGTAGCGCGCCGGTCCTGATGAAAGACGAGTCCCAAAAGGCGCAGGAGATCATACATGTTCCGCGACAAGCCCACGGCCTATGACAGGCTCACGGATGCGATCGGCGATATCGGAGAGCGCATTGCCGAACTGGAAGGGCAGATTGCCGAGCGCGTGAACCCGCGCCCCAGCGCCATCGAGCGTCTGCGCCGCGAAGCCGGGCGCCTGACGGGCCTGGCCACGCCGCGTTCGCGCTGGGACTTCCTGTCCGGCCTGCATCTGCCCAGCGCCGATACGGCGCGTCATTCGCTGCACCGGGCGCAGGAGTCCCTGCGTGATGGTGCGCATGAGGTGAGCGATCACGTTCGCGAGGGCGCGGGCGCCCTGCGTAGCTACCTGCCGGCCCTCGGCTCCTCGCTCGGGGCGCTGCGGCTGCCCGACAGCCGTGACCTGAAGCGCCTGCGCAATCACGGGCGCCCGACCGGCCTTCTCGACCATGCCCGGGCCAATCCGGGCGCGACGGCGGCGATCGTCGTGGGCGGCGTCGTCGTGGCGGCGGGTGTGGCGCTCTATGCCACCAACAAGATCGCCGAACATTCCGAGGAGCCCGACTACGATGTCGTGCGACAGGAAGGCGATATCGAAATCCGTGATTACGAGGCCATGCTCGTCGCCGAGACGATCAAGGGCGGCTACCACGAAAAGGCGCGACGCCTCGGCTTCGAGACGCTCTACAACTTCATCCGCGCCAACAACCGTTCCGGCAAGAAGATCGCCATGACGACGCCGGTCCTGCAGCAGCTGTCGGAAGGCAGTGACCGCGCCAAGGGCTGGGCGATCCGCTTCATCATGCCGAGCAAATACTCCAAGGCGAGCCTCCCCGCCCCGCAGACGGACGATGTGCAGATCGTCGAAGTGCCGGCGACGCGCGTGGTGGCGATCCGGTTCAGCGGCGTGTTCAGCGCGTCGCTGGCCAGCAAGAAGCTGATGGCGCTCTACAACTACCTGGCGGATGAGAACCTGAAGCAGAAGGGCGACCCGATCTACGCCTTCTACAACCCGCCCTGGACGCCCGGCTTCATGCGCCGGAACGAGATCCTGATCGAGGTGGAACGTTGATGGTACTCCAGTACCGCACGTTGCGGTACTAGGATACCTTAATGCGCAATCCCTTGCTTTGCAGGGGTTCGAGGCAGCCCGGAAACGCTCAGCTCAGCGTTTTCGGGCTTGCTTTTATGGACACTTGCCCGTAGAGGACTGCCTGGAAGCGGCCGGTTCGGCCGCCTTTTCGTATGCCGGGGGCCGCTCCGGTCCCCGAACGAATCCAAGGGCAGATTGATGAAAACCTTCTCGCAGAAGAACGAGACGGTCGAGAAGAAGTGGATCCTGATCGACGCCGAAGGGCTTGTCGTCGGCCGCCTCGCTTCGCTCGTCGCGCTTCGCCTCCGTGGCAAGCATAAGCCGACCTTCACCCCGCATATCGATGATGGCGACAACGTCATCATCGTCAATGCCGACAAGGTGGTGTTGACCGGCAAGAAGTACGAAAACAAGACCTACTACTGGCACACCGGCTATGCCGGCGGCATCAAGGAGCGCAAGGCGCGGGAGATCCTCGAGGGTCGTTTCCCCGAGCGCGTCCTGGAAAAGGCTGTCGAGCGCATGCTGCCGCGTGGCCCGCTGGGCCGTCGCCAGCTCAAGAACCTGCGCGTCTACGCCGGCACCGAGCATCCGCATGCCGCCCAGACGCCCGAATCGCTGGACGTCAAGGCGCTCAACGCCAAGAACTCGAGGGCTGCATAATGGCCGATCTCAACTCCCTCCAGGACCTCGGCGGCACGCAGGCTGCGACGCAGCCGGAAGCTCCGGTTCATGTCCAGAAGCTGGACGCGCATGGCCGCGCCTATGCGACCGGCAAGCGCAAGGACGCGGTCGCCCGCGTCTGGGTCAAGCCCGGCTCGGGCAAGATCACCATCAACGAGCGGGACTTCTCGGAGTATTTCGCGCGCCCCGTCCTGCAGATGGTTCTGCGCCAGCCGATCGTCGCCGCTGCGCGTGACGGCCAGTTCGACATCGTCGCGACGGTGGCGGGCGGCGGTCTGTCCGGCCAGGCCGGTGCGGTTCGCCACGGCATTTCGCGCGCGCTGACCTATTATGAGCCGGGCCTGCGCTCGGTTCTGAAGAAGGGCGGCTTCCTGACGCGCGACAGCCGTACCGTCGAGCGTAAGAAGTACGGCAAGGCCAAGGCCCGCCGTTCGTTCCAGTTCTCGAAGCGCTAATCCTTCCGCGGCTTCGTGCCTTTCGATCGAGGGCCGCGGGCAACCGCGGCCCTTTCTTTTTGGCAATGCGCCAGACAAGGGTGAACCATCATGGCCGGACGCAGCATCGACCACGCCTTCACGGCAACGGGGACCCTCGGGGCCGCCGAGGACCCGACCTATGCCGGAACGCCGTCCTTCATGCGGCGGCGCTACCAGAAGGACGTGACCGGGACCGACGTCACCGTCTGGGGCGTTCCTTACGACAGCGCCGTTTCGAACCGGCCGGGGGCGCGCTTCGGGCCGGCGGCGATCCGCCGCGCCTCCATGATCTTCGACAATGACCCGCAATATCCCTTTCACGCGGATCTGTTTGAAGCCATGTCCGTCGTCGATTACGGCGACTGCCTCCTGGATTACCGCCTGCCGGAAACGGCCCATGCCCGCATCCGCGCGGAAGCGGCCTCGCTTCTGGAGGGAACGGGTTTCCTTCTGACGCTCGGCGGCGATCATTCCATTACCTGGCCCTTGCTGCAGGCCCATGCGGACCGCCATGGCCCGCTCGCTCTGATCCACTTCGACGCGCACCAGGATACCTGGCCCCTCGCCTATGGGCTGGATGGCGCGGTGCGGGTGGATCACGGGTCTTTCCTGAAGGCGGCGGTGGAAGCGGGCATCGTCGATCCGGCCCGCTCTATCCAGATCGGCATCCGCACCCATGCGCCGGAGGATTGCGGCGTCGAGATCATTGAGGGGCACGCCCTGGACGAAATGCGCGCCGACGAGATCGCCGCGCGGATCATCGACAGGGTCGGCGCGGGGCCGGCCTATCTGACCTTCGACATCGACTGCCTCGACGTGGCCTTCGCGCCCGGGACGGGCACGCCGGTGGCCGGGGGTCCCTCCAGCGCCCGCATGCTGAATGTCCTGCGTCGCCTGGGCGGGATCGACATGGTCGGAGCGGATGTGGTGGAGGTCTCCCCACCCTTCGATCATGCGGACGTGACCGCGATTGCCGCTGCCACGGTGGCTCTGTATATGCTCGGCCTGCGTGCCGAGAAAGCCGACAGGGAGAAGGTACAGATATGAGCCCGCGCATCTTCATCGACGGGGAACACGGAACGACGGGGCTGCAGATCCGCGCCCGGCTGTCCGAGCGGCGCGACATCACCCTCCTGTCCATTCCGGAGGCCGAGCGGCGCAACCCGGCCCTGCGCGAGGATATGCTGAACGCGGCGGACATCGCCATCCTCTGCCTGCCGGACGATGCCTCCCGCGAGGTCGTCGCGCTTCTTGCCGGCAACGACACGACACGGCTGATCGATACGAGCACCGCGCACCGCACGGCGCCGGGCTGGGTCTACGGTTTTGCGGAACTGGAGCGCGACCAGGCGGCGGCGATCACCGCTGCCCGCCATGTGGCCAATCCCGGCTGCTACCCGACGGGCGCCATCGCGCTGCTGCGCCCGCTGCGCGATGCCGGTCTTCTGCCAGGGGACTACCCCGTCTCGGTCAATGCCGTGTCCGGCTATTCCGGAGGCGGCAAGCAGATGATCGCCCAGATGGAAGACGCCTCACGCCCGGATGCCATCTCCGCGCCGCACTTCCTGTACGGGCTGGATCTCACCCACAAGCACCTGCCGGAAATGCGGACCTATGGCCGCCTGCCGCGCGATCCGATCTTTGCGCCATCGGTCGGCCGCTTCCCGCAGGGCATGCTCGTCCAGGTGCCGCTGCATCTCGACGGCGTATCGGCTGAAACGGTCCATGCCGCGCTGGCGGAGCATTATGACGGCCAGGACATCGTGACTGTCGCGCCCATGCATGAAAGCGCCGCGCTCAAGCGCATCGACCCGACCGAACTGGCCGGGACCGACCGGATGGTGCTGCACGTCTTTGCCTCGCCGGACGGCGCACGGCTGAACCTCGTCGCGCTCCTGGACAATCTCGGCAAGGGTGCATCCGGCGCCGCTGTCCAGAACATGGACCTGATGCTGCAGCGTTAAGACGCCTCAGCCACCGCGCCGACCCTGGCGAACCAGGGTCGGGCATGGATGATGGCGATGGCCAGGACGCAGACGGCGCCGGCCTGATGCAGAAGCGCCCAGCCGATCGGCACATGCAGGAGCAGGGTGGTGATGCCGAGCGCGGCCTGCACGAGCACGGCGCCGAGGAGCCCGAGTGCGCCCATGGCGTAATGCGATGCGGGCGCCCGGCGGAAACACCGCACGACATGCCAGATGACGAGCGCCAACAGCGTGTAGGCGCCAATCCGATGGATGAACTGCACCGTCTTCACATTTTCGAAGAGGTTGTGCCAGAACGGGTCCATCACCAGAAGGCCGGAGGGAACGACGGCGCCGTCCATCAGGGGCCAGGTATTGTAGGCAAGGCCGGCGCCGAGGCCGGCGACGAGCCCGCCGAGATAGATCTGCGCCAGGCAGGCCAGCATGATGACAAGCGCCAGACGCCGTGTCCCGGCGCTGGCCGGCGCGTCGGGGCGCAGGGGCCGCAGGCCCTCCGCCACCCAGAGCGTGGCCGTGAAGATGATGCAGGCGAGCGTCAGGTGCACGGCCAGGCGATACTGGCTGACATCGGTTCGTTCCGTGAGCCCTGAGGCGACCATCCACCAGCCGATGGCGCCCTGCAGGCCGCCCAGCGCAAGCACGCCGACCAGGCGCGGCTTCAAGGCGGGCGCCAACCGCCCGGTGAGCCAGAAGAAGCCGAGCCCGAGTGCAAAGACGACGCCGACGCCACGCGCCAGCAAGCGGTGCGCCCATTCCCACCAGAAGATGGTCTTGAACTCATCGAGGCTCATGCCACGGTTGATGAACTGATATTGCGGGATCTGGCGGTAGAGGTCGAACTCCTCCTGCCATTCGGCGGCAGACAGCGGCGGGATTACGCCATGGATCGGCTTCCACTGCGTAATGGACAGGCCCGACTCGGTCAGCCGCGTGGCGCCGCCCACCACGACGAGGCTGAAGACGATCGCCGCGACGAGATAGAGCCACAGGCGCACGGCCCTGTCATTGCCGGCCGCACGGGTGGACGGGGTTGCCGACGCAGGCGCGAGGAGCTGGGTATCTGCCATCGAAGATGCCGTTTTCATTCACGAATTGGTCCGGCAAGGCTTGCGCCTGCCCGATAAACCGCTCATGTGAACCGAAAACCGAAGAACCGCAAGCCGGGCGTGTCGCCGAGCCGGCGACACGGGGATCACGAAACGGGGCGCACCATGCCGATACGTCTGAAGAAGCTCATCGGCACCGTCCTGTTGATCGTCATCGTGGTCGTCTATGCCGTCGTCGCCACGGCCATCGCCAGCGCCACGCTGGCCCAGTCGAGCTGGTGGGTGCACCTTCTCTACTTCCTCCTGACCGGGCTCATCTGGATCCTGCCGGCCATGCTCATCATCCGCTGGATGGAAACGCCGCCGCGCCGGTAAAGATGTCCGGTTAGCGTCTGATTAACCATAACAACCTATGGTTAACGGATCGGGCGCAGATGGCGGATGAAATGGAGCAGCCGGTTCGGGTGGTATCGTTGATCTTCGCGGCGATCCTCGCCAGCGGATGCACGAGCTATCGCCCCCCTGCCCCGGCCTTTCACCCCCAGCTCGTGGGTGAGCACACGATCGACAGTGGCGACCATCTGCGCATCGTTGTCTATGGAGAGGACGACCTTTCCAGCCAGTATGCCGTGGATCAGGCCGGCTACCTGACCATGCCGCTGATCGGCGACGTGCCGGCGCGCGGACGGACGACGGGTGAGTTGCGCAGCGTGATCGAAGCACGGTTCCGCGACGGCTTTCTTCTGCACCCGAGCGTTGCCGTCGAAGTTGCGCAGTACCGCCCGCTTTTCGTGATGGGAGCGGTCGGCGCGGCTGGCCGCCACGATTACATTCCAGGCATGACGGTGCAGAACGCCATTGCCGCCGCTGGCGGTTTCTCCGCATCCGCCGATCAGGAAAGCGTGGACCTGACGCGCAGCGTCAACGGCCAGGTGATGACGGGCCGGGTCCTTATCACGGATCCGGTCGTGCCGGGCGATACGGTGGTGGTGCGGCCGCGCTACTGAGCGTGCGAACCGCGCAGGACCAGCATCAGGGCGCCTTCCAGCGCGTCGGCACGCGGGGCGCGCAGGGACGGCTGAAGGCCCTTGCCGATCCGCGCAGCGTAGCGTTCCGCCTGCCCCCCCAGAAGGCAGAGCGCCGGGGCGCCCAGGGACAGGAGACGGCGAAGTGCGGTTTCCACGACGGCGATGCGCGGCGCAAGAATATCCAGGGCGACCGGGTCACCCGCATCCGCCGCGTCCCAGACCATGGGCGCGAAGCGCCCGAAATCCACCGGCCGCGCGCCGCCGGAAAAGCGGGCGATGGCTGCGGGTGAATCCTCGAAGGCCTTCAGGACAGCTGCCAGCAGCGGGCTTGTCGGAGCCAGTTCGTCGGCGGCCAGGAGCGCCGCCGACAGGGCCGCGCGGCCGATATCGGCACCGCTGCCAACATCGGAAACCACAAAGCCCCAACCGCCGAAGATGACGTCGCGGCCTTGTGCCCGGGCGACATAGGCCGAGCCCGTGCCCAATATGGCGATCCCGCCATCGCCGCCGCCATGCGCCCCCAGGCACGCGGCGATGGCATCGCTGCGCAGGACCGTCCGCCGGAAGGGCAAGGTGGAGGGGTCGAAGCGGGCCGCGACCTCCGCCAGATTGGCGCCGGCAAGGCCGAGCCCGGCCGAACAGTCGGCCATGCGTTCGGGGCCGAGGCCCCCGGCGGCCAGCGCCGCAGCCACCGTTTCGATAATGGTCGCGCGGGCAGCGACTGGGTCTGTGAAGATGTTGGCGCTGCCGCCCACCGCCTCACCGACCAGGGCTGCGTCCCGGGTGCGGATGCGGACGCGGCAGCGCGTGCCGCCGCCATCCACGCCCAGAAACAGATCCGTGCCCAAGGGTCAGATCAAGCCCCGCTGCGCAAGGTTCCGCATCAGGTGGCTTGGACCGAAGGTCCAGCTTTCGCAGCGGTCCGTTGCCCGGATCTCGTTCACCAGCGTGCCAAGACGGGGCGAATGGATGGCGACGACATCGCCCTCCTTGTGCGTGAAGCCCTGGCCTTCCACGTCCCGGTCATCCGTCGGGGCGAAGAGCGTACCAAGGAAGAGGACCAGACCGTCCGGATAGGAGTGATGTGCGTTCAGAGCCTGGGCGGCAAGGTCGGCCGGATCGCGGCTGATCTTGTCCATCCGCGACACGCCGGACAGGACGTAACCCTCGCGCCCCTCGACCGTCAGGTCCAGGCGCGCCTGGCGCACATCGTCCAGGCCGAACTGCCCATCGAAGAAGCGGATCACCGGCCCGATGGCGCAGCTTGCATTGTTGTCCTTGGCCTTGGACAGGAGCAGCGCGGACCGCCCCTCGAAATCGCGCAGGTTGACATCGTTGCCGAGCGTCGCGCCGACGATGGCCCCGCTCGACGCGATGACCAGCACCACTTCCGGCTCGGGGTTGTTCCAGGCCGAGTCCGGGCGGATGCCGGCAAGCTGGTTGGAGCCGACGGAAGACAGGATCTGCGCCTTGGTGAAGATCTCGGCGTCGGGGCCGATCCCCACTTCGAGATACTGGCTCCAGGCCCCCTTCTCGATCAAAACGCGCTTGAGTTCCATCGCCTCGTCGGAACCCGGCTTCAACGCCTGCAAGTCGGTGCCGATGAGGCGGCCGATCTCGTCCCGGATGGCGCGCGCGGCGGTCGGATCGCCCTTGGCGCGTTCCTCGATCACCCGCTCGAGCATGGACACGACGAAGGTGACGCCGGCCGCCTTCAGCGCCTGCAGGTCGACGGGCGCCAGAAGCCAGGGGCGGCTCGCGTCACGCGTGTCGGGATGCGCGTTGGACAAAAGGTCCGCATAGCGGCCTATTGTCTCTCCGCCGGCGGCGGCCAGCGCCGCGGCGGGATCGGCGGTTTCGCACAGATCCCGCATGGTGGGGAAGGTGGCGGAGACGTCGACGACGTCCTCGCCACGAATGGCCACGACGGCGGGGCCGTTCAGCTCCGGCCGCCAGGCGCGGCCCGCCAGGACGGCGCGATCGGCATCTTCCGGCAGGGATGCCAGCTGGTTGGCCCGCTCAGCCATGATAGGCCACCACGTCCTGCGCCTGCTCGCCCAGCCCCTGGATGCCAAGGGTCACCTTGTCTCCCGGCTTCAGGTAACGCGGCGGCTTCTTGCCCATGCCGACGCCAGGGGGCGTACCGGTGGTGACGATATCGCCCGGCTCGAGCTTCATGAAAGTGGACAGGTAGGCGATCACATGGGCGATCGTGAAGATCATGGTGGAGGTATTGCCGGTCTGCGTCCGCTCGCCGTTGACGTCCAGCCACATGTCGAGCGCCTGCGGGTCGGCGATCTCGTCGCGCGTCACCAGCCAGGGGCCGACGGGGCCGAAGGTCGGGGCGCTCTTGCCCTTGGTCCACTGCCCGCCGCGCTCCGTCTGCCAGGCACGTTCCGACACATCGTTGCAGATCGTATAGCCGGCCAGATAGGACAGGGCGTCGGCCTCGGAGATGTTGTAGGCCTCCTTGCCGATCACCACGGCGATCTCGACCTCCCAATCGGTCTTCTCGGAGTTCTTCGGGATGACGACCGGATCGAACGGGCCGCTGAGCGATGACGGCGCCTTGTTGAAGACGATCGGCTCGCTCGGGATGGGCAGATTGGATTCATGCGCATGGTCGACATAGTTCAGGCCGATGCAGATAAAATTGCCCGCCCGCGGCACCACGGCGCCGAGGCGTGACCCGTCCGGCGCGGCCGGCAGGCTGGCAAGATCGGCCGAGCGGAGCTTGTCGAGCGCAGCGTCCGACAGGTGCTCTCCGAAGAAGTCGGGCAGGATGGACGAGACGTCACGAATGGTCCCGCCTTGATCCAGGACGCCTGGCTTTTCCTGCCCGGCGGGTCCGAAACGAACAAGCTTCATGTCAGATAATCCCTCTCTCCCTCTGGCGCGGGCGCCGAAGGGCGCACGCGTATGGTGACATGCCGTACCACAGGTTACGGCATCACAACAGGCCTATTTACCCCAGCGCAGCGCCAGGGGTTCGACCTCACGCGCAAGTTCCAGGAGCCCGGCGCGCGTGGCCGGGTGAAGCTGCTCCATCGGGTGGCGCACGCGGTCGCAGCCGATGACGCCGCCTTCCTGCATCACGGTCTTGGCGGCCCGCAGGCCGCATTGCCGGTTCTCGTAATTGACCAGCGGCAGCACACGCGCATAGGCCTTGGCGGCGTCTGCCCGGTTGCCGGCACGGTGATGGTCGA
Organism: Aureimonas frigidaquae; assembly: GCF_001463905.1. Lineage (GTDB taxonomy): Bacteria > Pseudomonadota > Alphaproteobacteria > Rhizobiales > Rhizobiaceae > Aureimonas > Aureimonas frigidaquae. Next base: position 753,926 of record NZ_BBWR01000002.1, read on the forward strand.
AGACGGGGCGCAGCAGATCCGGCAGGAGGGCGCTGGACATGGTCCCGGTGGCGCCGGCGTCCAGATCCGCCATCATGGTGATGGCTTCCTCGCCGTCGAAGGGGCCTTCGATCACCTCGCCGCCGGCTTCGATCAGCGCACGCAGCTTGGCGGCCGCCTGGGGCGTCTCGATCTTGAAGTAGCGCACGAGCGGCAGTTCACGCGCCATGCGCACCAGGAAGGGCACGGACAACGTCACGCCCGACAGCGGGGCATCCTGCACCATGACGGGGATGCCCGCAGCTTCCGACACGATCTGGAAGTGCTCGAAGATATGCTTCTCGTCGGCGCGCAGGGCCGCGCCGTGATAGGGCGGCATCATCATCAGGATGGCCGCGCCCTGCTCGGCCGCGCGACGGGCGCGCGCCGCGGCGATATCGCTGCTGAAATGACTGCAGGTGACCATGACGGGCACGCGGCCTGCCACATGCTCCAGGCACAGGCGCGTCAGCGTTTCGCGCTCATCGTCGGACAGTAGGAACTGCTCGGAATAATTGGCCAGGATGCAGATGCCGTCCACGCCCTGATCGATCATGCAGTCCATGATCCGGCGCTGGCCCTCCAGGTCCAGCGCGCCATCCTGCAGAAACGGTGTCGGCGCCACGGGGAACAACCCGGTAAAGGGCGTATGCGCGGTGGAACTCATGTCACGTGCCTCCCAGTCAAATCGCGAATCGTGCCGCTTGCGCAGCCGGCCCGCAGTTCACAACCCTGCTGACAGGGCTGTAAAGCGGGCCGGAGCGGAAGCAAAGCCAAAAAGTATGATTAATCGAGCATTTCCGCCGGAAGCGACTGGCCGAAGTATTTTTCGTAGATGCCGTTCAGCTTCCCATTGTGGAGATTGGTGCCGACCCACTCGTCCAGATAGGTCTTCAGCGCCTCGTCGTTCTTGCGCAGGCCAATGGCCATGGGATAGGCGGCAAGGTTCAGCTTCACCTCCATGTCGAGGCCAGGATTCTGCGCCGCCAGGGCCTGCGCCGTCGACAGCGCGGCGGCAAAGAGCGTCTGCTGGCCGGTGGCCACGGCGGTGGTGGCGGTGGCCTCGTCCTCGTAACGCACGACTTCGGCGTCGACGCCCGATTCCTTGATGGCGCGTGTCAGTTCGATATCGGCCGTGGTGCCGCGTGCGACAGCCACCTGCTGGCCCGCCAAGCCGCTGGCATCGGTGATGGTCTCGGAGGCCGGGCCGGCCACGACGACCGGGATGACGCCATAGGGGCGCGAATAGTCGATGACCTTCTTGCGCTCCTCGGTGATCGAGAAGGAGGCGATGACGACATCGACCCGGTTGGAGATCAGGAAGGGCACGCGGTTGGCGCCCGACACGGCAACGACCTCGAGCGCGACGCCCATATCGTCTGCCAGGAGCTTGGCGGTCTCGATGTCGGAGCCGGTCTGCTGCGCCGTTCCGTCCAGCATGCCGTAGGGCGGGTGGCCCAGATCCACGGCGACGACGATCCGCCCGCGCGACTTGATATCCGCCAGCGTATCGGCCTTTGCCGCGGCGGCCAGGCCGCCCAGCGTGACGCCGAGCGCCACGGCGCCGGCAACGAGCTTGTTCAACATGAGGTCTCTCTCCCTTTGGATTGGCCGGTGGCTTCCCGTGCGACCGGATGTGGATGGCGCCGGCCGCTCGGGCACGGCGCGCAATCTTGTGTGTGCGGGGTTTCCTAAAGGCCGTTGCCCAGGAACTGCCGCAGCTCCTCCGTCTGCGGATTGGCGAGCATGTCGCCCTTGCCCGTTTCCCAGACCCTGCCCTGGTGCATGAAGACGACGAGATCGGCCACCTGCCGCGCAAAGGCCATTTCATGCGTGACGAGCACCATCGTCATGCCTTCCGAGGCCAGGCGCGCGATGACGCGCAGCACCTCGCCCGTCAGCTCGGGATCGAGCGCCGAGGTGACCTCGTCGAAGAGCATGAGCTTCGGGCGCATGGCGAGAGAGCGGGCGATGGCCACGCGCTGCTGCTGGCCGCCCGATAATTGCTCGGGGTAGTTGTCGGCCTTTTCGGCCAGCCCGACCTCGGTCAACACCTCGGCGGCCAGCGCACGCACCGCCTCTCCCTTGATGCCGTTCACCTTGCGCGGCGCGAGCGTTACGTTTTCGGCGACCGTCAGGTGCGGGAACAGATTGTAGCTCTGGAAGACGATGCCGACATCCTTGCGCAGCGCGCGCAGATCGATCCCCTCCCCGTGCAGCGCGCGCCCGACCACCGTCAGCTCCCCACCATTGATCTTTTCCAGCCCGTTGATGCAGCGCAGCGCCGTGCTCTTGCCCGAGCCGCTGCGGCCGATCAGGGCAACCACCTGGCCGCGCTGCACGTCGAGCGTAATTCCCTTGAGGACTTCCAGCGAGCCGAAGCTCTTGCGCACATCCCGAAAGCGGACGAGCGGTTCGTTTCCGTCATGCATGGGCTGGACCTTCTGAGACAGGGTCGATGCGTTCATAAGCGTCAGGACCCGGCACGGTTGAGGCGGCGCTCGAAGCGGCGCGCATAGACCGAGAGCGGGTAGCAGACGGCGAAGTAGAGAAGCGCGGCGAAGGTGAAGACGACGAAGGGTTCGAGCGTCGCATTGTTCAGGATCTTGGCCGAATAGGTCAGGTCGAAGAAGCCGATCACCACCGAATAGGAGGTGTTCTTGACGATCTGGACCAGGAAGCCGACCGTCGGCGGCACTGCGATGCGCAGCGCCTGCGGCAGGATCACGTAGACGAAGCGCTGCGTTCCGGTCAAAGCCAGGCACTCCCCGGCCTCCCACTGGGTGCGGGGCACCGCCAGGATGCAGCCTTTCCAGATTTCGCCCAGATAGGCGCTGGAATAGAGCGTCATGGCGATGCCGGCGGAGACGAGCGCCGACAGGGAGTATCCGTAGATGCTGAGGCCGAAATAGACCACGAACATGATGACCGGCAGCGGGATGCCCTGGATGAGCTGGACATAGAGGCTCATGCCGCGTGACAGCCAGCGGTTGCGGGAACTGCGCCCCAGGGCGACGGGCAGGCCCACGATCGTGCCACCGACGAAGCCGAGCAGCGACAGGACGATGGTCCAGCCCGCGCCCTGGATCAGGAACCAGTATTGGGAAAAGGTCAGGCCGAGCAGCATGGAGCGCGCCTCGTTGGCAATGGGTGGCTCAAAGCGGGGTCTTCAGGCGGCGCAGCCGCGGGAAGGCGGCCTGCGCAACGCCGTGCAGCAGCAGGCGCAGGGCGGACGCCAGGACCAGGTAGATCACCGCGATGACGAGGTAGACCTCGAAGCCGCGGAAGGTGAAGGACTGGATCTGGTAGGCGACACCGGTCAGCTCGTTCGCGGAAATCTGCGACATGATGGAGGTTGCCAGCATCATCAGGATGAACTGGCTGACGAGCGCCGGGTAGACGCGCTCCACCGCCTGGGGAAGCTGCACGTTGAAGAACATCTGCCGGCGGGACATGGCCAGGCACGACGCCGCTTCCAGCTGGCCGCGCGGGATGGACTGGAAGCCGGCGCGCATGATCTCGGCCGTATAGGCGCCGACATTGATCACCAGCGCGATGACAGCCGCGTTGAAGGGACCGATCCGCGCGCCCAGCACCGCAAGGCCGAAGAACAGCCAGAAGACCTGGATCACCAGCGGCGTGTTGCGAATGCCTTCGACATAGATGGTCACGATGCGCTGGGCCATGGGCGGGCCATAGAGCCGCGCCACGGCTGCCGCGGTGCCGAGGGCGAAGCCGGGAACGATCGATACGAGCGTCATCCACGCCGTCTGCTGGATGCCGAGCCACAGATCGGGCCAGTAATCATTCAGGAACGTGAAGTCGAATTCATAAGACATAAGGCCTCCCCCACGCAAATGGACTTTGCGTGGCCCCTATTCTGCTGACCTGTTTTGAAGTGTGCGCGGCTCCGGCCCGGCCGGTCCCGCGCCTATGTCATTGCCGACATGGACACGCGCTTCATACCTCCCCGACTTCACTTGCAAGTTGCATGTGAATATTCTTGACTTTCAGACGGCTATCATAGAATGGTTATTGCGTGCAATGACCAATTTTGAATCAGGTGACGCGATGTCCGACACGCTCGACAAGGCAGCCCCGACGATCCTCTTGAATCCGAAGGACAATGTGATGGTTGCCCGCGAGGATCTCGCCGCGGGGCTGGGACTGGGCGGCGGCATCACCGCGCAGGACGCCATACCGAGCGGCCACAAGGTGGCGATCCGGCCGATCGCTGCCGGCGAGTCGATCCTGAAATATGGTCAGGTCATCGGCATTGCCTCGCGCGATATCCGCCCCGGCGAGCATGTCCACCTGCAGAACCTCGCCATGCAGGATTCCACCGCCTCGCACGAATTCTCGGCCGATGCGCGCCAGACGCCGCTCCTGCCGGAGGGTGAGCGGCGCAGCTTCCAGGGCTATCTGCGGCCGGACGGCCAGGTCGGCACGCGCAACTATATCGGCATCATTTCCTCGGTGAACTGCTCGGCCACCGTGTCGCGTGCCATTGCCGATCACTTCAACCGGGGTGGCGGGCTCGACGGCTTCGACAATGTCGACGGCGTCGTGGCCCTGACGCACGGCACCGGCTGCGCCATCAACATGAAGACCGAAGGTTACGAGTATCTGATCCGCACGCTGAGCGGCTATGCCCGCAACCCGAACTTCGGCGGCATCCTGATGATCGGCCTTGGATGCGAAACGAACCAGATCTCCTTCATCACCGACAAGTATGGGCTGGAAGAAGGCCCCTTCCTGCGCACGATGACGATCCAGCAGCTCGGCGGCACCCGCAAGACCGTCGAGACGGCATCGGCCATCATCCGCGACATGCTGCCGGCGGCGAACGCCATACAGCGCAGCACGCAGCCCTTGTCCAAGCTGAAGGTGGCGCTGCAATGCGGCGGATCCGATGGCTATTCCGGCATCTCGGCCAATCCCGCGCTCGGCCATGCCGCGGACCTGATCGTCCAGAATGGCGGCACGGCGGTGTTGAGCGAAACGCCGGAAATCTACGGCGCCGAGCATCTTCTGACCCGCCGGGCCGTCTCTCCCGCCGTCGCCCAGAAGCTGATGGACCGTATCGGCTGGTGGCGTGACTATACGGCGCGCCACGGCGCCGAACTCAACAACAATCCCTCGCACGGGAACAAGGCCGGCGGGCTGACGACGATCCTGGAAAAGTCCCTCGGCGCCGTCGCCAAGGGCGGCACCATGCCGCTCGAAGCCGTCTACGAATATGCGGAGATCATCGACCGCACCGGCTTCGTCTTCATGGACACGCCGGGATACGACCCCGTGGCGGTGACGGGCCAGGTGGCCGGGGGCTGCCAGGTCATCGTCTTCACCACCGGCCGCGGTTCGGTGTCCGGCTTCAAGCCGGCGCCCTGCATCAAGGTTGCGACCAACAACCAGATGTATGAGCACATGAGCGACGACATGGACGTCAATTGCGGTGGCATCGTCACCGGCGAGGATACGATCGAAGCAGCGGGCGAACGCATCTTCGAAACGATCGTCGCGGTCGCGTCCGGCCAGAAGCCGCTCAGCGAGGTCTATGACTATGGCGACAACGAGTTCGTCCCCTGGCAGCTCGGCGCGGTGACCTGACGCCGATGAGCGAGGCCATGCCGTTGGCGAGCGACGCGCGCGAGCCCGCCTATGTCCGCATCTGCCGGACAGTGCGCGCCAGCATCGAGCGCGGCATGCTGCCCCCCGGCACGGTGCTCCTGGAAGGGCCGTTGGCGGAGTTGTTCAATTCCAGCCGCTCGCCCGTCAAGCAGGCGCTCGCCACATTGGAAGCGGAGGGGCTGCTCAGCCGCTTCGCCGGGCGCGGGCTGATGGTGGGCGAGGCCGAAAGGCCCCTGCGGATGGAGCTGACCTCCGACCATCTCGCGCTCGACGGCGCGGAGCTGCAGGACGAGCGCCCCAACACGGCCGACCGCTATTATTACGAGGTCGAGCGCGAAATCCTGAAGCGCTCCCTCTTCGGCCGGTTCCGGGTCAACGAGCTGGCGCTGGCACGCCACTTCAATGTCGGGCGGACCGTCGCGCGGGATATCCTCATCAAGGCGCAGCTTGCCGGGATCGTCTCCAAGGGAGAGAAGGCCCATTGGTGGATCGTGCCCCTGGACGAGGAGCGGCTGCGCAACCTGTACCAGCTGCGCGAGATCATCGAGCCTGCGGCGTTGATGGGCGCGGCGCCGCATCTGCCGCGCTCGGTCATTGCGCAGACGCGCCGGCACCTGGAGCGTGCCGCGACCCGTTTTCCCGATCTGAGCATCGCCGAACTCGACCAGCTCGAGCACGATCTGCATGCGCGGTGCCTCGGCTACTGCCCGAACCGCGAATTGATCGAGGCCTTGGGGCGCAGCCGCGCGTCGATCATCTCGGGCAAGCATATGCAAAGCATCCTGATGCTGACGCCGAGCACCGATGCCTTCCTGGACGAACATCTGGCGGTGGTCGCCGCGCTGGACGAGCAGCGCCCGGACGCGGCATCCGAAGCGCTCTTGCGCCATCTGGTCATCTCGCGCGAGAAGGGCGTACAGCGTCTGGCCGAATTTCACCGGCGCTTTACCGCGGAGGCGGTGGATTACATCATGGACTGAAGCGGTCCATGGCATGGGAGGGGACATGAACAGTATCGATCTGACCGGACGCGTCGCCATCGTCACCGGCGGTGCCCGGGGCCTCGGCGCGGCAACGGCGCGCCGCTTCATCGACAGCGGGGCGCGGGTCTCCATCTGGGATATCGACGCGGATCTGATCGCGCAGACGGTCGGGGAGCTGGGCGCAGGCGCGCGCGGGCAGGTCGTGGAGCTGACCGACGAAGCGGCGGTGGCCAGGGCGGCGGCGGAGCTGGTGGCGGCGGAAGGCCGTATCGACATCCTCGTCAACAATGCGGGCATCACCGGCGGCAACGGCAAGCTCTGGGACCTTCAGCCCGACGTGTGGCGCAGTGTGCTCGAGGTCAACCTCATCGCCCCGTATCTGACCTGCCGTGCCGTCGTGCCGGGCATGCTGGCGCAGGGCTATGGGCGCATCGTCAATATCGCCTCCATCGCCGGCAAGGAAGGCAACCCCAACGCCTCCCACTATTCCGCCTCGAAGGCGGGGCTGATCGGTCTGACGAAATCTCTTGCCAAGGAAGTGGCCGGCACCGGCATCATCGTCAACGCCGTCACGCCCGCTGCGGCGCGCACGCCGATCTTCGATCAGATGAGCCAGGAACATATCGACTACATGCTGGCGAAGATTCCGCTGAACCGCTTCCTGGAGCCGCACGAAGCAGCGGCCATGATCGCCTGGCTGGCATCGGAGGAATGCTCCTTCTCCACCGGAGCGGTCTTCGACCTGTCCGGCGGACGCGCCGTCTACTGAGCGCTCCTGGCCGCAACAAAATTGCGCGCCGCCCGGTGCCGACATGCCGGAATTGCTCATGGGCAGGCACGGCGGCGGACGGGCTTCCTTGTCACGCGGCCGCAAATCACGGACACTATGATGCATCTGGACGAGGATACATCTGACATGGCCGAGTGGGACGAACGGACGGACGCCGAGCGCGAGCGCCCCCAGCGGATGGGTGAACTGGCCACCCTCCCCGTCTTCTTCGACCTGTCCGGCAAGCCCGTCATCATGGCCGGCGGTTCCGACGGCGCCGCCTGGAAGGCGGAGCTCCTGGCCGCTGCCGGCGCGCATGTGCGGCTGCATGCGCCGCTGGGCGAGCTGACCGCCGAGATGCGCGCCGTGCTGGGCGTGCGGTTCAACAGTGGCACCATCACCCATGTGGATCGGCACTGGGCCGCCGGGGACTTCATCGGCGCGGCGCTCGCCGTCGCCGATTGCGAGACGGACGAAGAGGCCGCACGCTTCCACGCGGCGGCCCGGCAGGCCGGCATCCCCGTCAACGTCATCGACAAGCCGGCTTTCTGCCAGTTCCGCTTCGGCACGATCGTGAATCGCTCGCCCGTCGTGGTGGGCATTTCCACCGACGGCGCCGCGCCGATTCTCGGACAGTCGATCCGCCGCCGCATCGAAACGCTGCTGCCGCCGTCCCTGACGGGATGGGCCCGGCTTGCGGCCCGGCTGCGTGCCGACGTCATGGAACGGCTGCTGCCAGGGCCGCAGCGGCGCAGCTTCTGGGAGCGTTTTTCCGACAATGCCTTCACGGGCAAGAGCCCGGACGAGGGCGATGAAGCCGCCGCATTGCGGCTCGTATCGCAACTGGCAAACGCGCCGGAAAGCGGCGGCCGTGTCACGCTGGTCGGCGCCGGCCCCGGCGAAGCGGAGCTTCTGACGCTGAAAGCCGTGCGCGCCCTGCAGGCGGCCGACGTGATCCTGTTCGACGATCTCGTCTCCGACGATATACTGGAACTCGCCCGGCGAGAGGCCCGGCGCATGCTGGTCGGCAAGCGCGCCTCGCGCGATAGCTGCCGCCAGGAAGACATCAACCGCATGATGATCCAGTTCGCCCGGGCGGGCAAACATGTGGTCCGGCTGAAGAGCGGCGATGTGTCGATCTTCGGCCGCGCCGGCGAAGAGATCGAGGAGCTGCGCGCCGAGGGCATTCCCGTGCGGATCGTGCCCGGCATCACGGCTGCATCGGCCCTGGCGGCGGGCTTCGGCGTCTCCCTCACCCATCGTGACTGCGCGCAGCAGGTCCGCTTCGTGACCGGCCATTCGCGCAAGGGCGGGCTGCCGCAGGATCTCGACTGGCCGGCGCTCGCCGACGATAAGGCCACCACGATCTTCTATATGGGCGGGCGCATGTCCGGCCAGATCGCCGAGCGGCTGATCGCCGAAGGCCTGCCGGCCGCAACGCCCGTCGCGGTGGCGGCCAATCTGTCCCGCGCGGACGAGACCCGCGCCGTCGGCCGGCTCGACGAACTCGGCGACATCGTCGCCCGGGTCGGGGTCGACCGGCCGCTGCTGATCGGCGTCGGCCGAGTCTTCTCCGCCTGCGAGGCCAATGTCGGCCATGGCTATGCGCCCACGGCCATGTCGCGCCTGCCGGCCCGCGTCGCCTGACGGGTCAGACGTAGTCGGTCGGGTCCTTCTGACGGTAGCCGTAAGCGGCCTTCAACGCATCGAGCACGTCCGCCGCCGCGCGCGCCACCGGCGTTCCCGGCGGGAAGATGGCGGCGGCCCCGGCCTGCCGCAGCGGTTCCTCGTCGCTCGGCGGTATGACGCCGCCCACCACCACCAATATGTCCGGGCGTCCCAGCCGCCGCAGGGCGGCCTTGAGCTCGGGCACCAGGGTCAGATGGCCGGCAGCCAGGGATGAAACCCCGACCACATGGACATCGGCGCCGGCCGCCTGTTCGGCAACCTCGTCAGGCGTGGCGAAGAGCGGGCCAATGGTGACGTCGAAGCCCAGATCCCCGAAGGCGGAGGCAATGACCTTCTGCCCCCGGTCGTGCCCATCCTGGCCCATCTTGGCCACCAGGATGCGCGGGGCGCAGCCTTCGAGGTCGCGGAAATCGTCCACCAAAGCGCGTGTGCGCAGGGTCGCGTCGTCCGGCGCGCCGAATTCACGCTGGTAGACGCCCTGGTTGACGCGGATCTCCGCCCGGTGGCGGCCCCATGCCGTTTCCAGCGCTGCGGAAATTTCGCCGACGGTCGCCTTGGCGCGGGCCGCTTCGACTGCTGCCGCCAGAAGGTTGCCCTTTCCGTCCCGCGCGAAGGCCGTGAGGCGGTCCAGCGCCTGGCGCAGCGCCGCTTCGTCACGCTCGGCCCGTAGCTGCGCCAGCTTGGCGAGCTGGCGTTCGCGCACGGCGGAATTGTCGACCTTCAGGACGTCGATGGCCTGCTCGTCGCGGGCCACATGGCGGTTGACGCCGACCACGGTCTGCAGGCCGGAATCGATGCGCGCCTGCGTGCGTGCGGCGGCTTCCTCGATGCGCAGCTTCGGAACGCCGGTGCCGATGGCCTTTGCCATGCCGCCGAGGGCTTCCACTTCGTCGATATGGGCGCGGGCACGCTCCGCCAGTTCGTGCGTCAGCCGCTCGACATAATAGGACCCGCCCCAGGGATCGATGATCCGGGTTGTCCCGCTTTCTGCCTGCAGGAGGAGCTGGGTGTTGCGGGCGATCCGTGCCGAGAAATCGGTGGGCAGGGCCAGAGCCTCGTCGAGCGAGTTGGTGTGCAGGGACTGGGTGTGCCCCTGCGTCGCCGCCATGGCCTCGACCATGGTCCGGGTGACGTTGTTGTAAACGTCCTGCGCGGTGAGCGACCATCCGCTCGTCTGGCAATGAGCCCGGAGCGCCAGCGACTTTTCGCTCTTCGGATGAAAGCGGGCGACGCGTTCGCTCCACAGGAGCCGGCCGGCGCGCAGCTTGGCCACCTCCATGAAAAAGTTCATCCCCACCGCCCAGAAGAAGGACAGGCGCGGGGCAAAGGCATCGATGGCAAGGCCCGCATCCACGCCGGCGCGGATATATTCCAGCCCGTCGGCCAGCGTATAGGCCAGTTCCAGATCCGCCGTCGCCCCGGCTTCCTGCATGTGATAGCCGGAGATCGAGATGGAGTTGAAGCGCGGCATGTGCTGCGAGGTATAGGCGAAGATGTCGGAGATGATCCGCATCGACCCCTCCGGGGGGTAGATATAGGTGTTGCGGACCATGAACTCCTTCAGGATGTCGTTCTGGATCGTCCCGGACAGGCGTTCCGGCGCAACGCCCTGTTCCTCCCCCGCCACGATGTAGAGCGCCAGTATCGGCAGGACGGCGCCGTTCATGGTCATGGATACGCTCATCTTGTCGAGCGGGATGCCGTCGAAGAGCGTGCGCATATCCAGGATGGAATCGATCGCCACCCCTGCCATGCCGACATCGCCCGCCACGCGCGGATGGTCGCTGTCATAGCCGCGGTGTGTCGCCAGGTCGAAGGCGATGGACAGGCCCTTCTGGCCGGCCGCCAGATTGCGCCGGTAGAAGGCGTTGGATTCTTCCGCGGTCGAAAAGCCGGCATATTGCCGGATGGTCCAGGGCTGGTTCACATACATGGTCGGGTATGGCCCGCGCAGGAACGGCACCATTCCGGGAAAGCTGTCCAGCGCCGGCAGCCCCGCCCGGTCGTCCGGCCCGTAGACGGGGCGCACGGCGATGCCCTCCGGCGTCTGCCATTCCTGGCCGCCGCCTGGCGCCGGCAGGATGGGCCGCCCGCGTGGCTGGCGGGAAAAATCGGGAATGCGGCTCATACGGGGTCCTGCTCCTCGAACGGCGCTGCGTCCCGCAGGGCCATCAGCGGGTCCGTGCCGGGCTCTCGCGGCCGGGCAAGCGGCGCGCCGCGCTCGGACGCATCGGGATACAGCGTCACGCCCAGAATGGCTTTTGCACCGGCGGCGATTTGCGCCTGGCGCTGCGCATGGGCCTGCGCCAGCCGTTCGGCCCATCTTCCGTCCGACACCATCGCCCGGATACCGCCTTCTGCCTCGATGTCCTGAAACAGGCTCCAGGCGCGATCGGCAAGCTGAGCGGTCATGGCCTCGAAGGCGCCGGCCCCTGCGGCCGGGTCGGCAACGGCGCAGACATGGGATTCCTCGATCAGAATGACGCTCTGGTTGCGGGCAATGCGGCGCGCAAAGGCATCCGGCAGGCCGAGCGCCAGGGTGTGCGGCAGGATGGTCAACCTGTCCGCGCCGCCGATGGCCGACCCAAAACCGGCCAGCGCGTTGCGCAGCATGTTGGTAGCTGCGTCCTTGCGCGCTTGCATGCGGAAGGAGGTCTGCGCCCACAGTTCCACGGGCTCGGCATCCATGCCGATGGCAAGCGCGATATCGGCCCAGAGAAGCCGCGCCGCCCGGAACTTCGAAATGGTCAGGAACAGATCGGCATCGGCGGAAAGTTCCAGTGCAAGGCGCTCGCGCGCCGCTTCCGGCGACAGGCCGGCCGCGTCCATGGCGCGCAGTCCGGCCACGGCCGACGACAGGACGGCCGCCAGTTCCAGCGCACCATCGGCACCCCGGTCGTGATGCGGACACCCGGACGCTGTAACGAGCGTTCCCGGCAGACCACTGGCCAGCAGTGCGCCCATCTCGGCCGTGCTAAGGCGGGCGGGATCGGCCGCGATGGAGATGGTCGACAGCGCGGCAGGCAGGCGCGCGGCGCTTAAGTGCGCCGCAAGCCCTTCCAGCATCTCCGGCACGGCGCCGGGCGCCGGCTCGATGCGCAACCGCTGCCGGTCGAGGTCGATGCCGCGCAGGACGGCGGCCATATCGCCCGTCCGAACCCCGAATCCATGGGCGCCGTCCGAGCCCTCCAGGCACAGGGTCAGGATGTCGGCCCCGCCTTGCAGGTCTTCGGCCGCCTGGCGGGCAGCGCTGTCGGGGAGCGGATCGTCGATTCGCTGCACGATCGCAAATGGACGGTCCGGCTGCGCGCGCACGGCGCGCGACGCGGCTTCCGGCGGCACCGGATACAGGGGTTCCAGCGTCAGCCCTTCCGGTGTAACCGAACGGAGCGTTGAGAAATCCTGGTCACCCAGGACCTTCGCAACGCGGCCAAGCCATTCCTGCGCGCTCAATCGGCTTCTCCTCCCGCCCGAACAGGGCATGTCCCGCAACTTTAAGGCAGGCGGGCGCGCAAGCCAATCGGCCCTGCGGCGGCTGCGCCATCCCTTCAGCGGACGGGCACGATACCGATGATGGACGCGCATCCTCCGCCTGGACTATGCAGGGTGTAGAAGTTGGCATGGGAAGGGCGCAGCGGCGATGCAGGATCAGGAAGCCAATGAGGCCGTCGTCATCGGTGCCGGCGTGGTGGGGCTGTCCGTCGCCATCGCCCTGCAGTCCGAGGGGCGCACCGTCACCGTCCTGGACAAGGCCGGCGTGGCGCAGGGTGCGAGCGCCGGAAATGCCGGCATGCTCGCCTTTTCCGAGATCATGCCCCATGCCTCCCCCGGCATCATGCGCCAGGCCCCGCGCTGGCTGGCAGACCCCCTGGGCCCGCTTTCCATTCGCCCGGCCTATGCCGTGAAGATCCTGCCCTTCCTGGCGCGGTTTTCGGCGGCGAGCCGTCCTGCGATATACCGGCGGATCCTGGCGGCACAGGCCTCCTTCATGCCGATGGCCGAAGAGGCCTTCGACAGGCTCGTCTCTTCGGCCGCGCTTGCCCGCCATGTCCAGACCACCGGAACGTTAAGCCTTTACGATACGCAGGCCTCCTTCGCGGCCAGCGCGGCCGAGTGGGAGATCCGGCGACAGGCCGGCATTTCCTTCCAGGAGATCGCGGGCGCGGAGATCGACGCATTGCAACCCGGCCTCGCGCCGCAATTGCGGGGGCTTGCACGCTATGTCCCGGGCGGCCGGCAGGTGGTCGATCCCAGGCTCTATACGCAGGCTCTGGCGGCCCATTTCGAGGCGCGCGGCGGCAAGCTGGAAAGGGCTGAGGTCCTGAAGGTCGAAGCGATGGAACGCGGCGCCAGGCTGATCCTGCCCGGCGGGCGCCAGCGCAAGGCCGCGACGGTCGTCCTGTGCGCCGGCGCCTGGTCGAAGACCCTTGCGGCCTGGCTAGGCGACCGGATTCCACTGGAAACAGAGCGGGGGTACAACACCACGCTCGCCCCGGGCGCCTTCGACCTGCGACGGCAGATCTATTTCCCCGATCATGGGTTCGTGGCGACGCCTGTCGGCGGTGGAGTGCGCATCGGCGGCGCGGTGGAACTGGGTGGGCTTGCCCTTCCCCCGAACTATCGCCGTGCCGATGCCATGCTGGCCAAGGCGGCGCGCTTCCTGCCCGGGCTTAACACGAACGGCGGAACGCAGTGGATGGGCTTCCGGCCGTCCATGCCAGACACGCTCGCGGTGATCGGCCCCGCCTCCGCGAGCCGGGACATCGTCTATGCCTTCGGCCATGGCCATCTCGGCCTCACGCAATCGGCCGGCACGGGCCGGCTTATCGCGGATCTGCTTGCCGGACGGCAGGCGCCGATCGACATGGCGCCCTTTGCGCCGGCGCGCTTCCGCTAGAGGAAGCGCGCCTTGGCCGCGCCTAGAACACGGCGAGGTAGCGCAGCAGCGAGATGATCCCGATGATGATGACGACAGCCTGCACGATCTGCTTGATGCGGCCATCCAGCGGCAGTTGCTGAACGAGCCACAGAACCAGGATGACCACCAGGAAGGTGATCAGAATGCTGATGAGAATGCTCATCGGGCGTACTCCTCCGCCGCCCCTCGGACGGCTCAAACGCGATCCCCTGTCCGGGGGACCCTCACGACCCGATCACATTTAGGAGGCGGGACCCCGACGGCGAGAGGCACAGGCGCGTAAAGCGTGCGGCGCCGGGAACGTATCGCGGCCGCGGAGGATTGTAGACGCGGGCGCCGACAACTCCAGGGAGGACGGGATGAAGATCCGTCTCGCATTACTGGTTGCCGCCGGGCTGGCCCTTTCGCCGTCCATCGCCACCGCCGATTGCCATGACAAGAGCGCTGAGGGCGCCAACACGATCTCCAAGGACGGGACGGTCGCCCCGCTTCAGGATGCCGAAGGCGAAGCACAGACGGGCGGCGCGGCCGAGGGCACCACGACCAATATGGAAACCGCCGAACAAGGCGCCATCGCCAAGGATGGCTCGACCATGCCGATGGCCGCCTCGCCGGGTGGGGGCGATGCCCAGAAGGCAACCTCACCCCAGGATGTCGCCGCGCAGCAGGAGGGCGGCGATACCGCCATGGCGAGCGCGGACAAGGCCTGCGCCAACTGAACGTTCGAGCGGGGGACCAGCCCCCGCTCCACGCCTGCCACGCGGTCAGTTCGCCGGCATCAGCACCGTATCGATGATGTGCACCACGCCATTGGCCTGGAGCACGTCGGCCTGCGTCACGGTTGCGACATTGCCCTTGGCATCGGTGACGGTGATGTTGTCACCGGACATGGCCAGCGTCAGCGGCTCGCCTTCCACGGTGGTCACGGTGTGCTTGCCGCCATCGTCCTTGATCATCTGCGCCGCGGCCTGCGACGTCGCCCGGGCCGGAACGACGTGGTAGGTCAGGATCTTGGTCAGCATTTCCTTGTTTTCCGGCTTCACCAGGGTCTCGACGGTGCCGGCCGGAAGCTTCTCGAAGGCAGCATTGTCGGGTGCGAAGACCGTGAAGGGGCCTGGGCCGCCGAGCGTCTCGACAAGGCCGGCCGCCTTGACCGCCGCCACCAGCGTCGTCAGGTTCGAGGCCTTGGGGGCGTTTTCGGCAATGGTCCGGTTGGCATACATGGGCGCACCGCCGACCTCGACGCTTGCGCCGCTGTCCTGGGCCATGGACATATTGTCGTTCATAGGCGCCGAGCTTCCATTGTCGGACGCGGCCAGGGCCGGCGTCGCGATCAGCGTGGCGAGGGTCAGTGCAATGATCGTCTTCATGGTTTCTCTCCGTGATTTGCCTTGCGGGGCCCAGATACGGAACAGGTTGGATGTCGGATGCACCTTGGATTGCGATTTTTTGCAGAGCGCTCCCTCGTAAGGTGGCTATGCGGCGCTAGCTCCGGCTTGAAACCATAGGGAGAGCCGCCGGCATGGCGCAGAACGAGGCCCCGGACGATGTGCAGCGTGCAGCGCTCCAGGCCGCCCTGGTAAACACCGGCAAGGGGGACCGCGCCGCATTCGCAGCGCTCTATCGCATGACCAGCGCGAAACTGTTTGGTATCTGCATCCGTATCCTCCCCTCGCGACAGGATGCGGAGGAAGTCTTGCAGGAGGTCTTTATCGGAATCTGGGACAAGGCCCGTCAATACGACCCCCATCGCGCGGGTGCCATGGCGTGGCTCTGCACGGTCGCGCGCAACCGGGCGATCGACCGGCTGCGTTCGGTGCGCGGGCGTGGTCGGGAAGCGGACCTCGACACCGTTGCCGAGCGGATCGCCGACGAAGGACCCGATGCCTTTTCACAGTTGGCCTTCGGCCAGGATCTGCACCGCTTGAATGCCTGCCTGTCCCAGCTGGAGGAACGTTCCGCCTGGGCAATCCGCACGGCGTTCCTGTCGGGCGTCACGCATGAACAGCTTGCAATACGCAGTGGAATGCCGGCCGGCACGTTGAAAAGCATCATACGACGCGGTCTCCTGCGCCTGCGGAGGTGTATGGAACCATGAGCGAGCCAGTGGAACACGATCCGGACGACGCACTGGCGGCGGAATACGCCCTCGGCACGCTGGAGCATGACGCCCGCGAACGGGTGCGACTGCGGGTGGCGAGCGATCCCGCCTTCGCCGCACGTGTATCGCAATGGGAAGCGACGCTCGCCCCGCTTTTTGCCTATGCAGCACCGGTCGAGCCGCCGCGCGGGGCCTGGCAGCGTATTGCCGCCGCCACGTTTGCCAGGCGTCCGCCCGGCTTCGTGCCCGCCTTCTGGAAATGGCTGGCGCTCGGAACGGGGTCGCTCGCAGCGGCCAGCCTGGCCGCGCTCGTCTTCGTGGCGCGGATGGAACCCCCGCCGACGGTCATCGCCAACAATGCGCTCGTCGCCGGTCAGGACGGCCAGGCGCTGCTGATCGTTTCCATAGCGCCCGATGGGCAGAGCGCCATGGTCACGCCGGTCGGCCTCCCGCGGGACAGCCAGCGCAGCCTGGAGCTGTGGCAGATCGCCACCGACGGCGTGCCGCATTCGCTCGGCCTCGTGGCGACCGGTCACACAACGCGAATTCGCCTTGCCAGTCCGATGGTGCAAAGCTCCGACGATGGCAACATCTTCGCCGTTTCATCCGAGCCGGAAGGCGGCTCACCGACTGGCCAGCCCACGGGCCCGGTGATCGGCCAAGGCCATGCACGGCCTATCTGACCAAGGCAATATGCTTGGCCTGCCACCCTTCGCCCGGCAGGCGCAGGCCTTGAAACCGAATGTATGAACGCCAGATTAACACGTACATCGCGGCCTTCCTTGGCCTTATTGGGGAGGTGAAGCTCATGGAGTACGATGTTTTCAAGACGCCGTTGAAAGTGTTCCTCGGCATAGGCGTTGCGCGGGACATCCATACGGTGACCCAGGCTTATGCCTGGTTGCACAACTGCCGGACCGCCATGCGGCGCGAGGCGCATGTAAATGCTCTGCAGGCCTGCAAGGCCGCTTTCTCCCGGCAGCTCAGCGCGGAGGCCGCCCGTCGGCCGATCGAACGCTTTGCGGATGAAACCGGACTGCTTGTCCCCACGCTGGATGAGGCGGTCATCGCTTCGACAGCCTCGGCGGCACGGCGCTTGCCAGCCTGAACCCCTCGAAAGGCCGCTCATGGTGAGCGGCCTTTTCGTATGTGGGTTGTGCTTACGATCCTTTCGTGCTGCCAACCGCGGCGACAACGGTTGGAAATGCGCTCCTGTGCCATAAATCGTTCAGACGAACGTATCTCTACTGCTCGGAATTGATCTCATGTCGAACATCAGGAACTGGAAGCCAGCCAGCCAGACGTCGTCAACGCCCGAGAAACCCCGTGCCGCCAACGAGAATGGTATGGGAAGCGCGGGCGTCGAGGGCAAGACGCTGATGCCGACGGCGGATCGTCCCTCCGCCTGGCTGGATGGCGACACGGCGAAAAAGTCGTCCGCTTCCGCCCCGCAAAAGACATCCGGCCAAACAGGTCGAAGCAAGTCGGCAACGGTTACCTATCTCGTCCTCGGCATTGCGGTGGCGGCAATTCTCTATTTTCTGTCGGCGCCTTTGATGCAGATGTTCGGGGCATCCGGCGTGGTCGGCGTCGACTAACTCAAGGTCGCGAAGATGGCGGCCTTGCAGCGCGATGGTGTCACTCTTCACGTGGAGGAGGTGCCGGGCAATGCGCCTCCCCTCCTCCTGGTCCACGGCTGGTGCTGCGACCTGAGCTTCCTTGCCCCGCAGGCCCGGCACTTTGCCAGGCTTGGCCACCGCGTCGTTTCCGTAGATCTGCGCGGGCACGGGGCAAGCGATGCTCCCGGGCAATCCTATGAACATGTCTTTGCCGATGATCTCGCCTGGATCTGCGCCCGGCTGCACATCGACAAGCCGATCGTGGTCGGCCATTCCATGGGCGGCATCGTCGCCTACGACCTTGCCAAGCGCCATGCCGACGTGCCACGCGCAATCGTGATGCTGGATTCTGCCGTGGCGCTGCCCGATGCGGTTCGCGCAAAGGTGGGGCCCTTTCTGGCAGCGCTGCGCGGCCCACACTACCGGGACACGCTGTCACGCTTCGTCGAGGACAGTCTTTTCCTGCCCACGGACAATGCGGAGCGCCGCCGCGCCATCATCGCGCGTATGAATGCGACCCCGCAGCATGTCATGGTGGCAGCCTATGAGGCGCTGGCAACCTTCGATCTGGCAGAGGGCAAGACCGGGCCATCGGTACCATGCCTCTACATCCAGGCCGACGAGGCGACCCCGCGATCCGATCTCGGCCGCCTCCTTGCCACCGCGCCACAGACGATGATCGGCCGGGTGGTCGGAGCGGGGCACTTCTGCCAGCTCGAAGTGCCCGACCAGGTGAACGCCATGATCGAGCGCTTCATCGCGCTCCTGCCGGCAGCAGGGGCGCCGCCCCGCAGCAGCCGACCTGAAACGTGAAAAGGCCCCGCATTCTTGCGAATGCAGGGCCTTATCTCATGCGCCGTGCGTCAAGCGGTGGCGGTCAGAAGGAGTGAGCGGTTCGCCAGTACATCCGTGGTCGGCCGCTGATCTCACAAAACCTCATCTACCGCGACAAGCGCGTGCGACAATCGGCTCAGCCGACGGTCGAGATGTTCTCGGCAGCCATCTTGCCGCTGCGGCGGTCGGCGACCAGCTCGTAGGTGACCTTTTGGCCATCGGCCAGGCCGGACAGACCCGAACGCTCGATCGCGCTGATGTGCACGAAAGCGTCCTGACCGCCGTCATCCGGAGAAATGAAGCCAAAGCCCTTTTGAGCATTGAAGAATTTTACGGTTCCCGAGATCATGGGACACCCTTTCGAAGTCAAGTTCAAGCCAGCACGCGATCATCGCACGCCGTTGTAGATCGATATTTGCGGAAAGATTGTAACTAGACGCTGCTTTCGCAGCGAAAGGCCATGCATCCGGCCGTCATTCGACAAAGCCAATATGCATCATCCGCACACAGGATACAAGGCAAGCGGTACAATTATTCTCGTGCCCCGTCACGCATCGCCCTTTTCGTCAGTCGATGCGCTCATAAGAAATGACATAGGCGCCAAGGGCCGTGCCGCCCTGCTCGGCCTCCCAGGCTTCCATCGCGTCGTTGAGGTGAGCATTCGGATTTTCGTCTTCCGCCCACGCATCTTCCACCATGTGAACGATATCGCCATCCTTGCGAATGAAAATCCTGTATCCGACGATTGCCACCGCGCTCTCCCGTACATCACAGGGCTAGGTGCGGCGCGCGCGCCAGCTTTCAATGAAGCATGGCAAAGATTGCGGTGAATGGCCCCGCCAAGCGCAAACGGGCGCCTGCGCCGGGGTACGAGATAACGGGAGCGGTCGGGCAATGACGACGGGCGGCGATAGCGCATGCATAGACACTGCGGATGCACTCGAGGCCCTGTACGGCCCCGTGGCGCCGACATCCATCCTCAAGGAGGTGGATCACATCCATCCGCTGTATCGCCCGTTCATCGAGGCCGCGCCTTTCGCAGTGCTGGCCACCGCCGGCCCCAATGGGCTGGACGCTTCCCCGCGTGGAGACCCGGCGGGGTTCGTCACGATCGAGGATGACAGGACGCTCGTCCTGCCCGACCGACGCGGCAACAACCGGATCGACAGCTTGCGCAACATCATCGCGGATCCGCGCGTCGCCCTTCTGTTCCTGATCCCCGGCATCGGCGAGACGCTTCGGGTCAACGGAACGGGGCGCATTCATGCCGGGCCGGATGATCTGGCCCGCTACGAAGTGGACGGGCGGGTGCCGAAGACGCTCCTGCGCATCCATGTCACGTCCGTCTTCTTCCAGTGCAGCCGCGCCATCATCCGATCCGGGCTGTGGACGCAGGCGGCGCATGTGACGCACGATCGCCTTCCGAGCCCGGGCACCATCCTGCGGGCCGTATCCGACCAGTCCTTCGATGGAGAGGCTTACGACGCCGCCCTGCCCCGCCGCCTGGCCGACACGCTCTACTGAACGGCGTGGCGGCTCCGCTACCCCATGCGCTTCAGAACCGGTCCACCTCGAGCGTCAGATGCGACAGGTCGTGGATATGGGCAAGCTTGGCGCGGTAAGTGTCGAGCGGCTGCGGGTTGGCCGAGCGGATCGCAACGATGGCGGCATGATGGCCCGGGCCGACCTGCCAGACATGCAGGTCGGTGATGCGGTCGCCATCGGCGCCCAGCGCCGCCCGGATTTCATCCGGCAGATCCTCGCCCGGCGGAACATAGTCGAGCAGCACGCCCCCGGCATCGCGCACAAGCCCCCATGACCAGCGGGCAATGACGAGCGCGCCCACCAGGCCCATGACGGGGTCTGGCCAAAGCCAGCCATAAACGCTCCCCAGCACGAGCGCCACGATGGCGAGCACCGAGGTCAGCGCATCGGCCAGGACATGCACATAGGCGGCGCGCAGGTTGTTGTCCCGTCCGCCGTGGGCGCCATCCGCAGGATGATCATGGGCGTGGCCATGGTGGTGATGCGCGTGGTCATCCTTCAGGAGCCAGGCCGAGACGAGGTTTACGACAAGGCCGACCACGGCCACCCCGATGGCCGAGCCGAAGGCGATCGGAACCGGATTGGAGAGGCGCAGGAGGCTTTCATAACCGATCAAGAGCGCGATGAGCGCCAGGATCACCGCGCTCGCAAAGCCGGCCAGATCCCCGAACTTGCCGGTGCCGAAGGTGAAGCGGCTATTGGAAAGGTGCTTGCGGGCGTAAAAATAGGCCGTGGCGGCGATCAGCATGGCGGCCGCATGGGTCGACATATGCAGCCCGTCGGCCACCAGCGCCATCGAGCCGAAGGCGATGCCGGAGCCGATTTCCACCACCATCATGGTGACCGTCAGCGCGATGACGGCCCAGACCCGCCGTTCGTTGCGACCATGGTTCGCCCCCAGGAAATCGTGACCGTGCGGTGTGCCTCCGCTCAGGCGCGCTTCAGGGACGATCTCCACCATGGATCAACTCCTTACTTCAGGTAGGTCTTGAGGACGGACAGGAGATCGGCCGCGCCCTTGGCCTTTTCGACATCGGCCT
The DNA here is from genome assembly GCF_001463905.1 of Aureimonas frigidaquae. Lineage (GTDB taxonomy): Bacteria > Pseudomonadota > Alphaproteobacteria > Rhizobiales > Rhizobiaceae > Aureimonas > Aureimonas frigidaquae. The sequence goes on from NZ_BBWR01000002.1 coordinate 775,073, forward strand.
CCCGGTCGGGATCGACGACATGGTGGCGGATGTGATCCTCGATCAACTCCACGGTCAGTCCGTTCACCGCGCCCCGGATCGACGCGACGAGTTGGAGCACGTCATCGCAGGAGGCGCCGCCCTCCAGCCCGCGGGCGACCGCGTCGAGCTGTCCCTGGATGCGTCGTACGCGGGCGATGAGCCGGGTCGGGTCTTTCGAAAGATGCGCCATAGGATACCCCCTACCCTATCTCGCCGACGCAATCCATAGGTTTGACGCGGTGCGTACGCAGCGCACGGCAGAAGCGAGCGTTGCCGCGGCGAAGCGCTATCCGCATGTCGAAGGGAATTGTGACGGCGTCCAGCAGCACACAGTCTGCGGACCGCACCGACAGGAAATGATAACTGAGCTCAGCGGATTGGCGCCGCCTGAAACACGAATGGTGCGGTCGAGAAGACTCGAACTTCCACGGGTTGCCCCACAGCGACCTCAACGCTGCGCGTCTACCAATTCCGCCACGACCGCACGTCGTGTGCCGGTGCATCACCGGCGGGCCGGTCATCGACCGGTGGCGGGCATGTAACAAAGCCATGGCAGGCGCACAAGCGGCATTTTGTGCGGCATGCGGAAAATTCGCGCGGCTGCCGGGCGGACTTCCGAAAAAGCAGGGGAATGGCTAGAGAGATGCCATGGAAAAAGATCACGCACGCCCCTCCCCGGCACGGCTGTCCATCGAGCCGACGCAGTTTGCGGGCGCACCGGACGGACCGCCTGTCGCCTGGATGATTCGCGCCGGGCTGACGCCCTATCCGGACGCCCTGGACTTCATGGAACAGCGCGTGGCGGCCATTGCAGCCGGTGAGGCGCCGGAGACGGTGCTGCTCCTGGAGCATCCCCCGCTCTACACGGCCGGCACCAGCGCCCGCCGGGAGGATCTGACGGATCCGGACCGCTTCGCCGTCTATGAGGCGGGGCGCGGTGGGGAATACACCTATCACGGCCCCGGCCAGCGCATCGCCTATGTCATGCTGGATCTCAAGCGCCGGCGCCCGGATGTCCGGGCCTATGTCGCGGCGCTGGAGCAATGGATCATCGCCACACTTGCCGAGTTCCAGGTGCGCGGCGAGCGCAGGGAGGACCGGGTGGGCGTCTGGGTGACGCGGCCGGAGCGGCCGCGAGGGCCGGACGGATCGGTCGCAGAGGACAAGATCGCCGCCATCGGCATCCGCGTCCGCCGCTGGGTGACGTTTCACGGCATCAGCCTGAACGTCGATCCGGATCTGACCCATTTTTCGGGCATCGTTCCCTGTGGCGTGCGCGGCCATGGCGTGACCAGCCTGACCGATCTCGGCATCCTGGTCTCGCTGCCGGAGGTGGACGGCGTCCTGCGTCGCAATTTCGAAACCGTGTTCGGGCCAACCGCATGAGAATCCTGGTCGATGCCGATGCATGCCCCGTCAAGGACGAGGTCCTGGAGATCGCCGGACGGCTCGGTGCCGAGGTCGTCTACGTCTCCAATGGCGGCTTGCGCCCCTCGCGCTATCCAGGCGCGCAGCTCGTCACCGTTTCGGCCGGCGCGGACGCAGCCGATGACTGGATCGTCGCGCAGGCACACTCCGGGGACATCGTGGTGACGGCGGATATTCCACTGGCCGGCCGTGCGCTGGAGGTCGGAGCGCTTGTCCTCAACCCGAATGGGCGGGCCTTTACGGCCGAGACGATCGGCGCCGCCCTCTCCTTTCGCGCCTTCAATCAGCATCTTCGGGAAACGGGCGAGAGCAAGGGCCATAATGCGGCCTTTTCACCGTCCGATCGTGCGCGCTTCAAGCAGGAGCTGAATCGGCTTATCCTCGCGGCACGCGGATGAGCCGCAGCGGCGCGCCGGGAGGTGGAGCATGAGCGATGAGCCTTCGCAGGCGAGGGTCTACCGGCATCGTCTGCCCACCCGGCTGACGCACTGGCTCTGGGCCATATCGCTCTTCTTCCTGCTACTGTCGGGGCTGCAGATCTTCATGGCGCGCCCCGATCTCTATATCGGCCGGCAGTCGGGATTTGCCTTCGACAATACGGTCCTGTCGATCGGCGCCGTCATGGACGGGGCGCAGATGCGCGGCGTGACCGAGCTCTTCGGGCACCGCTTCGACACGACGGGCTGGCTCGGCGCCGTGGAGGAACAGGGACGGCTGGTCTCCAAAAGCTTTCCCGGCTGGATGACCATCCCCTCCTATCGCGATCTTGCCAGCGGACGCGTGGTGCACTTCTTCTTCGCGTGGCTCCTGGTCGGCACGCTGGCGGCCTGGCTTCTTGCCGGAATGCTGAACGGGCATCTGCGCCGCGATATCGTGCCCGGCCGCCGCGACCTTGCCGCCCTGCCGCGCGACGTGGCCGACCATGCCCGACTGCGCCTGAAGCATGGCCGTGGCTACGGCCCGCTCCAGAAGCTGTCCTATGCCTTCATCCTCATCCTGGCGCTGCCGCTGATGATCCTGACCGGGCTGACCATGTCACCCGGCGTCAACGCCATGGTGCCCTTCCTGGCCGATCTGTTCGGCGGACGGCAGTCAGCCCGCACGCTGCACTTCGTCATTATGCTCGTGCTGGTCGGCTTCTTCGTCGTCCATATCGTCATGGTCCTTCTGGCGCATCCGGTGGACCAGCTCCGATCCATGATCACCGGCTGGTCGCGCGACGGCGGAGACAAACAATGACCTTCGATCCGAAACGCCGCCGCTTTCTGAAGGCCGGTGCCGCCAGCCTCGCCACCCTGCCGCTTGCCGGCTGCTTCGACGTGGCGGGAGATCGCGACAGCACCGTGCGCAAGGTGCTGATGTCGGCCAACGACCTTACCTACCGGGTGCAGCGCTTCCTCCTGAACGCCGATGCCTTGGCGCAGGAGTTTCCCGCCACGGAAATCCGCCAGCCGATGCGGCCGAACGGCGTGACCAACCCGCAGGATGCCGATTACCGCGCCCTGGCGGCGAACGACTTTGCCGATTACCGGCTGACCATCGACGGGCTCGTCGAGCGGCCACGGCAGTTCGGCCTTGCCGAAATCCGGAGCATGTCCGGCCGCACGCAGATCACCCGGCACGACTGCGTGGAAGGCTGGAGCTGCATCGCCATGTGGACGGGTGTCCCCCTGTCCTATCTTCTCCAAGCCGTCGGCGTGCGGCCGACCGCGCGCTTTGCGGTCTTTTCGTGCTTCGACACGCTGGAAAACGGCTTCACGGGACCCATCCGCTATTATGAATCCATCGATCTGCGGGATGCCTACCACCCGCAGACGATCCTGGCCCATGCGATGAACGGCCAGAAGCTGCCCATCGCCAACGGCGCGCCATTGCGCCTGCGCGTCGAGCGCCAGCTCGGCTACAAGATGGCAAAATACATCCACACCATCACGCTGACGGACAGTCTGGCGGGCTTCGGCGAAGGCTCGGGCGGTTACTGGGAAGACCGCGGCTACGAGTGGTTCGCCGGCATCTGACCGGACATCTGCCGGTAGAGCCGTTCCGCCACCAGCATATCCGCACGCCGTGCGGCGCGCCGCGCGGCCGCCTCGGCGTCGTCGCCCCAGAGCGAAATGTTCCAGTCTTCGTCGACATGCGCCAGTTCGAAGGCATCCGCCCCCGTGACCCGCTCTTCGGCCACGGCGAGCGCCAGGATCGCCGAGCCGGTCAGGGTGGTCATCTGGTGCAGCGCCGCGACGCGGAACGGATCTGACGTCTGCGACAGAATCGCACGGAAGCGCTCCAGGGTCTGCGGCGGCTGGGCGACATGCATGACGCCCGTTGCCATGTGGAACGGGCCCCCGATCCGCTCCTGTGCCCAGGCGAGGATCGGATCCCAGCCTTCGGACTGGCGCCGGCACAGCCCCTCCGGCCCCTCTGCGCGGTAGACGAGAAGATCGGTCTCCACATAGCGGGAAAGGTCGTCGCGGATCGCAGCCGGGTCCGGCACGACGCCGTCGACGATCGTGTTGACGAGCCGCGTCATGGGCATGGTCGACGGATCGATCCGCTCGCCCTGCGCGGCCCATTCCGCAGCCGTCTCCTGCGCCGTCTCCTGCGCGGACAGTTGGATGACAGCCTTGCCCGGCGTGCGCAGCGCCCGCCCGTCCAGATGCACCTGATGGCCCCCGGCCGTTTCGACGGCGGTCGCCTGCGCGTAGAAGCGCTTGGGGAGTTCCGGCGGTGTAATGGGAGACACTGTCATGGATGGATCCTTGCCAAGGGAGGCATGGTGGCAGGCGCCTGCGCCCACGCGGCCAGAAGAGCCTCCAGATGCGGCACGTCGAGCGCGACGGACGCGGCCCCCGCCCTCACCAAAACATCGCTCGACGCCGCTCCCCAGGCCACGCCCACCGCATGCGCGCCGGCGGCCACGGCCATGGCCATGTCGAAGGGCGCATCGCCGATGACGACGGTATCGGCCGGCGCCACGCCCATGGCGGCACAGCATTCCAGGACCATGGCGGGATGCGGCTTGGACGGACAATCATCGGCCGTGCGGATGACATGGAACAGCGGCGCCAGCCCGTGATGCTCCAGAATATGGTCCACCCCGCGGCGGGACTTTCCCGTCACCATGCCGATCAAATGATCGTCCACGGCGCACAGGCGGCGGACCAGATCGGCCATGCCGTCGAAGAGCGGTTCATCGACAAGCCCCTCGGCCCGGGCCGCCTGGAACTGCGTGCGGTAGGCATCGGCCAGCCGCGCGGCATCGTCCAGGCTCGAGCCGGGCACCAAGCGGTGCATGGCCTCCCGCAGGGACAGGCCGATAATGCCGAGGATCGCGACATCGTCCGGGATGGGCAGGCCCTCCGCGTGGAAAGCGCGTTTCATGGTGCCGCAGATGACGGCGAAACTGTCGGCCAGCGTCCCGTCGCAGTCGAAGAGGAACAGGCGCATCAATCGTTCTCGGCGGCCTCGTCGAAGCCGAACAGGTTCCAGGTTTGGACCATGTGGGGCGGAAGCGGCGCGATCTGATCGACAAAGCCGCCATCGGGATGGGGAATGATGATGCGCCGCGCATGCAGATGCAGCTTCTTCTGCACCCCACCCGGGAAATCCCAGTTGGTATCGTGCTCGAAATATTTCGGATCACCCAGAATGGGATGGCCGATATGAGCGGCATGGACGCGCAGCTGGTGCGTACGGCCCGTATAGGGCTCCATCTCCAGCCAGGCGAAGTTCTGAGCCACCTGGTCGATGACCCGATAGTTCGATACCGCGTGGTCGGCGCCGTCCTCGCCATGGCGGGCAATGCGCATCCGGTCCCCGTCCGGCGTCTGCTCCTTGACGAGATAGGTCGATATGCGCCCTTCCCGCTTGCCCGGAACGCCTTTGACCAGCGCCCAATAGAGCTTCTTGGTCTCCCGCTCCCGGAAGGCCTTGGTCAGCGCCACAGCGGCGCCGCGGGTCCGGGCGACGACGAGGATGCCCGTGGTGTCACGGTCGATCCGGTGGACGAGACGCGGCTTTTCACCCCGCTTGTTCCGCCAGGCTTCGAGCATCTTGTCCACATGCCGCGAAACGCCCGACCCGCCCTGGACCGCCAGCCCCGCCGGCTTGTTGAAGACGAGGACCTTGTCATCCTCGTAGATCAGCATCTGGGCGAGCACGTCGGCATCGTGCCGGTCGCGGATCGTGTTGGCGGTCAGCGGTGCGACCTTCAGCCGTGCCGCCGTACCGTCGATGGGCGGAATGCGCACCATCTGCCCCGCCTGCAACCGGGTGTCGGTCTTGGCGCGGCCGCCATCGACCCGGACCTGACCGGAGCGCAGGAGCTTCTGCAGAAGGCCGAAACCGAGGCCGGGATAATGCAGCTTGAACCAGCGGTCCAGCCGCAGGCCGGCTTCGTCCGCCTCAACCCGCACTTGCTCCACACTCGACATCGTGACGACATTCCCCGTTTCGTTTCGGCTCCTGCCTAAACCATATGCCTGCAAAGCGGAATGGGTTTGGCGTTCGGCCCCGTTCCGCTCAACCCCATGTGCGCCCCGCCCACAGGCCCGCAAAGAGCGCGAGAATGCCGACCACGGTGCTGGCGATCAGGTAGAGGCAGGCGAGCCAGAGCTGCCCGCGCTCCCACAGGACGGCAAAATCCAGGGAAAAGGTGGAAAAGGTGGTGAAGCCGCCCAGGAAGCCGGTCACCAACAGGAGCCGCAGCATGTCCGGCGCCGCGCCATGACGCGCGATCAACTCCACGAAAAGGCCGATCAGGAAAGAGCCCGTTACATTGACGAAGACCGTCCCGATGGGAAATTGCGGGCCGAAATAGCTGCCCGCGGCCAGGATGCAGAGATAACGCAGGACGGAGCCTGCAGCGCCGCCTGCAGCCACGAGGGCGATGTTCAGCATGTCAGCCCCCACCCCGTTCCCGGCGGAGCCGCGCCCATTCCGCCAGCCGCGCGCCGATCTCCCGCTCCGCGCCGCGCGGCACGGGGCGATAGAAGGATTGGCGGCCCATGCCCTCGGGAAAGTAATCCTGCCCGGAAAACGCGTCCGGCGCGTCATGATCGTATCGGTAGCCGCCGCCATAGCCCTCGTCCTTCATGAGCTTGGTCGGCGCGTTCAGGATATGCCGCGGCGGCAGCAAGGATCCGTTTTCCTTGGCCGTGCGCATGGCCGCCTTGTATGCGACATAGACCGCGTTCGACTTCGGGGCGCTCGCCAGATAGACGGTGGCCTGCGCCAGGGCGAGTTCGCCCTCCGGGGAGCCGAGGTAATCATAGGCATCCTTGGCGGCATTGGCGACGACGAGCGCCTGCGGATCGGCAAGGCCGATATCCTCGACCGCCATGCGCACCAGCCGGCGGCCCAGATAGAGCGGGTCTTCCCCCGCATCGAGCATGCGGCACAGATAGTAGAGGGCAGCGTCCGGGTCCGACCCGCGCACGGATTTGTGCAGGGCCGAGATCAGGTTGTAATGGCCATCCTGCCCCTTGTCGTAGATGGGGGCACGGCGCTGGACGATATCTCCGACCTGCCCGGCATCGAAGATTTCACCAGGCTTTGCGGAGCGCCAGACCTCTTCCGCCAAAGTCAGGATCGCCCGGCCATCGCCATCCGCCATGCGGATGAGGGACTCGCGCGCCTGTGCATCGAGCGGCAGAGCGCGGCCTTCGCTCGCCTCCGCCCGGTCCAGAAGCTGGCTAAGGCTCTCCGCATCGTGCGAGCGGAATGTCAGGACGCGCGCGCGGGACAGGAGCGCCGCATTCAGCTCGAAGGAGGGATTCTCGGTCGTCGCACCCACCAGCACGACGGTTCCGTCTTCCATTACCGGCAGGAAGGAGTCCTGCTGCGCACGGTTGAAGCGATGAATCTCGTCCACGAACAGGAGCGTGCGTCGGCCGTTGCTGCGGCGCATACGGGCCGATTCGAAGACTTTCTTCAGATCCGCCACGCCGGAAAAGATCGCCGAAATCTGCTCGAAGGCAAAATCGACCTCATGGGCTAGCAGCCGCGCGACCGTCGTCTTGCCGGTTCCCGGCGGCCCCCAGAAGATGACCGAGCCGAGGCTGCCCTTGTCGAGCATGCGGGTCAGCGCGCCGTCCGGGCCCGTCAGATGCGGCTGGCCGACCACCTCCGCCAGGCTGCGCGGCCGCAGGCGATCGGCGAGCGGCCGGCTCGAATCCACCGGTGGCGTGTCGGCGGCCGCCTTGCGCGGCTGCGACGGTGCGGGCTGCGTGCCGAACAGGTCTGCCATGGCGGTTCTCCGGACGGATCCTAAGGCCAGGCCGCCGCGCGTCAGCGAATGGACTGCGTCAGCCTCTGCCCGTTGCGTTCGATAGCGTAGTTCCAGCCCCGGGAGCGTAAGTCCAGTATGGTGGACAGCTTTTCCGTGTTGTCCACCGTCTCGCCATTGACCTCGAGCACGATATCGCGCGGCTGCAGGCGCAGCCGCGCGGCGATGGAGCCGTCTTCCACGGCGGTGACGACCACGCCGCGCTTGGTCGTCGGCATTTCCAGTTCGTCGGCGGTGCGGGGCGACAGGTTCGCCACGGTTACGCCGGAAAACGGGTTGTTTCCGGCAATGGTCCGCTCGTCACGGGCGGGCGTTTCGGGTGCGGGCTCCAGCGCCAGCTCCACCGTCCTCTCAGTCCCCTGCGAAAGGACCGTCAGGGTGACGGTCCGGCCGATCCCCGCCGTCGCGAGCCGGTAGCCAAGCGCGTCGGGGCCATCGATGGCGAAATCCCCCATCCGCAGGACGACATCGCCCACCGACAGCCCTGCGCCATCGGCGGCTGCTCCCGGAACGACCTCCTGCACCAGGGCGCCGGTCGGCCGCTGCAAACCGAGGGCCTCCGCGATATCGCCTGTCACCGGCGCGAAGCCGGCGCCGATATAGGGGCGCTCGAAACGCCCGCCATTGCGCGCCGCATCCACGAAAACGCGGACCATGTTGGAGGGAATGGCAAAGCCGATCCCGTTCGATCCCCCGGATCGACTGAAGATGGCGGTGTTCACCCCGATGAGCCGGCCTTGCATATCGATCAGCGGCCCGCCCGAATTGCCGGGATTGATGGCCGCGTCCGTCTGGATGAAATAGCCGAAGTCGTTCACGCCGATATGCGTGCGCGCCAGGGCCGATACGATGCCACTCGTCACCGTCTGGCCGATCCCGAACGGGTTGCCGATCGCCAGGACGAGATCGCCGATGGAGATGGCGTCGGAGTCCGCCACCGGGATGGTGGCGAAAGGCTCGCTCCCCTCGATCTTCAGGACGGCGAGGTCCGCACGCGCATCCTTCATGAGGATGGTGGAGGCATATTCCCGGCCATCCGCCAGCGCGACCTTCACCTCATCCGCGCCATCGACCACATGATTGTTGGTGACGATGAGGCCGGAGGTATCCACGATGACGCCGGAGCCGAGCGAGGATTCCATGCGCGGCTGACTGGGAAGGTTGCGCCCGAAGAACTGCTCGAAGAAGGGATCGCCCGCAAAGGGCGAGCGCGTCGGGACCTGCCGGGCCGCATAGACATTCACGACCGCCGGAGCCGTGTCGCGGACCAGGGGCGCAAAAGTCAGCGATATCTCGCTCCGGCTGTCCGGCACTTTCTCCGCCGCCACGGCATGGGACGGAACCGGAATCCGATCCTGCGCCCCGGCCGGGCCAAGAAGGAGGGCCATGGTGCAGGCCATGGACAAGGCGGAACGGCGGAAACGCTGGAACACTGGCATCATCCCGAATCGCACGCGAACTAGGAGATACGGTATCGGCCCCAAACTGGCACAAAAAAAGGGCCGTGCGGCCCTTTCTGCCCGACTGGTCGGATGGGTCAGTCTGCGGCGATAGGCTGCACGGACTGGATGGCGGAGCTTTCCACCGGAAGATCGGCGGTGGCATAGCTGGCCGTCAGAATGGCGAAGGCCGCCAGGGCTCCAAGCAGGACGAAAACAGTGCGGCGCATCGAGAACTCGCTGACGGTGGTGCTTGAGTTCACATTGTCCATGGCGATCTTAAATCCGCGTAAAGATACCGACTCGAAGTGCATTTCGAGCGAGTGGGTTACAATTGCCAGTACAATGCGGTCCGGGGGCGAAGGTTGCTTTCTCCGCAAACCGAATTCCCCGACTGATGCGCATATGCCACGCTAGGCTTCGAGCCCGCTATCGCCGGAATGCAACAGTGGCCGGGAGTTCACTTCAACCGCGGGTTTTCCCCATGCGCGAAGGTCGTGCCCCCGCGCCTAGGGGCGCACGAGGCCGAAGCGGATCAGGCTTTCCCCAAGGTCGGTCACGGCCTCTTCGATGGTGCGGAACTGCATCTGCAGGACATCCCTTGCCGGCGCCGTATCGAGCGCCCGTTCCGCTCCGAGCTCGGCCGCCAGCATGCCGGCTTGCCGTGACAGGCGAGCGGCGAGCCGCACCGTCCAGTCCGGCAGGTTCCACATGTGGAGGCGGCGACCATACTGCGGAAAGGCATCCGACAGAATATCGGCCACGGCGCGCAGGGGCTCTGTCCCAGCGCTGACGATGAAGCGGCGCCCTGCGGCAGCCTCGATTTCCATGGCGCGGATATGCGCCTGCGCGATGTCCCGCACATCCACCATGCCGAAGCGGACATTCGGCATGGCCGGAATCTTGCCATTCATCATCATCGCAACGAGACGGGCCGAGGTGCCGGCTGTCGCGTCCAGCAACGGCCCGAAGACCAGCGAGGGGTTGATCGTCACAAGATCCGTCGAGCTGCCCTGCATCATGGACCAGGCCGCTTGTTCGGCGAGGGTCTTGGACACGGCATAGGGGGTTATATGCGGGCTCTCCACGTTGGAAAAATCTCCTTCCCCGAAGGGCCGACCGAGCGGGCGTGCGTGCCCGTAAAGGATCGACGCCACGGACGAGGTCAGGACCAGCCGTTCCGCCCCGCCATCGCGGGCGGCGCGGCAGACCCGTTCCGTTCCGCCCCGCGCCAGCGGGACAAGGCCGAATTTGTCCCGTGGCTGATTCTCTGGAAAGGGCGATGCCGTGTGCAGCACATAGCGGCAGTTCTGCACCGCTTCGTTCCAGCCGGCATCGGACGCCAGATCGGCCTGAACCGTTTCCAGCCGGTCCACCGGCGCGCCGTAGAGCGCCATGGTCTGCGCAAGCGCCTCGCCCTTCGCCCGATCGCGCACCGTCCCCCGGACCCGGTAGCCGCGTTGCAGAAGCCCGAGCACGATATGCTTGGCAATAAAGCCCGACGCACCCGTTACGAGGACCAGAGAATCGGAACTGTCGCGCATCCATGCATCCTTCTTGCCTGAGACCTGGTGCCGAGCCGCTGCCTAGTGGATGATATGTCATCCTGTCCCCTTCCATGCCTTGCCCAACGCCAATGGCGGAACGCGCCAGATGGCCGCCTGTTGCTGTGGCCCGGACAATGGTCCGTACGGGGTGCATCCTGCGAAGACAGCGCCTCTTGATGCCGGGCGCTCGTTACATGGCGCTGCCGAGACAGGCGTCGATACAACACGGTGGTTGCCGGAGCTCAAGATCCGTGGGCGAAAGCCGCCACGAAGAATCAGGATTCGACGCGCTTGGAACCCGCCAAAGGGCAGCGTGTTGCAGATGGCCCCGGAAACGATCCGTACCGGATCGTACACAAGCCGGCGTTCGCGCTTTTGGATCCCAAGCTTTTCCGTCTTAAGGCGCTGTCGGGCCCGCCGCCGGCGCAATGCGGTCGCAGCACATCGTGCAGGCGGGCTTCACCGCGCCGACACGGGGTTCGGAAACGCAAACGACCCCCACGCGGCGAAGCCATTCTTCACGATCGATGGGCGCAGGGCACCTCGAAGGATCAGGCTCCATCATGCTTGGAACCGGTCGGATGGCGGCGTGTTACAGGCGGCCCCGAAAACGATCCACACAGGGGCATACACGCCCCCCGGGTTTGCGCTCTTGATTTCCCGGCTTGTCATAAGGCGCTGTCAGGACAGGCCTTGGCGCAACGCGGCGGCCACACGGCGTGCAAGCAGGCTCCGCCCTGCCGACACGCGGCTCACAAACGCAAAAGGCCCCGCGCGGCGGGGCCTTTCCTCACGATCCGTGGGCGCAGGGCGCCGCGAAGGATCAGGCTTCGTCGGAAGCGTCGGCTTCGGTGCGGGCGCGGTCTGCTGCGCCACGGGCTTCCGGATCGCGATCGACGAACTCGATCACGGCCAGCGGGGCGTTGTCGCCGCGGCGGAACCCAGCCTTGAGGACGCGCGTGTAACCGCCATTGCGGTCTGCATAGCGCGTGGCCAGCGCGTCGAACAGCTTGCGAACGACGGTCTCGTCGCGCACCTGGCTGATGGCCTGGCGGCGGGCGTGAAGGTCGCCGCGCTTGCCGAGCGTGATCAGCTTCTCGACGATCGGGCGCAGGTCCTTCGCCTTGGGCAGGGTGGTGACGATCTGCTCGTGCTCGATCAGCGATGCCGCCATATTGGCGAACATGGCCTTGCGGTGCGAGGCGGTACGGTTGAGCTTACGGCCGCGATTGGCGTGGCGCATGGGTGTTCTCCTTGAAGAGCCGGATCAGATCCGGCGGTCGGCATCCTCGCATCCCGGTTTCCGGGGCATGTGCCTTTGAATGATTGTCGTCGTTCGCCGGAGGCTCCGGCATCATGCTCGTTGCCGCCGCCCCAGATGGGGCGGCGGCCAGTTCGTGGGATCAGTACTGATCTTCGTAGCGCTTGGCCAAATCGTCGATGTTCTCCGGCGGCCAGGCGGGCACTTCCATGCCGAGATGCAGACCCATGGAGGCCAGCACTTCCTTGATCTCGTTCAGCGACTTGCGCCCGAAGTTCGGCGTGCGGAGCATTTCCGCCTCGGTCTTCTGGATCAGGTCGCCGATATAGACGATGTTGTCGTTCTTCAGGCAGTTCGCCGAGCGGACCGACAGTTCCAGCTCGTCGACCTTCTTGAGAAGGGCCGGGTTGAAGGCCAGTTCCGCAATCTGCTCCTCGGCGCCGCGCGTATCGCGCTGCGGCTCCTCGAAGTTTATGAAGACGGACAGCTGATCCTGCAGGATACGCGCGGCGTAGGCCACGGCATCCTCACCGGAGATCGAGCCATCGGTCTCGATCTGCATGGTGAGCTTGTCCTTGTTCAGGTCCTGCCCCTCGCGGGTATTCTCGACCTTGTAGGACACCTTCTTGACGGGCGAAAAGAGCGCGTCGACCGGGATGAGGCCGATCGGGGCATCCTCGGCGCGGTTCTGGTCCGCGGGAACATAGCCCTTGCCCGTATTGACGGTAAGCTCCATGCGGATCTCCGCGCCCTCGTCCAGGGTGCAGATCTCGTGCTCGGGGTTCAGGATCTCGATATCGCCGACCGTCTGGATATCCCCAGCCGTCACGACACCCGGGCCCGACTTGCGCAGGACCATGCGCTTCGGCCCTTCGCCCTGCATACCGATGTTGATTTCCTTGACGTTCAGGACGATGTCCGTCACGTCTTCGCGCACGCCCGCGATGGACGAGAATTCATGCAGCACGCCATCGATCTGGATGGCGGTGACCGCCGCCCCCTGGAGGGACGACAGCAGGATGCGCCGCAGCGCGTTGCCCAGCGTCAGGCCGAAGCCGCGCTCGAGCGGCTCGGCCGTCAGCGAAGCCCGCGTCCGGCTGGTGCTGCCGAAGACGACCTGATTGGGTTTGGTAAGGTCTTGCCAGTTGCTGGCGATCATCGCGCTTGCCTTTCAGCTACCCCGCCACCATCCAATCGTGGCGATGGGTCTCCAATGAGAGGATCCCCCTCTCGAAACGGCCAAAACCGCACTGCCGGATAAGCAGTGCGGTTCATGCTCATGGCCAGGCGTCAGACGCGGCGCTTCTTGCGCGGGCGGACACCATTGTGCGGGATCGGCGTCACATCACGGATCGAGGTGATGGTGAAGCCTGCTGCCTGCAGCGCCCGCAAAGCCGACTCACGGCCCGAACCAGGACCGGAGACTTCGACTTCGAGCGTGCGCATTCCGTGTTCCTGCGCCTTCTTCGCGGCGTCCTCGGCGGCGATCTGCGCGGCGAAGGGCGTCGACTTGCGCGAACCCTTGAAACCCTGCGCGCCTGCGGAGGACCAGGCAATCGTATTGCCCTGCGCGTCCGTGATGGTGATCAGCGTGTTGTTGAAGGAAGAGTTCACGTGGGCAACGCCGGACGTGATGTTCTTACGCTCGCGACGACGAACGCGTTGTTCCTTGGCCATAGTCTCACTTTCCTAAGATCTCGACACCGCCGTCATGCCAGCGGCTCCACCAGGACGGGCAAATGGCCCGTCCCTCCCCGCTGCGGCCGAAGCCGCAGGAAGGTTACTTCTTCTTGCCGGCGATCGGCTTGGCCGGACCCTTGCGGGTGCGGGCATTGGTGTGCGTGCGCTGGCCGCGAACCGGCAGGCTGCGGCGATGACGCAGGCCGCGGTAGCAACCCAGATCCATCAGACGCTTGATGTTCATCGACGTCTCGCGGCGCAGGTCACCCTCGACCTGGTAGTCGCGGTCGATGATCTCGCGGATCTGCAGCACCTCGGCGTCCGTCAGGTCGTTCACGCGGCGCTCGGCTGCAAGCCGGGCCTTTTCCACGATTTCCTGCGCGAAGCGGGGGCCGATGCCATGAATGTACTGCAGCGCGATGACGACGCGCTTGTTGGTTGGGATGTTGACGCCAGCGATACGTGCCACGTCCGTACTCCTAGGTTTGGGGCCGCTCGGCACCCGCATGGTTCTTACGGGGCCGATAAGCGAAAGCGATCGGTTCAGCCCCAGACACAGGACCGCCCCGACCGCAAAGATTCGCGAATGGGCGGCTTATAAGAAAAACAATGGATTGAGTCAATCCGGACAGCCCTCAGGCGCGCTGTCCGGCGACCACCTCTTCCAGTCCCACGCGGATCTGCGCCGTGACCTCGTCCATCGACGCCATTCCGTCGATCTGATGCACCATGTCGCGGGCCCTGTAATAGGGGCCGACGGCAGCCGTCGCCTGGCGAAACTCGTCGAGCCGCCGGCGGAAGACGTCGGGATTGTCGTCCTTGCGAACGGGCAGGCCCTTGGCTTCCGTCTCGGCGGCGCGCCGCGCGATCCGCTCGACGAGTCGACCTTCGTCCACCTTGAACTCGATCACCCGGTCGATCCGCAGGCCCTTGTCGGCCAGCATCTTTTCCAGCGCTTCGGCCTGCGCCACCGTCCGCGGGAAGCCGTCCAGGATGAAGCCGCCGCGCGCATCCGCCTGCTCGATCCGATCGGCCACGATGCCGATGACGACATCGTCCGGGACGAGCTGGCCGGCATCCATCAGAGCCTGAGCCTTGCGGCCGACCTCGGTGCCCTGGGCCACGGCCTCGCGGAGCATGTCGCCGGTCGAAAGCTGCGGAATGCCATAGGCTTCGGTCAACCTGTGCGCCTGCGTCCCCTTGCCTGCACCCGGCGGTCCGAGCAGTATCAGTCTCATCGCGTTCCCCGCTTGCCCCCGCGGAGCTTCGCCTTCTTGACGAGCCCCTCATATTGATGGGCCAGCAGATGGCCCTGCACCTGCGCCACCGTGTCCATCGTGACCGAAACGACGATCAGCAACGAGGTCCCGCCGAGATAGAAGGGGATCCCCACGGCCGAGATCAGGAACTCCGGCAAGAGGCAGATGGCGACGAGGTAGATCGCGCCCAGCACGGTGATGCGTGTCAGCACGTAGTCGATGTAATCGGCCGTACGGTCGCCGGGCCGGATGCCCGGGATGAAGCCGCCATGCTTCTTCAGATTGTCGGCCGTATCCTTCGGGTTGAAGACGATGGCCGTGTAGAAGAATGCGAAGAAGGCGATCATCGACGCATACAGGATCATGTAGAGCGGCTGCCCATGCCCAAGCGAGGCCACGATGGCCGTTGCCCAGCCGGGCAGCTGGCTCGTATCCGAGAAGTTCGCGATCGTGACCGGCAGGAGCAGCAGCGACGAAGCGAAGATCGGCGGAATGACACCGGCCGTGTTCAGCTTGAGCGGCAGATGGGACGTATCGCCCTGGAACATGCGGTTGCCGACCTGCCGCTTCGGATACTGAATCAGAAGCCGGCGCTGGGCACGCTCGAAGAAGACGATGAAGGCGATGCAGCCGATCGCCACCACGATCACCAGCATGATGACGAAGCTCGACAGCGCCCCGGTGCGCCCCAGTTCCAGGAGGTTGGCGACAGCCGAGGGCAGGTTCGCCACGATGCCCGCGAAAATGATCAGCGAAATGCCGTTGCCGATGCCCCGCGCGGTGATCTGCTCGCCGAGCCACATCAGGAACATGGTGCCGCCGACCAGCGTGATGACGCTGGACACAACGAAGAACATGCCCGGATTGGTCACGATATTGCTGGAAGACTGGAGTCCGACCGCGATGCCGTAAGCCTGGACCGTGGCCAGGATCACCGTCCCGTAGCGCGTATACTGGTTGATGACCTTGCGGCCCTGCTCGCCCTCTTTCTTGAGGGTTTCGAGCGACGGCACGACCGAGGTCATGAGCTGGATGATGATCGAGGCCGAGATATACGGCATGATGCCGAGCGCGAAGATGGCCATACGGCCGACGGCGCCACCGGCAAACATGTTGAAGACGCCCAGGATGCCCGTCGACTGCTGCTGGAAAGCCTGCGCCAGCGCATGAGGATCGATACCGGGCATCGGGATATAGGTGCCGAGTCGATAGACCAGGAGCGCGCCCAGCGTGAACCAGATGCGCTTTTTTAGGTCTTCCGCCTTGGAGAAGGCGGCGAAGTTCAGATTTGCGGCTAGTTGTTCCGCGGCCGATGCCATGTTCGAAATCTCTCCGGGTAGCCCTCGGGCACCGTCGCGTCCTGCGGCGGCACCCCCGGTTTCCAAAGCCGCAATCTCCGGAGCGACGCCAACCGCCGAGCCGAAATTGCACCTGTGCGACAGCCCCTCGCCGCGCCTGCAGACTGGCCTGGAGGGGTGCCTTGTGTACGCCTGCCCCGGAACCCGCGGCAGGGACGGATCCCGCGCCACCGGTCCGCCCACGGGAAGCGGCGGCCTCTTGGCGCGCCCTCCGCGGAACGGGAGTCGAATCACACGGCGAAGCGGCCCGATGGGGCCGCTTCGCATATCCTCAATCTGGCGAGTTACCGCCCATGACGCAAGGGGCTTGCGGCTCAGGCTTCCGCGCTGGCCGGAAGCGCGACCTTGCCGCCGGCCTTCTCGACCTTGTCGATGGCGGACTTCGAAGCGCCGTCCACCGAAATGTCGAGCTTGGCCGTCAGTTCGCCATCGCCCAGGAGCCGGATGCCGTCACGGCTCTTGCGCACCAGGCCCGCGGCGCGAAGCGCCTCGAGGTCGATCGCAGCCTTGGCGTCGAGCCGGCCCGCATCGATCGCCTGCTGAATGCGGCCGACCGACACGATGTTGTAGTCCTTGGCGAAGATGTTGACGAAGCCACGCTTCGGCAACCGGCGATACAGCGGCATCTGGCCGCCTTCGAAGCCGTTGATGGCCACGCCCGAACGGGACTTCTGACCCTTGACGCCACGGCCACCCGTCTTGCCCGAGCCGGAGCCGATGCCACGGCCCAGACGCTTGCGGGAATGGGTTGCGCCTTCCTTGTCGGCGAGTTCGTTGAGTTTCATGTCTGCTACTCCCGGCTCACTGGCCGTCAACGACGCGGACGAGGTGGCTGACCTTGGCGATCATGCCACGCACAGAGGGGGTATCCTCCAGCGTCCGGCGACG
The DNA here is from genome assembly GCF_001463905.1 of Aureimonas frigidaquae. GTDB lineage: Bacteria > Pseudomonadota > Alphaproteobacteria > Rhizobiales > Rhizobiaceae > Aureimonas > Aureimonas frigidaquae. Next base: position 792,237 of record NZ_BBWR01000002.1, read on the forward strand.
GTGCAACTTGTTAAGACCCAGGCCCACGAGCGTCTGGCGCTGGTCCTTGGGGCGGCGAAGCGGGCTTCCGATCTGCTCGACGGTGATCGTGTTCCCGGTCTCTTGCTTGTCAGCCATCCTGTGGCTCCTTCTTCAATGGCTCGACCGTCGGTCCTGCAACAACCCGGAGGTTGTCGTTCAGGCCTCGACGTCCGATCCGACCAGGTCGCGACGCCGTGCCTGCAGCGTCGAATACTTCAGGCCGCGCTTGGCAGCGACATCCTTCGGATGCGCCTGACCCTTCAGGGCGTCGAACGTCGCGCGGACCATGTTGTAGGGGTTGGAGGACCCCATCGACTTGGCGACAACGTCGTGCATGCCGACGGCCTCGAAGACGGCGCGCATCGGACCACCGGCGATGATACCGGTACCGGCTTCCGCCGTCCGCAGGATCACCTTGCCGGCGCCGTGGCGGCCCTGCACGTCATGATGCAGCGTGCGCGCATCGCGCAGCGGAACGAAGATCATGTCGCGCTTGGCGGCTTCCGTCGCCTTGCGGATGGCTTCCGGCACTTCACGCGCCTTGCCATGGCCGAAGCCGACCCGGCCCTTCAGATCACCCACGACGACGAGCGCGGCGAAGCCGAAGCGACGTCCGCCCTTCACCACCTTGGCGACGCGGTTGATGTGGACGAGCTTGTCGACGAAGCCGTCATCCCGCTCTTCGCGGTCGTTACGTTCATTACGAGGCGCCATATCCTGTTCCTTGTTTTTTTCCGGAGGCGTCCGAGATGTGGGCGGGATCATGACGATCCGCACCCGGCGATGTCCGAAACGAGCTGCGTCGTGCCGGACCTGTCCGATACGTCGGTCAGCAGGCCTGTGAGGGCCTGCTCTCGCACGATCGGGAAACTGACTGCGATGGGCGCATGAAAAGCCCGTGGCTCCCCTGCCCTGCCACCCACCGGGCGGCATGCGTTCCGGGAGCCGGGTGCTCTAAAGCACAATCCGGCGGCGAGGGAAACCCGCACCGCCGGAAAACGCGTGGATCGATGCGAAAACGGTGGGACGGGCCCGCCGATCCGGATCAGAAGTTCAGGCCACCTTCCCGCGCCGCATCGGCCAGAGCCTTGATGCGACCGTGGAAGATGAAGGCGCCACGATCGAAGACGACGTCGGTGACGCCGGCTTCCTTGGCGCGCTCGGCCACCAGCTTGCCGACGGCCTTGGCGGCTTCGACATCGGCGCCGGTCTTCAGCGCGGTGCGCAGCGATGCATCGAGGGTGGACGCCGCAGCCAGGGTATGGCCGGCGCCGTCATCGATGACCTGCGCATAGATGTTCTTGGAAGACCGGTGAACCGACAGGCGCGGACGCCCGTTGGAAACCGCCTTCAAGGATCGGCGGACGCGCCCGGCGCGGCGCCGCAGAATTGCTTTCGTGCTAGCCATGTCGCGGACCTTACTTCTTCTTGCCTTCCTTGCGGACGATCTTCTCGCCGGCGTAACGCACACCCTTGCCCTTGTAGGGCTCAGGACCACGATACTCGCGGATCTCCGCTGCAACCTGACCGACGCGCTGCTTGTCGATGCCGGTCACCACGATTTCCGTCGGCTTGGGGACGGAAATCTGGATGCCTTCCGGCACCTGGTAGACCACATCGTGGCTGAAGCCGAGCGCCAGCTGCAGGTTCTTGCCCTGCATGGACGCGCGATAGCCGACGCCGGTAATCTCGAGGCGCTTCTCGAACCCGTCCGCGACACCCTTCAGGATGTTGAGGATCATGGTGCGGGACATGCCCCACTTGGAACGCGCATCCTTGGACGCATCGCGCGGATCCACCTTGATGGAGCCGTCCTCGAGCTTGACCAGGACTTCGTCATTCACCACGAAGGACAACTCGCCCTTCGGTCCCTTTGCCTTGACGGTCTGTCCCTCGACGGACGCCGTCACGCCGTTCGGAAGGGAGACCGGCTTTTTACCAATACGAGACATCGTCAAACCTGTCCGTTACGCGGCTTGGAGTTTCTCAGCGCGTCAGAAGACGCGGCAGAGAAGCTCACCACCGACATTCTGTTCGCGTGCGCTGTGATCGGCCATCACGCCCTTGGGCGTCGACAGAACCGAGATGCCCAGACCGTTCGCAACCTGCGGAATGGTCTTGGACGAAACGTAGACGCGGCGGCCAGGCTTGGATACGCGCGCGATCTCGCGGATCACGGGTGCGCCCTCGTAATACTTCAGTTCGATGCTGAACTCGGCGGTGCCGTTCTCGAACTTGGTTTCCGTGTAGCCGCGGATGTAGCCCTCGTCCTTGAGGACGTCCAGAACACGGGCACGCAGCTTGGACGCCGGCGTGACAACCGAGGTCTTGTTGCGCATCACCGCGTTGCGGATGCGGGTCAGCATATCGCCGAGCGGATCAGAAAGAGCCATGTTTGCGTCTCCTTACCAGCTCGACTTCACGATACCGGGGATCTGGCCGTTATTGCCAAGCTCCCGGAGCGCGATACGCGACATCTTCAACTTACGATAGTAGGCACGCGGGCGGCCTGTCACTTCGCAACGGTTGCGCACGCGAACCTTGGTGGAGTTGCGGGGCAACTCCGCCAGCTTCAGCTGGGCACGGAAACGATCTTCCATGCTGGCGCTCTGGTCGGTGGTGATCGCCTTCAGCGCTTCACGCTTGGCGGCAAACTGTGCCACCAGGCGCTCACGGCGCTTGTTCTTCTCGATCGCGCTCTTCTTAGCCATTCTTTAGATCCTTTTCGCCTGCCGTTACTGGCGGAAGGGGAAGTTGAACGCCTTCAAGAGCGCCCGGGCTTCCTCGTCGGTTGTCGCCGTCGTACACACGATGATGTCCATGCCCCACATCTGATCAACCTTGTCGTAGTTGATCTCGGGGAACACGATGTGCTCCTTCAGGCCCATAGCAAAATTACCACGGCCGTCAAAGCTCTTGGGGTTCAATCCGCGGAAATCGCGGACGCGGGGCAGAGCAATCTGGATCAGCCGATCCAGGAACTCGTACATGCGGTCCTTGCGCAGCGTGACCTTGGCGCCGATCGGCATGCCTTCGCGGACCTTGAAGCCGGCGATGGACGTGCGCGCCCGGGTGATGACCGGCTTCTGGCCGGCAATCATGGCCAGGTCCTCGGCGGCGACGCTGGGCTTCTTGGAGTCGCCCGTGGCCTCGCCCACACCCATGTTGATCACGATCTTGTCCAGGCGCGGAACCTGCATGCCGTTCTGATAGCTGAACTCGGCCTGCAGCTGCTTGCGGATCTCGTCGCGATACACCGCCTTCAGGCGGGGTTCGTAATTTGCCTCAGCCATCGATCTGTTCTCCCGAGCGCTTGGCGACGCGCACCTTGCGGCCATCGTCGAGCAGCTTGAAGCCGACGCGGGTCGGCTTGCCGTCCTTATCTTCGAGCGCCAGGTTCGAAAGATGGATCGGAGCCTCTTTCGAGATGATGCCGGCTTCCTGGGACGCGGTCTGGCGCTGATGGCGCTTGACCATGTTCACCCCACGGACGACCGCACGGTCTTCCTTCGGCATGACCTGGATGACTTCACCGGTACGGCCCTTGTCCTTGCCGGTGAGTACGACGACCTTGTCGCCTTTGCGAATCTTCTGCATGATTCCGGTTCCTCAGAGCACTTCCGGCGCCAGCGAGATGATCTTCATGTGGTTCCGCCCACGCAGCTCGCGGGGGACGGGTCCGAAGATACGGGTGCCGACCGGCTCTTTCTTGTTATCGATCAGGACGGCGGCGTTACGGTCGAACCGGATCACCGAACCATCGGCTCTGCGGATGTCCTTGGCGGTACGAACCACCACGGCCTTCATCACATCGCCCTTTTTAACGCGGCCGCGCGGAATGGCCTCCTTGATGGAAACGACGATGATGTCGCCCACCGAGGCATATTTCCGCTTCGAGCCGCCCAGCACCTTGATGCACATGACACGACGGGCGCCGGAATTATCCGCCACATCGAGGTTTGTTTGCATCTGAATCATGTCAGGCCGCCTTCAACTACGGACCGGGGAGCCGAGACATGGCTGGCTCACCCGGGCAAAAACTTCAGTTAGCCGCCGCTTCGTTAGCGACGACGATCCAGGTCTTGTCACGCGAGATGGGGCGCGTCTCTTCGATCGAGACGATATCGCCCACCTTGAACTGGTTGTTCTCGTCGTGCGCCTTGTACTTCTTGGACCGGCGAACGGTCTTCTTGAACAGGGGGTGCGTGAAGCGACGCTCCACGAGCACGACGACCGTCTTGTCATTCTTATCGGAGACCACGGTCCCCTGCAAAACGCGTTTCGGCATAATTTTCTACCTTCAGGCCTTGTTCTCGGCCGCCTTCTGGCGTGCGATGGTCTTGATCCGTGCGATATCGCGGCGGACTTCCTTCACACGCGCGGTGTTTTCGAGCTGACCGGTGGCCCGCTGAAAGCGCAGATTGAACTGCTCTTTCTTCAGATTGCCGAGCTCGGTGGCCAGTTCGTCGGAGGTCTTGGTCCGGACGTCAGAGGCTTTCATAATCATTCTCCCCTTACTCGGCAATGCGCTGAATGAAGCGCGTCTTGATCGGGAGCTTGGCGGCACCCAGGCGGAGGGCTTCACGCGCGACATCTTCGGGAACCCCGTCGACCTCGAACATGATGCGTCCCGGGGCGACGCGGGCCGCCCAGTACTCGATGGCGCCCTTGCCCTTACCCATGCGGACTTCCGTCGGCTTGGCAGTAACCGGCAGGTCGGGGAAGATGCGGATCCACACCCGGCCCTGGCGCTTCATCTGACGCGTGATCGCGCGGCGTGCCGCCTCGATCTGGCGAGCGGTCACCCGCTCCGGCTCCAGCGCCTTGAGGCCATAGGCGCCGAAATTGAGCAGCGACCCGCCCTTGGAGGCGCCGTGGATACGACCCTTGAACGCCTTGCGGAACTTCGTGCGCTTTGGCTGCAACATTTCGTTCTACTCCGAAACCTGTTGATCAGGCGTGTTCGCGCTCGCGACGACGGTTGCCGCCACCGGACGCTTCGCCTTCGACCGCACGGCGCTCGGAGGCCAGCGGATCATGTTCGAGGATCTCACCTTTGAAGATCCACACCTTAACACCGCACACGCCATAGGCCGTATGAGCCTCGGCCGTGCCGTAGTCGACATCCGCGCGCAGCGTATGCAGCGGCACGCGACCTTCGCGATACCACTCCATCCGAGCGATTTCCGCGCCGCCGAGGCGGCCGCTGCAGTTGATGCGGATGCCTTCCGCGCCCAGACGCATCGCCGACTGAACGGCGCGCTTCATGGCCCGGCGGAACGCCACGCGGCGCTCGAGCTGCTGCGCGATCGACTGCGCCACCAGGGTGGCGTCGGTCTCGGGCTTGCGGATCTCCACGATGTTGATGTGGGTTTCCGCCTTGGTCAGCTGAGCCAGCTTCTTGCGAAGCTTCTCGATGTCCGCGCCCTTCTTGCCGATCACGATGCCCGGACGTGCCGAGTGGATCGTGACGCGGCACTTCTTGTGCGGACGCTCGATGACGACCTTGGAGACCGCCGCCTGCTTCAGCTCTTCCAGGAGGTACTTGCGGATCGCAAGATCTTCATGGAGCAGCTGCCCGTACTCGCCGGTGTTCGCATACCAACGCGAATCCCACGTGCGGTTGATGCCGAGACGCAGGCCCGTCGGGTTGACTTTCTGACCCATTATGCGGCCTCCTCTTCAGCCACTTCGCGCACGACGATCGTCAGATGCGAGAAGGGCTTCTCGACCCGGCTCGCACGGCCGCGACCGCGGGCATGGAAACGCTTCATCGTGATCGACTTGCCGACATAGGCTTCGGCGACCACCAGGGCGTCGATGTCGAGATCATGATTGTTCTCGGCATTCGCGATGGCGCTTTCCAGCGTTTTCTTCACCGTCTCGGCGATCCGCTTGCGCGAGAAGGTCAGGTCCGCGAGAGCGCGGTCCACCTTCTTGCCGCGGATCAGCTGCGCGACGAGATTGAGTTTCTGCGGGCTGACGCGAAGCGTACGGGCGACTGCCCGGGCTTCGTTGTCCTTCAGCGCGCGCTCGGCCTTGGCCTTGCCCATGGTTACTTCCTCTTCGCCTTCTTGTCGGCGCCGTGGCCGTAATAGGTGCGGGTCGGTGAGAACTCGCCGAACTTGTGTCCGACCATGTCCTCGTTGACCGAGACCGGGATGTGCTTGGAGCCGTTGTAGACGCCGAAGGTCAGCCCGACGAACTGCGGCAGGATCGTGGAGCGACGGCTCCAGATCTTGATCACCTCGTTGCGACCACCGGAGCGTACCTTCTCAGCCTTCTTGAGCAGGTAGCCATCAACGAACGGACCCTTCCAGACGGAACGTGTCATAGGAAAATCCTTCTCTTACTTCTTGCGCTGATGGCGCGAACGCATGATGAACTTGTCCGTGGACTTGTTCTGGCGCGTACGCTTGCCCTTGGTCGGCTTGCCCCACGGCGACACCGGATGGCGGCCACCGGAGGTGCGGCCTTCACCACCGCCGTGCGGATGGTCGACCGGGTTCATGGCGACACCGCGAACATGCGGACGCTTGCCGAGCCACACGGCGCGACCGGCCTTGCCGAGGTTGATGTTGCCATGGTCCGGGTTGGACACGGCACCGACCGTCGCAAAGCAGGCACCGGGCACCAGGCGCTGCTCGCCCGAGTTCAGGCGCAGGATCGCCATGCCGGCATCGCGGCCGACGAGCTGTGCGTAGGAACCGGCGGAGCGGGCGATCTGACCACCCTTCTCCGGCTTCATCTCCACATTGTGGATGATGGTGCCGACCGGCATGGCCGACAGCGGCATCGCATTGCCCGGCTTCACGTCGACGCCCGTCAGGCCCGAGACGACCTTGTCGCCAGCGGCCAGACGCTGCGGCGCCAGGATGTAGCTCAGCTCGCCGTCCTCGTAGCGCAGCAGGGCGATGAAGGCCGTGCGGTTCGGATCGTACTCGATCCGCTCAACCGTACCGACCGCATCGAGCTTGCGACGCTTGAAGTCGATCTTGCGGTAGGTCCGCTTGTGTCCGCCGCCCTGGTACCGCGCGGTGATGCGGCCGGTGTTGTTCCGGCCACCCTTCTGCGTCAGGCCTTCGGTCAGCTGCTTGACCGGCTTGCCCTTCCAGAGACCCGAACGGTCGACGATCACCAGCTGGCGCTGGCTCGGCGTGACCGGTTTGAAGTTCTTCAATGCCATCGATCTATTTCCTCAAGGCTCGCTCTCAGAGACCGGTCGAGACGTCGATGCTCTGGCCTTCGGCCAGCGTCACGATCGCCTTCTTCTGGTCGCTCTGGCGGCCGGGGCGGCCCCGGAAGCGGCGCACCTTGCCCTTGCGGACGAGGGTATTCACCGCCTTGACCTTCACACCGAACAGCTGCTCGACAGCCGCCTTGATCTCCGGCTTGGTCGCCTTGCCGGGGACATTGAAGATCACCTGGTTGTACTCCGAGACCATCGTCGACTTCTCGGTGACGACGGGGCTCGTGATAATGTCGTAGTGGCGCAGGTCAATCATTTGAAGCGCTCCTCGAGGGCCTCGACGGCGGCCTTGGACAGGACGAGCGTCTGGCGACGGAGAATGTCGTAGACGTTGATGCCCTGGATCGGCAGAACGTCGATGTTCGGGATCGCCCGGGCGGACCGTGCGAAGTTGCCGTCCAGCTCGGCGCCACCGATCACCAGCGCGTTCTTCAGGCCGAGGCCGTTGAAGTGCGCGGCCATCGCCTTGGTCTTGCCGTCCGTCGACGTCAGATCGTCGATGACGATCAGGCTGTCGGACTTGAACTTGGCGGACAAAGCATGCTTCAGCGCGAGCTGACGCAGCTTCTTGGGCAGATCGTGCGCATGGCTGCGGCTGACCGGACCATGGGCCTTGCCACCGCCGCGGAACTGCGGCGCGCGGGCCGAGCCGTGGCGGGCACGACCGGTGCCCTTCTGCTTGTAGAGCTTGGCGCCGGTACGGGCGATTTCGGCCCGGCCCAGCGTCTGGTGCGTGCCCTGCTGGCGCTTGGCCAGCTGGTAGCGCACCATGCGCTGCAGAATGTCCGCACGCGGCTCGAGCCCGAAGATCTCTTCGGCGAGGCTGACCGTGCCGGCGTCGCCGCCGCTGAGGGTCTTGATCTTGATGTCAACCATTACTCGGCTCCCTCGGCAGCCGTTGCTTCCGCAGCGCCATTGCCGCCGGCGGTGCGAAGCGCAGCCGGCTTCGGCGCGTTGTCCGGAAGCGCGGCCTTGACCGCGTCACGAATGTAGATCCAGCCACCCTTGGAACCCGGCACGGCGCCGCGGATCAGGATGAGGCCCTTGTCGGCATCGGTCCGGACGATTTCCAGGTTCTGGGTCGTCACGCGGACGTGGCCCATGTGACCGGCCATCTTCTTGTTCTTGAAGACCTTGCCCGGATCCTGGCGCTGACCGGTCGAACCATGCGAGCGATGCGACACGGACACACCGTGCGTTGCGCGCAGACCACCGAAATTGTGGCGCTTCATGGCACCGGCGAAGCCCTTACCGATCGAGGTGCCCGTCACGTCGACGAGCTGCCCGACGACGAAATGATCCGCCGTGATCTCGGCGCCGACATCGACGAGGTTCTCGGGGGTGACCCGGAACTCCGCGACCTTGCGCTTGGGTTCGACCGAGGCCTGGGCGAAGACGCCGCGAAGAGCCTTGGACGTGTTCTTGACCTTCGCCAGACCGGCGCCGAGCTGAACGGCGGTATAGCCGTTCTTCTCCTGCGTCCGCTGACCGACGACCTGGAGGTTCTCCACTTTGAGAACCGTGACCGGAACATGCTCGCCGGCGTCGTTATAGACGCGGGTCATGCCGACCTTCTGTGCAATCACACCTGCACGCATGGGCGTTATCCTTCCCGTGCTCGGATCAGAGCTTGATCTCGACATCGACGCCAGCGGCGAGGTCGAGCTTCATGAGGGCATCGACCGTCTGCGGAGTCGGGTCGACGATGTCGAGAAGACGCTTGTGCGTCCGCATCTCGAACTGCTCACGCGACTTCTTGTCGATATGGGGCGAGCGGTTCACGGTGAACTTCTCGATGCGGGTCGGCAGCGGGATGGGCCCGCGCACATTCGCGCCCGTGCGCTTCGCCGTAGAAACGATCTCACGCGTGGAAGCATCCAGGACCCGGTGGTCGAACGCCTTCAGTCGGATGCGGATATTCTGGCCGTTCATTGCATTCGTCCTCTCGTCGGAGCCTACCGGTGGGCCGGCGCTATCCGAGCGCTTGTCAGTCTTCAGCCAATTCAAACGGAACGCTGAACCATTCAGCGACCCAACCGCCCCTGTCGGGGCAG
>NZ_BBWR01000003.1 GCF_001463905.1 Aureimonas frigidaquae
CTTATAGGTCCCACGAACCCAAAACGTCAACTGGAAAAAACCGGGCTGCCCGAACTTTTCGCAAAAAGCGCATGAATTCAGCAACTTGGTTCCCTGCGTCTTCGTCATCCCCCTGTCACGGCTAGACGAATCACGGGGTGGGAGACGGCCTGATTCCGGAATCAGGGGCGCAGATTCGGGGTGGAATTCCCTTCCGCGTTCGAAGGAAGTAAGAGGTTTCCTCATGAGCGCGTCACACAACCAGGCTCCATCCCATTACGAGACCGTCCTGCGCGACGCCGGGGTCCGGATCACGCGTCCGCGCAAGGTGATCCTGTCGATCCTGTCCGGTCATACGGACCATCCCGACGCGCTGGAGATCTATCGGCGGGCGGCCGCGATCGATCCCGCCATTTCCCTGTCGACCGTTTACCGGACGATGAAGCTTCTGGAGGAGAAGGGGGCGATCCACCGCCATGCCTTCGAAGGCGGGCCCTCGCGCTTCGAGCAGGCCGCCGGGCAGCACCACGACCACCTGATCGACATGGATACCGGCCAGGTGGTCGAGTTCCACTCCGAACGGATCGAGGCGCTGCAGCAGGAGATTGCCGAGCGCCTCGGTTATGAGATCGTATTCCACCGCCTGGAGCTCTATGGCCGCAGGCGCAAGGACGATTGATCAGACCAGCTTGGCATCCAGGGTGACGTCGATGGCCCCGAGCGCCTTGGAGATCGGGCATCCTTCCTTGGCCTTGGTGGCCAGCTCCTGGAATGTCGCATCGTCGATGCCGGGAACCTTGCCCTCCAGCGTGAGGGCGGAGGAACGGACGGCAAAGCCGCCATCGGCCTGCTCCACCGTGACCACGGACCGGGCCTTCAGCTCGTCCGCCGGGGTGCCGTTTTCGGCCAGAAAGTGCGAGAGCTGCATGGCGAAGCAGCCGGCATGGGCCGCGGCCAGAAGCTCTTCCGGGTTGGTCCCCGATTTGCCGTTTTCGTCCTCGAAGCGAGCCTTGAAGGAATAGCCCTGCGCGTCGAGGGCGCCGGACTGCGTTGTCAGCGTTCCCTTGCCCTCGCCGAGCGAGCCGTTCCAGATGGCGGTAGAATGGCGTTTCATGCGCGGTCTCCCATATTGCAAGCGCCACGTCCCGTGGCGGCGTGTCGGTGCAGAAGATGGGAACCAGGGCAGCCGCTTCCAGACCACGCTTTCGAAAATGGCAACCTTTGGCGGTGATTCTCCACCTTTGCGAACCTCGGATGGCAGGCCCCTATGCAGAGTGAGATTCTCGTTCACGGCGATGCCGGGCTTCTCGCCCACAAGGCCGACTGGCTGGATCGGCTCGACCGTGGCCGGGGCATGGCTGCGCACACGCTGGAAGCCTATGAGCGCGATGTGCGCCAGTTTCTCGTCTTCCTGACCGGGCACCTCGGGCGCCCGGTCCGATTGGCGGATCTGGCCGATCTGTCGCAGCCCGATATCCGCGCCTTCCTGGCCGCGCGCCGCCAGGACGGCGCGGGCGCCCGCACGCTGGGCAGAGGCTTGGCAGGGCTGCGCTCCTTCGTGTCCCATCTGGAACGCCAGGGCCTCGCCTCGGGCGCGGCGCTGCGTGCCGCACGCACCCCGCGCCAACCCCGCTCGCTCCCCCGGCCGCTGACGCCGGCCGATGCGGTCAGCGTGACGGAGGAGGCAGGCGCCATGGCCACGGAGCCCTGGCTTTCCGCCCGCAATGTCGCGGTGCTGACGCTGCTCTACGGTTGCGGCCTACGCATTTCCGAAGCGCTGGACCTGCCCGGAGACGCCCTGACGGATCCGTCCGCGCGTGCGGCGCGCATCCGCGGCAAGGGCGGCAAGGAACGGCTCGTGCCGATCCTGCCGGCCGTCCACGCCGCCGTCTCACAGTACCGCGCGCTCTGCCCCTACAGCCTGCCAGCAGACAAGCCGCTGTTTCGGGGCGCCCGCGGCGGGCCGCTGCGCCCGCAGATCATCCAGGCCGAGATGGCCCGGCTGCGCGGCCTTCTCGGCCTGCCGGACAATGCGACGCCGCACGCCCTTCGGCATTCCTTCGCCACGCATCTCTTGGCCGGCGGCGGGGACTTGCGCACGATCCAGGATCTCCTCGGCCACGCCTCCCTTTCGACGACCCAGGTCTATACCAGCGTGGACGCCGCGCGCCTGGCCGCCATTCACCGGCAGGCACATCCCCGGGCATTCGCCCGGCGCGGGGCTGCCACAGAAGGAACGTAACCCATGCTCGAGCGCTTCCGTTGGTCCACACCGCTCGGTCTCGTCGCCGTGCTGGTGTGCTGCCTGGGGTCCGAAGTCCGGGCCGAGACGGACTGCACGCCGGGCCGGGACCTTCTGCCCACACTCGACGCCAGCGCCCGCGCGGCGATCGACGCCGAGGCGACGGCGCAGGCCAATGGCAAGGGCCGCCTGTGGCGAATCGAGAAGCCGGGACAGGCGGCAAGCCACCTGTTCGGGACGCTGCATCTGACAGACGCGCGCGTCACCCGCCTTCCGGACAGCGCCCGGGCGGCCTTCGATGCGGCCGACGAGATCGTCATCGAAAGCACAGAACTGTCGGATCCAGACCGGATCGCTGCCACGCTCATGGCCCGGCCGGACCTGATGAGCCTGCCGCGCGGCCGTGTCGTCGGTGACTACCTCCCCGAAGGGGACCGGGCGGAACTCGCCCGGCGGCTCGACGCGGCAGGAACGCCTGCGGCGTCCGTCCAGACCTTGCAGCCCTGGTTCCTGGCGACGAGCCTGATGATGCCGGCCTGCGAGCAGGCGCGCCTGGCCGAAGGGGAGCAGATCCTGGACCTGGCGCTGGCCGACGCCGCATTGCGCCAGGGCAAGACGCTCAGCGGGCTGGAAAGCGCGCAGGAGCAGCTCGAAGCCCTGGCCTCCCTGCCGCTCGAAACCCAGGCCGAGATGCTCATGTCCACGCTCAGTCATATCGACATCATGCCGGACCTGTTCGAGACGATGACGCAGCTCTATCTGGCGGGCCGCATCGCCGCCATCGTGCCGGCGGTGGAGCATCTGGCGCCGAGCGGCACGACGCCCGAAGGCGCGGCCGAGGTCTGGCAAGCTTTCGACGAGCGTATCGTGCGCCGCCGCAACCACCTGATGGCCGAGCGTATGGAACCGATCCTGGCACGCGGCAATGCCTTCATCGCCGTCGGGGCGCAGCATCTGATCGGCGATGAGGGCCTGGTCGCGCTGTTGCGCGCCACCGGCTGGACGGTAACCCGCGCCGACGGCCCCTGAACGACAGCGGCCCGGCGACCGAAAGGTGCGCCGGGCCGTCGAACAACCGGTTCTGCCGGCAGGTCTTACATATGCAAGGGCTTGGCAAAGGCGGCGAAGGCAGCCTCGCGGACGGCCTCGGACATGGTCGGATGGGCGTGGCAGGTTCGAGCCAGATCCTCGGCCGAGCCGCCGAACTCCATCAGCACCGCCGCCTCGGCGATCAGCTCACCGGCGCCATGCCCCACAATATGGACGCCAAGCACGCGGTCCGTCCGCTTGTCGGCCAGCACCTTCACCATGCCGTCCGTCTGGAGCATGGCCCGGGCCCGGCCGTTGGCCGAGAAGGGGAACTTGCCGGTGCGGTAGTCGATGCCATCCGCCTTCAGCTCCTCTTCGGTGCGGCCGACGGAGGCCACTTCCGGCGCGGTATAAACGACGGCGGGGATGACGCCGTAATTCACATGGCCGGCCTGACCTGCCAGGACTTCCGCCAAGGCAACGCCTTCATCCTCGGCCTTATGGGCGAGCATCGGCCCCTTCACCACATCGCCGATGGCATAGATGCCTTTGACGTTGGTGGCGTAGTGGCCGTCGATCTCGACCCGGCCTGCCTTGTCCAGCGCCACGCCGACATCCTCCAGGCCGAGGCCTTCGGTGTAGGGACGCCGCCCGGTCGAGACGAGCACGACGTCCGCCTCCAGCGTTTCGGCAGCGCCGCCCTGGACGGGCTCGAAGGTGACCTTGCCCTTGGCGCCGTCTCGCGTGACGGCCGTCACCTTGCTCGACAGGCGGAACTCCAGCCCCTGCTTGGCCAGGAGCTTCTGCAGCGTGGACGAGGCTTCGGCATCCATGCTGCCGAGGATCTTGTCGAGATATTCGACGACGGTCACCTTCGCGCCGAGGCGCGACCAGACCGAGCCCAGCTCCAGGCCAATGACGCCGCCGCCCACCACCACCATGCGCTCCGGCACGGCAGACAGCCCGATCGCATCGTCGGACGACACGATCACCGAACCGTCGTAGGCCACCTCGACCCCCGGAATTCCGGCAACCGTCGAGCCCGTGGCGATCACGATCGCCTTGGTGGACAGGGTCTGGCTCGTGCCGTCCGCTCCCGTTACGGCCACTTCGCTGGCCGATACGATCCGGCCCGCCCCGGTAATGCCGGTGATCTTGTTCTTCTTGAACAGGAAGGCGACGCCGTCGACATTGGCCTTCACCGTCCGGTCCTTGTGGGCCAGCATGGTGGTGAGGTCGAGCCTTGGCTCCACCATCACGCCGAGCGCGCCGAAGGAATGGGATGCCTCGGCGAAGATTTCGGACGCGTGCAGCAGCGCCTTGGAGGGGATGCAGCCGACGTTCAGGCAGGTGCCGCCATAGGTGGCCCGCTTCTCGACCACCGCGACCTTGAGCCCAAGCTGCGCGGCCTTGATGGCGCAGACATAGCCGCCGGGTCCCGATCCAATCACGACAACGTCGAAGGTTTCAGCCATTTGATCTATCCAGTCAGTTCACAGAAAGCGGATGAGCATGAGGAAGAGCCCCACGCAGGACAAAGCGAAGGCGCCGCTTCGCAGATAAGGGACGCCATAGAGATAGAGCGGCAGGTAGGCGATCCGGCACAGGAACCAGAGCCAGGCGCCGAAGGCAGCGATGCCGCCGGTGCGGCCGGTGACGGCCAGCGCGAGCGCCAGGGCGATAAAGGCCGGCCAGGTCTCCAGAAAGTTGCGCAAGGCACGATCGGCGCGACCCGCCTTTATGCCGAGGGGTTTGGCCTCACCGTCACGCGGGCCGGTATTCCAGTCCAGCCCCCGCTCACGCGTGGCAAGGCGCCCCTGCAGCCCGATATGCACGAACAGCAGAATGACCGACATGGCGAGAACGAAGAGTTCCGTCGGCAGGGGAGCGTCGCTCATGGCGTCTTCCTTCCTTTAGGCGTGGGGCCCGTGGCACCTCAGGGCAGGATCGACCGGCCGCCGGAAACGTCGAGAATGGCACCGGTGGAATAGGCGGCATCGTCCGAGGCCAGCCACAGGATGGCGCGCGCCACTTCCTCCGCCGTTCCCGGGCGTCGCATGGGCAGGTTCGGGGTCATGTCCGCGACCCTGTCCGGCCGGCCGCCGGATGCGTGGATCTCGGTATCGATGATGCCCGGGCGCACGGCCGTCACGCGGATGCCATCGGCCGCAACCTCACGGGCAAGGCCGACGGTGAAGCTGTCGACGGCGCCCTTGGTCGCCGCATAATCCACATTCTCCCCGCCGGCGCCGAGCTTTGCGGCGGCGGAGGTCAGGTTCACGATGGCGCCCCCGGCCCCGCCGCGCGACACGGCCATGCGCCGGATGGCAGCGCCAGCGCACAGGAAGGAGCCGAAGACGTTGATGCGGAAGTTCCGCTCGATGCGCGCCAGGCTCATCTCGGCGACAGGCGATGGCTGGTCGAACACGCCGGCATTGTTCACCAGAACGCGCAGGCGGCCCATGGCGTCGGCCGCCGCAAACATGGCCTCGACATCCGCCTCGATGCTGACATCGGCGCGCACGCTCTCTGCGGTGCCGCCCCGGCGGCGGATATCGGCCACGACCGCATCCGCCGCGCGGGCATCGGCAGCATAATTGACGAGAACGGCATAGCCGGCCTGTGCAGCCAGGTGTGCCGTCGCGGCGCCGATGCCGCGCGAGCCACCCGTGACGAGCATGACGTTCCCGTGCATGGCGTTCGTCCCGCCCTAGAGGTCCAGGACCAGACGCTCGGGATCCTCCAGCGAATCCTTCACGCGGACGAGGAAGGTCACGGCCTCCTTGCCGTCCACGATCCGGTGATCATAGGACAGAGCAAGGTACATCATGGGCCGGATCTCGACCTTTCCACCAATGGCGACCGGGCGCTCCTGGATCTTGTGCATGCCGAGGATACCCGACTGCGGCGCGTTCAGGATGGGCGTCGACATGAGGGAGCCGTAGACGCCGCCGTTCGAAATGGTGAAGGTGCCCCCCTGCATGTCGGAAACCGACAGCTTGCCGTCCCGCGCGGCGATGCCGAGGCGGCCGATCTCCTTCTCGATCTCGGCAATGCCCATGCGGTCCGCATCGCGCACGACCGGCACGACGAGGCCCTTTTCCGTCCCGACGGCGACGCCGATATGGGCGAAGTTCTTGTAGATGAGGTCGGTCCCGTCGATCTCGGCGTTGACGGCCGGGATCTCCTTGAGGGCATGGCAGACCGCCTTGGTGAAGAAGCCCATGAAGCCGAGCTTCACGCCATGCTTCTTTTCGAACAGGTCCTTGTACTTCTTGCGCAGCTCCATGACGGCCGTCATGTCCACCTCGTTGAAGGTGGTCAGCATCGCCGCCGTGTTCTGTGCGTCCTTCAGGCGCCGCGCGATGGTCTGGCGCAGGCGGGTCATCTTGACCCGTTCCTCACGCGCTTCGTCGCCCTGGCCGGACGGTGCGCGCACGCTGGCGGCCGGGGCGGCCGCCGCCGGCGCGGACACGCCCTTTTCGATGGCGTCGAGCACATCGCCCTTGAGCACCTGCCCGCGCTTGCCCGAGCCCTGCACATCGGCCGAAGAGACGCCCTTGTCGGCCATCAGCTTCTGCGCCGACGGCGCCGCCGGCATGGAATCGTCGTGGCTGGGGTTCGGAAGCGTCGTGTCCGAGCCGTCCTCGGCCCCTTCCTTGGGGGCCTTCAGCTCCGTCTGGGCGGGCTTGGCCGGCGTTGCCGCGGCAGCCGGCGCAGCGCCAGCGCCCGTGCCTTCGCCGATCACGCCGATCAGCGCCCCGACCTCGACGGTCTCGCCTTCCTTGACGACGATCTCCTCGAGAATGCCGGCCGCAGGGGCCGGGACCTCGACGGTGACCTTGTCGGTCTCGAGCTCGGCGATCGTCTCATCCTGCTCCACACGGTCGCCGGCCTTCTTGAACCACTGGCCGATCGTCGCTTCGGTGACGCTCTCGCCGAGCGTGGGGACTTTGATTTGCGTGCTCATGGACGTTTCGTCTTCTCTTTGGTCGTGACGGAATTGGGGCTTCAGGCCGCTTGATCGCCGTTGCCGAGGGCTTCCTCGAGGAAGGCCTCGAGCTGCTTGAGATGCTTGGACATGGTGCCCGCCGCCGGAGAGGCCGACGCCTGGCGCCCGGCATAGCGTGCGCGCCGCTTTTCGGTGCCGATCCGATCCAGGACCCATTCGAGATAGGGGTCGATGAAGCTCCAGGCACCCATGTTCTTGGGCTCTTCCTGGCACCAGACGATCTCGGCCTGCTTGAAGCGGGAGAGTTCGTTGATGAGGGCCTTCACCGGGAAGGGATAGAGCTGCTCGACGCGCATCAGGTAGATGTCGTCGATGCCGCGCTTCTCGCGCTCTTCCAGAAGGTCGTAATAGACCTTGCCCGAGCAAAGCACGACGCGGCGGATCCTGGCATCCTTGACGAGCGATACCGTGCCGATCCCGCGTTCGGCATCGTCGTGCAACAGGCGGTGGAAGCTCGCCTCACCCGAAAACTCCGCAAGGTTGGACACGGCCCGCTTGTGCCGTAGCAGCGACTTCGGCGTCATCAGGATCAGCGGCTTGCGGAAATCGCGCATCATCTGCCGGCGCAGGATGTGGAAGTAGTTGGCCGGCGTGGTGACGTTGGCCACCTGCATATTGTCCTGCGCACAGAGCTGCAGGAAGCGCTCGAGACGGGCCGAGGAATGCTCCGGCCCCTGCCCCTCGTAGCCGTGCGGCAACAGCATGACGAGGCCCGACATGCGCAGCCACTTGGCTTCGCCGGACGACAGGAACTGGTCGACCACGACCTGCGCGCCATTGGCGAAATCGCCGAACTGGGCTTCCCAGAGCGTCAGCGCATTCGGCTCGGCCAGCGAGTAGCCGTATTCGAAGCCGAGCACGGCCTCTTCCGAGAGCATCGAGTTGATGACCTCGTAGAGGGCCTGGCCCTTGGCGATGTTCTGCAGCGGAATGTAGCGGTTCTCGTTCTCCTGGTCGTAGAGAACGGAATGACGCTGGCTGAAGGTGCCGCGTTCGGAATCCTGCCCCGACAGGCGCACCGGATGGCCGTCCGCCAGGAGCGTCGCGAAGGCCAGCGCCTCGCCCGTCGCCCAGTCGATCCCCTCGCCCGTCTCGATGGACTTGGCGCGGTTGTCGAGGAAGCGCTGGATGGTCCGGTGGACGTTGAAGTCGGCCGGGACCTCCGTCAGGCGGCGGCCGAACTCCTTGAGCGTCTTCAGGGGCACGGCCGTCTTGCCGCTGCGCGGCTCGTCATTGTCTTCGGCGCGGCGCAGCCCCGCCCAGGCGCCGTCCAGCCAGTCGGCCTTGTTGGGCTTGTAGGACTGGCCGGCCTCGAACTCGGCATCCAGATGGTTGCGCCATTCCGTGCGGCGCTCGTCCACCTCGTCCTGGCTGACGACGCCTTCCTCGATCAGCTTGCGGGCATAGATTTCGAGCGTGGTCGGGTGGTTGCGGATGGAGCGGTACATCAGGGGCTGGGTGAAGCCCGGCTCGTCGCCTTCGTTATGGCCGAAGCGGCGGTAGCAGAACATGTCGATGACGACCGGCTTGTGGAACGTCATGCGGAATTCGGTCGCCACCTTGGCCGCATAGACGACCGCTTCCGGATCGTCGCCGTTTACGTGGAAGATCGGCGCTTCGACGATCTTGGCCACGTCCGACGGATAGGGCGAGGAACGCGAGAAGCGCGGATTGGTGGTGAAGCCGATCTGGTTGTTGATGATGACGTGGATCGAGCCACCGACGCGGTGGCCCTTCAGGCCGGACAGGCCGAAGCATTCCGCCACGACACCCTGGCCGGCAAAGGCGGCATCGCCATGGATCAGAAGCGGCAGCACGCGGTTGCGCACTTCCGCCGGCACGAGTTCGGTGCGCGTGCGCCCGCCGCCGAGCTGGTCCTGCTTGGCCCGCGCCTTGCCCAGCACGACCGGGTTGACGATCTCCAGGTGCGAGGGGTTGGCTGTCAGCGACAGGTGAACGCTGTTCTGGTCGAACTCCCGGTCGGAGGAAGCACCCAGATGGTACTTCACGTCGCCCGAACCCTCGACATCGTCCGGCGCGTAGGAGCCGCCCTTGAACTCGTGGAAGATGGCGCGGTGCGGCTTGGCCATCACCTGCGACAGGACGTTAAGGCGCCCGCGATGCGCCATGCCGAGGACGATTTCCTTCAGCCCGAGCTGTCCGCCGCGCTTGATGATCTGCTCGAGCGCGGGGATGAGGGACTCACCGCCATCCAGGCCGAAGCGCTTGGTGCCCTTGAACTTGACGTCAAGGAACTTCTCGAACCCTTCCGATTCGATCAGCTTGTTCAGAATGGCGCGCTTGCCCTCCCGCGTGAACTCCACGCCCTTGTCCGGCCCTTCGATGCGCTCCTGCAGCCAGGCCTTTTCGGCCGGGTTGGAGATGTGCATGAACTCGATGCCGATGGTCGAGCAATAGGTGCGCGTCAACAGGTCGACGATCTCGCGCACGGTGGCAAATTCCAGGCCAAGCACGTTGTCGATATAGACCTTGCGATCCAGATCCGCCTCGGTGAAGCCGTAGGCCGATGGCGACAGCTCGTTATAATCGTCCTCCGGCTGGGCGATGCCGAGGGGATCGAGCTTGGCATGAAGATGGCCGCGCACCCGGAAGGCGCGGATGAGCATCAGCGCGCGGACCGAATCGCGCGTGGCCTGGCTCACCTGCGAATCGGTCAGCTCGACGCCCTCGCTGCGGGCCTTCTCGCGCACTTTCTTTTCGACGCGGATTTCCGTGCGGCCCCAATCGCCGTCGAGGGCCGAGACGAGCTCGCCATTGGCCGCGATGGGCCAGTTGCTCCGGGCCCAGGATGCGCCCTCCGCATTCTTGCGGACCGTCGCCTTGTCGTCCTTGAGGTCGCGGAAGAAGGCCTGCCATTCCGCGTCGACCGATGCCGGGTCGCGCTCATAGGCGGCATAGAGCTCCTCGATGTAATCGGCGTTGCCGCCGTAGAGGAAAGAGGTGAGCGCGAAGGTCTCGTTCGCCGGATTGCGTGCCATCTCGTCTCAGCGGCGGCCGTTTCGCGGCGCCGTCTCCCGTATTGTTCGTTCGCGACGGGTTCCCGGACGGAACCCTCTTACGCGTCTGCCGGCGTGGCCGCCGCCACGCCGGTTATGCCTGCATTCCGGCCAAAGATAGGTCTTCGGCCGGCAATTTGCGAAGGTCGGACGATGGTCAGCCCTTCAACTGTTCGACAAGCGTCTTGCCGAGGCGGGCCGGCGAGGGCGAAACGCGGATCCCGGCCGCTTCCATGGCCGCGATCTTGGATTCCGCATCGCCCTTGCCGCCTGACACGACGGCGCCGGCATGGCCCATGGTGCGGCCCTTCGGAGCGGTCCGGCCCGCGATGAAGCCGGCCATCGGCTTCTTGCGGCCACGCCCGGCCTCGTCCGCAAGGAACTGGGCAGCCTCTTCCTCGGCCGATCCACCGATCTCGCCGATCATGATGATCGAATGGGTTTCTTCGTCGGCTAGGAACATTTCCAGGACGTCGATGAACTCGGTTCCCTTGACCGGATCGCCGCCGATGCCGACCGCGGTCGATTGCCCGAGGCCCTCGTTGGAGGTTTGGAAGACCGCCTCGTAGGTCAGCGTTCCCGAGCGGGACACGATGCCGACATTGCCCTTGCGGAAGATTGAGCCCGGCATGATGCCGATCTTGCATTCTTCCGGCGTCAGGACGCCCGGGCAGTTCGGGCCGAGGAGCCGCGAGCCTGAATTTTCCAGCCGCGCCTTCACCCGCACCATGTCGAGGACGGGAATGCCCTCGGTGATGCAGACGATGAAGGGGACCTCCGCCTCGATCGCCTCGATGATGGCGTCCGCGGCGCCGGCCGGCGGCACGTAGATCACCGATGCGTCGGCGCCGGTGCGCTCGCGCGCCTCGGCCACGCTGGCGAAGATCGGAAGCTGCTCACCCTTGGATCCGGTCCAGGTTTCCCCGCCCTTCTTAGGATGAATGCCGGCCACCATCTGCGTGCCGTAATAGGCCAGCGCCTGCTCGGTGTGGAAGGTGCCGGTCTTGCCGGTCAGGCCCTGGACCAGGACCTTCGTGTTCTTGTTGACGAGTATGGACATCGTTTCTCTTTCGAACTCCGGGAGGTCGGTCGTTACTAGACCGCAGCCACGATCTTCTGGGCGGCGTCGTCCAGGTCGTCCGCGGCGGTGATCGCCAGCCCGGACTCGTTCAGGATCCTCTTGCCCAGCTCGACATTCGTGCCCTCGAGGCGCACCACCAGCGGAACCGTCAGGCCGACGTCCTTGACCGCGGCCACGACGCCCTCGGCGATGATGTCGCAGCGCATGATGCCGCCAAAGATGTTGACGAGGATGCCCTTCACGTTCGGATCGGCCGTGATGATCTTGAACGCCGCCGTCACCTTCTCCTTGCTGGCGCCGCCGCCGACGTCGAGGAAGTTGGCCGGCTCCTTGCCGTAGAGCTTGATGATGTCCATCGTCGCCATGGCCAGGCCCGCGCCGTTGACCATGCAGCCGATATCGCCGTCCAGCGCCACATAGGCGAGGTCGTACTTGGAGGCCTCGATCTCCTTGGCGTCCTCTTCGCTTGTATCGCGCAGTTCGCGGATATCGTCGTGGCGAAACAGGGCGTTTCCGTCGAAGGAAACCTTGGCGTCGAGGACGCGCAGGTGCCCATCGGTCATCACGATGAGCGGGTTGATCTCCAGAAGCGCCATGTCCTTTTCGACGAAGGCCTTGTAGAGCGCCGGGAAGAGCGTCTGCGCATCCTGGCGCGCGGCGCCGGACAGGCCGTAGGCATCCGAAATGCGGGCCACATCGGCATCCGTCACGCCGGCCGTCGGATCGATCGCCACGGTGACGATCTTCTCGGGCGTGTCATGCGCCACCGCCTCGATGTCCATGCCGCCCTCGGTCGACACGACGAAGGCGACGCGGCCGACCGACCGGTCCACGAGAAGCGAGAGATAGAGTTCGCGGTCGATGTCGGCGCCGTCTTCGATATAGAGGCGGTTGACCTGCTTGCCGGCATCGCCCGTCTGGGCGGTGACGAGCGTGCGGCCCAGCATCTCGTTGACATTGGCCACGACCTCGTCCGCCGAGCGGGCCAGGCGCACGCCGCCCTTGGCATCCGGGCCGAGTTCCTTGAACTTGCCCTTGCCACGGCCGCCGGCATGGATCTGGCTCTTGACCACGAAGAGCGGGCCCGGAAGCTGTCCGGCTGCAGCCGCAGCCTGCGACGCCTCGGTGATGACGACGCCTTCGGCGACGGGGGCGCCATAGGTCTTGAGAACCTGTTTGGCCTGATATTCGTGAATGTTCATGGGGTGTCCCGGTTCAGATGTCGCGCACAAGGACGACAGGGAGGGGCGACAGGTCGATGGGACGCCGCCGCCGCGCATGCGGCACGGCTGCGGCGTCCTGTCGGTTACTTCAGGTTGGGGGCGATGCCCTGGCAGGCGTCCATCAGGCCCTTGACGGAGGACACCGATTTCTCGAATGCCGCCTTCTCGTCGCCGTTCAGTTCGATCTCGATGATCCGCTCGACGCCTTCTGCGCCGATCACCACCGGCACGCCGACATACATGTCGGACTGGCCATACTCGCCCTTCAGCGCGGCGGCCGCCGGCAGGACGCGCTTCTTGTCCTTCAGGTAGCTTTCAGCCATCACGATGGCCGAGGCGGCCGGCGCATAATAGGCCGAACCCGTCTTCAGAAGGCCGACGATTTCGGCGCCGCCATCACGCGTGCGCTGGACGATCTCTTCGAGGCGCTCGGCCGTGAGCCAGCCCATCTTGACGAGGTCCGTGAGGGGAATGCCGGCAACGGTGGAGTAGCGTGTCAGCGGCACCATCGTATCGCCATGGCCGCCGAGCACGAAGGCCGTCACGTCCTCGACCGAGACGTTGAACTCGTCGGCCAGGAAATGCCGGAAGCGTGCGGAGTCGAGCACGCCGGCCATGCCGACGACCTTGGCCTTGGGCAGGCCGGAAAACTTCTGCAGCGCCCAGACCATCGCGTCGAGCGGGTTGGTGATGCAGATCACGAAGGCATCGGGGGCATATTTCGCAATGCCGGCGCCGACCTGCTCCATAACCTTCAGGTTGATGCCGAGAAGGTCGTCGCGGCTCATGCCGGGCTTGCGCGGCACACCGGCGGTGACGATGCAGACATCGGCGCCCTCGATCGCCGCGTAGTCGTTGGCGCCGCTCAACCGTGCGTCGAATCCTTCGACCGGGCCGGACTGCGCGATGTCCAGCGCCTTGCCCTGTGGGGTTCCTTCGGAAATGTCGAACAGGACAACATCGCCCAGTTCCTTCAGGCTCGCCAGGTGAGCGAGCGTTCCGCCGATCATGCCGGAGCCGATGAGTGCGATCTTCGAGCGTGCCATTCTGAACTGTTCCCTACCGGTGTCGCGGCTGCCGGACTGCCGCCACTGTCGCCGCCTCGCTTAGCCGTGCCTGCGCGCAATGACAATGCGTCGATCGACAAAGTCAACACATTCAACCGTTTAGAACTTAGGGGGATTACGTAAACGTAATAAGAATTCGCGTTATGGTCAAAGGGAATGGACGAGTCCGCTTGAGCAAATGAATTTTTTGCAGCGCAGTGGCGCTTATGGCGCAGAATCCGCCAGGGCCGCTGCGGGGCCGTGCGCCCGGTAAGCATGGGAGCGCATTTCCGTCAGCCTTGACACGGTCCGGTCAAACTCGAAGGCCTCCGTTCCAGTCGATGCATCGTAGAGTTCTTCGGCCGGGGCCGCTGCCGATATCACGATATCCTTGCCGGCATCGTAGAAGGCATCGACCAGGATGATGAACCGCTTGGCCTCGTTGCGCTCGGCCACCGTCAGCCGGGGAATGTTCTCGATCACGATCGTATCGAGCTGCCGCGCCAGTTCCAGATAGTCACGCGGGCCGAGCGGACGACGCAGAAGATCGTCGAAATGGAAGCGCGCCGCGCGATTGGCATAGCGCGGCAGGGCGATGGTGCGGCCCATGACGGTCACGCTGGAGGGCCGCTCGGTCTGCCCACCCCGAAGCCCGGCCCAGATCCGGTCGAGCCGCTCCGCCGTCCGGGCATCGAGGGGAGTAAGGTACAGCTCCTCCCCGTCCAGCTTGGTCATGCGGTAATCGGTCGGTGCGTCGAGCTGGAAGATTGCGACATGCGTCTTCAACAGTCCGAGAAAGGGCAGGAAGAGCGCGCGGTTGAGGCCGTTGCGGTACAGGTCGTCGGGCGCGACATTGGAGGTCGCCACCAGTGTCACGCCCTCGTCGAAGAGCGCGGAAAAGAGCCGTGCCAGGATCATGGCGTCGGCGATGTCGGTGACGGTGAATTCGTCGAAGCACAGAAGCAATGCCTCCGCCGCGATGGCTTTCGCCACCGGGGGCATAGGATCGTCGCCCTTCGCCCGCCCCTCGCTGACGGCCAGGCGGTGCGCCTTGATACGGTCCTGCACGTCGGCCATGAAGGCATGGAAGTGGACACGGCGCTTGGCGCCGATCTCTGCCTTTGCAAAGAACATGTCCATGAGCATGGACTTGCCGCGGCCGACATCTCCGTAGATGTACAGGCCCTTGACCGGCTCTGCCGGCCGGCGGGCGCCGAACAGCCATCCGAGCGCGCTCTTCTTGGACGACAGCGTCCTGTCCTTCAGGGCGCGCGCGAGCTTGTCGAGTTGATCGGCCAGGCGGCGCTGGATCTCGTCCGGGGAAATCTCGCCGTCGCGGATGCGGCGTTCCAGCTCGGCCCGTACCGGGCCGCGTTCAGCGCCGGCAACGCCGTATCCATCTTTCTGCGGCATGCAGCCTCGCGAGAGCGGCGTGCCGGCCGGCACGCGATAGGTGCGGCGCGCCGCGGGGCGCGCCGCCATTCCAGAGGATCAGCGGTAAAGGCTGATCTGCGTTCCGCCGGAGGTCGTGCCCTCGAAACGGCTGCCGCCGCTATTGTTGAGCGTGGCGACGGTGTTGCCCGTATTGTCCTTGAGCACCACCTGGCTTCCGGACACGTCCCAGGCCGACACGTCGGCCACCTGGCCCGGGCACCCGCGCGACGCGGCACGGTAGCCGCCGGTCCACTGGGTCAGCGCCATGAAGATCTGGCAGTTGCCACCACCGGCCGATACGCGCCATGCGCCGACCAGGCCTTCGCGCGTCACCGGAGCGACGGAGGCCGTCTGCGTCGGCGCGCCCGGCGTACCGGCGGCGGGGTCGATCGGGGTGGTGGGCGCCGTGGTGGCGGCCACCGGCGGCGGCGGCGGCGGCGGGAGCTGGTTCGAATAGACCTGCCCGGTCGGCGCTGCGGTCAAGGGCGCGGGCTGTCCGTAGCCCCCGCCACCCAGCGACGGCCCGGCGGTCTGCGTACAGCCGGCCAGCATGGCCAGGGCAAGGCACGCTGCGCCCGTCTTCATCCATTCAGTCATGCACCGATCCCTCTATCGTCGCCGGCTCGCGGCCGACCTGGTCCCGACATCCTGTTCTAGATGGTTCTTTAACCCGCTTCGCAAGCCCCTGCCATCCCATCGGGCATGCGCTGGGGCGCATCATGTTGCCGGCAGGTCACTATCCGGGCGCGTCTCGTTCACGTCCACATCGACGAGCGGGCGCTGGAAATCCCCCGTCTCCGGGTCCATCGCCCACAATTCCCCGGTCGAAATGTCGAACCAGGCGCCGTGCAGCGTCAAGCGGCCCTTGCCCTCCAGGATGGACACACAGGGGAAGCTGCGCAAATTCGTGATCGAGAGGCGGATGGAGATGCGCTCCAAAGCCGTCTGCTTTTCGCCATCGGTCATCAGCTCCGACGCGCCGACCTGCCGGGCGACGGGCTCGACCAGGCTCATCCACTTGCCGATGAAGTCGCCGGGGGACAGAGGTTCGGAATCTTCCGCCAGCGCTGCCTTGATGCCGCCGCAACGCCCATGCCCCATCACGACGATGTGCTTGACC
Organism: Aureimonas frigidaquae; assembly: GCF_001463905.1. Lineage (GTDB taxonomy): Bacteria > Pseudomonadota > Alphaproteobacteria > Rhizobiales > Rhizobiaceae > Aureimonas > Aureimonas frigidaquae. The sequence continues at coordinate 16,184 of NZ_BBWR01000003.1, forward strand.
TTCAAAGCCTGCACCGCGAATTCCAGCGCCGCGGACGTGCCGTGGAACTCCCCGTCGGGCGTGTAGGGCGGCACGAGGTTGGCGACGTTGCGCACCACGAAGAGCTCGCCCGGTGCAGCGCCGAAGATCGTCTCCGGTGCGGCGCGCGAGTCGCAGCAGGCGATGACCATCGTATCGGGCGCCTGTCCGTCACGGGCCAGGGAACGGTAACGCTCCGTTTCCTGCAGGTAGCGTCCTTCGATGAACTGCCGGTAACCGGTCAGAAGATGTTCGGGCAACAGGGCCATCGTCATCGCTCCATAGCTGATCCGTGGGGCGGTCTACCTGTATTTGGTCCAATTTCACACAGTTTTCAGCGCCGCCCACCCTGGGTAGAGAGCCGGCGGACCTGCACCATGGCCATGGGAGATTTCAGGGCATCGGCATCGGTTTCCAGCGTCAGCTCGTCCGCCCCGCGCTTGGTCGTGCGGGCGAGGATCTCGAATACCGCCGCCGTGGTCGCCTGCAGGGCCTTCTCCGGGGATGCGCCGCTCAAGGTCCGCGCCAGGAACACCGCAGCCGTCAGATCCCCCATGCCATTGGGCGCGCCTTCGATCCGTCGATGCTCGGCCAGAGTGGCGGCAAACCCGTCCACCAGGAGATTGCCGATCCCCCCGCGCAGCATGGGGAAGGCGGAAGTGACGACGGTCAGGCGCGGGCCGAGGGCCGCGGCGGCCTCGATCAGATGGACGTTCGTCGTGAGTTCGAGCCCGGTCAGAAACTGCAGTTCGAAGCGGTTGGGCGTGGCGATATCGGCGAGCGGGAGGAGGCGATCCCGGATGGCGGCGAGCGTTTCCACCGGCTGATACAGATGCGCGCCGCTGTCGGTCCCATCGCCCAGGACCGGATCGCAGGCCACGATGGCCGCCGGGTTGACCGCCTTCAACGCTTCGATGAGCCTGGCGGCCTCTTCCACCTGCGCGGGCGAACCGAAATAGCCGGTCACGAGGCCACCGACTTCCCGCAGCTTGGGGGACGCCGCCAGATCCCGCATCAGACCGGCAAAGCCGGCATCGTCGGGGACGAGGCGCGTGGAGGGTCCGTGGCCGGGGTGCCATGGCAATGTCACGGTGGGCACCGACCATACGGGGAAGCCGAGTGATTCGAGCGCGAAGACCATGGCGCGATTGCCGACGGTCCCACGGACGACATGGCTGGAAATGGCAATGACGGCCGGTTTATCGGCGCCTGCGGTGTCAGGATGGGTCATGGACGCCATATGAGCGTTACGGCATGAGGTAGGTGACGACGAGTGAGCCGACCAGAAACAGGAAAAAGCCGAAGCCGGCAAGGCGGCCGATCCGTGTGCCGAGGACGTCGATCCGGTCCGACTGATCGGCATCCGCGGCCAGGAAATGCCGCCGCGCGCCGGTCACCATGCGCTCCACGCCGGCGCCCGTCTGAGGTTCGGTTTCCTGGCGGATGCGCGTCAGGATCGCCTCGGATTCCCGCTGCCGATCCACCTCGGTCTGACGATTTTTCATGCCTGACAGGGTGACGGAAAACCCGCGCGGGGGCAATGTCTTTCGCGCCGGGTCACGGCCCGAGCCAGGCATCGGGACAGGATAATCGGCCGGGTCGGGCAGCGCGCCGGCAACGGTCCGCAACGATAACGACGAACACCGGAAACGACCCCATCATGGCGACCCAACCCAAGCGTGCAATCATCGAGCGGGTGCTCGCAGAGACCCCGGCAGATCAGGCTGCGCATCGTCTCGTACCGCTTCTTCTGGCCCGGCCGCCCGCGACCGATCTCATCGCCTTCGCCCCGCGTGCCCTGGCCATCGCGGCGGACCGCGCGGCTGCGGCGCTGGCGCGGCACCGGTCCGGGGAGCCGCTGGTCGTCACCGAGGAGCCGGAGGGCTTCGCGCTGGACGGGCGGCCTTTGCTCCTCATCACCCTCGTCAACGACGACCGGCCCTTCCTCTTCGACAGCGCGGTGGCGGAAGTGGCCGATGCCATGCCGTCCATCCACTACATCTCCCATCCGATCCTCGACGTCCGGCGTGACGATGCCGGGCGGGTTGCGCAGTTTGCCGTACCGCAACCCGACGGCCCGGACGCGGCCGGCCGGGTCAGCCTTATGCAGTTCGCCCTCGACATCCCGACCGATCCGGACGCCGTCGAGCGCCTGGCGCACCGGCTGGAGCAGATTCTGTCCCAGGTTCTCCTGGTGAACCAGGATTTCGAAGCCATGCTGGCCCGCGCCAGGGCGGAGGTCGCGGCGTTGACGCGCAGCGCGGCACGCATCGGCGATCCGGAGCAAAAGGCCACCTACGATGAGGCGATCCAGCTTCTCGACTGGCTGACAGAGCGCAATTTCAGCTTCTTCGGCATGCGGGAATTCGCCTATACCCATGGCGCCGAAGGCGACAGTCTGAGCCGCGTGGACGGAAGCGAGCTCGGCATCCTGCGGGATCGCGACGTTCGCGTCCTGCGCAAGGAACGGTCCGACCTCGTCACCAGCCCGGAAATGCGCGCCTTCCTGGACGCATCGACACCGTTGATCGTGGCCAAGGCCAATACGCGTTCGCTCGTGCATCGGCGCGTCTACATGGATTATGTCGGCATCAAGCGCCTGGACGAAGATGGCCGCGTCATCGGCGAACTGCGGATCGTCGGCCTGTTCACATCCAGCGCCTACAACCAGTCTATCCTGTCCATTCCCTATCTGCGCCAGAAGGCGGAGCGGGTCATCGCGCGGCTGGATTTCCGGCCGGGGTCCCACTCGGCCAAGGCGCTCCTGAACATTCTGGAGACCTATCCGCGCGACGAACTCTTCCAGGTCGATGTCGACACGCTGGAAGGCTTCGTTACCATCATGATGGAGCTCAGCGAGCGGCCGCGCGTGCGCATTCTGCCGCGGATCGATCCCTTCGACCGCTTCGTATCGGCCATCGTCTACGTACCCCGCCAGCGCTACGACACCCGTCTGCGCGAAGAGATCGGCTTGCTCCTGGCGCAGGCCTATGACGGACATGTCTCGGCCTTCTACCCCTCCATCTCGGACGGACCGCTGACCTCGGTCCACTTCATCATTGGCCGTTCGGGGCGGGATGGACATATTCCCGAACCCGACACCGAGGCTCTGGAAGCCGACATCGCCCGGCTGTGCCGGGACTGGGCCACCGATGTCGGGCAGGCCCTCGCCAGCCAGACGGGGCGGGCCGGCGATTTCCGCCCTCTCGTCGCCAACCTTCCGGATGGCTACCGGGAGGTCACCTCACCGCAGGATGCCGCGCGCGACGTGGTGCAGATCGCCGAACTGTCACCGGGCCGGCCGATCGCCATCGACTTCTACCGGCTGGCCGCCGATCCCGACAGCTTGGTGCGGCTGAAGCTCTACACGCTGGGCGATACGCTCCCCCTGGCCACGCGGGTTCCCATCCTCGACAATATGGGGCTCTCCGCGCAGTACGAGCGCAGCTTCACCGTGTATCGGCCCGATGGATCCCTGGTCCATCTGCACGATATGGATGTGGTGCGGCGCAATGGCGGCCCGATCCCGCTGGAGGACGGCGGAGCGGCGATGGAAAGCCTGTTCCTGGCCGTCTCCGACGGACGGATCGAGAATGACGGCTTCAACCGCCTTGTCCTGGAGGCGGGTCTGGATTGGCGCCAGGCCAACGTCCTGCGCGCCTATGCGCGCTACATGCGCCAGGCCGGGCTGCCCTTTTCGCAGGACTTCATCGCCGAAGCGCTCGGGCGCTATCCGCATTATGCGCAAACGCTCTTTGCGCTCTTCGAGCAGAGCTTCGACCCTGCGTCGGCGCGCGTGCCCGACCCGGACCCGACGCATGGCGACGCGCTGGCGCAGATCGCATGCGAACGTGGGGCGGGTCGCATCTATGCCACGCTGAGGACTGCCCTGAACGACGTTGCGACGCTGGAGGACGACCGCGTCCTGCAACGCTTCCTGATGCTGATCCTCGCCACGCTGCGCACCAACTATTACAGCGTGCCCGACGTTTCGGCCGATCCTGCCAGCCGGCCCGATCGTGTCCACCCGGCACTCGCCTTCAAGTTCGATCCGCACCGGATCGAAGGCCTGCCGCAGCCTGTCCCCTTTGCCGAAATTTTCGTCTTCGACGCGCGTGTGGAAGGCGTTCATCTGCGGTTCGGCCGCGTGGCGCGGGGCGGTCTGCGCTGGTCGGACCGCAGCCAGGACTACCGGACGGAGGTGCTGGGCCTCGTCAAGGCGCAGCAGGTCAAGAATGCGGTCATCGTGCCTGTGGGCGCCAAGGGCGGCTTCTATCCCAAGCGCCTGCCCGACGCCTCCAACCGCGATGCCTGGTTCGAGGCCGGGCGTGCGGCCTATATCGTCTTCATCGCCTCCATGCTGAGCCTGACCGACACGGTCACGCCGGACGGAATCGTCACGCCGCAGGACATCGTGCGTCATGATGCGCAGGATCCCTATTTCGTGGTGGCGGCCGACAAGGGCACGGCAACCTTCTCCGATACGGCGAACGCCATCGCCATGGCGCGGAACTTCTGGCTGGACGATGCCTTCGCCTCCGGCGGATCGGCGGGCTACGATCACAAGGCCATGGGGATCACCGCGCGCGGCGCCTGGGAAGCGGTCAAGCGCCATTTCCGCGAAATGGACCACGATATCCAGACGGCGGATTTCACGGTCGTCGGCTGCGGCGACATGTCGGGCGATGTCTTCGGCAACGGGATGCTCCTGTCGCGTCACACCCGCCTGGTGGCAGCCTTCGACCATCGGGACATCTTCATCGATCCCGATCCGGATGCCGCGCGCTCCCTCGATGAGCGCCGCCGCCTCTACGACATGCCGCGGTCGAGCTGGGCGGATTACGACCGGACGTTGATTTCGCAAGGCGGCGGCGTCTATTCGCGCCGCGAAAAGCGGATCACCCTGTCGGAGGAAGCAGCGGCTGCGATCGGCTGGGACAAGCGCTCGGGCACACCCTCGGAAATCATCGCCGCCATTCTGCGTGCGCCGGTGGATCTCCTCTGGTTCGGGGGGATCGGCACCTATGTCCGCGCGGAGGCAGAGACCAACGCCGATGTGGGCGACAAGGCCAATGACGCCATCCGCGTCACTGGCCGCGAGCTGCGCGCCCGTGTGGTCGGCGAAGGCGCCAATCTCGGCGTTACGCAAAAGGGACGTATCGAATTTTCCGCCCGGGGCGGGCGGATCAACACCGACGCCATCGATAACTCCGCCGGCGTCAACACCTCGGACGTCGAGGTGAACATCAAGATCGCGCTCAAGAGCGCCATGGCCGAAGGGCGCCTGTCCCGAGAGGATCGCAACAGGCTTCTATCGGCCATGACGGACGACGTGGCGCGGCTCGTGCTCGTCAACAATTACGAGCAGACGCTCGCCCTTTCCATCGAAGAGATGGCTGGAGCGGACCGCCTGCCCCTGCAAGGGAGGTTCATGGCGCGGCTCGAATCCGAGAAGCGACTGGACCGCTCCGTCGAGCAGCTTCCCTCGGACCGCGAGCTTGCGGACTACAGGGCATCGGGACGCGGCCTCGTGCGGCCGGAGCTTGCGGTGCTTCTGGCCTATGCCAAGATCGACCTGTTCAATCAGCTGGCGGGCGGGTCCCTGCCGGACGATCCGTATTTCGACGCACGGCTCCTCGCCTACTTCCCGGGCGCCATGCGCGACGCGTTCGCGGCCGATATCCGCAACCATCGGCTCAAGCGGGAGATCGTCGCCACGCTGATCGCCAACGAGGCGATCAACCGGCTCGGCCCCGCCTTCCCCACCGCCATGTCCGACGCCACGGGTGTCACCGCCAGCCATGTCACCCGGGCCTTCATCGTGGCCTATGACGGGCTGGAACTGGAGGCGCTGTTCCGCCGCATCGACGCATTCGACACACGCCTGCCAGGCGCCGTGCAGAACGAGTTGTACCAGGCAGCCTGCCGCTTCCTGCAGATCGTCACCGCCTGGATGGTCCGCAACCTGCCGGCAGATACGGAAACCTCGGTGGCCGTCTCGGCTCTCAGGCGCATGCGCCACGACATGGAGCCGCATCTTCTCGACGTCGCCAGTGACCGGGCGAAGTTGAAGTATGATGAACGTCTCGAAAGCTGGCGCGGCAAGGGCGTCGACGACAGCCTGTCGCAAACCATGGCTCTGTTGCCGCTTATCGGCTTGATCCCGGACGCAGCGCGCGTTTCACGTGAAACGGGCAAGGCCGGGGTTCGTGTCCTTTCGGCCTATTTCCAGATGACGAAGCGCCTGCGGATCGGCCGGCTGGAGACGGCCCTTCTGTCCCTTCGGCCCGCCGATTATTATGAGACGCTGGCCCTGGAACGGGCGGGCAGCCATGTTTCCAATGCGCGGCGGCAACTGACGACCCTCGCTTTGACGCGCTATGGCGAAAGCGACGACCCCGTCGCCGCCTGGGCCGCTGCCGAAGGCGACAAGGTCGACCGCATCGCCGACCGGATCACCGAACTGGCCGGCACGGGCGAAACGTCGGTTGCAAGGCTGACACTGGCGGCAGGCTTGCTGATGGATCTGGCAGGGTAGCGGCACACACCGAAAGGGTTCGGGATGGAGGGGGCCCGGCGGCGCGTCGCCGGGCCCCTTCGCGCTTGCTAGTGCCGGAAATGGCGCATGCCGGTAAAGACCATCGCCAGCCCATTCTCGTCAGCTGCTGCGATGACGTCCGGGTCACGCATCGAGCCACCGGGCTGAATGACAGCCGTGGCGCCGGCCTCGACGGCGGACAGAAGGCCATCGGCGAAGGGGAAGAAGGCATCGGATGCGACGACCGAGCCCTTGGTCAAAGGCTCGCCGCCGGCAACCTTGGCCGCGTCCTCCGCCTTGCGCGCTGCGATGCGCGCCGAATCGACCCGGCTCATCTGCCCGGCGCCGATCCCCACCGTGGCGAGGTCCTTGGCATAGACGATGGCGTTGGACTTCACGTGCTTGGCGACACGGAAGGCAAAGCGCAGATCCGCCATTTCGGCGTCCGTCGGCTGCCGTTTCGTCACGACACGCAGATCGATATCGTCGACCACGCCATTGTCACGCCCCTGCAGGAGGAAACCGCCGGCAACGGATTTGACGATCAGCCCTGCGGCGCGCGGATCCGGCAGGCCTTCCGTCAGGAGCAGGCGCAGGTTCTTCTTGGCCGCGATGATCGCCATCGCTTCCGCATCGGCGCCCGGAGCGATGATCACCTCGGTGAAGATCTGGGTGATTTCTGCGGCGGAGGCCGCATCCAGCGGCCGGTTCAGCGCCACGATCCCACCAAAGGCCGATACCGTATCGCAGGCATAGGCGCGCCGGTAGGCTTCCAGGATGCTGTCGCCTTCGGCAACGCCGCAGGGATTGGCATGCTTGATGATGGCGACGGCAGCCGTGCGCGCAGGGTCGAACTCGGCCACGAGCTCGAAGGCGGCATCCGTATCGTTGATATTGTTGTAGGACAGTGCCTTGCCCTGGATCTGCCGCGCGGTGGCCACGCCCGTCCGCGCCTCGCCCGTGCGGTAGAAGCTGGCGGCCTGGTGCGGGTTCTCGCCGTAGCGCAGGCTTTCGGCCAGTCGGCCGCTCAGGCTGAACCGGCCGGGGGTGGTTTGCCCGAGCGAGGCGGCGAACCAGGCCGATACGGCAGCATCATATCCGGCCGTCAGGCCGAAGGCCTTGGCCGCCAGCTGCCGGCGCAGATCGAGCCCCGTTTCCCCGCCCCCCGCTTCCAGCGCATCCAGGACCGCGGCGTAATCGGCCGGATCGGTCACCACCGTGACATAGGGATGGTTCTTGGCCGCGGCGCGGATCATGGCCGGCCCGCCAATGTCGATATTCTCGACGATCGTCGCGGCATCGGCGCCGGAGGCGACCGTTTCCTGGAAGGGGTAGAGATTGACCACCAGGAGATCGATCCCGACAATGCCGTGCCGCTGCATGGCGTCGCTATGGGCCGGGTCCGCCTGGATGCCGAGCAGCGCCCCGTGGACGGAGGGATGCAGCGTCTTGACGCGGCCGTCCATGATTTCCGGAAAGCCCGTCAGCTCGGAAACATCGCGCACGGTAAAGCCGGCCGCCGTCAGCGCGCGTGCCGTGCCGCCGGTGGAGACGAGTTCGACACCGTGGCCCACAAGGCCGCGGACGAAGTCCTCGAGGCCCGTCTTGTCGAAGACGGAAATCAGCGCGCGCCGCATCCGCCTGCGGTCGGGCGCCGGAAAGGTATTTGCTGCAATGGCCATGCTGTTCCCCGTTTCACCGCAGGCGCGCTGCGATGGACTGGTTGCGATGTCATGCGGCAGGTGCTGCCGCCGATGAATGGCGGCTTGATAGAGGAAAAGCGGCACAAATCAAATCGTGACGACAGCCGGACGCTACTGGCTGCGTCCCTGGCGGAAGGGTTCCGTCTGTCGGGCGAGGTCGTCCATGGTCTGCGGGGCGACGGTGACGGCGCGGTTCATGCCGCCGCAACCGGCCAGGCTCGCCGATGCGGCACAGAGCAGGAATGCCAGTGTGATCGATCGTGCCATGCCCGCGCTCCTGCCCTGGACCGATGTAATTAGTCCGATCGCGCTCAAGTCAAACCGGGCAGACGCAAGACGCCGTCAGATGCGCCGTTCGAAGCGCCAGTGCACTTCGGTCTGGGCGGCGCCGGGCGTCACGACGATCTGCCGCGTGCGGCGCGGGCCCCGGGGATCGGACAGGAACACCGAATCCTCCAGGACCGGGCTGCAATCGGCAAAGAACCACCAGACCTCGCCGCCGGCGAAAAGGCGGATGCCGCTGCCGGCCGCCTCGGCTTCGACATCGGGGTGCAGATGGAACCGCAACTGCGCTTCGGCCTGGCTCGATTTGCGGGCGCGCCCAGGCCGGGTTGTGCGGAAGAGCTTGTCCGCACCCTCCAGGAGCCGCCCGTCCCGCGCCAGGAACAGCTCCCGCTCGTGGACGATGCCGAACTGGCTGCGGTAGCCATCATGGGCCATGCTGAGGAGCTGGCCTTCCGGCCGATCCTCGCGCGATGCCTTGACGCGCGTCGGCCCGGATACGAGCGGGCTGCCGAGAAAGCGGTCGATCAGCCCCGAACGCGCGAAGCGGGACGAGGAATGGTCGGCCACGGTGACCGTCGAATGGGCGGCCGTCGTGCGGGCAAGACGGCGCCAGGCGATGTCGGCCCGGGGCGGCGCGCCGCAATTGACGATCAGACGCCGGGCGCCCGACGAGAATTCGAAGGCCAGCGTTCCGGCATGGGCATCCACGGACAGGGCGCCCGGGGGTGTTGCGCCCGCATCTGCCAGGACGATGCAACCGCCCTGCCCCAGGCGGTGATATCCCGTCTGCCGCATATGGGACACCGGCTCGCCGAGCGTCTCGTCGAAGCGCAGGAGCGAGAGCATCAGGCCCTGGCTGCCCGAGGTGGCGCCGTTGAACAGGGCGATGGCCCCGTCCGCATGGCGAAAGAAGCGCAGTGCCGGCAGCATGCGGTCGATAGCGCCCAGGAGGCTGCGCGGCACGGGCTGGCGGCGCTGGCCGAACAGCTGCCGCAGCGGCAGGAGCAGGCTCAGTATGTCGATGATCGCTTCCGGATTGCGGGACACGTGGCCGCCATCCGCGTTGATCTGCCGGTCGAGCTCGTCCGACACATGCTGCGATGCCGTCTTGATCTGATGCCCGTGCGCGGGAAGGCACAGGGCGGCATAGGCCAGCGCGATGCGCACCAGAAGGCGCGGCATGCCATCGGTAACGTCCTGCGCAATCCGCCGCAGATAGCGCGCTTCCGCCGCCATCAGATCCAGGAAACGGCCACGGAACTCGTCGTCGCCCTGCGCCATGACGATGGGGCAATGGGTCAGGAAGCTGATCGTACGCCGGGCCATGACGGCTGGCAAAGCGGCGCAGGCGGCGCGGCGGCGGCGTGGCAGGAGCATGAAATCATTGACGAGCGCACGCGCATTCTCGGCGCACAGAGCGTCCTGCGCTTCCGAAAGATGGCGCAGCCACCGGAAGCCATACAGCTCTTCCAGCCAGGGCTGCGGCGCTTCGCGCAGTTCGAAGGGCGATGTATCGGTCACGTCGATGCGGTGGCCGGCCAGTTCGAAGGACCCGGCATAGATGGCTTCGGCGCGGGACACCTCGCCATGCTGGAATTCACGCGGGACGGCGAGGATCCGGTCCGGACCCGTCCCGGGCAGGATCGAAATCCAGGGCGCACGCGCCAGACGGCGCAGCCGCCGCCAGGCTTCCTTCAGCGCCAGGCCCACCAATCGCGGGTCGTCAACCAGTTCCGCAGCCATGCCCGGTCCCTCGATGCGTTCCGCCCCTGTCGGCGACGCACTGCTTTCGTCGCCGACATTTTCCGCAATCGAGGTAAATGTTTCCCTAACCCTCGCGGGCGTTTCCCCGCTTTATCAGGCGTGCAGCGTAGAAACCGTCCAGCCCCGCCAGGCCTGCATCCGCGTCCGGCAGCATGTCGGGCGTCGTCCGCAGATCGCCATTCTGCGCTATCGCCTCTTCCAGGCCGGGAACTTCATCCGAGCGCACGGGCTCCCGCTGGAAATCGTCATGCGCCGCCAGGAAAGCGTCCACGACGCCCTCACCCTCGGCCGGGTCGATCGAGCAGTTGGAGAAGACGAGGCGCCCACCCGAACGCACGAGCCCGGCTGCATGCGCCAGGAGATCGGCCTGCACGGCGGCGAGCTTGTCCACTTCCTCCGCCGACTTCACGTAGGGCACGTCGGGATGGCGGCGGATCGTGCCGGTCGAGGAACAGGGCGCATCCAGAAGCACGCCGTCGAACGGCGCCGCGAAGGACAGGCGCCGCAAATCGCCGGACAGGGTCGTGACCGGCAGCTTCAACCGGTCGAGGTTTTCCTGCAGCCGCCGCATCCGGTTGGGGGACAGTTCCACCGCCGTCACATGCGCGCCGGCCGCGGCCAGCTGCGCCGTCTTGCCGCCGGGCGCGGCGCAGAGATCGGCGATTGCCAGACCCTCCACCGGCCCGAACAGGCGCGCCGGCAGGCGCGCGGCCGCATCCTGCACCCACCAGGCGCCGTCTTCGAAACCGGGCAAGGCAGCCACCGTGCCGGCCGTGCCGGGGCGCAGCCGGAGCGTTCCGGTTGGCAGCAGGCGTGCGCCGAGGCGGTCCGCCCATCCCTCCGGATCCTCACGGGCAGACAGATCCAGCGGGGCGGCGTTGAGATGCGCCTGCGCCATGCGTTCGAGCCGCTCGCGGCCATAATGGGGCAGGAGCCGTTCCACCATCCAGTCCGGCATGTCGATCAGCCTGGGGCGCGACGCCGCCAGACAGGCGTCCCGCTCACGGCTGACGCGGCGCAGGACGGCATTGACGAGCGCCGCGAAACGCCGTGTGCGCGGGTCGAGATTGGCGTGCGTCACGGCCAGATCGACGGCTGCGGAGTCCGGCACGTCCAGGAACAGGATCTGCGCCATGCCCACATGCAGGATGTTGCGCAGCAATCCGGCATTGCCTGGCAAGGGCTTGTCGATACGCTCGGCAAGAATTGCGTCCAGGGTGCCATGCCGCTTGAGTGCGGTGGCCAGGATGGCCTTGACCAGGGCCTGGTCCCGCGGATCGAGCCGGCGGAAATCGGGATGGCCGTTCTGGCGGTCCGTCAGGGCATCGAGCGAGGTGCGGGAGGCCAGGACGGCGGACAGGAGGCGCGCAGCCACCTGGCGCGCCGGCAGGCCGGGCCTTGTTTCGGCTTCCAGCGGATCCACCGAACGCGGCTGTGTGCTGCGGGAGCGCTTCCCGGCCGGGGCGCTCAACCCCATGGTCCCCTGCGGCCACGCTCTGCCGACGGTGCGCCCGGGCGGCCCGCCCACGGCCCGCGCCGCTGCGCCTCGGACAGGAAGCCGCCGGAAGCCGGTCCGGCTGCCGTGCCGGCCTGCGCTGCCTGCGCCTGCAGGGCGGCAATGCGGTTCGCCGTATTGGGATGGGTCGAGAAGAGATTATCCATGCGCTGCCCGTTCAGGGGGTTGATGATGAACATGTGGGCCGTCGCCGGATTGCGCTCCGCATCGACATTCACGGTCCGTCCCGCCGCCGCGGAAATCTTCGCCAGGGCCGAAGCCAGCCACAGCGGATTGCCGACGATCTCGCCACCACGTCGATCGGCTGAATACTCCCGTGTGCGGGAAATGGCCATCTGCACGACCATGGCGGCGAACGGCGCCACCAGCATGGCCACGAGCACGCCGATGAAGCCGAGCGGGTTGTTGTTGTCGCGGTTGCCACTGAAGAAGAAGGCGAAGTTGCCGAGCATGGAGATGGCGCCGGCCAGCGTGGCCGTAATGGTCATGATGAGCGTGTCGCGGTTTTCCACATGCGCCAGCTCGTGCGCCATCACCCCGGCGACCTCTTCCGGCGTCAGCCGCTGCAAGAGGCCCGTCGTGGCCGCAACGGCTGCGTTGCGTGGATTGCGCCCCGTGGCGAAGGCGTTGGGCTGATCGTTCTCGATCAGATAGACGCGCGGCATGGGCAGGCCGGCATTGGCCGCCAATCCCTGGACAAGACGGTAGTAGTCGGGCGCCGTGCGCTCATCCACTTCATGCGCATGGTGCATGCGCAAAACCATCTTGTCGGCGTTCCAGTAGGCGACGATGTTCATGGCCAGCGCGACGAAGAAGGCGATCATCATGCCGCCACGTCCGCCGATCAACAGTCCGACGCCCATGAAGAGGGCGGTCATCACCGCGATCAGCATGGCGGTCTTGAGCATGTTCATGGACGTACGTATCTCCGTTGGACAGGGCAGGACGATATCATGCCTGGCTGGAAATCTGGTATCACCCGCAGTCCGCTTCAATATGCGCGCCACTGCCCGGCAGACCGTACCACCGCAGGAGGGACGACGATGAACGACGAGACATCCGGCGCCGAGCGCCGCTTCGAGGACCTGCCTCCCGCCGCGCAGCGTGCGCTGCGCGAAGCGCAGGCACGCCGCGCCGAGCAGAAGGACGACGCGGCCCGCCCGGTGGAAGTCAACGGGCGCAACGGGCCCGAGCCCGTCCGCTACGGCGACTGGGAGAAGAACGGCATCGCCTCCGACTTCTGACGCTTTGGCCGGGCTTGACCCCCCGTTTGCGATCACCATATCCGTCGCCATCCGGTGATACGTACCGGATCGAGGACGACCTCCCCCATCGGGCGCAATCACCGGGACGACCCGGCCAGGGAGTGATCCATGGCTTGGATGTATTTGATCGTCGCCGGCCTTCTCGAAATCGTGTGGGCCTTTTCCATGAAGCAATCGGCCGGCTTCACACGCCTGTGGCCGAGCGTCACCACCTTCGTCTTCATGGCGGCGAGCTTCGGGCTTCTGTCCATCTCCATGCGCAGCCTACCCCTCGGCACGGCCTACATGATCTGGACCGGCATCGGCGCCGTCGGAGCTTTTGCGGTCGGCATCCTGGTCTTGAAGGAAGATGCCTCGGCGCTTCGCCTGCTGGCTGCTGCCATGATCGTCGGCGGCATCGTCCTCATGAAGCTCGCCTCCGCTGCGCCGCGCTGACGGGCCTGATCGCGACGATTTGATCGATTTCGCGGCCCGGCCTTTCGCGGGCCGTTCGTCATGCTATCCTCAGTTGTCCTTATCAAGCAGGAGTGTTTCACGTGAGACACGAGGTGATGCGCACGGATGACGTTCCGGGGGCCGGAGCACTGGCGAAGATCATCCGCGATGGTTATCGCAGCTTCCAGCCGAGCATCGCGCTGCGCCTCTGGACGGGCGAACGGTTGGGGCCGGAGACCGGTCCCGTCATCGTCCTGAAGGACCCGACGGCGCTCGCCAATCTGGCGTTCCGGCCGAACATCGGAATGCTGGTCGAACTCTGGATGGACAAGGCCATCGACCTGGAGGACGGGACCCTCTTCGACCTTGCCAGGGTCAAGAGCCGGGTCAAGACCAAGGTCGCGCTGAAGGAGTTGAGCAAGTGGCAGGTGGCGCGGGCGCTGCCGGCCCTGTACCGCCTCAAGCGCCATGGCAAGACCGTCACCGCGCCGCCTGCGGACGGGGCGGGCCGGAGCGGCTCGACGCGGGAGGCGATCCAGTATCACTACGACGTCTCCAACGATTTCTACCGGCTCTTCCTCGACCAGCGGATGCTTTATTCCTGCGCCTATTTCGACGGCTGGCACGACGATCTCGAAAAAGCGCAGCACGACAAGCTGGATATGATCTGCCGCAAGCTGCGACTGCAGCCCGGTGAGCGGCTCCTGGATATCGGCAGCGGCTGGGGGGCCCTGCTCATCCATGCCGTCCAGAATTACGACGTCATCGGCCATGGCGTGACGCTGAGCCAGGCGCAGTACGATCTGGCTGTCGAACGCATTGCCGCCGCGGGCCTGTCCAATCGGATCACCATCGAGCTGAAGCCCTTCCAGGAGCTGACGGGCGTCTTCGACAAGATCTCCTCCATCGGCATGTTCGAGCATGTCGGATTCGCGCATCACGACGAATATTTCGGCGCGGTCCACAGCCTCTTGAAGCCCGGCGGATTGTATCTTCATCACGCAATCACCCGGCCGGCCAAGAAGAGCCTGCGCAAGTTCCATCGCAAATCGGCCGAGTACCGCGCGATCACGCGTTACATCTTTCCGGGTGGCGAACTGGATTTCATCGGCCATTCGCTCCAGAAGCTGGAAGCCTATGGTTTCGAGGTCCATGACGTGGAGGGGTGGCGTGAGCACTATGCGCGGACGCTGACGCTGTGGGCGCATCGGCTCTATGCCAATTTTGACGCCGCCGTCGCCATGATCGGCGAGCCGCGGGCACGGCTCTGGATCGCCTACCTGGTCGGCTGCGCGATCAGCTTCGAGCGCGGAGACGCCCTGATCCAGCAGACGCTTGCATCCCGCAAGGTGAAGGGGCCGAGCAAGGTTCCACCGACGCGGCGTGACCTCTATGCCCCGCGCGACTGACCCGGTGGCTGACATGCAAAGGCCATCCCCGCATGGCGGGAACGGCCCGTGATATTCCGGACTTGACCGGACGACCGTCCATCCCGGCAATTGCCGGAACGGCGAAGGCGGTATCAGGCGAAAGGCTGCTCCCGCGTGATATTCGAACCTTCCGGCCCTGCCGGCAAATGGAAACCACTCGACATAGGACCACCTCCTTTCGCTGCGTTGAACATGAGACCCAAGATGGTGAAGGATCGAAGCCCCTGCAAGGGGATCATGACGTTTCCCGTTTGCCGGTTCCGGGCGCCGCATCGAGGATGGCCATGATCCGCTCGATTTCGTCCGCGGTAAGCCGGCCGATACCATCCGCCAGGCGGTTGGCAAGAAGGGTCGCCTCCGGCGACAGGCCACCCGTCTCCACGGTGATGCGGGGGTGGGACAGATCGGCCAAACGTTCCAGTTCCTCGGCCTCGTCCCAGATGATGCCGAGATAGCCGATCATGCGCTGCAGGAGGTACCAGCTCGGGCGGCCCCGCCGCCCATGTTCGAGCGCCGACAGATAGGCCCCGGACACGCCCAGCGCCGCGGCCATGTCGGCCTGCGTGACACCCTTGGCCTTGCGCAGCTCCCGCACCCTGGCGCCGAACGGCGTCATCCCTTGCGGAGCCGAACGTAGAAGGCTCCCTCCCCGCCATGCGTACGTTCGGCGACGTCGAAGCCGGAAACGAGCCCGCGAAAGGCTTCCGTGGCGATCCAGTGCGGGAAGGCGCGCCGCAGGACGCCGGTCGAGCCGAGCGACGCGCCGCGCCCGGTGATCACCAGGACATGCCGCAAGCCCGCCTGGCGGGCGCTCCGCAGAAAATTCAGGAGTGCGTAATGGGCGACGGCTTCCGTCTTGCCATGCAGATCGATCCGATCCTCGATCTCGATGCGGCCCTTGCCGAGCTTGCGGCGCACAGGACGGTCCAGCCGGTCCTGCGGCACCTTGGAGAGCCGCTCGCGCGGCTCGGCCGGAGCTGGGGCGCCGGCATCGGAGACGAGGCGGGAGGTCGTTGTCGACAGGTCCAGCGCATGCGCCATTGCGGGCAAGGGTGCGGGCTCTTCCGGCGGCAGGGCGCGGCCCGGCATCGGCGCCGTCGTCCGGGCGACGGCCAGCCACAACCGGCGGTCCTCTTCGTTCAGGAGGCGGCGACGCTTCATGGCGAAGGCGGTTCCTTAGCCTTCTTCGGATTCGGTCTCCACCAGCTTCCAGTTCGGATCCCGCGAGCGGGTGTCACGCGCGAAGGTCCAGACGTCGCGAACCTCGGCCACCGCTTCCGGATCGCCGTCGACGACCTCACCGCTGGGCGACAGCACGGCGGAGATGAGCTGGGAGACGATGCGCAGCGTCACGAAGGCTTCGGTTCCCTTCAGCTCCGCCGAGGCAAACTGGATATCATCGATGCCGACGAAGGAAGATTGCATCTTTTCGCCGCGCTTCTCCCGATCCTCGATCGCGCCTTCGAAGCCCTGGTAGACCTCCGGCGACAGGAGGTTGCGCAGGAGCTTGCGATCGCCATCCGCAAAGGCGGTCACGATCATTTCATAAGCGGCCTTGGCGCCATCCAGGAATTGCGCCGGATCGAAGGACGGATCGGCATCGCGGATGCGCCGCAACTCGCTGTTGAGCGGGCTGCCCGGTTCCGCCAGCTTGTCGATGGACGCATAGACATCAGCCGGCGGTTCGGCATCCGGCAGGCGCCGGCTGGGCAGGGTCACCACGTTTCCGGGCTGTTGCGGCGCCGCGCCCTCCCCGCCGCGGCTGTAGGGGTCATAGGGCGGCCGTTCGTTGCCCGTACGACGGCCCAGCACGGTCCAGAGCTGATAGAGGACGATCACCGTCACCACGATAAAGAAGATCGTCCCAAAACCCATGCCAACCGGACCCCTGTTTCACGTCGAAGTTTATTCTGATGCATATAGACACGGGCCGCACGGCATTCAAATCACGCAGTCTCGTCCCTAACTAATGGATCGTATAGTTTTGCCCTGCCCGGAGGTTCGCTCCGGCCTTAAAACATCAACGGAGACACAACGCGGGATGCCCGCTCTCTTGTTCCTTATCGGCTTCATCGCCTTGCCGCTCGTCGAGATCGGCGTCTTTATCGCGGTCGGAAGCCAGATCGGCATCGGCTGGACCCTCCTGCTCGTGATCCTGTCCTTCGTCCTCGGCATCGTGCTCCTGCGGCGCCAGGGCTTCTCCGTGCTGCGCGCCGCGCAGGCGGAGGCGCGCGCCGGCATCGTTCCGGAAGGGCCGATCCTGCACGGGGCGATGATCGTGCTTGCGTCCATCCTGTTGATGGTGCCCGGTTTCGTGACCGACGTGTTCGGTCTCCTTCTCTTCCTGCCGCCGGTGCGCAACTGGATCTGGCGGTCCATTCGCGGGCGTGTGGTCGTGTCGGGCTATGCCACCGGACCGCAGGGCACGGTCCGGCACCCTGCCCGACACCCCGCCCACCCAGCGCAGCCGGCGGAGGTGATCGATCTGTCGCAGGGCGAATTCACGCGCCGGGATGGCGGCAGTTCGCCCTGGTCGGGCGCCGACGAGGACGACACCCCGCCCCGCACCCTGCACTGACGCTCGACGCTGCCAAAGGCCCCGGCCAGCCGGGCCTCACAGTGCTCGCCTTGTCTCCTGCGGGTGGGCGTGATAGCGCATCCCCCGATCCAGCGCTCAAACGGCAGATGAGGGAATTTGATGTCCGAAACCGAAACGGCCAACGGCCAGGCCGCCCCGGCAGCGGCGCCCAGCCTCAACGTTCTTACCCAGTACATTAAGGATCTCTCCTTCGAGAGCCCCAATGCGCCGGCGGTCCTGCGGGGACAGACCAAGGCTCCGGCCATCAATATCGGCGTCAATGTCAGTGCCCTGCCCGTCAACGGTTCGGAGGGCGAGTACGACGTCAAGCTGACGCTGAACGCCCGCGCCGGCGAAGGCAGCGAAGCCATGTTCCTGGTCGAGCTTCAGTATGGCGGCGTCTTCCGCCTGCAGAACTTCCCGCAGGAACACATCCTGCCGGTCCTCTTCATCGAGTGCCCGCGCCTGCTGTTCCCCTTTGCGCGGCAGGTCATTGCCGACGTGACACGCAATGGCGGCTTCCCGCCGCTCATGGTCGATCCGATCGACTTTGCGGTCCTGTTCCAGCAGCGCATGGCCGAAGAGCGCGCCCGCCAGCAGGTCCAGCCCTCCTAAGCGCTGTCGCTTCGGTGGAGCATTATCGGGCGCCGTTCACGCGGCGCCCTTTTTCATGCCTGTTCGGCCGATGCCGTTTCAGCCTGTGCACCCAGATAGCGGTTCCACAGGGCGCCCTCGCCCAGCGATGCCACGAACTGCGCGTGCCGCGACGCTTCTTCCGGGCAAAGGCGGGGCGCCAAGGGCTGCGGCCGGGGCCGCGCAGCCGCGATCTCCTGATCGGCCGCGCCCTCGCCGCCCCCGCGATCCTGCGGATCGAGGACAAGCGCGGCCTGCTTGCCACCGATCAGCTCGATATAGACCTGCGCCAAGAGCTCGGAGTCGACCAGGGCGCCATGCTTGTTGCGCCTGGACGTATCGATCTGGAAGCGGGAGCAGAGCGCGTCCAGCGTCGCCGGCGCCATGGGGAACTTGCGCCGCGCCATGGGCAGCGTATCGATCAGGAGATGGCCCGGGAGTTCCGGCCGCCCGACGCGGCGCAGCTCCGCATTCAGGAAGCGGATATCGAAGCTGCCATTATGCGCGATGAGCGTGGCGCCGCCGAAGAAGTCGAGAAAATCCTCGACGATGTCCTGGAAAAGCGGCTTATCCTTCAGGAAGTCGTCGGAAATGCCGTGAATGTCGAAGGCGCCGGGATCGACCCGGCGTCCGGCGGGGCGGATGAAGCAGTGATATTCCCGCCCGGTCGGAATGTGGTTCCACAGTTCGATACCGCCGATTTCGATCACCCGGTCGGCATCGAAATCAAGGCCCGTCGTTTCCGTATCGAAGACGATTTCCCGCATGGCGCTCATTCCCCCGAACCGTCGCGCATCGCAGAACAAATATGCCCGCGACGGCTTCGTCATAGGCCAAAGCCGGCCGGGTTTCATCCCCTCTTCGGATCTACCCCAAGCTTTGCGACAAGGGCGGCGACGGCGTGGCGCGCCGCATCCAGCCCGGACGCCGTATCGATCACATAGTCGGCCCGGCGGCGCTTCTCACTGTCGGGCATCTGTCGGGCCAGGATCGCCCGCAGCTTCTCTGCCGTCATGCCCGGGCGCTGCAGGACACGCTCTTCCTGCACCGCCAGCGGTGCCGTGACGACGAGAATGGAATCGACATCGTCTGCCCGACCAGCCTCGAACAGGAGCGGGATATCGAGGACGACGAGCGGCTCCCCGGCCTCCCGCGCCTTTGTCAGGAATGCGTCCTCGGCCTGCCGGACGAGCGGATGGACGATCGCCTCGAGGTCCCGCAGCGCCTGCGGGCTTGCGAGCACGGCTTTCGACAGGGCCGCGCGGTCGATCTGCCCATCCTTCAGGACCCCGGGAAAGCGGGCCTCGACCCGCGCCGCATCGGGCCCGCAATAGAGGGCATGGACCGCCTCGTCGGCGGAATGGACGGGAACGCCCAGCTCGGCAAAGAGGCCGGCGGTCGTACTCTTGCCCATGCCGATGGAGCCGGTCAGACCGAGGATGTGCACCGGCCTCTAGTCCGTCACCGTCGTGGCGATGCGCCAGGCGCCGTCCTCGCCGTCCCGGATGAAGAGGTAGCGGCAGGTGAACTCCAGCGCAGCTTCCCCGTCGGCGCGCTCCTGCCGCCAGGACAGGAGCGCTGCGCCGCTGTCCTGGCCGAAGGCGGCATCCTCGATCCGGAAGGTCGAGTGGACGATTTCCTCCCGCTCGAAGATATCCAGGAGCGCTTCGACATTCTCGATCAGGTCTTCCTCGTCGTCGAAGACATTGCCGCGGCCGCCCTGCCACAGCGTGGCCGGATAGGCGAAACACTCCGCCACCGCCTCGGCGTCGAAATCGTCGAAGCCTGCCGCATAGGCGTCGAGGACCGATTGTACGTCCGCCGGTACGGTGATTGACCCGCCCAGATCCGTATCCATCATCGTCAATGCCCCTTCTCGATATCGTTCAGGATGGTCTGGCGAAGCTCTGCGTCCACGCCCGGCCGCAAGCCGAACCAGCGTTCGAAGCCCGGCACCGCCTGGTGCAGCAGCATGCCCAGCCCATCGGCCGTCACGAGGCCACGGGCACGGGCGGCCGCCAGGAACGGCGTTTCGAGCGGCACATAGACGATGTCGGTCACCAGGGCATGGTCCGGCAGGAGGGTGAGATCAGGCACCGGCAGCGGCACGCCGTCCTCCTGCGCGGGGCGGGTGTTGACGACAAGGTCCGCCGCTTCGAGTGCGCGGGCTTCATCCCCGAGGCCAAGCCCCAAGACGCCCGGCCCGAAGCCCTCGGCGACACGCCGCGCCCGTTCGGGATTGCGGTTGACGATGCTGACCCGCGATGCCCCGGCCGATAGGACCGCATGGACGATGGCGCGCGCCGCACCGCCGGCGCCCAGCACCACCACCTGCTCGGCCGAGCGCCAGCCCGGCAGTCCATCGTCCAGATTGGCGGAAAAGCCGTAGGCATCCGTATTGCCGCCGATCAGCCGGCCATCCTCCAGCCACAGCGTGTTGACCGCGCCGATGGCCTTGGCCGCCCCGTCGAGCCGGTGGGCGGCCCGGAAGGCGGCCTCCTTGTGCGGGATCGTGACGTTTCCCCCCACATAGGGGCCGTCCGGCAGGCGTGCCAGGAAGTCCTCGATCTCTTCCGGCGGCACGCCAACGCGCTCGTAGCGCCCGGAGAGGCCATGGCGTTCCAGCCAGGTGGAATGGATCAGTGGCGAACGCGAATGCCACACCGGCCAACCCGTCACGAAGGCGACGGGACCCGGCACCGCAACGTCAGTCATTCAAAGCCCCCAATTGCCGCAGATCGTTGAGGAGCGGCAGCATGGGCAGGCCCATGATCGTGAAGACGTCGCCGTCGATCCGATCGATGAGGGTGAGCCCCTGCCCCTCCACCTGGTAGCAGCCGACACTCGATAGGGCCGTGTCGCCCACGCGCGCCAGGTAATGGCCGATCGCGGCCGGTGACAGATCGCGGAAGGTGATGGTGGCCGTTTCCACGCGCCGCTGCAGGACGGAACCATCGCGCACCAGCGCATAGGCGCTGTGCAGGCGGTGGCTCTTGCCGGACAGCTTGAGGAGCGTGCGGCGCGCCTCTTCCATCGAGGATACTTTGTGGAGGATCTCGTCCCCCAGCGCCAAAGTCTGGTCTGCACCCAGGACAATGCGGCCCGGGCTGCGCTCCGAGACCTCGACGGCCTTGGCTTCCGCCAGGATGGCGGCCACGTCGTCCGGCGTGACATCCGATGCGTCCAGCGCATCCTCGACGGCGCGTTCGTCGATGGTGGAGGGCAACACTTCGACCGCGATGCCGGCATTGGCCAGAAGGCCGCGGCGATGTGCGCTGCCAGAAGCCAGGATGATGGGCAAATCCATGGACCGTCTCCCCCCATTGGGCCCGCTTCGAGCCCCTTCGGGCCCGCCACGGGAGCCCCTGTCGTCCTATCTATCGGCACCCGGCGGCCCCTTCCAGAGGTGCGGACTCGATTCTCCAGATCGGCGCAAGCGGAACCTTCCCGGCATGCCCGACATTCTGACGACGCTGTGGGAATCACTGGATGGATCGGCGGCCTTGCACGGTGCCTGCCGCCCTCCCGGGAAAACCACCGATTCCTCCACAGAGAAGACCGGGACGGCGCTTGTGCTGACGCGATCTTGAACAATGGGGATAAGTGGCTTTACGTCCGGCGCACTTCCCCCAACGATCCACAGGCCCGCATCATGCGCCTGTCCGCGCAGGCCCTTGAAAACACATGTCGATCGCCCGCTGCCCCCACAGTTTTCCAAACCCTTTCCTTGCCGCACCGCGGCAGGGATGTTACCGGCCTGAAATCCATGGTTAACCCCGGGCTAATGAGGATCCCTGCAATCCACCGGCATACAGAATCAGAATCCAATTCAATCGAGATTCTTTTCTGGGAGGACCTGTTGGAAACGCCTCGCCCTCGGCCAAGCGGAACTGGAAGAACGCAATGCAGACGCGCCGGCTCATTCGTGCCATCGACGGAGAGACGCTCGATCCGCCGCCGGTCTGGCTGATGCGGCAAGCCGGTCGCTACCTGCCGGAATACCGGCAGACCCGCGCCGCGGCCGGCAGCTTCCTGGAGCTGTGCTACAATCCGGACCTCGCTACGGAGGTGACCCTGCAGCCGATCCGGCGCTTCGGCTTCGACGCGGCCATTCTGTTTTCGGATATTCTGGTCATTCCGGATGCGCTGGATCGCAACGTGCATTTCGTGACCGGTGAAGGGCCCCGGATGGACCCGCTGACGGTGGCCGACATCGACCGGCTGGATCCGACCCGCGCCGAAACGCATCTGGCGCCCGTCATCGCCACGGTGGCCCGCCTGCGGGAAGCCCTGCCGCAGGAGACAGCCCTGATCGGCTTCTGCGGTGCGCCGTTCACCGTCGCCACCTATATGATCGCCGGGCGTGGAACGCCGGACCAGGCGCCGGCGCGCCTTTTCGCCTACCGCGAACCGCAGGCCATGGACCAGCTCCTGGCGCTCCTGGCAGACATGTCGGCCGAGTACCTCATTCGCCAGCTGCGCGCCGGCGCGGACTGCGTCCAGATCTTCGACAGCTGGGCCGGCATCCTCGACGAGGCGAGCTTCCGCCGTTTCAGCATCGGGCCGACCCGCCGCATCGTCGACCGCGTGCGCCAGGCCGTGCCGGACGCCCGGATCATCGGCTTTGCCAAGGGAGCCGGCAGCATGCTGTCGGCCTATCGTGCCGAGACGGGCGTCAACATGATCGGGCTCGACTGGTCCGTTCCGCTGACCCAGGCCCGCATGCTGCAGAAGGACGGGGCCGTTCAGGGCAATCTCGATCCTCTGCGGCTGATCGCGGGCGGGGCCGCGCTGGACGAGGGCGTCGACGCCATCCTGTCGGAGCTCAAGGCAGGGCCGCTCGTCTTCAACCTTGGCCACGGCATCACGCCCGACGCGCCGATCGCCCATGTCGAGGCGCTGCTGCGCCGCGTCCGGGGGCAGGCGTCCTAAACCATGAAGGCTGTCTTCCGTTCAGTGCCTTGCTGATCTACAGGTGGGCGGCGCGCCGCCGTCTTGTCTGGCCGGCGCCCGGAGGTGGTGATGAAGAGCAACCGTGCCCTCTTGTATGCCCTGATCGTTGGCGCCGTCCTCGTGGTGGCGCTCTTTGCACTCGTCCCGCCCGAAGCCATGCTCTGGGTCAAGGCGCTGCACATCCTGGCCGTCATCGCCTGGATGGCGGGGATGCTCTATCTGCCGCGCCTGTTCGTGTACCACGCGCAGTCCGAACCGGCCTCGCAACAGGCGCAAACCTTCAAGATCATGGAGCGGCGCCTCTTGAAGGGGATCATGAACCCCGCAATGGTCGTCACCTGGGCCGCCGGCCTGTGGCTTGCCTGGTCCACCTTCGCCTTCCAGGGCGGCTGGCTGCACGCCAAGATCGCACTGGTCCTCGTCCTGTCCGGCGTGCACGGCTACCTGTCCGCATCGCAGCGCCGCTTCGAGCGCAACGAGAACCGGATGAGCGCCAAATTCTGGCGCACCATGAACGAGGTTCCGACGCTTCTGATGGTCGCGATCGTCATCCTGGTCGTGGTCAAGCCGTTCTGACCCCGACACGCAAACCCGTACGAAACAGCCTGGAGTACGCCCTGCATGACCGTTCATAGCCGACCGATCGCCGCCATCGTGATGGGCCCGTCCGGCGTCGGCAAGACGACGACGGCCAAGGGCATTGCGGAGCGGCTCGGCTGGGTCTTTGCGGAAGCCGACGAATTCCACCCCAAGGCCAATATCGACAAGATGTCGGCCGGCATACCGCTGAACGACGAAGACCGGGCGCCCTGGCTGCGGCTGATCCGTGATTGGATCACGCGGGAGGCGGAGGCCGGTCGCAGCGTGGTGGTGACCTGTTCCGCCCTGAAGAAAGCCTACCGCGACGTGCTGCGCGAAGCGGATGCCGACGTGCGCTTCATCGAGCTCGACGCTCCGATCGAGGTGATCGGCGAGCGGATGGCGCGGCGCAAGGGCCATTACATGCCGGCCTCGCTCCTCAAATCCCAGTACGAGACGCTCGAGCCGCTCCTGCCGGAGGAGGCTGGTTCGGTCGTCAGCGTCGAAGCCTCGCCCGAGAAGGTCATCGCCGCGGCCATCGCCGCGCTGCAACAGGGCTGATGGAGAGCCGGCTGTCCCTTGAGCAGACAGCGCGGAGTGAAGGCGGGCAGGGGACTTGCGCGCCCGCATATGTGGGGCTATATGCGAACGACCCACCTTTCAGGGCGTGGAACCCATGAGGGTTGCCCGCCCGCCAGCATCGCCGAACAGACATCCCAGCGTTTCCGGCCTGCGTCATCTTCCCCTGATCGAATAACCCCTGTCCGAACCGACCGGTTGCGGGGGTCGGAGCTCCTAATCCATGCCTGAGATCAAACTCCAGGACCTCAAGAACAAAAGCGCACCCGAACTCATCGCCTTCGCCGAAGAGAACGGTGTCGAAAACGCTTCCGTCCTGCGCAAGCAGGAACTTCTCTTCGCCATTCTCAAGCAACTTGCGGCACAGGACGTCGAAATCATCGGCGAAGGTGTCGTGGAGGTCTTGCAGGACGGCTTCGGTTTTCTGCGTTCGCCCGAGGCGAATTACCTGCCAGGGCCGGACGACATCTACATTTCACCGTCCCAGCTACGCCGCTTCTCCCTGAAGACGGGCGATACGGTGGAAGGCCCCATCCGCGGGCCGAAGGACGGGGAGCGCTATTTTGCGCTTCTGAAGGTCAACACCATCAATTTCGACGATCCGGAAAAAATCCGGCACAAGAGCCACTTCGACAATCTGACGCCGCTCTATCCCAATGAGCGGTTCAAGATGGAAATCGCCGATCCCACGCGCAAGGATCTGTCGGCACGCGTGATCGATCTGGTGGCTCCGCTCGGCAAGGGCCAGCGCGCGCTGATCGTCGCGCCGCCGCGGACCGGCAAGACGGTGCTCCTGCAGAACATCGCCCATTCCATCACGGCCAACCATCCGGAATGCTACCTGATCGTTCTTCTGATCGACGAGCGGCCGGAAGAGGTGACGGATATGCAGCGCTCGGTGAAGGGGGAGGTCGTCTCCTCGACCTTCGACGAGCCTGCCACGCGCCACGTCCAAGTGGCCGAAATGGTCATCGAAAAGGCCAAGCGGCTGGTCGAGCATGGCCGCGACGTGGTCATCCTTCTGGATTCGATCACCCGCCTCGGCCGCGCCTACAACACGGTCGTGCCGTCTTCGGGCAAGGTGCTGACCGGCGGCGTGGATGCCAATGCGCTTCAGCGCCCCAAGCGCTTCTTCGGTGCCGCCCGCAACATCGAGGAAGGCGGCTCGCTGACCATCATCGCGACCGCACTGATCGATACGGGCTCGCGCATGGACGAGGTCATCTTCGAAGAGTTCAAGGGCACCGGTAACTCGGAGCTCGTGCTCGACCGCAAGGTCGCCGACAAGCGCATCTTCCCGTCGATGGATATCCTCAAATCCGGCACGCGCAAGGAAGACCTGCTCGTACCGCGCCAGGACCTGCAGAAGATCTTCGTCCTGCGCCGTATCCTGGCCCCGATGGGAACCACGGATGCGATCGAGTTCCTGATCGACAAGCTGAAGCAGACCAAGACCAATTCGGACTTCTTCGATTCCATGAACACATGAGCCGGCAGTCGCCGTCACTGCCATGCCGGAACGGGCGCGGGGCAACCCCGCGCCCGTTTTGCCTTTCAGCCGCTGGTTGTCAGCGCCTGTTCGAGAGCCTCGGCATCCTGCAGGGGCGGAAGGCAGCTCTGCTGCCGGCACAGGAGCGCATACCCTCTATCCGCCGTCGGGACGGGGGCTCCCATCGCGTCCGTCGTCCCTTCCAGGAGATCCAGCCGGTTCGCGTCCGGCCGGGCGAGGGCTGTGGCGCGCATCCTGTCAGCAACGCTGCCGGCGCCGATTATGGCGAGTTCCGAACCGCGTTCCAGCCTGTCCAGCCCCACCGCGATCCCCGGCAGGACAAGGTCCTTATCCCCGATCCGCCCGGCCGCGCTCATCGCCGCATCCCGTGCCATGCCGAGGTGGCGTGGATCGGTGCTGACCTGCGCAAGCATGGCGAGGCCGTCCAGAACGAGGCCCGTTGCGGAGGTTATGGCGTCGTCCTGATCGCCGCGCAGGCGGAAGAGAATGTCCTCGCAGTCGGAGGCCGTCAGCCAATGGCCGCCCTGGCCGTCCGCATGCCAGCGTTCGAGCCCATCGGCCAGAATGCCGGCCTGGTCCAGCCGCGTCCTGTCCCCGGTCACGGCATAGAGGCTGACACAGGCACCGATCAGGGCACCGTAATCGCCCGCCAGCGCCGGCCCCGAGCGTCGCCCCTGGCGTATGGCATGATACAGGCGGCCGTCCTCCATCAGCGCGGAGAAGACGAAATCCAGCGCGCCTTGCGCAAGCTGCAGCGCCAGCCTGTCGCCCGTTGCACGGTACGCCTCTGCCAGGCCGGCAATGGCAATGCCATTCCAGTCCGCCAGGACCTTGTCGTCCCGCTTGGGGGGTGATCGTCTAGCGCGCACGGCCAGGAGCAGCCGGCGTGCATCCTCCAGCGCGTCGGCAGGATCCACCTCCTGCAGGGGACGGTTGAGGACATTGGCGCCTTCGAAATTGCCCTCCCGCGTCACGCCATAGGCCGCCTTCAAGGCGGGCGCGGCATCCTTGAGCTCCGCGTCGATCTCCGCTTCGGTCCAGGCGTAGAAAGCGCCTTCGTGCAGACGGCCTGAGGCATCCAGGCTGTCGGCATCGAGCGACGCGGCAAGGCCGCCGCCGTCCACGGTCATCTCCCGATCCAGGAAGGCGACAGTCTCGGTGATCCGCCGCGCGAAGAGGGCCTCTCCGGTCGCCCGGTAGGCAAAGGCCGCGTGGCGCAGGAAGTGGCCGTTGTCATAGAGCATCTTCTCGAAATGCGGGACGAGCCAGGTTCCGTCGACGGCGTAGCGATGCAGCCCGCCACCCAGATGGTCGTAGATGCCGCCTTGCGACAGGCTCGTCATCGTCCGCAGGAAGGCTTGCCGCGCTTGCGCAGCGCCCGAAGGCCAGCCATACCGGAGCAGAAGCTCGAAATAGGGCGCATTGGGAAATTTCGGAGCGCCCGACATGCCGCCAATCTGGGGGTCGGTCATGCGCAGCACGGCGGCCGCCATGTCGGCCATCCGTACCGGCGGGACCTCGTCGGCGGCCGGCACCGCCTCCTGACCAAGGAAACGGGAAAGCCCGTCGGTCAGCCGGTCCGCGCTGTCCTCGATCCCACTGCGCTTGTCGTCCCAGGCTGCGGCCACGCTTTCGAGCACCTGACGAAAAGACGGGCGGCCGAAAGCCGGTCGTGGCGGGAAGTAGGTCCCACCGAAAAACGGCTTGCCCTTCGGTGTCAGGAACATGGTCATCGGCCAGCCACCTTGCTCGCCCATGGCATGCAAGGCGTTCATGTAGAGCTGGTCGATATCAGGCCGTTCTTCCCGGTCCACTTTCACGTTGATGAAGAGCCGATTCATCACCTCCGCCGTTTGCGGGTCCTCGAAGCTCTCATGGGCCATGACATGGCACCAGTGACAGGCGGCGTAGCCGATCGACAAAAGGATGGGGCGATCCAGTGTCCTGGCTGCTTCGAGAGCCTCCGGAGACCATTCCCACCAGTGAACAGGGTTCTCCGCATGATCCAAGAGGTAAGGGCTGAGCGCCCGGTCGAGCCGGTTGCCATCCATATCGTATCCTTCAAAGTCGACGCGCGTCCCGTCGAGGGTTACAAGCCGCGCCCGTGCCGGAGGTTCCAGTACAGACCTTAGCTGGCTATACAACGTCCCTCCGTTGCCGATGCGATTGACGCCGACAGTCCGGCATGGCACCGGAACCCATGACCCAAATGGACGATACGATCGTGGCACTGTCCAGCGGTGCGCTTCCTGCAGGCCTCGCTGTGCTGCGACTGTCTGGTCCGGATGCCTTCGCCGCGGCACAGGCCCTGAGCGGGTCATTGCCTGCGCCGCGCCGCGCCAGCCTCAGGCGGTTTCGGGATCCAACGAGCAACCGGATCCTCGACCATGGGCTTCTGGTGTTGTTTCCGGGCCCGGGGAGCGCGACCGGGGAGGACCTGGCAGAGTTCCACCTGCATGGGGGAAGGGCCGTCGTGGCGGCCGTCCTGGCTGCGCTGACGTCGCGCCCGGGATTGCGGCTGGCGCAGGCTGGGGAATTCACCCGGCGCGCCTTCGAGAATGGACGCATCGACCTGACGGAAGCGGAAGGGCTGGCGGATCTTCTATCGGCCGAGACGGAGGGGCAGAGGCAGCAGGCCCTGGACCATGCCGGCGGCGCATTTCGACGCGTGGTAGAAGACTGGATGGAGCGTTTGACGCATGCCCGCGCCATGCTCGAAGCAGACTTCGACTTCTCGGACGAGGACGACGTCTCCGAAGATGTCGCCCACAATGTTTCACGTGAAATGCACGCACTGCACCAAGCGATCGGTGATCACCTGGAGAATGCCCAGGGCGGCGAGATCATGCGCGACGGGTTCCAGGTGGCGATCGTCGGTCCGCCCAATGCGGGCAAGTCCAGCCTATTGAACGCGCTGGCGGATCGTGACGCGGCCATTGTCTCCGATATTCCGGGAACGACGCGGGACAGGATCGAAGTGTCGTTGGACCTTGCGGGCGTGCCCGTCCGTCTGATCGACACCGCCGGACTGCGGCAGACCGAAGACGCCGTGGAACGACAGGGCATCGAGCGCGCACGCGAAGCGGCGCGCTCAGCCCATCTCGTCCTGCATCTGCGGCCTGCGGCAACGGGGGAAGGCGATGCGTCCGACCTTTTGCCAGGCATAGACTCTCCCATCCTGTCGGTTGCCACCAAATGCGACCTGGTGAACCCTGCACCGAACGAGGCCTTGGCCATTTCCGTGCGGACGGGGGCAGGCCTGGACGCGCTCGTCCAAGCCATTGCGGAGCGAGCACGCGCTGCCACGCGATCCACCGCGTCGGTCGTCCCCACGCGGGCGCGCCATCGGGCCCTTCTGCAGGATACGGCACATATGCTGGACGAGGCTCTGGTACCGGGCCTGCCGGTGGAGGTGCAGGCAGAGCTTCTGCGGCTGGCGTCGCAGCGGCTCGGCGCGCTGGTGGGGCAGCGTGACGTGGAGGATCTGCTCGACGTGATCTTCTCGCAGTTCTGCATCGGGAAGTAGGGATGGGCCGGGTCATTGACAGCGGATCGGGGAGGGCGCTTAAACACCGCCATGAGCGAAGCGCTGACATATGATGTCGTGGTCATCGGCGGCGGGCATGCAGGTTGCGAAGCGGCCCATGCCGCCGCGCGCATGGGCGCGCGGACCGCACTGATCACCCACCGTGCCGACACGATCGGCGCCATGAGTTGCAACCCCGCCATCGGCGGGATCGGCAAGGGCCATCTCGTCCGGGAGGTCGATGCCCTAGGCGGGTTGATGGGCCGGGTGGCCGATGCGGCCGGCATCCAGTTCCGACTGCTGAACCGACGCAAGGGTCCCGCCGTGCGGGGGCCGCGGACACAGGCCGACCGGCGCCTCTATGCCGCCGCCATGCAGGCGGCGATAGCGGAGTGC
The DNA here is from genome assembly GCF_001463905.1 of Aureimonas frigidaquae. GTDB lineage: Bacteria > Pseudomonadota > Alphaproteobacteria > Rhizobiales > Rhizobiaceae > Aureimonas > Aureimonas frigidaquae. The sequence continues at coordinate 45,892 of NZ_BBWR01000003.1, forward strand.
GATGGCCTGAGCGTCATCGAAGGTGATGTGTTCGATCTGGAGATTGCCGGCGGGACCGTGCGGGGTGTCGTTCTGTCCGATGGAAGGCAGCTTTCCACCGGCAATGTGGTCATCACCACGGGGACCTTCCTGCGCGGTCTCATCCATATCGGCGAGCAGCAGATTCCAGCCGGTCGCGTGGGGGAGGCGCCATCGCTTGGGCTCTCCGCCACGCTGGCCCGGCTTGGCCTGCGGCTCGGGCGGTTGAAGACCGGCACGCCGGCGCGTCTGGACGGCCGGACCATCGACTGGTCGGGCCTCGACCGGCAGGCGGCGGATGACGAGCCCTATTTCTTCTCCACCATGACGGAGAAGCTGGCCAACCCGCAGATCGAGTGCGGCATCACCCGGACCACGCCGGAGACGCATCGGATCATCCGGGACAATCTGTCAAAGTCCGCTCTGTATGGTGGGCGGATCGAGGGGACGGGGCCCCGATACTGCCCGTCCATCGAAGACAAGATCGTCCGCTTTGCAGATCGGGAGGGGCACCAGATCTTCCTGGAACCAGAAGGGCTGGATGATGATACGATCTACCCGAACGGCCTATCGACCTCCCTCCCGGAGGATGTGCAGGAGGCTTTCCTTCGCTCCATACCCGGACTGGAGCAGGTGCGCATCCTGAAGCCGGGTTACGCCATCGAGTATGATCACGTCGATCCGCAGGAGTTGACCCGCGCTCTGGAATTGCGCCAGCAACCCGGCCTGTTCCTGGCCGGGCAGATCAACGGGACGACGGGATATGAGGAGGCCGCGGCGCAGGGGCTTCTGGCAGGGCTCAACGCCGCGGCACGAGCCGCCGGTTCCGCCCCGATCATCCTGGGGCGCGAGCAGGCCTATATCGGCGTTATGGTGGATGATCTGACGCGGACCGGGATCACCGAGCCCTATCGCATGTTCACCTCGCGCGCGGAATTTCGCCTGTCCTTGCGGGCGGACAATGCAGATCGTCGGCTCACCCCGCTCGGCCTCTCGCTCGGCGTTATCGACCGAGCTCGCCGCTCAGTCTTCGAACGCGATATGGCCGCCATAGGCCAGGCGGAAGATATGCTGAAGTCCCTAGCCTTGACGCCGAACGAGGCGGCCCGGCATGGGCTCAGCATCAATCAAGACGGCCGTCGGCGCACAGCCTGGCAACTCCTGGCGCAGGATGAGGTTTCGCTGGCGCGCCTGGCGCAGATTTGGCCGGCCCTTTCGAACATATCCGGCCGCATTGCAGAGCGGGTGGAGATCGAAGCTTCATACGATGTCTATCTCGATCGCCAGCGGCGTGACCTGGCTAGCCTGCAACGGGACGAGGCGCGCGCTATTCCGTCGGACTTCGATTTCGCCGTTCTGCGCGGCCTGTCGACGGAGATCGCCCAGAAGCTGGCGAAGCGTCGCCCGACGACCATTGCCGAAGCACAGCGCATGGATGGAATGACGCCGGCCGCCATGGCGATCCTCCTCGTTGCCTTGAGAAAGCATGATCTTGTCCAAGCCGCTTGAGGATGACGCCCAGCAGGTTCTGACCCGCTGGTACGTTTCACGTGAAACCCGCGACCGCCTGGTCGCCTATGCCGATCTGACACGGCAATGGCAGAAGAGCATGAACCTCGTCGCACCCTCGACGCTGCCGACCCTTTGGACCCGCCATATCGAGGATGGACTGTGGCTCCATTCGATCGGCAAGAACCGTCGCGCCTGGGTCGATCTTGGCTCCGGCGGGGGGTTTCCGGGGCTCGTCGTTGCCTGTTGCCTTGCGGACGATGAGGGCCGGTCCATGGCGCTGGTGGAAGCCAACGGCAAGAAATGCGCCTTCCTGCGGCACGTCGTTCGGGAACTCGCCCTTCCTGCGACCGTCCATCATACCCGGATCGAGCAGGCGTCAGCGGTGATCGCAGGCGCCGATGCGGTGAGCGCCCGCGCCCTCGCATCCCTGGACGCGCTGTGCGGCTACGTCGCGCCGGCGCTGCTGGCAGATGGCCACTGCTATTTCCTAAAAGGCCGCACGCATCCGGTGGAAATCGAGGATGCCACTGCCCATTGGCGGTTCGACATGGTAAAGCATACGTCAAGAACGGATGCCGAATCCGTCATATTGGAGCTGTCGAACATCGCGGCGCAAGCTGCGTGAATGCTTCACGTGAAACACTCGGCACCCTATCGATGTCGTGACCGGAGCAGTCTGTGGACACTTTCACGCCGGGGCGTATGCGCGTCATCACCATCGCCAATCAGAAGGGTGGCGTCGGCAAGACGACGACCGCCATCAACCTTGCCACGGCGCTGGCAGCCATCGGCAAGCGAACCCTGCTGATCGATCTGGACCCGCAGGGGAACGCCTCCACCGGTTTGGGTGTCGAAAGGGCCGTGCGCGAGCGCTCGTCCTATGACGTCCTCCTGGGTTACGCCTCCATCGGCCAGGCTGCAGTGGACACGATCGTTCCCAACCTTGCGCTCGTTCCCTCGACGCTCGACCTGCTTGGCGTGGAGATGGAGATCGCCTCTGCCGCTGAGCGCGCCTACCGCCTGCGCGATGCGCTGCATGAGCACAGCCTGACCCAGGCGCGCTTCGACTTCGTTCTGGTGGATTGCCCACCCTCGCTCAACCTTCTGACCATCAATGCAATGGCCGCGGCCGATTCGATCCTCGTGCCGCTGCAATGCGAGTTCTTTGCGCTGGAGGGGCTTAGCCAGCTTCTGGAGACTGTGGAACAGGTTCGCGATACGCTGAACCCGACTTTGGCGCTGCACGGCATCGTCCTGACCATGTATGACGGGCGCAACAATCTGGCCGAGCAGGTGGTCGCGGATGTGCGCACCTATATGGGCGATCATGTGTACGAGACCGTCATCCCACGCAATGTCCGCGTGTCGGAAGCCCCATCCTTCGGCAAGCCTGCCATTCTCTACGATATGAAATGCTCGGGCAGCCAAGCCTATATCCGCCTGGCTTCGGAAGTCATACAGCGCGAGCGTGAGATGCTGGCCGCATAGGGCCAGCCCCACGGTCGGTCAAATGTCATGTTCAATGCCGGGCGCCCGGAACTGCAACGGTAAGAGGACCTCATGAGGGAAGACAAGTCGCGCGCACGCCTGGGACGGGGGCTTGCATCCCTGATCGGCGGAGCGCCGAATGGCAGCGCCCAGGACGCGGCATCCGCCGGCGTGAACCGCGGTTTCGTCGCGCAGCCGCCGCAGGCGGGCGAGCGCAAGGTGCCCGTCGATTCCCTCGTGCCCAACCCGAAGAACCCACGCCGCACCTTCGACGACGTCCATCATGGCGAACTCGTCGCCTCTGTCCGCAACCACGGCGTCGTGCAGCCGATCCTGGTGCGCAAAGTTCCGGGCCAGGCCGGGCTAGAGATCGTGGCCGGCGAGCGGCGCTGGCGTGCAGCCAAGGCGGCCGGGCTGACAGAGGTTCCCGTTGTCCTGCGGGATATCACGGACCGGGAATCGCTCGAGATCGCGCTGATAGAGAACGTCCAGCGCGCCGATCTGAACGCCATCGAGGAAGCGCTCGGCTACGAAATGCTGATCGACGAGCATGGCTACACCCAGGCGGACCTTGCCGACATTCTGGGCAAGAGCCGAAGCCATGTCGCCAACACCCTGCGCCTTTTGAAACTGCCGGACAGTGTGCGAGCGCTTGTTCAGCGGGGGGACATCTCCCCCGGCGCCGCGCGAGCTGCGCTTGGAGTTGAGGATCCGGAGAGTTTCGCGCGCACGGTGATCAGCCAGGGGCTGACAGTGCGGGACGCCGAGCAGATGGCGCGCGGTGAGGGGGCGGCACCGGCCAATCGCCCCCGCAAGGGCAAGGCGGATAAGGCCGGCACAGTGGCTCAGCCGCAGGTGGCCCGGCAGAAGGACGAGGATACGATCGCCTTGGAACGCCTCCTTGCCGAGGCGCTCGACATGGTCGTGACGATCGACCTACAGGGTGAGGGGGGGCGCATCACGCTGGACTTCCAGACCCTCGAGCAGTTGGACGAGCTCTGCCGGCGCCTGCAAGGGGGTTCCGCGACGGCGGAATGATCTGGTCCGGCTGGGCCCGGTACTCCGATCTGTCTTCGCCATTCGCATCGGCGTTCGGTACAAAGCAGCACGCTCTTAGACCCAATAGCCTCGCAGACGGCCGGTACCGGCGGACGGATGCAGCGCCGGGGCGGGCAAGCCGCGTATCATGGGTCTTGGGAAAGCCCGTTGCGAAGCTGGCCCACGTAATCGTCCTTCCGGCTGTATCAGTTTAAGAGCGCACAGCGCTAATGCGACGCGCCATAACGCGGAGGCGGCCGGGACGGCCGCGGGGGCTAGCCTCAACGTGCGCGGCTGCGCGCCGCTTCCACGCTCAGCTCCAGCAGGAGCCGATAGGTGATGACCTGCTGCAGGGCGGCTTCCTTGCGGCTTTTCAAAATATCGGCTTCGATCCGGGCCAGGGAACGCGCGAGCGCCTCGACGGTCCAGCTTTGCAGCGCGCGTGTCATGGCCGGCGCGCGGCTGAAATGGACGCGGCGTCGCGCCACGATGTCCGCGGCGCTGCTGCCCTGTGCGTCCATCTCCTGCCGCATGGACAGGAGTTGCTGGAACTGGCGCTGGAGCGGCCCCTGGATCTGGTAGCTCGAAACGCCGGAGGCCTGCAGCCGCTCGACGAGGTGCGGCAGCCGGCGCGCCTCGCCGGCCAGGGCGGCATCCACCGCTTCTTCGACCGTCTCGGACGAAACATCGCCCACCACCGCCAGCACGTCGGCTTGCGTGATGGCGCCTTGCCCATGGGCATAGAGGCACAGCTTCTGGACTTCCCCGCGTGAGGCAAGCCTGTCGCCCCCGAGCCGGGCCTTCAGGGCGTCGCGGCCGGCACGGTCGATGCTTGTTCCCGCGGCGGCGAGCTCCTCGTCGATGAGCTTGTCCAGCCCGCGCTGTTCATCGGGATAGCAGGGAAGCGCCATGGCCGCCCGGCCGCGCTCGACGCCCACGCGCAAGGGCGCGTTCTTGCGCAGCTCGCCGGCCTCGATCACGATCACGGCGTCGGCTGGCGGGTCCGCGGCGAGCTCCGTCACCGCCTCAGCCAGCGCCTTGCCGTTGCCCGCGCCCTTGATCCGAATGAGCCTGCGTCCACCGAACATGGACACGGTCCGCGCCTCGTCGAACAGGCGCCCGATGGATTTCTCCAGCTCGTCCGCCATCAGGACGACGCTGGCGAAAGGATCGGCCGGATCCACGTCGGACAGGCTCGCCACCCGTGCGGCCCGCTCCGACACGAGGCCGGTATCCGGGCCGTAGACAAGCACGACCGGAAAGGATGTGTCCGGTCGTGACAGGAAGGCGTCGACCTCTCCGGCCTTTTTCTGTGCCATGGCCCGTCAGTTGATCCCGGCGCCGGGCTCCCGCTTCAGGACCGGCAGGAGCGCCATGCCAACGCGCTCGGCCAGTTCCTTGCCGGCGCGCGCCCGGGCGTCCTCCACCGCGCTCTGCGAGGCGTAGAGCTGCGAATTGCGGTCATAGGGCACGGTGCTGAAGCGCGAACCCGCGCCGATGGTCTCATTGTCCGACAGGCGCACGATCGTGTAGTCCGCCTGCATGCGGTAGCTGGCGGCCGAGGGAATGCCGGACCCACTCTCCACCGAAGTGACGGAGTCGAGCGCCGTGATGCTGTAATTAACCTGGTAGCGCGCATCGCGCACCGGTTCCGAGCCGTTCAGGCGGAACAGAAGCGCGTTGCGAAATATCTGTTCCGTGCGCGAATTGGCCTCCCGCACAGCGACGCGGCCGCGCAGCTCGGACAGGAGCGGCGGCCCGGACACGTCCGGCGTCTGCGGCGTGCTGGTCTGCGGCGCATAGGCGGGCCCCGAAGTGCAGGCCGCCAGAAGCGTCAGCGCGGCGAGGCCGCCGGCAGCCAGACCTGCGCGTGCCATGCGCTTGGCATCAGTATACGACATTGACGATCCTTCCAGGTACCACGACGACCCGCTTGGGGCTTGCGCCCGCCAGCGTATCGCGCACCACATCCATTGCGAGTGCGGCCGCCTCGATGGACGCCGCATCGGCATCCTTGGCGATGCGCAGGTCACCGCGCTTCTTTCCATTCATCTGTACGGGCAGGACGATCTCGTCGTCCACCAGCAGTTCCGGCTCCGCCTCCGGCCAGCTCTGCGCCGCGACCAGACCCTCGAGCCCCATGACCTGCCAGCACTCTTCTGCCAGATGCGGCATCATGGGCGCAACCAGGCGTATCAGGATCGAGATGGCTTCCCGACCCGCGTTCCGCAGGGCGGCATCGGTGGAAAAACCGGGCTGCGAGAAGGCGGCCGACAGGCTGTTCACCAGTTCGTAGAGCCGCGCCACGGCCTTGTTGAAGGCGAGCCGCTCGATGTCGTCGCCCACGCCCGCAGCGGCGCGGTGCGCCGCGCGGCGGATGCCGAGCGCTGCCTGCGCATCACCGCCCTCGGCGCCACCGGCCGGCTCGGTCGCCAGCGCTTCCGCGGCCTCGTTGACCAGCCGCCAGAGGCGCTGGACGAAGCGGAAGGCGCCGTCCACGCCGGCTTCCGTCCAGATGACGTCGCGGTCGGGCGGGGAATCCGACAGCATGAACCAGCGCGCCGTATCTGCGCCGTAGGAGGCGATGATGTCGTCCGGGTCCACCACGTTCTTCTTGGACTTGGACATTTTCTCGATGGGGCCGATCTCCACCGGCTCGCCCGTCGACAGTCGGCGCGCGCGGCGCGTGCCGTCGACTTCCTCGATAGTGATATCGGACGGGGCGATCCACTCGCGGCCGTCGCGATAGGTTTCGTGGACGACCATGCCTTGCGTGAACAGGCCTTTGAATGGCTCCGTGACGTCCATATGCCCGCAGGCGCTCATTGCCCGCGCGAAGAAGCGCGAGTAGAGAAGATGCAGGATCGCATGCTCGACCCCGCCAATATACTGATCCACCGGCAGCCAGGCATCCGCAACGGCCGGCACGGTCGGCGTGGCGGCGCGGGGGGCTGTGAAGCGGGCGAAGTACCACGAGGAATCGACGAAGGTGTCCATCGTGTCGGTCTCGCGCAGGGCGGGGCCGCCGCAATGCGGACACGTCGTCTGCCGCCAGTGCGCATGCCGGTCCAGCGGATTGCCCGGCGTATCGAAGTCGATATCGTCGGGCAGGACCACCGGCAGGTTCTCGACCGCTTCCGGCACCACACCGCAGGCGTCGCAATGCAGGACCGGAATGGGGCAGCCCCAGTAACGTTGCCGGGAGATGCCCCAGTCGCGCAGGCGGAAATTCACCTTGCGTGTTGCCTGCGGTCGATTCCACAGCGTCTGCTGCTCCAGGCGCTGCGCAACGGCCTCGAAGCCTTCGTCCGGCGTCATGCCGTCCAGAAAGTCCGAATGGAACAGGCGCCCGTCGCCGGTAAAGGCCTCCGTGCCGATCGTGTAATTCGTCGCATCGGCGCCCTGCGGCAGCACGACGGGGCGTACCGGCAGATCGTAGGAACGGGCAAAGTCCAGATCCCGCTGGTCATGCGCGGGGCAGCCGAAGACGGCGCCAGTGCCGTAATCCATCAGCACGAAATTGGCGACATAAACCGGCACGGTCCAGTTCGGGTCCAGCGGATGGATCGCCCGTAGCCCGGTGTCGTAGCCGCGCTTCTCGGCGGTTTCGATGGATTCGGTGCTCGTGCCGCCGCGCTGGATGTCGGCGATAAAGCTGGCCAGGGCCGGGTCCGTCGCGCTGGCGGCGCGCGCCAGCGGATGATCCGCCGCAACCGCGATGAAGGACGCGCCAAAGAGCGTATCGGGCCGAGTGGTGAAGACCTCCACCTCCCGGCCGACGCCTTCGCCCGACATCTCCGCGACCGACAGGCGCTCATTGTCCTGAAGTCCCCAGCGCAGCATGAGGCCTTCCGAACGCCCGATCCAGTTCTTCTGCATGATGCGGACCTTGTCGGGCCAGCCCGGCAGCTCGTCCAGCGCGGCAAGGAGATCGTCCGCGTAGTCGGTGATGCGGAAGAACCATTGCGTCAGTTCACGCTGCTCGACGAGCGCGCCGGAGCGCCAGCCGCGGCCGTCGATGACCTGCTCGTTGGCCAGGACCGTCCGGTCCACCGGATCCCAATTCACCTTGCTCTTGCGGCGATAGGCGAGGCCGGCCTTCAAGAGGTCCAGGAACAGGATCTGCTGCTGGTGATAGTAATCGACATCGCAGGTCGCGAATTCGCGCGACCAGTCCAGAGACAGGCCCATGGACTTCAACTGTGCGCGCATGGCCGCAATATTGGCATAGGTCCATTCGCGCGGATGCACCTTGTTCTGCATGGCCGCGTTTTCAGCAGGCATGCCGAAGGCATCCCAGCCCATCGGATGCAGGACGTTGAAGCCCTTGGCGCGCTTGTAGCGTGCAACCACGTCGCCCATCGCATAATTGCGGACGTGGCCGATATGAATCCGCCCCGACGGATAGGGGAACATTTCCAGGACGTAGTATTTTTCCCCCGCGGCATCGTCTCTGGTCTCGAAAAGACCTGCCGAAGACCAGGCTTCTTGCCAACGCGGTTCGGCTGAGCGGGGGTTATAGCGTTCGATGGCCATGGTGGAGCGGCGTTCTTTCCAGCAATTCGATTGAGGCCCTGATGCTTCACCATGCCCACGCCGTGCCGTCAACACTGCGAACGCTTCAAGTCCGGTCCAATCTCGGCTATGGACGGGCCCCAACCTTCAGGCACGGTGACAGGATATGAGTGACGCGATCGCGCGGCTTTTGGATGTCAGGGCCAGGATCGCCGCCTGCGCGGCCGAGAGTGGCCGCGATGCCGGCGACGTTCGCCTAGTCGCCGTATCGAAGACCCATCCGATCGACGCGATCCGCCCGCTTCTGGAGGCCGGACACCGCATCTTCGGAGAGAACAGGGTCCAGGAGGCCGCAGCAAAGTTCCCGGCCTTGCGGGAAGACCATCCCGACCTCGAACTGCATCTGATCGGACCGTTGCAGTCGAACAAGGCCGGCGATGCCGTCGCTCTGTTCGACGTGATCGAGACCGTCGACCGCGAGAAGATCGCCCGCGAACTGGCCCGCGAGATGGAACGTCAGCAACGCAGGCTGCGCCTCTATGTCCAGGTCAATACGGGGGAGGAGCCGCAAAAGGCCGGCATCGCGCCGGGCGACGCCGTCGCCTTCGTGGAACGGTGCCGCAGCGTCCATGGCCTGGCGATCGAGGGCCTCATGTGCATTCCCCCGGCCGACGAAAATCCCGGCCCGCATTTCGCGCTGCTGCGCCAGCTTGCACGCGAATGCAGGGTCGAGCGCCTGTCCATGGGCATGTCGGGCGACTACGAGATCGCCGTCGCCTTCGGTGCGACGAGCGTGCGCGTGGGCAGCGCGATCTTCGGGCACCGGCCGGCGCTGCCGAGCGTTCCACGTGAAACAAGGCTGAGCCACGCCGTCGCCACCTTGCCAGCGCGCCCTATCTCCCTGCGCTGACACACGACACCCCGGAAGGCGGCGCCCTTGCTCACCCGTTCAAGCCATGCGGAACTTGCGCGCCGCACCGTGATCGTCACGGCGATCGTCCTGGCGATGCTGACGGCGCTCCTGACCCTGTATGCCGGTTCTTCGGCCATCTTCATCATTTTCGCCGCGCTGGTTCTGGCGGCGATATTCCACGGCTTTTCGGAAGCCTTCCGATACATCGGGCTGCCACGGCCGCTGGCCCTTCTCCTGTCCTATCTTCTCATCTTCGCGCTCTTTGCGGTGCCGATCGCCTGGGGCGGGGTTGCCCTGGTTCAGCAGTCGAGTGAACTCTTCTCGGCCGTTTCGACGCAGTTCGACCGCTTCGTCACTATGCTGCGCGACAGCGGGCTGCCGGTTCCGGAGGATGGCGATGCCGGTGGCCTTGCCGGCATGCTCCCCAATCCGGCCGGAGTCTTCACCAGTGCCGGCCAGGCGCTCTTCTCCGTCATGGGGGGCCTCGGCAACATCTTCATCATGCTCTTCCTGGCGATCTTCGTCTCCTGGCAACCGGGTCTTTACCGCCGCGGGATCGTCAGCCTGGTGCCCAAGGACAAGCGGACGCGGCTGGACGATGTCCTGCGCAAGACCGCACGGTCCCTGATGCTGTGGCTCGCCGGGGTCGGCATTTCCATGCTGATCGTCTTCGTCGTCTCATGGATCGGACTGTGGGCGATCGGCATGCCCTATGCGTTCCTCCTGGCGCTCCAGGCCGGGTTCCTCGCCTTCATACCCACCATCGGCCCCTTCATCGCCGGCGTCGTCATCGTGCTGGCCGCCTTCTCCGAAGGGCTGGACATGGCCCTCTGGGCGCTTGGCGTCTACCTTCTGATCCAGGGCGTGGAAAGCAATGTGGCCGAACCCATCGCCCAGCGCTTCACATCCTCCATCGCGCCCGCACTCATGGTCGGCGCACAGCTTCTGTTCGGCGTTCTGTTCGGGCTACTCGGCCTGATCCTCGTCGTGCCCATGCTGGCCGTGTTCCAGACCCTCGTGCATGAGCTCTATGTGAAGGATGTTCTGGGCGGTCCCGTCGAGGCACAGGACTGACGCCTGTCGCAAAACTGCTCCACGCCAAGTGCGCCGATTGCGCTTCCGGCAATTCCCATAGCCGCCCGGTGCCACTAGATTGGCGGGCAGGCGGGGCGCATGCTCCGTGGAAATTGTATTCGGGAGGAATGGAATGGAGTCCGCGGTCGTCGCCACGAAGGACGCATGGAAGAAGGATACGCTTCTCGACGCTGATCGGTACAAGGAGTGGTATGAGCGCAGCATCTCAGACCCGGATGGGTTCTGGGGCGAGCATGGCAAGCGGATCGACTGGATCAAACCCTATACGCGGGTGAAGGACACCTCCTTCGCGCCGGGCAATGTCTCGATCCGGTGGTTCGAGGACGGGACATTGAACGTTTCGGCCAACTGCATCGACCGCCACCTTGCCACGCGCGGCGACCAGACCGCCATTCTGTGGGAAGGGGACGATCCTTCCGAGTCGCGGGCGATCTCCTACCGCGAACTTCATGACCATGTCTGCCGCATGGCGAATGTCCTCAAGGCGCGCGGCGTGGGCAAGGGCGACCGCGTGACCATCTACATGCCGATGATCCCGGAGGCCGCCTATGCCATGCTGGCCTGCGCCCGCATCGGCGCCGTGCATTCCGTCGTCTTCGGCGGCTTTTCCCCGGATGCACTGGCGGGCCGGATCGAGGGCGCGGGATCGCGCGTGCTGATCACGGCCGACGAGGGCCTGCGCGGCGGACGGCGCATTCCGCTCAAGGCCAATGCCGACCGGGCCGTCGAGATTGCCGCCGGTGCTGGCCAGACGGTGGATACGGTGCTCGTCGTGCGCCGGACGGGCGCCGATGTCGGTACCGTCGAAGGACGCGACGTCTGGTGGCATGATGCGCGCGAGACGGTCAGCGCCGACTGCCCCCCGGAAGAGATGGCGGCGGAAGATCCGCTCTTCATCCTGTACACCTCCGGCTCGACCGGAAAGCCGAAGGGCGTCCTGCACACATCCGGCGGTTACCTCGTCTATGCGTCGATGACGCATCGCTACGTCTTCGACTATCGCGACGGAGAGGTCTTCTGGTGCACGGCCGATGTCGGCTGGGTGACGGGGCACAGCTACATCGTCTACGGGCCGCTCGCCAACGGGGCGACCACGCTGATGTTCGAAGGCGTGCCCAGCTATCCGGACGTGTCGCGGTTCTGGAAGGTCATCGACAAGCATCAGGTGAACATCTTCTACACGGCGCCGACGGCGCTGCGCGCGCTGATGGGCGCCGGCGATGCACCGGTTCAGTCCGCCTCGCGCAGGTCCATCCGACTGCTCGGCTCGGTGGGCGAGCCGATCAACCCGGAAGCCTGGATGTGGTACTACCGCGTCGTGGGCGAGGAGCGCTGCCCCGTGGTGGATACCTGGTGGCAGACCGAGACGGGCGGCATCCTGATCACGCCCTTGCCCGGCGCCATGCCGCTCAAGCCCGGCTCGGCCGCACGGCCCTTCTTCGGCGTCCAGCCGCAGATCGTCGACAATGAGGGCACGGTCATGGAGGGGGCGGTGGACGGCAATCTGTGCATCGTCGATTCATGGCCCGGCCAGATGCGCACCGTCTACGGCGATCACGAGCGGTTCGAGCAGACCTACTTCTCCACCTATGCCAATAAATACTTCACGGGCGACGGCGTGCGGCGCGATGCGGACGGCTATTACTGGATCACCGGCCGCGTCGACGACGTCATCAACGTCTCGGGCCACCGGATGGGCACGGCGGAGGTGGAATCCTCTCTGGTGGCGCATCCCAAAGTGTCGGAAGCGGCGGTGGTCGGCTATCCGCACGATGTGAAGGGGCAAGGGATCTACTGCTATGTCACGCTGATGGAGGGCGTCGAGCCGACCGACGCGCTGCGCAAGGAACTGGTGCAGCATGTGCGCGCCGATATCGGGGCCATCGCCTCGCCGGACAAGGTGCAGTTCGCCCCCGGCCTGCCGAAGACCCGTTCGGGCAAGATCATGCGCCGGATCCTGCGCAAGATCGCCGAGGACGATTTCGGCGCCCTGGGGGACACGTCCACACTGGCCGATCCCGGCGTCGTCGATGACCTCATCGACAACCGGCAGAACCGCAAGGGCTGACCGCCGTCAGGCGCTGCCGGGAGCGACACATGAAATAGGGCCGCCGAGCGATGCTCGGCGGCCCTTTTCATGTCAGATCCGCTTTCGCGCTCTTAATGCGCGCCGGTGTCGGGCGCCGGGTCTTCCTTCTTGCGACCGGCGCCCCCGAAGGTGCGCATCACGAAGACGAAGAAGATCGGCACGAAGAGCACGGCCAGGACGGTGGCCGAGATCATGCCGCCGATCACCGCCGTGCCGATGGCGTTCTGGCTGGCGGCGCTGGCGCCCGTCGCGATGGCCATGGGAATGACGCCCATGGTGAAGGCGAGGGAGGTCATCAGGATCGGGCGGAACCGCAGATGCGCGGCCTCGACCGTGGCTTCCAGGAGATCCTTGCCCTCGGCGCGCAGGTCCTTGGCGAACTCCACGATCAGGATCGCGTTCTTGGCCGACAGGCCGATGATCGTGATGATGCCCACCGTGAAGTAGACGTCGTTGTCGAGGCCACGCAGCAGCACGGCCACCACGCAGCCGATGATGCCGAGCGGCACGACCAGCATGACCGAGAAGGGGATCGACCAGCTTTCATACAGAGCCGCCAGGCACAGGAAGACGAAGAGCATCGCCATGCCGATCAGGATCGGCGCCTGCGATCCGGACTGGATTTCCTGCAGCGACTGCCCGGTCCATTCGAAGGCGAAGCCCTCCGGCAGGTCCCCGGCCAGACGCTCCATCTCGGTGATGGCCGCGCCGCTGGAATAGCCCGGGGCGGCCGAGCCGGAAATGCGGACCGACGGATAGCCGTTATAGCCGACGAGCTGCGAGGTCCCCACCGTCCAGCCGACCGTGGCGACGGCCGACAGGGGCACCATGCCACCCTGCGCGTTGCGCACGTTGAGGGCCAGGATGTCCTCCACCCGCATGCGGGACCGCTCGTCCGCCTGCACGATGACGCGCTGCATGCGGCCATTGTTCGGGAAGTCGTTGATGTAGCTCGAACCAAGGCTGGTCGAGATGGTCTGGTTGATATCGGCGAAGGTGATGCCGAAGGTGTTCGCCTTTTCGCGATCGATGTTGATTTCCACCTGCGGCCCGTCCGGAAGGCCGTCGAAGCGCACATCGGCCAGAATGGGGCTTTGTGCGGCCGCACCCAGGATCTGGTCGCGCGCGGCTGCCAGGGCGGCGGCATCCTGCCCGCCGCGGTCCTGCAGGCGGAACTCGAAGCCGCCCGCATTGCCGAGGCCCTGGATGGGCGGTGGCGACAAGGCGAAGGCGATGGCATCGCGGAACTGCAGAAGGCGCATGGTGAAGGCGCCGCTGAGCTCGCCCGCGCTCTGGCCGGGACCGGTCCGCTCGGACCAGTCCTTCAACGTGATGAAGGCGAGCGCGGCGTTCTGGCCCGTTCCGGAGAAGGAGAAGCCCTGGATGGTGATCATCTTGTCCACCGCAGGGTTCTGAAGGATGAACTCCTCGCTGGCGCGCGTCACTTCACGCATGCGGTTCGACGTGGCGCCGGACGGGCCCTGGAAGCTGGCGATCAGGAAGCCCTGATCCTCCTGCGGCAGGAAGGCGCTCGGGATCTGAACGTAGAAGTAGCCGAGGCCTGCGAGGAGCGCGATGTAGACGAGCATGAGCCGCCCCGCCTTGCGCGTGGTGCGCCGGACGATGCCGCTATAGCCGTGCGAGGTCTTGTCGAAGCCACGGTTGAACCAGCCGAAGACCCCGCCCTTGGACTCATGATGGCCGGCCTTGACCGGCTTCAGGAAGCTGGCGCAGAGGGCAGGCGTGAGCGACAGGGCCAGGAGCGCCGAGAACAGGATCGACGTGACCATGGTGAGCGAGAACTGGCGGTAGATGACACCCACCGAGCCGGGGAAGAAGGCCAGCGGCACGAAGACCGAGACCAGCACCAGCGTGATGCCGATGATGGCGCCGGAAATCTGCGACATGGCCTTGCGGGTGGCCTCCCGCGGGGGAAGCCCTTCCTCGGACATGATGCGTTCGACGTTTTCCACCACCACGATGGCGTCATCGACCAGAATGCCGATGGCGAGCACCATGGCGAACATGGTCAGAACGTTGATGGAGAAGCCCGCCGCCAGCATCACCGCCAGCGTTCCGGCCAGCGCGACAGGCACCACGAGTGTCGGGATGATCGTGTAGCGGAAGTTCTGCAAGAAGATGAACATCACGACGAAGACGAGCACGATGGCTTCGATCAGCGTGTGGACCACCTTCTCGATCGACGCCTCCACGAAGGGGGACGTATCGTACGGTATGTCGTAGGTGACGCCTTCCGGGAACAGCGGCGCGAGCCGCTCCATGACGGCACGCACGCCTTCGGCGGCCGCCAGGGCATTGCCCGTGGGCGAAAGCTGCACGCCGACGGCGGCGCTGGGCTGACCGTTCAGGAAGGTCGTGAAGCCGTAGCTTTCGGCGTCGATCTCCACATCCGCCACATCGCGCAGGCGCACCAGCGAGCCGTCCGCATTGGACCGCAGGACGATGGCGCCGAACTCTTCCGGCGTCGTCAGCTGGCCGCGCACCAGGATGGTGGCCGTGGTCTGCTGGCTGACCGGATTGGGCTGCGCGCCGATGGAGCCGGCCGCGACCTGCGCATTCTGCGACTGGATGGCGCTGGTGACATCGGAGACGGCGAGATTCAGGCCGATCAGCTTGTCCGGATCCAGCCAGATACGCATGGCCCGCTCGGATGCGAAGAGCTGCGCGCGGCCGATGCCGGGGACGCGGCGGATCTCGTTCAGCACGTTGCGGCTCAGATAGTCGCCGAGCCCGACGGCATCGAGGTCCGACTGCTCGTCGGCGATGAGCGACACGACCATCAGGAAGCTCGATCCGGCTTCCTCCACCTGCAGGCCCTGCTGCATGACGACGCTGGGCAGCGAGGCCTCGACGCGCTTGATGCGGTTCTGCGTGTCGACGACGGCCTGGGCGATGTTCGTGCCGGATTCGAAGGTCACGGTGATCTCGACCCGGCCGCTCGCATCACTGGTCGACTCGAAGTAAATCAGGCCCGGAACGCCGTTCAGCTCCTCCTCGATAGGCTTGGTGACCTGCAGGTACAGATCTTCCGGCGAGGCACCGGGATAGTTGGTCGAGATGGTGAGCTGGGGTGGCGCGACATTCGGGTACTGCGCGATCGGGAGGCTCGGAATCGAGATCACGCCGGCAAGCACGATGAAGATCGCGACCACCCATGCAAAGATCGGGCGGTCGATGAAGAAACGAGGCATCTGGGTTACCGGTCCTTATTCCGCCGTCTGGCCGGCGGGTGCATCACCCGCCTGTGCCGGTGCATTGCCTTGCGGCGTGGCATCGCCACCGCTCGGCGTGGCGTTCGCATCGGCGGGGGCGGCATCGGCCGCTCCCGCGCCCGGTGCTGCCGCGGCGTTCCCCTGGTCGGCACCTGCCGCACCGTCCTGCGGCGCATCGGCGGCAGGGGCTGCGGTCGGGTCCGTCCAGGCGACTGGCTCCACCGTCGCGCCGGGGCCGGTCTTCTGGAATCCGTCGACCACGACGCGCTCGCCGGGCTCCAGGCCCTGCGCCACGATGGCCCGGTTGCCGACCGTGCGGGCGATGGTCACCGCGCGCAGCATGATCTTGTTGTCGCCATCCAGGACATAGAGCTGCGAACGGCCGGCCGTATCGCGCTGGACGGCCTGGCTCGGAACGGCGATGGCCGCCTGGTCGATGCCCTGCTCCACCGCCACGCGAACATACATGCCGGGCAGAAGATTGCCGTCCGTGTTGGGGAACTCGCTGCGCAGCGTCACCTGGCCGCTGGTCGGATCGACCGTCGCCTCAGAGAAGAGAAGCCGTCCCGGTTCGCCATACGGGGTTCCGTCATCGAGCATCAGGCTGACCTTGGCGACATCCGGCTCGACCTGCTCCAGCTCGCCATTGGCGAGCGCCTGGCGCAGGCGGATCAGCTCGGTCACCGGCTGCTGGACGTCGGCATAGACGGGATCGAGCTGCTGGATCGTGGCCAGGGCCTCGGTGCTGCTCAAGCTGACCAGCGCACCTTCGGTCACCAGCGCGCGGCCGATGCGGCCGGCGATCGGCGCACGGACGGTCGTGTAGTCGAGATTGATTTCCGCCCCGCGCTGCGACGCGCGGGCGGAGGCAAGGTCCGCTTCCGCCTGCTTCAGCGCCGCCACGGCCGTATCGAAGGTGGCCTGGCTCGTGGTGCGGGTGGAAACGAGCTGCTGGGCCCGTTCCGCGTCCTGGCGCGCCCGCAGGAGCGAGGCCTCGGCGCGCATGACGGAGGCACGGGCCGCCTCGACCTCGACCTCGTAGGTCGCACGGTCGATCTCGAAGAGCGGCTGACCTTCCTCGACGTCGGACCCCTGCTCGAAGACGCGCCGCACGATGATGCCGTTGACGCGCGGCCGCACTTCGGCGATCCGGGTCGGCGCGATGCGGCCCGGCAGATCGGAAACGACAGGCAGCGCTTCGCGCTGCGTCGTGACGATGCCCACCTGGGCCGGCGGCCGCTGCGGGGCTTGCCCTGCCTGCTCTTCGCCTCGGCACGCCGCCAGAAGCAGCATCGACGCCAGGATCGGCAGTGCAAGGTACTGAGAGCTACGCATAGAGATGCCTTTGATGTCGCGGTCGCGCCGCATCTGTGCATGGGGCGGCGGGACTCCGCGCACCGGTATCCCACATTGCGGTGCGACATAGATACATGTGTGCATGTATGTTCGCAACCCTTGCCGGCATGTATTTTGCGCGCATGCCGCGGTGCCGGGGCTGCAGCTCGATATCGATCGCACAACCGTGGATCGCAGAATGCGGTATAAACCGCCGCTCGGCAAGCGGCCCGGTTGCCGGCATACCGAAGCCGCGCCATCTTGACTGCAGACGTCAAAGCGGGAGCGGTCTATGAGCGATATCGAAACAAAGGAAGCGCTGGATCGGGACATTGTGCGGCTGGAGGCAAGCCTGCGCGAGCTCAGCGAACAGGCTGCCGCAGCGTCCGGTGCCGCCAACGAGGAGGCCATCGCCACAAGGATCGAGGAAGAGCAAGCACGTCTGGACGACCTGCGTTCGCGTCGCAAGGCGCTCGATCGCGCGTGACACCTGCGCCTTCAAGCCATCTTTGTAGGGGTGTTTCCCCTTCATTTCACGGTGGAAACGCACGCGCAAAGTCCGATGGACCCGATCTGCATCGGGTTTCATGGAAAATTCGCGATCATGGGAAGTGGCTGGGGGACCTGGATTCGAACCAAGACTAACGGAGTCAGAGTCCGCTGTTCTACCCTTAAACTATCCCCCAGCAGGGGTGCCGGAACGGGCCGACGGGCGCCTCTATAACAATGGTTCGATGCGGTTGCAAAGGGAAAATGCTGTGCGCCGGCAGATAAGCGCGCTGCCTTTGCGCCGCACAAATGACGCCCCCCGTCTTGTTGGCGATGTTGCATAGCGGTAGAAAGAGCAATCGGCCCGATCCGCTCCGGCCCATCCGGTTTTTCGCAAGGTTCCGCATGCTTCCCACCATCGATCCGGCGGTCGCGCCCGCGGTCGCACCCGGCACAGATGCGGCACGTGGCTTCGGCCGTGCAGGTTACGCACTGGCCGCCTTGTCCGTCGCTTCCTTCTCGATCGGCGTCGGCGAGTTCGGCATCATGGGCCTGTTGCCGGGCGTCGCGCAGGATCTGGGCGTCGATATTCCCAAGGCCGGGCTGCTCGTCACGGGCTATGCGCTGGGCGTGGTCTTCGGCGGGCCGTTCCTGGCGGCGCTGACCTCCCGCATGGAGCGGCGCCGGTTGCTGCTCTGGATGATCGCGATCTTCGTGATCGGCAATACGGCCTGCGCGCTGGCGCCCGATTATGGGCTCCTCATGGCCGCACGCGTCTTTACGGCGCTCGCGCATGCGACCTTCTTCGGCATCGGCGCGGTGCTGGCCGCCGATATTGCGCCGCCCGGGCGGCAGACGCAGGCCATCTCGCTCATGTTCGTGGGCATGACGCTCGCCAATGTGATGGGCGTCCCGCTCGGCACCTTCATCGGGCAGGCCTTCGGCTGGCGCGCGACCTTCTGGGCCGTCACCGGACTGACGCTCATCGCCGCCGCGGCGCTCTATGCCTTCGTTCCGCGCAGCTATCCGCTGGCCGGCATCAGCTTCCGGCAGGAAGTCCGCGCGCTGACGCGGGGCGAGGTGCTTCTGGCGATGCTTCTCAGCGTCCTGTCGTCGATCGCCTTCTTTTCAGTCTTCACCTATATCGCGCCCATGCTGGAAGGGGTCACCGGCATGGCGCCTCAGTCGATCCCTTACGTCCTCCTCGTCTTCGGCGTCGGCCTGACCATCGGCAACGTGGCAGGTGGGCGGCTGGCCGACTGGAAGATGATGCCCTCCATCGTCGCACTCTTTGCTGCGCTTGTCCTCGTCATGGCGGTTCTCTACCCGGCCATGCCGCATATGATGGCGATGGTGCCGGTCATGTTCCTGTGGGGCATCGTCGTCTTCGGCCTAGTGGCGCCGATCCAGATGCGCATCGTCTCCAAGGCCGTCGGCGCCCGCAACCTCGCCTCGACCTTCAACCAGAGCGCCTTCAACCTCGGCAATGCGATCGGGGCCTGGTTCGGCGGGGCCATGATCACCATCGGCTTCGATTACCGCGAATTGCCGCTTGGGGCCTGTCTGGTCGCGGCCCTGGCCTTGGCTGTTGCCGCCTACAGCATGCTGCGCGATCGGCGCGCGGCGGCAGGTGCCTGAAACGCAAAAGGCCGGCACGGGGCCGGCCTTTGACTTTCGCCTCTTCCGAAAAGGGTAATGCGCTTACCCGGCCTGGAGCGGCGAGATGGCGATCTCCACCCGGCGGTTCTGCGCGCGGCCCTGTTCGGTAGAGTTGGAGGCCACCGGGTTCGACATGCCGAAGCCGCGAATGTTCAGGCGGTTGCCGGCCACGCCCTGTGTCTGCAGGAACTGGCCGACGCTGGCGGCGCGGCGCTGCGACAGGGCGAAGTTGTAGCCTTCCGAGCCCACATTGTCCGTGAAGCCCGACACGTCCACGATGGTCTGGTTGTACTTGTTCAGGACGATCGCGACCGAGGTGAGCGTGTTGTAGAACTCGGACCGTACCTGATCCTGATCGGTCGCGAAGGTGATGTTGGACGGCATGTTCAGGATGATCCTGTCGCCCTGCCGCGTGACCGACACGCCGGTCCCCTGGAGCTGGGCGCGCAGGTCCGCTTCCTGGCGGTCCATGTAGACACCGATACCGCCGCCCGTCAGTGCGCCGACGCCCGCCCCGATCAGTGCCGCGCGGCCACGATCGACGCCTGCGATCTCACCCACCAGAAGGCCGCCGAGCGCGCCGACGCCCGCGCCAATGCCGGTTCCGGCGGCCGTGCGGGAAACCTGCGACTCGTTCGTATAGGGGTTGGTGGTGGTGCAGCCGCTCAGTATGGCCAGGGAGGCGAAGGCGGCGATGGTCTTTTTCATGGGGAGCATCTCGTCAGGTGGACATGGGGCAAACTGTTCCGGATATGCTTCATATCGCGGGAACGGATGCGAGGCCAGCCACCTGGAAGGGGGAGGGGCGGGCCATGTCGTTTCCGGCACGGCCCAACCCCTTTGTGTCAGGCTGCCTGACGCTCGGTCAGGAGCTTGCGGTTGACCAGGAGCTCGGCGATCTGCACCGCGTTCAGCGCCGCGCCCTTGCGCAGATTGTCCGCCACAACCCAAAGGTTCAGGCCGTTGTCGAGCGTCTGGTCCTCGCGGATGCGGGAGATGTAGGTGGCATCCTCGCCCGCGGAATCGAGCGGCGTGACGTAGCCGCCATCCTCTTGCTTGTCGATGACCAGGCAGCCCGGCGCTTCGCGCAGGATGGCCCGGGCCTCGTCGGCCGTGATCGGCTTCTCGAACTCGATGTTGACGGCTTCGGAATGGCCGATGAAGACGGGCACCCGCACGGCCGTGCAGGTTACCTTGATCTTCGGGTCCAGCATCTTCTTGGTTTCCGCCATCACCTTCCACTCTTCCTTGGTGGAGCCGTCTTCCATGAAGACGTCGATATGCGGAATGACGTTGAAGGCGATGCGCTTGGTGAACTTCTTGGCCGTGATGGGATCGGCCACGAAGACGGCGCGGCTCTGCTCGAAGAGCTCGTCCATGCCTTCCTTACCCGCGCCGGAAACCGACTGGTAGGTCGACACGACGACCCGGCGGATCGTGGCGTGATCGTGCAGCGGCTTCAATGCCACGACGAGCTGCGCAGTCGAGCAGTTCGGGTTGGCGATGATGTTGCGCTTGCTGAAGCCGGAGATGGCGTCGGCGTTCACTTCCGGCACGATGAGCGGAACGTCCTGGTCGTAGCGGAAGGCCGACGAGTTATCGATGACAACGCAACCCTGGGCCGCGATTCGCGGCGCCCATTCCTTGGCGATCGAGCCGCCGGCGGACATCAGGGCAATGTCGGTATCGGAAAAGTCGTAGAGGTCGAGCGCGCGGACCTTGAGCGTGGTGTCACCATAGGTGACATCGCGGCCCTGGCTGCGCCGCGACGCGAGCGCCACGACCTCGTCCGCCGGGAAGCCGCGCTCGTGCAGGATGTTGAGCATCTCCCGGCCGACATTCCCCGTCGCACCGATGACAGCTACCTTGTACCCCATCTAGATTTCGTCCCTTGCTCCCCGCCAACCGTCGTCGAACGCCTCCAACCCCGTCCCGGGGGAGTGCGGGACGAAGGCCTTAGCTAATCGCGGTTTTAATCATGGAGCGCGCAAACATGCGGCCGATATGCGCCGAAGCCCGGCGCTTGTCAATCGGCTCGCATGTGGGGAAGCAGCGGGCCCCGCAGGGCCCAAGAATAACTGTCAGGCGCGTGCGGAACGCTGTTCGTTTCTCTGATTCTGCTGGCTGCGCTCGGCACCCAGTAACTTCTTTGCGATCCAGCCGACGACGACGGCCTTGATGATCGAGCGGATCATGGGACAAACTCCTTGCGAATGAATAATCTTGTCGGATCAACGCATCGCCCGGACTATCGTTCCCGTGTGGGAGCTTCGCGTCCTCAAGCTTTGGCGTGTTCTCGGCGCCCGTTTGCCACTTTTCATTTGTCACAACTCGTATAGCCTCACCTTCGCACACGTGCATGTGTTGATGACCGCACAAAGAATGGCGGCACGGGGAGGGGAATACGTGGCGAACATACGCAACGGCGACGCATCGGTCAGTGGAACGAGCATGACGCGCGAAGAGCGGAAGGTGATCATCGCCTCCTCTCTGGGCACCGTCTTCGAATGGTACGACTTCTATTTGTACGGATCGCTCGCCGCGATCATCGCGGCGCAGTTCTTCGCCGGCGTCAATCCGACGGCCGGCTTCATCTTCGCGCTCCTGGCCTTTGCGGCGGGCTTTGCCGTCCGCCCCTTCGGTGCCCTCGTCTTCGGGCGCCTGGGCGACATGGTCGGGCGCAAATACACATTCCTGATCACCATCGTCATCATGGGCCTGTCGACCTTCCTGGTCGGCCTTTTGCCCAACTATGCCGCCATCGGCGTCGCCGCACCGGTGATCCTGATCGTGCTGCGCCTTCTGCAGGGTCTTGCGCTCGGCGGCGAGTATGGCGGCGCGGTCGTCTACGTGGCGGAGCATGCGCCCAATGGGCGTCGCGGCTTCTTCACCGCCTGGATCCAGACCACGGCCACGATGGGCCTTTTCCTGTCCCTCATCATCATCCTCGGCACGCGGACCGTGCTGGGCGAGGCGGAATTCGCAGATTGGGGCTGGCGCATTCCGTTCCTGATCTCGATCTTCCTTCTGGCGATCTCGGTCTGGATCCGCACCAAGCTGAACGAAAGCCCGATCTTCCAGAAGATGAAGGCCGAGGGCAAGACGTCCAAGAGCCCGCTGCGGGATTCCTTCGCCAAATGGCCGAACCTGAAGATCGTGCTCCTGGCCCTGTTCGGCCTGACGGCCGGACAGGCGGTGGTATGGTACACCGGACAGTTCTATGCGCTCTTCTTCCTGACGCAGACGCTCAAGGTGGACGGGCCGACCGCCAACATCATGATGGCGATCGCCCTGCTCCTGGCCACGCCCTTCTTCCTGATCTTCGGCGCGCTCTCGGACCGGATCGGCCGCAAGGCCGTCATCATGGCCGGGTTGATCCTGGCGGTGGTGACACTGTTCCCCGCCTTCCAGATGATGACGCAGTTCGCCAATCCGCGCCTGGCTGCGGCACAGGCTTCCGCACCGGTCACCGTCACGGCGGATCCGGCCACCTGTTCCTTCCAGTTCAACCCGGTCGGAACCAGCACCTTCACCAGCTCCTGCGATATCGCCAAGGCCTTCCTAGCGCGCAATGCGGTGAACTACGACAATATCGAAGCGCCCGCCGGCACGGTGGCCTCCGTCGCGGTGGGCGCAACGGTGATCCCGAGCTTCGAGGGAACGGGCCTGTCGGCCGAGGATCGCAAGGCCCAGACGGACGCCTTCGGCGCCGCTGCGACGGAAGCGATCCGCGCCGCCGGCTACCCGGCCGCGGCCGATCCGAACGAGATCAACTACGTGGCCACCACGGCCATCCTGTTCTTCCTCGTTCTTCTGGTGACGATGGTTTACGGGCCGATCGCCGCCTATCTGGTCGAGCTGTTCCCGACGCGCATCCGCTACACCTCCATGTCGCTGCCCTACCACATCGGCAATGGCTGGTTCGGCGGCTTCCTGCCGACGACCTCCTTTGCCATCGTGGCCGCGACCGGCAACATTTACTCCGGCCTGTGGTACCCGGTGGTGATCGCCGCCATGTCCTTCGTGATCGGCATGCTGTTCCTGCGCGATACGCGGCACAGGGATATCCACGCGCTGGACTGAGCGGCGCTGCCCTGCAGCACCCCAACGAAGGCCCCGTCGCAGGACGGGGCCTTTGCATTTGGGCTCGTCCCTACAGGATGGCCGGCAGGTCGAGCCCCTGTTCGCGCGCGCAGTCGAGGGCGATGTCGTAGCCGGCATCGGCATGGCGCATCACGCCGGTGGCGGGATCGTTCCACAGGACGCGTTCGATACGCCGGGCCGCGTCCGCGCTGCCGTCGCAGCAGATGACCATTCCCGAATGCTGCGAGTAGCCCATTCCCACGCCCCCGCCATGGTGAAGACTCACCCATGTCGCCCCCGATGCCGTGTTCAGAAGGGCGTTGAGAAGCGGCCAGTCGGACACGGCGTCCGACCCGTCCCGCATGGCTTCGGTTTCCCGGTTGGGCGAGGCGACGGAGCCGGAATCCAGGTGATCGCGGCCGATCACCACCGGCGCCTTCAATTCGCCCCGGGCGACCATCTCGTTGAAGGCGAGGCCGAGACGATGCCGGTCCCCGAGGCCGACCCAGCAGATCCGGGCCGGCAGGCCCTGGAAGGCGATGCGCTCGCGCGCCATGTCGAGCCAGCGGTGCAGGGCTGCGTTGTCGGGCAAAAGTTCCTTCACCTTGGCGTCCGTGCGGTGAATGTCCTGCGGGTCGCCCGACAGGGCGGCCCAGCGGAACGGGCCGATCCCACGGCAGAAGAGCGGCCGGATATAGGCCGGCACGAAGCCGGGGAAGGCGAAGGCGTCCGCAAGGCCCTCGTCCAGCGCCACCTGCCGGATATTGTTGCCATAGTCGACCGTTGGCACCCCGGCTTTGTGGAAGGCGAGCATCGCCTCCACATGGGTGCGCATGGAGGCGCGCGCCGCCTGCTCAACAGCCTTCGGATCGCTTTCGCGCCGCGCCTTCCATTCCGCCACGCTCCAGCCGATCGGCAGATAGCCGTTGACCGGATCATGGGCGGAGGTCTGGTCGGTGACGAGATCGGGCCGGATGCCGCGCCGGACCATCTCCGGCAGGATCTCCGCAGCATTGCCGAGAAGGCCGACCGATTTTGCCTCGCCCGCCCGCGTCCACTGCGCGATCATCTCCAGCGCTTCGTCGAGCGTCTGCGCCGCGTGGTCGAGATAGCGGGTGCGCAGCCGGAAGGCGATCGAGTCCGGGTTGCAGTCGATGGCGAGGCACGATGCCCCCGCCATCACGGCGGCCAGCGGCTGCGCGCCGCCCATGCCGCCGAGCCCCGCCGTCAGGATCCACCGGCCGGTCAGATCCCCGCCATAATGCTGGCGCCCGGCCTCCATGAAGGTCTCGAACGTCCCCTGCACGATGCCTTGCGTGCCGATATAGATCCAGGAACCGGCCGTCATCTGGCCGTACATGGCCAGGCCCTTGCGGTCGAGCTCGTTGAAATGGTCCCAGGTCGCCCAGTGCGGAACGAGGTTGGAGTTGGCGATCAGGACCCGCGGTGCGTCCGCATGGGTGCGAAAGACGCCCACCGGCTTGCCGCTCTGGACGAGCAGCGTCTCGTCGTCCCCGAGCCGCCGCAGTGTCGTGACGATGCGGTCGAAATCGTCCCAGCTGCGCGCGGCCCGGCCGATCCCGCCATAGACGACAAGCTCGTCCGGGTTCTCGGCCACGTCCGGATCGAGATTGTTCATCAGCATGCGGAGCGGCGCCTCGGTCAGCCAGCTCCGGGCGGTCAGCTCCGTGCCGTGCGGCGCCCGCACGATACGGCTGTTGCTTGCGCGATCCCTGATCGTCATGCGGCACCTCCAGCAAGGGTCGGCGCGAGCGCCGAGAAACGGTTCAGAAGCTTCGCCAGCACGGCGCGCAGCGGCGCGGCGCGGGTGGCATCATAGGCAAAGGGGGGTGTTTCGCTTACCAGATGGGTGCTCTGGGCCAGCTCCATCTGGAAGGCATGGACGCCCTCTTCCGGCCGTCCGTAATGGCGTGTCGTCCAGCCACCCCGGAAGCGCCCGTTCAGCACATGGCTCAAGCCCGCCGCTTCGGAGGCGATGTGCAGAGCCGCCTTCTCCAGCGCAGGCGCCAGCGTCCGTCCCCCATCCGTGCCGAGATTGATGTCCGGCAGCACGCCATCGAAGAGATGCGGGATGGCCGAGCGGATGGAATGGCAGTCATACAGGATGGCGATGCCATGCGCCGCCCGCACGCGCTCGATCTCCTGCGCCAGCGCGGCGTGGTAGGGCGCGTGGAAACGCCGGGTCCGCTCCCGGCATTCCGCCGCATCCGGCTCCGCCCCCTCGCGCCAGATCGCAACCCCGTCGAAATTGGTCCGCGGCACGAGGTCGGTCGTGTTGCGGCCGGGATAGAGGCTTTGGCCGCTCGGATCGCGATTGGCGTCCACGACATAGCGGTGGAAGGTCGCCTGCACCACGCTCGCACCCGGCAGAAGCCCGTCATACAGCCGGTCGAGATGCCAGTCCGTATCGCGCAGGATGCGGCCTTCGGCGTTCAGCCTGGCGTGGATCGCGTCGGGCAGGTGGGTTCCCGTATGCGGAAAGGCCAGGATGACCGGCAGATCGCCCCGCTCGACGAGGACGGGCGTCACGCCGCGCTCTCCAGCTCCGGCAAAAGGCCGGGCTCGACGGCGCGCGTCAGGCTGCCATCCGCCACGAGCCGGGTCGCCCGGGCGATGTCCTCGGCCATGTAGCGGTCCTCGTCGAGTGTCGGAACCTTTGCCCGGATCGTTTCCAGGACGCGCTGCAATTGCGGGCTGGTGCGCAGGGGCGCGCGCAGTTCCACCCCTTGGGCGGCCGTCATGGCTTCGATGCCGATGATGCCGGCCAGATTGGCCGTCATGGCCTGCAGGCGCCGGGCGCCGTGGCAGGCCATGGAGACATGGTCCTCCTGGTTGGCGGAGGTCGGCGTCGAATCCACCGAGGCCGGATAGGCCATCTGCTTGTTTTCCGACATCAGCGCCGCGGACGTCACCTCGGCGATCATCATCCCCGAGTTCAACCCGGGATTGCGCGCCAGGAAGGCCGGCAGGCCGAAGGACAGGGCCGGATCGACGAGAAGTGCGATGCGGCGCTGGGCGATAGCGCCGACCTCGCAGACCGCCAGGGCGATCTGGTCGGCAGCCAGCGCGACGGGCTCGGCATGGAAGTTGCCGCCGGACAGGACCTGCCCGTCGGACAGGATGAGCGGGTTGTCGGTCACCGCATTGGCTTCGATCCGCAAGGTGCGGCCGGCCTGCCGCAGAAGGTCGAGACAGGCGCCATCCACCTGCGGCTGGCAGCGGATGCAATAGGGGTCCTGCACGCGTTCGTCGCCTTCCAGATGGCTTTCCCGGATCGGCGAGGCTTCCAGAAGGCCGCGCAGGGCGCGCGCGGCATCGATCTGCCCCGCATGGCCGCGCAGGCTGTGGATCTCTGCGTGGAAGGGGGCGGAGGAGCCCATGGCCGCATCGGTCGACAGGGCACCGGTGACGAGGGCGGCCGAGGATGCCTGGTGGGCGCGGAACAGGCCGGACAGGGCGAGGGCTGTCGAGACCTGCGTCCCGTTGATCAGCGCCAGGCCTTCCTTGGCCGCCAGGGAGACGGGCTCGAGCCCCGCCTGGGAGAGGGCCTTGCCGGCCGGCTGCACCACCCCCTGGTAACGCACCGTCCCGGCGCCGATCATGGCGCTGGCCATATGCGCCAGGGGTGCCAGATCGCCGGAGGCGCCGACCGATCCCTGGCCGGGGATGACGGGCGTGATGCCGGCGGCCAGCATGTCTTCGATCAGGCTGATGATGACCGGCCGCACGCCGGAGGCACCCCGCCCGAGCGATATGAGCTTCATGGCCATGATCAGCCGGACGACGTCATCGGGCAGCGGATCGCCGACGCCGCAGCAATGGGACAGGATCAGGTTGCGCTGCAGGGTCGCGACATCGGCCGGGGCGATGCGCACGCTGGCGAGCTTCCCGAATCCCGTATTGATCCCGTAGACGGCACGGTCGCCGCCGGCAATCTCGGCGATCCGGCGGGCGCCGGCCTCCACGGCGGGGCGGGTGGCAGGATCGAGCGTCACGGGCCCTGCGCCGGAATGGATGGCCTCCAGCGTGGACAGCGTGACAGCGCCCGGCGTCAGCACGATTGTCATGGTCGATGCCCCAATATGGTTTCGTGGTGCGGGTTGAAGCCGATGCGATAGGCCAGTTCCGCCGGGTGAGAGACCGAGAAGACGGCCAGTTCCGCCCGCTTGCCGGGCTCCAGCGTGCCGATCGTGTCGGCGAGGCCGAGCGCCCGGGCGGCATGGCGGGTCACGCCCGCCAGCGCCTCCTCCGGCGTCAGGCGGAACAGGGTCGCGCCCATGTTCATGGCCAGCAGCAGCGAGCTCATCGGCGAGGTGCCGGGGTTGCAGTCCGTCGCGAGCGCCATGGGTACGCCGGCGTCCCGCAAGGCGGCGACCGGGGGCGCCTTCGTCTCGCGCAGGGCGTAGTAGGCGCCGGGCAGGAGCACGGCCACCGTGCCCGATCGCGCCATGGCCGCCACCCCGTCCGCATCCAGATGTTCCAGATGGTCGGCCGACAGCGCGCCCCGCCGCGCGGCCATCGCCGCCCCGTTCAGGTTGGAAAGTTGCTCGGCATGGAGCTTGATCGGAAGGCCCAGCGCTTGTGCCGCATCGAAGACGCGCTCGACCTCGGCCACGGAAAAGGCGATGCCTTCGCAGAAGGCGTCGACCGCGTCGATCAGCCCCTCGGCCGCGCCATGCTCCATGCCGGGCAGCACGACCTGCGACAGATAGGCATCCGCCCGGCCGCGATATTCCGGCGGGACGCTGTGGGCCGCCAGATAGCTCGTCCGCACGCGGATGCCGGCCTCCCGGCCCAGCCGGCGCGCCGCCCGCAGCATGGTGAGTTCGCTCGAAACGCTCAGGCCGTAGCCGGACTTGATCTCTACCGTCGCCACGCCCTCCCGGCGCAGGGCGTCCAGCCGCGGCCGCGCGGCGGCCACCAGCGCGTCCTCGTGCAGGGCGCGTGTCGCCGCCACGGTGGCGGCGATGCCGCCGCCGGCCCGGGCGATCTCTTCGTAGCTGTGCCCCGTCAGCCGCATTTCGAACTCACGCGCGCGGTCCCCGCCGAAGACGAGATGCGTGTGGCAGTCGATCAGCGCCGGGGTGACGAGACGCCCCTGAAGGCTGCGCGCCGGGACCGCGCTCCACCGCTCCGGCAGGCCCGCCCGCGGCCCGGCATAGGCGATCAGGCCGTCTTCGATCACGACCGCGCCATCTGGAACGAGGCCGTAGGGCCGGTCCCCCGCCATCGTACACAGCGTCATGTCGGTGAGGAGTCGTGGGTCCATCGGCCGGCGATCCCATGGCTGAAGCTTGTCCGGGAACGCTATTATGTATAGACATAAGAAGTCAATCAGGTGCCTTCGCGGCACTGCACGGGGGCCGAGCCGATGCTGATACGCGCCGATACGATGTTGACGCCGCAGGGCTGGCGAGATGACGCCATCGTCGTGATCGGCGCCGATGGGCGCATTGCCGGCGTCGAGGACGCGGCCGGGCGCCGGGGGGACATGAACGTCCCCGTTCTCCTGCCGGCGCTGTCGAACCTGCACAGTCACAGCTTCCAGCGCGCCATGGCCGGGCTGACCGAATGGCGGGGCCCGACAGGGCGCGACAGTTTCTGGACCTGGCGCAGCCTGATGTATCGTTTTCTCGACGTGTTGACGCCGGACGACATCGAAGCCATCGCCGCCTTCGCCTTCATGGAAATGCTGGAGAGCGGCTTTGGTGCGGTTGCCGAATTCCATTACCTGCACCGCGCAGCCGGAGCTGTCGCCTATGACGATCCGGCCGAGCTGAGCGTGCGCATCGCGGCCGCGGCTGCGACCAGCGGGATCGGGCTGACGCTGCTGCCCGTCCTCTACCAGACGGGCGGCCTCGACGGCCGTGCCCTCGCGGGCGGCCAGCAGCGCTTCTACAACGATCTCGATGGTTTCGCCCGGCTGATGGACGGCGCCCGCCAGGCCCTTGCCGCCCTGCCGGGCGATACGATGCTCGGCGTCGCCCCGCATTCGTTGCGGGCCGTGCCGGCCGGCAGCCTGTCGGAGCTCCTGGCGCTCAATCCGACCGGGCCGTTCCACATTCATGCCGGCGAGCAGGAGGTGGAGGTGGCCGAGGTTCTGGAGGCGACGGGCCTGCGCCCGATCCAGCTTCTCCTCGAGCGGTACGGAGTGGATGAGCGCTGGTGCGTGATCCATGCCACGCATATGGACGCGGCGGAGACGCGTGGCCTTGCCGCCAGCGGCGCCGTTGCGGGCCTGTGCCCGGTGACGGAAGCCAATCTGGGCGACGGGATCTTCAACGCCGTCGATTACGGTTCCGCCGGCGGGCGGCTCGGCATAGGATCGGACTCCAACATCCGCATCGCGACCGGAGAGGAATTGCGCCAGCTCGAATATTCCCAGCGTCTCCGGCACCGCGAGCGGGCCGTTCTGGCGCGCCCCGGCGGCTCGGTCGCCCGCCATCTTTACGACGCGGCGCTGGCCGGCGGCGCGCAGGCGCTCGCCCGAAACAGCGGCGCCGTCGACACCGGCCGCTGGGCCGATCTCGTTGCGCTGGATCCGGCCCGCTTTTCCGGCCGGGCAGAGGGGGATGGCCTTCTCGATGGCTTCGTCTTTACGGGCGATAGCCGCGCCGTGACGCATGTGTGGAGTGCCGGCCGCCATGTCGTCGCCGATGGCGCGCACAAAGGCCGGGCCGAGATCGCGGCGCGCTACCGGACGGTCTGCGCGCGCCTCGACCGGCTGGCCTGAACCGGCCATGGCGGAGCGGCAGTCCTTCCGGTCCATTCGGGACGAGATCGCCCGCCGCATCGGTGCACGGATCTGGCCCCCCGGCACCCTCATCCCGGGCGAGGCCGATTTGGCGCAGGAGTTCAAGGCGGCGCGCGCCACCGTCAATC
This sequence comes from Aureimonas frigidaquae, assembly GCF_001463905.1. Classification (GTDB taxonomy): domain Bacteria; phylum Pseudomonadota; class Alphaproteobacteria; order Rhizobiales; family Rhizobiaceae; genus Aureimonas; species Aureimonas frigidaquae. Next base: position 76,262 of record NZ_BBWR01000003.1, read on the forward strand.
GCGCCCTGCAGGATCTGGCCCGCACCGGGCTCATCGAGCGCAAGCGCAAGGCGGGAACGCGCGTCGCGCTCAATCCCGTCCGGCATGCCCGGCTGTCCATCCCGCTCGTGTCGGAAGAGATATCGGCCACAGGCCGCACGCATGGCTACGAGCTGATCGCGCGTGAGGAACGCGCCGCCACCGCTGCCGATGCCCGGCGCCTTCGTGTCGGCACCGGTGCGCCCATTCTGGCCGTCACCTGCCTGCACAGGGCCGACGGCGTCCCCTACCAGTTCGAGGATCGGCTGATCCTCGTGTCGAGCGTGCCTGAGGTTCGGGGAGAAAGCTTCGCCAGGATCGGTCCGAACGAATGGCTGGTCGACAACGCGCCCTTCTCCTATGCCGAGCTCGCCTTCCTGGCGGCACCGGCACAAGCGGCGGAAGCGCAGCATCTGGGCCTTGGCGCGGGCACGCCGGTCTTCGTGGCCGAGCGCCTGACCTTCCTTCTGACGCAGCCCATCACGCAGGTCCGCATGGTGCACCCGCCGGGGCACCGCCTGCGGACCATCATCTGACCGGCATGGAAACGGCCCTTCCGGCATAGGCGGGCTGCGGCAGGCCCGCCTGCGATCGCGCGAGCTGCCTGGCCCGGTCCAGCACCGCCTCCGGCGCCGGCACGCAAGCCTGGCCGCGCACATGCAGGAGCATGTGCTCCGACGTGGCGATCGGATCGCCTTCCGGCCCCTGCATCTCATGCACGAGATGCAGCCGCTTGGGGTCGCAGGACAGGAGCCGCGACGTGACGCGCAACGCATCGCCACTGCGCGCCTGGCCGAGATGCCGCAGATGGGTTTCGACCGTGTAGTAGCTTGCACCCGCGGCCACATAGGCGCCATCGACGCCAAGATGGCGCAGGACCACATCCGTCGCCTCACCGAAGAGTTGCAGGTAGCGATGTTCGGTCATGTGGCCGTTATAGTCGATCCAGGCGGGGGCGACGGCCGCCGTCACGGTGGCGAACCGCCCGTCGGGCGCGGGGCCCGGATCGGCCTTGTGCCGCAGCCCTTCCTCGAAGGCGGACAGGAGTGCGCCTGCGCCCCAGCCCGCGCCGCCATTGCCCGATTTCAACGCCTGGAGAATGCCCACGAGGTTTTCGTCGCGGATGCGCTCCAACGCGCGGATCGACCGCCCGCCCGCCTGTGCGTCCGATTGGGCGGCGATCTTGTCCACCAGTGCGGCATCGAGCTCCGGCACGTCGGTCAGCCGCGTCCATGGCCAGGACAGGCAGGGTCCGAACTGGTGCAGGAAGTGGCGCATGCCCGCCTCGCCACCGGCGATCCGGTAGGTTTCGAACAGGCCCATCTGCGCCCAGCGCAGCCCGAACGAGTAGCGGATCACGTCGTCCAGCGTCGTTACGTCGCAAATGTCGTCGCGCACCAGCCAGAGCGCTTCGCGCCACAGGGCTTCCAGGAGCCGGTCGCCGACGAAGGCCTCGATCTCCTTGCGGATGACGACACCCTTCATGCCGATCGTGTCGAGCCTTGCCACCGCATCGTCCAGGACGGCCGGATCGGTGGCCCGGCCACCGACGAGTTCCACCAGCGGCAAAAGGTAGACCGGATTGTAGGGATGGGCGACGAAGAACCGCTCCGGGTGCTTGAGCCCGGCCGCCAACTCGCTCGGCAGGAGGCCGGAGGTCGATGAGCCGATCAATGCGTCGGGCGCAGCCGCCGCATCGATCTGTGCCAGGATGTCGCGTTTCAGCTCCAGGCGCTCCGGCACGCTTTCCTGGATCCAGTGCGCGCCGTCCACCGCCTCGGCCAGGCTGGCGCAGAGCCGCAGCGTGCCGGGAGCGGGCAGGGGCGCGGTGGTCAGCATGCCATAGGCGCGGCGGGCGTTGGCCACCACCTGCGATACGATGCGCTCGGCCTGCGGGTGCGGATCGTAAAGGCACACGTCGTTCCCCGCGATGAGGAACCGGGCGACCCAGCCGCCCCCGATGACGCCGCCGCCGATGCAGGCCACGTGGCCGGGAAGCGGCGCACTCATGCCTTGTCCCCCGCGCGCTTGGTCAGCCCGAGCCTGCGGCGCACCTCATCCGGGCCGATCACCGTGGCGCCCATGCCCTCCACCACCTGGACGGCGCGCTCCACCAGCTTGGCGTTCGTCGCCAGCTCGTCGCGGCCAAGCTTCAGATTGTCCTCCAGCCCCACGCGGACATTGCCGCCCGCCAGGACGGCCGCCGCGGGATAGGCCAGGGCGTTGCGCCCGATGGAAAAGGCAGAGAAGTGCCAACCCACCGGCAGGTTGTTGACCATGGCCATGAGGGTGTTCAGATCGTCCGGGGCGCCCCAGCCTATGCCCATGCAAAGCTGCACCAGGACCGGCTGGGGGATCAGCCCCTCCTCGACGAGCTGGCGCGCGAACCACAGATGCCCCGTGTCGAAGGCTTCGATCTCGGCCCGCACGCCGAGCTCGGTGATGCGCGCCGCCATGGCCCGCAGCATCGCCGGCGTGTTGACCATGACATAGTCGCCGAGGTTGAAGTTCATGGTGCCGCAATCCAGCGTGCAGATTTCGGGCCGGCAGGTGGCCACATGGGCCAGACGCTCGGTCGCGCCGGCCATGTCGGTCGCGTCCGGATCGATGGGGAAGGGCGCCTCGACCGAACCGAAGACGAGATCGCCGCCCATGCCGGCCGTCAGGTTCAGGACGACGTCCGTCTGCGCATCGCGGATGCGCTCGGTGACCTCCCGGTAGAGCTCCAGCCGGCGCGACGGCGCCCCTGTCTGCGGGTCGCGCACATGGCAATGCACGATGGCGGCGCCTGCCTTCGCGGCCTCGATGGCGGATGCGGCGATCTGGGCCGGCGTCACCGGCACATGCGGGGAGCGGCCGGCCGTGTCGCCGGAGCCGGTCACGGCGCAGGTGATGAAGACGTCGCGGTTCATGGCTAGCGGCATGTCTGTTCGCCTTTCCTGTCGTCATTCCCGGACGGAGCATGGCAGAGGCCACAGCCGGCATTCCGGCTTGAGGCGAAGCGCGTTTGCCATTATGCGAAAGCATGGTCTTTGCCGAAGCCGACGGGCCGCTCGACGTCACCCTCCTGATCTTCCCGGGCTTCTCGCTCCTGTCCCTCGCCGCGACGCTCGATCCGCTGCGCGGCGCCAACCGCGTCCTGGCCCGGGGTGCCTATCGTTGGCGCCTCGTCACCATGGACGGGAAACCGGCTACCGCCAGTTGCGGGCTGGAGCTGGCGGTCGACGGCGCCTTCGATCCCGAAGATGTCGGCGCGCTCTTGATCGTCGTGGCGGCCTTCGGCGCGGATCGGCAGTCCGTCCCGCCGACATTGCGCGCCATACGCAAGGCGGCCCGCCGGGCTCAGACGGTGATCGGCGTGGAGGCCGGCGCCTGGGTGCTGGCGCGGGCCGGGCTGTTGGACGGTCGGCGCGCAACGACGCATTGGGAGGATCTGGAAGAGTTCGCGGCCGCCTTCGCGCATGTGGAGGTGGTGCCGGACCGCTTCGTGGGCGATGGCCCCTGCTACACGACAGGTGGCGCCACGCCGGCGCTCGACCTGATGCTCACGCTGATCCGCGCACGGCATGGCTACTCGGCGGCACTCGATGTGGCCAGCCTCTACATCTACGAGGAAATGCGCACCGGCGCCGATACGCAGCCGGTCGTCTCGCTTGGCCGCATCCGCCACCACGAGCCCCGCGTGGCGGAGGCCATCCGCATCATGGAAGCCAGCCTGGATACGGCGCTGACCATGGCGGCCCTGGCGCGGCGCCTGGGGCTCTCGGCGCGCAGCCTGGAGGTGCTGTTCCGCCGGACGGTCGGCGCCTCTCCGGGCGCCTATTTCCTGAAGCTGCGACTGGGGGCCGCCCGCCGGCTTGTCCTGGATACGAACCTGTCCATGGCCGAGATCGCGGCGCGCAGCGGCTTTTCGTCCATCTCTGCCCTGTCGCGGGCCTTTCGCCGGGCCTATGGGGAAGCGCCCTCCATGGCCCGGCGCAAGCGCAGTTGAGAGCGCGGCGTCAGGGCCGCTCGGCCAGGTCCAGGCCTTGCGTGATGGCCGGCAGTCCGGGTTCGCCGTCGCGTGTCGTCACCCCGTCCAGCCAGGCCGTGACCGTATCGGGGTTTTCCGCCATCCATCCCCGCGCGGCAGCCGCCGGCTCCATCCCCTTGTCGAGGATGTCGCTCATCAACCGATCCTCCATCTCCACCGTGAAGACGAGGTTGCGCAGAAAGCGCCCGAGGTTCGGACAGTCCGCGCCAAGGCCCTTGCGGGTCACGGTCTGCACGGTTGCGCCCCCGTCGTCGGGGCCGAAAGCGTCCTGCCCGTCTTCCAGATAGGCGATCTCGTAGTTCAGGTTCATCGGGTGCGGCTGCCAGCCGAAGAAGAGCACGGCCTCGTCCTGGCGGATGCGCGAGGACACCTGTGCCAGCATGGCCTGTTCGCTGGATTCGACGAGGGTGAAATCCTTCAGGCCGAAGCGGTCGTCCGCGATCATGGCGGTGATCGTCTCGTTGGCGCTGCTGCCGGGCTCGATGCCGTAGATTTCCCCGCTTAAGGCATCGCGGAAGGCGGCGATATCGCCATAGGTCCTGAGGCCGGCGTCGAAGCTGGCCTTGGGAACCGCAAAGCCGATGCGCGCACCGGTCAGGTTCTGCGCCACAACCTCGATCGCGCCGGAGGTGATCAGCGGTGTCGCGATCGGTTCCTGCAACGGCATCCAGTTGCCCAGGAACACGTCCGTATCGCCCTGCTCGAGCGCGCGGAAGGTAATGGCAACGGACAGGACGGACACGTCCGGCTGGTAGCCGAGCGCACCCAGAAGTTCGCTGGCGATGGCGGTCGTCGCCGTGATGTCGGTCCAGCCGACATCCGAGAAGCGCGGTGCCGCGCAGGCGTCAGGGTCGCTGGCCTGGGCGGCGCCGATGCCACTGACGAGAAGGGCCGCCGTCATCGCCCTGCGGATGGGATAGGATCTGGTCATTCGCGCTTCCTGTGTCTGGCGCCTTACGGCGTGGATGAAGGAACAAGGCGTATGGTGATCCAAAGTGAAACAGGCTTGCGCAAAACCCTTTCCAAACTGCGAAGTCTTGTTGTCCTAATCCGCAAGAGGCGCGTCGGGCTGCGAGGGCAGGGCCGCCATGTCCATCCACACCAGTTCAAAGATGTGGCCGTCCGGATCGGCGTAGCTGCGGCCATACATGAAGCCGTGGTCCTGGACCGGACCGGGATCGGCCTGACCCCCCGCCGCCACTGCACGGTCGATCGCCGCGTCCACGTCGGCGCGGCTGTCGACGCTGAGCGCCAGCAGCACCTGCGTGACGGCCTTGGCATCGGCAACCGTCCGGGGGGTGAAGTCGGCAAAGCGCGCATGCGTCAGAAGCATCACGGCAATCGTATCGGACAGGCGCATCATCGCAGCCGTCGCGTCGGTGAAGGCCGGCTCGTTCTGGAAGCCCGTCTGCTCATAGAAGGCGATCGATGCGTCGAGATCGGCCACCGGCAGGTTTATGAAGATGCGTCGGGTCATATCCGTCCTCCAACTACAGATATTATGTTGTTATCAACGTATACCCGATGCGTCAATTCGGCCGGGCGTGAAGAATTGTGACCATGCCATGGCACTTTTTAGCCATCCACGCGTTTGCACCAAGATAGCCGGGTACAGGCCCGTCGCAGCCCATGGAAGTTGTATGTCGGACGTGTGTCACCGCATCATGATCGTCGAGGATGAGTTCCTGATCGCCATGGATCTCGAAGACATCCTGTCCGATGCCGGCTACGACGTGGTGGGCGTTGCCGCCGATTGCGAGGCGGCCATGGCGATGGCCCGCAGCGGCAAGGTCGATGCGGCGATCATGGACGTGAATCTGGCCCATGGAAGCTGCGGCGTCGAAACGGCGCGCCGGCTTCGTGGGGAACTGGGCGTCCCCTCGCTTTTCGTCAGCGCGCAGATCACCGACAAGCTGCGGCAGACGGCCGCCGACGCACGGCCCATCGGCTTCGTGACCAAGCCATATATGCCGGACCAGATCGTGGCGGCGCTCGGCGCCGCCTGATCGATTACCGGGTTGGCAGGACGGCACTGACCGCGCCGTGCACGGCCGTGGCCACACGGTCGGCTTCCTCGATGGTCAGGCAGAGCGGCGGCGCAAAGCCGAGAATATCGCCCTCCGGCATCGCCCGGGCGATCACGCCGCGCTCTGCCAGAGCCGCGGCCAGGCGCGGGCCCACCTTGTCCGCCGGATCGAAGAAGCGGCGATCGTCCCGATCCGCGACGAACTCCACCGATGCGAGCATGCCTTCGCCCCGGATATCGCCGACATGGGGATGGTCCGCCAGCCCGTCGCGCAAGGCCTTGCGCAAATGGGCGCCGACGGTTGCGGCGTTGGAGACGAGGTCGAGCCTGTCGATCAGCTCCAGATTGGCGATCCCCGCCGCCGCGCAGAGCGGATGGGCCGAATAGGTCCAGCCATGGCCGATGACGCCCAGCCTGTCCGATCCTTCCACCAGGACGCGCCAGACCCTGTCGGACACGATCGTTCCCGACAGCGGCAGATAGGCCGAGGTCAGCCCCTTGGCGATGGTGATGAGGTCGGGCTCGATGCCGTAATGCGTGCTGCCGAAGGAGGAGCCGAGGCGGCCGAACCCGGTGACGACTTCGTCGGCGATCATGAGGATGTCGTACTTGCGCAGCACGGCCTGGATCTTGTCCCAGTAGCCGGCCGGCGGCGGCACGATGCCGCCCGTTCCCAGCACCGGCTCGCCGATGAAGGCCGCGATCGTGTCCGGCCCCTCCGCCAGGATCATCTCTTCCAGCCGGTCGGCGCAGAACTGCGAGAAGGCCTCTTCGCTAAGCGACCTGTCGGCCCGCCGGAAGTAATAGGGCGCTTCGGTATGCAGGATGGGGGCGCGGGGAAGATCGAAGGCGTTGTGGAACAGGGAAAGGCCCGTGAGCGAGCCCGTCATGACGCCGGAGCCATGATAGCCGCGCCAGCGCGAGATGATCTTCTTCTTGTCGGGCCGGCCGAGCACATTGTTGTAGTACCAGACGAGCTTGATGTTCGTCTCGTTCGCGTCGGACCCGGACAGGCCGAAATAGACCCGGCTCATGCCCGCCGGTGCCCGATCCACGATCATTTTGGACAGGCGTATCGAGGGCTCGGACCCATGGCCGGCATAGGCATGGTAGTAGGCGAGCTTGTGCGCCTGCTCGGCGATCGCCTCGGCGATTTCCGTGCGGCCATAGCCAACATTGACGCAGTAGAGGCCGGCAAAGGCGTCCAGGCTCTCGCGCCCGTCCCGGTCGATGATGGTCGAGCCCTGCCCGCCGGTGATGATCCGGTTGGGGGACTCACCCCTGGCATGCATGCCCATATGCGTCGACGGGTGGAACATGTGGTCCCGGTCGTAGGCGTTCAACGCATTGTCGCGCGGGTCGAGGTCCAGCATGGACGTCTCCTGTCCTGAGTGTGGGAAAGGGCGGCCGGGATCAGGCAAGATCCAGGCAGGCATATTTCAGCTCGGTGAAGGCTTCCAATCCGTGCCGCGAGCCCTCGCGGCCGAGGCCGGATTGCTTGACGCCGCCGAAGGGAACGGGCGCGCCGGTGATCTTGACCCGGTTAACGGCCACCATCCCGAAGTCGAGCCCGGCAACCATGCGGGCGGCGCGGGCCGCATCGCGCGTGACCACATAGGCGACAAGCCCGTAGGGCGTGTCGTTGGCGGTGGCGAGCGCCTGTGCCTCCGTATCGAAGGACGTGACGGCCGCGACCGGGCCGAAGGTTTCCTCCTGCATGATCAGCGCATCCGCCGGCACGTCCGCCAGCACCGTCGGGGCATAATGGAGCGGGCCGGGCCGGCCGGCGAACCCGCCCTCGACCAGCCTGGCGCCCCGCGCCACGGCATCCTCCACCTGCGCCGCCACCTTGGCGAGCGCACGCGCATGCATCAGCGGGCCGATCTCAACGCCCGGCTCGAGCCCGTTGCCGCAACGCAGGGTGCGCACGCGGGCGGCGAAGCGGTCCAGAAACGCATCATGGATATCGCGGTGCACGAGGATCCGGTTGGCGGCCAGGCAGTCTTGGCCCGATGTCGCGAACTTGGCATCCATGGCGATCGACACGGCACGGTCGATATCGGCATCCTCGAAAATCACGAGCGGTGCGTGGCCGCCCAACTCCATCACGAGGCGCTTGAGGGTCGGCGCGCATTGCGCGGCGATCTGCCGGCCGATGCCGGTGGAGCCGGTGAAGCTCAGTGCCCGCAAGCGCGGATCGGCGCACATGGCGCCGACGATCGGCTCGGCCGGCCCGGTGACGACGTTGAAGACCCCGGGCGGGAAGCCCGCCCGCCCGGCCAGCTCCGCCAGTGCCAGGGCCGACAGCGGCGTTTCGCTCGATGGATGGGCGACGATGGTACAGCCCGCGGCCAGGGCCGCCGCGGCCTTGCGCGTCAACATGGCGGAGGGGAAGTTCCACGGCGTGACGAGGCCGACGGGGCCGACGGGCACGCGCGTCACGCTCATGGCGGCGCCGGGCAGATGGCTGGTGACGCTCTCGACGCCGATCCGGCAGCCTTCCGCCGCATAATAGGCGATGAAGGACGCGGCGTAGTCGATCTCTCCGCGTGCCTCGGCCAGTGGCTTGCCCTGTTCCAGCGTCATGATTAGGGCCAGGTCTTCCCGCGCGGAGAGGATGTGGTCGTGCCAGCGACGCAGGATCGCCTCCCGCTCCTGCGGGTAGAGGCTTTGCCAGGCGGCGAGCGCAGAGGCGGCCGCGGCAATGGCCTGCCGCGTCTCGTCCGGCCCGAGCGCCGCGACATAAGCGAGGGTCCGGCCCGTCGACGGATCGGTCACGGCGAAGCTGTCGCCGGGCCCGGCGCAAAGCCATTGCCCGTCTATGTAGGCGCGGTCGCGCCAGAGCTGCGCGTCCTTCAGGCGAGCGGGCGCGGCATGGTCGTCATGGGGCTCTTTGATCGCACGCATGGCTCGGACCTTCCTTCGATGGGCAGGTCCGATGCTAAGCCAGGCGCGAGCGAGGCTTCGTCCTTATCGAGGGGCGTTGCGAGAGACAGTCTCCCCGGCCGGGCGGCACGCGGAGAGAATCTCTCCGCGCGGGTCAGAGCGTCTTGGCGTATTGCAGGAAGCCGGATCTGTCCGCGACCTGGTCGTAGAGCTTCATGGCCGCGCGGTTGGTATCGTGCGTCAGCCAGTAGACCTTGGAGGCGCCGGCCTTGGCGGCTTCGGAATAGACGAAATCGATCAGCTTGCGGCCAAGGCTGCGTCCACGCATGCCTTCGGCAACGAAGAGGTCCTGCAGGTAGCAATAGTCACCCAGCGTCCAGGTGGAGCGGTGGAAGATATAATGGACGAGCCCGAGCGGCTTTTCGTCCTCGAAGGCGAGGGCGCCGAACATCGGCTCCGCCGGGTCGAGAAGCCGTTCGAAGGTCCGTTCCGAAACATCGCGCGGGATCTCGACCTTGTAGAAGCGCTGGTAGCCTTCCCAGAGGGTCAGCCAGGCGTCCTTGTCTTCCGGTCGGATCAGTCGGTTCATTGGGTTCTCCCTATGATGCTGGAGCCAGCACTACTCCTTTGCGGCCAGCAATTCCACAGGTGCGTCGACCTCCTCCTTGACGGTCCGGGTCACGACATAGGTGTAGTAGCGCGCAATGCCGATCTCCTGCTCCAGCCAACCGTCCAGGAGGCGCTGATAGGCGTCGATGCTGTGGCTGACGATCTTCAGCATGTAATCGACGCCGCCGCCGACCGCCCAGCAACAGGTGACGGCTGGCGTGGCGCGCATGGCGCGCTCGAACCTGTCGAAATCGGACTGGCGATGGTGCTCGAGCGTCACCTGCACGAGGAACTCGGTCACCGGCGCAATCGCCCGCACCTTGAGGCGGGCACGGTAGCCAGTCAGGATCCCGGCATCCTCCAGGCGCTTCAGGCGGTTCCAGCAGGGCGTCGGCGACAGGCCGACACGCTGCGCCAGCGCCAGCTTGGTGATCCGCCCCTCTGCCTGGATCGCGGCCAGGATCCGCAGGTCCGCAGCATCCAGCCTGGTATCGCTCATCCCGTCGTACCCTTCCGTGGCCGTGCCGCTGTTTTATGCGCGGACACCAATTGATTTCCAATTGTGAATTGTCCTGATTTCGCGCACATAGTTTATCATGACAATGTGGTTCATCGACAAGGCCGCTTTGAAGCGGCCTGCCTATCTGTCGCTTGCCGACCAGATCGCACGCGCCATCGGGGACGGTCGGCTCGCCCCCGGCTTCCGCCTGCCGCCCCACCGCAGCATGGCCGATGCGCTGGACCTGTCGGTCCAGACCGTCAGCCGGGCCTATGAGGATCTGATCCGGCGCGGTCTCGTCTCGGGTGAAACGGGGCGCGGCAGTTTCGTGCGCGGCGAGCGCTCGGAGGGGACGCTTCCCTACATCCCCGAACGGCTGGGCGAGATCATCGACCTGTCCATCCTCAAACCCGTCTGCGAGCCCCTGCATCTGGAGCGCATGCAGGCGGCGCTGATCGACCTGGCGGGCAACCTGCCCCCGTCCACCGTCCTGTCCTTCCGGCCCAATGTCGTCTTTCCGCGCCATCGTGCCGTCGCGGTGGACTGGCTGCGCCTCTGCGGCCTGTCGGTCGAGCCGTCCAATGTGTGCCTGACCAACGGCGCCACGGCCGGCATGACCATCGCCCTGATGAGCGTGGCGACACCGGGTTGCAGCATCGCCACGGAGGCCATCGGCCATCATACGCTGGTGCCGCTGGCCACCTATCTCGGCCTCAAGCTGACGGGCCTGGAACTGGATGGCGAAGGCATCCTGCCGGAGGCGCTGGACGCGGCCTGCCGCCATGACGGCATCCGCGCCGTCTTCGTGCAGCCATCGGTGATCGGGCCGACGGGCGCCCTGATGGGCGGGGAACGGCGCGCAGCGCTGGCCGCCGTCGCCCGCAAGCACGACATCGCCATCATCGAGAACGATGTGCTCGGCCCCCTGATCGAACACCGTCCGCCGCCGCTGGCCGCCTTCGCGCCGGAGCGCACGCTCTATGTCACCTCCTTCACCAAGACGGTCCTGCCCGGGCTGCGGACCGGCTACCTTGCCGTGCCCGATCGCATGCTGCCCGCCGTCATGAACCGCCATCTCGTCACCAACTGGATCGCCACGCCGCTCATTGCGGAACTGGCGACACGCTGGGTCGCCGACGGCACGGCCATCGAACTGGTTCACTGGCAACGCCAGTCGCTCCGCCGGCGGCAGGCCGTCGCGGCGGACATCCTGGCCGGTCTTCCCTACCTTGCACATCCCGAGGGGCTGCATGTCTGGCTGCCGCTGGATTCGCCGGCGGCCGAAGAGCTCTTCGTGGCCCAGGCCCGGTTGCGCGGCGTCGCGCTGGCGCCGGGCCGTTCCTTCCAGACCGGGCCGATACACCACCCGGCGGTGCGCGTGTCGGTCGGCTCGACGAGCGAGGCCGAGTTGCGCACCGGCCTGTCGGTCATCGCGCATCTGCACCGCTCCGATCCCGAACCGCTGCTGCTCGCCATTTGAGCGACGACCCTTGGTGAACCGTGGGCAAGCGCCGTTCGGCGGGCGCTCTGGCCTGCCCGATCTCTGCGCAACCCTGCCGGATAAGACGGCACATTTCTCTAAATTGTCATGATATTATTTTGTTGATTGACATGATTTAGCGCCCGCCTCATCGTTGGTCATCCAAGCCCGAAACGAGGGGTCGACGCTTGTTGCAGCCCATCATCCAGCTTCAGAACGTGACCAAACGCTACGGCGAGCTCACCGTGCTGGACGGGCTGGATTTCGACGTGATGCCGGGTGAAAAACTGGCGCTGATCGGCCCGTCGGGATCGGGCAAGACGACCATCCTGCGCCTTCTGATGACGCTGGAAACGCTGAGCGACGGGCACATCCTGGTCGATGGCGAGCAGCTCTTCCACATGCAGCGCGGCACGGCGCTGGTCCCGGCGGACGAGAAGCACCTGCACCGGATGCGCAGCAAGATCGGCATGGTCTTCCAGCACTTCAACCTGTTTCCGCACAAATGCGTGCGCGACAACGTCGCCCTGGCGCCGATCCTGACCAAAGGGGTCAAGCCCGCCGATGCTCAGCGCCGGGCCATGGAGCTCCTGGACATGGTCGGCATGGCGGGAAAGGCCGATGCCATGCCGTCCGCCCTGTCGGGCGGCCAGAAGCAGCGTGTCGCCATCGCCAGGGCGCTGGCGCTCAGCCCGCGCATCATGCTGTTCGACGAGGTCACTTCCGCCCTCGATCCCGAGCTGGTGGAAGAGGTTCTGAACGTCATGCGGCTCCTGGGGTCGCAGACGGACATGACCATGCTGCTCGTCACGCATGAGATGAGCTTCGCCCATGATTTCGCCGACCGCGTCCTGTTCTTCGATCGCGGCCGGATCGTGGAGTCCGGCCCGCCGGACGAGATCTTCGTCCGCCCGCAACAGGAGCGGACCCAGGCTTTCCTACGCAAGGTCGTTGCCGCCGGACCGCGCGTCTGAGCGGTTGTCACTCACCGGAACACGGAGCCCTATTGATGAGAACCGACCGACTGGCCCGCAGCCTCGTCGCGACTGCCGCCACCGCCTTCCTGCTCACGGCGCTGCCCGCCAGTGCCGACGAGGCGCTGGACGCCCTGAAGGCGCAGGGCTTCGCCCGCATCGCCATTGCCAACGAGCCGCCCTTCACCGCCGTCAACCCGGATGGCAGCGTCTCGGGCGCCGGCCCGGACGTGGCCCGGGCCGTGTTCAAGCGCCTCGGCGTCGATGATGTCGTGGCCTCCATCTCCGAATATGGCGCCATGATCCCCGGGCTGCAGGCGCGCCGCTTCGATGCGGTCACCGCGGGCCTCTTCATGAAGCCCGAGCGCTGCGCGGCCGTGGCCTATTCGCAGCCCATCCTGTGCGATGCGGAAGCCTTCCTTCTGAAGGCCGGCAATCCCCTGAAGCTGAAGAGCTACAAGGACATCGCCGACAATCCGCAGGCCCGCATCGGCGCCCCCGGCGGCGGCACCGAAGAGCGGCTGGCGCTGGAAGCCGGCGTCCCGCGGGAACGGGTGATCGTCGTTCCCGACGCGCAAAGCGGGCTGACCATGGTCCAGCAGGGCCGGATCGACGTCTATTCGCTGCCGGTCCTGTCCATCAATGCGCTCTACAAGCAGTCGGGCGATACGGCGCTCGAAGTCGTCGCGCCGGTCGAAGGCGCTCCGGTCTATTGCGACGGCGCCGCCTTCCGCCGCGACCAGACCGCCCTGCGGGACGCTTTCGATACGGAACTGGCGGCGCTGAAGGCCTCGGGCGAGTTCGCCGCCATCATCGAGCCCTACGGCTTCTCGGCGGATGCCGCCATCAACGCCAACCGCGACGCGCTCTGCGCCCAGAAATAGGGCTCGCAAGCATCGGCACGGCGGCGCCGGCCGCCGTGCGTTCCCGCAACTGCGCCGGAAGGGCTCCATCTGCACATGGACATGTGGCTCGGCTACCTCCAGCTCATCCTCGAGGGTGCGATCGTCACCATCAAGCTGACGGTCTATGGCTGCGCCTTCGCGCTGGTCGTCGCCTTCGTGGCGGGGCTCGGCCGCTTGTCCCGCTACGCTGTGGTGCGCTTCCTGGCCGGCACCTATGTGGAGTTCTTCCGGGGCACCTCCATCTTCGTGCAGCTCTTCTGGGCCTATTACGTCCTGCCGCTGATGGGCGTGACGCTGACAGAAATGCAGGCCGGCGTGCTGGCGCTGGGGCTCAATGTCGGCGCCTATGGCGCAGAGGTGGTGCGCGGCGCCGTGCGGGCCGTGGGGCGCGAGCAGCGCGAAGCCTGCATCGCCCTGAACCTGACGCGCGGGCAGGCCATGCGCCACGTCATCCTGCCGCAGGCGGTGGTGGTGATGCTGCCGACCTTCGGCAACAATGCGATCGAGCTTCTGAAGGCGACCGCGATCGTATCGCTCATCTCGCTCGCCGACATGACCTTCCAGGCGCAGGTGGTCCGCTCGCAGACGGGCAATACGGCCATCCCGTTCCTCACCATTCTCGTCCTCTACTTCGCCATGGCCACGGTCATTTCCGGGCTCGTCGGCCTTCTGGAGCGGCGGATGGCACGCGGCCTCGACGGCGTGAGGGCCTGACGATGGAATGGGATTGGGCCTTCGTCTGGCAGATCATGCCGACCCTGATGGAAGGGGCCAAGATCACGATCCTGGCCACGCTCCTCGGCTTTGCCCTGGCCGCGATGCTGGGGCTCGTCTTCGCGGTCGCGCGCCGCTCCACCCATCGCTGGCTGGCGCGGGGCGTTTCGGCCTTCGTGGCCTTCATCCGCGGCACGCCGCTGCTCGTGCAGCTCTATTTCCTGTTCTACATCCTGCCCGATCTCGGGCTGACCCTGGCGCCGCTGGTGGCCGGCGTCATCGGGCTCGGCGTCCATTATGCGACCTATACGGCCGAAGTGTACCGCGCCGGGATCGAGAACGTGCCGCGCGGCCAGTGGGAGGCGGCGAAAGCCTGCAACCTGACCTCCGGGCAGACCTGGCGGCATATCGTCCTGCCGCAAGCCGTGTCGCCCATGGTGCCGGCACTCGCCAACTATCTGATCGCCATGTTCAAGGAAACGCCGCTCCTGTCGGCCATCACCGTGCTCGAACTCATGAACCAGGCGCGCTCCATCGCCAATTACAACTACCGCTACATTGAGCCCATCACGCTGGTGGGCGCCTTCTTCCTGGTCATCTCGCTCATCGCGGTGCTCGGCGTGCGCATTCTGGAACGGCGCTACGGAAAGGTGGCCTGACATGACCACCCCCATCACCCGCGCGGCCATCCGCCCTAGCTTCGACGACAGGCCGAGCCGGCGCCGGATCGGTCTCATCCTCCTGGCCACCGATCATACGAGCGAACAGGATTTCGCGCGGATGGTGGCCGGGCCGGACCTGGCCGTCCATGCCACGCGGATCGCCTATGCCAATCCGGTAACGCCCGCCACGCTGCGCGCCGCCGCGCCGCACCTGGCGGAAGCGGCCGCGCTCATCCTGCCGGACGAGCCGCTGGACGCCATCGTCTTTTCCTGCACCTCGGCCTGCGTGGTGATCGGCGATGCGGCGGTCTCGCAGGCCATCCTGCAGGGCAAGCCGGGCACGCGGGTCATCACCCCGCCCGATGCGGCGCTGTCGGGCCTTGCGGCGCTCGGCGCCCGCCGGGTCAGCGTGCTGACGCCCTATACGGTGGAAACCAGCGAGCCCATGGCCCGCTATTTCATCGCGCGCGGGCTGGAGCTGACACGCTTCACCTGCCTCGGGCTGGAGGATGACCGCGTCATGGCGCGCCTGTCGCGCCGCACGATCGTCGAGGCGGCGATCGCGGCCACGGCGCCGCAGTCCGACGCCCTGTTCATCTCCTGCACGGCGCTCCGCTCGGCCGCAGCGGTCGACGAGATCGAAGCCGCCATCGGCCGCCCTGTCGTCACCAGCAACCAGGCGACCGCCTGGGCCGCCCTGTCACTGTGCGGTGCGCCGGTCGACGCGCGCGGCGTCGGGGCACTCATGCGGCTTGGCCGGGGGCTTGCCGCATGATCGACCCGCAGGACATCCACGCCGCCCGGCAGCGCATTGCAGGACAGGTCCGGCAAACGCCGGTCGACCAGTCCGAAAGCCTGACGCAGATCTGCGGCCGGCCGGTCTTTCTGAAGCTCGAACACCGCCAGATCACCGGGGCCTTCAAGCTGCGCGGCGCCAGCAACGCCATCGCGCTCCTGGACGAGACGGCACGCGAGCGCGGCGTGGCGGCCGCGTCCACGGGCAATCACGGCCGTGCGCTGGCCTATGCCGCACGGCGCGCCGGCGTACGCGCCGTCATCGCCATGTCGGCGCTGGTGCCCATGAACAAGGTGCGCGCCATTGCCGCGCTCGGCGCAGAGGTCCGCATCGTCGGCCGCAGCCAGGACGATGCGCAGGAGGAGATCGACCGCCTCGTCGTGGAGGAGGGGCTGACGCCCGTTCCGCCCTTCGACCATCCGCATGTCATCGCCGGCCAGGGCACGATCGGGCTGGAAATGCTCGACCAGGTTCCGGAAGCGGAAACGGTGCTCGTGCCTCTGTCCGGCGGCGGGCTTGCCGCCGGCATCGCCTGCGCGCTCAAGGATGCAAGGCCCGGCATCCGCATCGTCGGCCTGTCCATGGCGCGCGGCGCCGCCATGGCCGCCAGCCTGGATGCAGGGCGGCCGGTGGCGGTGGAGGAACTGCCCACGCTCGCCGATTCCCTGGGCGGCGGCGTCGGCCTGTCCAACCGCTACAGTTTCGCCATGGTGCGCGATCTCGTGGACGAGGTCATCCTTTTGTCCGAGGCCGAGATCGCCGCCGGGATCCGCCATGCCTACGCTCAGGAGCGGGAGATCGTCGAGGGGGCCGCGGCCGTCGGCATCGCGGCGCTTCTGGCCGGGCGCCTGCCGGCCGGCGGGCCCGTCGTGGCGCTTCTGTCCGGGCGCAACATCGACATGGGGCTGCACGCGCGCATCGTGGCCGGGGCCGACGCTCTGGAGGAGGCGGCCTGATGCCGGACATCGTGATCCTGACGCAGGCCGACCTGCGGCCCCTGGTGCCGCTGGACACCGCCGTGATCGACCTTGTCGAGGACGCCTTCCGGGCCTTGTCGTCGGGCGGTGTCGCCATGCCGCCCATCCAGCGGCTGGACATGCCCGAGCACGGCGGGGAGGTGGACGTCAAAAGCGCCTATGTGCCGGGGCTGGACGGCTTCGCCATCAAGATCAGCCCGGGCTTCTTCAACAATCCGGCGATTGGCCTTCCGAGCGTGAACGGGCTGATGGTGCTCCTGTCGGCCCGCACGGGGCTGACGCAGGCGCTTCTTCTGGACAATGGCTACCTGACCGATATCCGCACCGCGGCGGCCGGGGCCGTCGCGGCGCGGGCCCTGTCGCGGCCGCAGTCGCATGTCGCGGCCATCTTCGGCGCCGGCCTTCAGGCGCGGCTCCAGCTCGAGGCGCTATGCCTGGTGCGCCCGATCCGCCACGCCGTCGTCTGGGCGCGGGACGGCGTACGGGCGGCACAGACGGCCGACCGGATGGCGCAGGCGCTCGGCATCCCCGTGGAGGCGGTGGCCGACCCTGCAGAGGCCGCCCGAAGGGCCGACATCATCGTCACGACGACGCCCGCGCAGACGCCGATCCTGCAGCGGGACTGGGTGCGGGCCGGCACGCATGTCACGGCCATGGGCTCCGACGCCGAGCACAAGAACGAGATCGATCCGGCGCTGCTGCGCGATGGGGTCTATGTCGCCGACCGGCTGTCCCAGACGCGCATCCTCGGGGAGTTGCGCGCTGCCATCGCGGCCGGCTGCGCCTCTGCCGACGCCGATTTCCCGGAGCTCGGCGCCGTCGTCTCCGGCCGGCATGCGGGCCGCCCGGACGCCGACGCCATCACCATCGCGGACCTGACCGGAACCGGTGTCCAGGATACCGCCATCGCCACGCTGGCCTATGCCCGCGCCATCGCGGCCGGGTCGGGAACGCGCTTTTCCATCTGACTGTCCGCCGAGGGGGCACCATGACAGAACCACAGCTCAACTTTACCCGGGCCGAATATGCCGCGCGCCTGGACAAGACCCGCAAGGCCATGGCCGAGCGCGGGATCGACCTCCTCTACGTGTCCGACCCTTCCAACATGGCCTGGCTGACCGGGTATGACGGTTGGTCCTTCTACGTCCATCAGGGCGTGATCGTCCCGCCGGAGGGCGAGCCCGTCTGGTTCGGCCGCGGGCAGGACGGCAACGGCGCGAAGCGGACGGCCTATCTGTCGCACGACAATATCATCGGCTATGCGGATCATTACGTGCAGTCGACCGAGCGCCACCCCATGGACTACCTGTCCCAGGTGATCGCGGAGCGCGGCTGGGACCGCCTGTCCATCGGCGTGGAGATGGACAATTACTGGTTTTCGGCCGCGGCCTTCGCCTCGCTCACGCGGCACCTGCCCAATGCCCGGTTCCAGGATGCGACGGGGCTCGTCAACTGGCAGCGCGCCGTCAAGAGCGCGCAGGAGCTCGACTATATGCGCGTGGCGGCGAAGATCGTCGGCGCGATGCACCAGCGCATCGTCGAGCGGATCGAGCCGGGCATGCGCAAGTGCGACCTGGTGGCCGAGATCTACGATGCGGGCACGCGGGGGGTCGACGGCCATGGCGGCGATTACCCCGCCATCGTGCCGCTGCTGCCCTCCGGCGCCGACGCATCCGCGCCGCACCTGACCTGGGACGACAGGCCCATGCGGAGGGGCGAGGGGACATTCTTCGAGATCGCGGGATGCTACAAGCGCTACCATTGCCCGCTGTCGCGCACCGTTTTCCTGGGCAAGCCGACACAGGCCTTCCTGGATGCCGAGAAGGCGACGCTGGAAGGGATGGAGGCCGGCCTCGAGGCCGCGCGGCCGGGCAATAGCTGCGAGGATATCGCCAACGCTTTCTTTGCGGTCCTACGTAGATACGGCATCGTCAAGGACAACCGCACCGGTTACCCGATCGGCCTGTCCTATCCGCCGGACTGGGGCGAGCGCACCATGAGCCTGCGCCCGGGGGACCGGACGGTGCTGCAGCCCGGCATGACCTTCCACTTCATGACCGGCCTGTGGCTCGAGGATATGGGCCTGGAAATCACTGAATCCATCGCCATCACGCAGACCGGCGTCGAGATCCTGGCCGATGTTCCGCGCCAGCTCTTCGTCAAGGAATGACCGTCATGACATGCGTGGCGGACCAGCCCCCATCGCCCGTCGTGCCGACGATCGACCTTCACGCGCCGGGCGTGCGGCACGGCTTTCTGCGGCTGCCCTACAGCCGGGACGATTCCGCCTGGGGCTCGGTGATGATCCCGTTGACGGTGATCGCCAACGGGACGGGGCCGACGGCGCTCCTGACCGGCGGCAACCACGGCGACGAATATGAAGGCCCCATCGCCCTGTTCGACCTGGCGCGCAGCCTGCGGCCGGAGGAGGTGCAGGGCCGGGTCATTATCGTGCCGGCCATGAACTACCCCGCCTTCCGGGCGGGGACGCGGACCTCCCCCATCGACCGGGGCAACCTCAATCGCAGCTTTCCGGGCCGGCCGGACGGCACCGTGACGCAGAAGATCGCCGATGTCTTCCAGCGGCATCTCCTGCCCTTGGCCGATATCGTGCTCGACTTCCATTCCGGGGGGCGCACGCTCGATTTCGTGCCCTTCGCGGCCGCCCATATCCTGCCCGACAAGGCGCAGGAGGCGAAGAGCTTCGCGGCGGTCGCGGCCTTCGGCGCGCCCTACTCCATGAAGATGCTCGAGATCGACGCCGTCGGCATGTACGACACGGCGGCCGAAGCGCAGGGCAAGACCTTCGTCACCACCGAACTCGGCGGCGGCGGCACCGCCACCGCGCTGAGCGCGGGCATCGCCCGGCAGGGTGTCGCCAACCTCCTGCGGCATGCGGGCATATTGGAGGGCGACGTCGTTCCGGCGCCCACGCGCTGGCTCGACATGCCGTCCGATGCCTGCTTCACCTTCGCCGAACATGACGGGCTTTTCGAGCCGCTGGTGGACCTGGGCGCCCCGGTCGCAGAGGGCCAGGCCGTCGCGCGCATCTACCCGATCGAACGGACGGGCGCGCCCGTGGTGGAGCTGCGCGCAGGCCTTGGCGGCATTCTGGCGGCCCGCCATTTCCCCGGCCTCGTCAAGGCGGGCGACTGCGCAGCGGTGATCGGCACCCTCTGACGCAACCCACCGAACGGTGCCTCTTGCGTAAAACATGAAAGTGATATTCAACTTTCATATCGACAAAGCGCTGGGGGCACCTGCGGTGGCATTCACATCCCTGCATATCATCCTTGTCCTTGTTCCCTGCAGCGTCGCTGCCCTCTTCATGGGCGCGCGCTCGCAGGTGAGTTTCGTGGAATTTCTGGAAACGCTGCGAGCGATGGGGCAAGGTCGCTGGACCGCCATTCCGCTGGAACACGGCCTCGATGCCGGGGACCGGGGAAGGAACCGGGAGCTTGTTTAGAAAAATTCTAAAGACTCTTGAAAGCCGTGCGAAGAGGGTCTAGTTTGTAACCATTCCAGTTTGCAGGGCGCGGCCGATCCGGCGCGCCGGCGTTACGCGAGGTAAGTACCATGGGCCTGATCGCCGCAAAGATTGAACCGAACGCCAAGGAAGAGATCGTCAACGGTCTGACCCAGGCACTGGCGGAAACCGCCATCGAGACGCTGAAGGCCCAGAACTTCCACTGGAACGTCACCGGCTGGTCCTTTGGGCCGCTGCACGAACTGTTCCAGAAGATCTACGAGGATCATTTCGAGGCGCAGGACCTCCTGGCCGAACGCATCAAGGCGTTCGATGCCCATGCCGAAGGCCGTTACTCGGTCTATCTGGAGCGCAGCGCGATCCAGGAGCATGACGGCCATACGGATGCCAAATCCATGGTCGAGCTGCTCCTGGCCGACCAGGAGACGCTGTCCTCCACCCTGTCGGCCCTGGCGCAGGTCGCCGAGCAGCATGGCGATTGGGCGACCAACGACATGGCCACCGGCCGGATCGAAATTCACGACAAGTTCGCCTGGTTCCTGCGCGCCCATCTGAAGAACACCGCGTCCTGACGGGCGTCGGCGGGCCGAAATCTCGCCTGCCGATCAGAAGTTGCAGTTTTGCGAACCCCGCCGGCAACGGCGGGGTTTCTTGTTGCCGGGAACCCGCTAAAGTCCCGCTCGGCCAGAGGCTCGGAGGGGGACAGGATGAGCGTTGATGAAGCACCCGGCCGGCCGGGCATCGTCGCGACCTGGTCGTCCAGCGACAAGGACATGGTGACGACCAGCCTCGGCATGGCGCGCATCTGGGCCACGCTCGGCCACGGCATCTTGAACGAGGTCTACTGGCCGTCGACCGGCCGGCCGCAGATCCGCGATCTCGGCTTCATCGTCGTCGACGGGCATGGGACCTGGACCGAGGTGAAGCGCGCGGAGAACTACCTCTTCTCCATGCCAAAACCCTATGTTCCCCTGTCGCAGGTCGTGCATGAGGGGCCGGGATACCGCCTCGTCCTCGAAGTCCTGCCGCACCCGCTGCGCGATACGCTGCTGATCAAATACGCCCTGTCGGGCGAGGGGGCCCGGCTCTACGCGCTCCTTGCCCCGCATCTGGACGATGCGCAGGACAATACGGCAGAGGCCGGGGAGGATCTGGCGGCGCACCGGCCCGGCACGGCTTTGTGCCTGCGGGCGGACAAGGGTTTTTCGCGTACGAGCGCGGGCTTCGTCGGCGCCTCGGACGGATGGACGGATTTCTCGCGCAACGGTTCCATGCAATGGACCTATGGGCGTGCCGAAGGCGGCAATGTCGGCCTGATGGGGGAGCTGGCTTCCAATAGCGGGTTTCTGGCGCTCGGCTTTGCGGAAACGCCGGAAGGCGCGCGCACCCTGTCCCGTTCCAGCCTGGCCGACGATTACGACGAAACGCGCGCCATCTTCGTCAAGGGATGGGAAGACTGGGCCACGCGGCTGAAGCTTCCCTATGCCGCGCCCGAGCTGACAGAGGCCGCCGAGCGCTCGGCCATGGTGATCAAGGTCCACCGGGACCGCACCTTTGCCGGGGCCGTCGTCGCCAGCCTGAGCGTGCCCTGGGGCTCGAGCCACGACGATGCCGGCGGCTACCACCTGGTCTGGACGCGCGACACGGTGGAGGCGGCCCTGGCGCTTATCTGCGTCGGCCAGTTCGAGGATGCCGGCCGCACGCTGGACTATCTGATCGGCACGCAGGCGGCGGATGGAAGCTGGGCGCAGAACTATTATCCGGACGGGCGCGGCTACTGGAGCGGCCGCCAGCTCGACGAGGTCGCCCTGCCGGTGATCCTGGCGGCCAAGCTGGGTGCGGTCGGCCATCTGACGCATTCCCAGCCGGAAGAGGACATGGTCCGCAAGGCCGTCCGTTTCATCGCCTGTAACGGCCCGATGAGCGACCAGGACCGCTGGGAAGAGAATTCCGGCGCGAGCCCCTTCACCCTGGCCGCGATGATCTGCGCGCTCGTGGCAGGGGCCGCCTATTTCAGCGGTGCGGAGCGCGATTATGTCCTGTCGCTTGCCGATTGCTGGAACGAGCGCATCGAGGACTGGACCTATGTCCAGAATGGCGATCTCGGCCGCGAGCTGGGCCTGGACGGCTACTATATCCGCCTGTCCCCGCGCGCGGCCGATGGCGGCATCGACGGCATCGTCAGCCGCCGCAATGTCCTGCATGGGGAAATACCGGCCCGCAACCTCATCGGCCTGGAGTTCCTGACGCTGGTCCGGATGGGCCTGCGCTCCCCGGACGACCCGCGCATCGTGGGGACGGTGCGGCTGATCGATCGTGTGCTGCGGGCCGAGACGCCGTCCGGCCCGGCCTATTACCGCTACAATGGCGATGGATACGGCGAACATGCCGATGGCCGCCCCTTCGACGGGACGGGGATCGGCCGTCTCTGGCCGCTCCTTTCGGGCGAGCGCGGACATTACGCCGCGCTCAGCGGCGAGGATCCCGGCCCCTATCTCGATGCCATGATCCGCATGGTCGGGCGGGGCGGGCTCATTCCCGAACAGGTCTGGGACAGCGACCCGATCGCCGAGCGCGGCCTGTGGCCGGGCAAGCCCTCCGGC
Organism: Aureimonas frigidaquae; assembly: GCF_001463905.1. Classification (GTDB taxonomy): domain Bacteria; phylum Pseudomonadota; class Alphaproteobacteria; order Rhizobiales; family Rhizobiaceae; genus Aureimonas; species Aureimonas frigidaquae. The sequence goes on from NZ_BBWR01000003.1 coordinate 98,931, forward strand.
AGCGCCATGCCGCTCGTCTGGGCGCATGGCGAACTCATCAAGCTTCTGACGACGCGGGCAACCGGAACGCCGGTCGAACGCCTGCTGGACGTCAAGGATCGCTATCACGGCCAGCCGCCGCGCGCCGCTGTCTGGCACTGGCGGATCGGCAGTCCCTTCGCGGCCTTGCCCGCAGGCCGCGGCCTGATCGTGGAGGCCGCAACGCCCTTCCGTCTCCATTTCGGCTTCGACGGCTGGCAGGGGCCGGCCGACCTGACGGCCGAGCCGAACGGGTTGGGCATGTTCCTGGTCCGGTTCGACGCCCCCATGCTGGCCGGCCATTCGCGCCTGGACTTCACCTTCTACGACGTGGCCGCGGAGCGGTGGAGCGGCGTCGACCACGCCATCGCGCTCGGCTGACGGCCCCCGCCGTCAGACCTGCAGCGCCGTGTTCAGATAGAGCGCGAAGCCGCCCTTGAAGGCATTGGCATTGTCGCCGCGGCGGCAGTTGGGCGGCAGCTCGGTCAGCGCGCGCACATTGCCGCCGCCGATGACGACGTAATCGGGCTCGAGCGCGGCCGTCAGAAGCCCGACGGCCTTGAAGACATGCCGCTGCCATTTCGCGTGGCCGCGCTTCTCCAGGCTCGCCTCGCCCAGATAATTCTCGTAGCTGCGGCCCTTGCGGTAGGGAAGGTGCGCCAGCTCCATCGGCTGCGCCACATTGTTGACGATCATCGCGGCGCCGAGCCCGGTGCCAAGGCCGAGGAACAGCATCCGGCCGCCGTCGTAACTGCCGATCGCCTGCATCAGGGCATCGTTGACGACCCGGACCGGCTTGCCGAAGGCTTCGGCAAAGTCCATGCCGACCCAGCCGGGCGCCAGATTGTGCGGCTCTGCCAGGATCCTGTCGTGGATGACGGGGCCGGGATAGCCCATGGCGACGGCGTCGAAGTGCCATCCTTGCGCCAGTGCCAGAACGGTTTCCACCATGCCGGCGGCGGTCATGGCCGGGCCGGACTCGGCCTTGCGCTCCTCTCCGCCGGTGCTCGGCAGGATCTTGACATGCGAGCCGCCGATATCGATCGACAGGATCACGAGTTTCGTGCGGGGGGGGCGGCGTGCCATGGATCAGGCCTCCGGATCGACCCAGCCGCCGGGAGGGCCGAAACCCTCCATGGCGTCGGACGGCCCCCAGCTCCCCGGTGCATAGGGAAGCAGCGGCGTGCCGGCCTGAAGGACAGGATCCACGATCCGCCAGGCAAGCTCGGCGGCGTCCTGCCGGGTGAAGAGCTGGCGATTGCCGTCCATGGCATCGCCGATCAGGCGCTCATAGGGCATCATGTCGTCGGTCGTGTTGTCGACAGCCGACAGTTCCACCGCCTCTCCGAGCATCTCGCTGCCCGGCGCCTTGCGGCGCGCACCGATGGCGATGGACACTTCCGGGCCGACCCGGAAGCGCAGATAGTTGGGCGGCGTCGTATCGACATCCCTGAACATGGCGATGGGTGGATGGCGGAAGCGCACCACCACTTCGGTGGCCCGCACCGGCAGGTTCTTGCCGGCGCGGATATAGAAGGGCACCCCGTTCCAGCGCCATGTATCCACGAACAGGCGGACGGCGGCGAAGGTCTCCACCGTGGAATCGGGCGCAACGCCCGGCTCCGCCCGGTAGCCGTCGAACTGGCCCCGGACGACGTCCGGCGGCGTCAGCGGCCGCATGGCTTTCAGCACCTGCACCTTCTCGTCGTTCAGGTCGTCTGCGGCGGTGGTGACCGGCGGCTCCATGGTCAGGAGCAGGAGCACGTTGACGAGGTGGTTCTGGATCACGTCCCGGATGCAGCCGACTTCGTCATAGAAGCGCCCGCGCCCGGCCACGCCGAAATTTTCGGCCATGGTCAGCTGCACGCTCTCCACATAGGTCCGGTTCCAGACCGGTTCGAGGAAGGCATTGGCAAAGCGGAAATACAGAAGATTCTGGATCGCCTCCTTGCCGAGATAGTGGTCGATCCGGAACAGCGCGTCTTCGGCAAAGACGGCATGCAGCACCGCGTTAAGATCCCTTGCCGAGGCGAGATCGTGCCCGAAAGGCTTCTCGACCATCAGCCGCGCCCCTTGCGCCAGGCCGGCGGCCGAAAGGCCCTGCACCACCGTCTCGAACAGGGACGGCGGTATGGCCAGGTAGAAGAGGGGATGCTGTGCCTGTCCGAGGGCCTGCCCCAGCGCGGCGAAGGTCTCGGGGGCACGGTAGTCCCCGCGCACATAGTTCAGGAGCCCCTTCAGCCGGGCGAAGATCGCCTCGTCCACCGTGCCGAAGACGGCGGCGATGCCGTCATGGGCACGGGCGGCCAGTTGCTCGACGGTCCAGTCGTCCAGCGCGACGCCGATGACGGGCTCGCGCAGGTGACCGTGCCGGACCATCTGGTAGAGCGAGGGAAAGATCATCTTGTGGGCAAGGTCGCCGGTCGCCCCGAAGACGACCAGGGCCTGCGAGCGCTGCGCCGCCATCTCAAGCATCCTTCGGCTTTTCGTCGTGGCCGCCGAAGGCGGCCCGCATGGCCGAAAGGAGCTTGTTGGCAAAATCGTCGTTGCCGCGTGAGGCGAAGCGGTTGAAGAGCGCCGTCGCCAGGACCGGCGCGGGAACGCCGGTGTCCACCGCTGCGCGCAGGGTCCACCGCCCTTCGCCCGAATCCGAGACATGGCCCGCGAAATGGTCCAGCGTCGGATCGCGATCGAGCGCCTGCGCCGTCAGGTCGAGGAGCCAGGAGCCGATCACGCTGCCATGCCGCCACACTTCCGTGACGGCCGGCAGGTCGATGTCGAAGCGGTAATAATGCGGATCGTCGAGCGGCGCCGTCTCGGCATCCGCGGCGCGGGGCCGGTTGCCGGCATTGGCGGCCTTCAGGATGTTGATGCCTTCCGCATAGGCGGCCATCATCCCGTACTCGATCCCGTTATGGACCATCTTCACGAAATGCCCGGAGCCGGAGGGCCCGCAATGGAGGTAGCCCTGGCGCGCCGTCTGCGAGGTGCCGGCCTCACCGCCTTGCCCGTTCTGCCCCGGGGCCAGCGCGGCGAAGATCGGATCCAGGCGGTGCACGGGCTCGTCCGGGCCGCCGATCATCAGGCTGTAGCCACGATCGAGGCCCCAGACGCCACCGCTCGTCCCCACATCCACCACGCCGATGCCACGGGGCGCGAGTTCGTCCGCCAGATCGACCGCGTCGCGATAGTAGGAGTTGCCGCCGTCGATCAGCGTGTCGCCGGCCTGCATGCCGCCGGCCAGCTCGCGTGCGATCTTGCCGGTGATGGCCGCCGGCAGCATGAGCCAGACGGCGCGGGGCGGGTTGAGCGCGGCCAGGAAGGCGTCCATCGTGTCGGCGCCGGTGGCGCCTTCCGCGGCCAGGGCCGCGACATTGGCCGGATTGACGTCGAACACCACGCAATCATGCCCGGCCCGCATGAGCCGCCGCACCATATTGGCGCCCATGCGCCCCAGCCCAATCATTCCGATCTGCATGTCGGCTCCCGACTCCGTGGCTCGGCGCCGGCGGCGCGTCCTTCGCCGCTAGACTTATTCCCCGGCGGCGTCTCCACAATAGGGCAACCACGGATTTTAGCATCCGGCAAATTCGCCGGCGCGCATGGCATGTGGCGTCCGCGTTCCCCCCGCGAACCGCGCGGACACGCGGCTCGCGGGGTTGGGGCGCCGGGTCAGGCGTGGGAGATGCGCGTGCCCAGGACCGCCATGCATTCGCGCATGAAGGCGGCCAGCCCCGTCCATCCCTTGGCCGACACCATATTGCCGTCGACATAGGCCTCGTGCGGGGCCACATCGACATAGGTGCCGCCGGCCAGGATCACCTCCGGCTCGCAGGCGCCGAGCGCGGCGACCTTCTTCCCCCGCACGACCCCGTCCACCGCGATCAGGATTTGGACCCCGTGGCAGATGGTGAAGATCGGCTTGCCGGTTTCGTGGAAATGCCGGACCATGGCCTGGATGCGACGGTCCGTGCGGATATATTCCGGGCCACGTCCGCCGGCGCAGTAGACCGCGTCGTAACTGTCGAGGTCGATCTCGGAAAAGGTCTTGTTGATCTCGGCCAGATGGCCGAACCGCTCGATATAGGTCTGGTGCCCCTCGAAGTCGTGCAGCGAGGTCTGGATCCGGTCGCCCTTGTTCTTGTCCGGGCAGACGACATGGACCGTGTGGCCCACCGCCTCCATTCCCTGCTGGAACACGAAGATCTCGTATTCTTCGGTGAACTCACCGCAAAGCATCAATATGGTCTTGCCGCTCATGTAAAACTCCTCCGCTGCCGGCATGTGGGATCCGGAACGCGGGACGCGCCCCGGCAAAACTTCAGAAAGGGCTGTCCGGGAAATAGAACTGGTCCGCGTTCTGAGGGGTGATGAGCGGCGCATCCAGCTTGAAGGTGCCCCGCATGGGCGCCTGGCCGGCAAACTGCGCCGCCGTCATGTAGATGGCGGACTTGATCATGGACGGGGGATAGGGCGTGGAGACCGGCGTCATGGCGTTTTCCGCCTTCACCAGCTCGATCACGTCCTTCATGCCGTTGCCGCCCAGCGCATATTTGATGTCCGTGCGGCCGGATTCCTTGACCGCCTCCAGAACGCCGAGCAGCATGTCGTCGTCATTGGCCCAGACGGCATCGATCTGCGGGTACTTGGCCAGATAGTCCTGCATCAGCTTGAAGGCTTCGTCCTGGTTCCAGTTCGCATACTGGATGTCGAGGATCTCGACCTGCGTATCCTTCATGACGTCGGTGAAGCCCTTGATGCGCTCGTCGTCGATGACCGTCGGGATGCCGCGCAGCACCACGATCTTGCCCTGGTTGCCGAGCTTCTCGGCCATCCAGTGGGCGGTGTTCGCCCCGACGGCGATGTTGTCGCCCGCCACGTAGAGGTCCTGGATCGAGGGATCGGTCAGGCCACGATCGACGACGGCGATGAAGGTGCCGTTCGCCTTCACCTGTTCGACCGGCCCGGTGAGCTCCTCCGAGGTGAAGGGCAGGATCACCAGCGCATCCAGCGTCTGGGATGCGGACAGATCCTCCAGCGCCGAGACCTGCGCGGTCGCGGAGGGAGAGGTCTTGACGATCACGTCGATATTAGGGAAGGCCGCCTCGATCTCCTTCTCGGCCTGTTCGGCGTGGTAGACCACGCCGCCCGTCCAGCCATGCGTGGCCGCCGGAATGGAAACGGCGATGGTCTTCTTGTCCTGCGCCGCCGCGCCGCCCGCCAGTGCCGCGACAAGGCCCATGGCCGAAGCCGCGAAGAGCCCTTTCGTGATGAGATGCGTCATCGGTTCCTCCCGTTATGTGCCCCCTCCCGGGGCGTTGTTATCGGATGAAGCGGTGGGCGAGCATCGCCAGGATGATGATCACACCCTGTACGGCGGCCACGAGATATTCGGAGACGAGGTTCGACAGGACCATCAGGTTGGCGATGGCCTCCAGGATCAGCGCCCCCGCGACGGTCCCCAGGAGCCGCGCCCGGCCCCCGCGCAGGAGCGTGCCGCCGATCACCACCGCGGTGATCACCTGAAGCTCCCAGAGCTGGCCCGTGGTCGGCGTCGCTGCGCCGAGGCGCGGGATGTAGCAGATGGCCGCGATCGCCACGCACAGGCCCTGGATCACATAGGCCGCCGTCCTGACGCCGGCGACGGAAACGCCGGAGAAGCGGGCGACATCGGCGTTGGAGCCTGCCGCCATGCAGCGGCGCCCGTAGCGCGTGCGGTACAGGACGAAGCCGGCCACCAGCACCACCGCGATGGTGATCAGCACCGGCACCGGGATGCCGAGAACGTTGCCGAAGTAGAGCGGGCGGTAGGGCTCGCGCAGGGCGCGGTCCATGGGGATTGATCCGCCATCCGACATCCAGGTGATGAGCGCCCGGAAGATCCCCATCGTCCCGAGCGTGGCGATGAAGGGTTCGATCCTGCCGATGGTCACGATCAGCCCGTTGACGAGCCCGCAGGCGGCACCGACCATGAGCCCCACCAGCGCGCCGACCAGGATGGCGTTGGCCCCGAGGGTCGGCTCCAGACGGTTCATGGTCAGGATCATGATGCCGGTGACGAAGGCCATCATCGAGCCGACGGACAGGTCCAGGCAGCCGGACGAGATGACGAAGGTGGCGCCGACCGCGATGATGGCGATGAAGGCCGACCGGGTCACGACATTGGCGATATTGGTCCCGCTCAGGAAGCTGGAATTGAGGGCCATGCCCAGGACGATCACCAGCGCCAGCGCGATGAACGGCGCCAGTTCGGCGAGACGGATCCGTGCGGGCGCCTTAGTGGCTCCCACCTGCGTGGCTATGCTGGACACTGTCAGACCCTCCCCGGTCCTTGACGGCGAATGCGCTGGAAGCCTGGCCGCTCGTCGCCGCATAGACGACGTTCTCCTCGGTGATCTCACCCCCGGCCAGTTCGGCCACGATGCGCCCCCCGCGCATCACCAGGATGCGATCGGACAGCCCGACCAGTTCCGGCAGCTCCGAGGAAATGACGATGCAGGCCTTGCCCGAGCGCACCAGCCGGTCGATGAAATCGTAGATCTGGCTCTTGTTGCCGATGTCGATGCCGCGTGTCGGCTCGTCGATGACGATGACCGAGGGATCGGCCAGCATCAGCTTGGCCAGGAGCAACTTCTGCTGGTTGCCTCCTGAAAGCTGTCCGGCGGTCAGATGGTTCGACCGGACCCGGATATCGTAGCGTGACACGGCCTCGTCGAGCCGCTCCATGTCGCGCCGCCGGTCGAGCGCCAGGCCGGGCTGCACCGCATCCAGCGCCTGGAGCGTCAGATTGGTGGCGAGCGGTTCGTCCAGGAGAAGGCCTTTGCCCTTGCGATCCTCCGTCAGGTAGACGAGGCCGGCCTCCTGCCAGCGCCGCACGGACCGGCTTGTGACGGGTCGGCCTGCCAGGCGCACCTGGCCGGCCGTGGCCGGGCGCAGGCCCATCAGCCCTTCGAAGAGCTCGGTGCGGCCGGCGCCGACCATGCCGCCGATGCCGAGCACTTCGCCCGGCCTTACGCTAAGACTGGCGGTGGCCAGCCCCTGTTCGACACAGAGATCCTCCACCTCCAGAAGGGGCGCTGCCGCGGATGGCCCGCGCTTGGCCGGATAGAGATGGCCGAGTTCGCGCCCGACCATCAGCTCCGCCATCCGCCGTTGCGTCAGCCCGGAGGCGGGCCAGGTGCCCACCATACGCCCGTCCCGCAGCACGGTGATGCGGTCGGCCAGGGCTTCCACCTCGTCCAGCCGGTGGGAAATATAGAGGACCGAGACGCCCCGCGCGCGCAACCCACGCACCACGTCCAGGAGCGCGGCCACCTCGTGCTGCGCCAGCATGGCCGTCGGCTCGTCGAAGATGACGAGTTTGCGCGGCTCCATCAGCGCCCGCGCGATCTGGACGAGCTGCCGCTGCGCCAGGGGCAGGGCGCTGACCAGGTCTCCCGCATGGCACCGCGCCCCGATCGATCCGAGCACCGTGGCGGTGCGCTGGTTCATGGCGCGGTCGTCCAGCATGATCCCCCGCCGCAGCTCGCGGCCGAGAAACAGGTTTTCGGCGACGGTCAGATCCGGCGCCAGAAGGATCTCCTGGTGGACGAGCACGATCCCGGCGCCTTCGGCCGCCGCCGCGCCGGAAAATTCGACCACCCGTCCCTCGAGCGACAGCCGTCCGGCCGTCGGCCGGACATAGCCCGACAGAAGCTTCATCAGGGTTGACTTGCCCGCGCCATTCTCACCGATGATGGCGTGGACCTCGCCCGGGCGGATATCGAGGGTGATGTCCGACAGGACGGTGATGGGCCCGTAGGCCTTGCCCAGACCTTCGGCATGCAACGTGGCCTGCCCGTATCGGGCGGGCTCTGGATCGGGCGCGTCGCCCCGGCGCGGTGCCTGGGCCCTCATTCGAAGGCCAGCATCAGGCGCCCGCGCGAGCGGGTGATGTGCTCGCGCATGGCGTGTTCGGCAGCCGTGGCATCGCCCCGGCGGAAGGCGTCCATGATCGCCTCGTGCTCGGTCAGCGCTTCCTGCGTGACGCGGCTGTGGAACAGGAGGCGGAACAGGTGCAGATGCACGTGCTGGTCCGCCATCGCCCGCCGGACGACCGCGTTTCCGGCGATCTTCAGGATTTCGTCGTGGAAGACGGCGTCGGTCCGCGCGAAGCGGGAGTAGCGGCTCGTCCTGTCGACCGGCGCTTCGCCCTGGCTCATATCGCAGGCCATGGCATCCAGCCGCGCCAGCGCGTCCTCGTCCATCCGTGCGGCGGCATTGCGGGCGGCGTCCGGCTCGACGAGCAGGCGGAAGTCGAACAGATCCTCGAACTGCTTGCGGCTGTGCTGCGGCGCGGCGCTGTAGCCGATCAGATGCGCCTTGCGCACCAGCCCTTCGGTTTCGAGCCGCGACAGCGCCTCACGGACCGGGGTTTGCGACACGTCCAGATTGCGCGCGATGAGGTCGATGGGAAGCCGCGCCCCGGGCGCGATCTCGAGCGACATGAGCCGCTCGTAGATACTGTCATAGACCCACTCCACAACGCTTCCCGGCCGGCCTGTCGCCGCTCCGGAGCGTTCGCGTTCCGCTGTGATCGCCATGTCGTCAGATCCAAGATTGAACAGCCAGAGGTTTACAAAGCTCATATCGAATGTCAAACACAATATCGTATACGATCCGATTTTGAATGGCAGGGCGCATGCCCGAGGGGAGGGCAAGGACATGATGGACGATTTCGGGGTTATGCGGTCTCCACGTGAGATCCTCTTCGGCGCCGGGCAGCGGCATGCCTTGGGCGGCCTCGTCGCCCGGCGCGGCAGTCGGGCGCTCGTCGTGACCGATGCGCGGCTTGCGGCCGATCCGCAGTTCAACCAAATGATCGCGGATCTGGAGCACCAGGGCGTTACAGTCCGCATCGATGCGAGCTGCCAGCCCGATGTGCCGGCGGAGACGGCCGTGGCTGCGGCAGACGCGGCACGGGGCTATGCGCCCGATATCGTTGTGGGCGTGGGCGGAGGCTCCTGCCTGGACATGGCCAAGTGCCTGTCCCTGCTGCTCGCCCATGGCGGGCGGCCCGCGGACTATTACGGGGAGCTGAAGGTGCCGGGGCCGGTCGTGCCGCTGGTCGCCGTCCCGACCACGGCGGGTACGGGGTCCGAAGTCACGCCGGTGGCGGTCCTGTCCGACAGCGAACGCAGCCTGAAGGTCGGCATTTCGAGCCCCTATCTCATCCCGGACCTTGCGCTCTGCGATCCGGAACTGACGCTGACCTGCCCGCCGGGTCTGACGGCGATCGCCGGCGCGGATGCCATGACGCATGCCATCGAGGCCTTCACGGCCAGCCGGTCCGAGGCGAACCCGGCGCTGGTGCGCGACCGCGTCTTCGTGGGCAAGAACATTCTGTCCGATCACTTCGCGCTCGCGGCCATCGAGCTCTTGTGGAGCGGGCTGGCGGCCGCTTGTGCCGATGGCGGCGACCTTGCGGCACGCTCCCGCGTGATGCGGGGGGCCACGCTGGCGGGCCTGGCCTTCGGCGTGGCGGGCACGGCCGCCGCTCATGCGATCCAGTACCCCGTCGGCGCCCTGACCCATACGCCGCACGGCGCGGGTGTCGCCTGCCTCATGCCCTATGTCATGGCCTACAACCGGCCCAAGATCGAGCCGGAACTGGATGCCATCGCGCAGGTCATCGGCGTCGCCTCCGGCGCGGAGGTGATCGATGCGGTGGCGGGCCTGTTCCAGCGCATCGGCCTGCCGCGCAGCTTGCGCGATCTCGGCCTGCCGGAAGACCGCCTCGACTGGGTGGCCGAGCAGTCCTGCGGCATCGAGCGGCTCCTGCGCAACAACCCCCGGCCGCTCGACCGGCCATCCATGAACAGGCTCGTCCATGCCGCCTTCGTCGGCGATACGGCCGGGCTTTCCTGAGTGTCTGAAGGAGAGATGACCATGCTCGATCGCCCCGACCCGTCCTATGCCGACCCAACCGTCCATGCGGAAGGCCTGTTCATCGGCGGTGCCTGGTTGCCCGGAACGGGCATCGACGTGACGGACCCTGCAACCGGAACGGTTTTGGCCAAAGTGGCCGATGCGTCCGTCGAACAGGGCCTGCAGGCGGTCGAGGCCGCCTATGCCGCCGCGTCCGCCTGGCGCGCGACCCCGCCCCGCCGCCGCAGCGAGATCCTGATGCGTTGGTTCGAGCTCATGAAGGAGCATGCCGAAGACCTGGCGACCCTGATATCGCTGGAGAATGGAAAAGCGCTGCCGGACGCACGGGGCGAGGTGGCCTACGCCGCCGAATTCTTCCGCTGGTATGGCGAGGAGGCCGTGCGCATCGCCGGCGAGTTCCGCCACGCGCCGTCGGGCGCCAACCACATTCTGGTGGATCACGACCCGATCGGCGTCTGCGTCCTGATCACGCCGTGGAACTTCCCCGCCGCCATGGCAACGCGCAAGATCGGGCCCGCTTTGGCCGCTGGCTGCACGGTGGTCCTCAAGCCGGCCAGCGAAACGCCGCTGACCGCCTATGCCATGGCGCGGCTGGGTGAAGCGGCCGGGGTTCCGGCCGGCGTCGTCAACGTCGTGACCACCACGAAGCCCGGCCCGGTCGTCGGCGCCATGCTGGCCGATCCGCGCGTGCGCAAACTGTCCTTCACCGGGTCGACGGCCGTGGGCCGCCGCCTTCTGGCGGAGGCGGCGGGCTCGGTCGTCTCCTGTTCGATGGAGCTCGGCGGCAACGCGCCCTTCCTGGTGTTCGACGATGCCGATCTGGAAGCTGCGCTGGACGGGGCGATGACCGCCAAGATGCGCAATGCGGGCGAGGCCTGCACGGCGGCGAACCGCTTCTACGTCCAGTCCGGCATTTACGACCGCTTTGCCCAGGGCCTCAGCGCCCGCATGGCGGCCTTGACGGTCGGGGCGGGAACCGAGGCTGGAACCGAGGTCGGCCCGATGATCACCGCCGCGGCCGTGGACAAGATCGACCGCCTCGTGCGCGATGCGGTGGCGCAGGGCGGAACGGTCCTGACCGGCGGCCAGGCGGCGAAGGGCCCCGGCTTCTACTACCCGCCGACGGTCCTCACCGACGTGCCGCCCGATGCCGCCATGGCGCGGGAGGAAATCTTCGGCCCCGTCGCCGCTCTGTACCGGTTCGACACGGAGGAGGAAGCGATCCGGCAGGCCAACGATACTGAGTATGGGCTCGCCGCCTACATCTTTTCCAAGGACCTATCCCGGGCGCTGCGCGTCGGCCGGGGGATCGAAAGCGGCATGATCGCCATCAATCGGGGGCTGATGTCCGATCCGGCGGCCCCCTTCGGCGGCACCAAGCAGAGTGGGCTGGGGCGCGAGGGCGGCGTGACGGGCATTGCCGAATATCTCGAGCCGAAATATTTCGCCGTGAACTTCTGAGGGAACCATGGCCGCCGATCCTTACCGGAACCGGGACGTCATCGCCGATTTCGATGCCGTGATGGACGAGATCGCCGCGCGGTCGGCCGAACTGTCGGCCCGCGTCGCCCTGACCGAGGGCGTGCCCTATGGCGCCGGCGCGCGGGAAAAGCTGGACGTGATCGCCCCGCGCGCCCCGGCGCGCGGCTGCCCGATCCACCTGTTCCTGCATGGCGGCTACTGGCGCTCGGGCCGGCGGGAGGATCACCGGCTCGTTGCCGCGCCGGTCCTGGCCGCCGGCGGCATCGCCGTCCTGGCGGGCTATGATCTGATGCCCGGTGTCGGGCTGGCCCATATCGTCGGCCAGGTTCGTGCGGCAGCCCGGGCCACGGCCGCCATGGCCGGGCGGCTCGGCGCCGATCCGGCACGCCTGTCGGTGAGTGGCCATTCGGCCGGCGCGCATCTGGCAAGCTACCTCGCGGCGACGGCGCCGCATGAGACCGCGCCGCTCGCCCTGCCCGCGCTCACCGGCATGCTGCTCGTCAGCGGCCTTTACGACCTGTCCGAGATCCCGACGAGCTTCCTGAAGGACGAAACCCGCATGACGGTGGCAGAAGCACAGGCCTGGTCGCCCCTGCGGGCGCGGCATCGGCCGGTGCCGATCCGCATCCTGACCCGCGGCACGCGGGAGACGGAACCGTTCCACCGGCAGTGCCAGGAGATGCACACCCTGCTCGGCACGCTTGGCCTTGCAAGCGAGGAACGCGTGGAAGACGGCCTCGACCACCTGCGCGTGGTGCTCGCCCTCGCCGACCCGGGCGCGGGGCTCGGGCGCCGGCTCGCCGACCTTGTCGCCGCGCCCTCGACCGGACAGGGCCGGCCGGTAGACCGCTAGCGCGGCACGCGCGGCGAGGCCGCCGGGGTCCCGCCTTCGCCGCCCGTCTTGTCACGCTCGCGCCACAGGGCCGGGATGGCCAGCAGCGATATGCCGAGGAAGGCGATGAGCGTCTTGGTCAACTCGGAGAAGACCGGTGTCTTCAGGTCGACATAGATCAGCCCGTAGACGATGATGATGTGCCAGGCATAGACCTGCAGCGAGTGACGCCCGATCAGTTGCAGGAACTGCAGCGTCATCACCCAATGCAGCGCATTGGCGATGGCGCGGACGAAGGCGAAGCGGTGCCGGGGCCCGGCAATGGCCAGCCAGGCAACGCCCGCCGCAGCCGCCACGAAGTTCAAAAGATAGACCGGACCGAAGGTCGCCCGGACCTCGAAGGGCATGAAGCGCTGCAGCAGGTCCTCGGACATCAGGCCATAGCCCGTCGCCACCCGCAGGGGCAGGAAGAACAGGCAGACCGCCAGTGCCGCAACGGGAATGATGCTGCGCTCCGGCGAGAAGACCCGCGTCCAGTCGATTTTCTTCTGCGCCGTCAGGGTGCCGAGGACCACGCCGGAAAAGAACACCGTCTGCCAGGCCAGGATGTTGAAATGCGCGCGGATGCCGAATTGCCCCTCGCCAACGAGCGCGCGGTCGATGGGCGTGGTCAGGACGGTCTGCAGGCCGAGCTGCACCGTGAACCACAAGAGGAACGACACGAGCGCCACGACCCCCCACCGCCCGTTCAGGCACAGCCAGAGCGCGAAGGGCGCGACCAGCATGTACAGGATGTATTGCGGCAGGATGTCCATATAGGTGGGCTGGTAGACCATCAGCATGGCCGAGATCACGCGCACCGGGTCGGTGATGGACAGATCCCCCATCCAGGGTGACCAGAGCTGCGCGGCATCGGGCAGGAGCGCGGCGGCCACGAGCAGGATGGCGAGCGCGACGAGGACATAGACGTAGAGCTGCCGTGCGCGGCGCCAGACGGCGGACGCGCCGGCCATGAAGCCGCTCTTGATCATCTTGCGTGCATAGACGAGCCCGACCAGGAGGCCCGACAAAAAGATGAACCCCTGCGCGTCCTCCACAAAGGCGAGCTGGTTGTGATTGAGCTTCACCAGCCAGTAGCCACCGGTGAAGTTCAGGTGGTTGATCATCATGAACACGAGGAAATAGCCCCTCAGCCCATCGATGAACTGCAGCCTGTTCATGGCACGACCCAGAGATTCCCGTTGAAAGCCGCCGGACTTTAAACCTGTGGTAGTGCTCGAAATAGGGCCACGTGCTTGAATTTCGAGTGGGGTCAGCCATCATCGTGCCCTGATTTGCGGCTTCCTGACCGCCGCCGGTGCGGGCCGGCAGGACAGTTCGCGCTTCACCGCTTCGATCCGAAGGACGCTTGGACACCGATGGGACAGATCAACCGACGGCACTTTCTCTATACGACCGCCGCCACGGCCGCGCTTCTGGGCGCGCCATCGGCTCTTCGCCCGGCGCGTGCCGCCGCCGTGATGGGAGAGCCCTTCGACTTCTCCTATGACTGGCTGGTGCAGCGGGCCCGCGATTCGGCCGCCGCGCCCTATGTGGCGCCTTACCGGCCCGACCCTGAGATCGTGCAGCAGATCGATTACGAGCAGCACGGCAAGATCAAGTTCCGCACGCAGGATTCGCCTTTTGCCGGCGCCGGCGGAGCCTATCCGGCGACCTTCTTCCATCTCGGCCAGTTTTTCGGCAAGTCGGTGGCCATGCATGTCGTGGTCAACGGCCAGGCGCGCGAGTTCGAATATTCGCCCGATCTGTTCGACATGCCGGACGATTCGCCGGCCCGGCGGCTGCCGTCCGATTCGGGTTTTGCCGGCTTCCGCCTCCAGGAATGGAACGGTGCGCAGGACTGGCGCACGCAGGATTGGGTCGCCTTCCTGGGCGCTTCCTATTTCCGCGCCATCGGCGCGTCCGGCCAGTACGGCCTGTCGGCCCGCGGCGTGGTGATCAACGCCGCCGTCCCGGACGTTCCGGAAGAGTTCCCCGACTTTACCGAATTCTACATCGACGAGGCCGAGAACCCGGAGCAGCCGGTCGTCGTCTGTGCCCTGTTGAACGGGCCGAGCATCACCGGCGCCTTCCGCTTCTACCTGATGCGCGGGCTCGACCGCACCAAGGGCGTGCAGATGGAGGTGGAAGCCAACCTCTTCCTGCGCGAGGATATCCAGCGCCTCGGCCTGATGCCGCTGACTTCGATGTTCTGGTACGGCGAGTATGGGCGCGAACGGCTGAACGACTGGCGTCCGGAAGTGCACGATTCCGACGGCCTGGCCCTGTGGACCGGATCGGGCGAGCGCATCTGGCGCCCGCTCAACAACCCGCCCTTCACCACCGTATCGAGCTTCTCGGACGACAATCCCCGCGGCTTCGGGCTGCTTCAGCGCGATCGCAACTTCGATCATTACCAGGACGGCGTCATGTATGACCGCCGCCCGAGCCTTTGGGTCCAGCCGATCGAACCGCTCGGCGCCGGGCGGGTGGAACTGCTCGAAATCCCCACGGATGACGAGATCCACGACAATATCGGCGCCTTCTGGGTGCCCGATGCGCCGGCAACCAAGGGCTCCGAGTTCCGCCTCCACTACCGCCTGGCATGGCAGGACAACGAGCCCTTCCCGGCCGAGAACGTCGCCCAGGCCAAGGCCACCCGCGTCGGCCGCGGCGGAGAGCCGGGCAAGCCCCGGCCGCAGGACGTGTTCAAGTTCGCGGTCGAATTCGACCGGCCGGCGGTGATGCAGCAGATTCCCTGGGGTGTCTTCCCCAAGGTGAATGTCACGACCTCGGCGGGCGAGATCATCCGCCCCTTCGCCGAGCCGGTGCCCAACGGCAATGTCTGGCGCGCGGTGTTCGACCTGAAGATCGACCCCGAGACCATGGCCGAAATCCGCCTGTTCATGGATCTGGAAGGCCGGCCGCTAACGGAAACCTGGATGTACCAGTTCGACCGGCGCAGCCTCCTGCCGGCGCTCTGAGCGGTCGGTTCCGGCCGCAGGTCTTAACGCGCCTTAACCAAGATGGCGCAAGCGTGGCCGGAATTGTTGATTTTACGCAACGGCTTGCATCTTGCGGTGCAATAAACGACCCCGTCCGCCCATTGTGATTTGCAGTGCAGCATGGACGGGGTCAGACTCCTCGGACAGATCGCTAACCACCGAGTTGCAAGCCCTGGACACGTTCATCACGCGTCGAAAGGCGTTGCCGCGCGCGCGCCCGACGACCACCGCCCTCATGCTCCTGGCCACCGCTGCCATGCTGTGCACGGCGCGCGATTGCGCGCATGCGCAGACCACGAGCGACCGTACCGAGATCGGCAGCCTGATCGGCATTCAGGTCGATGTCGGCCGACGCTTCGCGCGGGCGCAGGCGCGCCGCCTGCATGAGCGGAT
This sequence comes from Aureimonas frigidaquae, assembly GCF_001463905.1. Lineage (GTDB taxonomy): Bacteria > Pseudomonadota > Alphaproteobacteria > Rhizobiales > Rhizobiaceae > Aureimonas > Aureimonas frigidaquae. The sequence continues at coordinate 114,627 of NZ_BBWR01000003.1, forward strand.
GGAGCTCCTGCGCGATGCGTCGGACCGGCAGACGAGCGGTTATGCCATCGAGCTCAAGGCGGCCTCCGGCCTGGACGAGGAAGACCGGCTGTCCCGTGACTGGCGTGCGCTCGAGGCGAAGGCCCCCGGCCGGCTGCCGGCGCTGGCTGGCTCCACGCCTTCGGACGCGGGCCGCGCCATCGAGGCGCGGCGCCGTTTTTCCGACGATGGTACGGCCCTCTGGTCGGCCGGCTCGGTGGAGTTCGGCCGCCGCGGCAACGGCATGCTGGATATCGATCGGACGAGCGCGGGCATAGCCTCCGGCTTCGATACGGAACTTTCCCCTTCGGCACGGCTTGGGCTGGGGCTCAGCTTCGACCGGGCGATCGGCGAAGCGGGCGCCTACGAGACGCGGGCACGAGGGCAGGGGCTCGGCGCCGCACTCTACGGCAGCCTGAACCCGACGCCCCATACCTTCCTCGATGCCGCGGTCGGCACGTCCCGCCTGGACTATGCCAATGCCCGCTACCGACCCGATACGGCCGGCATCCATTATTACGAGCGCTCCGGGCTGCAGGGTTTCGGTTCGGTATCGGCAGGCTACGAGCATCGGGACGAGAATGTCCTCCTGTCGCCCTATGGCCGGTTCGAAGTGTCGCGGACGGCGCTGGACGGTGTGAGCGAGCGCATCGGCGGGACCGACATTCTGATCGGCGACCAGACCGTGGACAGCGTCCTGGCGGTTCTGGCGATCCGCGGCGAATATACGATCCGGTTGGACCGGGCCGTCATCAAACCCGGAGCGCGCGCCGAATACACGCATGAAGTATCGGGCGCCGGCACGACGACCCCGCTCGGCGGCGGGGGGCTGGACCTACCGGATTTTGCGGCCGCGTCGATCGGCCGTGACGCATTGACCATCGCACCGGGCGTGCGCGCCGAGTTCGGCGACGACTGGACGGCAGGGGTGGAGTATCGCAACGTCCTCGGCAATCAGGGCCGGGACGAGACGATCAGCCTGCGGATCGGCCACCGCTTCTAGCCGGACCGGCCTGCCTGCGTGCGCAGCGGCATGAATCCGTGGCCGGCATAGGGCTCCGCGCCTTGACGCGGGCGGCCGCATGCGAAAGGTAAGGCGCGGAAGACCGAGCTTTGCCTGCAATGCGCATTTTCATCCGCTGACGGCGCGGCAGGCCATCGAACGAGAATGGGAGAGACCGTATGCCGATCACCGGCGAAAACCTCATTGGCGGCCAGTCCGTGCGCGGCGCCAATGCGCAGATCCGCGCCAGCGACGCCAACACCGGCCAGGCGATGGAGCCCGCCTTCGGTGGCGCGACAGAGGCCGACCTCGACCGGGCCTGTGACCTTGCCGCGCAAGCCTTTGACGATTACCGCAATCGGCCGCTCGCCGAGCGCGCCGCGTTCCTGGAGGCGATCGCCGACAATATCGTGGCACTGGGTGACGAGCTGATCGAGCGTTGCGTGGCCGAAAGCGGGCTCCTGCGCGGGCGCGTGGAAGGGGAGCGCGGCCGCACGGTCGGTCAGCTGCGCTTCTTTGCCGATATCGTGCGCAAGGGGGATTTCCTGCGCACGGTCAAGGACGCCGCCGACGAGGACCGCAAGCCGGCGCGTCGGCCCGATTTGCGCGCGCGGATGATCGGGCTTGGCCCGGTCGCCGTCTTTGCCGCCTCCAACTTCCCGCTCGCATTTTCGGTTGCCGGCGGCGACACGGCCTCGGCCCTGGCAGCCGGCTGCCCGGTCATCGCCAAGGCGCATTCGGCGCATCTCGGCACGTCGGAACTGGTCGGCCGGGCAGTTCAGAAGGCCGTTGCCGATTGCGGCATGCCGGTCGGCACCTTCGCGCTCCTGTTCGATACGAGCCGCAAGATCGGCCAGGGCCTCGTTGCCGATCCCCGCATCAAGGCGGTCGGCTTCACCGGATCGCGCTCGGGGGGCACCGCCTTCATGAAGATCGCGCAGGAACGGCCCGTGCCGATCCCCGTCTATGCGGAAATGAGCTCGATCAACCCGGTGCTGCTCCTGCCGGGCGCGCTTGCTGAACGGTCGGATGCCATCGCTGCGGCCTTCGCCCAGTCGGTGACGCTCGGCTCGGGCCAGTTCTGCACCAATCCCGGCCTGATCCTGGCGGTCGCCGGGCCGGAGCTCGAGCGGTTCGAGGCGGCGGCGGCCACGGCGCTCGCGCAGATCGACGCGCAGACCATGCTGACGCCTGGCATCCACAAATCCTACGAGGAGGGTGTCGCCGCGCTGGCGGGCAACGCCAGCGTCCAGGAACTCGGCCGGGGCAAGGCCGGGCAGCGCTGCCAGGGCCAGCCCGCGCTCTTCGCCGTATCCGGAGCGGATTTCCGTGCCGACAAGACCTTGCATGACGAAGTCTTCGGCGCTGCCGCGCTCGTCGTGCGCTGCCGCGACGAAGCCGAGCTGACCGCCATCCTGGACGAGATCGAAGGCCAGTTGACCATCGCCCTGCATATCGGCTCGGGAGATGCGGAGCGTGTGCGCGCGCTGCTGCCGCTCCTGGAGCGGCGGGCCGGGCGCCTGCTCGTCAACGGTTTCGGCACCGGCGTGGAAGTGTCCAAGGCCATGGTGCATGGCGGCCCGTTCCCTTCCACCTCGGACGGACGGTCCACCTCCGTCGGCGGCATGGCGATTGACCGCTTCCTGCGCCCGGTCGCCTATCAGGACTTCCCCGCCGAGCTCCTGCCGAGTGAACTGCGCGATCTCTAGGATCGCATCGCCTGCGGCCGGCCACCCGCCGGCCGCGGCATCCGCCTAGCGGGCTGCGTCGCGCTGGAGCGCCTGCAGGATGCCCGAATGCGCGCCCTGCGCCTGTGTCGCCTCGACGGCGCGGACATTCATCGCCAGTGGCTTGCCGGCAGCGATATGCGCGGCCTGCGCCGTGCGCGCCTCGGACTGGCTCGTCATGCGACGCCCCTCACGCAACTGCCGCGACAGGCGCTGATAGAAGGCGTTGCCACCGGCGACGGCCACATAATTCATATTGGGATAGCCGAAGCTCATCCCCGCCGTATGGAAGAACTTCGCGTCCCCCACCAGGGAGTGGCGCTCGCCCTTCAGGACGGCCTCGGCCACGCGCTCGGCGCGGTCCTTGCCGGCCGTCATGGGCCGCGTCATCACGCCGGGTGCGAACTGGTTCTTCTGGGCGACGACACCGCACACCGTATCGGGATAGGTCCCCGAATGGACACGGTTCATGACCACCGTTCCCACCGCCAGCATCCCCTCATCGCTGGATCGGTTCGATTCGAAATACATGGCCCTCGCAAGGCAATCGCGATCCTTTGGATCTACCTTGGGTTCCGGCGTCAACGCCGCCATGTCGGTGGACTGACAGGCCCCGAGTGCCGAGAGGCCGAGCAGCGCAAGCGCCATGATGGCCTTGCGGCCAGCGATGTCCGATGTGTTCATTACAACCGTGATAGCAATTGTCCCCAGCCGCACGGCTATGGCGTCGATGGGGCCAGAAAACGGCAGGACAGGCGAAAATCACCTGTTGCGACAATCTGGCGCGCCGGTAGGTTACGCTTGCAAAGTGTCAGGAGATCGGGTGGCAAGTGCCCGGTTGCAATCAACAGGGCATGGCGGAGCGATCGGATGGACTGCCGGATACGATGGGCGCGGTCGCGGCGCACGGCGTGGTTCTGCCTTGCGCTGGCAGCCACAGCCCTGCCATCTGCGGTTGCACTCAGCCAGGAGGGGCCGGGCCTGACGCAGATCTTCGACGGCAAGCTCCTGCCCGATGCGCAGGTTCAGTCCTTCAGCCGATCCGAGACGCTCTTTCCCACCCGGCTGGTCCCGGCGCATGGCAGGGCGCGCCCCGTGCCGGATTCTGCCCGCAGCCTCGACGGGCTGAGTATCGCCTCCGAAGGGCGGAGCTACGATCTCTTCGACTATCTGTCGATGAACCGGGTGGCCGGCATCATGGTCCTGAAAGACGGGGAACGCGTCTTCGAGGATTACGAACTCGGGACCCGGCCGGAGACCCGCTGGCCATCCATGTCCATGGCCGCCGCCATCACCTCGACGCTGGTGGGCGCGGCCATCGAAGAGGGCCTGATCGCGCGGATCGACGATCCGCTCACCCGCTATCTGCCGGAGCTTGCCGGAACGTCCTATGACGGGGTCACCGTGCGCCAGCTCCTGATGATGTCGTCCGGCGTCAAATGGAACGAGCGCCTGTCCGATCCGGCCTCGGACCGCCGCGCCATGATGGCCCTTCAGGCCGGCCAGGAGCCGGGCTCCATCCTGCGCTATGTGGCGAGCCGGCCGCGTGCGGCCGAACCCGGCACGGTCTGGGTCTATTCCAGCGGCGAAACGCAGATGCTGGGCGCGCTGGTCGCCGCCGCCACCGGCCGCGACCTTGCCGCCTACCTGTCCGATACGATCTGGTCCCCGGCCGGCATGGAAGCGGATGCCGCCTGGTGGCTCGAGTCCCCCGGCGGGCTGGAAATGGGCGGGATCGGTCTTGCCGCCCGGCTGCGGGATTATGCCCGCTTCGGCCAGTTCATCCTGGAGGACGGCGTCATCGACGGCCGCCGCATCCTGCCGGAAGGCTGGGTCCGTCAGGCGGGTTCGGTGCAGGAGGTCGGCGGCCGCAGCGTCGCCTTCGGCTACATGTGGTGGCCGCTGTCGGAGGGCAGCGATTTCGATGCCGATGGCGCCTTCGCGGCAATCGGCGCCTTCGGCCAGTATATCTATGTCAACCCGCGTCGGCGGGTGGTGATCGTGCTTCTGGGATCGCAGTCGAAACCGGAAGGGTCCTGGCCGATCGACGAGACCGACTTCCTGGAGGCGGTGGCCCGCCATCTGGATTGACAGGCGGGGCCACCGGCCCCCATTGTGCGCTCCATCCGAGGGGTGCCGCGCGACATGCGCGGCTGAGATGGCCGCCGTGCCGAACCCTTGAACCTGATCCGGGTCATGCCGGCGTAGGAACGGACCGCGCACCGCGCATGCGGCGTGCTCGCCCCTGTGCCCCTCCTGTCCCGGCCGGACCATCGAGGGAGCTGCCCATGACCTTCACCGCCCTGACCATCGCCGGTTCGGACTCCGGCGGCGGCGCCGGCATCCAGGCGGATCTGAAGACCTTCTCTGCGCTGGGCGTCTATGGCGCCAGCGCGCTGACGGCCGTGACCGCGCAGAACACCTGCGGTGTGACCGCGGTGGAGACGCTGTCACCTTCCATCGTCGCCGCGCAGATCGATGCCGTCCTGTCCGACATCGCGATCGACGCCATCAAGATCGGCATGGTGTCGTCCGCGCCCGTCATCGATGCGGTCGCCGACCGTCTCCTGGCCCATCGGCGCAGGGTCGTGCTGGACCCCGTGATGATCGCCACCTCCGGCGATCGGCTCCTGGAGGACGGGGCGGTCGCGTCGCTGATGCGCCGGCTCCTGCCCCTGGCGCAGATCGTCACCCCGAACCTGCCCGAGGCCGCGCTTCTCAGTGGCAGGCCGATAGCGGGCGACGATGCGTCCCTGGCGGCGCAGGCACAGGTGATGCTGGACGCCGGGGCAGGCGCCGTCCTTATCAAGGACGGTCATGGCCGGGGCCCGACCTGCCGTGACGTCCTGTTCCGGCGCGGCGCTGCGCCGCAGGTCTTTTCCGCACCACGGCTCGTGACGCGGCAGGATCACGGCACGGGCTGTACCCTGTCGGCGGCCATTGCCGCGGGCCTTGCGCGCGGGCTGGCGCTGGAGGATGCGGTGGCCGGGGCCAAGGCCTACCTGCATGCCGCACTGGCGGCCGCCGAGGGAATGGGCATCGGGAAGGGCCGTGGGCCGGTTCACCACTTCTGGCGCGTCTGGCAGGACGCCCCGACCGACCACATCACAGCGTGACGTAGGTTCCGAGCTCCACCACCCGGTTCACGGGGATGCGGAAGTAATCGATCGCATCATAGGAGTAGCGCGACATCTTCTTGAACAGCTTGCCCTGCCACCGGGGCATCTCGCTGCGCTGCGCAAGCTTGATCGATCGGCGGCCGACGAAGAAGGTCGTGGACATGACATCGAACTTCATGCCCAGGCTGCGAAGCTGCCGCATGGCCTGGACGAGGTTCGGCTCCTCCAGGAAGCCGTAATTGAGCGTGATGCGCTCGAAGGAGGGCGACAGGGACTCGTAGAGCATCCTGTCTTCCTCGGCCACATAGGGCACGTTGGCCGTGCGCACGGTGACGATGGCGTTCTTTTCGTGCAGCACGCGGTTGTGCTTGAGATTGTGCAGGAGCGCGGTGGGCACGATGTCCGGCGTGCCGGTCAGGTACATGGCCGTGCCCGGAACCCGCGTGACGGAGGTCGAACCCGCCATCGAGCGGATGAAGCTCTCCATCGGCAGGCTGTCGCGCCGCGCCTTTTGCGTCAGCACCGTCGTGCCGCGGACCCAGGTCAGCATCAGCACGATGATGATGCCGCCGATGACCAGCGGCAGGTAGCCGCCATCGGCGAGCTTGAGGAGATTGGCCGCCAGGAAGGCCGAATCGATCAGGAGGAAGGGCGTCATGGTCACGACGGCAAGGCCGAGGCCCCATTTCCAGCCATAGGCCAGAACGACGATCGCCAAGAGGCTCGTCACGATCATCGTTCCGGTCACGGCGATGCCGTAGGCCGCGGCCAGGGACGAGGAATCCTGGAAGACGACGATGAGCGCCACGACGCCGGCCAGCATCAGCCAGTTCACCGCCGGAACGTAGATCTGCCCGTGCTCGGTCTCCGACGTGTGCTCGATCTGCAGGCGTGGCAGCAGGCCGAGCTGGATGGCCTGTTGCGAAAGCGAGAAGGCCCCGGTGATGACGGCCTGCCCCGCGATGATCGTGGCAAGCGTCGCCAGGATGACGAGCGGCAGCCGCGCCGCTTCTGGGGCGGACAGGAAGAAGAGGTTGGGCAGGGCCGCCGGATCGCTGAGTGCGAAGGCGCCCTGGCCGAGATAGTTGATGAGGAGCGCCGGCCCCACGAGGCTGAGCCAGGCCATGCGGATCGGCCGCTTGCCGAAATGGCCCATATCGGCATAGAGCGCCTCGGCCCCGGTGACCGACAGGAAGACCGAACCGAGGACGGTGAAGCCGATCAGCCCGTGGCTCGTCATGAACCAGAGCGCATTGGTGGGATTGAGCGCGTGGAGGATCTGCGGCGCATCGCCGATATGCAGAAGGCCGATCGCCGCAAGGCTGATGAACCAGAGCGTCATGATCGGCCCGAAGAACACCGCCACCCGCCCGGTGCCGGAACTCTGCACCACATAGAGGCCGATGATGATGGCGATCGATATGGGCACGATGAAGGGATCGAGCGCCGGCGCGGTGACCTTCAGTCCCTCGACGGCGGACAGGACGGAAACCGCTGGCGTCAGGATGGCATCGCCGTAGAAGAGCGCAGCCCCCACCATGCCGAACAGCATGACAAGCCGGCTCGGCCGCGCCAGCGCCTTCTGCGCGAGCGCCATGAGGGACAGGGCGCCGCCCTCGCCGCCATTGTCCGCACGCAGGATCAGGACGACATATTTCACGGTCACGACGAAGATGAGCGACCAGACGAGCAGCGAGACGATGCCGACGATCTCGTCTGCCGACGGGGCGTGGCCCACATGCAGCAGCGATTCTTTCATCGCATAGAGGGGGCTTGTCCCGATATCGCCATAGACGACGCCGATACTCCCCAATGTCGTTGCGAAAAGGCTCTTCTTGCGAAGCGCCCCCTGGTCGCGGCGCTTCGGCCCGGCGGAGACGGACTGGGTCATGTGTGCGCGGGAACCGAGGTGTCGACGTGCGAAGGACCGGCGGCGCGGGCGGCTTTGCCGGTCGCCTGCGCCCTTGGGGCTTGCAGTGAAGTGTCCGGCATTGCCGATCCATACCTCGATGAGAAACGGTCGCATCATACTCTGATGCGGGACGGCTTCAATCTCTCTCGCAGTTGCGCAATGCCGCAGGCCGATTTTGCACGTCAGTGTTGCAGGACGATCCGGCGGCAGGCGTGTTTCTACTCGGCAGCCTGACGCTGCGGATCGGTGTCGGCGGCGGCGGTGTCGTCGCGGTAGGAGCGGATGGCGTCGTCGACCAGGCGCACGGCGGTCGCCGCATCCTCGTAGCCATTGAGCTCGACCAGTTTGCGGCCTTCCGGAAGCTGCTTGTAGACGCGGAAGAAGGCTTCCAGCCGGTCGATCTCGGCCTTGGGCATGTCGGACAGTTCCCGGATGGCGTCATATTGCGGATCGATGTCCGACGTCGGGACGGCCACGATCTTGTCGTCCTGTTCGCCGCCGTCGATCATCTTCAGGACGCCGATGGCCCGGGCCCGGATCATCGCACCCGGTACGATCGGCTCGCGCGTGTAGACGATGGCGTCCAGCGGATCGCCATCGCCGGCGAGGGACGAGGGGATCGATCCGTAATTGGCCGGGTAGACGACCGGCATCACCTGGTAGCGATCCACGATCACGTGGCCTGTCTGCGCGTCGATCTCGTATTTGGTGAAGGAGCCGGCCGGGATTTCGATGACGGCGTTGAACTCGCCCCCTTCCTCCGGCTGCGGATAGGCGAAGGGATTGGTCATGCCCTCCGCCAGGGCCGATGTCGCCAGGCCGAGGGTGAGGGCAAGGGCGGCCGAAAGTCGGACTGTCATAGAAATCTCCGGTTGCGGTTTGGTACCGGAGCGCTTCTAGGGCGTCATCGAGAATGCAGCGTTGCAGTCCTGTGACGGGGCCGTGACAGGTTCTGACAGCTTGGTGATCGGCGCCGGCGCGGCGTCTTCAGCGATCGCTGAGGCGCGCGCCGGCGGCTGCCAGGACCAGGATGATCACGACGCCCTGCAGAATATCCTGTGCGCCGGGCGGCAGCCCGGCGATCTGCATCGTCGTCACGATCATGACGAGCAGCATGCCGCCGAGGAGGGTTCCGAGCGCGGTCGCGCTGCCGCCGGAGATCAGCGTTCCGCCCAACACGACGGCGCCGACACTCTGCAGGAGATAGGGCGCCCCCATTTCCAGGAAGGCGCCACCGGCATAGCCGGACAGGAGCATGCCGGTCAGCGCCGACAGAACGGCCGAGACGATGAAAGTCGATGCGATGACGCGGCCGACCTTGACCCCCGCCAGCCGCGCCGCATCCTGCGATTGGCCGACGGCGAAGAGCTTGCGGCCATAGGCGCTGCGCATAAGAAGGATGGCGGCGAGCCCGCAGGCCAGTATGGCGACGATCAGGATGACCGGCATGTCGCCGATCCGCCCGACCGACAGGAAGGCCAGCGCATCGGGCCGCTGGAACATGCCGATCCGCGCATTCACGATCAGCGTCGCCGTTGCCAGGATATAGCCGGTCGCCAGCGTGGCGATCATGGCCGGGATGCGCAGAATGAGCACCAGCACCGCATTGAGCGCCCCGATGGCGAGCCCGCCGCCCACGATCAGAGCGAGGGTGACGCAGAAGCCGGCGGCCGTGCCCGTGGAGGTCATCACGCTGACATAGGCGCCGAGCGTGACGAGGCCGGGAATGGACAGGTCGATATTGCCGCGCCCCGTCGTGACGACGAGCATCTGGCCGAGCGCCGGCAGGAGCAGGAAGGAGGCCGAGATGGCGACGCCCGACAGGCTGTAGAGCGAGAAGCGGGCCGTCAGCACCGTCAGGGCCACCCACAGGAGCAGGATCCCGATCAGCGGCCACACCCACCGCCGCATCCGCAGGAAACGCAAGGTCGCTTCAGCCATGACGCCGCTTCCTCAAGGCCAGGGCCTGCAGGCCCAGTATGACGATCAGAAGTCCACCCTGAACCGCTGCGTTGTAATCGGTGCTGACGCCGAGCGAGGCGAGAAGCGCACCGATGAGCGACAGCGTCACCGCCCCGGCGACCACGCCGAGCGGCGCGATGACGCCGCCCAGGAGCTGGCAGCCGCCGATCACCACCGATGCGATGGACAGGAGCGTGAAGGCATTGCCGGCATTGATGTCGCTCGCATTGTTGGTGCCGGTCACGTAGAGGCCGGCCATCGTGGCGAAGAGGCAGGCGACCACATAGCGCAGCACCGCGAAGCGGACGGGCGACCAGCCCGCGCGCTCCAGCGCCCGCCCGCTCGAGCCGAAAGCCCGCAGGACGGTTCCGGTGGGCGACCGGTCGATCAGATAGGCTGCCGCGCCGGCCAGAAGGATCAGAACGAGGGGCGTCGGCAGCCCGGCAATGGACCAGGTGAAGAGGGCCGAGAGCCAGGCCGGGCTTTCCCCGCCGGGCGAGGGCTGGATGGTCTGGCCAAGCCCCATCCAGATGAAGGAGGCGCCGAGCGTGACGACGATGGCCGGGATCGACCGGGCATGGATGATGAGACCCATGATCGCATAGAGCGCGAGCCCGCCGATCAGCGCCCCGACGCCCAGAAGCGGCGTGGCGACGAGCAAGGTCGCGCTGACCACGTTGACGAAACCGGTAAAGGCCCCGACGCCGAGATCGATCTCGCTGCCGCCGACGACGAACATCTGCGCCAGTGCCACGAAGACCAGCGTGACGGCGGGCGCCAGGAGGAGCTCCAGTCCGAAACTCGTGGCCACCATGGGGTTGAGCGAGGACATGACGGCGAAGACAAGCGCCAGGCTGACGAAGGGCAGGGCCTTCAGGAGTGTGGCGCCGATCCCGCGGCCCGCCTGTGCGGTTGCCGGGCGGACGGTGCGCGGCTGCAGGAAGGAGGCCTCCACGACGCGTTCTTCCGAAATCTCCTCCCCCTCCAGCTCGGCGACGATATCGCCCCGGGAGAAGACGAGGACACGGTCGCATTCCAGGAATTCGAGGTCTTCTGTCGAGTGCCAGACGACCAGCCGCCTATCCTGTGCGATCTGTCGGACGAGTCGGTAGAAATCCCGCTTGGCGGCGATGTCGACGCCGCGCGTCGGATCGTCCAGGAGGATGATGTCGGCATCCTCGTCGAGCGCACGGGCCACCAGCGCCTTCTGCTGGTTGCCGCCGGACAGGTCCAGAATGTTGGAATCGAGGCGCTTGTCGTCGAGCGCCAGGAGCCCGGCCCGCTGCCGTGCGACGGCGCGCTCGGCCCCGTCATCGACCGGCGACAGGCCGAAACGTCGTGCGATCCGACCGATGGCGATATTGTCGAGGACGCTCCAGAGCGGAAAGACGCCCTCGCGGCCCCGATCGCCGGAGACGTAGCGCACATCGCCCGAGCGGGCCACGCCCGCGCCGCCGCGCCCGCTGAAGAGGGCCTCCAGCAACGCCTTCTGGCCGCTGCCTTCCAGGCCCGCCAGGCCGATGATCTCTCCGGCGCGCAGTTCGATCGGCGCGCCGGAATGCTCGTGATGCGGGCCCGACAGCGTTACGCGGACAGGCGCATGCGCGGCCACCGCGCTGCCGGCCGTCCGGCGCTCGCCGGCCCCGGCGCCGCCCATGGCTTCCACGAGATCGGCGATCGAGGTGTCCCGCGCCTGCCGCACCCAGGCGAGCCTGCCGTTGCGCATGGCCACGACACGGTCCGCGACGTCGAGAACCTCACCGAGCTTGTGGCTGATGAAGATGACCGTCTTGCCGCCGGCGGTGAGGTCCTTGATGAAGCTGCGGAGTTGCCCGCTCCGCTCCGCACCGAGCGAGGATGTCGGCTCGTCCAGGATGAGCAGGCGCAAATCGGGGTCGGATGCCGCCCGCGCGATCTCGACCATCTGGCGCTCGGCGATGGACAGGCCGTCCACCCGGCGCCCGGTGCCGATGCGCGCGCCCGGGAAGATGCGTTCGATGGTCTGCGCGGCGAGCCGGTCGTAGGATCGTAGCCACAGCGGCGACAGCCCCGCGAACTGGGGCTGCTCGACGTAGAAATTCTCCGCCACGCTGAGATTGGGCGAAAGCGACAGTTCCTGCCAGACGATGCGGATACCATGGCGGCGCGCCTGTGTCGGCGTGAAGGCGGCAGGGTCGAGGGCCACACCGTTCAGTTCCATCCGGCCGGCATCGGGCCGCGTCACGCCGCACAGGATGCGCATCAAGGTGCTTTTTCCGGCGCCATTGGCGCCGACCAGGCCGATCACCTCGCCGGGGACGACCATAAGGTCGATGTCGCTGTTGGCGCGCGTGCTGCCATAGGTCTTCCCGACGCCGTGCAGCGCCAGGAAGGGGGCAATCCCTGCCTCGGCGCCGGCCGGAGCGCCAACCGTCTCGCGCTGCGTGTTGCGGAGTGCTGTCATGCCAAGCCCGGAATGGTGTTGCGAGTGGATGCGCCGGTGGCAAGAGCCACCGGCGCGCGTTCGGTCGGGCCGGTTATTTTGCGGTGAGGAGGTTCTCCTTGACCCAGGCGTCGTCATAGCTCGGGCTGATGATCATGCCGGGCTTCAAGCCGGCCGCCATCTGCTCCAGATTGGCGGCTTCCACGGTCGCCACGGGCATGGTCATATCCTTGGGCGCTTCGGCGCCCTTGACGATCTCGTAGGCGAGCCAGAAGGCGGCGCCGCCGATGCCCGGCGTCGTGTTCATGGATGTCGTGCGGTAACCGTCCTTGGCCTTTTCGTTCCACCAGAGGACGAAATCGCTCGAGCCGCCGCCTTCGATCACCGGCAGCTTCTCCGCATAGGGGCCGCCGGCCTGTTCGAAGGCCTGTGCGATCCCGAAATCGTCGCTGCCGCCCTGGCCCAGGACGGCATCCACATGCGGCAGGCTCGGCAGGACGTTGCCGATTGCCGACTGCGCGACCGAGGCCGTCGCCTGGCCGTAGACTTCCGCCACGACCTTCACGTCGGGATGGGCGTCCAGCACCTTCTTCTGCGCCGAGTACATGAGGTTGTCCGGTCCAGAACCCTTCACGCCGCGCACCACGATGACGTTGCCCTTGTTCCCGATCAGGTCGAGCGTGGCTTCCGCCTGCTCGGTCTTGTAGCCGGTGAAGTCGAAGGACAGCTTGTAGGCGCAGTCGGCCGTCAGCAGCGAATCGAAGGCGATGACCTTGATGCCGGCCGCGCAGGCCTTTTCGGCAAGGCCGTTCAGCGCTGTCTCGGACGCCGCGTTGATGGCGATGGCGTCGACGCCGCGCAGGATCAGTTCGGCAAGCTGGCTGTTCTGCTGGTTCACGCTGCCGTCGCCGTTCAGGACCACGAAATCGGCGATCTGTCCGGCGGCCTTGGCCTTCTCCGCTTCGGCCGTGAACGCATCCACCATCTGGCGGCGCCACGTATTGCCGTAGAAGGAATTGGACAGCGCGATCACGGGCTTTTCCGGATCAAGCGCGGCGGCGGGTCCCATCGTCCCTGCGGCCAGCGCGACAAGGGACGTCGCAGCCGCGAGCATGCGGATGTTCAGCATCTTTATTCCTCCCATGAGACACGGTTCCTCCACGGTGTCCTGACATACTCATTATACCATCAAATGAGGCGGCTCAAGCAAAAGGTAGCCGACGGTCGGGGAGAGGCGACGCGATTGTGCCGCATCGGAGCCTGCACTACACCCTCTCCAGAAGGAGATGCCCATGGAGCCTGTGCAGAAGCGCAAACTCTCTCATCAGGTGCTCGAGCGGCTGGTGGAGGCGATTTCGACATCGGAGTTCCCGCCCGGCTCGCAGCTTCCCTCCGAGCGCGAACTCATGAGCATGACGGGCGTCGGCCGCCCCTCGATCCGCGAAGCCATGCTGTCGCTGCAGCAGATGGGCCTGATCAAGATCAGCCACGGCGAGCGGGCCAGGGTCATCAACCCGACGCCCGACGTGGTGATCGACCAGATTTCCGCAGCCATGATCATGCTCCTGGCCACCAGCCCGCGCGGACTGGACGAGTTGAAGGAAGCCCGCCTGTGGCTGGAGACAGGGCTTGTGGCTATGGCGACGCGCAACGCCACCGCCCACGACCTCGATGCCCTCGCCGCATCGATCCGCGCGCTGCAGGATGCCCGTGACGACCAGGCCCGGTTCATCGCCGCCGACCTGTCCTTCCATGCGCTGATCGCCGAGATGAGCGGCAACGGCATGGTCGCCGCGATCACCAGGGGCATGCTGGAATGGCTCTCGCGGTTCAAGCGCGACCTCGTCTCCAAGCGGGGCAAGGAGCGCCTGACGATCGAGGAACACGACCGGATCTACCGCGCCATCGCCAGCGGTGATGCCGAAGCCGCCGCGCAGGCGATGCGCCAGCATATCGGCCGGGCGAACCAGCTCTACTGGCAGGAGGCCGACCCTTCGGCCGTGACGCAAAAAGACGCGTAACTGGTATAATGACATGAAGACTTACCGGTGCTATGAACGAGTCATGGCGTCGGGAGGAGGACTTCATGGTCGAGCGCATCGTCGCGACCTATCGGATCGAAACACGGTATCCCGTGCAGCAGGCAGCGGCCGCCATGGCGGGCGAGCAGTCGAGCGGCACGTTCCGCCCCGTACCGGGCGAAACGCCCGAGCTCCTGGCGCGCTTCGGCGCCCGGGTGGAGGACATCGAACTTCTGGGCGAAGTCGCGCAGCCGAGCCTGCCCGGTGCCAGAGCCCCGCGTGACACGGCATCGCCAAGGCCGGTGCAGGCGCGCGTGCGCCTGTCCTGGAATTTCGAGAATGTCGGGGCGAACCTGCCGATCCTGTGGTCCACGGTCCTCGGCAATCTTTTCGAGCTGCACCATTTTTCCGGCCTCAAGCTCGAAACGCTCGAGCTTCCCGATGCCATGGCGCCGGCCGGCAGGGGCCCTGCCTTCGGCGTCGAGGGCACCCGGGCGCTGACGGGGGTCTACGGCCGCCCGATCATCGGCACCATCATCAAGCCGAGCGTCGGGCTGACGCCCGAACAGTCGGCCGAGCTCGCCGACCGGATGATCGGCGCCGGGCTGGACTTCATCAAGGATGACGAGTTGATGGGCGACCCGCCCCATTCGCCCTTTGCCGAGCGCTATGCCCGGGTGATGGACGTCATCGACCGGCATGCCGACCGGACGGGCCGGCGGGCCATGTATGCGGCCAATCTGTCGGGTGATCTGGATGCGATGCGCCGGCAGCTGGACCTTATCCATGCGCGCGGCGGAAGCTGCGCCATGCTCGTCCTGAATGCGGTCGGCCTCGTCGGCGTGGCGGAGATCCGCAAGCACGCCGCCGTCGCCCTGCACGGCCACCGGGCCGGCTGGGGCCTGTACGACCGCGCGCCGCAACTTGGCCTAAGCTACCGAGCCTACCAGAAATTCTGGCGCCTGGCCGGGGTGGACCATCTGCACGTCAACGGACTCGGCAACAAATTCTGCGAAAGCGACGAGAGCGTGATGGCATCGGCACGCGAATGCCTGACGCCCATGTTCCAGGACAAGCCCTGCACCGTGATGCCCGTCTTCTCGTCGGGACAATCCGCCGTGCAGGCGGGCGAGACCTTCCGGCAACTCGGGGGCGACGACATCATCTTCTGCGCCGGCGGCGGCATCATCGCGCATCCCGACGGGGCGGAGGCCGGCGTGCGCTCGATCCACGAGGCCTTCGAGGCCGCCCGTTCGGGCATCGACGCGGCCACCTACGCACAGGACCATCCTGCCCTGAAACGGGCGCTGGAAAGTTTTGCCTGACGCTCGGCGTCACGCTGCGGCGCAGCGCCGGACAGAGAGATCAACATGACATTGGGAGGAGAGAGACGATGTCGGTTTCCGTAGCCATTCTGGGCTCCGGCGGGAAAATGGGCTTCCGCATCACGCGCAAGCTCGTCGACGCCGGTTATGACGTGCGTGCCATCGAGATCGGCGAGCCGGGGCGCGCCCGGCTGGCCGAGGCGGGCATCACCGCCGTCGACCGTGATGCCGGTGTGTCGGGTGCGCGGGTCGTGGTGCTGGCCCTTCCGGACAATGTCATCGGCGGCGTTGCGGCGGAACTCTCGCCGCTCCTGGCGCCGGGCACGATGCTCCTGATCCTCGATGCAGCCGCGCCCTATGCGGGCGACCTGCCCAAAGACAGGCCCGACCTGACCTATTTCGTCGGCCATCCGTGCCATCCCCCGCTCTTCAACGACGAGACGGACTGGGCCGCGCGGCGGGATTACCACGGCGGTATCGCGCGCCAGTCCATCGTCTGCGCGCTCATGCAGGGCCCGGAGGAAGACTATGCGCTGGGCGAGGAGATCTGCCGGGCCATGTGGTCGCCCATCATCGACGCCTGGCGGGTGACGGTGGAGCAACTCGCCATCCTGGAGCCCGGCCTGTCGGAAATGGTCGCCATGCCCTTCGTGGACACGATGGTGGAGGCGGTGGAAGAGTGCGAGCGCGTCTACGGCATTCCCCGGCAGGCGGCGCTGGATTTCCTGATCGGCCACCTCAATGTCGAGATCGCCATGTGGTTCGGCTATTCGCCCAAAGTGCCGTCGGACGCGGCGCTGCGGCTCATGCGCTTCGCCAAGGGCGTTGTCGTGCGTGACGAATGGCGCGAGGCGCTGTCTCCGGCCAAGGTGCGTGAGGCATCCGAACTCATCGTCTACGGCAAGGGTGCCTGATCGTGCGCCCGGTCGCGGTGTCCACCGCGCTGTTCGACGGATATGACCTGCAGGCGGCGATCGGGGAGATCGCCGCCGCAGGTGCCACCTTCGTGGAGCCGGCCTTCATACGCGGCTATATCGACTTTGCGGAAGACGCATTCCTGCCGCCGCAGTCCAGCCGGCTCGCAGGGTGGATAGGCCAGGCCGGGCTGCGCGTGATGGCGGTGTCGGCCCATTGTGACCTGGCGGCCCACGATGCCGTCGATATGCTGCGCCGGCGCATCGCCATGGCGGCAGAGCTTGGCGCGCCTGTGCTCATCACCAATACGGGTGCGGCGGCAGAGCGCGTGCGGATCTGCGCCGTGCTCGACGGGGCGCTGGCCGCCTGTGCCGACAGCGGCGTGACGCTCGCTCTGGAAAATCCCGGTCATGGTGAGGGCGATCTCATCGGAACGGGGGCCGACGGCGCCGCGCTCGTGGCCGCGCTCGACTCACCATGGCTGCGCCTCAACTACGATGTCGGCAATGTCCTGACCTACAGCGAAGGACGGCTGGCGCCGGACGAGGGCGACCTCAGGCAGGCGCTCCCGGCCATCGCCCATCTGCATCTGAAGGATGCGCTGCCGGCCGACGGCCATTGGCGCTACACGGCCATCGGCGACGGCGCGATCGACTATGCCGCGCTGTGGCCGGACATCCCGGCCACGCTGCCCGTGGCGATCGAGCTGCCGCTGCGCCTGCGCCGTGCCGTCGGGGCTGCGCCGCAGCGCGAGCCGACGCCCCTGCCGCTTCCGGAACTGCGGGAGGCACTGGCCCGCTCGTTGCGCTTCGTGCGGGGGCTGGACGCGGCCCCTGCCTGACGGCAGGCGCCGCTGCGGTCAGGTCATCAGGCGGTCAGCCGGGCCCGGAAACGCTCGGCGATCGCATCGCCCATGGTTCCGGTCGTGACCGGCTCGATGCCCGGCACCACGATATCGGCCGTGCGGATTCCGGCATCCAGCACTTCGGCGATCGTCGCCTCCAGGGCGTCGGCCTCGGCGGTGAGGCCGAAGGAGTAGCGCAGGCACATGGCGAAGGAGGCGATCATGGCGATCGGATTGGCGATGCCCCGCCCGGCAATGTCCGGCGCCGAGCCGTGGACCGGCTCGTAGAGCGCGCGCCGACGCCCCGTCGTATCGTCCGGCCGCCCGAGCGATGCGGAGGGCAGCATGCCGAGCGAGCCGGTCAGCATGGCCGCGATGTCGGACAGCATGTCGCCGAACAGATTGTCGGTCAGGATCACGTCGAACTGCTTGGGCGCGCGCACGAGCTGCATGCCGCCGGCATCGGCCAGCATGTGTTCCAGCGTCACGTCCGGGTAGTCGGCATGCACGGCCGTCACCACCTCGTTCCACAGGACGCCCGTCTTCATGACGTTGCGCTTTTCCATGGAAGTGACCTTGCCACGCCGGGTGCGCGCCAGCTCGAAGGCCGCACGGGCGATCCGCTCGATCTCGAACGTGTCGTAGATCTGGGTGTCGATGCCGCGCTTCTGGCCGTTGCCGAGATCCCGGATTTCCTTCGGCTCGCCGAAATAGACGCCGCCCGTCAGCTCGCGCAGGATCAGGATATCGAGCCCGTCGACGAGCTCGCGCTTGAGCGAGGACGCGTCGGCCAGGGCCGGGTAGCAGATGGCCGGCCGCAGATTGGCGAAGAGCTCCAGATCCTTGCGCAGGCGCAGGAGCCCCGCTTCCGGGCGCTTCTCATAGGCGACCTTGTCCCATTTCGGGCCGCCGACCGCCCCGAACAGGACCGCATCGGCGGCAAGGGCGAGCGCCATGTCGCCCTCGGAGACGGGGGTGCCATGCGCATCCAGCGCCGCGCCGCCGACAAGGCCGCGCTCGATCGTGAAGCCGGCGCCGACGGTCTCGTTCATCAGGGCGATGAGCTTCTCGACTTCGGCCATGGCCTCCGGGCCGATCCCGTCGCCGGGCATGAGAAGCAGTGTGCGGGTGGTCATGCGTCAGTGTCCTCCAGGCAAGATCGTCGGGCCGGCGCCGTTCGACGGCCCGGTCCGTGGGGCGCGCCGCGCTCGGGCGTCAGGCCCAGGGCCGGCTGGCCGACAGGCGCGTTTCGTAATCGGCGATGGTCGGGTTGCGCTCCAGGGTCATGCCGATATCGTCGAGGCCGTTGAGCAGGCGGTGCTTGCGCGATGTCTCGATGTCGAAATGGATCGTGGCGCCGTCCGGGCGCTGGATCTCCTGGGTCTCGAGGTCGACCGACAGCCGCGCATTGGCGCCCTTGGCGGCATCGTCCAGAAGGGCGTCCAGCTCTTCCTGCGTCACGCGGATCGGCAGGATGCCGTTCTGGAAGCAGTTGTTGTAGAAGATATCGGCAAAGGAGGTGGAGATCACGCAGCGTATGCCGAAATCCAGGAGCGCCCAGGGCGCATGCTCGCGCGAGGATCCGCAACCGAAATTATCGCCGGCGATGAGGATTTCCGCCTTGGCATAGGCCGGCTTGTTCAGGACGAAGTCCGGGTTCGGGGCGCCATCCTCAAGATAGCGCAGATTGGCGAAGAGTCCGACGCCGAGCCCCGTCCGCTTGATCGTCTTCAGGTAGTCCTTCGGAATGATCATGTCGGTGTCGATGTTGACGATGGGCAGGGGGGCTGCGACCCCGGTCAGCCTGTCGAACTTCTGCATGGTTTCCACTCCTTGCCGGTCGCCCTTTGGGGTTTCGTTATATCAAGCGCTCAGGCGGGTCAAAACCATTGCGGAGGCGTGGCGCATTTGGCAGGACAGGTGCCATGAACGCCACCCGAACGCTTCTCCGCTCCGCGCTGTTCGTGCCGGCGGCCAATGCCAGGGCGCTTGCCAAAAGCGCCGGCCTTGCGCCCGACGCCATCATCTTCGATCTGGAGGATAGCGCCGCGCCGGGTGAAAAGGCCGCAGCGCGCGAGGCCCTGCGCGCGCATCTGTCAAGGCCGCGCAGCCGGGCCCTCCACGTGGTGCGCATCAACCCGCTGGCCTCTGCGGACGGCACCGAGGACATGCTCATGGCCCGGGGCGCGCGGGTGGACGCGATCCTCCTGCCCAAGGTCGAATCGGCGGCGCAGCTCGTCGAACTCTCCGATGCCCTGGCGGAAACGGATGCCCCCGCGCACCTCCGTATCTGGGCCATGCTGGAAACGCCCAAGGGCATCCTGAACGCCGGACGCATCGTGGAGGCGCCGCTGCGCTACCGCCTGGCCGCGCTGGTGGCCGGGCCCAACGACATCGTCGCGCAAGCACGGCTGCGCCTGTCGCCCGGGCGGCCCGAACTCCTGCCCTGGCTCGCGCAGATCGTTCTGGCGGGCAAGGCGGCCGATATCGTCGTGCTGGACGGCGTCTACAACGATTTCCGCGACACGGCCGGCTTCGAGGCGGAATGCAGTGCCGGCCGCAACATGGGCTTCGACGGCAAGACGCTGATCCATCCGGGCCAGATCGACGGGGCGAACCGGCATTTCGGCCCCTCCCAGGCCGAGATCGACGACGCGCGGGAGATCGTCGCCGCCTTCGACGATCCGGCCCATGCCGGGCGCGGCGTCATAAAGCTTGGCGGACGCATGGTCGAACGGTTGCATCTCAATGCCGCCACGGCGCTCCTGGCAGGGCTTGGCGAGGGACAGGATCGAAAGGAACCGCAATGAAACTCTATCGCCTGCTGACCGGCGTCGACGACGCCGCCTTCTGCCACAAAGTATCGCTGGCCCTGTCCAGGGGCTGGGAACTGGCCGGCAGCCCGGCCTACGCCTTCGACGCGGCGGAGGGTGTCATGAAATGCGCCCAGCCCGTGACCAAGGTCGTGGAAGGGCGGGATTACGAGCCCGGCATGAAGCTGGGCGAGCAATAGGGCGCAGCGGGGCGGCGGCTCAGTCCGCCGTCTGTTCCAGCGTTTCCATGTCGTCGTCCGACAGGCCGAAATGGTGTCCGATCTCGTGGATGAGGACATGCGCCACGATGGTGTCGAGCGTCTCCTCGTGCTCGGCCCAGTAATCCAGTATGGGGCGGCGATAGAGCAGGATGCGGTTGGGCATCTCGCCGGTCATGGGAGTTGCCGCTGCGGCCACCGCCCGTCCTTCGAACAGGCCGAGAATGTCGAAGGGGCTTTCCAGCTCCATCTCCTCGACAACCGAATCATCTGGAAAGTCGGCGATGTGGAAGCGGATATCGCCGCACAGGGCCCGGAACTCGGCGGGAAGGGCGGCATAGGCCTCGATCGCGAGCTGTTCGATCTCACCTAGATCCGGCGCCATGCGGCCCGCCCATCCGGCCCCGTGATCCAGCTTTCCCATCGGCCCTCGCTTATCCGTCCACCCGTCGGAACGCGCCTTTTCTAGCCTAAGGGCAAGGGCTTTGCCATGGCGTCGCACGGGGTGCAGCAAGCTCGCTCCGACATGTGATGGCGTGGCAGGAAACAGATTTTTTTTAAGGTGGCTGCCGGGCCGGGATTCGTCGGATTCACAGGGCGGAGAGAGCCGATCCGGCATGTCGCGCCCGTTTCCACCATGCTTGACTCCATCCGGGCGCTCTGGAATCCATAGGAACAAATCAGGAACAAAAAGGCCCTGTGGAGGTCTTATGGAGCGGCGATGCGACCCATCTGCCGAGAGCGTGATGTCCGTGACCGGAAAGGCCAGTCGCCTGTCCCTCTTGCGGGGCGAGATCGCCCGGCTGGAGGAGCTGCCGCCGGCCGGCCGCGCGGCGACGCGCTCGGGCAACATCCTGCCTTTCGGCGTGGCCGAGGCCGATCGCGCGCTGGGCGGCGGCTTTCCGGCTGCCGGCCTGACGGAGATCCGGCTGGCGGAGGCGCAGGGCGGTGGCGCTGCGGCAGGGTTCCTGGCCGGGCTGGCGGTGCTGTTCGGCGCCACCCCCGCACGGCCGCTCCTGTGGATCGCCGATCGGTTCACCCTGCGCGAGGCGGGGCTGTTCTATGCGCCGGGGCTGACGGCCTTCGGCCTGCCGCCTGCCGCCTTCGCCATGGTGCGGCCCATGCGGCTGGAAGAGGCCCTGTGGGCGGCGGAGGAGGCGGCGGCCTCGGGCGCGGCCGCACTGGTCGTCCTGGAAGTCTTCGGCAATCCGGCCCGGCTGCGGATGGAAGGCACGCGCCGCCTGCATCTGCGGGCCAGGACCGCGCGCCTGCCCATCGTGCTGCTGCGGCAGGCTGCCCAGCCGGAAACCACGGCGGCGCCGCAACGGCTGCGCCTGGCCTCTGCGCCGGCCTCCCGCGTGCCGGACCTGCCGCATCTGGCCCGGCTGATCGGCCATTCGGTCTTCGAGATCGTGGTGGAGAAATCTCCGCTCGGTCAGCCTGCCCCCTTTCGCCTGGAGTGGAACATTGACGAACGCCGCTTTGCCGCGAGCCAGCCGCATCCTGGCCTTGTCGCTTCCCCACCTGTCGACCGACCGGCTGCGGCGGGAACGGTCCGGCCGTTCCTGGCGCCGGGAATTTCCCTTGCCAGACGCCGGGCCTGAGCGCAGCGAAGGGCGTGGGCCGCCGACGGCGGGATTGTTCCGGGAAGCCACGGGCAGTGCCCACCGCGCGCCGCGCGCGGGGCTTCTGGCCGTGGCCGAGGATGGCATTGCCGCCGCCGCCCGCACGCAGGACGACCTGGCCCCGCTGGCGCTGTACGAGCGCGACGGCGGCCTGGTGCGGATCGTCGCCCTGTGCGAGCGGGCACGCCGCGCCGGTCTGGCGCGCGGCGCCAGCCTGGCGGAGGCACGGGCGCGCTTTCCCCATTTTGCCTTCGAGCCGGCCGATCGGGGCGCCGACATGCGGCTCCTGGACGCCGTGGCCGACTGGTGCGACCGGTACACGCCGCTGGTCGCGCTGGACGGCGCACGCGGCCTTCTGATGGACATTACGGGCTGCGCGCATCTGTTCGGGGGCGAAGCGGCCATGATGGCCGACCTTCTGGCGCGGCTGACCGCGCAAGGCCTTGCCGGGCAGGCGGCGATCGCCCCCTCGGCCGGACCGGCCCTGGCCCTTGCCGCCTTCGTGCCCGGTACCATCCTGGCGGCGGGCGCGGAACTGGAGGCGCTGCGTCCGCTGCCCGTGCGGGCCCTGCGCTTTCCACCGGACACGGCGGCCATACTGGACCGGCTGGGGTTGCGCTGCGTGGGCGATATCCTGTCCCAGCCCCGGGCATCGCTGGGCCGGCGCTTCGGGGCCGCCTTCCTGGACCGGCTCGATACGGGAACCGGCCAGGCCACCCGGCCGATCAGCCCGCGCCGTCCTGTCCCCCAGCTCATCCACGAGCGCAGGCTTTTCGAGCCGATCGGGCGCGTGGAGGATATCGAAGGCCTGATCCTGCACCTGGCCACCCGCCTGAAGCCCGATCTGGAACGGTCGGGGCAAGGGGCGCGCCAGCTCGAACTGTCCCTGTTCCGGGTGGACGGGGTGGTGGAGCGGATCCTGTTGGCGACATCCCGTCCGCTGCGCGATCCCGAGCGGGTGCGCCGCCTGTTTTCCGAGCGCCTGAAGGCGATCGGCGACGAGCGGGATGCCGGCTATGGCTATGACCTCCTGCGGCTTGCCGTCATGTCGATGGCGCCCCTGGCCGAGCGCCAGACGGGCTTTTCGCAGAGCGAAGACAGCGGCGAGGCGCTGACCGTCCTGGTGGACCGGCTGGCGGCCCGCCTGGGCCCGGAAAGCGTCCTGTCGCTCGCCCCCGTCGCCTCGCACTGGCCGGAAGCGGCCCAGCGGCTTGTTCCCGGGCTGGCCCCCGGGCTTGTTCCTGGGCTGGCACGGGCACGGGACATGGCGCCCGAACGGTCGCTGGCCATGCGCCCCTTGCGGCTCCTGCATCCGGCCGAGCCGGTGGAGGCGATGGCCGTCCTGCCGGAGGGAGAGCCGGTGCGCTTCGTCTGGCGCCGCGCCGTGCACCGGGTGCTGCGGATCGAAGGGCCGGAGCGGATCGAGCCGGAATGGTGGCGGCGTGCCGTTCCCGGCGCCGAGCCGGAGCCCCCGCGCGATTATTTCCGCATCGAGGACGAGGAAGGGCGCCGGTACTGGATGTTCCGCGAGGGGCTCTACGGCGCCAAGGAACCGCGCTGGTTCCTGCATGGCATCTTCGCATGAGCAAACCCCGCCCTTCCGACGCGACCGGATTCCACCCCATGACGGAGGGGTTCTGCGAGATCGGCGTGCAATCGACCTTTTCCTTCCTGCAGGGCGCCTCCAACCCCGGCGAACTCGTGGTGGCCGCCAAGGCGCTGGGGCTCGGCGGCGTCGGGCTGGCGGATCGCAACAGCGTGGCCGGCGTGGTGCGGGCCTACCAGGCCGCACGCGAATGCGGCTTTGCCTTTCGGCCCGGCGTGCGCCTGGTCTTCCAAGACGGCACGCCCGAGATCCTCGCCTATCCGGAGGACAGGCAGGGCTGGGCGCATGTCTGCCGGCTCATCAGCCGGGGCAATCTGCGCACGCAGAAGGGCGCATGCGCGCTGGACCTTCAGGATCTTCTGGAGTTTTCCGGCAATCTGCGCCTGGCGCTCATCGCCCCTGCCGCGCTTGCGGATGCGGGCTGGGCCGATATTGCCCGCCACTGCGCCGATGTGCTCGGCCGGCTGCACGATGCCGCGCCCGGACGGGTGTGGCTGGCGGCATCGGCGCGGGGCGAAGGGCGGGACCAGCGCTTCCTGGCCCGCGCGGCCGAGCTTGCCATGCGCAGCGGCGTTCCGCTCCTGGCCACAAACGACGTGCTCTACCATGTGCGCGAACGCCATATGCTGGCCGATGTGGTGGCTGCCATCCGCGAACATGTGACGCTGGCCGAGGCGGGATTCATTCTGGCGCAGAATGCCGAGCGGCACCTGCGCGACACACGGGACATGGCGTTCCTGTTCCGCGACCATCCCCAGGCCGTGGCGGAAAGCCGGCGCTTCTTTTCCGGCCTCACCTTCGATCTGAAATCCCTGCATTACGAATATCCGGACGAGGCGCTGGGATTGAGCCGCAGCCCGGCCGCGGAGCTGCGCCATCTGGCCTGGGAAGGCGCCCGGCGCCTGTATCCGGCGGGGGTTCCGGCCAGTGTCGGACACGAGATCGACCGCGAGATGGAGATCATCGAGCAGCTGGAGTACGAGCCCTATTTCCTGACGGTCCAGCGGATCGTGAAGGCGGCGCGGGAGCGTGGCATCCTGTGCCAGGGCCGCGGCTCGGCCGCCAACTCCACCATCTGCTACTGCCTCGGCATCACGGCGGTGGATCCGGCGCGCGGCAATCTTTTGTTCGAACGCTTCATATCGCCCGAGCGCGACGAGCCGCCGGATATCGACATCGATTTCGAGCATGAACGCCGGGACGAGATCATCGACTGGATCTACGATACCTATGGGCGGGACAAGGCGGCCATCGCCGCCACGGTGATATCCTACCGCTCCCGCTCCGCCGCGCGTGAGGTGGGCAAGGTGTTCGGCCTGTCGGAGGATTCGGTCGCGGCGCTGTCCGCCTCGGTCTGGGGAACGTCCCAATCGGCACTCGGCACCTGGGAGGCGCGCGCCGCCGGCCTGGACGAGGCCGAGACGACCACGGCCAACATGCTGCATTTCGCGCATGAGATGGCCGGCTTTCCGCGCCATCTGTCGCAGCATGTGGGCGGCTTCGTCCTGACCCGCGGCCGCGTGGACGAGACGGTGCCGGTGCTCAATACGGGCGACAAGGGCCGCATCATCGTCGAATGGGACAAGGACGACCTCGACGAGCTGCGCATCCTGAAGATCGACATCCTGGCGCTTGGCATGCTGAGCTGCCTGCGCCGCAGCTTCGATCTTCTGGACCGCCATTACGCCGAGGATTTCCAACACGGGGACGCGCCCCGGCTGGGTGCGCTGCCCAAGGAGCCGGGCGATGGCCCCGTCTGGCAGATGATGGCGCGGGCCGATACGCTCGGCGTGTTCCAGATCGAAAGCCGGGCGCAGATGTCGATGCTGCCCAAGCTGAAGCCCCGGGAGTTCTACGACCTGGTGATCCAGGTGGCCATCGTCCGGCCGGGTCCGATCCAGGGCGACATGGTCCATCCCTATCTGCGGCGGCGCATGGGGCAGGAGCAGGCCCATTACCAGAAGCCGGAACTCGAAGCGGTGCTCAAGCGCACGCTCGGCGTGCCCCTGTTCCAGGAACAGGCCATGCAGATCGCCATGGTGGCCGCCAATTTCAGCGGCACGGAGGCGGACGAGCTGCGCCGCGCCATGGCGACCTTCAAGCGCACCGGAAAGGTCCAGAACTTCCGGGACAAGATGGTGGGGGGCATGATCGCCAACGGCTACGATGCCGATTTCGCGGAGCGCTGCTTCCGGCAGATCGAGGGCTTCGGCGAATACGGCTTCCCCGAAAGCCATGCGGCCTCCTTTGCCGTGCTGGTCTACGATTCCTCCTGGGTCAAATGCCACTATCCGGACGTCTTTGCGGCAGCGCTGCTCAACGCCCAGCCCATGGGCTTCTACGCGCCGGCGCAGATCGTGCGGGATGCGCGCGAGCATGGCGTGGACATCCGTCCGCTGTGCATCAACGCCTCGTCCTGGGACAATGGCCTCGAACCCACGTCCTTCGACGTCACGCGGATCGCGCGGCACAATGCGTCGATGGCCGACTGCATCCGGACACGGCACGCCGTGCGGCTGGGGTTCCGGCAGGTTAAGGGCCTGAGCCGCAAGGATATGGACCGGCTCGTCGCCACGCGGGCGGATCGGCCCTTCGATTCGGTGCGTGATGTGTGGTTGCGGACGGGGCTGTCACGCGCCGTCATCACCCGCCTGGCCGATGCGGACGCCTTTGCCGCGCTGGGCCTGCCACGCCGCGATGCGCTCTGGGCGGCCGAGGCGCTGGATGCCGGCAGCGCCGCCGAATCACTGCCGCTCTTTGCGGCGGCAACATCCGAAGATTTGCAAAAGGAAGAGGAAGCCCGGCTTCCCGCCATGCCGCCGGGCGAGGAGGTTGTGAACGACTACCGGTTCCTGTCCCTGTCCTTGAAGGCGCATCCGATGAGCTTCCTGCGCCGGGACCTGCATCCGCTCGGCGTCGTGCCGCATGGGCGTTTGCCGGACCTGCGCAGCGGGCGCTTCGTCACCGTGGCGGGGCTGGTCCTGATCCGGCAGCGGCCGGGATCGGCCAAGGGAATCATCTTCATGACGCTGGAGGACGAGTCCGGTATCTCCAACATCATCGTTTGGCCCAAGGTCTTCGAAGCGTACCGGGCCGTCGTGCTGGGCGGGCGGATGCTGAAGGTCCGGGGCCGGCTCCAGGCCAGCCACGGGGTCATCCACATCGTCGCGGACGAGATCGTGGACATGACATCCATGCTGGTGCGGATCGCCCAGGGCGGGTTGGACGGTGCACGGCTGCTGGCCCCCACCGATCACGTGAAGAGCCCCTTGAAGAACCATAAGCCCGTCATCCGGGGGCCCATCCCCTCGATCGGGCCCGTGGCCGAGGTGGCGGCCTCGCTCGGCCGGGCCCTGGCCCGGGCGGACGAGGTGCGCCGCCCCGACCCCGGTTCGCAACGCGGCGCGGCGGCCCGGGCCGAGCGGCTTACTTCTCCTGCATCGCGCCACTGAAGGCCTTGACGACCGGCTTCATGAGATATTGCAGCACGGTGCGCTCGCCGGTGCGGATGTCGACCGTCGCCGTCAGCCCCTGCTTGACCAGGATCTGCGATGCCTTGGCGTTCTGCGACTGGTCGTCGTTGAGCCGGACATGGACCCGGTAATAGGGCATGCTCTGGCCATTGGCCGCCGTATCCGTCAGCGTATCCGGGCTGATCAGGGTCACCTCCCCCTTCAGGGAACCGTAGATCGAGTAGTCGAAGGCATCGATGCGCACCGTGGCCGGCAGTCCTTCGGACAACTGGCCGATATTGGCCGGCGGAACCTTGCCCTCGATGATGACGCCGCCGTCGGTCGGGGCGATCTGCATGAGCTCGTCGCCCGGCCGCAGCACGCCGCCGACCGTGTTGATGCGCATGAATTTCACCACGCCCGACACCGGCGACAGGAGAGCCGTGTGGCGCAGGATGTCCTGCCGCTCGTCGATCTTGTAGTCCATGGAGGAAAGTTCCTCCTCCAGCTTGGCGACCTCAGCCCGCGCATCCTGTATGGCTTTGTTGCGGATGTCGGAAATCTTGCCGTCGAGTTCGAGCACGGCGCGCTGCGCGCGCAGAAGATCGAGCTTGGAAACGTCGCCGTTCTTCAGGAGATCCTGGGTCATGGTCAGCTCCTGCCTGGCCATGACGAGGGCTTCGTCCAGGGTCTCCAGCGTTTCGCCCAAGGCGCGCTGGCGCTGCTCGTGCAGGCGCTTCTGCGCCTCGACGAAATCGGGATACTGGTCCAGATCGGCGTCGAAACTTGGATCCCCGTCGATGGCTTCGGCGCGGGCCCGCGCCAGCGAGGCGCGCAGTGCCGCCCGGCGGGAGCGGCTTTCCTCGTAGCCGGCCTCGGCCCGGCCGCGCTCCAGCACGGCCAGTTCCTGCCCGCTTTCCACCACCTGCCCTTCATGGACCAGGATTTTGGACACCACGCCGCCATCCACGGACTGGATGATCTGCGTGCGGCCGCTCGGGATGATCTGGCCGGTCATGCGCACGGCCTGCTCGATCTTGAAGAAGCTGGCCCAGGCCATGAAGATGCCCAGGAGCAGGGCCAGGAGGAGCGAGGCGGGGATGCGCCGACGCGCCGCATATTCGATGCGCTTGTCGAAGGTCTGGCTCATGCGGATACCTTTACGCCCTGTTCCTGGCTCATCTTCTGCAGGTGCTGAAGCACCGCGTCGCGCGGGCCGTCGACGACCACCCGGTTGTTGGTCACGACCATGAGCCGCTGCACGAGCGACAGCATTTCCGGCTTGTGCGTCACGAGGATCAGCGTGTGCTGCGGCGCGATCGTCTGGCGAAGCGCCTGGATGACGCTTTCCTCGGAGGCCCTGTCCATGGAGGCGGTCGGCTCGTCCAGGAGCCAGATGCCCGGATTGCGCAGGAAGATGCGCGTCAGGTTGACGAGCTGGCGCTGGCCGCCGGACAGGCCGATGCCGCCCTCGTAGATCGGCTGGTGCAGGCCCTTGGGATGGTTGGCGATCACCGCCGCCATCAGGCCCGTGCGCCGCGCCGTTTCCAGGATCACCTCGTCGCCCGGATCGATCAGGCCGAGCACGAGATTGTCGCGCAGGGAGCCTGCAAACAGCCGGCCCTCCTGCTGGAGATAGCCGATATGCTCGGCCACGACGGGCTTGGACAGCTGCGACAGGTCGATGTCGTCCATCAGGATGCGGCCCTTGCCGGGCTTGTACATGCCGCTCAACAGCCGCAGCAGGGTCGTCTTGCCGGCGCCGATCGGGCCGACGATGCCGATCTTGTCGCCCGGCTTGATTTCCAGCTTCTCGGCCTGGAAGGCGACGCGCTCGCCATAGAAGGAGGCCACCTCCTCGAAGCGGTAATGCCCGTTCAGCCGGGGCAGCACGACGGGCTGTTCCTCCCCGTCATGGTCGTCCTTGAGCTGCCACAGCCGGTCCAGGCCCTGGATCGCCGCCCGCACGCTCGACCATTGCACGAGCTGCGAGGGAATGGCGGAGACGGGCGCCAGAGCCCGGCCGGACAGGATGGAGCAGGCGATGAGGCCACCCATGGTGACCTGCCCCGTGCTGACCACCAGCGCGCCGGCCGCCACCAGGCCCACATAGCAGAGCTGCTGCAAGGCCGCCGCGAGATAGGCAGCGTGCTCGGACACATGCCGCATCTCCATTTCGTTCTGGCGCGCATCGTCCGTGACCTGCAGCCATTTGGACAGCATGCGCCAGCCGCCATGGCCGGACTTGATCGTTTCGGCCCCTTCGATCGTCTCGACCAGCAGGCCGTTCTTCAAATTGCCGGCGGCGTTCGCCTTGGTGGCGAGCTGATCCATCCGCCGGCGGTAGAAGAGGCCGATGCCGATGCTGACCACCAGCATGCCCACCGGAATGATGGCGATCCAGCCGACGATGGACCAGATGATGATGACGAAGAAAATGGCGAAGGGCGCGTCGACCAGCAGATAAGAGGCGATGGAGGTCAGGAAGGCGCGCACCGATTCGTAGCCGCGGATCTGCGCCGCGAGCGAGCCGACGCTGCGCGGCATCTGGTCCAGGCGCACATTGAGCAGGCGCTGGTAGACCGCGCGTGTGAGATGCTGGTCGACGAAGTCGATCAGCCGTTCATAGGCGCGGCTGCGCACGAACTTGGCCACGAGCTCGAACAGGATGGCGGCGAAGACGCCGAGCGTCAGCACAAGGAGGGTCTGGCTTGCGCCCGTCGGCACCACGCGGTCATAGACCTGCATGGAATAGAAGGAACTCGCGATCGCGATGAGGTTGATCAGCACCGTGGTGAGCATGATGTCGCCCAGGGTGCGCCAGTGGGAAAAGACTTCCCGCTTGATCAGATGCCAGACCTTGCTCTGCGACGCGTCGAAGGGCGGGGCCATCCGCACGCGCAGCACGAGCGCCGCGGGATCGGGTTCCCAGACCTCCTCCACGAAGGTTTTCTTTTCCTCGTCCAGCCTCTCGCTGACCCATTGTCCCTGCCCGTTCTGGCCGCGCAGCAGGCGCCAGCTTCCACGGCTGTGGATCAGCGTCGGGACAAGCGAGGGGTCGGCATTGCGCAGCTTCTGGATCTTCGGGAGCTGCAGCCGCTTGCCGATCTGGACAAGCTGCTCATAAGGCCCGCTGCCGCTCGCCTCTGCCGTATCGGCAGCTTCCTTGAGGGCATTGCGATCGACGATTTCCGCCTGGAGAGCCGCCAGGCGCGTCAGCGTGGGGAATAGAACGCTCAATTGCGCTCACCTTTCATGCTCGGAATATGGCTGTCCAGCCCATCGGCCAGAATGCGCAGGCGCCAGCGCACCACGATGGCCGTGGCGCGCGCATCGGCGAGCTGCACTTTGAGGTCCATCTGCTCACGGGCGGCGTTCATGACGTCGAGCCAGGTCTTGCGGCCGGCCACGAACTGACGATCCCAGGATTCACGCGTTTCGCCCGTGGAGCGGACGGCGCTCTCCAGGTTGCGGATGCGCGCATCGATCGTGGAGGCGACGGCGAGGTCCGTCGTCATCTGTTCGACGAGGGCGAGTTCACCGGAGCGGATCGACAGCTTGGCCGTGTCCCGGTCGTAGGCCGCGCCCTGAATGTCGACCAGGTTCGACAGTCCGGCGCCGAGCTGGCTCTGAACGCCGACATAGACGCTGTCGATGGGCTCGTCCGTCTTGTAGTCGAGGCGGCCATACTGGCGCTGGGCCCGCAGGTAGATTTCCGGCGAAAGCGTGGACCGCGCCCGGGAGATTCCCTCGTCGGCGACGCGAACCTCCGCCGACAGGCGCCGCAGCAACGGGCTGCGGGCGCGCGCCTGCTCGACGAGGCGCTGCGCGTCGGTGCTGGAAATCTGTGGTCCTGCGCTTTCCTGCTTGAGGTCGGCGGCCATGAGTGGGCCGCCGATATACTGGCTCAGCGCCGCGATCGCCGTCTGTTCGGACGTTTCCATCTGATTGATGGACACGTTAAGCTGATCGACGCGGCTCTGCAGGACGAGCATGTCGCTTTCGGCCGAAGCGCCGGCATCGATGCGGCGCTGAATCAGGCTTTCGAGATGCGCATAGAGCGACTGGCCCTCGATCATGGCCTGGCGCTTCAGGTAGGATGAGTACCATTGATTGTACTTATCCAGAATGCCGAGCGCCACGCCCTGCCGCTCGTGATCGAGATCCGCCTCTGCCACATCAACCGTGGCCTTGGCCCGCCGCAGGTTCGAGGTCAGGCGGCCGCCGGTCCAGAGCGGCTGCTGCACGCGCAGGATGGTGACGGCATCGTTGCCGCGCAGCAGCGGATCGTTCTGGGTGACGGGCCCCTCGACCGACACGCTGGGCGTGGCCAGGAACTGCAGCTTGGCGGATTTGACCTGGGTCTGGGCGCTCAGGATGCGGTTGCCGCGGACCCGCAGGGTGGGGTTGCTTTCCATGGCGACGTCAATCAGTTCGACGATCCCGAAACGCTGCGCACCGTGGACCGCCTTGGCCGACCCCGTATAGGCGGCCGGCTGCATCTGCGCCGTGATCGCATGCGGGCCCGCCGATGTGGGGCCTTGTACCGGCTCAACCGTCGACCCGGCCTGTTCGCTCGGCTTTACGACGGAACTCAGCGCCTGAAATGGCAGGCTTCCGCCAACGCCGGTGCAACCGCCAAGCAGCAGCAGCAGAAAGGCAACGGAGCCTATGCTCGAACCCTGGGTCATTAAAAACCGAACCGTGAAAACCACTGATCTTATGCGTAATAACATATATAGGATAAGTTAAATACGGCATAATGGAGATGATGGCTATGGTTTCCGACAGGCGGTTGCCGCGACACGGTGCCGCCGCGTGTTCGACGGCGTTGACGGCACGGGTCCGGGGATAGCGGCCGGTGGTAGAGCGTGCAGGCCTTGACGCGTTAAATTGATATCAACATATGGGAAGGATGTCCCGATCCGCTGCCGCCGCATCCCGCCTCGTTCCCTATGCCACCACGCTTGCCGTGCGGGACAGTTGCCTCTGTCTGCATGTCCAGCGCGCCGCGCGGGGCCTGGCCCGTACCTTCGATGCGGCATTGGCGCCGCTCGACCTGACGAATGGCCAGTTCTCGCTTCTCATGTCCCTGAACCGGCCGGAACCGCCAGGCATGGGCCCGGTCGCGGCCCTGCTCGCCATGGATCGAACGACGCTGACGGCCGCCCTCAAGCCGTTGCAGCGCCGCGGCCTGGTCGAGGTGACGGTCGATCCGCAGGACCGGCGGGGTCGGCTTCTCGTTTTGACGCAGGATGGCCTCGCCCTTCTGGCGCAGGCGGCGCCCGTATGGGAGCGCGCGCATGCGAGCCTTGCGGCGGAGATCGGCCCGGCCGAGATGGAGATGCTGCGCTCGCTCCTCAACCGGCTGCCGGGCGGCAGCGCCGCAGGAGGTAGGAATCCATGATCCAGCCGTGCTGCCGGCGGGCATCCGCCCGATAAACTGCGATGGCCTGCGCCAGCCCGTCCAGCGGCCCGGCCAGGAGCTTTTCCTGCGCCATGCCGAGATAGGCTCCGTAAAAAATCTCCAGATCCCGCCCGACGAGCCGGGTCAGCGCGTCGCCACCGTCCAGCATGGCCACGACCGTGCCGGCCGATTCCCAGTCCATCGCGTCCAGGCGCCGCGCCGGGGTGATCGTCACCGGATCGCCGACGAGGTTGAGCGGAATGCGATGGCGCGCGGCGAGCGCCTGCACGCTGGAAATGCCGGGAATGACATCATAGGTCAGGTCGGGGCGCTCGGCACCCAGTGCGTCGATGATGCGGATCGTGGAATCGTAGAGGGCCGGATCCCCCCAGACGAGGATGGCTGCGTGCTCGCCGGGGGCAAGCTCCGTATCGATCAATTGCCCGGTCAGGATGGTCTTGCGCCGGTTCAGATCCGCCACGATGCCTTCATAGCCCGGCCCGCGGCTGGACCAGGCGGGGCTTTCGCCCTGGACGAGCCGGTAAGGCGAATCGCCACGGTGGCGTCGGATCATGTCGTGCCGCAGGCTCGAGAGTTGCGCCTTGTCCTGGCCCTTGTCGAACAGAAAGAACACATCGCTCCGCGCAATCGCAGCCACGGCCTGGAGGGTCAGATGGTCCGGATGGCCGGCGCCGATGCCGACGATATGAATGTGGCGCATGATGATCCTTCGTTGCGACGCGACCTGGAAGGATAATGTTCCAGGCCCAAGCTGGACAAGCCGTTCGCGGCCGTCCAACGTCGCTCGCGGTCAGGCAATGGAGGGTATACGGGGGTGGACTTCAGCTTTCTGGCAGGTCTCGGCACCGTGTATCTGGCAGCGGAATGGCTGGTGCGGCTCGTCATGCTGGCGGTGGCGCCTCTGCGCCGCACGCCGGACGCCGCCCGCAGCTGGCTCCTGCTCCTGTTCTTTCTGCCCATTCCCGGGCTGATCCTGTTCTTGGCCATCGGCACACCGCGTTTTCCACCCTGGCGTGCGGCGCGCTTCGCCGCCTTCGCCCCGGTGAGTGACAGGCTCGTCGACCAGCTCCATCCGATCCGCGCCAACGCCATGGACCGTCGGGAGGCCGAACTGGCCAGCCTTGCCGAACGCGTCGGCGCCTATCCGCCCGTGGGCGGCAACCGGATCGAATGGCTGGCCGATTACGACGCGGTGGTCAATCGGCTCGTGGCCGATATCGATGGCGCACGCCAGTCCGTCCATATCCTCGTCTACATCTTTGCCGACGATGCGGCGGGGCAGAAGATCATCGCGGCGCTGACGGCCGCGGCCCGGCGCGGCGTTCAGACCCGTGTCCTCATCGATGCCCTGGGCTCCCGGCGCTGGATGAAGGGAACACTGGCGAAGCTGCGGGCGGGCGGCGTCGACGCGCGCGAGGCGCTGCCCCTGCGCTTCATCCGCGGCCACACGCGCAGCGATATGCGCAATCACCGCAAGCTCTACATCGTGGATGGGCGGATCGGCTATGGCGGCTCGCAGAACATCGTCGCCAAGGATTTCCGCCCCGGGGTCGTCAACCGCGAATTGGTGATCCGCATGGAGGGGCCGGCGGTGGCGCAGATGGCATCGATCTTCCAGTCCGACTGGTATCTGGAAACGCTCGATCTCCTGCCCGATCCCGACATTGTGGAACCGATCGAGGGCGGCGTCGTCGCGCAGCTTCTGCCATCCGGCGCCGATTATCCGATCGAAGGCTTCGAAACCCTCCTCGTCTCACAGATCAGCGCTGCCCGCTCGCGGGTTATCATCACCACGCCCTACCTCATTCCCGACGCGGCCTTGATGAATGCGCTGCGCACGGCGGTCCTGCGCGGGGTCGAGGTGCATCTCATAGTGTCGCTAATTGCCGACCAGCTTCTGGTGGCGCTGGCGCAACGCTCCTACTATGCCGAACTCCTGCGGATCGGCGTGGAGATCCACCGCTACCGGACCTATCTCCTGCATGCCAAGCACGTCACCATCGACGGGCGGGTGGCGATCGTCGGCTCCAGCAACGTGGACATCCGGTCCTTCCAGCTCAATGCGGAAGTGAGCGTGCTTCTGTTCGACCGGGTGGAGGTCGCGAAGCTGGAGGCTATCCAGGACGGCACCATGGCGGCGTCCGAACGGGTCGACCCCAAGGAATGGGCCAGCCGCCCCGCGCATCGCAAACTCGTCGAGAACTGGGCGCGGCTGATCAGCCCGCTCCTGTAGGACGGTCAGCGCTTCGTCGGCTGGATGGCCTCGCGGACGGCGGCGAGGCCACGGATTCCTTCGCGGTTGCCGGTGGCCGCCACGGCCTTGAAGACCCGCTCGGCATCGCGGTAGCGGCGCAGCTGCATATAGGCATAGCCGCGCAGGACCATGAGATCGAGCTGTTCTGGAACGATCCGGGCCCGCTGGTCCAGCGTCATCAGCGTTTCGACGGGACGCCCGGCATCGAAGGTGCTCGTGGCGCGCTGCGACAGGATGGCGCCCTCGAGCTCGATCCGGCGGGCGCGCGGCTGCTGTGCGATCGTGGCCGCGACGGCCGCCTTGTCGGTCAGCTGCGCGCGCAGATAGGCGAGGGACAGGCCGTAGGCGGCATCCTGCCGCAATCCGGCACTGGTGGTCGCGAGCGCACGGTCGAAGAGCGGCGCGGCTTCCATGGGGCGGTTCGCCTCCATCAGGCACCAGGCGCGGTTCAGCGCCGCCTGTGGCGCCAGGGTCTGCGGCGGTATGGCATCGCGGCAGCCGCGCACCGAGGCGCCGCCGCCGGAGGCAGCCTGGCGCTGCGCGGGCGGCGCGGCGCGCGCAGGCGGTTGGGTGGCCACCGGGGCAGGGGCCATTACGGGGGCAGGCGCCATGGCCTGCGGCTGCATGGTCGCCTGTGGCTCGGCATAGGCCATGGGCGCGACGGGCGCAGCCTGCTGCGTTCCGGCCTGCGCGCCGGCTGGCGCAAGCGTGCCCTGGACGGGCGCCATGGGCTGCATTGCCATCGTGGCGGGAGTGGACGGCAGCGCCGCGGATGCCTGCGGCGTGGCGCCGCGCCAGTCGCGTCCGATATTGGCGATCCGTTCGGACCGGCCGGCCCAGGCCTCTTGGATCGCGCGCAAGCCGGCGGCATCGCCGAGCCGCTGCCGGGTCAGGGCCAGGCCGAAGGCGGCCAGCTCGCTGTCCGCCCGCCAGTTCAGGCTCGTGGCGAACCATTGGCCAGCCGTCGGAAACTGGTTCAGCGCATAGGAGTACCAGCCCAGTTGCTCGGCCGTCGCGGCATCCCGCGCGTTGGCGACTTCCTGCACGATGAGCGACAGGACGTCCGCCGGCAGCGACACCGGCGGCTCTGCGGCCAAAAGGTTGGCTGCGGCGGCCAGATAGACGGAGCGCGACTCGGTCGATTCGGAGCTGAAGGGCCGCATCGTGGCTTCCGCGGCGGTAAAGTCGCGAAGGCCGATCTGAGCCAGGGCAAGCCCGCGCGCGGCTTCGGCCGTGTTGTCGCGCTGGGCGGCGCGGGTGAACCAGTCCCGGGCGTCGGTATAGTCCTGGCGCTGGACGTAGTACCAGCCGAGCAGCAAAGCATCGGCGGCCGAATCATTGTCCTGCGCCGTGGTCCGCAGAAGGGTGAGCTGCTCCGGCGGAACGGTCATCTTCGGGTCCGCACCGCCGTCGGCCACGGCCTGGCGGGCAATGTCCACGCGGATCGACTGGAACTCTCCCTGTCCACTCGCATCCTTGCGCTCGAGAGAAAGGAGCTGTTGCAGATCTTCGCGCGGCAGGAGCGGCAGAGCCATCTGCACCGTCGCCAGCCGCTCATTGGCATTGTCGCACGTGCTCAGGATGTAGCGGTAGGCATCGGTCGCCCGGGCCGGCCGGTCGGTTTCGGCAAAAGCCCTGGCCACCCGCCACAAGACGTCGACGTCGCTGCAGGTCAAAAGGCTCGGATTTTCGGCGCCGAGCCGGATGACGGTTTCGTTCTGCTTGAGGTCCGAGGCATTGATGAGCTGCTGGCGCGCTTCCGCCAGGGCCAGGCGGTCCAGCAAATCCTGCGGCACCTGCCAGGCCGGCTCGCGGTTGCGCCGCTCGGCGATGGCCTCGCGGACCTGGGCGTACTGCCCCTGCGCATAGAGCTGCCACATGCGGTCGAGTTCGGTATCGCCCACATCGGCGACGGCCAGCGGGTCGGCCGGCGGCGTCCAGTTGGGATAGAGCGCCCGCAAACGGGCGATCTCCGCCTCCAGCCGTCGCGTATCCCCCTGCCGGGCGAAGTAACGCAGCGCGGTCTCGTCTACCTCCGGTACGCTGTCGGCAGCAGGCTGCGCAGCCGCCGGTGCCGGAGTGCCCTGGCCGGCCGGCGCATCCGCCTGTGCGTAGAGCCGGGCCTGGCCGGATACGGGCTGCGCGGAGCCGGTGAAAGGGCCGGCAAGGCCAAGTGCGGTCACGAGCCCGGCGCCGAGCCCGAAAATGGCCAACTGGTTCATGACAGGCACTCCGGATGATGCTCCGCCGCATAGGACAGACCCAGGAGGTGCAGGGTCGAAGGGTAATAGAGCGTCGGTGTGAACTGGCGCAGATCCTCGCCGATCTTTGTGCCGTCCCGCGCGCAGGCGGCGAGAGCCGGAATGATGCGGTATCCCGGATCCGTCAGCCGCTCGCTGACCGCGCCCGACTCAAGATCGACCAGCGTCACCGCGTTGCCGTCCGGATCCATCGCCTTGGCGAGGCGCTCGATCAGCTCCGGCGCGTCGATCTGGCCACGCACGAGATAGAGCGGAATGCGCAGCGCATTGTAGCCGAACTCATCCTTAAAGCCTTCCGCAGGGCGCGGCACCGTGCGGATGGACAACCATTCGGGGGGCAGGTTGCGCCCGTCCGTCAAGGACTGCTCGATCAGGGCCACGCCGTTCTGCGAGACAGCGTCCCAGTCGATCGACGGGGCGAGGTCGGCCAGCACGGGGAAGGCCTCGAAGACCCAGTAGGACAGGTTGACGACGGGCCCGTCCGGGCGCGCCTGTGCATCATATCCATCGGCGCCGGGCATGATGACCGGAGCGCCATTATGCTGGCGCACGACCGTATCGCCGATCGCCTTGGCCAGGCCCGCGCCGGCGTTCAGGAGGTCGGGCCGGTTCCAGCCGCGGCCGGCCAGGCCCAGCGCATAGGCGATCAGGATATCGCCGTCGGTGGCATTGTTCGGATCGGTGATGCGCGGTGTCGATTGCGGATCCCAGCGCCACATGACGAGCCCGTCGTCGCGCAGCATCATTTCCGTTCGGGTGAAGGACCAGATCCGTTCGAAATCACCCCGGTTGTCGGCCAGATAGGCCAGGATCATCCCGTAGCCCTGGCCCTCGCTGTGGCTGATGCGGCCATTGGCGGTGTCCACGACGCGGCCGTTGGGCTCCACGAAGGCATTGCGGAAGGCCGTCCAGTCGTCGGCTTCGATCGCTGCGGCGAGCGCCGGACCAGAACACAGGGCCATGAGGGGGGCCATAAGG
Source organism: Aureimonas frigidaquae (assembly GCF_001463905.1). Lineage (GTDB taxonomy): Bacteria > Pseudomonadota > Alphaproteobacteria > Rhizobiales > Rhizobiaceae > Aureimonas > Aureimonas frigidaquae. The sequence continues at coordinate 152,530 of NZ_BBWR01000003.1, forward strand.
GCAAGGCTCGATAGGGTGCGGGCAAGACGGCGCATCAGTGTCGTCCCAGCCGACGGGCGAGAAGGGTCGTGGCGATGCCGAGGATGGCGGAGAAGATGAACAGCATGGCCGCGTAGAGCAGGATGTTTTCCGAAAGGGCGTTGGCAGCGATCAGACGAAAATTCGTATAGGAGAGCGCCTGGGTCTGGACGAACTCCACACTCGCAACCGGAACATTCGTGAAACTGTCGGTGGCGGGGGAGAAGCTCGTCAGACGTCCTTGCAGCAAGGGCCAGTTGTCGTACTCCGTCATGGTTTCCATGCCGGACTGGAGTTCCTCGTCCGTCGGGGCCGTGACCAGGAGCCAGGAGCCACCGCCATCGGGGCTGATGCCCTGGGCGATCATGGCGGAGGTGCCGGGTGGCGGCGTGTAGGGGCCGCTACTGCCCGGCAGGAGCCGCAACGTGTCGAAGGACAGGTCGAACGTATCGGACAGCCATTCGCTGACGCGCTCGAGCGGGCGCAGCCAGTTGGTTCCGACCTGGCTGCTCCACCGGTCCATGGCCGCGGCCGTCCCGGCGGAGGTCGGCATGGCGCCCGGCGCGACCGTGCCGCTGGTGCGGGCCTGCTCCGAAATGCCGACGGTCGCCAGCACGCCGACCGGAACCTGCGGCAGCGTGTTGACGAAGATCGCCCCGCGCCCCGGCAAAGAGGTGAGCGGCGCGGTCGAATCCAGATCGATGATGCGCCCCGCAGACAGGGAAAGGCGCGCCAGGAAGGTGGCGGCGGCCGACAGGGTGGCGCTGCTGCCGCGGTCGAGGATCAGCGGGACCGGCTCGGTCGCGCGGTTGTAGGGGAAGCCGGTGCCGCTGACGGCCGGCAGGTTCGGCTGGGTGCCGATCCGGGCAAAGTTGGGAATGTCGAAGCTCGATGTATCGAACAGCGCGAAGCGCACCGCATCGCCCGCGCTGGCGCCCGGTGCGCAGACGGCGTCCGATTCGGTCAGGAGCACCGTCTCGATGGCGATCTCGTTGATGCCGGGCCGGAAGTGTCGCATCGTCACATTGACGGGCAGCTGCCGCAGGATCGCGCCCGCGCCGGCACCCAGGGGCACGGTCGTGGCGATGTTGCCGTTCACATAGATATCGAGATGGCTGCCCGGAAGGATGTCCTGCGAATAGGCGGCATCCAGAATGAGCTGCGCTTCACCGTAGTCTGCGGCATAGAAGTCCGACGGCACGCCGATGTTGAAGGACGTGTTGAAGCGCCGCCCGGAAAATTCCGTGGTCGTCACCCCCAGCTCCGAGAGGGGGATCGACGCTGCGCCCATCACGAAGGGCGGGTCGGGATAGACCCAGCCCGCATAGGAGAGGACGGTCCGCTGGACCGAGATGGGGCGCTCGGACGGCGCCGTGATCTGCCGCATGGCGGCGTTCACATCGGCCCAGCCGGGACCGGACAGGACCAGCACCGAGCGATTCGGCATGACGCCGTCGACGAAATCCAGCGTGGCGGCGCTGCCCACCTGTTCGGGCAGGCTCGGAACCAGCCGGCGCAGCGGCGCGGCGGGGCCGAGCAGTACCACGATCTCACCCTCGGCAGCGTCGCTCGGAAGGGCATCGAGGACACGGACGGACTGGTTGGGCATGCTGGCCAGGAGCGACATGCCCTGCGCCAGCTTGGTCAGCGGCTCGACGGCCGAGGCCACTTCGCTCGGCGGCACGACGATGGAGAATCGCGTGCGCCCCGCGCTGTCGGCACCCAGCCCGCGCAGATCGTCCAGCCGGCGCATGCGCACCGTGTCGGGATCGGCATAGTCCAGGAAGGTGCGGGCCGGCGTGATTTCGGTCCAGAGATCGTAGGTGGATGATATGCTGCAATCGGTGCGGTGGCGCATCGATGCCTCGAAGACGACCAGGTTGTAGCCGGTCTTCAACACACCCGGCGGCACGTCGATCTGCATGTCGCTCACCCCGTCCGAGGAGGCGATGGGCTCGTCCACCAGCATGCTGCCATTGATGGAGACGCGCAGGCGCGAGGATTCCGGGGCCACGAAAATGGCGTTCTGATAGCCAAGGTTGAAGGTGGCCGCGGCACCGGCCTCTTCCGGCGTCAGATACAGGGACCAGGCCCGCCGGGCGATCTCTCCCGGCAGGTTCAGCCGCTCGAAGGGTACGATGAACCTGCGTCCGCTGGTGGCCGCCGCCTGAGCCGGCGCGGGGCTCGTCTGTGCGGGCTGCGAAGCCGGAGGTGCCGCCACGGGGGCGTTTTGGGGGGCGGCAGGTGCAGGCTGCGCGGGGGCAGGCGGTGCTGCCGGAGCGGGCGCCTGCTCCACCGGCGCAGGCTCCGCCGGCCGCTCGCCCGACATGTCGAAGGGACTGCTCTGTTGTGCCAGCGCCGGCGCGCCGGTCAGGACGAGCATCGACAGAAGGGCACGTGCGGCAAGGCGCGACAGGGTCATCCGCATGTCACCGTGCCGCCGACTGGAGTTGCTGTGCCGTCTGCTCCTTGCGGCCGACCTTGGCACGGAACAGGTAGTAGAGGCCCCTCTGCGTCTGGAAGAGTGCGATCTTGATGAAATAGTAGGTCCCGCGCAGGACGCCGGGGTTGCGGCGGCGCGACTGCTGAATGGCCGACCACTGGTCCGAATTGGCGAAGACCAGGTCGGAGATCAGGCTGAAATGCAGGGCGCTGGTCGGGGCGAACTGGCAGCCGATGGCCGCGCCGTTGCCGACGCGTTCGACGTTGCGGATATCCACCGGCATGGAGTCGCCGCCCACGGGGCGGCCCGGCTTGAAGCGCACCATGCCATGCGATCCGCCGCCCAGCGTGTCGGGCAGGGCGCCGAACACGCGGATGCGGGCGCCGGACACCGAGACATCCTCGATGGTGCCGGGCAGGATCTGGCCATTCACCTCCACCTCGCAACGCCGCTTGATGGAAACGCGCTGCGTCTGGCGCTTGGAGGAGCGCTCGGACACGACGCCCAGGGCGCAGCCCGCAATCAGGAGGTTCAGGAGGTTCCAGCCGCCCACGACGAGCGTCAGATCGGCCCGGTAAGGCTCGGCATAGATGCGCCAGATCGTAACGCCGACGGCCACGACCAGGACGAAGAAGATCACGAAGAAGGGCAGGCTGATTTCCGACAGGCGGCTCTGCGCGATGGATTCGTCCTTGGCCGTCACCTTGAAGGTCGGCTTGCTCGGGTTGATCATCACGGAGATGACCGCCGGCAGGAGATGCACCGTCTGGACATATTCGTAGAGCTCGGAAATCCAGGGCCAGCGGTAGAAGCCGTACATGTAGTTCTGCATCATCAGGTTCACCGCCATGTAGGTCAGCGTATAGGCGAGGAACTCGCCACCCGATGCGGTGAAGATCTCAAGGTCGAGGAACAGATAGAAGAGCGGCGCGATGAGGAACATGGCGCGCGGAAAGGGGAACAGCCAGAAGAGCGTGGACGACATGTAGCAGAAGCGTTGCGGCAGGGAGAGGCCGCGCTTCAGCGGCGGGAAGCGGTAGCGCAGGATCTGCATCATGCCCTGCGCCCAACGCGAGCGCTGGCCGATGAAGCTGGCGAAGGTGGCCGGCTGCAGCCCCGCGATCAGCGGCTTGTCCACATAGACGCTGTTCCAGCCGCGGGAATGCAGCTCGATCGCGGTTTCGCAATCCTCGGTGATGCTGACGCCGGAAAAGCCGCCCGTCGTCTCGAGCGCCTTGCGGCTCAGGACGGCGGCCGAGCCGCAGAAGAAGGCAGCGTTCCATTTGTCGAGGCCGCGCTGGATCATGCCGTAGAACATCTCGTTCTCGGACGGCATCAGCGTGAAGGTGCGCAGGTTGCGCTCCACCGGATCGGGATTGAGGAAGAAGTGCGGCGTCTGCACCAGGAAGAGCTTGGGATCTTCGCGGAAATAGCCGACCGTCTCGCGCAGGAAGTCACGCGCCGGCGCGTGGTCGGCATCGAAGACCACGATCAGCTCGCCGCTGGAAAAGGCCATGCCGTTGTTGAGGTTGCCGGCCTTGGCGTGCTGGTTGCGCTCACGCGTCAGGTAGATGGCGCCGAGCGAGGCGCAGAGCGCCTGCAATTCGCGGTACCGTTTCTCGGCTTCCTGGGCCGATTCCGGATCGTCGGAGTTGCGCTTCTGCACGGTGCCGCCATCGTCGAGCAGCCAGACCTTCAGCTTTTCCGGCGGGTAGTCGATGGCCAGGCATGCCGCCAGCGTGTTGGCCAGAAGGCCAGCATCCTCGTTGTAGGTCGGCACGAAGACATCCACATGCGGCAGGTCCTGCGGGTCCTCTTCCGGGCGGGGCGGGCGCGGCGGGATCGGTGCAGCCACCACGAAGAGGCTGAGGAACAGCATGAAGACGCTGTACATCTCGGCCATATAGACCATGAGGCCGGGGATGAAGTTTTCCGGCTGGTTGATGGGCGGCAATGTGCTCGTGGTGCGCCAGTAGACGTAACGCAGCACGACGGCCGTTCCCAGCGCCAGGGCGATGAGCCGCCACGGGCCGGACAGGCGAAGCATCTTGATGATCGCCATCGCGATGAGGACGAGCGCCACCGAGACGAGCTGCGTCTCCACGCTGACGGGCAGCGTGATCAGCGAGATCGACATGACCGCCGTGACGAACCACAGGACGAAGGTTCCAGCCGTCATGCACGAGCCCTCACGCCGAGAAACGTCTTTACTGGCATACGACGCCCTCGCCGCTGGCATGGGGCAGGCAGAGCGGGCGGGACGGCCGATCGCTGGCGGCCGGCGACGGCACGCTCTGCGTGGCCCCCGGCGTGGCGCCTGCCGGAGCCGTGCTGACCGGCGGCGGCGGCGGGACCGGCGTACCGATCGGCGCGGGCAGCGGTTCGGCCTGGACGGGCGCCGGCGCGACCGCCTGGACCCGCTGCGGGCTGGCACGGCGTGCCGGCGCGCGGGGTGGCGGTGCGGGCTCCGGATCCGCCAGGACCGATTCGAACCCGCCTGCCGCCACGGGGTACATGGGCTCGCCCGGGCGGCCCAGATCCTCGCTCGGCCCCTTGGGCGAGCCGTAGGGATTCCACTGGAAATTGTCGAAGTAGGCGTTGATCGAATAGCCGTACATGGTCAGCAGCAACTGCTCTTCGCTCTGGTTCGGAGCGCAGAGCCGCAGGCGCAGCTGGATGGTCCCCTGAGCGCGCAGGATCAATGTGGAGTTGTCGCGGCCGACAATGCGCTGCCAGCCATAGAGGCAGATGTCGCCGGACGCCGAGCGCCCGACCGCATAGGAGAAGGTGCCGAAGCGGTTCTGCACATAGCTCGCCGATTGCTGCATCGGCACGCCCGGCATGGCGGCGCGGATTTCCTTGGCAATATCGTTGGCGCGCAGCGGACGGTCGTTCAGCGGGCTGTCGCCCAGGCCCGGGCCGTTGCCGACCGGCCCGAAGAACTGGACCAGGAGGTAGTTCTCGCCGGTGGTGGAGCCCTGCGTTTCCAGGACGATCTTCTGCTCCGTCGCATCCGTGTAGCGGCGCTCGATCACGCTGACCACGGCAGGCCCGCCCGGCGGCGGCAAGGCGAAGGCGCCTTCCGGCGGCACGAAACGGTAGCTGGAGGACAGATCCGGCTGGCCGGTCATGCATCCTGCCAGAAGAAGGCCGGCACACAGGACCGACAGGTGGGACAGGAGGCGTATGGCTGGACGCGGCATGATCACGACGCTTTAACTCTCCTGTCGAACACCCGCCCGTCGAACTGACGGCAGCAGCGCCGGCGGCCCCTGCGACCTACGCCTTTGGGAGGCGCGGGTACGGGTTTGGACGGCAGAAGCCTCGATAAGTATTCCGCTTTGCGTAGGGAACGTCCAGTTGTGTGGCCGCGCTTGTGCCAAATTACCACAGGTAGTGACTCAAAGGTCACGTCGGAAATTCTGAGGCGCAGGCAGGTTGGTAGCCAACGGGCTGTTTCCAACGAGGGCGATGATTATGTAGTAGGGAGGCGAGCGGCGTGCGCGACCGGTATGAGCCGAGTGCGAGCGGCTATGAGACAACGGGGTTCGTGAGGACATGACAAGCAAGCTGGAACAACTGCGCGAGATGACGGTCGTCGTGGCCGACACGGGTGATATCGAGGCCGTGCGTCGCCTGAAGCCGGTGGATTGCACGACCAATCCGACCCTGGTGCTCAAGGCCGTCGGCCTGCCCCTCTTTGCCGAGAAACTGGACGAAGCCGTATCCTGGGGCCGTTCGCAGAGCATGGATGGTGGGGAGCGCGTCGCGGCCGTGGCCGACCGGCTCGCCGTGTCGGTCGGGGCGGCCTTGTCCGAACTGGTGCCGGGCCGCGTATCGACCGAGGTCGATGCCGACCTCTCCTTCGACACGGAGCGCTCGCTCGAAAAGGCACGCGGCATCATCGCCGCCTACGAGGAGCGGGGTGTCGGGCGTGACCGAATCCTGGTCAAGCTGGCGGCGACGTGGGAGGGAATCCGCGCTGCGGAGATCCTGCAGCGCGAGGGGATCGACTGCAATCTGACCCTTATTTTCAACGAGGCCCAGGCCATTGCCTGCGCCGATGCTGGCGTCTTCCTGATCTCGCCCTTCGTGGGCCGCATCCTCGACTGGCACGTCAAGCAGTCGGGCAAGAGCTTCACGCCGGACGAGGATCCGGGCGTGCAGTCCGTTCGCAGCATCTATCGCTACTTCAAGGCGCACGACATCAAGACGGTCGTGATGGGCGCGTCCTTCCGCTCGGCCGGAGAGGTCGAGGCGCTGGCCGGCTGCGACCGGCTCACCATTTCCCCCGCGCTCCTGGAAGAACTCGACAAGGACCAGGGGACGCTGGAGCGCAAGCTTTCTCCCGACATGGGCGGAGAGACGCCCGAGCGCCGGCATTACGACGAGAAATCGTTCCGCTGGGCGATGAACGAGGATCCGATGGCGACCGAGAAGCTCGCCGAAGGCATCCGCTCCTTCAATGGCGACCTCATCAAGCTGCGCACGCTGGTGGCCGAGCGCCTGGCCTGACGCTGCGCAATCGCAAATCCGGTCCGGCGCCTGTGGCGCCGGGCCGCATCTATTGGAAGAGCGCGCGCAGCTCCGTTTCCCGGTCGTTGACGAGCCAGCCGTAATAGTTTTCCTCGGGCAGGCGCTTGGGCTGGCGAGAGGCCGCACGCTGCCGGTTGTCGCGCGACAGGACGCCGGCGCGGGCAACCGGGCTTCCCACATTGTAGAGCGTGGAGACGATGCCCGGATTGCCGGAAATGTCGAAGCCCGCAATGTCACGATAGGCCGCTATGGACGAGCGGATGACCGCCGCCATGTAGGCCAGCGATTTGTCAGGATCCATGATGGCGGCATAGACCCCGGCCGCGTCGTTCGGGTCGAGCCGCGGATAGCCCGACACCTTGGCCACCACATCCGAAACCGACAGCGCCGTCAGCGGGTTGAGCTGGCCGAGACCGAAGGTCTGCCCTGCATAATAGGGCTGAAAGAAGGTGGCGCCGAAGCGCTGGTTGGGGTAGGTCCGGCCGTTCACCGTGCGGCCCCGGAAGTTGGCGTCGTAGACCGTTTCCCGGCAGTTCCAGAGCGCCTCGTCGTTGCTGGACGCATCGCAGGCCCGGAACGGCGCCGCCTTCAGGAGCTCCGACAGGCTTTCGCCCTTATAGGCGAACTCCATGCTCGAATTCAGGTAGGACGCGGCCTTCACGTAATAGGTCTGGAGCCGGTCCAGCGCATCGACATTGTAGGTATGCTCCCCCACCAGCGCGCCGGCGATATGCACCGGATCGATGGAGTAGCGACGCGATACGGCGACGATCTTCTTGCGCAGGTCCCGGTCACGCTCCAGAAGCGCGTAGATACGCTGATACTTGTTGTCGTAGCTCGTCTTGAGCTGGCGCGTGCGCCGCTGCGAGGCGCCGGGAATGGGTGGCTGCTCGGCATGCCGGTTGCCCGGGGGGACGGTCTCGGCGGCGTGGCCGGCATCCGGCTGGAACAGCAGCGCCGCGCACAGAGCAAGCATGGTCAGGCCGGAGCGCCGGCGGATTGGACCTGGCATCGTGGAAACATCCGCATGTTGCGATGGTCCGCAGTCTGCCTGCGGCACGCAAGAAAGGGTGCGCGCTCCTTAGCACGCACCCCTGGCAATGTACAATTGTAAGCCCGGCTAACCTTAAAGCGTCAATTCGCGGCGCGGGTCAGTCGGATGATCGAGCTGTCGCCGCCGCCCCGCTGCTCCGTCACCGCATAGACGGCCCCGTCCGGCCCGACACGCACGTCGCGGATGCGCGCATCCAGCGGCACACGCTCCTCGGACGCCACACGGCCATTTTCCGTATGAAGAACGACGATGCCCTGGGATACGAGGCCGCCGATCAGCAGCGCATCCTGCCATTCGGGGAACTCGTCGCCCGTATAGAGCGCCATGCCCGACGGCCCGATCACCGGATCCCAGTAATAGACGGGCTGTTCCATGCCCTCGGCCGCGGTCTGGCCCTCGCCGACCTTCGCGCCGGAATATTCCACGCCATAGGTGATGACGGGCCAGCCATAATTCAGGCTCGGCTGCGGCTGGTTCAGCTCATCGCCGCCCTTGGGACCGTGCTCCACCGTCCAGAGCGTTCCGTCGGCATCGAGAGTTGCCGATTGCAGATTGCGGTGGCCATAGGACCAGATCTCCGGGAGTGCCCCTTCCTGGTCGATGAAGGGGTTGCCCTCGGCGGGCTCGCCGTCGGGCGTGATGCGGAACACCTTGCCGAGCCCGCTGCCAAGATCCTGCGACTGGACGCGCGGTTCGGGATCGGAGCGCTCGCCGACTGTCACGAAAAGGTTGCCATCCGGCGCAAAGACGAGCCGCGAGCCGAAATGCTTGTCGCCATCATAGGTCGGCATCTGCTGGAAGATCACGGCCACGTCCTCGAGCCGCGCGGTATCGCCGTCCTCGACCAGCCGTGCCTTGGCGACGCTCGTTCCGTTGCCGCCGTCCCGCGGCTCGGAGAAGGAGAAGAAGATGGTCTGGTTTTCTGCAAATTGCGGGCTCAACGCCACGTCGAGCAGCCCGCCCTGGCCCTCGGACGCGACCTCGGGAACACCGTCGATTGGATCGCCGGCCTGTCCTTCAGCCGACACGATCATCATCTGCCCTTCCTTGGCGGTGACGAGCATGCGACCGTCGGGCAGGAACTCCATGGCCCAGAGGTGCGGAAGACCATCGGCGACGACGGTCGCCTCGACCTGCGGCATCTCGGCCGGCTGCGGCGCGCGCGTCTGGTCCGCGCTGGCCGGTTGCTGGTCAGGTGCGTTGGGCGGGTTCGTTTCGACCGGCTGGCCAGCCGCCTCGGGGGCCTCGCCCGTCGCGGGTGCGACGCCTTCGACATGGCCAAGGCCGGAATTGTCGTTCTGGGCAAGGGCCACTCCGGTGAAGAGCGCCGTCGTGGCCAGGAGTACGGTCAGTCGGGTCATTCGAGCTCCATCGATTCGTCGTCTCGCCATCATGGCTGAGGGCACAATGCGCAAGGGGCGGCCGGTGTTGCCCCGGCCGCCCCTTGCAGGCGAACACGATATCGAAATCGCCCCGTGACCGGGCCGACGGTTCAAAGGATGAAGCGCGACAGATCCGCATTGTCGGCAATGCCGTCCAGCGCCCGGCGGACATAGGCGCCATCCACCGTGTAGGACTGGCCGCCTTTATCGGGTGCCTCGAAGGAGATGTCGTCGAGCACCCGCTCCATCACCGTCTGCAGGCGCCGCGCGCCGATATTCTCGACACTCGCATTGAGAGAGACGGCAATGTCCGCAATCGCCTCGATGGCATCGTCGGTGATGTCCAGCGTGACATTCTCGGTCTTCATCAGGGCCACATACTGCTTGATGAGCGAGGCCTCCGTCTCCGTCAGGATGCGGCGGAAATCCTCCCGCGTCAGCGGTCGTAGCTCCACCCGGATCGGCAGGCGGCCCTGCAGTTCCGGCAGGAGGTCGGACGGCTTGGCCACATGGAAGGCGCCGGAGGCGATGAACAGGATATGGTCGGTCTTGACCGGTCCATGCTTGGTGGCGACCGTCGTTCCCTCGACGAGCGGCAGAAGATCGCGCTGCACGCCCTCGCGGCTGACGCCGCCGCCCATCCCGTCCTGCCGGTTGGCGACCTTGTCGATCTCGTCCAGGAAGACGATTCCGTTGTTTTCCACCGCCGCGATGGCGTCGGACACCACGGCCTCATTGTCGAGCAGTTTGTCGGATTCCTCGTTTATGAGGAGCTCGTAGCTCTGCTTGACGGTGGTGTGCACCTGCTTGGTCCGGTTTCCCATCGCCTTGCCGAACATGTCCGACAGGTTCAGCATGCCGATATTGGCCCCGGGCATGCCCGGGATCTCCATGGCGCCCATGGGATTGGACGTGTCGGCCACGTCCACATCGATTTCCTTGTCGTCCAGTTCGCCCGCCCGCAACCGCTTGCGGAAACTATCGCGGGTGGCAGGTGAGGCGGTCTTGCCCACCAGCGCGTCCAGGACGCGCTCCTCCGCCCCACGATGCGCCTTGGCGCGCACTTCCTCGCGCTTCTTCTCACGCACCAGGGAAATGCCGATCTCCACCAGGTCGCGCACGATCTGCTCGACGTCGCGGCCGACATAACCGACTTCGGTGAACTTGGTTGCCTCCACCTTGATGAAGGGCGCGCCCGCCAGCCTGGCGAGGCGACGGGAAATTTCCGTCTTGCCGACGCCGGTGGGGCCGATCATCAGGATGTTCTTCGGCATGACCTCTTCCCGCAGCGAATCGTCCAGCTGCTGCCGGCGCCAGCGGTTGCGCAGTGCCACGGCCACGGCGCGCTTGGCGTCGTTCTGCCCGATAATGTGCCTGTCGAGTTCGGAGACGATCTCGCGCGGGGAAAAGTCGGTCATGATCTTTTGTCTTGTCCAGCGATGGGATGAATGCCGACCGGCATCCGGTATCCAGATGGGGAAGCCTTCGCCACTTTGCCACCCCGGCGCATGCCCCGGTGTGCGGCGACCGGAAAAGGCCGCAATAAGCTGGGTATGACGCGGGCGAGGACCGCGCCACGGGTGTCGATGCAACGCATGATTGATATAGTTCCACACGACCACAGCAGGAGACGTCGTCATGCCGCCCTTTGAGGAGAGGCCGTCCGCGGAGCATGGCGGCCTTGCCGCGCCGCTCCTGGCCCTCCCCATGCCGTGGTCAGAGGACGAGCTGATGGATGCGGTGGCCCGCATCGGCGCCTCGGTCGGCCTGCCGCTCGCCGCACTCTGCGTGTTTCTGGCGGCAGAGGAGGGGCAGGGGGAGCTGCGCGTCGCCCTGTCGAACTGGGCGCCGGCCTTCCTGCGCCGCTACAACGCGCTCGGGCTTGCCGCCTACTCACCCGTCATCCGGGCGCTGAAGGCCGATGCCTCGCCCTTCGCCTTCGATGTGGAAAGTCTGTTCGGCTACGATCCCGCGCGCCCGGACGAAGGCGACGAGACGGCGCGCCTTCTGGCCGGCGGCGGCTTCGAATGTGGCGTCTACCTGCCGGTGCACGGGCCAGGCGGCCTGGCAGGCGCGGCCATCCTGGCGGGGCCCATGCGGCCTCTGCCGGACGAACTCCTGTCGCGGCTGCACTGCCTGGCATTCTCCATGTTCGGCATCCTGTCAGCCTGCCGCCTGAAGGAGAACCGGCAATCCAACCCCCTGTCGCAGCGGGAGATGGATTGCCTGCGCCTTGCCATGCTGGGAAAGACCTCGTCCGAGATCGGCGGTTTGCTCGGCCTGTCCGAGCACACGGTCTCGCAGCATCTCGCCTCTGCCACGCGCAAGCTGAATGCGGCCAACCGCACCCACGCCGTGGCCCTGGCCGCGCAGCTCGGCTATTTGAGCTGAGGGCTGAGCCGGTGCACGAGGGCCTGTGCGCCGGCCGTCACGTCCGCCCATGTCGTCTCGAACCCGTCATCCGGCCCGTAATAGGGATCGGCGACCGACTGGCCGGCGCGCCCCGGGACATGGTCCAGGAGAAGCGACAGTTCCGCCGTGGCGTCGGCTGGGCGCAGCGCGGCAAGATCGTCCAGGTTGGCGCTGTCCATGGCGAGGATATGGGTGAAACGGCGAAAATCGGCCGGGGTGACGAGCCGCGCCTTGCGGCCGGATATATCGATCCCGGCGCGCCGCGCCACCGCCTGGGCCCGAGGATCCGGCGGATAGCCCAGATGGTATCGGCCGGTTCCCGCCGAGGCCGTCTCGACCGACAGTCCGGCGCGCGACGCAGCATCGCGGAAGGCCGCCTCGGCCAGCGGCGACCGGCAGATATTGCCAAGGCACACGAAGAGCACGGCAGGCTTGTCCATGGGTCAGATCTTTCTGAGCGCGACCTGTTCGACCCTGTGACGCCCGCCCTTGCGCAGGATCAGGTCGGCGCGGGGCCGGGTCGGCAGGATATTCTCATAGAGGTTGCGGGCGTTGATATCGGCCCACAGCCCTTCGGCGATGGTGCGCGCTTCCGCCTCCGACACTTTGGAGTAGCGGTGGAAGAAGGAGCCTTCCTGGCGGAAGGCGGTCTCCCGCAGCTTCATGAAGCGGGACACATACCAGCGCCGCAGATCGACCTCGTCCGCGTCGATATAGATGGAATGGTCGAAGAAGTCCGACACGAAGGGCACGGCCTGCCCGTCCTTGGGCATTTCACGCACCTGAAGCACGTTCAGCCCCTCGAAGATCAGGATGTCCGGGCGATCGACGGTGATGTTCTGCCCCGGCACGACATCGTAGCTGAAATGCGAATAGACGGGTGCGCGCACCTCCGGAGCCCCGGCCTTGATGTCGGACAGGAAGCGCAGGATCGAGCCCACGTCGTAGCTTTCCGGAAAGCCCTTGCGCTGCATGAGCCCTTCGGACTGCAGGACCGCATTGGGGTAGAGGAAGCCGTCCGTCGTGACCAGGTCGACCTTGGGCGATGACGGCCAGCGCGCCAGAAGCTCCTTCAGAATGCGGGCCGTGGTGGACTTGCCCACCGATACGGAGCCAGCGATCCCGATGATGAAGGGTGTCTTGCGCTGCTCCGGCCGCCGCAGGAAGTGCTGGCGTTGCCGGAACAGGAACTGCATGGCCTCGACATGCGCGGACAGAAGGCGCGAGATCGGAAGGTAGATGCGCGCGACCTCGTCCAGATCGATGTCGTCGCCGAGCGAACGCAGACGCTCGAGCTCCGCTTCCGTGAGGGTCAGCTTTTCGTCCGCGCGGAAGGCGGACCATTCCTGCGCGGAATAGAAGCGGTAGGGCGACAGGGTCGAAGGGGACATCTGGTCCATCGATCTCAATCGGCGCCGCGCTGCGCCTTTTCCTCCAGGCCGGTCTGCGCCGTCCGCCGCTGGAGTTCCGCTTCCACCTCTGCAAGCGGAAGGTCCGCCAGATGCATCAGCACCATCAGGTGGTACAGAAGATCGGCGATCTCGCCGGTGAGCGCCGCCTTGTCCTGGCCGAGCGCCGCGATGACGGTTTCCACCGCTTCCTCGCCCAGCTTCTGGGCCACCTTCGGCATGCCTTTGGCAACGAGCCTGGCCGTATAGGAGGCCGGATCCTCCGCCGTCGCGCGGCGGGCGACACGCGCCTCGAGGTCCTTGAGCGAAAACTGCGTCATGGGTTCAGCCATCCAGTCGCACGGGCAGCCCGGCCGCGGCCATGTGCGCCTTGGCCTGCCCGATCGTGTAGGTTCCGAAATGGAAGATGGAGGCGGCGAGCACACCCGTCGCGTGCCCCTCCCTGATGCCGTCCACCAGATGGTCCAGCGTGCCGACGCCGCCGGAGGCGATCACCGGCACGTCCACCGCATCGCTCACCGCGCGCGTCAGCGCCAGGTCGAAGCCGGCCTTGGTGCCGTCGCGGTCCATGGAGGTCAGGAGGATCTCGCCGGCGCCGAGCGCCGTCACCTGCCGGGCGAAGTCCACGGCGTCGAGCCCCGTCGTCTGCCGCCCGCCATGGGTGAAGATCTCCCAGCGCAGCGGCTCTCCGTCGGCCGAGACACGCTTGGCGTCGATAGCGACGACGATGCACTGGTTGCCGAACTTGTCGGCCGCCTCGGCGACGAAGTCCGGCCGCCGCACCGCCGCCGTGTTGATGGACACCTTGTCGGCGCCCGCCAGAAGGAGCCGGCGGATGTCGGCCACGCTGCGCACGCCGCCGCCCACCGTCACCGGCATAAAGCAGGCTTCGGCCGTCCGGGCCACGACGTCGTACAGGGTGGCCCGCTCGTCGGAGGATGCCGTGATGTCCAGGAAGCAGAGTTCGTCCGCACCGGCTGCATCATAGGCGCGGGCAGCTTCGACCGGGTCGCCCGCGTCGATCAGGTCGATGAAGTTGACACCCTTCACCACCCGGCCGTCCTTGACGTCGAGACAGGGAATGATGCGGCACTTGAAGCTCACGTGAAGGCCTTTCCCGTCATGGGCGCGGCTGCGCCACGCCTGCATATGCTACCGCATGCCCTGCCGGGGCAAGCGTTCGGCCGCTCAACGCGCCGCGCCGAGAAGGGCCAGCGCCGCTGCCGCGTCGATCCGGCCGTCATAGAGCGCGCGCCCCGAAATCGCCCCTTCCAGCCGCGCAGCACGCGGCGACGCCAGCGTCTCCACATCTTTCATGGAGGCGAGGCCGCCGGAGGCGATGATCGGAATGTTCACGGCCTCCGCCAGGGCGATGGTGGCATCCCAGTTGATCCCGGCCAGTATGCCGTCGCGCTCGATGTCGGTGTAGATGATGGCGGCGACGCCGGCATTCTCAAAGCTTTGCGCCAGCTGTGCAGCATCGAGGCTGGAGGCCTCCGCCCAGCCCTCCACCGCCACGCGCCCGCCGCGCGCGTCGATCCCCACGGCCACCCGGCCGGGAAAGCGGGCAGCGGCCTGCCGGACAAGGTCCGGATCGCGCACGGCGACCGTTCCCAGGATGATGCGGGCGAGGCCCTTGTCCAGCCAGGCCTCTACCGCCGCCATATTGCGGATGCCGCCGCCGAGCTGCACGTCCATATCCTGCCCGACCGCATGAAGGATGGCATCGACGGCCGCCCCGTTCACCGAACGGCCCTCGAAGGCGCCGTTCAGATCGACGACATGGAGCTTGTCGAAGCCCATGTCGCGGAAGGCGCGGGCCTGGTCGGCCGGATCGGCGTTGTAGACGGTCGCCTCATCCATCAGGCCGAGCTTCAGCCGAACGCAGGCGCCGTCCTTCAGATCGATGGCGGGGAAGAGATGCGGCATGTCACGGCGCCCATGTCAGGAAGTTGGCAATCAGCGCCAGGCCGAGCGTCTGGCTTTTTTCGGGGTGGAACTGCGTCCCGGCCTTGTTGCCATCGGCCACGATGGCGGTGACCGGGCCGCCGTAATCGGCCGTGGCGACACGCTGCTCGGGCCGCCGCCCATCCAGATGGTAGGAATGGACGAAATAGGCGTGAAGGCCGCCCGGCCCGGTCGCAATGCCCGACAGGAGTGGATGGGCGATGGCCGCATCGATCGTGTTCCAGCCGATCTGCGGTATCTTCAGCGTCGGATCCGACGGGGTGATCTGCGTCACGTCGCCGGCGATCCAGCCGAGGCCGGGCGTCACACCCTTTTCCAGGCCCCGTTCCGCCATGAGCTGCATGCCGACGCAGATGCCGAGGAACGGGACGCCCCGCCGCTCGACGCTCTCGCGCAGAGCGTCGACAAGTCCCGGTACGGCATCGAGCCCGGCCCGGCAATCGGCGAAGGCGCCGACCCCCGGCAGGACGATGCGGTCGGCCCGGCGGATCGTGTCCGGATCCTGCGTCAGGCCGATCTGTGCGTCGACGCCCGCATCGGCCGCCGCCCGCTCGAAGGCCTTGGTGGCCGAGCGCAGATTGCCCGAGCCGTAATCGATAATGGCGACATGCTGCGTCATGGTCGGTCCCCGATCGGATCGAGCAGGCTGCGGGATGCGCGCCAGGCCCGGTCGGCCGGCGACGGCGTCAATCCCATGGGGGCCGATGCCACGCCGCCCCGCACGCCGTCCGGCGTGCCGGACAGCACCATGCGGTCCTGGGCCAGCATGGCTTCGGCATCGTCGAGCGTGTCGGCATCGATCGTGCCGATATCGGTGTAGCCGGCACGGCGCAGCTTGGCGACGATCCAGTGCGGGCCTTCCAGCGCCACGAGGGCGCCGATCGCCAGGAGGCTGATCTGCAGCGTTCCCGCGCCCGAAAGCTGCGCCAGGGCGAAGACCGCCCCCACCGCGACGAGATAGCCGAGCGTCGCCAGCCAGAGCCGGTGCCACAGAAGCCACAGGAAGGGAAAGATCAGCCCCAGCCAGCGGAACCGGTCCGCCACGAGGACGACGTCGCCATCCGACGCGCCGGCAGGGGGCTCGAGGACGACGTAGCGCGACATATCAGGCAAGCACTCCCTTGGTGGAGGGGATCAGGTCGGCCTGGCGCGGGTCGATGGACAGGGCCTGCCCGAGCACCCGGGCCACCGCCTTGAAGCAGGTTTCGGCGATATGGTGGGAATTCTCGCCGTAGAGCGTTTCGATATGCAGGGTCAGGCCCGCATTCTGGGCGAGCGCCTGGAAGAACTCGCGCACGAGCTCGGTGTCGAAGGTGCCGATCTTTTCGGCCGTGAAGCGCGTCCGGAAGACCAGGAAGGGCCGGCCGGACACGTCGACGGCGGCGCGGGTCAGGCATTCGTCCATGGCCAGATCGAGCGATGCGTAGCGCTGGATGCCGCGCCGCTCGCCCATGGCGCGGCGCAGGGCCTGGCCGAGCGCGATGCCGACATCCTCCACCGTATGATGATCGTCGACGTGGAGGTCGCCCTTGGCCTCGACCGTGATGTCCATGAGGGAATGGCGCGCCAGATGGGTGAGCATGTGATCGAAGAAGCCGACGCCCGTCGCGACCTTGGTGCGGCCCTGACCGTCGATGTCCACGCGCACGCGGATCGCGGTTTCCTGCGTTTCCCGCTCGATTGCCGCGTCCCGCCGCCCGGCCGTATCGCCCATCGCCTGCCAATCCCCTGTTCGGTCCTCTCGTTGCCATAGGCCAAACTGGCCTGCGTGAAAACCCATGCCATTTGCGCAAGCTGCGGCAGGCCACCATATGAGCGCCAGGACGGCGCAGGCCGGGCGAAACCGAGGTTAAGACGATGAGTATGGATAGGCACGATCCGGCCACGATGTACGGGACCACGATCGTGACGGTGCGCAAGGACGGCAAGGTCGTCGTGGCGGGTGACGGCCAGGTCTCGCTCGGCAATACGGTCATGAAGGGCAATGCGCGCAAGGTGCGCCGCATCGGCAAGGGCGGGCAGGTCCTGGCCGGCTTCGCCGGGGCCACCGCCGACGCCTTCACCCTTCTGGAGCGGCTGGAAGCCAAGCTGGAGCAATATCCCGACCAGCTCATGCGCGCCTGCGTGGAACTGGCCAAGGACTGGCGGACGGATCGCTACCTGCGCCGGCTCGAAGCCATGATGATCGTGGCCGACCGCAGCGTGACCCTGACCTTGACCGGCAATGGCGACGTGCTGGAGCCGGAAGCGGGGATCATCGCCATCGGATCGGGCGGCAACTACGCGCTGGCGGCGGCGCGCGCCCTGAGCGACAGCAGCCTGTCGGCCGAGGAGATCGCCCGCCGCGCCATGAAGATCGCCGCCGAGATCTGCATCTACACCAACGAAAACCTGGTCGTGGAAAGCCTCGACGCGGCCTGACGGCCGTCATGGCGCGCTTTGACCTGCCGCCATGCGCTCCCTAAGATGCCTTCCGTCATTGCAACGGTTGGCATCATGCGGTTCGATTTCGCGATTGTCGGCGGCGGTATCGTGGGCCTTGCCACGGTGCGCGCCATTCTTAAGCGCCAGCCGGGCGCGCGCGTCCTCCTTCTGGAGAAGGAGGCGCGCTTTGCCGCGCACCAGACCGGCCATAACAGCGGTGTCATCCATGCCGGCGTCTATTACGCGCCCGGCAGCCTGAAGGCGCGCCTCTGCCGCGACGGCGCCATCGCCACCAAGGCCTTCTGCCGCCAGAACGACATTCCCTTCGACGTCTGCGGCAAGCTCATCGTCGCCACGAACGCCCTGGAGCTGGAGCGCATGCAGGCGCTCGAGGGCCGTGCACGCCAGAACGGGATCGAGGTCGAACGCCTGACGGCCGACGATCTGCGGGTGCGTGAGCCCAACATCGCCGGGCTGGGGGCCCTCTTCGTCGCGGCGACGGGGATCGTCTCCTACAGCGCCATATGCGCGGCTCTGGCCTGCGAGGTGACCGAAAAAGGCGCGCAGTTGCGGCTGGGGTCGAAGGTCCGCGCCATTGCCGAGGATCCCCAGGGCGTGACGATCGAGACGGAGGGCGAGACCTTCCACGCGGACCGGCTGATCGCCTGTGCCGGGCTGCAATCGGACCGCGTCGCCCGGATGGCGGGGCTGGAACTCGATTGCCGCATCGTCCCGTTCCGCGGCGAGTATTACGTGCTGCCGCCGGAGCGCAATCATGTCGTGCGCCATCTCATCTACCCGGTTCCCGATCCCGACCTGCCCTTCCTCGGCATCCACCTGACGCGGATGATCGACGGGCGTGTCACGGTCGGCCCCAATGCGGTGCTCGGCTTCTCGCGGGAAGGGTACGGCCGGGGCGCCGTGTCGGCCTCGGACCTCTACGACATGGCCCGCTTCCCCGGCTTCTGGAAGACACTCGGCATCCACTGGAAAAGCGGCCTTCGCGAATCCCGCAATGCCCTGTCCCGCAACGGCTACCTTGCCGAGTGCCGTAAATACTGCCCGAGCCTGACCTTGAACGATCTCCAGCCCTACCCGGCCGGCATCCGCGCGCAGGCCGTCGCGCGGGACGGAACGCTCATCCACGATTTCCTCTTCGCCCAGAGCCCCCGCATGCTGCATGTCGTCAACGCGCCGTCACCGGCCGCGACCTCGGCCTTCCCCATCGCCGAAATGATCCTGGACAGGATGCTCGGCGTGACGGGGCAGGCCGGCGCGATCAACGCTGCCTGAAAGGCGAATCACAGCTTGCGGATCGGTTCGGGTAAAGGCGGGAACGGCAAAAAACAAAGGGTCGATATCCTGCTGGATATCGACCCTTCATTCAAACTGGTGGAGCCAATCGGAATCGAACCGACGACCTCTTGAATGCCATTCAAGCGCTCTCCCAACTGAGCTATGGCCCCGGAGCGGGCCGCTTCGTGAAGCGGCGTTGCTCTCGTGTGGCGGCTTGGTATTGGAATGCCGGGAGAAGATCAAGCGCTAAATTGACGCTTTGTCTGCAGCCCGTTCCAAGCCCTTCAAATCAGACGTCATCCTCGTCGTCGCGACCGCCGCCGATGATGTCGGTCATGTCGTCGTCTTCGTCTTCGTCGTCCTCGAGGAAGGTCGAATCATCGTCGCCATCGTCGTCGACCACGATCCCCTCGTCATCGTCGCCGTCGACATCGGGCAGCTCGTCCTTGCCGTTGTCGTCATCCTCGTCGAGGTCGTTGATCGAGACGGTCTCCTCGTCGGTCTCGGCAACCTCCGTCACCTCGGTCTCCGCCTCGTCCGCAACGCGGCTCGGGCGGCTCGGCGCGGCCTTGATCGTCTCGAAGAAGGACAGGGGATACTGTTTCCCGGTAAAGGGAGACACGATCGGGTCCTTGTTCAGATCGTAGAATTTGCGGCCCGTTTCGGGGCAGACACGCTTGGTGCCAAGTTCTGGTTTCGACATCGTGACCTCGCTGCGATGGGTCGTGAAGGCTGGGCGGGCAACCCGCGGTCTCTAGCTCCCGGGGGCGACCGCGCTCCGGGACCGCGCCTGCCGGAAAATCGATGGTCCCTTACGGCGTGTACCCGCCCTTGTCAAAGCTTGATGTTTCGGTGAAGACGCGCCGGCGGGGACACCTCCGGTCGGCCCCCCGTGACGCGCGGTCGGAATGCATGTTAACCGGTTGCGCCCGCATATCCTTGCGCGCGGACGCAGATGGACGAAGGTTGTTGCAATATGAGTGGACATAGTGGGCAGGCAAGCCCCGTTCGAGCGATCGGCGGCAGCGCCCTCAAGGGGACGGTCCGGGTGCCCGGAGACAAGTCCATTTCGCACCGCGCCTTCCTATTCGGGGGCCTGGCCGCTGGCCGGACACGCGTCACCGGTCTTCTGGAAGGCGAAGACGTCCTCGCCACGGGGCGGGCCATGCGCCAGATGGGCGCCCGGATCGAACGGGACGGAGCCGCATGGGTGATCGACGGCGTCGGCAACGGCGCGCTGCTCGAGCCCGAGGGCGTCCTCGATTTCGGCAATGCCGGCACCGGGTCCCGGCTCACCATGGGTCTGGTGGGCACCTATGACTTTTCGGCCACCTTCGTGGGCGACGCTTCCCTGTCACGCCGTCCCATGGCGCGCGTGCTCGATCCGCTCCGGCAGATGGGAACGCAGGTCGTGGCCCGCTCGGGCGACCGCCTGCCCTTGTCCCTGCACGGCCCGCGGACGGCCGCGCCGATCGTCTACCGGGTCCCCATGGCGTCGGCGCAGGTCAAGTCGGCGGTGCTTCTGGCCGGACTGAACGCCCCCGGCACCACCACCGTGATCGAACCCGTCATGACGCGCGACCATACGGAGCGGATGCTGGAAGGCTTCGGCGCGAATGTGGCCGTGGACACCGATGCCGCCGGCGTGCGGACCATCCGCCTGGAAGGCCAGGGCCGACTCGTGGCAGTTCCCGATTTCGTCGTGCCGGGGGATCCGTCCTCGGCCGCCTTCCTGGTGGTGGCCGCCCTGATCGTGCCGGGCTCCGACATCCTGATCGAGAACGCCCTGATGAACCCCACGCGCACCGGGCTGATCGACACGCTGCGCGAGATGGGCGCCGATATCGACATTCTGAACCTGCGCGAATCCGGCGGCGAGACCGTCGCCGACCTTGCCGTGCGCCATTCGACGCTGCGCGGCGTGACGGTGCCTGCGGCGCGGGCCCCCTCCATGATCGACGAGTATCCCGTCCTTGCCGTGGCCGCCGCCTTCGCCGAAGGCACGACCCGGATGGAAGGGCTGGACGAGTTGCGCGTCAAGGAAAGCGACCGGCTTGCCGCCGTGGCGGCAGGGCTTGCGGCAAACCGCGTCGTCCACGAGGAGGGGCCGGACTGGCTGAGCGTCGAGGGGCGCGGCTCGGGCAAGGGGATCGGCGGCGGCGTCGTCGCCACGCATCTCGATCATCGCATCGCCATGAGCTTCCTTGTCATGGGGCTGGCCAGCGCCGAGCCGGTGACCGTCGATGACGGCACGATGATCGCCACCAGCTTTCCGGAGTTCATGGGCCTGGTGGACGGGCTCGGCGGCACGCTCGAGCCGCTGGCGGTGGCGTGAGGCCATGGCGGATCGTCCCCTGACCATCGCCATCGACGGCCCGGCCGCAGCGGGCAAGGGCACGCTCGCCAAGCGCGTGTCGCAGCATTACGGGCTGGCCTATCTGGATACGGGCCTCCTCTACCGCGCCGTCGGCAGGCTGGCGGCCGAAAGCGGTGTGGATCTGGACGACCCGGAGGCAACCGGCGCCATCGCCGCGCGCCTGGACACGGCCGATCTGACCGAAACAGGGCTGCGCGGCCGCGAGGCGGGGGAGCGCGCCTCCCGCGTGGCGGTGCATCCGCCGGTGCGGGAAGCGTTGATTGCCTTCCAGCGCAGCTTTGCCAGCCAGCCCGGCGGCGCGGTGCTCGACGGGCGCGATATCGGCACGGTCATCTGCCCGGATGCCGAGGTGAAGATCTTCGTCACCGCCTCGCCGGAAGTCCGGGCGCGCCGGCGCACCGACGAGTTGAACGCCAAGGGGCGGTCCGTCGCCTATGAAACCATCCTGGCCGAGGTGCGGGACCGCGATGCGCGCGATGCCGGGCGCAGTGCCGCACCCTTGCGGCCGGCGCAAGACGCACTCTTGCTGGATACGAGCGAAATGGATATAGAAACCGCGTTCCGTGCGGCTTGCGATTTGATCGATCGCGCCACATCTTGACGGGGGAGCCGCCGTTGCGGCTCGCAAGCCCTGCCTGGGCAGGAACGATGCCATCGGGTTGCGACGCTTCCGGACGCCCTCCGGGAAATCCAGACGCAGCAGCCGGACGGCGGATCCGATCACCGAAATGCCAAACGTCCGGGGCCGGTTCCACCGCGCCACATACCGCTTTCCGTCACCGACGGGAGCACCCCTCCTTCCGACATGGCGCTTTGCGTCAGCCGGAAGCGGAACGGCCGCACCGGGCAGTCGAAACACGAACATCTTGGCGCACGCCTGCCCCGCGGGGCAGGTTCTCTAGGAGAACGAATGTCCAACGTAACAACCTCGCGTGACGATTTCGCCGCGCTGCTCGAAGCCTCCTTCCACGATCACGACGTTGCCGAAGGCAGTGTCGTCCGCGGTACGGTCGTCGCCATCGAAAAGGACATGGCCGTCATCGACGCCGGTCTGAAGGTGGAAGGCCGCGTCGCGCTGAAGGAATTCGGCTCGAAGGGCAAGGACGGCGAACTGCAGGTCGGCGATACGGTCGAAGTCTATGTCGAGCGTATCGAAAACGCGCTCGGCGAAGCGGTCCTGTCGCGCGACAAGGCACGCCGTGAAGAGAGCTGGGTCAAGCTCGAAGCCAAGTTCAGCGCCGGCGAAAAGGTCGAAGGCCAGATCTTCAACCAGGTCAAGGGCGGCTTTACGGTCGATCTCGACGGCGCCGTGGCCTTCCTGCCGCGCTCGCAGGTCGATATCCGTCCGATCCGCGACGTCGGCCCGCTGATGAACACGCCGCAGCCCTTCCAGATCCTCAAGATGGACAAGCGCCGCGGCAACATCGTCGTTTCGCGCCGGACCGTCCTGGAAGAGAGCCGCGCCGAGCAGCGCTCGGAGATCGTGCAGAACCTCGAGGAAGGTCAGGTCGTCGACGGTATCGTCAAGAACATCACCGATTACGGTGCGTTCGTGGACCTGGGCGGCATCGACGGCCTCCTGCATGTCACCGACATGGCATGGCGCCGTGTGAACCACCCGAGCGAGATCCTGCAGATCGGCCAGTCGGTCAAGGTGCAGATCATCCGCATCAACCAGGAGACGCACCGCATCTCGCTGGGCATGAAGCAGCTCGAGGCGGATCCCTGGGAAGGCATCGGCGTCAAGTACCCGATGGGTGTCAAGGTCACGGGCCGCGTCACCAACATCACCGACTACGGCGCGTTCGTGGAACTGGAGCCGGGCATCGAAGGCCTGATCCACGTGTCCGAGATGAGCTGGACCAAGAAGAACGTCCATCCGGGCAAGATCCTCTCCACCTCCCAGGAGGTCGAGGTCGTCGTGCTCGAGGTCGATCCGGTCAAGCGCCGCATCTCGCTCGGTCTCAAGCAGACCTTGCAGAACCCCTGGGAAGCGTTCCGCGACCAGTTCCCGGTCGGCTCCGTCGTCGAAGGCGAAGTCAAGAACAAGACCGAGTTCGGCCTGTTCATCGGCCTGGACGGCGACGTGGACGGCATGGTGCACCTGTCGGATCTGGACTGGAACCGTCCGGGCGAGCAGGTCATCGAGGAGTTCAACAAGGGCGACGTCGTCAAGGCGCAGGTCCTGGACGTCGATGTCGAGAAGGAGCGCATCTCGCTCGGCATGAAGCAGGTCGGCGGTGATCCCTTCGTCAACGCGTCCGAGGGTGGCGACATCCGCCGCGGCGCGATCGTCACCTGCGAAGTGACCTCGGTCAACGAGGGCGGCATCGAGGTGAAGATCGTCGATACGGACCTCACCTCCTTCATCCGTCGGGCCGATCTCAGCCGCGACCGCGAAGAGCAGCGCCCGGAGCGTTTCTCTGTCGGCCAGAAGGTCGATGTGCGCGTCACGCAGTTCGACAAGAAGGCGCACCGCGTCGGCGTGTCGATCAAGGCGCTGCAGATCGCCGAAGAGAAGGAAGCCGTGGCTCAGTACGGTTCGTCCGACTCGGGCGCCTCGCTCGGTGACATCCTCGCCGCGGCGATGAAGAACCGCACCGACGACGCCGAATAAGCACAAGGGCCGCGAGACGCGGACCTTGCAAGAACGAGCCCGCGGCGCTTCCAGGCGCCGCGGGCTTTTTTTATGCCGTATGCGGAAGGAGCCGAGGTCAGGATGGCGCGGTGACGGCCAGCCCGGCTTTCCGTGCGGATTGGTGTAAAGCCCGCCAGTGCGTGAACCGTTTGGAAGGAACTCACCAGAACGGCATTGGCCGCATCCGGCGCTGCGGCAAAACAGCGGAACTTTTCCGCGATCGCATGGGTGCGCTGATGGCCGAAGGCGGCGTCGAGCTCCGCCTCGAAGGCCGCCACGGGCTATGCAGGATAGGCGAGAGGCCCGGCGCGGCACCGCGACGTATCCGGCCGGCGCGTTAGGGCGCGCATCGTCAGGCCGGCCCCTGCGCCGCGGCCACGGCCGCTCCTTGCACACTGTCGGCTGCCGTTACGGCCAGGATCGGAAGTCTTGCGGAGGCCTGGATCGTCTGGGGATCGCAGCACACGGTCGTGGAGAGAACCTTCCCGGCTCGGTGAAGGAGCCTGTGCCTACCCATATCACGCTCGCTATTGCGACAGCGCTGCATGGCCGTCTTGCATCGGCGGGTCCATGGCCGGCGTGAAGGCTTGCAAACCCGGCCCGCTTCTGGAAATTGCGAAGGGCGTGGGTGTGGGAAAGGGTTGAGCGGCATGACCAATTGGGACGAGCGCTTCGAGGATCTGCCGCGCGGCAAGATCGCCGCCATCGCGACGTCGATGGAACTGACCCGGTGGCCCGCGCCGCGCCCCGAGCGCCCGGATGCGCCCGGTACGGTCGAACCCGTCTCGACGCCCGATGTGGATTGGTATCTGGAAGTCTATCGTCGCGTGGGCGCCGATCATCTCTGGTTCTCGCGCCTCTTTATGGAGCGCGAAACGCTGATCGCCGTCCTGTCGGATGCCGCCACCTATGTGGCGCGGCTGACGATCGACGGGCGGGACGAGGGGCTTCTGGAGCTTGACTTCTCGGAAGACGATACGTGCGAGATCAAGTATTTCGGCGTCACCGTCCCGCTCCAGGGGACGGGCGCAGCGCGGCGGTTGATGAACCATGCGCTGGCGACGGCCAAGGCACGGGGCGTGGGGCGGGTCTGGCTGCACACCAATACGCTCGACCACCCCAACGCCATGGGATTCTACCGCCGCACGGGCTTTACGCCCGTATCGCAGCAGATCGAGGTTGCCGACGATCCCCGCCTGCGCGGCGTTCTGCCCATGGACGCGGCGCCGCACGTCCCGATCTTTCCCATCGACAATCCGCACGATGCATAACATACAAACTATATAGAATAGCAAAATCCTGTGCTATGACGCTGTCGGGGCTGCCATTGGGGCGGCCATGTTGACGGCGCGGCCGCCCTTTGAGGGGCGCCGCTCGAACCGAGCGGACGCATGGACAGGATCCTCATCGTCGGGGCAGGGCTTTCCGGAGCGGTCATCGCCCGGGTCCTGGCGGAATCCGGCCATGCCTGCCTGGTGATCGAGGAGCGGCCGCATGCCGGCGGCAACTGCCATACGCAGACGGACGAACGAACGGGCATCATCGTCCACCGCCACGGGCCGCACATCTTCCATACCGACGACGAGGAGGTGTGGCGTTTCGTCCAGCGCTTCTGCACCATGCGGCCATATCGCCACCGGGTGATCACGCAGCATGGCGGCCGTGTCTATACGCTGCCGATCAATCTCCTGACCATCAACCAGTTCTTCGGCACGGCGATGAACCCGGGCGAGGCGCAACGCTTCATTGCCGCGGAGGCGGAGCCATGCATGGCGCCCGCCAACTTCGAGGAGCAGGCGCTGTCGATGATCGGGCGCCGGCTCTACGAGGCCTTCTTCCGGGATTATACGCGCAAGCAATGGGGGCTGGATCCCACCGCTCTTCCAGCCAGCGTGCTGAAGCGCCTGCCGCTGCGCTTCAGCTACGAGGACAGCTACTTCACGCACCGCCACCAGGCCATTCCGGAGGATGGCTACACGCCGATGATCGCGGCCATGCTCGATCATCCGGCGATCGAGCTGCGCTTTGGCACGCCCTTCGTCCGGGAGCGCTTTCCAGCGCGCCACGTCGTCTATAGCGGCCCGCTCGACCGCTACTTCGATCATGCGGCCGGCCGGCTCGCCTATCGCACGCTGGATTTCGAGACGGTTTATGCACCCGGCGACGTCCAGGGCGCCGCCGTCCTGAACTATGCCGATGCCGCCATTCCCTACACGCGGATCACCGAACATCGCCACTTCGCGCCGTGGCGCGCGCCAAGGGGGGAATCGATCCTGTCTGTGGAGTACAGCCGCGACTGCGGGCCGACCGATCTGCCCTACTATCCGATCCGGCTGGCGGCGGACGAAGCGCGTCTGGCCGCCTATGTGGCACTGGGGCGCGGGACATCCGGCGTCACCTTTGCCGGGCGGCTCGGCACCTATTCCTACATCGACATGGATGTCGCCGTGCGCCGCGCCATCGATACCGCACAGGCGGCCGGAGCAGCGCTGTCGCAGGGCGCGGCCCCTTGCGCCTTCTATCATCCCCCACTGTGAGAGTGATGGCATGAGCACGGTCTACATCCTGACACCCGTTGCCAAGACCGGAGGCATCGAGGCGATCTTCCAGCTCGCCCATGCCCTGGAATCGATCGGCGTGACGGCCCGGCTCCTGCCGGGGGAACTGGCGATGGACAGCGAACGCCACATCCTGGCGAATGGTCCGGCCGATTTTGCGCAGACCTATCCGGAATACGGCGTGACCTGCGTGCACCAGGCGCATCTTCTGCCGCAGGACAGTATCGTGGTGCCGGAGGTCTATATCCGCTTCCATGGCGAGCTGCGGCGACTGGCCTGCCGTCGGTATATCTGGTGGCTCAGCCTCGACAATGCCTTTTACGGTGATCTCGGCGCATGGCGTGACCATCCGTTTTTTGCGGAAGGCAGCGCGCGCGACTTCGTGCATCTGTATCAGAGCTTCTATGCGGCCGCCTTCCTGCATGGGCGCGGCGTCCTGCAGGCGCACGAACTCAAATGCTATGTGAACAGCCTCTTTTCCGGCGGCGCCGGACCGGCAGGCGTTCAGGAGCGCCAGCCCGTTATCCTCTACAATCCACGCAAGGACGACGTCTTCTGGCGCATCCTTGCCCGGCAATGTCCCGAGCTTCGATTCCAGCCGCTTCAGGGCCTGTCGCCTGACGAGATGAAGCAGGTCTTCGCAACGTCGCGCGTCTATATCGATTTCGGAAGCCATCCCGGGATGGACCGCATCCCGCGCGAGGCAGCGCTGAACGGGCTCGTCGTCATGACCGGGCTGCGCGGCGCCGCCGGCAATCTGGTGGACGTGCCCATCCATCGCGACTTCAAGTTCCGCGACGACGAGGTCGAGTCCGGCCACTGCGCGCAGGCGCTGCGCCATATCGTGGCAGACTACGATGCGCAGGTCGCCCGGCAGGACGGCTATCGGCGCTGGATCGCCGGGCAGAGGCAGGCCTTCGACCTGGCGGTGCGCACCGTCTGGGGTGGCGACGGATCGGCTAAGTGCGGTTGACGGAGTGGGAGAAGATGTCTTCCTCGGCCCAGCCGGCAAGGTCGAGCTTCGCGCGGGTCGGCAGATAGGCAAATGAGGCGCGGGCCAGGTCCAGCCGGTCCTCGCGCTCCAACCGCTTCAGCAGCACGCCCATCAGGTCGTGTAGATAAAGAACGTCCGAGGCCGCATAGTCGAGCTGCGCCTGGGTGAGCGTTTCGGCCGCCCAATCGGAGGATTGCTGCTGCTTGGACAGATCGACGCCGATCAATTCCTTGGCCAGGTCCTTGAGGCCGTGCCGATCCGTATAGGTGCGCGTGAGCCGCGAGGCGATCTTGGTGCAGAAGACGGGTTCCACCATGACGCCGAAGGCGTGGTACAGCGCTGCGATGTCGAAGCGAGCATAATGGAAGATCTTGACCTTGCTGGTATCGGCCAGGAGCGCCGTCAGATTGGGCGCCGCGCTCTGGCCCTTGGCGATCTGCACCACATCGGCCGATCCGTCGCCGGGCGATAGCTGGACGACGCAGAGCCGGTCCCGCCGGGTGTTGAGACCCAAGGTCTCAGTATCGATGGCAACGGCGCCTGTGTAGCGGTCGAGATCGGGCAGGTCGCCCTTGTGTACGCGGATCGGCATGGGGCGCAGGCTTCCCGGGAGGTGAAGAGACGTCCTGTCCTTACCCCATAGGACACACCTCGTCCAATGTGGTCGGAACGCGAAAAGGGCGGCATCGTCGCGATGCCGCCCTTTGATGTCTGTCGATCCGGCGCCGGTGCGGCGCCGCAGATCACATGTCAGATGCGGCCGAAGCTGACAGCGCGGCGGATATCGCCCCGCGAGACGCCGATGTCGGCGAGCTGACGGTCGTCCAGCGAGGACAGCTCGTTGATGACGCGCTGACGGTTGCGGAAGTTGCGGAAGCGGGAAGCAAGTTCGTTGATCATTGTGGTCTACCTTCGGGCAGGAAAATCTGTTGCTCCTGATATAGCTCCACGGACTGCACAAAAGGAGAGCAATTGCTGCACACCAGTTGTGCGTTTTGTGCATGACAAGGTCACTTCGGGCGACCCAGTTCGCATGCCTCCCCTGAAGCTTGCCCATTCATTCCACAGCAAAAAGGGCCGGCATCGTGCGATGCCGGCCCTCTCTCGAGAATATCGGTGTGATGGGCTGTTTACTGGGCGCCCGCGGTCCAGGCTGCGACGGTGTCGGTGTTGGCGTCCACCCAGGCCTTTGCCGTCGTGGCGGGATCTCCGCCTTCCTCGTTTTCGAGCATCACCTTCTGCTCGGCATCGAGGCTGAGCTTGAAGTTCTTCAGGATGGCGTAGGCTTCCGGCATGTCCTCCTGCAGGCCCTTGCGCACCACGGTGTTGACCGATTCGGCGCCCCCGAAGGCACCCTTCGGATCCTCCAGATATTTCAGGTCCCAGCGGCCGAACATCCAGTGCGGCGTCCAGGTGGTGACGACGATGTCTTCCTTGCGATCGATCGCGTCCTTCAGGGCCGCGGTCATCGTCGCGTCGGACCCTTCCACCAGCGTGATGTTGGACAGGTCGTAATCGGCGATCGCCTTTTCGGACGCCTGCATCAGGCCGGCGCCGGGATCGATGCCGATGACGCGGTTGTCCACCGACTCGCCCTCGTCCTTCAGTTCCTCGACCGAGGTGATCTGCGTATAGGCGGGGACGGCCCAGCCGATCTTGGCGCCTTCGACATTGGGGCCGAGAAGCTCGACCTGGTCCTTGAGTTCCTCGTAATAGGCCGCGTGCGTCACCGGCAGCCAGGCCGCCACCATGGCGTCGGCCTCGCCCGTCGCCACGGCCTGCCACATGGCCGCGGCGGGGAGCGGCGTCATGTTCACGGTGTAGCCTTCCTGTTCGAGGACGGTCTTCAGGATGTTGGTCGCAACCACGGCATCGGACCATTCGACATAGGCGAGGTCGACCGTCTTGGACTGGGCGTTCGCCGTCCCGGCAAGTGCTGCGGTGGCAAGCAGCGCAGCGGTCATGACTCGGAGCATATCTGTTTCCTTCTGGGTTGTGGTTGGTGGTGGAGTGGGCTCAGCTCGGCCGGGCCTTCTGGGCCATGGCCTGGGTGATGCGGTCGAGGACCACGGCGACGATCACGATGGCGATGCCGGCCTGGAAGCCGGAGCCGGCATCGAGGCGCTGGATGGAGCGCCAGACCTCTCGGCCCAGACCCCCGGCCCCGATCATCGAGGCGATGACGACCATCGAGAGGGACAGCATGATCGTCTGGTTGATGCCGGCCATGATGGTCGGCAGGGCCAGCGGCAGCTGGACCTTGAAGAGCTTCTGCATCGTCGTCGTGCCGAAGGCGTCCGATGCCTCGACGAGTTCACGCGGGACCGACAGGATGCCCAGCGCCGTCAGCCGGATCACCGGCGGCATGGAAAAGACGATCGTGGCGAAGACGGCCGAGACCGAGCCCAGCCCGAAGAAGGGAATGGCGGGGATCAGATAGACGAAGCTCGGCATGGTCTGCATCATGTCGAGGCCCGGCCCGACACCGCGCCACACCCGCTTGCTCAGGGCGCAGAGAATGCCGATCGGGATGCCGATGGACAGGGCGGCCGCCGTCGCCAGGATGACGAGGACCAGCGTCTCCATGGTCGGGCCCCACAGGCGCAGGTTCCAGAGGAACAGGAAACCCACCGCCGACAGGATGGCGACCCTGCGCCCCGCCAGCCACCAGGCCAGGAGCGCGATGGCGATGATCACCACCGGGGGCGGCAGCGCGGTCAGGAACTCCGTCCCCGTCTCGATCCAGCCGCGCACGACGCGACTGGTGCTGCGCGTTACATCCGAAAAGTGGGCTGTGAGCCAGGAGAGGGCGTTGTCGCTGTATCGGTCGAGGGGGAATTTGGGAACTGTCCAGTCCACGATGCGTCTCCGCTCTCATCGGGGGTGTCGATCGCGCCGGCCGTGCCCGCCAGGGCCCGCAGCGCCATGGCTTGCGTCACGATGCCGACATAGCGGCCATCGTCGTCGACGATGGCGATGCCGCCAGGTTCGGAGGCGAGCCGCGGAAGGGCGGTCTTCAGGACGTCCGAGGCCTTGGCCGTCGCCACGCCCGACTGCATGAGCCGATCGATGGGGGCACCGTCGGACGAGCCTGCCAGCGCATCGCGCGTGATGCGGCCGACCGGCATGTTGCGATCGCAGGTGACGATGTAGATGTCCGTCTTCCGGTTGCCGAGCTGGGGGAACACATCCCGTGCGCTGGCACTGCGCAACAGGCCCGGCGGATCGCGCAGGGCCAAGCGCCCGAGCGTGATGACCGACGAGACGTCGATATTCTCGACGAAACGGCGGACATAATCGCCCTGCGGGTTGGTCAGGATTTCTTCCGGATAGCCCTGCTGCACGATCCGGCCGTCTTTCATGAGCACGATCCGCCCGCCCAGATGGATGGCTTCGTCCAGATCGTGGCTGACAAAGACGATGGTCTTCTTCATCTTGCGCTGGAGCGCGACGAGCTCGTCCTGCATTTCCCGGCGGATCAGCGGATCCAGAGCAGAGAAGGCCTCGTCCATCAGGAGGATGTCGGCATCCACGGCCAGCGCGCGGGCAAGCCCGGCGCGCTGCTGCATGCCACCCGACAGCTGGCTCGGATACCGGCTGTCCCAGCCCTTCAGCCCGACCAGCTCGATCGCCGAAAGGGCACGGTTGCGGCGCTCGGTGCGTGAAACGCCCTGCACCTCCAGCCCGTATTCCACATTTTCGGCGATGGTGCGGTTGGGAAAGAGCGCGAAATGCTGGAACACCATGCCGAACTTGGCCCGGCGAAACTCCAGGAGATCGCGGTGGTTCAGCGTGGTGACCTCGGTCCCGTCCACCTTGATCGAGCCGCTCGTGGGATCGATCAGGCGGTTGATGCAGCGAAGCATGGTCGACTTGCCGGAACCGGACAGTCCCATGACGACCAGAATTTCGCCCTCATTGACGCTGAAGGAGACATTGTCGAGCCCGAGAACGGCTCCTGTTTCGTCATGGATCTCGTCCTTGCCCTTTCCGGACGTCAGGAGGGCGAGGCCCGTTGCGGCGTTGTCGCCGAACAGCTTGACGACATTCTCCACGCGAATGCGTTCGTTCGTCATCGATGCTCCGTCGTTGCCGAAGTGCCCCGCCAGCAAGCGCTGCACCTTCGGTTGCAAGGGGGATCGTGACGGGAAGCCTACCCGTTGACGATGCCAGAACGGACACGGATAGGTATAAACCCGACAGAGGATAGATCAGCGCATCATCTGTCGCGCACTGATCGGGTAGACCCTTTCGCTACTGCACAAAAACCGGATAGTCAACCGGCTCAGCTTTGTGCAACGTGCCTCTTTCCGCGGCGCGAATATCTCTTGGTGCAATGCCGAAGAAGAGGCGGAACTGTCGTGCGAAATGCGCGCCGTCGCAAAAACCTGCTTCGACGGCAATCTCCGTGACGCTCTTCTTCGTGGTTTCCAGAAGGCGCCGCGCATAGCGCAGGCGCAATTGCCGATAGGCCTGGGCCGGGCTGATCGACAGGGTTTCGTGGAACAGGCGTTCGAGCTGGCGTGTGGACAGGCCAAGGCGCGTGGCGATGGCTTCGACCGACAGCGGCTGCGCCACATGCTGATCCATCAGCAGCAGCGCCCGCCGGACACGATCGTCGGCCACCGCGATGCCGCCGGAATGCGGCTGCGCATCACTCCCGGCCCGCGCATTCTGAAGCTGCAGGACGTGGAGGCCCTTCTGCGCCGCCTGCGGCCCGATATGCCGCTCGATCAGCCAGGCAGCAAGATCGGCGACGCCGCTGCCGCCGGCGCAGGTGATGCGGTCGCCATCCTCGATGAAGAGGCGGTCGGCATCGGGCACCTGATCGGGAAACTCGGCTTCGAAATCGGCGAAATGGTACCAGGACACGCAGGTCCGGCGGCCTTTCATGAGACCGGCGCGCGACAGGATGAAGGAGCCGGTGCAGACGCCCACGAGCGGCACGCCGGCCGCGGCCGCAGTGCGCAGATAGGCGATGGCGGCGTCGTCCAGCTGCTCGCCGGCGTGAAGAAGCCCGCCGACGACGACGATATAGTCGAAATGCGTCGGGTCGGTCAGCGGCGCGCTGCGCAGGATGCTGACGCCGCAGCTCGACCGGATCGGCTCGGGACGCGCGGCCATGATCTGCCAGGTGCAGCGGACCTGGCGCGAACGGTCCCCTTCGTCACCGGCCAGCCGCAGGACATCGAGGAACAGCGAGAGGGCCGACAGGGTGAAGTTGTTGGCGGCAAGGAAACCGACGCGCAAGGCCGGGCGCTCGATGAACCGCTTCGTATGCATCGTGATCTGAGATGCCATGGCCCGACCCTCTCGTGTGCGATGCCGACGAGACGATCATGACGCGTGTTCCGACCGATGACCAGTCCGGAATCGTTACAAGAACGGCGTGGCCTGGCGGATCAGGCGGCGCTGCGCCCCGGCGCCGCGCCGAGGTTCCAGACGACAGGCGGGATCGTCAGGAGATTGGCGCGGAACTCGGCGGTGCATTCGTCCCAGGAAAAGGACTCCGCATGGGCCCGGCAGGCCGCCCGGTCGATGTGGAGCGCCGCCAGCGCCGCTGTGCGCAGATCTTCCGACAAAACGGCCACGGGCGCATCGCCCACAATGTCGGCAGGGCCGGCCACCGGCAGCGCCGCGACGGGCGTGCCGCAGGCGAGCGATTCCAGGACGACGAGGCCGAACGTCTCGAAGCGGGAGGGGAAGACGAAGACGTCCGCCGCCGAGAAGTGCCGGGCCAGATCGTGCCCGGTACGGTAGCCGGTGAAGTGCACGCCGGGGTAGCGCGCCTTGAGCTGCGGCAATTGCGGCCCATCGCCCACCACGAGCTTGGAGCCCGGCAGGTCGAGGTCGAGGAAAGCCTCGATGTTCTTTTCGGCCGAGACGCGCCCGAGATACAGAAAGATGGGGCGCGGCAGGTTCAGAAAGTCCTTGTCGAAGGCCGGATCTTCGCGGCAGGGGGTGAAAGCGGCCAGGTCGACGGCCCGTCCCCAGCGCGTCATGTTGCGAAAGCCCCGCTCCGCGAGCTGCCGCTCCAGGGTCGGCGTCTGGACCATCAGCGCATTGCCGGCATTGTGAAAGCGCCGCTGCAGCGCATAGGCCAGATTGACCCCGTGGCCGATCCGCTTCTCGATATAGTCGCCGAAGCGCGTGTGGAAGGAGGTGGTGAAGGGGAGCCCGCGGCGCAGGCAATAGCGGCGCGTGGCAAGGCCGATCGTTCCCTCGACCGGGATGTGGATCGCATCGGGGCGAAAGGCCTCGATCATGCCGGCAAGCCGCCGGCCCGGCATGACGGCCAGGCGCACCTCTGAATAGCCGGGCGCCGGGACCGTCGGGAACATGGATGGCTCGACCACCATGACCTCGTCGCCGCCCGCCCGCAGCAGTGACGCCGTCATATCCAGGACACGGACGACGCCGTTGATCTGTGGATGCCAAGCATCGGTGGAAATGAGAATGCGCATCCCCTAATTCTCCCCTCGCGAGATGGATTTGTCGCGACAGACAAGAATGCTAAATCACGGTTGCGTATAGATAGCGTGACGGAGTCGCTAGCCCTATGAAAATCATTGTACTCGGAGGCGACGGCTTCTGCGGCTGGGCCACCAGCCTGCACTTGTCGGCGGAAGGCCACGATGTTCTGATCGTGGACAATTTCGCAAGGCGCCGCACCGACGAGGAACTCGGCGTCAAGAGCCTCACCCCGATCCGCTCCATGGAGGAGCGGCTGGCGGCGTGGCGCGAAACACGCAACACGCCCATCGAATTCGTCGAACTGGACGTTGCACGCGACTATGAGCGGCTCGAGGCGCTCTTTGCCAGCGTGCAACCGGACGTGATCGTGCATTTTGCCGAGCAGCGCGCCGCGCCCTATTCCATGAAGTCGCCAGGCCACAAGCGCTATACGGTCGACAACAATGTCAACGCCACCCATGCCGTGCTGTGCGCCATGGTGGAGGCGGCGCCGGATGCCCATCTGGTGCATCTGGGCACGATGGGCGTGTATGGCTACGGCAAGACCAAGGGAATGACCATTCCCGAAGGCTATATCGACGCGACATTGCGCTCCCATGGCGCCCATGCCGATGTGGAGATCCTCTACCCGGTCGATCCGGGCTCGATCTACCACATGACCAAGACGCTCGATCAGCTGCTCTTCATGTATTACGCCAAGAATGACGGGCTGAAGATCACCGATCTGCACCAGGGGATCGTCTGGGGTACGACGACCCCGCAGACCGAGCTGGACGACCGGCTCGTCAACCGCTTCGACTATGACGGCGATTACGGGACGGTGCTGAACCGCTTCCTGATGCAGGCGGCCATCGGCCATCCGCTGACCGTCCACGGCTCCGGCGGCCAGACGCGCGCCTTCATCCATATCCGCGATACGGTCCGCTGCATCGCGCTGGCCGCTGCCGCGGCGCCGGAGCGCGGCGATCGCGTGCGGATCATGAACCAGATGACGGAAACCCACCGTATCCGGGATCTGGCGGAGATGATTTCGGGGCTGACGGGCGTGCCGGTCGAGCTGCGGGACAATCCGCGCAAGGAAATGGCCGAGAACGACCTCGTCGTCGCCAATGATACGCTCTTGAAGCTCGGCCTGGAGCCGACCCGCCTGTCGGAAGGGCTCCTGTCGGAAGTGGTCGATATCGCCGCGCGGCATCGCGATCGTTGCGACGAAAGCCGGATCGTCTGTTCCAGCCTCTGGGTTCGGCCGCAGGCGGCCGAATAGGGACGGGGCCCCTCCTTGCGAAAATGGGCGCCGGCCATGGCCGGCGCCGATGAGTTCAGGCTGCGTCGCGCTTACGCTCGACGGTCTGGATCACCTCGAAGCCTTCGAATTCGGGGTGGCCGATATAAAGCGGCTTCGACCGCGGGGCGGACTGATGCGCCGCGCGGAAGGCCTCGGACCTGGTCCAGTTCTCGAAATCGGCCCGGCTCTCCCAGATCGTATGGGAGGAGTAGAGCGTGTGATCCTCCCGGTCCGGCCCGCGCAGCATGTGGAATTCGACGAAGCCCGGCAGGTCGGCCAGGTGCGAATCCCGGCTCAGCCAGACCTCTTCGAACTCCGCCTCCGACCCCTTGGCCACCTTGAAGCGGTTCATGGCGATGAACATGGAATGAAAACTCCTATCCTACTGTGTCGAAGCCCGGCCCGACGTGATCCGATGGACTTGCCGGTCCGGGCGCGGGGTGGTCAATCCTTCGGCACGCCGAGCTTGAAGCTGAGGCCGACCCGCGCCTCGAAGCCCGGCGCCGGGAAGGATTCGATGCTCGGTCCACCGCTATAGGCCACATATTCCGTATCGAACACATTCTTGAGCGACACGTCGAATCGCGTGTTCTTGTCCGGCTCATAGGCCAGGAACAGATCCACGATATTGTAGGCGGAGGTGGCGAGCTCGGGCGTCGAGACGTCATCGACGCCCTTGGCATCGACCCAGTGCCAGCGCGCACCATAGGTCAGGCGGTTGGCGAGCGCCCGCAGGCCGACCGTCGTCGTGACCTTGGCGGGGAAAATGCTGTCCAGCGGAGCGCCGGTCTGGCGGTTTTCGCCCTCCGACAGGCTGCCGGCAAGGCCGGCAAAGCCCCAACCCCAGTCATAGGCGCCTTCCAGCTCGATGCCGCGGATTCGGGCCTCGTCCACATTGACATAGGTGACGGCGTCGAAGGGCAGGCGGAAGAAGCAACGCCCGCGCGGCCCCGGCGCCACGCAGGGGTTGATGACGCCCGGCCGATCGATGTTGTCCATATCGATATAGTCGTCCACATCGTTCTGGAAGACCGAGAGCTTGGCGCGGAACGCGTCGCCGCCCGTGAACACGTCGTCATAGGACAGGTTCACGCCGGCCTCCACCGTATGGCCGACCTCGGGCTTGAGGCCGGGGTTCGGCAGGAATTCGAAGGCCGCGGGCGCCGGGTGGAAGCCGGATACGAGCGCCTCCTGAAGCGTCGGCGCGCGCAGGCCTTCCGCATAGAGGCCGTAGAGCTGGAAGCCCTGGACCGGCGTGATGCCGAGCGACACCTTGGGGGAGAAGCGGTCGCCCTTATTGTCGGGGGAGGCGGCGCTGGACAGGTCATAATGGTCGAAGCGGCCGCCGAGCGTCAGGTCGATCAGCTCCTCATACTCGAAGAGCGCCTGTGCGAAACCGCCATAGAGCGTCCGGTCGCCGGCCGGGTTGAAGAGCGCCGTCGTGTCATAGTCGCTCGATACGTCGACCTCGTCCCGGAAGGCGTCCACGCCGTAGGTCAGCGTCGTGGCGATCGACGGCGTCACATCCACGATGGATGAGTTGTAAAGGTCGAAGCCGGTCGTGGCGACATCCACCTTGCGACGATCTCCCGAGCCGTCCTGCAGCGTCTGCCGGTAATCCGTATCGGTGCGGTAGAGGTTGAATGTCAGGTCGATCGCCTGCGAATCGGCCGGATCGAAGCGGTAGCCGAGCCGGTAGGTGCTGGTGCTGACATCCGTGTCGCGCGGGTCGCCCGTGCCGGTGGCCGATTCGAAATCCGTATCGTAGATGAGGCCGGAGAATTCCAGCTCGTGCCCGTCGGCCGGTCGCAGCCGCGTCTTGAAGATGCCGCTCTCGACACCGAAACCCGTCAGGTCGATCGTATCGCCGTTGCCGGCGACATAGTCGGCGTTGCGGCGGAGCGCGAAAGCGCCGAAGACGTCCAGCTGATCGGTGATGTAGGTGCCGGCCTGCAGGTTCAGAAGGCCCGACGGTCCGTTGGAGCCAAGGTCGATGCCCAGGCGCATGGCCGCCTTCTCATCCGGATCGACCAGATCCTCGATGCCGAGCGTGCGCAGCGAGACGACGCCGCCGATCGCGCCCGAGCCATAGGCATTGGCGATCGGGCCGCGAATGACGTCGATGCCGGCCAGCAGCGACGGGTCCACATAGAAGGCGTTGCCGGCATTGTGCCCGGCCACCTGGAAATTCTGCCGCGCCCCGTCGATCAGCACGTTGACGCGCCCCGAATCCTGCAGGCCGCGAATGTTGACGACCGTGGCCGGATCGTCGTTGCGCGGGCCGGCCGACACGCCGGGGATCGTGTTCAGCACCTCGTTGATGAGGGATGGCTGCATTCGGTCGATTTCGCCCCGGCTGACGACGGAAACCCCGCCCAGCGTGTCGATCGGCTTCTGCGGGCGCCGGTCGGACAGGATGGTCACCTGATCGAGCTCGATCACACCGGCTGTTGCGGTGGCTTCCTGCGCATAAGCGGCTCGGGCCAGGGGAATGGCGGCGACGCTGCACAGGACAGTGGACAGGAGAAGCGGGATGGAACGGTCTGAACGCAGCATGGCGAGACTTCGGAGCGGAAGGGCGTTGAAGGCTGGCTGGCTGCGGATGCGGCTGGCTGGCTGGTGAGGAGCGCAAGACGGCGGTGCGTCTTGCCTTGCCAGCGCTAATTAATATGATATCGACAGTCAACTTTAAACCACGCACCGGGGCGACCGGACGCGAGCCTTGCGTCCGCGGTGCAACACCGAGGCTGAGAGGGATGGACGAGATGACGCGCGAGGAACCCAACCTGGAGGCGAGCGACAAGGCCGGCAAGCTCCGCCGTGACCGTTCCGCCATCGACAGCCGCGACCTCTTCGCCCACACGCGGGAGGTGACCATCCTGCATGAAGATGCGCAGTACCGGCTCCGCCTGACCTCCAACAACAAGCTGATCCTCACAAAATGAAGCGCTGCCTGACCGTCCTGGCGGCGCTGGCCGCCTGTCTTTTCCTGTCGCCGGCGGCCCGGGCCGAAACGGTGCGCGATGCGCATGGCCGCAGCGTCGAGGTGACGGACACGTCCCGCATCGTATCCATCGGCGGATCGGTCACGGAGATCCTTCATGCCTTAAGCCGGTCCGACAGCATCGTGGGGCGCGATTCCACCTCGCTCTACCCGCCGGCCGCCCTGTCCGCTCCGGATGTCGGCTATATGCGGGCCTTGTCGGCCGAGGGCGTCCTGTCCCTGTCGCCGACGCTGATCCTGTCGGTGGACGGCGCGGGGCCACCGGATGTCATCGCGCTGCTCGAAGGGGCCGGCATACCCTTCGTGAACATTCCCGACGTGCCGACGGCAGAGGGCGTTGCCGCCAAGATCAAAGCCGTTGCACAGGCCGTCGGGGAGATGGAGCGCGGCGCCGAACTGGCCGAGGCCGTGCGGGCGGACTTCCAGGCGCTCGAACAGGCGTTGGCCGGCGTGGAGACGCGGCCGCGGGCGGCCTTCGTCCTGTCCATGAGCGGGGGCGCGCCGCTCGTGGCGGGGGCGGGGAGCTCGGCCGACAGCGCCCTGGCGCTGGCCGGCGCGACCAACGTCTTCGCCGGGCTGAAGGGCTTCCGCCCGGCGACGCCGGAAGCCGTCCTTGCCGCCGCGCCGCAGGTCATCGTTTCCATGCGCTCGGCGGCCCACGATCCGGCAAGCCTGGCGCAGAGCCCCGTCTTTGCGCAAACGCCGGCCGGCCGCGAGGGGCGCATCGTCGCCATGGATGGCGGCTATCTCCTCGGCTTCGGCCCCCGCGCACCCCAGGCCATGCGGGAGCTGGCACAGGCCCTGCACCCCGGCCTCGCCCTGCCGAGCCTTCCCGACCGTCCATGGGCGGCCGGGACGGACGGCTGATGTCCGCCCTGGCAGTGGCCGGCCGGACTGTGGGAGACCGTCGCCGGACCGGGCAACTCGTCCTGTGCCTTTCTGCGGTGCTGATGCTGGCAGCCGGGCTTGCGGCTCTTGCCGGGGGCGCGGCCGGCTATGGGCCGGGCGCGGTCCTGAAGGCGCTCGTGGCGGGAATGTCCGGCAACCGTTCCGGGCTCGATGCCGGGCTGGCGGCCGTGGTGCTGGATATCCGCCTGCCGCGCGTTCTCCTGGCCATGGCCGTCGGCGCGGCTCTGGCGCTCTCCGGCGCGATGCTGCAGGGCCTGTTCCGCAACCCGCTGGCCGATCCCGGCCTGGTGGGCGTGTCCTCCGGTGCGGCGCTCGCCGCGATCTGCGTCATCGTGCTCGGCGGGCTGGCCGTGCCGCTCGTTCCCGCCGCGCTCGTGCCCCATCTCCTGCCGATGGCTGCCTTTGCGGGGGGCATGGTGTCGACCTTCCTCGTCTACCGCATGTCGACCTTTGGCGGGCATACATCCATGGCCACGATGCTCTTGAGCGGCATCGCGCTGGCCGCCATTGCCGGCGCCTTCACCGGCATATTGACCTTCATATCCACCGACCAGCAATTGCGGGAGCTGACCTTCTGGACCATGGGCGGCCTCGGCGGGGCGACATGGACCAAGCTCCTCGCCGCCTTGCCCCTGATGATCCCCGCCTTCCTGGCCGCGCCGCTTTTGGGCGGGGCTCTCGACAGGCTTGCGATGGGCGAGGCGGAGGCCTTCCATCTCGGCGTATCGGTCGAACCGATCAAGCGGCTGGCCGTGCTCGTCATCGCGGCTGCGGTGGGTGCGGCGGTTTCGGTTTCGGGCATTGTCGGCTTCGTCGGGCTGGTCGCGCCGCATCTGGTCCGCCTGGTGGCCGGTCCGGGGCATCGGGTGCTGCTGCCGGCCGCTGCCTGCACCGGCGCAGCCCTTCTGGCGCTGGCCGATCTGGTGGCCCGCACGCTGGTGGCCCCCGCCGAACTGCCGCTCGGCATCGTGACGGCGCTGATCGGGGCCCCCTTCTTCCTGTTTCTCCTGATGCGCAGCGCCCGCGCGGGCAAGCTGACATGAGCGCCATCGCAGCCCGGGACCTGCGCCTCGCCGTGGGCGGGCGGGCCATTCTGGACGGCGTCAGCCTCGAGCTTCGCCCGGGCGAGGTGCTCTGCGTGATCGGCGCCAACGGTGCGGGAAAGTCCACTCTGCTCGGCCTCCTGTCCGGGGCACGGCGGCCCGATGCCGGCATGCTGACGGGGCCGGTGGCCGACGCGCGCGCGCCCGCGGCCATGGCGCGGGTCCGGGCCGTGCTGCCGCAATCGGTCGAACTGGGATTTGCTTTCAATGCGTTCGAGCTGGTGCGCCTGGGGGCGGAAGCGGGCGGTGCGCGCGCCGAAGCGGTGGCAAGCCTGTGCCACGATGCGCTGGCGGAGGTGGGGCTCGACGGTTTTGCCGGCCGCAATGTCGCTGCCATGTCCGGCGGTGAGGCGCAGCGCGTCCATCTGGCGCGCGCACTGGCGCAGGTCCGCGCCATGCCGGGGCCGCACCGCTTCCTGCTCCTGGACGAGCCGACGGCGAGCCTCGACCTCAAGCACCAGATCCTGACCCTCGATATCGCCCGCCGCCTGGCGCGCAAGGGTGTCGGCGTGCTCGCCATCCTGCACGATCTGAACCTCGCCTGCCTTGCGGCAGACCGGATCCTGGCTCTGGCCGGCGGCCGGGTCGTCGCGCAGGGGCGGCCGGAGGAGGTCGTCACCGATGGGGTGGTGGAAGCGACCTACGGCCTGCGCCTGCCGGTGGGCCGCGTACCCGCGACGGCACCCTTCCTCTTGCCGCAGATCGCGAAAGAGTGACGCCGGGCGTCGCTATCGACGCCGCCTGTCACCAATTCGCACTACGTTAAACCTTGGGTTGTTATTACTGCCTTTCAATCAGGCACATGACGATGCCCAGGAGGCAGGAAATGGGGAACAGGCGCACTTCGATACGCGCGACGATGCTTGCAGCTTGCGCGCTCTTGACGCTTGCGGCGGCTCCCGCACTGGCGCAGAGCTGCGGCAACGACGCATCCGGTTTCAAACGCTGGATGGAAGGCTACAAGCAGGCGGCCCAGGCGCAGGGCATTTCGGCCCGCACGCTGCAGACGGCGCTCGGCTCGGTCACCTACAATCCGGAAGTCATCCGGCTGGATCGCAACCAGCGCAGCTTCAAGCTCTCGCTGGACGAGTTCATGCAGCGCCGGGCGCCGGCCTCGTTCGTGAAGCGCGGCAAGGGCATCATGCGCGAGAATGCCAAGCTTCTGAACGCCATCGAGCAGCAATATGGCGTGCCCAAGGAAATCCTCGTCGCCATCTGGGGCATGGAAACGGGCTTCGGCGCCAATTCCGGCAATATGAACATCTTCCGCTCGCTGGCAACGCTCGCCTATGACTGCCGCCGATCCGACTTCTTCACGGCCGAGCTCAACGCCGCACTGATGATCGTGCAGCGCGGCGACAAGCGGCCGGAGGATATGAAGGGCGCATGGGCCGGCGAGATCGGCCAGACGCAGTTCCTGGCGACCAACTATCTGCGCTATGCGGTGGATTTCGACGGTGATGGCCGCCGCGACCTGATCCGCTCGCGCGCCGATGTCCTGGCATCGACGGCGAACTTCCTGCGCCAGCATGGCTGGCAGCCGGGCGCCGGCTACATGCAAGGGGAGCCGAACTTCGCCCGCCTGCGGGATTGGAACCGCGCCGGGGTCTACCAGCAGGCCCTCGCGCTGTTCGCCTCGCGCCTGGCGCAATAGCCACCCCACACAGCGGGACGGAACGCAGAAGGGCGGCGGATGCGATGGTGCATCCGCCGCCCTTTGTTGTCTGCAGCTTCAGGCGGCGGCGCGCAGGCTGCCCGGGTCCATCGCGCCGGTCATCAGCGCGACGGCGTCGGACATGGAGATGGACTTCGGATCGACGACGCAGAGCCTGCGGCCCAGGCGATGGATGTGGATCCGGTCGGCGATCTCGAAGACATGCGGCATGTTGTGCGAGATCAGGACGATGGGCAGGCCACGCGCCCGCACGTTCAGGATCAGGTCCAGGACCTTGCGCGATTCCTTCACGCCGAGCGCGGCCGTCGGCTCGTCCAGCATCAGGACGCGGGAGCCGAAGGCGGCCGCACGGGCCACCGCGACGCCCTGGCGCTGGCCGCCCGAAAGCGTTTCCACCGCCTGGTCGATGTTCTGGATGGTCATCAGGCCGAGCTCGTTCAGCTTTTCCCGGGCGATGCCGCGCATGGTGCGCTTGTCCAGCATGCGCAGCACCTTGCCGAGCATATCCTTGCGCCGCAGCTCCCGCCCGAGGAACATGTTGTCCGCGATGGACAGGGCGGGTGACAGAGCGAGCTGCTGATAGACGGTCTCGATGCCGGCGTCGCGCGCTTCCTGCGGGTTGGACAGGTGCAGCGGCTTGCCGTCGAGCCGGATATCGCCGCCATCGGGCTGGACGGCGCCGGTCAGCGCCTTGATCATCGTGCTCTTGCCGGCGCCGTTATCGCCGATCACGGCCAGGATCTCGCCGGGATAGAGGTCGAAATCGGCGTTGTCGATGGCGACCACCCGCCCATAGCGCTTGGTCAGGTTGCGGGCGGACAGGATGGGTTCGACGGTCGTGCTCATGCGGAAACCTTTCTGATCCACTGGTCCGCCGCGACGGCGAGGATGATGAGGCCGCCGACGGTGAGGCGCGTCCATTGCGGGTCGGTGCCCCAGATGCGCAGGCCCATGGCGAAGACACCGACGATCAGGGCGCCGATGAGCGTGCCCACGACCGATCCGCGCCCGCCGAAGAGCGAGGTTCCGCCGATCACCACCGCGGTGATGGACTGGATGTTCGCCTCGTAGCCCGATGTCGGGGAGACGGAGCCCAGCCGCCCGATCAGCGCCCAGCCTGCAAAGCCGCAGATCAGGCCGGCGACGGCATAGACCGAGATGAGCAGGCGGCGCGTGCGGATACCCGACAGGCGCGTCGCATCGGGATCGTCGCCGATGGCGTAGACATGCCGGCCCCAGGCCGTGTGATTGAGGATGTAGTAGAAGATCACCACCAGGACGACGACGGCCACGACCGCATAGGTGAAGACGGCGCCCCCGATGCGGAATGTCGATCCGAGGAACTGCAGGAGCGGCGCGGCCGCTTCCACATCCTGCGCGCGGATGGTCGCGTTCTGGGAATAGATGAAGTTGGCGGCCTCGAAGATGAACCAGGTGCCGAGCGTGACGATGAAGGGTGGCAGGCGCACCAATGCGACGAGCAGCCCGTTGATGACCCCGCAGATGGTGCCGGTCAGAAGCCCGCAGAACAGCGCTAGCACCGGCGGCATGCCGAAATTCACCGCGAAGGTGCCCATTACGACCGAAGAGAGGACCATGATGGCGCCGACCGAAAGGTCGATGCCGGCCGTCAGGATGATCAGCGTCTGCGCGATGCCGACGATGCCGACGATGGCCACCTGCTGCATGATGAGCGTCAGGGTGAAGGCGTTGAAGAAGCGATCGCCGATCAGCGCGCCGAAGGTGCCGATGCCGACCATCAGGACGAAGACCGGAACCATGGTCGGATAGGCGTGCAGGAAGTGCTGCAGCCGGTCCAGAGGCCCGCGGCCACGGTGGGTGAAGTCGGCGACCTCGCTGCTGCTGCCGGCGAGGCCGGCCTCGAAACTGCTGGCGCTGCCGCTCGGCGGAGCGCCCTTTTGGCTGGCGTCGGTCATGGTGCTGGCCCCTGAATACCGGGGCGCGCAATCCTGCGGGGCCGCCGGCCATACGAGATGATCGAGGGC
Source organism: Aureimonas frigidaquae (assembly GCF_001463905.1). Classification (GTDB taxonomy): domain Bacteria; phylum Pseudomonadota; class Alphaproteobacteria; order Rhizobiales; family Rhizobiaceae; genus Aureimonas; species Aureimonas frigidaquae. The sequence continues at coordinate 196,495 of NZ_BBWR01000003.1, forward strand.
CGCGGCAGGCCTTTCGGGCCGGCCGCGGCGACGGTCAGCGAGCGGGTGCGCGTGGCACCCGCGCCGCGCTTAGCCCCAGCAGAGCTTGGAGGCTTCTTCCGACGTCATGGAGGTGACGCCTTCCATCGGCTCGTCGGTGACGAGGTCGACGCCGGTCGCGGTGATGCTGAGCCCTTCGCTCGCCTGCGGCTTCTGGCCGGAGTCGGCGAAGGCCTTGATGGCTTCGACGCCCATGGCGGCCATCTTCAGCGGATACTGCATCGACGTGGCGCCGATGACGCCGTCCTTGACGTTGGCGATGCCCGGGCAGCCGCCGTCCACCGAGACGATGGTCACGCTGTCGGACAGGCCGACCGCCTTGAGCGCTTCGAAGGCGCCGGCGGCCGCAGGCTCGTTGATCGTGTAGACGAGGTTGATGGAAGGATCCTTCTGGAGAAGGTTCTCCATGGCCTGGCGGCCGCCTTCCTCGTTGCCGTTGGTGATGTCGTGGCCGACGATGCGCGCATCGTCCTCGTCGCCGACGATCGCCTTGTCCTTGTTGTCGATGCCGAAGCCTTCCATGAAGCCCTGGTCACGCAGGACGGCGACCGAAGGCTGCTGCGGCGTCAGGTCCAGGAAGGCGATCTTGGCGTTCTCGGCCTCGGCGCCCATCTTGCCCTTGGCCCACTGGCCGATCAGCACGCCCGCTTCGTAATTGTCGGTCGCGAAGGTGGCGTCGGCCGAGTCCACCGGCTCGAGCGGCGTGTCGAGCGCGATGACGAGAAGCCCGGCGTCACGCGCCTGCTTGACGGAGGGGACGATGCCCTTGGTGTCGGACGCGGCGATCAGGATACCCTTGGCGCCTGCGGCGATGCAGCTTTCGATGGCGGCAACCTGCGACTCGGAGTCGCCGTCGACGCGGCCGGCATAGGTCTGCAGATTGATGCCGAGTTCCTTGGCCTTGGCCGTCGCACCTTCCTTCATCTTGACGAAGAAGGGATTGGTGTCCGTCTTGGTGATCAGGCAGGCCGTCATCGGTTCCTGCGCTGCCGCCAGGGCCGGAAAGGCAAGCACGGCTGCGCCGAGTGCCGCACCGGCGGCCAGATGCTTCAGTATCATGGAATGTCCTCCCGTTCGGATGGCGCCACTGCCACCACAGGTCCACCTCCCAGTGCGGACCAATATACGAATAGGACGCGAAACGACCGCAGCTGTCAATAGATAAATCACGCGGATTTATTTATTGACAGGTCGTACAGTTGGGATCATCGTCGCCGCAATATTGGGGGAGGCGACAATGCAGACGCAGGATGGACGGGTCGCACCGGCGGCGGCGCCCGCGATGGGTGAGTCGCCGCGTGTGTCCAGCCAGGCCGGCCTGCGCGCCCATAATGAGCGGCTCGTCCTGTCGCTGATCCGCGCCCATGGCGAGCTCGCCAAGGCGGAGATCGCCCGCTATTCGGGCCTGTCGCCCCAGACCGCATCCGTCATCATGCGCCAGCTGGAGGGGGAGGGCCTCGTTCTGCCGGGGGTGCCGCGCCGGGGCAAGGTGGGGCAACCCTCGGTGCCGATGCGCCTGAACGCACGGGGCGCCTTCGCGCTCGGGCTCAAGATCGGCCGCCGGACGAGCGAGATGGTGCTGATGGATTTCGTCGGCAACGTGCTTGGCAGCCGGGACGTCTTCTATCGGCTTCCGGTCTACGATGCCGTCATGGCCTTTGCCGGCGACGCAGCCGATGCGCTGCGTGCGCAGCTCGCTCCGCAGGAGCGTTCGCGCATCGCCGGGCTGGGGGTTGGCCTGCCCTTCGAAATCTGGTCCTGGGGGGCCGCGCGGGGCGCCGACAAGCGGGAGAACGCCACCTGGCGCAACGCCGACATCGCCACCGACCTGGCGGAGGTCACCGGCGAAGACGTGACCATGGCCAACGACGTGACGGCCGCCTGCGGGGCGGAACGCGCTTTCGGACAGAGGGCGGGCCCGGACTTCCTCTACCTTTTCGTCGGCGCCTTCATCGGCGGCGGGATCGTGATCGACGGCCAGCTGATCGAGGGGCGCTCCGGCAATGCCGGCGCGCTCGGCTCGATGCCGGTGCCGGCGCCGGGTGGCGGTTCGCGCCAGCTGATCGAGGCATCCTCGATCCACCTTCTGGAGCGCCTCGTCGAAGAAGCCGGGGGCGATCCGGTCGAGCTCTGGCGGCGGGAGTCCGACTGGGACGGGCTCGGCCCGCTCCTGGACCGGTGGCTCGACGAGGCTTCGGCCGGCATTGCGCATGCCATCGTGTCGGCTGTCAGCGTCTATGATTTCCCGGTGGCGGTGATCGATGGCAGCTTCCCGCCCCGGGTGCGGGCACGCCTTGTCGAGCGTGTCGATGCCGCGCTCCGGCGGCTCGACCGCCGCGGCCTGGCGGACATCGCCGTGATGGAGGGCACGATCGGCCGCTCCGCGCGGGAGATCGGCTCCGCCAGCCTGCCCTTCTTCGCCCGATTCTTCTCCGACCGCCGGATCCTTTACGCGGACCGCTAGGCTGCTCCCTGGTGGCGGCTCCATGATTTGACATTGAACGCCCGATGGCCGATGCGAAGCAGTTCGCCTCGTGCAAGGGAGTGCCTATGTCGGACTATGTGGAGATGCACGGCCTCAAGGTCGATGCCGGGTTGAAGACTTTCGTCGAGAACGAAGCCCTGCCGGGGACGGGTATCGAGGCCGATGCGCTGTGGCGCGGCCTGGCCGCCATGCTCGAGGAGCTGGCCCCCCGCAACCGCGCGCTCCTGGCGCGCCGCGATGCGCTCCAGCAAGAGATCGACGCCTGGTGCCGCGAGCGTCAGGGCGGGGCGCTGGATGGCGCCGCCTACGAGGCCTTCCTTCGGCAGATCGGCTACATCGTGCCCGAAGGCGGCGACTTTTCGGTGGAAACCGACCATGTCGACCCGGAAATCGCCTCCATCGCCGGCCCACAGCTTGTCGTGCCCGTCATGAATGCGCGCTATGCGCTGAACGCTGCCAATGCGCGTTGGGGTTCGCTCTACGACGCGCTCTACGGCACGGACGCTATTGCCGAAGATGGCGGCGCGCAGAAGGGCAAGGGTTACAATCCGACGCGCGGCGCGCGGGTCATCGCCTGGGCGCGGGATTTCCTGGACGGCTCGGTCCCCTTGCGCGAAGGCTCCTGGCGCGACGTGACGGCGCTCGAAATTTCGGATGGCCGCCTTGCGGTCACCGTGGACGGAACGCAGACGGCGCTGAAGGACCCGGCCCAGTTCGTCGGGCTGCGCGGCGAGGATGCCGCGCCGCAGGCGCTGCTTTTCGTGCGCAACGGGCTGCACAGTGAAGTCGTCATCGATCGCAGCTCGGCGATCGGCAGCCAGGATCCGGCCGGTATTTCCGACGTCGTCCTGGAAAGCGCCGTGACGACCATCCAGGATTGCGAGGACTCCGTCGCCGCCGTGGATGCGGAAGACAAGGTCGCCGTCTATCGCAACTGGCTCGGCCTCATGAAGGGCGATCTGTCCGAGACCTTCGAGAAGGGCGGCCGGAGCGTCACGCGGACCCTGTCGCCGGACCGGGTCTACCGCCGTCCCGACGGCTCCGAACTCGTCCTGCCGGGCCGCTCGCTCATGCTGGTGCGCAATGTCGGGCATCTGATGACCAACCCGGCCGTGCTCCTGGCGGATGGATCGGAGGCGCCGGAGGGTATCCTGGACGGTGTCTTCACCAGCCTCATCGCCCTGCACGACCTGAAGAAGACCGACGGCCCCCGCAATTCGCGGGCCGGCTCGGTCTATATCGTCAAGCCCAAGATGCACGGCCCGGAGGAGGTCGCCTTCGCGGACGAGATCTTCGGGCGGGTGGAGGCCCTCATCGGCCTTGCGTCCAACACGCTGAAAATGGGCATCATGGACGAGGAGCGCCGCACGACCGTCAATCTGAAGGAGGCGATCCGCGCCGCGCGCAAGCGCGTCGTCTTCATCAATACGGGCTTCCTGGACCGGACCGGAGACGAGATCCATTCCTCGATGGAGCTCGGCCCGATGATCCGCAAGGGCGATATGAAGGGGTCCACCTGGATCCGTTCCTACGAAGATCGCAACGTGGATGTGGGCCTGCATTGCGGCCTGCGCGGGCATGCGCAGATCGGCAAGGGCATGTGGGCCATGCCCGACCTCATGGCCGCCATGCTCGAGCAGAAGATCGGCCATCCGCGCGCGGGGGCCAATACGGCCTGGGTCCCGTCGCCCACCGCCGCCACGCTGCACGCGACCCATTATCACACGGTCGATGTCGCCGCCCGCCAGGCCGAGCTCGCCAGCCGCCCCATGGCGCCGCTCGAGGATATCCTGACCATCCCTGTCGCCGTGCGCCCCAACTGGACGCCGGAAGACATCCAGGCCGAGCTCGACAACAATGCGCAGGGCATACTCGGCTATGTCGTGCGCTGGATCGATGCCGGCGTCGGATGTTCGAAAGTGCCGGACATCAACGATGTCGGCCTGATGGAAGACCGGGCCACCTGCCGCATTTCGTCCCAGCACATCGCCAACTGGCTGCATCATGGCGTGGTCAGCGCCGAGCAGGTCGTGGAAACCATGCAGCGCATGGCCAAGGTCGTCGACGGGCAGAATGCGGGTGATCCGGACTACGAGCCCATGGCGCCCGGCTTCGACGCATCCATCGCCTTCCAGGCGGCGTTGGACCTGGTCCTGAAGGGGCGCGAACAGCCCAATGGCTATACCGAGCCGGTGCTGCACCGGCGGCGGCTGGAAAAGAAGGCGGCGCGCCGCGGCTGACGCGGCCAATTCCGTCGCACCCGCAAATGCACTACCCTTCCCGAGTAAACCTTCGGGAAGGGCAGGCTCCATGGTGTCGCGGATCATTCCAACCTTGCGCTACCGCGATGTCGACACGGCCATCGACTGGCTTACCGAGGTGGTCGGCTTTACCGCCGAAATGGTGATGGAGGACGAGGACGGCCTCGTCTCGCATGCCGAACTGACACTGGACGGTGGAATGCTGATGCTCGGCAGCCTGCGGGACGATGCGCTCGGCAGTCTCCAGATCACCCCGGACGAGGCGGGCGGTGTGACGCAGAGCACCTATATCGTCATCCGCGATGCCGATGCCCTGTTTCAGCGCATTTCAGCCTCCGGCGCGGAAATCGTCCTGCCGCTGCGGGACGAGCCCTATGGCAGCCGCGAATTTTCGTGCCGTGATTTCGAAGGCCATGTCTGGAACTTCGGGACCTACGATCCCTTCGCCCCGTAAGGGCATGATCCGCGCAAAGAAAAGCCGGGTGCCTCCCCCGAAGCACCCGGCATGGCGGTCCCCCGCCTTGGAACTCTGGGCGCGGCGGCTTAGCTCGCCTGCGCCTTGCGGTTTTCGGCCACGCGCTTCTGCGCCAGCGTCTCGCCCGGCATGAGGACGATGACGCGGGCCTGCAGGGGCACGCGCTCATACAGGTCGATCACGTCCTGGTTGATCAGGCGGATGCAGCCGGAGGATACGGACTTGCCGATGGACCACCATTCCGGCGTGCCATGCAGGCGGTACAGCGTGTCCTTGTTGCCCTGCCAGAGGTAGACGGCGCGGGCGCCCAGCGGATTGTTGAGGCCCGGATTCATCCCGACTTCGTTGCCATAGGGGGCAAGCTCGGGGCGGCGCTCGATCATCTCCTTGGGCGGGAACCACTTGGGCCAATGCTGCTTGTCGCGCGCATAGGCTTCGCCCGACCAGGAGAAGCCGGCCTTGCCGATGCCGATGCCGTAGCGCATCGCCGTGCCGCGCTCTTCGATGACGTAGAGGAAATGGCTCCCCGTATCGACGATCACGGTGCCGGCGGGGAAACCCTGGCCGTCATAGACGACACGCTGGCGCAGGAACTTGGGATCGATCTTTTCGATCGGGATGGCCGGCAGTGCGAAGCCGCCATCCTGGATGGAGGCATAGGCCACCGGCTCGACCGGGCCCAGCGGCCCACCAGCCAGGATGCTCGGCTCGGCCGCGGCATAGGCCGTGGCAACGGCCGGATCGCCCCGGGAAATGGCGGCGCGGTCGCCGGAGGTCTGGCAGCCGGCAAGGCCGAGCGCCAGAAGGGAAAGGGTGCAGAGGGCGATTCGTTTGGTCATGAACAGGTCCGGATCGGAACCGGCCTTGCCGAGGCATCGGGGCCGGTCGATTGGCTTTACGGATAGGCGCTCGCCGTCAGGCTGGCAATTGTCGTCAACCTAGAGCATCTTAGTTAACGAAGCCTTGTTGCGGTGCGAGCACAGATCGCCCGCCGAGGCGGCCACGCTCCGCGTCATCGACGATCCACGGTGTGCCAGGCTGGTATGTCCCGTGGCTGCCGCGCGACCGGCCCGCCACTCGCTCGATGTGTACAGACAGGACAATTCCGCTCCATGCCGATCGTCTCTTCCGTTCCGTACCAACCGCTGGTGGACGGCCGCCAGTCCGAGCGCGCCATGATGGTGCGCCGCGGGGTCCAGCGCCTCGTCACCGCACAGGCGGCGGTCAGCCTGCCGGAGATCGCGCTGGCCTCCGGCCGCCGGGCGGACCTCATCTGCCTGACGGAGAAGGGGGAGATCTGGATCGTGGAGATCAAGACGTCGATCGAGGATTTCCGCGTCGATCGCAAGTGGCCGGAGTACCGCCAGCACTGCGACAGGCTCTTCTTCGCGACCCATCCCGGCGTGCCGCTCGACATCTTCCCGCAGGATTGCGGGTTGATCCTGTCGGACGGCTATGGCGGGGAACTCCTGCGCGAGGCGCCCGAGCATCGGCTCGCGCCGGCGGCGCGCAAGGCCGTCACGCTGCGCTTCGCCCGGCTCGCGGCAACGCGGCTGATGCAGGCGGAATGGGCGGCGAACCCGTTCATGACGGGCGTGCGAGAGGCGTAATCCTTGCGGGCCGCGCTCAGCGCGGGGCGTTCTTGGCCAGGATGCGCTGTAGCGTTCGCCGGTGCATGGACAGGCGGCGGGCCGTCTCGCTGACATTGTGCCCATAGAGCTCGAAGACACGCTGGATATGCTCCCAGCGGACCCTGTCGGCCGACATGGGATTGTCCGGGGGCAAGGGGCGGTTTTCGGATGTCTGGGTCAGGGCGCCGAGCACCTCATCGACGCTCGACGGCTTGCACAGATAGTCGGCAGCGCCGATCTTCACCGCCGCGACGGCCGTGGCGATGTTGCCATAGGCGGTCAGCACCACGGTCACTGCATCGGGCCGCCGCTGGTGAATCAGCTCGACGAGGTCCAGCCCATTGCCGCCGGACAGGCGCAGATCGACCAGCGCACGGGCCGGCGGGCTCGCCTGGATCAGGCGTTCGGCATCGGCATAGGTGCCGGCGACCTGGATCTCGTAGCCGCGCTGTTCCAGCCCGCGCGCCAGCCGCGCCGCAAAGCCTGCATCCTCGTCGATGACCAGGATCCGCTTCGTCTCGTTCCTGGACCGCGCCATACGGGCGTCATGCACCGGCGATTCAGCATTCATTCCGTGTCTCTCCAAGGACGGCCCGTGGGAAACAACGCGGATTGTGTCTTCGGGTTGCACGACCGGAGATGGCCGAGCCGATTACCCTTGCGGGTGATTCGCCCGGCGGCGCATCAAACCCCCGGTGCGGGTTCTCCCGGCCGACGCGCCCGAGCAGTCGGGGCGGCCCGGGCGGGATCTTCCGGCCAGACATGTTTGGGGTAGCGGCCGCGCAGAGCGGCGCGCACATCCCGCCAGGACCCGCTCCAGAAGCCCGGCAGATCGAGGGTGATCTGGATCGGCCGATGCGCCGGGGACAAGAGTTCCAACGTCAGCGGCATGCGGCCGCCGGCAATGGCAGGGTGTTGCGTCAGCCCGAACAATTCCTGGACACGGACCGCCAGCACGACCTTGTCCTCCTCGTAGCGCAGGGGCAGGCGCGAACCGGTCGGCACCGCGTAATGCGACGGGGCCAGCCTTTCGATCTGGCCGGACAGCCCGTGTGGCAGCCGGTGGAGGAGCCCCTCGCGCAGGGCCCCGGCGCCGATATCGGAGAGGCGCGTCGCGCCCGGCGCGAAGGGCATGAGCCAGGCTTCGAGCGTATCCATGAGCGAGGCCTCGTCCATGGCGGGCCATGGGTCGCCAAGGGTGCCGTTCAGGAAGCGCAGCCGCTCCAGAAGCCGCCGTCCCTCCGTGTCGAAGGGCAGGCTGTCCGCGCCGAGGCTGCGGATACCGTCGGCCAGTGCAGCGGCTGCGGCGCCGGGATCGACGTCGGGCAAGGGCGTCTCCGACAGGACTGCGCGGCCGATCCGGCGCTGGCGGCGGGCGCGCACCGAACGCGACGCCGGATCGAAGAGGACCCGGTCCTCCTGCGTTCCGTAACGCTCTTCGAGGATCGCCAGCCCCGCCTTGTCGAGCGCCACGGCGCTGAGGATACGGGCGGCGCGGGCCGCGCCCTGCAGCTCGGCGACGATCAGGCCGGGGGCGCCTGCCAGGCGGGTCGTGTCCTCGATCTGCCCGCCGCGCCCGCTGGCCAGGACGAAATGGCCGCGCGCCCCCCGGGCGACGGCGATCCGGTCGGGATAGGCTTCCGCCAGAAGAAGCGCCGGATCGGGCGTGTCGATCCGGCTTTCGCCGGCATTGGCATCGGCCCCCAGGCGCCGCGCAAGCTCCAGCGCGGCGCGCGCGCGCGGCCCCCGATCGGCAACGAGCCGGCGGTGGCGCTCGGCCAGGTCCGGATCGTTGCCGCCCAGTCCGCGCTCGGTCACGAGCACGGCAAACTCGGCGGCCAGCCGCCGGGGCGTGCCGGGCGCGGCGCGCACGACCATGGCGGCCAGGCGCGGCGGCAGGGCAAGGCTGCGCATCCGGCGCCCCGCTTCGGTCAGCCGTCCATCGGCATCGAAGGCGCCGAGCGCCGTGAGCAGGCCGCGCGCCTCGATCAGTGCCGGTTCCGGCGGCGGATCGAGGAAGGCGAGCGCCGCCGGATCGCCGATGCCGAAGGCGGCGCAGTCGAGGATCAGGCCGGACAGGTCCGTGGACAGGATTTCCGGCGTGTCGAAGGCCGGCAGGGCGTTGGTCTGCTCTGCGCGCCAGAGGCGGATGGCCCGGCCGGGACCTGTCCGTCCGGCGCGCCCCGCCCGCTGGTCCGCGCTCGCCCGCGACACGGCGACGGTTTCCAGCCGGGACAGGCCCGTCGCGGGCTCGAAGACGGGCCGGCGTGACAGTCCGCTATCGACGATGGTGCGGACCCCGTCGATGGTGATGGAGGTCTGCGCGATGGAGGTGGCGAGCACGACCTTGCGGCGCCCGGCGGGCGCCGGACGGATTGCGATGTCCTGATCGGCCGTGTCGAGCGCGCCATAGAGCGGCGCCAGGATCACATCGGCGGGCAGCCGCCCGGAAAGCCGCTCGGCCACCCGCTCGATCTCGCGCTGACCGGGCAGGAAGGCCAGGATGCTGCCGTCATCCTCTGCCAGCGCATCGCGGATGGCGGTGGCGACGGCGTCCTCGATCCGCTCACTGCCCCGCTCCCGGTGGACGATCTCCACCGGATGGCTGCGTCCCTGCGTCTGTATGATGGGTGCGGGGGCCAGAAGCTCGGCAACGCGCGCACCGTCGAGCGTGGCGGACATGACCAGGATGGACAGGTCGTCGCGCAGGGCCGAACGCACGTCGAGCGCCAGCGCCAGGCCGAAATCGGCATCGAGCGAGCGCTCGTGGAACTCATCGAAGATCACGCAGGCGATGCCGGCCAGTTCCGGATCGTCCAGGATCAGCCGCGTGAAGACGCCTTCGGTCACGACCTCGATCCGGGTGGCGCGGCCGATGCGCGTGTCGAGCCGCATGCGCCATCCGACGGTCTGGCCGACCGTCTCTCCCAGGAGCGCGGCCATGCGCGCCGCCGCAGCGCGTGCGGCCAGCCGGCGCGGCTCGATCAGGATGATCCGGCCTTCCGGCAGCGTGGACAGGAGATGCAAGGGCACGAGGCTCGTCTTGCCGGCGCCGGGAGGGGCCACCAGTACGGCGCGGCCGCCGCCGACAAGCGCCTGCCCCAATTCGGGCAGCACGGCGACAACGGGAAGATCCGGCAGGGAGGGAGGCGTCATTGCGCCGACAGGCGGGCCGCCACGGCCGGCCGCAGCCAGTCGATCCAGCTGATATGCGGGCGCGGTATGGCGATGTCGCGCGGGCCGAAGCCGATGGCCGGGGCCATGGCCTGGCGCAGCCGTGCCGCATCTTCGGCCGGCAGCGCCGACAGGGCCAGGACCGACGCATCGCCCCACAGGGCAGGATCGGCCTTGCGGATCTGCGCTTGCGGCGACATCAGGAAATCCGCCACCACGAGTGCCGCGGCGGGAACGGGCGTGTCCCGATCGATCAGAAGGAAATGCGCGTCCACCATGCCGCCGACCGCCAGGCCGAAGCCGGCAATTTCCCCACCGCCGCCATCGGCCGATGGGCTGCCGGCCCCGCCGGGCAGGGGATCGAAATCGGCGATCATGTCGACACTGCCCTCGGCAAGCAGGCGCCGCGCCTCCGCGCCATTGGCCGGGAACGCCTGGCCCTCCTGCCAAAGCAGCGGCCGGATCGTGTCCAGCCAGTCCATGAGCGGCTGGGCCACCGCCTCGGCATCGGCGTCCTTGACCGGCGCCTGCAGGAGGGACGGATCGTCCGCCAGGGCGAAGAGCATCTCTTCCAGGAAGGCTTCCCCGTCGGGCGCGGCCGGATCGACGATGGCGAACCGGCCGGGATTGGCCCGTGCATAGGTCAGGATCGCTTCCGGCGTATCTGGGCGCGCACTGGTGGCGCGCGTGTTGGCATAGAGCGTGACGCGGCGCAGGCCCAGGGGAACGGCGCCGTAGCGGGTCGGCAGCCCGGCGGCCTGCAGGAGCGAGGGATGCTTCGCCACATCCACGAACTGCCAGTTCGGCAGCCGGAAGGCGAAGCGCCCGGGCAGGAGATTCTCCATACGCGCCCTGGCGACGGCCACCGACCCCACCGCCGCAAGGTCGAAAGGAGCAGGCTCTTCCCCGCGCAAGGCTTCGAGCGCGGCCATGTCGGACGGCAGTTCGACGAGGTCCAGCCGGACGCCGAAGCGGGCCTGCAACTCGGTGGCGGCCCATTCCAGGAAGTCCGGATCGGCCGTGCCGTCGCCCGTCAGGGCCAGGCGCACCGTCTGGTCATGCGCGGCGGTTGCGATGGCGGGCCAGTCGCGAAGGTCCGGCCAGCCGTCCGGCATCTGCGCGGCGGCCATACCGGGCAGGGCCGCGGCAATCAGAGCGGCGGCCACGAGGCGGCGCAGGGAGAATCCACGATATACGACCAAGGCTTTCGTCTCCGTTTCATTGGAAATTTCATGCCGCGTGCATAAAGGCAATGGTCGGCGCCTACCGGTGCGGTGCGCATATGGCTTTTCATGCCCGCGGACACGATCTAAAGAAAAGCCGCGTGCGATGAGGGGGATGAAGACCATGTCGGAAACCGAAGGCCAGGATACCCGTCGCACGATCGTGCTGACGGGAGCATCGCGCGGCATAGGCCATGCGACCGTGAAGCGCTTCTCGCGCGAGGGGTGGCGGGTCATCACCTGCTCGCGGCAGGATTTCTCCACCGACTGCCCCTGGCCGGCCGGGCCGGAGGATCACATCCGCGTGGACCTGGCCGACCCGGAAGACATCGGTTTCGCCATCTCGGAAATCCGCCGAAGGCTGGAAGCCAATGGCAGCCGGCTCGACGCACTCGTCAACAACGCGGCCATCTCGCCCAAGGTCAATGGCGGCGATCGGATGGATTCGATCCACACGCCGATGCATGTCTGGCGGGACGTGTTCCAGGTGAATTTTTTCGCGCCGATCATGCTGGCGCGGGGTCTTTATGCCGAGCTTCAGACGGCCGGCGGCTCGGTCGTCAACGTCACCTCCATCGTCGGCAGCCGCGTCCACCCCTTTGCGGGGACGGCCTATGCGACCTCAAAGGCGGCGCTCGCCTCACTCACGCGGGAAATGGCAGCCGATTTCGGCCCGGCCGGCATCCGCGTCAATGCCATCGCCCCCGGAGAGATCGACACCGCCATCCTGTCGCCCGGCACGGAAAAGATCGTTGAGACAATCCCGCTGCGCCGGCTCGGCAAGACGGCGGAAGTCGCCGATGTGATCTACTTCCTGTGCTCGGGCCAGTCCGCCTATGTCAACGGGGCGGAACTGCATATCAATGGCGGCCAGCACGTCTGACGGCCGCCATCGGCGCCCCGACGGCCGTCAGGGGTTGCGGCGCGCGTCCAGCGCCGCGAAGAGGAGGCTGGACCCGGAAAAGATGAAGGAGATCCCCAGGAACACGCCGACCGCCCAGACGGCGGTTCCAGGCAGGCCGAGGATCAGAAGCACGGCCAGCACGATGTTGAGGATCCCCGTCAGCACCAGTGCCCACCAGCCCGACCGGCTGCCCGAGCGGATGGCACGGGCAAGCGCGAATTCCAGAAAGGCCGTCACGAGGAAGTAGGTCGCCAGCATCCATGTCAGCGTGACGGCGCCGGCCACGGGATTATAGACGATCACCGCGCCAAGCACCGCCGCCAGCACCGCCAGCGCCAGATTGGACCAGAAGCCCGAATGGGCGCGTGCCTGGAAGGCGGCGACGATCCCCATGACGCCGCCGATGATCAGGAGCCATCCGAAAAACAGCGTCGAGGCGAGCGTCGCGGCAAAGGGGGCCAGCAAGGCCAGAATGCCGACGGCGAGCATCAGCCCTCCCTGCAGCGCATAGGCTTTCCAGTGGTCGTGCAGTTCGGAGCGGAACCGCCGTTCGATGGCGCCGGCTGCGGCCGGCCGATCCTTTGGCAAGGTCATGGATTGTCCCTTCCATTCTTCTGTCATGCCGTTTGACCGCGGCCCGCTGGACCGACAACCGGCCCGTGTGCTGCGTCCGTACGGCGGCAACTCTGCGTGACCGAGGTGCAACAGCGCAAGGCCCAGTGTGCCGCCGGCCCGTCAAACCGCCATATTTGCAATGCAACGCGGCAACATCGTACAGCCTGCCTAAACACTGCACCGAGCCAGGAGGCCACATGGGTTTGCGGCGAAAGGAACCGCGTATCGAGCCGACATTCGGGCAGACGCCCGAGGGATCGGGCGGCGAGGGTTTCCGCCTGTCGGCCGACGACCGGGCCGTGCCGCAGGACCGTGCGCCGCGCCGCGAACGCGTGGAGCGCAAGGCGCCCCGCCGCCGTGGTGGCGGTGATGGCAATGGTGGGGGCAGCGGCAATGGCGGCGGCCGGGGCGGTGGACGCTCGAGCGGCGGGCGCCGCCGCCGTTCGCCGTTCGCCCGGCTGGCGGGCTTCGTCGTCATGCTCGGCTTCTGGGCGATGCTCGCGGGCGCCGCGGTCATCGGTTACTTCGCCCTGACGCTGCCGCAGGAGGCCTGGGTCGTCCCCGACCGGCCGCCCAATGTGCGCATCGTCTCGGTCACGGGGGATCTGCTTGCGAACCGGGGTGTGACCGGCGGCGAGGCGCTGGCGCTCGACCAGATCAGCCCCTACCTGCCGCAGGCCGTCATGGCGATCGAGGATCGCCGCTTCTACCAGCATTTCGGCGTGGACCCGATCGGCATCATCCGCGCCTTGACGACCAATCTTCAGGCGGGCGGCACCGTGCAGGGCGGCTCGACGCTGACCCAGCAGCTCGCCAAGAACATCTTCCTGACGCCCGAGCAGAAGCTGACGCGCAAGATTCAGGAGGCGATCCTCGCCCTATGGCTCGAGCAGCGCTTCTCCAAGGACCAGATCCTGGAGATGTACCTGAACCGGGTCTATTTCGGTTCGGGCGCCACGGGTGCGCAGGCCGCTGCCCGACGCTATTTCGACAAGGATGCGAGCGAACTGACGCTGAGCCAGTCGGCCATGCTGGCCGGGCTTCTCAAGGCGCCGTCCGAACTGACGCCGGTGCGCAATCCGGAAGCGGCCAAGGCGCGGGCCGACGTGGTGCTCGGCGCCATGCTCGAAGCCGGCTTCATCACGCAGGATGAATACAAGGCCGCCCTGGCCGAACAGCCGACCGAGGCCCGCAGCTTCTGGACCGGCGGCGAGCATTACGCCGCCGACATGGTCATGCGCGATCTGAAAGGCCTGGTCGGGGACGACATCCGCAAGGACGTGATCGTCGAGACGACGATCGACCTGCCGCTCGAAAAGGCGGCTGAAAAGGCCATCCGCGATACGATCGACCATGCCAAGCAGAATGTGACGCAGGGCGCGCTCGTCTCCATCGACGGGACGGGCGCCATCCGCGCCATCATCGGCGGGCGCGATTATGCGGAAAGCCAGTTCAACCGCGCCGTGGACGCGCGCCGGCAGCCGGGCTCGGCCTTCAAGCCCTTCGTCTACGAGACGGCGCTGGAATTCGGCTGGCGGCCCGAAAGCATGATGATGGACCAGCCGGTGCGCATCGGGAACTGGACGCCGTCCAATTACGACAACAAGTTCCGCGGCCCGGTCACCATGGCGCAGGCCGTGGCCCATTCGCTCAACACGACGGCGGCGGCGCTGACGGCCGAACTCGGCCCCAAGACGGTTATCGAGACCGCCACCTCCATGGGCATCACCTCCCCCATGGAGGAAAACGCCTCCATCGCGCTCGGCACGTCCGAGGTCTCGCTCCTGGAACTGACGGGGGCCTTCGCTCCCTTCGCCAATGGCGGCTACCGGGCGACACCCCATCTCGTCAACCGCGTGACCACGGTGGATGGCGAGGTGCTCTACGAGCGGCCGTCCGAAGTCCCGCCCATGGTCATCACCGCCGACATAGCCGGCATGATGAACGCCATGCTGACGGGCGTGGTTACCTCCGGCACCGGGCGGCGCGCGCAGCTGGACGGCTGGCAGGTGGCCGGCAAGTCCGGCACCACGCAGGATTTCAAGGACGCCTGGTTCATCGGGTATACGGCCAATCTGACGACGGGCGTCTGGCTCGGCAACGACAATGGCAAGCCGATGCGGCAGGTCACCGGCGGTTCGCTGCCGGCCGAGGCTTGGAAGGCCTTCATGGTCACCGCGCATGAGGGCCTGCCCCCCGTGCCGCTGCCGGGCGACTACCGGATCGGCGATCACCAGGGCGGCGTGCCCATGGCGTCCGCGCAGCCGCAAGCGCCGGCGGAGGGCATCCCGGCCGGCGGCGGAGGGGAGCCGCCCCGCGCCACCTATGTGGACGAATACGGCAACCTGCTGGACCAGTACGGCCGCATGATGCCCAACCAGCCGCCCTCGCAGGCGGAACTGGATCGTTCGGGCGGCGTGGCCGCGCCGGCGCAGGATTCCGCCGCCGCTGTTGCTCCGCCACCCGGCGCGCCCGCGCCCCACGATCCCTATGGCGACGGCACCTATGGCGGCGCGCCGCCGGAATACGGCGCCCCGGCCGATTACGGTGCGCCGCCGCGCATGGTCCTGGAAGGGCCGGCGCGGGTGATCCGGCAGGACGAACTGCCGCCGGACGCCGTTCTGGAAGGGCCGGCGCAGGGCGGGCGCGCCACCGATCGCTCCTTGTTCCGCGGCCTTTTCGGCGGCTGAGGCCGCCCTTGGCCCGGCGTGGCAAACTCCTGTCACGCTGGCGCCTCTCGCCGACTTGCACGCTCAAACGCCCGTTCATATATAGCTGGCAACCCCGATACCGTCCGCCACGCGGATGGTCGGGGAAGCATGTATGGACAACTCACAAGGACCCGCCTGACGGAACGCCTCGACGAGGGTCCGGGCGGTTCGCTCTAGAAGGAGACACCCATGGCCAAGGTGATCGGCATCGATCTCGGCACCACCAATTCCTGCGTCGCCGTCATGGACGGCAAGACCGCGAAAGTCATCGAGAACGCCGAAGGCGCGCGGACGACGCCGTCGATCGTTGCGTTCCTGGACGATGGCGAGCGCCTCGTCGGGCAGCCGGCCAAGCGCCAGGCGGTCACCAACCCTGAAAATACGCTCTTTGCCATCAAGCGTCTGATCGGCCGCACCTTCGACGATCCGTTGACGCAGAAGGACCGCAGCCTCGTACCCTACGAGATCGTGCGCTCCGACAATGGCGACGCCTGGGTCAAGGCGCTGGATCAGAAGTATTCTCCCTCGCAGGTCTCGGCGATGATCCTTCAGAAAATGAAGGAGACGGCGGAGGCTTATCTCGGCGAGAAGGTCGAGAAGGCGGTCATCACTGTCCCGGCCTATTTCAACGACGCCCAGCGCCAGGCCACCAAGGATGCCGGCAAGATCGCCGGCCTCGACGTTCTGCGCATCATCAACGAGCCGACGGCCGCCGCGCTGGCCTACGGGCTCGAAAAGAACGACGGCAAGACGATCGCGGTCTACGATCTGGGCGGCGGCACGTTCGACGTGTCCATCCTGGAAATCGGCGACGGCGTCTTCGAGGTGAAGTCCACCAACGGTGACACCTTCCTGGGCGGTGAGGATTTCGACCTGCGCCTGGTCGACTATCTGGCGACCGAGTTCAAGAAGGATCAGGGGATCGACCTCAAGAACGACAAGCTGGCCCTGCAGCGCCTCAAGGAAGCTGCGGAAAAGGCGAAGATCGAGCTGTCCTCTGCCGCGCAGACGGAAATCAACCTGCCCTTCATCACCGCCGACGCCTCCGGCCCCAAGCACCTGACGCTGAAGCTGACGCGCTCCAAGTTCGAAAGCCTGGTGGACGATCTCGTCCAGCGGACGGTCGAGCCCTGCAAGGCGGCGCTCAAGGATGCCGGCCTGTCCGCATCCGACATCGACGAGGTCGTGCTCGTCGGTGGCATGACGCGCATGCCGAAGATCCAGGAAGTCGTGAAGAACTTCTTCGGCAAGGAGCCGCACAAGGGCGTCAACCCGGATGAGGTCGTCGCCATGGGTGCGGCCATCCAGGCCGGCGTTCTGCAGGGCGATGTCAAGGATGTCCTCCTGCTCGACGTCACGCCGCTGTCGCTGGGCATCGAGACGCTGGGTGGCGTCTTCACCCGCCTGATCGACCGCAACACGACGATCCCGACCAAGAAGAGCCAGGTCTTTTCGACGGCCGACGACAACCAGAACGCCGTGACCATCCAGGTCTACCAGGGCGAGCGCGAGATGGCGGCCGACAACAAGCTGCTTGGCCGCTTCAACCTGGAGGGCATTCCGCCCGCACCGCGCGGCATGCCGCAGATCGAGGTCACCTTCGACATCGACGCCAACGGCATCGTGAACGTGTCCGCCAAGGACAAGGGCACGAACAAGGAGCAGCGCATCACCATCCAGGCATCGGGCGGCCTCAGCGACGCCGATATCGAGAAGATGGTCAAGGACGCCGAGGCCAATGCCGACGCCGACAAGAAGCGCCGCGCCGCTGTCGAAGCCAAGAACCAGGCCGAAAGCCTGGTCCACTCGGCCGAGAAGTCCCTCAAGGACTATGGTGACAAGGTCTCGCAGGATGACCGCACCGCCATCGAGACGGCGATCGCCGACCTGAAGTCCGAACTCGAGGCGAGCGAGCCCGATGCGAGCGCCATCACGGCCAAGAGCGAGCGGCTGGCGGAAGTGTCGATGAAGCTCGGCCAGGCCATGTACGAGGCCCAGCAGGCCGATGCCACGGCCGGTGGCGAAGGTCCGGAGGCGCATGGCGCCACCGGCGCCGACAAGGACGACGTGGTCGATGCCGACTACGAGGAAGTCAAGGACGACGATCGCAAGAAGTCTGCCTGACGCCACGCTCCGGCACACCGAAGGGAGGCTCCGGCAGTCAAAGCCGGAGCCTTTTCTTCATGGGGCGTTGCCCCGCCGCCGCATGCGGCTGTGGTAAGCGGTTGGAACAATTCCTAAATGAAGGCCGGCGGCGGTCCCGCTGCTTTTCGAACCGGCTCCCGGCAACAGATTCTTAAGGTTGGTCACAAGTGTCCGTGAAGGTCGATTACTACGAAATGCTCGGGGTCGAGAGGACCTGCGACGATAAGGTGCTCAAGTCGGCATTTCGCAAGCTCGCCATGAAGTATCACCCCGACAAGAACCCGGGCGATACGGCAGCGGAACTCAAGTTCAAGGAAATCGGCGAAGCCTACGAGGTCCTCAAGGATCCGCAGAAGCGCGCCGCCTATGACCGTTTCGGCCATGCCGCCTTCCAGAATGGCGGTGGCGGGGGCGGCGGCTTCAGGGGGGACTTCTCCTCCTCCATGGCCGACATCTTCGACGATATATTCGGCCAGATGCATGGCGGCGCCCGGCGCGGACGCTCCACCAGCGGCCGGGAGCGCGGCTCGGACCTGCGCTACAACATGGAAATCTCGCTGGAGGAAGCCTTCAACGGCAAGACGGCCGAGATCCGCGTGCCGACCACCATTCAGTGCGATGCCTGCACGGGCTCCGGCGCCAAGCCGGGCACCGCGCCCCGGACCTGTCCCACTTGTGGCGGCAACGGTCGCATCCGCGCCTCGCAGGGTTTCTTCTCCGTGGAGCGCACCTGCCCGACCTGCCACGGCAACGGGCAGATCATCAGCGATCCCTGTGGCAAGTGCGGTGGGGCAGGGCGTCTGCCGCAGGAGCGCAACCTTTCGGTCAACATCCCCGCCGGGATCGAGGATGGCACGCGCATCCGCCTGGCCGGCGAGGGTGAGGCCGGCCTGCGCGGTGGCCCCTCGGGCGATCTCTACATCTTCCTGTCGGTCCGCAGCCACCCGATCTTCCAGCGCGAAGGGGCCGACCTTTACTGCAAGGTGCCGATTTCGATGGTGTCGGCGGCGCTCGGCGGCTCTTTCGAGGTCACCACGCTCGACGGAACGCAGAACCGCGTGAAGGTGCCGGAAGGCACCCAAGCCGGGACCCAGTTCCGCGTGCGCGGCAAGGGCATGCCGGTGCTGCGCTCGAACCAGGTCGGCGACATGTTCATCCAGGTCACGATCGAAACGCCGCAGAACCTGTCGCGCCGCCAGCGCGAACTGCTGGAGGAATTCGAGACGATCTCCTCGCAGGAGAACTCGCCGCAATCGACCGGCTTCTTCGCGCGCATGAAAGAGTTTTTGGGCGGACTGGGCGAAAACTGAACGCCCATTCAAGGGCTTGGCGGCAGAATTCGCTTCCGTCGCCAGCCTGTTCGGCTAGTCTCGCGCACATGGCCGGCGGCGGGTGGCAGGATCCATCCGGCGCAGCGGCATCCACTGTGCCAGGACGGGATGGAGCGGGAGCGCCCTTCATGCGCGCCCGTCACGCAGCCACGTGATCCCGAGCGGAACCGGAGTCCCGATGCATTCCAAGAACAGCGCATCCCAGACCGAGCGGCGACGCAGGGGGGATGAGGCGACATTTCTGGCCGGCTGGCTGCGCAAGCCGCTGATGACCGGCGCCATCCTTCCATCCTCACGCGGCTTGTGCGCCGCCATGGCGGCGAAGGTGCCTTTGGCGGAGGCCTGTGACGGGCGCGCCGCCGTCCTGGAGCTGGGGCCGGGCACGGGGGCCGTCACGCGGGCGCTCCTCGCCCATGGCATACCGGAGGCCAATCTCGTCCTTCTGGAATACGCGTCTGCCTTCTGCACGCTCCTGCGCAAGCGCCATGCGGGCGCCCGGGTGATCGAGGGCGATGCCTACGATCCCGGCGGGGCACTGCGTGACGCGCTCGGCGGCCGGCGCATCGCGGCCATCGTGTCCAGCCTGCCGCTGATGACGCGCCCGGAAAGCGAGCGGGAGGCGGCGCTCGGCGGCTACCTGTCCCTTCTGGACTGCCAAGCGCCCTTCATACAGTTCACCTATGCTCTGACCATGCCGGTTCGGGCGGAACGAATCGGCGCGCGGCTGGATGGGGTAAGCTGGGTGGCCAGAAACCTGCCGCCCGCGCGTGTGCTTGTCTACAGGCGTGCAGACCCGGCCGGTGCGGCTACGGGAGCCTGAACGCATATTCAATCCGGTATCCGTGGAGCGGACAGGGGAGACGTCGAAGGCATGAGTGAACACAGGGTTGACCGGACCGATATCGAGGAACAGCGCGGAGACTGGGCCAGGTTTCTCGGCACGTGGCTGCGCCACCCGTTGAAGATGGGTGCGGTCGCCGCGTCCTCCACCGCCTATTGCGACGAGATGGTGGCGCGGTCCGCGACCGGCAATACGGGCCGCATCCTGGAGCTGGGGCCGGGCCTCGGCGCCGTGACACGGGCCCTCCTGCGCGCCGGCGTGGAACCGGAGCGGATCGTGTCGATCGAGTATGACCATGATTTCGCATCCGCGCTGAAGTCCCGCTATCCGCGTGTCAACGTGATCGAAGGCGATGGCTTCGACCTCGACGCCACGCTGGCAGACCAGGGCGAGGAACGCTTTGCCTGCATCCTCCTGGCGATCCCCATCGTCAATCTGCGGCAGGCCGAGCGCCGGGCCCTTCTGGAGCGCTACTTCCGGCGGCTGAACCCCGGCGGAAACGTGACGCAGCTGTCCTATTTGTGGAAGGCGCCCATCGAGCCGGTGCCGGGGCGCTTCACCGTCAGCGCGTCGGATGTGGTCTGGAGCAACATTCCACCCGCCCGGGTGTGGGTCTATACGCCCGAGCCGGCCCTGCAGCCCGTGAGCTGACGCGTGGGCCTGGCCGTCAGCGCGGCGCCAGGCTGCTGTCGGAGAGGACGTCGCCCGCCAGGTAGAGCGAGCCGCAAATGACGATCCGGGGCGCCGGCTGGCTCTGCCAGCCGGTCGAGATCAGGCGGATCGCCTCTTCCACGCTGTCGCAGGGCTCGGCCTCCAGACCGGCGTCCAGCGCCGCGTCGGCCAGCGCGTCGGGGCCGATCCCGGCGTCGGAGGTGCGGATCGGAACCGTGAAGACACGGCGCGCCATGCCGGCGAACGCCTCGAAGAAGCCCACGGGATCCTTGGTGTTCAGCATGCCGGCAATCAGGAAGAGCGGGCGCTGCACCCTGTCCTCCATGTCTGCGATGGCCTCTGCCACGACAGTCCCGGCGCCGGGATTGTGCCCGCCATCGAGCCAGAGTTCCGTGCCCTCGACAGTCAGGGCGTAGAGCCGGCCGGTGGTGATGCGCTGCAGGCGGCCCGGCCATTCCGCGCGCGACATGCCCCTGGAAATCGCCGCATCGCTGGCTGGAAGGCCCGCCGCGCGCAGGCCGGCAATGGCCAGCGCCGCATTGGATATCTGGTGCCGGCCCGGCAGGCGGGGAAGCGGCAGGTCCAGAAGGCCCTGCTCGTCCTGATAGATAAGGCGGGCATGCTCCTCATAGGCCAGGAAGTCCTGGCCGTAGACGGTGGCCGGTGCGCCGACCCGCGCGGCCCTGTCGCAGAGCACGTCCAAAGCGGCCTGCTCGCTCTGCTGGCCGATCACGGCGGGCACGCCGCGCTTGAAGATGCCGGCCTTTTCGCGCGCGATCTCATGGACATGATCGCCGAGATACGACTGGTGATCGAGCGAGACGGTGGAGACGAGCGTCGCCGCCGGTGACTTCATCACATTCGTCGCATCGAACCGCCCGCCAAGCCCGACCTCGATCAGCGCCGCGTCGGCCGGATGCTCGCTGAAAAGGAGAAAGGTCACCGCCGTCAGGATCTCGAAGACGGTGATGGGCGCTCCATCGTTCACGGTGGCGACACGGTGGATGGCGTCAGCCAGCACGGCGTCGTCCACCAGGCGTCCTGGCTCCCCCGGGCGCCCCAGCCGGTAGCGCTCCGACCAGGAGACGAGGTGCGGCGATGTGTGGACGTGGACCGACAGGCCCTCCGCCTCCAGCATCGCCCGGCAGAAGGCAATGGTCGATCCCTTGCCGTTGGTGCCTGCCACGTGGATCACCGGCGGCAGCCTGTCCTGTGGGTTGCCGAGCTGGTCCAGAAGGCGGGCGATCCGGTCGAGCGACAGATCGAACCCCTTGGGATGGCGCAGCATCAGGGCGGCGATCTCGGCATCCGCCAGCGAGGGGGCGTTCATATCCATCGGTCCGGTCAGGGGCGCCGCGTCAGACCTCGGCAGGGGCGGGGAGGGAGTCGTTCTGCGGCTCCGCCGGCGCATGCGTCAGGATCTTCAACAGGCGGGCGATGGTCGCTTTCAGCTCGTGCCGGTGCACGACCATATCCACCATGCCGTGTTCCATCAGATATTCGGAGCGCTGGAAGCCCTCGGGCAGCTTCTCGCGGATCGTCTGTTCGATCACGCGGGCCCCGGCAAAGCCGATCAGCGCCCCCGGCTCGGCGATATGGACATCCCCCAGCATGGCGTAGGAGGCCGTCACGCCGCCGGTTGTCGGGTTGGTCAGGACGACGATGTATGGCAGGCCCGCATCCTTGACCATATCCACCGCCACGGTGGTGCGCGGCAGCTGCATAAGCGACAGGATGCCCTCCTGCATGCGCGCCCCGCCCGATCCAGCGAACAGCACCAGCGGGCGGTGCTGCGCCACGGCCGTCTGCGCGGCGGTGACGATCGCCTCGCCGGCGGCCATGCCGAGCGAGCCGCCCATGAAGGCGAAGTCCTGAACGGCGGCGACGATGGGAAGCGTCTCGATGGCGCCCGTCGCGACGAGCACGCTGTCTTCCAGCCCGGTCTTGGTCCGGTACTCCTTGATGCGGTCCGTATAGCGCTTGGAATCACGGAACTTGAGCGGATCGGCCACGACCTTGGGAAGCTCGATCGTCTCGTAGGCGCCATCGTCGAAGAAGTGGGTCAGCCGCTCGCGCGCGCTGATCTTCATGTGGACGCCGGATGTCGGCACGACCCACTGATTGGCTTCCAGATCCTTGCGAAACACCATCTCGCCCGTTTCCGGGCATTTGATCCACAGGTTCTCCGGCACTTCCCGAGGGCCGAGAAGGCTCGTCAGCTTGGGGCGTACGTAATTGGTGATCCAGTTCACGGGAGGAACCCTTCGTTTCGACCGCTCATGCAAGTGCCCGTCATATCGACGCAAAATCAGGCAGGGGCAAGCCGTGCCGCGCGCACGCCCGCGGAAAGCTCACGCACCACGTCGAGCACCGCCTCGGCGGCCGCGGCGCTATCGCCGCCGGCCTGCATCGTGTTTTCAATGGCCGATACCAGTGCCGAGCCCACGACGACGGCGTCCGCCACTTTGCCGAGCGCTTCCGCCTGGGCCGCGCTGCGCACCCCGAAGCCGACCGCCACCGGCAGCTCCGTATGCTCCTTGATGCGCCCGATCGCCTTGGCGACGGCGCCCGTGTCGGGCGACGCCGATCCGGTGATACCGGTGATCGACACGTAATAGACAAAGCCGCTCGTGTTGCGCAGCACGGTCGGCAGGCGCTTCTCGTCGGTGGTGGGCGTTGCCAGCCGGATGAAGCTGATGCCCGCCTGCATGGCCGGCAGGCAGAGCTCGTCATCCATTTCCGGCGGCAGGTCCACGACGATCAGCCCGTCGACACCGGCCTCCCGCGCCTCCGCCACGAAGCGATCGACGCCGTGGATGTAGATCGGGTTGAAATAGCCCATCAGAATGATGGGCGTATCCGGGTCCCCCTCGCGGAAACGCCGGACCGTCTGCAGCGTATGCGCCAGCGTCTCGCCGCCTTTCAGCGCGCGCAGGCCCGCCTTCTGGATGGCCGGCCCATCGGCCATCGGATCGGAGAAGGGCATGCCGATCTCGATCAGGTCGGCGCCGGCCTGCGGCAGGCGGCGCAGGATGGACAGGGTGGTTTCGCCGTCCGGATCCCCTGCCATCAGGAAGGTCACCAGGCCGGCCCGTCCCTCCTGCTTCAGGCGTGCGAAACGGGCTTCAATACGCTGCGTCATCTTGAAAACTCAAAGCTCCACGCCGAGCATCTTGCCGACGGTATGGACGTCTTTATCGCCCCGCCCCGACAGGTTGACGATGATGGTCTTGTCCGGGCCCATGCCCGGCGCGATCTTCATGGCCTGCGCGATGGCATGGGCCGATTCCAGCGCGGGGATGATCCCTTCCACGCGGGTTAGGAGCTGGAACGCCTCCAGCGCCTCGCTGTCGAGGATCGGGACATAGCTGACGCGGCCGGAATCCTTCAGCCAGGAATGTTCCGGACCGACGCCCGGATAGTCGAGGCCGGCCGAGATGGAGTGCCCTTCCAGGATCTGCCCCTCCCGGTCCTGCAAAAGGTAGGTCCGGTTGCCATGCAGAACGCCCGGGCTGCCCGCCGTCATGGACGCGCAATGCTCGGTGCCCTCCAAGCCCCGCCCACCGGCTTCCACGCCGTAAATGGCCACGTCCGGATCGTCCAGGAAGGGATGGAACAGGCCGATCGCGTTGGAGCCGCCGCCGACCGCGGCGATGATGGCGTCCGGCAGCCGCCCTTCCTGCTCCAGCATCTGGGCGCGGGCCTCCACGCCGATCACGGCCTGGAAGTCACGCACCATTTCCGGATAGGGGTGCGGGCCAGCTGCGGTGCCGATCAGGTAGTAGGTGTCGTGGACATTGGTCACCCAGTCGCGCAGCGCCTCGTTCATGGCGTCCTTGAGCGTCCCGTGGCCGGCGGTGACGGGCTTCACCTCCGCGCCCAGGAGCTTCATGCGGAAGACGTTGGGCGCCTGGCGCTCCACATCGGTCGCGCCCATGTAGACGACGCAGGGCAGGCCGAAGCGGGCCGCCACGGTGGCCGAGGCCACGCCATGCTGGCCGGCGCCCGTTTCCGCGATGATGCGCGTCTTGCCCATGCGGCGGGCCAGGAGGATCTGGCCAAGGCAATTGTTGATCTTGTGGCTGCCCGTGTGGTTCAGGTCCTCGCGCTTCAGGAAGATGCGCGCGCCGCCAAGGTGCCGTGTCAGCCCCTCGGCGAAATACAGCTTGGACGGCCGGCCCGCATAATGGCGGGACAGATTGTCCAGCTCTGCCTGGAAGGCGGGGTCGTCCTGCGCCTTGGCATAGGCATCCTGCAATTCCAGGATGAGCGGCATCAGCGTTTCGGCGACGAAACGGCCGCCATAGATGCCGAAGCGCCCGTCGGCGTCCGGTCCGGAGCGGAAGGAGTTAGGGAGCGGGGTCTCGTTCATCGTGCGGGGCTCGATCGTTCGGGTTGCGGTGCGGCGGCGACCGCGTCGAAAAAGGCGTCTATCCGGCCGATATCCTTGACGCCTGGCGACGATTCCACACCGGAGGACACGTCGAGGCCGTAAGGGTGCAGCCGTGCCATCGCCTGGCCGACATTGTCCGCCGTCAGGCCTCCCGACAGCATATAGGGCGTGTCCGGCGAAAAGCCGCTGAGGAGGGACCAATCGAAGGTCTGTCCGTTGCCGCCCGGAAGATCGGCTCCCTCGGGCGCCTTGGCGTCCAGAAGAAGGCGGTCCGCCACGGCGCTGTAGGCGGGTATCGCCGCCAGGTCGTCATGGGTGCGGATGGAAACGGCCTTCATCACGGCAAGGCCCGTGCGGGCGGCCACGTCGCGCACGCGATCGGTCGTTTCATGGCCGTGGAGCTGGATCGTGTCGGGCCGCACCGTCGCGACCAGGGCATCGAGAAGGTCATCGTCCGGATCGACCGTCACGACGGCCACGCCGGCGCGCGATCCGACCGCCGCGCGCAAGGCGGCCATGCGGTCGAGTGAAAGATGCCGCGGGCTTTTTGCGAAGTGGACGAAACCGACCTCCGGCCCACCCCGTGCGAGGACCGCTTCGACGGCCTCCAACGATGTCAGACCGCAGATCTTGATATGTGGCTGGCGCAGCACCGCCCATCCTTTCGTCGTCTGCCCGCTTATCGCCCGCAAATGGCGTCAGGTAAACCCGATCGGATCAAAATCGAATGGCCTGCAGGCCGGTTCCCTGGTGCTTCAGCCAGCGCCGTCCGCGCTCCGTGCCGGGGCAGAGTTCCCGGCACAGCGCCCAGAAGCCATCGCCATGGTTCATGTGCACGAAATGCGCCACTTCATGCGCGGCCAGATAGTCCAGGACCTCCGGCGGCGCCATGACGATGCGGAAGGAAAAGGACAGCCGCCGATCGGCCGTGCAGGAACCCCAGCGGCTCGACGTGTCCTTGATGGCCATGGCGCGCGGCCGCAGCCCGACGCGCTCCGCGTGCCGCTCGACCGCTACGGCCAGATCGCGGCGCGCCTCGCGCACGAGGAAATCCTTCACGCGCCGGCCCATGAACTGCGCCTGCCCGCCGATATGGAGCTCGTCCCCGCCATCCTGGTGCACGAGGCGGCTCGCCCGCAATTCCGCCCGGTGCCGCAGGGCGAGGGGCTTGCCGCGCAGCATGAGGGTCGCCCCGTCGCCGATGGCCGGAACCACGTCCCGCTCGGCCAGGCGGGCGCTGGCCCAGGCGCGGTGCCGCTCCACGAATTCGAGCACCACGCCCCGCCGCGTGCGCCGCGGCATGGTCACCAGGACGCCCCCGTCCGGCGTCAGCCGCATGATCAGCCGCTTGGCCGTCGGATGCTCCCGGAAGGCCAGCGGCACGGAACGGCCATCCAGCTCGATCCGGTCCGGCATCCGCTCGGATCGGGCGGCAGGGGCGCGCACCACGCGTGTCAGGAAAGCCGGCAGGAAGGATGTCATCGATAGCAAGGGTCCGTCGGGCGGCCGAATCGAACAGAGAAAAGGCCGCGGCAATGTTTGCCACGGCCCGATCGTTTGGCAAGGCGTGCCTTCGGGCCGTGGCCCGAACGCGCGCCAGACTGTCTTCAGTTGGCGTCGACCACCGGTGCGTTGCGGCTCGTGCGGTCGCGCATGAAGCGGTCGAACTCTTCCTGGTCCTTGGCCCGGCGCAACTCGCGGGCATAGGCTTCGAATTCGGCGCGCGCCGTATCGAGCCGGCGGCGTTCCTCGTCCAGGCGGGTGAGTTCCGCCTCACGCCAGTCGTCGAAGGCGACATTGCCCGTCCGCTCCGCCGAAAACGGCGTCGTGACGCGGCTGCGGCGCAGGCTTCCCATCACGCGGTCGGTGGACCGGCTGACATCCGTGCGGAAGGCTTCGAGCCGGTCGCCCCACAGGATATAGGCCAGGACGGCGAGGCCGAGCGGCCAGTAGACGATGAATCCGAGCACCATCAAGGCAATCGTTGCCGGGGTCCATGCCGGGCGGATCAAGGCTTGCGAGGTCATTGGACAGCTCCATCAAAGGGCAGGAGCAACAACCGGACGATCCGGCCGCGCTTCCGTGCGTGGTCGAAACGGCCAGGCGCGCGGTTGTGCCGCGGCGCGATCGGCCCCGGGCGGACTGCGCCGCCCCGCCTTTGAGATGGGAACGGCGCAACCCCGGTTCAATCTTCAGCCGTCGGAATTTGTGCTGGCAGGCCAGAGGCTTGGCCTGAATGTCGCCTCAATCGGTGATTGGACCCGGCGCGGGGACCCGCCGTGCAACGCGCCGTCCGGCCGGTTTGGCCGGTGCCGGCACATCCTGTGGCGCCTCTTGCGACCCATCCAGCGAGGCGCTCGCGGCATCCGCCGCTGCCTGGGCAGCCCGGCGCGCCTGCACGGCCCGCCCCTCCGCGCCGTGCGTCAGCACGAAATCGACGATGCGCGGACAGATTTCGGCACGGAACCGAGATCCGTTGAAGACGCCGTAATGGCCGACCTTCGGCTGCACGTAATGGGCGCGCCGATCATCCGGCAGGTTGGAGCAGAGGCGATGGGCCGCCTCCGTCTGCCCGACGCCGGAAATATCGTCATTCTCGCCCTCGATGGTCAGGAGCGCGGTATCACGGATGGCGGACGGATCGACGCGCGCGCCCCGATGCAGGATTTCGCCTTTGGGCAGCGAATGGCGGATGAACACCTCTTCCACCGTCTGCAGGTAGAACTCGGCCGTCAGGTCCATCACCGCCAGGTACTCATCGTAGAAGATGCGGTGCCGCTCGGCACCGTCGCCGTCATCCTTGACGAGGTGCCAGAAGAAATCCTTATGGGCGATGAGGTGCCGGTCGAGATTCATGGACATGAAGCCCGACAGTTGCAGAAACCCCGGATAGACGTCCCGCATGAAGCCCGCCTGCGGGAAGGGCACCTTCATGATGACGTTCTGGCGGAACCAGTCGATGCCGCGCTCTTGCGCCAGGCGGTTGACGCCCGTCGGGTTGACGCGCGTGTCGATGGGCCCGCCCATCAGCACCATGGAGGCCGGCCGCGCCGGGTCTTCCCACTCGGCCATGCGGGACACCGCCATCAGAACGGGCACCGCCGGCTGGCAGACGGCCACGACATGCGTATCGGGCCCGAGGAACCGGATCATGTCCACCACATGGTCGACATAGTCGTCGAGGTCGAAGCCGCCATCCGTCAGCGGCACGGTGCGCGCATCGGTCCAGTCGGTGATATAGACATCCGCATAGGGCAGGAGCGCTTCGACGGTTCCGCGCAGGAGCGTGGCGTAATGGCCGGACATCGGCGCCACGATCAGGATCTTCGGGTCCGCCTTGCGGGTGGGGGGCAGGGCGCGCTCGAAATGCAGGAGCCGGCAGAAGGGCCGCTGCCAGACCGGCTTGTCGACGACCGGCGTGCGCTGCCCGTCCACCACCGTCTCGTGGAGGTTGAACTCCGGCTTGGCGTAGATCCGCGTCGAACGTTCGAAGAGTTCCGCCATGGCCGCCGCCGTGCGGCCGGCGCTGGTCCGCGACAGGGGGTTCAGCGGGTTCTGGTAAAAAGCCTTGGTCGCATCCGCCATGGCGCGGAACGGCGCCAGCATCGCGTGATTCCATTCGTAAAGCTGGTACAAGATCCGCACTCCGCGCATGATCGGCCGGACGGCGAAGGCTATTGTTCGACCGGGCCATCCGCATCGTCCCGCAGGAGGATGGGCCTCCCGGTGCCCAAGGTCAATCCGGCTGCCAGTTTCGACAGGTGGGCGAGGGGCGGCGGCGCCGGCGCGGCGTCAGACCTCCACGCCCTCCACGATGACGATCTCGGCCTCCGACACGTCCTGGCGGATCGCCTTGGCTGCCTGGTATTCGGCGCTGTTGTAGCAGGCGAGCGCGTCGTCGATGGACGGAAACTCGATCACCACGTTGCGGCTGCGCGCCGGGCCCTCCATCTCGTGGAAGGGACCGCCGCGCGCCAGGAAGCGCGCGCCATGCCGTTCCAGCGCCGGCGCGGCCGTGCTGACATAATCGCGGTAGCGCTCGTGATCGGCCACGTCCACACGCGCGATCCAATAGGCCTTGGGCATTCTTCGTTCCTTTCGGCAGGGGTCTAGCGGGCGGGGATGCCGGACATTTCGGCCCGGATCAGATCGGCCGCCCGGCGCGGGTCCGGCGCATTCAGGATAGGGCGGGCCACCACCAGATGCGAGGCGCCGGCCGCCAGAGCATCGGCCGGCGTGACGATGCGCTTCTGATCGTCCGCGCTCGCAAAGCCCGGGCGGATGCCCGGTGTTACGATGGCCATGTCCGGCCCCACAGTGGCCCGGATTGCGCCGGCTTCGGCCGCCGAGGCGACGATACCGCCGACGCCGCAGGCCTTTGCCTGCGCGGCGCGCCGACGGACGAGCTCGGCCAAGGGCACGTCGTAGCCCGCTTCGTTCAGATCCGACTGGTTCATCGACGTCAGAACCGTCACCGCCAGGATGGTGACGCCGGAGCCCGCCGATGCCTTGGCGGCGGCGCGCATCACCTGCGGATAGGCATGGACGGTCAGCATCGATGCGCCGAGGCCGATCGCGCTGTTGACGCCCTTCTCCACCGTATTGGCGATATCGAGGAGCTTCATGTCCAAAAAGACCTTCTTGCCCGCCCGCGACAGGTCCTGGACCAGCGGAAGGCCGCCGGCCAGAGCAAGCTGGAAGCCGATCTTGTAGAAGCTCACGCTGTCGCCCAGAAGATCGATCATGCGCTCGGCGGCAGCCCGGTCCGGCACATCCAGGCCGACGATCAGGCGGTCGTCGGCCGCAAGCGCTTCGGCCTGTGCGGTGGCATTGTCCTGTGGCATCAATGGGCCTCTTCCCAGTTCGCGGCGGCGCGCGCATCGACGACCAGCGGTACCGAAAGCTGGATGACCGGCTCGGCCGCGCGCTCCATCACCTCGCGCACCAGCGGGATGGTGCGCTCCACCTCGTCCTCCGGCACTTCGAAGACGAGTTCGTCATGGACCTGCAGCAGCATGCGTGCCGACAGGCCCGCTGCCGCCAGTTCCGGCTCCATGCGGATCATGGCGCGGCGGATGATGTCGGCCGCCGTGCCCTGGATGGGCGCGTTGATGGCGGCACGCTCGTTGAAGGCGCGCACCGACGGGTTGGCGTGGCGGATATCGGGGTAATGCGCGCGCCGGCCGAACAGCGTTTCCACATAGCCCTGCGCCTTGGCCTGGGCCTTCATGGCGTCCATGTAGTCGCGGATGCCGGGGAAGCGCTCGAAGTAGCGGCGGATATAGAGCGCGGCCTCCTCCCGCGGGATGGAGAGCTGCGCCGCCAGGCCGAAGGCCGATATGCCGTAGATGATGCCGAAATTGATTGCCTTGGCCCGCCGGCGCACCGAAGGCTCCATGCCCTCGACCGGCGTGTTGAACATTTCCGACGCGGTCATGGCGTGGATGTCGATCCCCTGCCTGAACGCCTCCGACAGCTGGGGAATCTCGGCCATATGCGCGAGAATCCGCAGCTCGATCTGACTGTAGTCGGCCGAGACGAGCGTCATGCCCGGAGCGGCGATGAAGGCGGTGCGGATGGCGCGGCCTTCCTCGGTGCGCACGGGAATGTTCTGCAGGTTCGGCTCGGACGAGGACAGGCGCCCCGTCGTGGTGGACGCCATGGAGTAGGAGGTATGGATGCGCCCCTGCGCATCCATATGGCCCGGAAGCGCATCCGTATAGGTGCCCTTCAGCTTGGTGAGCTGGCGCCATTCCACGATGCGGCGGGGCAGTTCGTGCCCCTCGGCGGCCAGATCCTCCAGCGTGCGGGCATCGGTCGACCATTGGCCGGTGCGCGTGCGCTTGCCGCCGGGCAGGCCGAGCTTGCCGAACAGGATTTCGCCGAGCTGCTTGGGCGATCCGGGATTGAAGCTTTCGCCGGCAAAGCCGTGAATGTCGGCCTCGAGCGAGGCGGCCTTCTGCGCGAAGCGGCCGGACAGGCGTGACAGGATCTGCCGATCCACCCTGATGCCGCGCTCTTCCATGCGCGCCAGCACCGGTACGAGCGGCCGCTCCAGCCGCTCATAGACATGGGTCAGGCCATCGGCCACAAGGCGCGGCTTCAGAACCTCCCAGAGCCGCAGCGTGACATCGGCGTCCTCGGCGGCATATTCGGTCACCTTGTCGATCGGACAGGCGGCGATGGCGCGCGCCCCGCGCCCGCTGCCGCACAGCTCCTTGTAGCTGATCGGCTTATGGCCCAGGAACCGCTCCGACAGCTCGTCCATGCCATGCCCGTCCAGCGACGACGAGGCGTCCAGCGCATAGGAGATGAGCATCGTATCGTCGAAGGGCGCAATGGCGATGCCCCGCCGCAGCATGACGAGATAGTCGTATTTGAAATTCTGCCCGATCTTCAGGACAGCGCCATCGGTCAGCACCGGGCGCAGCAGATCGAGCGCCAGCGCCTCGGAAAGTTGCGGCCCGACGCCCCCATCCGCGCCCTGGCCGCCACCGAGAAGATCGCCATCGCCCTCCGCCACATGGGCCAGGGGCACATAGGCAGCCTCGCCCGGGCTGACGGCCAGGGCCAGGCCGACAATTTCGGCATGCATGGCGTCGAGCGCGGTCGTCTCGACATCGAAGGACAGGATGCCCGTCTCATAGGCGCGGGCGATGAAGGCTTCGAGCCCCGCCTGGTCGCGGATGGTCGTGTAGGCGGTGCGGTCGACGGGGCGATCGGCCATTTGCGCCATGCGGCCTGCGGCAAAGGCCGCCGGCGTCAGGGGCAGGTCCGCATCGCTCTTGTCGCCGCCCGGGGTTCCCGTGGGGTCAAGGTCCGGGCCGCGGGCCGGCGCATCGACATCGATCTGCGCCGCTTCGATGCCCGCCACTTCCGTGCCGAGCTTGGCGGAAACGCGTCGCGTCAGCGTGGTGAACTCCATCGCCTTCAGATAGGCGATTAGCCGCTCCCCATCCGTGTGCTCTATGGCAAGCGCGTCGAGCGGCACGTCGAACGGCGTGTTCACATCCAGCGTGACGAGCGTGCGCGACAGGCG
The DNA here is from genome assembly GCF_001463905.1 of Aureimonas frigidaquae. GTDB lineage: Bacteria > Pseudomonadota > Alphaproteobacteria > Rhizobiales > Rhizobiaceae > Aureimonas > Aureimonas frigidaquae. The sequence continues at coordinate 228,434 of NZ_BBWR01000003.1, forward strand.
GGCCTGGTCCGCGAAGGCGATGATGTTTTCGCGCCGCTTGGCCTGCGGAATCTCGGCCGCGCGCGCCAGAAGCGTTTCCAGATCGCCGAACGTGTCGAGAAGCTGCGCGGCGGTCTTGGGCCCGATCCCGGGAATGCCGGGCACATTGTCCGACGTATCGCCGACCAGCGCCTGCAGGTCGATCATCTTCTCGGGGTAGACGCCGAACTTCTCGAAGACCTCGGCGGGCCCGAGCCGCTTGTCCTTCATCTGGTCATACAGGGTGACGCAGGGCCCGACGAGCTGCATCAGGTCCTTGTCGGACGACACGATGGTCACGTCGCCGCCGGCTTCCAGCGCCAGGCGCGTATAGGTGGCGATCAGATCGTCCGCCTCGAAGCCCTGCTTCTCGATGCAGGGCAGGTCGAAAGCGCGGACGGCTTCGCGGATCAGAGCGAATTGCGGGACGAGATCTTCCGGCGGCGCGGTGCGATTGGCCTTGTAGCCTTCGAAGAGCGCGTTGCGGAACGTCGTCGAGGAATGATCGAAGATCACTGCGAAATGCGTCGGCGCCACGCCGACGGAGGTGTCCTTGCTCTCTTCCACGAGCTTCCACAGCATGTTGCAGAAGCCCGACACCGCCCCGACGGGCAAGCCGTCGGACTTGCGGGTGAGCGGCGGAAGTGCGTGATAGGCCCGGAAAATATAAGCCGAGCCGTCAACGAGAAAGAGGTGATCGCCCTTTTGCATGACCGCTCGTACCGTGCCGGAAAACGCCTGTCCATGCCGCGCGAGCGACACGGCGGCAAGGCTTACCACGAGCTGCGCGGGGCCGACATGCCGCATTGCCAGCATGTCGCCGACAAAACAGAAAATTCCCCTGCGTCAGGCGGTCGCGGAAACGCTTCCGTAACCGTGTGAGCGAACAAGGACTTGACCGCGCGAAAACCGTTTAAATACAGTTACTTAACCGCACGTTACGCTGACATGACGCCGAGATTACGAAAACTTAATCCGCATTATCACGCAAGCGTGAACGGCCGGTCTTGAACCAGCCGGGCAGAAGGCGCATTTTACGATCAACGACGCGACACTAAGGCGTCGTGGTTCGGCCCAAAGCTCGTCCCCCGCTTTCGGACCGGATTGAAGTGGATAATCCCTATCCCCCTCTCGGGATATCCGCTTACTCAGAGAGAGCCGTCGCGACAATCCCCCTCCAGTCCGCGACGGCTCTTTTTTGCGTTCTATCCCCCACGATGATCGGCTTTTCCAAACCGCTGTTGCACCCCTGCAATAGCTGTTACGCCTTTCGGACAAGGCACTTCGGGCCGCCTCTCCGCCCCAGAAAATCCACCACCCAACCTTGCCGATCCGCCCGGGATCGGCTAGGAGTCCCGCTCACCAGCCGGCCAAAAGCCGCTCCGCACCCGTAGCTCAGCTGGATAGAGTGCTGCCCTCCGAAGGCAGAGGTCACAGGTTCGAATCCTGTCGGGTGCGCCATTTCAGAACTGTACAGCCCGAAGACCTAGGTAACAGATCGTACCTGAGACATAGGTGACAACCTCATGCCGAACGGGTTGTCGATGGTTTGCTGTGTTCTCTGTTCCAAGTCGATATATCCCAGATCGTAGTGCATGAAGCTTAAGAGCCAGATGCCATCGTCAACCTCCTTCAAGCCGAGTCTCTGACCGGCAAGGACGGTCTGATCGCTTGCGGCAATCACGTTGGCGGAACAGACGCAGGAAGGTTTCGATGACGGGCTGCTCCCTCGTCGATTGAAGGGCTTCGCAGGCCTGGATCATGCGCGAAGCCTGGTCGGTCACCGTCAGGGGGTAACAGTAACGTCCGTCACCGGTCTTGAATTCGCCTTTGAAGTCGGCGCACCACAGATCGTTGGGCGCGGTTGCGCACGACAAGGTCGTTCCCTCGGCCGTGAAGCGGCGCCGCTGCCGGGCCCGCTTCACAAGCCCATAGCGGTCGAGCACCGCACGCACGGTTGATTGGGCTGGAATGCGAACGTCACCTGCCAGACGTCTGAGCAGAAGTTCGCGGATCTTCCTGGCACCCCAATGCGGCTTGTTCCGCTTGGTTTCGACGATCAGCCGCTCTGTCTGTTGCGGCAGCTGATTGGCGTAGCGCACAGGCCGCCGCGAGCGGTCCGTCAGTGCCTCCAGGCCTTCGTTCCAGTAGCGGTCCCAGATCTTGTAGCCTGTCTTGCGCAAGATGCCGAACTCTCGACAAACATCGCTCATGCTCTCACCGTCCAAAAGACGGCCGACAAAACGAACCCGCTCGTCCATAACCGAACTCTCTTTTCACGGCATCAACACCTCCCGCGAAAAGCGAAAAGTGTTACCCATGCGTCCGGTACAAATCGTCACGTATGTCTCGGGTCGCACACCGATTGCCCGCTATTACCGCCGATAAGCGTGGGAACTACGCTCTGGTAAAGAGTGAGGAATAGCCAGCGGACAGAATAGCATAGAAACTGGGGTGTTTTGCGGTCGAGAAGTTCGAATCGCGTTCGGTCGATTGGGCGATTTCCTTACCATCGTAGGCATCGTGTATGGGCTTAGAGTGGCCGGTATGCGCCTTCATTTCAGCCGTCCGATCAAATCCCATGAATACCTTAAGGCATTGTCGTCCGACTGGAGGCTCCATCTTATTCTGGGGGCTGCTAAGACCCGAGTACCCATAAAGCGACTCTCGTGGGAACGCTTGCCGCCCACGCAATCGCGCAACTCGCGAACTATGCGCCGAACAATGCAAACAATTTATGTTGACGCGCATGGCAGACAAAACACTGCACGCTAATCTTAGGCGCGGATCATTGCAGTCAACAATATCGTCAAGATTTCCAATGTTTCTAAGTGATGTGCAGAGTCTACGCGATCGACAGGGTAGAAAACTGATCATGTGTTACATGAGGCACATCTCGCTTGATTAATTGTTGGCTGAGCCAAGGTCGCTTCGCTACTATCTCGCCCAAGGACTGGGTCCGCCCCTTAGCACTGCACGACGTTTTACGAGAGTTGCAAAAACTCTTCGACCCTCGACAGCTCGCTCGCTGTCACGACCGAGACCACACCTCCGGCAGAGGCTACAGCTTGGATCACTGTCGATCCCGGATGCCGCCAACCCTTGTAGTAGTCTGCGGCCACCACGAACATGGACGGCTTCACCGCCAAGATCAGTTCAGGGTCGAAATTATGTTCCGACCCATGGTGGGGCAATGTCAGGGTCGTCACCTGGTCGAGCAGTTTGCCGTAGTGCTTCAAGAACGGCTTACGGCGTTTCAGCTGCTTGAGCGCCGCATCACCTGTCGTCAGCCAAGCAACCCGCTCGTCCGAAATTGAGGTCGTGCACCACTTACCAAACGACGCAGCATATGAAACCTTTGGCTTTGGGCCTTGCGGTGCCGGCCCCGAATAGAGACACAACGAGGTCACGTTAAGGTTCTTATTGATGCTCGCATAGGCGGAGGACAAGACCGCGACATGGTCAATGACAATTGTCTGGAGGTCCCTCGTCGTCAGCTTGCCGACTTTAAGACTGAGCGTCTTCGCTCCAGCCGCGTTAAGTTCGAACTTCAAGGCCTTTTTAAAAAGCTTGCGATCAGCCTCAATGGTTGGATCGACATATGGTGCTAGAAGCCAGGACATTGATGTACTAAGCGGCACTGCCAGTGCTTGCGTATCTTCTATCTCCGACACGTCTGAACCTGCTGCTCCCGAACTTGCTGAGTTTGCCTCTGTTCCAGTCGATATCTTTCGGACCGAGCCACGTCCGACCAGCTTGAATCCAAGCCGCGTGTCGATGGGAACCGAGCTGACATCCCGGTCGCCATCGGGGCCCCCGAAACCATCCCCATCACTTCCTGGCGCCCCGCCGTCCCCATGTTGCGGGCGCACGAACAGAATTTGACGCGGCTTGAACCGCCCAAGCGCGGTAGCGGGGTCTATGATGAAGTCCCGGTAGAATCCATCCTGTGCGGAAGCCGCGTCGACGGCGAGGTCGCGGCCATAAGCAATTAAACGGTCCTCAACATTCATCAATGGCAAGACGATGGTGTCGACCTCAAGCCCAGGGGAGAGCAGTTGTTCGAGCCCGTTCAGATGATCGGCGTGCGCGTGCGAAATAAACAACACGTCGATCAGCGCGTTTGAACCGCAGCCCTTGCGGTACTCTTCTATCTGCGCAGCTCTTGCAGTCTTATAGGTGGACATCGCGCCACAATCGAACACATAACGGAACACGCGACCGACTTCTTCAAGCCGTGCAGAATGAAAGAAGCCCTGACCGACGGGATGCTGCGTCCGGTGATGTTGTAGAACCATGTTTTCCCTGACTGCAGCATACACACCGACGCTAAGTGGGGCTGGTCTGCTCCACGCTACATTTATACCCAAAAAATCCATACTTGCTCGGTTGGAGGCCAAGTTATGCCCTGTGCCAACATTCCATAGCCTAGGGGTTCGTGACGGGAACCAAAAGGCGCCTGCTTGCAGCACGCTGATGCTCTTTGATCAACCGCGATGAGGTTGCAAACCGCCCACGGCAGAACTGCGGCTATCCTATCCCCGGGCCTTAATCCAGCCAGTGCGCTGGCGGCCCCTCGTATCTCTCCATTGGCCATGGTGGCTAAAAGGAGAAATGACATGGGTATCTCAAAGTACGACTCAGCCGCCAAAGGTCGGCCGGCCCGGAATGCAGGCAAGCAGGTCGGCACCAAACGAGCGCTCAAAGTGAAGCAAATCTGGTTGATCCGGTTATCCCCAATCGCGAAGCGCGAATGTGGGACCGGGCATTGTTTGACCTCGCAATCGACAGCAAGCTTCGCGGTTGCGACCTCGTTAATATGAAAATCGGATCGTTTGTCTCCAGCTCGGGAATACGGACCCGATCAATGGTGGTCCAGCAAAAGACCGGCCGGCCCGTCCAGCTCGAGATCACCGCAGACACGGGGGCAAGTTTGCTCACGTGGCTCGAACGCCGTGGTAGCAGTATCGACGACTACGCGTCCCCGAGCCGGGTCGACCACGGGGGGGCACCTCAGCACTCGACAGTACGCGCGATTGGTCGATGAATGGGTTACGGCAATTGAACTGCGCTCCGAGGAATAGGGAACGCATTCGCTCCGCCGTACCAAGGCCCTCCTGATCTACAAGGCTACCGGCAATCTCCGAGTTATTCAGATTTTGCTTGAACACGCTAGAATCGAATACACCGTTCGATACCTCGGTGTCGATATGGATGATGCGCTCATGCGGCCTCGTTGAACATGGCGAGGCCGCGTTCAGAAACGCGCCCTCATTTCAGTCGTTCAGACCAGACCGTCTCGTTCCCACAAGCCGACACTCCATTGACCAGGCGCTAGACCGCACAGTTGCGATGCTTCGACGTCGGCGTAGTCCTCTCGGCAGTTTAAATACTCCTATACGACATCGCGATCAATCCGCGGCGCGGCGCGCCAATTACCACCGATTGCCGTAGAACTCGACCTTAGACCCTAAGCTTCCCGGGTTTGAGGGAGATTGTGGGTTTGGTTGCATGACTGAAGCCGTGCGTTTTTCAGCTTGAATTTCAGTCTCGCCGCGGCCTGATAGGAAATCGAACGCTTGCCTGCTTGAGGCAGGCAAAGAACGGTCTAAGAGCGTCTGCGCTCTTCAACCCGCTGGATATGCCAGATGCTCGCGCATCCAGCGGATCTCCTCGGTTGCGGTTCGCCCGAAGTGGTTGCGGAAATCGCGGCTGAACTGGGCGGCACTCGCATAGCCGACTTTGGCGGCAACGGTGGCGATGGAGCCCTGGTTGGAGGCGATCATCATGCGCGCTTCGTGAAGTCGTATTGCCCGGATGTAGCGGATGGGCGAGGTGCCTGTCAGGGCCTTGAAATGCGCATGGTAGGAGGGAACGCTCATACCGGCCGCTGCCGCCAGTTCCGGGACGGATATGCCCACCGTGAAGGATGCCCGTATGTGCGCAAGGCTCTGCACGATCCGTCCGGCAGGCCCCCGGTGACGAAGGGCGGCCCGAAGAGCGCCGCCCTGTGGTCCGACAAGGACACGGTAATGCAGCTCCCGCAACAAGCCTGGTCCAAGGATCGCGCATTCCTGGCGGTCGGCAAGCGCAGCCAAAACCCTGCGCAACAGGTCTCGCAATCTCGGAGATAAGGGGCTCGAGACAAGGCTTCGGGCCTCATCCTGTACACCGTGTCCGCCATGCTCGAGCATCATGGCTATTTCGGCGGCGAGGTTCAGGTCGAACTCCAGGTAGAGTGCAAGAAGGGGTACTTCGCGGCTGGCTTGCGATGCCATGCGGAATGGCACGGGTACCGATACGCCGAGATAGTGGTCGGCATCGTAGCGATAGACTTTCCCATCCAGGAAGCCCTGCTTGGCGCCTTGCAGCACGAAGACCGCCCCAGGTCGATAGAGGACAGGCATATCCTCTAGAACGGTCTCGGACCGCAGGATGCGCATGCCGCGCAGGGCCGTTGGGTTGTAGCCGGGGCGGGGTGCCAGCCGGGATGCATGCCGGGCAAGGTCATCGGGTTTCATAGGATTGCTCAATTATGCCAGAGGATCTGCGGTATTGCGCGGCGCGGCATCAGAGTATTTTGCAATCCATGGACATGCGCAAGCGAGGCTCGACCGTGACAGGCAAGACGTTTTTCATCACCGGCGCCAATTCGGGGTTCGGGCTTGCCATCGCCGGGGCAGCGCTGCGGGCGGGGCATACGGTGATCGGCACTGTTCGCTCCGAGGAGGCGCGCCGCTCCCTGGCAGAGAGACATCCGCAGGCCCATGCCGTCTTATGTGACGTCACCGATTTCGACCGCATCGAGGAAATCGTCCGACAGGCCGAGGCTGATGTCGGCCCGGTCGACGTGCTGATCAACAATGCCGGTTATGGGCATGAGGGGGTGCTGGAGGAATCCCCTCTGTCCGAGATGCAGCGCCAGTTCGACGTGAATGTCTTTGGCGCGGTAGCCGTGGCCAAGGCGTTTCTGCCGCGCTTCCGCCAGAGGCGCTCGGGATTTATCGTCAACGTCACGTCGATGGGCGGCCTGATCACCATGCCGGGGATCGCCTATTACTGCGGCAGCAAATTTGCGCTGCAGGGCATATCCGAAGTCATGCGGGCCGAGATGTCACCCTTTGGCGTGCACGTCACGGCGCTTTGCCCGGGCTCTTTCAGGACGGACTGGGCGGGGCGCTCGATGGTCCGCACGGAGCGCTCGATCGATGCTTATGACAGGCTCTTCGATCCGATCCGCGAGGCCCGGCAGAAAAAGCATGGCGCACAGCTGGGGGATCCGGAAAAGCTTGCGCAAGCCGTCCTGACGCTCGTGAATTCCGACAATCCTCCGCCGCAACTGCTTCTGGGCAGCGACGCCCTCGGGCTGGTGCGTCACCGCCTGCAAGCGATGCTGCGTGAGATCGAGGACTGGGAGACACTGACCTGTTCCACGGATGGGTGACGACGCCGGGATGCGCCATTGCATCGAAAGCATGGGACGCGATCTGCCGCCCGGACGCGATGAAACACGCGTCGATGCGATTTGTGTCGTAGTGACGATCCGGCACGATGTGCGCAGAGCGCCGGCATCAGAGCTTCGCAGGGGAGGGCACCCGACGTGGCCGGTCCGTGACGCAAAAAAAAGGACGCGGACCTTATGTCCGCGCCCCTCTCACCCCGATGGCGCCAGACGGCCTGCCTATTGCAGCATCTCCGCCGGCAGGGGCGAGCCGTGGAAGCGCTGGTAGATCTCGTTGAGCTTGCCGTTCTTGAGGTTGGTGGAGACCCACTCGTCGAGCTTGGCCTTCAGCTCCGGCTCGTTCTTGCGCAGGCCGATGGCCAGATCGAAGGTGCGGATCACGAATTTCGGCTCGAAGGCCAGCTCCGGGTTGCGCTGTCCGATCTGGTTCACCAGCGTGGCGGAGGTCGCCACCATCTTGGCCTGGCCGCTGACGGCCGCCGTCACCATCGTGGCGTCGTCGTCGTAGCGCGTCACGGTGAAGCCTTTCTCCGAGGCCAGCCCCGTCAGCTCCGTGTCCTGCGTCGTGCCGCGGGTTACGGTGATCGCCTGGCCGCGCACATCGTCCCAGCTTGCGATGGTCGAGGCCTTCGGCGCGCCGACGACAGACTGGAGCGCGGCATAGGGCGTGGAGAAGTCGATCACTTCGGCGCGCTGCGGCGTGACCGACAGGGTCGAGATGACGATGTCGGCCTTGTTGGTCTGGAGGTTCGGGATGCGCGTGGCGCCCGTGGTCTGGATGAACTCCAGTTCCAGGCCCCAGTCGGCGGCCAGGAGCTTGGCGGTTTCGACGTCGGAGCCCGTCGGCTGAAGGTCGGCGTCCAGCATGCCCGACGGCGGGATGGCCATGTCGGTGGCGACGCGGATCTTCTTGGCGGCCATGATATCGGCCAGCGCATCGGCCGCGGCGGGCGCGATGCCGGCGGCGAGCGTCGCCAGGACCGCGGCGATGGTGGTCAAAGACTTCAGCTTCATGTGGTTCCTCCCCTTCATGCAGCCGGTGCGGGTGCGCCCGGCCGTCACAATTCTTCGGCGACGAAGTCGCGCAGCTCCGTGGTGGCCGGCTTGTCGAGAATGCCGGCCGTTCCCTGCTCGTGGATGCGGCCCTGGTGCATGAAGACGACCTGGTCGGCGATGCGCCGGGCGAAGTTCATCTCATGCGTCACCATGATCATCGTCATGCCGCCGGCGGCCAGGCTCTCGATGACGCGCAGGACCTCCCCGGTGAGCTTGGGGTCGAGCGCGGAGGTGACCTCGTCGAAGAGCATGACCTTCGGCTCCATCGCCAGTGAGCGGGCGATCGCGGCGCGCTGCTGCTGGCCGCCCGACAGCTGCTCGGGATACTGGTCCGCCTTCTCGGCAAGGCCCACCTTGGCGAGCACGCCTTCAGCCACCGCCCGTGCCTGCGCCTTCGGCATCTTCTTCACCGAGCGCGGCGCCAGCATGATGTTTTCGGCGATTGTCAGGTGCGGAAACAGGTTGTAGCTCTGGAACACGATGCCGACATCCTGCCGCAAGCGCCGCAGGTCGAGCTTCGGATCGTCGACCCGGTGTCCGCAGACCTCGATCTCGCCGCTGTCGATGACCTCCAGCCGGTCGATGCAGCGCAGCGCGGTGGATTTGCCCGAGCCGCTGGCGCCGATCAGTGCAACGACTTCGCCCTTCTCCACGGTGAAGGACACGCCGTGCAGCACCTGCACGGCCCCGAAGCTCTTCCGGACGTCTCTGAGGGCGACGATGGGCATGGCTGTATCCTGGATGGGAGCCGCGGTCATGCCGACAGCGCCTTGAGGGTGGCAAGACGCGCCGCGCCACGCTGCTCCAGACGGCGGCTGAGAAGCGACACCGGGTAGCAGAGGCAGAAATACAGCGCGGCGACGATGACGTAGATCAGGAAGGGCTCGAAGATCGAGTTGTTGATGAGCTGCCCGGCGCGTGCCAGTTCCACGAAGCCGACAACGGATGCGAGCGAGGTGTTCTTGATGATCTGGACGCAGAAGCCGACGGTGGGCGGCGTCGCAATGCGGATCGCCTGCGGGAGGATCACCTTGAACATGCGGCTGGTCTTCGACAGCGCCAGGCACTCTGCCGCCTCCCACTGGGCCTTGGGGACCGACTGAAGGCAGCCGCGCCAGATCTCGCCGAGATAGGCGCCGACATAGATCGTCAGCGACAGGCCGGCGGCCAGGAGCGGGGAGATGGAGTAGCCGAGCGTCGGCAGGCCGAAATAGGTGATGAACAGGATGATGAGGAGCGGCGTCCCCTGCACGACCGTCACGTAGAAGCCGGCGAGAACCCGAAGCGCCCGCCAGGGCGCCGTGCGCCCGAGTGCGACTAGGAAGCCGACGAGCCCACCGCCAGCGAAGGCCATCAGCGACAGGACGAGCGTCCAGAATGCGCCGGTGAGCAGAAACTGGAGATGGCCGAGATTGACGGCGGTGTTCATGGCCGTACCCTCTAGAGCGCCGTTCCGAGGCGTCGCAGCCGCGGAAAGATGAGAAGGCCGAAGAGCCAGAAGACGAGCCGCATCACCAGCGACAGGCCGAGATAGAGGACCGCCGCCACGAGGAAGGTCTCGAACGGGCGGTACGTCTCGGACTGGATGAAGTTGGCGGCGGCGGTCAGCTCCTCGACGGAGATCTGCGAGGTGACGGACGAGGCCAGCATCAGGAGGATGAACTGGCTGGTCAAGGACGGGTAGACGCGCTCCATCGCCGGCCGCAGCGCGACGTGCCAATAGGCCTTGGCCTTCGACAGGCCGAGGCACTCGGCTGCCTCCCACTGTCCCCGGTGCACGGAATCGAAACCCGCGCGCATGATTTCGGCCGTATAGGCGCCGACATTGATGGTCAGCGCGATGATGGCGACGGTGACGGCCGAGAAGGAGAAGCCCAGGCTCGACAGTCCGAAATAGACGACGAAGATCTGCACCAGGAACGGTGTGTTGCGAATGCTCTCGATGTAGATGCCCGCCAGCCTGGATGCCCAGGGCCAGCTCGACCGGCGGGCGATCGCGCAGATCGTGCCGATGAGGAAGCCGGTCAGCGTCGTCACCGCAGCCAGTTGGATGGTCAGGAGAAGGCCGTCCTGAAGCATCTGCCAGCGGGCGAATATGGGGGTGAAGTCGAGGGTCATGGCTGGCTGTCAGACGCGCCGGCGGCGCGCTGCCCGGTCATCCGGTCATAGACCCGGAACAGGGCCTGGTTGCCGTTGGCGCCTTCGCCATGCGCCCTGGCCTCGAGATACTGGGTGGTGACGAGAGAGGTCGCCGGCAGGGGAACGGACTGCGCCTGTGCCATGTCGAGCGTCAGGCGCAGGTCCTTGAGCATCAGGTCGATGCGAAAGCCCGCGCCTGCATCCCCCGCGATCATCGCCGGTCCGAGCTTGTCGAGCATCCAGGATGAAGCCGAGCCGCCGAGCAGCACCGCGCGCATCTGGTCGAGATCGACCCCGCAGGCGCGACCGAGCGCCAAGGCCTCGCAGATGGCCTGGAGGTTCACCCCACAGACGAGCTGGTTGCAGAGCTTGACCGTCTGTCCGGCGCCGCTCTCACCCACGCGAGTGATTGTCGTGCCCATGGCGGACAGGACGGGGCGCACGCGCGCAAAGGCGTCGGCGTCGCCGCCCGCCATGATCGAGAGCGTGGCGGTCTTCGCACCGATCGGGCCGCCTGAGACAGGCGCGTCGAGCATGAAAATGCCGGTCGATGCCAGGCGCTCCGCCATGGCGCGCGTCGCAGCCGGCGAGATCGTGCTCATGTCGATGATGATGGAGCCCGGACGCATGGTCTCGATGAGACCGCCTGCGCCCAGAACCACCTCTTCCACATGCGGTGTATCGGGAAGCATCGTGATGACGACGTCCGCGCCCGCGCCGATATCCGCCACGCCAGCCGCGGGCCGGGCGCCGAGCGCCGCCAGGGCGTCAACGGCCGCCGGTGCGATGTCGTAAGCGGTCACGGCGTAACCCGCCTCGACCAGATTGCGGGCCATCTCGCGGCCCATGGTGCCGAGGCCGACGAAGCCGATCCGGATCGTGTCTTTCTCGTTCATCCCTGACGTCCTCCCAAACGTCGTCCCGGTCAGTCGGCGGATTCGAGTTGGGCGAGCTTGTCGACGCGGCGCACGAAATCTTCGTTGCGATCGAAGGCGGCGGCGAAGAAGGCATCGACGAGATCGTTGGCGAGCCAGGGGCCGACGATCTGGGCGCCGATGCACATGACATTGACGTCGTCGTGCTCCACCGACTGGTGGGCAGAATGGACATCGTGGCAGACGGCGGCCCGGATGCCGCGGATCTTGTTGGCCGCGATGGCGGCGCCCACGCCCGTGCCGCAGACGAGAAGGCCGCGCTCGGCATCCTGTTTGCGCACCTTGTCGCAGACCAGCCGCGCAATATCGGGAAAATCGACTGGATTGGCATCGAAGCTGCCGACATCCTCGATATCGTGGCCTCCCGCCTTCAGATGCTCGATGAGCTGGGCTTTCAGCGGAAAGCCGGCGTGGTCGCTGCCGATGACGATCTTCATGGATGGGTCCTTGCGTTCTGGTCGTTCGACGGCCCGGCGGGCGATGCCGCCTCCCGGCGCTCCCCCATCCGGTGCGCGGTCTCGAGCATCGTTGCCCGGCGCCGGAACTCGGCACCGATCTCGAAGTGGCGGGTGAGAAGATCGTCGGCCTTCTGCGCATCGCGATCGACGATGGCCGAGAAAATCAGACGGTGGTGATCGATCAGGAAGGCGTCGATCCCCTCGATCCGGATAATCTGCTCGCGCCGGTCGAGGTGCGAGCGCATCATCAATGCGGAGAGCGAGCCATAAATGCTGACGAGCGTCGGCGAATGGGCAGCCCGCACGATCGCCTCGTGGAAACGGAAGTCTGCGGCGCCCCCTGCTTCCACATCGTGGATGGTCTGCGCGATCTGCGTGAGAGCATCGGCAATGCGGTCCAGATCGATCTGGCCTGCCCGGCGGCAGGCGAGACGCACCGCATGGTGCTCGATCGCGATGCGCGCTTCCATGATGTCGTCGATGACATCCGCCTGCTGGGCCAGAACGAAGGAAAAGAACTCGCCGAGCGTCGAGACGTCCGGCCGCTTCACGATCGTCCCGACGCCGTGCCGGATCTCCACCGCGCCGATCATCGCCAGCGCCCGCAGCGCTTCGCGCAGCATGGGGCGGCTCACGTTCAGCCGCACCGACAACTCGCGTTCGGGCAGGAGGCAGTCACCCGTCCTCAACTGGCCGGACAAAAGCTGCTCGCGCAGGAAGGACACGACGCGCTCGTAGCCGCTCCGTGTCTCGGTGTCGCCGCGTGTGATGGAAACGTCACTGCTCATCAGGTGATCCGTCCGTGGTAAGACCACTTAAAGACAAGTCGCTTATCCTGTCAACTCCATGCCTGGTTCCAAAGGTCGGGGAAATACTTCGGATCGGTCATGCGCATGTGCAGGACCGCTGCCTGGACGCTGCAAGCGGTGTCTCAGCGGGTCAGGTCGCCCGTCCATGAACAAGTGGCCCAGGTTGCAGCGTCGCGCGCACGAAGTGCGCTAATCCGTGGCATGATCCTTCGTGCCGGCCAGGATCGCCGTTCGCTGCTCGATCGCCGAGCGAACCGAGCCGATCAGCGGCTCCGGGAAGTTGTTCGGCAGTGCGTTGAAAACTGTGTCCGCCTGGCTTCGCGCATGCACTGACAGATCGTCGAATATCTCGCGCATACGGGGTTTGCCGACCCGCAATGTCCGCCGTCTGCATGAAATGGCGGGGCATGACGTCGCGGATCGACTAGTGCCGTTTCAGGCCAACAGACATGGCAAGCTTGAATTCCTTACGATCGACATGTCCGGAATCGAGACTCGGCTGCGCCGTCAGTACATCGTACAAGGGCGTCATACGGAAGCGTCCCCCTGGATCGAGGAAGATACTGAAGTTCTCGGGGTGCGTTTGACATTCTTCTCGCCACGAGAGGATGTCCTCGATATCGTCGGCTTCGGTGCGCGGCCTGACGACGAGTTCGAGGCGCAGAGCCGAAAGTGCCTCCATGAGCTCATACGCGAGCGCGTATAAAGACATGATATACGCATATGCGTGTAGAGCGAGTTATACGTGCCACAGTATAATTCCACTCGAGACGCGACTGCGTATAGCGTTGCGGCCGATTTCTTGACGGCCGATCCGGTGGGCAGACGTTATCTTCAAAGAATGACGTCAGGTCAGTTCGCTACTGCCCGGCCCGGATCATTGGTGCAACCTCCATGCCAGGGCGCTCGATTGACCCCTCAATGCGGTAAAAAATCCCTGCAGCTCGATGGTCAGCTGGCTGCCCAGACGAGGGCCCGACGAACCGCCCGCACCCGGCCCGTGCCACATGGCGGTTGGATCAGGCCAGGCCTGTTTTTGTCGAAGAACGAAACGGCGGCAGACGCGCCCGCAGCGGCCATGGCGCTTCGTAAGCGCGCCCCAAGATTGTCACCGGCCGGGAGCCCCCTGCGGCGATAGGGATGCGGGCGAGCGGGTGCGGACAGGTTCGCAGACGACGCAATGGCAGCAGCCGGTCGAGAGCGACGCGGCAGCTGCCATTCCTGAACCTGTGCGTCCTTTTCAGGCGTCGGCCATCCGTCGGGGTGGCTTGCCGGACATGATGACCCCGACGATCTCGTCCTGGCTCGTCTCCGCCGTGCGCAGTTCGCAGGCGAGGCGTCCGCGGTACAGCACCGCGATCCGGTCCGTCACGCGCATGACGTCGTCCATGTTGTGCGTGATGTAGATCACCGCGACGCCCTGGCTGGCGAGGCGCCGGGCGAGTTCCAGGACCTTGTTCTGCTCCGGGACGCTGAGCGCGGCCGTCGGCTCGTCGAGGATGACGAGATTGGCCTTCCAGCGGATCGCGCGGGCAATGGCGATCGCCTGTCGCTGGCCGCCGGACAGCATGTCGACATTGACCCGCAGCGACGGGATGTGAATGTCCAGCTGCTTGAGCGTCTCGGCCGCGTCGCGCTCCATCTCCCGTTTCTTCAGGACCTTGATGAAACCCGGCACCAGGTTCCAGGTCATCTCCCGGCCAATGAAGAAATTGTCGGCGACGGGCAGGTTCGGAACCAAAGCAAGATCCTGGAAGACGGTCTCGATGCCGAGATCGTGCGCACGATCCGGTGTCGAGATGCGCGTGACCTCGCCGGTGCAGCGGATCTCTCCCGAGGTCGGCTGATGGACGCCGGAAATGACCTTCACCAGGGTGGTCTTGCCTGCGCCATTGTCTCCCAGGAGCCCGAGCACCTCTCCGCGGCGAATGTCGAGGGTGATCCCTTCCAGGGCCGTCACGCCGCCGAACCGCTTGCCGACATCGGACAGGCGCAGGAAATATTCCTCGCCGGGAAAGCCCGCCGGTTGGACGGATGCCGTGCGTGGGGGGAGGGCGGGCGTGGTCATCGGTCGATCTCCAAACTGTTGCAGAACGCTTCCCCACCTTTCAGGATCGTGTCCTCGTCGAGCGCGTAGCCATAGACCTGGGCCTCGTATTCGACGGAGGCAAAGCCGTTAAAGCCGGCGGTCCGCAGGCGGCCGGCAAGATCGTGGAAATCGATCGTGCCCTGCCCCAGCGGCGGAAAGGCGAAATCGGGGAAGCGCCCTTTGCCGTCCTTCAGATGCACGTGGCGGATGCGGTCCCCCAACTCGTCCGGGACCCGCGCCGGGTTCTCGCCCTGCACTTCCAGATGGCTGGGATCGAAGTTGACGAAGATCGTCGAACCCGGAAGATCGTGGAACAGGCGGTGATAGTCGTCCGTCGCATGGAACAGGTGGCCGGCGATGGCTTCGACGCCCAGGCCCACCCCGCGGCCGTCCGCATGGCTTGCGCAACGCGCGATCGCGTCGGCGAACCAGCGCCAGCTCGCGTCATAACTGGCCCCGCTTGCCTGCGGACCGGACAGGACATGCACGAACGGGCAGGCAAGGTCGGATGCCAGATCGATGCAGCCCTCGACGAAGCGGATAGCAGCCTGGCGCGCCTCTGCGCTTTCGCCGACCATCTCCACATGCGCGCCGATGGCGGGAATGGCGAGCCCGCGCGCCGCGCAGGCCGTGCGGATCGTGCGCCGCTCCTGCGGCGGTGTGTCCGGTGTGACATGCGGGCCCGCCCAGGGAAGGGTTTCCGCGTTGAGCTCGATCCCCCGATACCCAGCGTCGGCCACACGATCGATCAGCGCCAGGATGGGGACGTCCGGCAAGCCGACGGAATGGAAGGCACTCTTCATCGCAGGCCTCAGGCGTAGGTGGGGACGAGGAAGGGGGCGTCGGCGTCGAGCGGCAGGTCGACCCAGCCGCCGCGGTCGAGCGACAGGTAGGACGCCTGCACGACCTCCTGCGCCCGCAGGCCGTCATAGCCGTCGACGACCGCGGGTCGACCTTCGACGGCACTCCGGCGGAAGGCTTCGAGCTGCGCGTCGTAGGGGCTGCGGCGCGGCGGCTTCACAGAGATCCAACCACCCTTGAACTGCTCCCACCAGGCGTCGGGGTAGTGCGCCTCGCGTAGGACGTCCGGCAGATCCCCCGCCCCTTTTTCGGTGTGCACCGCAAGGGGGACGGCGTTGAACGGATTGATGGTCTCGCTGGCGATGTGGATGGTGCCCTCGGTGCCGTAGATATCGGTCCCGTCGCCGATCGCCGGGGAGTAGCGGTTGCCCGACAGGCAGCCACGGGCCCCGCCCTCAAAACGGGTGAGCAGCCAGACATTGTCGTCGACCTTCTCTTGCATCTCGCTATGGGCAAGTTCGGCGAAGACGGCGGCATAGTCGCCGACGAGGTGGCGGGCGAGGTCGATCCGGTGGATCGTCAGATCGATGATCGTGGCCCCGCCGGACTGGGCAAGGTCGTAGCGGTAGCGCGAGGCGGCCGGATAGGCGCTCGCCTTCTCGGCGTAGTTGGACCGGATCTGGTGGACCTTACCGATGAAGCCCGCATCGATCAGCTCCTTGGCGATCTGCACCTGGCTCCAGAAGCGTTGGTTGAAGCCGACCTGCAGGATGACGCCGGCCTGTTCGCAGGCTTCGATCATGCGGCGCGATCCGGCCACATCCATGCTGAGCGGCTTCTCGCAGAAGACGTGCTTACCGTGGCGCGCGGCCGCGACGACGCCTTCCTCGTGGAAACGGTTTGGCGTTGCGACGATAACGGCATCGACGCCGCCCTTGTCGAGCATCTCCTCGAGATCGTCGAAGGCCTGCCCGCCGAAGGTGTCGCAGATGGCCGACGCATTGTCGAGGTTCACGTCGAAGACAGCGGCAAGCTCGGTGCGGGGGTTGCGCGCGATCGTGGGCGCGTGGCTCAGCCGCATGATGGCGCCACCGCCGACGAGGCCGATCCGGAGGGCGGGTGTATCCTGGTGGGACATGGAACTGCTTTCTCTGGCTGCAAAGGTTGCGGACGGCTACTTGATGATCTTCATCTTGCCGCGACTGATCGAGATCATCACTGCGCCGACCAGAACGACACCGGTCAGGATCGTCTGAACATTCGTCGAAATGCCAAGGATGACGAGGCCATTGGCAAGCGTGGTGATCACCAGGCTGCCCACGACCGTGCCGACGATGGAGCCGTGACCACCGGTCAAAGGCGTGCCTCCGATGACGACGGCCGAAATGGCAAGAAGCTCGAAGCCGACGCCGACCGTCGGGCTGCCCGATCCAAGCTGCGAGGTGAGGATGCCGCCGCCCAGGCCCGCCAGCAGGCCCGAGACGACGAACATGGCAAGCTTCACGCGGTCGACCGGCACGCCGAGGACACGCGTCTTCTCCTCGTCGCCGCCAATGGCGAGCGTGTAGCGGCCGAACGTCGTGAAGGAGAGGAGCAGTGCCATCACCACGGCGACGGCGAGGGCGATGATGAAGGGAACCGGAGGGGTCCCGAAGATGTAGAAATCGCTCGTGAAGGGGATCGGGACGGGCCGCCCGCCGGAAAAGACCACGGTCAGTCCGCGTGCGACCGACAGCATGCCGAGCGTGACGACGAAGGACGGAATGCGGCCATAGACGAAGACAGAGCCGTTCACGGCGCCCAGCACCGCCCCGACGAGCGGCGCGGCCAGGAAGGCCCAGGCGCCGAACTGGGGTGTCAGGCTTGCGGCGACCGCGCCCGACAGCGCCATCATGGAGCCGACCGACAGGTCGATGCTGCCGCCGATGATGATGAAGGTTATGCCGATCGCCACGATGCAGAGCACGGCCGCGTTCTGCAGCACCACACCGAGATTGCCGGGGGTGAGAAAGCGATCGGGCGCGAGCACGCCGAAGACGAGGATGACGACGGCCAGGGCGAGGTAGGCGATATAGCGGGATATGACTTCGCCGAGAGTGGCTTTGGGCATGAAGACGCCTTGACGATACGATGCGGGAATGGCGGGTAGCCAGAGCAGGGAACGTCCCGGAGCCGTGCGCCCCGGGACGCTACCGTCACTTCGTCTCGAGCGGGAACTGCTGCGAGGTGGCGGACGGGTTGTTCGTCAGCGTGTATTGCTCGACATCGTAAGGCGGCTCGCCCTCGATGAACTGCTGCTTGAACTTGGTGAAATTGCCGGCATCGACGCCGAGAAGGTCGAGCCGCACGACGGGCTTGATCGGGTCGTGGCCGTTCACCTTGTCGTAGGCGATCATCACGCCGAAGCCGAGCTGGAGCCAGTGGCCGCCGGTCGAGAAGGTGTAGTTCGTCTTCTGTTCGATGAGGTCGAGGGCCTGCGGTACGAGGTCCATGCCGGCGAGCTTGATCTCGTTCTCGCGGCCGGCCTGGCGCACGGCGCGGAAGGCACCCAGGCACAGCGCATCATTGTAGCACCACACGCTGTCGATCGAACCCTTGGGGTTCGCCGCCAAAAGGTTCTGCATGGCGCCGTAACCGTCATCCTCGGACTCGCCGGCGCCGACATACTGGACCAGTTGCACGCCGGAGGCCCCGTCCACCGCGGCCCGCAGCCCCTCCTCGCGCCCTTCGGCCACCGAGGAGCCGGGCGTTCCACCCAGGCCCACCAGCTTCTTGGCGCCATCGTCGATCAGGTGCTGGGCGATGTCGCGGCCCGCGGTCACGTCGTTGGGTCCGATGAAGGCCACATAGGGCGCATCGGCATTGCCCGGCTCGAAGCCCGGATAGCGGTCCACGATGACGATGGGCAGGTTCGCGCGGGCGGCCAGGCGGATCAGCCCGGGCGCACTCGCCGTCGATTGCGGCGTCACGACGAGGGCCTGGGCGCCGGAGGACACCAGGGACTGGACGTCCGTAAGCTGCTTGTCCTCCCGGTTCTCGGCGCCCACCACGGTCAACTCGATGTCGAGTGCCGTGGCGACATGCTCGGCGAAATTGACTGCGTTGACCCAGAAGGGGTTGTCGAGGGTGGGGATCGAGACGCCGATACGCGTCGTGGCGGATGCCTGCGTGGCGCCAGCGGCGAGGATCACCGCGCAAAGAGCCGTTGCCCCGCGCAGGACGCGGCGGCGTGTCATCTCAGATGGCATGCATTTTCTCCCTGGTTCGCCCGACCCGCGGAGCGACCCAGTCGCGCATCGCAGATCGCAACGCCCTTCTCCCAAAAGGCACAGGAAGCTAATCACGCTGTATCACACTAGTCAACACCGTTTCATTTTAGCGGTTTTGGTTGCGATGGATGTGCTGGGCGCCGGAAGGCGGACTGCAATGCGCCACGTGATCTGCTCCCCTCGTTTGCGGTAAAAGGGGAGTGAAAGCGGTTGTCGCTTAAACAGTCAGCATTTCAAAGCGCAGCGCTTTCATGTCATATGGCCAGTGCACGAACGAAATGGCACGCAACATCGTTGACCGATGTGCAACAAGGCCCTAATCTTTCCCTCGATTAGCAGATGGCGGCTCGCTCATGGAAATCAGATCGCTGACGAAAGCCCTTCGGCTCCTGGATGCCCTCGGCGAGCAGCCTGGGACGTTGGGCGTGTCCGAGTTGGCCCGCCAGCTCGAGCTCGACAAGAGTTCGGTGTCACGCATGCTGAGAACCATGGAGCAGTCCGGCTATGTCGAGCAGGACCCCAAGACACAGCGATATTCGCTCGGCATCCGGATGGGCGTGCTCGGCCACAAGGCCCTGCGCCGCCTGGACCTGCGGGAGGCGGCGCGCCCTTTCCTGGAGGCTCTGGCGGAAGAGACGGGGGAGTGCAGCCATATCGCAATTCTCGCCGACAACCGGGCCTTCTATATCGATCAGGCGTCCCCGCGCCGGGGCGTCGTCGTCGATGCTCCGATCGGAACGCTCGCACCGGTGCACTGCACGGCGCTTGGCAAGACGCTCGTCGCCTTCCAGCCGGAAGCGCTGCGGGAAGAGATCTTGGCGGCAGGTGTGCTCGAACCCTTCACGCGCCGCACCATCGTCGACCCTGCAGGTCTCGTCCGCCACCTCGACAGCGTGCGTGAGCAGGGAGTGGCGATCGACGACGAGGAGTTCAGCATCGGTGTGCGGTGCATTGCTGCGCCGGTGTTTCGCTATGACGGCGCCGTCTGCGGCGCCATCGGGGTATCGGGACCGAGCCCTCGGGTGACGGACGAGCGCCTGCGCGCATGGGAGCCGCGGGTGAAGGGGGCGGCAGCGGAACTGTCGGCGCGTTTGGGTTGGGAGGAGGACGGCTTCGCCGTGTCCCCGGAAGGGGCGAGCGTGCGGGTACGGACCTAAGGCATGGACGACTGCCGCGCCCTGGCTGCGGCAGCCTGAAAGGAAGGTCATGAGCGAGTTGGATAGAGTAGGGCGCGCTGCCGCCGTAGCGCGCGCGGGAGAAGTCGTGCGCGCCATCGAGAGCGGGGCACTGCCGAACACCGTCGACGTCACGGTGTCGGAAGGGGTGGTGCTTGGCCTACTGAAGCAGGGGGTGAACAAGTTTTTCGGCATCCTCGGTCACGGCAATACGGATATCGGAGAGGTGCTGCGCGTCTATGCCGAGGCCGGAGCCCTGCGCTTCATTCAATGCCGCAACGAGACCGCGATGGCGCATGCGGCGACGGCGCTGTCCTGGGTCTATGGTGAGGTCCCCGCTGTCCTGACCTCGATCGGCCCGGGCGCACTCCAGGCGCTGGCCGGGTCACTGGCGGCCGCTGCCAACGGCATTGGCGTCTATCACCTCTACGGCGACGAGACGACCCATGGCGAGGGTCCGAACATGCAGCAGGTGCCCGGCGGCCGGCAGGACCAGTTCGGGCGATTGACCGAAACCATGGGTCCGAGTTTTACGCTCCACACGCCCGAAGCCCTGCGCGATGCGATGCGCCGCGGCACCGCAGCGGTGCATCACCCTTATGCTGCCTCGCCCTTTTACCTGAACCTGCCGATCAACGTGCAGCCGCGCCGCATTGAAGGGCTGCGCCTCGATGCTTTGCCGGAGCGCATCGATGTTGCCCCGCTGGCCCCGAGCGATCCGGCCGCCTTCGCCAGGGTAGCGGAGCTCGTGGGGCGCCATCCCCGCATTGTCATGAAGGTGGGCGGCGGCGCCCGCAGGCATGCCGATGCCGTGCGGCGCCTTGCCGAGCGCATCGGCGCGGCCGTCGTCCTGTCGCCGGGATCGCTCGGCGTGCTGCCGGACGCCCATCCGCAGAACATGCATGTGGGCGGATCGAAGGGCTCGATCAGCGGGAACTTCGCCATGGAGCATGGCGAGTTGCTGGTCGTCGTCGGCTCGCGCGCCGTGTGCCAGGCCGACTGCTCGGGAACGGGCTATCCGTCCGCGAAGGCAGTTGTGAACATCAATGCCGATATTGCCGCGGCCACACACTACAACCGGACCGTGGCGCTTGTCGGCGATATCGGGGCGACCATCGAGGGCCTGCTCGGCGCGCTCGGCAACCGGCCGGCCGACGAAGGGGCACGCAATGCGTGGCTTGCCGAATGCGGGGCGCGCAAGCGGGAATGGGCGGCGCTCAAGGCGCAGAGGTGCGCAGAGGTCCGCCTGGACGACCCGGTCTGGAAGGGGCCCGTCCTGACCCAGCCAAGTGCGATTGCCATCGTCGCGCGCTTTGCCCGGGAGATCGGAGCGGTCAAGCTCTTCGACGCCGGCGACGTCCAGGCCAACGGGTTCCAGGTGATCGAGGACGACGCACCGGGCGAAACCGTCACCGAGAGCGGGGCCTCCTATATGGGCTTTGCGGCCAATGGGCTGCTGTCGGCCGCCGTTGCGGACGCGCCCCGGCCCATGATCGCCTTTTCCGGCGACGGCTCCTTCATGATGAACCCGCAGATCCTGATCGACGCCGTCGCCCATCGTGCGAAGGGTATCCTCGTCGTCTTCGACAACCGGCGCATGGGCGCGATTTCCTCGCTCCAGACCGCTCAATACGGGCCCGACTTCGGAACGAATGACGACGTGGCGGTCGATTACGTCGCCATGGCCAATGCGGTGAAGGGCGTGAAGGCGGTCTTCGGCGGGACGGATGCCCGGAGCCTGAGGGCCGCGCTGCAGGAGGCGCATGCCCATGACGGGCTCTCGCTCGTGCACGTGCCCGTCTACTGGGGCGAGGACGAGATCGCCGGAATGGGTGCCTATGGACGCTGGAACGTCGGGCCCTGGGTCGAGGCGGTCGAAGCGCTCTATGCGCGCCAGGCCATCTGACGGGGCGTAGGACGAATCTTGGGAGCATGACAATGTACGAACGCTTCGGACTTCTGATCGATGGACGCTGGCGCCGGGGGAGCCAAGGGCGCACTCGCCCGGTGATCGACCCCACGAACGAGGAGCCGATCGGCCATCTGCCCTGCGCCGAGCCGGAGGATCTCGAGGCGGTGCTGGCGGCGCTTGCGCGGGAGGCGCCCCGGTGGCGCGCCGTCTCCGGCTGGGAGCGCTCCGCGATCCTGCGCCGCATCGTCGGCAACCTCCAATCCGTCATCGACGAGGCTGCCCTCGCCATGTCGATCGAGACGGGAAAGCCCATAGCAGAGGCGGCGGCCGAGTTCCGGGCGGCCATCGACCAGTTCGACTGGTACGCCGACGAGGCCCGTCGTATCTTCGGCCACACGCTGGACGGTCGCGATCCGGCGACCCGTCTCCAGGTCCGATACGATCCTGTCGGCCCCGTCGCCGCCTTCACCGCCTGGAACTTTCCGGCGCTGCTCCCCGCCCGCAAGATCGCCGCAGCGCTCGCGGCGGGCTGCCCGATCGTCATCCGGCCGTCGGAAGAGGCGCCATCCAGCACCTTCTTCATTGCCGAGGCTGCCATTGCGGCCGGGGTGCCGGCGGGTGTCCTCAATGTCGTGAGCGGCCCGTCAGCCGAGATTTCGCGGCACCTCATCGCCTCGCCGGTGATCCGCAAAGTATCGCTGACGGGGTCCGTGCCGGTCGGCAAGCTGATCCTCAAACAATGCGCCGAGACCGTGAAGAAGGTTTCGATGGAGCTGGGCGGCCACGCGCCTGTCCTGGTCTTTGCGGATGCCGATCCGGTGGCCGCGGGCGTGATGTGCGCCCGGACCAAGTTCCGCAATGCCGGGCAGGTCTGCATCTCGCCAAGCCGCTTCTACGTTCACGAGTCCGTCTACGAACCCTTCGCGCGATCCATGGCCGAGACCGCGAAGGCGCTGCGCCTGGGTCGCGGCCGTGACGCGGGCGTGGAGGTCGGCCCGATGGCGAATGCGCGGGGGCGCGAGCGCATCCAGCGGCTGGTCGAGGACGCCGTCGCGCGCGGCGCGCAGGTCCTTGCCGGCGGGTCCATCCCGCCGGAGCACAATCGGGGCTTCTTCTTCTCGCCCACCGTGCTCGGCCATGTCCCGGATGCGGCCGAGATCATGCGCGAGGAGCCGTTCGGACCGGTGGCGCCCATTGCGACCTTTACCGATTTCGACGAGGTCGTCGCACGCGCGAACGATGTGCCCTATGGCCTGGCCGGCTATGTCTTCTCGCGCTCGCTCGAGACGGCCAACCGTGCGGCCGAGGCGCTGGAGGTCGGCATGGTCGGGGTGAACGACATGCTGCTGGCCGCGGCCGAGATCCCCTTTGGCGGCGTCAAGGAAAGCGGAATGGGCCGCGAGGGCGGCAAGCTCGGCATCCTGGACTATCTCGAACCCAAATATGTGAAGCTTCGGCTCGCCTGACGGAACCCGACCATGACCGATGATACCGACACGAAGACGGAGCCGCACGGCTTCGCGCGCGGCCTGACCAACTATGGCGACCGCCGCTTCTCGCTCTATCTGCGGCGCTCCTTCGCCGCCTCCATGGGCTACAGCCGGGAGATGCTCGACCGGCCCATCGTGGGAATTGCCCATTCGGCGAGCGGCTTCAATAACTGCCACCGCCACTTTCCTGAGATGATCGAGGCCGTCAAGCGCGGCGTCCTGGCGGCCGGCGCCCTGCCTGTGGAGTTTCCGACGATTTCGCTTGGTGAGGTCTTCCTGTCGCCAACAAGCCTCAAGTTCCGCAACCTCATGTCCATGGATGTCGAGGAGATGGTGCGCGCGCAGCCCATGGACTCGGTGGTCCTCCTGGGCGGCTGCGACAAGACCGTGCCCGCGCAACTGATGGGCGCGGCCTCCGCCGACCTGCCCGCCATCCAGCTTGTCGCCGGGCCGATGTCGACGAGCCGCCACCGGGGCGAGCGCCTTGGGGCCTGCACCGACTGCCGCCGCTTCTGGCAACGCTACCGCGCTGGCAGCGTGGACGATGCCGGCATCGATGCCGTCGAGAAGCGGCTCGCCTCCACGAGCGGAACCTGCGCGGTGATGGGCACGGCCTCCACCATGGCGTCGATCGCCGAAGCCCTCGGCATGATGCCGGCGGGCGCAGCCGCAATCCCGGCGGTCGACGCCGACCGCCTGCGCATGGCAGAGGAAACCGGGCGCATCGCCGTCGAGCTGATCGGGCGCAACGACCGCAGGCCGAGCGCCATCATGACGAAGGAAGCTTTCGAGAACGCCCTGCGCATCCTTCTGGCCCTTGGTGGCTCCACCAATGCCGTCGTCCATCTGGCGGCCATTATGGGGCGGCTCAGCCTGCCATTCGACTTCGCGCGGATGAACGAGCTCAGCGAAACCACCCCCGTGCTGGTCGATCTGAAGCCGACGGGTGAGGCTTACATGGAGGATCTTTACGCGGCGGGCGGCATTCCGGCCGTCATGCGCGAGCTGCGCCACCTCCTGCATCTGAACGTGCGGACCATCAGCGGTGAGACGATCGGCGAGCGGATCGACGCTGCCGATCCTTGGGTCGACCGTTCGATCGTGCGCCCGCTGGAAGATCCGATCCGCCCGAACGGGGGCCTCGTCGCGCTCTTCGGCAACCTCGCGCCACGCGGGGCGATCATCAAGCGCTCGGCGGCCGACCCGAACCTCTTCGAGCGGGAAGGGCGGGCGGTCGTGTTCACCTCGCTCGCCGACCTTGCCGAGCGGATCGACGACCCGGAGCTGGATGTGCATGCGGACGACTTCCTCGTCCTGCAGAATGCCGGGCCGACGAGCGAGGCCGCCATGCCGGAGGCGGGCTACCTGCCGATTCCCGCCAAGCTCGCCAAGGCCGGCGTCAAGGACATGGTCCGCATGTCGGATGCGCGCATGAGCGGCACGGCCTACGGCACGATCGTCCTGCACATCGCGCCGGACGCCGCCTCGGGCGGGCCGCTCGGCCTCGTGCGCAGTGGCGACCGCATCAGGCTGAGCGTCGCGAACCGTGCGCTAGAGCTTCTGGTGCCGGCGCAGGAGCTGGAACGCCGACGGGCGGAAGGCGCCGCGCGGCCGGAGACGCCGCAGGCGACGCGCGGCTATGCGCGGCTCTACGACCAGCATATCCTTCAGGCGGACGAAGGGTGCGACTTCGACTTCCTCCGCGCCCAACCGGCGGAGGCCACGAAACCGGACGGGCGTTAGTGGCCGGCCCGAAGGCTTGCTGAAGGCCGTCACTAATAGGATCGACGGTTCGGCTTTCCTTGCCGGCGCTGTCGGGACGGTCCGGCTCCATATCTCTGCATCTGAACCGGCTCGTCCGACAGAACCCCGCTCTCTGGCGGATGCGTACCACAGCTTCGTCGCGTTCGAATGGCGGGAGGCGGATGGAAGGGCACGACGGTCGGTTCAATCCGCAAGCAGGTGCACGCTTCGAGGAGAAGCGGCACGCTGCTGTACGGAGAAGAATTGACGGCTAGCCACCTACCGTCTAGCCCGGGCTGAAGGAGCGCGAATTGGCACGCTTGACCGGGGTGAGCTGAATATCGCTCACGATCGTAAAACTGTCAACTGATTCTAGGATTATAGACCTATCTGGCTTAAACCGTGCCGACCCCGCCCCTCTCCACCGCCGTTTCCTTCAGCCCCGCGATGAAGAGTTGCACGGCTGCGTCGGTTTCGCGGTCGCGGCGGGTGAGGATGGAGTAGGGGCCCATGCGGGGATAATGGTCCACGGCCAGGGCCTCGATGGTGGGGCGGCCGAAGGTCGACAGGAGCACATCGCGCGGCAGGAGCGAAACGGCATCACTCTGCGCCAGAAGCGAGATTGCCATCAGGAAGGAGGCGGTTTCGGTCAGGTCGTCGGGCTCGTGGGCGCCGCCGCCGCGAAAGGCGCTGGACAGGATGTGCCGCATCGGCGAGCCGGCCGGCAGGACGACCCAGGGCCAG
Source organism: Aureimonas frigidaquae (assembly GCF_001463905.1). Taxonomy (GTDB): domain Bacteria; phylum Pseudomonadota; class Alphaproteobacteria; order Rhizobiales; family Rhizobiaceae; genus Aureimonas; species Aureimonas frigidaquae. The sequence goes on from NZ_BBWR01000003.1 coordinate 254,534, forward strand.
CGGGACAGCTCAACCCACGAGATGCGGGCGCTCTCAGTGCGCAGCGGGTGGTCCTTGCGGCAGCAGACGACGAGTTCCTCATCCACCGTTCCATGCAGGGCAAGCCCCGGCTCGTCCGTCGCGTCGAGGACGCGGCCGAGGGCGAGGTCGAGGCTTCCCTCTGCCAGAGCGTCCATCAGGTGGTTGCTGGTCGCCACGTCGATCAGGACCCGCAGGCGGGGGTGCTGGCGCTTCAGGCGCACCACCGTGCGGGCGACGAGGAAAGGCACCGCGCTCGGGATGCAGCCGATGCGCAGCGTGCCGGAATAGCCGGAGGACAGGGCCATGATCTCGCCCACCGTATGGTCGAGCTCGGCCCGCACGGCCCGCGCATGCCGGATCATCACCCGCCCGAAACCGGTCGGGCGCAGTCCCTTCGGGTGGCGCTCGAAAAGCGTCTGGCCGATCGCCGCCTCCAGATCACGCAGGAGGCGCGTCGCGGCAGGTTGCGTCGTGCCCGTCACCTCCGCTGCGCGGCGCAAGCTCCCATGCTCGCTGAGCGCAAGCAGGAGAAGGAGATGGCTGGACTTTACCCGCCGCAAAAGCCTGTCGCCGCTGTCCATTCCGGACCCTCCCCATGCGTCAGCGATGCCGATTTGGCATCGGAGCATAGCAAAGCGGAATTGGGAACGCCCGTAAATGCCGCGTAGCCTGCGCTATGGAGGCTGGCTTTATGCCAGCAAAGGGAGTGCGCGATGCAAGAGGAGCATCGCGTTTGCCGCACGGCATCCGCAGGGTGGGGCCGGCCGGCGTTTGGGAGGTATTGTCCGATGTCATCCGCCACGCTTGCGCCCGCAGGCGCGCCCGCCAGTTCGGTCCGCTGGCGCATTTTCCTGGTCATCTTCGCCCTGGTGGTGATCAACCTTGTGGATCGGGTCGCCCTGTCCATCGCCATGCCGACCATCGCGTCCGAATTCGGCCTGTCGGCCACGATGCAGGGGCTGATCCTGTCGTCATTCTTCTGGAGCTATGCCGCGCTGCAGATTCCGTCCGGCTGGTTGATCGACCGGTTCGGACCCCGCGCCATGGTCACCTGGGCGACTGTCCTGTGGGGCATCTTCCAGTCGCTCGCGGCCGTGGCGAGCGGCGGCCTGTCGCTGCTTTTGACGCGCGTCGGGCTCGGCGGCGCGGAGGCGCCGCTCTTTCCGGCCGGTGGCAAGCTGAACGCGGCCTGGCTTTCGCCCGGCGAACGCGGCCGCGGGGCCGTCATCATGGATTGCGGGGGGCCGCTCGGGGCGGCAATCGGCGGTATAGTCATTTCCTGGCTGATCCTGTCGCTCGGCTCCTGGCGGCTGGCCTTCCTGGTGGCCGGGCTCGTCACGATCGCCATGGGCATCCTGTCCTGGTGGTATCTGCGCGACCGCCCGGAGGATCATGGCGGCGTGAACGCGGCGGAGTTGTCGCACATCCGCTCCGCCGGCCCGGTCGGGCAGCAGGCGGCGCAGGCGCCGGGGCGCCTGTCGCCCCGCTCGCTCGCAGCGCTCTGCATCGGCCGCTTCGGATGGGCCACCGTCTTCTTCGGGCTGATCACCTGGGGGCCGAGCTACCTGTCGGCTGCACGCGGCATGGACCTGAAGGCTATGGGCTACGCGACCTTCGTGATCTTCCTGTGCGGGGCAGCCGGTTCGCTCACCGGCGGTTTTCTGGCCGATGCCATGGTCAATCGCGGCTATGATCGCGGCCGCGTCGCCAAGACGATGCTGACCCTGTCGGGCCTCGTGGCCGCCCTCTCACTGATCGCGCTGCCGCGTGTCGCCGATCCGGTCCATGCGGTGCTGCTCCTGTCGGTCACGGCTTTCTTCCTTCTGTGGGGCAGTCTCTACTGGAGCTTCCCGCCGGTGCTCGCGCCCTCCGACAAGGTCGGCTTCGTCGGCGGCGCCATGAACTGCGCAGGCTCGATCTCCGGCATCATCATTCCCATCCTGATCGGCTGGATCCTGGATGTGTCGAACCAGTCCTATGGCAGCGTGCTCGCCTTCTTCGCCGCCGCCGCCGGGCTCTATGTCGCCGCAACGCTCCTGATCGACCTGAGCGGCGGCCGCGCCACCCGGGAGCCGGCCCGATGAGCGCGCAGGCTCTCCTCTATGACGGGCCGGTGATCGATGCGCACCAGCATTTCTGGGATCCCGTGCGCAACCACCACCCCTGGCTCACCGAGGAGGGGGTCATCCCCTTCCGCTACGGCGACTATGCCGCCATCCGCCGGCCCTTCCTGCCGCCGGAGTACCGGCAGCTCACGCGCGGGCACAACGTCATCGGGTCGGTCTATGTGGAGACCGAGTGGGACCCTGCCGATCCGCTCGGCGAAGTGCGCTATGCTTGTGGCCTGGCCGAAGAATACGGCCTGCCCAACGCCATCGTGGCGCAGGCTTGGCTCGACCGGGACGACTGGCCGCAGCTCGCCGCCGTCTACGGCGCCGCACCTATGGTGCGCTCGGTCCGCCACAAGCCCGGCGGCCCGGCCAGCCCGCGCGAGGTCGGAAGCGTGCCGACCCTCATGGCTTCCGATTCCTGGCGGCAGGGCTTCGCGCTGCTCGGGGCCCATGGCCTGCACTTCGATCTGCAGACGCCGTGGTGGAACGCCGAGGAAGCCCTGCAACTCGCCCTCGACTTTCCGGATACGACGATCATCCTGAACCATCTGAGCCTGCCGGCCGACCGGAGCCAGGAAGCGCTCCTGGCATGGCGGCGGGCGCTGGCGCGCATGGCAAGCGCCCCCAATATGCGTGTGAAGATTTCCGGCTTTGGACAAGCCGGCATCGCCTGGACGGTCGAAAGCAATCGTTGGATCGTGCGCGAGGCCATCGCCATCTTCGGCCCGGAGCGGGCCATGTTCGCCAGCAACTTCCCCGTCGACAGCCTGTGCGTGGATTTCGATACGATGTATCGGGGCTTCAAGACCATCGTGGCGGATTTGCCGGAACCCGATCAGCGCCGGCTGTTCCTGGACACGGCCACCGAAACCTACAGCCTTCAAGGCAACGGCTGATCGGCGGCGTATCGTGGGCCGGCGATCCGCCCGGGTCGCCGGCTCGACAGGCACCATTTATGTTGATATCAACTCTCATACATGGGGAGGAGTTGAATATGGCAATGGCCCGGAACACGATCTGCCTATGGTACGAGCGCGAGGCCGAAGCGGCGGCGGCCTTCTATGCGAGCGTCTTTCCGGACAGCGCGGTCCACGGCATACACCGCGCCCCGGCCGACTTCCCGTCCGGCCGGCAAGGCGATGTTCTGACGGTCGCGTTCACCGTGCTCGGCGTCGCCTGTCTTGGCCTGAATGGCGGGACGGCGTTCCGGCAGAGCGAGGCCTTCTCCTTCCAGATCGCGACGCAAGATCAGGCGGAGACGGACCGCTACTGGGACGCCATCGTGGGCAATGGCGGCCAGGAAAGCGCCTGCGGCTGGTGCAAGGACCGCTGGGGCGTGTCCTGGCAGATCACCCCGAATGTGCTGACACAGGCTCTCAGCACGGGCGGCGAACCCGCCCGCCGCGCGTTCGAGGCGATGATGACAATGCGCCGCATCGATATCGCCGCGATCGAGGCCGCCATTGCGGGTAATGGCGGCCGGGGCCAGTAGAGCGCCAGCGTCTGCAGCGTCACGACTGGTCGGATGGCTCCCGATCCGGGGCCATAGACAGGTCAAGGGGGCGATCGTGGCGCAGGCAAGGACGGTCCGCATCGCAGGGCGCCGGATTGCGGCTTAACATGCTGGACGGCAGGGGCATCGTGACTGGGATCGACCGGCACGCCGTGGTGGATGCGGCCCTGTTCATCTGTGCGGCACTCGGGCGGGAGCCGGCGTCCCGGATGGGCGTGCTCGCTGCGGGCAAAGCTACCGCTCCAGCGGCGTAAGGAACCGTTCAGCATCCCGCACGATCCGGTCTTGCCATTTGCGGTTGCGCCGATGACCAATGGGTATCGTCATTCTGCCAAGGGTATCCGTCGTGGCCTGGACCAGTCTTCTCTATGCGATCGTCTCTGTGGCGGGGGGTGCCCTCGGGGCGCGGATCGCCGGGGCCAATCTCTGGCACGGCGCCATCGCCATCGCCATTTCGGTGGTCGTCGCCATCGGCCTCCAGGCGCTTGGCCAGTCCTTCGCCGTGGCGGCGGCGGGCCAGATCGTCGCGTCGATCCTGGTGTGCCTTGCCTTCGGCATGTCGGTGCGGCAGATGGCGACCGTCGTGGTGGTCAGTTTCCTCGCCTCGCTCATCGTCGGCTTCCTGACCGGCTTCGTCACCGGCTTCGAGCGCGGCCTCGAGCAGGCAGGGCAGGCAGGCTGAAGCGCCGCCGGCGCCGCAGCGCCGGCACGCGCCATCGGCCTTACGGCCGCATCATCACCTTGATGCAGCCGTCCTGCTTATCGCGGAAGGCCTTGTACAGTTCCGGCCCCTGGTCGAGCCTGGCCTGATGGGTAACGACGAAGGAGGGATCGATCGCACCTTCCTCGACCTTGCGGAGCAGGGGTTCGAGGTAGCGGTGCGTATGGGTTTGTCCGGTGCGCACGCTCAAGGCCTTGTTCATGAGGGCGCCGAAGGGGATCTTGTCGAGAAAGCCGATATAGACGCCCGGCACGGACAGGGTGCCACCCTTGCGGCAGCACATGATCATTTCCCGCAGGACATGCGGCCGGTCGGTGCCAAGATAGGCCGCGGCCTTGACCTTGTCGATGACGGCATCGACGGCCCCGCCGCCATGGGCTTCGGTGCCGACGGCGTCGATGCAGCGGTCCGGACCGCGGCCGGCCGTCATCTCCTGGAGCTGGTCGTAGACCTTCACCTCATCGAAGTCGATCACCTCGGCCCTGCCATGGGTTCGGGCCATGGCCAGGCGCTCGGGCACGTTGTCGATGGCGATGACCCGCCCTGCGCCCAGCATCCAGGCACTCTGGATGGCGAATTGCCCGACCGGGCCGCATCCCCAGACGGCGACCGTATCGCCCGGCTCGATCTCCGCATTCTCGGCCGCCATGTAGCCGGTCGGGAAGATGTCGGACAGGAACAGGGCCTGCTCGTCGGGGATCGAATCCGGCACTTTGATATGGCCGACATCGGCGAAGGGCACGCGCAGATACTCGGCCTGTCCGCCGGCATATCCGCCGAGCATGTGCGAATATCCGAACAGCCCGGCCGGTGAATGCCCCATCACCTCAGCCGCCATCTTCGCATTGGGGTTGGAGCGGTCGCACAGGGAAAAGAGCTGCTTGCGGCAGAAGAAGCAGTCCCCGCAGGAAATGTTGAACGGCACGACGATGCGATCGCCGGGTTTCAGGTTCGTCACCTCCGCGCCGACCTCCACCACTTCGCCCATGGTCTCGTGGCCCAGCACGTCGCCGGACTGCATGGAGGGCATGTAGCCGTCATAGAGATGGAGGTCGGACCCGCAGATGGCGCAGGCGGTCACCCGGATGATCGCATCGCGCGGCCCTTCGAGTTTGGGATCGGGGACCGTGTCGCATCGAATGTCGCCTTTGCCGTGCCAGCACAAAGCTTTCATCGCTGATGTCTCCTCGTGTCTTGCCCAAGCGTTGGGCCTTTGCTGGGGAAGGGGCCGGAGCACTGAACGTTCCTGCCCGGGCAGGGAAACATGCGTCGCGGCTAAGGGACCCGACGCGCCTTTGGTCCGGTCCGCGGACAGCCGCCCGCAGATCGGCAAAGGCCCGCTCCGGCGGGCGGAGCGGGCCTTTGACTGCCAGTCGTCCTGGTTCTCAGGCGGTTGCGGCCTGGTCCATGTAGGTCTTGTGGCGGACCTCGTCGGCATAGGCCTTGCGGAAGAAGCCGCGCGCTTCCTCTGAGGCGGCCGCGTTGCGCGATGCCTCGTCATAGGCCGTGCAGGTGTCCGTTTCGTTGGAGGACATCGCCTTCAGGATCGTCTTGTCGCCAACGAGCGACGCCAGCGCGACCTTGCCCGTCGTCAGCCATTCCTTCGCATCGCCTTCACGCGGGGCGTCGATGCCCAGCGTGGAGGCCAGCCGGGTCAGTTCGGCCACATGCTGCCGGTGGTCGTTCAGGAACTCGCCGATCTTCGCCTTGGCCTGCGGATCGTCCAACCGCTCGATGGTCGACTCATAGGCTGCCATGGCATCGTGTTCGAGGATGAGAAGGTTCTCTACCAGCTTCTCGAAAGTGGTTTCCGTTCCGACGGTCGTGACCATGTTCATCTCTTTGCTGTGGAGAAGGGCAAATCGGTGAGCGGCAGTGCCGTTCCGATCGCCAGGCCGACATATCGTTCGTTGCCCAAAGGTTGGCTGCCCACGCAAACGGGGCTCGAAACGCCGCCCGCTTCGCCCTTGGTTTGGCGTTCGAACCACAGGACAGGGTATCGGCGGCGATGGACAGTCTGAAAGACCAGAAGAATGTTAGAATGCGCGCCTGGCGCGTGGCCTTCGGCGGCAATCAGCTCGATGGGCGCTTCAAACTCTTCGGCTTCGTCCTGGCGTTCCTGTTGATCGGCGGAACCTTCTTTGCGGCGATGAGCTGAGCCGCCGGGCCTCTACCGCAGCCGCGACAGACGGGACTTTAGGACGCTTTCGATCAGTTCGAGCGACTCGCGCAGGCGCGGATCGGCCAGTTGTGGATTGGCATCGACGAGTTGCAACTCCAGTTCCTGCCAGCATGCCAGGACTTCGATCTTCTTGGCCTTGCCGGCATCCGTCAGGGACAGCTCCGTGCAACGCGCGTCAAGTTCGATCGTCTCCTTATCGATCAGGCCCATGGCACGCAGCCGGTCGGCCATCTTGGAGACGGTGGACGGACGCACATTCAGGGCATCGGCCACAGCACCGACCTTGCAGCGCACCTCCCGCTCCAGAAGCACGATCATCTGGTCCTGTCCGGGGTTCAGCCCGATCTCCGCCAGACGCACCCCGAGAAGCGCGCGAGACGCCTTGGCAATCAGTAGCAGCTTGTCCAGAAGCCCGGTTTCGACCGCCTGAGCCGTATTTGCAGGGCCGCTCTTGCGCTGTGACGTTTGCATTGTGCCAGCCTCCTCGCGTCGAGCCTCGATATCGGTCAGAATGACGAATGATTACAGGAGACGCTTGTACGGGTACGGAAATGTTCCTTGCTTAGCTAAGATTTACCGGCTGAATTGACAGTGCGGCCTGCACAGTTTGGAAAGACGATGCACACCGGAGCAAACGATATGGAGCGTCACGCAACACAGGATACGATCGACGAACACGCGGATACGCGGGATTTGCTGGTGCCACGACTGTCCATGATCTCGAAATCGACCCGAGCGCTTCTCGGCCTGAAGCTTGCAGACGCGGATCTCGTCATCGGACAGGACCAGGCGCTCATTGCCCTGGCGCAGTCCGGCGGTCGGCATCTCACGGAGGTTGCCGACGAACTGCTTGTCCGCCCCTCCACGATTTCCAAGATGATCGATCCCCTCGAGCGGGCCGGAATCTGCCGGCGGAACCGCTCGAAGGACGATATGCGCAAGATCATGCTCGTCCTGACACCGAAGGGGCGAAAGCTGGCGGATGAAGCGCGTGCCATCTCCGCCGAACTCGATCGTGAACTCGTGGCCTGCGTACCGGAGGACCGGCTGGCAGCGTTGAACGAAGACCTCGGTCGGGTTTCGCTCGCACTCAAGGCGCGCCTATCCCGATTGCGATAGGACTGCGTTCCGGTCATGATGCCCATGCGACGGCGCAGGGCACCGGGTGAATTTGAAATGACGGATTCCGTTCATGCGCGCCTCGATGGCCGCTCCATACTGATCGTCGAGGACGACTTCTTCCTGGCGGACGAACTGGCCAGAACCGTTCTGGATGCCGGCGGTCATTGCGCCGGCATCGTGCCCGATGTCGACGCTGCGCTCCGGCTTCTGGACACAGGCGTGACGGTGGATGGGGCGCTTCTCGACATCAAGCTCGGCGAGGGTCTGTCTTTCCCCATCGCCGAGGCGCTGCGCAAGCGGGGCGTCCCGGTCATCTTCATCACCGGCTACGACAACTGGTTCGTCCCGGACGAACTGGATGAGATCCCCCTCTACCGCAAGCCGATGGACCCGGAAAACGTGGTCCGCCTCCTCATGCAGGAAGAAACGCGTCTGAACCGGCGCAAGACCGACTGACCGGTGTTTGGCCGCCTGCCGGATCCTCCGGAACCGGCCACCTTGCTGCGGGGTTGATGGAGCAGCAAGGGAGAGCGCCATGAACGCCAAAGCACCGCCTGTTCCGCCACAGAACCAAAGCAGCAGAGCGCCCGTGCCTTCGCGCAGCTCCGGGGCTGCGGACGCGCGCAAGGCCGGCCCGGGTGATGTGTCCAAGCAGGGCGGTGCGGGCAAGCAGGGCGATGCTGGCGACATCCGCGAGAATACGACGCACCAGGGCTATCAGCAGGACCGTTGAGGTCCATGCAGCGAGGGATCGTGCCAGATGAAGAATCCGATCGAACGGTTGCACTCCTTCGGCCAGAAGCCTGAGGAGTCGCGCATCCCGGAAAAAGGGGAGCTTCCGCGCGTCAACGATACCACGGCCGGCATGGCCGGTCAGCCGGACCCGGTTCTGCACCAGCCTGCCGCGGCATCCGCCGATGCCGACGCCGAGGCGGGTGCCGACGCGGGCGATGAAGCTTCGGGGCGCACGGAGCCTCTCGCTCCAACGCCGCCGCCGCGCCGATGAAAGCTGAGATTTTGAAGGGAGATGCATGACGATGAGCCAGAGTGAGCAAAGTGTCCGCGTCGAGCGCGCTGTCGGTTCGGTTGTGGTGAAGCACCACGATGCCGTGATCGCCGCCAGCAAGGCCGCCCTTGTCGTGCATGGTGAGCGCGAGGCGCCGATCTACTATCTGCCGAGGCAGGACGTTTATTTCGAGCAGATGACGGCGGCCGAGTTGCCCGGCCGTGGCGCCCCGGACGATCGGAGCTGGTTTTCTGTCACCGCGTCCGGTGGCGGCCTCGACCATGCGGCGTGGGTGTTGCGGCGGCCGGAGGGTGAACTGGCCGCCGTCGAAGGTTATGTCGGCTTCGATCCCGACAAGCTGAGCGTCATGGCGGACTGACGGAGCCCGCTGACACGATCAGCCAGGATTGCCCGGCGGGATCGGCTCGCCGGGCAATATACGCGTGGACGAAAGTCGCAAGCCATCCGTCGGGACGCCCGTCACCGCCCGAGGCGATCGACACTGCGCAGACCCAGGATGACACGGGCGCAGCGCCGGGCTTTGAGCGCGCCGCCCTGCTAGAGGTTGCGTTCGATGGCTCCTTCGGCGGCACCCAGCATGCCACCGATACCCGACTTCGAGGCCTGCGCATCCTGTGCGCCGCCATCCGGGCGGGCTGGCGCCAAGGCGGGCTCACCGCCCATTGGTTCCGAACGCTGCGCGCTGAAGCGACCTTTCCCGTCGATTGACCGCCCCTCGCTCCAGCGCCCCTGGGGGATGGACCCGTCGACCATATGGCCGAGATAGGCATAGGAGAATTTCTGGTTTTCCTTGCTCTGCGGGAAACTGTTGGGGATCGGTAGATTGGTCTCCGACCCACCCATATCGTCCAGCGCCGCCAGCCACTGCTGCTGATGCATCGTATCGCGTGCGATCAGGAAGGAGAGCATGTCCTTCATCCCGGGATCGTCGGTCATATTATACAACCGGGTGGCGAGAACGCGGCCGGACGACTCTGCGGCGACATTGGCATACATGTCGGCCGCCAGATTGCCCGAGGCATAGACGTGGGACGCATCGAACGGCACGCCATTGGCATCGGACGGAAGCGCCGCCAGGCCGGTGGACAGGATATGGCGCATATCGACGCCGTTCAGCACCGCGCCACCCACCGCATCCGCGGAGACATCCTCCTGCATGGACAAGGGTGCCTTCTCCAGGTTCAAGGCAACGGCCGTTGCCAGCATCTCGATATGGCCGAGCTCCTCGGTGGCGGTGTTGAGCAGCATGTCACGGTACTTCGCCGGCCCACGTGCCCCGAATGCCTGGAACATGTACTGCATGGCGACGCGGATTTCCCCCTCGACGCCGCCAATGGCCTGCTGAAGGGCCTTGGCGAAGAGCGGATCGGGCCGTTCGACCCGGACCGGGTATTGTAACTTTCCATCGGTGTAAAACATCGTCGACGCCTTTCAGTCTGTTGAGACAGGGACATGTGCACGATGTCTGCCATGGCGAATTCGTTTTCGTTAGCCACGTATCCCGATTACTTTGTTGGCTAATGTCATTCTTTGTGTGTGCACTTCGTAGCCTAGGAACGCCATAGTCACGGTACCGTTTTCGGCTCGTATCATACATGGAGAGCAAGATGGCGACCAAGGACAAGACACTCGAAACCCTGTTTCTCGAAACGCTCAAGGACGTTTACCACGCCGAAAAGCAGATCCTGCGCGCGCTCGGCCGTATGGCCAAGGCGACCCAGTCGCCAGAGCTGAGAAGCGCCTTCGAAACCCACCGGGAGGAAACGGACAACCAGGTCCAGCGGCTTGACCAGATCTTCGAGCTCATGGGCAAGCGATCCCGCGGCAAGCCGTGCGAGGCCATGCAGGGCCTTGTCGAAGAAGGCCGCGAGATCATGGAAGAGTTCAAGGACGCGCCCGCCCTCGATGTGGGGCTGATCGCCTCTGCCCAGGCGATCGAGCACTACGAGATCGCCCGCTACGGCACCCTCGTATCCTGGGCCCGGCATCTGGGCATGGACGAGGCAGCCTCCCTTCTGGAAGAGACGCTGGAGGAGGAAAAGAAGACCGACGGTCTGCTGACGGAGCTTGCCGAAGGCACGTTGAACGAGGAAGCCGCCTGATCGGCGGCATTCGAAGATGCAAGCGCCCGCCGGGGCGTCAGATTTACGAAAGCGCGCGTGTTTCCCGCGCGCTTTCGTCGTTCAGGCAGCAGGAATTGCGACGAGCGGCACCGGGCAGGAAGCCAGGTGCCGCCTTTTGTCGGGCGTGAACGGCTAGTTCGGCAGCGCGTAGGCGATGACGTCGTCGCCCCGTTTGGTGCCCAGCGAGCCATGCCCACCCGCCACGACCAGGAGATACTGCCGCCCGTCCGCACCGGTATAGGTCATCGGTGTCGCCTGGCCGCCGGCCGGCAGGCGATCCTTCCAGATCTCCGCACCGGTCGTAAGGTCGTAGGCGCGGATGAAATAGTCGATCGTGCCGGACAGGAAGGCGACTCCGCCACCGGTGACGAGCGGTCCGCCGAGGCTCGGCACGCCCATGCGGAAGGGCAGCGGAACGGGCGAGGCATCGCGGACCGTTCCATTCTTGTGCTGCCAGATCACCTTGCCGGTCCGAAGATCGGCCGCCGCGACATAGCCCCAGGGCGGGGATTGGCACGGCAGGCCGAGGAAGGACAGGAAGGGTCCCATCTCCACGGCGAAGGGCCCGCCGAAATTCTCGTTCAGCGCTGGCAGCGCACCGGCCGGCGGCTCGGCATTGACGACGAGATCGGTCTCGTTCTCACGCGGGAAGAGCTTCGAGGTGAAGGCGAGGTAGGCCGGCGTGGCGAAGACCACCTGCCGCACCGGATCCACCGCCACGCCGCCCCAGTTGAAGACGCCGAAATTGCCGGGATAGACCAATGTTCCCTCTTCCGACGGGGGCGTGAAGCGCCCCTCGTAGCGCAGGCCGTGGAAGGCGATCCGGCAGGCAAGCTGATCGATCGGTGTGGCGCCCCACATGTCCTTTTCCACCAGCGGAGGCGGGTCGAAGGACAGGGCGGAGACAGGCTGCGTCGGCGCGGTGGTGTCACCTTCGGCCGCGCCCTGCGGCGCCGCTTCCTCCGTCACCGGCAGGATCGGCTCACCGGTCCGGCGGTCGAGGACGAAAATCTCGCCCTGCTTGGTCGGCTGCACCAGGGCAGGTACGGTCTCGCCATTGACCTGAAGATCCACGAGGGTCGGCTGCGAGGGCACGTCATAGTCCCAGAGATCGTGGTGGACCGTCTGGAAGACCCAGCGAACCTGTCCCGTCGCAATGTCGAGCGCGACGACGGAAGAGGAATAAGTTTCCGCAGCCTCGCTGCGATTGCCACCCCACTGGTCCGGCGGCTCGTTGCCCATCGGCACATAGACGAGGCCGAGTTCGGTGTCCGCGCTGGAAATGGACCAGCTGTTGGGCGAGTTCGGTGTATAGGTCTGGCCGGGGGCGATCGGCGCAGTATCGTCCGGATTGGCGCTGTCCCAGTTCCAGACCAGTTCGCCGGTTTCGATGGAGAAGGCGCGGATGACGCCGGACGGCTCGGTGGTCGAGACATTGTCGAGCACGGTTCCGCCCACGATGACCAGCCCGTCGGCGACGACCACCGGGGAGGTCGAGTAGTAGGAGCCCGGATTGATGTTCGGCATGCCGGGCCACAGGTCGATCTGCCCGTCGCCGCCGCCGAAATTGGAGCAGACCGCGCCGGTATCTGGGCTGATGGCGATCAGCCGCGCGTCCGCCGTCGGCATGAAGAGCTTGGCGTCGCAGACTTGCGTCGGATGGTCGTCATCGGCGGCGATGGGCAGGTCGGGCAGGGGGCGCTCGGCCGTTGCGCCCTCCACCGGCGCCCGTGGCGTCTGCGCCGGTTGGGCCGGAACTTGCGTGTCGCCGCCTTGCGGAGCATCGCCGGTCCCGCCGCCTTCGAAGGTGGAGGGAACTTCGGCGCTTGTCCCGGGCGCGTCAGCGCCTTCGCCCTGCGGGCTGAGGGTCTGGACGGCTTCCTGCGGAAGCGGCGTCTGGCCGTCGGCCGGCGCGGCGGCCTCTGCGACCGTGCCTGTCGCGGGCTGGTAGGACAGGCCGCGGCAGGTCAGGTGCTGCAGGGCCAGCTCGCCGCGAATCTGCGGATTGTAGCGCCAGATCTCGTCGCCGGTCGTGGCGTCGAGCGCGATGACCGACTGGTGCGGCGTGCACAGGAACAGGCGGTCGCCGATCTTGAGCGGGGTGACCTGGAAGGTCGTCTCTTCCGGATCGCCCGGCTGCGAGATATCGCCCGTCTTGTAGTGCCAGGCGACTTCCAGGTCGGAGACGTTCTGCGGCGTGATGTTCGACAAAGGCGAGTAGCGCTGGCCGAGTTCGGTGCGACCATAGGCGTGCCATTCGCCCTCCGGGACGCCGTCATCCTGCGCCGTCGCGCCGGCGACCGCGCCGCCCACCTCGCCCTCGATCCGGTGCAGGTCGGTGAACCAGGACACGACCGCCACGACGCAGGACAGGAGCAGCGTGGCCGTCAGCGCCAGGCCGCCACCCCGCAGGGCCGAGGCATGGCCGGGAACGCCGTCCAGCGCCTGCGGCAGGGTCTGCAGGCCGAGCCTGCGGGTAACGAAGGGCAGGAGCAGGACCACGCCCAGAACGATGAACAGGCCCCCGCGCGCCGCCAGCGGCCACCAGTCGAAGCCCACTTCCCAGAGCGACCAGACAAGCGTGCCGAGCACGACCAGCGCATACAGGATGAGGGCCGCCGTCTGGCGGCGATACAACAGGACGGCAGTGGCCAGGAGGCCGAGCCCAGCGATGAGATAGTACCAGGAGCCACCGAGCGCGATCAGCCATGCGCCGCCCACCGCCATGACGGCGGCCAGGAGCCCGAAGACGATTGCGGCGATGGTGGTGATGGTGCTGGTGCGCCGTGCGGCCATGACTGAACCCTCCGTCATATCCCGGCGCAGATGTTGCGCTGCAGCCGAAGGTCAAGGTTGCGGAGCGATCTGACGCGTTAGGGCGTTGCTAACCTTCCAGCTTTGCGATGCATATACCTGGCTGTGGTTCCATCCCCTCGCAACGCTCGGCAACCATCGGTCGGAAAGGAGGGGCGATGAACAATTTTGTCTTTATCATCACCGCCTCCGCTTCACTTTGGTACCTACTGATTTTCGGCGGCATGGCCTTGTGCGAACTCCTGTTCGGCTAAGGGCGCGCAGCTTGCCAGAGCGGTGCCGCCTCGCTACCTGAAGACGCGGCCATGCTGTGCCTGGCCGAGCGGACACCCAGGAGAGACGGCCCGATATGGCAAAGGCGCAAGCAGCGGTCGCCGGGAGCGACATTCTGAAGACCATGCCGTTCCGCGCTTTCCACCGGCATGGCTTCGTGCGCGTCGGCGCCGTCACACCCCGCGTTCATCTCGCCGATCCCATGGCCAATGCGCAGGCGACGCTCAAGGCCGCGCATGTGGCCGCTGCACAGGGGGCGGATCTTCTCGTCTACCCCGAGCTCGGACTGCCCGGCTATTCAAGCGAAGACTTGCACATGCAGGAAGGCCTGCTCGACGCCACCGAAGGGGCGATCGCGCATCTGGTCCGTGAAAGCGTGGATCTGGCGCCGGTCCTGGCCGTGGGGGCTGCCCTGCGCCGCAACGGGCGGCTCTACAATTGTGCGGTCATGATCGCGCGGGGGCGCCTTCTCGGCATCGTGCCCAAAAGCTTCCTGCCCAACTACCGGGAGTACTACGAAAAGCGCTGGTTCGCCTCCGGCGCCGGGCTGACCGGGCTGACGGCAAGCGTGGCGGGATATGAGGCGCCCTTCGGCACGGACCTCCTCTTTGCCGCGGACGACATGGCCGATTTCATCTTCCATGTGGAAATCTGCGAGGACTACTGGGCGCCCGTCCCGCCCTCGACCGATGGGGCTTTGGCCGGGGCGCTGATTCTCTGCAACCTGTCGGCATCCAACATCACGGTCGGCAAGTCCGCCGACCGCCATCTTCTGGCGGCGTCCCACTCGATGCGCTGTTCTGCAGCCTATGTCTATGCGGCGGCCGGCGCCGGCGAAAGCACCAACGACGTCGCCTGGGACGGGCAGGGCATGGTGCACGAGCTGGGTGAACTCCTGGCGCAGGCGGAGCGCTTCCCGATGGGTGCGCAGCATGTCCTGGCGGATGTGGACCTGACGCGTATCCGTCAGGAGCGCCTGCGCAACGGAACCTTCAACGATGCCGCCGCGCGGGCCGGCCATCCGGAGGGGCGGTTCCGCCGCATCGGCTTCACGCACCAGCCCCACGCATCGACCGACCCGCTGATGCGGCCGCTGCGCCGGTTTCCCTTCGTGCCCAACGCGCCCGAACATCTGGACAAGGATTGCTACGAGGCCTTCAACATACAGGTGCACGGCCTGATCCGCCGCTTCGAATCGACGCCGGGCGACCGGATGGTGATCGGCGTATCCGGCGGGCTCGACTCCACCCATGCCCTCGTCGTGGCCGCCAAGGCCTGCGACAGGCTCGGCCTGCCACGCTCCACCATCCTTGGCTTTACCATGCCCGGCTTCGCCACGGGCGAGGAAACCCGTGCCAATGCGTGGCGGCTGATGCGCGCCATGGGGGTTGAGGCGGAAGAGATCGACATTCGCCCTGCCGCGCGGCAGATGCTGTCGGATATCGGCCATCCCTTCGCCGCCGGTGAGCCGGTCTACGACGTCACCTTCGAAAACGTCCAGGCCGGGCTGCGCACCGACTTTCTCTTCCGCCTGGCCAATCAGCGGCGCGGCTTCGTCATCGGCACGGGCGATCTGTCGGAGATCGCGCTCGGCTGGAGCACCTATGGCGTCGGCGATCAGATGAGCCATTACGGGGTCAATCCCGGTGTGCCCAAGACGCTGATCCAGCATCTCATCCGCTGGTGCGCCTCGACGGGGGCGTTCGACGCGGAGACATCCGACGTCCTCATCGACATTCTGGCCACGGAAATATCTCCGGAGCTCGTGCCGGCCGATGCGGATGGGAAGATGCAGAGCACGCAGGACCGCATCGGCCCCTACGCGCTGCATGATTTCTTCCTGTACCATATCGCCCGGCAGGGCCAGGCGCCGTCCAAGGTCGCCTATCTGGCGCTGCAGGCCTGGGAGGATGCGTCACGCGGCGGCTGGCCGCCCAATTTCCCGGCCTCGGCCCAAGGCACCTACGACCTGCCCACCATCCGCAAATGGCTGGAAACCTTCCTTCTGCGCTTCTTCCAGACGAGCCAGTTCAAGCGCACGGCCATGCCGAACGGGCCGAAGGTCTCGTCCGGCGGTGCCCTGTCGCCGCGCGGCGACTGGCGGGCACCGTCCGACTCGAAGGCAACCGCCTTTTTGGACGAACTCGCCGAGGCTTTGGCGTCGGAAAACTGACCGTCGTCAGGCCGGCGCCGATTCTGCCTGCGTGTCGTGCGGCGGAGCCGCCGGCACGCGGCGCTGACAGGCCTGGCCCAGCGTGTCGAAGTCTTCGCTCAACTGGTCGAGCTGCGCGTCCAGCGCGGTGCGCTGCTCGTCGTTCATCGCAAGGTAGAAGGTGCGCACGCGCGCGGCGACGACGTCGATCCCCGGGTTGCGGTGCTGCAAGAGCTCCGAGGCGCGGGTGTAATCCTCGTGCGTCTTCTGGAAGAGAAGGCCGATCACCGCGACTGCCACCGGAAACCACTCGTCGAAATGGCTGCCGCGGGTCGCCAGGCAGGCGACGATCGCCGCCACCATGACAAGCGACAGGATGAGGTAGATCGAGAACTGGCGAACGATCATCGCCATCATCATGCGCGTGGGGTCGCGGTCGCGGAGCTGTTCCACCAGCGTGCCGACCCGGGAGATCTCCCGGGTGGCCTTGAGCCAGGCGAAGCCCGGCACCGTCCGCGCCAGGGTCTTGACGGTCAGCGACAGGACGGCCGCGACAGCCAGCGCCGCGATCACGTTCAGCGCAAGCACAAGAAGCGGAGAGCCCATCAGTGCCCCCGCGTCATTTTGAGCCGAGTCATGTCCAGCCTTGCAATGTCATGCGTCCTTCACGCGCGCTTGAAGCGTGCAATGACGAAGATTTCAAGGCAGGGTTGTGCTCAGTCGCCATCACTCCAGGCGCCGAGGAGACGGGGCAGGTTGCCGAACCGGGCGATCGCCCCGAAGACGAGCACTGCGATCAGCACGAAGAAGACCGTCACGCTCGCCATGACCGGCGTGTAGCCGTAGCGCAGCGCATTGAAGATCTTGATCGGGATCGTCTCCAGCGTAAAGCCGACCGTCATGTAGGCGACGATATATTCGTTGAGCGAAAGGACGAAGGCGAAGGCGAAGCCGGAGATCATGTAGGGGGCGATCATCGGCAGGACGATCGTCCTCAGCACCGTCGCCTCATTGGCGCCCATCGAGCGCGCGGCCTCGACCATTTCCGTTTCGATCGTCGAAAAGCCGAGGGTCAGCGTCACCAGCGGCAGGGAGGTGAAGAAGATCGCGTGGC
Organism: Aureimonas frigidaquae; assembly: GCF_001463905.1. Lineage (GTDB taxonomy): Bacteria > Pseudomonadota > Alphaproteobacteria > Rhizobiales > Rhizobiaceae > Aureimonas > Aureimonas frigidaquae. Next base: position 271,707 of record NZ_BBWR01000003.1, read on the forward strand.
TGATGACGACGGTCACGTGCTGCCCGTAAAGGCCGGTGGTGATCCAGAAGGACAGGGCGCCGAGCGCCGTGATGACCGGCGGCAGGACGAAGGGCGATACGCCCAGGAGCTGCACCAGCCGGCCGAGCCGCGTCGTGCGGCGCCACAGGGCGTAGGCGATGGGAAGGGCGATCAGGAGGCTGAGCAAGGCGGCCAAGGCCGCCACCGTCACCGATGCCAGAAGCGCGTTGCGCCAGCCGGCATCGGTGAAAATCTCCCCATACCAGCCGAGCGAGAAACCCTGCGGCGGAAAGGTCAAAGCGCGCTTTTCGTTGATCGACACGCCCGCGATGACGAAGATCGGCGCCGCCATGAACAGTCCGACCGCCGCCAGAAGGGCGCGTCTTGGCCAGACGCTCATGCCCGTGCCCTCCCGCCGCGGCCGATGGCGGCCGTCAGGGCGACGAGAGCGATGCTGGTGACGACCAGGAAGACCGCCATCGCGGCCGCGAAGGGCATGTTGGACTGGTAGATCGCCTGGTCGGTGATGAAGACCGACAGGGTCCAGTGCTGCGGACGCCCGAGCAGTTGCGGCAGGAGATAGCTGCCCAGCGCAAAGACGAAGATCAGGATGAAGGTCGCCACGATGGCCGGCCGCAGCGCCGGCAGGATCACCGTCGCAAAGGCGCGCATGGGGGTGGCGCCCATGGTGCGCGCCGCTTCGGCCAGCGATGGGTCGAGGCGGGAGAAGGCGGGATAGAGCACCAGCACCGCATAGGGAAAGGCCTGGTAGGTCATGCCCAGGACCACGGCCGTAAAGCTCGGCGCATAGGCTGCCGGCCCGTCGGAAAGGCCCAGCGCCGCCACGAGATTGCCGATGCCGGCCGTACGCGACAGAAGGGTGGACCAGGCAAAGCCGATGATGACCTCCGACAGGGACAGGACCGCCAGGAGCGCAACCAGCCAGGGAATCTGCGCGCGGCGGGGCATCTGCGTCAGCACGCGGGTGAAGGGCACGGCCACCAGGATGCACAGGGCGGCCACCAGCGCCGACAGGCCCAGCGAGAAGCCGAGGATGCGCCCGAAGAAGAGCGTGAAGAAGCGGGCGTAATTTTCGAGCGTCAGCGTCGGCTCGAAGAAGCCGCCCGGCGTTCGCTGGAAAAGCGACACCGAGATCATGATGGCGAAGGGGACGACAAAAAAGGCCCCCAGCATGGCCGCCGGGAAGGCCAAAGGGAGGTTGTCCCGCCACCGCGCTCGGGTCAGCGCGGTCATGCCGGCGCCCCAAAGGCCAGTTTGGCGGGGAAGTAGGTCACCGCCTCCGCCCGCACCGAAACCGCGACGCTGTCGCCCACTGCCGGGTGCAGGCCGGCCGGGGCCAGCGCCACCAGCCGCTCCGCGCCGACCGTCAGGTGCAGCTCGACGCTGGAGCCGATATCGCGCACGAAGACGACCTCGGCCTGGATCGGGGCCGTGCCGGCCGGCTGGACGATGACGTCTTCCGGCCGCACCGATGCGGTGCCGGGCCGGTGCTCGCCGCAGGGCTGGCCGAGGAGATGGGGCACGCCGTCGCGCAGCGTCACCTCGATAAGGTTCGTCTGCCCGATGAAGTCGGCCACGAAGGGCGTGGCGGGCCGGCGATAGACGTCCACCGGCGGGGCGGCCTGCTGGATGCGCCCGGCCTGCATGACCACGATCCGGTCGGCCATGGTCATGGCCTCCCGCTGGTCGTGCGTCACCACGATGGTCGTGATCCCGAGCCGCTGCTGCAATTGCCGCAGCTCCACCTGCATGGCCTCACGCAGCTTGGCGTCGAGGGCGCTGAGCGGCTCGTCCAGGAGGAAGAGCCGGGGCGACACGGCAAGCGCGCGCGCAATGGCGACGCGCTGGCGCTGGCCGCCGGACAGTTGGGTGATGGCCCGCCCCGCGACGCCGGGAAGCCGTACCATATCCAGGAGTTCCTCGACGCGCCGGTCGCGATCCGCCCGCCCGACGCCACGAATTGCAAGCGGATAGGCGATGTTGTCTCCCACCGACAGATGCGGGAACAGCGCCAGCGACTGGAACACCATCCCGATGTCGCGGCGATGGACGGGCAGGCCCGTCAGATCCTGCCCGTCGAAGCGGATGGAGCCTTCGGACGGCGTTTCCAGGCCCGCGATCATGCGCAGGAGGGTTGTCTTGCCGCAGCCGGACGGGCCGAGCAGGCAGACGAAGCTGCCGGGCTCGACCTCCAGATTGACATCGTCGACAGCGGTCACCGTATCGAACCGCCGCGACAGATGGGTAATGCTGAGCCCGCTCATCAGCTTACGATCAGCTCGGTCCACTTCTGGTTTATCCAGTCGGCCTTGTCGACATAGAGGTCGTAGCGCGGGACGATCGGGTCGATGGTCGAGGAGACCGCGTTGAACTCCGCGTCGGTCAGGTCCAGGAGATCGCGCCGCACGGTCGGCGCGGTGCCGATCTGGCGGGCCATCAGCGCCTGGATTTCCGGCTGGCTGGTGAAGGCGATGAACTCATGGGCCTCGTCGGCCTTGTCGGAGGCGGACGAGATCGCCCAGGAGCCGGCATCCGAAATGCCGCCTTCCTTGGGGAAGGTCGAGCGGACGGGGAACCCGTCCTTGGCGGCCAGGCCCGTCACGTCGTGATAATACTGGCCCATCGGAACCTCGCCCGATTTCAGGGCCTGCTCGAACTGGGCTTCGTCGCGGTACCAGAGCTGGACGTTGGGCTTGAGCTCTGCCAGCTTGTCCATGATCTCCAGGATGCCCTCTTCCGTATCCAGCTTCTGCGTGCCGCCGAAGAAGGTCTTGGCCGTCACTTCCAGCAGGAAGGAGTTGGACGCCAGGGCCAGGAGGCCGAGCTTGTCGGCATTGGACGGATCCCACAGGAAGGCCCAGCTATCCGGTGCCTGCGGGTAGGCGTCGGTGTTGGAGACGAGCGTGATGTACCAGGCCACGGCGCCGACGCCGGCCACGCCATCGTCCGGGTACCGGGCGACGAAGGGCGGCAGGATATCGTTGAAATGCGCGATGCGGGCCGAATCGATCGGCGTCCACAACTGGCTGGCGATGCCCTTGCGCAGCGCCGTCTGCGACATCATCGACACGTCGGCCGGGGCCATGCCGGCCCGTGCCGCCTGCTGCAACTGGACGAGCCACGCCTCGCCCGTCGGCTCGGCGATGGATTCCACGGCGATACCGGACGCCTGCGTGAACGCCGGAAAGACGTGCTTGTCGAAGCTGTCCTTGAAGTAACCGCCATAGACGCCGACCTTCAGCGAGCGCTCCTGCGCCCGCAGGACGGTGGGCATGGCGAGCGACGCGCCCATGACGGCCGCGCCGGCCAGGACGGTGCGCCGTGTCGGGGTGAAGGGATGGGTCAAGCGGATCTCCTTTCGCTGTGCCGGTCGGCAAGGTCGGGTGTGAAGGGCAGGAGGCTCAGGATTTCGAACAGCATCTGCGCGCCGGCATGGGCGGTGTTCGTCGTCGCGTCGTATTGCGGCGCGACCTCCACGACATCGCCGCCGACGATGGAAAGGCCCTTGAGCCCGCGTAAGAGGGCCTGCGCCTCACGCGTCGTCAGGCCGCCGATCTCGGGCGTTCCGGTGCCCGGCGCAAAGGCAGGGTCAAGGCTGTCGATGTCGAAGGACAGGTAGGTGGGGCCATCGCCCACCACCGCGCGGGCGCGCTCCACGATGGCCTCGATGCCGAGCCCCGTCACCTCCTCGGCGTGGATCACCGTCATGCCGGATGCATAGGAGAATTCCCACAAATATTCCGAGGCGCCCCGAATGCCGATCTGGATGGTGCGGGCCGGGTCGAGGACGCCGTCCAGCACGGCCTGCCGGAACGGCCCGCCATGGTGGAAGCGGCAATTGTCGAAGGGGCCGGACGTATCGCAATGCGCGTCGATATGGATCATCCCCACCGGACGCTCGCGCCCCACGGCCCGCAGGATCGGCAGGGTGATGGAATGATCCCCGCCCACCGACAGGGGCACGACGCCCGCTGCCACGATCCGCGCCACGGTGGCCTCGATATCCTCGTGCGAACCGGCCAGGTCGAAGCGCGAGCGGAAGGGCACGTCACCGATATCGGCCACGGCCAGTTCCCGCGTGGGCATGGTGCGCAGCACGTGATTGTAGGGCCCGATGCGTTCGATGGCGCGCAGCGCCCGCGGCCCGAAACGGCAGCCGTTCCGGTTGGTGATGCCAAGATCCATCGGCACGCCCAGAAGCGCCACATCAAGGCCCGACAGGTCCGGCCGGGTCCAGTCGATCGCGCGCCAGGGGGCATCGAGAAGGGTCGGGAAGCCGGCATAGGGCGCCAGCCGCGTGCCGCTCTTGTCGATCACCTGCGCCGCCATGGCGGCGAAGTGCGGATCGTGAATGACGGATTCGTTCTCCCCGCCGAAGCGGGCGCGCAGGGATGGAAGATCGGCGTTTCGTGTCGTCATGCGGTTTCCTTCAGGCGCTCCGGCGCCGTGACGCTGCCGAGCCTTGCCGCGAAAGCGGATATGCCCGCCGCATCCACATTGGCGAAGGCGATCCGCAGGTAATCCTCCTGCCCCGGGCCGAAGAAGCTTCCGGGCAGGGTCAACAGGCCGTAGCGCCGGCCGAGATGGCGGGCGACACGGACGGCATCCATCCCACTGAAGGGGTGGCGCACATAGGCGAAATAGGCGCCCGCCTGTTCGATCCGCCAGGCCGGCGCATCCGCCGCCATGGCCGCGCGGAACAGCGCCGCCCGGGCGCGGACATCGGCGGCCTTGTCGGCGCGCCAGGCGGCCGTGCTTTCGATGGACGGCGCAAGCGCCGCCTGGCTCGGCCGGCTCGGGCAGATCTGGATGCAGTCCAGAACCTTGCCCGCGGCATCGAGCACCCGCGGCCCGGCGATCATCGCGCCGAGGCGGTGGCCGGGAATGGCATAGGCCTTGGAGAAGGAGTAGAGGGCGATCAGCCCGTCGCGCCAGTCCGGGCGCTCGAACAGGCCATGCGGCGCGCCCGTGCCGGGCGCCAGGAAATCACGATAGGTCTCGTCCAGGATAAGGACGATGCCGTGTGCCGCACAGACCGCATACAGCGCCGCGATCCGCTCGGGCGGACAGATCGCACCCGTGGGATTGTTGGGCGTGACGAGGACGAGCGCGCGCGTGCGCGGCGTGATGGCCGCCTCCACCGCTGCGACGCTCGGCAGGAAGCCGTCCTGCGGCAGGGTGGGCACCGGTACGGGCTCGATGCCCAGCATGGCCAGCGTCATCTGCTGATTGAAGTACCAGGGGGTCGGCAGCAGGACGGAATCACCGGACCCGGCCACGCACATGACCGATGCGAAGAAGGCCTGGTTGCAGCCCGCCGTGATGCCGACGTCCTGCGCCGCGATGGCGCATCCGTAGAGGCCGCTGACATGGCCGGCATAGGCCGAGCGCAGCGCATCGTTGCCGAGGATCGCGCCGTAGCGGGCATCCTCGGCGTGACCGGTCGCGGCGCGGAAGGCATCCGTGAAGGCTTCCGGCGGGGCATAGCCGGGAACCGCCTGGCTCATATCCACGGCCGGGCCGCAGGCACCGTCATAGTCTCGCAGCCAGGCCTGCGCCGTCGGGATCGGTGGCGCTGCGACGGCGGCCAAAGCCGGCGCAATCGAGGGTTTGGCCTGTTCTGCCTCGAACTTCATCAAATCATGTCCCTGCCAGTCGCAAAGGCACATAACGCAGCGTGTAGGGTGAGGAAAGCCGAAACGCATCCGCGCGTCAATTTGCCGGTCGGGTTGCAACAGGGGAAGACTGGTCATTCGCCTGACTTACGATTACAGAGGGGCCATCGCCTTGCCCCCGCGCGCGATCTTCCGCGCGCCGTCGGCCAGTTCGAAGGCGAGCGCAAAAGGTATCGACCATGAGCAGTCACCAGGAAACGGCAGATCGTCTGCCGTCCGCCACGCCGCATTCCGGAATGGGTTTTCGCGAGTTCGTCGCCATCGTCGCCTGCCTGATGGCGGTCAACGCGCTGGCGATCGACGCCATGCTTCCGGCGCTGCCGCAGATCTCGGAGGCCCTGTCGATCGCGCAGGAGAACCAGCGGCAGTTCATCATCACCGCTTACCTTTTGGGCTTCGGCGTCGCCCAGATCTTCTATGGGCCGATCTCGGACCGGTACGGGCGGCGGCGCGTGCTCCTGTTCGGGCTCGGCGTCTACGCCCTTGCCGGAACGGCGGCGGCGGCGGCGTCGAATCTCGACCAGATGCTGGCGGCCCGCGTGCTGCAGGGCGTCGGTTCGGCCGCCACGCGGGTCCTGGCCGTCTCCATCGTGCGGGACTGCTATTCCGGCCGGCACATGGCGCGGGTCATGTCGATCGCCTTCATCATGTTCATCGCCGTGCCGGTGATCGCGCCGAGCTTCGGCCAGGCCATCGTGCTGGTGGCGCCCTGGGAGTGGATTTTCCTGGCGCTCGGCCTGTTCGGCTTTCTCCTGGCCGGGTGGATCTGGTTGCGCCTGCCCGAAACCCTGCCGCCGGAAAGCCGAACGCCCATCGTCCTGTCGTCGGTCGTGGCCGCCTTTCGCATCGTGGCGACCAACCGTGCCTGCCTCGGCTACACGCTGGCGGCTGCGGCGGTGCTGGGGTGCCTGTTCGGCTTCATCAACTCGGCGCAGCAGCTTTTCGTCGAGGTGTTCGACACGGGCCAGTCCTTCCCGCTCTACTTCGCGGCCATCGCGCTGTTCATGGCCCTGTCGTCCTTCGTCAATTCGCGGATCGTCGAGCGGCTCGGCATGCGGCTCGTCTCGCACACGGCCATCATCGCCTTTACCGCGATCGCCTGCCTGCATGCGGCCGTGGCCCTGAGCGGCCACGAATCCCTCCTGTCCTTCATGGTGCTGCAGTCCATGATGATGTTCTGCTTCGGGCTGATCATGTCGAATTTCAGCGCCATGGCCATGGATCCGGTCGGCGCCGTGGCCGGAACGGCCGCGTCCTTCCAGGGCTTCGTGACCACGGTGGGCGGCGCGCTCTTAGGCTTCTACATCGGCCAGCATTACGACGGGACGGCCACCCCCGTCGTGCTCGGCTATGCGGTGCTCGGTGCGCTCGCCATCCTCATCGTCTTCGTGACGGAGGGCGGGCGCCTGTTCCATGCCGTCAATGCGCCGACTGGAGCGCGCGCTCACTCCGCCACAGAATAAGCCGCTGCAGGGCGATGAAGGCGAAGAGCAGGAAGCCGATGGCGATCTTGGTCCACCAGGAGGACAAGGTGCCGTCGAAGACGATGTAGGTTTGGATCAGGCCCTGGATCATCAGCCCCACGAAGGTGCCGGCGACCAGGCCCGACCCGCCCGTCAGAAGCGTGCCGCCGATGACCACGGCGGCGATGGCATCCAGCTCCACGCCCACCGTCGCCAGCGAATAGCCGGCGGAGGTGTAGAGCGTGTAGACGATGCCCGACAGCCCCGCCAGGAAGCCCGACAGGGCATAGATGGCGATGGTCATCCGCGCGACGGGCACGCCCATGAGCTGGGCCGATTGCGGATTGCCCCCGAGCGCATAGACATTGGCGCCGAAGCGCGTGCGATGCGCCAGCACGATCCCGACCGCGAAGACCGCGAGCATCAGGAGCGCGATGGCCGTCAGCCGCCCGCCGCCCGGCAGGCGGATGTAGAAGTTGGAGACGGCCGACAGGAGGGGATCGGCCAGCGGCACCGAATCGGTCGAGATCAGGAAGGCCGTGCCGCGCGCCAGGAACATGCCGGCCAGCGTCACCACGAAGGGCGGCATGGACAGGTAGTGGATCGTCGCACCCATCAGGGCGCCGAAGCCGGCGGTGATGACCAGGAGCAGCACGACGGCGAGGATGGGATCAAGGCCGGCCGATACGGTCACGGCCAGAAAGACGCTGGTGAAGGCGATGACCGAGCCGATCGACAGGTCGATCCCGCCGGACAGGATCACGAAGGTCATGCCGACGGCGGCGATGCCGAGGAAGGCGTTGTCCGTCAGGAGGTTGGCCACCACCCGCGTCGACAGGATGTTGGGAAACTGCAGCATGGCCAGGCCGTAGGCGACTAAAAAGACGACGACCGTCGCCACGAAGGGGAGGTTGCGGCGGGCGATCATCGTGTCGCGGCCCTTTCCTGCGGCTTGACGGTGCGGCGCTGCGAAACCCAGCCGGCCAGCGTGCCGAGGGCGGGCGACTGCAGCGCCAGGATGACGATGATGATGCCGGCCTTGATCACGAGGTTGAACTCCGGCGGAAAGCCCGACATCAGGATGCCGGTATTGATCGACTGGATGATCATCGCCCCGATGAGCGAAGCGATCATCGAGAAGCGGCCACCCAGAAGCGAGTTGCCGCCGATCACCACGGCCAGGATGGCGTCGAGCTCCAGCCACAGGCCGGCATTGTTCGCATCCGCCCCGCGAATATCGGCCGTGACGATCAGGCCGGCGATGGCCGCAGTCAGCCCGGATACGGCATAGACGGCGATCAGAAGGAAGGTGGTCCGCACGCCTGCCAGCGCGCTGGCCGCGCGGTTGATGCCGATGGCTTCGAGCATCAGGCCGAGTGCGGTGCGCCGGACCGTCAGCCCGACCGCCAGCGCCACGGCCGCCAGGATGAGGACCGGCATCGGCACGCCGAAGACGGCGCCGGAGCCCAGGAAGGAAAGGCCGGGATCGTTGAAGGTCAGGATGGCGCCTTCGGTGATGAGCTGCGCGATGCCGCGCCCCGCCACCATGAGGATGAGCGTCGCCACGATGGGCTGGATGCGCAGAAGGGCGACGAGCACCCCGTTCCAGATGCCGCACAGGATGCCGATGGCCAGCGCCGCCAGGATGGTGACGGGCAGGGGCGTGCCCGACAGGGTCAGCGAGGCCGCCGTGGCGCCGCTGATCGCCATGACGGCGCCGACCGACAGGTCGATGCCGCGGCTGGCGATGACGAGCGTCATGCCGACGGCCAGAAGCCCGACCGGCGCCCCCCGCACGAGAATGTCGATCAGGCTGCCGTAGAAGCGCCCGTTCTGGAAGGTGATGTCGAGGAAGCCGGGCGACAGCGTGGCATTGACGCCGAGGATGATGAGGAGCGCGGCGATCTGCGGCGCAAGGCGGGCAAGGCGTGTCATGCGGCGTCGGCTCCCCTGTGGCCGTGGGCGGCGATCGCTTCCATGATGCCGCCGGGCGTGACCTGCGGCCCGGTCAGTTCGGCCACGTGATGGCGGTCCGCCAGCACGACGACCCGCCCGGCATAGACGACCAGTTCCTCCAGCTCGGACGAAATGACCACGAGCGAAAGCCCGTCCTTGCGCAGCGCGTCGATCAGGCGGATGATTTCGGCATGGGCGCCGACATCGATGCCGCGCGTCGGCTCGTCCAGGATCAGAAGGCGCGGTTCGGTCGCCAGCCAGCGCGCCAGCACGGCCTTCTGCTGGTTGCCCCCGGACAGGAACTTGATCGGCCGCTCCGGATCGGCCGGGCGGATATCGAGCGCCTTGATGAACCGGTCGGCGATGCGCGCCTGCTCCCGCCGGGACAGGGGGCGCGCCCAGCCGCGCCGCGCCTGCAAGGCCAGGATGATGTTCTCGCGCACCGACAGATCCTCGACGATGCCCTCGGTCTTGCGCTCTTCCGGGCAGAAGCCGATCCGCGCCGCGATGGCGCTTTCCGGCCCGGTGATCTGCACCTCCTGTCCGTCGATGAAGGCGCGTCCGCTATCCTTGCGGTCGGCGCCGAAGAGCAGCCGCGCCGTCTCCGTGCGCCCGGAGCCGAGGAGGCCCGCAATGCCGACGACCTCGCCTGCGGCGAGGGAAAGATCGAAGGGTTCGATCCGACCGCGCCGGCCGTAATTTTCGAAGCGGAAGGCGGGCTTGCGATCGGCGCCGGCCTCCACGGGCTCGCGATGGATGACCTCTTCCTTGAGCGCCCGCCCGAGCATCAGGGAAATGAGCTCCATCCGGTCGAGGCCCGCAATGGGCCGGCTGCCGGCCAGGGCGCCGTTGCGCAGGACCGTGACGTGGTCGCAAATGGCGAAGACCTGGTCCAGGAAGTGGGTGATGATGACGATGCCGACCCCGGCATCGCGCAGCTTGCGGATGACGGTGAAGATCATCTCCACCTCGCCCGCGTCGAGGCTGGCCGTCGGCTCGTCGAGGATCAGCACCTTGCCGGACAGGTCGATGGCCCGGGCAATGGCGATGATCTGGCGAATGGCCACGGAAAACGTCTGGAGCGGCTGCGTGACATCGATGTCCAGCCCGTAGCCCGTGGTGATCCGCCGGGCATCGGCGTTCATGCGCCGATGGTCCACGAGTCCGAAGCGCCTGGGCTGGCGGCCGAGAAAGAGGTTCTCGGCGACCGTGAGATTGGGCAGGAGGTTCACCTCCTGATAGACGGTGCCGATGCCCAGCTTCTGGGCATCATGCGTGTTGCGCGGATCGGCGCTGCGGCCCTCGACGCGGATGTCGCCGGCATCGCGGCGGTAGGCGCCGGTCAGGATCTTGACGAGTGTGGACTTGCCGGCGCCGTTCTCGCCCAGAAGGGCGTGGACCTCGCCGCGCCGCAGGGTGAAGTCGACATTGTCGAGGGCACGGATGCCGAAGAATGACTTGGCAATGCCGCGCGCCTCGAGGAGCGCTGGTTCAGATGTCATGGCAAGGGTCCGCCGGCATGGGAAAGGCGGCCGGCGGCGCAGGCGCGCCGCAGGCCACCGCTTCGGTCAGGAAGACGGCCGGCCGTCAGGCCGGCCGCGCGGCGATCAGTAGCCGAGATCCTTCTTGGCCTCGTAGACGGCCTTCGGATCGTCCTTGTCCGTATAGAGCTTGGATTCCGTCTGGATCCACTTCTTGGGCTCGGTGCCATTGTCCAGATAGGCGGAGATGGCCTCGAAGGCAGGGCCGGCCATGTTCGGCGTCAGCTCGACCGTGGCGTTCGCCTCTCCGTTGGACATGGCCATGAAGATATCCGGCACCGCGTCGATCGACACGACGCGGATGTCGGTTCCCGGCTTCAGGCCGGCTTCCTTGATGGCCTGGATGGCGCCGACGGCCATGTCGTCGTTGTGGGCATAGACCGCGCAGATATCCTTGCCGCCGCCCTCGGCCTTGATGAAGCTTTCCATCACTTCCTTGCCCTTGGCGCGGGTGAAGTCGCCGGTCTGGCTGCGGACGATGGAGATATTGTCGTGGCCGGCGATCGCTTCCTCGAAGCCCTTCTTGCGGTTGATGGCCGGCGAGGACCCCGTCGTGCCCTGAAGCTCGACGACCTTGCAGGAGGCATCGCCCACATCCTTCACCAGCCAGTCGCCGGCGACCTTGCCCTCATAGACCTGGTCCGACGTCACGGCCGTCAGGTACAGATCGTCCGGCGCGTCGATCTGACGGTCCAGCAGAACGACCGGGATTTCGGCTTCCTTGGCCTCTTCCAGGACGGCGTCCCAGCCCGTGGCGACGACCGGCGCGATGAGAATGGCGTCCACCCCCTGGGCGATGAAGCCCCGGACCGCCTTGATCTGGTTTTCCTGCTTCTGCTGCGCATCGGCGAATTTCAGGTCGATTCCGCGCTTTTCAGCCTCCTGCCGGGTCACGGTCGTTTCAGCCGCGCGCCAGCCGGATTCCGAACCGATCTGCGAAAAGCCCACCGTCAATGCCGAAGCAGACGCCGTGCCGGCCAGAAGCGCCGCAAGCGATGCCGCGCCGGCCAGGAACCTCAGTTTCGTCATCCTATTGTCTCCTCCCAAGCGGCCACGTAGCCGGGCCGTCCTGCTTTAGAGTGCATATAGTATGACTTTTGGCAAGCGTGCGATCGCGTCAGTTCAGGATCGTCGAATTGGAAACGTAGCCAACGGACTGGTCGGCCAGTCGCCGCGCGATCTCCTGTCCGGCGATGAAGAGGGCGGCATCGAGGGCCGGGAGGACGGCGTCCAGACGATCATCGACGGCCATTTCGCGGGAACGCAGCAGCATGGTAACAAGCTCATCCATGCCGGATTGGTCAAAGCACATGGGAATGATCCTAAAAAACAAACGCGCTAATAAAACCTGAGGAAGATGTTGCTTCCGGAAATAGGGGCAGGGATCGACGTTGTTCAAGGAGGAGCCACAACCTATGATATATAGCATTTTCACGTTGAAGTTATAATTTAACGTTTGGTTGGGTTTAGGCCGCGCCGAAATGTCGCAAGAGGAGGCTTCGGCCGATTATGCCGGATCGAAGTCCCGCCGGTTGATGCCGTGTCTTTGCAGCTTGTCGTAGAAGGTCTTGCGCGGAATCTGCAGGCGCTCGATCGTCCTGCGGACGTCGCCGCCGCTGGCCCTCAGAGCCTGACGGATGGCGTCCCGCTCGAAGGCATCGACCTGTTCGGGCAGGCTCGGCAGGCTCGTCGCCAAACCTTGCGGGCCAGCCACGCCCAGAACGCAGCGTTCCGCAAAATGGACCAGCTCGCGCACATTGCCGGGCCAGTCATGCTGCGTCATGTAGGCGTATGTCGCCGCGTCCATCGTTGGCACATCCCGCCCGTAGCGCGCCGCCGCCGATGCCAGGAAGTGCGAGAAGAGAAGCGGAATATCGGCCCGTCGCTCGCGCAGGCTCGGGAGGCGGAGCGTCACCACGTTGAGCCGGTAGTACAGATCTTCCCGGAAGCTGCCGCGCGACAGCGGATCGCCAAGGTCGACCTTGGCGGCGGCCACCACGCGCAGATCGACGGCACGGCTCTCATTGGTTCCGAGCGGGTCGATCCGGCGCGTTTCGAGGACGCGCAGGAACTTGACCTGCAAGGCCGGCGCCATGGATTCGATCTCGTCCAGGAACAGGGTGCCGCCGCTCGAATGCTCGATACGCCCAACCCGCTTCTTCTGGGCGCCGGTAAAGGCGCCGGGCTCATGGCCGAACAATTCGCTTTCGATGACGCTTTCGGGGAGCGCACCGCAGTTGAGGGCGACGAAGGGCCGGGCGGCACGGTGGCTCCAGCGATGCAGGAGCCCCGCCACCACATCCTTGCCGGATCCGGTCTCTCCTTCGATCAGAACGTCGACATCGGTTCGGGCGATCTGCTGCAGGGTCCGTCGCAGATCCTGCATGATGGGTGTCTGGCCGATCAGCGGCAGATCGTCCTGTGCCGACTCGGCCAGGTGACGCAGGCGACGGTTTTCCAGGACCAGCCCGCGCTTCTCCGCTGCGCGGGCGATGCTCGCCAGGATGCGCTCGCGCGCGAAAGGCTTGGGAATGAAGTCGTAGGCGCCGTCCTGCAAGGCCGAGACGGCCATCTCCACATCGCCATGGCCGGTGATCAGGATCACCGGCAGGTCGGCGTCGCGCGCCCGGAGCGTGGCATGCAGCTTGAGGCCGTCCATGCCGGGCATGCGGATATCGGTCACGACCACGCCGTCGAATTGCGGCCCCGCCACATCGAGGGCCGCACGCGCGTCCGCCACCGGGATGGGCTCGTAGCCGGCCAGTTCCAGCATCTGCGCATTGGCGTTGCGCAGGGCGTCGTCATCCTCCACGAAGAGGACGCGCCGGGTGGCGACCGGGCTCATGGCCGGGGCTCCGGAAGGTCGATCGCCAGCCTTGCGCCGCCCTCTGGTCGGTTGCCTGCGGTCAGTTCGCCGCCAAGGTCCCGGATGATGTCCGCGCTGATGACGAGCCCGAGACCGAGCCCGGTTTCCCGCGTGGTGGAAAAGGGGTGGAACAGCCGTTCCAGTATCGCCGCCGTAAAACCGGGGCCGTTATCCTCGACGGTCACGATCACCCGTCCTGCGCGGTTCTCGACGTGGATGCGGATCCGGCTCTCCGCCTGGCCCGCCGTGGCGTCCAGCGCATTGCGCAGGAGATTGACGAAGACCTGTTCCAGCCGTGTCTTGTCGGCCAGGACGGTGACCGGTCCGGGGCCACGCTCCTGCACGAGGGTCACCTTATCCTCCTTCATCCGGCTGCGCAGCATCATCACCGCCCCGTCGAGCGGCTCGGCAATGTCCATGACGCGCAACGGCCCCTGTTGCCGCCGGGCAAAGCCCCTGAGCGTCCCGGTGATGGTTCCGATCCGGTCGGTCAGGCCGATCACCTCCTGCAGATTGCCGCGGGCGCGGTCCGGATCGCGCCGGGTCAGCCATTCCAGGGCGTTCTCGCAATAGGTGCGTATGGCCGACAGCGGCTGGTTGATCTCATGCGCGACACCGGCCGTGATCTGGCCGAGCGATGCCAGCCGGTTCGCCTGGGCCAGGTCGTCGCGCAGCCGCAGGACGCGCGTTTGCGCGCGTTCGCGCTCGCCGATCTCGGCCTCGAGGCGCTGGTTGGCCGTCGACAGGGCCGCCGTTCGCTCGGCGACGCGCCGTTCCAGCTCGGCCGCCGTCTGCGCCAGTTCCGCCTGCCGTTCGCGCGCCCAGCGCCGGCGCCGCCGCGCGACGATGCCGAACCCGCCGATCAGGACGGCCAGGAGCAGCGTGACGAGGCGCCAGTACCAGGCCGCCTGCGCCAGCCGGCCTTGCGCGGGGACCAGAAGATGCAGCCGCCAGTCCGCCGGTCCGGCATCGACGGGCAGAAAAGCCTCGGCATAGAGCGCGCCGCGGCCGGCGGCATCCTCCGAGCGGAGCTGCACGAGCCCGTCGGATCGGGCCTCGAGACTCAAGGGGTGCAAGCCGGCCCGCGGCGACTGGATGCTGTCGCGGATCCGCTCGGCTTCTGCCTCGGATAGCGGGGCCAGGGCCCGGAAGCGCCATTCCGGCACGCTGGTTGCAAGCACTACGCCGCGCCCGTCCTCGACATAGGTTGGCCGCCCGCTGCGCGCCCAGGCGCTTTCGACCCCGGTCAGCTCGACCTTGGCCACGATGACGCCCATGACCGTGCCGTCGGCGGAGCGCACGCTGCGCGACAGATAGAGGCCGGGCCGCTGGCTGACCGTGCCCAGCGCATATTGTTCGGCGATGCCCTCGGTAAGCGCACGCAGGAAGTAGGGGCGGAACGCATAGTTGCTGCCGACAAAGCTTTGATCATCGCGGTAATTGCTGGCGGCAAGCGTCTTGCCCGCTGAGTCGATGACATAGATCACGCTGGCCCGGGTCTCTGCGGCAAGCTGCTCGAGCCGCCGGTTCGCCCTTTCGAGCGCCTCCGCCTCCGGCTGGAGAAGGAGGGCCTGGATCGCCGTGTCCTGCGACAGGATCAACGGCACGCTGCGCTGCTTTTCGATCTCCGACGACAGGACGGCGAGGGCAAGAGGCGCCGCCTGCCGGGCTTCTTCGTCCAGGCGGGCGATGGCGGCATGCCGCGCCGCCTCTCCGGCGCCGTAAACGAGCGTGGCGACCAGCGCGATCAGAAGCGCGGCGTTGCGGTAGCGCCGCCAGGCACGCGGCTGAGCGAATGTCACCATATGTGCGGATTATCGCACAATTGACTGGAAAGGCGAGCGGATTTTCGCACGGCCGGATCATCAGGGTCCGACCGGACCAGCTCAACCGCCCTGCATTTGCGGCATGGGAGCCCTGCGCCGACGGAATGGCACGCGGCTTGCCATACACCGAAGCGAACCCTTTGCACCCTGCGCAAAGGGACGGGACGGCGCGGACCACACTGGCCCATGCCCAGGCACAGGGAGGATCATGATCATGGCCATTTCCATGGCGACACAACCCGCCGCGACGGAGCCGGTCCGCAAGCCGATTTACGCGCAGCTCTACGTACAGGTGCTTGTGGCGATCGCGCTCGGCATCACGCTCGGACATTTCTACCCGACCTTCGGGGAAAGCCTGAAGCCTCTGGGCGACGCCTTCATCAAGCTGGTTAAGATGATCATCGCCCCGGTCATCTTCCTGACCATCGTCACGGGCATTGCCGGGATGAGCGATCTGAAGAAGGTCGGCCGCGTCGCGGGCAAGGCGATGATCTACTTTCTGACCTTCTCGACCCTGGCGCTGATCGTCGGGCTGATCGTCGCCAATGTCGTGCGGCCGGGCGCCGGGCTGAACATCGATCCGGCCTCGCTCGACCCGGCGGCCGTCGCCAATTATGCGACCAAGGCGCATGAGCAGAGCCTTGTCGGCTTCCTGTCCAACATCATTCCGACGACGGTCGTCTCCGCCTTCGCGGACGGGGATATTCTCCAGGTCCTCTTCTTTTCGGTCCTGTTCGGCATTGCGCTCGGCATGGTCGGCGAAAAGGGCAAGCCGGTGCTGGACCTCCTCCAGGCCGTGTCTGTGCCGATGTTCCGCCTGGTGGCGATCCTCAT
Source organism: Aureimonas frigidaquae (assembly GCF_001463905.1). Lineage (GTDB taxonomy): Bacteria > Pseudomonadota > Alphaproteobacteria > Rhizobiales > Rhizobiaceae > Aureimonas > Aureimonas frigidaquae. The sequence continues at coordinate 287,889 of NZ_BBWR01000003.1, forward strand.
GAAGGCCGCGCCCATCGGCGCCTTCGGCGCCATGGCCTTCACGATCGGCAAATACGGGATCAGCTCGGTGGCCAACCTCGCCATGCTGGTCGGCACCTTCTACCTGACGTCGATCCTCTTCGTGGTGATCGTCCTGGGCGCGGTCTGCCGCTACAACGGCTTCTCCATCTTCGCCCTCCTGCGCTACATCAAGGAAGAACTGCTGCTGGTGCTCGGCACCTCGTCCTCCGAGGCGGCGCTGCCGACCCTCATGGAAAAGATGGAAAATGCCGGCGCACGCAAATCCGTCGTCGGGCTGGTCGTGCCGACAGGCTATTCCTTCAACCTCGACGGCACCAACATCTACATGACGCTGGCGGCGCTCTTCATCGCCCAGGCCACCAATATCGACCTGTCGCTGACCGACCAGATCCTCCTCCTCCTGGTGGCCATGCTGTCGTCCAAGGGCGCGGCTGGCATCACCGGCGCGGGCTTCATCACCCTGGCGGCCACCCTGTCCGTGGTGCCTTCGGTGCCGGTGGCCGGCATGGCGCTGATCCTCGGCATCGACCGCTTCATGTCGGAATGCCGGGCGCTCACCAACCTCGTCGGCAATGCGGTGGCAACGCTCGTCGTGGCGCGCTGGGAGGGCGAGCTCGATACAGACCGGCTCCATGCCGTACTCGGCGGCCACGAGCGCGGGGATGCGCGCCCGGCGATCCTGCCCGGCCAGGATGCACCCGCCGTCCCGGCGGAGTAACAGAAAGCGTCATAGATCCGGGCGCCCATTCCGCAGCGGAATGGCGCCCGGATCAATCATCGCTATCCTGGTGCTTGCGCGCAAGGCGACAAGCCGTGATCCTCGAGGTCAAGGATGCGGCGGACGACGGCGGAATGGAACGGGACCCCACAACTCATGGCCTGTGGGCGCAAACCGCGCCCAAACCCGTCGAATGCCCCGCGCTGGACGGCGCGAAAACGGCCGATATCGCCATTGTGGGGGGCGGCTATACGGGCCTGTCCGCTGCCCTGGAACTGGCCGAACGCGGCCTTTCGGTCCGGCTTCTGGAGGCGGTCTCCATCGGTTATGGCGGGTCGGGGCGCAATGTCGGACTGGTGAATGCCGGCCTGTGGGTGCGGCCCTCCGCGCTTCTGGATCTCCTCGGGCCGCTCTACGGCCCACGGCTTCTCCACGTCCTCGGCAACGGCCCCTCCGAGGTTTTCGCACGTGTCGAGCGCCATGGCATGGCATGCGAGGCCGTGCGCAACGGCGCGCTCCATTGCGGCGTGGGCGAGGACGGGGCGCGCGAACTGTCCGAACGGGCCACCGAGTGGCAGGCGCATGGCGCGCCGGTGGAGCTTCTGGATGCCAGCGCCACGCAGGGGGCCGTCGGCAGCACGGCCTACCGCGCCGCGCTTCTGGACAGGCGCGCCGGCACCATCCAGCCCCTGGCCTATGCCCGCGGGCTCGCTCGCGCGGCTCAGGAGGCCGGCGCATGGCTGCATGCCGACAGCCCCGTGCGGTCCGTCACCCGCTCCGGCGCCGCCTGGACGCTGTCGACGCCCGGCGGCTCCGTCACGGCCGCCAGGATCCTGGTCGCGACCAATGCCTATACGAAGGGGCTTTGGCCGCAGCTCCGCGAGGAGCTCGTGCATCTTCCCTATTTCAACTTCGCGACCGTGCCGCTGCCCGGCACGGTCCGGGAGACGATCCTGCCCGGCGGGCAGGGCTGCTGGGATACGAAGGATGTCCTGACCTCCTTCCGCTTCGACGCCGCCAACCGGCTGGTCCTGGGGAGCGTCGGCGCCTTGCGCGGTGCCGGACGCCCGATCCATGAGCGCTGGGCGCGCGCCACGCTCCGGCGGCTGTTCCCGACACTCGGCCCGATAATGGGAAAGATCGCCTTCGACAGCGCCTGGTATGGCATGATCGGCATGACCGCCGACGCGGTGCCGCGCTTCCATAGACTGGACGAGGGCGTCGTCTCCGTCAGCGGCTATAATGGCCGGGGAATCGCGCCCGGAACCGTCTTCGGTCGGCTGATGGCCGGGCATCTCGCCGGTGAGATCGCGGAATCGGAGCTGCCATTGCCCGTGACGCCGCCCACGGCACAGAGCTTCCGCGCGCTGCGCGAAGGCTTCTACGAATATGGCGCCCAGATCGCGCACCTGACTTCCAAGATCTGACCCAAAGGAAAAGACCCATGAATGTTCCGGTTTCGATGATGTCCGAACAGAGCCTTGCCGAGGACGTCGCCGGCCTGTTTGCAGTGCTCGGCCACCCGACGCAAAGCCTGACAGAGGGGACGCTGGCCGTCCGCTCGCCCGTTACCGGAACCGTCATCGCCAGGCTGGCGGAAACCAGCGTGGCCGACGCCGCCCATGCCGTGGACCGTGCGCATGCTGCGTTCCTGGAATGGCGCTCCGTGCCGGCCCCGCGCCGCGGCGAACTTGTCAGGCTCCTGGGCGAGGAACTGCGCACGCACAAGGCCGCGCTCGGCCGGCTCGTATCGATCGAGGTCGGCAAGGTGACCTCCGAGGGCCTCGGCGAGGTCCAGGAGATGATCGACATCTGCGACTTCGCGGTCGGCCTGTCGCGGCAGCTCTACGGCCTGACCATCGCCACGGAACGCGCCGAGCACCGGATGATGGAAAGCTGGCACCCGCTCGGCGTGACGGGCATCATCTCGGCCTTCAACTTCCCCGTGGCGGTCTGGTCCTGGAACGCGGCGCTCGCGCTCGTCTGCGGCAATGCGACCGTCTGGAAGCCTTCCGAGAAGACGCCACTGACGGCCCTGGCTACTCAAAGCCTGTTCGAGCGGGCGCTGGCCCGCTTCCGCCAAGGCGGCGGCCAGGCGCCGGACGGGCTCTCAGCCGTTTTGATCGGCGGCCGCGCCATCGGCGAGGTGCTGGTCGATTCGCCCAAGGTTCCCCTCGTCTCGGCCACCGGCTCGACGGCCATGGGCCGCATCGTCGGTCCGCGCGTGGCGCAGCGCTTCGGGCGCTCGCTCCTGGAACTCGGCGGCAACAACGCGGCCATCGTCTGCCCGTCGGCCGATCTCGACCTGACGCTGCGCGGCGTCGCCTTCGCCGCCATGGGAACGGCGGGGCAACGCTGCACGACGCTGCGCCGGCTCTTCGTCCATGACAGCGTCTACGACGCGCTGCTGCCGCGGCTGAAGTCGGCCTATGCCTCGGTCAAGGTCGGCGATCCGATGGCCGATGGCACGCTGGTCGGACCGCTCATCGACGAGGCCGCGCTCCAGCGCATGGACGCCGCGCTCGACGCGTCGCGCAAGCTTGGCGGAACGGTCAGCGGCGGCGAGCGCGTGCCGGTCGGCACGGGCGGCGTCTATGTCCGCCCCGCTCTGGTGGAGATGCCCGAGCAGGCCGGCCCCATGCTGGAGGAAACCTTCGCGCCCATCCTCTATGTTGTGCGCTACCACGATTTCGCGGCCGTGCTCGATCTGCAGAACGGCGTGCCGCAGGGTCTGTCCTCGTCGGTCTTTACGAACGATCTGCGGGAGGCCGAGATCTTCCTGTCGGCATCGGGTTCCGATTGCGGGATCGCCAACGTCAATATCGGCCCCTCGGGAGCCGAGATCGGCGGCGCCTTCGGCGGCGAGAAGGAAACCGGCGGCGGCCGTGAATCGGGGTCCGACGCCTGGAAGGCCTATATGCGCCGCGCGACCAACACGATCAATTACGGCCGCTCGCTGCCCCTGGCGCAGGGTGTGACGTTCGACGTCGGCTGACGCGAACGCATGAGGGTAATGCGGGCATTTGCCCGCATTGACCTTCCCGTCAAAGGATGGCTAGTTCGGGGACCCTATCGCCATCGGCAGGAGCGTCCGGAACGAGCGCATGGCACACCGCATCCTTGTCCTGGCGCTGCCTTTGATGCTTGCCCTTGCCGGCTGCCGGCCGCCGGCCGCGCAGTCCGAGACGCCCGTCACACCGGTGCGTGTCGAGAAAGCCGCCTATACCGATTACGAATCGGCCGCCGCGCTGACCGGAGAGGTTCGGGCCCGGTTCGAAACCTCGCTGGCCTTTCGCGTGGGCGGGCGCGTGACCGAGCGTCTGGTCGATGTGGGCGACAGGATCGCCGCGGGCGATGTCCTGGCGCGGCTGGACCCGCAGGAGCAGCAGGCCGACCTTGCGGCCGCGCAGGCCGGCGTCGCGGCGGCGAACGCGCAGCTCGACCAGGCCCGCTCCGAGTTCGACCGGCAGAACGCGCTGTTCCGCCAGGGCCTGACGACACGCAGCGTCTTCGAGCGCGCGCAGGAGGCCGTGCGCACGGCCCAGGCCTCGCTCGATGCCGCAGAGGCGCAGCAGGGGACGTCGGCCGACGCCCTGTCCTATACCGAACTGCGCGCCACGGCCCCCGGCGTCGTGACCGAACGCAACATCGAGGTCGGGCAGGTGGTCCAGGCCGCCGAGACCGCCTATGGCGTGGCCGAGGACGGCCCGCGCGACGCGGTGTTCCAGGTCTATGAGCGGATGCTCTACGAACGCCCTGAGGCCAAGGCGATCCGCCTGACGCTGGCGACCGATCCCAGCGTGGAGACGACCGGCACCGTGCGGGAAATCTCGCCGGCGGTCGATGCCAATACGGGCACGGTCCGCGTCAAGGTGGCGATGGACAGTGTGCCCGCGCGGATGAACCTCGGATCGGCCATTGTCGGCCATGCGCAGCTTTTTGCCGGCCGCGGCGTCGTCCTGCCCTGGAGCGCACTCGCCTCCGACGCCGGCCATCCGGCCGTCTGGGTGGTCGATCCCGCCAATGGCCAGACGCAGCTCCGGCGCGTATCGATCGCCAGTTACGAAACGGGGCGCATCATCCTGTCGGAGGGGGTGGAGGCCGGGGAAAGCGTCGTGGTGGACGGAACCAAGTTCCTGCGCCCGGACGAGGTGGTGTCCATTCTGGACAAGGCCGGGACATGACCATGCGCCCCGTTGCCGCCATTCTGCTCACGGCGCTCCTGTCCGCCTGCTCGCAAGGGGATGAAGCGCCCGAGCCCGTCGTCCGGCCCGTCCTCGTCATGGATGTGGCGGGCGTGAGTGGGCCATCCTTCGACCTGCCGGGAACGATCGAGCCGCGCATCCAGACGGCCCTCGGCTTCCGGGTTCTGGGCCGGATCACCTCCCGGCCGGTGGAAACCGGCGACACGGTCGCAGCCGGGGCGGTTCTGGCCACCGTCGATCCGACGCAGCTCGACCTTGCCGTGCAGGCCGCCGAAGCCGACCTTCTCAGCGCCCGCGCCCAGCTTGCCGAAGCCTCCGGCGTCGCCTACCGCCAGAGCGAACTCCTGGCGGCGCGGGCCTCCACCCCGGCAAGCTTCGAATCGGCCGACCAGCAGCGGCGCACCGCGCAGGCCCAGGTGACCAGCGCCGAGGCGCGCCTGTCCAAGGCGCGTGAGCAGCGCAACTACGCGGAACTGAAAGCCGATTACGACGGCGTCGTCCTGGCCACCAATGCCGAGGTCGGGCAGGTGGTCAGTCCCGGCCAGGCCGTCCTGACGCTGGCGCGGCCGGACGTGCGCGAAGCCGTGGTGGACGTGCCGGACCAGCTGGCTTCCAGCCTTTCGGTCGGCGATGGCTTTGCCGCGCTTCTGGAACTCGATCACGGCCTGACGGCACGCGGCACCATCCGCGAGATCGCACCCAGCGCGGACCCGGCAACCCGCACGCGGCGCGTGCGCATCGCCCTCACCGATCCGGGGCCCGATTTCCGGCTGGGCTCGACGGTGCGCGTCTTTCCGTCGGCGGAGGGGCCGGCGCGCATCCTGGTGCCGCAGAGCGCGATTGGCGGCAGCAACGGTAGTGCGCATGTCTTCACCGTCGGGACGGATGGCCATGTCGCGCTGCGCCCCGTCACCGTGGCGCCTGCCATTGGCGGCATGGTGGAGGTGACGTCCGGCCTTGCGGATGGCGACAGGATCGCGGTGGCCGGGGTCAACCGGCTTCAGGACGGGCAGCGTGTGCGCGTGGGCGAGGGGGAATTGTGACGCAGGAGCGGTTCAACCTTTCGGAATGGGCGCTGCGGCACCGGTCGATGATCTGGTACTTCATGATCGTCTTCCTTCTGGCCGGCGCTTGGTCCTACGTGAATCTCGGCCGCGAGGAAGATCCGAACTTCACCATCAAGACCATGCTCGTCCAGGCGCAGTGGCCCGGCGCCTCGGCGGAGGAAACCGCGCTGCAGGTGACCGACCGGATCGAGAAGAAACTCGAGGAGCTCGATTCGCTCGACTTCACCCGGTCGGTGACCCGGCCGGGCGTCACCACGGTCTTCGTGAACCTGCGCGATACGACACCGGCGCGCGACGTGCCCCGGATCTGGCTCGAGGTCCGGAACATGATCCAGGACATCCAGCCGACCTTTCCGGAAGGCGTGCAGGGCCCCTTCTTCAATGACCGGTTCGGCGATGTCTATGGCAACATCTACGCCTTCCAGTCCGACGGGCTGACGCGGCGCGAGATGCGCGACATCGTGGAAGATGTGCGCGCCCGCGTTCTGACCGTGGACAATGTCGGCCGCGTCGAGATCCTCGGCGCGCAGGACGAGGTCATCTATCTGGAATTCTCCACGCGGGAGATCGCGGCGCTCGGCATCGACCAGCAGGAGATCATCAACACGCTGCGCGAGCAGAACGCCATCAGCCCCTCCGGCGTCATCCAGGCGGGGCCCGAGCGCGTTTCGGTCCGTGTCAGCGGGCAGTTCGCCTCGCAGGACAGCCTGCGCGCGGTGAACCTGCGCATCAATGACCGGTTCTTCCCGCTGACGGATGTCGCCACCATCACCCGCGGCTACGAGGATCCACCTTCCAGCCTGTTCCGCGCCAATGGCGAGGAAGCCATCGGCCTGGCCATCGGCATGCGGCCGGGCGCCAACCTCCTCGCCTTCGGCGAGGCGCTGGAAGCGGAGATGGAGCGCATCACCGGGCAGCTGCCGGTGGGGGTCGACATCGTCCGGGTGGCCGATCAGCCCGTCGTCGTGGACGAGGCCGTCTCTGACTTCACGAGGGCCTTGTTCGAGGCGGTGGCCATCGTATTGGCGATCAGCTTCATCAGCCTCGGCCTGCGGGCCGGCCTCGTGGTCGCGATCTCCATTCCGCTCACGCTCGCCATCACCTTCCTGGCGATGGCCTATCTCGACATATCGCTGCAGCGCGTCTCGCTCGGCGCGCTCATCATCGCGCTCGGCCTGCTCGTCGACGATGCCATGATCGCGGTCGAGATGATGGTCGCGCGGCTGGAGGTCGGCGACGCCCTCCAGAAGGCGGCGACCTATGTCTATACCTCGACCGCCTTTCCCATGCTCACCGGCACGCTCGTCACCGTGGCCGGCTTCATCCCCATCGGGCTGAACAGCTCCAATGCCGGCGAGTTCACCTTCACGCTCTTCGTGGTCATGGCCGTCGCGCTGCTCGTATCCTGGATCGTGGCGGTGCTCTTCACCCCGCTTCTCGGCGTCACGATCCTACCGCGCAAACTGCCGGACCACAAAGCGCAGAAGGGCCGCTTCGCCCGGGTCTTCCACCACGTCCTGCTTTTTGCCATGCGCGCGCGCTGGGTGACGATCGGCCTGACCTTCCTGGCCTTCGGCGTCTCCCTCTACGGGCTCGGCCATGTGCAGCAGCAGTTCTTTCCCTCGTCGGACCGCCCGGAGCTGATCGTCGACTTCGACCTGCCGCAGAATGCCTCCATCGCCGAGACCGACCGCCAGATCCGCCAGTTCGAGGAACAGATGCTGGCCGGCAATCCGAATGTGGATCACTGGTCGGCCTATGTCGGCCAGGGCGCGCCGCGCTTCATCCTGTCCTTCGACGTGGAAACGCCCGATCCGTCCTTCGGGCAGGTCGTCGTCGTGACCAAGGGCCTGGATGTGCGTGATACGGTGCGCGCCGAGTTGCAGGATTATCTGCGCCGCACCTTCCCCGGCACGGATGCCTTCGTGAAGCTTCTCGACATCGGGCCGCCGGTCGGGCGCCCGGTCCAGTACCGGATCAGCGGGCCGGACATCCAGACCGTGCGGGGCCTGTCCGAAAAGCTCGCCACCGTCATGGCGACCAACCCCAACCTGGACGAGATCGTCTATGACTGGCACGAGCCGGCCCGGGTCGTGCGGGTGAACGTCTCGCAGGACATGGCCCGTCGCCTCGGTGTCTCCTCGGCCGATATCGCCGGCGCGTTGAACAGCGTCGTGGAAGGCTCGGCCATCACCCAGGTCCGGGACGATATCTACCTCGTCAACGTGGTCGCGCGGGCGGATGCCGCCGAGCGCGGTTCCATCGATACGCTGCAGAACCTGCAGCTTCCGGGGTCCAGCGGCCAGTCCGTCCCGCTGGCCGCCATCGCCACCATCGGCTACGAGATGGAGCAGCCGGTCATCTGGCGCCGCTCGCGCGAGCCGACCATCACGCTTCAGGCGGCCGTCCAGGGCACGATCCAGCCCGATACGGTGGTGCGCCAGCTGACCCCTGCCATCGATGCCTTCGCGGCCGAACTGCCGGCCGGCTATGCCGTCGCGACCGGCGGCGCGGTCGAGGAAAGCGGCAAGAGCCAGGCCCCGATCATCGCCGTCGTGCCGCTGATGCTCTTTGTCATGGCAACGGTGCTGATGGTCCAGCTGCAGAGCTTCCAGCGGCTCTTCCTGGTCTTTTCGGTGGCGCCCCTGGCCCTCATCGGCGTGGTGGCCGCGCTTCTGATCGCCAATGCGCCGCTCGGCTTCGTGGCCATACTGGGCGTCCTGGCGTTGGCCGGCATCCTGATCCGCAACTCGGTCATCCTGATCGTGCAGATCGAGCATGCGAAGGAGGAGGGGGACTCGCCCTGGGATGCCGTGGTGGAGGCGACGGAGCATCGCATGCGGCCCATCATGCTCACCGCCGCCGCCGCCAGCCTGGCCCTCATCCCCATCTCGCGCGAGGTGTTCTGGGGCCCCATGGCCTACGCCATGATGGGCGGCATCATCGTCGGAACGGTGCTGACGCTCCTGTTCCTGCCGGCGCTCTACATTACCTGGTTCCGCATCCGCGAAGAGCACGCGACGCCGAAGGAAACGCCGGGCGCCACGGCGTAACGGAGCGGCGGGACGCATACCGCGCCGCTCCGGCATCGTCGCTTCAGCCGATGCGGCCGCCGCCCTGCCGGGTGATGGCCACCACGGCCGGGCGCACCGGCATGGCATCGTCGAAATCCGGCCAACGGGTGGACAGGTCCTCGTAATAGGACGGACGGCCGAAGCCTTCCCAGTCCTCGCCCCCGTCGCCGGGATGCTGGACGGCGACGAACATGGTCTGCATGTCGGGCGCCATCAGGGGGCCGCACATTTCCGCCCCGACGGGCACGCGGAAGAACAGGCGCGACGTTCCGCGCGCGTCCCCTTCTGTATCCACCGCCCAGACGCCATCGGTCCGGCCCGTCGCCTTGGGCGAATTGCCGTCGGTGGAAACCCAGAGACGGCCCTCCGCATCGACCGCGCAATTGTCTGGCATTCCGAACCAGCCATTGGCGCTGGTCTGCGTGGAGAAGGTCGCCCCCACATCGGCAATGGAAGGGTCCCCGCATTTCAGGAGCACTTCCCAGCGCCCCGTCGTCGCGGCGAAGTCCTCGCCTTCCTCGGCGATCTCGATGATATGGCCGAAGGCGTTCCCGGCGCGCGGATTGGCGGCGTCCACCTGGTCGGGCTTGCGCTTGGTGTTGTTGGTCAGCATCACATAGACGCGGCCATTGGTTTCGTTCGGCTCCACATCCTCGGGGCGGTCCATGGGCGTCGCGCCCAGAAGATCGGCCGCGCGGCGCGTTTCGATCAGGACGTCGGCCTGCGAGGAAAAACCGTTCTGCGGGCCGAGCGGGCCTTCTCCGAAGGTCAGCGGCAGCCAGGCCATGGTGCCGTCTTCGTCAAAGCGGGCGACATAGAGCGTGCCCTCGTCGAGGAGATCCATGTTGGCCGCGCGGTCCTGCGGATCGAACCGGCCTTTGGTCACGAACTTGTAGACATAGTCGAAGCGCTCGTCGTCGCCGAGGTAGAAGACGACCTGCCCGCTCGTGGCGACGACCGATTGCGCGCCCTCGTGCTTGAAGCGGCCGAGCGCCGTGCGCTTGCGCGGGACGGAGTTCGGGTCCGACACGTCCACCTCGACCACCCAGCCGAAGCGGTTCGGCTCGTTCGGCTCCTTGGACAGGTCGAAGCGGTCGTGGAACAGGCCCCAGCCATAGGTTCCCTCCGGAATGCCCATGCGCTCGTAATTGGCCGCCTCCGGATGGTCGGCCGGCAGAGTGCCCATGAAGTAGCCGTGGATGTTCTCCTCGGCCATGATGTAGGTGCCCCAGGGCGTCACGCCGCCCGCGCAATTGTTGATCGTGCCCAGCACCGCGCGGCCCGTCGGATCGGCCTTGGTCTTCAGCCGGTCATGGCCGGCAGCCGGGCCGGACAGGGCCATCGGTGTCTGCGCCGTGATGCGGCGGTTTTGGGCACCGTCCAGAACGGGCGTCCACTTCCCGTTCTCCTTGCGGATCTCGATGACCGTGCCGCCATGCGCGGCCATCTCGATGTCCACACGGTTCCGGTCCGGCGGGCTCACGGTGATCTCGCCGTTCGCAACCGTCACCACGCCCGGGAACATCAGATGTTCGTTCGTGTATTCGTGATTGACGACGAGCAGCCCATGCTCGCTCGACCCGTCGATCGGAATGTAGCCCACATAGTCGTTGTTGTAGCCGAACTGGCGGGCCTGGTGTTCGGGCGTCTGGGCCAAGGGATCGAAGTCGGGCGAATCGGCGAAGATCTTGTCGCCCCAGCGCAGCAGGATATCGGCGTCGTAGCCTTCGGCCACATGATGATGGGCATCGATGCCGGCCGTCACCTCGGGAAAGTCGAAGCGCGATCCGCTGTTTTCGGCCCGTGCATCCTGCGCCGTGGCGATGGCCAACGGGCTGACCGTGGCGGCGATCGCCGTCGCGGCGAGCGATCCCTGCAGGAAGCTGCGGCGCGAGAAGCGCGCCGCGATGATGTCGCCCATGGTGCGGTTGCCGGTGGGGTTGCGTCCCTCGCCGTCCGCCTCCTCCAGGCGGCTGGTGCGGAACGCATTCGGCCAGTTGCCCATCGTGTCGCTCATCTTGTCCATGTCGAGACCCTCTTTCTGGAAGAATTCCAGGTCTCTCTAGGAACCGGCGGTAACAGGGGGATGACAGGCCACCCGGGGGCGTCAGCCGCGGCCGGCCACGGCCTCGAACACCCGGGCCACCATCTCGGCACCCGGATCGGGAATGCCGGTCAGGTTGCGCGCACCGAGATAGGAGGACCGTCCCGCGCCGGCATGGCTCATCGCCGCCGTGGCGTCGGCACCCGCCCGCGCCGCGCGCGCCGCATCGGACAGGCTGCCGCCGGCCAGAAGACTGTCGGCCGCCGGCTGCAGGGCGTCGAGCATGGTCCGGTCGCCCGGCCGCGCGCCGCCATTCTGGCGCAGGCGTTCCACGCCGGCGGCAAAGGCCCGCGCCCAGTTTTGCGATTGTGCGAATTCGATGGAGGCCGCCGCCGCCATGGTGGCCATCAGCACGCCGCTCGATCCACCCGCGCTGCGCATCAGAAGATCGGCGATCGCCCGCATCAGCGCCGCGCCGTCCGCAAGAGGCAGTGTATCGAGCTCGGCCGCCACGCTGCGGCCCGCCAGCGCGAAGGTCGAGCCGGCATCGCCATCGCCCACCTTGGCGTCGAGCTCGTCCATCGAGCGTTCATTGTCTTGCAGCGTGCGGGCGATGGTGGACAGGATGCTGCGCAGGACCGGATCGGAGGATGCCGGCGCCGCTTTGCGCACGAGCCCGGCAGGGAGCGGGACGGGCACGACCTCGATCCGCATCGGCGCGGCGGGCGGCCAGGCACGGGGCGCTGCCGGCGCCTCCAGAAGCCGGGTGCGCTGCGGATCGAGCCGCAGGAGGCTGAGCGAAAAACCGTGCATGTCGAGGGCGGTCATCAGCGGCGCGGGTCCGACGAGATGGCTGACATGCGGCGCCAGCGCGCTGCGGGCCACGGCGCGCATGACGATGTTCATTTCCAGGGGGCCGCTCGTTCCCAGATCGTTGACCATCAGCGCGAACCTGTCCTCTGGCCGAGGGCGGACGGCGTCGAGAAGCCGGGCCGCCACCAGGTCGACCAATGCGTCCACCGGTTCGAGGGGGCGGGTCTCCGCCCCCGGCTCGCCATGGATGCCGAGGCCGAGCTCAAGCTGTTGCGGCCCGATGCGGTCGGCAAGGTCGGTGCCGATCGGGTGGCAGCCGGTGAGCGACAGGCCGAGCGAGGCGGTGGCGGATGCCACGGCGCGCGCAGTGGCCGCCACATCCGCCAGCGGCGCGCCGGAAGCAGCATGGGCGCCGGCGAGCTTGTGGACGAAGAGCGTTCCGGCAATGCCGCGCGGCTGCGGATTGTCCGGCAGCGCCACGTCGTCGCCGACGATGACCATCTCGACCTTCAGGCCGGCGCCCCGCGCAAGCTCGGCCGCCAGGCCAAAGTTCAGCCGGTCGCCCGTGTAATTCTTGACGATCAGGAGGCAGCCGGCCGCGCCCGTCACCGCCCGTATGGCCGCCAGAACCGCATCGACGCTGGGAGAGGCGAAGGGCGCGCCACAGATCGCCGCGGTGAGCATGCCTTCGCCGACATAGCCCGCATGGGCCGGCTCGTGGCCCGACCCCCCGCCCGAGACGAGCGCGACCCTGTCGCCGCTCCAGTCGGCCCGCAGGACGACGCGCAGATCCGGAAAGCCGTCCAGCCGCGTCAGCCCCCTGCCATCCGAGCCGGCCAGAAGACCTTCGATGGCATCGGTCACGACCGTGTCGCGCGTGCGGATGAAACGCTTCATGGATCTACTCTCCCGTTGCCCTGTCATAGAATCATTGTGGGGCGGATGGCAAAGCGGCGACCGGTGGCTGCGGGGCGCTGGGTGACGCAAGCCTCATTTGTTCGTGAGATGGCGTCCGGGCCACGGTGATTTGCGGGCCTGCGGCGGGGCAGGCCGTATCCGTGGCCGGCGCGTCCGGATTATAGGGCTATCACGCAACCATCGGTATCGTTGCGTCGCAGAAAGGAGCGTCCTTGGGCTCGGTTGCCTTCGTTCAGAGACTGTCCGCCCTGACCGGCCACCGCCATGCCGAAAAGGTTCTGGCCGGCCTGTGCTTTGCCGAGGCATCGCTCATCCCCGCCTTTCCGGAGGTCATGCTGGCGCCGATGATCATGGCCGACCGGCGCCGCGCCTGGCGCCTCGCGGCGATCTGCACGCTGGCCTCGGTGGCCGGGGGCATGCTCGGCTATGCGATCGGCCTGTTCCTGTTCGAACTGGTCGGCCAGCCGCTCCTGGCCTTCTATGGCCTGACGGGGGATTTCGACACGCTGGCCGCCCGCTTCAACGATGCCGGCTGGCTGATGGTCCTCATCGGAGCCTTGAGCCCGATCCCCTACAAGGTCATCACCATCACCAGCGGTGTCACGAGCCTTGACCTTTGGACCTTTGTCCTGGTGGGGCTGTTCGGTCGGGGGCTGCGCTACCTGATCCCCTGCGCGCTTCTCTACGCCTTCGGCCCTGCCGCGGGCGAGCTGACGCGTCGCCATCCGCGCAAGGTCGCCGTTGCTTCCATCGTCCTCGTCATCGGTGGCTTCGCGATGGCGGGGCTGATCCTGTGATGCATCGGATGCGAGACAATCGCCCGGCGCATGTGGTCTAAGCGGCGGATCGACGACGAGACGAGGAAGGGTGAACCCATGTCGCTGGAACGTGTCCTGGCCTGCCTGGATGCCAATCTGGACCAATCGGTCGAACGGCTGAAGGACCTGATCCGCATTCCCTCCATATCGACCGATCCGGCCTATGCGGATGCCTGCCGCAAGGCCGCGCAATGGCTTGCCGACGATCTGTCGGGGCTTGGATTTTCGGCCTCGCTGCGCGATACGCCGGGTCACCCGATGGTCGTCGCTCATCATGACGGCGCCGGCCCGGACGCGCCGCATGTCCTCTTCTACGGCCATTACGACGTGCAGCCGGTGGATCCGCTCGAACTCTGGACGAGCGATCCCTTCGAAGCCACCGTCGTGACCGGACCGGACGGCAGCCGGCGCATCACCGGCCGCGGCTCGGCCGACGACAAGGGTCAGCTCATGACCTTTGTCGAGGCATGCCGCGCTTTCATTGCAGAGACCGGGACGCTGCCCTGCCGCGTCACCATCTTCCTGGAAGGGGAGGAGGAATCCGGCTCGCCCTCCCTGATCCCGTTCCTCGACGCGCATCGCGACGAACTCGCAGCCGATATCGCCCTCGTCTGCGACACCAATATGTGGGACCGGGACACGCCGGCCATCGCCACCGGGCTGCGCGGACTGGTGGGGGAGGAGGTGATCATCCACGCCGCGTCGATGGATCTGCATTCGGGCTATTATGGCGGAGCGGCCGCCAATCCCATCCATGTCCTGGCCCGTATCCTGGCCGATCTGCACGATGCTGACGGCCGTGTCACGCTGCCGGGCTTCTATGACGGCGTTGCCGAGCTGCCGGACGAGGTTCGTAACCTCTGGAACGCATTGGATTTTTCGGAAGCCGATTTCCTCGGCACGGCCGGCCTGTCGGTTCCCGCCGGAGAAAAGGGACGATCGGTGCTGGAACAGGTCTGGGCGCGGCCGACGGCGGAGGTCAACGGCATCGAGGGCGGCTATACGGGCAAGGGATTCAAGACGGTCATTGCGGCGCAGGCCCGTGCCAAGGTCTCGTTCCGGCTCGTCTTCGACCAGGATCCTGCTGCGGTGCGGGCCAGCTTTCGTGCGTTTGTCACGGAACGTCTGCCGGCCGACTGCCGGGTGGAGTTCCACGAGCATGGTGGCTCGGGCGCGATCCAGCTGCCGTTCGATTCCCCCGTCCTGGCAACGGCGCGCCAGGCGCTGGGCGACGAATGGCCAAAACCGGCCGTCATGATCGGGATGGGCGGATCGATCCCGGTGGTTGGTGAATTCAAGCGAAGGCTCGGCGTATCCTCGCTCCTGATCGGCTTCGGCCTCGGGGACGACCGGATCCACTCGCCGAACGAGAAGTACGAGATGACGTCATTTCACAAGGGTCAGCGCTCGTGGGCGCGGCTTCTCGACCTGATGGGCCGCCAGGGCGCTTGAGGCATCGACCAACCGTGCCTGGGCGCATCGCTGCAAGGCGGTGTGCCCCTCTACTTCGAGGTCGTGACCGAGCGAATAAATCATGCTCTTTCGTTCGCACAACATGCGCTGGTGAAGCGCGGTCACGAGCTCGGGTGGAGCATGCCGTCCGACGAGTTCGTCTATGGTCGTGTCGATCGCCTGATTGACGGCGGCTGCGATGCACAGGCCTTGTCCAATGACGCCGTGGAGCGCTGCATCATCGTAAACTGCCAAGATCCAGTTCTGAATGATCTGCATATCGCAAGAATAGTTGATAATTGCTCTCAGCATAGCGCCACAAGATGTTATTTGGATAGTTACTGTTGTGCTCTTATGACGATTTTAGATTGCAGTGCAAAGTGCGACATAACGACGCAAACAACTTTTAATTGTTTGCCTGCCTTGTTAATTTGTGGAACTAGGAGCGGTGATTGTGGTAATTTCCACAGTCATTGGCATCCAACAGGTTTTGCAGCACAAGCTGCAGGAAGACGGATGCTCTGTTCCCGACATCATTCTACGAACGGACGCGCCGTCAATCTGACCATCATCGTCGTGACGATGAGCAGGCTTGCTTAGCATGATGAGGAAGTGCTGCAGGCCTTCAATGATGCCGGCGGTACGCCATGTCGGCCCGGACATCGCTCGCCGTGTTGGCCTGATCGGGGACGCTCGCCGGTTGCGCTCGGTGGTGGCCGGCTGCGCTGGTCATGATGATGCGTCGGATAAAGCCATGTTTACGGTCGATCGAGACATGCTCGTACCCAAATTCTGAAACGGCGCTTCCGGCCCTTCCCTTCGCGCCGTCCACCTTTGGCCCGTTTCAGCATCCCGCGGACATCGCGATCCTTCCGCGCGAGCCTCAATTACCCTGCCGGAGCGCGTGTCATAAGTTCTGTCCGCCATTGGCTGACGGGGGCCAGACGTGCTTCGGAACCGTCTTGGCGCATAGCGAAAAACGCCAGCCGTGGCCGATTGGCGAACCTCACGGCGCCCACTTCGCAATCAAAGCCGGCCGCGCGCAGGTCTCCCGACAACGATTCGGCTGCCAGGCAAGGCGCAGAGCGGGTTCGACGTTGCCCTACTCGCCGTGACCAGAATGCAAGCGGTCTTAGAACGGAATCGCCAGTCCCATACGCGCGCCGACGGCGGTCGTCCCCTCTTCTTGAACATCGAACGTCCCCAACGCGCTCAGGGTCCAAGCGTCGATCCCGGCGATCGAAAAGCCTGCTTCGACCGTTCCGAACAGACCGTTGTCATACGCGTTACTCCGGCTCGACGAGAAGACACCGACCCGACCGCCGACTTCCGGCGAAAGGCGCCATCCATTGTCCAGAACAATCCTGTAGCTCGCCCTCAGCCCGGCGCTGGCGCGCAGGTCGTCCTGCGTGAAGCCTTCGACGGCGACACGCGCCACGTCATTGCCCACGTCGAAATCATCGACCTTTTCGGTGAGATAGCTAAGCTTCACGCTCGGGCGGAATGTCAGTGGGCCGTAGCTGAGCAGTCCTTCCAGCTTCGTCGTTGCCATCAAACGGGTCGTGTCGAAGCTGCCCCCGAACGCGCCCAGATCGACGTCGTTCCAACTGCGGCCGTAGAGCAGGCTGGCATCGAGATAGAGGCTCGGTGCAAGCCGGATGGAGGCGTACGGGCCGGTGAGCATACCCGTCCCTTCAACATGCGTTCCGTTTCCGGGATCGGTCATCCGGTCCGAATGGACGGCCAGACCGAGAAGCATGTTGCTTGTCACGAGGTAATCGGCACCAGCGGACAGGAGGGAGAATGTTCCCCAGCCGTTGTTGTCGTTCGTCCCTCCGTTGTCCGGCCCGATCAACGTATCCGCACGGCCTGCCGAACCGCCCTGCTTATGCGCCAGGATCGTCCCTTCGAACCAGAAGTTGAACAACGGCATTGGCTGATCGCCTATGGCCGGGTCACCCACGCGACGCGCAGCGGCGAGTTGGGTCGTGCTGGTGGCCAAAGAAACGCCGACGCCGTTACCGCTCGGGGCGATCCTCAACGTGGCCCTTTCGCCTGAACGGTTGGCGAGATGGCGTTCGATCAGTCCCGGCTCCTTGACGTGATTGGCAAGAAGGCTTTGACGGGCACCCACGAAGTCGCGCACGACTCGGTTGGCCTCTCCGGCGACGGCCTGGCGATCGAGTGCCACCGTGTAGCTGACGACGCCTGTGTTCGAGATGCCGAGCGCGCTCGTCAGGGTGTAGTCGATGGTCGCCGATCCCGTGAACAGCGGGTTCGGGGTGAACTTCAGGTAGAAGCCCTTGGGCCTCACGTCATCGAGCGCGGCCACCTCGCCCTCGATGATCTGAGCCGTGCCGGCATCGGCGGGCGTGACACGCCCGATCTCCGCCATCACGAAGGGACCGCCCGTGGCGCCTTCATTGAGGTACACGTTGGGAGGGGCGTCCCCCGGTGCCAGCGTCACCGCTTTGTCGGTCACCGTCACGGCCCGCGGCTTGACCTTCAGTGTGTAGCTGGCCGAACTCGTCGCGCCACTGCTGTCCGTGACCGCGATGGTAAAGCTGTAGTCGCCCTCGGTGTTGGGCTTGAGCGGTCCGTTCAGCGCGCCGGTCGAGACGTTGAGGATCATGCCGTCCGGGAACGAGCCGGAGGCAACGCTGTAGATCTTCATTCCCGAGCCGCCGGCGGCCGAGATCGCCTGTTGGTACGGCTCGCCCGCCATGGCCGATGGAAGGGTGCCGGCCGGGGGCGTGAAGCCGAACACCGTATGCGTCGGCGCGACGGCGATGGTGTAGCTGGCCGATCCGGCGGTGCCGTTGGCGTCGGCGATGCTGACGTTGACGGTGTAGGAGCCGGCTGCCGTGGGCGTTCCGGAGAGGACGCCGCCGGTGGACAGGATGACGCCGGGCGGCAGGCCGGTGGCCGAGTAGGTGTAGGGGCTGGCACCGCCTGAGGTGGTGAGGGTCTGGCTGTAGGCAGTGCCGACGGTAGCGCCCGGCAGTGCGCCGGAGGCCGGCGAGGGGGTCAGGATGATGGCCGGGACGGTGATGGTCACAGTTGCCGGCGCAGACGTGCCCGATGTGTTGGCAGCGGTGTAGGTGAAGCTGTCGGAGCCAAAATAGCCTGGGGCGGGGGTGTAGGTGATCGAGGTGCCGGACGCCGTGGCCGTGCCGTGGCTGGGCTGGCTGGCGACGGCGACGGATGTCGCGGTGCCGCCGGTGATGCTGAGCGTGATGGGGTTGGCCGAGGAGTTGGCGGCGACCGTCGTGGAGACGGCGTTGGCCACGGGCGGCTGTGCGGCGACGGCGATGGTGTAGCTGGCCGATCCGGCGGTGCCGTTGGCGTCGGCGATGCTGACGGAGACGGTGTAGGAGCCGGCTGCCGTGGGCGTTCCGGAAAGGACGCCGCCGGTGGACAGGATGACGCCGGGCGGCAGGCCGGTGGCCGAGTAGGTGTAGGGGCTGGCACCGCCTGAGGTGGTGAGGGTCTGGCTGTAGGCAGTGCCGACGGTAGCGCCCGGCAGTGCGCCGGAGGCCGGCGAGGGGGTCAGGATGATGGCCGGGACGGTGATGGTCACAGTTGCCGGCGCAGACGTGCCCGATGTGTTGGCAGCGGTGTAGGTGAAGCTGTCGGAGCCAAAATAGCCTGGGGCGGGGGTGTAGGTGATCGAGGTGCCGGACGCCGTGGCCGTGCCGTGGCTGGGCTGGCTGGCGACGGCGACGGATGTCGCGGTGCCGCCCGACAGGGCAAGAGCGATTGCATTCGCGGTGCTGTTGGCAGCGACCGTGGTCGTTACCGATCCAGCCGTCGGTGCCTGGGCCTGGGCAGTACCTGCGCATGCCATTGTAATCGTAGCGCGACCCGTAGAGCCATATGCACCGTTAGCGTATACTGAATAATAGTCTGAGGTCGTTTGAACCGTATACTCTACGTTGGAAACGTTAATCTCAGCTCCGATCGATGAGGCCTGATTTATAAGGTAGTTCCCGGATAATTCTAAAATTAAACCTCCGGTAAAATTTGGATCTGACGTCAAAGTTCCAGATGTCTGAACGCTATAGATAATTTTCTGACCGGCCACAAACCGAAGATTGTTGACTGCGTAGTAGTCAGTGCTTCCGTCAACGAATGTTCTGTTGTTTAAGTTGGCTGCGATGGCCGTGCAGCCATCCGCTGCCGCAAAGGCGGCAGATGGAAAGAATAAGCACAGCGCAAGCATAAGCAGCGCAGCTCCACGATCGGACACCTTGATGCGAAGCGTCGCACGCGTATCGCGGAACTTTAACAATTTCTTCTCCGTCGAGCCATTTTATCAAGAAGTGGCAATTAGAGGGCGATAGTTTTGCCGATTGAGCCTTAGATCCGAGGTTTTCGAGGACGGTTACGTGAATATCCGTGATACGTATTCTTATCGCCATCTTCCGTTGGGGGTACTCAGCCACAAGCTCCGCTCAAGTTCGTTACCCATCGTTCCGACCTTCCCGACATCGATATGAACCCGCCGATCTCGGTGTGGCGTAAACTCAATATCGATGTAGCCAGCGAGAGGCTTTCCAGTGAAAAACCTTTATCATGCAAATGATATAAGTAGGTGATCATAATGCAACAGGCTCATGTCGAGTGACGTCGCCGGGAGCTGGTGGCAAACCGCAGCGCGGATATCCCCATCGGTACGATGTTCAATAGAGCCGCGGAAAACGGGAACGGCAGCCTTTATCGCAGTGCTCGGAGCCCGACATCGAAAGATGATACCGCTCCGATGTGATGGGCCCTTCTGCGGAAGAAGCGCCTGAGATATCGTCGCTGCCTGGTTCCCTGATCCTGATGATCGCCGGGCGACATTGAAGGCCGTATGGGGCTTGAGGAATGACGCGACGGAGGCGTCACGCTCCCTTCTGGCCACGCGAGCCTATCCGACCTTTGGTCTGAAGGTGCCAGCGCAAGCGACCTGCGTCATCTTCTGCCCGTTGCCGGCATGGCCGCCAGCATCACGTGCTTGTTTGAGCGTCAGCCAACGTTGGGTCTGGGGCCCGTTCTCGATCCGCGGACCCAGAGAAGCAGGGCGTTGACGCGAAACCAGGCGTTGCCCGTGGTGGCGATGGCTTGGAACGAGAAACCAGGCCTGCCGATGCCTGAATCACACGGCCTTGTTCAGGACGGGACGCCACCCGTGCTGGGCTGAGAGGATGCCAATGGGCGCTCACGCAAGCGCAGCGTCGGCCCTTGGATCCTGCCGGTGTTCAGAGTCCCGGCCCGCTTGGGCGCCCTGCGCGGGGCGACCTTGAGCGTTGCGGCTAAAGGGCTGAGCGGCGCAGTGAGCGCGCGGCCATCGGCATCTATCAGGGCGATTGCGAAGCTGGCTTTTGGCAACGCTTTCAGCGATGGACATGCAAGCGGTGACCGAACACCTGTCCATGCCGAGCCACGTTCGTGTCTTCGGCCCGGTTCGGCTGGCCGCGGCCGCGGCGGCACGCAGGCGGCGTGCCGCAGTCCTCGACGTGCTTCTGTCGGGAGGCGAGGCACGCGCGCCCATGGCACAGGCGGCGGAATGAGCCGGGTTCGCTAACGCCGGTCGCTGTCAGCCAGGCGTGACAATATGGTGTGGAGGTTGCGCCGCTCGGTCTGGCTGAGCCGTCCAAAGAACTGCTCCTCGCCTTCCGCCACGGCAACCTCGATGCCAGGCATGGAGTCGAGCCCCTTGGGGCTTACCGACAGCCAATGCGCCCGCCGGTCGTTCGTATCCGCCGTCCGGTCGATCAGCCCACGCTCCACCATCCGGTCCACCAGGCGCGAAACGCCGCCTCGGCTCATGTTCAGGCGCTCGGCCAAGGTGCTCGGCATCATGCGCCCGGCATCGACCAATTCGCACAGGACGAGCCACTCGCCCGGCGCGATCGCATGCGGCAGAAGTTTGCGCCCCAGCACGCGCATGAGGCGGTCGCTGGCGCGGGCGAAGGACCGCCCGGCTGTTTCGGGGTTCTGGGACCCTTTGCTAGCCACTTGTCTGATCACATCAATGGTTCCCTGGGCATGTTCGCCCTCTGCATACCCGTCAGTATAAAAATGCCTTCTTGGAGGCCAAAACCCCAAGTTCCCTAAAAGGTGGTAACCCCATCCTAACAAGGCGAGGTACCGGTTGCCTCCGCACTCTTCCGATGGGTCGGAGCTTGCACTCCGCCACTCTCCAAGGTGGAGGACGGCAACCATTCCGCCCAGCGTGCCGGTACGCCCCTCGG
Source organism: Aureimonas frigidaquae (assembly GCF_001463905.1). Taxonomy (GTDB): domain Bacteria; phylum Pseudomonadota; class Alphaproteobacteria; order Rhizobiales; family Rhizobiaceae; genus Aureimonas; species Aureimonas frigidaquae. The sequence continues at coordinate 309,258 of NZ_BBWR01000003.1, forward strand.
TTCAATTCCGGTCAAGCGGAACGGCACACTGTCTCGGTTGGCCGGGACCGCCGGCCGCGCCGCCTCGGACAAATCGACGCAGCCGACCGTCAACCTATCATGTCGTTTCGAGCCTTGCGACAAGGATGATTGCCCTCCGAACGCATAGTTAGGCACCCAACAAACGGCAGCAAGGGCAATCATCGTACGGCTTATGGCGATGGCGATCGCCGTGCAACCACTGGTGCTTCGGCCAGCGCTGGCGGCGATGGCCCCTGAATCCTGTCGGTGACTGCGCTGAAACATGGGCCTGACATCCCCTCTTGCCGATCGCGGGCGCGCAGCCTGGGCTGTAGCACGCATTCCGGTCCGGTGTCCGCCTGCATCAACACCGCCTGCGCCCGGGCGGCGGCGTTGCTGCAACACCCCATCCATTTTGGCGTGGGGTGATTCGCATTTGCGCCAAGCACGTGTTTGTGCTTGCTTGCCTGACATGTCATTATACCGGCACCGCAACTCCGCGGACCTTGCCCAAAAGGATACCCATGGCTACTGGTACTGTTAAATTCTTCAATGCCGACAAGGGGTTCGGCTTCATCACGCCGGATAATGGCGGACCGGACAACTTCGTCCACATCTCGGCATTGCAGAATTCCGGGATCGCATCCCTGAAGGACGGCCAGAAGGTGTCCTACGACCTTGAAGCCGACCGGCGCGGCAAGGGCGACAAAGCGGTGAACATCAAGGTCCTCTAAGGGCTGGCGCGGTTTTGCACCGAATGAAGGGCGGCCCTAGGCCGCCCTTTTTGCTGCCCGGCCCGCCGGATGGGGCGGAGGGCAATCAGCATGGCCGTTACCGGCCTATACTGTGTCAACCCCTCAGACGATCTCAGCCGTTGCGACGCGCCGCCCCTCCTGTACGGAGCGCAGGGCGGCCTCAGCCAGAACCAGCGCCTGCAGCCCGTCCTGGCCGGTCGGGGACAGGGGCGTGCCTTGCGTGAGGCCCGCGATGAAGGTCGCGATTTCCGCGGCGTAGGCTTCGACGTAGCGGGTCATGAAGAAGTCATGCAGCGGGGGCCGGGTGAAGCCGGAAGCGCCGGCGATCTCGATCGATACGGGGCGCTGGTTCTCCACCGCGATCATCCCCGTTTCGCCCAGCACCTCGACACGCTGATCGTAGCCATAGGCCGCGCGCCGTGAGTTGGAGATGAGGCACTGGCGCCCGCTCGCCGTTTCCAGGATCAGGCTCGCACTGTCGAAATCGCCCAAGGTGCCGATGGCCGGATCGACCAGCGCGGCGCCCGTCGCGCTGACGAAGGCGATCTCCTCGCCCAGGAGAAAGCGGGCCATGTCGAGATCGTGGATCGTCATGTCCTTGAAGATGCCGCCCGACGACCGGATGTACTCTGCCGGCGGAGGGCCCGGATCGCGGGAGGTGATGGTGATCATCTCGATCCTGCCCACCGCACCCTCGTCGATCGCCGCCTTGAGCGCCCGGAAATGTGGATCGAAGCGGCGGTTGAAGCCGACCATCAGCCGGCCGCCTTCTGCGGCGACCACATCCAGGCACTGCCGCACCCGCGCCACCGAAAGATCGACGGGCTTTTCGCAGAAGATGGCCTTGCCGGCGCGCACGCCCCGCTCGATCAAGTCGGCATGCGTGTCGGTCGGCGTGCAGATGGCGATTGCGTCGATATCGTCGGAAGCCAGGATGGCATCGATCGAGCGGCGCTCGGCACCCCAGGCCGTGGCCAGCGCGACGGCGCTCGCCTCGACCGGATCGAAAACGGCCACCAGGCGCGCGCCCTCACTGGCGCCGATGGCGCGTGCATGCACCTTGCCGATACGTCCTGCGCCCAGGACGGCGAAGCGAATGGTCATGGATGTCTGTCCTCCTGCGGGTTCATCGCGATGCGCCGGTCCTCCCGGGCGGATCGCGCGATGGCGTGAATGACGCGCTCGATGGCGAGCGCTTCGGCAAAGTCCGGTCCGCGCCGGGGCCCGCCGGACAGTTCGGCCAGGAAGGCCGCCGCCTCGATGGTCTTCAGGTCGTTCATGCCGAGCTGGTGGCCGCTGGCGGGGATGAAATCGCCATAGGGTGGATGGGACGGGCCTGTCAGTATGGTGGTAAAGCCGGCCGTCGCTTCGCTTCCCTGACGGTAGAGTTGCAATTCGTTCAACCGCTCCTGGTCGAAGACGATCGTGCCCCGTGTTCCGTGCAGTTCGAAGCCGAGCCTGTTCTTGCGCCCATGGGCACAGCGCGAAATGGCAAGCGTTCCCTTGACCCCGCTTTCAAAACGCACGAGCGCCCCCGCCACGTCCTCGTTCTCGACGGCGCCGCGGCCGTCCCCGTCAGGCATGGGGCGTGTCGGGTAGAGCGTCGCCATATCCGCCACGAGGCTGTCGATCGGACCGGCAAGGCGCGTCACCATGCTGATCAGATGGCAGCCGATATCGCCCAGCGCGCCGAGCCCCGCCTCGTCCGCGCGCGCCCGCCATGTCCAGGGCAGGTCGGCATCGGCCTGGTAATCCTCGTCCACCCATCCGCGCAGGTGCAGGAGCGCGCCGATGGCGCCCTCGTCCACCAGGCGGCGTGCGTGATCGAAGGCCGGATTGTGCAGGTAGTTGTAGCCGACCATGGTGCGCAGGCCCGTTTCCCGGGCCACGGCCGCCATGTTTTCGGCGTCCGCCAGCGTCACGGCCAGGGGCTTTTCGCAATGGACATGCTTGCCGGCCCGGAGCGCGGCGACGGCCATGTCGTGGTGGTAGCGGTTGGGCGTCGTGATGCAGACGATGTCCACGGCCGGGTCGTTCACCACCTCGCGCCAGTCGGCGGTGGCGCGGGCGAAGCCGAATTGCGATGCCATGGCGCTTGCCTTGTCGGCCGGCACGTCGCACAGGACATCGAGCCGCGCCGCCGGGCCGCCCAACACCGCACGTGCGTTGCGATAGGCGAGGGCGTGGCTCTTGCCCATGAATCCGGTGCCGATCAGCCCGATCCCGAAGGTCCGCATGCCCTGTCCTCCCACTCCCTCGCACCGGTTGATGGCGCGCGCCCCGCGATCGTACGTAACTTGCCGCGATGGAATTTTTGTTCCAAATACGTCATGCCGCCTGTCTGCGGTGGCTGTCAATAAGGTCGCTCGATGAACGCGCTGCCCCCGCCGCAAACCATGGATGATTTTCGCGAGCGGCTCCTGGCCATCGCCGACACGCTGCCGCGGCGCCTGCGGCAATGCGCCGACCTGGTCGCACGGGCGCCGGAGCGTATCGCCGTCTCCACCGTTGCGGAGCTTGCGGCCGCCGCGGACGTCCCGCCCTCTGCCTTCGTGCGCTTCTGCCAGCTCTTCGGCTTCTCCGGTTTTTCGGAAATGCAGAAACTGTTCCGCGAGGCGCATGCCCCGCGCTGGCCCGATTATGCCACGCGGCTCGAGTCCCTGCGCCGGCAGGGGCATGACAGCCCGTCCGCGCTCCTGGCCGAATTCGTCGAAGCGGGGCGCCACTCGCTGGCCGATCTCGCCAATGCACTCGACAATGCGGCTCTGGACGAGGCGGTGGAGGTTCTGGCACAGGCCCGGACCATTCATCTGGTCGGCTTCCGGCGCGTCTTTCCGGTCGTCAGCTACATGGCCTATGCGCTGGAGAAGATGGAGATCCCGGCCGTCCTGCACGGCGCGGTCGGCCATTTCGACACCCGCCACGCCATGCTGGAGGGCGATGCCTTGGTGGCGGTGACATTTGCGCCCTACACGCCGGCCACCGTCGATCTGGCCGCCTATGCGGCGGAGCGCGGACTGCCGGTCGTTGCCATCACCGATACGATGACCAGCCCGCTCTGGCGGGTAAAAGCCACACGCTTGTCGGTGGCGGAAGTCGATGTCGGCGCCTTCCGTGCGCTCGCCGCGACCTTGTCCCTGGCCACGGCCCTGGTGGTGGCCACGGGAGCCCGGCGCGGCAGATTGGAACAATAGGGTTGCAATCCTTCCAAAATGGATGGAATATTCCATCCATCGAGGTGCCGGAGGACAAGGCGCCCGTGTTCTCTTGGGAGGAGACATCATGATCCGCAACTTCACGCGTGCGCTCGCCGTGGCCACCGCGCTCGGCGCCCTGGCCGCCCCGGCCCTCGCGGCCGACGAAGAGTTCGTTCTCATCAGCCACGCGCCCGATTCGGACAGCTGGTGGAACACCATTAAGAACGCCATCAACCTGGCGGGCGAAGAGATGAAAGTCCGCGTGGACTACCGCAACCCGCCCACGGGCGATCTGGCGGATATGGCGCGCATCGTCGAGCAGGCGACGGCGGCCGGCCCCGACGGAATCATCGTCACCATCGCCGATGCCAATGTCCTGTCCGGGCCGATCAAGGCCGCGGTGGACCAGGGCATCCCGGTCATCACGATCAATTCGGGCACGGCCGAGCAATCGCGAGAGATGGGCGCGCTCATGCATGTCGGCCAGCCGGAATACGATGCCGGCAAGGCGGCGGGCGAGCGGGCCAAGGCCGAAGGCGCGACAAGCTTCCTTTGCGTCAATCACTACATCACCAATCCTGCCTCGGTGGAGCGCTGCCAGGGCTTTGCCGATGCCCTGGGCGTGCCGCTCGGCAACCAGATGGTCGATGCCGGCCAGGACCCGTCCGAGATCCAGAACAAGGTCGCAGCCTATCTGACCGCCAATCCCGATACGTCGGCCATCCTGACGCTGGGTCCGACCTCGGCCCACCCGACCATCCGCGCCGTCAAGGATGCGGGGCTGGAGAACGACATCGTCTTCGGGACCTTCGACCTGTCGGCCGAGATCGCCGCCGCGATCAAGGACGGAACGATCGATTTTGCGATCGACCAGCAGCCCTTCCTGCAGGGCTACCTGCCCGTGGTCTTTCTGACCAACTACGTCCGCTACGGCGTCATCCCGGCCAACGACGTCAATTCCGGGCCGGGCTTCATCACCAAGGACAATATCGCCCAGGTCGAGGCGCTGGCCGGCCAGTACCGCTGACCATCGCGTCCGGGCGGCCACGCCGCCCGGACCGTTTCGAACCCGTTCGTCCGAAAGGTTAAGGCCATGACGGCACATGCCGATGAACGCGTGAAGACGATGTCGGGACTGCGCCGGGCGATGATCCGTCCGGAACTGGGCGCTATCTGCGGCGCCATCCTCGTCTTCTCGTTCTTTTTCCTGATCGCCCGGGATTCGGGCATGTTCGCCGCACAGGGCATCATGAACTGGACGGTCGTCTCCGCGCAGTTCGCCATCATCGCGGTGGGCGCCTGCCTCCTGATGATCGCCGGGGAGTTCGACCTGTCGGTCGGCTCGATGATCGGCTTTGCGGGCATCGTCATTGCCATCCTGTCGGTGCAATGGGGGCTGCCGGTCTGGTTCGCCATCCTGTGCGCCTTCCTGGTGGCGCTCGCCATCGGGGCCCTCAACGGCTGGCTGGTGATCCGCACGGGCCTGCCGAGCTTCATCGTCACGCTTGCCTTCCTGTACATCCTGCGCGGGCTGACCATCTGGCTCGCCATCCTGACGACACGCCAGACCATCATCGGCGGCGTGGCCGAGCGTGCGCAGGGCGACTGGCTCGCAAGCCTGTTCGGCGGCAAGATCCTGACCGGTCTCTTCACCTGGCTGGCCGAGCACGGCGTCATCGCCGTCTTCGGGCGGGGCACGCGTGCCGGGCAGCCGGTGGTGGACGGCATTCCCATGGTCGTGGTCTGGGCGCTCATCCTCATCGTCTTCGCCCATGTTCTGCTGACGCGCACCCGCTTCGGCAACTGGATCTTCGCGGCGGGCGGCGATGCGCAGGCTGCGCGCTATGTCGGCGTGCCGGTGGACCGCGTGAAGATCCTGATGTTCATGTTCACCGCCTTCTGCGCCACCGTCTTCGCGACCTGCCAGGTCATGGAGTTCGGTTCCGCCGCGGCCGATCGCGGGCTCCTGAAGGAGTTCGAGGCCATCATCTGCGTCGTCATCGGCGGGGCGCTCCTGACAGGTGGCTACGGTTCCGTCATCGGCGCGGCGCTGGGCGCCCTGATCTTCGGCGTGGTCCAGCAGGGCCTGTTCTTCGCCCAGGCGGAAAGTTCGCTGTTCCGGGTCTTCCTCGGATCCATTTTGATCATGGCGGTCATCATGAATACGTGGATCCGCCGCACCATCACGGGAGAGCGGTGATGCCCCTGATCGAGATGCGCGGCATCGAAAAGCACTTCGGACCCGTCATCGCGCTGAGCGGCGTGTCCTTCGACGTGAACGAAGGCGAGTGCCACTGCCTGCTCGGCGACAACGGCGCCGGCAAATCGACCTTTATCAAGACCATGTCGGGCGTCCATCGGCCGAGCGGGGGCACGATGCTGGTCGAGGGCCGGGACGTCGTCTTCGAAAGCCCGCGCGATGCAATGGATGCGGGGATCGCCACCGTCTACCAGGATCTGGCGATGATTCCGCTGATGTCGGTCACGCGCAATTTCTGGATGGGTCGCGAGCCGGTCCGGCGTTTCGGCCCGTTGCGGCTGATCGACTTTGAGACCGCCAACCGCGTGACGATGGAGGAGATGCGCCGCATGGGCATCCAGCTTCGCATGGCCGACCAGGCCGTCGGCACGCTGTCGGGCGGCGAGCGGCAGACCGTCGCCATCGCCCGGGCCGCCTATTTCGGCGCCAAGGTTCTGATCCTCGACGAGCCCACATCGGCGCTCGGCGTGCGCCAGACGGCCAATGTCCTGTCCACCATCGACAGGGTTCGCAAGCAGGGTATCGGTGTCGTCTTCATCACCCATAATGTGCGCCATGCCATGGCGGTCGGCGACAGGTTCACCGTTCTCAACCGGGGCAAGACGCTTGGCACCGCACGCCGGGGCGAGGTTCAACCGGAGGAATTGCAGGATATGATGGCCGGCGGGCAGGAAATGGCGGCGTTGGAAGCGTCGCTCGGAGGCACGGTATGAACCTCGATGTGATCACCATCGGCCGATCGTCGGTGGACCTCTACGGCGCGCAGGTGGGCGGCCGGCTCGAGGACATGCGATCCTTTCGCAAATATATCGGCGGCTCGCCCACCAACATGGCCTGCGGCACCGCGCGTCTGGGCTTGCGGTCGGCGGTCATCACCCGGGTGGGCGACGAGCATATGGGCCGTTTCATCCGCGAGACGCTCGCCGCGCAGGGGGTCGATACGCGCGGCGTCGTCACCGATTCCGAACGCCTGACCGCGCTCGTCATCCTGGGCATCCGCGACGAGGACTCCTTTCCCCTCATCTTCTACCGCGAAAACTGCGCCGACATGGCCCTGACAGAGGCCGACATAGACCCCGATTTCATCGCGCAGGCGCGTGCGACGGTGGCCACGGGCACGCATCTGTCGCACCCCCGCACCGAGGCCGCCGTCTTGAAATCCGTGCGCATCGCCCGGCAATGCGGGGCCCGCACGGCGCTCGATATCGATTACCGCCCCAATCTCTGGGGCCTTGCAGGACACGATGCCGGAGAGAGCCGCTACATCGAGTCCGACGCGGTGACGCGCCGCCTGATGGCCCATCTGCCGCTCTTCGACCTCATCGTCGGGACTGAAGAGGAGTTCCACATCGCCGGCGGCACCACCGATACGCTTGCCGCCCTGCGGGCCGTGCGCGCGGTGACGCCCGCGACGCTCGTCTGCAAGCGCGGGCCGATGGGGGCCGTCGCCTTTGACGGCGACATTCCCGACCGGCTGGAACTCGGACAAAGCGGGCCGGGCTTCCCGATCGAAGTGTTCAACGTGCTCGGCGCGGGCGATGGCTTCATGTCGGGGCTCCTCTATGGTTGGCTCGGCGGCGCCGACTGGCCCCGGACGCTGGAATACGCCAATGCCTGCGGGGCGCTGGCGGTCTCTCGCCATGGCTGCGCGCCGGCCTATCCGTCCCGGGCCGAACTCGACTTCTTCCTGGAGCGCGGGGTGGTGACGCCGGCGCTGCGGCACGATCGACCGCTGGAACAGATCCACTGGTCCACCAACCGGCGCGGCGACTGGCCCCAACTGCGCGTCTTCGCCTTCGACCACCGCTCCCAGCTCGAAGCCGTCGCGGGGGCCGCGCCGGACTCGATCGCGCGGTTCAAACAGGTCTGCCTGACGGCGGCACGCCAGGTGGCCGATGCCGGGGGCGATGCAGGCTACGGCATATTGTGCGACGACAGGCTTGGCCGCCAGGCCCTGCACGCCGCCGCCGGCACGGGCCTGTGGATCGGCCGGCCGGTCGAACTGCCGGGCTCCCGCCCGCTGGAACTGGAAGAGCTCGGGCTGGACTGGGGCAGCGCGCTCGATGCCTGGCCGCGCGAGCATGTGGTCAAGGTGCTGTGCTATTGCCATCCCGATGACCCGGCGGATCTGTGGCACACGCAACTGGCCACGCTGAAGCGGCTGGCGCAGGCGGCGCGCGCCAACGATCTGGAGTTCCTCCTGGAGGTCATCCCCTCACGCGTCGGCCCTGTCGATGCGGCCACCACGGCCGACATCATCGAGCGGGTCTATGCCGAGGAGATCTTCCCCGACTGGTGGAAGCTCGAGCCGATGCGTGAGCCGGAGGCCTGGCGCCGCGCCGTCGATGCGATCGAACGCAACGATCCGCACACGCGGGGCATCGTCGTCCTGGGACTGGAAGCGCCGGAGGACGATCTTGCCCGTTGCTTTTCGGTGGCGGCCGGCTTCCCGCTGGTCAAGGGCTTTGCGGTGGGGCGCAGCATCTTCGGCGCGGTCGCGGCAGACTGGTTTGCGGGGCGCATCGACGATGCTGCCGCCGCGGCCGACATGGCCGCCCGCTACAAGCGCCTGTGCGACATATGGGACGCGGCCCGGGCCGCAGGGACGGGGACGCAACCATGAAGACGATCCGGCTCACGGCGGCGCAGGCCATGGTGCGCTATTGCGCGGCGCAGTTGAATGAGGACGGGGAGCCGTTCCTCTCCGGTGCCTGGGCGATCTTCGGCCACGGCAACGTGGCCGGTTTGGGTGAGGCTCTCTATGGGGCGGGGGACAGCTTCCCCACCTGGCGCGGCCATAGCGAGCAGGGCATGGCCCACGCCGCCATCGCCTATGCCAAGACGCTGGGCCGCCGCCGCGCCATGATGGTGACGAGCTCCATCGGCCCGGGGGCGCTCAACATGGTCACGGCGGCGGCGCTGGCCCATGTGAACCGGCTGCCCGTCCTGTTCGTGCCGGGCGACGTCTTTTCCGACCGCGCGCCCGACCCCGTGCTGCAGCAGGTGGAGGATATGGGCGACGGCACCGTATCGGCCAATGACTGCTTCCGGCCGGTGAGCCGCTACTACGATCGGATCTCCCGCCCGGAACACCTTCTGACGGCCCTGCCGCGCGCCTTCCGCACCATGACGGACCCGGCCGATTGCGGTCCCGTCACCCTGGCCTTCTGCCAGGACACGCAGGCGGATGCCTATGACTACCCCGAAAGCTTCTTTGCCCCGCGCATCTGGCGCCAGCGCCGCCCCGAGCCCGATCCGGTCGAATTAGAGGCGGCCGTCGCTGCCATTGCCGCATCGCGCCGCCCGCTCATCGTGGCCGGCGGCGGCGTCCTGTATTCGGGCGCCATGGATGCGCTTGCGCGACTTGCCGAAGGGTGCGGCATCCCGGTCGCGGAGACGCAGGCCGGCAAATCGTCGCTGCCGCATGATCATGCCTGCAACCTCGGCTCCATCGGCGTGACCGGAAGTTCGGCCGCCAATGCCGCCGCGGAACAGGCCGATCTCGTTATTGCCGTGGGCACGCGGCTCGCCGATTTCACGACCGGGTCCTGGGCGCTGTTCCGCAACCCGGAGCGGCGGCTCCTGTCGATCAATATAGGCGCCTACGACGCAGGCAAGCACGATGCCATGACCCTGGTGGCCGATGCCAGAAGCGCCCTGACGCATCTTGCCGATGCCCTGTCGGGTTGGCAGGCGCCCGCTCTGGACGCAGGCCTCATGCCGGAATGGAACGCGGCGGTCGATGCGGCGACGGCCGTTCCCGCACCGGCCGCCAATCACCTGCCCTCCGATGCGCAGGTGATCGGCGCCGTGCAACGCGGGGTGGGCGAGGATGCGATCCTCGTCTGCGCGGCGGGCGGCCTGCCGGGGGAGCTGCACAAATTGTGGCGCACAAGCCAGCCCTTCGGCTACCATCTCGAATACGGCTTTTCCTGCATGGGCTACGAGATTGCCGGTGGGCTGGGCGTCGCCATGGCCCGTCCGGACCGCGAGGTCGTCGTCATGGTCGGCGATGGCAGCTACATGATGATGAACAGCGAACTCGCCACCGCCGTCATGCTCGGCCACAGGCTGACGGTCGTCCTTCTGGACAATCGCGGCTATGGCTGCATCAACCGCCTGCAGATGGCCTGTGGCGGCGAAAGCTTCAACAACCTTCTGGATACGGCCCGCCACGTCGTGCCATCGGCCATCGACTTTGCCGCCCATGCGGCCGCCATGGGCGCGCATGCGCAGAAGGTGGCTGACATTGCCGGGCTGGAAGCGGCTCTGCGGGAGGCCCGCTCACGGCGGTCCGTCAGCGTCATCGTGATCGATACCGATCCGATGCCCACCACCAAGGCGGGCGGCGCCTGGTGGGACGTGGCCGTGCCGCAAGTTTCGGAACGCTCTGCCGTGACGGCCGCGCGCGCCGCCTATGAAGCCGACAGACGCAACCAGCGCCCGGATTGAGGACCGCATGATCAGCTACGCCACCAACCCGATCGCCTGGTCGAACGATGACGACCGGAGCCTCGGCCAGGACATCACGCTCGAGACATGCCTTTCCGAGGCCGGCGCCATCGGCTTCGACGGCATCGAGAAAGGGCACAAGATGCCCGATGACGGGACCGCCCTCAAAGCGGCCCTCAATGCCTACGGCCTGGCCTTCGTGGGCGGCTGGTACTCGACGCACCTCTTGACGCGCTCGGTGGAGGCGGAACTCGACGCGGCGCGCCGCCAGGTGGCCATGACGCTGGAAGCCGGCGGCACGGTCTTCATCGCGGCCGAAACGTCAAACGCCATCCATGGCGCCGATATTCCGCTGGCCGAGCGTCCCATGCTGACGGCCGAGCGCATGGCGCGCTTCGGCGAAGACATGGAGCGCTTTGCCGAGCGCATCGCCGCCGAGGGGCTGCCGCTCGTCTACCACCACCACATGGGGACCGTGGTCGAAAGCGAGGAGGACATTCACCGCTTCATGGACGCCACCGGCCCGGCGACGCGCCTGCTCCTCGATACGGGGCACGCCTTCTTCGGCGGGGCCGATCCGCTGGCGCTGGCGCGCCGCTATATGGGGCGCGTCGGGCACATCCATTGCAAGAATGTCCGCCCGCAGGTGATGCAGCGCGTGCGGGGCGACAGGCTGACCTTCCTCGACGGCGTGCGGGCCGGCGTCTTCACCGTTCCGGGGGACCCGGATGGCGGGGTCGACTTCCTGCCCGTCCTCCAGGAGGCGGCGCGCCACGGCTATTCCGGCTGGCTGGTCATCGAGGCGGAGCAGGACCCCGCCATCCGCCACCCGCACCGCTACCAGTCGATGGGCCTTAACGCGCTGAAAGACATGGCCCGCAAGGCCGGGCTCGACACCGCACCGGCAGGAGAGGGCGCATGAGCCCGCTCCTGCGCAAGCCCACAGTGCAGAAGGGGCGCGTCCATCATCTGACCCCGGAAAGCGCGGGCTGGACCTATGTTGGCTTCGACCTCTACCGCCTGGCGCCGGGCGACAGGGTGGAGGACCGGCTGGAGGGGCGCGAAGCCATTCTGGTCCTGGTGGAGGGCAAGGCGAGGATCCGCGCCGACGGCATCGATTTCGGAGAAGCGGGCGAGCGGATGAGCGTCTTCGAGGGCACGCCGCCGCATGCCATCTACGTGCCGGCCGGGGCGCCCTTCGACGCCGTGGCGACCACCGATGCGACCCTGGCGGTCTGTTCGGCGCCGGGCGGCACCGGGCGTCCGGCGGCGCGGCTCGGGCCGGACGGCATCGTGACCACGCAGCGCGGCAAGGGCACGAACCGCCGCGCCATCAATGCCATCGCCATGGAAGACCGCGATGTCGCCGATTCCCTCCTGGTGACGGAGGTCTTCACGCCACAGGGGCACTGGTCTTCCTATCCGCCGCACCGCCATGACGAGGACGCCTTTCCGGATATGACCTATCTGGAAGAAACCTACTATCACCGTCTCAACCCGTCACAGGGCTTCGGCGTTCAGCGTGTCTTCACCGAAGATGGCAGTCTGGACGAGACCATGGCCGTGGCGGACGGGGATCTCGTCCTCGTGCCGCGCGGCCACCACCCCTGCGGTGCGCCGTACGGCTACGAGATGTATTACCTGAACGTCATGGCCGGGCCGTTGCGCAAGTGGCGCTTCCGCAACCACCCGGACCATGCCTGGATCGTCGAACGGGATGCGGGCTGACGGGCGCCGTCAGGCCACGGCCGAGCAGAGGTACTTGACCTCCAGATACTCCTCGATCCCGAGGTGGGAGCCCTCGCGGCCGAGGCCGGACTGCTTGACCCCGCCGAAGGGCGCAACCTCGTTGGAGATGAGCCCGGTATTGTGGCCGACCATGCCGTATTCCAGCGCCTCGGCCACGCGCCAGGTCCGTCGTACGTTCTCGGTGTAGAAGTAGGCGGCCAGGCCGAACTCCGTATCATTGGCCTCTGCAATAACGTCCGCCTCGTCGTCGAAGCGGAACAGCGGCGCGACGGGGCCGAACGTCTCCTCCCGCGCGACCTTCATGGCCTTGGTGACGCCGGTCAGCACGGTCGGCTCGAAGAAGGTGCCGCCGAGTTCATGGCGGTTGCCGCCGACGAGGACCTGCGCGCCCGCGGCGACGGCGTCGCCGATATGCTCTTCCACCTTCTCGACGGCCTTGGCGTCGATCAGCGGGCCGATCACCACACCCGCCTGCGTGCCGTCGCCGACGGTCAGGGAACGCACCCGCTCCGCAAGCTTCTGCGCGAAGGCGTCGTAGACGCCGGACTGCACGTAGATGCGGTTGGAGCAGACGCAGGTCTGCCCCGCATTGCGGTACTTGGAGGCGATGGCGCCATCCACTGCGGCATCCAGATCCGCATCGTCGAAGACGATGAAGGGCGCATTGCCGCCGAGTTCGAGCGACAGCTTCTTGATGGTCGGCGCGCACTGGGCCATCAGCACGCGGCCGACTTCGGTCGATCCCGTGAAGGACAGTTTGCGCACCGTCGCGCTCTGCGTGAGCGCGCCGCCCACGGCGGCCGCTTTGCCGGTGACGATCTGCAGGATGCCCGCCGGAACGCCGGCTTCCTCGGCCAGCGCCGCCAAGGCGAGCGCGGTGAGGGGTGTCTGCATGGCCGGCTTGACGATCATCGGGCAACCCGCCGCCAGGGCCGGCGCAGCCTTGCGTGTGATCATGGCAGCCGGGAAGTTCCAGGGGGTGATGGCGGCCGTCACGCCGATCGGCTGGCGCAGCACGATGATCCGCTTGTCCTGCGTCGGCGCGGGGATCGTCTCGCCATAGACGCGCTTGGCTTCCTCGGCGAACCATTCCACGAAGGACGCCGCATAGAGCGCCTCTCCGCGTGCTTCCGCCAGGGGTTTGCCCTGTTCGGCGGTCATCAGCGCGGCAAGGTCGTCCGCATTGGCCACGAGAAGCTCGAACCAGCGCCGCAGAATGGCGGCACGCTCCTTGGCAGGCCGGGCGCTCCAGGCCGGGAAGGCCCGCGCCGCCGCAGCGATGGCACGCTCCGTCTCAGCCGCGCCCATCGACGGGACGGTGCCGACCACCGATCCGTTGGCAGGGTTGGTGACATCCACCTTCGATCCGTCGTCTGCGTCCACCCAGGCGCCGTCCAGAAGGCAGGCGTCCCGCAGGAGCGACGGGTTCTTCAACGCAAGCATGCTGCAAACTCCAAATGTTCATTATAATGAACGATAATCATTACTGCGAATTGTGAAGAGCCGGGCGGTGCGTGTCAACGCTGCCGGTCCTGCACTCCGGCACACGCACCGGGCTTGTATACTCCGTGTATATTTGGTTCATTGCGCCGACGCGTGACCCCGCAGGCCGGCATAAACCGAGTGCTCCATGACCACACACACCTTCTCCTGCATCGACGGCCATACCTGCGGCAACCCGGTCCGCCTTGTCTCCGGCGGCGGTCCGCGCCTCGAGGGCGCCACCATGCTGGAGCGCAGGGCACATTTCCTGGCGGAGTATGACTGGGTGCGCACCGGGCTGATGTTCGAGCCACGCGGGCACGACATGATGTCCGGCTCCATCCTCTATCCGCCGACGCGGGCCGACTGCGATGTCGCCATCCTGTTCATCGAAACATCGGGCTGCCTGCCCATGTGCGGGCACGGGACCATCGGAACCGTCACGATGGGCCTGGAGAACGGGCTGATCGTACCCCGCACGCCCGGCCGCCTGGCGCTCGATACGCCGGCCGGCAGGGTAGAGGTCGCCTATCGGCAGGAGGGGCGCTTCGTGGAGGAGGTGCGGCTGACCAACGTGCCGGGTTTCCTTCATTCCGAGGGCCTGACGGCGGAGGTCGAGGGGCTCGGGGAAATCGTGGTCGATGTCGCCTATGGGGGCAATTTCTACGCCATCGTCGATCCGCAGCGTAATTTCCGAGATCTGGCGGACCACACGGCCGGCGAACTCATCGGCTGGTCGCCCCGGCTGCGCGCGGCCCTGAACGCCAAATATGACTTCGTCCATCCGGAGCATCCGCAGATACGGGGCCTGTCGCACATCCTCTGGACCGGCGCGGCGACGGTGCCGGAGGCCCATGCGCGCAATGCCGTCTTCTATGGTGAAAAAGCCATCGACCGCTCCCCCTGCGGGACGGGCACCTCGGCCCGCATGGCGCAGCTCGCCGCCAAGGGGCGCCTTCGCGTGGGCGACGACTTCGTGCATGAATCGATCATCGGCAGCCTGTTTGCCGGCCGCGTCGAGGCTGCCGCCAGTGTGGGCGACCGCGACGCCATCATTCCCTCGATTGCCGGATGGGCGCGGATGACCGGCTACAACACCATCTTCATCGATGATCGCGATCCCTTCGCCCACGGCTTCGTTGTCCGGTGAGGCGACCCTTATGAGTGAACGCCCCGAACCCGCCACGGCCGAGCGCAAGCGCGGCGAAGGTGTGCGCCGCGTCTACGAGCAGCTGCGCGACGATATCATCGACCTGCGTCTGGCCCCCGGAAGCCCGATCGACGAAATTCTGATATCCGAGCGCCTGTCCATGTCCCGGACGCCCATCCGCGAAGCGCTCGTGCGGCTGGCCGGCGAGGGGCTGGTGACGACGCTGCCCAACCGCTCGACGATCGTCTCCAACATCGATTTCGTCAATCTGCACACCTTCTTCGACGCGCTCACGCTGATGTACCGGGTCACCACCCGTCTGGCGGCCGAGTATCACCAGCCGCAGGATCTGCCTTCCATCCGCGCCGGCCAGGCGGCCTTTGCCGATGCGGTGCGCCGGCAGGATGCGCTGGGCATGATCGCCACCAACCGCGATTTCCATGCGCGCATCGCCGAGGCAGGGCGCAATCCCTACTACATCGGCCTGTTTACGCGGCTGCTGGACGAGGGGCGGCGAATCCTGCGGCTTTATTATTCCAGCTTCGACGATCGTCTCCCCGCCCGCTACGTGGAGGAGCACGAGGAGATGATCGGCGCGGTGGAAGCCCGCGATATCGAGGCGGCGGACCGCATCGCCGCGGCCCATGCCGACCAGATCGTGCGCCAAATCCGCCAGCTCATCGCGCAGGATCGCCGCCGCGCGCTGGCGCTATAGGTCCTTACGCTTCAGGCTTGACGGTCGAGCCTGGGTAGGAAGATCGTCGCCAGGCCGAGGATCGGCATGAGCGAAATGGCCCAGTAGACGTTGGCGATGCCCCATTCGTCGGCAAGGCCGCCCAGAAGGGCCGCACCCAGTCCGCCGGCGCCGAAGGCGAAGCCGAAGAACAGTCCGCCCACAAAGCCGACCCGGCCCGGCAGGAGTTCCTGCGCAAAGACCACGATGGCCGGGAAGGCCGAAGCAAGGACGAAGCCGATGATCGCCGCCAGGACGCCGGTGAAGAAGAGGTTGGCGTAAGGCAGAATCAGGGCGAAGGGAATGACGCCCAGTATCGAGAACCAGATCACGAAGCGCGCGCCGAACCTGTCGCCGATCGGGCCACCCAGGAAGGTGCCGGCGGCGGCTGCCCCGAGGAACAGGAACAGCATGAGCTGCGAGGCCTGGACGTCGAGCCCGAAGCGGTCGATCGCATAGAAGGTGAAGTAGCTTGAGAAGCTCGACATGTAGACGTTCTTGATCGTCGTCAGGAGCACGAGGATGAGCACCGCCCGCAGCACCACGTTGCGCGGCAGGAGCAGCGTGCGCGCAGCGGCCGGCCGCCCCTTGCTGGCGCGATGCTGCTCGGCATACCAGCGCGCAACCCAGCCGAGGATGGCGATGCCCAGGAGCGCGAGCCCGGCAAAGAGGATGACGCTGCGCTGGCCGTTCGGCACCACGATGAAGGCCGCCAGGAGCGGTCCGAGCGCCGTGCCGGCATTGCCACCGACCTGGAAGAAGGACTGCGCGAAGCCGAAGCGCCCGCCGGCGGCAAGCCGTGCCACGCGTGAGGCTTCCGGATGGAAGATCGCCGAGCCGAAGCCGATCAGGCAGGCGCCGGCCACGAGCATGCCGTAGCTGTGCGCCTGCGACAGGGTGACGAGTCCGATAAGCGTGCTGCCCATGCCGACGGGCAGGGAGTAGGGCATGGGGCGCTTGTCGGTCACGATGCCGATGAGGGGCTGCAGCAGCGATGCGGTGATCTGGAAGGCGAGGGTCAGAACGCCGATCTGCGCGAAGGACAGGGCGAAGTCGGCTTTCAACAGCGGATAGATCGCCGCCAGCATCGACTGCATGATGTCGTTGAGCATATGGCACAGGCTGACGGCGGCGATGATCGAAACCGTCGTCGCCTTGGCCGATGTATCCTGTTGCAGCGCGGTCATCGTATCTTGTCCTTCGTCTCCCGCGCGTGCGACCTTGTCGCTACTCCGCGGTCGTTTCGTTCCAGGCGTCCTTGCGGTGCGGCTGGCGCCCGAAATTGGCGTCGGCCGTGTCCTGGCCGGCTTCCACGATGGAGCGCCGTATGGCGCGCGTTCGCGTGAACAGGTCGAACAGGGCATCGCCATCGCCCCAGCGGATGGCCCGCTGCAGCGATGACAGATCTTCCGAGAAGCGCGCCAGCATTTCCAGCACCGCTTCGCGGTTGGTCAGGAAGATGTCGCGCCACATGGTCGGGTCCGACGCGGCGATGCGCGTGAAATCACGGAAGCCCGACGCCGAGAACTTGATGACTTCCGACTGGGTGACCGTTTCGAGGTCCGCCGCCGTGCCCACGATGTTGTAGGCGATGAGATGCGGCACGTGGCTGACGATGGCAAGGACCAGGTCGTGATGCGACGGGGTCATCGTCTCGACCTGCGAGCCCATCTCTTCCCACAGGCGGCGCAGCCGCGCGACGGCCTGCGGATCGGCATTTTCGACCGGGGTCAGGATGCACCAGCGGTTCTCGAAGAGTTCGAGGAAGCCGGCATCGGGCCCGGACTGTTCGGTGCCGGCGATGGGGTGGCCGGGGACGAACTCGACATGCGCCGGCAGATGCGGCTGCATCGCCTCCACCACCGCGCCCTTGACCGAGCCGACATCGGTGACGATGGCGCCCGGCGCCAAGGCTGGTGCGATGGCCTTCGTCACCGTGGTGCAGGCGCCGACGGGCACGCAGAGCACGACGAGATCGGCGCCTGCCACCGCATCGGCGAAATCGCTGTGGTAGCTGTGGCCGAGGCCGAGCTCCCGGGCGCGATCGAGCGTCTCCGGCCGGCGGGTGGCGATGGCGATGTGGCCTGCCAGTCCCCGCTCGCGCAGGTTGATGGCGATGGACGAGCCGATCAGGCCGATGCCCAGAAGGGCGACGCGCTTGAACAGGGGCTCGGTCATCGGGCCATGAACTCGGCCAGCGCCGCCAGGACGCCCTCATTGGCCTCCGGCGAGCCGATGGTCATGCGCAGCGCATGTGGGAAACCGTAACCGCCGACCGCGCGCAGCACGAAGCCGCGCTCGACCAGGAAGCGGTCGGCCTCGGCCGCCGATTTTCCGGCATCCTGCGGAAAATGGATCAGCACGAAGTTGGTGACGCTGGGCGTGACGCCGAGCCCCAGCGCCGTCAAACCTTCGGTCAGGCGCGGCAGCCATTCGTTGTTGTAGGCGACCGTCTCCTCGACATGCGCCGTATCGGCAGTGGAGGCTGCCGCCGCGGCGATGGCGAGCGCGTTCAGGTTGAAGGGCCCGCGGATGCGCTCCACCGCGTCGGCGATGGTTTCCGGCACGTACATCCAGCCGACGCGCAGCGCCGCCAGCCCGTGGATCTTCGAGAAGGTCCGCGTCATGACCACGTTATTCGAGCCGGAAACCAGCTCGATGCCGGCCTCGTAGTCGTTGCGGCGCACATATTCCGCATAGGCGGCATCGAGCACCAGGATGCAGGCCGGCGGCAGGCCGGCATGCAGGCGCCGCACCTCGTCGAAGGGAATATAGGTGCCGGTCGGGTTTCCGGGATTGGCAATGTAGACCATGCGCGTCCGCGCGTTGACGCGCTCGAGGATGGCATCGACGTCCACATGCGCGTCGCGCTCGGGCGCCATGACCGCCTTCGCGCCCGCCGCCAGAATGGCCGTGCGATGCAGGAGGAAGCCGTGCTCGGTGTAGATGCCCTCGGTCCCCTCGGACAAATAGGCATTGGCCAGGAGGCTCAGGAGCTCGTCGGAGCCGTTGCCGCAGATGATCCGCGCGGGGTTCAGCCCGTAGCGATCCGCCAGCGCCGCCTTCAGCCGCGTCGCCTGCGGATCGGGGTAGAGCTCCAGCCGCTCGCTGGCCTGCGTCAGGGCTGCGCGGGCGGCGGGAGAGGGGCCGAGCGGCGTTTCGTTGGACGACAGCTTATGCAGCCGGATACCGGCCGGCGCGTGGCTCTTGCCCGGCACATAGGCTTCGATATCCAATACGCCCGGCCTCGGCACGGGCGCCGTCGTCAGGGTCTGCATCCTGGTGTCCCCGGAACTCGTCGTCTCTAGCTGCGCCGCTCCTGCAGCTGCACCGGAGCGGCATAGCCCCCGACCGGCCGAATGTCGAGATGGCCGTCCATCGCCGCCGGCAGCGGGCCGAGGCCGCGCGGTGCCGCGACGAGCCTGTGCAGCCCGGCGGCATCCACGCAACGGGCGAGCTCCTGCGCCCCGTCGGCCAGGGGCGTAGCCTGCGCCGTCGTCACGGCGTGGCACTCGATCTCGAAAGGGACCGGGTCGGCGAGCGGCGGCGCCAGCACGAGGGCCGGCTCCCCCGCGGGCCGGCCGTCCTGTGCCAGGAAGGGCAGCCGCGCGACGATGGCCGCGCGCCCCAGGCGCTCCCACCAGGGGCCGGATTGTTCCTTCAGGAGCACGATGCCGAGCCAGTCATCCGCCTTGCCGACGCGCTCGATCACGGCATCGGCCTGGTCCACCAGATGCATGGGAACGGAAAAGCCGCAGGTGAAGCGGGTCGTCTCCACCGCGCTCGCGACGTCTCCGCCGGTCGATACGGCGACCTCGAAGGGGGCCTGGAGCGCCGTGAAGGTCGAGATGATTTCGCGCCAGAGATGCTCCACTGCGGTGATGGGCAGATGCCCGCTGTGCCGCGCGACGAGCCGGCGCATCATGTCGGCCTCTCGCCCTGGCCGGAAGGCCGCGCCGTTCTTCTGGTGGCCCTTCACGGCGATCAGCGCGTCGATGACCGTCGCGCGCTGCATGAGCAGCCGGTGGATGGATTCGTCGATCGCATCGATCTGCGCCCGCAATTCCGATAGCCGGCCGAGATCGTCGCCCTTCCTGTCGCTCATCTGCCGCTGTCCCCTTCAGCCTGCGATCCATTGCCCGAGAAGCTCTACACAGCCGATGGCGCGCTTGCAAAGAAGCGTTGATCCCGGCACACCGGAAGGATAGCAGGAAGCGTGGTCGAACGGCCGGGACGAAAGCGCAGGGTCAAGGACAGGATGAACGCACCGTCTTTTACCGAGGTGGCTGGCCTCTCTCTGAAGGAGGCGCGCGCACCCTCCAGCAAGAGCATGCATTTCGGCGCCGACGCGCCGTTGCCGCTGGATGCCGGCACCGTCCTGTCGCCCTTCGACATCGCCTACGAGACCTGGGGCGAACTCAACGCCGACAAGAGCAACGCCATCTACGTGTGCCACGCCCTGACCGGTGACCAGTATGCCGCCAGCCGCAACCCCGTGACCGGCAAGCCGGGCTGGTGGTCGTCCATCATCGGGCCGGGCAAGCCGATCGATACCGACCGTTATTTCGTGATCTGCGCCAACGTTATCGGCTCCTGCATGGGGTCCACCGGACCGGCCAGCCTCGACCCGGCGACAGGCCTGCCCTATGCGCTCGACCTGCCGGTGCTGACCATCGCCGACATGGTGCGCGCGCAGGCCATGCTGGTGGACCGGCTCGGCATCGACCAGCTCTTCGCCGTGATCGGCGGATCGATGGGCGGCATGCAATGCCTGCAATGGACCGTGGCCTACCCCGAGCGCGTCTTCTGCGCCCTGCCGATTGCCACGGGCGCGCGCCATTCCTCGCAGAACATCGCCTTCCACGAGGTGGGCCGGCAGGCCGTCATGGCCGATCCGGACTGGCAGGGCGGCCGCTACATCGAGGGTGGGGTCCGGCCGCACAAGGGGCTGGCCGTCGCGCGCATGACGGCGCATGTCACCTACCTGTCGGAGGCGGCGCTGCAGCGCAAATTCGGACGCAACCTGCAGGACCGGGAGCAACTGGGCTTCGGCTTCGATGCCGATTTCCAGATCGAAAGCTATCTGCGCCATCAGGGCACGAGCTTCGTCGACCGGTTCGATGCCAACGCCTATCTGTATCTCACACGCGCCATGGACTATTTCGACATCGCCGCCGATTATGGCGGGCGGCTGGCCGATGCCTTCGCCCGCACGCGCACGCGCTTCTGCCTCGTCTCCTTCTCGTCCGACTGGTTGTTCCCGACGGGGGAAAGCCGGGCCGTCGTGCATGCGTTGAACGCCGCGGCCGCCTCCGTGTCCTTCGTGGAGATCGAGACCGATCGCGGGCACGACGCCTTCCTTCTGGACGAGCCGGTCTTCTATGCGGCGATCGACGGCTTCCTGAAGTCGGCCGCCCGCGTGCGGGGCCTGCCGGCATGAGCGCCCCAGCCGACACGACGACCCAGCCCGCGCCCCAGCCGACGAGCCAGCTCGTGGCGGCCGATGCCAATGTCCGCGTGGACCTGGCGCTGATCGCGGGGCTGGTGCCGCGCGGCAGCCGCGTCCTGGATGTCGGCTGCGGCGATGGCAGCCTCCTGGCGCTCCTGGAAAGCCAGCGCGGTGTCGACGCGCGCGGCATGGAGATCAGCCAGCAGGGGGTGAACGAGGCCGTCGCACGCGGGCTTTCGGTGATCCAGGGCGATGCCGACAAGGACCTCGTCCACTATCCCGACGGCGCCTTCGACTATGTCATCCTGTCGCAGACCATCCAGGCGACGCAGCGTCCGCGGCAGGTGCTGGCCGAGATGCTGCGCATCGGCCGGCGGGCCATCGTGTCCTTCCCCAATTTCGGGCACTGGTCGGTGCGCCTCTCGCTCCTGGCGCATGGGCGCATGCCGGTGACGCGCAACCTCGCCTATAGCTGGTACGACACGCCCAACATTCACTTCTGCACGATCCGCGACTTCGTGGAGCTGACCCGGGATCTCGATGCGGAGGTGGAAACGGCCGTCGCGCTCGACGCGATGGGCCAGCGCATCGGCATGCGCATGCCCTGGGCCTTCTGGAACCTTCTGGGCCAGCAGGCCGTCTTCGTGCTGCGCCGGCGCGGCTGACGCGCGCCGGCCTGCCGCACCCGGCTACAGGTTGACGGTCTGCATGCCCGACTGCGCGTAGCGCGCTCCGGCCGCCGCGTTGGGCGGAAAGATGGCGTCGATTTCTTCCATCTCCTCGCGCGACAGGACGATGCCGGCGCTCGCGGCATTCTCTTCCAGGTAGCGGATGCGCCTTGTGCCGGGAATGGGCACCACATCCTCGCCCTGCGCCAGAACCCAGGCCAGGGCGATCTGGGAGGCCGTCGTGCCCTTGCGCCGGGCAAGATCCTCCACGGCGGTGACGAGCTTGCGGTTGCGGGCGAAGTTCTCGTCCGAGAAACGCGGATTGTCCTTACGGAAATCGCCTTCCTCAAGGTCCGACACGCTTTGGAAGCGCCCCGTCAGAAAGCCGCGTCCGAGCGGCGAGTAAGGCACGAAGCCGATCCCCAGCTCCCGCAGGAGCGGCAGGATCTCGTCCTCCGGCTCGCGGCTCCACAGGGAATATTCCGTCTGGAGCGCCGTGATCGGGTGTTCGGCATGCGCCCGGGCAATGGTCTGCGGCGCGGCCTCCGACAGGCCGAGATAGCGGATCTTGCCCTGTTCCTTCAGCCGCGCCATGGCGCCGACCGTTTCCTCGACCGGCACGCTCGGGTCGACCCGGTGCTGGTAGTACAGGTCGATCACATCGACCTTCAGCCGCTTCAGGCTCGCCTCGCAGGCGGACTGGACGTAATCCGGGCGGCCGTTGATGCCGAGCCGCTCGCCCTTCGGCCCGCGCATATTGCCGAACTTGGTCGCCAGGACGACCGAGTCCCGGCGCCCTGCAATGGCGCGGCCGACCAGTTCCTCGTTCCGGCCGACGCCGTACATATCCGCCGTGTCGAGGAAGTCGACGCCGATGTCGAGCGCGCGGTGGATCGTCTCGATGGATTGGAGATCGTCGGAGGCGCCGTAGAATTCCGACATGCCCATGCAGCCGAGGCCGATGGCCGATACGGTGAGCTCGGGTCCGAGTTTGCGCTTGTTCATGGGAGTACCCCTCCTGGCATGCTGACCCGCAAGAATACAGGTCGCCCGCGAAGATCTGGGAACCGCCGGGGCCGGTTGAAAGAGTAACGGCGTCAAAAAGCCTTTAGGACGGGCTCGGGCCCTTGCGGTTCAGCACCGGGGCGCCTTGCGGCACCAGGACGGGCCGGCCGAGGCGCAGGCGCTGGCGCTCCCGCCGCGTGACGGGAATGCCACGATAGACGAGCTTGGTCGCCTCCATGATGATCACGCCGGCAAAGAGCGGCCAGGCCGCCCGCCCGGCCCGCTCCAGCGGCGCTGCCAGGTTGACGAAACCGCTGCGCCGGAAGGGCGGAAAGAACAGCGCCTGCGAAATGCCGGAAGGGCTGAACATGGCGCCGTGCAGGAGGCGCTGGGCCTGCCCGCGCGACCAGGGCCGCCCCGAGCCGAAGGGCGTGCGGTCGAACCGCGTCCAGACCCCGGCCCGGTTGGGCAGGACCACGACCAGCCGGCCGCCCGGCGCCAGGATACGCCAGACTTCGCTCAACAGGTCGGACGGGTTCTCGGCAAATTCCAGTGCATGGACCATCAGCACCCGGTCCACCGAGGCATCGCCCAGCGGCAGAGAGGATTCGTCCACCAGGGCGCTGGTGGATGCGGCGCCCGGCGGCCAGCGGATGGCGCCCTGGGCAGCCGGCATGAAGGCCAGGGTGCGGTCGGCATCGGCGCCGAATCGGTCCAGATAGGGGAGGGTATAGCCGAGCCCGACCAGCCGCTCCTGCGCGATGGGACGCCAGAGCGGCGTCAGCGCCAGCCCGATGGCGCGCGCCGCCGCCTGGCCGAGGCGCGTGGCATAGAAGTCGCGCAGGTCGACGATATCGGCGTTCATGGTTTGCGTGGCGCTGATCTTTTCCTCCATGCGCTTGCGCAGCCGCCGGGCGACCTTTGTTCGGACGAATCCTCGCTCTATGTCTGGCTTCCAACGCCGTTTGGCAAGAAAGGGTCGCTCATGAGTACGGTCGAGATCAGGCAGTTCCTCTGCCGCACGGACAATTTCGGCGTCCTCCTGCACAATGGAGCAAGCGGCGACACCATCGCCATCGACGCGCCGGAGGCCGCGCCCATCCGTGCCGCACTCGACGCAGAGGGCTGGTCGCTGACCCATATCCTGACCACCCACCATCACGCGGACCATGTGGCGGGCAATGCGGAACTGAAGGCGCATTACGGCGCGACGATCATCGGCCCGCAGGCGGAGGCGGACCGCATCCCCGGCATCGACCGGCGCGTGACGGGCGGCGACAGTTTTTCGATCGGCGATATCGAGATCGTGGTGATCGATACGCCGGGCCATACGCTCGGCAGCGTGTCCTACCACATGCCGGGCCTGGAATGCCTGTTCGCCGGCGATGCGCTGTTCTCACTCGGCTGCGGGCGGCTCCTGGAAGGAACGGCCGGCATGCTCTGGACTTCCCTTCAGCGCCTGCGCAGCCTGCCGGACGACACCATGCTCTATTGCGGCCACGAATATACGGCGTCGAACGCCCGCTTCGCCCTGTCGGTCGATCCCCGCAACCTCATGCTGCATGAACGCACCACGGCCGTGGAGCGCCAGCGTGTGGCGGGCGAGCCGACGCTGCCCGTGTCGCTCGGGCTGGAAAAGCGGACCAACCCCTTCCTGCGGGCCGACGATGCCGATCTGGCCGTCGAACTTGGCATGGGCGGCGGGCGTGCCACCGCCGAGGAGGTCTTTGCCGAGCTGCGCAGCCGCAAGGACCGGTTCTGACGAATCGTCAGGACTTGGCGAAGGTCGTCGCGGTCAGGGTGAGCGGGCCGATCTTGGTGGGGATGCGCACATGGACCGGTGCGTAGAGGCCGGTGTCACCGATCGGCGCGAACCAGATCTTGATCACCTGCCGGCGCAGATACTGGACGCCGGACGAGCTCGTGCGATAGCCCCCGACCGGATCGATCCGCACATCGCAGACGATGGCACTGCCGGAAAACCCGTCGGCCGAGAAGGCCGCCGTGCCACCGGGCGACAGCTTGAGGTTCAACCGCGACCAGCCATCGAAGACGGGCAGCGTCCGGTTGCAGACCCGATCTGGCCGGGACTTGATCATCATGCCCGAGAGCGGGTCCACGACACTGCGCAATTGGGCGTTCGTCACGGGGATGTAGTCGTCCGGATGGGTCGTGCGGGCGGGGGGAGAGACGGTCGTATCGACCACCTGGCCGCCGCGCAGGCGCACATCCGATGCCCAGCTCTTGCCATCGCTCGTATAGGCCAGGGCATAACGGTTGGGCAGCACCCGGGACCCGCGGATCATCCCCGCGGACGATGTCTTTCCCTGCGTCGAGGAGACCAGTGCGCCAAGCCCCGCCGAGCGCAGCGTGCCGGAGACGGCATAGCTCGTCGGCCCGAGCTCCGTCGTAAAGTCCGCCTTGCCGAGCGGGACGCCGAAGATGGAGATGCTGTAGCGCGTCTCCAGCGTGTCGGCCCGCGCCGGTGCCGGCGCGAGCCAGGCGATGGCGGCCAAAAGGGCCAAAGGGGCAAGGCGGTAAATTCGACGCGCGAGCATGAGCGGGGGACCGGTGAAGCTGGGACATCCCAGCCTATAGCAGGCCACCGGAGCCCGCATAAGTGCGTGAAGGGCACGCCGCGCCGGCAATGCGAGGCGCATGCGGTGCCGCTCGGACCGCGCTGCCCGCTGCAGGATTGCAGCGGACGGCGCTTTGCGCAGAATCAGTCGTCGTAGGCCGGCAGCGCGGCCAGTTCCGCCGGCGTCATGTTGACGGTCAGGACACCGTTGGTGTTCTGGAAACGCTCGAGCGGCACGATGACGTCGAGGTCGGAATTCTCGAGGTCGATGACGATGGCCGTCGGCCCCTGCGCGGTTCCGATGACATCTTCCACATCGCCGATACGGTTGCCGCCGGCATCCGTCAGCGCTTGCTTCTCCAGCTCCCCGACCGTGATTCCGAAGGCGGGCACCATCACGGCGTCGTCCATTTCCATGATCTTGACGACCTGCGCACTGGCGCCGGATGCAAGGATGGAAAGCGCCATGGCGGCTCCGATAATCTGCGGCTTCATATCAGCATTCTCCGTGTGGATTCGATGGCCGGGCAACGGTGCCCGCAGCCTTAAGGTTCCCTTCCAGTGGGATGCGTCCGCCGCCGAGCGGCTGGGGGAAATACGGGGTGGCGTTCCGCTTGTTGACCTTTCCGGCCCCAGCCACTATAGGAGCGTCAATTCCGATCATGCCTGTTGGCTGATGATCGCGCCGCCCATGATGCGGCTGCGCGACCGGCCCGGGCCTATGGCAATTGAAAGGTGATTCCATGTCGCGCGCTTGCGAACTGACCGGCAAGGCCGTCCAGTCTGGCAACAATGTCAGCCACGCGAACAACAAGACGCGTCGCCGCTTCCTGCCGAACCTGTGCAACGTCACGCTGATTTCCGATTCGCTCGGCCAGCGTTACCGCCTGCGCATCAGCGCCAACGCGCTGCGTTCGGTCGAGCATCGCGGCGGACTCGATGCCTTCCTTCTGAAGGCGTCCGAGGACGATCTGTCCCAGCGCGCCCGGCTGCTGAAGCGCCAGGTCGCCAAGAAGGTCGCCGCGGACACCGCCGCACAGTAAGGTGCGGGCGGGCGTCTGCCCGCTCCTGACGTCAGATCCGATATAGCGGCCCTGCCCATGGCGGGGCCGTTTCTCATCGATCCTCCGATTCGGAGCGATTCCGTCCAGCTGGTGCCATACCCCAGCCTAAAAAAATGGAACCTCAAGCGCCATGACCCTGCCGCGCCGTTACATCCTGCCCGTCCTCGCCATGACGCTGATCGTCCTGGCGTCGAACATCGCCGTGCAATTCCCCGTTGCGGGGCAGGTCGGTCCCCTGTCGCTGGGCGATCTTCTGACCTGGGGCGCCTTCGTCTATCCCTTCGCTTTCATCGTGACGGATATCAACAACCGGCTGTTCGGCCCGGCCATGGCGCGGCGTGTCGTCTATGCGGGCTTTGCCGCGGCGATTGTCAGCTCCATCGTCTTCCCGCCGCTGCTGCATGCCTGGGGCCTGGTGCCCTTCGGGCTGGAAACGGGCCGTCTCGTGCGCATCGCGCTGGCAAGCGGCACGGCGTTTCTGTTTGCGCAGCTTCTCGACATCGTCGTCTTCAACCGCTTGCGCCGCCGTAGCTGGTGGAAGGCGCCGCTCGCCTCCGGCGTGGCCGGCACCATCCTCGATACGGCGATCTTCTTCTCGCTCGCCTTCGCGCCCATCTTCCTGTTCCTGGGGCCGAACGAGCCCTTCGCGCTGGAAGCCGCCCCGCTTTTCGGCGTGCTGCCGGTCGAGGCGGCGCGCTGGGTGTCCTGGGCGCTGGGCGATTTTACGGTCAAGCTCGCTGTCGCGGTGTTCGGGCTCGTCCCCTACCGGGTGGTGATCAACGCCTTCCTGCCCTATCGGGATGCGCCGACCGTCAAGGCTTGAGTCCCAAAGGACGCGGCCGGCGCCTCACGGTGCGTCGATGAGCCGGAATTCCAGATAGAGGTTGCGCTGGAAGAAAGAGCCGTTGTCGTCCGAGGCAATGGCGAGGATCGTAGCGCCCGCCGCGTCGCGGACGATATCCAGCGCTTCCATATTGTCGATCTCGTAGCGGCCGTCGGCCTCCATGATCACGGGCCCATCGACGCGCGCGCCGACTGCGATGGTCCGGCCGTCGATCCGCCGCAGGCGCATGCCGATCCGCCCAAGCCCCTCATAGCGCCGCTCCAGAAGGACGAGGTCGCCATCTGGCAGGAACGCGCCATCCGTCACATGCCAGGGCGCCTCGCGCGCGACGGTGAAGATACCGCCCTTCGGCCCCAGCACGGCGGCGAAGAGATCGCCCTTGCCATCGAGCGACTGCTCGCTGACGATGACGGGCGCGCCCGCCAGGCGGCTGTCCGGCGGCGCGATCGCGATGGTTTCCAGGCCCGCATTGCGGCGCAGCTCACGCAAGGGAATGCGGATATCCAGGCGCTCGCCTTCAGGGCTCGTCAGCGGCGCTTGCGCGTCGTAGACGGCCACCCGGTGGTCGCGCTCGAAGGCCACGAGAATTGCGTCTTGACCGATGGCCAGTCCTTCCGCATCCGCATCGCCCTTGGCTGGCTGCGGCCGCCCCTGCGCATCCAGGATGGGGGCGATGCGGGCGTCGCCGATGCCGGTCGGAACGCCGTCCGGCCCGCGCAGGATCGCGCCTTCGAACCAGAAGCCCGTATCCGTCACCGCCAGGAACCGCGAGCCCTGCCTGTCCGTGAAGCGCAGGCTCGACACGCCTTGGAGCCGACGATCCGAGGCGCGGAAGCTGAAGCCCCCGCGAAATTCCAGCATGCCGAAGCGCGTCTCGGCCGAGCCGGCCTTGAACCGCATGATGGGCGTGGCGTCGATGGACAGGCCGGCCGGGGCAGCCGCGCCCGTCGCGGCCATGGCAGTACAGGCGATGATGGCGGCGAGCGCCGCCACGGCGCGCAGCATCAATGGCGGGTTCCGGAACGCCGGCGCCGGCCTGTCTGTTCTTCCTGCTCGAACAGGGCGGCAAGCTGCTCGGTCATGGCGCCGGCCAGTTCCTCCGCATCGATGATGGTGACGGCACGGCGGTAGTAGCGTGTCACATCGTGTCCGATGCCGATGGCGAGTAGCTCCACGGGCGAGCGCTGCTCGATCTCCTCGATCACGGCGCGCAGATGCCGTTCCAGGTAATTGCCCGGATTGGCCGAGGAGGTGGAATCATCCACTGGCGCGCCATCCGAGATGACCATCAGGATACGGCGCTGCTCGCTGCGGCCGAGGAGCCGGTTGTGCGCCCAGATCAGCGCCTCGCCGTCGATATTTTCCTTCAACAGGCCTTCGCGCATCATCAGGCCCAGATTGCGCTTGGCACGCCGCCAGGGCGCGTCGGCCGCCTTGTAGACGATGTGGCGTATATCGTTCAGCCGGCCGGGCCGCGGCTGCTTGCCTTCCTTGCGCCAGAGCTCCTGCGACTGGCCACCCTTCCAGGCGCGGGTCGTGAAGCCGAGGACCTCCACCTTCACGCCGCAGCGCTCCAGCGTGCGCGCCAGAATGTCGGCGCAGGTTGCGGCAACGGAAATCGGCCGGCCGCGCATCGATCCCGAATTGTCGATGAGCAGGGTGACGATCGTGTCGCGGAAATCGGTATCCCGCTCCATCTTGTAGGACAGGGGCTGCATCGGGTCCGTCACCAGCCGGATCAGCCGGGCGGTGTCGAGGTAGCCTTCCTCCAGATCGAAGTCCCAGGAGCGGTTCTGCTGGGCCATCAGCCGCCGCTGCAAACGGTTGGCAAGACGGCCGACGACGCCCTGCAGCGCCGACAATTGCTTGTCCAGGAAGGCGCGAAGCCGGTCCAGTTCCTCTTCGTCGCAAAGCTCCTCGGCGCCGACCACCTCGTCGAACTGCGGCGTGAAGATCTTGTAGTCGCTTTCCCCGGCCTGCAGGGACAGGGGCTGATTGGGGCGGCGCGTATCGCCCGGCGTCTCTGTATCGGCGGAATCGTCCTCGGACGGATCGTCGCTCGTCGCATCCGATGCTTCCGATTGGGCGTCGTCCTCGCTCTCGCCCTCGATATCGGTTTCCTGCGGCTGCGCGTCCTGTTGACCGGCTTCCTTTTCGGCGCCCGTCTCCTCGTTGTCGCGGGACTGGTTGTCGCTCGCCTCGTCCTCGTCTTGGCTGTCCTCGGGCTCTTCGTTGGCCAGTTCCTCGGCCATCTCCATCGCCACGAGCATGTCGCGCATGGCGCGGGA
The DNA here is from genome assembly GCF_001463905.1 of Aureimonas frigidaquae. Classification (GTDB taxonomy): domain Bacteria; phylum Pseudomonadota; class Alphaproteobacteria; order Rhizobiales; family Rhizobiaceae; genus Aureimonas; species Aureimonas frigidaquae. Next base: position 338,932 of record NZ_BBWR01000003.1, read on the forward strand.
AAAGGCGCGCTGATCCTCGATCAGGTCGTTCAGGCGGTCGAAGCGGTTGCCCGCCCGTTCGGCGATCCAGTCGCGCCAGACATCGACCACCGCCTGGCCGCTCCGCGGGATGGGCCGGCCGGTCAGCTGCTCGCGCAAGAGCAGCGCGATGGCATCCTCGAGCGGGGCTTCCGTCTTGTCGGTCACGGCCGACAGGTTGGAGCGCTGGAACTTGTCTTCCAGCATGGCGGCCAGATTGTCACCTACGCCCTGCATGGCATTGGCGCCGATCGCCTCGCAGCGGGCCTGCTCGGCCGCATCGAAGATGGCCCGCGCATTGCGCCCCTCCGGCGACAGGGTGGCATGGATGCGCGCATCGTGCCGAGCGCGCCGAAGCGCCATCGCATCCGACAGGCCTCGCGTCACGGCGACATCGTTGCCGGTCGGCCGCTTGGGCAGGTCGGGCAGGCGCGCCTTGGAGCCGGTCAGGCCGGGCCGCTCATTGCCGAAACTGACGTCGAGCTCACCTTCCCCGGCAATGGCACGCATGCAGCCCGTGACCGCGCGCCGGAACGGCTCACGGTCGAATGCGGGCATGGTTCCGGGCCGCTGATTGTCGCCGGGGCGTGCCATGGCTCAGTCGAGCACGAGGTTGGCGGCAGACTCGGGCAGTTCCTCGCCGAAGGCCCGCTGGTAGAACTCGGCCACGAGGGGCCGCTCCAGCTCGTCGCACTTGTTCAGGAAGGTCAGGCGGAAGGCAAAGCCCACATCGGCGAAGATCTCGGCATTCTCGGCCCAGGTAATCACGGTGCGCGGGCTCATGACGGTCGACAGGTCGCCGTTGACGAAGGCCGAGCGGGTCAGGTCGGCCACGCGCACCATGCGCGAAACGGTCTGCCGCCCCTCCTTGGTATCGAAGTGCCGCGCCTTGGCCAGCACGATCCCGACCTCGTTGTCATGCGGCAGGTAGTTCAGGACCGTCACGATGGACCAACGGTCCATCTGCGCCTGGTTGATCTGCTGCGTGCCGTGATACAGGCCCGTCGTATCGCCCAGGCCCACCGTGTTGGCCGTCGCAAACAGGCGGAAGGCCGGGTGCGGGCGGATGACGCGGCTCTGGTCCAGGAGCGTCAGGCGACCGCTGGATTCCAGAACGCGCTGGATGACGAACATGACGTCCGGCCGGCCGGCATCGTACTCGTCGAAAACGAGCGCCACGTTGTTCTGATAGGCCCAGGGCAGGATTCCGTCGCGGAACTCCGTCACCTGCAGGCCTTCACGCACGGTGATCGCATCCTTGCCGACCAGGTCGATGCGGCTGACATGGCTGTCGAGGTTCACACGCACGCAGGGCCAGTTCAGGCGCGCCGCCACCTGTTCGATATGGGTCGACTTGCCGGTGCCGTGGAAGCCGGACACCATGACCCGCCGGTTCTTGGCAAAACCCGCCAGGATCGCCAGCGTCGTCTGGCGATCGAACAGGTAGTCCGGATCGATCTCCGGCACATGCGGACCCGCGACCGAATAGGCGGGTACTTTCAAATCACTCTCGAAACCGAAGGTTTCGCGGACGGAGACGATGGCATCGGGCAACCCGGCCACTTCCTGTTCCGCTGCACTCATCACACCTCCAAGGACCGGCATCGACCTCGGACACCGGTCAGTCACCTTATCGCGCTCGTTTGTGTAGAATCTTTCCCGCGCCTTTTGAAGCCGATATCAGCAGAAACCGGCCTGTTTCAGGAGCTTGTAAGCCTGGATAACCTCGCGCAGGCGATCCTCGTTCCCCCGGTCGCCGCCATTGGCGTCCGGATGGTACTGCTTGACCAGTGCCTTGTAGCGCAGGCGGATGGCCCCGCCATTGGCATCCTGCGCGACGCCGAGCGTTTCCATCGCCTTGATCTCCAGCGTGCGGGGCCGCCGGCGCGGGCCTTCGCGCCGCGGCAATTCACCATCGCGGAACAGGTTGTAGGCGTGGGTGTGGCGGCTCCAGCGCGGTGTCGGACGGCCGGTCCCCTGCGCCGGGCCGGGCGTGCCTTCGGAACTGGCGCCCATCTTCCAGGTCGGCCGATGGCCGGTCAGCGAATCCTTCAGGAAGCGTTGGATGTCCGTGTCCGCCAGCCCTGAGAAGTAGTTGTAGCTCTTGTTGTAGAGCCGCACATGCTCGAAGCAGAACTGGTAGTACTGCCCCTCCTGGTCACGACCGCGCGGCGCCCGGTGGGTTCCGGGTTCACAGCAGCCCTCCCACGCACAGGCGGGAGCCTCGTGCTGCGGCTTGTCGCTTTGCCGGACCCTGATCCGGTCGAAATATTTGGAGTCGAGTTTCATGACCGGACAATTATGGGAGCGCGATACCCGCCGAACAAGAATTGACAGACGGGAAAAGCCGCGCAAAACGAATTCGATGCCCGCAGCCCTGCGGGCCTGGAAAGCACGGTGACGCATGACGATCAAGTCGGCCATTGAGAACAAGCTGACGCAGGCTTTCGCGCCCGACCGGCTCGACGTCGTGAACGAAAGCCACCTCCATGCGGGCCATCATCACGATACGAGCCACCACGCGGCCTTCGACGGTTCCGGGGAAACCCATTTTCGGGTGCGCATCGTGGCCGCGTCCTTTGCGGCGATGAGCCGCATCGACCGGCACCGCGCCATCAACGCGGCGCTGGCGCAGGAGCTGGCGGGTGGGGTGCATGCGCTCGCCATCGAGGTTGCCGCTCCCGGCGAGGCGACGCGGTGGTGACACCGCTCCGGCGCCGGTACCGACGCTTGCGCCGCAACCGGCTGGGGGCGGGGCTCGCGCTGACGATCGGCCTGTCCATGCTGGCCGGCATGACGGATGCCATCGGCTTCATGATGATCGGATCCTACGTCTCATTCATGAGCGGCAACACGACGGATTTTGCCGCCGCCATGATCCGGGGCGAGTTCGCCCATGCGCTGCTTCTGGGCGGGATCCTCGCCTGTTTCGTCGCCGGGAACGCGCTGGGCGAGATCGTCGGCCGCCGGATCGGTCGAACGAACGGGCAGATCCTCTGGATCGTCGCGCTGCTCATTCCCGTGCCGCTGGTGCTGCCCGGGCCGGTCTGGCCGATTCTGGCGGTGGTGCTGGCCATGGGCATGCTCAATGCGGCGATCGAGCAGGTGGAGGGCCAGGCCTTCGGCATCACCTTCGTGACAGGCGCCCTGTCCCGCTTCGGGCGCGGGCTCGGCCGGCGCCTGACGGGCGACAGGGACACGACATGGACCTTCCAGATCACCCCCTGGGTCGGCATGATCGCCGGCGCCATGGTGGGTGCGGGTGCCTACCGGCTGATTCCGCAGGCGGGCCTTCTGGTTCCGGCGGGCTTCAGCCTCGTCATGGCGCTCGCCATGCTCTTCATCCCGATGCGCTGGCGCGCGCGTTATACGGCGCCTGTGGCGGTCAGGCGGTCCGGCCCAACTCGTCGGTAAGGAAGCTGCGGACGGCGTCGGGCTCCACGTCGCGGGCGATGAAGGAGCGGCCGAGCCCGCGCGACAGGATGAAGGTGAGCTGCCCGCGGCTGACCTTCTTGTCCTGTGCGATGCGCGACATCAGCGTGTCGACATTGAAATCCGAGGCCGCGCCCGGAATATCGCCGATGCGGGTGGGCAGGCCCACGGCTTCCAGATGGCGCGTCACGCGCGTCACCTCCTGTCCGTCGATCAGGCCGAGCTGGTGCGAGAAGCGGTGTGCAAGGGCCATCCCAATGGCGACCCCCTCGCCATGGACCAGCCGTGCCGCATCGTAGGCCGCCGCCGATTCGAGCGCATGGCCGAAGGTGTGGCCGAGATTGAGCAGCGCGCGGTCCCCATGCTCGTGCTCGTCCCCGGCGACGACGGCCGCCTTGGCCTCGCAGCAGCGTGCCACCGCTTCCACCCGCTCCGGCCCGCCAGCGAAGACGGCGGCGTGGTGCGCCTCCAGCCACTCGAAGAAGTCCGGCCGGTCGATCAGGCCGTATTTGGCGACTTCCGCGTAGCCTGCGGCAAATTCCCGCCGCGTCAGCGTGGACAGAACCTCGGTGTCAGCCAGGACGAGGCGGGGCTGGTAGAAGACGCCGATCAGGTTCTTGCCACGCGGCGAGTTGATGCCCGTCTTGCCGCCGACCGACGAATCCACCTGCGCCAGGAGGGTGGTCGGCACCTGGACGAACTGCATGCCCCGGCGCACGATGCCGGCCGCAAAGCCCGCCAGGTCGCCGATCACGCCGCCGCCGAGCGCGATGACCGCATCGCCGCGCTCCAGCCGCGCCTCCAGGATGGAATCCACGAGGCCGGTCAGCTTGGCGAAGCTCTTGGTGGTTTCTCCGGCCGGCAGGACGATGGCGACATGGCCGATGCCGGCCGCGTCGAGAGATGCCGACAGGGCCGGCAGATGCAGCCGGGCGACGTTCTCGTCGGTCACCACCGCCGCCCGGATGCCCGGCATCAGGGCCGCGATGCGTTCCCCGGCTTCAGCGATCAGGCCCGGGCCGACCAGGATGTCGTAGGATCGGGTGCCGAGATCCACGGCGACGCGTCTTGGCGTATTGGATGGCGTCATCGTCGGATCCTTCAGGCTTGGTCGCCGGACCGCGCCCAGCGGTCCAGCGCGGTCACTATCTCGCGGGCGATGGTCTCGCGCCGGGCGTTGCGGCTCTGCACGGTGATATCGGCCTCGGCATAGATGGGGTAACGCTGTTCCATCAGCCGCTGCATCACGCCGCGCGGATCGGGTGCCTGCAGGAGCGGCCGGGTCGGCCGCTTGCCGACCCGCTCCATCAACAGGTCGATATCGGCCTTCAGCCAGACGGTTACGGCCTTCTGGCGCAACAGGCCGCGTGTCGCCTCGTTCATATAGGCGCCGCCGCCGGTTCCGATGACGCGCGGCCGGTCCTCCACGATGCGGCCGAGCACGCGCGCCTCGAGCGCGCGGAATTCCGTTTCGCCATAGGCGGCGAAGAGTTCCGACACGCTCATGCGCGAGACGCGCTCGATCTCGGCGTCGGAATCGACGAAGGGCATTTCCAGCATCTGGGCGAGCTTGCGGCCGATGGTCGTCTTGCCGGCGCCCATCAGGCCGACGAGCGCGACCGAGCGACCCTGCAGGTCGATCTGGCGGGCGCGCTGCCGGGGCCTGTCGGCGGTCGATGTCATGAAGCGTCCTGCTGCCGCGGGGCGGAAATGATGGTTCCGCCCGGAAAACAGGAAAGCACCGGCCACGTCAAGCGCTGCACATCCGCGCAATGCGCCAGGACTGGAAGTGTTAACCCTTCCCGGCCACAATGATGCGCAAACCCCAAGCTTTCGATCGCCATGCCCACGCTTGTCCGCCTTCTCTCCGCACTGATCGTCATCGCCGCCATCATCGTGGCGTCGATGGCCCTGCTCGTGCTCTATGTCGAGCCCAAGCAGCATCCCGTATCGCAGACAGTGCCTTTGCGCACGCTGGGGCAGGGCGAAGAGCCCGCGCCCGGCGCGCCACGGCCCTGACCGGTCTTGGGCCCGGCCCGCGGGGCGACGATGGGTCGTCATGTCGAGAGCTTCCTGGAGGTGATGGCGGTCGAGCGCGGCGCGTCCGATCACACGTTGGCGGCCTATGCGCACGATCTCGGCGATGCCGCATCCTTCCTGGCCGGGCGCGGCCAATCGCTGGAGGCGGCCGGCACCGACGCGCTCCGGGCCTATCTCGCCGGCCTTTCCGATGCCGGCTTTGCGCCGGCAACCCGGCGGCGGCGGCTGGCGGCGCTGCGCCAGTTCTTCCGGCAACTCTATCTGGACGGCGTGCGGCCGGACGATCCGACCGGAACCCTGGAGGCCCCGCGCAAGGCGCGGGCGCTGCCGCGCAACCTGTCCGAGGACCAGGCCGGGCGCCTCCTCGACCTTGCCGAGGCGGAAGTTGAACAGGCGCAGCCTGGCCGTGCACGGCTGCGCGCCGCCCGGCTGCATGCCTTGGCCGAAACGCTTTATGCGACGGGGCTGCGTGTGTCCGAGCTCATCGCCCTGCCGCGCGCGGTCCTGCGAGCCGGCGGCGGCGCCGTCCTGGTGCGTGGCAAGGGGGGGCGCGACCGGCTGGTGCCCCTGGGCGAGCGCGCGGCCCCGGCGCTCGCCCGCTTCTCCGCGCTGGAGGGCGAGGCCGGTTCGCCGGCCGGCAGCGAGCGCTGGCTGTTTCCGGCCGTCTCCGCCAGCGGCCACGTCACCCGCCAGGCCGTGGCGCGGGAGCTGAAAGGGCTGGCGGCGCGGGCGGGGCTGCCACCCTCGGCGGTGTCGCCGCACGTGCTGCGCCATGCCTTCGCCAGCCACCTCCTGCAGAATGGCGCAGACCTGCGCGCCGTGCAGGAACTGCTCGGGCATGCCGACATCTCGACGACCGAGATCTACACCCATGTCCTGGAGCGGCGGCTCCTCGATCTCGTCAGCGCGCACCATCCCCTGTCGGAGGCCTGGCCGGGCGGCTGAGCCTTGAGGACGCGCCATTTCCTTGACAAGGCAGGGGCTTGTCGTCAGTTTGCGCCAAAATCACCGGCAGCCAGCGTTTCGACCATCGCGGATGGCGCGCCACGGCTGGCAGAGGGACGGCCGCAGCCGCTGACGAATGCACAATTACCTCGATTTCGAAAAACCCGTCGCCGATCTCGACAGCCAGATCCTGGAACTGAAGCGGATCAGCGCGGACGAGGGCAGCCTCGATGTCGGTGACGACATCGCCCGGCTGGAAAAGCGCTCGCAGGACGCGCTGGTCGATCTGTACCGCAAGCTGACGCCCTGGCAGAAAACCCAGGTCGCCCGGCATCCCGACCGGCCCCATTGCCTGGACTATGTCCAGCGGCTCATCACCGACTTCACGCCCCTGGCGGGGGACCGGTACTTCGCTGAGGATCTGGCGGTCATCGCCGGGTTCGGGCGTTTCGACGGCGCCCCCATCGCCGTCATCGGGCAGGAGAAGGGCTCCGACACCCAGACCCGGCTCAAGCACAATTTCGGCATGGCGCGGCCCGAAGGCTACCGCAAGGCCGTGCGCATCATGGAGATGGCCGAGCGTTTTGCCATCCCCGTGCTCACGCTGGTGGATACGGCCGGCGCCTATCCCGGCATCGGGGCCGAGGAGCGCGGCCAGGCCGAGGCCATCGCCCGCTCGACCGAAACCTGCCTCAACCTCAAGGTGCCGCTCGTCTCGGTGGTGATCGGTGAGGGCGGATCCGGCGGCGCCATCGCCATCGCCGCGGCCAACCGGGTGCTGATGCTGGAGCATGCGATCTACAGCGTGATCTCGCCGGAAGCCGGCGCCTCCATCCTGTGGCGCGATGCCGCCCGGGCCCGCGACGTCGCCCAGGCCATGAAGATCACCGCACAGGATCTGAAGAGCTTCGGCATCATCGACGAGATCGTCGAGGAGCCCATCGGCGGTGCGCACCGCGATCGGGACGCCATCATTGGGCGGACGGCGGATGCGGTCCGGCGTTCCCTCCGGGACCTTTCGGGGTTGGACGGCAATGCCCTGAAGGCCGAGCGGCGGAACAAGTTCCTGGCAATGGGCCGCGATTTGAAGATCTGATGCTCTTGGCGTGAATGCAACCCTTCGTGTAATAACCTGCCCATTCAATCGAATGCAGGCAATGCCGTTAACCGGGCTGCAAGGTTGACGGAGTCATAAGAAGTCGAGATGCTATGTGCCAGACGGCCGGCGTGGCGAAGCGCACGGCCGCAAGGGGAACGGGGAATGTTCGCCAAACGTCTTCTGACTGCCGCACTTCTGTCCACGACGCTGGTTGCGCTTGCCGGTTGCAAGCCCGGCAGCATTGACGACCTCATGGGCGCCGAGGCGCCGATCTCGGCCTCCTTGACCAAGCTCATGAAGGAAAAGAACATGGGCGTGCGCTCGCCCATGCTGGTGCGCCTGTTCAAGGAAGAGTCCGAGCTCGAGGTCTGGAAGCAGACCGACGACGGGACCTACGCGCTTTTGACGACCTATCCCATCTGCGCCTGGTCCGGAAAGCTCGGCCCCAAGACGCGCGAAGGCGATCGCCAGGCGCCGGAAGGTTTCTACAACATCACGCGTGGTTCCCTGAACCCGCGCTCGCAGCACCATCTGGCCTTCGATATCGGCTATCCCAACCGCTACGACGCGTCCAACGGCTTCACCGGGCAGCACCTGATGGTGCATGGCTCGTGCAATTCGTCCGGCTGCTACGCCATGGACAACCAGCAGATCGAGCAGATCTACGCGCTGGCGCGGGAAGCCTTCACCGGCGGGCAACGCAATTTCCAGTTCCAGGCCTATCCGTTCCGGATGACGGCCAAGAACATGGCGCGGCACAACCAGTCGCAGCATTATGCCTTCTGGTCGATGCTCAAGCAGGGTTACGACACCTTCGAGGCGACCAAGCAGCCGGTGAAGGTCGATGTCTGCGAGCGCCGCTACCTGTTCAACGCCCGGTTGGGCGAGGGCGTGACGCTGGACCCGGCGGGCGCCTGCCCCACCGTCCAGGAGGATCCGGCCATCGCGGCGCGCCGCGTGTCGGAAGAGGCCGAGATCGCGTCCCTCCTGGCCAAGATGGACCCGAGCGAGTTCGTCACACAATCCACCTTCACCTACCGCACGGGCGATCCGATCACCGCCGAAGCCTATGCGCGTGAGCAGAACCGCCGGGCCGGCTACGACCGCCTCGGAAACCGGATCGAGACGCCGGCCCGCACCTCGATCTTCGGGGCGCTCATCTCCCGCTGACGCTCGCGCCGCCGTCCAGGCGGGGTCTACAGGCCGGAGGATCGAAGCGCCTTCTGCCCTTCGTCGCAGGCGGCGTAATTGGCAAAATCGAACTGCACCAGCACGAAGGGCGCGGCCTCAGGGCCCGCGCCGATGCTGACGGCGATCGAGGCGACATCGTCGCGCATCCGCGCGCCGGATCCGGCCGACCAGAAGCTGTAATAGAAGCGTTCCCCCCGCGCGAGTTCGGCCGACCATTGCAGGATGGAGGTCCCCGCGCGTCCGGGACCTGCAAGGTCCACCTCGTAATGATGGGCCGGCCCGTAGAGGTTTGTCAGAAGGCTTGCCAGGCGCTCGAAATAGGCGCGGGCCTGTGCCCCGGTCGGATCGCCGTCGAAGCGCGCCGTTGCGCCCGCGACGGAGCAGAGGCCGGCATCGGGATCATAGCGCGCAAAGTAGCTTGCAAGGCCGGGATAGGGGATGGGCACGTCGCGCAGGACGATGGTGCCGTCGCCATTGTCGCGCCGCAGGCTCAAGGCAGGCGGCCTTTCGCCCATGGCAAGGCCGAAGGGTTTGGCAAGCACCGGGGGCGATGCGACCGGCACGAGAAGCATGGTTAGGAAGGCTAGGGCCGTGCGCATCGGGCGTGAAACATCCGGACCGCCGCGGCACCCATGCCGCGGAACGGAGGGAATGATCGCGTCGCGGCCGGATTTTTCACAAGAAACGCCCGGTTGCGCATGCCTGCGGCGGATTGCCGCAGACTTGACCTGTCAGACGATGGTACCTGCGCTTAGGCGAAGACGCCGTGGCAGTGCTTGAACTTCTTGCCGGAGCCACAGGGGCAGGGCTCGTTCCGGGACACATGGCCCCATGTCGACGGGTCGTTGGGATCGCGCGCAGGATCGTCGCGCACTTCATCCTCGCCCGTTTCAGGGTCCAGATGGTGGGGGTGCATGACCGGCGGCTCCGGCTCCGGCGGGCGCTGCTGGATCTCCACGCGGGACAATTGCTGCGTCACGCGCTCACGCAGATTGTCCAGCATGGACTGGAAGAGCTCGAAGGCCTCCGACTTGTACTCGTTCAGCGGGTCCCGCTGCGCATAGCCGCGGAAGCCGACGACGGAGCGCAGGTGATCCAGGTTGACCAGATGTTCCCGCCACAGGCCGTCGATGGTCTGGAGAACGATGGAGCGCTGGACATAGGTCGTCAGCTCGGGGCCGAAACGCGCGCTCTTTTCCGCCGCTGCTGCGTTGGCAGCCTCGTGGATGCGCTGGCGGATATCGGTATCGTCGATGCCTTCCTCGGCGGCCCATGCCTCGATCGGCAGGTCGAGATTGAGGGTCTCGCGGATATCTTCCGCCAGTTCCTTGCTTTCCCACTGCTCGGGATAGGCCCGCTCGGGAATACGGCGGGATACGAGCGCGTCGACCGTTTCCTCACGCATGTCGTCGACGGTTTCCGTCAGGCCGTCAGCGTCCATCAGCTCCAGGCGCTGGTCGAAGATGACCCGCCGCTGGTCGTTCATGACGTCGTCGTATTTCAGGAGGTTCTTGCGGATGTCGAAGTTGCGCGCCTCGACCTTCTTCTGCGCCTTTTCGAGCGCCTTGTTGATCCAGGGATGGACGATGGCCTCGCCTTCCTTCAGGCCGAGGCGCGTCAGCATCGTGTCCATGCGCTCCGAACCGAAGATGCGCATCAGATCGTCCTGGAGCGACAGGTAGAATTTCGACCGCCCGGGATCGCCCTGCCGGCCGGAGCGGCCGCGCAGCTGGTTGTCGATGCGGCGGCTTTCGTGCCGCTCGGTCGCCAGGACGTAGAGGCCGCCGCTTTCCAGCGCCTCCTTCTTCAGGCGCTTGATATCGGCCTGGATAGCGGCCACGCGCTCATCGCGCTCGGGGCCTTCGGGCATGTCGGCCAACTCGGCTTCGACGCGCATTTCGAGGTTGCCGCCGAGCTGGATGTCCGTCCCGCGACCGGCCATGTTGGTGGCGATGGTCACCGCGCCCGGCACGCCCGCCTGGGCGACGATATAGGCTTCCTGCTCATGGTAGCGGGCGTTCAGGACCTGGAAGTCCTTCATTCCGCTCTTGCGCAGCCGCTCGGCCAGATGCTCCGACTTCTCGATGGAGGTCGTGCCGACCAGGATGGGCTGGCGCCGCGCTGCGGCCGCTTTGATTTCCTCGACGATGGCGGCGTATTTTTCCTCGGCGGTGCGGTAGACCTCGTCATCCTCGTCGATGCGCTGCACCGGCAGGTTGGTAGGGATCTCCACAACGTCGAGATTGTAGATGTCGGCGAATTCGGAGGCTTCCGTGGAGGCCGTGCCCGTCATGCCGGCCAGCCGCTTGTACATGCGGAAGTAGTTCTGGAAGGTGATCGAGGCCAGCGTCTGGTTTTCCGGCTGGATCGTGACGCCTTCCTTGGCCTCCAGCGCCTGGTGCAGGCCCTCGGAGAAGCGCCGCCCCGGCATCATGCGGCCGGTGAACTCGTCGATGATGACGATCTCGTCGTTGCGCACGATGTAGTCCTTGTCCCGCTGGAACAGGGTGTGCGCCTTCAAGGCGTTGTTGACGTGGTGGACGATGGCCACGTTCTCGATGTCGTAGAGCGACTCGCCCTGCAGATGGCCGGCCGCGGCCAGGAGCCCTTCGAGCTTCTCGGTCCCGTCCTCGGTGAAGGAGACCTGCCGCTGCTTCTCGTCGACCTCGAAATCCTCGGGCGAAAGCTGCGGGATGAAGGCGTCGATCGTCTTGTAGAGATCGGACCGGTCGTCGAGCGGGCCGGAGATGATGAGCGGCGTGCGCGCCTCGTCGATGAGGATGGAGTCCACCTCGTCGATGATGGCGAAGTGGTGCCCACGCTGCACCATCTGCGCGCGGTCATACTTCATATTGTCGCGCAGATAGTCGAAGCCGAGCTCGTTGTTCGTGGCATAGGTGATGTCGCAGGCATAGGCGGCGCGGCGCTCGTCGTCCGACAGGCCATGCGTGATCACGCCGACGGACAGGCCGAGGAACTTGTAGACGCGCCCCATCCAGCCCGAGTCGCGCGTGGCGAGGTAGTCGTTCACCGTGACGACGTGCACGCCCTTGCCTTCCAGCGCCGCCAGATAGACGGGCAGAGTGCCGACGAGCGTCTTGCCCTCACCGGTGCGCATCTCGGCGATGGCGCCGCCGGCCAGGACCATGCCGCCGATCATCTGCACATCGAAATGGCGCATGCCCAGCGCGCGCTTGGCCGCTTCGCGCACCGTGGCGAAGGCCGGGACCAGAAGATCCTCGATCGTCTTGCCGCCGGCAATCCCTTCGCGGAAGTGCAGCGTGCGCGCGGCGAGGTCGGCGTCGGACAGGGCGGCGAGCTCCGCCTCGAGGGCACTGATCTGCCGCACCGTCGGATCGAAGCGACGGACGAGTCGGCTGTTGGCCGAACCGAGGAACAAGCGGGCAAGGCCACCGAAACTGACCATTGAGGGTCCTTCCAAGAGAATTGGCGGCGAGGGGAAGGGATGACCACCCACCGCTGCCGGCGGGTCGCCGCTTGACTTGACCTGGACCGGCTGGACTTTAAGAACGTGCGAGAGATAAGAGTGCCCCAAGTCGATGTCAACGCCACCCTGGGAATGCCCCGGGGGAGGGCCGTCACCTCGTCCTGAAAAAGCCACAAGCCTCGGCAAAGCCGGGCCCCGACCCACCGGGAAGGAATGATCATGACATTGCGCATCACTGCACGCCTCATGGCCTCGGCCTTGTTGCTGGCCGGCCTGACGGCGTCGGCCGGCGCCCAGGAGGCGCAGACGCAACCCACGCCGGCACCGGCCGCGCAGGCGCCGGCCGCCCCCGCGCCGGACAGCGTCGTCGCCCGCATTGGCGGCAAGGACCTGACCGAGGCCGATGTCGACGCCGCGGCCCAGGAAATCGGCGCCCAGTTCGGCCAGCTTCCGCCCGAGCAGCGGCGGCTCGCCACCATTTCCGCGCTGATCGACGTCAAGGCGCTGGCTGCCAAGGCCGAGGCCGAGGGCCTTCAGGACGAGGCCGCCGTGGCCCGCCAGATCGACTTCCTGCGCGACCGCGTCCTGCACAATGCCTATTTCGAGAAGCACGGCGTGTCGGCCATCACCGAGGACGAGCTTCTTGCCCGCTACGAGGCGGAGAAGGCGCGTTTCGTTCCGCAGGACGAGGTGCATGCGCGCCATATCCTGGTCGACACCAAGGAAGAGGCGGACAGCATCATCGCGCGGCTCGACAAGGGCGAGACCTTCGCCGATCTGGCGCGCGAATTGTCCAAGGATCCGTCCTCGCAGAATGGCGGCGATCTCGGTACCTTCGGCAAGGGCCGCATGGTCCCCGCCTTCGAGGAGGCGGCCTTTGCGCTCGAGCCTGGCAGCCACAGCCAAACCCCTGTCGAGACGCAGTTCGGCTGGCACGTCATTGAGGTCGTGGAAAAGGGCAAGAGCGCATTCCCGCCGTTCGAACAGGTGCGTGAACAGGCCCGCCAGGTCGTCATGCGCGACAAGTATGTCGAGATGCTCGAAAAGGCCCGCGAGGAGCTGAAGGTCGATTATGTCGATCCGGAGCTGAAGTCGCAGATCGACGCGCTGGAAGCCGGCGCCGACGCGGCGCAGGACGCCGCCCCGGCCGCCGGGCAGGCGCCGGCCCAGTAAGGCGCCGCCCGGCACGCTTGCCCGAACCCGCGGCGCACGCCTCTTGCGCGCCGCCCGGCCTTGATGCAATTCCTGTCGCAGCGGGCGCGATGGCGCGGTTCCCGAACAGAACCGCCGTCATCGCGCCCGCTGCCGTTTCAGACAAGTTCTCGATGAAGGCCCCCTCGCGATGTCCGACGCCGTTTCCCCTCTGGCACCGAGCTCCATTCCCGACATGCCGCCCATTGCGGGCGTTCGCCTGGCGGCCGGCTCTGCCGGCATCAAGTATCGCAACCGGACGGATGTGATGATGATGGTGCTGGACGAGGGCACCAGCGTCGCCGGTGTCTTGACGACGACGCGCTGCCCCTCCGCGCCGGTCGATTTCTGCCGCGCCAACCTGCCGGGCGGCCGCGCCCGCGTTCTGGTGGTGAACTCCGGCAACGCCAACGCCTTCACCGGCCGGCGCGGGGTGGATACGGTCGAAGCGACAGCCGCGGCCGCGGCGGCTGCGCTCGGCTGCGCCCCGTCGGATGTCTTCCTGGCCTCGACCGGGGTGATCGGCGAGCCGCTGGATGCCGGCAAGTTCTCCGGCCTCCTGGCCCCACTGGCCGCAGAGGCCGCCGAGGACGGCTGGCGCATGGCGGCGGAAGCCATCATGACAACCGACACCTATCCCAAGGTGGCGACGCGCAGCGTGACGATCGATGGCGTGGCCGTGCGCATCAACGGCATGGCCAAGGGCGCCGGCATGATCGCGCCCGATATGGCGACCATGCTGTCCTTCATCGCCACCGACGCGGCCATCGCTCCCGGCGCCTTGCAGGCGCTGCTCAGCGCCGCGGTGGCGCCAAGCTTCAACTCCGTGACGGTGGACAGCGATACCTCGACATCCGATACGCTGCTTCTGTTTGCGACGGGGCAGGCCGGCAATGCCGTGGTGAGCGATGCGTCCGACCCGAGCCTGTCCGGGTTCCGCACGGCGCTGACCGAGCTCCTGATCGACCTGGCCCGCCAGGTCGCCCGGGATGGCGAGGGCGCCCGCAAGGAGATCCAGGTGCGGGTGGAAGGCGCCACGGACGACCGGTCGGCCAAGCGCATCGCCATGTCCATCGCCAATTCGCCCCTGGTCAAGACGGCCGTCGCCGGCGAGGATGCCAATTGGGGCCGCGTCGTCATGGCCGTCGGCAAGGCGGGCGAGCCGGCCGACCGCGACCGCCTGGCCATCTGGTTCGGCGATGTGCGCGTGGCGGTGGACGGCGCGCGCGATCCTGCCTATTCCGAGGCGGAGGCCAGCCTGTCCATGCGCCAGGAGATCATCCGCATCCGCGTGGACCTCGGACTCGGCGATGGTGCCTGGACGGTATATGGTTGCGATCTGACGAAGGAATATGTGGCGATCAATGGCGATTACAGAAGCTGATCAGCTGCGGCAGTTCGCCATTACCCGGCGGCTGGAAGCTGCGGGCTTCCGGGCCTGGCCGGCGACCGAGACCCATTATGACGGAACCTGGGCCGTACGCCTGGCGACGAGCTTTCCGGCCAAGCGCCTCAACTCCGTCAATCCGCTCGATCCCTCGGACGATCGCGATATCCCGGCGCGCATCGCACGGGCACGCCAGCGCTTCGACGCGGCCGGCCGGCCCCTGATCTTCCGGCAATCGCCGCTGGCGCCCCCCGCCCTCAAGGCCTGGCTCGACGAGGCCGGGTGGGAGAGCTTCGGCGAATCCATCGTCTTTACGGCCGATCTGGCGCTTCTGGACCTGGCAGGCGCGCTGGACCGGATTCCCATCCGCGACGTGGAGCGGTACCTGGACGCCAGCCTGATCGTCCATCAGCGGCCGGAATCGCTGCGGCCGGGGCTCAGCCAGGTCCTGTCGGCCATCCGCCCGCCGGCGGCCTGCTTCGTGCGCGAGCGGGCGGATGGGCAGCCCATCGCCACCGCGCTCGCCATTACAGACAACGACCTCGCCGGCATATTGGATGTCGCCGTCCTGCCGCAGGAGCGGCGCCGGGGGATCGGCCGCGATCTCATCGCCACGGCATTGCGCCATACGCTGCACAAGGGCGCGCGCACGGGCTGGCTGCAGGTGGAGGCCGAGAATGTGGCGGGCGTTGCCCTGTATGAGGGGCTCGGTTTCTCCGAAGCCTATCGCTACGTCTACCGCCGCGAGCCCGCCTGACGGGGCCAAGGATGACCGCATGAAACTTCTTCTCGTCGTCGCCTGTGCGCTGGTGGATGCCGATCGTCGCGTGCTCCTGGCGCAGCGCCCGCCCGGCAAGCAGCTCGCCGGGCTGTGGGAATTTCCCGGTGGCAAGCTCGAGCCGGGCGAACGGCCGGAAGCCTGCCTGATCCGCGAACTGGACGAGGAGCTCGGCATCACCACCTGGGAAAGCTGCCTCGCGCCGCTGACCTTCGCCAGCCATGCCTATCCCGACTTTCACCTTCTCATGCCGCTCTATGTCTGCCGCCGCTACGAGGGCATTCCCCACGGGCGGGAAGGACAGGCGCTGAAATGGGTGCGACCCCGGGACATGCGGGACTATCCGATGCCGCCGGCCGACCTGCCTTTGATCGCACCGCTGATCGACCTTCTGTAAGGCTGGCGACGGATTAACCATCCCAGATTGATGGTCTGGCCCGTTCAGCCTCTGTTAACCGGGTCTG
Organism: Aureimonas frigidaquae; assembly: GCF_001463905.1. Taxonomy (GTDB): domain Bacteria; phylum Pseudomonadota; class Alphaproteobacteria; order Rhizobiales; family Rhizobiaceae; genus Aureimonas; species Aureimonas frigidaquae. The sequence goes on from NZ_BBWR01000003.1 coordinate 354,925, forward strand.
CGCGAGATGGACGGGATTGAGGATGCGGCTCGATGCGACGAGGGACATCATGGCGAAGATGACCTACCACGGACGGCGCTGCTCGGCGCGCGACACGGCCATGGCTCTGTTGCGGGCGACGGTGTTGTTCGGCGCCGTCGCCGTGGTAACGGCGCTGGCCGTCCAGCCCGATACGTTCCGCACCGACCGCGCCATGGCCAACGGCCCCGTGGGCGTGGACCCCGTCCAGACCGGCTCCATCGGCCCCGTGCGCGCCATGCGCATCGAGCCCGGCCGCGGCCCGGCGCCGTGCCTGGAGTTCCCGGACGGCTCGCGCCGCGGCGCCTGCTGACGCTTAGCCGCGCCCGCCGGACCTGTCCGTCAGAACATCTGCCAGGCTGACCTGCGCGCTGCCGGGGCGCAGCGGCTTCTGCTGGCTCTCATGCGGCTTCCAGCCCGATAGATAGACGATGTCGAAGGTCGCGCGGATTCGCCCGTCGCGATCGCTGAACCGCTCGGCATAGATCTCCGCCGCCCGCAGGAAGACCCGCCGGCCCAGGGGCCTGCGGCTGCGCGCCGTCAGGCTGTTGGCCATGCCCATGGCGCGCAGGTCGGCCATAAGGCCGAACATGGTATCGTAGCGCACGGTCTGGCGGTCCTGGTCGATGACGGGCAGGGCAAAGCCCGTCCGTTGCAGGAGCGCGCCGGCATCGCGCAGTTCGACGAAGGGCGGAACGCGCGGGGATGCACCCCCGGTCAGTTCCGCTTCGGCCGTGATCAGGCAGGTCCGCAATTCCTGCAGGCTGTCGCCGCCCAGAAGCGCCGTCAGGAACAGGCCGTCCGGCCGCAGCGCCCGCTGGATCTGCGCCAGGACACCCGGCGTGTCGTTGGTCAGGTGCAGCGACAGGCAGGACAGGACGAGGTCCAGGCTGCCATTGGCAAAGGGCAGGAGCTCCTCGTCCGCCACCACAGCCAGGGGTGTACCGTCGAGCCAGTCGCCCTCGCGCTCGCTGCGGATCAGAAAATCCACCTGGCCGCCGACGGCACGCGCCAGGCTGCCGTCATAGCCGTTCATCTCCAACCCCACGGCGAAGCGGCGCTGGACGAGCGATAGCCGCTCCGCCAGTTCCGCCGCGGCGGCGTCGTACAGGAAACGCGCGCCCGCCATGCCGCGGCCTGCCCAGCGGCGGCGATGGCGTGCCTGCAATCCACGGTCGAAGGGCGCTTCGGGTGAAAGCCTATTGCTGGTCATCTTGCCCCTTTTCTGCGGCACGCGGCATCATGGCATCGACATGAAAGACGGGCCGCAACCCTGCCCATATGGTGCGCGGTGCACCGGTAGTGCAACGCGTTCCCTTCCGGCGGATGGAGTGAGTAAAGTGCCACGGCCCGAAATGCGAGCAGCTTTGCGCGGCTTCGCCCTGCGCCTGACGGACCTGATCTACCCGCCGGTCTGCGCCGGCTGCCGTGCGGCGACCGCCCGCCACGGGGCCTTGTGCGCGCGGTGCTGGGCGGCGACGCACTTCATCGAGCCGCCTTATTGCGCCGTCTCGGGCGATCCCATGGCCTTCGAGATACCGGACGAGCCCGTCCGCCTGTCCGTCCTGGCAGATCCGCCAGCCTTTCGTGTGGCGCGCTCGGCCGTCGTCCATACGGGGCTCGGCATGCGGCTGCCGACGCAGCTCAAATACAGCGACCGCGCCGATCTCGCCCCCATCATGGCGCAATGGATGGCGCGGGCGGGAGCCGAGCTCTTCGCGCAGGCCGACATGATCGTGCCTGTTCCCCTGCATCGGCGGCGGCAGATCCTGCGCCGCTTCAACCAGGCGCGGGAGCTGGCGCGCGCCCTAAGTCCGCTGGCGGGCCTGCCGGTTGCCGACGCGGTGCTGGTCCGCCGCCGCGCGACAGCCAGCCAGGTGGGGCTGGACCGGCATCAGCGCGCCGCCAATGTGCGCGGCGCCTTCGACGTGCCGGCCCGACAGCGCGACAGGCTGCGCGGCCGTGGCGTTCTCCTGGTGGACGATGTCTTCACCACGGGCGCCACGGTCCAGTCCGCCAGCCGCGCGCTGATCCGCGGCGGGGCATCGCATGTGGTGGTTCTGACGTTTTCGAGGGTTGCGAGCGAAGTCGCCGCGCCGCATATGTGGACGAACGTCACGTCGGACCCCGGAGCGGATGGTGCAGGTAACGGTCTATACGCGGCAGCTCTGCGGTTTCTGCAGCAGCGCCAAGGCACTCCTCGACAGGAAGGGAGTGAGCTATGAGGAAAAGGACGCCACGGTGAACCCGGCCTTCCGGCAGGAAATGCTGGCGCGCGCCAACGGGCGCACGACCTTTCCGCAGATCTTCATCGGCCAAACCCATGTCGGCGGTTGCGACGATCTCTACGCGCTGGATGCGGCCGGGCGTCTCGATCCGCTGCTTGCCGGCCAGGAGGGCTGATCCATGGCCGAACTCGTCGCCGCCGTCGTGCAGATGCGCTCCACCATGGAGCCGTCGGAAAATCTCGTTGCGCTCGAACAACTGGTGGGCGAGGCCGCCGGACGCGGCGCCGCCTATGTCCAGACGCCGGAAATGACGGGCGCGGTCTGCCGTGACCGCGATCATCTCCTGGCCAACCTGAAGCCGGAACAGGACGATCCGATCGTCAAGGCGGCCGCCACCCTCGCGCGGCGGCACGCCATCTACCTGCATATCGGCTCCACGGCGATCCGGGCTCCCGGCGGCATGGCCGCCAACCGCGCCTTCCTGTTCGGGCCCGACGGAACGCGTGTGGAAAGCTACGACAAGATTCACATGTTCGACGTCGATCTCGACAACGGGGAGAGCTGGCGCGAATCGCGAACCTACGTCCCCGGCGAACGGGCGGCATTGGCGCGCTTCAGCGTGGACGGGGCGGATGTGCGCCTGGGATTTGCCGTCTGCTACGACATGCGCTTTCCCGAGCTGTTCCGGGCCGAGGCGCTGGCGGGCGCCAATATCCTGACCGCTCCGGCGGCCTTCACGCGCCAGACGGGCGAGGCGCATTGGCATGTTCTGCTGCGGGCCCGCGCCATCGAAAACAACACCTTTATGATCGCGGCGGCACAGGGCGGGCGCCATGCCGATGGCCGCGAGACCTACGGCCACTCCATCATCATCGATCCCTGGGGCAAGGTGGCGGCCGAAGTGGATGGTGACGAACCCGGCGTGGCCGTCGCCCGGCTGGACCTGTCGGCCGTGGATGCGGCGCGGGGCAAGATCCCGAACCTGAAGAACCGGCGCCCCTTCGCAACGGATTTCACGGCGCGCGCTTCATGATCCACTACGCCTTGCGTTGCCGCGGTTGCAGCCATGGCTTCGATGGCTGGTTCCGCTCCGCCCAGGACTATGACACCCAGTCCCAGCGCGGGCTGGTGGCATGCCCGTCCTGCGGCGCCGGTGCAGTGGAAAAGGCCCTGATGGCGCCTGCCGTGGGCCGCCCTATGGGGAGCCCGGACGGCGATGCGCCCGCCACCAAGGGGGCTGACAGCGTCGCCCTGGCCGATCCGCGCGCCGCAGAGGTGGTGAAGACGTTCCATGCCTTCGTGCGCGCGCTTCGCTCGAACTCCGATTATGTGGGGCCGCGCTTTGCCGAAGAGGCGCGGCGCATCCACTTCGGAGAGGCGGAGCCCCGCGGCATCTACGGCGAGGCCAGCGGAGACGAGGTGAAGGCCTTGCTGGACGACGGCGTTCCGGCCCTGCCGCTGCCCCGCCTGCCCGAAGACGGAAACTGAACCCTATGGCCAATGTCTGGCGCAAGGCGCCGTCTCCCTGCATCGGGGTCTGCAAGTTCCGCGATGCGGGCCACTGCATCGGCTGCCGCATGACCAAGCCGGAAAAGAAGGCCTTCAAGAAGCTCGGCGGCAAGAAGAAGCGGCGTGCCTTCTTCGACATGCTGGTGGAGCGCCTGAACGCGGCCGGCCGCTACGGATACTGGTCGAAGATGTACCGCCGACGCTGCGCCCGCAAGGACAGGGATTGTCCGCTGGACGAGCTCGGCCATGGTTAGACCGCCCCGCGCCAGGAGACAGTCCCGTGTCCGATAGCTGGTCCACCGCCCCATCGCCCTGTGTCGATATCTGCAAGTACAAGCGCCAGGGCCGCTGCGTTGGTTGCACCATGACGAAGGCAGAAAAAGACGCCTTCCCCCAATCGGGCAGCGCAGAGATGAAGCGCGATTTCATTCTGCGCGTCGTGGAGCGCGTATCGCTCGAGCGCAACCCGGCCTTCTGGGCCATGGCCTACCGGCGCAAATGCGCCAAGGAGGGAGTGCCGTGCCCGCTCGACGAGGCCGGGCCGGATGCATAAGATGGTAAAGGCCTTTCATTAAAACATGCCACTCTTATACTATCCCTCTGCCGGAGAAATTGTCCTCTGTAATTATTCAACAGGCTTCATTAAACCAGAAATGGTAAAGCTTCGGCCCGTCGTAATTGTTTCACCTAGACTACGGCGACGGGCTGACCTTGTCGCCGTTGTTCCGCTTAGCACCACGCCACCCAATCCGGCAGAGCCTCACCATTGCTGCCTTAGTCTGGTGGTGCCGTTGCCTGCGCCGTTCGAGACGCCGCAAATGTGGGCGAAATGCGATATGGTTTCGACTGTGGCATTGTCCCGGCTCGATCGATTTCGTGATGGCAGGGCGCCCGGCGGCGGTGCTCGACGGTTTAGAACGGGTAACGTAAGTGCCGCCCAACTGATCGAAATACGCCGAGCTATCCTGCATGGTCTTGGGTTGGGTTCATTGACGATTCACCTCTAGGCGCTTATGTCAATGAGCGTTCCCGCTCTGCTTCGGCATCGGGCTTGGAGACTGCTTCTTAATCGAAGCAGCGGGCCTTGCTTCTGCGATAACAAGCTTGCGAGGCCGTCGATGTGTTCGGGAAAGCCCTGCCAGGACGGTGGGGCTTTTCGCGTATTCAGGTCAGCTATCCCCGGAAAGCGATCGTAGGTGCGCTACCCACGCCCTCAACAAACTCCTTTTCGTGCATGCGCTTGATCCGGTACCGATCCGACCGTGGTCGGTTTTGAGCCATACGGGATTGGCTCCATGGTTGCCTGTACGCACCCTCCGACGAATTGGCCGCCAGCATCAGAGCCATGCGCCAAGAATGGACACCTCCCCGACCTCAACCCCGTCACCAACCAGACGTGGCCTTCGTGAAAGGCGAACAATCTTATAGCTGAATGCCGCCTACCCGAGCCGTCCGAGGAGGATGCCGGCGCCGGCGCCGATCGCCAGGAGTGGGGCGACGCCGAGTTTGAAGCGCAGGAGCAGCGCGGCGGAAAGAAGCGCCAGGCAGCCGGCCCGCCAGTCGAAGGAGGCGAGGATCGGGATGTCGGGTCCGATGCCGGCGCCATTGAGGGGGCGGGTCTGCCTGAACAGGATATGCAGGCCGAACCAGAGCGACAGGTTCAGGATCACGCCCACGATGGCTGCCGTCACGGCCGATAGAGCGGCGGCGAGGCGCTGGTGCCCGCGAAGGGCTTCCACATAAGGCGCTCCGAGGAAGATCCACAGGAAGGAAGGCGCGAAGGTGACCCAGAGCGTCAGCGCCGCGCCGATGCTGCCTGACAGGAAGGGGTCGAGGATGCCCGGATTGCGATAGGCGGCCAGGAAGCCGACGAATTGCAGGACCAGGATGAGCGGCCCGGGGGTCGTTTCGGCAAGTCCCAGCCCGTCCAGCATCTCACCCGGCGCAAGCCAGCCCAGACCCTCCACGGCCGCCTGCGCCACATAGGCCAGGACGGCATAGGCGCCGCCGAAGCTGACGGCCGCCATCAGGCTGAAGAAGCCGGCGATCTGCGTGAAGACCGCATCCGGACCCAGGGCGAGTACGCTGACGAGAAGTGGCGTGAGCCAGAGCGCGAGCCACACGACTAGAACCCGAAGCGCCGTGCGGGCACAGGGCCGCGTATGCTCCAGCATACCCTCGGCCAGCATGGTATCGATGGCTGACGGCAGGGGTGCCGGGGCGCCTGCGCTTGCCGCCACGGCCGAGGGCCGGCGCCCATGCGCGATCCAGCCCGCCAGACCCGCGGCCATGATGACGAGCGGGAAGGGGATCTGCAGCATAAAGAGCGCCAGGAAGGCCGCCAGGGCCACGCTGCGGGAGAAGCGGTCGATAAGGGCGCGGCGGCCGATGCGCAGGAGCGCCTGCAGGACGATCGCAAGGACGGCCGCCTTGATGCCGAGGAACGCCGCGTCCACGGCCGGCACGCTCCGATACAGGACGTAGAGGATGCTCAAAGCCAGCATCAGCCCGGCACCGGGCAGGATGAAAAGAAGACCGGCGATGAGGCCGCCCAAAGTGCGGTGCAGGAGCCAACCTGTATAGGTGGCAAGCTGCTGCGCCTCGGGCCCTGGAAGGATCATGCAGTAGTTGAGCGCATGCAGGAACCGCTTCTCGTCGATCCAGCGCTTCTCGTCCACCAGCTCACGGTGCATGAGCGCGATCTGGCCGGCCGGGCCGCCGAAGGACAGAAGGCCGATCCGGGCAAAGCAGCGCGTCATGGCCCGCAGGCTCGGCCGGGGAACCGGCAGGTGCGAGCTGGCAGGCGGTGCTCCTTGCGTGTCCGCGTGCCTCGCCTCGCTCAGGGCCATTTGACGACGGGCGGCATGGACGACAGGATCGAATGCACGTTCCCCCCCGTCTTCAGGCCGAACAGGGTTCCCCGGTCATAGAGCAGGTTGTATTCCACATAGCGTCCGCGCTGGACGAGCTGTTCCTCGCGGTCGGCCTCGGTATAGGTCTTGTGCATGTTCTGCCGCACGATGTGCGGGTACACCACGAGGAACGCCTTGCCGAGATCCCGCGTGAAGGCGAAGTCGGCTTCCCAGCCACCGGCCTCTTCCGGCGAATGCAGCCAGTCGTAGAAGATGCCGCCCACACCCCGGGCTTCGTTGCGATGCGGCAGGAAGAAGTATTCGTCGCACCACTGCTTGTAGCGGTCGTAATTGGCAACGGCGCCATGGCGCTCGCAGACGAAGCGCATGGCCTTGTGGAAGGCCATGGTGTCGGGATCCTCCTGGGTGCGGCGGCGCGCCAGGGTGGGCGTCAGATCGGCGCCGCCCCCGAACCATTGTCCGGTCGTCACCACCATGCGGGTGTTCATGTGGACGGCCGGCACGTTCGGATTGCGCATATGGGCAATGAGCGAGATGCCGGAGGCCCAGAAGTTCGGATCGTCGCTCGCGCCGGGGATCTGCTTGGCGAAATCGGCGCTGAACTGGCCATGGACGGTCGACACATGAACGCCGACCTTTTCGAAAACGCGGCCATGCATCATCGACATGACGCCGCCGCCGCCGTCCTTCTCACGCTGCCAGGGGGTGCGCTGGAACCGTCCGGGCGGTGTCCCACCATCGGCATCCAGTTCGTCCTCCAGAGTCTCGAAGGCCTCGCAGATGCGGTCGCGCAGTTGCTCGAACCATTCGCGCGCCGCCTGTTTCTTGTCTTCCAGCCCTTCAGGCAAGCCCTGCGGTAGATCCGGTCGTTCCATGTCGTCCTCCAGCAGCATAACGCGCCGCCCACGCAAAGGTTGTGCTTGCCCACCATGCAACCCAAGCGGCGCGAAGATTAGAACAATGCGTCCTTATTGGGAATTGCCGAGTCCAACTTGAGGGCGAGCGCCACTCTCCTAGATGATGTGTTTCGAGGAGACGTCCATGCCGGCACAGCGCACACCGCCCCTCGATGGGCTCCGGCGCCAGCTCGCCCGCAGCCGCGCTGGCAAAGGCGCGGGCGCGAACCCGGCCGATTCCTTTATCCGCCAGACCTACGCCCTCCCGCGCGATGAAGCGCGCAGCGTGGCGCGGCAGTGGTTCGAGCGCTACCCGAAGGCGGCTTACTGGACCTCGGTGGAAAGCTGGCGGAGCCTGCCGGACGACCGAATCGAATTCACCATGCGGCGCCTGCCTTCCGCCGATTGAGCCATGCCGCGTCAGGCTGCGGCGCGGACCGGCTCGCTCGTTTCGTCGCAGAGGGCCAGCCCCAGATGGCGTGCCGCGAAGGCGCGTGCGGCGGAAAGATCGTCGCCCGGAAAGACGGCCGCCAGCAGCACCTCGCCGCGGAGGTGCCGCTGCTCGGGCAGATGCGGGACGAGGTAGAGATGGGTGAAGACCTCACCCGCCGACCGGTGGACCACGCCGAAGACCGTGGAGGCTCGCGCCCGCCCGCCCGGCATGATCGCCGTCCGGCCCATGCAGAGGGCGGTGTCGCCCGCGCGCAGATGCAGCCTGGAGGAAGGATCGAAACCGGAGCCCATAGGTCGTGCCCTTTCTTGCGAAAGCCTGTCTGAATGGCGCGACGATGTGGCGTATCCGCTTGGTTGCCGGTTCGGCCACATCCCTTCCCCCTTTCGGGAGAAAGCGCCACCTTGCCCGGAATGGCAGGTTGGCGTTGGGCCGCGCCCAACTCTTGATGCGAGGGGTTGCATGCCATGTCGGCGCCGCAAGCGCAAGGGGCGCCGTCGACCCCGTTTGACACATCGCCGCACCGACGCCATGACAATGCGGATCGAGGGGAACCGCAAAGGCAATCCGCGCACCATGGCCAAGCCACGGCAGGACGATACGCAACGGCTGGACGACGCGGCACGCGCCGGATGGCTTTACTACGTGGCCGGGCGTACGCAGGACGATATCGCACGCCAGCTCGGCATTTCACGCCAGAGCGCGCAGCGGCTCGTATCGCTGTCGGTCAGCGCCGGGCTCGTCAAGGTGAGAATCGACCATCCGATCGCCGCCTGCCTGGATCTGGCGCAGGCGCTGCGCACGCGCTTCGGCCTGCGCCTTGCCGATGTGGTGCCGACCGACCCGTCCTCAGGCTCCACGACGCTCGGCGTCGCGCTCGCCGGCTCGGCCGAACTGGCGCGGCGGCTGGCCGATCCTGAACCGGGGATCATCGCCATGGGGACGGGCCGCACGCTGAAGGCGGCCGTCGAGCAGCTCTCGCCCATCGGTTGCCCACAGCACCGCATCGTCTCCCTGACAGGCAACATCACGCTGGACGGCTCGGCCTCGGTCTTCAACGTGATCTTCTCCATGGCCGACAAGGTCGCCGCGCCGCTCTTTCCCATGCCGCTTCCCGTTGTCGTATCCTCGCCGCAGGAGCGCGCGCTCCTGCACCAGCAGAAGGTCGTGGCCCGGACCCTGTCCCTCGCGGCCAAGGCCAACGTGACCTTCGTGGGCATCGGCGAGATCGGGCCGGGTGCGCCCTTGATGAAGGACCGCTTCATCTCACCCGAAGAGTGCGACGAACTGGTCCGGCTGGGCGGTGTGGGGGAAATCGTGGGTTGGGTCTTCGACGCGGCCGGCGCCATTCTCGACTGCCCCTACAATGAGCGCGTGGCGAGCGCGCCGCTGCCGCCGGCGGACCGGTCGGACGTCATCGCGCTGGCCATGGGGCCGGCAAAGCTGGCCGCGCTGGCAGCCGCCGTACAGGGCGGGCTCGTCAGCGGGCTCATCACGGACGAGGCGACGGCAGAGGCGCTTCTGGCGTAAGGCGAACCCGGCAACCGTATAGTTGCTTGTGCACTGCATCAACCACCACGGATTGACAAGCTGCCTGGAGATTGAGAATTTGCCCAGGAGGCGGGTAATTGCCCGCATATTAAGCTGGGAGGCTCATCTCGACATGTTGAAAATCGCGCTCCTGACCGGCGCGGCGTCGCTCGCCGCCCTGTCCGGTCCTGTTATGGCACAGCAGACGCTCACCATCGCCACCGTCAACAATGGCGACATGATCCGGATGCAGGGTCTGACGCAGGACTTCACGCAGAAGCATCCCGACATCCAGCTCAACTGGGTGACGCTGGAAGAAAACGTCCTGCGCCAGCGCGTCACGACCGACATCGCCACCAAGGGCGGCCAGTTCGACGTGATGACGATCGGCACCTACGAGGTTCCGATCTGGGCCAAGAACCAGTGGCTCCTGCCGCTCGACAATCTCGGCGCCGACTACGACGCCGAGGATATCCTGCCCCCGATCCGCGAAGCCCTTTCGGCGGACGGCAAGCTCTTTGCGGCGCCCTTCTATGCCGAAAGCGCGATGACGCTCTACCGCAAGGACCTGTTCGAGGCGGCCGGCATGACCATGCCGGAGGCCCCGACCTGGCAGTTCATCGCGCAGGCGGCGCAGAAGATTTCCGAGGCGAACTCGAACGTCTACGGCATCTGCCTGCGCGGCAAGCCCGGCTGGGGCGAGAACATGGCGTTCCTCGGCTCGATGGCGCGCAGCTATGGCGCCAACTATTTCGACGCGAACTGGCAGCCGCAATTCGAAAGCGAAGGCTGGAAGTCCGCCGTCGCCCAATATGTCGAACTCCTGACCAAATACGGCCCCCCGGGCGCGGCGTCGAACGGCTTCAACGAAAACCTCACGCTGTTCAACCAGGGCCGCTGCGCCATGTGGATGGACGCGACCGTCGCGGCCTCCTTCGTGACCAATCCGAAGGAAAGCCAGGTCGCCGACAAGGTCGGCTTCGCGCCCTTCCCCTGCGGTGTGGAGAATTGCCCGAACAAGGGTGCCAACTGGCTCTGGGCCTGGTCGCTCGCCATTCCCGCGGGCTCGCAGAAGGCCGATGCCGCCGAAACCTTCATCGCCTGGGCGACCTCCAAGGCCTATCTGGAGCTCGTGGCCGGCAAGGAAGGCTGGGCCAACGTTCCCCCCGGAACGCGCACCTCGCTCTATGAGAACCAGGAATACCTGAGCGCAGCGCCCTTCGCGGCCCAGACCCTGCAGGCCATCGACAATGCCGATCCGTCGATCAAGCCGGACAAGCCTTATGTCGGCCTGCAATTTGCGGCCATACCGGAGTTCCAGGGCCTCGGCACCGCCGTCGGCCAGCAGATGGCGGCGGCCGTGTCCGGCTCCATGCCGCCCGAGCAGGCGCTTGCCGCGGCCCAGCAGACGGCCATGCGTGAAATGACGCGCGGCGGCTACATCAAGTAGTCGCGCCTTTCGCCGGCCGGCCCGCCCCGGGCCGGCCGGTCATCACGAAAAGCCCCACGCGTCGGGAGTCTTCCCCATGGCCACCGCAAAGACCCATACGGCCGCACGGCTCATGCTGGCGCCCTCGGTGATCGCGCTCCTCCTCTGGATGATCGTGCCACTGTCCCTCACGCTCTACTTCTCGACGCTGAACTACAATCTCTTCAATCCGGCCGAGACGCCCTTCATCGGGCTGACGAACTACAAGTTCTTCCTGTCCGACCCCGCCTTCCTGACCGCCCTGCGCAACACGCTGACGCTCGTGGCCGGGGTGCTCGTCATCACCGTGGGCGGCGGGATTCTTCTGGCGCTGCTGCTGGACCAGGCCTTCTACGGCGTCAACATCGTCCGGCTTCTCGTCATCGCGCCCTTCTTCGTCATGCCGACGGTGGCCGCGCTGGTGTGGAAGAACATGATGATGAACCCCGTCTACGGCGTGATCGGGCAGGCCCTCAACGCCATCGGCATCGGGGCGATCGACTGGTTCTCCACGGCGCCGCTGACGGCCGTCATCATCATCGTGGCCTGGCAGTGGCTGCCTTTTTCCACGCTCATCCTCCTGACGGCGCTGCAATCCCTGTCGGAAGACCAGAAGGAAGCGGCCGAGATGGACGGGGCGGGGGTGCTCTCGATCTTCTGGCACATCACCCTGCCGCATATGGCGCGGGCCATCACCGTCGTGATTCTGATCCAGACCATCTTCCTTCTGTCGATCTTCGCCGAAATCTACGTGACGACCAGCGGCGGGCCTGGGCTGCAGACCACCAACATCCCCTATCTCGTCTACAGCCAGGCGCTCCTGCAGTTCGACGTGGGCGGCGCTTCGGCCGGCGGCATCGTGGCGGTTATCCTGGCCAACATCGTCGCCTTCTTCCTGATCCGCCTCATCGGCAAGAACCTGGAGGCCTGAGGATATGGCACGCGCCGCCACGACCCGTCGCAAGCTCGGCTTCACCATCCTCGGATGGGCCGTCGGACTTCTGATCTTCTTTCCCGTCCTGTGGACGGTGCTGACATCCTTCAAGACCGAGATCGACGCGATCTCCGTGCCGCCGAAATACGTCTTCTTCGACTGGACGCTCGAAAACTACGTCACGGTCAACGAGCGCTCGGACTATTTCCGCTTCATGATGAACTCGGTCTATCTGGCGCTCGGCTCCACCCTGGTGGGCCTCATCTTCGCGGTCCCGGCGGCCTGGTCCATGGCGTTCTCGCCCGGCAAGCGGACCAAGGACATCCTCCTCTGGATGCTGTCCACCAAGATGCTGCCGGCCGTCGGCGTGCTGGTGCCGATCTATCTTCTGTTCCGGGACTTCAACCTTCTCGACACGCGAACCGGGCTGATCGGGGTGCTCTTCCTCATCAACCTGCCGATCATGGTGTGGATGCTCTACACCTATTTCCGGGAAATCCCGGTCGAGATCCTGGAAGCGGCGCGGATGGACGGGGCGTCGCTGCGCCATGAGATCACCCATGTCCTGGCGCCGATGGCTGTTCCCGGCATCGCCTCGACCGTCCTCCTGTCGGTCATCCTGGCGTGGAACGAAGCCTTCTGGACGCTGAACCTCACCACGACGAACGCCGCGCCCCTGTCGGCCTTCATCGCATCCTTCTCCAGCCCGCAAGGCAATTTCTACGCGAAGCTGTCGGCTGCCTCCACCATGGCGATCGCACCCATCCTCATCATCGGCTGGTTCTCGCAACGCCAGCTCGTGCGTGGCCTGACCTTCGGCGCCGTGAAATAGGAAACCCGACATGAGCGCGATCGAACTGAAGAACGTCCAGAAGCGTTTCGGGGACGTCACCATCATTCCCGGTCTCGACCTGTCCATTGAGGATGGCGAGTTCGTGGTCTTCGTCGGGCCCTCCGGCTGCGGCAAGTCCACGCTGCTGCGCCTGATCGCCGGGCTGGAGGATGTCTCGGGCGGCACCATCAGCATTGACGGGCGGGACGTGACGCAGGTCTCGCCGGCCAAGCGGGGGCTGGCGATGGTGTTCCAGTCCTATGCGCTCTATCCGCATATGAGCGTGCGGGCCAATATCGGCTTCCCGCTCAAGATGGCGGGCCAGTCCAAGGACGCGATCGCCCGCAAGGTCGAGGCCGCGGCGGCCACGTTGAACCTGACCGACTATCTCGAGCGGCGCCCGCGCGAACTGTCCGGCGGCCAGCGCCAGCGCGTGGCGATCGGCCGAGCCATCGTGCGCGAGCCGACCGGCTTCCTGTTCGACGAGCCCCTGTCCAACCTCGACGCCGCGCTGCGGGTGAACATGCGCCTGGAGCTGTCGGAGCTGCACCAGCAACTCGGCACGACGATGATCTACGTGACCCACGACCAGATCGAGGCCATGACCATGGCCGACAAGATCGTGGTCCTGAACAAGGGGCGGGTGGAGCAGGTCGGCTCACCGCTGGAACTCTACCGGCGGCCGGCCAATCTGTTCGTGGCCGGCTTCATCGGCTCCCCGCGCATGAACTTCCTGCGCGGCGCCGGCGCGCAGGCGCATGGGGCGGACACGCTCGGCTTCCGCCCCGAGCATACGCTGATTTCCACCCAGTCGGGCGCCCTGCCGGGTATTGCCGGCGTCTCCGAGCATCTGGGCTCGGACACGTTCATCCATGTCCGGTTGGACAGCGGCGAGCAGGTTACCGCAAGGTCCATCGGCGATTACCGGGTGGCGCATGGCGACCGGGTCTGGCTGACGCCGGAGGAAGGCCAGCTTCACCGCTTCGATGCGGAAGGACGCGCGCTCGCATGAGCGGCGGCATCCTTTTCGCCAAACGTCGCATAGCTTGAGGAAACGATATGTACCTGGAAAGACTGAAGCTGGACGGCAAGGTCGCCGTCGTCACCGGGGCCGGGCAAGGCATCGGCGAGGCCTGCGCCACCGCCCTGGCGGAAGCCGGCGCCACCGTCATCGTGGCCGATATGGACCCCGAGCGTGTGCGCGGTGCGGTGGAACGGCTGACCGCCGCCGGCTACAAGGCCCATGGGGCCGAGCTCAACGTCACGCGTTCGGCGGATGTGGCGGCGCTGGCCGACCGGATCGCCGGCGAGCATGGCCGCATCGACATCCTCGTCAACAATGCGGGCGTCGCCCGTTCGGACGTGCGGGCCGAGGATACGAGCGACGAGCATTGGCGCTTCCACATGGACGTCAACCTGGACGGGCTCTTCTGGTGCTGCCGCGAGTTCGGGCGCAAGATGCTGGAGGCCGGCTCGGGCTCCATCGTCAATATCGGCTCCATGTCCGGCTTCATCGTCAACAAGCCGCAGCCGCAGGCCTTCTACAATGCCTCCAAGGCGGCGGTGCACCACCTGACCAAGTCGCTGGCGGCGGAATGGGGCCAGCGGGGCGTGCGCGTCAACGCCGTGGCGCCGACCTATATCGAAACGCCGTTGACACGCTTTGGGATGGAAGAGAACCCGCAAATGTATAAGGTGTGGCTCGACATGACGCCGATGGGTCGCGTCGGTCAGCCGGAAGAGATCGCATCGGTCGTCCATTTCCTGGCCTCCGACGCTGCCAGCCTGCTGACCGGCTCGATCGTCGTCGCTGACGGTGGCTATACCTGCTGGTAAGGAAATGATGGACGCATTTGTTGGAGTAGACGTCGGCACGGGCAGCGCCCGCGCCGGCGTTTTCGATCGTTCTGGCCGTCTTTTGGGAACGGCCAAGCGGGATATCCGGATCTGGCGTGGCGAAGGCAGTATCGTCGAGCAATCCTCGAACGATATCTGGAACGCCGTCGTCGCCTCCGTACGGGAGGCCATGACCCTGTCGGGCGTGCCGGCAGAGGCGGTCCGGGGCCTCGGCTTCGACGCAACCTGTTCGCTGGTCGTCATCGGGCCGGATGGAAAGGGGCTTCCCGTCGGGCCGAGCGAGGACCCGGAACGCGATATCATCGTCTGGATGGATCACCGCGCCCTGGGGCAGGCCGAGCGGATCAACGCGACCAGGCACCCTGTGCTGCGCTATGTGGGCGGCGTCATCTCGCCCGAAATGGAAACGCCGAAGCTTTTGTGGCTGAAGGAAAACCGGCCATCGGTCTTTGCCGGGGCGGCGCATTTCTTCGATCTGGCGGACTATCTGACCCACCGTGCCACGGGCAGCCTGGCGCGGTCGGTCTGCACGCTCACCTGCAAATGGACCTACCTTGCCCATGAGCGCCGCTGGGACGGCGATTTCTTCCAGCGCATCGGCCTTGGCGAACTGGTGGATGAGGGCTTCTCCCGGATCGGGACCGAGGTGCTGGACATCGGCGAGCCCGTGGCAACGGGCCTGACGGCACAGGCCGCCGAAGAACTCGGCCTGAGGCCGGGGACCGCCGTCGGCGCGCCGGCGATCGACGCCCATGCGGGCGGCATCGGGACGCTCGGCTCCAGCCGCTCGGGCCAGGCGAGCGATCCGGCCTCGGAACTTGCCTTCATCATGGGCACGTCTTCCTGCGCCATGGCCGTCACGCATGACGCCGCCTTCGTCGACGGCGTCTGGGGGCCTTACAAAGATTCGCTCCTGCCGGGCTACTGGCTCCTGGAAGGCGGCCAGTCGGCCTATGGCGCGGCGCTCGACTTCCTCGTCTCGCTGCATCCGGCCGCGCCGCGCATGGCACAGGCCGCCAAGGATGCCGGCCGCTCGCTGATCGGCGAGTTGGAAACCCGCGCTCTCGACATGGCCGGGTCGGTGGAAGCGGTGGCACATCTGGCGCACGACATTCATGTCCTGCCGGAGTTCCTCGGCAACCGCTCGCCCGAGGCTGACCCTGCCGCGACGGCCGCCCTGGCGGGGCTGACGCTGGATGCCAGCGATACGGCGCTGGTGCGCCTCTTCGTCGCCGGACTGTGCGGCCTGTCCTACGGCACGGGCGATATCGTGCGCGCCATGCGGGAGAAGGGCGTCAGCCTCGACGCCATTGTCGTGTCGGGCGGGGCGGCACGCTCCACCCTGTTGCGGCGCATTCTTGCGGATGCCACCGGCATGCGCGTCGCCCTTCCCACGACGCCCGAGCCGGTCCTTCTGGGCAGTGCCATCATCGGCGCCGTGGCGGCGCGTGCCTTCCCCAGCCTGTCGGCGGCCGCCGCGCAGATGGGCGGCATCGGGGAAGAAACGGTCCCGAACGAAGCCATGGCGGGTTTCCACGCGCGCAAGCTCAAGGCCTATCACATCCTGCGGCAGGCGGAGCGTCAGATCAGGGCCTTGGCCGACTGACCCGCGCGGAGTGATCCGTGACAGGTACCGGGCGCGTCAGTGCCCGGTGCCCTCGTCCTCGTCCGGAGCGTCGAAATAGGGGGACAGCGTGTCGATGCGAGCGGTCAGGCCGATCAGCTCGGCCGCCAGGGTGGCCTGGATCGACGCGGCGATGTCCGGAAATTCCTCCAGAAGCCGGCGGAAGAGCTGCCGGCCGATGCGGATGACTTCCGTCTCGCCCCGCGCTACCGCGGTGGAGTGCCGGCGCGTTTCGGCGATCAGCGACAACTCGCCGATCAGCGCGCCTTCGGGCGCCACGGCGAGGACCCGGCTGCGATCCCGCGACATCAGGAGGATTTCGCCCGATACGACCACGAAGCCGCCATCGGCGCGGGCTTCTTCGCGGAACAGGGTTTCCCCGTCCGACAGCCAGCGGTGCTCCGCGCCGAAGGCGAGAAGTCGGAGCTGCTCGCGCGACATGTCGGCGAAGACAGGCACATTGCCCAGAAGGGCGATGTCGCTTTCCAGACCCATGAACCGACGCGATGCTCCGATGCCATTTCCATGCGTATCGGAGCGAAGGGTAGAAGCAATGTCCTTCCAAACCGTCAAGATGACGGCTGGAAGGCGCGCGATCTGCCGTTAGGGCATCAGCTTGTAGCCACCGGCCTCGGTGACGATCAGCCGTGCCGCGGAGGGTTCGGGCTCGATCTTCTGACGAAGGCGGTAGACGTGGGTTTCCAGCGTATGGGTGGTCACGCCGGAATTGTAGCCCCAGACCTCCTCCAGCAGGATATCGCGCGTGACGACGCGCCGATCGGCCCGGTAGAGGTAGCGTATGATCGCGGTTTCCTTTTCGGTCAGCCGGATCTTCCCGCCCTTTTCGTCCAGAAGCATCTTCTGGCTCGGCTTGAAGACATAGGGACCGATCTGGAAGGTCGCGTCCTCGCTCTGCTCGTGCTGGCGGAGCTGGGCGCGGATCCGCGCCAGGAGCACGGCGAAGCGGAATGGCTTGGTGACGTAGTCGTTGGCGCCCGCTTCCAGCCCGAGGATCGTGTCGGAATCGGCGTCCTGCGCCGTCAGGATGATGATCGGCGCCTTGAAGCCGGACTTGCGCAAGAGCTTGACGGCTTCGCGCCCGTCCATGTCGGGCAGGCCGACATCCATCACCACGAGGTCGATCAATCCCGCACGCGCGGTCGCGATGCCCTTCGTGGCGGTCGGCTCGTCGAGGACATTGAACTCTTCATAGAGCGAAAGCTGCTCCGTCAGGGTCTGCCTCAGGTCGTCGTCATCGTCTACGATCAGGATGCTGCGTGCGTTCATGAAACCATATGAGTTGGTATGGGCGTGAAGTGTCGAACATGCGGAAGAGCCGTGTCGATCACGGCCCTATCAGTCTAATGTGTGATGAAGCATGCCATTTTTCCAGCGGATGCAATGCAAAAACACTTGATGAGCCAGGTGATCACGGTGCGCCGCTCACCTCTTTCGCCCCTGCGGGGCATCCTGCGGGCCGGTCCGTTGAGCCTGCCCTGCGCGCTCGGCCGCTCCGGCACGACCATCTTCAAGCGGGAAGGGGACGGCGCAACGCCGGCCGCGTCGATGCCGCTCCTGTCGGCCTTTCGCCGGCCGGGGCGCATGACGCGCCTTGCGCCGCGCCTGCCGGTCCTGTGGACGCGGCCGACCGACGGCTGGTGCGATGCGCCCCGCCATGCGGCCTATAACCGCCACGTGCGCCTGCCCTTTCCGGCCAGCGCCGAAACACTGCAGCGCAGGGACAGGCTTTATGATTTCGGCGTGGTGCTGGACTTCAACCTGACGCGTCGGCAGCGCGGCGGCGGAAGCGCGATCTTTCTGCATGTGGCGCGGGCCGGGCTCGGCCCCACGCAGGGCTGCGTCGCGCTGTTGCCGGCCGACATGGAGCGGCTCGCGCCGGTTCTGTCGCGCCGCTCGCGGCTCCGCGTCCTGCGCTGACCGCGCCCGGCC
>NZ_BBWR01000004.1 GCF_001463905.1 Aureimonas frigidaquae
TCCGCGTCCTGCGCTGACCGCGCCCGGCCGGGTTGGTCCATGGGGGGGGCTGGGCGGAACCGCCGCTGCGCCCGCACCATTGTTCCCTGACGGGAAACGATGGGGTCTCAACCATGGACAACGAGCGTAAGAGCGACGACGTGGTGGTCGAGCCCTATGACCAACCGACGGGCGGATGGGGTTCAGTGGGCTCGCTCGCCCGCATCAGCGCGGCGGAGGGCCTTGGTTCGGCCTCGGTCTGGGCCAGCCTCTACCGGCAGAACAAGCCCGGTGGCTTTGCCTGCGTGTCGTGTTCCTGGGCCAAGCCGGCCGATCCGCACCGGTTCGAATTCTGCGAGAACGGCGCCAAGGCCACGATCTGGGAGCAGACCGCCCACCGCACCGATCGTGACTTCTTCGCCCGGCACCGGGTCAGCGAACTGCGCAACTGGACGGACCACGCCCTGGAAAAGGAAGGGCGGCTGACCCACCCCATGCGCTACGACTCCACGCTCGACCAGTATGTGCCCGTGTCCTGGGAGGCCGCCTTCGCCGAGATCGGCCGTGAGTTGCAGGCACTCGACCCGACATCGGTGGTCTTCTACGCGTCCGGCCGCGCGGCGCTGGAAACGACTTACATGTACCAGCTCTTCGCGCGGGTCTACGGATCGCAGAATCTACCCGATTCCTCCAATATGTGCCATGAATCGACGTCCGTCGGGCTGCCTTTGTCGATCGGCTCGCCGGTCGGGACCGTCGTCCTGGAAGATTTCGAAAAGGCCGATCTGATCTTCTTCTTCGGGCACAATACGGGCACCAACGCGCCGCGCCTGCTGCACCCGCTGCAGGAGGCGCGCAAGCGCGGCGTGCCGGTCATCGTCTTCAACCCCTTGCGCGAGCGCGGCCTGATTCGCTTCAAGAATCCGCAGAGCCCGGCGGAAATGCTCTCCCCGGGTGACGGCACGAAGATGAGCTCGGACTATTTCCAGATCCGCTGCGGCGGCGACATGGCCGCCATGGCCGGGATCGCCAAGGCGCTCTTTGCCCTGGAAGAGGCCGGCGAGCCAGGTGACGGCACGCCGGTGGACCGTGCCTTCATCGCCGAGCATGGGCATAGTTTCGAGGCGTTCGAAGCCGCCGTCCGCGCCTATGACTGGGCCGAGATCGAAGCGCGCTCCGGCCTGTCGCGGGAGGAGCTGTCCGACGTCGCCCGCCAATATGCCCGGGCGGAACGTGTGATCGCCAATTATGGCATGGGGCTGACGCAGCACCGCCACGGGGTAGGCAATGTCCGCATGCTCGCCAACCTCCTGCTGATGCGGGGCCAGATCGGCAAGCCGGGCGCCGGCATCTCGCCCATTCGCGGCCATTCCAACGTGCAGGGCCAGCGCACCGTCGGCATGACCGAAAAGCCCGAACTCGCGCCGCTCGACAGTTTTGCGAAGATGTACGGCTTCGAGCCGCCGCGTGAGAAGGGGCTGGACACGATCGGCACCTGCAAGGGCGTTCTCGACGGATCGGTGAAGGCCTTCATCGGCCTTGGCGGCAACTTCTCGCGCGCCGCGCCCGAGACGGACCTTCTAGAAGCGGCCTGGACCGGGCTGCGCCTGCATGTGCAGATCGCCACCAAACTCAACCGCAACCATCTCCTGCCGGGCGCGGTCACCTTCCTTCTGCCCTGTCTCGGACGGATCGAGCGCGATACGCAGGCCAGTGGCGACCAGACCGTATCGATCGAGGATTCGACGGCCTGCATCCACGCCTCCTTCGGGATGCGTCCACCGGCATCGCCCAATCTCCTGTCCGAGCCGGCGATCGTTGCCGGGATGGCCAAGGCGACGGTCCCGGGGCGCAGCTCGATCGACTGGGACGGCTGGGTGGCGGATTATGGCCGCATCCGGGACGAGATCGCGAAAGCCTATCCGAAGGACTTCCACGATTTCAACGCGCGCTTCACGCAGGCCGGCGGGTTCCACCGCGACATCGAGGCCTGCCGACGCGAATGGAAGACCGATAGCGGGAAGGCGAATTTCTACGTGCCGGACACGCTGGACGTGAATCCCGACATCGATGTTGACGGGCCGGGCCTGTTCCGGCTGATGACCGTGCGGTCCAACGACCAGTTCAACACCACGGTCTACGGGCTGGACGATCGGCTGCGCGGTGTCAGCGGTTCGCGGACCGTGATCCTGATGAACAAGGCGGACATGGCACGGCTCGGCCTACAGGACCAGGATATGGTGAGCGTCGAGACGCATGCCGATGACGGCGTGGACCGGCGTGTCGATGGCTTCCGGGTCCATGCCTTCGATGTGCCGGAAGGCGATGTCGCGGGCTATTACCCGGAGCTGAACTCGCTGATCCCCCTCTGGCACCACGCGCAGGACAGTCACGTTCCCGCGGCCAAGAGCGTTCCGGTCCGGATCGCCCCCTCGGCCATGGCGACGGGCTGATCAGGGCGCCCGCCACGCGTAAACCTCGACCGATTTAATATCGGCATCCTCCAGCGCGCGTGTGACCGGCACAGCGTAGTGCGCCAAGGCGTCGAGGCGATCCCGCGGCCGATAAGCGCGGCCGGGATCGCCCACCAGGATCGACAGGCCGGCAGCCGCCAGCGCATCGAACCAGGGGATGAGCCGGGCCGCGAAGGCGGCGTCGTAGAAGACGTCTCCGGCCAGGAGGACGTCGGCATCGAGCGGCGCGCCGATCCTGTCGCCGGACAGGATATCCACCGACACGCCGTTGGCTTCAGCGTTCAGGAGAATGGCCTGCGCGGCGAAAGGGTCGGTATCGATGGCGGTGATGGTGGCCGCTCCCGCCTGCGCGGCCGCAATGGCCACCAGCCCGGAGCCGCTCGCAAAATCCACGACGCGCCTGCACGATACAGAGGCCGGATGATCGATGACGAAGCGCGCAAGACCCTGGCCGCCGGCCCAGGCGAAGGCCCAGAACGGGGGCGGCAGGCCCAGCGCGGCGAGCTCCTCCTCCGTCTTCAGCCAAAGGTCGTGCGCCTCGTCCGCCAGGTGCAGGCGAACCTCCGGAACATGGGGCGGGACATGCTGCCGCGTATTGGCGAGCACGAAGTCGCGGGCACGTTCCGGTGAAAGCGCAATCATCTCGGGAACCTGCCCGCCGCCTGCAAGTTTGCCAAGGACATGCAACGCAGGGAGACATTCATGTTCAAAGGCGGCCTTCTCTGGCTCATCGGCATTCCGATCCCCATCATCATCATCCTCTGGCTGATCGGCGTCCTGTAAGAGGATGACACTGCGGGGGCGGCGTCAGCCGCCCGCCGCATCTGCCGGATCGAGCCCGCCCATCTCGCACACGATGCGAAACTCCGCTTCGCTGACCGGCTGAACCGACAATCGCGAATTGTTGACGAGGACCATGTCCTTCAATCGCGGCTCCGCCTTGATGGCGTCGAGCGTGACCGGCTTGGGAACATCCATGACGGCCTTCAGATCCACGCATTCCCAGCGCGGATCCTGCGACGTGGAATCGGGATGCGCGGGCGCGATCACCTCCACGATCCCCACCACCGCCTTGCCCTCGTTGGAATGATAGAAGAAGCCGCGCTCCCCGACCTTCATCTGGCGCATGAAGTTGCGCGCCTGGAAGTTGCGGACGCCATCCCATTCCTGTCCGGTGTCTCCCTTGGCCTTCTGCATCTCGAAGGACCATTTGAAGGGCTCGGACTTGAACAGCCAGAAGGCCATGCCGTCAGCGAGCCTCAGGATTGTTGAAGACCCAGTTCCAGCGGCGGATTGTGGTGTTGGCGAACAAGCCGGCCTTGGCATAGGGATCGTTCTCTGCCAGCGCACGGGCTGCCGCCTCGTCCGCAGCTTCGACCACGAGGAGGCTGCCATCGGGCTTCTCGTCAGCCAGGAAGGGCCCGGCGAGTTTCAGCGTGTCGCCGAGGGATTTCAGGTAGTCCACATGGGCGGGGCGCGTATCCATGCGCAGGGTTCCCGCATCCGGGCGGTCGTTGCAGATGATGGCGTAGAGCATGGGTTTTCTCCTTGCGTGTAAGGGGTCAGTCGGTCTCGCGCTTGAGCGGCCGGGACAAAAGGGCGCGGATGGCATCGTCCAGCGAGACGGCGCCTTCCAGCACATCGGCGACGGTCTGGATAATGGGCGCTTCCACGCCGTGCTCGCGGGCCAGGCGCGCCGCGATGCTGGCCGAATAGATCCCTTCCGCCAGCTTGAGCTGCGTCAGGTCCTCGCCCCGGCCAAGCGCGGCGCCATAGGCGAAGTTGCGGGATTGGGGGCTCGAGCAGGTCAGCACCAGGTCGCCCAGGCCGGACAGGCCCATCAGTGTTTCCGGGCGCGCGCCGAGCGCTTCGCCGAGCCGTCGCAGTTCGACGAAGCCGCGCGTCACGATGGCCGCGCCCGCCGAGGGGCCCATCTGGCGCCCTGCGATGGCGCCGGCCGCCAGGGCCAGGACGTTCTTCAGCGCACCACCGGCCTCCACGCCGACAATGTCGGCCGAGGCGTAGATGCGCAGCGTGTCGCCCGACAGGATCGCCGCCAGGCGGTCGGCCAGTCCGGCATCCGCGCTCGCCAGCGTCACCGCCGTGGGCAGGCCGCGTGCAAGGTCCTGGGCGAAGCTCGGGCCGGACAGGACGGCGAGCGGCTGGTCGGGAAGTTCCTCGGCCATCATCTGCGATACGAAGAGGCCGGTCGATTTCTCGATCCCCTTGCTGCACAGGACGAGCGGCGTTTGCTCGGTCAGATGGTCCTTCATGGTCCGGGCAAGGGCCCGCACCGTCTGCGCCGGCACGACGACAAGCACCATCTCGGCGCCGTCCAGCGCTTCCTCGATGCGGCTGGTGGCGTGGAGTTCGGGCGGCAGCGCGATATCCGGCAGGTAGGACGGATTTTCGTGCCGCGTGTTGATGGCTTCCACCGTCTGCTCTTCGCGCGCATAGATCTCTACGCTATGCCCGTTGCGGGCGGCGACGGTGGCCAGAGCCGTTCCCCAGGCGCCCCCGCCGACCACGGCGATCTTCCGTCGATCGTTCATGCCTTGGCTCCCCTCTTGCCGAAACCCAGGACGGGCGCGGCTGTTTCATCCAGCGGCCAGCGCGGCCGCACGGCGCCATCGGCGGGAAT
>NZ_BBWR01000005.1 GCF_001463905.1 Aureimonas frigidaquae
CGGGAATCAGCCCCGCCTCCAGCCGCTCCAGCCCTGCATAGGCGATCATGGCCGCATTGTCGGTGCACAGGGCCGCCGGCGGCGCCACGAGCTGCGCACCGTGGCGCGCGGTCGCCGCCGTCAGCGCTGCGCGGATCGCCTGATTGGCGGCAACGCCGCCCGCCACCGCAAGCACGGCTTGCGTGCCGGCCGGCAGGACGGTGCGCAGCCGCGCCAGGGCGCGGTCGACGCGGTCCCCCAGGCTGTCGGCCGCAGCCGCCTGGAACGCGGCGCTCAAGTCTGCCACGTCGTTGTCCGACAGCGGGCTCGCCGCCTCGGCGGCCAGCCGCACGGCCGTCTTCAGGCCCGAAAAGGAAAAGTCGAGGCGCGGGTCGCCCTTCATGGGGCGGGGAAGGCGGAACCGCGCGGCATTGCCCGCACTGGCCATCCGCTCGACCGACGGTCCGCCCGGATGCGGCAGGCCGAGCAGCTTGGCGGTCTTGTCGAAGGCTTCGCCCAGCGCATCATCGATCGTCGTGCCCCAGCGCTCGTACTGGCCGAGGCCGCGGACCAGGATGATCTGGCTGTGGCCGCCCGACACGAGGAGAAGGAGATAGGGATAGGCGATCCCGTCGGTCAGCCGCGGCGTCAGCGCGTGCCCTTCCAGATGGTTGATGCCGAGAAAGGGAATATCGCGCGCGGCGGCGATGGCCCGGCCGGTCATCGCGCCCACGATAAGCCCGCCGACAAGGCCCGGCCCCGTCGTCGCCGCCACGGCGTCGAGCGCGTCGATCCGGATGGCGGCCTCTGCCAAGGCGGCCCGCACGATGCCGTCCATGGCCTCGACATGCGCCCGGGCGGCGATCTCCGGAACGACGCCGCCATAGGCGGCATGGTCTTCGACCTGGCTGTAGACGATATTGGACAGGATGCGCGCCGTGCCGTCCGCACCCCGCGCGACGATGCTTGCGGCGGTTTCGTCGCAGCTCGATTCCAGGCCGAGTATGGTTCGGGCGGGCCGCGCGGGCGGTACCGTTCCGCCGGATGCCGGCCGCGTGACGCTGTCCTGCAAGGGTCGACGGCTCCTCATGTTCGCCTGCCGACATAGCGTTTCGCACGGCAAAGCGCCACACCCCCGGTGGGCATGTCGCAACCGGCGGGCCGACCCGCGGCAAAGGCTTCTATCCTGGCTCGAAAGATTCTAGACAAGGCACGCCATCCTCCACGGGCAGGCCAAGGGATACGTGAAGCGCAGCATGACAGACCACCGCAGCTCGAAGGGCCCCATCCGCATCGGCACGCGGGGAAGCCGGCTCGCTTTGGCGCAGGCGCATCAGGTCCGCGACCTCCTGATGGCGGCCCATGGCCTGTCCGAAGAGGACATCGCCATCGTGGTCATGTCCACGGCGGGGGACCGGATCCAGGATCGCGCTCTGTCGGAAGTGGGCGGCAAGGGCCTCTTCACGCTCGAGATCGAGGAGGGGCTGTTGTCCGGCCGCCTCGACCTGGCGGTGCATTCGTCCAAGGACATGGCCACGCAATTGCCGGCCGGGCTGCATCTGGCCGCCTTCCTGGAGCGGGAGGACGTGCGGGATGTCTTCATCGGACGCACGGCGCCGCGCCTTGCCGAGCTTGCGCCCGGGGCGCATGTGGGCTCCGCATCGCTGCGCCGGCAGGCGCTGATCCGGCGGCTGCGCCCGGACCTGACCCTGTCGATCTTCCGCGGCAATGTGCAGACCCGCCTCGCCAAGCTGGAGGCGGGCGCGGCGGACGGCACGCTTCTGGCCCTGGCTGGCCTGAACCGGCTGGGCATGGCGCATGTGGCGACGGAAATCCTCGATGCAGACCGCTTTCCGCCCGCGCCGGGGCAGGGCGCCATCTGCGTCGAGAGCCGTATCGGCGATGAGCGCATCGCCGCGCTGCTGGCTCCGCTCGACCATCGTGCGACACGCCTGGAGCTGACGGCCGAACGTGCGCTCCTTCGGGTTCTGGACGGTTCGTGCCGCACGCCCATCGCCGCTCTGGCGCGATGTGGCGCCGATGACCGGCTCGATCTCCATGGCATGATCCTGACGCCCGATGGCACCGCCATGCACGAGGACCGGGTCAGCGGGCCGGCGGACGAAGCCGAGGCGCTCGGAACGGCGCTCGGCCGCACCCTTCTTGGCAGGGCCGGACCGGGCTTTTTCGAGGGCTGGGCACGGTGATCCGCGTCCTCGTCCTGCGGGAGGCGGCGGCGGCGCGACAAACGGCCGACGCCTTGCAGGCACGGGGGATGGCAGCCCTCATCATGCCGCTGGAAACGGTTGTCCGGCTGGATCCGCCACCGCCGCCCGAAGCCGGCGCCGTGACGGGGTTCCTTATCACCAGCGCGCATGCGATCGCCTGGCTCCAACGCCACTATGCCGGCGATGGACGGCGTGTCTTCGCCGTTGGGCCCGCCACCGCCCGCAATGCCCGCGCGGCCGGCTTTGCCGATGTGGTCGCGGCAGCGGGCAGCGCGCAATCTCTGGCCGCGCTTCTCATGCAGGAGGGGCCGGGCGACGGGCCGCTCCTCTACGCCGCCGGCGTGGACCGCCGGCCCGACCTGGAGCTGGCCCTGGCGGCGGCGGGGCGCGCGGTGATCGTGCGGGAATGCTACGATGTCGTCTTCCGGGCGCCGGAGCCTGCCGAGCGCGCGGCCATGACCGGGGCCACGGCCCCCGATTGCGCGCTGCTTCTGTCGGCCGGGCAGGCGCGCGCCTTTGCGGCGCTCGTGCCGGACGGCATGGTCGGGCCGCGCCCCTATTGCCTGTCGGCGCGGATTGCGCAGGCCCTGCCGCCGCGTCTTCTCCACAATTGCGTCGTTTCTCCCGTTCCGGCCTTGGACGGGTTGCTGGCGATGCTCGAAAACGATCGTTGCAGTCTGGAAACAAGGCGCTACATGCAGTGAGCGCGGCCCCGTCCGGGGGGGCGCTCGCGCCATGATGCGGGGATCGGACCTGATCCTTGCGACGGATTAAAAGTGAGCCGCGGCCGAATCGGCGCCGCGGCGAGAGGGAACGGGAGAAGCGTATGGCGAATCGTCCGCGCCGGTCAAAGGTGGGTGACACGACGCCCTCGAAGACCATCGATCTGACCGCGCAGGAAGCGTCCGGGCCGGATGCGTCGACACCCGCGCCGGCTGCGTCGGACACACCGGTTCCGCCCGTGACGCCACCGGACGCGCCGGCGAGCGTGGACGACGTGGCGGCCACCGCGCCGCCGGCGCCGACGGCCAGCGCCGCGGGCTTCGCCACCAAGGCAGCGGCGGTCACGCCCGAACCCGAAACGGACAGCACCCGGAAGGCGGCGCCCGGAGCGCGCCGCGCGGTGACGACGCCCCTGCCGGCGCCGAGCCAGCAGGCCAGGCCCGCGCCGGGCGAGGGCCTGGCCGACCAGGCCGCGCAGCAGGAGGCGGACAGAACCGGAGCCACAAAGGCCGGGGACGCAACGGCCGCACCCGCCGCACCCAAGGACGACGCAACCGAGCGTTTCGCAGCCGAGGAAGGCTTCACCCGGCCCCTGTCGCATGCGGACCTGTCCGAGTTCGACGATGATGAGACCGTCACCTCGGCAGCCGAGCCCGAGGCGGTGCCGGCGTCCGACCCTGCCCCCTACCGCGAACCCGATGTCCAGCCGGTTCCACCGTCGGCCGGCTCCTTGATCGGGGCGGCACTCGGCGGTGGCCTGGTGGCTCTGGTCGGCGGCGGCATCCTCCTCTATTCCGGCATTCTGCCGGGTCTCCCCACATCACAGCCCGCCGCCACGCAGTTCGCCTCGGCCGGGGAAGTCCAACGCCTGACGGGCGATCTGACGACGCTGCGCGAATCGGTGGAGCAGCTTCAATCGGCCCAGGCCGCCGGCGGCGCGACGACCTCGCCGGTCTCGGCCACCGATTTTGCCGCGCTGAGCGATCGCCTGGCGGCGATGGAGCGCAGCCTGCAGAATGGCAACACCGCCT
The DNA here is from genome assembly GCF_001463905.1 of Aureimonas frigidaquae. Taxonomy (GTDB): domain Bacteria; phylum Pseudomonadota; class Alphaproteobacteria; order Rhizobiales; family Rhizobiaceae; genus Aureimonas; species Aureimonas frigidaquae. The sequence goes on from NZ_BBWR01000005.1 coordinate 3,962, forward strand.
CCGGCGATCTGACATCCGGGCTCGATGCCCTGCGCGGGACCGTGGACGAGCTCACGCAGAACGTCCAGGCCGCCCGCGATGCCGCGGCCGGCGCGACGCAGACGGCCGATGCCGCCACGCAGGCCGCCACCGGGGCGCGCGAGAGCGCGGACCAGATCCAGCAGTCCGTGACGCAGATGGAAGACCGCCTCGACGCGATCGAGGCTTCGAACCGCCAGGCGGGCACGGCGCTGGCGGCAGCCGGCCTCAAGGCGGCGATCGACCGCGGCGGGCCTTTCGCGCCGGAGCTCGAGGCCTATGCCACCGCTTCCGGCGCGCCGGAAAAGGTCGACGGGCTGCGCGACAGCGCCGCCTCCGGTGTGCCGACCCTGGCGACGCTCCAGGGCGAATGGCCGGATGTCGAGCGCGCCATGCTGCTCGCCTTGCGGCCGGACAGCGCGACCGCGCCGGTCGGCGACCAGCTCATGGCCGGCCTGCGTTCGCTCGTGACCGTGCGCCCGGAAGGGGCGGCCGCCGATACGGCCGAGGGCCCCGAGGGCGCGGTCGGCCGCATGAGCGCGGCCCTGCGCAGCGGCGATCTCGGCGCCTATCTGTCGCAGGAGGAAAGCCTTCCCGACGCCGCGCGTCAGGCGGGTGCGGACTATACGGCCCGCGTGCGGGCCCGTCACAATGCCGATACGCTGCTGGACCAGGCGCTGACGGGCGCCATTTCCGGCAATCCCGTCACACCTGCCACCGCCGATTGAGGCCAAGACATGTTGCGTATCCTCGCATTCTTTCTCGTGGTGCTGGCGGCTGGCCTCGGCTTTGCGTGGCTGGCCGATCATCCGGGCAGCGTCACGGTCGTCTGGCAGGGGCAGGAGCTGCGCACCACCTTCATGGTCGTGATCATCGCCCTGGCGCTGCTCGTCGTCGGGGCCGTCCTCGTGTTCTGGCTCTTGCAGACCCTCTTCGGCGCGCCGGACCGGATTGGCCGCTTCTTCGACGGCCGGCGCCGTGACCGGGGCTATCGTGCCCTGTCCAGCGGCATCCTGGCGGCCGGCGCGGGCGATGCCGCCACGGCGCGCCGCATGGAGCGGCAGGGCCGTAAGCTCCTGTCCTCCGACAAGGAGCCGCTCCTGCGCTTCCTGGATGCGCAGACGGCGATGATCGAGGGCGACCACGCCCGGGCACGGCGCGTGTTCGAAAGCATGGAGCACGATCCCGATACGCGCCTTCTGGCGTTGCGGGGCCTGTACCTCAACGCCGAACGGGTGAACGATACGAGCGCCGCGCGCCAGTATGCCGAGCGCGCCGTGCGCATTGCACCGCATGTTCCCTGGGCCGGCGGCGCCGTCCTGGAACTCAAGGCCGCCGAAGGAGACTATGACGGCGCCCTGGCCATTCTGGAGGCGCAGCGCAATTCCCGCCTGGTCGAAAAGAGCGAGAGCCAGCGCCTGCGCGCGGTGCTCCTGGCCGGCAAGGCGATGTCGCTGGCGGATGCCGACCCGGCCGGCGCGCGCAACGCAGCGCGCGAAGCCCAGAAACTCAGCCCCGACCTGGTGCCCGCCGCGCTCCTGGCGGCCCGCGCCAGTCTGCGGCTGGGCGATGCGCGCAAGGCCCAGAAGGTGCTGGAGGCCTCCTGGCGCGTGGAGCCGCACCCCGATGTGGCGCAGGCCTATATCCATCTGAACCCGGGCGACAATGCCGAGGAGCGCCTGCGCCGCGCGCAGCGCCTTGCGGGCTACCACCCCGACAGCCCCGAATCGCGCCTCGCCGTGGCGCATGCCGCCTTCGAGGCCCGGAACTACGCCCTGGCGCGGAGCGAAGCCGAATGGGTCGCCGAGCGTGCCCCGCGTGAAAACGCCTATCTCCTCCTGGCCGATATCGAGGAAGCCGAAGGCGGACCGGACGCGCGCGTGCGGGCCTATATGCAGCGCGCCTTGCGCGCGCCGAAGGATCCGGCCTGGACGGCGGACGGCATCGTTAGCCGGGAGTGGCGCCCCTTCTCGCCGGCGACCGGCCGGATCGACGCCTTCCGCTGGCGCGTGCCGGTCGAAGGCGATGCCCTGGATGCGCCGCTTCTGGACAATATCGCCATTCCCGCGCGCAGCACTGAGGCAACGCCCGACAGCGGGCAGATCGCCGCGCCGGCCCCCGTTCCGGCCGTGACGGCGCAACCGGACACGCAGCCGACCACCGACGCGACCGATCCCGGGCCCGTGCCGCCGTCCCCGCCGCGGGAGGCGGATTACGCGCAGCGCAAGGACGCGCGTTTCAACCTATAGAATCTTTACATCGCGGCTGCCCTGAACGAACATGGCGGCCTGATCCGCCCTGCCACGATGGATGGTCACGCATGCTGGAGCGCCTCAAGGAGTTCCTGGACGGTCTTGCCCCGGATACGCGCCCGCACGGGACGCTCGACGACGATCCCCGTGTGGCCATGGCCGCGCTCCTGTCGCACATCGCCTCCGCCGACGGAGCGGTCACCGATGCGGAAGCGGTGCGCTTGCAGGACCTCGTGGCGGAACGGTTCGGGATCGACCGCCAGGACGCAGGGCGGCTGGTCGATGCCGGTCGCCGCGCCGATGAGGAGGCGGTGGACCTTTACACCTTCACCAGCGTCCTGATGCGCCATTACGATGAAGAGGCGCGCCTGCGCTTCGTGCGGGCGCTGTGGGAAATCAGCCTGGCCGACGGCCATGTGGGCGAGCTGGAAGACAATCTGATCTGGCGGATTTCCGAACTGCTCGGCGTCTCCACGCGCCAGCGGGTCGAAGCGCGCCAGGATGCGGCCGAGCGGATTCGAGGACATGCCTGACGGCGACACGACGCCATTGCGCCACCGGATCGGATCGGAAGCGGAGGCCGAGCGCCGCTACGAGATATCTGCCATCACCGATGCGCGCCCTGTCCTGGTGGTCCTGCACCAGGAACGGTCGACGCCGGGCCGCGTCGGGCAGATCCTGGAACAGGCCGGCGTGCAGCTTGACATTCGGCGCCCGGTCCTCGGCGATGCCTTGCCGCAAACGCTGGACGAGCACCGCGGGGCGATTGTCTTCGGCGGGCCGCCCAGTGCCAATGATGCCGACCCGCATCTGCGGGCCGAGGTCGAGTGGATGAAGGTTCCCCTGGCGGAGGACAAACCGTTTCTGGGCATCTGCCTCGGCGCGCAGATGCTGGCCAAGCATCTCGGCGCCGCGGTCGGCCCAAGGCCGGACGGGATCGTGGAGGTCGGCTACTACCCGCTGCGGCCCACGCTGGAGGGCCGCCAGCTCCTGCCGCACTGGCCGCCCATGGTCTATCAGTGGCACCGCGAAGGCTTCGGCATGCCGTCCGGCGCGACGCTTCTGGCAACGGGCGAAGCCTTCCCGCACCAGGCGTTCCGCTATGGGCGCAACGCTTATGGCGTCCAGTTCCATGCCGAGCTGACCCTCGCCATGCTCCATCGCTGGACGACGCACGGCCATGAACGCCTGTCGCTCCCCGGCGCGCAGGCGCGCAAGGCGCATTTCACCGGCCGTGCCATGCACGACGCGCCCGTCCGCCGCTGGCTTGAGCAGATGCTGGGCCTCATCTTCGGCGGTCCGGCCGGCCGGGACTGAGCCCCCGCCCCGGCAGCGTCAGGGCGCGATCGCATCGAGAAAGTCGGACATAAGGTCCCGCGCACCGGCTTCCGGCTCGCTTCCGGCCATGACCGCGACGGCGATGGCGATGGCCGAAGATGTCGGATTGTGGCTTGCCGCCCCCGCTCGCAGGTTCATGACCAGCGTCGGGCACAGGAAGGCGGCGAGCCGGATGACCCGGCGCCAATCATCGGGAAGCAGCCCCTGCGCCGCCAGCAGGGCCAGGAGCGGGCGCCAGAGCGCATCGCGCTTGACGGCCAGAAGCGCCTGACGCACCGGCGAGGGGGCGAAGTCGGTTTCGATGTCGATGATGTCGCCGTTGTGCCGCACCCTCGCCGCGTAGCGCTTTTGCGCTTCGTCGGGTTCGTAGAGCCAGACGGGATGGGCGAGGATGTTGTGGAATGTGCTCTTGACCTCGGCCAGGAGGGTCGGAACATGCTCGCCGGCGAAGGCCGGATCGAAGAAGCGAAGCTCGGGCCCGTCCCGGCCCGCCACGTACCAGACATTGGCATTGTGCGCGTCTCCATGCGCGACGACGCCGCCGGCATCGGCAAGGCGCGTGGGCTCGAGGCGCTGGCGGGCGGCATCGAAGAGACCGCCGATCGTATCGCGGTAGAGAATGCCGTTGATGCGGACCCGGCTGGTGGCGAGCGTCGGCCAGTCGAGCTCCGCCCCCGGAAAGGCGAAGCGCTTGCCGACATAGAAGGCGGCGAGGCGCCCCCCGGGATAGTGCCCGGACGGCAGGTCCACGAGCCGGTCGTGGAACAGACGGTGGATGGGCTCGCGCGCGCTGTCCTGCGCGGTGATGGGGTGCAGCGTGCGGGCGAAGACCTCCATGAGGTGGCCTGACAGGACATGCTCCGCACGCGCTGCCGCCGCAATGCCGGCCGGGTCCGCAACCATGTCCAGCGCGCGCAGCACGTCGGAAAAGCGCGGGTCCGACCGCCGCCGATAGACCAGGATCTGCTCGCCCGGCAGGGTCGAGGACAGGACGGGCATGTCCACGGGAAGACCGGCTCGGGCCAGGATGTCGGCGCGGTAATACTCGCCCGACATGGTCTCCTCCCCGTCTTCCTGGTGGAACTTGAAGAAGAAGGCGCCGTCGGGCGTGTCGAAGAAGCCGTTCAGCGAGTTGAGGCTGTACTGGTCCCGGTTGATGGTCACGTTGCCGGGCGCGATGGCGAAGAGATCCTGAAGGAACGTGGCCAGCATCGCCTCGGCCCGGCCATCGCCCGCGCGGGCCGCCGCGCGGATCTCGCGCGTGCGCATGGGGGGCGTCACAGGGGCCGAAATGGGAGCCGTCATGGCCGCCCCGCCTGCAGGGCGTAGCGGCTGCCGAGCCAGCTCCGTTCCCCCACATAGGTAAAGCTGTTGACCGTCGCCACGACACGCCCCGTCCAGGTCTTGCGGTGCAGGACGAGGCAGCAGGAACCCGGCGCGATGCCGAGCCTCTGCGCCGCCTGCGACCCGGCCGGCACGGCACCGATCAGATGCTCGACCTCGGTCATGGGCGTCGCATGCTGGAGGTAGTCGAAGGTCGTCATGGCGGTGAAATCCTGCTGTGTATAGTCGGGCACCAGGTCCGGGTTCACGTGGCGCTCCTCGATCTGCACCGGCACGCCATCCTCGTGATGCAGGATCACCGAATGATCCACCGGACGCATGGCGTCGAACTCGAAGGCCAGCACCACGTCCGGGGCCGGCCGGGCGACGGTTTCCAGCACGAGCACGGCGGCGTGATGTCGCCCGCCGCGTGCGGCGATCTCGGCCGCGATGCTGGTGACCTCGATCAAGGTGGATTGCGGGCGCGCCGGTGCGACGAAGGTGCCGACCCCCTGGATGCGCCGCAGAATGCCCGCCGCCGTCAGCTCCCGCAGGGCGCGGTTGACCGTCATGCGCGACAGGCCGAGCTGGGCGACGAGCATGTTTTCGGACGGCAGGCGGCTGTTGCTCGGCCAGGCCCCGGAGCGGATCTTGTCGAGGACGAGCGTCTTCACCTTCTCATAGAGCGGCGCGGCATCGTCCGGGAGCGTGTCCATCCCGCTGCCTCCGTCCATCCGTCAGCCGCGCGGCTTGAGATAGGTGTCCCGCAGCTCCGACACGGCCAGCGCGTGGGACGAGAAGCCCTCATACTCGGCCAGCCGCCGCGCATGTCCGGCAAATTCCGGATAGGCCGGCGCGGTCACGTAGCCAATGGAGCTGCGCTTGACGAAATCGGTCACCGACAGGGGCCCGAAGCTGCGCGCCCAGCGGCTGGTCGGCAGAACGGCGTTGGGGCCGAGGGCGAAGTTCGCGATGCTGACCGGCGTATGCGTGCCCATCAGGATCTCGGCAGCCTCGGTGATGTGACCGAGATGCAGGAAGGGCTCCTGCGACAGGAGTTCCAGATGCTCGGGGGCGTAGGCATTGACGAAGTCGTAGCTTTCCTCGACCGACCGGGTCAGGACGATGCCGCCATGGCGGCCGCACAGGACCGCTCTGGAGAAGTCGGCCCGCTGCGGGCTCATGCGCGCCCAGTGCTCCGGCAGCGCGGCCAGCGCCTCCTCCGCCACGCGGCGGCTGTGGGTGACGAGATAGGCCGACGAGTCCGGCCCGTGCTCCGCCTCGATCAGGAGATCGAGCGCCGCCAGCCCGCCATGCACCGTATCGTCCGCCAGAATGACCACTTCGGACGGGCCGGCCGGCAGGCCCGTATCGATCACGCCCGCAAGGGCGCGCTTGGCCGCCACGACGAAGGGGCTGCCGGGACCCACGATCTTGAGCGCCGGGCGGACCGTCTCGGTGCCGTAGGCGACCGCCGCCACGGCCTGCGCCCCGCCGACCTTGTAGACGGTGTCCACCCCGGCCAATCGCGCGGCGACCAGCGTCGCAGCATCCACGCCGCCGTCCGGCGCGGGCGGCGTGACGATGGACAGCTCCGGCACACCGGCAACCATGGCCGGCACCGAGGTCATCATGGTGACGGAGGGGAAGGAGCCTTTGCCACGGGGAACATAGAGCGCGACGGACCGGATCGGCGTGAAGCGATCGCCCGCATAGGCGCCGGGGCGGATCTCCTTCAGCCACATGGGCTCGGGCTTCTGCTCCTCGTGGAAGCGGCGGATATTGTCGATGCCGAAGCGGATCGATTCCACCACCGCGCCGTCGACGGCGTCGAAGGCCGCCTCGAACTCCGCTTCGCTCACCTTCAGCCGATCGGGTGATAGGGCGGCCTTGTCGAACTCCTGGCCGAAGCGTGCCAGCGCGGCGTCGCCTTCGGTCCGGACGGCTTCGATGATCGGGGCCACGCGCTCCAGAAAGCTCGACAGGTCCGTCTCGGACCGCGCCAGGAGCGCGCTCCGCTCCGTGGCGCCGAGCGTGGCATAGTCGTGAAACGAGACGTCGGTCATCGAAGGCTTCTCCCGCGCGGGGTGCGCGCGCATCATTTGGATTTCAGGAAGATGTCCAGCCCGACGAGCCGGTCGAGCAGGGCGATGGCGAGCGCCGCGCAGGCGATGAAGACGACCGAGATCGCGGCGAGATCGGGCGTGATGATGGAGCGGATCGAGTTGTAGATCTGGACAGGCAGCGTCACGCTGCGCGCGTCGGTCAACAGAAGACTGACCAGGAACTCATTGAGCGCCAGGATGAACATCAGGAGCGAGCCGGTGATGATCCCCGGCGCGACCGCCGGCAGCGTGATATAGAGGAAGCGCTGCAGGGGCGGCGCACCGCAATTGGCGGCCGCCAGATCCAAATCCGGGCTCAGATTGCTGGCGCTCGCCGTGACGGCCCAGATCATGAAGGGCAGGTTGATCACGCAGCAGGCAAGGCCCACCGGCCAGATCCGCCCCAATATGCCGAGTTCCCCGAAGACGAGCATCATGCCGATGCCAGATCCGATCAGCGGGATGGTGAAGGGCAGGAGCAGGTAGATCTGGATCGACCGGGCGAAGCGCGGCCGGTACTTGGCCAGTGCGATGCCGGCCAGGGTTCCGACGGGAATGGCCACCGCCGTGCAGATGGCGGCGACGGCCAGAGACCGCAGGAAGGCCTGGCGCAGGTCCCGCGCGCCGGCGATCCGCTCGTACCATTGGAGCGAGAAACCCTCCGGCGGGAAGGTGATGATGTTGCCGGCGGTGAAGGAGGCACCGAGCACAACGATGGTCGGCGCGGACAGGATGACGATCGCCGCGATGACGAAGGTCCAAAGGGTGATCGTCTTGCTTCTGGCGTCCATCAGCGGCGCTGCCCTTCCAGAGCGAGGGTTCCCGCTCCGAACAGCATGAAGACGACCCCGACCAGCACCGAGCCGATGGCGACCAGAAGGAGCGTCAGCGTGGCGCCCATGCCCTGGTCCGAGGTGCGGAAGAACTGGTCGTAGATGGCATTGGCGACGAAGTCCTGCGTCCCGCCGCCGAGGATGGCCGGTATGGCGAACTCCGTCAGCGACAGGGTCCCCACGACGAGACCCGCCCCGACGAGGCCAGGCCGGGACAGCGGCAGCACGACATGGCGGAAGGTGCGGACCCAGTCGGCCCCGAGCGAGCCCGCCGCCAGCTCCATCTCTGCCGGAATGGCGGTCAGGGCCGGCGCCAGCATCAGGACGGCGAAGGGCAGCATGTACTGCACCAGTCCGAACAGGACGGCCGGGTAGTTGTAGAGAAGGCGGATCGGCGCCACGCCGACAAGGCCCAACGCCTCGTTGACCATGCCCTGGTTGCCCAGAATGATGAGCCAGCCATAGGCCCTGACCACCTGCCCGATGAAGAAGGGCAGGAACAGGGCGACGAGCAGGAGCTTGCGCAAGCCCGCCGACGGGGTGCGCACCATGACATAGGCATAGGGCAGGGCGAGGATCAGCGTCGCCACGGTGACGATCAGCGCGCCCAGGAGGCTGCGGCCGGCCACGGTGGCGAAGAAGGGCTCGGACAGGGCCCTGCGGTAATTGTCGAGCGTCAGCGTCTCGGACATCAGGAAGGTGCTGGTATCGAGCGTGCGCAGGCTCGTATCGCCGATCTGCACCAGCCCGAGCACCAGCACGCCGACGAGAAGCAGAGCCGGCAGCAGCATCAGATAGGGCAGGCCCGGCGCCAGGCGGGCGGGCCAGACACGGCCCGCGACAGCCTCCAGGCCGTCCATCAGGCGCCAGGTCAGCGGGTAGGCAGAGCGGGATCGACGCATGGTGGGCCTTCCTTGTTCGCCCGAAGGGCCGGCGGGCACTCTCCGCCCGCCGGCCTTTCGATCGGCATCAGCCCTGCATGATTTCCTTGAACTTTGCGAACCACTGGCTCTCGTTCTCGACCTGCACCTTGGACGAGATGCGGATGAGGTGTTTGAAATCCTCTTCCGTGGTCGGATAGGCCGGGTTGCCGACAAGATCGGCCGGCGGCGTCAGGCCGGGGACCACGCCCGGCAGGCCGAGCCCGTCGAGCCAGACCTGCTGCGCCTGGCGATCGAGCGCGTGGTTGATATAGGCCTTGGCCCAATAGAGCTCGTTCGCGGGCAGGCCCTGCGGGATCCACAGCCCGTCCGTATCGAACTTGGCGCCTTCCTCCGGCACGACCCAATCGATCTCGATGCCGTTCTTGCGCGCCTCGCGCGCATTGGTCGAGATGGTGCAGGCGGCGTCGATCTCTCCCTTCTGGAACCAGGCGGTGAAGTCCGGATCCTCGCCCAGGAGCGGCTCCTGCTCCTTGACCTTGGCGATGAAGTCCCAGGCCGGCTGCATGTCGTTCGGAATGCCGGCCAGGGTGCCCCCGCCGGCGATCTGCGCCGGGAAGTGGAAGCCGATCCCGTCATTATACAGGGCGATGCGGCCCTTCAGGCGCGGGTCCAGAAGGTCCTTCCAGGAGGTCGGCGGCCCATCGGGGAAGGCCGAGGGGCGGAAGGCCAGCACGTAGACATAGCCATAGGTGTTGACGATCGGATAGCCGTCCAGCCCGACCGGCTTGGCAAGCTCGGTCGTGTTCTTGAGGTTCGGCAGGTCCGACAGGTCCTCCGTCACGCCGCGCAGCGCCGATTTGGTGGCGTTGGTGGTCGTGTCCCAGTTCACATGGATGGGCGGCACGCGCTTCTGCGCCACGGCCGCCCAGATCTTGGGCTGGATCTCGTTGTCTTCGGTCAGGTCGTGGCGGACGGCGATGCCCGTCTGTTCGGTGAAGCTGTCGGAGACGCCGGCCTTGAGGGCGTCCACCCAGCTTCCGCCCCATGCCCGCACGATGATTTCGGTCGGCTTTTCCGGCTCCTGCGCAAAGGCGCGCGACAGGCCGAGGCCCGGCAGCATGGCGCCTGCGCCAAGTGCGCCCATCGAGGCAAGGAGCGTGCGCCGCCGGATGGATTTCGACAGGAAGTTCTCGTTCGACATTCTGGCCCCCGCGGTTTGGGATGGAGTGCTACTGACTGAAGACATGCAGGTCACGGGCATTCCAGCCCAGCGCCACACAGGCGCCCGGGCCAAATTGCGCATGGCCTTCCGGATCGTGGTCGAAAACGCGCAGCCGTTGCCCGGGTAGGGACTCGGCCTCGACCTCGTAGACGACCCGCTCACCCTCGAAGATGGCATCGGTAATACGGCCGGCAAGCACCGTATCGAGCCCGGAAAGTCCGGCGTCCACAGAGGCGATCCGCACCTGTTCGGCGCGCACCGCGCCGGCGCAGGCGCGGCCGGGATCGAGCGCGTCGCCGACGGCGCGGCCCGGCAGGCTCAGGCCCGCCACCGCGATCGACAAATCCGGCCCGGTGCGGGACAGGACCCGGCCCGGCAGGAAGTTGGTGACGCCGATGAAGTTCGCCACGAAGGCGTTGGCCGGTGCGCGATAGGCTTCGACCGGCGCCGCCTTCTGCTGGATCAGCCCGCCATCCATGACGACGATCTCGTCCGAAACCACCAGCGCTTCGCGCTGGTCATGCGTGACGTTGATGGTCGTCACGCCGAGCTCTTTCTGGATGCGCCGGAATTCAAGCTGCATTTCCTCGCGCAGCTTGCGGTCGAGCGCGGCGAGCGGCTCGTCGAGCAGGAGAAGGTCAGGCTCGAAGACAAGGGCCCGGGCAATGGCGACGCGCTGCTGCTGGCCGCCCGACAATTCGTGAACGCGCCGGCCGCCATAGCCGCCAAGGCGCACCAAATCGAGGTAGCGTTCCACCCGGTCCGGGATCTGCCGCGCATCGAAGCGCCGCATCTTCAAAGGGAAGGCGACGTTCTCGGCCGCCGTCATGTGGGGAAAGAGCGCAAGCTTCTGGAAGACCATGCCGATGGCCCGGCGGTGCGGCGGCACGGCGCTCACCGGTTGGCCGTTGATGAAGATCTCGCCCCGGCTCGGCGCGTCGAAGCCGGCGATCATTCGCAGGAGCGTCGTCTTGCCCGAGCCGGATGGGCCGAGGATCGTCAGAAAGCGGCCCTTGGCCAGGTCGAAGGATGCCTGCCGCACGGCGTGCACGTCGCCATAGATCATCGCCACGTCGCGCACGGAAACGGCAGCCGAGGCCGGGTCCGCGTTCGTCAAGGCTGCGGGTGAACCGTCACGCGCCATGCACCACTCCAAACGACCCGTCCCAAGGGGTCCCATCGACTTGTCTATACAGGAGCGTACAAGCCGGTCAAGTTGTGGGCATGCCGCTCTTATGAGCACTTAGATGGAGGCGAGATAGCCACCATCGACCGGAATGCAATGGCCGGTGACATAGGCGGCCGCGTCGCTGCACAGGAACACGACCGCCCCGCCGACATCGGCATCGCGACCGAACCGCCCTTGCGGGATCCGGTCCAGCATCCGGGCTTCCCATTGCGCGTCGGCATAAAAGCCTTCCGTCATGGCCGTGCGGAAATAGCCGGGCGCGATGGCGTTGACGCGGATCGACCGGCCGGCCCATTCCGTGGCCAGAGCCCGCGTCATGCCGAGCAGCCCCGTCTTCGACGCGCCATAGGGCACCGCGGTCGGAACGCCGACGAAGGATGTCAGCGAGCAGAGATTGACGATGGCCCCGCCGCCGCTGTCCGCCATATGCCGCGCGGCCGCCTGCGCCATGAAGAAGGCGCCCTTCAGGTTGGTATCGACGATCCGGTCCCACAGCGCCTCATCGACCGCCTCCGACGCCCGGACCTCTTCGATTCCGGCATTGTTGACCAGGATATTCAGCCCGCCCAGCGCCTCGCGCGCTTCTGCCACACTACTCTCCGCCGCGCCCGTTCGGCTGACATCCTGCGCCAGCCCGACATGCTGCCCGCCCTGCGCATGAAGCTGTGCGAGCGTCTCCTCCAACGCCTCCCGCCGGCGCGCCGTGACGGCCACCTGCGCCCCCGCCGCAGCCAGCGCCAACGCAATGGCCCGCCCAAGCCCACGGCTCCCGCCCGTCACCAGGGCCTTGCGGCCAGCCAGCGAAAAGAGATCGGACATCGACGGTCCCCAAAGTGATGAAGCGCTACCGGAGGACGAACCTATACGGGCGGCAACCGGCCGCCAAGTCTGCACGGTCGCAGCTAGGGCGTGCTTTCTCAGTCATTCTGCAGCCCTTAAACGAGACGCGCCCACGTCAGGGAGCGTTGGATGGAAACCTCATCGAGAACGATGTAATACTCCAAATATGAAATCTTGTGTCGCCCTGTCGATCAGATATGGATTGTTCTTATGGGTTCCCCGAAAGTTAAACCGGCACTGGAGCGGCTGGGCCAGGATATCCGCTACGCGCGTCTGCGTCGTGGCATCACCATGGCGGACCTTGCTTTGCGTTCAGGAACATCGACGAGCTCCATCGCCCGCCTCGAGCGGGGCGATCCGGGCGTTGCCACAGGAACGCTTGCCGAAGTTCTCCTTGTGCTGGGCCTTCTGGAGCGTTTGGCTGACATCGTCGATATCCGTAAGGACGATCTGGGGCTGGCCTTGATGACGGAACAGGGGCCACGCCGAGGCCGTTCCTTTGCGGCGAGGTTGAAACAGCAGAAGGCGAATACGGCGGAGAAACGGGATCGGCAGGATATTGTGGACCCTGACGGGGTGTCCTTCTGATGGCCGATTTCACCGCCCATGTTGCGCTTGGCGAAAGCTGCACATCGGTAGGGCAGTTTCGTTTCCCGCAGGCCGCGGCACGCGACTATGAAGCCGCATTCACCGGTGACGAGATGGAACATGCGCTTCAAGATATGAACTCACATCTGAACGGGACGGTACGCTTACACGTCAGATATGATTGGCATGTTAGGCGAACATCCGTCGCTTTAGGCCGACGTTGGCGGCATTGAAGCCTTGCATCGCGTAGGGCCTGCAAAGTTGCTTAGTCGCCCACCGCGTCGTGGTTGCCTCGACAAGTTGCGCGCCGTTGCAGGTTGAGCGACTTAACTTTGCCTGGAACTGCCGCACCACCGTTATCGGCCAAGCCAGCCGTCTGAACACAATCGGATGGAGAATTAGGGGAAACTGGTGGAGCTGAGCGGGATCGAACCGCTGACCTCGTCATTGCGAACGACGCGCTCTCCCAACTGAGCTACAGCCCCGTCCACCATTTCGTGGTGGCTTCTAGGCCTGGGTCCGGGGGCTGTCAAGCGGCTTGTCACACGCTGGTGCATTTCCCCGATTGTGCGGATGCGCTACAGGGGTTTGAAACCAATCGAAGGCAACGATCGTCCATGCTCGCCCTCATTCAGCTCATGCTGCTCATCCTCAATATTCTGTGGTGGATCATCATTGCCTCCGCGGTCCTGTCCTGGCTCTTCGCTTTCGGCATCGTGAATCCGCGCAACCAGTTCGTCTCGACCATCGCCGACTTCCTGTACCGCGTGACCGAACCTCTGTACCGGCCGATCCGGGCCATCCTGCCCGATCTCGGCGGGATCGATCTGTCGCCGCTGGTGGTCCTGCTCGGCATCTTCTTCCTGCAGCAGCTCATCGTCCATTCGCTGGCCCGGGTGCTGCTCGGTTACTGATGGCGGTCTTCCTGACGGTGCGGCTGACGCCGAAAGCCGCCCATGACCGGATCGACGCGGCCGAGCGCGGCGCGGAGGGCTGGCACCTCAAGGCGCGTGTGCGCGCCGTGCCGGAGGACGGGAAGGCCAATGCCGCGCTGATCCGCCTCGTCGCGGAGGCGCTGGGGCTCGCAAGGTCGGATATCAGTCTGACGGGCGGCGGCAAATCGCGCGAGAAGAGGCTGCGGATCGAGGCCGAACCCGCCGACCTCGAAACGGTCCTGGCGGGGCTCGGCGGCGCCGGAACTTAAGGGGGATACGAAAACGGGCCGCGTTGCGGCCCGTTGTCTGAGAAAACCTTGAGTTTACTTGCCCTTGGTCTCGTAGCGCTCGATGGCTTCGCGGATCAGCCGCTTGGCCTCGTCCGAGCCGCCCCAGCCCTCGATCTTCACCCACTTGCCGGGCTCCAGATCCTTGTAATGCTCGAAGAAGTGCTCGATCTGCTTGAGCGTGATGCCCGGCAGGTCCGTATGCTCGCGCACTTTTTCATAGCGCAGCGTCATGTCGGAGGAGGGCACCGCGATGACCTTCTCGTCCTGGCCCTTATTGTCCTCCATCTTGAGGACGCCGATCGGGCGGCAGGCGATCACGCAGCCCGGCAGGAGCGGGCGGGTGTTGCAGACGACGACGTCGATCGGGTCGCCATCATCCGACAGCGTGTGGGGCATGAAGCCGTAATTGCCCGGATAGACCATCGGCGTGTAAAGAAACCGATCCACGAAGAGGGCGCCCGACTCCTTGTCCATCTCGTACTTGATGGGTTGGCCGCCGACCGGAACTTCGATGATTACATTGATGTCGTCCGGTGCGTTCTTGCCGCGCGGGATCGCCTCGATCTTCATGAGCTCGCATCCTGTTCAGTAAAATGGCTGTCTGTCTGTTGGCGTTCCTAAAGCAGAACGGCCCCGAGTGGAAGCGCTCGCCGCGCCTGGCAAACAATCAGCCTTTGCGATGGTCCAGCCGGGCGACCAGACGGTCCCCACCCCATTGCAGAAGCCAGACCATGGCGACCAGCAGCGCCACCACGGCGATCATGACGTCGGTCTGGAAACGCTGGTAGCCATAGCGGATCGCCAGATCGCCGAGGCCACCGGCACCGATCGCGCCGGCCACCGCCGTGGCACCGACCAGCGTGACGAGGGTTACGACGAAGCCCGCGACAAGCCCCGGCAGCGCCTCCGGCACGAGGACCTCGCGCACGATGGTCCAGCGCGTCGCGCCCATGGCTCGGGCGGCCTCCACCAGATTGGGATCCACCTCGCGCAAGGAGACCTCGGCCATCCGGGCATAATAGGGAATGGCCGCGACCGACAGTGGCACGATGGCCGCCCATGTTCCGAGCGAGGTGCCGACCACGAGCCGCGTAAAGGGGATCAGCGCGACGAGCAGGATGATGAAGGGCACCGAGCGGAAGGCGTTGACGAGCCCGCCCAGGAGCCAGTTGACGGAGCGCGAGCGCATGATGCCTCCGCGGTCGGTCAGGGTGAGTACCAGGCCGAGCGGCAGGCCGAAGATGAGCGATGCCAGCCCCGAAGCGCCGGTCATCAGCAGCGTCTCCTGCGTCGCGCGCAGCAACTGGTCGATCAGGACGGGGTTCACGCGGAGAGTGCCTCGACATGGATCGCGGCCTCTGCCAGCGCAGCCTCGATGGCCGGGACGAGCATTGGCGTGCCGGGGCGCACGGCGATGAAGAGCCGGCCGACCGGCTGGCCCTGAATCTGCGTCATGTCGCCGCCGACGATGGCGATATCGGAATCGAAGCGCCTGGCGATGTCCGACAGGAACGGCTTTGCCGCAGCCTCGCCGCCGAGCTCCAGCCGGTAGAGACGCGTCATCGGCGCGGGGCGGTAGTCGACCGGCGCTTCGGGAAGAATGGCGGCAAGCAGTCCGCGCGTTTCGCGGGCCTGCGGATTGGCGAAGACCTGCCAGGTTTCGCCCTGTTCCACCACGCGGCCGCCATCCAGCACGAGGACCCTTCCTGCGATGCGCCGCACGACATCCATCTCGTGCGTGATGAGCGCGATGGTCAGGCCGAGGCGCCGGTTGATATCGGCCAAGAGCTCCAGGATCTGTTCCGTCGTTTCCGGATCGAGGGCGGATGTCGCCTCGTCCGACAGGAGGAGGACCGGGTCCGCCGCCAGCGCGCGGGCAATGCCGACACGTTGCTTCTGGCCGCCGGAGAGCTGCGCCGGATAGCGATCGCCCCGGCCGGAAAGCCCGACCAGATCCAGAAGCGCCGCCACCCTGCGGCCGCGTTCGGACCTAAGCAGGCCGGCGATCTTCAAAGGCAGGGCGATATTTTCGGCCGCGGTCCGGTTGGCGAGGAGATTGAAGTGCTGGAACACCATGCCGATGCGCCGTCGCACCGGCTGGAGCTGTGTTTCGGACAGGGCTTCGATGGCCTGCCCCTCCACCTCGACCGTCCCCGCATCCGGCCGCTCAAGGCCGTTGATACAGCGAATGAGGGTGGATTTGCCCGCGCCGGACCGGCCGATGATTCCGACGATCTCGCCCCGCTGGATCGACAGGTCGATCCCGGACAGGGCAGCATGCGTTCCGAATCGCTTGGAGACGCCGGACAGGCGCAGGATCGGCGTCTCCGGCCGGGCGGGCGGATGATCCATCGGCAGCTTAAAAGGCCGGAAGGGCCGCGCCCTTATAGGCCGCCTCCAGAGCCGCGGCCACGGCCGGGTTCTGATAGGATGCGACAAGGGCGGCAACCCAGGGTTCATCCTTGTCGGCCGAGCGGACTGCGATGATGTTGCGGTAGGGGTTGTCGTCCAGGGATTCGACGGCGATCCGGTCCTTCTGCGGATCGAGGCCGCTCTTGAAGGCCCAGTCCGTATTTACCACCGCAGCGTCGAGATCGTCGATCGAGCGGCCGACAATGCCGGCATCCAGTTCCTGGACGCGGATGTTCTTCGGGTTTTCCGTGATGTCGAGCGCGGTGGCCAGAACACCGGCGCCGTCGCGCAGCGTGACCAGCCCCTGGTCTGCCAGGAGCTTCAATGCACGGCCGCCATTGGAGGGATCGTTCGGAATGCCGATGGTGGCGCCGTCCGGTATCTCGGCCACGCTCGCATGCTTGCGGGAGTAGAGGCCGATCGGCTGGATCAGCGTGTAGCCGGCCGCCTCCAGCGCGTAGCCATGCTGCTCGATCTGCGCGTCGAGATAGGGCTGATGCTGGAAGGCGTTGGCGTCGATCTCGTTATTGGCGAGCGCCTCGTTGGGCTGGATGTAATCCGAGAAGAGGACGGTCTGAAGCGTCAGCCCGTGCTTGGCGGCTTCCGCCTTCACCACCTCGAAGACCTGCTCGTCCTCGCCGGCCATGATGCCGATGCGCACGGTCTGATCGGCCTGCGCACTGAAGGGCAGGGCAAGGCTGGATGCCAGGGCGATGGCGGCCAGAAGGCCGCGACGGGACAGAAGATGGGTCATGGTCATGTGACAGTCTCGGTCGTGTGGCGGGCTGGTGCCCGGATGCGGCCAATAGACCCCGTGGAGCGCCGTCCCGCAAAGGATGGCATTGCGCAGTTCGACGCCAGCGCGAAAAAATCGCAACGCAACCGTTCGGTCTGCAAGAGATGCGGTGCGGGCCGAAGGACGGCCCGCACCCAAGCCTTGTCTCAGGCGGCGGCCTTGCGGCTCTTTTCGAAGCGCTTGCGCTCGTTCGGATCGAGATAGAGCTTGCGCAGGCGGATGTTCTTCGGCGTCACCTCGACCAGCTCGTCGTCCTGGATCCAGGACAAAGCGCGATCCAGCGTCATGCGGATGGGCGGGGTCAGCTTGACGGCCTCGTCCTTGCCGGCGGCGCGGATGTTGGTGAGCTTCTTGCCCTTCAAGACGTTGACCTCGAGGTCGTTGTCCCGCGTGTGGATGCCGATGATCATCCCCTCATAGACCTTCACGCCCGGATCGATGATCATCGGTCCGCGGTCCTCGAGGTTGAACATGGCATAGGCCACGGCCTCGCCCGACTCGTTGGAGATCAGGACGCCGTTGATGCGGCCCGCAAGAGCGCCCTTGTAGGGCTGGTAGGAGTGGAAGAGCCGGTTCATCACGGCCGTGCCGCGCGTGTCGGTCAACAGCTCCGACTGATAGCCGATCAGGCCGCGCGTCGGCGCATGGAAGACGAGACGCTGGCGCCCGCCGCCCGAAGGCCGCAGCTCGACCATCTCGGCCTTGCGCTCGCTCATCTTCTGCACGACGATGCCGGAATGCTCCTCGTCCACGTCGACGACGACTTCCTCGATCGGCTCCAGCGTGTCGCCGGTGGCCTCGTCCTTCTGCATGACGACGCGGGGGCGCGAGACGCCGATCTCGAAGCCTTCACGGCGCATGGTCTCGATCAGAACGGCAAGCTGCAATTCGCCGCGGCCGGACACGAAGAAGGAATCCTTGTCTTCCGATTCCTCGATTTTCAGCGCCACATTGCCTTCCGCTTCCTTCATCAGGCGGTCGCGGATGACGCGGCTCGTCACCTTGTCACCCTCGGTCCCGGCGAGCGGGCTGTCATTGACGATGAAGGACATGGTGACCGTCGGCGGATCGATCGGCTGGGCTTCCAGCGCCTCGGTCACCTGCGGATCGCAATAGGTGTCGGCGACCGTGCCCTTGGACAGGCCGGCAATGGCGACGATGTCGCCGGCTTCGGCGTAATCCACCGGCTGGCGTTCCAGGCCACGGAAGGCCAGGATCTTGGAGATGCGGCCGTTTTCGAGCTGCGTGCCGTCGCGGCTCAGGACCTTCACGGCCTGGTTCGGGCGGATGGAGCCGGACTGGATGCGGCCGGTGATCAGGCGCCCCAGGAACGGATTGGCCTCCAGGATGGTGCCGATCATGCGGAACGGCTCGTCCTTGCCGCCGGTGGCCGGCGCGGGAACGTGGTCGAGGATCAGGTCGAAGAGCGGGGCGAGCCCCTGGTCCTGCGGGCCGTCCGGCGCATCGGCCATCCAGCCGCCGCGGCCCGAACCGTAGAGGACCGGGAAGTCGAGCTGCTCTTCGGTCGCGTCAAGCGCGACGAACAGATCGAAGATCTCGTTCAGCACTTCCTCGTGCCGCTCGTCCGGGCGGTCGATCTTGTTGATCGCCACGATAGGCTTGAGGCCGACCTTCAGCGCCTTGGACAGCACGAACTTGGTCTGCGGCATCGGGCCTTCCGACGCATCGACCAGGATGACGGCGCCGTCCACCATGTTGAGGATGCGCTCGACCTCGCCGCCGAAGTCGGCGTGGCCCGGCGTATCGACGATGTTGATGCGCGTGTCCTTCCACTCGACCGACGTCGCCTTGGCAAGGATGGTGATGCCACGCTCTTTTTCGAGGTCGTTGGAGTCCATGGCGCGTTCCTCGACGCGCTGGTTCTCACGCACAGAGCCGGACTGGGCGAGGAGCTTGTCGACAAGCGTCGTCTTGCCATGGTCGACGTGGGCAATGATCGCGATGTTGCGAAGCTTCATGAAATCTCGCTCGGGGTAGGGCATCGGACCGACAGGACGTATCCGGTCTTCGGGGCTTCCGACGCGTAAACAATGGTTCGGACTGCACCGGTTCCGCCCCGATGCCTTCCCGAAAGGCTTCAAGCACACCAAAGGCACTCCCCCGGGCGGGAAAGCACCTTCGATACGACAATGCCCTTCATTCGATGGGCGCGTCATACACCATTATTCGCAACTGCGAAAGTGGCGCCGTGACACAAGCCCGTTCCGAGCGCCGATCAGGCGAGCCCGCGCTTGCGCATCAGGGCGCCCGTCTGCGGCATGCGCCCGCGGAACTCCGTGTAGAGCGCCTCCGGCGGGCGGCTGTTTCCGGCGGCATAGACATGCCGGTGCAAACGCTCGGCGAGGGCGGGGTCGAAGGGATCGCCGCTTTGCGTGAAGGCCTCGAAGGCGTCGGCATCCAGGACCTCCGACCACATGTAGGAATAGTAGCCGGCCGAATAGCCGTCGCCCGAGAAGACATGCGCAAAATGCGGCGAGCGGTGGCGCATGTTGATCGCCTCCGGCATGCCGAGGCCACGCAGAAGCTCCGCCTCTTCCGCGATGGGGTCGGCCGGCGCATCGGGGCGGTCGTGCAGCGCCAGGTCGACCAGGGCCGAGGCGGTGAATTCGACCGTGTCGAAGCCCGCATCCACGTTGCGCGTGGCGTTCATCGCATCCAGCAAAGCGGTCGGAAGCGGGGCTCCGGTGTCCACATGGCGCGCATGACGCTCCAGGATCTGCGGCACGGTCAGCCAGTGCTCGTAGAGCTGCGAGGGCAGCTCGACGAAATCGCGTGAGACGGCCGTTCCCGACAGGGACGGCCATGTCACATCCGACAGGAGCCCGTGCAGCGCATGGCCGAACTCGTGGAACAGCGTGCGTGCATCGTCGATGGACAGGAGTGCGGGCGTGCCCTCGGCCGGCTTGGCGAAGTTGCAGATATTGTAGATGATCGGCAGGTGGCCGCCATCGAGCTTGTCCTGCGAGCGCAGGCTGCTCATCCAGGCGCCCGAGCGCTTGGATGGGCGGCTGAAATAATCGCCGATGAACAGGCCGACCGGCGTTCCATCCGCGCGCTCGACGGCAAAGACCCGCGCATCCTTATGCCAGGCGCGGGCATCCGGCAGCGGGCGGAAGCACAGGCCGAACAGGCGGCCCGCCACATCGAAGGCAGCCTCGATCATGCGTTCGAGCTGGAAGTAGGGCTTGAGCGCACCTTCGTCGAAGGCGTATTCGGACTGGCGCCGCCGTTCGGCCCAGTACCGCCAGTCGGCCGCTGCCAGCGGCGCGTTGCCGCCCTGTCCGGCGGCGAGCGATGACAGGCGCTCCGCATCCTGCAGGGCGCGCTCGCGCGCCTTGTGCCAGACCTCCGTCAGAAGGGTGCGGACGGCCTGCGGCGTCTGAGCCATCGTGTCCGCCAGCTTGTAGGCCGCAAAGCTCTCATAGCCGAGGAGCTGTGCCTTCTGTGCGCGCAGGCCAAGCATTTCGGCGATGATCGGCCGGTTGTCGTGCGGGCCCTCATGCTCCCCGCGCAAGATCCAGGCGGCATAGGCCGCCTCACGCAGGGCCGCGTCCGGGCAATAGGTGAGGAAGGGGACGATGATGGAGCGCGACAGGGTCACCACACCGCCCTCCAGCCCGCGTTCGGCGGCGGCGTCGCGCATGGCGCCCGACAACCAGTCCGGCACCTGTGCCAGCACGTCGGCATCGACGGGGAGGGCAAAGGACCGCTCGTCGGCCAGGACGTTCTGGGCGAAGGCCGTGCCGAGTTCCGACAGGCGGGCGTTCAGCTCCGACAGGCGATCGCGCGCCGCACCCTCCAGCCGCGCGCCGCTGCGCACGAAGCCGAGATGGGTCCGTTCCAGAAGACGCAGCGCTTCCGCGTCGAGCCCGAGCGACTGGCGTTCCGCATAAAGCCTGTCGATCCGGTCGAACAGGGCGGCGTTGAGCGAGATCGCGGAATTGTGGCGTGACAGTTCGGGCGAGACGGCGCGCTCCACGGCCTGCAGCGCATCGTTCGTATCGGCGCCGGCCAGCGCGTAGAAGGTGGCCGCCACCCGCCGCAGCAATCCACCCGAGCGCTCCATGGCGGCGATCGTGTTCATGAAGTCGGGCGGGGAGGCCTGGCCGGCAATGGCGTCGATCTCGGCCCGATGCTGCGCCATGGCGGCCTCGAAGGCGGGGCGGAACAGGTCCGGTGTGAGCCGCGCGAAGTCCGGAAGCCCGTGCGGCGCGTCGAAATCGAAGAGCGCAGGATGAAAGACCGTATCGGTTCCGTTCATGAGCGTATCAGTTCCTTCGAGAAGGGTATCGGGCAGGCGAAGCTGTGCCGCATCGGCGACTCGCCCCGATGCGGATTGTTTTGCCGACAGTTAGGAATTGTCATGGATAGATGAAATGCCGTAAGCGAAAAAGGCTGGAAAGGCTTGGGCGCCGCGGCAAGCGTGAAGGGATGCACGTGACGGAATATACTTCTGGCAATACCCTGGGTTTTCTCCTTGCCGATGATGCGCGGCTGTACCGCCAGGCGTTCGAGCGGGCAGTGGCGGAGAACGGCCATGGGCTGACCCCGGGCGAGGTGCGCACATTGGGCCATGCCATGCGCTACAGCGGATCGCGCCAGGCCATCCTTGCCGAGCGGATGGGGATCGAGCCGATGACGCTGTCGGCCTATCTGGACCGGCTGGAAGCGCGCCAGCTCATCCGCCGCGAGGTCGACCGCACGGACCGGCGCGCCAAGATCATCCACCCGACCGAAAGCGCGGTGAAGCTGATGCGCGAGATCGCGCCGACATTCCAGCGCGTCTACGACGAGGCGACACGCGGCCTCGATCCGGACGATATGCGCGTCTGCGTGAAGGTGCTCATGGCGCTGCGCTCCAACCTGACCAGCGATCCCGAGCTTCTGGGCAGCATGGAGCCGCTGACGGCGGAAGAGCTGACGGGCCGGCCCGTCCTGTGATGTCATGACGCGCCGCATGTCGGAGCGGCGCACCAGCGCCATTGGCGGCATGCTCGTCGCGATCGGCCCCATCTCCATGGCGCTCTACACCCCCGCCATGCCGGACCTTGCCCGCGCCTTCGACACGAGCCCCGCGCTCGTCAATCTGACGCTCACCCTCTACTTCGCCGGATTTGCCATCACGCAACTCGTCTGCGGCCCCATGTCGGACGCGCTGGGACGCCGCCGCACCACGGTCCTGTTCATGGCGCTCTACATGGTCGGCGCCCTGGCCGCGGTGCTGGCCCCGACCATCGGCTGGCTCCTGGCGGCGCGGCTTCTGCAGGGGGTCGGCGCCTCGGTCGGGGTGGCCACGGCGCGCGCCATCGTCCGCGATCAGTTCACGGGCGAGACATCCTCCCGGATCATGAGCACGATCGGCATGATCCTGGCGCTCGGTCCGGCCGTCGCGCCGACCATCGGCGGCTTCACGCTGGGCCTCGCCGGCTGGCATGCGATCTTCGTGCTGATGCTGTTCTTCGGGCTGGCCGTCATCGGTATCGTCCTTGCCGCCATGCGGGAGACGACGGAGCCGGACGCCGCGCTCCTGCAGCCGCGCGCCATCATGGCCGCCTATGGGCTGCTGCTGCGCAGCCGCATCTTAGTCTGCTGTTGCCTGGTGCTCGGCGGCTCGATCGGCGCGCTTTACAGCTGGGCGACCATTTTGCCCTTCGTGCTCATCGACCGCGCCGGGCTGACGCCCCAACAGTTCGGCCTCGGCATGCTGGCGCAATCGGGCATGTTCTTCCTCGGCAGCACGAGCGCGCGCATCGGCATGCGCTGGGTGCCGGCGCGCCGCCTGGTGGCGCCGGGGCTGGCGATGATCGGGCTTGGCGGCATTCTCCTGATCGTGGTGCTCGGTCTGCGCGCGCCAGCCTATCTGGAGGTGATGGCGCCGATCGGACTCTATGCTTTCGGCATCGGCTGCGCCATGCCCGCCATGACCACCATGGCCCTGGCGCCGTTTCCGCAGATGGCAGGCTCGGCCGCCGCGATGATGGGTTTCATGCAGATGGGCGCGGGACTGGTCGGCGGTCTTGCCGCGGCAGCCATTCCCGATCCGGTCCTGGCCCTGCGCATCATCGTCCCGACGCTGGCGCTGATCGCCATCCTGGCCTATCTGGCGCTACCGCGGGGCCCGCTCACGCCGCAGCGCGCTCCCCATTGATCCGCTGCATGACCTCGGCACCGAGGCGGAAGCTGTCGCGCCGCGCGGCCTCGTCGTGGATCTGGCCGTTCAGCATGACCTCGTCCGGCTTGTAGCGGGCGATCAGGGCCGAGAGCTCGCGCTCGACCGTCTCCGGCGCGCCCGTGGCAGAGACGGCCAGCGCGTCGTCGACCATGGCGCGGGCGGCAGGGTCGAGCGCAGCGTCGATATCGTCGACCGGACGAGGAAGCTTTCCGGGCTTGCCCGAGCGCAGTTGCGCGAAGGCAAGCTGCATGGAGGATTTGAGCCGCGCGCCCTCTGCATCGCTCTGCGCGGCAAAGAGATTGACCGCCAGCATGAAATAGGGCGCGGCAAGCTCGGCCGAGGGACGGAAGGTCTGGCGGTACACCTCGACCGCATCGTCCAGCGCCGCCGGCGCGAAATGCGATGCGAAGGCATAGGGCAGGCCGAGATGGGCGGCGAGCTGCGCGCCATAGAGGCTGGATCCGAGGATCCATACGGGCACGCGCGTGCCCTCGCCCGGAATGGCGGCGAGCCGCTGGCCGGGATCGGCCGGGGAAAAGTAATGCATGAGCTCCACCACATCCTGCGGGAAGTTGTCGGTGGATTCGAGGTTCCGGCGGAGCGCGCGGGCGGTCATCATGTCGGTGCCGGGGGCGCGGCCCAGGCCAAGGTCGATCCGGCCCGGGAACAGGGTCGCCAGCGTGCCGAACTGTTCGGCGATGACGAGCGGCGCGTGGTTGGGGAGCATGATGCCGCCGGCGCCGACACGGATCGTCCGTGTGGCTGCCGCGACATGGCCGATCACCACCGCCGTGGCGGCGCTGGCGATGCCGGGCATGTTGTGGTGCTCGGCCAGCCAGAACCGGTTGTAGCCCAGCGCCTCGGCGTGGCGTGCAAGGCCTGCCGACCGCGCCAGCGCATCAGCAGCTGTCCCGCCTTCGGGGATGGGGGACAGGTCGAGGACGGAATAGGGAATGGCCATAAGGATACCTTCACAACGTTACGACACCATCTGGTGATTGTGCCGGCCGATGTGAAGACGCGCCGTGGCCGCCACCCTGCGCGCCGTGGCGAAGGGTGGCGTCATGATGCGAAGCGCTTCAGCGCGCGTCGCGCTTGGCGAGCGTGCGCAGGCGCAGGGCGTTCAGCCGGATGAAGCCGGCGGCGTCCTTCTGGTCATAGGCGCCGTGATCGTCCTCGAAGGTGACGAGCGCGTCGGAATAGAGCGATTTTGCGCTTTCGCGGCCGATGACGATGACATTGCCCTTATAGAGCTTCAGCGTGACCGTGCCCTCGACATGCTCCTGGCTTTTGTCGATCAGCGCCTGGAGCATCTCACGCTCGGGCGAGAACCAGAAGCCGTTATAGATGAGCTCCGCGTAACGCGGCATCAGCTCATCCTTCAGATGCGCCGCGCCGCGGTCCAGCGTCAGGCTTTCCATCGCGCGGTGCGCATGGATCAGGATCGTGCCGCCGGGCGTCTCGTAAATGCCGCGCGACTTCATGCCCACGAAGCGGTTCTCGACGAGGTCCAGGCGGCCGATGCCATTGTCGCGGCCCAGATCGTTCAGCCGCGCCAGGATCTCGTGCGGGGGCAGCGCAGCGCCGTCGATGGAAACGGCGTCGCCGCGGTTGAAGCCGATCCGCACGATGGTCGCCCGGTCGGGCGCTTCCTCGGGGCTGACCGTGCGCTGGAAGACATAGGCCGGCGGCTCCTCGTTCGGATCTTCCAGGACCTTGCCCTCGGACGAGGAGTGCAGAAGGTTGGCATCGACCGAGAAGGGCGCCTCTCCGCGCTTGTCCTTGGGCACCGGGATCTGGTGCTGTTCGGCAAAGTCGATCAGATGGGTGCGGGACTTCAGCTCCCATTCGCGCCAGGGCGCGATGACCTTGATGTCCGGGTTCAGCGCATAGGCGGCCAGCTCGAAGCGCACCTGATCGTTCCCCTTGCCAGTGGCGCCGTGGGCGATGGCGTCCGCGCCGGTTTCCCGGGCGATCTCGACCAGATGCTTGGCGATGAGCGGCCGGGCGATCGACGTGCCGAGGAGGTAGGTTCCCTCATAAAGCGCATTGGCGCGGAACATGGGGAAGACGAAGTCGCGCACGAACTCTTCGCGCACATCCTCGATCCGGATGTCCTTGATGCCGAGCAGCTCGGCCTTCTTGCGGGCCGGCTCCAGTTCCTCGCCCTGGCCGAGATCGGCCGTGAAGGTGACGACCTCCGCGCCATATTCGGTCTGCAGCCATTTCAGGATGATGGATGTGTCCAGTCCGCCCGAATAGGCGAGTACGACCTTCTTGACGTCGCGATGCGCGGCCATTCTGCTCACTTTCCCTTGCGTCTCCGGCCGTGGTCGCGGGGAGCCGTCCGCTCCCGCCTGCCGGCAGCCTGGCGTTATCGTGACAGGGGCTCTACAGGAAGAGGGCAGCGCTGAAAAGTTCGAACGCGTGGCGCGCCCCAGCGCCCGGCCTCTTCAAAGACGCGATCGGTCGGGGTACAAGCGCCGCCGTGCCAGTTTTTGGAGCGCGCGCCGCATGACCTTCCTTCCCGATACTGCAGCGCTCGCCTCCTTTGCGCTGGCGTCTTTCGTCCTGGCGATCACGCCGGGGCCGGACATGATGCTGTTCCTGTCACGCACGGTGGCGCAGGGGCGTCTGGCTGGCTTTGCCTCCATGCTCGGTGCGGTCAGCGGCATCGTCGTCCATACGACCCTGGTGGCGCTGGGCCTGGCGGCCCTTCTGGCGGCATCGCCGCAAGCCTTCACCGTGCTCAAGCTCGCCGGCGTCGCCTATCTCGTCTATCTTGCGGTGCAGGCGGTGCGCCACGGATCGGCCCTGTCGGTGGACGAGCGCAAGAGCCGGCCGCTGGGCTTCTGGCACAACTGGCGCGCCGGTTTTGCGGTCAATCTCCTGAACCCGAAGATCATCCTCTTCTTCCTGACATTCCTGCCGCAATTCGTGGCCGCGAGCGATCCGAACGCCGCCGGCAAGCTGGCCTTTCTCGGCGCGCTTTTCGTGGTCGTGGGCGTGGCGGTCGGTGCCGTGATCATCCTGATGGCCGAGCAGGCCACGGCTTTGATCCGTCAGAGCCCCAAGGCGACCCGCGCGCTCGACTGGGTCTTCGCGTCGGTCTTTTCCGCCTTTGCCATCAAGCTCATGCTCGCGCGGGTCTGAGGCGGCCCGTCACGACGCATAGGCATAGGGGCCGCCGCGCTCCAGCGCCGCACGGTAGGCCGGCCGCGCATGGATCCGCGCCAGGAAATCCCGCAGGAGCGGCCGGGCGCTGAAGTTCAGCCGGGCGCTCGCGGCCTCGATGGGGAAGCTCATCATCACATCGGCCACGCTGAAGGCGGGGCCGGCGAACCAGCCGGTCGTCTTCAGGCTCGCCTCCCAGTAATCGACATGTGCCTGCGTCTGCGGCGCGACGAAGGCCTCGTTCGCCTTGTCCATCGCGGTGCGGATGACGGGCCGCACCAGAGCCGGCGTGCGTTCGGCGATGACCGACAGGACGAGGCCGAGGAACAGCGGCGGCATGGCCGAGCCTTCCGCGTAGTGCAGGAAGTGCCGGCAGGTCCAGTAATCGGGACTGTCCTGCACGGGCATGAGCCGCCCGCGCGCATGCGTTTCCAGGATGTAATCCACGATCGCCCCGGTTTCCGCCAGGGTCGTCGCACCCTCCGTTAGGACGGGCGCCCTGCCGAGCGGGTGGACCGACTTGAGCTCGGGCGGCGCCAGCCTGTCGCTGCCGCGCTTGTAAGCCCGGACCTCATAGGGCAGCTGCAGCTCCTCCAGAAGCCAGAGAATGCGCTGCGAGCGGGAATTGTCGAGATGATGAACCGTGAGCATCGACTCTAGATCGGGTCCGGGCGGGCGTTGGCAAGGTCCGCTCGGTTCTGCGGTCCACGACCCGACGGACGAAGTGCCTCGCATCGCTGAGTTCGAGCCTGTCAGGCGGCATCTTGCCAGTGGTGAGGCACGGCGCGATAGACCGTCGGCCTCCAGGTATAGAGCATGTCATGGTAGAATCGATGGCGTATAACCGGCGTTACAACTTGAGGTTGCATTTTGACTCGACATTGGATCAACGAAGCGGGGAAGGTCGATGCCTGGCCTCGAAAGGAGAAGTACCGCGTCAAGGTGCTGTCTTATCTCTGTGAAAAGTTCGATGCTGACAGGATTTACACAGAGAAGGAGGTCAACATCCTCCTCCAGCAGTATCATACGTTTCAGGATTGGGCCCTTCTGCGCAGGGAACTGTATGAGCGCGGCTTCCTGGACCGGGATCCCCGTACACAAACATACTGGGTCGTTCGAAACGGCGCGTGACAGCCGGCGCGCCTAGCTTTCGACCCGGTCCGGTGCGCCCGTCCTGCGGCGCCAGCGGCCGGCGCCGTGGCCGGCCACGATCCAATAGATAAGGGCGAAGGCGAGGCCGGACAGGAGGATGGCCGTCTGGATGCTCATGGGCGGTTCCATGCCGCCATAGGCCAGACGGGTGACGACGAAACCGCCGATCAGCCCCGCCGCCGCATGGAGAAGCAGCGACGACCAGCCGAGGATTTCCGTCACAACCATGAAGAGCGCCCAGGGCAGGAGCGCGGTCGAGCCGACCTGCGCGGATTGGGCAAGAAACAGGACAGCCAGCTCCACGATCTGCACAGGATCCTGCTCCAGCGAGGCCAGGGAGAAGGGCACGAAGGGCCAGACCAGCGGGAAGGCGGCCGCGAAACAAGCCAGGATGAAGCCGATCGGAATGCCGAACAGAAAGCGGAAAACCGTGCGCATCCTGTCAGCGTCAGCCGGCCACGGCCGCCGCCAGGGCCAGCCGGTCGGCCTTTTTCATCCGTTCCGATTCCGACTTGAGCTGCCCGCAGGCGGCGAAGATGTCACGGCCGCGCGGCGTGCGGATGGGGGAGGCATAGCCGGCATCGTTCACCAGATCGGCGAAGCGCTCGATCTGGTCCCAGTCGGAGCATTCGTAATCCGTGCCGGGCCAGGGATTGAAGGGGATCAGGTTGATCTTGGCCGGAATGCCCTTCAGGAGCCGGACCAGTTCGCGCGCATCGGCCAGGCTGTCGTTGACGCCCTTCAGCATCACATATTCGAAGGTGATGCGTCGCGCGTTGGACAGGCCCGGATAGGCGCGGCAGGCCGCCAGCAGCTCTTCCAGCGGGTACTTCTTATTGATCGGCACCAGCACGTCGCGCAGCTCGTCCCGGACGGCGTGCAGCGAAATGGCGAGCATGACGCCCATTTCCTCGCCGGTCCGCGGGATCATCGGGACGACGCCGGATGTGGACAGGGTGATGCGCCGCCTGGACAGGGCCAGCCCGTCACCGTCGGAGGCGACAGCCAGCGCTTCCTTGACGTTGTCGAAATTGTAGAGCGGCTCGCCCATGCCCATCATGACGATGTTGGAGACGAGGCGGCCCTCGTTGGGCACGATGGCGCCGATGGGCGTATCGGCATGGGGAAGATCGCCCAGCCGCTCACGGGCCGTCAGGATCTGGCCCACGATCTCACCCTCGGTGAGGTTGCGCACCAGGCGCTGCGTGCCGGTGTGGCAGAAGGTGCAGGTCAGCGTGCAGCCGACCTGTGAGGACACGCACAGCGTGCCGCGCCCTTCCTCGGGAATGTAGACGGTTTCGATCTCCACCGGGCGGCCGGCGCCGCGGGCCGGGAAGCGGAACAGCCACTTGCGGGTCCCGTCGACGGAGATCTGCTCCTCGACGATCTCCGGCCGGGCGATCTCATGCCGCTCGGCCAGCGCCGTGCGCAGATCGCGCGAGACATTGGCCATGACCGAAAAATCGGTGACGCCGCGCACATAGAGCCAGTGCCAGAGCTGGCCGACGCGCATGCGAACCTGCTTGTCGGGCACGCCGATATCGCGCAGGCGCGCACCCAGCGCATCGCGCGACAGGCCGAGCAGCGATGTCCGGTCCTGCACGGCGGCCGGGCTGGCATTGCCGGGCCGCTCGGCTCCGGTCAGGTCGATCGATACGCTCATAAGCTCGTTCCCGGCAGGCGGCGAACGAGTCCGGCCGCGCCACTTCCATCATCGTCTATGGTCGAATGGGGGAACACATGCGCGTTTTGCGCGCAAATCGCAAGGTGCGCGCGGAAAATCTGTTGCGGGGCGGGCAGTTGCAGCCGGCCCCGCACTGTTGGTCCATGGCGCCTGGGCGCGTCAGCGGCACTCGCCGATGGAGTTGATCGCTGCCGTGATGCCGGCCAGCGAGTAGGAATATTTGGTGGCGGTGCCGCGGGCCGAGGTGGCGTCCACCTGCATGGCCTTGCCGTTCCGCATGGCGGCGACGAGCTGCGGCTCCTCGGCCGGCTTCTCGACCCAGGCCGATTCGCCACGCGTGAAGAGGGTGAACTTGCGGCCGTCGACCGTCACCGTCACCTTGGAGCCCTCGCGCATGGGGTAGCCCATCACGACCTGCGGCTCGTAGGCGCGGTTCTGTCCCGGCTTTTGGGAGACCAGGAAGAAGATATCGCCATGGTTGACGCTGGCGGGTTCCTTCGTCTTCGGGGCGGAGAGTGCGTAGCAGACCTTATTGCCGCCCGTGGTGTAGGAATAGGTGCCCCAGTCATTGAACTGGTTCAGGCGGGTCGGCGTCTGGGCGAAGGCGGCGGCGGTGGAAAGGACGACAAGGGCTGTTGCCGTCAGGACTTTCGTAAAGGACATGGTTCCCCGCAAATTAAAAATTCGATGGCTCACGCGAAACGCGCGGTGATGCGTCACGCCGCGATCTGCCCGGAAATTACTGCGAAGAGACTTTATGGACCGTAAACGCCGGTCCATGACCTGCGGCCCGTTCGCAGCGCGCGTTCACGCAGCAGCCAAAAGATGGCGGCAAGACCATGTCCAAAATGTGGGCTCGCAAAGACGTGTCCGCCAGCGCGGCGTCACACGCCGTCGGTGGTGGTGTCGCGCTTCAGGAAACGCCTGGCCCGGCTGTAATGGCGTGGCGCGATGTTGGCGCGCACGGCGGCGATGGCGGCCATCAGCACGGCGGCATCGTCGGTAAAGCCGATCAGCGGTGCGAAATCGGGAATGATGTCGGTCGGCAGCACGAAATAGGCCAGCGCCGCCAGGAGGATGCCGCGTGATGCCACGGGCGTCCTGGGGTCGAGCGCGCAATAATAGGAGGCGAGCAGATCCTGCGTGAAGGGAACCGCCCCCGCCGCACGGCGGAACGTGTCGAGGAAGGAACGGCGAACGCGTTTGCGTTGCCCCTCCTGGCCTTGGGGGTCCGCCGGCTGAAGGATCCGGTCGATCGTCTGCCGCCCGAGCGGCATGCGGGGAAGAGACA
Organism: Aureimonas frigidaquae; assembly: GCF_001463905.1. GTDB lineage: Bacteria > Pseudomonadota > Alphaproteobacteria > Rhizobiales > Rhizobiaceae > Aureimonas > Aureimonas frigidaquae. The sequence continues at coordinate 34,481 of NZ_BBWR01000005.1, forward strand.
AGCGCGTCATGCGCCAAGAGATAGGGTGCAGCTCGGGCCTGGCCAAGAGGCTGCGGCAAAGGAGGCGCCGGACGGCACATCGTGCGAGACGGCCACGTGGCCCGGCACCGGCCCCGTCAGGCCGATAGGGCGACTCCAGCCTCGGCCCTGCCATTGCGCGTCGCCTCGGCCAGCGGGAAGGCTTCCTCGAGCACATAGGGGCCGCCGCCGACCGAATCGCGCGAGGAATAGAGGACGAAGCGGCCCACCCGGAAGGTCGGGCTGCGGTAGTTGCCGCGCCCGGACAGGTAATGGGCCACCTCTTCCGACTTCGGTTGCCGCAACCGCGCCAGCGTGACATGCGGTACGAAGCGGCGCGGATCGGCCGGCAGGCCAGCGCGCCGGCAGGCCCGGTCGATATCGGCCTGGAGAAGCTCGAGCTGCGGCGAGGGGACGATGCCCGCATAGACCGAATGCGGCTTGCGCGAGCCGAAGGCGTCCACGCCGCGCAGCGTCAGCTCGAAGCCGGGGCGCTCGATGCGGTCGAGCGCGGCCACCACCTCGTCGGCAGTGCGAAAATCCACATCGCCGATGAAGCGCAGGGTGAGATGATAGTTCTCCGCGTCGATCCAGCGCGCGGAGGGGAGGCCGCCCCTCAGGAAGGAAAGAGTGAGAGCCGCGTCCCGCGGGATCTCGATGGCTGTGAACAGTCGCGGCATGAAGTTGTTCCTTCCGCTTCGAGCATGTCTCGCACGGTTGGCAGGGAATCATCCCCCGCGCCGCGCTGCAAGTGCGAAGATGGGGGGCGGGATGCAATTTCCCCCGACTGTCGCGGGACGGCCGGCCGCATGGCCTATTGCGCGCCGCCCGGCCGGACGCCCATCCCCGCCAGAACCTCCTCCACCTGCGGCAGCATGCGCTGCACGATCTCGGCGATTCCCTCTTTCGTCGGGTGCATGTAATCGGCCTGGTTCAGGCGCGTGACGCCGGCGACGCCGTCCAGGAAGAAGGGGTAGAAGGCCACGCCCTGTTCGCGCGCAATCTCCGGGAAGATCGGATTGTAGCTTTCAGCAAAGGCTGGTCCCATGTTGGGCGGGGCGATCATGCCCGTCAGAAGAACGGTCGTGCCGCTTCGGCTCTTGAGCCGTTCCACGATGGCCGTCAGGTTGCGGCGCGTCAGCGCCGGATCGATGCCGCGCAGGGCGTCATTGGCCCCGAGCTCGACGATCACCAGATCGCTCGCTTCCGGCACCGACCAGTCGAGCCGCGCCAGGCCGCCGGTCGTGGTATCGCCCGACACGCCGGCATTGGCTACGGATACGGCGTAGCCCTTGGCCGCGAGGGCGGCTTCCAACTGGTCCGGGAAGGCTTCGCCCGGTCCCAGCCCGTAGCCGGCCGAGAGGCTGTCGCCGAAGGCGACGATCTGGGTCGTCGGCGTCTGCGCCCAGCCGGCGGTCGGCACAAAAATTTGCGTGATCAGTGCAAAAACTGCCGCCGCAACGGCCAAGGGGGAGTGAATTTGCCGCATTCGATTTCCATTTGCGGTCCAGCGCTCGTGCGGCGCGGGCTCTTCTCCCCCCTCATATAGGAAGGGTATTCCTTGGCTGATACCGCGATCCGCCTGCGAAACGTCCAGCTCACGCTCGGCGCCGGCCATGGAGCCGTGCACGTGCTCAAGGGCATGGACCTCTCCGTCGCCCGGGGGGAGTCGGTCGGCATCCTCGGCCCTTCCGGGTCGGGCAAGTCGACGCTCCTCATGGTCCTGGCCGGGCTGGAGCGGGCCGATAGCGGCCTGGTCGAGGTGGCGGGGCAGTCGCTGGAAGGCCTGAGCGAGGACCAGCTCGCCGCGTTTCGCGGCCGCAATATCGGCATCGTCTTCCAGTCCTTCCATCTCATTCCCAACATGACGGCGCTCGAAAACGTCGCCGTGCCCCTGGAACTCGCCGGCCATGCCGACGCCTTCGGCCGCGCCGCACGGGAACTGGCCGCCGTCGGCCTGAAGGACCGGGTGAACCATTATCCCGGCGCCCTGTCCGGCGGCGAGCAGCAGAGGGTTGCGCTGGCGCGGGCCCTGGCGCCCGAGCCGGCCATCCTGATCGCCGACGAGCCGACGGGCAATCTGGATTCGGACACCGGCGCGCGCGTCGCCGATCTGCTCTTCGACGAGGTGCGCCGCCGTCATATGACGATGGTCCTCGTCACCCATGATTCGTCCCTGGCGGCCCGTTGCGCCCGGCAGGTTTCCGTCCGCGACGGGCGGATTCTGGAAAGCGCCGGCCTGGATGCCGGGGTGCCCGCATGAGCGCGGCCGACAGCGCCGCCGAGGGTGCGAAAGCGATCCGCGCCGCACGGCCGGGGCCGGGCAATCTGCGCCTGGCGCTGCGGTTCGCCCTGCGGGAAATGCGCGGCGGCCTGTCCGGCTTCGTGATCTTCCTGGCCTGCCTGACGCTCGGTGTCGCCTCCATTGCTGCGGTCAATTCCGTATCGCAGATGATGACGGATGCCATCGCCCGCGAGGGTCGCATCATCCTGGGCGGCGATGTCCGCTTCAGCCTGCCCCAGCGCCAGGCGACGGAGACGGAGCGCACCTTCCTGCAATCCTTCGGTCCGGTGTCGGAAAGCGCCTCGCTGCGCTCCATGGCGCGCCTGCCCGATGCCAGCAACCAATCCATCACCGAGGTGAAGGCCGTCGATGGCAGCTATCCCCTGTATGGGGCGGTGGAAACCGATGCGGACCGCCCCCTTGCCGAACTGCTCGCACCCGTGGATGGGGTCTATGGCGCAGTCGCAGCGCCGGAACTCTTCACCCGGCTCGGCATCGCGCCGGGCGACCGAATTCAGCTCGGCACCTCGACGCTCGAGCTGCGTGCGCAGTTGACGCGTGAGCCCGACCAACTGTCGGATGGCTTCGTCTTTGCGCCCCGCCTGATGATCGGTCTCGACGCGCTGCAAGCCGCCGGCCTGGTTCAGCCCGGCAGCCTCGTCGAGTTCGACTACAAGCTTCGGCTTGGGGCGGATACGCCCGTCGAAGCCGTCACGAGCGCCGCCGACACGGCGCATCCGGAAGCCGGTTGGAGCGTGCGGCCCTTCGACCGCGCCGCCCCGGCACTCCAGCGCAACATCGAGCGCTTCAGCCAGTTCCTGACCCTGGTCGGGCTGACGGCGCTGATCGTGGGGGGCGTCGGCATTGCCAATGCGGTCAACGCCTATCTGGATGCCAAGCGCAACGTCATCGCCACCTTCAAGAGTCTGGGGGCCGGCGGCAACTTCGTCGTCGCCCTCTATCTCATCCAGATCCTGATCCTGGCGAGCGTCGGCGTGGCGCTCGGTCTCGTGCTCGGTGCCGTGGCGCCCTTCGTGGCGGCGCGGTTCCTGGAGGCCGCCATACCTGTGGCCACGGAGCCGTCCGTCTATCCGCTGGCGCTTCTGACCGCCGCCGTCTTCGGCTATCTGACGGCCGTCGCCTTTGCGCTCCTGCCGCTCGGGCGCACGCGTGACGTCACCGCCGCGGCGCTGTTCCGTGATGCGGGTGGCGCGGGATTGCGCATGCGCTGGCCCTTCCTCGGCGGCGCCGTGGCGCTGGCGCTGGTGATCGCAGGGATCGCCCTTCTGATGGCGGACGACCGGCGCATCGCCGGCGTGTTCCTCCTGGCCACGGGGGTTGCCTTCGTGATCCTGCGGGTCGTCGCGCTCGGCATCCAGCGGCTGGCGCGCGCTGCGCCGCGCGTGCGCTCCACACCACTGCGGCTGGCCATCGGCAACATCCATCGGCCCGGCGCGCTGACGCCATCGGTCGTCCTGTCGCTCGGGCTCGGCCTGACGCTGCTCGTCTCGCTCGCCGTCATCGATACGAACATCCGCACCGAGATCGGCACCAACATCGCCGGCAGGGCGCCCGACTTCTTCTTCTTCGATATCCAGTCGACCGAGGAAGACGCCTTCGCACAGCGCATTGCCGCGCTGGCGCCGCAAGGCGCGCTCGAGGCCGTGCCCATGCTGCGCGGGCGGATCGTCGAGTTGAACGGCACCAATGTGCGTGACATCACCGTGCCGCCGGAGGGCGCCTGGGTGCTGCGCGGCGACCGGGGCCTCACCTATGCGCAGGAGGTCCCCCCATCCTCCACCCTGGTGGAGGGAGACTGGTGGCCCGCCGATTATGCGGGCGAGAACCTCGTCTCCTTCGCCGCGCAGGAGGCCGGCGAACTCGGTTTGAAGCTCGGCGATACGGTGACCGTCAACGTCCTGGGCCGCAACGTCACGGCCCGCATCGCCAATCTGCGGCAGGTCGAATGGCAGAGCCTTTCGATCAACTTCGTCATGGTCTTTTCGCCCAACAGCTTCGCCGGCGCACCGCATTCGGTGCTCGCGACGCTGCGCCTGGCGCAGGATTCGCCGGAGGCGGAGCAAACGGTGCTGCGGGGCCTGGCCGGTGATTTCCCGGCGGTGACGGCGGTGCGCGTGCGCGATGCGCTCGACGCGGTCAATCAGCTCATTGCGCAACTCGCCCTGGCGATCCGGGCCGCTGCGGCGGTGGCGCTGCTCGCATCGGTCCTGGTCCTGTCCGGTGCGCTCGCGGCGGGCAACCGGGGGCGCGTCCATGACGCGGTGGTGCTCAAGACCCTCGGCGCGACACGCGGCACGCTGATCAAGGCCTATGCGACGGAGTATCTCCTGCTCGGGCTCGGCACGGCAGGCTTTGCCATCGCAGCCGGCGCGCTGGCCGCATCCTTCGTGGTGGCGACCATCATGCAGATCCCCTTCCGTTTCGACTGGACGGTTGCGGTCGTGACGCTGGTCGGCGCGCTCGTCCTCACCATCGGCTTCGGCCTGGCCGGGACATGGCGGGTTCTCGGCCGCAAGGTAGCGCCGGTGCTGCGCACGCTCTGATACACAGTTCCACCGGTCCGGCCGATTAAGAGGGTTCAGTAACGTGAATTTAATCGCCGAAGCGCCTGACCGGCGGGCCTGAGGCCGGTGCATGCCCTTGTAACACAGGCCAAGCTTCCGCATATTCTTCCACAGGACTGCTGGGGGTTCCGCCAGCGGCGCCTCGGCCATGCGCAAGCGCATGGGCCGACACCGGACGGAACACGCAGAAAGGAATTTGGACAAGCTCATGGCTGATTATCGGAACTACGGGGCCCGCGTCCCCGCTGCCGGTAGCCGCACCGACGCCACGATCGACGTGGGCCTGCGCGCCTACATGCTGAAGGTTTACAACCTGATGGCTCTGGGCCTCGCCATTACCGGCGTGGCGGCTTACGGACTCTTCGCACTGGCCACCAGCGGCGCCCCCGTCGAGGGCGGCGCACAGGTGCGCCCCGATCTCTGGCTGACGCCGCTCGGCATCGCCGTCTTCACCTCGCCGCTGCGCTGGGTGCTGATGCTCGCCCCGCTGGCGCTGGTCTTCTTCCTGTCCTTCCGGGTGCACCGGATGAGCGTCGGCGCCGCGCAGGCGACCTTCTGGTCCTATGCCGCGCTGGTGGGCCTGTCGCTGTCGACCATCTTCCTGGTCTTCACGCAGGAATCCATCGTACAGGTCTTCTTCATCACCGCCGCGACCTTCGCGTCGCTGTCGCTGTGGGGCTACACGACCAAGCGTGACATTTCCGGCTGGGGCTCCTTCCTGTTCATGGGGCTCATCGGCGTCGTCATCGCCATGGTGGTCAACATCTTCCTGGCCTCGTCCGCGCTCGGCTTCGCCATTTCGGTGATCGGCGTCCTGGTCTTCGCAGGCCTGACCGCCTACGACACCCAGCGCATCAAGGAAATGTATTGGGAAGGCGACGATGCCCTGGTCGGTGGCCGCAAGGCCGTCATGGGCGCGCTCAGCCTGTACCTGAACTTCATCAACATGTTCATGATGCTGCTGCAGCTCTTCGGCAACCGCGAATAAGCGGGACGACAAGCACACATTCGGGGAGGGCGGGCCGCAAGGCTCGCCCTTTTCCATATGCGCGGGCGGTTGCCAGCTCCGGCCGTCACGCGCTAGAGCGCGTGGGAACATCCGTCATTCTGGAGTGGCTCCATGAGCGCCTTCACCCTCCGCGATGCGCAGGCAGCCGACATCGCGGCCATTACCGATATCTACCGGCATGCGGTGCTCTACGGCACGGCGACCTACGAGCTGACCCCGCCCGACGCCGCGGAGATGTCCAGCCGGATGGCCGCGCTGCAGACGGACGGATACCCCTATATCGTCGCCGTGTCGGGCAGCGGGGAAACCGTCGCCTATGCCTATGCCGGACCGTTCCGCACACGGCCCGCCTATCGCTGGTCGGTCGAGGATTCGATCTACATCCACCCCGACCATCAGGGTAAGGGCATCGGCCGCGCGCTTCTCACACGCCTGGTGGAGCTGTGTTCGGAGCGCGGCTTCCGGCAGATGGTCGCCGTGATCGGCGGCGCGGACAACATGGCCTCGATCCGCCTGCACGAGCGGGCCGGCTTCACGATGATCGGCACCTTCGAAGGCTCCGGCTTCAAGTTCGGGCGCTGGGTCGACACGGTGCTCATGCAGATGCGCCTGGGCGACGGCCGCCATTCCCTGCCCGACGAGACCCGCTACCCGGGAACCCTGTTCAAAGGGTAGCGCTGCGGCCTGCCGGCGATCGCTTCGGCAGGATGGTTCGAGTTGGGTTTCACATCACCATCGGCTCCGTAGGCCTCTGGTTCTGCGAGGCGGTGCGAACTGCGGCATCGTAGACCCTCCTGTGCCCGCTATCGAACGAGCGGAAGAACGCGAGCGTCAGGTGCCGCGGCCGGCAAGGACAATCTCAGCCGTCGCCATCCTGGTTCGGCGCATCAGGGTTCAGACCTTCCGCCAGCTGCCCGGATTTCGCCCGTTCGCTTCACGCAAGCTCTACGAAGCGCCGGCCATCTCGATGCTGTGTCCATGGATAACGGCTTTCTCATTCGGTGTAGCCCTTGCGGGCTCGGGTCATCATTGCGCAAGCTTCTCGATCGTCTTGCGATGCGTCTCCATCCGCTCGCTCAATTCCTTTTTTCTTTCGGCCGAAGGTTCCTGCGGTGGTTCATAACGCCTCAGGCGCTGATACTCGTCGGCTGACAGGAGGACGATGCTGTCCCGGCCGTGATGCGTGATAAAGACCGGCTCACGCAACGCCAAGTTCCAGTAGTGCCCGAGATGGCTTTGCAACTCGGCGGCTGTGATCGTGACCATTACGCAACCCTCTTCCTTGTCATCCGCAGGATAATGTCGTTCGACAAGATCGACGAGAGCAACACGACTGCCCCGCTTCGGGCTTTGGTCTGCGTGAAACAATCCTGGCTGACGGCTTTATGCTTACGCATGTCCGCAGCGGTCCGGGGCTGGCTGCGTGTGCAACTTCCGAGCGGCGGCGATCCAACCTTCGGGACTGTTCGAGAGGCCTCTGCAATCGAGCTCGCTTCTAACCCAGCGAACGCATCGCCGGGTCGAACACCTTCAGGACGGTGGAGAGGTCATGGCCGCGTTTCAGGATGGTGCCGCCGGTGCCGACCACGCTGTAGGCGCCCTGCTTGCGGGCGAGCTTGGGGTCCTTGACCACGCGGAACAGGGGCATTTCGCTACTGCGGCGGAAGATGGAGAAGATGGCCCGGTCGCGCAGCGTGTCGATGGCGTAGTCACGCCACTCACCGGCGGCGACCATGCGGCCATAGACCCTCAGGATGGCGCCGAGTTCATGCCGGTCGAAGGAAATGATGGGCAGGGTGGCGCGGGGATTGGCGGCGGGGAAGGTGATGAGCGTTCCCGGAACGTCAGGCGTATGATCGTCCAAATGCATTCCCTCTCGTCGGCCGGCGGCCTCTGATGGTCGATCGTCTCACCAATCGATGCCGGATGCAAATGCGACCGGGGCTGTTCAGTCGGCGGCGAACTCGAGCTGCGCTGCAGCCAGGATGCGGCCGGGTTTGCCGCCATGGTCGACGTTCTGCAGCATGGCGGCGCAGCCGATCCGCGCGCCGAGCCCTTCCGTCACCATGGAAATGGGAAGCTCGATGCGCAGCGGTTTGCCGGGCGATACCGAGCCGAGCACCCGGAAGTCGCGCACGGCGTGGCGGTTGACGAGGTTGTGGCCGCGATTCTCCCCCTTCAGGACCGGCGTCTCGATGCGGTCCTGGTAGATGGCGAGCGCGAGTACGGGCGGGTTGTCCCGGTCGGGGCGCTCGACATGGGCCGAAACGATCAGCGTGTCCCCCTCGACCTGCATTTCGATCAGGCCGGCCGTGGCCGGCGCCGCGTTGAGCGGCCGTGTGTCGAGGGCGGCGGCGATCTCAGCCTGATGGGTGCCGACAAAATCGCCGTCCCCATTCACCACGATCTGCGGCGTATAGACCGAGCTTGTCCGGAACGCCTTGGCATAGGCCTTCTGGCGCTCCGTATTCTGGCGCGTGGCGAGCTGGTCCTTCCAGCCGATATAATCCCAGTAATCGACGTTGAATGTCAGGGCGACGATGTCGGCGCGGTCGGACAGCGCGGCCAGCACCGCGTCCGCCGGGGGACATGTCGAGCAGCCCTGGCTCGTGAACAGCTCCACCACGCCCCGGAAATCGCGCGAGGTCGCATGCGGCTCCGCGGCAAGGGCAGGGGCAGCGGTCAGCGCCAGGGCGGCGAGGCCCGCCAGCGGCAGGCGCCGCAACTGGTGCAGGATCGGTCTTGCGTTCATGGACCGAAAACTAGTGGCCGTCCGTCACACCGACCAGTCACTTCGGGGTGAGAAACGCGAGTGGCGGCAGGACGGCAAAAGGGGCGGCCGGAGCCGCCCCTTCGAAACATGCGGATGGCTTGCGGGCTCAGGCGGCGAGCTGGCGCAGGACGTAATGCAGGATGCCACCGTTGCGGTAGTATTCCAGCTCGTCCAGCGTATCGATGCGGCACAGGAGCTGCACGGTGACGGTGCTGCCGTCCGCGCGCTCGATGGTCGCCTCCATGGTCTGGCGCGGCTTGACCTCGGCGAGGCCCTCAATGGTGACCTTCTCGTCGCCCTTCAGGCCGAGCGTCTGCCAGCTTTCGCCCTCGTTGGCGAAGACGAAGGGAACGACGCCCATGCCGACGAGGTTCGAGCGGTGGATGCGCTCGAAGCTCTGCGCAATCACCGCGCGCACGCCCAGAAGGACCGTGCCCTTGGCCGCCCAGTCGCGCGAGGAGCCGGTGCCGTATTCCTTGTTGGCGAAGATCACCAGCGGAACGCCCTCCTCCTTGTAGCGCATGGCCGCCGTGTAGATCGGAAGCTGCTCGCCCGACGGGTAGTGGACCGTCACGCCGCCTTCCACGCCCGGAACCATCTGGTTCTTGATGCGGATGTTGGCGAAGGTGCCGCGCATCATGACCTGATGGTTGCCGCGCCGCGCGCCATAGGAGTTGAAGTCCACCGGACGCACCTGGTAGCTGACCAGATATTCGCCGGCCGGGCTCGACGCCTTGATCGAACCGGCGGGGGAGATGTGGTCGGTCGTGATCGAATCCAGGAACAGGCCCAGGATGCGCGCGCCCCGGATTTCCTCCACGGGCTTGGGCGTCATGGTCATGCCCTCGAAGTAGGGCGGGTTCTGGACATAGGTGGAACGGTCGTCCCACTCATAGGTCAGGCCGCCCGACACGTCGATCTTCTGCCAATGCTCGTCGCCCTTGAAGACGTCGGAATAGCGCGTCTCGAACAGGTCGCGCGTCACCGTGCGGCGGACGATCTCGGCGATCTCCTGGGTGGTCGGCCAGATATCGCGCAGGAAGACGTCGTTGCCGTCCTTGTCCTGGCCGAGCGGATCGTTCGTCAGGTCGACGAAGAGCGAGCCGGCCAGCGCATAGGCGACCACGAGCGGCGGCGATGCCAGGTAGTTGGCGCGCACGTCCGGATTGACGCGGCCCTCGAAGTTGCGGTTGCCCGACAGGACGGAGCAGGCGACGAGGTCGTGCTTGTTGATGGCGTCGGAAATCGGCTCCGGAAGCGGGCCGGAATTGCCGATGCAGGTCGTGCAGCCATAGCCGACGAGGTTGAAGCCGAGCGCGTCCAGATCCTTCTGCAGATCGGCCTTTTCCAGATACTCGGTCACCACCTGGCTGCCGGGGGCGAGCGAGGTCTTGACCCAGGGCTTCACCGTCAGCCCCTTCGCATGCGCCTTGCGGGCCAGAAGCCCGGCTGCGACGAGAACATTGGGGTTGGAGGTGTTGGTGCAGGAGGTGATGGCGGCGATAACAACATCGCCGTCCGAGATGCCATGATCGGCGCCCTCGACCGCATGGCGCGGACGCGCGGCCTTCGGCGTTTCTCCGGATTGCAGCGCGCCTTCGTCGATGTAGCGGGAATCACCCACCGATTCCGGCTTCTGGCTGGTCTTACGGCCGCCCTGGATTTCCGTCAGCGCAATGTCGAACTTGCGGGCGGCGTCGGTCAGCGCCACGCGATCCTGCGGACGCTTCGGGCCGGCCAGCGAGGGGACGACCGTATCGAGCGAAAGCTCCAGCGTGTCGGTGAAGACCGGGTCGGCCAGGCCTTCGCCGAAATACATGCCCTGCGCCTTGGCATAGGCCTCGACCAGGCTGATCCGGTGCTCGTCGCGGCCCGTCGCCTTCAGATAGGCGATGGTGTCCTTGTCGATCGGGAAGAAGCCGCAGGTCGCGCCGTATTCCGGCGCCATGTTGGCGATGGTCGCCTGGTCTTCCAGGGTCAGGCTGGAAAGGCCGGGGCCGAAGAACTCGACGAACTTGCCGACGACGCCCTTCTTGCGCAGCATCTCCGTCACGGTCAGGACGAGGTCGGTCGCCGTCGTGCCTTCGGGCAGCTTGCCCGTCAGGCGGAAGCCGATGACTTCCGGAATCAGCATGGAAATGGGCTGGCCGAGCATGACGGCCTCGGCCTCGATGCCGCCGACGCCCCAGCCGAGCACGGCCAGACCGTTGACCATGGTGGTGTGCGAATCGGTGCCCACCAGCGTGTCGGGATAGGCGACGGTCTCGCCGTCTTCCTCACGCGTCCAGACGGTCTGCGAGAGGTATTCGAGGTTCACCTGGTGGCAGATGCCGGTGCCGGGGGGCACGACGCGGAAGTTCTTGAACGCCTTGGAGCCCCAGCGCAGGAAGGTGTAGCGCTCGCCATTGCGGTCATACTCGACGGTCACGTTCTTTTCGAACGCTTCCTTGGAGCCGAAGAAGTCGACCATGACCGAATGGTCGATGACGAGGTCCACGGGAACCAGCGGGTTGATGCGCGTGGCGTCGGCGCCCAGCTTCTCGGTCGCGTCGCGCATGGCGGCCAGGTCGACCACGGCCGGAACGCCGGTGAAATCCTGCATCAGGACGCGTGCCGGGCGATAGGCGATCTCGTGTCCGGCCTTGCCCTTGTCGTCCAGCCATTTGACGACGGCGCGGATGTCGTCCGCCTTGACCGTGCGGTCGTCTTCGTTGCGCAGGAGGTTCTCCAGGAGAACCTTCATCGAGAAGGGGAGGCGCGATGCACCCTCCAGCCCGTTCTTCTCGGCTTCCTTCAGGTCGTAATAGACATAGTCCTTGCCATCCACGGTCAGCGTGCGGCGGCTCTTGAATGTATCGGGGTGGGACACGGGCTCTCGTTCCTCTTCGAACCAAAGTGATGTCCGAAAGGCGAACGCCAGTCACGCCCGCGGAAAGAGCGCGTTTGGAAATGCGGGTACGACCATTTCCGCTCGTCCGCCTCCGCGCCTGCCGGGGCAGGCCGCATGAGATCGGCGCTATGTTTCCACGCCGGTCGCTGGTGTGGTTGCCGCCCTTATAGGCAAGTTTGTAATCGCTATAAAGGGGATTGCGCCTCCGCCGGGCAATTTTGTGCGAGACTGGACATCGCGCGCGCAGCAGGACAGACAGGGGCGTCCCGCGTTCGATATGAGAGGTTCATGACCGTCATCACGCTCTCCGGTCTGGTCGTCGGACGCGGCGGACGGGCCATGACGCCGCCGCTCGACCTTGACGTTCCGGGCGGCGCTGCGCTGGCCGTCACCGGACCGAACGGCGCCGGAAAGTCGACCTTCCTGCGCAGCCTCGCAGGGCTTCTGCCACCGCTGGCGGGCATGGCGCGTCTGTCCGGCGTCCCTGGCGCGGACGGAGAGCCGGCCACCCTTGCCGAGGCATGCCACTATCTCGGCCACCGCAACGGCCTGAAGCCGCAGGCGACGCTGCGGGCCAACCTGACCTTCTGGCACGACTATCTCGGGCCCCGGAGCGCCGGGCCGGACGCCATCGAGGCGGCCGTGGACGCCTTCAAGCTCGAGGGGCTGGAGGACATCCCCGTCGCCTACCTGTCGGCCGGGCAGCAGCGGCGTGGGGCGCTGTGCCGACTCCTGATCCGTCACCGGCCGCTCTGGCTCCTGGACGAGCCGCTCACCGCCCTCGACGGCGCGGCGCAGGCGCGCTTCTCTGCCCTGGCGGCAGACCATCTGGCTAAAGGCGGGATCGTCATCGCCGCGACCCACCATCCGCTCGATCTGCCGGGCACGCGGGAATTGCGCATCGCGCCGCCCGCCCCGATGGATGGCGATCCTTCAGCAGAGGCCTGGTCATGGTGACGCTGATGCTGCGCGATCTGCGCCTGGCCCTGTCGGGCGGCGGCGCTGCGACGGGCCTCGTCTTCTTTCTGGCGCTGGTCGTCACCATGCCCTTCGGCATCGGGCCGGACCTCAACCTTCTGTCGCGCATCGGCCCGGCCATCCTGTGGATCGGCGCCCTCCTGTCCACGCTCCTGTCCCTGGACCGGCTGTTCCAGGCCGACCGCGACGACGGCACGCTGGAGGGGCTCCTCGTCGGGCCGCTGCCGCTGCCGCTGGTCGTGCTGGCCAAATGCGCGGCGCTCTGGTGCGCCACCTGCCTGCCGCTTGTCGCCGCAGCGCCCGTGCTCGGCCTGTTCCTGGCGGTGGAGCCGCCGGCGCTCCTGGCCGTCACGGCGACGCTCCTCGTCGGCTCTCCGGCGCTGGTGCTGATCGGCGCGGTGGGCGCCGCCGTCGCCGTTTCCCTGCCGCGCGGCGGGGTGCTCGTCTCGGTGCTCGTCCTGCCGCTCGTCATTCCGGTGCTCATCTTCGGGGTGACGGCAACGAGCGGGGCGGTCAGCGATCCGGCGCCCTTCACCGCGCCGTTCCTCATCCTGATCGCGCTGACGCTCTTCTTCGGCGTGCTCGGGCCCGTGGCGGCAGCCTTTGCCCTGCGCGCCGCCGGTGACTGAGCCCTGCGGGCGATGTGGCGTTTTTCGGATTTGCGCAGACACAAGAGGCCTTCTAGATTGAGGGCATGAGCCAACTCGCCGTCCGCCAATCGCGCTTTTCCGCGCTGGCCAATCCCACGCGATTCCTGCAACTGTCCGGGCGGGTGCAGCCCTTCGTCTATGGGGGGGCGCTGGCCTTCATCGCCCTCGGCCTGGGCCTGGGCCTTGTCGCGCCGGTGGACTACCAGCAGGGTGCGACGGTGCGGCTGATGTTCATCCATGTTCCCTTTGCCTGGCTGTCCATGATGGTCTGGACGGTCATGGCGGTGTCGGCCCTGGGGCTTCTCGTCTGGCGCCATCCGATTGCCGAAGTGTCGATCAAGGCGGCCGCACCCATCGGTGCGGCCTTCACGCTGCTGGCCCTCGTGACGGGGTCGATCTGGGGCCGGCCCATGTGGGGCACTTGGTGGGTCTGGGATGCACGCCTGACCAGCGTCTTCGTGCTGTTTATCATGTATCTCGGCCTGATCGCGCTAACCCGCGCCTTCGAGGATCCCGGCAAAGCCGGCAAGCCCTCGGCCATCCTGGTCCTGGTCGGCTTCGTGAATATTCCCATCATCAAATTCTCGGTGGATTGGTGGAACACGCTCCACCAGCCCGCCAGCGTGGTGCGGCTGGACGGGCCCGCCATGCCGGCGGTCTATCTCTGGCCGCTGCTCCTGTCGGCGCTCGGCTTCTCCCTTCTGTTCTTCGCGCTGCATCTGACGGCCATGCGGACCGAGATCCGCCGCCGCCGCATCGGCGCCCTTGCCCGGCGCTCCGCCGCCGGGGCGGAGGAAACACGATGAGTGGCGCCTATACCGGCTATATCCTGTCCGCCTATGCCGTATCGGCCCTGGTCCTTTTGAGCCTGGCGGCCTGGACATGGTGGGATGCGCGCGATGCCGACAGGCGGCTCAAGGCCATCGAAGCGCGCCGCCCGGGCCGCAGCCGCCCGCAGCGGGACGCAGCATGAGCCAGGAGCCGCAACGCCCGCGTTCCGTGCGGCGCCGCCTCGGCCTTGCGGCCCTGCCGCTCGTCGCCTTCATCGCCATCGGCGCAGTCTTCCTGATGGCGCTGGAATCGGGCCGCGATCCGCAGGCCCTGCCATCGGCGCTGCAGGGACGGGCGGCGCCCGCAACCACGCTCGCACCGCTGGCCGGACTGGCCCGGATCGACGGAACGCCCACGCCCGGCCTGTCCCTGCCGCAGGGCGGGACGGGGCGGATGGTCCTCGTCAATGTCTTCGCCTCCTGGTGCGCGCCCTGCCGCCAGGAGCACCCTTTGCTCATGCAACTTGCGCGGGACGAACGCTTCGACCTGGTCGGCATCAACTACAAGGACAAGGTCGACAACGCACAGGCCTTCCTGCGCGAACTCGGCAACCCCTATGAGGCCATTGGGTTGGATACGGATGGGCGCGCCAGCATCGACTGGGGTGTCTATGGCGTGCCGGAAACCTACCTCGTCTCACCGGACGGGATCGTCCTCTGGAAGGCGACCGGCCCGCTGACGCCTGAAATCGTCACGCGCGATCTCCTGCCGCGGCTGGATAAGGGCGCGCCGGACGGAACATCCTGACACGTTCCACTGGACAAGCCGCATGTCTCGAACCTGCGGCGCCGGTGGCGTGCCGTGTCGCATCTTGCGTCGCAGCACCGGAGCGCAGGCCATAATCCGCACTGACGGGGCGTGGCTTCGACCCTGAAGCCGAGGGGGCGAGCCTTGAAAGCTTGTCTGGCCTTCCCCCTCGCTCGCCTCAACCATACAGTGCGCTGTCGGGACCCCAAATGCGGCCATGGCGGCCGCTTTGCGGTTGCAACCCCGGGCACGGGTGCCCGGCGTCCTTCAGCACCCCTTCATCCATGCCGGGTTCTCCGACATGGTTCAGGGCGGCGACGAACGCGTCATCGCCGACACGTTCCGGCGCAGGTCCGAAACGGCCCATCATCGACGGAGCCGTTCCGTCCCCGATCTCAAAATCCTCATCGGGGAGGGTGCCGGCCCCGCGCTTTATCAAGCGGAAACGCATCGGCATCGATACGAAGCGGATGCGGATGATGATGGATATATGTTAGAGGCTTTTACAGCCATCGATGCTTGTTCCTTTGAAGTTGAAGCATTGGCGGTCAGGCCCGGCTTGGAGGTTTGAGCTCCCTGCCGGGCCGCTCCCTCTATAGGATAATATTCATAAGTTTACCAGTCGTGTCGGGCGTTCCGTTGCTCCAGGGATGGATCGGCAACAGAATCTCCCATCGCGGCTGCGCGGTGGGGCCCATCGGCGGGCACGGGGTTATCCGATGTGGATTCGGGCTAATCCTGCGGCAGCGCGGACAAGTCGTCCACGGTCAGGTCCGGCACCGCGACGGGATGGGCGGGGGCGGGAACGCCGGTGCGCACCAGGATCGAGAAGAGGCCGGCCCGCTGCCCGGCCACGATATCCGTGCTGACCTGATCGCCCAGCATGACGATGGAGGCACGCGGAACGCCGAGGCGGTCGATCGCCGCATCGATGAGCGGGCGCTCGGGCTTGCCCGCGATGATCGGCGTGGCGCCCGCCGCCGTGGCCACGGCGGCCAGGATGGAGCCGCAGCCAGGGTCGAAGCCGGAGGGCGAGGGGATCATGGGGTCGGGGTTGGTGCCGACGAGCACGGCCCCCGCGCGCACGAGGCGCGCGGCCTTGTCGAGCTTGTCATAGGTGAAGCTTCGGTCGAGCCCCACCACGACGCAATCCGCCGCGCTGTCCGCCGGCGCGAAGCCCGCAGCCTCGACCGCCTGCGCCAGCGCGGGCGCGCCGATCACATAGGCCGTGCCGCCCTGTGGCCAGCGCGCATGCAGGATGCGCAGCGCGGCGTCGGTGCTGGTGATGACGCGGTCGGCATAGACGGCGACGCCCATCGCGTTCAGCTTCTGCGCCACCGATTGCGGTGATCTGGTCGAATTGTTGGTGACGAAGCAATAGGGAATGCCGCGGCGGGCCCACGCCGCGAAGGCCGTGACGGCCGTATCGATGGCGACGTCACCGCGAAAGACCACGCCATCGAGATCCGACACGACGCCGGCGATCCGCGGAAGCGGACGCGCCTCGGCGGGCTGATGGTGCAGGACGTTCGTCATGGGGACCTCTTCGGCTCGCGGGGCAGGGCGGGCGCAGACCCGATCAGCCTGCCCGCCCCAAGGTGCGCACGGCATCGAGATAGCGCAGGACGACGGCCGGATCATCCCCCGACGCGGCAAGATAGCCGTCGGGCCGGACGAGCGACAGCGCCGCGCCGGGTAGCGGCGGCAAGGCCGCCGTCGCCACGAGGTCCGGATGGGCGGCGATGATATCGGTTGCGATCCCCGCCTCTGCGCACAGGGTGAAGACCGGCCGGTCCGTGCAGGCCTTGCCCGGCACAGGGGGCACCCTGTCGCCGGCTTTCAGGCCGCCCGGTGCCGTGGGACCGTTCAGCGGCGAGTGCGGATAGTGGACCGCGAGCTCGCTGGCCGTATTGGCCGCTGCGTGGCGGGCGGCGGCAAAGCCCAGGATCGTGTGGAAGGCCCAGTTGCGAATGTCCTGCACCAGCGGATTGCGCAGCGTGGCGACCTTGGTCAGCCGGCCGGCTTCTGCCAGCACCCTGTCACCGACGGCGCTGCGCTCCGGCGTGTAGCTGTCCAGAAGCGCGTCTGCGCCTGTCCCGTGGGCCACCATGGCGAGCTTCCAGGCCAGGTTGATGGCGTCCTGCATCCCCGTATTCATGCCCTGGCCGCCGGCCGGGCTGTGGATATGGGCGGCATCTCCCGCCAGGAAGATGCGGCCATGGCGATAGGCCGATACTTTCCGGTCGTTGATGCGGAAGCCGGCGAGCCAGACCGGGTCGTGCGCGGTCAGCCCCGCCGCTCCGCGACGGTCGATCAGGGACTGGATCTCTGCCATATCCGGCACGGGTGCCTGCGCGGTCGCGGCCATGGGGCAGTCCGCGATGACGCGGAACCGGTCGGACCCGATCGGAAAGACGATGAGGACGCCCTCGCGGTGCCAATGGACCTCGATGTCCGAACCGTGTCGGTAGCCGGTCAGATGGACATCGCCGAGGACCCAGTCGCTTGCGAGGGTCTCCCCTTCGAACTGCGCCCCGACACTGTGCCGGACAAGGCTGTGCGCGCCATCGCAACCGATCAGCCAGTCGGCCTGGACCGTTTCCTGCGATCCGTCCGCATGGCTGAGAACGGCCGTGACGCCAGCGGCCGAACCATCGATGGCGGTGACTTCGACATTGCGCTCCACGCGGATGCCCTGGCCGGCGAGGCGCGTCTCCAGCAGGCGCTCCGTCTCCGACTGGGGCAGCATGAGCGCAAAGGGGAAGGGTGAGGCGACACTGTCGAGATCGAGCCGGGCCATCGGCTCGGCCGCGTTGAAGATGCGGATGGTGCGGGTGACGAGCCCGGCCGAGATGAAGGCATCGGCGCCGCCCGGCCCATCGTCGAGCAGTTCCAGCGTTCGGCTCCACAGGACGAGCGCCTTGGATTTGTCGGTCCGTGCCGGGGCTTTGTCGACGATCCGCGCGCTGATCCCGTAGCGCGCAAGTTCGGACGCCATCGTCATGCCGACGGGGCCACCGCCGACGACGAGGACCTGGCACATGGAGGTGGATGGCGACGTCGATTGGGTCACGCGGCATTCCCACTAGAGAGAGCTCATGCGAACGCTACTACAAGTCGCAGCCTCCTGCGATGCCCGGACAGCCCGCTCTAAAACACGCAACGATAAAAGGCGGGCCTGTCCCAGGCCCGCCTTCCAGAATGAGGGGCGGTCAATGGCTTTTTGAAATAGGTCTTCAACTGAACTTATCTGAAATGGCTTGCGCAGTCCTGAGACTGTCAGTCACGGCGCCTCCTCGGGTGACGAGGCTGAGATAGCCGGACAAGCAAATCCGCCAACCCGTCCAATGACGCACTGGATTCAGCCGTTAGGGGTAGAGCACCGAGCGGGGTGGCAGGTCGCACCCACAGCTTTATCGAACGCGCTCCAGGATCGTGCAGTAATTGGCAACGGCCGCTCCACCCATGTTGAAGACGCCGGCCAGGCGTGCCCCGGGGAGCTGCATGTCACCGGCTTCCTCGCAGAGCTGCATGGCTGCCATGACATGCATGGAAACACCGGTCGCGCCGATCGGGTGGCCCTTGGACTTCAACCCGCCCGACGGGTTCACCGGCAGGCGGCCGTCCTTGCGCGTGGTCCCGTCCCGCACGACCCGCGCACCCTGACCCGGCGGGGCCAGGCCCATGGCCTCGTATTCGATGAGTTCCGCGATGGTGAAACAATCGTGGGTTTCAATGAACGACAGGTCTCCGAGGCCAAGGCCCGCTGTTTCCAGTGCGGCCGCCCAGGCACGCCGCGCGCCGTCGAATTGCAGCATATCGCGCCGCGACAGCGCCAGTATATCATTCGCCTGGGCGCGGGCACGCACGGCCACCGCCCGCCGCAGGGCGGATGCCGTCTGCGCATCGGCCAACACCAGCGCGGCCGCGCCATCCGAGACGAGCGAGCAGTCCGTCCGCCGCAGCGGACCCGCGACGATGGGGTTGCGATCACTGACCATGTTGCAGAAGGCGAGGCCGACATCCCGCCGCATATGCGCATAGGGGTTGGAGACCCCGTTGGCGTGGTTCTTGGCCGCGATCATGGCGAGGTCCTCGGAGTGGTCGCCATAGCGCTGGAAGTAGCTGTCGGCGATCATGCCGAACAATCCGGCGAAGCCCCCGCGAACCGAAGCCTCCTCCTGCCGGTAGCTTGCGCCGAGCAGGATATCTCCGACCTCGGCATTGGGCGTAGCCGTCATCTTTTCCGCGCCGACCACGAGGGCGATCCGGCCGCGCCCCGCGGCGATGAAGTCCATCGCCCCGTGAAGTGCGGCCGACCCTGTGGCGCAGGCATTCTCGTAGCGCGTCGCGGGAATGCGGGCGAGGCGCTCATCGCCCATGGCAACGAGCGATGCCTGGAAATCCTGGCGCGAGAAGCCGTTGTTGAAGACCCCGACGAAAATGCCGTCCACATCCTCCGGGCCGATGCCCGCGTGATCGAGCGCGGGACGCACCGCCGCCTCCATCAGGGCCATCGTGTCCGGCAGCTCCGACTTGCCGAAGGGCGTATGCCCCCAGCCGACGATCCGGGCCTCGTCCATGCCGCTTCTCCCAAGGCCGGCCGGCGCATGGCAGCGCGCGGCCGGGCTCATTGTGGGGCGGGCGCAGCTTCATGCCAAGGCCTTGGCCGTGTGTCAGAAGCGATAGGCGAGGTCCCCGCGCAGGGATTGCTCGGTCATGCCATCGCCAAAGCGCCCATCATAGGACAGGCCGATGGACAGCGCATCGGAAAGCGATGTGCGCGCCGCCAGGCCGAACAGGGCGCTGTCCTGCGGTTGTTCTGTCGACGAAACGGCAAAGGGCGTCCCGTCCGCAAAGCTCACCATTGCCGCCGGTGTGCGGTCGCCGACGCGGTGCTCGAGGGCGAGGCGCAGATCGAGCGCCACCGGCAGGGTGCCGAGCCGGACCCTGTGGCTGACATCCGCGCCCAACGCAGCCACGGCGAGCTCATCCGTCGATTCCCGGACGGACAGGGCGGCATAGCCGATGCTTTCGGAAGCAGCGCCAAGATGGAGCTGCGACACGGTCAGGGCCGCGAAAGGCTCGATAACCGTGTCGGCCAGGAACCCAGTGGTTGGCGCCATGCGGGCGCGCAGCTCTGCAAAGCCGAGCATCGCCAGCGCCTCGCGCTGCGCCGTCAGGGTCTCGGGCTCGGCCGCCATGGCAATACGCGTCGTATCGATGTCCGCATGGGCGACGAGGCCGCCGACGCGCACCGTGACTGGACCGAGGCGCTTGGCACCATAGACGCCGAAGCCCAGGCTGTCGGTGTCGAGGCTTCCACGCCCTTCGCGCAGCGCAGCCCCGCCAGAATCCTGCGCCAGGGCGAAGCCGATGGTCCAATCCTGAGGCAATGCGCGATCCAGGCCCACGACGACGCCGGTGGATGTGTCCGAGAGGCCGGCGGCGTTGCCATCGCCCGCCAGGCGCGTCCATGTACCCAGTGCCTGAAGGTAGGGCCGTGTGCCGTCGACGCAGGAGGGCGCGCCTTGCGCATCGAGGCAGGAGGCAGCCTGCGCCCGGCCGTGATCGCGCAGGATCGACGCCATGCTGAGGCCCGCTCGGGCAACGGCGTGACCGGAGGCGGCGTGCACTTCGCCGGAGAGGCTGTCCAGCACCGTCCTGGCGGCTTCGACGGATGGTGCCGCTGCCAGCCCCAGCGTTGCCGCAGCGCCTTCCTGAAGGCCATCGAGTGCGGCACCGACGGCCATCTGGTTGGGGGTCGAACCCACGCTTTCGAAGCTGTGCAGGCGCGCGACCGTCAGATAGGCGTTGTTTGCGTCATATGAGGGTGTCAGCCCGTAGAAGAGAGAGCTATTCGGCGTCGGCGCAACGGTGAAAGTGCCGGTGACCCCGTTCTGAGCGGTCAGGATCGTGTATCGCGTCCCCGCACGCAACCCACCGGGCGTGTAGGGAGTGGGCGCCAGACGCGCGCCATCCTCCAGAAGCGCGGTTCCCGAAACGACGATCCGGTCCGACGCCGCTGTCGCCGGGTCGAACTCCACGACATAGGTGGAGCCTGCGGATTGGCTGTAATCTCCCGCGACGGTCAGGGTGCCGATGGAATTGCCCGGAGCGACCATGGCGCCGGGCCGCAGAGCGAGCGTTCCCACGGTGCCGGAGCCGGACAGGCTTGTCCCGGCCATCGCACGCAGCGTCCCACCGAGCGCGCCGTTCACGGTTAGTGCCCCGGCGGAAAGGTTCATATCCCCCAGGAAGCCGCTGGAATCGCCCGTCAGGATCACCCGTCCGGACCCCATCTGTTCGATCGTGCCGGTTCCGCTGAAGTCGGATGGCATGATGACCGTGTCGGACCGGTCGAGGACAAGCCGGGCGGGGCCGGTGTTTCCGGTAAGGAGCGCGATATCGCTTGAGATCGAGCCACGGCCACCGCCATCACCGATGCGCAGCGTGCTGCCCTCGACGGTGGTGCCGCCGACCAGCGTGCTGTCGCCCGTCAGGGTCAGCGTGGCGCCGCCGGTCAGGCGCATGGCCCCGCCGCCCGAAATCCCGCCCCCGAAGGTGATGTCGCCCGTGCGGTCGAAGGCGAGCACGCCGTTGTTCACGACCACATCGCCCTCAATGGAGCCGCCATTGCCGATGACGAGCGTCCCGGCCGCCACCACGGTGCCCCCCGTATAGCTGTTCTGGCCTGTCAGGGTCAGCGTGCCGTTGCCATTCTTGACGAGGCTGCCCGATCCGCTGATCCGCCCGGGATAGATGCCGTCCTGCTGCGCCGTGCGCGTGATGGCTAGGACCGAATCATCGACGATGTCTCCGGTCAGGACGGTGATGGAGGCCTCATTGGTGAGCGCCAGCGTCCCGGATTGGATCCGCGTGAGGCCCGTATAGGATAGGGGGCCCGACAGGGTTACCCGTCCTGTTCCGGAAGTGACGAGCCCCCCGGAGCCAGTGATCCCGCCGCCGAAGACCGTATCGCTCGACGTATCGAAGGCGAGCGTCCCGCTATTGCCGATCGTGCCGCTGAAGCTGGTCGGTCCTCCATCGCCAAAGGTCAGACCGGCGCCCGCCCTGATGTTCGCCGTTCCGGTGAAGCCGGAGAGGTCGCCCGTCATTACGGTTGTGCCCGCCTGGGCCAGGATGGTGCCATTGCCTTTGATCGCATTGGCGAAGCGGTAGTCGGTGCCCGTATGGTTGAAGATGAGCGTTCCCGTGCCGGCGCCAAAAGCGATTCCACGACCTGCCGATACCGTGCCGGCGGCGGCGGCGGAGCCTTCGTCGCCTATGATGAGGGTGCCGGTGGAGCCGGCGGCGTAGCCGATGCGCAGCTCGTTGCTTGCCGTCAGGCTGGCGCCATCCTGAACGATGATGGTGCCATCGCCATAGGAGCCGGCATAGACATTGCCAAGAAACGCGCCGACGGGAACCGTCTTCGCAGCCGTTCCGGCGCCCTGCAGCAGAAGAAAACCGGAGCTGCCCGCATCGACCCCGACGGCGATCACCGCCCCATCGAGAATTGATCCGCCGGTGAGATAGACCTCTCCGTTGCCGCCCACGCCGTTGCCGGTCCCTCCGACATAAAAGGGCAGGTGCGCGGTCAGTTTCGTACCGCCGCCATCGGCGGTCAGCAATGCGCTGCGTCCGCCGGGCGATCCCTGGACGTAGATGCCGTCGGCGTCGACGGTCGCGCCCCCGGATACGTCCAGCCTGGCATTGCTGAGGCTCAGCCAGCCATCGGCCGAACTGAAATCCGCCGGAGCACCGTGCCGCGTGCCCACGCGCAGCGTCGAGCCCGCGCCGTCCACCGAGATGGCGACCTGACCATCCGCAGCCAGGCTGAGTTCGGTTTCCACCGATCCGCCTGCCTGGACCACGAGCTGCCCCTGCAGCGATCCACCGGATGTGCCAAGCTGGGCGCCGTCCGTGGCCTTCAAAAGGCTGCCCGCGCCCTGAACCAGCGCATCGATCCGGCCGCCCACACTGCGTGCGCCTTCAAGCGAGGTCGTCGTCAGCACCCCGCTATCATCGACGGTCAGGAAACCGCTGCCGCCCTGCCCGACAAGGAGGGGCCCGTTGATCATGGCGCGCGATCCGGCGCCGGTGACGGAAAGCTCACCCACGCTGCCCGCATCATAGGCGACAGTCGTCATGCCGGCTGTGAGCGCTGCTGCGGTGGTTACTTTAACCAAGCCATCGGAATGAAGGCTGCGACCGATGTCGAGCGTCGACAATTCTGCCGTCGCGCCGTTCGAGAGTTCAACAGTTCCTTGGCCGATCAAGCCGACGGTCAGATGCGCCGAACTCGTCAGGCGCGACCCGTCGTCGCTCAGCTTGACGATCCCGGCCGCCCCATTCGCATTGCCGATATACCCGGCACCGCTCAGCTCGAGCGTACCGCCGGATGCCACCTCCACCTGTCCGTAGGCGCCGGCGTTCATGCCGACCTGCAGGGCACTAAACGTCGCGCGCGCACCGTTCTCTAAGTAGAAGGCGCCGTATCCATCATATCCGACATTGGTGGAGCCCGTCGCGGTCCAGTGCGAGCCCGGGCCTGTCACGGTTGCGGTGCCGACGCCATCCGTCAGGCGTCCGAGATGGGTGAACGCGGTCGAGACCGTACCGCCGTCGCTGACATACAAGCCACCGTTGCCCGATAGGCCGATGATGAGATTGCTGGTAGCGCTCCAGCTGCCGGCCGAGCCATGCACGAAGACAGTGCCTTTGCTGCCAACTGCGGATCCGATCGCGTCCGAGCCACTCGTCACGAGGCTGCCATTCACCCAGAGTTTCGCGCCACTGCCCAAAGCTTCGACCAGGATTTCCGAAACCGTCGCTGCGAGGCCCGTGCCGATCGTGGCCTCATTCGCCGTTGCGCCGATGATGGCGCGGTCCGAGGCTGTCGGCGCTGCCGGCGACCAGTTTGCTGCGTCGGAGAAATCCTCGCTCACGGCACCTGTCCAGCTGGCATCTGCGGCACGGGCCGGCTGCCACGTCAGTGCCGTGGATGCCAGAAGGGCGGCAAACACGCATTGCCGGATCTTGAGGGCGATCATCTGGATACTCCACGTCTCGATCCACGCCTAATGGCCAAGGATCAAATATATATACGTAGACGTATATAGGAATATCGGTCGTTTGCCTATGGCATTCGATCAGTGCGTGTCGACGGCACGGGCCGGATCAGAGGCAGAAGCCGAAGGCTGCGCTGGTCCAGATGGACAGGCCCTGCATGTCCCACAGCCAGAGCCCCGCAACGAGGATCGCGGCGATGGCGGCGCCGGTGGCAAGATCCTGGCGCAGGCTCATGCGGGCGCTCCCGCCAGCTGGACCGGCCGATCCTTGATGGGCAGGTTGACGATGCCGGCCAGAAGGCCGAGCCCGATGGAGATCTGCCAGGCCAGATCGTAGGAGCCGCTCGCTTCGAAGAAGCGGCCGGCCAGCCAGGCGCCGAAGAAGCCGCCGACCTGATGGCTCATGAAGACGATGCCGAAGAGCGTCGCCAGGTAGCGCACGCCGAAGATCTGGCCGACCAGCCCACTCGTCAAAGGCACGGTGCCGAGCCAGAGAAAGCCGATCGCACAGGCAAACAGCGTGGCGCTGAGGGGCGAGAACGGCACCAGCAGGAACAGGATGATGGCGCCGGACCGCGCGAAATACAGCGCCGACAGGACGTATTTTTTGCGCAACCGGTCGGCCAGCCGCCCGAAGGCGAAGGACCCGAAGATGTTGAAGAGGCCGATCAGCGCCAGGGCCCGGGCCCCGATTTCCGGTGAGAGCCCCTGATCGGACAGGAAGGCCGGCAGGTGGGTCGAGATGAAGGCGACATGGAAGCCGCAAACGAAAAAGCCGATATTGAGAAGCCAGTAGCCCGGGTGGCGCGAAGCCTGCGACAGGGCGGCGCGCAGGCTCTGCTCCATGCCCGGCCGCGCCAGCCCGTCACGCGGCAGACCGGCGATGCCGCGGGCCAGGAAGACGATCGCCAGACTGGCCGCTGCGGCCAGAAGCATCGTCTCGCGCCAGCCGAAGCTGCCGATGAGACCCTGTGTTAGCGGCACCAGGAAGAACTGGCCGAAGGAACCGCCTGCCGTGGCGATGCCGATGGCCGTCCCGCGCTGCTCGGCCGGCACGGCGCGGCCAACGGCCCCGAGCACCACCACGAAGGTGATGCCCGTCATGGCAAAGCCTGCCAGAAAGCCGAGCGAGATGTTGATGCCGATTGCGCTGGAGGCACCGGCGGTAAGCGCGAGCGCCGCGCAGTAGATGAGTGCGCCGACCGCCGCGACACGGCCCGAGCCGTGCTTGTCGGCAAGGGCGCCGACAAAGGGCTGCGCCAGGCCGAGAATCAGCGTCTGCACGGCAATCGCCAGGCCGAACGCTTCCCGGCTGACGCCGAGTTCCAGTTCGATGGGCCGCATATACAGTCCGAGCGACTGGCGGATTCCCATGGACAGGGTGACGATCGCCGCGCCGCAGGCCAGGACGATAGCCGGCCGGGCATAGCCGTACCGGACGGGACTCAGCATGATCGATCACCTCGCATCTTGCCGCCTGGCGGCAAGGTGCGAAGCTAAAGGATCGCGCGGCCCGCTGGAAGCCCTCAGGCTGCGGTGACTGCCTGCCGGTGGGCCGTATGGATCTCGGTGACGAGGGCGGGCGGCAACTGCAAGCCCTGGGCGAGCGCGTCGAGGTAGCGGCGCTCGGCATCGTTGTCGGCGTCGATCACCATGACCGAGGCGACATAGACCTCGACGGCCATTTCGGGCGTGCGCGACATGGCCGCCAGATCCGCGATCGGCATGGGGCGCCGCAGCTCGTCCATGACCAGCGCCTTCTCTTCGGCGTCGAGGTCGAGCGAATCCATCTTGCCGAAGATGGCGTCTTCTTCCGCCGCATCGATGCTGCCATCCGCCTTGGCGGCGGCGATCATCGCCGACAGGAGAAGCCGCGCATGCTCCTGTTCCTCGCCCGGAGGCGGGGCGAAGGCGGTATCGGAGGCGTCGGGAATTTCCTGCGGGGCGATCCTTTGTGCGGCACCGGCGCCCTGCTGCTGCGCCTGGTAGTTCTGCCACGCCTTGTATCCAAGGCCCGCCACGAGCGCGAGCCCGCCGAGCTTCAAGGCCGAGCCGCCGAGCTTCTTGGCGCCCTTGCCGCGCAGGAGGTAGGATGCGAGCCCGCCGGCGACCATCGGCCCGAGCGCCCCGCCAAGGCCGCCGCCCGATCCGCCGCCCAGAACGCTGCCGAGCCCGCCGCCGAAGCCGCCGCTCGATCCCCCGCGGCTGCCGCCGCGTCCATTGCCGAGGAGACCGCCGACCAGATCGCCGAGCTGGCCCTCCAGCCCGCCGCCGGAACTCCGGCCATCGCCGAGCGGAGCGCCCTGGCCCCGCCCGCTCTGGCCAAATCCGCCCTGGCCTCGCCCGCTTTGGCCCTGCGTCCCGAGAAACTGGTCAAGAAGCTTGCGCGCATCGATCATGGGTCCGGCCCTTCCGTTTTTCGCTGGAAGCGAAAATGGTGGCCGGGCCGGCCTTGGCAAGGCGGGCTCAGTCCCGCGTCTGGAAAAGCGGCTCGAGGGCGTGGCGCTTGAGAAGGGGGATCTGCAGGAGCATGAAGACGATGGTGATGGGCATGGTGCCCCAGACCTTGAAGGCGACCCAGAAATCGGTCGAGAAAAGGCGCCACACGACCTCGTTGAGGATGGCCAGGAAGACGAAGAACAGGCCCCAGCGCAGGGTCAGCTTGCGCCAGCCGGCATCGTCCAGCTTGAAGGCCTGGTCGAAGACATAGCCGAGCAGCGGCTTGCCGAAGGCGAGGCCGCCCAGTAGCACGGCGGCAAACAGCCCGTTGACGATGGTCGGCTTCATCTTGATGAAGACCTCGTCCTGCAGCCACAGCGTCAGCCCGCCGAACACCACCACGACGGCCCCCGATACGATGGGCATGAGGGGCAGGGTGCGCGTCATCGCCCAGGACACGGCGAGCGACAGGAGCGTCGCCAGCATGAAGAGCGCGGTGGCCACGAAGAGCGGGCCGCCCAGGGCACCCAAGGCCGGCACGGCCTCCACGATCGCCGCGCCGCGTGTGTTGGCAAAGAAGAAGACCAGGAGCGGACCGAGTTCGAGGACGAACTTGGCGACCGGGTTCATCTCCTTGCGGGCGGGCGCGTTGGGCGCTTCCTCGATGATCCGCTCGTTCATGTCAGCAACTCCGTGTCGGCCGCCGGTGCCGGCGGCGGGATAGTCGGTTCAGCCGGCCCGTCCGGCGATCGCCTGAGCAAAGTCCCGGGCCTTGAACGGTTCGAGATCGTCGATGCCTTCGCCGACGCCGATGAAGTAGACCGGCAGTGCATGGCGCGTGGCGATCGCCACCAGGATACCGCCCCGTGCCGTACCGTCCAGCTTGGTCATGACGAGGCCGTTGACGCCCGCCACGTTCCGGAATATTTCCACCTGGCTCATGGCGTTCTGGCCGGTCGTGGCATCCAGCGTCTGGAGCACGGTGTGGGGCGCATCCGGCGCGCGCTTGCGCAGCACCCGCACGATCTTTTCAAGCTCGGCCATCAATTCGGTCCGGTTCTGCAGGCGCCCGGCCGTATCGATGATCAGGACGTCCGATCCGGTGCGGACCGCCTCGTCATAGGCCTCGAAGGCAAGGCCGGCCGCATCGGCCCCGATGGGTTTGGCCACCACGGGCGAGCCGGTGCGCTCGCCCCAGATCTTGAGCTGCTCCACCGCCGCCGCGCGGAACGTATCGCCCGCGCCGAGCGTGACCTTCAGCCCGCCGCGCGTCAGCTTGGCGGCGAGCTTGCCGATCGTCGTCGTCTTGCCCGTGCCGTTCACACCCACCACCAGAATGACATGCGGGCGGACGGACAGGTCGAGTTCGAGCGGCCGGGCGACCGGCGTCAGCGCGCGCTCGACCTCTTCGGCCAGGATGGCCGTGACCGCGTCGCCGGTGACCTCCTTGCCGTAGCGCCCCTCGCGCAGGCGTTCGGTGATCCGTGTGGCCGTCTCCACGCCGAGATCGGCCTGGATCAGCACATCCTCGAAATCCTGCAGCGTGTCGTCGTCGAGCCGCCGCTTGGTGAAAAGGGAGGTGATCTGCCCGGACAACTGGCCCGACGAGCGGGCCAGCCCCTCGCGCAGGCGCTGGAACCAGCTCCGCTCCGGCTCGGCCGCCAGGGCCGCACCGGCCGCCGCTTCCCGTGCTTCGCGAAGGCGCCAGCCCTCGGGCGCCTGGCCCTCGGGTGCCGCGCCGACGGGCTCTTCGGGCTGCGGTTCGACAGGCGCGTCGAGCCAGGCGAACTCGTCCTCCCGCTCGGGCGCAAGCTCCAGATCCTCGATGGCGACCGTGTCGGCCGCCTCATCCTGCTGCGCAATCGCGTTATCGGCAGCAGGCGCAGGAGCGGGGATGGGCGCGGGCGCGGGCGCAGGCAGGTCGAGGTCGTCCGCCGGACGGCCGCCATCCTCTTCCAGGATGGTTTCCTCTGCCGGGTCCAGCATGGCCGGCTCCCCCGCCGGCGGGGTCGTATCGTCCTCGAGCCAGGCGAAATCGTCGGCAGGCTCGAGGGTGGGCGGCGCGTCGGAATTAAGGAAGGCGAAGTCGTCGTCGGCCGTTGCGTCGCTTGTGGGCGCGCCTTGCGCCAGCGGTGCAGGCGGTGCCGGGGTCGACGCTTCCGAGGTCACGGGCTCCGGCGTGTCATCGTGAAGGATGACGGGGGCTGCCTGCGGCTGCGACGAACCGGCCGGCCCGTCCGAGCCGACCGTTGCCGCGTCCGGCTGGGCCGCCACGGGCAAAGGCTGCGTCGCCGCCACCTGTTCCTCGGCAGGCGCCGGCGCCGCGGGAGCGGGCTCGTCATCCTTGCCGAAGGTGAAGATGCGGCGGAAGAAGCCTTTTTGCTCAGCCATTGAGTCTCCATTCCCGTTCATGGGGCAGTGTCGCAGGGGCCGGCGCGGCGACGAGCCGTTCGCCGTTCTGACCGGCGATGACGGTGTCCACGATCTCTCCGGGCGCGCCGAAGGGCAGTTCGACCAAGGTGAAATCTTCGGCGCGGCCGAGCCCTTCGCGCTCGACGAGGACGGACTGCTCCGTGCCGACGAGCCGTTGCAGATGGGCCCTGTGCGCCGCGTCGCCGAGCGCGCGCAGACGGGCGGCGCGCTCCTTGCCGACGGCCTTGGGCAGTTGCGGCATGCGGGCGGCCGGCGTGCCCGTGCGGGGCGAGAAGGGGAAGACGTGCAGATGCGTCAGGCCGCAGTCCTCGACGAGCGCGAGGGAGTTTTCGAACATCGCCTCCGTCTCGGTCGGGAAGCCGGCGATGATGTCCGCGCCATACACCATGTCCGGGCGGCGGGCGCGGATGTCCTGCGCGAAGCGGATGGCGTCTTCCCGGCTGTGCCGGCGCTTCATCCGCTTCAGGATCATGTTGTCGCCGGCCTGCAGGGACAGGTGCAGATGCGGCATCAGGCGGCGTTCGGAGGCGATGGCGTCGATCAAGGCGGGGTCGGCCTCGACCGAATCGATGGAGGACAGGCGCAGCCGTGGCAGGCCGGGGACATGGCGCAGGATCGACTGGACGAGATCCCCAAGACGCGGGGTCCCGGGCAGGTCCGCGCCCCAGCTCGTCATGTCGACGCCGGACAGGACGACCTCCCGATAGCCAGCATCCACCAGGCGCTTGACCTGCGTGACGGCGGCCCCCATCGGCACGGAGCGGGAATTGCCGCGGCCATACGGGATGATGCAGAAGGTGCAGCGATGATCGCAGCCGTTCTGCACCTGCACGATGGCGCGGGCCCGGCCCTCGATCGCATCGACCATGTGGCCGGCGGTCTCCCGCACGCTCATGATGTCGTTGACGCGGATCTTCTCCTCTGCCGCGACGCCGAAATCCGGCAGGTCGCGATAGGACTGGGCCTTCAACTTGTCGTCATTGCCGATGACGGCGTCCACCTCCGCCATGCGGGCGAAGACGGCGCCCTCGGTCTGGGCCGCGCAACCGGTGACGATGATGCGGGCGTCCGGATTGTCGCGGCGGGCGCGGCGCACCGCCTGGCGTGCCTGCCGCACCGCCTCGGCCGTGACGGCGCAGGTGTTGACGATGACCGCCGTCTCCGCGCCGCCCAGCCCGGCGGCGGCGGCCTCGCGCTTCATGACCTCCGCCTCGTAGGTGTTGAGGCGGCAGCCGAAGGAAATCACTTCGATGCCCCGGGGCGCGTCCGTCATGCCGCCGCCCCTGCATCCTGGATGCGCTCGAAGGCACCCGTGGCGGGATCGAGCCGGCCGGACCATTCGTACTCGGCCGGGCCGGTCATCATGACGTGATCGTCGTCCCGCCATTCGATGATGAGATCGCCGCCGGGCACGGTGACCGTCAGCCGACGCTCGGTGCGGCCGGTGCGGGCGGCCAGGACGCCGGCAGCACAGGCGGCCGAGCCGCAGGCGCGCGTCAGCCCGACGCCGCGCTCGAAGGTGCGCATGACGAGCCGCGTCGGCCCGGCCACGCTGGCGATGCTAATATTGGCGCGGTCGGGGAAGAGCGGGTGGTGTTCCAGCTCGGCGCCCCAGCGCGCAAGGTCGATCGACCAGACATCCGCCTGCACGAAGAAGACCGCATGCGGATTGCCCATCGATGCGAGCGCCGGGGCGGACAGGACGGGTGCGTCCTGCGGCCCGCACGCGACGGGCGCGGCGTCCGTGTCCGCTACAGGGTGCGCCAGGGGGATATGCGCCCAGTCGAAGCGCGGAACGCCCATGTCGACGCTGATCACCCCGGTCGGCAGTTCCCGCGCCTCGACGGTGCCGTAGCGCATCTCGAAAGAGAATTCCTGTGCGCCGCTGTCGAGGCTCAGGTAACGCACCACGCAGCGGGTCCCGTTGCCGCAGGCCCCCGCCTCGCTCCCATCGGTGTTGAGGATGCGGATACGGGCCGTGCTGCCGGGACGCTCGGGATCGTGGATCGCCATGATCTGGTCGAAGCGCGTCAGCGGGTCTGCCGCCAGGGCGATGGCCGCCTCCGGCAGGATACGGTCTGCACGGCCACGCATGTCGGCAACGAGAATCTCGTTGCCGAGCCCGTTCATGCGCGCGAAGGGAACGTCCGGTGTCATGCGGGCTATATGCCGCTTTTCCATCGCCATTGCCAGACATGCCACCGGGCTCGGCCCTTCGGGGTGCGAGCTGGTTGGGGTTCACTTCTCCCAGTCGGTGCCCACCGGCTCGCGGTCGAGGCGCTTGCCCTGCTGCTCGATGTCGCGCATCTCGGCCCGGTCGTCGCTGTCGAGCCCCTCCGGGCGGCTCTGCGCGCTGTCGACCGGCGTCAGCGCCAGCCGGAAGTTGATCGGAAAATGGTCGGAACCTGCGGCGTCCATCCGGCGGATCGAGATCAGGCGGAAGCGGGCGTCGTGGAACAGATGGTCGAGCGGCCAGCGGATGAAGGCGTAGCGGGCATCGAAAGTGGAATAGAAGCCGCGCCCGACGCGCGGGTCGAGCAGGCCGGAAATGCGCTGGAAGAGCCGCGTCGTATGCGACCAGGCGACATCGTTGAGATCGCCCGTCACGATCGAGGGCAGCGTTTCGTCCCGCACGAGCTTGGCGACCGCCACCAGCTCGGCATCCCGTCCCACCGAGTCGGAGGTCGGCACCGGTGGCTCGGGATGCACGCAGAACAGCCGGAACGGTTGTCCGTCCCGCAGCGTCACCCGCGCGGTGATTGATGGAATGCCCTCCATCACCAGCTCGCGCACGGCGACATCGTCCAGCGGCAGCCGCGAGAAGAGGATCATGCCATAGCTGTTTTCCAGCGGGCAGGCGACGACGTGCGGATAGGTCTCACGCAGGGGAGAGAGCTCCTCGACCCAGCGCGCATCGGTTTCCATGAAGACGGCCAGGTCCGCATCGGCCTGGCGCGCCACGGCGCGCACGCCGGCATAGTCGGCATTGGACTGCTTGATGTTGAAGGACAGGATCGAGAGCGTGTCCGGCCCGTCGGGGTCACCGTCATGATCCATGGACTGGGTCTTGCGGAGCCGCGTGAACTGGACGATCGGCACGGCCTGGGCAATCGCCACGACGATGAGGCAGAGCGCGGTTCCCATGGCGAGCCATCCGCCCTCTGCCAGGAGCAGCGTCACGGCCAGGAGGATGAGCGTGACGGCCAGGATCTGCAGCCTGGGAAAGGAAAAGACGCGCACCATGCCGTGCGCTACGCTGATGAAGGACAGGACCGTGGCCGCCGCCAGAAGCGCCGCCAGTGCGGCAAGGACGATACCCCAGCTCATCGGCGCGGCGCCCCGTTATCATGTCGATCTTTCATATCGTCCCTCATCAGCGGACATGGGCGTCCGATCCCCTTGGGTTGACAAGTAGGCGGCGGCGCGCATAAAGCATCCCCGATCCGCGACAGTTTCGTCCGCGAGCAACCGACCGTGCCCCTTGCCTCGGCAAGCCGCCCGGAGGTCACCATCCGCCAGCGAGTGTCGCCCGCGGATGCGTTTCCATTTGGACGCTCGGGTTGGCACGGTCGCATCCCGTCCCCATTCTTTCGTGTGGCGTCGTGCCGGACGAGCCGAATGGAAAGGTAACCGATGTTCGATTCTCTCCAGGACCGCCTGGGCTCCATACTGAACGGCCTGACCGGCCGTGGCGCCTTGTCCGACAAGGACGTGGCGGCAGCGCTGCGCGAAGTTCGCCGCGCGCTGCTGGAAGCCGACGTCGCCCTGGAGGTGGTGCGCGATTTCACCGACCGCGTCCGCGAGAAGGCCGTCGGCGCGCAGATCATCAAGTCGATCAAACCCGGGCAGATGGTGGTCAAGCTCGTCCATGACGAGCTGGTCGCGACGCTCGGCTCCGAGCAGGTATCCATCGATCTGAACGCGCCGGCGCCCGTCACCATCATGATGGTGGGCCTGCAGGGCTCGGGCAAGACGACGACGACGGGCAAGATCGCCAAGCGCCTGACCGAGCGCCAGCGCAAGAAAGTGCTGATGGCCTCGCTCGACACGCGGCGCCCGGCCGCGCAGGAGCAGCTCCGCGTGCTCGGCGAGCAGACCGGCGTTGCCACCTTGCCGATCATCGCCGGCCAGGGGCCGGTGGAGATCGCCTCCCGCGCCACCCAGGCGGCGCGGCTCGGCGGCTATGACGTCCTGATCCTCGACACGGCCGGCCGGACGCATATCGACGAGCCGCTCATGGTCGAGATGGCCGAGATCAAGGCGCGCACCGCGCCGCACGAGATCCTTCTCGTCGCCGATTCGCTGACCGGCCAGGACGCGGTGAACCTGGCGCGCTCCTTCGACGAGCGCGTCGGCATTTCGGGCATCGTGCTGACGCGCGTGGATGGCGACGGGCGCGGCGGCGCCGCCCTGTCCATGCGGGCCGTCACCGGCAAGCCGATCAAGCTGATCGGCGTTGGCGAAAAGATGGACGCCCTGGAGGAGTTCCATCCGGGCCGCATCGCCGACCGCATCCTCGGCATGGGAGACATCGTCTCCCTGGTCGAGAAGGCGGCCGAGAACATCGACGCGGAAAAGGCCGCGGCGATGGCGCAGAAGATGCGCTCGGGCAAGTTCGACCTGAACGACCTGGCCGACCAGATCCGCCAGATGCAGAAGATGGGCGGCATGGGCGGCCTGATGGGCATGATGCCGGGCATGGGCAAGGTGCGCGACCAGGTCGCCGCCGCCGGCCTCGACGACCGGCTGTTGAAGCGCCAGCTCGCCATCATCTCGTCCATGACGGCTGCCGAGCGCGCCAATCCCGACCTTCTGAAGCACAGCCGCAAGAAGCGCATCGCCTCCGGCTCGGGCACGGATGCGGCCGACATCAACAAGCTGCTCAAGATGCACCGCCAGATGGCCGACATGATGAAGTCGGTCGGCAAGGGCAAGGGCGGCGGCATGATGGGCAAGCTCATGGGCGGCCTCGGCGCCAAGCTGGGCCTGCCGGGCGGTGGCATGCCGGACCTGTCCAAGATGGACCCCAAGGAAATCGAGAAGATGGCCAAGGCCATGGAAGGCGCGGGACTCGGCAACCTGCCGGGCAAGCTGCCGCCTGGCCTTGGCGGCGGCCTGCCGGGACTGGGCTCGGGTCTGCCCGGCCTGCCCGGTCTGCCCCGCAAGAAGTAGCGGCGCGGCGCGCCGTCCGCACCGACCCACATCCGATCAACACAGCCATGGATGGGCGCCGCAAAGCGCCCCACGACACCACGAAAGGAACAGAATATGGCTCTGAAACTGCGTCTCGCCCGTGCCGGGTCCAAGAAGCGCCCCTACTACCACATCGTCGTCGCCGACGCGCGCTCCCCGCGTGACGGCCGCTTCGTCGAGGCGGTCGGCGCCTGGAACCCGATGCTGCCGAAGGATGCCGAGCGCGTGACGCTCAAGGAAGACCGCATCAAGCATTGGCTGGGCGAGGGTGCGCAGCCGACCGACCGCGTCCTGCGTTTCCTGGACAAGGCCGGCCTGGCCACCCGCCCCACGCGCGCCAACCCGACCAAGGGCCAGCCGGGCAAGAAGGCCCAGGAGCGTGAAGCCGAGCGTCTCCAGCGCGAGGAAGCGGCTGCCAAGGCCGCGGCCGAAGCCGCTGCCAAGCCGGAAGCGACCGAGGCCGCCGAAGCCGAATAAGGCTTCGCCCGACGATTGGACGGGCCCGCCGAAAGGCGGGTCGGACCGGGCGGCATGTCGCATGCCGCCCGTTCGCATATGGGGCCATCGGGCCGATACGGCCCTGGCCCGGCGCGCCAGGCCGAAGAAAGGACGTCAGGATGATCGATCCCACAGAACCCGTCCTTTTGGGCGTGATTGGCGGCGCGCATGGCATACGCGGCGAATGCCGCGTCAAGAGCTACACGGAAGATCCGGAGGATCTCGGCGCCTATGGCCCCCTGAAGGACGCCCGCGGCCGCGTCTTCACGGTCCTGTCCGCGCGCCTGCAGAAGAATGTCGTGGTCGTCCGCTTCCGCGAGGTGACGGATCGCAACGCGGCGGAGGCCCTGAACGGGACCGAACTCTTCATCGACCGCGCGCACCTGCCGGACGATGGCGAGGATTTCTACCAGGCCGATCTGATCGGCCTGGATGCCCGGAGCACCGAGGGCGAGCTGCTCGGCGAGATCATCGCCTTCCACAATTTCGGCGCAGGCGACATACTGGAAATCCGATCCGCCGCCGGGGGGACCGTCATGATTCCCTTCACGCAGGCCGCCGTTCCGGACATCGATCTGGAACTCGGCGCGATCACGGTGGAGCCGGTGGCCGCCGGCCTGAAGGACGCCGTCGAAGCGCGGCCCGAGCCGGGCGAAGAGGAGGGTGGGGCGTGATCATCGTATCGGGAATTCTGCGCCTGAACCCGGGCGCGGTCGATCATCTGCGCGGTGACATGCAGGCGTTGATCAAGGCCACCCGCCAGGAGCCGGGCTGCATCCTCTACGCCTTTGCCGAGGATGTGATCGAGCCGGGCCTGATCCGCATCTACGAGGAGTGGGACAGCCGCGAGGCGCTCGCCACGCATGGGCGCGCCGACCATGTCGGGGCCTGGCACGCGGCACTGGCGCATCATGAAGTGCTGGAGTTGCGCCTCGTCTCGACCGAGGCCGGCGAAATCCTGCCGCTGAACTGAGCCGACCATGCCCTTCCGCGCCTCCGTCGTCACGCTCTATCCGGACATGTTTCCCGGTCCGCTCGGCCATTCGCTGGCCGGCCGGGCGCTTGAACGCGGCGACTGGACGCTGGATACGACCCATATCCGCCTGTTCGGCGAGGGGCGGCACCGCACGGTCGACGACACGCCCGCCGGCGGATCGGCCGGCATGGTGCTGCGGGCCGATGTCCTGTCGCGCGCCATCGATGCGGCTTCGCCGCCGGGCGACGACAGGCCCCGCCTCCTGATGTCCCCGCGCGGCGAACCGCTGACCCAGCCGCTGGTCCGGGCCCTGTCGGCCGAACCGGGCCTCGTCATCGTGTGCGGGCGCTTCGAGGGTGTGGACGAGCGCGTCATCGAAGGGCGCGCGCTGCGGGAGGTTTCGGTCGGCGACTATATCCTGTCGGGCGGAGAGGCCGGGGCGCTGGTCCTTCTGGATGCGGTGGTGCGGCTTCTTCCCGGTGTCATGGGCAATGCGCAGTCCGGCACCTGCGAGAGTTTCGAAGACGGGCTCCTGGAGCATCCGCATTATACCCGCCCGCCGGTCTGGGAAGGCCGGGCGATCCCGGATGTCCTGACCTCCGGCGATCATGGCGCCGTCGACAGATGGCGCCGGCAGGAGGCCGAGCGCATCACCCGGGAGCGCCGTCCGGACCTGATGGCCCGGCTCGCGCGCGACACGGATGGATGACGCTGCGATTCTGCCTGTGCGCCGGCTCGACATGGCGCGGCGGCTGGTGTAAGAGCGCGCGTGATTTCCTCACAAAAACCTGACCGTTTCGACGGCCATGACCGGCGGGTACGTCCGGCATGAAATCAAGAGAGGCATCCAGATGGATATCATTTCCGAGCTGAACGCGGCGGAAGTCGCGCGTATTTCCGCCATCCGCACCCTTCCCGCCTTTTCGCCCGGCGACACGGTCCGCGTGAACGTGCGCGTCACGGAAGGCACCCGGACCCGCGTCCAGGCTTATGAGGGCGTCGTCATCGCCCGCTCCGGCGCCGGCCTGCAGGAAAACTTCACCGTTCGCAAGATTTCCTACGGCGAGGGCGTGGAGCGTGTGTTCCCGGTCTTTTCGCCGCTCGTCGAGTCGGTCGAGGTCGTGCGCCGTGGCCGCGTGCGCCGCGCCAAGCTCTATTACCTGCGCGATCGCCGCGGCAAGTCGGCCCGTATCGTCGAGGCGACCAACGCCCGCGCGCGTAAGCTGAACGACGGCGCGCGTGCCGCTGCCGCCGAGGATCGCGCCCGCGCCGACGCCGCCAAGGCCCAGGCCAAGACCGACGCCGCGGAGTAATCCGCCCGCCGACACGGCAACAGAATGCAAAGGGCGGCCCTCGGGTCGCCCTTTCCGTTTGCGGCGCTGACGGGCCCGCTTGTAACCGTTCTACGCTGTTGGTATTTTCTCAAGTATGGACATGCGGCACGACACCGGAAACATCCGCCTGCCGACCACGCTGGGCTATTCCCCGCTGGACGATCGCGCACGCATGCCCGGCCGCTTCTTCTACCGGCAGATCTCCGCCACATACCTTCGGGGCTGATGCAGCCGGGCCGGCCAGGCCCGCGTGCCGCGATACGATCCCATGCCCCGCCAGGCCGTGACCTGTGGGCGACAGCTTCGGACAATACGATCATGAACGCCAAGCCGCGTACACTCTATGACAAGATCTGGGACGATCACCTGATCGAGACCCTGCCCGGCGGAGCCGGCCTCCTCTATATCGACCGTCACCTCGTCCATGAGGTGACGAGCCCGCAGGCCTTCGAGGGTCTGCGCATGGCCGGGCGCAAGGTGCGCCAGCCCGAGCGCACGCTCGCGGTCGTCGATCACAATGTCCCCACCAGTGACCGGAGCCTCGGCATCGCCGATGCGGAAAGCCGCATCCAGGTGGAGGCGCTGGCCCGCAACGCCGCCGAATTCGGCGTCGAATATTTCAACGAGGTCGATCGTCGCCAGGGCATCGTGCACATTATCGGCCCGGAACAGGGCTTCACCCTGCCGGGCATGACGATCGTCTGCGGCGACAGCCACACCTCGACCCACGGGGCCTTCGGCGCGCTGGCGCATGGCATCGGCACGTCCGAGGTCGAGCATGTCCTGGCCACGCAGACGCTGATCCAGAACAAGGCCCGCAACATGCTGGTCGAGGTGAGCGGCACGGCGCCGGCCGGCGTGACAGCCAAGGACATCATCCTCGCCATCATCGGAGAGATCGGGACCGCCGGCGGCACCGGCTACGTGATCGAATATGCCGGCGAGGCGATCCGCGCGCTGTCGATGGAAGGCCGCATGACGGTCTGCAACATGTCGATCGAGGGCGGCGCCCGCGCCGGACTGATCGCCCCGGACGACACGACTTTCCGCTACATTGAAGGCCGTCCCCGCGCGCCGCAGGGCGCCGCCTTCGACAAGGCGGTGGACTACTGGCGCACGCTCCATTCGGACGAGGGCGCCCATTTCGACAAGATCGTGCGCCTGGATGCCGCATCGCTCCCGCCCATCGTCACCTGGGGGTCCAGCCCGGAGGATGTCGTCGCGGTCACGGGCGTCGTCCCCGATCCGGACGACATCGCCGACGAGGCCAAGCGCGCCACCAAGCGCCGCGCTCTGGACTATATGGGGCTGACGCCCGGAACCCCGATGACCGACATCGCCATCGACCGGGTCTTCATCGGCTCCTGCACCAATGGCCGGATCGAGGATCTGCGCGAGGTGGCCAAGGTGGTCGAGGGGCGCCGGATCAATGCGCGCGTGTCCGGCATGATCGTGCCCGGCTCCGGCCTGGTGAAGGCGCAGGCCGAAGCCGAAGGCCTCGACCGGATCTTCATCGAGGCCGGTTTCGACTGGCGCGAGCCTGGATGCTCCATGTGCCTCGGCATGAATGCCGACCGGCTGAAGCCGAACGAGCGCTGCGCCTCCACCTCGAATCGCAATTTCGAGGGGCGTCAGGGCTTCAAGGGCCGGACTCATCTCGTCTCGCCCGCCATGGCGGCGGCGGCGGCGATCGCCGGTCACTTCGTCGATATCCGCCAGTTCGTCTGACGGTCAGGCAGAGTGGGCAAAGGGGGCGGGCGCAGCGCGCCGGCTCCCTTTGGCCCTCCGCCGGCACCCCCCGCTTGTCAGGGCCGGCGGAATTGGGCATTGAACAGCCATGGAACCGGTCGTGGCCCCCGATATCGATATCTCGCTCCTGCGCCTCAAGGATGCGCGGGATCTTGCGCCGCTGCTTGCGGCCTATAACCAGGCCATGTTCCGCGGCGCGCCCAGCGCGCCGGACACCTATTATGCCGAGCAGTTGCTGCAGGACCGCACGGGGGAGATCCTCGGCGCGCGCATCGACGGCGAGCTGGTGGGCTTCCTGGTCTTCTACGATCTGCCCGATCCCTGGACGGGCATGCGCTCGGGCCTGGCCGACCATATCTATGTGGACATCCGGCACCGCCGCAAAGGCATTGCCAAGGCCATGGTCGACCTTCTGGCCGACGAGGGCGAGGGGCGCGGCTGGTCGCGGCTGGTCCTTCAGGCGCCCCGCAACGCCGATACGGGCCGCAACCTCTATGCCCGGATCGCCGAGCCGGCCGACTGGACGAGCTACATCATCCGCTTCGTGGAACGCTGATTCGCCGCGCATGCGTGCGAACGGGCAGGAGTGGCAGACCCTCGAGGCGCGCGGTGTCCGGCTTAATCGATTAGGGCCGCTATGTCACAGGAAGCTGCGCATCTCTGCTTGATTTCGCGGGTGCAAAAGGTGTTTTAGAAGCGCTCCAGCCGGTGGCACCGTACCGGAAGGAGCCGCGCCGTGCCCGATGGCCCGGCGCCTGCGCCCAGACAGGAGATTGCCTTTGTCGGAGATCAAATCCGCGCGGCCCATTTCACCGCATCTGACGATCTATCGATTCCGTCCGACCATGGCGATGTCGATCATGCACCGAATCACGGGCTGCGCGCTCTATTTCGGCACGCTCCTCGTCGCGTGGTGGCTGGTCGCCGCCGCGACCGGGCCGCAGGCCTTCGAAACGGCATCCTGGTTCTTCAACAGCTTCATCGGCCGCTTCATCCTGTTCGGCTACAGCTGGGCGCTCCTGCATCATATGCTCGGCGGCCTGCGCCACCTTTACTGGGACACTGGGAACGGGCTCGGCAAGGAAACCTCCACCAAGCTTGCCGTCGCCACGCTGGCCGGCTCGCTCATCCTGACCGTGCTCCTGTGGCTCGGCGTCCTGATATTCGGCTGAGGGGAACCGACATGAGCATGAAAACGCCCTTCAAGCGCGTCGAGGGTCTCGGTTCGGCCCGGGAAGGCACCGGCCATTTCTGGACGCAGCGCCTTACGGCCGTCGCGAACCTGTTCCTGATCACCTTCTTCGTCATTCTGGTTCTGCGCCTGTCGTCCGGCACCTATGCCGACCTGCGCGCCGCCTTCACAAATCCTCTGGTGGGCCTTGCCATGGCCGCGGTGATCCTGTCGGCCACGGTGCACATGCGCCTCGGCATGCAGACCGTCATCGAGGATTACGTGCATGGCGGCATGCGTATCGTGGCCGTCCTGGCCAGCACATTCTTCTCGGTCGCCGTCGCGCTCGCCAGTCTGATCGCGATCGTGCGCCTGAGCTTCGGAGCTTGATTCCCATGGCTGATACCGCAACGGGCACCGGACAGCCCCATCGCACTGCACCGGGCGTGAACGGCCGCGCCTACCAGTTCGTCGATCATACGTTCGACGTCGTCGTGGTCGGCGCCGGTGGCGCCGGGCTGCGCGCCACGCTGGGCGCGGCGCAGGCCGGGCTGCGGACGGCTTGCATCACCAAGGTCTTCCCCACACGCTCGCACACCGTGGCCGCGCAGGGCGGCGTCGCCGCCTCGCTCGGCAATATGGGGCCGGACAACTGGCGCTGGCACATGTTCGATACCGTCAAGGGTTCGGACTGGCTGGGCGACCAGGATGCCATCGAGTATCTCGTCCGCAACGCGCCGGCCGCCGTCTACGAGCTCGAACATTTCGGCGTGCCCTTCTCCCGCACGCAGGATGGCCGCATCTACCAGCGGCCCTTCGGCGGCATGACCACCGAATTCGGCGAGGGCCCGCCCGCCCAGCGCACCTGCGCGGCCGCCGACCGGACCGGCCACGCCATCCTGCACACGCTCTATGGGCAGTCGCTGCGCTACGCGTCCGAGTTCTTTATCGAGTATTTCGCCATCGACCTGATCATGGATCAGGAAGGCGCCTGCGTGGGCGTCGTGGCCTTGAACATGGATGATGGCACGCTGCATCGCTTCCGGGCGCAGAAGACCATCCTGGCGACGGGCGGCTACGGCCGGGCCTACTTCTCGGCCACCTCAGCTCATACCTGCACGGGCGACGGCAACGCCATGGTGCTGCGGGCCGGCCTGCCGCTGCAGGACATGGAGTTCGTCCAGTTCCACCCGACGGGCATTTACGGAGCGGGCTGCCTGATCACCGAAGGCGCACGCGGCGAAGGCGGCTACCTGACCAATTCGG
Organism: Aureimonas frigidaquae; assembly: GCF_001463905.1. Taxonomy (GTDB): domain Bacteria; phylum Pseudomonadota; class Alphaproteobacteria; order Rhizobiales; family Rhizobiaceae; genus Aureimonas; species Aureimonas frigidaquae. The sequence continues at coordinate 75,379 of NZ_BBWR01000005.1, forward strand.
AAGGCGAGCGCTTCATGGAGCGCTATGCCCCCTCGGCCAAGGATCTCGCCTCGCGCGATGTGGTGTCGCGTTCCATGACGATGGAAATCCGCGAAGGCCGCGGCGTCGGCAAGGGCAAGGACCACATCTTCCTGCACCTCGACCATCTGGATCCGAAGATCCTGCATGAGCGGCTGCCCGGCATTTCCGAAAGCGCGCGCATCTTTGCCGGTGTGGACGTGACGAAGGAGCCGATCCCGGTGCTGCCGACGGTCCATTACAATATGGGCGGCATTCCCACCAACTATCATGGCGAGGTGCTGACCCTGCGCAACGGGAACCCGGATACGGTGGTGCCCGGGCTGATGGCGGTGGGCGAGGCGGCCTGCGTTTCGGTGCATGGGGCCAATCGCCTCGGCTCCAACTCGCTCATCGACCTCGTGGTCTTCGGCCGCGCGGCCGCCCTGCGCTGCGCCGAGACGATCGAGGCCAACGACTCACAGGCGCCGCTGCCGGAAAATGCCGGCGAGCTGGCCATTTCGCGGTTGGACCGGTTCCGCAATGCCAATGGCAGCACGCCAACGGCGGCGCTGCGCCTGTCCATGCAGAAGACCATGCAGGACAATTGCGCGGTGTTCCGCACGGGCGAGATTCTGGAGGAAGGTCACCACAAGATCCATCAGGTCTGGGCGGCCTCCGAGGATGTGCGCGTGGCCGACCGTTCCTTGATCTGGAACACGGATCTGATCGAGACGCTGGAATACGACAACCTTATCTCGCAGGCTGTCGTGACGATGGACTCGGCGCTGGCGCGCCAGGAATCGCGGGGTGCCCATGCGCGCGAGGACTTCCCCGACCGCGACGATCAGAACTGGATGAAGCACACACTGTCCTTCGCCGATACGCAGAAGCGGACCGTGTCCCTGGCCGATCGGCCGGTCCACACCTACACGCTTTCCAACGAGATCGAGTACATCAAGCCGAAGAAGCGGGTGTACTGACGGAACGACCAAGCGCCCCGCAAAAGGATGGCTCGCCGCAAGGCGGGCCATTTTCATTTGGGGCTGGCCGTGCCAAATCCGACCGGACCGTTCCGGAGCAGTGCAGCATGCGGCCCTCAGTCCCGGCGGAGCGACGCCTCGGCGTCTTCGCCATCAATCTCGATCGCTCGCCCGAGCGCTGGCAGGCGTTGCAGCAGGCTTTCGGCCCGCTGCCCTATCGGCTGCAGCGCATCGCTGCCCTGGATGCGCGAAACGCGCCGGAACAGGTGCTGGCCGTGCGCGGCTTGTCCATCACCCTGCCGCCGGCCGGCATCGGCTATACCCACACGCGCGGGCGCGAGTACCTTCTGGTGCAGGAAGCCTGCTTTGCAGGGCACATGATGGCGCTCGAAGCCTTCCTGGCATCCGATCTCGACCTCGCCTTGATCCTGGAAGACGACGCCGAACCCTGCGGCCCGCTGGCGCAGGTGCTCGCTGCCATGTGCCGGATGGACCATCCATTCCCCCTCGTTCGGCTGGAAGGCCTGCGCAACCACGGACGCCGGCTTGCGACCCTTGCCGGCCATGCGGGGCCGGTCGCCCTGGTGCGCTCGCTGCGGCCCACGGCCGGCTCGGCGGCCTATGTCGTGGACCGCGCCGGCGCGCGGTTGCTGCGGGAGAATGCCGGCCACCGCCTCGTGCCCTTTGACGAGTATTTCGCCAACCCCGCATTGACGGGGTGCGACATCGTCTACGCTGCGCCCTTTCCGGTGCGGCAGGCGGAGGGTGACAGCATCATCGGCCAGTCCTACCGGCGCGCGGCGCTGCGCAAGCAGCGTGGGCCCGGCGCCTACCTGCGGCAGGCATGGGTGCGGGCATGGTTGCGCGCGGTCCTGTGGGCGCGGGCTTTGGCCGAAGGCGGCATTCCGGGGCTCCATCGCTGGTAGAAAGCCTTTCCCGAAGGGTCCGGCCGCGCTAGCATTGCTGGTGGACGGATGGGTGGGCCCCGATCCGCGGGAGGCATGGCATTGCATCGCATGTATCGAATCGGCGTGGCCTGCACGCTGATGATGGCTTTCTGCCCGCCGGCCCTGGCTGCGGGCGATGGCGGCCCGCCGCCCATGTTCGCCACGCCGGGGGCGGCCGATCAGGTCGGCCTGGTCACCGGCCTGTGCGGCGTGCAGATGAAGGATATGTCGTCGGACGCCTGCCGCTGCCTGGCGGACCAGTCCATGACGCGGCTTTCGGACGTCCAGAGGGATTACCTCATCGCCACCGCCGTTTCGCCCCCGGTGGCCGACCGGATGGTAGAGGACGGAACGGTGGGCCAGATGGATCAGCAGTTGATCTTCACCTTCCTGAACGAGGCCATGCGCCAATGCCATGGCGGGACCTTCCAGGAGAATGCGCCGCCCCTGCCACAGTGACGCCGGATGAGGGCGGACATTTGTGCGCGGCGCTGCATTATCGTGCGAATGCCGTTTACAGTTTCGCTGTCGATGCTCTAAGCCAACCAGATGGCGAAGGGGATGTTGCGTCGGCTTGCCGGCCCGGTTGCTCGATACTGGCGTGCGGGGCGTTTTGCGTTCAAGCGGGGGCTTGGATTCATCGATCCGCCGATGCTGATGCCCTATCTGGGCTATGCGGGTCGTGACGGCGTGTGGTTGCGCGGCCGCGTCCTGGAGGATGAAGGCGTCGTCAGCGCGCCGCATACGACCTCGGCCGTCCACAATCTGTGGTTGACGTTCAAACGCTACGAAACGGACGAAATCCCGGGTGCGAAGGTGGAGTGGGCAGGCCTTGGCGGCTCGGGCCACCTCGTCTGCGACGATGGCGGCTATTTCGAGGTGCGCCACCCGGAACAGGTTGCCGGTGAAACGCCCTGGGTGCCGCTGCACCTGAACCTCGTCCATGCGCCGGGGTATCCGCCGGTCGGTCTTGCGGGGGAGGGGCTGGTGCGTGTCGTATCGCCCAGCGCCCGTTTCGTGGTCGTCTCCGATATCGACGATACGATCGTGCATACGGGCGCGAGCGAGATCATCAAGCACTGGCGCATCGTGACGGCGAACTCGCCCGAAAGCCGCGTGGCCTTTCCCGGCGTCGCGGAGTTCTACCGGGCGCTGGCGCGCGGCAGCGCGGGGCCGGAGACGAACCCCATCTTCTACGTCTCGTCCAGCCCGTGGAACCTGTTCGATCTGTACGACCGCTTCATGACGCTCCGCGGCATCCCGCGCGGACCGATGCTTCTGCGCAACCTGTCGGGCGACGGGCTGGACTGGGTGCTGCGGCGGCACAATGGGCACAAGATGCGTATGATCGAAAAGCTGCTCAATGCCTATCCGGATCTGCCCTTCATCCTGATCGGCGATTCGGGGCAGGACGATACGGCCATCTATCTGGATGTGGCGAAGCGTTTCCCGGGGCGCATCCTGTCGGTCCACATTCACGATCTGCGCAAGGCAGAGGGGCACACGCGGATCGGCGCCGACTTCGATGCCATACGCGCCCTCGGGATTCCCGCCACCCTCAGCGGCACCTTGATCGAGGCGGCCATTCTCGGCGAGCGACTCGGTATCGTGGAGCCGGGCACGGAGGCCACGGTGCGCGAGGCTGTCGGTGGGCTGGACACCGGGGCAGGCCAGGCCGGACACGAGGTCGGGACAGGCTGAACCGATTGAAATAAACGCGCCTGTTGCGCCGCGAAATTTTTAAGTTTAGGCCGGTTCTAAAAGCCCTCGCGGGCTTACCGATTGCTGTCAGGACATGTCATGGTCGAACTCAGCCTTCCCCGGAACTCCCGACCTGCCAAGGGCAAAGTGTGGCCCAAGCCGCAAAACGCGGCGAGCGTGCGCGAATTCGCGGTCTATCGCTGGTCGCCGGACGATGCTGAAAATCCCCGCATCGACACCTACTACGTCGATCTCGACGATTGTGGCCCGATGGTGCTGGACGCCCTCCTGTGGATCAAGAACAACGTCGATTCGACGCTGACGCTGCGCCGCTCCTGCCGCGAGGGCATCTGCGGCTCCTGCGCCATGAACATCGACGGCACCAACACGCTGGCCTGCACCAAGGGCATGGACGAGGTGGACGGCGCCGTGAAGGTGTACCCGCTGCCGCACATGCCGGTGGTCAAGGATCTGGTCCCGGACCTGACGGTCCCCTATGCGCAGCTCCGCTCCATCGAGCCCTGGCTGAAGACGCAGACGCCGGCGCCCGAGAAGGAGTGGCGGCAGAGCCACGAGGACCGCGAGAAGCTGGACGGGCTCTATGAGTGCATCCTGTGCTTCTGCTGCCAGACCTCGTGCCCGTCCTACTGGTGGAACGGCGATCGCTATCTCGGACCCGCGGTCCTGCTCCAGGCTTATCGCTGGCTCATCGACTCGCGTGACGAAGCGACGGGCGAGCGGTTGGACCACCTGGAGGATCCGTTCCGGCTCTATCGCTGCCACACGATCATGAACTGCACGCAGACCTGCCCAAAGGGCCTGAACCCTGCCAAGGCCATTGCTGAAATCAAGAAGATGATGGTCGAGCGCCGGGTCTGATCGCTTCCTTTTCGCGCCGCCACGCCTTGCCGCGGGCACAATCGCCCGGCACTCTCAAGCCTGGCTTTGCTTGAGGAGAGCGCGGATGCGCAAGCGTGCGGCGGTAGTCCTGACGATGATGGGCGCTCTGGCGGCGCCGTCCGCACAGGCGCAGGATGCGGTGGCGGTCTTTGCCGGCGGCTGTTTCTGGTCGGTCGAAGCGCATCTCGAATCGATTCCGGGCGTCGTCTCGGCGGTGTCCGGCTTTGCCGGCGGCACCGTCGCCGACCCGACCTATCCGCAGGTGATCGCCGGGGGCACCGGCCATCTGGAGGCGGTCGAGGTGCGCTACGATCCGTCCAAACTCTCCTATGAACAGCTCCTCAACGCCTATTGGCATTCGATCGACCCGACCGACCCCTCCGGCCAGTTCTGCGACAAGGGCCCACAATACCACACGGCGATCTTCTACCAGACGGATGAGGAACGGGCGCTGGCGCAATCGAGCCGCGATGCGGTCGCCCGCGCGCTGAAGGCCGATGTCGCCACGCAGATCCGCCCGGCGGCGACCTTCTATCCCGCAGAGGATTATCACCAGGATTTCGCCCGCACCAATCCGCAGCGCTACCGCGCCTACAGCATTGGCTGTGGCCGCGATGATGCGCTGCGGGCTGTCTGGGGCGATCAGGCCTTTGCCGGCCTGCCCGGTCACTAGACGAATGGCATGAGGAGGCTTTGGAACGCGTGTTGACCTGGCTGCGCCATACGGCCCGACCCGCTGTCCTGGGCCTGTTCCTGATGCTGGTGCCTATCTTGGCGCCCGTGCTGGCACCCGAGCCGGCCTATGCGCAGACGGAAACCGCTTCTGAAGAGTGGGTGGTGCGCCAGAGCCGGTACAATGTCGATGAAACGGCGCAACGGCTGGAAGATGCCATTGTCCGGTCGGGTTCGGTGGTGGTCGCGGTGATCGATCACCAGGCCGCGGCGCGCGCGGTCGGGCAGGAGCTGCCGCCGACCAAGGTCGTCCTGTTTGCCCGGCCCAAGAGCAGCACGCCGCTGATGGCCGACAATCGCCGTATCGCCATCGATCTGCCACAGCGCTTCCTGGTCTGGGAGGAGGGCGGTGAAACACGGATCGGCTATGTCGCGCCCTTCTCGCTGGCGCAGCGTTACGGCATGACCGGCGACCGCCCCGAATGGGAGGATATGCGCTCCTCTCTCGAGGCGTTGGCGCAGGCTGCTTCCAGCCGCGCGCGATAGGCCACCGGAACCGTTCCCCATCTGCGCTGTTATGGCTGCGTGCGAGTGACGCAGCCCGATCAGGCAGAGGAAATTTCGACATGGCCAAGAAGCCGCAGGTCACGCTTCATCCGACCAAGAACACCGAAAACGAGAATGTCAGGGCGTCCATGATCGCCCTTTTGCAAACCCACCTCGCCACCGCGATCGACCTTTCCTACTCGGCCAAGCAGGCGCATTGGAACGTGAAGGGGCCGAACTTCATGTCGGTCCACCTTCTCTTCGACAGCCTGCACGAGGAAGCGGAAGGCTATGTCGACAGCATTGCCGAGCGGCTGACGGCCCTGGGCGGCCAGGCGCAGGGGACGGTGCAGGCCGCATCGCAGAACACGGTGCTCGATCCCTATCCGACCGATCTGGTGGATTCGATGGGCCACCTGAAGCGCCTGGCCGACAATTACGCGCGCTGGGGCAGCGCCCTGCGTGAGGGAATTTCGGAATCGGACGAGGCCGGCGACGACCTGACGGCAGACCTTCTGACCGGCGTCGGACGCGGCGTCGACAAGTCGCTCTATTTCCTGGAAAGCCATTTCCAGACGGAATAGCGCCCTTTTCAGCGGCGGTGCGGATCGTTACCTGAGCGGTGTCGGATCGACACCGGAAGGCAGGAATGGCCGATCGCCGCGCTAGCAACACGGATACACATCCCACGGACTCGCTCTTCGGCTCACCGGAGCCGCAGGCGGGTCCGCGTGCCGTGCCTGTCCTTGTGCCCGTGCCGACAGACCGTGCCTATTCCTACGCGGTGCCGGATGGAATGGAGGTCGAGCCGGGCTCGATTGTTGCGGTTCCGCTCGGGCCGCGCCTGGTGGCCGGCATCGTCTGGGACGGCGCCGCCGACATCATCGATGCGCGGCGCCTGCGCGCCATTGCTCAGGTCTTCGACTGTCCGCCGCTGCCACCGGCCATGCGACGTTTTGTCGAATGGGTCGCCAACTATACTTTGTCGCCGCCCGGCCTCGTCGCCCGGATGGCGTTGCGCTCCCCCACCGCCTTCGATCCCGAACCCATGATCGACGGGTTGCGCCCGACAGGGATGGCCGCCGAGCGCATGACGCCGGCGCGCCGCCGCGCCGTCGACACGGCCGGCGAACACCCCGTCTGGACGCGCTCGGGCCTTGCCCATGCGGCAGGGGTCTCGACCTCGGTCATTGATGGGCTTCTGCGCAGCGGGGTCTTCGAAGCCATCCGCCTGCCGCCGCCGCCCGCCGTGGCGGCGCCCGATACCGCCTTCGGGCGGGCGGCGCTCAACGACGAGCAGGCCGCTGTCGCCGCGCGGCTGGCATCGGTGGTGGGCGAAGGCTTCGGCGTGACCCTTCTGGAAGGGGTGACGGGATCGGGCAAGACGGAGGTCTATTTCGAGGCCGTGGCCGCGGCCCTGGATGCGGGCCGGCAGGTCCTTATCCTGCTGCCGGAAATCGCCCTGACGCAGGCCTTCCTGGACCGGTTCCATGCGCGCTTCGGCGCGCCGCCGGCAGAATGGCACTCCGATGCGCCGCCCCGCATGCGCGAAAAGGTCTGGCGGCAGGTGCGCGAAGGGCGGGTACGTGTCGTCGCCGGTGCGCGTTCGGCGCTTTTCCTGCCCTTCAAGAATCTGGGCCTCGTCATCGTCGACGAGGAGCACGATCCTGCCTACAAGCAGGAGGACCGCACCTTCTACCACGCGCGGGACATGGCCGTCGTGCGGGCCTCGCTCGAGGGGGCTCCCGTCATCCTGGCCTCGGCCACGCCGTCCGTCGAAAGCCGGGTCAATGCCCGGCAGGGGCGCTATCGCTACGAAAGGCTGGAGTCGCGCTTCGAATCCGCCGCCATGCCGAGCCTGACCCTGGTAGATATGAAACGCCATCCGCCGGAGCGCGGCCGCTTCATCTCACCCGTCCTCGCCACCGCCATCGAAGAAACGGTGGCCCGGGGGGAGCAGGCCCTCCTGTTCCTGAACCGGCGCGGCTACGCGCCGCTGACCCTGTGCCGGGCCTGCGGCCATCGGTTCCAGTGCACGCAATGTTCGAGCTGGCTCGTCGATCACCGGCTGCGCGGCCAGTTGATCTGTCATCATTGCGGCCATAGTGAAAAGCGGCCCGAGGCCTGCCCCGAATGTGGCACGCTCGACCATCTCGTGCCCTGCGGGCCGGGCGTCGAACGGATCGCCGAGGAGATGCTGCAGCGCTTTCCGCAAGCGCGCACCGTGCTCCTGTCATCGGACCTGCCGGGCGGCGCCCGGCGCCTGCGCCGGGAACTGGAGGCGATCGCCGAGGGCGAGGCAGACATCGTCATCGGCACGCAGCTCGTGGCCAAGGGCCACCACTTCCCCCTCATGACGCTGGTCGGCGCCGTCGATGCCGATCTCGGCCTTTCCAACGGGGATCCACGCGCCGCCGAGCGCACCTTCCAGCTCCTGCACCAAGTGACGGGGCGGGCGGGCCGCACCGGACGCGCCAGCCGTGGCCTGATCCAGACCTGGCAGCCCGACCATCCGGTCATGCAGGCCATCGCCAGCGGCGATGCCGAGCGCTTCTACGAGCGGGAGGTTGGCGAGCGCGAGCGCGCGGGCATGCCGCCCTTCGGCAGGCTCGCCGCCATCATCGTCTCGGCCGCGACGCGCAAGGAGGCGGAGGAATACGGGCGGCAGCTGCGGGCCGCCGCGCCGGACGATGCCGGGATCGACGTCCTGGGGCCGGCGGAGGCGCCGCTCGCTCTCCTGCGCGGGCGCCATCGCTTCCGGCTCCTGTGCCATGGGCCACGCCAATCCTCGATGCAGTCCTATCTGCGGCGGCTCCTGGCCGCGGCGCCCCGGCCGCGCGGTTCGGTGCAGATCCAGCTCGACATCGATCCGCAAAGCTTCCTGTAGCCGTCGTCACGTCTTGGTGAGCCCAAGTTGAGGCAAGCCCGGCATGCTTAGACGGGCGGGAGACGATTCGGCGGCGCGGCCGCGAATGCCAAGGAAAGGACACGCGGCGCGATGGAATTCTCCCTGCCGATCACCAATGCCGACTGGCTGCCCTTCATCGCCGCCTGCGTGACCATCCTCGGCGGCCTCACCTGCCTCTTCGCCCCTGGCCTTTCCCTGCGCCGGGCCGGGATCGCCCCCGGGCAGGCGCGGCCGGCCGCATTGGCGCAGATACGCAGCTCCATCGGCGGTTTCTGGCTGGGCGCGGGCTTTGCCGGGATCCTCTTTTACGACCAGCCCATCGCCCAGCTGGTGCTGGGGCTTGCCTGGGCTTTCGCGGCCTTCGGCCGTTTCGTTTCCATGCTATCGGATTCCGGCCTCAACGCGTTCAACTGGGTCGCGCTGATCGCACAACTGATTCTTGCGTTTCTGTTCCTCGGCCCGGTCTTCGGCCTCGTCCCGGCCTGAGCGCCGCGAAAGACCGCAGACGCGTCGAAAACCACGCCGATCCGCGCACAAGACTGCATGTTGCCATGTTGTCGGCGGTGGAACGCTATGCTAGACGAACCCCCGATCGGCATGGCGGAACGGCGCGTCGCGGTTTCGCTCGGATTTCAAGGTTCGGTTCGGGCACTTTCACCCTCCTGTGCAACAGGGGAGCGGCGGGGCCGAACTCCAATAAAGAGAAGCGGTCGTCCGTGGCTACATCATCCTCTCCGGTATCCGGAGTCGCAGAACGCTACGCCCAGTCCCTGTTCGAGCTCTCGCAGGACGAGGGATCGATCGAGGCGACGGAGTCGGAGCTCCGGCAGTTCCGGACCCTCATCGACGACAGCGCGGATTTCCGTCGCCTGGTCGAAAGCCCGGCCTTCTCGTCCGAAGATCAGGTCCGTGCCGTCTCCGGCATCGTCGCGGCGGTCCGTCCCTCGGCGCTGGTCGGCAACTTCCTGAAGGTTGTGGCCTCCAATCGCCGCCTCTTCGCCCTTCCGCAGATCATCACCGCCTTCATCGAGCTCGCACGCGCCGCGCGCGGCGAGGTCGAGGCACGCGTGACCAGCGCCCATGCGCTGACGCCGGAACAGCGCCAGGAGCTTTCAACCGCCCTGTCCGCCTTTTCCGGCAAGACCGTTTCCATGCAGGAAGACGTCGACCCCGCCATTCTGGGCGGCCTGGTGGTCCGCATCGGATCGCGCCAGATCGACACGTCGCTGCGCACCAAACTCAATTCGCTTAAGCTCGCGCTGAAAGAGGTCGGCTGATGGACATCCGCGCCGCGGAAATTTCCGCAATCCTCAAGAACCAGATCAAGAACTTCGGCAACGAGGCCGAAGTCTCCGAGGTCGGCCAGGTTCTCTCGGTCGGTGACGGTATCGCCCGTGTCTACGGCCTCGACAATGTGCAGGCCGGTGAGATGGTCGAGTTCCCGGGCGGCGTCCGGGGCATGGCCCTCAACCTCGAAAGCGACAATGTCGGCGTCGTGATCTTCGGTTCCGACCGTGAGATCAAGGAAGGCGACACCGTCAAGCGTACGGGCGCCATCGTGGACGTGCCGGTTGGCAAGGGCCTGCTCGGCCGCGTCATCGACGGCCTCGGCAACCCGATCGACGGCAAGGGCCCGATCGATGCCACCGAGCGCCGCCGCGTCGACGTGAAGGCGCCGGGCATCATCCCCCGCAAGTCGGTGCACGAGCCCATGGCGACGGGCCTCAAGGCCATCGACGCCTTGATCCCGATCGGCCGTGGCCAGCGCGAGCTCGTCATCGGCGATCGCCAGACCGGCAAGACCGCCATCCTTCTGGACACCTTCCTGAACCAGAAGCCCGCGCATGACGAAGGCCGTACGAGCGATCAGCTCTACTGCATCTACGTGGCCATCGGGCAGAAGCGTTCCACCGTCGCGCAGTTCGTGCGTACGCTGGAAGAGCGTGGCGCCATGGCCTATTCGGTGGTCGTTGCCGCGACCGCGTCGGACCCGGCCCCGCTCCAGTACATCGCGCCCTTTGCCGGCTGCGCGATCGGCGAGTATTTCCGCGACAACGGCATGCACGCCGTGATCGGCTATGACGACCTGTCCAAGCAGGCCGTTTCCTACCGCCAGATGTCGCTGCTGCTGCGTCGCCCGCCCGGCCGCGAAGCCTATCCCGGCGACGTCTTCTACCTGCATTCCCGCCTTCTCGAGCGTGCGGCCAAGCTCAACGACGCGCTGGGCGCCGGCTCGCTGACGGCGCTGCCCGTGATCGAGACGCAGGCCAACGACGTGTCGGCCTACATCCCGACCAACGTGATCTCCATCACCGATGGTCAGATCTTCCTGGAAACCAACCTCTTCTACCAGGGCATCCGTCCTGCGGTGAACGTCGGCCTGTCCGTGTCGCGCGTCGGTTCCTCGGCGCAGATCAAGGCGATGAAGCAGGTTGCCGGCTCCATCAAGGGCGAGCTCGCGCAGTACCGCGAAATGGCGGCCTTCGCGCAGTTCGGCTCCGATCTCGACGCCGCGACGCAGCGCCTCCTGAACCGTGGTGCGCGCCTGACGGAGCTCCTGAAGCAGCCGCAATTCTCCCCGCTCAAGACGGAAGAGCAGGTTGCGGTCATCTTCGCCGGAACGCAGGGCTATCTCGACAAGCTCAAAGTGTCGGATGTCGGTCCTTTCGAGCAGGGTCTCCTGACCTCGCTGCGCACGGAGCACAAGGGCATCCTCGACACGATCGCGACCGAGAAGGCGCTGTCGGACGATACGCGCAGCAAGCTCAAGGCGGCTCTCGACCAGTACGCCAAGTCCTTCGCGTGACCCTGTCGCGCTGGCTGAACCGGAGACGCTAGAGACAGATGGCTTCGCTCAAGGATCTGCGAAACCGCATTGCCTCGGTCAAGGCGACGCAGAAGATCACCAAGGCCATGCAGATGGTCGCGGCGGCGAAGCTTCGCCGCGCGCAGGACGCGGCGGAAGCGGCGCGTCCCTATTCCGAGCGCATGGCGGCGGTTCTCGGCAACATCGCCGGCGCGATGGATGACGGAGAGGCCCCGGCGCTGATGGCCGGGACCGGCAAGGACGACACGCATCTGCTCGTGCTCTTCACGTCGGATCGCGGTCTGTGCGGCGGTTTCAATGCGCAGATCGTGCGCCTGTTCCGTGAGCATGTCCGCCGTCTCGACGCTGCGGGCAAGACGGTGAAGATCGTCACGGTCGGCAAGAAGGGCCACGACATGATCCGCCGCGATCTGTCGAACCGGATCGTCGAGCGTGTCGAGTTCCAGGACTCGCGCAATGTCGGCTTCGCCAATGCCGAGCAGGTCGCCGAAACCGTTCTGGCGCGCTTCGAGAAGGGCGATTACGACGTCGCCACCATTTTCTTCTCGGAATTCGTCAACGTCATCACGCAGAAGCCGACGGCGCAGCAGGTCATCCCGGCCAGCGTTCCGGCGGTGGACGGCGCGGGTGCGGCGGATGCCAAGGCCGGTGGCGCGCTCTACGAGTACGAGCCGGAGCCGGAAGCCATCCTCGAGGATATCCTGCCGCGCAACGTGAAGGTGCAGATCTTCCGGGCGCTTCTGGAAAACGCCGCGTCGGAGCAGGGCGCCCGGATGAGCGCCATGGACAACGCCACGCGCAATGCCGGCGACATGATCAACAAGCTTTCGATTTCGTACAACCGCCAGCGCCAGGCGCAGATCACGACCGAACTGATCGAGATCATCGCCGGCGCCGAAGCGCTGTAAATCGGATCCCGGCCGCCGCAGGGCGGCCGCCCATGCAACATACGAGGACGCGCGGGAGGCCAAGGCCGGACGTGCGGTTCAAGCTGGTTTGAGAGGAGGCCTTGATGGCTGACACATTGGACAGGGGCGTGGCCACCGGCCGGATCGCGCAGGTCATCGGCGCCGTCGTCGACGTTGAGTTCGACGAGCATCTGCCGGCAATCCTGAACGCGCTGGAAACCGAGAACAACGGCAACCGCCTCGTTCTCGAAGTGGCGCAGCATCTGGGCGAGAACACCGTCCGCACCATCGCCATGGACCTGACCGAAGGTCTCGTCCGCGGCCAGCCGGTGCGTGACACGGGCGGCCCCATCGAGGTGCCGGTCGGCGACGAGACGCTGGGCCGCATCATGAACGTGATCGGCGAGCCGATCGACGAGGTCGGGCCGATCCGGACCGCCTCCAAGCGCTCGATCCACCAGGACGCTCCGCCCTATATCGAGCAGTCGCCCGAAAGCCAGATCCTCGTCACGGGCATCAAGGTCATCGATCTGCTGGCGCCCTATGCGCGCGGCGGCAAGATCGGCCTGTTCGGCGGCGCCGGCGTCGGCAAGACGGTTCTGATCCAGGAACTGATCAACAACGTCGCCAAGGCGCATGGCGGTTACTCCGTCTTCGCCGGTGTCGGTGAGCGCACGCGCGAAGGCAACGATCTCTACCACGAGATGATCGAGTCGGGCGTGAACAAGGACCCGCACGAGAATGGTGGTTCGACCGCCGGCTCCAAGGCCGCGCTGGTTTACGGCCAGATGAACGAGCCTCCCGGTGCGCGCGCCCGCGTCGCCCTGACCGGCCTCACCATCGCCGAGCATTTCCGCGACCAGGGCCAGGACGTCCTGTTCTTCGTGGACAACATCTTCCGCTTCACGCAGGCCGGCTCGGAAGTGTCGGCGCTTCTCGGCCGTATCCCTTCGGCCGTGGGCTACCAGCCGACGCTGGCGACCGATATGGGCTCCATGCAGGAGCGCATCACGACGACGACCAAGGGTTCGATCACCTCCGTGCAGGCCATCTACGTGCCCGCCGACGATCTGACCGACCCGGCCCCGGCCACGTCCTTCGCCCACCTCGACGCGACGACGGTTCTCAACCGCGCCATTTCGGAAAAGGGCATCTACCCGGCCGTGGATCCGCTGGACTCCACCTCGCGCATGCTGTCGCCGATGATCATCGGTGAAGAGCATTACGGCGTGGCGCGGCGTGTCCAGTCCATCCTGCAGAAGTACAAGTCGCTGCAGGACATCATCGCGATCCTGGGCATGGACGAGCTGTCGGAAGACGACAAGCTGACGGTGGCACGCGCCCGCAAGATCGAGCGCTTCCTGTCGCAGCCCTTCTTCGTCGCCGAGGTCTTCACCGGCTCGCCGGGCCAGCTGGTTCCGCTGGAAGACACGATCCGCTCCTTCAAGGGCCTGGTCGAAGGTGAGTATGATCACCTGCCGGAAGCCGCCTTCTACATGGTCGGCTCCATCGACATGGCGATCGAGAAGGCCCAGCGCCTCGCCGCCGAAGCGGCCTGAGGCACACCCGGCCCCTTGAGCCGGGACCCCGAACCGACGAGGCCGCTTTCCCGGGGGCCTCGTCCCGCATCTTTAAGGGCGCGCCCGAAGGGCAGCGCGATATCGAGGCAGGCGACCCGTGGCTGACAGCTTCAAGTTCGAACTCGTTTCTCCCGAGCGGCTGCTGCTTTCCGAGCAGGTGACCGCCGTCATCGCGCCGGGCACCGAAGGCTACTTCACCGTCATGGCCCACCACGCGCCGCTCATGGCCACGCTGAAGCCGGGCGTCGTGCATGTCACGCTGGCGGGGGGCGCACCGCGCCGGATCTTCATCCAGGGCGGCTTTGCGGACATCAACCCCGATGGTTTCACGCTGCTGGCGGAACACGCCATCGCCGTGGAGGAAATGTCGGCGGACGACCTCGATCGCCAGATCCGCGACGCGCAGGAAGACGTTGCCGACGCCAAGGACGCCGACCTTCGATCGAGGGCCGAGCATCGTTTGGCCGATCTGCAGAACGCCCGGGCCGCTCTGGCCGCCTGACCCGCTTTCCAGCTCCGGGACGAACCCAAAAGGCCTCTCCGATCCGGGGAGGCCTTTTTCGTTTGCAACCGCATCATTGCCGCGGTGCATGACGAAGCCGGACCTGTCGGGGCGCGCCGCCGGCCGCGGATATGCCCCGTAAGGGCAGCCGACTTGATCAGCCTGCTATGAAGCATGGCACAGGCGGTTGCGCGCCACTCTTCCGCTGATGGTGCAGGGACATTATCAGAGCTTGGATGTCCAAGCCCGACCCGCTGTCGATCGTGGTTCCGCGCCGAGCCACAACCGCGATGACTGTATGGGCAGCAAGCCGATGCCCGGCCAGCAATCCGTGCGCGGTTTGCATGGAGTGCGCCACCGCCGTCTCAAGACGCCATGCGCGAGGGGATTCGCAGGAACTCGCCTGCGCTGCAACCCGATGATGTCATTTTCACAGGGGCAACCGCCGTAAGCCCTGGGTTCCGTGCGCGCTTGCGGCCATAGGGCGGAAGGTAGATCACTCTGCCATGCACGCCGCATAGGCGGGCATAGCCTGCTGTAAGGCGTGTGCGCGGGACGCGCATCGGCGAAAAGTCGCAATCTCTATGACCGATCAGTCCGGAAGATGACCGGGAGGACGTCCGGATCCATAGATCAGTCCATTCACCTGCTTCAGGTCCGATCGATGCTGAAGGCGTTCAGACCGTGGCGGCGCGGATGTAAGCGAAGCCGGGGAGGCGGATGGCCTTGCGGTGGTATCGACTGACCAAACGGCTGCACCTTGCCGTGGCTCGAGACGGACAAGTGCTCGAGTGGCGTCACCGCTTTGCCCGGCTGCGATGATGAGACGCAAATCACGGCAGCATCGTCATCTACTCTTGATTGTCCCTGTCCTTCGTGAGCCCCTGAACATGTCTTCCCAAAAGCCAGCATGGCACCAGCAAAAGAGCCGGCATACACCGTCTTCCACCTGCCCCGGCGTTCAGGAGTATCGTGCCAAGGCGCGCCGCAGCGCGGGACCCAGAGCCACGGCTGACCAAGGGGTTGTCAGCGCCCGGCCGTCAGACGCCGCGATCAAGCGGCGCCATCTCTTCCTGCTTCCCTTGCCGAGCCCGCGCCGACACCAGGCGTCGAGGAAAGGCCAGCGCGCCTAACGGTGCTTGGTCATGCGGATGTCGCCACCATCGATCACGGCCTCCACCTGCCAGCCGCAGCGGCGATAGAAGCCATCGGCGCGAGTGCCGGGCTGCGTGTCGAGCTGGATGCGGTCAGCACGGGCAAAGAGCGCCTCTTCCGCGGCCGCCAGCAGCCGGCGGCCGATGCCCATGCGCTCCCGCGCGGGATCGATAAAGAGCGCAAAGAGGGATGCCGCCTCGGCGTCGATCATGGCAAAACCGACGACACGGCCATCCATCCGCGCCACGAAGGCGCAGTCATCGGCCTGGACGGCATCTGTGATGCCAGGCTCTGTTATGCCGAGTTCCGCCAGTTGCGCGCGCGTCAGCGCGTTTTCGCGCACGCGCGTGCGGATGTCGAACATGGCCGGAACGTCTGCCGCGGTCGCCACGCCGATGATAAGAGCGGACTGCGTTTGGCCCATGCCGACCCGACCTTATGCGGCCGGCGCCAGATGCCGGAATGCCGCGACGACCTTTTCGTAGACGCCCCGCTTGAAGGGGACGATGAGTTCGACGATCTCGTCCATCGGCTTCCAGCCCCATTCGGCGAACTCGGCCGTATGGCCGCCCGGCGGCGGGTTGATCTGGATTTCGGACTCCGCGCCCTCGAAGCGGAAGGCGTACCATTTCTGGGTCTGGCCCCGAAACCGGCCGCGCAGCGCAATCCCGACGAGATGGGCCGGCAGGTCGTAATTGATCCATTCCGGCGCTTCGGCCAGGCGGCTTACGCTGCGCATTCCCGTTTCCTCGTAGAGTTCCCGAAGGGCGGCTGCGTCCGGGTCCTCCCCCGGGTCGATCCCGCCCTGCGGCATCTGCCACAGGCGTTCCTCGCCATCGAGTTCACCATTCGGCTCGGCAATGCGCCGCCCGACCCAGACGAGGCCCTGTTCGTTCAGAACCATGATCCCGACACAGGGGCGGTAGGGCAGGGTGGCGGGGTCGATTGCAGCCATGGTTCAGCTCCGGTCCTTGGCGATAAAAAAGCCCCGGAGACGTCTCCGGGGCCGATGTCGTGTGCGGGGGGCGTGCCGGGCGGTCAGTTGGCGACCGAGGCAGCCTCCTGCTTGGGGGGGAAGGCCGCGTGGGTCTTGGTGCCGCGCAGGAGCTCCAGCGCATATTGAAGCTGCAGGTCGTCAGCCTGTTCCGGCGGGACGTAGTCGAGCGAGCCGGAGCCTTCGTCATCCTCTTCCGCGCCCTGGATGTGGCCACGCAGCGAGGATTCGCCACGTGCCAGCTCATCATCCTCCGACAGGCCCATCTGCGCGCGGATTTCCTCCGGCAGCGGCTGGTCGACCACGATATCGGGCCGGATGCCGCGGCCCTGGATCGAGGCTCCGGACGGCGTGTAGTAGAGCGCCGTCGTCAGGCGGAGGGACCCGTTGGCGCCGAGCGGGATGATGGTCTGCACCGAGCCCTTGCCGAAGGAACGCGTGCCCACCACCGTGGCGCGCCCCTGGTCCTGCAAGGCGCCGGCGACGATTTCCGACGCCGAAGCCGAACCGCCATTCACCAGGACGACAAGCGGCTTGCCGTCGATGTCGTCGCCGATGCGGGCATTGTAACGGCGGGTTTCCTCGGCATTGCGGCCGCGGGTCGAGACGATCTCGCCCTTTTCCAGGAAGGCGTCGGACACGCTGACGGCCTCGTCCAGGAGCCCGCCCGGGTTGCGGCGCAGGTCCAGGACATAGCCCTTGAGATCGCCTTCCGGGATCTTCTCCTTGATGTCGGCGATCGCCTCTTCCATCCCAACGGTCGTCTGCTCGTTGAAGCGCAGCAGCTTGATGTAGCCGACATCGTTTTCCACCGTGTGGCGGACGGAGGGGACCTTGATTTCGTCACGTGTGATGCTGAGCCGGATCGGCTGTGCGGCACCCTCGCGGATGATGGTCAGGTCCACCGCGGTGCCGATATCGCCCTTCATCCTGTCGACCGCTTCGGACAGGGTCAGCCCGCGCACCTGCTCGCCGTTGATTTCGGCGATCAGGTCGTTCGCCAGGACGCCGGCCTTGTCGGCAGGCGTGCCCTCGAAGGGCGAGATGACCTTGACCAGCTCGTTCTCCATCGTGACCTCGATGCCGAGGCCGCCGAACTGGCCGCGCGTTTCGGTGCGCATGTCGGCCGTCTGCTCGGGATTCATGTAGCTCGAATGCGGATCGAGCGAGGTCAGCATTCCGTTGATCGCGGTCTCGATCAACTTCTGATCGTCGGGCTGCTCGACATATTGCGAGCGGACGCGTTCGAACACATCGCCGAAAATGGCGAGCTGCCGGTAGGTATCGGACCCGGATGCATTGGCGACGCCGGAAGGGGGTCCGACGAAGACGGTCATCGCCGTCGCGCCCATCAGCGCTCCCGCGAAGAGTATGGAGAGCTTACGTGTCATTCCTCGTCCTTCCAGATGGCCGCTCCGCCCACCAGGGTGCTGGGTCGACCGGTTGTCCGTCCTTGCGAAATTCGACATAGAGCGCCTGTCCGTTGTCCGGCATCTGCGTCGTGGCGTCCGCACTGGCCAGCCGCCGCGCCCCCATACGGGCGACCGGTTCGCCGGCAAGGACGAGCTGTCCGACACGCACGTCGATTTCCGCCATCCCAGCCAGCACGATATGATAGCCATCGCCGGCATTCAGGATCAAGAGTTGTCCATAGGACCGGAACGGTCCCGAATACAGTACCTCGGCATCCGCCGGCGCGTCGACCCGTTCGCCCGGCTCGGCCGAGAAGGTCATGCCGATGGCCGCCCGGCCCGCCGCGTCGGCCTGCCCGAAGCGCGCCGCGACCAGCCCGGCCACCGGAGGATTCAGTACCCCCTTCAATGTCGAAAATGCGGCGCTCGCCGCGATTTTCGCCATGCCTTGCCGCAGGCCTGCGACATCATAGCTTGCTGCCTGCGGATCGCTCGCCTGCGCGGCTACGGGCGGCTGGGCGTCGAGCGCGGCAATCAGCGCGCCGAGGCTCTCGGCCCGGCGCGCCAGGTCGGCCTGCCGGGCCACCAGCGCGGCGGCCTCCTGGCGGGCCAGATCCTCCGCCATCTGCCGCCGGCGGATCAGCGCTTCCAGCCGCAGATCCTCCTGACGGCGGCGGTCGAGCCGGTCGGCATAGGCGCGCTTGGCCGTATCGATGGCGCTGGACAGCTCGGCCAGTTCCGATAGTTCACGATCGAGTGCTTCGGCCTCGCTCCGCAGTTGCGGCACGGCCGTGCCCAGCATCATGGCGCTGCGCAAGGCCCCCACCGCATCGCGCGGCTGGACGAGCAGGGCCGGCGGCGGCGAGCGGCCGAGCCGCTGCATCGCCGCCAGAAGATCCGACATGTCGCGGTTGCGGGCGGTGAGTGCGGTCTTCAAGGCCGCCTCGCGGATGGCCATGGCGTTCAGGCGCTGTTCGAGCGCGGCCATCTCCTGCGTCATCTCATTGCTGGCGCGGGCGCTTTCGACGAGCCGCTGGGAGAGGGCGGCCCGATCCGCGGCCGTGCGCTCGGCCTCCGCCTCGATGGCGGCGCGCTGTTCTTCCGTCACACGCAATTGCTGCTCGATGGCGCTGAGCTCCTGCCCGACCTGCCGTGGCTTCTCGACCCCCGCATCCGGCGCATCCGGGGCAATGGCGGCCACCTGCTCCTGCGCCGCGGCCGGCAGCATACAGGGGAGCGCAAGCGCAACGAGTGCCGCCAGGAGGAACCGCGCGCAGTGGCCAGGCATGCGCATGGCCAGTCGCCGGCCTGCGCCGGTCGGTGTCATGCAAGGCCCGTCATGTCGCAACGCGGTGTGAATGGCTGGCCTCCGACGCCCATCTTCCGGATCGACCGGCAGTCTAGGGGCGGGGCGGTAAAGAATCCATGTGCCGTCGGCAACAGTCCCGGCGAAAGCGACGATGCATCTCTACCGGCGGTGGTAGGGATGTCCTGATAAGATGGTCGACGCGCGGTAGAGTTGTTCCGCCAGCAGAATGCGCGCCAGTTGATGCGGCCAGGTCATCCGGCCGAGCGCGATGACCGCATCCGCGCGGCTCCGCAACTCGGGCAGGAGCCCGTCAGGGCCACCGATCAGAATGGCAAGGTCGCGCACCGGTTCGTCCCGCAGGGCGCCGAGCCGCGCGGCGAAGTCTTCCGAGCCGACCACCTGCCCGGTTTCGTCCAAAAGCATCAGCCGCGCCTTGTCCGGAACTGCGGCGATCAGCCGCTCGGCCTCGTCCGCCTTGCGGGCCGTGTCCTGCGCCAGGCGCGATTCCGGCAGCTCGACCAGCCCGGCATAATCCAGCCCGAGACTGCCGCCCGACTTGCGGAACCGGTCGATGTAACGCGCGGCCAGCTCCTGTTCGGGGCCGGCCTTCATGCGCCCGATCGCGGCGATGGTGATGCGCATGCCGGACGGATCAGTGCAGCTTGGGATCCTGGTCCGATGCGGACCACATCTTTTCGATGTTGTAGAAGGAGCGCACTTCCGGCCGGAAGATGTGGATGATGATGTCGCCGGTGTCGATCAGCACCCAGTCGCCATTGGTCAGGCCCTCGACCTTGGCCGGGCCGAAGCCCTGCTCCTTCAGGTCGCGCAGGAGATGGTCCGCCACGGCGCTGACATGGCGGTGGGACCGGCCGGAGGCGATCACCATATGATCGGCCAGAGCGGACTTGCCCTTGAGGTCGATCGAGACGATCTCTTCCGCCTTGGAATCATCGAGGCTGGCAAGAACGAGATCGATAGCGGTCCTGTCGACGGATGCGTCGTCGGACGGCGCTTCGGAAGCAACGTCGCGGACGTTCTTCGTTTCAGGCGCGGGGGTCAGTTTGTTGCTTCCTTCTGTCGTCAGAGGATGGATGGATTGTGTTCCATCTAACATATCATGTCCAGTTCTGCGTGCTTCAAGTCTTCGTCCGCGACCGGATGGCCGTGGACGACAGGATGGATCGGGGTCCGTGCAGGAACACCCAGGCCGGTGGGTCCATCAGCGGCAGGGCAGCCGCCAGATGTTCGGGAACACGGGCGCGCTCGAAGGCGCGCGCCATGGGAGAGGACAGGAGCGCCAGCGTGGAGCCAGGCCGGTCGATGACGGCCAGCGGCATCGCGCCGGCAATGCCGCGCCAGTCCTGCCAGCGATGGAAATTCGCCAGGCTGTCGGCGCCCATGATCCAGACGAAGCGCACGCCCGGCCGCCGCTGCCGCGCCAGCCGGACCGTGTCCGCCGAGTAGCGGATCGCCGCCGCGGCTTCGAAGGCCGTCACGTCGATGCGCGGGTCACGGGCCAGGGCAAGCGACTGGTCCAGGCGCTCGGCAAGCGGGCGCAGCGCGCCGTGATCCTTCAGGGGATTGCCGGGCGTGACCATCCACCACAGACGGTCGAGCCCGAGTCGCTTCAGCGCCGTCTGCGCAACGAGCAGATGGCCGCGATGCGGTGGATTGAACGATCCCCCGAACAGGCCGACCTTCAGCCCGGCCGTGGCCGGGGGCATGCGCAGCCGGGCCGGGTCCGGCTCGGCCTCCAGCGCCTGCAGCATCGCGTTCACGGCCGCGTCTGGCCGGTGCCGTGGACATGGTACTGGAAGCTCGTCAGCTGCTCCACGCCGACGGGTCCGCGTGCATGCATCTTGCCCGTGGCAATACCGATCTCCGCGCCCATGCCGAACTCACCGCCATCGGCGAACTGCGTGGAGGCATTGTGCAGGAGGATGGCCGAATCGATGGCATCGAAGAAGCGGCGCGCGACCGCGGGGTCCTGCGTGACGACGGCTTCCGTATGGTGGGACGAATGCGTGCCGATATGCTCGATCGCGCCCTCCACCCCGTCGACCAGCGCCACGGAGATGATCGCGTCGAGATACTCGGTGGAAAAATCCTCGTCGGTCGCGGGATGGGCCGAAGGCCAGGCCGCGCAGACCTCCGCGGTGCCGCGAATCTCGCAGCCCGCCGCCGCCAGCGCCGCCAGGATGGGCGCCAGATGCGTCGACGCCACGGCGCGGTCCACCAGAAGCGTCTCGGCCGCGCCGCAAATGCCGGTCCTGCGCATCTTGGCGTTGACGGCGATCTCGCGCGCCATGTCCAGATCCGCCTGCCCATCGATATAAAGGTGGCACAGGCCTTCCAGATGGGCAAAGACCGGTACGCGGGCCTCCGCCTGGACGCGCTCGACCAGGCTGCGCCCGCCGCGCGGCACGATGACGTCGATCGTCTGCCCCAGGCCCTTCAGCATTTCCCCGACGGCCGCGCGGTCGCGCGTCGGCACCAGGAGGATGGCGTCCTGCGGCAGTCCGGCCGCGGTGATCCCCGCCTGCAACGCCGCGTGAATGGCGCGGGAGGATGCCGCACTGTCCGAGCCGCCACGCAGAATGACGGCATTGCCGGCGGCAAGGCACAGGGCGCCGGCATCGGCCGTGACGTTGGGCCGGCTCTCATAGATGACGCCGATGACGCCGAGCGGTGTGCGCACGCGCTCGATGCGCAGGCCGTTGGGGCGGGTCCATGCGTCCATCACGGCGCCGACCGGGTCGGGCAGTTGCGCAATGGCCTCGACACCGCGGGCCATGGCCTCCACCCGCCCGGCATCGAGGGCGAGCCGGTCCAGAAGCGCGGCGCCGAGCCCGGCCTGTCGCGCGGCCTCCATATCCCCGGCATTGGCCGCCAGGATTGCGTCCGTCTGCGCGCGCAGCGCGGCCGCCATGCCCATCAGCGCGCGGTGCTTGGCGGCGGAATCGGCCGTGGCGAGCGCGCGTGCCGCGGAGCGTGCACGCCGCCCGAGCGCAAGCATGGCTTGCGCCATGTCCTCTCCGCCGCCTGCATCCTTTGCCAGGGCCGTATCGTCACGCATGGTCGCTCTCCCAATCCTGCGCCAGGTCCGCCGCCAGGCCTTCGGCACGGCGCGCCGGGCTCAGGACCAGATCGTCGCGATGGATCATCGCGGCCCGGGGCGCATAGCCCAGGATCCGTTCCACGTCGCTGCTGCGGCACCCGGCAATCGCCCGGGCATCGGCGGCGTCATAGGCCACGAGCCCGCGTGCGATCTCGCGGCCGCTCTCGTCCTCCACGCAGATCGTATCGCCGCGCGCGAAACTGCCATGCACGGCCCGCACGCCGGCGGGCAGGAGGCTGCGCCCGCGCGACAGGGCATCCACCGCCCCGGCATCGACGGTCAGGCGGCCGAGCGTGTTCAGATGCCCGGCGATCCAGCGCTTGCGCGAATTGACAGCGCTGCCCGCCGGGGCGAAAAAGGTCGCGCGTTCGCCGGCCTCGATGGCGGCCAGCGGGCTCATCCGGTTGCCGGCGGTCACGATCATCGCGGCGCCCGCGCCCGTCGCGATCTTGCCGGCATCGATCTTGGTCTTCATCCCCCCGCGTGACAGATGCGAGGCGGCCGCCCCGGCCATGGCCTCGATCTGCGGCGTGATGGCCGCCACATGCGCAATATGCACCGCATCGGGGTTGTGGGCGGGCGGGGCCGTGTAGAGCCCGTCAATGTCGGACAGAAGGATCAACAGATCGGCCGACATCATCGTGGCGACGCGCGCGGCGAGCCGGTCATTGTCGCCGTAGCGGATCTCGGCCGTCGCCACCGTGTCGTTCTCGTTGATCACGGGGATGGCGCCGAAGGAGAGGAGCGTTCCGATGGTGGCCCGCGCATTCAGATAGCGGCGCCGCTCCTCCGTATCGCCGAGCGTCAGGAGGATCTGTCCGGCCTCCAGCCCATGCACGCCGAGCACTTCGGAATAGACGCGCGCCAGAACGATCTGGCCGACGGCCGCGGCCGCCTGGCTTTCATCGAGGCGCAGGGGCTTGGGCTGCAGTTTCAGGACGCTGCGGCCCAGCGCGATCGCGCCGGACGATACGAGCATGATCTCGTGCCCAGCCTTGGCCAGGCGCGCGACATCCGCCGCGAGCGATTCCAGCCAGGCGCGGCGCAAGCCGGTCTCGCGATCCACAAGCAGCGCGGAGCCGATCTTGACGACAATGCGTCGATAGGGCGCAAGCGTCTGCGCGGTCATCTGCGCCAATCCTCCTCGCTCATGTCATGGCCGAAGCGGGAACGGTCTTCCCGCGCCTGTTCGGCGCCGTCCTCATCGGCGAAGCGGTCGATCTGGCGGCGCAGCAGGCGCAGCGCCTCCGGCAGTCCCTCGCGGCTGACCGCCGAAAGGGCCAGGACCCGGTGGCCGACCTCGGCCTCCAGCGCGGCCAGCTTCTCGGCCCGCGCTTCGAGCGAAAGCGCGTCGATCTGCGACAAAGCGACGATTTCGGGCTTGTCGGTCAGGCCGCCTTCGTAGAGTTCCAGCTCGCGCCGCACCGTGCGATAGGCATGGGCGACATCCTCCTCGGTGCCGGAGACGAGATGCAGGAGCACGCGCGTGCGCTCAACATGGCCGAGGAAGCGGTCGCCGATGCCGACACCTTCATGCGCGCCTTCGATCAGGCCCGGAATGTCGGCGATGATGAACTCGACGCTGTCGACGGTCGCCACGCCCAGATTGGGATGCAGCGTCGTGAAGGGATAATCGGCAATCTTCGGCCGCGCCGCCGTGACGGAGGCGAGGAAGGTGGACTTTCCGGCATTGGGCAGGCCGACCAGTCCCGCATCGGCAATCAGCTTCAGCTGCAGCCAGAGCGTCAGCTCCTCGCCCGGCAGGCCGGGATTGGCGCGGCGCGGCGCCTGATTGACCGAGGATTTGAACTGCGCATTGCCGAAGCCGCCATTGCCACCGGCCGCGATCCGGTAGACCTCGCCGACCTGCGTCAGGTCGCAGATCAGCGTCTCGCCATCCTCGGCGAAGACCTGCGTGCCGACGGGGACCTTCAGCGTCACGTCCGCGCCCTTGCCGCCGGTGCGGTTGCGGCCCATGCCGTGCATGCCGGTCTTGGCCCGGAAATGCTGCTGGTAGCGATAGTCGATCAGCGTGTTGAGGCCCGATACGGCCTCCACGAAGACGTCGCCGCCGCGGCCGCCATCGCCGCCGTCCGGTCCACCGAACTCGATGAACTTCTCACGGCGAAACGACACCGAGCCGGCGCCGCCATCGCCCGAGCGAACATAGACCTTGGCCCTGTCGAGAAATTTCATCGGATCAAGCGTGCCTTTATCTTTTCTGTCGCCGGCCGGTCGTGCCGGCCCGGCGCTGCGCCTTCTCCATAGCGCAGACGACCCTGTCTTTGCACGCCCCGCCGCCATCGGCGGGGCGTTTACCATCAGACCGCGCGATCCAACTCCCCGGCCGGGACCTTGGTCGTATCCATGGCCCAGGACTTGAGCGACAGCCAGCAGCGCCGGTCCATCCTGTAGCTTTCGCTGGAAACGCGGCCGGCCAGGCTGGAAATATCCATGCCCACGCCCTGGTAGTGGAAACCGCACTTGTGAATGACCCGGCGGGAGGCGCCGTTGATGACGCGGCACCGCACTTCCAGCGCCTCGGCCGCCAACTCCCCGAAGGCGTAGTCGATCACGCTGTGGGCCGCCTCCGTGGCGTAACCCTGGTTCCAGTAGGCGCGTCCCACCCAGTAGCCGAGTTCGAGCGCGTCGCTGTCGTTCTTCTCGCGCAGCGAGATGAGGCCAATGAAAGCGCCGTCCGCCTCGCGGATCATGCCGAAGATCAGCTCGTGGCGGCTCGTCTCCAGGAAGTTCTGCGCGTCCGCCAGCCCGTAAGGGTAGGGGATACGCGCGGTCATTTCCGCAATGTGCCGGTCATTCGCAAGCCGGGCGATGACGGGCGCATCCTCCATCGCGACTTCGCGCAGGATCAACCGGCGCGTGCGTATCGGACTGAGCTCTTCCTCGACCCATAAATCATCCGTAGGCATCGGGGTTCTCTTTTTCGACCAAAGGAAACGGGGAGATGGCGCCCCATCTCCCCGTCTCATTCGCCTTACCCGAACCTGTTCGGTCAAAGCGCCGGGTCGAAGGGACGCCGGCGCTTGGAAGCCAGCGTCACTCGGCGGCTTCGGCGTTCGGCATAATGGAAATGTAGGTGCGACCTTGGGCCTTGGTCGTGAAGTTCACGACGCCATCGGCGGTGGCGAAGAGGGTATGGTCGCGGCCGATGCCGACATTGGTGCCCGGATGCCAGCGCGTGCCGCGCTGACGTACGAGGATGTTGCCAGCCACCACGCGCTCGCCACCGAATTTCTTGACGCCGAGGCGTTTGGACTCGGAGTCGCGACCGTTGCGGGAAGAACCGCCTGCCTTTTTATGTGCCATTGCTCAGTCTCCTGATCTGTCTCTCTGCAAGGACCGGATCCCGTAAGGGGCCGCACGATCCTGCCATTGAATTCCGTTGGTGGCCCATAGGGCCGGTCGTCCGGGTCTGCCTGCGACAGCCCCGGGCGTCTCTGCCAGCCTTTATCAGGCCTCGTCGCCCTCGGCGTCCTTTTTCTTGGTCGCGCGCGGCTTCTTCGGCGCGGCCTCGGCATCCGTGCCCGCCTCGGCCTTCGGCTTGGTTGCGCGCTTCGGCTTCTCAGCCTCTGCGGCGGTGTCGGTCGCCGTGGCGGCAGCCTGTTCCTTCTTGGCCGGCGCCTTGCCGTCCGTCAGGATCTCGTTGATGCGGATCAGCGTCAGCTCCTGGCGATGGCCGCGCTTGCGCTTCGAATTCTGGCGGCGGCGCTTCTTGAAGGAGATAACCTTCGCACCGCGGGTCTGCTCGACGATCTCCGCCACCACGCTGGCGCCGGCCACGAAGGGCGCGCCGATGGAGGTGCCGACCATCAGGACCTCGGAGAAGGACACGCTGTCACCGGCATTGCCGGCCACGCGCTCGATCTCGAATTCGTCGTTGGCTGCAACGCGATACTGCTTGCCGCCCGTCTTGATCACTGCGAACATATCAATTCAACCTTTACGGGATCGACTCTCGGCAAGGGGCCGGGTCGTCTTCTTGTGGTTCTTAAGCGAGGCTCCGTCGTCCAGCCCTTTCGGGCAGGCCGCGAGACCGCGCGTTGCATACCGCATTCCCCCCGCGCGCGTCAATCGCACCGCACCCACGCGGCACCCTCTTCCACCGCCCGACCATTTTGCCCCTTGTGCCGTGCCCCAAAGCTTTGATATGGACCCCTCGCGCCGCAAGGCCGCAACCACGTTAAGTCCGGTTTCACCGGCGGCCGGAGAGGTGGCAGAGTGGTTGAATGCACCGCACTCGAAATGCGGCATGCCTGCAAGGGCATCGGGGGTTCAAATCCCTCCCTCTCCGCCATATCGACCCATATTCCCAATGGCTGAACAGCAGTTTACCCCACGCCCCCATCAGATCGAGGCGCGCGATTCCATCCTTGCAGCCAGAGTGAGCGGGCGGCCCGGTTTTCTGCTGGGGGATCTGACGGGGTTGGGAAAGACGCTGTCGGCGTGGAGCGCTATCAGCGCGATGCAGGACCCGGAGGTGCTGGTCATCTGCCCGAAGGGCGCGATCCCACAGTGGCAACGCACGATCGCCGGCTCGCCGGCCACGGGCAAGGCCATCACCATCACGAACTTCGAGAAGACGAAGTCCCTGATGGCGCCCCCGGGCACCAGCACGAAGCGCTCGACCAGAGCGAAGAACAACGAGCTCGCCAAGCTCGGGACCTTGAAGCGGAGCTGGCCGCTGGTGGTGATCGACGAGAGCCACCGCATCCGCAACCCGTCATCGCAGCAGGGGCTCGTGTGCCGGCATCTGGCCGCCGCGTCCGACTTCACGATCTATATGAGCGCCACGGCCGGGCAATCTCCGCACGAGTTGTCCTATCTCGGCAGGCTTCTCGCCTTTGCGACCGGAGGGCGCACCGGCGACATGGCCGAGTTCCGCGCGCTGATGAAGCGCCTGAAGATCGGCCGGCCCCGCGGACGGTGGAAGAACTGGAGCTGGGAGCCGAACGAAGTCGATCGGGACGTTATGTCCGGGCTCCTGTATCGCGGAGAGAATGCGATCGGCCTGCGCCGGCGGCCCGAACAGATCGCCGGCTGGCCGGAAGTGCAGCGGGAACTGGCGCCTGTGGCCCTGGATGCCGAGGCCAGACGGCTCTACGATTCCACATGGCGCGAGTTCCGGCGCGAGCTGGGCCTTGCCGGCGGGTCGACCCGCAGGCCGACGGGCTGGGCGGCGGACCTGCGCTTTCGGCAGAAGGCCAGCCTGATCCGCGTAAAGGGCACCGCCGATTTCGTCTGTGATCTTCTGGAGGTCGGCCAGCAGGTGGCGATCTCCGTCGCCTTCCTCGAGACCAGCGCGATCCTGGCCGACAGCCTTCGCGGGCGGGGGTGGAGCGTCGGTGAAATCAACGGAAACAATGCCGGCGATGCCAATGAAGACACGCGTATCGCGTTCCAGACGGGGCGGCTCGATGCCGTCATCTTCACGGTGACGGAATCGATCTCCCTGCACTGCGGGGAGATGGATGGCGGCGACCGGGAGCGCTCCCTCGTCGTGCACGACATGCGCCACAGCGCGATCCAGTTGCAGCAGATCGAGGGGCGCTGTCACCGCGACGGGCAGCGCGCCGTGATCTACTACACCTTCGCCGAAGGAACGGTCGAGGAACGCATCGCCGCAATCGTCATCGCCCGGATGGCGTCGATGGACGGAATGGCGGGGGATGATACGGCGCTGCTCGACGCGATCGCCCAAGAGCTCCAGTTCGCCGCCTGAGGAACAGGCAGTGCCGATCCAAGGACTATAGCGCGCCCTGCGTCAGCCCCGGCGCTTCCCCCGCCGGTTCGTCCACATCCTCGAGGCGCGTCACGCTCACATCCTGGCTCTGGAACTGGCCGTGCCCGAAGATGGTCATGAAGGAGATGTCTGTCGCATCGCGGCCGACGGCGATCCGGACCAGGCCTTCGGTCGGCGCCAGCCCGCTGGCGTCCACCAGGCGCCATCGGCCGTCCAGCCACACGTCGACGACGGCGTGGAAGTCCGGCGGGTTCAGCTGCCAGGCATAGGCGGAGACGAGGCGGGCGGGGATGCCAGCGGCGCGGGCAAGCGCGGCCATGACATGGGCGTAGTCGCGGCAGACGCCCCTGCGGGCGACGAAGGTGTCGACGGCACTCGTCTTCTCGGTGCTGGAGCCGATCCGATAGTCGACATGCTCGTGGATCCATGTCGCCATCGCCTCGACCAGGGCGCCGCCCTCGAGGCCGCCGAACTCCCGTTCGACGAAGGAGGTGAAGAGGTCCGACTGACAGAAGCGGCTGGGCCAGAGATAGGGGATGACGTCTGCGGGAAGCTCGCTGCGCGGGGTGATCGGAACTCCCAGAAGCGACTCGTTCCTGCGTTCGACGACGAAGGTGCCCCGATAATGCGCATGGAACGCGCCGCTCGCCCGGACCCAGGTCCGACGGCCGATCCCGTCATCTCCGGGGATGGTGCGCATCGCTTCCTGCGTGTTGACGGTCAGCCGATCGTCAAGAAGCCGCTGCTCCTTCGTCGGTGCGGCTTCGATCGCCAGGAGGATGTCAGCGGATTCGGGGATCCAGTATTGAAGGTTTGCTTCGACGGACAAACGCACGGAGGAGGGTCCTGTTCTCACCAGTCCCGAACAGAAGCCGGGCTTACGGGTCCTTCGCTAGGTATCAAAGGCCGGGGCCGTCCGATACGGGCCAACTGCCGCAGTGCAATAAATTCGAGCTTTCGCCCATCGTGGGTGGATCGAATTCCTCTATGCTCTGTTCTTGTGAGCCAGGTGGCGATCCGCGAGCCTGAAGGCTCCCGACAGGCGAGCCATGAAAGTCGTTCCTATGCGCTCCGAGTCTCTTAGATTCCTGCAAGACCTCGTCAAAGCCCATTCGCCGAGCGGCTACGAACAGCCGGCGGCCTCAGTCTACCGGGCCTATGCCGGGCCGTTCGCCGATCGGGTGACGACAGATGTGAGCGGCAACGTCACCGCCGTCCTGAACCCCGATGCCACGATGCGCATCATGCTGGCCGGACATCTCGACGAAATCGGCTTCATGGTTCACCACATCAGCGACGAGGGCCTTCTCTACTTCAGTCCCATCGGCGGGCACGACAGTGTGGTGCCGGTCGGCCAGCTCGTCTGGGTGCATGGCGCGGAGCGCATCGCCGGCGTCATCGGGCGCAAGGCGATTCACCTCATCGATCCCGAGGAGCGCAAGAAGAAGCCGGAAATGTACGACCTCTGGATCGACATCGGCGCTTCCTCACGCGCCGAGGCCGAGGCGGTCGTGGAGGTCGGCGATATCGCGACCTACCAGTATGAGTTCCAGTCCCTGCTCGGCGGTCGGGCCAGCGCACGCGGCTTCGACAACAAGGCCGGCTGCTTCATCGTTGCCGAAGCGCTGCGCCTCCTGAAGGAGGAGGGCGGGCTGCACCCCGATGTCGGCGTCTACGCGGTGGCGACCGTTCAGGAAGAGATCGGCTCGCGCGGCGCCAGGACCGCCGCCTACGAGATCGGTGCGCAAACGGGGCTTGCCGTCGATATGAGCCACTCGGTCGATTACCCGGGCGTCAGCAAGGCACGCTATGGACAGCTCGATCTCGGCAAGGGGCCGAGCGTCACCCGGGGCGCCAACGTCAACCCGGTCGTGTTCCGTCTGTTGCAGGACGCGGCCAAAGAGATCGGGATCGCCACGCAGGTGATCGGAGCGCCTTCTGTGACGCCGACAGATGCCGGCGCCATGCAGATCAACCGCTCCGGCATGGCGACAGGGCTCCTGGGCGTGCCCTTGCGCTACATGCACACGCCCTGCGAGGTCGTCAGCCTGGACGATGTCGCGAACTGCGCGCGCCTGATGGCGCAGTATTGTCGCAAGGTGCGCCCGGATACCGACTTCACGCCGCTCTAGAGACCTTCTTCGGGCGGCGCGTCCAGCCTTGCGGGGTCGCATCGGAAGGTGCGTCTTCCGCGCTTGTAGGCGGCGACCACGGTGGGGAGTTCGGCGAGCGCACTGATCGCGTCCGGCGCATCGAGGATGACGAAGTCGGCCGCCGCGCCGACCTCGAGGCCATAGGTTTCGAGCCGCATCAGCCGGGCGGGGAGGCGCGTGACGAGATCGAGGCAAAGCTCGAATCCCTCCGGCCTCACATGCATGGCGTTGGCGTAGAGCTGGGCCATGCGCAAAAGCGAGCCGTCGCCGAAGGGCGTGAAGGGGTTCAGGACGTTGTTCGTGGCGAGGGACGCCAGGACGCCGTGCTCCGCAAAGAGCCGATGCACCGGCGCAATGCCGCGGGGAATGTCGGCGCGCCGGTCGCGACCGGTGAGGTAGAGGTCAGTCGCCGGAAGGGCGGTGACGGCGACGCCGGCATCGGCCAGCGCCGTGGCCGCGCGCAGGAAGCCATCCTCGTCCATGGCCGAGAGCTTGGTGACGTGGCCGATCGCGACGCGCCCTTGCCAAGCGTGACGCGTGGCCTGGCGGCAGATGTCGAAGAGCAGTGCGCCGTGAGGGTCGAGGTCGAAGTCGAGATGGAGATCGAGGTCGAGGTCGCGCTCGACCGCGATGGCGAAGAGGCGCTCGATCTGGGCCTGCGGGTCGGTGTCCGTATAGGGGCAGCCACCGAGGAGGTCGGCGCCGGCATCGAGCGCGCGCAAAAGCAGCGCCTCCGTTCCTGGATCGTTGGTCAGCCCCTCCTGCGGGAAGACGCAGACGGACAGATCGATCGCGAAGGCATATCGGCGCTTGAGCTCCAGCATGGCCTCGAAAGAGACAAGCCCGACGCGCGGATCCACCTCGACATGGGTGCGCATATGGGTGGTGCCCTTCAGGATCGCCTTTTCCAGCGTGCGTGCACCCCGGGCATAGACATCTTCTGACGTAAAGCCCCGCTTGGCCGCCGAGACGGCCGCAATGGCGCCCTTCAGCCCGCCCACCCCGCCACAGGCGCAGCCCATCAGGCAGGATTTGTCGAGATGAACGTGGCTGTCGACGAAACCGGGCATGACGAGACGCCCCTCCGCCTCTTCCACGCATCGGTCGGCGGCGATGCCGGGCTGTGTCACATGCGGCGTTATGCTGGCGATCCGTCCCGCCGTGACGGCAATGTCGTACCGTCGCGTCCGACCCGGCAGAGTCGCACCCCGCACTATGAGATCGTGCTGCACCATCGCCCTGTCCCGCACTTGTGGTAAGAGAGTGCATACAGTAACTGCATTCCATTGCTATGAAAATGTCGGAGCAACACGGATGCAGGATCGTGACCTCGACGCGGTGAAGGCGTATCTCGATGCCACCATGGCGCAGGACCCCCTGCGCGCCGCTCGCTACATCGCCCCAGGCTTCAAGGTGCGCTTTACGGGCGGGCGCGCCTATGACGCTCCGGACGGTCCGACCGGCTTCAACGCCGCACGCTACAAGTGGGTCAAGAAGCGCATCCTGCGCTATGACGTGATGCCGGCCGACACGGACGGAACGGTGATCTACAGCCTCGGCTATCTCTATGGGGAATGGCCGGACGGCACGCCCTTCGACAACAACCGCTATGTCGACCGCTTCGTGGTCAAGGACGGGCTGATCCTGGAAACGGATGTCTGGAACGACAGTGCCGAATGGATCCTCGATCCCGCCTGCCAGACAGCCGTCGAGACGGCCCGCAAGGGCTGACCGCCGTCAGCCCTTCGCAGCGCGCCCCGTTGGCGCGGCGGCGTAGGGCGCAAGGATACTCATGAGATCGCGCGCGGGCGAACCGGGCGCCTGCAGGAGTGCGCGTTCGGCAACTGCGTCGAGGTGATGGGCCATCAGGTCCGCGGCCTTGCCGGCATCTCCCGCCACCAGCGCGTCGATCAGCGCATGGTGCTCGTTCACCGCGCATTCGGAGGAATGCGGCCGTCCGAAGGACGACAGCGACAATCCGGCCCGGTAACTGATCTCCGACACATAGCGGATGAGCGTCGGTTTGCCGGTCATCTCGGCCAGCCGGACATGAAACTCCGTGGCGAGCCGGATCGCATTGCCCGTCGCACCGCCACGCGCAGCATCCTCCTCGGCCACCATGGCGCGCAACTCGGCCACCTGCGCGGCGGTCAGGCGTCCGGCCAGATGGCGCATGACGAGCCGCTCCAGCTCCACGCGGATGTCGAAAATATCGCGCGCGTCCTCGAAAGACGGTGTCGCGACCACGGCGATGCGGTTGCGGCGAAGGTCCACCAGCCCCTCCGCCGCGAGTTGGCCGAGCGCATGGCGCGCGATGGTCCGGCTGACGCCGAAGCGCTCGCCCAGCGCATCTTCCGGCAGACGGTCACCCGGCAAAAGCGCCCGCTCGATCACCGCGCGGCGGATCGCCTGGCAGATCACCCGTGTCCGGTCGCTGCCCCTGTCGTCCGCCCACTTGTCCGCCGCGCTTCTGTCAGCCGCGCCCATATGCTCCGTCGCCCCGTCGACCGTTCCGCGGCCAAGGATTAGTCGCGCGCCCTGCATCACGCAATGGCGCGCAGCGCGTGTCATTTCAGCACTGTGCACAATCACTGAGCACGGGGCGAGGGACCGCGTGGCCATGTTCGGCGCTTCGGAAGACGTCGGCCTGTGGGCTGCGGCCCATCACCCCGTCTGGCACGTCGATTGCATGCACTTTTATGCAGGAAAGCATGCAGATTGGACGCTCAATGTCGGAACAGATTTTGCAGAGGCCCGCTGCCACCGCAGTCGACGGGGGCGGACCGAACGCGATCGAACTGTCACGCGCGGGCGTCGCCTTCGGCAACGGGCCTGACCGGGTGACGGCGCTTCGCCCGACGGATTTCCGGATCTCGAAGGGCGAATTCGTCGCACTGGTGGGCCCGTCGGGTTGCGGCAAGTCCACCATCCTGAAGCTGGCGAGCGGGCTCCTGACCCCGTCCGAGGGCGTCGTGCTTGTCGGCGGCCGCGAGGTCGGCGCCAAGGCGCTGCGCATCGGCATGGCATTCCAGAACCCCACTATGCTGCCGTGGTTGACCATCGAGCGCAACGTCATGCTGCCGCTGAAGATTGTGCAGCCCTTCCGCTCCGAGTTCCGCGCCAAGCGCAATGGTGCGTTCCGCGAGCGGGTGCACGCGCTCCTGGAAGAGGTCGGGCTGGCGCGGTTCGCCGGCCACTACCCCTGGCAGCTTTCGGGCGGCATGCTCCAGCGCGCCAATCTGTGCCGGGCGCTCGTGCACGAGCCGCGGCTCCTTTTGCTCGACGAGCCGTTCGGCGCGCTCGACCAGTTCACGCGCGAGGAATTGTGGGGCGCCCTTCAGTCCCTCTGGATGAAGCTCAAGCCGACCGTGCTTCTCGTGACGCACGATCTGAAGGAAGCCGGTTTCCTCGCCTCGCGCATCTGCGTGATGAGCGCGCGGCCGGGGCGCATCGTCGATGACAGTCCGGTCGACTTTGCGCGTCCACGCACCGTGCCAATGACGTTCGAGCCGGACTTCGTCGCCCTGAACCAGCGCCTGCGCGCGCAGATCGAAGAGGCGCGCACAGGCCTTACCGTAGGAGCGGAACGATGAGCTACGAGATCCGCCGCCGCCTCTCGGCCGCCCTCCTGATCCTCGGCTTCTTCCTGGCATGGGAGGTGTCGTGCATCCTCCTCGACGTGTCGGACCTCGTCCTGCCGAGTCCGAGCCAGGTGCTGGCGACGCTCGTCGAGCGCTTCCCCGTCCTGTGGCCGCATATCGTGCAGACGGTCACCACCACCATGATCGGCTTTGCGCTCGGCGTGGCGGTCGGCGTTGCGATCGGGGCCTGTATCGGCGTTTCGCGCACCGCCTACGATACCGCCTATCCGTTGCTGATCGGCTTTTCCTCGATCCCCAAGGTGGCGGTGGTGCCGATTTTCGTTCTCTGGTTCGGCGCCGGCACGGTGCCTGCGGTGCTCACCGCGCTTGCCATGTGCTTCTTTCCCATCGTCGTCAACATCGCCACGGGCCTCGCCACCACCGAGCCGGAACTCGAGGATGTGTTGAAGGCTCTCGGGGCGAGCAAACTCGACATCCTCTGGAATGTCGGCCTGCCGCGTACCATGCCGTTCTTCTTCGCCTCTTTGAAAATCGCCGTCACCTTCGCCTTCGTCGGCACGGTGCTGGCGGAAACCGTCGCCTCGAACCGGGGCATCGGCAATGTCATGATGAGCGCTTCGTCGAACTTCGACGTGCCGCTCGTCTTCGCCGGCCTCTTCATCCTCGCGACGCTGGGCGTGCTTCTCTACGTCCTGTTCTCCCTCATCGAGGGCCGCGTCGCAGGCTGGGCCACCCGCCGCACCGACGTGCGGCAACGGCCTGATCGCCTGACACTCCCGCATTCCATCAACCTGAAGGATTGATCCACATGCGCAAGACCGGCCTCTCTGCCCTCTCCCTCACGCTCCTGATCTCTGGCACGGCGCTCGCCGACACGGATATCCGCTTCACTCTAGGCTGGAAGACGCAAGGGTCGGACGCGGCCATGCTCCTGGCGCTCGACAAGGGCTATTTCGAAGAAGAGGGGCTAAACGTCACGATCGACCAGGGCGAGGGTTCGGGCGCCACGGTCACGCGCATCATGTCCGGGACCTACGATGCGGGCTTCGGAGACATCAACGCCATCATCCAGAATGCCGCCACCCGCCCGGACGAGGCGCCGGTGATGGTCTACAATATGTGGAGCAAGCCGCCCTTCACCATCGTCTCCAAGAAGGAGACCGGAATCCAGACGCCCGCCGATCTCGAGGGCAAGACGCTCGGCGGGGCGCAGGGCACGCCGACGACACGGCTCCTGCCGGTCCTCACGCGGTTCAACGATGTCGACCTTGCAACGGTCGGCGTCGACAACATGGCGCCGAATCTGCAGGAGCCGATGCTGATCCGCGGCGATATCGATGGCGCGCTCGTCTTCAACATCACCAGCCACTTCAACCTTTTGCAGAACCGCCAGGATCCGGAGGCGGACTTCAACTGGCTGAACTTCGGGGAATACGGGCTGGACCTCTACTCCAACGGCGTCATGGTCTCTCAGTCGATGATCCGCGACAATCCCGATGCGGTTCGGGGGCTCGTGCGGGCGATCAACCGCGCGGCGGTGGAAATCGGCCTCGATCAGGAGGCCGGCGGCGACGCGGTCATCGCCTATGACAATCTTGCCAAGCGCGATATCGAGATGCAGCGCCTGCGCTACGCTTAGGAGAAGCTCATCGTCTCGGACGAGAATGAGAGGCTCGGCATGGGCGATCTCGACGATGCGCGCCTGACCCGGGGTATCGGGATCGTCGTCGAAGGCTACGACCTTCCGACGACGCCGGAAGCCTCTGCGGTCTTCAACCGTGCATTCCTGCCGCCGCTGGCCGAGCGCGCGCTCGTGTACAAGACCAAGTAACAAAGGCGGCGGCCAGCAAGATGCAACCGGGCGGCGAGGCGCTATCGCGCACAGGAATGGTGACGAGCCCGGACCTGCGCGCAAGCCAGGCGGGGCGCCATGTCCTTGCCGCCGGCGGGAATGCCGTGGAGGCGGTGGTGGCGGCCGGCGCCGTGCTGGCCGTCACCAATCCGCATTTCTGCGGGCTCGGGGGCGATGCCGTCTGGCTCCTTGCGGACGGGGAGGGGCGGCGTGACTGCCTGCTCGGCATCGGGCAGGCGGCCGGCGCGTTGCCGGCCTATCCGGACGGCATTCCGACGCGCGGCCCCTTGTCAGCACTCACCAGCGCCTGCCTCGTCGACAGTTGGGAAACGGCGCTCGACCTTTCCCGCAAGAGCTGGGGCGGCACGGGCATGCTGTCCGACCTTCTTGAGCCGGCGGTGCGGCTGGCGGCGGATGGCTTCCCCTTGACGGGTTCGCAGGCCTGGTGGCGCAAGTTTCGCGCGGGGTCTGCCGAAGACTGGCCCGGCTTCCTGCCGCTCTTCGCGGCGGATCGGGCGGGCGAGCCCTTCCGCCAGCCGCAACTGGCCAGGTCCTTTCAGCGCATCCAGCGGTATGGCGCGCGCGAGTTTTACGAGGGAGCACTCGCCGCCGACATAGCACGCGGCCTGGCGGCGGCAGGCTCGCCGCTGCGCGTCACCGACCTGCGGGCGGCGCGCACGCGACACGCCGAGCCCGTTTCGCTCGACTATCGCGGCACCACGCTTCTCGCCCCGCCGCCGCCGACCCAAGGCGTCACCACGCTGGCGATCATGGGCATCCTGGCACGTTGCGATCTGCAGCCGCTCGTTCCGGGCGGACCGGAGCATCTGCACCACCTTGTCGAGGCGGTGAAGCGGGCCTTCCTCGACCGGCCGGGCATCGCCGACCCGGATGTCGTGGCGCAGCACACGGAAGAATGGTTGAGCGCCGCCCGGCTCGATGCTCACGCCGCCGCGATCGAGCCGGAGCGCGCAATGGCTTGGCCGCATCGCTTCCGGAGCGGCGATACGGTCTTTCTTGCAGCCTGCGATGCGCAGGGGCGCTGCGCCAGCGTTCTGCAGAGCCTCTATTTCGACTGGGGCAGCGGCGTGGTGGCGGGAGACACCGGCATCCTGTGGCAGAACCGGGGTGCTGCCTTTTCCACCGAGGCAGGCGATCCCAATTGCCTTGCGCCGGGCAAGCGACCTTTCTACACGCTCAATCCCGGGATCGGCCTTCGAGAGGGCCGTCCATCGCTCCTCTACGGTACGCAAGGGGCCGACGGCCAGCCGCAGACGTTGTCGCTCGTCCTCTCCAATCTCCTCGATTTCGGCCTGTCGCCTGCGCAGGCGCTGGCCGCGCCCCGCTTTCTGCTCGGACGAACCTTCTCCGACACGCGGGACAGCCTCAAGCTGGAGGAGTCTGCGGGGGAGGCGACCATTGCGCAATTGTCACGCCGGGGCCACGAACTCGCGGTGATCCCGCATTTCAGTCCGCTCGCAGGCCAGGCGGGGGTCATCGCGATCGGGGCAGACGGGACGATGCGGGGCGCCCACGATCCGCGCAGCGATGGCGCGGCCCTTGGTCTGTGATGCGGATTCGGCAGTGTCTCATGGCGGAAAGACTTCCGCCTCCCATCTCCGAAGGCCTTCGACGATCTCCATCCTGCATGCGCGGAAATGGGCGACCTTCGCCGGCACATGGCGGGTCAGTAAGCAGGTATCGCCGCGCCGGTATGCAGCTTAGCGCTCGTGAACCAGCACTTCTGCCTGTCGTCGGCGGGCCGCGAATTGGTCTTGTTTCGGCCTGACATCATGATCGTTCGCGTGAAGCCGTTCGAGACGGAACTCTCAACCCGCTTCATGCCGAGCAGATGATCGTAGTAAAATGGCAATCATCGGTTATCACCGAATGTCGGCAGAAACCCAAGCTCGTCATTCACGGCTTTCGGGGCGGACCGGGCCGCCTTCAAATCACCGATGTCCATGCCCACGGTGCGCGCCGCGATCAGCGCCTTTTCGAGTTGGCAGGTCGGCTTCCCGGCCTCCAGCTCGACGATGAAGCGCTCGCCCGTGCCGGATCGCTCTGCCAGTTCGGTCTGCGTCCAGCCGAGCGCCTTGCGTTTCTGTCGAATGGCCTGGCCGAAGTCGCGGGCGCTCTTGAACATGCAATATCTCCCTACAGAAACTTACCGTACAGGAAGCTTAACATCATAACAAGCTATGGCTTACCGATCGGGATGAAAGACATGGATTATGCCTGAAGCATCCCGATCGGTAAGACCCTGCTTCGGCCGGGTAGGGTTTGGGCCGTCTACAAGACATTCAGCACCAGCCAGGGCACCGCGTCAGAACTCAGCAGGGCGGCGGATACAGACGGGAGAGTGCCTGCAAGATCACCGACTGGGCATGGGTGAAGGGCGGCATCGCTTCACCGGACGGATCGATCTCATCGTTGACGGCATTGATCAGAGCCAGCAGATGCTCGTCGTCCATCTTGGCTTTACCGCAGATCATCTTCTGCTCGACGAGGGCATGCTGCATCTGGACGATGTCGGTCGCATATTCCACGAACGCATCGACTTCGGCCTGCGTGGGCGACATGGGCCAGTCGAGGAAAAGCTTGATCAAGCCTCCATTGCGAACGTGCGAGGACATGAACTCGTCATAGGTACGGAAGCGCTCGGTCGCTGCGCGCCGCTGGATGAGACCCTCCTGCGTGTCGTAAGGGGCTGTGACTTTGACGGAAAGATACCAGTGAGACGCGAAATAGGCGGACACCATCAGGACGGCCACGACCATGGCCGCGAAAGCTTTCCACCAGTCCTTCCGGGTCGGCGCAGGGGCGGACTCGTGGCCGAAGAGTGCGAGCGTGCGAAGACTGCCCGGCCTGTCGCCGGCAAGACGGTCCCACTGCTCGGCCGCGCGCGCCTTGCGCTTGTCGGCGCCCTTCCGGATCATCTGCATCGCCTGCGCATCGGGATGCGCGACCACTTCGCAATCGTCGCCTCCGGACGGCTGATCGACGAAGTGCCCCGCGGCGCAAACCCAGGCGGTTCGTGCCAAGGTTTCGGCCTTCAAGCGCGTATCGGGTTCCATGTCGCCGTCGCGGGCGGCTTCCAGCGCGGAGACCGCGGCGATCTGTACGGCCATCCTGGGAAAGGCCGCCCGCCGCTCGCGAAGCACCACAGGTTCCCCGTCACCGCTGAGATCCGTGACGTGTCGGATATAGGCAATGCAATAGGAGAGGTTGCCGCCGGCCGCACCGATGCGCTCAAGATGGTCGAGGGCCTCCGCCCTGGTCCGTTCCACCCGTTCATCTGACTTGGTCATGTGCTTCCCGGCTAAGGGCGAATGCGAAGGCGCAACTGCAGCCACGTGCCGATCGCGTGATCGAACCGCCTTCAAGGTCGATTGATGGAATGTCGACGATGGACCGCATAGGGCCCTGCGCTCAGCGATGTGCCGCTATGGCGAGGAACGGCCCAGCATTGCAGTTGTGCTCGAAGACGTCGCAGCCAGGCGCGCAACATAGGAATGCCGATCCGAAGAGCATATTGCGCATAGGCGATACATGGCGAGCAACTTCATAAGTGTCATAGCGCAAGGATGCGCATATCCGCCACGCTTGGCAATGGTCTTATGGTTTATATGCTGCGATTGAAACTGTAGATCAAATAATGCGGCGCGAGATGCAACCGACAGTATATGTATTGCATGTCGCATCGACGGCTGTTGCGATATGCGATCGTTCCCCCGTCAGTCCAGGTCGATCAAAGTCGCGGTGAAGGTCTCGAACGACTTTGCGCCGCTGACCATGCCCTCCATGACGCGCGTCGGGCCGATCCGATCTTTCAGCCAGCATTCCCCCTTGCGCTTCACGAAGGTGAAGGCAACGCATTCCTGGGTGTCGACGCAGGCCAGGCGGCACTCCTGGGGCGATGCGGCGGGGTGGGGCCGGCGTGACAGGTCGCCGCCGGGCAGGTCGATATTTTCGGCAATGCCGCCTTTGGGATCGATGATGCCAAGGGACAGCGCCGCGGGGGCCGGGTCCGCCGGGCGCAGCAATTCGCCCGACAGCGCGACGGCATTGCCATCCGCCGTACCGCGCCTTGCCTTGAGGAAGCAATTCGGGCCGCGGATCACGCGGTCGTCGGTGTTGTAGGTGAAGGCCCGGCATTGGCCGGCTTGGGACAGGCATGCGGATGCACAGCCCGCCGCATCGGCGACGCGCAGGGATGAAAGATCCTCGCCGAAGAAGTCGAGGCCCGCATAGAGCGCCAGCCGGTCCGGGCGCCGGGCGAAGGACTCGATGGCCGAAAGGCGCGTCTGCGCCTCATTCGCAAGGGCCGGGCTCTGCGCTTCGACTGTTGCGACGGGCGTCTCCAGCGGACTGGAAGGCGGAGCGGTGGGCGCCTGCGGTTGGACCGTGACCTCTGCCTGTGGGATGGAATCGCCCTGCCGTCGGTTGATGCCGAAGCGGGCGATTTCCGAGGCCGTGAAGACATGCATGTCGTCCGGCGGCGTGCGGAACATCAGGGTGAAGACATCCATCGACGTGCCGAAGCGGTTCAGGACGTCCAGGACGTCCGATATCGAGAGCTGTGCGCTGACCGCGTCATTCGCCTCGTTCCAGACCTGGTGAACGCCCAATTCCCCGTCGGCCTGGCGTTCCACGCCGGCAAGAAAGATGAAGGAACAGGCCGAGTAGCAGCGCGACCCATCGGGGATGAGCGTCGACAGGCGCCGCGTGAAGACATCGTCCGCGATGAGAAGGCCCGACGAGACGATCCCGCCGCCGCTGTTCAGAACGACCAGTTCGGCCTTCGGGGCGAAATTGAGCGCGCGCCGGAAGTTCAATGCATCCGCCACGCCGATATCGCCATCGAGGCGGATCACCTCCATCCGCTCCGTATCGACGGAAAAGGGGCCGAAGCTGCGCGTTTCGGCCCAGGCCGGGACGGCTGATAGAGAGAGGACGGACAGGACGGCCGCCAGAAGAATGTTGGAGAGGAACCGACGCACGAAACTTGCCCCGAGCTTGCGATGGTGACAGCAAGCCACAGATGGCGTGCCGACGACAAGCGGCTTATCCGAATGGGGTACGTCGCCGATCGTGCCGGCGGGGAGGCCGCTGTGGGGCGCGACATCTCCTCAATCATCGGTGCGGCGGGCCAGTTTACCCAGCCGCTCTTTCACGATCCGATGCCGGATCTTTCGATCAGGCCAAGAGATATTGAAAATGATTTATATCAGAAGTTGACAGCTTCTCGATGTGCCGTTCGGATATGGGCTATGTAAATCGGCTTCCAGACCTTGATGTGCCTGGCCAGAAGCTCCTTTAGTTCTTCCGGCCGCCCAGATTCTATCAAATCGACGATCTCGTAATGCTCGCTGATGGACAGGATTTGTTGCCGTTGGCCTTCCGGACTCGTCAGTCCATACAACCTCATCCGGTCCTTCAAATCCGTAATATAATTCAGAAGCATGAAATTGTTCGAACCGATCGCAATCTGGCGGTGAAATTCCCTGTCGGCTTCGATGTAGGTTCGGTAGTCGTTCGACTTGGCCGATACTTCGATCATACCGGCAAGTTCACGCAGTTTGACCGTGTCGATCGGGCCGCGATCCATGGCGAGCCCTGCCGATTCGACCTCAAGCAAGACGCGCATTTCGAAGATCTGCGAGATTTCGTCCGGAGAGGGCTCCAGGACCTCGAAGCCGCGATTGCGGTGTGGCCGAAGCAGGCCGGCACGCGATAGTTCCAGAAGTGCTTCGCGAACGGGCGTGGTGGAGATGTTCAAGCTTGTTGCCTGGCCGGGCACGGAGATCATGGATTTTGCAGGCATCTGCCCGGAAATGATCTCCGCACGCAGCCACCGCACAACCCTTTCGCGCAAATTTTCAGTCATGCTGCCCTCATTTTGAGCATGCTCTTATAGACGACAACCCAGCACTTGACACCGCTAAAATCCTCACCGATTGTGTAGCGCATTACAGTAAAGCGCTACTCGTCGAAAGGACGGGCATTCATGCTAAAGCCCGGCTTTTGCACCCTATGTCGATCCAGATGCGGCACGTTGAACGAGGTCGTCGGCGATTGTTTGGTCAGCGTTCGCCCCAACCCGGACCATCCCACCGGAAAGGCGATGTGCGCCAAAGGGCGGGCTGCTCCCGAACTCGTCGACAGCCCGCATCGTCAGTTCCATCCGCTGCGACGGACCGCGCCAAAGGGAGCGGCCGATCCGCTCTGGGAGCGCATTTCGTGGGAGGAGGCACTTTCGGAAATCGCCGATCGGCTGGTGACGTTTCGAGAAGAGACGGGCGCGGAGTCCGTTGCTTTCGCGGTGACGACGCCGAGCGGTACGCCGCTCTCGGACAGCATCGACTGGATCGAGCGGTTCATCCGTCATTACGGCAGCCCCAACACCTGCTACGCGACGGAAATATGCAACTGGCACAAGGATTTCGCCCACGCATTCACCTTCGGCTGCGGGATCCCTCCGGCCGATTACGAGAGTGCCGACGTCATCGTTCTGTGGGGGCATAACCCGACAAATACCTGGCTGGCGCAAGCCGATGCCATTGCGAGGGGACGGCGCAGGGGCGCCAAGCTCATCGTCGTCGACCCGCGACCGACGGCCCTGGCGAAGGAGGCGGACGTC
This sequence comes from Aureimonas frigidaquae, assembly GCF_001463905.1. Classification (GTDB taxonomy): domain Bacteria; phylum Pseudomonadota; class Alphaproteobacteria; order Rhizobiales; family Rhizobiaceae; genus Aureimonas; species Aureimonas frigidaquae. The sequence goes on from NZ_BBWR01000005.1 coordinate 117,852, forward strand.
TGGCTGCAGGTTCAGCCCGGCACGGATGGTGCGCTCGCGCTCGCGCTCATCCGGCAGATCATCGAGATCGGCGCATGGGACGAAGCCTTCACGCGGGCGTGGACGAACGCTCCTTTGCTCGTGCGACAGGATAACGGTCAGTTCCTTCGAAGCGAGGATGTCTTCGCGGATCAAACGGATGGGAAGGACTACGTCGTCTGGAACAGGGCGACGGGAGCCGCCGAGCCATACGACCCGGACGCCCATGACAACACACTGCGCTCATCGAGCTGGGCGCTGGAGGGCGCGATCGAGCTTCCGCTTCGGAGCGGCGCAGCAAAGGATGCCGGAACGGTCCTTTGCACGCCGGCTTTCTCGCATCTGAAAGAGGCGGCCGACCCTTACACCATCGCTCACGCCTGCCGGATCACCGGCGTCGATCCGCAAGCCTTGCAGGCGGCGGGCCGCCTTCTGACGGCGGATCGGCGGATCGCCTATCACAGCTGGACGGGGGTCGGTCAGCATACGAACGCCACACAGACCGAGCGTTCCATCGCGGCACTCTACGCGCTTACGGGAAGCTTCGACCGGGTCGGAGCGAACCGCGTTCGCCGTGGCCCGCCGGTTCGCGCCGTCAATGCGCTCGATCGCCTGCCCGAAATCCGCGGCAGGGCGCTCGGATATGCCGAGCGCCCTATCGGTCCGGCTGCGAACGGCTGGGTGACGGCACATGATCTGTACCGCGCGATCACGGAAGGCGAGCCATACAAGATCCGGGCGCTCTTCGCCTTCGGAACAAACCCTCTCGTCAGCCAGGGAGACCCCGAGAAGGGTCGTGAGGCCCTGTGCGCTTTGGAGTTCCACGTCCATTGCGATCTATTCCTCACGCCCTCGGCCAGCCACGCCGACATCTTCCTTCCCATCAACACGCCATGGGAACGGGAAGGGCTGCGCGTCGGGTTCGAGATCAATGACGCGGCAGCGTCGCTCGTCCAACTGCGGCAACGCTTCGTATCGCCCCGCGGGGAAGCGCGATCCGACAATGACATCGTGTTCGATCTCGCCTGCCGGATCGGGCTGGGGGATGTCTTTTTCGGGGGCAGCCTCGAGGCGGGTTGGAACCATATCCTCGAGCCGGCAGGGCTTACGGTGGCCCGCCTGCGCGACGAGCCGGCGGGCATCGCGTGCGAGATCGACTGCCGCGAACGGAAATACGCCCTCGATCATCACGACGGTTCGGGCCGGCTTCGGGGCTTCGACACGCAGACGCGGCGGATCGAACTCTACTCGGAACTGCTCCACCGCCATGGGCAGCCCGCAGTTCCGACCTTCATCCCGATAACGGAGCACAGGGCGGAGGGACCGCGCGACTTTCCGCTGACGCTGAGTTCCGCCAAGAACGGCTTCTATTGCCACAGCCAGCATCGCTCGCTGGTTTCGCTGCGCAGGAAGGCCCCGGATCCCATCGCCGAGATCGGCCCGGGCCTTGCGACGGCGAAGGGCATTCGGGATGGCGACTGGGTCCAGCTTTCGACCCGTTCGGGCAGTGCCCGCTTCGTCGCGCGCATAACGCCGCGCCTGCGGGACGACGTCGTCGTTGCCGAGTTCGGCTGGTGGCAGGCATGCGAAGAACTCGACCGTCCGGAACTCGACGCCGTCGGTCCCTGGACGAGCAACTTCAACCGGCTCGTCACGACGATCGACCAAGACCCGGTGAGCGGATCGGTCCTTCAGCGCGCACTCCGGTGTGACATCGCCCTCGATCCGCGAACCGAAGAGCGGCAAAGAGGCTGGCCCGGCCATCGGAGGCTTCGCATTGCCCGGCTGCGCAGGGAAGCAGAGGGGGTAACCGCTGTCGAACTCGAGACGATAGATGGCTCCTACCTGCCGGACTACCGCCCCGGGCAGCATATCCAGCTCAGCCTTCCATTCCCCGACGGCCCCGTATCCCGCGCCTACTCGCTGACGGGCCCTGCCGCGATGCGGCGGCGCACCGGCTATGAGATCGCCGTGCGTCACCAGAAGGGGGTCGGAGCGGACGGGGCCACGTTCGAGGGGCTGGTATCGAGCCATGTGAACATGCGGTGGCGGGTCGGCGATATGGTCGATGTCAGTGCCCCGCGCGGCAGCTTCGTGATCCCCAGAGACCACCGCCAACCCATCGTTCTCCTGGCAGGGGGAATCGGCATCACACCCTTCATCAGTCTTCTGGAAAGCCTGCAGGACGGGTGTCTCAACGAGATATGGCTGTTCTACGCCAATCTCAACAGCAGAACACACGCCTTCCGGACCGCCATAGAGCACCATCAGGCGCGCCTGCCCGGCCTGCGGGTTCAAAACCATTACGATGCCCCCCTCCAATCGGACAGGCTCGGCGTCGATTACGACAGCGGAACGCGCGTCAGCGCAGACGTCGTGTCGGACGAGCTCCTGGAACGGCGCCCGCGCTTCTACATGTGCGGGCCGCCGGCAATGATGGACGCGTTCGCGGACGGACTGACCCGTCGCGGTACGCCGAAGTTCGACATTTTCCGCGAGGTGTTCCGCTCTCCGTCCCCCCTTCCGAAGGACGATGGGAGGACCTTCTCGGTGCGTTTCGCCAACTCGTCGGACGCGGCGGCGACGTGGTCTCCCAAGGACGGAACGCTGCTTTCCTTCGCGGAGTCGCTCGGGATGACGCTGCCGAGCGGCTGCCGGGTCGGCCAGTGCGAGAGCTGCGTGGTTCGGATCGCCTCGGGGCGGGTCCGTCATCTGCACGGACATGAACCGGAAGACCCGAAGGACTGCCTGACGTGCCAGGCAGTTCCGACCGAAAATCTCGTCATCGAGGCCTGAAGGTCGGCCCGATTTCAAACGTCACACGATCATCGATGCGATGTCTTAAGGAGAAGAGGGGAAGTACAATGTCCACACAAGGCACCACACTGGGAAAGGATGCGGCTCACCCGCCTGAGATGAGCGACGGGGTGCTTGCGCGGCTCGGGCTTCGCTTCGCCGCCTGGGCGGAGAAATGGTTTCCGGACGCATTCGTGTTCGCCGCCATTGCCGTGATCGTGGTTGCGGTCGCGGCGGTCGCCCACGGCCTTCCGGTCCGAAGTGCCGTCAAGGCTTTCGGCGACGGTTATTGGACGCTCATCACCTTCACCCTGCAACAGGCGGTGGTGGCCATCGGCGGTTACATCATCGCCAGTTCGCCCCCGGCCTCCCGCCTGATCGCCCGGATTGCCCGCATTCCGCGCACGGGCCGCGGGGCGGTGGCCTATATTGCGCTCATCTCGATGATCCTGTCGCTCTTCAACTGGGCGATCAGCCTCATCTTTGCCGGGCTTCTCGCCAGGGCCATCGCGCAGCGCTCGGACATTCGGATGGACTATCGCGCCGCCGGCGCCGCCGCCTATCTCTGCATGGGTGCGACCTGGGCCATGGGTCTCAGCTCCTCGGCCGCGCAGCTCCAGGCCAATCCGGCCAGCATGCCGCCCGCCCTCCTGGAGATCACGGGTGTCATCCCGTTCACCCAGACCATTTTCCTGTGGCAGTCGATCGCGCTGACGCTCGTCCTGATCGTGATGTCGACCATCATCGCCTACTACTCGGCGCCCTCCGAAGCGGCGGCCAAGACGGCGCAGGATCTCGGGGTCGATGTGCGCACAGTCGTGGAAGCGCTGCCGAAGCGCGAGCAGCCGGGGGAGTGGCTGGAATACAGCCCCGTCATCACGCTGTTGATCTGCGCCCTGGGTCTCGGCTGGCTCTTCCTCGAGTTCTCATCGCAAAACCCGCTCCTCGCGATCTCGAAGCTCAATACCTACAACTTCCTGCTGATCATCGTTGGAATGCTGCTGCACTGGACGCCCCGCAGCTTTCTCAACGCCGCGGCCAAGGCCGTGCCGACGATCACCGGAATCATCATCCAGTTTCCGCTCTACGGCTCCATCGCCGCCCTGATGACCGCGGCCGCCGTCGGCGGCGCGTCGCTGTCGGACAGTTTGGCCCACCTCTTCGTCAGCTTCACCAATTCCGACACGTTCCCGGTGGTGATGGGCGTGTATTCGGCGGTTCTGGGCTTCTTCATCCCGTCCGGCGGCGGCAAGTGGCTGCTCGAGGCGCCGTATGTGATGCAGGCGGCCAACGATCTCCAGGTGCATCTCGGCTGGGCCGTGCAGGTCTACAACGCAGCCGAGGCCTTGCCCAACCTCATTAACCCGTTCTGGATGCTTCCCTTGCTGGGAATTCTGGGCATCAAGGCACGTGCGATCGTCGGCTTCACGGCGCTGCAGCTGGTGATACATACGCCGGTGGTTCTGTTCCTGCTCTGGGCGTTCTCCGAAACGTTGACCTACATACCGCCGGTCTTTCCTTGAGCGATCGACACATCGTGGACGGCGGCCTTGCCGGGCCGCCGTCCACACGCCGTCAACAGCAACCATGATCAGCCGTCAGGAACGCAATGAACCATCTGCCGGACAGCACCATCCCGGACCTACTGGCCAAGGCCGATCGCGAACCGCTCAGCGTTGCAGAGGCCGTCGAACTGGCGGAAGCTATTCTTTCGTCGAACGGATGCTCTGCGGACGTTGCGGCGATCCTTTCGCGCAACTGCGTCGCGGCGGAACGGGACGGGACGTTCAGCCATGGCCTCTTCCGGATTGCAGGATATGTGCGCACGCTGCGCAGCGGTTGGGTCGACGGGCGGGCCGTTCCCGTCGTGGAGGCGGCCGGGCCGGCTCTTGTTCGTGCGGATGCCTGCAACGGCTTCTCGCAGGTTGCCCTGGACGCCGCCACACCGCTGCTTCTCGAACAGGCGCGGGCAGGGGTGGCGGTGCTCGCACTGCGCAACTCGCATCATTTCGGGGCTCTCGCGCTCGATGTCGAGCCCTTCGCCGAACAGGGGTTGATCGCGCTCAGCGTCGTCAACTCGATGCGGCAGGTCGCTCCCTTCGGAGCAACGACGCCGATCTTCGGCACCAACCCCATCGCCTTCGCCGCGCCGCGCCGTGGGCGCGCGCCTTTCGTCTTCGATCTCGCCACCTCGACCATGTCGAACGGCGACGTCCAGCTTGCGGCCCGCGAGGGGCGTACACTCGATGAACCGGCCGGGATCGACCGGCAGGGTGCTGCGACAGTGGACCCGCGCGCAATTCTGGACAGTGGCGCCCTCGTTCCGTTTGGACGGCACAAGGGGGCGTCCATCTCTCTCATGGTGGAGATTCTGTGCGCCGCGTTCGTGGGCGGGCAATTCTCCCACGAAGTCGATTTTACCGGTTTTCCGGGAGCGGAGATCCCCAAGACCGGCCAGACGCTGATCCTCCTGAACCCTCAGGCAGGGCGCGGTCCTGAAGCGGACTTCGTGTCACGGATCGAGGCGCTGTTCGAATGCATGGAGGATGCGGGCGTGGATCGGCTTCCGGGGGAGCGAAGACTGGCCGCCCGCGACCGGGCGGCGCGGGACGGCCTGCGGATCGCCGCCGAACATGTGCAGGCGATGCGATCCTGCTTGGACGTTTGAAACGGTGCAGATGGATAGGGCTCAGCCGGCCCGGCGAACCAGATCCACGACGCGTTGGCTGGAGCATACCCAGAAGATCTCGGCGTCGCTCTTGCCGTGCAACACGCACAGATGCCCCATCGAACTGTCGAGGTAGGTGCAATCGCCGGCGCGCAGGACGACCGGTGCGTAAAGTTCGGTGTGAAGCTCGATTTCACCGCTGAGCACGAGCAGCACCTCTTCCCCCGGATGCCGGACGAAATTCTTGACCTCCCAGGTCTCGTTGGCCTTGACGCGCGCCTTCAGCGGTATCATCGCCTTGGCCACCAGGTCGGTACACAGCATTTCATAGCGATAGGCCGCGTTCTCGAAAATCTGGCCTTCGCCCTTGCGGGTGATCGAACGTCTCCCCTTTTCTCCCTCAATGTCCGTCTGGGAAAAGAGCGCGTCGATGTTGACGCCCAACCCCTCGGAAATCCGGACGATCGTCTCGTAGGTGGGGGACAGGCGGTTGTTCTCGATCTTGGATAAGGCGCTCGCCGACACGCCGGCCTGCGATGCCAGATCCCGCAGTGTCAGGGATCGTGACATGCGCAGGGACCGAACGCGTGACCCGAGGTCGAATTCGTTTGCCCGCTCCCTGGTGACTGTCAATCTTCGTCGTCCGTCCTGGCGCAAGGGCGTCGGCCAATGGCCGCGCCTCTGGTGGCATTAAAGCGGGGGGAGCCCGTTATCGAGCGCCCCAGGTGTCCGTCAGCCGATATCCGCCGGGCCAAGGGTCGCTCGGATCGAGCATATGCTGGTGAATGCCGGTAATCCAACCCCGCCCCGAGATTTCCGGCTGAATGGCAGGCCGGTCGCCGACCTGCGTCAAGCCAAGAATGCGGCCGGAGAAGGTGGAGCCGATGAGCGACTGGCAGGTGAGCGTGTCGCCGAGTGTCATCTCGCCGCGAGCATGAAGCACAGCCATGCGTGCCGACAGGGCGGTGCCGGTCGGTGAGCGGTCCACCTTGCCGGGACGGATCGCGACGGCCGAGCGCGCGGTGAGGCCCGCGCCCCTCCGCTCGACGGGTCCGGCAAAGAGGCAGAACGAGAAATGCGTCCAGTCCGCGTCACCGGGGTGTCGGAAGCCAAGGGCCGCATCTGCCGCATTGGTGACGCGCACGCCCAGGCGCGCGATCTCGTGCGCCTCGTCCGGCACGAGGGCGAAGCCGAGCGCTGCGGCGTCGACGATCACGAAGCTGTCGCCGCCATAGGCCGTGTCCACGGTGATCGTGCCGAGCCCTTCCACCTCGAGCGGAACGCCGAGCCTGTCGGCGAAGCTCGGCAGGTTCTCAACGAAGATGCGCTCCGCCTTGCCCGCACGGCACTCGGCGCGCACCTTCACCAGGCCGCCGGGTGCCTCCAGTATCATCTCGGTGATCGGTTCGCGCATCGGCAGGATACCGGCGTCGAGAAGCACGGTGGAAACGCAGATCGAGTTCGAACCCGACATGGGAGGCGTATCTTCGGGCTCCATGATGATGAATGCGGCCTGGGCCGAGGGGTGGCGCGGCGGCACCAGAAGATTGACGTGCCGGAAGACGCCGCCGCGCGGCTCGTTCAGCATGAAATTGCGCAAGGTGCCATCGCGCGCGATCCAACGGCTCTGCTCCCAGACCGTGTCGCCGGGCGGCGGCGCAACGCCGCCGACGATGACGTCGCCGACCTCTCCTTCGGCATGCGCCGAGATCACATGAATCGTCTTCGAGCTACGCATTGCCGTCTCCGATGGGTTTCAGCCAGGGCGGCAGGCGCGGCGGCGCATGCCCTGTCGTCAGCGCCTCGACGCAATCGTCGAGCGTGCCCAGGCGCACCGTGCAGCCGGACAGGCCGGGCCCGTAATGGGCGTATTTGCCCGACGTGGTCAGCACTGTCTTTGCACCGACCGGGAACACCGGGCGCGTGATGGAGCACCAGCAGAGATCCGTGATCAGATCGATCCCGGCTGCGGCCAGGCGGGCACGCGTGCCGTCCGCAGCGGCCGCGGCTGCCACGTGCCGCCCGGCCGTGACGATCGCCGCCATATGCGCAAGGCGGGACCGCCCCGCCATCGCCTCGGCCAGGGCGCGGCATTCATCGAGGGATGCGTGCGGGCTGCCGACCGCGACCAGCTCGACGGCGGAGGGGCCGTCGTTCAGCTCCTTCCATGCCCGGGCAAGGTCGGCGCGGGTGACGGTCGATACCGGCGCGTCCGGTAGAGCGCAGCCTGCCGCTTCTGGCGTGATCCCCTCCACATGCAGCATGGGGGCCGATGAGGTCGTGCCGAAGGCCGCGCACATCGCCTTCAGGTCATCCCGGGTCGGGCGCGCCTTTGCAAGCCCACGCAGCAGGGGGATACGGTCCCCGGCAATCGTGCCGGCGAGGTGGCCGAGGAGCGGCCATACCGCGGCCCCGGCCTGGTCGGCAAGCTCGACATCGACCACGAGACTGGCCCGCCGCCCGCAATCCAGGAAAGGGCCACACAGGGGCGCCCGGCCGGTGACGGCGATGCACAGGTCCAGGAAGTCCGCATGCTTGGCGGTCCGGGCTCCCAGAACGCTGTTGGCGAATATCACGGCGTTGGATTCCGACCAGCCGATTGCCTCGCCCTCGCTCGGCGCATTGTCGAGATGATAGGGCGCGCAGGTGAAAGTGGGCGCGCACCCCATGCGCACATAGGCATCGGCCAACCGCGACGCCGGGTCGCCGAACGTCGCCGGTACGCCCTGGCGCTCCCAGTTGACCCGGTCCACGGAAATGGCGTTCATCGTTGTGGGCACCCGCGTCCTGGCGCCCATGCCTTCCATGGTTTCGGCGAACAGAAGGTTGGCCGGACCGGCATAGATACAGCCGTCGATATGGGCGCGCGACACGTCTGTCAGCCGGGCAGCACCCTGCTGGCGCGCCATCTCGACCAGGATCCGCATGGCCAGCGCCGCGCCGTCCCCCATCTCCCCAGCCAGCATCCTCTCATCCGTGGGAGAAAGCTCCACCACGGTCTGGGATGCCTCAGCCACGGCGATCGCCAGACCACCCCCCTGGACAACTCCATCGTCGATCCGGACCGTCCCGGCGCGGGACAGGCTGTGATAGGCAGCAGGAGACAGGCGAAGGACCGGAATGGTCCGCCCGAACATCCGCGCCGCGACCAAGGCGCCGAGGGTTGCGACATCCTCCGGTTCCAAAATCAGGAGCGCGGCGGGTGCGTGTCCAGCCAGCGCCAGTTCCACGAGAACCCCGGAGCCGGAGCATGAGCCTCGGCTCGTGCGCATCATCAGGACCTTGCCCGCCACCGACGCTCCGTGCTGTGGATGATGCACGTCGATGATGCGCCCCGATCGGGGATCGATGCCGCCCCAGAAGCTGATCGGCTCAGCCAGGGCCAGGACCGGCCCCTGGGCCGAGCCGCTGATCACTGGTAAGGCAGACAGGGCGACAGTCACGCGGCGTGGCTCATCTTCAGCATGTGAGTGTGGTGAACTGAAGGGGGGTCATCGGGCGCTGACGCCTGCGCCCGATGCAGCCTCGTAGACCATTCTGGCGGCCACGATGTCGGCGAGCGCCGACCCGACGGCCTTGAAATAGGTAATCTCCTCGCGGTTCGTCCTGCCGGGGTTTTTGCCCGCGGCCAGATCGGCCAACGTGGCGCGAACGTGCGATCGGCCGATGATCCCGGCTGCGAGCGGCTGCGTCAGATCGCCGGACTCTATCAGAGCTTCGAGCGTATCGATGAAGACGCTCGACATGACGACCGCATCATCATCAGCTTCCCGCATGCGCGGCGTAAAGCCGCCGATCAGGTCGATATGCGTGCCGGGACGAACCCAGGCGCCTTTCACGAGCGGTTCCGTTGCCAGCGTCGCGGCCGTCACGATATCCGCCGTCGATACGGCCGTTTCCAGGTCGGACACGACCTCCGCCTTCATGCCACTGCTTCGCAGAGTCTCGACAAACCGATCTGCCCGCGCCGCGTCGATATCCCAGACCAGAACGCGCTCGATGGGGCGGACCGCGCGATAGGCTTGGGGAAGCAGGCTCGCCACCCGGCCCGACCCGATGACAAGAAGCGTTTTAGAATCCTCGCGGGACAGGTATCTTGCAGCGAGGGCGGATGTCGCAACGGTTCTTCTGGCGGTGATGACGTTCCCGTCCAGCAAGGCCAGTTGCGCGCCCGATACGCCATCGTACAGGATGTAAGTGGATGTCAGGCCCGGTAATCCGCGCGCGGTGTTTCCGGGCACGACCATGACGATTTTCACACCCAGATAACTCGGATCGTCCCGGCTGTGGGACCATGCGGGCATCAGGAGGAGCGTTGCATCCGGTTCATTGTTCCTGTCGATCGTATGATGGTGTCGAATGGGGGAAACGCATCCCGTGCGAAAGCCCTGGTTCAAAGCGTCGATCAAACCGTCAAACGGCAACAGCGCCCGGGTCATCTCTGCGTCGAGTATCTTCATGATGGCCAGGCCTGCCTTACGCTGAGTGCATTATAGGAAACATGTTTCCTATAATGCATCAAGCCAGCCGCAGCAAGTCGTGGTCAAAACGCCTGGCGCAAGTCCGGCATGTTTTCTTATCCTCAGGAGGCACGGCGAATGCGCCCCTATCGCGACTGCATCATCGGTTTCGATTCGGCCTGGACGGACAAGCCGGGCGCCCCCGGGGCGATCTGCGCCATCCTGGTGGACCGACGCGGCGCCCGCCATTTCGTCACGCCGCGCATGGCGACCTTCCGGCAGGCGCTCGCCTTCATCGACGAGACGGGCGCACAGGCGGAGCGATGCCTTGTCGCGCTGGACCAGCCGACCATCGTGCCCAACGCATCGGGGATGCGGCCTGCCGAGCGCGTCGCGGCGTCTCTCGTGTCCTGGCTCGGTGGCGGCGTGCAGCCGGCGAACCGGGGCAAGCTCGGCATGTTCGACGATGCCGCGCCGCTCTGGCCCTTCCTGAAGGCGCTCGATGCGGTGGAGGATCCGGAAGGCGCGCGCCGGGCCAGGTCCGGCCGCTTCCTCATTGAGGTCTTTCCAGCTCTGGCGGTGGCTTCGCTCGAGGCCGGCTTTCTCGGCCGGCGCCTTGGCCCGCGCTACAACCCGGCGCGCCGCAAGACATTCCGCATGGATGACTGGACGCGGCTTGTCGCGGCACTGGCCACCTATGGCGCGCGCGACGGGATCGACGGGCTGGCCGGCTTTGTCGCGGAACTCGCCACCCCGTCCGCACCGCGCAAGGCGGATCAGGACCGGCTCGATGCCGCCCTCTGTGCGATCATCGGGCTGGAGTGGCTTCTCGGCCCGCGGGAGCGTTCGATCATGATCGGCGATCTTGCCTCCGGATACATCGTCGCCCCGGCCGCACCGCAAGCGCGCCAGCGCCTGGAAGAGGCGGCGGCGCGCTACGGGGTGCCGGTGGACGGCCGGCCGGCCAGGCCCGCCTCAACCGCCTAGGTTCAGCAGCGCCGTGGCGATGCCGAAATAGACGAGCACTCCTGCGGCATCGGTGATCGAGGTGACGAGCGGCGCCGACGCGGTGGCAGGGTCCAGCCTGAAGCGCTGCAGAAGGAAGGGCAGGGTCATGCCGACCAGGCTGCCGATCATCACGATGAGCGTCATGGCCAGTGCCACCACCAGCGCAACCTCCGCCCCGCCGCGCACGGCACCCAGGACAGATACCGCCACGGCCATGGTGAGCCCGAGGCTCACGGCGACGACGATCTCGCGACTCAGCATGCGGCCGAAATCGGAGAAGCGGACATCCCCCGTGGCCAGTGCCCGGACCATGAGCGTCGCCGATTGCGACCCCGCATTGCCGCCGGATCCGATCAGCAGTGGCAGGAAGAAGACCAGCACGACATAGGCCGAGATCGTGTCCTCGAAATAGGCGATGCCGAGGCCCGACAGGATATTGCCGAAGACGAGCAGGATCAGCCAGGTGATCCGCGCCCGGTACAGCATGCCGATGCCGGCTTCGCGCAGGCTGGCGGACAGATTCGGTACGGTGCCGACACGGTGGAAATCCTCCGTGGCTTCCTCTTCCACCACATCCATCGCATCGTCCTGCGTGACGATGCCGACGAGGCGGCCCATCTCGTCGATGACGGGCAGCGCGATGAGATCGTAGCGGGCGATCTGACGGGCCGCCTCTTCCCGTGGGGCGGTCGCGGGAACGCTCACGACGAAACCATGCATCAGCCGGGCGATGGGCATTTGGGGCATGGCCAGGACCAGATCGCGCAGCTCGACCGTGCCGATGGGCCGGGCCTGCGCGTCCACGACGCAGACCTCGTAGATGGTTTCGGAACCCGGCGCCTGCATCCGCAGCGCGTCCAGGGCCTGCCCGGCCGTCAGATCCGGCGCCAGCACGGCATAGTCCGATGTCATGATGGAGCCGGCCGTGCCTTCCGCATAGGCGGCGAGGCGGTTCAGATCCTCCCGCTCGGCCTCGGCAAGCGCCGGCAGGAGATGGGCCTGTTCGTCTCGCTCAAGGGCTTTGAAGAGATCGGTCCGCTCGTCATGCGACATGGCCGAGACGATCGCGGCCAAAGCGCCGCGCTCCATCAGCCCGGCCATGGCCGTCTGCTGCCGGGCATCGAGATAGCCGAACACCCTGGCCTGCCGCTCCTGGGCGATGGCACGCAGGCTGCGCACCGCATCGGCCGGCGTCAGGAGGTTGAGCGTCTGGGCGATATCAGCATCGTGCGAGCGGGCGACCACGGCATCAAGAGCCGCATTGCGGCCATCGGCCAGCCAATCGGCCAGGGCCCGTTCGAGGGTCAGGGTGCCGGCGTCCAGGGTGCCGGTGGTCTGGTGGATCGTGTGCTTGGTCATTGTGCGTCTTCTCCATCCGCGCGCGGCGCGAACGGAGAAGCCGCCGGAGATCAGGCCGGAAGGCTCCTTCCGTCCGGCAGGGCCGGCGCGGCAGCTTGGTCAGGTTGGGCAGCGCTTGCAGGCAAGCGCCGACTGGAGCCGTCGTCCATGGTTCGTCCGTTGCGATTGTCGCCGCGACAAGGCGGCACGGGTGCTATCGTCCCGTGAGCGGAGCTTGTCAATGATCGGGGGTGCAAAGCTCTGGCCGGTCAGTCCTGACCGGTGGGCCGGTCCGTCTGATAGCGGTGCGTGACGGGAAAGTCGGGAAGGAACGCCTCGCGCCGCAGGGTCCAGCACTCGTATTGCGGAACGAAAACGTCCTGCGCATCGAACGCCCCCAAGGGAAGCTCGATCTCGTCGCCCGTGCGGGCAAAGACTGAACTTCCACAGGCAGGGCAAAAGTGCCGTCCGGCGAAGCTGTGCGTCGTGCCCGTGACGCGGACCTTCGCCACATGAAAGATCGCCGCGGCATAGAAGAGCGCGCCATGGTGCTTGCGGCAATCCCGGCAATGGCAGATCCCGACCCGCTCGGGCGCGCCATCCGCCTCGAAGCGCACGGCGCCGCACAGGCACCCTCCGGCATGTCCCGTCCCGTCCATCCTCGCTCCTCCGGCCTCAAACGGCCGTCAGCGATGCCGCGACCAGGGCAGGAGGATATGCTCGATCAGGCGGAAGACCAGCTCGAAGGTGAAGGCGAGCGCTGAAATGACCAGGATGCCGACGATCACCACGTCCGTCACCAGGAACTGCGCTGCGGACTGGATCATGTAGCCAAGGCCCCGTGTTGCGGCCACGAGCTCGGCGGCGACCAGCGTCGTCCAACCCGCACCGAGCGCGATGCGGATGCCGGCGACGATCGAGGGCAGGGCCGCCGGAATGAGGACAAATCGCAGAAGCTGGAGGCGCGTGGCGCCGAGCGAGCGTACGGCATTGATCTGCGAACGGGTGGCGCTGCGCACGCCGAGCGCTGTCGCGATGGCGACGGGCGCGAACATGGCGATGCCGATGACCAGGATCTTGCTCGGCTCGCCGATGCCGAACCAGATGATGACGAGCGGCAGATAGGCGAGCGGGGGCAGGGGCCGGATGAATTCGATGATCGGATCGAGAAAGCCCCGCCCGACAGGGCTGAGCGCCATGAGAAGACCGGCAGGCACCGCGATGGCGACGGTTGCGGCGAGTGCCGTGACCACCCGCACCAGACTGGCGAGCGCATGCTGGGCAAGGGTGGCGTCGGCATAGCCGCGCAGGCTTGCCGCCTGTGCCGCGCGCCAGACCCGCTGCGGCGATGGAAGGAAGACGGCCGAGACCCACCCGAATGTCGAGGCCGCCCACCAGAGGGCGAGGATGAGCGTCAGCGTCGTTGCGGCGGCCAGATACGGCCAGGGAAGGGCGCTTGTCGAACGCACGCGACGCGCCTGCGCCGGTGGCTCCGCCCGGGCCGTCTGCGTGCTCATGCGGGCGCATCCTCCGTTTCGTGAATGGCGTCGGTCAGCGCTTCGCGCAGAGCGGTGAAGCCGGGGTCCGACCGTATGGACCGGGCTGGCTTGCCGGAAAGGAAATCCTGCGAGAACGAAATCTCGACCGATTGGGCGATGCGGCCCGGCCGACCGGACAGGACGATCACGCGGGTCCCGAGGAACAGCGCTTCCTCGACGCTGTGGGTGATCAGCATGACGCCTGCGCCGCTGGCATTCCAGGTCCGCAGGATCAGCTCCTGCATGCGCTCGCGTGTCATGGCATCGAGCGCACCGAGCGGCTCGTCCATCAACAGAAAGTGCGGGTCGGCTGCCAGTGCCCTGGCAATGCCGACCCGTTGGCGCTGGCCGCCGGAAAGCTCCCAGACATGGCGCTGCCCGAACTCGGGAAGGCCGACGGCCTGCAGAAGGGCATTGGTGCGCTCGGCCTGATGCGCGCGGCTGAGGCCCCGGAGGCGCAAGGGCAGCGCGATATTCTCTGCGACACTGAGCCAGGGCAGCAGCGCATCGTCCTGAAAGACCACGGCCCGTTCGGGACCCGGCCCAAGAACGGGCACACCGTCACAGGCGATGCTGCCCTTGGTGGGCAGGACGAAGCCTGCAGCGAGGTTCAGGAGCGAGGTCTTGCCGGCACCCGAGCGCCCGAGCACGGTGACGAAGGCGCCCCGCTCGATGACGAGATCGACCCCATCGAGCACCGCCGCCGCCGGGGCACTGTCCCGGCGGCTCGGGCGATAGGCAAGGCCTACCCGATCGAAGACGAGGCTGCCCACGCGTCAGTCCCCGGCCTTCTCGGCGAAGGACTTGTCGACATAGGGGCTGTAGTCGTCGAGCGCGGTCGCGATCGTGCCCTGCTCCACCAGGAAGGCCGCGGTGGCGGCCACTGCCTTGGCCGTGCCGCCGCCCAGGAAGGCCTCACTCGTCTGGGCTTTCAGATCCGCGAACTCGTAGCCCTTCAGAAGCTGCGGAACGTCCTGTGCGGGTGCGCCGGTCAGCTTGGCGATGGCTTGCGCCTGGCTCGAGGTCGCGTCCCAGGCGGCCGGGTTGGACAGGTAGTCGGCCGTCGCCTCGCCCGTGACCTTGACGAAGGCTTCGACGATATCGGGATGCGCCTCTGCATAGTCCTTGCGCACGATCCAGGCGTCGAAGGTCGGCCCGCCCCAGTCGGCGACATCCTTCGACGTGGCGATCACCGTGCCGCCGGTGGTCTTGATCGTGTTGAGGACCGGGTCCCAGACATAGGCGCCATCGATATCCCCGCGTTCCCAGGCGGCCGCGATATCCTGGGGTCGAAGGTTCACCAGCTCCAGGCTGGACGGTGCGATCCCCCAATGCGACAGCGCCGTCAGGAGCGAGTAGTGGGCGGTCGAGGCGAAGGGCGTTGCGATCTTGTGTCCGGCAAGTTCGGCCGGAGAGGCGATGTTGCGGACCGCCAGGGCCTCGGCCTCGCCGATATTGCCGACGATGTAGATGGCCTCGATGGGCAGTTCCTGGCTGGCCGCAGCGGTCAGCGGACTGGACCCGACATAGCCGATGTCGATGGCGCCGGAGGCGATCGCCGCAATCACGTCGGCGCCGCCTCCGAACAGGTTCCAGGTGATGTCCGCCCTGGTTTCCGCCTCATAAGTGCCGGCGGCCTGCGGAACCCTCGATGGCTCCACGATCTGCTGCCAGCCGATGCGCAGCTCCGCCGCATGCGCGGTGCCGGCCATGAGCAGGCTTGCCGCCAGCGCCGCAATCCGTCCGAATGTCATTGCCCTTACCCCCTTCTGGAAACGATGGGATAAGTCTACTGAATGGATGGACTGTGTAGAGGCACAAACAAGCGTTTTGCGTATCGCAGGTGTGAATGCTTTACCGCGCGATACGCAAGGCTTGGGATTTTCCGCCCCCGTGCGGGGGCCACGACCGTCAGTCCAGCGCCGCGGCGACGGCGTCGAAGAAGACGAGCGGGTCGATCGGCTCCTTGCCCGTGGGCTTGGGCTGCGCGCCGAAGGTCACGATGACCACCTTGCGCGCCGGGTTGATGTAGATGTTCTGCCCCTGGATGCCGATGGCCGCATAGGCGCCATCGGCGATGGCCGGTTCCGTCCAGCCCGTCCACCACATATAGCCGTAGTCGAGCGCCGTTCCGTCCTTCAGCCGGGTCGGGCCGGCGGCCTCGCGCGTCCAGCCATCGGGCAGGATCGAGGCGCCGTCGATCACCCCCTCGTTCAGGAAGAACAGCCCGAAGCGCCCGTAATCGCGCAATGTGGCGCTGATGCCGCTGCCGCCGATCTCCACCCCGTCCGGGGAATCGAGCCACCAGGTCGCGTCCGCTTCCATGCCGTAGGGGATCCAGATCTTCTCCGACAGATAATCTGCCAGGGGGCGCCCCACGGCGCCGTGCACGATCTCTCCCAGGACCTGCGTTTCGCCGGTGCTGTAATTGTTGACGGTACCGGGTTCGGCCGCACGCGGCAGGCGCGCCATCAGGGCCATGGCCGAGCCCGGCTTCTGGCCGATCTGCGCCTGCAAGAGCGCACGGCGGTCGGATTGCGGGTCGGTATAGGTCTCGTTCCAGCGCACGCCAGACGACATCATCAGAACGTCGCGCACGCTCACCCCGTCATAGGCGCTGCCCTTCAAGGCCGGCACGTAATCGACGACCGGCGCGTCGAGCCCGGCCAGGAGGCCCTCCTTGATGGCGATGGCGGCCAGCGTGGAGGTGATGGATTTGGCGACCGACATGGACATCCAGCGCGTCTCCTGCCGGTTGCCGCGCTGGTAGCTTTCGAAGGCGATCTTGCCGTCCTTCAGGACGAGCAGCGCCGTGAAGTTGTCGAGCGCCATGACATCGAAGAGATCGTAGGTCTGGCCGTCCAGTTCGAAACTCACATCGCCCAGCTGGCGCTCGGCACGTGGCAGGTCCCGGACCGTGCCGCCGGCCCGGATGGTGCGCGTGGGAAACAGCCGGTCGATGTTGCGGAAGGTCGCCACCGCATCGTCGGGCAGCAGCGCCCCATCATAGATCTGCTCGACAGTGCCGATCGCCTCTCCGGCATGTGGATAGCTCGTATCCGCAGCCCGCGCGCCCGTGCAGGCCAGGGCGATGCCGAGGCTTAAGAGAAGCCCGCGGCCTGTGCATAAGCTGTGAACGGACATGTGACATACTCCCCCTTCATGGCCATCGGGCGGCCGGTCCGGGACGGACAATATCGCGGCAGGCGGCGCCGGCAAGGCTTCCGGCGCGCCCCGCAAGTTTTGGAGCGTCGCCGAAAGCCGAAGAATTGCGGGTCGTGCGTGCCCGTACCGTGAAGGCCGAGCCGATCCGGCTCTACCACTCGACAACGATCTTGCCGAAATGGCCGGCAGTTTCCTGGTGGCGGAAGGCGGCTGCCAGCTCGTCGAGCGGGTAGGTCCGGTCGATGACCGGGCGCATGCCCGTTGCCTCCAGGGCGGCGATATAGTCGAGCTGGTCCTGGCGGCTGCCGACGATGAGGCCCTGAAGGCGTGCCTGGCGCGCCATCAGGAGCGCGGTCGGAACATCGCCCTGCCGGCCGGTCAGAACGCCGATCAACGCGATGTGCCCGCCCACGCGCACCGCGCGAATGGACTGGGCCAGCGTTCCGGCGCCGCCGACCTCCACCACATGGTCGACGCCCTCGCCGCCCGTCAGTTCCTGGACGCGGGCCCCCCATTCGGGCGTCTGACGGTAATTGATCGTCTCGTCCGCGCCGAGGTCGCGGGCCCGGGCGAGCTTGTCGTCGGAGGAGGATGTCAGGATCACCCGCGCGCCCATCGCCTTGGCGATCTGCAGCGCGGCGATGGAGACGCCGCCCGTGCCGAGCAGGAGGACGCTCGCCCCCGGCTTCAGGCCGCCATCCACGACCAGCGCCCGCCAGGCCGTCAGGCCGGCCGTCGTGATGGTGGACGCCTCGGCATGGCTCCATCCCTGCGGCGCGCGGGTAAAGTCGGTGGCCGCCCGCACGGCGAACTGCGTCGCATAGCCATCGATCCCGTCGCCCGGCGTGCCGCGGAAGTTCCCCACCGCGCCGAAGGGCCGCCCGGCCGGCCACTTCGGGAAGAAGCAGGAGACGACGGGATCGCCGGGCTTGAACTGCGTCACGCCCGCGCCGACCGCTTCCACCGTGCCGCCGGCATCGGACATGGGAATGCGCCGGTCCTGCGTGGGAATGCCGCCATTGGCGACCATGAGGTCGTGATAGTTCAGCGAGGTCGCATGGAGCGCCACGCGGATCTGGCCGGGGCCGGGCGCGCCGGGGTCCGCAATGTCGGCGGCTTCGAGCCGGTCCAGCCCACCTGGGGCACGTACGAGAATGGCTTTCATGGATACACCTCTTTCACATGCTGCTCAGTGTGGGTCATGCGTTTATGCGGATAACGAGCTTGCCGAAATTGCGTCCTTCCAGAAGACCGATGAAGGCCTCCGGAGCGTTTTCCAGGCCATCGACGATGTCTTCGCGGATCGTCATGCGGCCCTCGCGCAGCCATCCTGTCATGTCGCGCAGGAACTCTTCATGGTCCGGCCCGTAATGATCGGCGATGATGAAGCCCTGCACCAGGATGCGCTTGACCAGCAGGCCGGCCATGACGGGTGCGAGCCGGTCGGGCCCGGAGGGCTCTGCGGTCCTGTTGTAATTGGCGATCAGGCCGCAGAGGGGAATGCGCGCGTGATCGTTGAGGCGCGGGAAGACGGCGTCGAAGACCGCGCCGCCGACATTCTCGAAATAGACGTCGATGCCCTCCTGCGTCGCCTGTTCCAGGGCGGCCGGAAAGTCCGGGGACCGGTGGTCGACGCAGGCGTCGAAGCCCAGTTCCTCCATCGCGAAGCGGCACTTGTCCTGCCCGCCGGCAATGCCGACGGCCCGGGCGCCCCGGATCCTGGCGATCTGGCCGACGACCGACCCAACCGCCCCCGTTGCCGCAGCCACGACGACCGTTTCGCCCGCCTTCGGCGCGCCGATCTTCAACAGGCCATGCCAGGCCGTAAAGCCCGGCATGCCGAGAAGGCTGAGCGCATGGGAAGGATGGGCAAGCTCGGGATCGAGCGCCATGACGCCGCGTCCATCCGACAGGGCATAGTCCTGCCAGCCGCCGAAGGCGAGCACCAGGGCACCATCCTGGAAATCCGCATTGCGGGACGCTTCGACACGGGCCACCGTCGCCCCGCCCATGACGTCGTCGAGCGGGTTGGGTGCGGCATAGGAGGCCGCGTCGCTCATTCGGCCGCGCATATAGGGATCGAGCGACAGGTAAAGGTTGCGCAACCGGAACTGGCCGTCCGCCGGCTCGGGGAGGGGCTCCTCTTCCAGGCGGAAATTGTCCGGAACCGGGGCGCCCGTCGGACGTGAGGCCAGGACGATACGGCGATTGCGGGCTTGCGACATGGCATGTGCCTCCTCATACGCGTCCCCCCGGACTGGCCTTCAGCCGGCGCGGGCGGAGCGAGCGTTTCCTCCCCGCCACATCGTGGCCGACGCGGCAGGGTCAAGGGGGGAAGGCGAAGGGTTCGGACGGAAAGACGGCCCGCAGAAGCGGCCCGGTCAGACGGCGGGGCGCGCGGGCCGGTCCAGAAGGACGGCGCGAATCTTGGCGATGGCCTCTTCCTGCGTGGCCTCGTAGGGGATCAGCCCTGCCAGGCGCCCATTGGCGCCGACGAGCAGAAGGGATGTCGTATGGCGCATGCTGTAGCGCTCCGCCGTGCCGCGCTGCTCGGCGGTGACGAGCCAGCCATCCGTGACCTTGCGCACCTCCTGCGGATCCCCCGTAATACCGGTGATCCGGTCGGAGAATGCTGCAAGATAGGGTTTGAGAATGTCCACCGTGTCACGCTCGGGATCGACGGTGAAGAAGAGCGTCTGCAGGTCCTTGCCCTCGTCTCCGAGGGCCTGGAGCCAGCCGGACACCTCGTACAGCGTGGTCGGGCAGACTTCCGGGCAATGGGTGTAGCCGAAATAGACGATGGAGGGCCGGCCCTTGAAGATCGATTGATCGACGGTTCCGCCGCGCGTGCTCACGAGCTGAAAGGGAGCATCGGGCGAGCCGGAGGGCTTGTCGAGCGCCGTCCAGGCAATGACGCCGAGGAGGAGCGTCATCAGAGCGCCGATGGCGCCGATGGCAAGAAGGCGGCCGGGTCGGTTTGCCATGGAAGGGTCCTCCGCTTGCTTTCCCGTCATCAATGCGCGCCGTGGCCCTGGTGCCCGCCATGGGCATCGTGACCCTGCGGCGCCGTGTCGGCAGCGCCCGCGCCTGCCGGGCCCCGCGCGCCGAGCGAACCGACCGACAGGGTCGTCTCGACCGTGCCGGCGCTTTCGAAGCGCAGCGTCAGGGGGATCGTCTCGCCTTCCGCAAGCGGCGTCGGAAGGTCGACCAGCATGAGGTGGTAGCCGTTGGGCGCCAGCGCCAGGCTGCCATGCGCCGGCACCTCCAGCCCGTCCGGCAGGGCATCCATCTGCATCATGCCGCCTTGCGTCGACATGACATGGATCTCCACGCTCTCGGCGCGAGGGCTGGAGGCGCCGAGCAGCCGGTCGGCCGCCGCGCCGGAATTGGTGATCGTCAGATAGCCGGCGCCGACCCGCGCGCCCGGCGCCGTCGCACGGCTCCAGCCGGCGGAGACGGCAAGCTCGCCCTTGAGGACGGTATCTTCGGCGGACCATGCCGGCAGCGCCAGGAAGGCGCAGGCGGCGAGGGCGGCCAGTCGGGTCTTGGCGAAGGGCAGCATGGATAAGCTCCTTTCAGATCGTCAGGGCAGGGGCGGACAGGCCGCACGCCGCCGCGTATCGTCGCGCAGCACGAAGAGCGTGGCGCCGCCGACGAGGCCTGCCAGGCAGAACCAGGTGATGGCGTAGATCAGATGCGAATTGCGGAAGGTGACGACCGTCAGCCCGCCCACCGGGAAGCCGCCCGGATTGGCCGTCGCATCGGCATCGATGAAATAGGGTGCGACGGGGCCGAGCCCCCGGGCGGCAGCGATGGCCGCCACATCGCGTGAGAACCAGCGGTCGCCCGCCGCATCGTTGGAGCGCAGGAAGCCGCCGCCGGGCTCGGTCGGGCGCAGGAGCCCCGTCACCGTCGCCACCGCCTGGGGGGACGCCGGCGCCGCGGCATCGCGCCTGTCTGCCGGAACGAAGCCCCGATTGATCAGGACCGGCGGCCCGTCCTCGCGCAGGAGGGGCGTCATGACCCAGAAGCCGGGTCCAAGCTCCGTGACCGCCTGGACGAAGGTCTGCGCATCCCCGAGCCAATGCCCGCGCAGCGTGACGTGCCTGTAGGCGTCGGCCGCCGGATCGAAGGCGTCCGCGGTCGGCGGCGCGGCCGGCGGGGCATGGATGCGGGCGTCGACGCTGGCGATAAGATCGAGCTTCCATTGCAGGCGCTCGATCTGCCAGATGCCGAGCGCCAGGAAGGCGAGCGCCAGGAGGGCGCCCAGGGCCGCCACGATGATGCTTCGGCGGCGTGTCGGCACGCGCGGGGAAGGCGTCTCGTGGTGGCCCGATGCGGTCACGGCGTGTAGCCGGCCGGCCGCATGTCGTCCATCGGCATCATATTGGTGTTCAGGTGGTACATGACCCACAGCGAGCCGGCCAGCATGATGACCGTGATGACGAGGGTGAAGACCAGCGCCAGCATGTTCCAGCCGCCTTCCGAGCGGGTGTTCATATGCAGGAAGTAGACCATGTGGACGACGATCTGCACCGCCGCGAAGCCCATGATGACGAAGGCCGTCACCTGCGGGCCCATTCCCGTTTCACGCATGGCGATCAGAAAGGGAATGACGGTCAGGACGACCGACAGGACGAAGCCGATCACATAGCCCTTCATCGTCCCGTGGGCGCCGTCCTGGTGATGATGCTCCGCGCCCGTATGGGCGGAATGGGTGTGCTCGCTCATGACAGGGAACCGATCAGGTAAACGAAGGAGAAGACGCCGATCCACACGACGTCGAGGAAGTGCCAGAACATGGACAGGCACATCAGCCGGCGCTGGTTGGCCGGGATCAGCCCATGCCGCGCGACCTGGATCATCAGAACGCAGAGCCAGACGCAGCCGAAGAAGACGTGCAGCCCGTGCGTTCCCACCAGCGTGAAGAAGGCCGACAGGAAGGCGCTGCGCTGCGGGCCGGCCCCGATCTCGATCAGGTGGTGGAACTCGTAGAGCTCCATGCCGAGGAAGGCGACGCCGAGCACGCCGGTGACGGCGAGCCAGAACATCATCGCGCCCTTGCGCCCGATCTGCATGGCCATCATGGCCATGCCGAAGGTCAGGGACGAGATCAGAAGCATGGCCGTGGCCACGGCGACGAGGTTCAGGTCGAACAGGTCGGCGCCGGACGGGCCGGCGGCGAAGGCCTGGCTGTAGACGCCGAAGCAGGCGAAGAGGACCGCGAAGATGAGGCAGTCGCTCATCAGGTAGATCCAGAAGCCGAGCAGCGTGCCGCCGTCCGACTCCGCGTGGTGGTGCTCCTCCTCGACGACGTAGAAGCTGACGGGCTCTGTACCGGCGGTTGCGATCTGTGCGTTCGCCATGGCTCAGGCTCCGGCTGCGAGGGCTTGGGTGCGGCGGTCTTCCTGGAGCGCCACTTCGTCGGCCGGGATGTAGTAGTCCCAGTCGTAGTTGAAGGTGTGCAGGATGGCGGTGACGAGGATGCCCCCGAAGGCGAGCGCCGCCAGCCACCAGATGTACCAGACCATGGCGAAGCCGAGGATGAGCGCCAGCGCCGACAGGACCGCCCCGGCCGCCGTGTTGCGGGGCATGTGGATCGGCTGGTAGCCGCCCACCGGCCGCTCATGGCCGCGCTGCTTCATGTCCCACCACGCATCCTGCTGGTGGACGACCGGCGCGAAGGCGAAGTTGTAGGCCGGCGGCGGCGAGGACGTCGCCCACTCCAGGGTCCGGCCGTTCCAGGGATCGCCCGTCACGTCCCGCAGCGCCTCGCGGTTGCGGTAGCTCACATAGAGCTGGATCAGGAAGCAGGCGATGCCGATGGCCACCAGAACCGCCCCGAAGGCCGCGATGATGAACCAGATCTGGAGCGAGGGGTCCTCGAAATGGTTGACGCGGCGCGTCACCCCCATCAGCCCGAGCACGTAGAGCGGCGTGAAGGCGAACCAGTAGCCGGCGAGCCAGAACCAGAAGCTCATCTTGCCCCAGAAGGGATCGAGCCGGTAGCCGAAGGCCTTCGGGAACCAGTAGTTCATTCCGGCAAACAGGCCGAACACCACGCCGCCGATGATGACGTTGTGGAAATGCGCCACCAGGAAGAGCGAGTTGTGGAGCACGAAGTCGGCCGGCGGAACCGCCAGGAGAACGCCCGTCATGCCGCCCACCGTGAAGGTGACCATGAAGCCCATCACCCAGAGCATCGGCACGTCGAAGCGGATCCGCCCGCGATACATGGTGAAGAGCCAGTTGAAGATCTTCGCCCCGGTGGGGATCGAGATGATCATGGTGGTGATGCCGAAGAAGGAGTTGACGCTGGCACCCGCGCCCATGGTGAAGAAGTGGTGCAGCCACACCAGGTAGGACAGGATCGTGATGACGACCGTGGCATAGACCATCGACACGTAGCCGAAGAGCCGCTTGCCGGAATAGGTGGACACGACTTCGGAGAAGATGCCGAAGACGGGCAGGATCAGGATGTAGACTTCCGGATGGCCCCAGATCCAGATGAGGTTCACGTACATCATCGGATTGCCGCCGAGATCGTTCGTGAAGAAGTTGGTGCCGACATAGCGGTCGAGCGTCAGCAGCGTGACGACGACGGTCAGGATGGGGAAGGACGCCACGATCAGGACGTTGGTGCAGAGCGAGGTCCAGGTGAAGATCGGCATCTGCATCATGCCCATGCCCTTGGCGCGCATCTTCACGATGGTCACGATCAGGTTGATGCCGGACAGGGTGGTGCCGACGCCTGCGATCTGCAGGGCCCATAGGTAGTAATCGACGCCGACGCCCGGACTGTAGGCCGCGCCCGACAGGGGCGGATAGGCTAGCCAGCCGGTGCGTGCGAACTCACCGACGAAGAGCGACAGCATGACGAGGACCGCACCGGCCGTCGTCAGCCAGAAGGACAGGTTGTTCAGGAAGGGAAAGGCGACGTCGCGGGCGCCGATCTGCAAGGGCATGACGTAGTTCATCAGACCGGTGACCAGCGGCATCGCCACGAAGAAGATCATGATCACGCCGTGCGCCGTGAAGATCTGGTCATAGTGATGCGGTGGCAGGAAGCCTTCATTGCCGCCGAAGGCCATGGCCTGCTGCGCGCGCATCAGGAGCGCGTCGGAAAAGCCGCGCAGCAGCATCACGATGCCGAGGATCATGTACATGATGCCGATCTTCTTGTGATCGACGGTCGTGATCCAGTCGCGCCAGAGCGGGCCCCACAGGCGGTAATAGGTGATGGCGGCCAGGAGCGCGCTGCCGATGAGCGCCACCCCGATGAAGGTCACGACCAGGATGGGGTCGTGATAGGGGATCGCTTCCAGGCTCAGCCGGCCGAAGATCAATTCCGTAAGGCCCGTGTTGGATAGCATGGCGTCTGTCGTTCCTTGCACGTTCGCGGATGGGCCGCCGGCCCTGACGAATTCTAGTTCTGCAGCTGGTCCGGTGCGGCCGAGCCCGGCGCCGGGCCGTCATCGCCACTCTGGCCGCTCCCATTCTGCGTGCCACTCTGCCCCTCGTCGGGCGCCTGACGGGGGCCCTCATGCGGGCCTTCATGGGGCGCGCCCTGCGGTGCGGCGTCGTCCGCCGGCTCTTCCGAGCGCGGGCGGCGGTCGGATGCCGGGAAGGTGGCTCCGGGGGCTTCCGCGCCGCCCGCCTCGCCCGCGCCGGCATAGCCGGAGGGGCCATGGCCGAAATGCGAATCATGCGCGCGGTTGGTGTCGTAGATCAGCCGGTCCATGTGGTGCAGGCTGTCCAGGCCACCGCCGCCCTGCATGTCGATATGCATCATCTCGTCCATGCACATGCGGCCGGGTTCGACGCACATGTTCAGGATGGCGCGGAACAGTCCGCGATCGACCTGCGAATAGTAGTGGACGGGCTCCATCTCGCTCGGCGCCTCTACCTCCAGGTAGCGCTCGCGGGTGAGCGGCTGGCCTTGCGCGCGCACCCGCGCCACCCATTCATCGAAGCCGTCCTGCGACATGCCGAGGAACTTGAAGTGCATGTTGGAGAAGCCGGGCCCGGAATAGTTGGACGCGATGCCCTCATAGGTGCCTTCCCGGTTGATGACGGCGTGGAGCTGCGTCTGCATGCCGGGCATTGCGTAGATCATTCCCGACAGGGCGGGGATGTAGAAGGAGTTCATGATGGAGGAGGAGGTCAGGCGGAAGGCGATCGGCGTGTCCACCGGGGCGGCCAGCTCGTTGACGGTCGCGATGCCGAGCTCGGGATAGATGAACATCCATTTCCAGTCGAGCGCGACGACTTCGACGGTCAGGGTGCGCGTTTCCTCCGTCACGGGCTGGCCCGGCGCGATACGGGTGAGCGGGCGGTAGGGATCGAGCAGATGGGTGAACAGCCAGGTCATGGCGCCGAGCGCGATGATGATCATCAGCGGCGCGGTCCAGATCAGGACTTCCAGCTTGGTCGAGTGATTCCACTCCGGATCGTAGGTGGCGTCGCGGTTGGAGGCGCGGTACTTCCAGGCAAAGAACAGCGTGAAGAGGATCACCGGCACGATGATCAGGAGCATCAGCCCGGTCGACCACAGGATCAGGTTGGCCTGGCGCGTGGCGACATCGCCGGCCGGATTCATCACGACGAGGTTGCAGCCGCCCAGAAGGAGCATGAGCGGCGCGAGCACGGCGAGGCGGAACGGTTTGAACGGCAAGACGAGCCCTCGACCCTGAACTGTTCGGACTCTTGCGTGTTAATTCCTTGAGGCAGCACAGGGGATTGGACGTTTTGTCCACCCCCCGACCCTTTGACGACACGCCGCCCCTGCGACTAATGGCTGTTGCAGGGACGTGAACTTCGCCCGGGCGAGGGTTTGACCAGCATCAAGGAGGCTCTTCGGCATGAGCTCGAGCACCGCGCAAACAGCGTCGTCGACGGAGATGGAGCGCCATGCGCGGCAGGTGTCGGGTGGGTCGCACGTCTCACCCGGGGAGCTGGCGCTGGGCGTCGTCATCGGCCGTGCGTCGGAAGCCTTCGACTTCTTCGTCTTCGGCATCGCCTGCGTCATCGTCTTCCCGGCCATCATGTTCCCCTTTGCCGATCCGGTGCTCGGCACGCTCTATTCCTTCGCCGTGTTCAGCCTGGCCTTCATCGCCCGGCCCGTCGGCTCCATCCTCTTCCTGGCGGTGGATCGCAATTACGGCCGCAGCACTAAGCTGACCATCGCCCTGTTCCTCCTCGGCGGGTCCACGGCGGCGATCGCCTTCCTGCCGGGTTACGAGACCATCGGCATCTATGCCATCCTGGCGCTCGTCCTGTTCCGGCTCGGCCAGGGCTTCGCGCTCGGCGGTGCCTATGACGGCCTGGCCTCGCTGCTCGCGCTCAACGCGCCCGAAAAGCACCGCGCCTGGTATGCCATGATGCCGCAGATGGGCGCGCCGATCGGCTTCATCGTGGCGAGCGGGCTCTTCGCCTTCTTCTACCTGAACCTGACCGAGACGGATTTCCTGAACTGGGGCTGGCGCTACCCGTTCTTCGTGGCCTTCACCATCAACGTGGTGGCGCTCTTCGCGCGGCTGCGCCTGATCGCCACGCAGGAATATGCCGAGCTCTACGAGAGCCAGAAGCTGGCGCCCGTCCGGGTGAAGAACCTCGTGGAAAGCCGCGGCCGCGACGTGATCATCGGCGCCTTCGTGCCGCTGGCGAGCTTCGCCCTGTTCCACCTCGTGACGATCTTCCCGATCTCCTACATCGAACTCTATTCGGACCGCGAGATCGGCGAGTTCCTGCTGACCCAGCTCGGCGGGGCGGTCCTGTGCCTCATCTGCGTGGTCCTGTCCGGCGCGATCGCCGACCGCATCGGCCGCCGCAAATATCTCGGCTTCTGCGCGGGCGGCATCGCCCTGCTCAGCGTGGCGACGCCCTTCCTCTTCGCGGCGGGGCTGCCGGGGCAGACGGCCTTCATCCTGATCGGCTTTGCGCTGCTCGGCCTGTCGCACGGGCAGGCGGCCGGCGCGGTGGCCTCCAACTTCGCCAATCAGTTCCGCTATACCGGCTCGGCCATCACCTCCGACCTTGCCTGGCTGATCGGCGCCGGCTTCGCGCCGCTTGTCGCCCTGGCGCTGACGGCCGAGTTCGGTGTCGGCTCCATCGGCCTCTATCTGATGTCGGGTGCCGTCTGCACGCTGGTCGCGCTGTGGTTCAACCGCAATTACCGGCTGAACGAGTTGTCCGGCCCTTCGCCGGACGGCGCCTGACCGCGGGCCCGGCCCGTCAGCGGACCGGGCGCTTTTCCAGCTTGCGGGCCAGGGTGCGGCGGTGCATGCCGAGCCTGCGCGCCGTTTCGGATATGTTGAAATCGGCATCCACCAGTGTCTGGTGGATGCGTTCCCATTCCAGATTCTTCAGTGATGTCGGACGCCCGTCCACCGCGACGCTCGCATCGCCACCCTCACGCTCGAAGGCGCGTTCGATATCGTCCGTATTGGCCGGCTTGGGCAGGTAGTGCGCCGCGCCGAGCTTCACCGCCTCGACCGCGGTGGCGATGCTCGCAAAGCCCGTCAGCACCACGATCCGCATGGCCGGATCGGCCGCATGCAGCCGCTTCACACAGTCGAGGCCGGATGGGCCGACGAGCTTCAGATCGACGACGGCATAGGCGGGGAGGAACGTTGCGAGCAGCCGCTCCATCGCCTCGTAATCGGTGACGTGGCGGACCGTGTAGCCGCGGCGCTCGAAGGACCGGCTGAGCGCCTTGGCCAGGGCCAGGTCATCCTCGACGATCAGAAGCGTTCCTTCGCTCACGGCGTATCCCTTCCCATGGATGCGAGGGGCAGGCGCAGGGTGACGACCGCACCACCATGGCTTTGGTTGCGGGCGGTGAGGCGGCCGCCGAGCTTGCGCACGACGTTGGTCACCAGGAAGAGCCCGAGGCCCGCCCCGGGACGGCCCTTGGTGGATAGATAGGGCTTGCCGAGCCCTTCGAGTACCTGCGGCGCGAAGCCCGGCCCGTCGTCGGACACGGTCAGAACCACGGCATCCTCATCCCGCGCCAGCTCGACCGTGACGTGGCTTCCCGCTTCGAGGGCATTGTCGAGAAGGTTGAAGACCACCTGCTCCAGCGCCAGATCCGCGATCATCGGAGCATCGGGCGCGAAGTCGTCGACATAGTCGAAGCCCTTGGGCTGGCGCACCCCCTTCCAGCGCTCGACCACCGTGGTGAAGAAGCTGGCGACGCTCGTGTGGAGCGTGCCTTCGCCCCGCGTCTGGCCGGCCGAGGTCAGGATGCTCGACACGATGGCCTTGCAGCGGTCGAGCTGCGCCTCCGCTTCGCTGAGCTCCTGGGCCAGTTCGCCGTCCGATCGAAAGGCCGGCGCGCGGCTCCAGTCGTTCAGGATGACCGACAGCGTGGCGAGCGGCGTGCCCAGCTCATGCGCGGCGCCGGAGGCCAGAAGGCCGATGCGCACGATATGGTCCTCTTCGGCGGCCTGCTGGCGCAGCTCGGCCAGCCCGGCATCGCGGATCGCGAGGTTACGGTTGATGCGGATCACGAAATAGACCAGGAGCACCGCCACGAGCAGGAAGGCGATGAAGAGCCCCTGCACGAACAGGCTCGCCGCTGCCGGCCCGGCCGGGTGCGGAATGGCGATGGGCTCGTAGGCAATGGCCAGCCCCGCAAAGCACAGGGTCGTCACCACGGTGAGCGCCCAGGCAAAGTCGGCCGTCAGCAGCACGGCGCCCAGAATGGTCTGCAGGAGATACAGCGATACGAAGGGATTGAGCGCGCCGCCGCTGAAGTAAAGCTGCGCCGTCAGCGCCGCGACGTCGATGAGGAGCTGCAGGAACAGCTCCGTATCGGAAATTCCCTGACGGAACCAATAGCGTGCATAGCTTGCCAGATTGGCAAGGACGATGAGCGCCAGAACGGTGCCCATTTCCCGCAGGGGGAGGGCGATGCCGAGCTTGGTGTGCACGAGCGCGATCGTGGCCACCTGACCTGCGACGGCGATCCAGCGCAGCTGGATGACGAGCAGGAGATTGGTCCGGTTCGCGGCTTCGGCAGCCGGGATCGTCCCGCGTGATCGTGTCTCGGCCATCGGCTTTCTCCCTCCTGATGATCCTCCACGTCCCCGGTAGCGGAAACTGGCAGCCGCATGCAACCGCGGCCGTGCCGGGCTTTCATCGCCCTGTCATGCACACGTCATCCCCTCGTTACGCGGTACGCCGATATGGCTGCGCAACCGGAAGGAGTCGTTACATGGAGCAACAGTCACTGGAGCTTGCGAACATCGGCAAGCGCTTCGGTGCCGAGGAGGTGCTGAAGGGAATCGATCTTTCGATCCGGTCGGGCGAGTTCCTGTCCCTTGTCGGCATGTCCGGCTGCGGCAAGTCCACGCTGCTGCGCATCATTTCCGGGCTCGAGACGCCCGATCGCGGGACCGTCTCCATCGGTGGCCGGGACGTCACGGCGCTGGATCCGAGCGATCGCAACCTTGCCATGGTGTTCCAGTCCTACGCCCTGTACCCGCACATGACCGTGCGGCAGAACATCGCGACGCCGCTGCGCATGCGGCGTCTGCCGGCATCGGCCCGTTTGCCCCTTCTGGGGCACCTGGTGCCGGGCCACGCTGCCACCCGCGCGGGGATCGAGGCGGCCGTGCGGGACGCGGCCGAGCTCCTCCAGATCGGGGCGCTGCTGGACCGCCGTCCCGGCCAGTTGTCCGGCGGGCAGCGCCAGCGCGTCGCCCTGGCGCGCGCGCTGGTGCGCCAGCCCGCTGCTTTCCTGATGGACGAGCCGCTCTCCAACCTCGATGCCAAGCTGCGCGCCCATATGCGCGAGGAACTGGCGCTTCTGCATCGCCGGCTCGGCGCCACCTTCGTCTATGTCACGCATGACCAGGTCGAGGCGATGACCATGTCCGACCGCATCGCCTTGATGGAGGGCGGGCGCATCCTGCAATTGGGCACACCTGCCGATCTGTACGAGCGGCCATCCTGCCTGGCCGTGGCGCGCTTCATCGGCACGCCGGCGATCAACCTTCTGCCGGCAGAGATCGACAGAAGCGGCCGCGTCGCGGTGGCGGGGGCCGACCAGGACATGCATGCCCCGGACGCGCAGGCCGGCCCGGCAACGTTGGGGGTGCGGCCGGAGGATCTCGTCTTCCGGGCCGGCGGCCTGGCCGCGCGGGTCCTGCGCACCGAACTGCACGGGGCAGACCGCTATGTCAGCCTGACGGTCCCGGCGCTCGATCATGCACGCCTGACGCTGCGCCTTGGCGCCGGCGAACCGCTGCCCGTCGGGGCGGACGGGCGTGCCGCGATCGGCTTCACGGCGCGGCGGGCGCACCTTTTCGGCGCCGACGGTCAGCGCACCGCGCTCAAGGTGCGCGAGCGGGTGGCGGCATGAGCGCCGCAACTCTGCCCCTCGATGCGGGCGCGCCTGCCACCCAACGCCGCCGACGCAGCGGCGCATGGGTGGCTTATGCCTTTGCCGGGCCGGCCGTCACGCTGCTTCTGGCCATCTACATCCTGCCCATGCTGCTGCTCGCCGTCTTTTCGGTCACCGACTACCAGCTCGGCGCCCTGTCCTTCGAGTTCGTCGGCCTGGACAATTTCCGCGCGGCCTTTGCCGACCCGGTCTTCATGCGGGCGCTCGGCAATACGCTCGTCTACGCCCTTCTGGTCATTCCCTTCGGCGTTCTGCTGGGCCTCGGCGTGGCGCTGCTCGTCAATGGCACGCGCCGCAGCCGCCCCTTCTGGGAGGTCGCCTACTTCCTGCCCGTCACCGCCACGCTGGTGGCTATGGCAACGGTCTGGCAATTCCTGCTCCATCCCTCGCTCGGGCCGGTGAACGCGGCCATCACCTGGCTCGGCTTCGATCCGGTCTACTTCCTGTCGAACCCGGCGCTGCTCATCCCGACCCTTGCGCTGATGGGCATCTGGCAGGTGCTCGGCTTCAACATGGTCCTGTTCCTGGCGGGGCTGACGGCCATCCCGCAGGATCTCTACGAAGCCGCGCGCCTGGATGGCGCGCGCAGCCCGGTGGACCGCTTCCTGACCGTCACTTGGCCCATGCTCGGGCCGACGACGATGTTCGTCCTGGTCACGACATCCATCACCGCGCTGAAAGTCTTCGAAACCGTGGCCGTCCTGACCAAGGGCAAGGCGGGCTCGGAGACGGTCCTCTACGCGCTGTACCTGGAAGGCTTCGAATACGCCAACACGGGTTATGCCGCCGCGCTGACCCTCATCTTCCTGGTGCTCGTCCTGATCCTGTCGATCGGGCAGACGCTCCATCTCGACCGCAAGGTGCACTATTGATGGCCCGCCTTCGCCGATACCTGCCGCATGTGGTCCTGGCGGCGGGCGCCGCCGTCATGCTCCTGCCTTTCTACTGGATGGTGCTGACGTCCATCCGCTCGCCGGCCGAGATCTTCGACGTCTCGCTCCTGCCCTTCGTCCGGCATGCGGACGTGGCAGAGAACTATTATCGCGCGGCCAGCCAGGTCCCCATGGGACGCTTCATGCTGAACGGCGTCATCGTCTGCCTCGGCATTCTCGTGGTGCAGATCCTGACCGCCGTGCCGGCCGCCTACGCGCTCGCCAAGCTGCGGTTCCGCGGGCAGAAGCTCCTTCTGACCTTGGTGATTGCAGCCCTGTGCGTGCCGGTCCAGGCCCTCGCGCTTCCGCTCTATGTGGGCCTTGCGCAGGCGCAGCTCCTGAACACCTATTTCGCGATGATGGCGCCGTTCTTTCTGTCGGTCTTTGCCATCTTCCTGTTCCGGCAGTCCTTCCGGTCGTATCCGGACGAGATCATCGAAGCCGCCCGCCTCGACGGTTTCTCGCACACCGAAATCTGCTGGGGGCTGGTGCTGCGCGGTTCGCTGCCGGCCCTCGCGGCCTTCTCCGTCTTCTCGGTCGTGGCACACTGGAACGATCTCTACTGGCCGATGATCGTGGTGTCCGACACCGCGCTCGCCCCGCCGCCGCTGGGCATGCTGTATTTCTCGGACGTGGAATCCGGCGCCAATTACGGAGCGCTGATGGCAGGCGCCACGCTGATCACCGCACCGATGGTGCTGTGCTTCCTCCTGGCCCGCCGCAACTTCATCGCCGGCATAACGATGACGGGCGTCAAATGACCCGCAGCCGGACGCAACCTCCCACAGGACTGACAGGAGTTCCCATGACCCTCTCCACCCGCCTTGCGGCCGGGGCGCTCGCGCTCGGCCTCGTCCTGCCCGGCGCCGCCGGGGCGGCCGAGGTCGAATTGCAGGTGCTCTACAACCTGCCCGGCTTCACCAAATTCCACCAGCCGCTGGCCGACCAGTTCATGAAGGACAACCCGGACATCGCCATCAACTTCCTGGCGCCGGCGGCCGGCTATAACGAAGGCCAGCAGCAGGTGCTGCGCGCCGCCGTGACCGGGAACCTGCCGGACGTCTATTTCTCCGGTTACAACCTGACCGCGGAACTCGTCGGCAGGCTCGCGCCGCGCGGCCAGATCACCGATCTGGCGCCCTTCATCGAGGCAGAAGGCGGCGCCGCCTTCATGGACGCCAACTTTACCCAAAAGATGGCCGCGCTCGGCCAGGTCGATGGCCGCCAGTACGGCCTGCCGGTCAACGCGTCTTCGCCGATCATATATGTGAATGCGGATCTGGTGCGTGCCGCCGGTGGCGATCCCGATGCCATGCCCGATACGTTCGACGGACTGATCGCCCTTGCCGCAAAGATCGACGCACTCGATCCCCGCTATGCAGGCATGGGCTACGATATCAACGGCTGGCCCGACGACTGGCTGTGGCAGGCGCTGATCTTCCAGCAGGGCGGCCAGCTCGTCGATGCGAAGACGGGAACCGTCGCCTTCGATGGAGAGACCGGGCTGGAGGCGATGCGCCTCGTTCGCCGCTTCGTGACGGAAGGCGGCCAGGACCTTCTGGACTGGGACCAGTCGCGCCAGCAGTTCGGCGCCGGACTGACCGGCTTCATCTTTTCCACTCCGGCCCATGTTCAGACCATCGAGGCGCTCGTGGGCGAACGCTTCGAGCTGACCACGGCCACATTCCCCATCGCCGACAAGACGGCCGGCGGGGTTCCGACCGGCGGTAACTCCGCCGTCATCCTGACGCAGGACAAGGCCAGGCAGGACGCGGCCTGGAAGTACCTGAAGTGGATCACCGGCCCGGAGGCCCAGAACCAGATCGTGCGCATCACCGGCTACCTGCCGACCAACAAGATGGCGACCGGTGCCGATTACCTCGCGCCCTACTACGCCGAGCATCCCAACGTCGAAACCGCATCGCGGCAGGCCGACCGGTCCTGGCCCTGGGCCGGCTACCCCGGCGGCGATTCGGTGCGCATCTGGCGCACCCAGCGCGACATCATCGGCACGGTCATGCGCGGCGAGGCGACGCCGCAGGACGGGCTGAAGCGCCTGGTCAATGAAACCAACGCCCTGATGCAGTGAGGCGCCAGCGCGCCATGGGCGGGTGCGGCGCGGTCCGCGCCCGCTGCAAGGAGTATGTGAATGAAGATCATCCAGATCACCGATACGCATCTCGTCCCGTCGGGGGGCGTGGTCAACGGTGTCGACCCCGAGCGCCAGCTCCGCGCGGTGGTGGCGGATATCGTTGCGCGTCATGGCGATGCCGACCTCGTCACCATCACGGGGGACCTGTGCAATGACGGCGAGCCGGAGGCCTATCGCCTCCTGTCCGACATCGTCCGCCCGCTTGCCTGCCCCGTTCGTTTGTTGCTCGGCAATCACGATCGCCGCCCCGCCTTCCTCGACGCCTTCCCGGACCACCCGCGCGATGCCTCGGGCTATGTCCAGTCGGTGCTCGACACGCCGCATGGCCGCCTTCTCTTCCTCGACAGCCACGAGGCGGGAACGATCGGGGGCATATACGGCGCCGACCGCCTCTGCTGGCTGGAGGAGAGCCTCGCATCCGCCGGGCCCGAGCCGGTCACCGTCTTCATCCACCACCCGCCCTTCGATGCCGGGATCGGTCATTTCGAACGGATCGGGATGCATGATGGCGGGGCGATCCTGCGGCGGCTCGCCGCCCATGCCGGCGGCGTGCGCCACATCGTGTTCGGCCATATCCACGTGCCGATGGCGGGAACGAGCGCGGAGGGGATCGCCTACAGTTCCGGCCAGTCGCCGGCGCATCGCTTCATCACCGATCTGGCGCTGCGCGACCCGTGGTGGACGAGCGGCAACCCCTGCTACCGGATCCTCATGCTGGACGGGCAGGGCCTGCGTGCCTATGGCGTGGAGGTCGGCCAGGTGCCGACCGCGCGCGCACCGGTCTGCGACGGCCCTTGAGCCGCCCGTGAGACATTGGCGGGTTAAAGGCCCGCCGGAATAAAGACTGTCGGCCTGCGCGGCAGATCCCGGGCCGACAGCGTCAGGCTGTTGCCATCCATCGGCACGATGTCGAAGCGGCCCCCGAGCCGGTCGGTGAACTCGGAGATTCCCGTGGCCTGGCGGTGCATCGGCAGCACCACTGATGCCGACAGGCGCCCGGTGATCTCGCCCATCGTGGCGAGTGTCGCCGTCAGCCCGCCATCGACGGGCACCATCACCACGTCCAGGCGCCCGATCGCCGCATAATGCCGATCCTCCAGCGCGTGGTGGAGGTGGCCGAGATGGCCGATGCACAGGCCCGCCACCTCGAAGATGAAGATCGAATTGGCATCCGGCTCCTGCGTGCCCCAGCGGCGGATGTCGGTGGTCACGTTGCGGATCAGGACGTCGCCGACGGTCAGCGCATGGCGGGCCGGCGCGCCCGCCCTGTCGCCCCAGCCCCGCAGAACATGGGCGATCCCGGGATCGGGCCTGTCCGTATAGTGCGTCCGGTGCGCCTTGTTCATGGTCACGACCATGGGCAGCGGCTCGCTGCCATAGATGCCGGAATAGTCGGTGGCGATGGTGACGCCCTCCGGCGTCTCGATCCGGTAGGTCGAGTGGCCCGCATAGGCGATCTCGACGATCCCGGTAGAGGAGGGCGCCTGCGCATAGGCCACCTTGATGGGCGCCGGCATGGCGTTCGCCATGGCCAGGCAGGTGCTCGACACCGGCTCCTGCGCCACCGCCACGGTGGTAAAGAGGATGCCGGCCAGGAGGCCGAACGCCTTGAGCGATGCATGCATGGATGAACTCCCGCTGCCACCACTGCCGAGCTTACGCGAGGGGGCTGCGCCTGCGAACCGACGGCCTTGCGGCGCAGGACACTTTCCCGTGACGCATGGTCCCTCTTGTTCCGCCCCCGCGCTTGCAACGATCGGACACAATTTGAAAAGGAGCGGAAGGCGGCGAAGTGCTAGATCTTGCCGCAAAGGACGGCGCCGCGAAATCTGAGCGGGCGCCGGTCGAAACAGGTTCACGGCACCATGCTCCAGCGCACCGAACCCCTCACCATGCGGCCCGCCGCCGCGCCGCGCCGCCGGCGGCGCGCAGGCCCGCGCATCCTGGCCGCTCTGGCGGCCTTCGGCGCGCTCGCGGCCGCCATCTTCATCGGGCTCGGCGAGCGGGGCGCCGCACCGCCATCCTACCGCTTCGCGCCGGTCCTGCGCGCCGATGTGGAAGACACGGTGGCCGCTGTCGGAACGCTCGCCGCCATACGCTCGGTGGATGTCGGCGCGCAGATTTCCGGCCAGCTCAAGACGGTGCATGTGGCCGTGGGAGACACGGTGGAGAACGGGCAGCTCCTGGCCGAGATGGACCCCGCCATTACGGTCTATACGGTGGACGCCACGCGCGCGCAGATCGCCAATCTGGAGGCGCAGATCGTCAATGCGCAGGCGCAGCTCATCCTGGCGGGTCAGACCCTGCAGCGCCAAAGGGAGCTGATCCGCGCCAATACGTCGGCCGCCAGCGCCCTGGACACGGCCGTCGCCGGCGAGGCCGCGGCGCAAGGGGCGCTCGACAGCCTGAAGGCGCAGCTGGCCGAGCGCCAGTCCGACCTTCGGCGCGCCGAGGCCAATCTCGGCTATACGAAGATCTATTCCCCGCTGGCCGGCACGGTGGTGTCCCAAACGTCCCAGCAGGGGCAGACCCTTGCCGCCACGCAGACGGCCCCCGTCATCGTGACGGTGGCGGATCTGTCCACCATGACGGTCGAAGCCAAGGTTTCGGAAGCCGATATCATGCGGCTGACGCCCGGCATGACCGGCTGGTTCACGACACTGGGTGGCAGCAGCGAGCGCTGGGAAGGGCGTTTGCGGCTGATCGAGCCGACGCCCGAAATCGAGAACAACGTCGTCCTGTACAAGGCGCTGTTCGACGTGCCGAACAGGGATGGCAAGCTGATGCTCAACATGACGGCGCAGGTCTTCTTCGTGGTGGCAAAGGCCGAGAACGTGCTGACCGTGCCGGCATCGGCCGTCGAGACCGGGCCGCAGGGCAGCGTGGTGCGCGTGCGCAGCTCGGACGGGATCGTGTCCCGCCCGGTCGAGACGGGACTGGCCACCCGCGCGGTGGTGGAGATCCGGTCCGGCCTGGCGGAGGGCGAGGAGGTCGTGACCGGCACGGATACGGCCCGCGCCGCCGCCCCCGCGGCATCCGGCCAGGGGCGCCCCCGTGGCGGCCCCCCGACCATCTTCTGAACCGGGGAGAAGATCCTATGACGGCTTCCCTTCCGACGATCGACGGCGCGGTTGCGGCCCGGGTGCGGCCGGCGCGGCTCAGCCTCAGCAATGTCGGCCGGCGCTTCGGGGCCGCTCCCTCCGAGGTCACGGTGCTGCACGATGTCAGCCTGACCATCGAGCCCGGCGAGTTCGTCGCCATCATGGGACAGTCGGGCAGCGGCAAATCCACCCTCATGAACATTCTGGGCTGTCTCGACCGGCCGAGCCAGGGGCACTACGCGATCGACGGGCAGGATGTGGCCACGCTGTCGCCAGACGCCTTGTCGCATCTGCGGCGCGACATGTTCGGCTTCATCTTCCAGAGCTACCACCTGATCCCAGGCTCCAGCGCGCTGCGCAATGTCGAGCTGCCGGGCATCTATTCGGGCATGTCGGCCGAGGCGCGGGCCAGCCGCGCCGAGGCGCTGCTCAGCCGGCTGGGCCTGTCCGAACGGCTGGACCACCGCCCCGCGCAATTGTCCGGCGGGCAGCAGCAGCGCGTGTCCATCGCCCGGGCCTTGATGAATGGCGGCTCGATCATCCTGGCCGACGAGCCGACCGGGGCGCTCGACACGGCGTCCGGCCGTGAGGTCATGGCACTCCTGCGCAGCCTGCATGCGAGCGGGCACACGGTGATCGTCATCACCCATGATCGTGCCGTTGCGCAGGAGGCCGAACGGATCATCGAAATCCGCGATGGCCGCATCCTGTCGGACAGCGGCGCGGCGCGGCCGGTGGACAGCCCCGCGCCTGCGCGCTCGCAGGCTCCGCTTCCGGCCGGGGCCGGCATGTCCGGCCTGTCGGAGGCGGCCCGCATGGCGGGGCGCTCGCTCGCGGCGCAGCCGCTGCGCACGCTCCTGACCCTTCTCGGCATGATGATCGGCGTGTCCGCCGTCATCGTCATGCTGGCCATCGGCAACGGTTCGCGGCAGGACGTGGTGGACCGCATCAGCGCCATGGGGTCGAACCAGCTTCTGGTTCGGCCCGGGGCCCCTGGCCAGCGCACGCCCGACGGCGTCACCGCGACGCTCGTTCCCGACGATGCACGCGCCATCGCCGCCCTGCCCAATGTCGCGGCCGTGGTGCCGGAAATCCAGGGCAGCGTCACGCTGCGGGCGGGGGCGGTGGACTATCAGTCGACCGCTTCGGGGACGTGGCCGGACTTTCCCGATGCGCGCAACTGGCCGCTCGCCACGGGCACCTTCGTGACGCAGGCGGACGAGCGCAGCTACGCGCCGACGCTCGTGCTCGGCCGCACCGTCGCCGATATCCTGTTCCCGGACGGGCGTGACCCGGTCGGCCAGTATGTGCTCGTCAACGCCAACCCGTTCCTCGTCGTCGGCACCATGTCGCAAAAGGGTGCGTCGCCCATGGGAACCGACCAGGACGACATCGTCTTCGTTCCCCTGTCCACCGGCGGCCTGCGCCTGTTCGGCCAGCGGCACCTGCGCTCCATATCGGTCATGGTGGAGGATACGTCCCGCATCGATGCGACGCAGGCTCAGATTCAGGATCTCCTGGATGCGCGCCACCATGTCCGCGATACGAGCATCCGCAACATGGCCTCGCTTCTCGACGCCGTCAGTCAGACGGCCTCGACCATGACGATCCTGCTCGGTTCGGTGGCGGCAATCTCGCTTCTGGTCGGGGGCATCGGCATCATGAACATCATGCTGGTGAACGTGACCGAGCGCACGCGTGAGATCGGCATCCGCATGGCGGCCGGCGCCTCACGCGGGGACATACTGCGCCAGTTCAACACGGAGGCGGTCGTCGTCTCGGCCATCGGTGGCGGGGTCGGCTGTATCATCGGCCTCGGCGTCGCGCTCGCCTTGCGCTCCCTCGGCATATCGACCGCGATCACCGCCGGCCCGGTTCTGATCGCCTTCGGGACCGCCTTCCTGTCCGGACTCGTCTTCGGCTACCTGCCCGCACGCAAGGCGGCGCGGCTCGATCCGGCCGCAGCGCTGACCAGCTAGCGACGGGGCGGCCTGGTGCGGGCTGGCGCGGCTCAGGCCGCCTGCCAGACTGCCTCATAGACCGCCGCCAGCTCCTCAACCTCGCGCGCCAGCGGAAAGTCCTCTTGTGCATGGGCAAAGGCGGCGCGCGCTGCGGCCGCCAGGCGCTCGGGATCGTCCAGGAAGTCCGCGATGCCCGCCATCAGCGCGGCGGCGTCGTCGGCGGGAACGATCGTCCCGCAGCCGGGCGCGACCACATCGGAAAAGACGCCCACATCGGCCGCGACGACGGGCACGCCGCTGGCCATGGCCTCCAGGGGGGTCAGCCCGAAGCCTTCCCAGCGCTGCGGCGCGACGAAGAGGTCGAGCGTACGGTAATGCGGCGCGACATCCGGGAATTCCCCAAGAAAGAGGATCCGGTCGGAAAGGCCCGCGGTAGCGATGTCTGCGCGCAGCCTGGCCTCGAAAGCGCGGTGCTCGGCCGTTGCCCGGCCGCAGATGATGGCCTGCCATTGCGGACGCTGCGGCAGCAGCGCGATCATCGCCGCCACGAAAAGATCGGTGCCCTTCTGCGCGCGGATCCGCCCGAAGCAGCCGATGGTGCGCCGCTCGGGCAGGCCGAGCTCCTCGCGGGCGGCATCGCGGCTGGCCGGTGGGTGGAAGCGCTGCAGGTCGATGCCATGCATGACCACGTGGTGCGGCACGCTCAGGTAATCCGCCGTCTTGCGGCTCGTGGCGATGACGCCATTCATGCGGTTGATCAGGAAGCGGGTCCAGCCCGTGTGGCGCCGCTGCGAGGCGGAGGTGAAGACGAGCTTCAACGGCATGCGCAGGAGATCCCGCAACACGACCCCGGCGAGCATTTCCACGTTGCGGCGCGCATGCCAGATGCGGAATGGCCGGCCATGCGGCCGGCGCCACAGCGCCGGCAGCATGCGCAGCGGAAGGCGCGGAACATGCGGCGGCAGGCCCGGCCCGAGCGCCACCGCCTTCGAACGCGCGGCCTGCAGCGGCAGGAGCTGGATGATGGTCGAGGTGACACCCGACAGGCGGCGCTTGAAGTTCGGCGCGATCACCAGAATGTCGGATGTTCGCATGCCGCTGATCCCGCGCGTCAGGCCCAGCGGATTTCGAGCACCTCGTAGGACCGTGCGCCGCCCGGCGCGGCGACCTCCACCGTGTCGCCCTCGCTCTTGCCGATCAGGGCACGGGCGATGGGGGAGGTGATGGAGATCCGGCCGTTCTTCACGTCGGCTTCCTGCTCGCCGACGATCTGGTAGGTCTTCTCTTCTTCCGTGTCCTCGTCCACGAGCTTGACCGTGGCTCCGAACTTGACGCGATCGCCCGACAGCTTGCTGAGGTCGATCACCTCCGCACGGGCCAGGAGATCCTCCAGCTCGGCGATGCGCCCTTCGTTCAGGCTCTGCGCCTCCTTGGCGGAATGGTATTCGGCATTCTCCGACAGGTCGCCATGCGCGCGGGCCTCGGAAATCGCGGTGATGATGCGCGGGCGTTCTTCCTGCTGCCGGCGGCGAAGCTCTTCCTTGAGAGCTTCGAAGCCCGAGGTGGTCATAGGAACCTTTTCCATGCCGATACCCTTGCTCGCCGCCGCGGTGGAGGCCTGACGGCGGCGATACGAATTAAAAGAAAGACCGGCGCCCTGGGGCGCCAGCCTCAACAGAATCATTTCTGCCTGCTGATCAAACACCCCGGAGGGCGGAAGTTCAAGCCGCCGGAAAGTAGGACTGGAGCGAGCGCACTTCAAGATTGCCGGCCCGCAGGGCCGCGATCGCCTCCGCCGCCGCCGCCATTCCGGCCAGGGTCGTGTAGTAGGGGACCTTGTGCATCAGGGCGGCGCGGCGCAGCGAACGCGAATCCGAAACCGCCTTGGCGCCTTCGGTCGTGTTGAGGACGATCTGCATCTGACGGTTGCGGATCGCATCCTCGATATGCGGCCGGCCTTCCAGCACCTTGTTCACCTTGTCGGCGACGATCCCATGCTCGGCCAGGAAGGCCTGCGTGCCCTTGGTCGCCGAGACGCTGAAGCCCAGTTCCACCAGCTTGCGGATGGGCCCGAGCACGGCCGTCTTGTCGGCATCGCGCACCGACACGAAGACGCTGCCGTCGCGCGGCAGGTCCACCCCGGCGCCGAGCTGCGCCTTGGCGAAGGCCAGCGCATAATCCACGTCGAGCCCCATGACCTCGCCCGTGGAGCGCATTTCAGGCCCCAGCAGCGTGTCGACGCCGGGGAAGCGCGCAAAGGGGAAGACCGCTTCCTTGACCGCGATATGGCGCAGGTTCTTCACGTCCGGGCGGCCGCCATAGGCCGCAAAGGCGCTTTCCAGCGTTTCGCCTGCCATGACGCGCGCGGCGATCTTGGCGACGGGGGCGCCGATGGTCTTAGCCACGAAGGGCACCGTGCGGGAGGCGCGGGGGTTCACCTCCAGAACGTAGATGTCCTCACCCTTGATGGCGAACTGGACATTCATGAGCCCACCCACCTTGAGCGCGATGGCCATGGCGCGGGTCTGTTCCTCCAGCGCGTCGGTGATGGCGGTCGACAGCGAATGGACGGGCAGGGAGCAGGCGGAATCGCCCGAATGGATGCCCGCCTCTTCAATATGTTCCATGATGCCGGCAACGAAGGTGTCCGTGCCGTCGCACAGGCAGTCGACATCCACCTCGATCGCGTCGGACAGGTAGGAGTCGATCAGCACCGGCGACTTGCCGGACACGACGACGGCTTCCTTCATGTAGCGTTCGAACTGCGCATCGTGCCGCACGATCTCCATGGCGCGCCCGCCCAGCACATAGGAGGGGCGGATGACGACGGGATAGCCGATCCGCTCCACGATGGCGCGGGCTTCCTCGACCGAGCGGGCAATGCCGTTTTCGGGCTGGCGCAGATCGAGCGCGTGGAGAAGCTTCTGGAAACGGTCGCGGTCCTCGGCCAGATCGATCGCATCGGGCGAGGTGCCCAGGATGGGAATGCCGGCCTTTTCCAGCGCTTCGGCGAGCTTGAGGGGCGTCTGCCCGCCGAACTGCACGATGACGCCCAGGAGCGTCCCGCGCTCCTGTTCGGCCCGCAGGATCTCCAGAACGTCCTCGGCCGTCAGCGGCTCGAAATAGAGCCGATCCGACGTGTCGTAATCGGTCGACACGGTTTCCGGGTTGCAGTTGATCATGATGGCTTCCAGCCCCGCATCCTTCAGGGCGAAGGCCGCGTGGCAGCAGCAATAGTCGAACTCGATGCCCTGGCCGATCCGGTTGGGACCGCCGCCCAGGATCACGACCTTGCGCCGGTCGCTCACCTCGGCTTCCGAGCGGGGCATGCCGGCAAAGGGCAATTCGTAGGTCGAGTACATGTAGGGCGTGGGAGAGGCGAACTCCGCCGCGCAGGTGTCGATCCGCTTGAAGACCGGCCGCACGTCGAGCCGCGCCCGCAGCTCGGACACGGCCTCGGCGCTCGTACCCGCCAGGCGGGCGAGCCGCGCATCGGAAAAGCCCATGCTCTTCAGGTAACGCAGGTTCTGCGCATCCTGCGGCAGGCCATGCTCGCGGATCCGCGCCTCGGTCGCCACGATCGCTTCCAGCTTGTCGAGGAACCAGGGGTCGATCTTGCAGGCCTGATGGATCCGGTCCTTGCCCATGCCCATGCGCAGGGCCTGTGCGACCATGCGCAGCCGGTCGGGCGTCGGCCGGCCGAGCGCTTCGAGGACCGCATTGGTGTCGTCGTCCTCGCCCAGGCCGGGGATCTCGATGTCGTCGAGCCCTTCGAGCCCGGTTTCCAGGCCGCGCAGCGCCTTCTGCAGCGATTCCTCGAAGGTCCGGCCGATGGCCATGACCTCACCCACCGACTTCATGGCGGTGGTCAGGGTCGGCTCGGCGCCCGGGAACTTCTCGAAGGCGAAGCGCGGCACCTTAGTGACGACGTAGTCGATGGAGGGTTCGAAGCTCGCCGGTGTGGCGCCGCCGGTGATGTCGTTCTTGAGTTCGTCCAGCGTGTAGCCGACGGCCAGCTTGGCCGCCACCTTGGCGATCGGGAAGCCCGTCGCCTTGGAGGCCAGCGCCGAGGAGCGCGACACGCGGGGGTTCATCTCGATCACGACGAGGCGGCCGTCGGCCGGGTTCACGGCGAACTGCACGTTCGAGCCGCCGGTTTCCACCCCGATCTCGCGCAGGACCGCGATCGAGGCGTTGCGCATGACCTGGTATTCCTTGTCGGTCAGCGTCAGCGCCGGGGCCACGGTGATGGAATCGCCCGTATGCACGCCCATCGGATCGATGTTCTCGATGGAGCAGACGATGATGCAGTTGTCGGCGCGGTCGCGCACGACCTCCATCTCGTATTCCTTCCAGCCGAGCACGGATTCCTCGATGAGGACTTCCGTCGTGGGGGAGGCGTCGAGCCCGCCTTCCACGATCTCGAAGAATTCCGACCGGTTATAGGCGATGCCGCCGCCGGTCCCGCCCATGGTGAAGGAGGGGCGGATGATGGCCGGCAGGCCGACAGCCTCCAGTCCCTCGGCCGCAGCGGCGAGCGCCCGCGCCATGTAGCGCTGCTTGCGGTCGGTTTCGGCAAGGTTCCACTGGTTCTCGAGCTGCGCCAGGGCGGCGTCCCGCTCGGGGCCGGCCTCGAGCGTGCGGATGATCTCGGCGCGCTTTTCCTCGTGCACCAGCCGGTCGGCATGCTTGGCTTCGGTGGCGTTGGCCAGGAAGGAGCGGGGCGTCGCCAGGCCGATCCGGCCCATCGCCTCGCGGAAGAGGGCGCGATCCTCGGCCATGTCGATCGCGGTGGCGTCGGCGCCGATCATCTCCACGCCATAGGTGTCGAGCACGCCCATGCGCTTGAGGGAGAGGGCCGTGTTCAGCGCGGTCTGCCCGCCCATGGTCGGCAGGATCGCATCGGGGCGTTCCTTGGCGATGATCCGGGCCACGACGTCCGGGGTGATGGGCTCGATATAGGTGGCGTCAGCCAGGTCCGGATCCGTCATGATGGTCGCCGGATTGGAGTTGACCAGGATGATCCGGTAGCCTTCCTCACGCAGGGCCTTGCAGGCCTGCGTTCCGGAATAGTCGAACTCGCATGCCTGACCGATGATGATGGGGCCCGCGCCGACGATGAGGATGGATTTGATATCGTTGCGTTTGGGCATCTTGGATCCGTCTGTTCGTTCGTGCGCGCATGCATCCGCGCCGGGAAACGGCCGGATGGCGATCGGGAGTCGTGAATTTGGCTAAGGCCGCCTTATAGGCGAGGCGGCGGCGGGACGGAAGGGGGCAGGTCCAAGCGATTTCGCCCGCCCCCCGCCCATCTCAGGCGGCCTTGCGACGATGGTCGTCGATCAGCTGGAAGAACCGCTGGAACAGGTAGTGGGAATCCTGCGGCCCGGGCGAGGCTTCCGGATGATGCTGAACCGAGAAGACCGGCCGGTCCCGCAGGCGGATGCCGCAATTGGTCCCGTCGAAGAGCGAAATGTGGGTTTCCTCCACATCGGCGGGCAGCGATTCCCGATCCACCGCGAAGCCGTGATTCATGGAGACGATCTCCACCTTGCCGGTGGTGAAGTCCTTGACCGGGTGGTTCGCGCCGTGATGGCCCTGGTGCATCTTTTCGGTGCGCGCACCCAGCGCCAGCGCCAGGAGCTGGTGCCCGAGGCAGATGCCGAAGATGGGAATTCCCGTCTGCGCAAGGCTGCGGATGGTCGGCGCGGCATAGTGCGCCGTGGCGGCCGGATCGCCCGGGCCATTGGACAGGAAGATGCCGTCCGGCTTGTGGGCCAGCACCTCGTCCGCGCTGGCCGTTGCGGGCAGGATCACGACCTGCGCGCCATGGCCGGACATCAGCCGCAGGATGTTGCGCTTGGCGCCGTAATCGATGGCGACGATCGTGTAGGCGGCATCGGCCTTGGGCGCGTAGCCGGCGTTCCAGGCCCAGGGCCCCTCGTTCCAGACTTCCGCGTGGTTGGACGCCGCGTCACGCGCCAGGTCCAGCCCGACGAGGCCCGACCATTCCCGCGCCTTGGCAATGAGCGCTGGCACGTCGAAGACGCCGTCCGGGCTGTGGGCGATCACCGCATTGGGCATGCCCTTTTCGCGGATCATGGCGGTGAGGGCGCGGGTGTCGACGCCCGACATGGCGACCACGCCGCGCGCCTTCAGCCAGGTGTCGAGCCCCTGCGCGGACCGGTAATTGGACGGCGCCGACA
This sequence comes from Aureimonas frigidaquae, assembly GCF_001463905.1. Taxonomy (GTDB): domain Bacteria; phylum Pseudomonadota; class Alphaproteobacteria; order Rhizobiales; family Rhizobiaceae; genus Aureimonas; species Aureimonas frigidaquae. The sequence goes on from NZ_BBWR01000005.1 coordinate 162,603, forward strand.
CGGCGGCGCGGAAGATCGCGCCGACGGCCCCGACGGCATTGTCCGGCGCCAGATCCTCGATATCCTCGGCATTGGCGCCGACATTGCCGATATGGGGAAAGGTGAAGGTGACGATCTGCCGGGCGTAGGAGGGATCGGTCAGGATCTCCTGGTAGCCGGTCAGGGCGGTGTTGAAGCACACCTCGCCCAGTGCCTCGCCGGTGGCGCCGATACCCTCTCCCTCGATCACCGTTCCATCGGCGAGCACGAGTAGGGCGGTCGGCTTGCGCTGTGTCCAACCTTCGCTCATGGGGGCCTTCCTTGGCTTCGCGCGGCATGGCTGGCGGGCCGTGCGCCATGCGGCGCCAGCCCGTTCGTCGTGAATGCCGGTCGTTTCGGTTGAGCTATGCATATCGCCGCTGTGAGCTTCCCGCGCAACCCCCCTTGCGGCCCGGTCGGGCAGATATTAATCCCTGTGGCGCAAACAGGGCATGCGGCGCACACGGCGCCTCGCCCGATTTCGGTGCCGTTCCCGACGGGCAATGGCTGCCGCAAGCTTTATGGACCCATCGATCGAGGGAAAGCTTAAGGGAAATGCGCGACCAAATCGCCGCGGCCCTGGACGACGCCCGGACCCGGAACGACCCATCACGCCTCTGCACGCTTCGGCTCATCGCCGCCGCCATCAAGGATCGCGACATCGCGCTTCGATCCGAAGGGCGCGAGCGGCTCGATGATTCGGGCCTTGCCGATCTTTTGGCCTGCATGCTCCGCCAGCACGAAATGAAGGCCGAGCTCCTGCGCGCGGATGGCGAGAGCGCCCGCGCCGACGAGGAGCGCCGCCTGGCGGGCATTCTTGCGGAGTTCCTGCCGCCGCCGCTGGACGCGCCGTCCATGCTGGCCGCCTGCCGCAAGGCGGTGGAAGACACCGGCGCGCGCGGCCTGCGCGATGTCGGCCGGTGCATGAGCGCGCTGAAGACGGCGCATGGCGCCGCCCTGGACCTGCCGGCGGCCGGAGAGATGGTCCGCGGCCTTTTGCGGTGAGCCGTCCGGCCGAGCCCGTGGAAAGCTGTGGAAAGCTGTGGACAGCGGGCGAAACATGCGCGCCTGCGCCTGCGGGCTGGATTTGGCGGCGCGGGCGGACGATATGTCCGGCATGAGGTTTCCGCCCCACTTCCTGGAAGAGATCAAGAGCCGCATCCCGATTTCCGAGGTGATCGCCCGGCGCGTCACCTGGGATCGCCGCAAGACGCAGGCCGGCAAGGGCGACTTCTGGGCCTGCTGCCCTTTCCATGGCGAGAAGACGCCATCCTTCCATTGCGAGGATTCCAAGGGCCGCTACCATTGCTTCGGCTGCGGCGTGTCGGGCGATCATTTCCGCTTCATGACCGAGCTCGACGGCATGAGCTTCCCGGAGGCGGTCGAACGCCTGGCGGCGGAAGCCGGCGTGCCGATGCCCGAACGCGACGCCGCCGCCGAGCGCCGGGACGAGCAGCGCGCCAGCGTCATGGATGCGCTGGCCCTGGCCCGCGGCTTCTTCCGCCAGACCCTGCAGGAGGCCGACGGCGCCAAAGCACGCGCCTATCTGCGCGATCGTGGCATCACCAGCGCGGTCCAGGCCGAGTTCGGCCTCGGCTATGCGCCCGACAGTCGCTCGCGGCTCAAGGAGTTCCTGGCCGGGCGCGGCGTCGGCAAGGCCGAGATCGAGGGGGCGGGGCTCGTCGTCCATGGCGATGGCATCCCGGTTTCCTACGATCGCTTCCGCGACAGGGTCATGTTCCCCATCGAGGACGTGCGCGAGCGCGCCATCGCCTTTGGCGGGCGTGCGCTGGCCGCGGGCGTCCCCGCCAAATATCTGAACTCGCCGGAGACGGACGTCTTCCACAAGGGCCAGACGCTCTACAACCTGGCGCGGGCGCGCCGGGCCGCACGGACGCTCGGCACGCTGATCGTGGTCGAGGGTTATGTCGATGTCATCGCCCTTCACCAGGCGGGCTTCGGCCATGCCGTCGCGCCGCTCGGCACGGCGCTGACGGACCGGCAGCTCGACCTTCTATGGCGCACGGCCGGCGAGCCGATCCTGTGTTTCGACGGCGATGCGGCCGGGCTGAAGGCGGCGCAGCGCGCCGCCGATGTCGCCCTGCCGCTGCTCAAGCCCGGGCGTTCGCTCCGCTTCGCGCTCCTCCCGGCCGGCCAGGATCCGGACGACCTGGTGCGCGATGGTGGGGCAGAGGCCTTCACGCAGGTGCTGGAGCGCGCGCGCCCGCTCGCCGACATGCTGTGGTCCCGCGAGACGGCCGGCGGTGTCTACGATACGCCGGAGCGGCGCGCCGAGCTGGAGGGGCGGCTCAAGGGCCTCGTGCGGCAGATCACCGATGAAAGCGTGCGGCGCCATTACCAGCAGGACATGCAGGAGCGGCTCGACGGCTTTTTCGGCCCGGCCCCGGCCTCCCGCCGCGACTATGAGCGTGGCCAGGGCAACTGGCGGAGCGGTGGCAGTCGGGGCGACGGCCGGGCCGGGTCGAACCGCGGCGCAGCCGCCCGGCGCAGCGCCGTCTCCGACCGGCTGATCCGCTCGGGCCTCGCCTCCGCGCAGGGCCGCGCGGCGCCCCCCACCATGCGTGAGATCGGCATCGTCATCGGCTTCATCAGCCATCCCTCGCTCCTGAACGAGGCCTTCGACTATTTCGCCGATCTGGAACTGCCCGACGGCGAGCTGGCGCGGCTGCGCTCGCTCGTGCTCGATGTGGCGATGACCGCGCCGCTGATCAGCCGCGACGCGGTGATGGACGCTTTCGAGGCGGCCGGGGTTACGGATGTGTTCACCGGCTTCGAGCGGCGGGTGCGCATGAACCGGGACTGGGCCTTCCTGCCGGAGGCGGCCGTGGAGGATGCGCGGGAGGCCTTGCGACAGGCGCTTCACTTGCAGCACCGCCACCGGTCACTACATAGGGAACTCCGGAATGCGGAAGCGGCGTTCGCCACCGAGCAGACGGAGCAGGCCTATGCGCAGATCGTGGAAATCAAGCGAGAGATGGACAATCTGGCCGGAACCGAGGCGCTGATCGACGGTTTCGGACTCTTGTCGGGGCGGCCTGCCCGCAGCGTCTGAATGGCGCGCCGAGCGCCGCCAACGCGTCTAGTTTTTTTGTGCAGAGCCTTGACTCTCAAGGGTGAAATCGAAAGAGACGGATGCCAATAGCGGCATCAATGAAATTTGGATTGGTATAATTGGCGGAGCCAGGCGGTTCGGGGCGAATCGCAGTGGCGCCGTGCAGTCGGGCGGCTATGGCCGCCGGTCCGGTTTATCAGGCATTTACCGCCCTGCCTTATGATCAGGGCGCGGCACGCCGGGCGCGACCGACGCGAATTGGAGAGATACGCGAATGGCGACTAGGGTCAAGGAAAGCGAAGCGGCCGTCGAAGAGCGTCCGGAGACGCCTGACAGTCCTCTGCTGGACCTTTCGGACGACGCCGTCAAGAAGATGATCAAGGCCGCCAAGAAGCGCGGCTTCGTGACCATGGAGAAGCTGAACTCGGTTCTGACCGCGGAGGATGTCACCTCCGAGCAGATCGAGGATACGATGGCCATGTTGAACGACATGGGCATCAACGTCGTCGAAGAGGACGAGTCCGAGGAAGGCGAAGAGCAGGAGCGCGAGGAAGCCGGCCAGGAAGTCGCGGAGGTCGGTACCGGCGCCGTCGCCACGACCCAGAAGCGCGAGGCGGGCGACCGCACCGACGATCCCGTGCGCATGTACCTGCGCGAAATGGGATCGGTCGAGCTCCTGTCGCGCGAGGGCGAGATCGCCATCGCCAAGCGCATCGAGGCCGGCCGCGAGACGATGATTGCCGGGCTGTGCGAAAGCCCGCTGACCTTCCAGGCCATCATCATCTGGCGTGACGAACTCAACGAAGGCAACATCATGCTGCGCGAGGTCGTCGACCTCGAGGCCACCTATGCCGGCCCGGAGGCGCGCCAGCCGGCAGCGCCCGCGTCGGAGGACGAGGTGCCGCCGGTCGCCGAAGCCCCGCAGCCCGGTTCCGGAGAGGAAGACGAGGAAGACGACGACCTCGAGAGCAACATGTCGCTCGCGGCCATGGAGGCGGAAATCCGCCCCCAGGTCATGGCGACGTTCGACATCGTGGCCGACAATTACAAGCGCCTGCGCAAGCTGCAGGACCAGCAGGTCGAAAACCGGCTGGCCGCACAGGGCACCCTGTCGCCGGCGCAGGAGCGCAGCTACCGCAAGCTGAAGGAGGATCTGATCACCTCCGTCAAGTCGCTGTCGCTCAACCAGAACCGCATCGACGCGCTCGTCGCCCAGCTCTACGATATCAACAAGCGGCTGGTCGGCAGCGAGGGACGGCTTCTGCGCCTTGCCGAGGGGCATGGCGTCAAGCGTGAGGAGTTCCTGAAGAGCTATCACGGCGCCGAGCTCGATCCGAACTGGACCCGCCATATCGCCAATCTTTCGGGCAAGGGCTGGACGAAGTTCGCCTCTGCCGAAAAGGAGACGATCAGGACCCTGCGCCAGGAGATCCAGAACCTCGCCACCGAGACGGGGCTGGAGATCACCGAGTTCCGGCGCATCGTGCATATGGTCCAGAAGGGCGAGCGCGAAGCCCGGCAGGCCAAGAAGGAAATGGTCGAGGCGAACCTGCGCCTCGTGATCTCCATCGCCAAGAAATACACCAATCGCGGCCTGCAGTTCCTGGATCTGATCCAGGAAGGCAATATCGGCCTGATGAAGGCGGTGGACAAGTTCGAGTACCGGCGCGGCTACAAGTTCTCCACCTATGCGACATGGTGGATCCGCCAGGCGATCACCCGGTCCATTGCCGACCAGGCGCGCACGATCCGCATTCCGGTGCACATGATCGAGACGATCAACAAGATCGTGCGGACCAGCCGGCAGATGCTGCATGAGATCGGCCGCGAGCCGACGCCGGAGGAACTGGCCGAAAAGCTCGCCATGCCGCTCGAAAAGGTCCGCAAGGTCCTCAAGATCGCCAAGGAGCCGATCAGCCTCGAAACGCCCGTGGGTGACGAGGAAGACTCGCATCTCGGCGACTTCATCGAGGACAAGAATGCCATCCTGCCCATCGACGCGGCGATCCAGGCGAACCTGCGCGAAACGACGACCCGGGTCCTCGCCTCGCTGACCCCGCGTGAGGAACGCGTGCTGCGCATGCGCTTCGGCATCGGCATGAACACCGACCACACGCTGGAAGAGGTGGGGCAGCAATTCTCGGTCACGCGCGAGCGCATCCGCCAGATCGAAGCCAAGGCGCTGCGCAAGCTGAAGCACCCGTCCCGCTCACGCAAGCTGCGCAGTTTCCTGGACAGCTGATCGCAGGAACGCGATGACGCATAAAAAGGCCGGCCCCGCCTGGGGACCGGCCTTTTTCAATGCCCGGCCGGTCAGGCGGCCTGAAGCTGCAGGGAGCGGCGCTCGGCAAGGCCCTGCCAGGCGAATTGCGATGCCAGGTGCAGGACGATCAGATCGAGCCACCCCTTGGTATGGAATGCGAGCACCTTTTCGGCGGGCAGGTCGCGATAGGCCTGTTCGTCGATCTGCCAGAAGCCTTCGACCGAACCGGTCGTGCCGTTGCCGAAGCGCAGGTTGATGGACTGCTGGCGCAAAAGCCCGGCCTCTGCCAGGGCCGCACCGAAGGCGCGGGTCGTCACGTGATCGTCGGCATAGGCCTGGCAGAAGTTCATCGCCTCCTGCGCATGGGTGGTCGGCGTGCCGTCGACCTCGAACAGGGGGGCCGATCCATCCGCGTCCGATCCGGCGCCGAGCAGCGGGCTGGCCCGGTCGAAGCCGAGGACAGGCGTGGCGCCGGGCGCCGATGCGACGGCGATAAAGGGATAGCGCCGGACATAGGCCGGGACATAGGTTCCCGCCGCCCATTGGCCTTCTGCCGTCAGGAACAGGTTCGCCTCCGGCTCGACGCCCACAACGGCAAGCGGCATGGGATCGACGATGTCGGAGAAAACGATCGGGTAGTGCCGCCCGGCGGCCGCGAACTCGGCACTGGTCAGTGGCAGTGCGGCGGCGTTGCGCGCAAAGTCGAAGCCCTGGCCCGTACGCAGGCAAAGGCCGGCATGATCGGGATGGCGCAGGATGGCCGGGTCCTTGTAGAACAGGGGCGGCGGGGTGGCCTGCGCGGTTTCGGCAACAGCGGGACCGGCCGCAGCAGGAATGGCCGCAGCGGGATGGGCCGATTCGGCCGGTGCCGCCGATCCACCGCTGCGCGGGCGCGCGGCCGCGCCCTTCTTCGCGCGTGAAGGCTTGGTGCTCATAAGGGGTTGCCCTTCGATCGTCTCTTACATGGCCCTGGCCGCCGGTATGAACCGGCATGCGGGATCGGGCGGCACTATAGGTTCGATATCATCCAACGTACAGATAATATCTCTATTCCGTCGTTCCTGAACCCGTTCTGAACGCGGCCTTCGAAGCGGGTTCAGTTCCCGAAGCGCAGGATCGCCTCCAAGGTCAGGCCGCATCGGGCGGCCATATGTCAGGAGGTAGAGATCATGATCCGACGGTTCATGCGTGCGGCCATCATGGCGATGGCACTTGGCGGCGGTGTCGCTGCCGGCATGGGCGGCGCTCAAGCCCAGGAGTTGCGCTTTGGTGTGACGGCTGCCCAGGCGCCGACATTCCAGGAGGTCCAGTATGGCCGGGACCGGTGGCACGACCATCGGCGCGACCGCTGGCGCGACGACCGGCGCGGCGGCTGCGACGCGCGGCAGGCTCTGCGCAAGGCGGACCGCATGGGCGTCCACCGCGCACGCATCGTCGATGCCGGGCGCCGCTCGGTAACGGTTGCCGGACGCGATCGCGGCGGGCGCACCTTCATCCGCTTCGCCAATGTGCGGGGATGCCCTGTGGTCGGCGGTCGCTGAAACTCCGCTATCCGGCGGATGCATGGCTGCCATGCATTGCGCCGGGTAGCTCACCCCCGCGGGATATGCGATCAACATTGCCAGCGGGCATCCTCCTCCCAGCCCGCAACTTTAGAAGCCCGCCCGGTCCTCCCCCGGTGCGGGCTTTTTCTTTGGCTGGAACGAATGTCGCACCTGGCAGTTGTTTGTTAGCGATTTGTTAAGCCGCGGCGGTTGGCGCGCGGCCGCCAGAGGGAAAGGTGCGTATCATGAGGAAATTGACTATTGCCGGTTGTTCGGCCTTGCTCCTTGCCGTTACGGGCTGCCAGTCGGTCGACCGCGAGATCGCGGCGCCGGCGGCCATTGGCGGTCTTGGTGGAGCGGCCATCGGCGCCGCGGCAACGGGTGATCTGGGCGGAGCGCTGATCGGCGGTGCCATCGGTACGGCGGCGGGCGCGCTGGTCGGCGCCTCCACGCGCCGCGGCGAATGCGTCTACCGCGACGATTACGGCCGCCGTTACACGGCCCAGTGCCCGCGCGGCTATCGCGGCTGAGCCGCCGGCCGGGCTTGGCCTTTGCTGGTGGGCCCGGCAGCCGGGAGAGGATCAGGGAGCAGATGATGGGAATGGCAGCCAAGTCGCGCAGGTGGATCGCTCCGGTCCTCCTGATCATGGCCACCGGCTGGACAGCACCGCAGGCGGCTGCCGCACCGGTGGCGCCGTCCCGGCCGGCGGCGGCGTCCACCACCGCGGCAGGGCCGATCCAGCTTGTGCAGGGCACGACGGATTTCGGAGAGATCCTGCGCGGCGTCCAGCGCGACCAGGACATACGCGAAGGACGCCGCCCGCCGCCGCGCTACCGCGACGACCGGCGCTGGGACCGCAACGACCGCTGGGAGCGTGAACGCCGCTGGGAGCGGGACCGGCGGGACCGCCGCCGGTGGGAGCGGCCCTACGAGCCGCGCGCCTATCGTGGATTAAGCCGCCGCCAGGCAGCCTGCGCCCAACGCTACCGAACCTACGATCCGCGGACGAACACCTTCTTCATCCGCCCGGGCGTGCGCGCCGTCTGCCGGCTCTGACGCTCCGGCATATCGATGCAGGATGGACCGGCCGCGCCTCAGGCGCGGCCGGTCTTTTTGCCTCCGGCAATGGTGATGATGGCAATGATGATGAGGCCGGTGATCAGCAGGCGCAGCCCTGCGCTCACGCCGAACGTGTTCAGCATCGTGACCAGCAGATAGAGGAAGAGCGAGGCGCCCCACAGCCCGGCGACATTGGCCTGACCGCCCGCTACAGAGGTTCCGCCCACCACAACGACGGCGATGGAGGCGAGGAGATATTCCTCCCCCATGTTCAGCGACGCGCCGCCCGAGAATGCCGCAAGCACCGCGCCGCACAGCGCTGCCATGACGGCCGACAGGACGTAGGTGGCCCAGCGGACGCGATCGACGCGGATTCCCGCCAGGCCGGCGGCCCGCTGGTTCTGACCGATGGCCGTGACCGAGCGGCCGTAGAGGGTCCGGTGCAGGAGCACGGCCATCAGGACGGCCAGGACCAGCGTGGCGATGGCCAGGATCGGTATGCCGAGGACGCGCCCGGTGGCAAAATCCGCGAAGGCTTCCGGCGGCCGCACGCGAAGGCCCCGCCCATAGGCGATGGCCGTGGACTGCACCAGGAAGCTCGCCGACAGCGTGGCGATGATCGGCGGAATGGAGAGAAGGCGGATCAGCCCGTAATTGAAGCAGCCGACGAGGGCGCCGACGCTCAGTGCTGCGGCGAGCCCCGGAAGGATCATCGCATTGTCGCCCCCCATGACCTTCATGGCGACCGCCCCGGCCAGGGCGATGGTGGCGGGGATGGACAGGTCGATATTGCCTGGCCCCGTGGTGATGACGAACATCTGGCCGAGCCCGACGATGACATACATCGTGGCGAAGGTCAGCGCCGTCGTCAGGACCTGGCCGGACCCTTGACCGCCGGAGAAGGCGATGGTTGCCAGAAAGATCAGCAGCGCGCCCAGGAAGGAAAAGGCGGACGGGACGCGCTGGCCGAAGTCCCGCGCGGCGGTGAAAAGAGCCATCAGGCAGCCCTCCGTTCGGCCCGGTTGACCAGCGCCCGCAGCGCCAGGACAAGAATGAGGATGGCGCCCTGCGCCCCGATCTGCCAGTCGGGCGATATGCGCAGGAAGGCCAGGAGCGAGCCGGCGAGGGTCAGCGTGAGGGCGCCGAGCACGGCGCCGATAGGAGAGACCCGGCCGCCGGTGAACTCGCCGCCCCCGAGGATAACCCCGGCAATCGACAGAAGCGTGTAGCGCAGCGCGATATTGGCGTCGGCCGAGGTGGTGAGGCCAACCAGCGCAAGGCCCGACAGGACACCGAACAGCCCGGCCAGCGCATACATGATCATCTTGACGCGCAGGAGCGACCAGCCCGCCCGCGCAATGGCCTGCGGGTTGCCGCCCGCGCCCCGCAGCACTGCCCCGAATGCCGAGCGCATCAGGAAGAGGTGCATGACGATGGCCAGGATGCCGCTGGCGATGAGCGCGAAGGGGATGAAGGGCGTGCGCAGCTTGACCAGCGCCTGCAGCCAGGCCGGCGCGCTGCCGCCCGGTGACGGCAGGAGCAACACGGCCGCGCCCAGCCAGACGAAGGACATGCCGAGCGTGACCACGATGGACGGAAGGTTGCGCCAGTGGATCAAGGCGCCGACCAGCGCATAGACGAGGACGCAGCCCGCAAGCGCGGCCACGCCGAGGAGCGGCGTGTCGTTCAGGAGGGTGGCCCCGATGCAGGCCGTGAAGGAGACGAAGCTGCCGATCGACAGGTCGATATCGTTGACGGCGATGATGAAGAGCTGCGCGATGGTCGCAAAGGCGATGGGCAGCGCCAGGTTGAGCATCAGGTTGAGCCCCATGAAGCTCATGGCACGGGGCTGGATGATGAAGATCGCTGCCAGAAGCAGGGCGAGCGATACGGGCGGCAGCAGCGCGCGCAGGTGACGCGGGGTCAGGACGGACGTCATCAAGCGGCATCCTCGGTGAAGGAGCTCTGCAGGACGCGGGCCTCGGTCAATTCGCTCTGTGGCATCTCGGCGACGATCCGGCCGGACCGAAAGACATAGGTGTGGTCGCAGCTTCGCAACTCGTCGAACTCCGTCGTGTACCAGATGAAGGTCCGCCCCCGCGCGGCTTCCGCGCGGATCAAGGCATAGACATCCTGCTTGGTGCCGATGTCGACGCCGCGCATCGGGTCGTCCATCAGGATGATGTCGGCATCCGAGGCGAGGGCGCGTGCAAAGAGGGCCTTCTGCTGGTTGCCGCCCGACAGGGTCAGGATGTTGTTGCCCATGTCCGGCGTGCGGATGCCGATGCGCTGGCGCCACTCATCGGCCATGGCCGCTTCTGCGGCCGTATCGATGAGGCCCATGCGGCGCAGCCGCGCCAGCGACCGGACCGTGATGTTGCCGCCGATCGACCAGAGCGGAAAGACGCCGTCGCTCTGCCTGTCGCCCGCGACGAAGGCAACCTTGCCGGTCAGCTGCGCATAGCGCGAGCGGGCCATCGCCGCATTCTGCATGAGCACGAGGAGCGCCGTCTGCCCGTGGCCGGCCAGCCCCGCCAGTCCGACGATCTCGCCGCGATGGGCTTTCAGGGCCAGCCCGCCGGTCTGGCGCGGCGGCGTGGCCTGTGCGACGACCGGCCCGCTGCGGACACCGGCGGCGGCCGCCACGCTCGGGGCCTGCGCCGCCACATGGCCCATGGCTTCGACGAGGCCTGTCCGGGTGAAGCCGGCGGCCGGCCGCAGCGCCGTGACGCGCCCGTCGCTCATGACGGCGATGCGGTCGCAGGTGGAGAGGATTTCCCCCAATATGTGCGAGATGAGGACGATGCTGCCGCCCTCGGCCACGAAGCGGCGCACCTGCGCCAGAAGCTGCGCGGCGACGGTCTGGTCCAGCGAGGATGTCGGCTCGTCCAGGATGATGAGCCGCGGCGCCGTGTCGGATACGGCGAAGACGATGGCGATTTCCACCATCTGCCGTTGCCCGAGCGCAAGGTCGGACAGGAGATCGTCGGGCCGGATGCCGTGGCCGGGGAAAATCCGGTCGAGCGTCTCCCGCACCAGGGCGGAGGCGCGCCGACGCCAGGACAGGCCGCGGATCGCCGGATGGCGGATGCGCATGTTCTCGGCCACCGTGAGGTTGGGGCAGAGCGATAGTTCCTGGAAGACGCAGCGTATGCCGAGCCTGTTGGCCTGCGCGACGCCGTAGCGCCCCGTCTCGTCCGTGCCGGCGACGGCGAGCGTCCCTGTATCGGGAGAAAGATTGCCGGCCAGAACCTGCATCAAGGTGGACTTGCCGGCGCCGTTGTGGCCGGCAAGGCCGATGCACTCGCCCGGCATGATGGCAAGGCTCACGCCCGCAAGGGCCCGGACCGCGCCGAAGCTGCGTTCGATGTCCCGCAGATCGACGAGAGGGGGCGTTGCCCCCGCGCGATTGTCCGCCATCCGATCTTTAGACCCTCCCCGGTCGTGCATGACGGGCGGCGGCGTGCCGGCGCCGCATGGGACGCCGGCACGCCGCAACGCCTTAGTTGGTGCCTGCGATGACCTTCTGGGCGTCTTCCAGCGTGTATTCCACGTTGGCGACGCCGCCTTCCGGCGTGGTCTTCAGCGCATCTTCGAGGCCGGCCTGGTCGATGGCCAGGAACGGCACCACGAGGTCCTTGGGCACGTCCTTGCCATCCAGGATCTGCTGGGCGACCCAGAAGGCCAGCGTGCTCACGCCCGGCGCGATGGAGACCGACATGGTCTCATAGCCATTGGCGTCCTTCTGCTGCTTCCACCACAGGAGCTCGTCCTGGCGGTTGCCCATGATGATGGTGGGCGTGGGGCGGCCGGCCGCGGCGAAGGCTTCGGCCGCGCCGAAACCGTCACCGCCCTGCGTTACCACGCCGACGACCTCGGGAATGCTGGGCAGAACGCCGGCGACGGAGCGCTGGGCCACGGTCTGCGTCCAGTCGCCCTGCACTTCGGAGACGACCTTGAAGTTCGGATGCTTCTGGGCGCCAGCGGCGATGCCGGCATGAATTTCCGAATCGACCGAGGTGCCGGCGAGGCCGCGGATCTCCAGGAGATTGCCGCCATCGGGATAGCGGCCAGCGAGGTAGTCGAGCTGGTCGGACCCCATTTTCTTGAAGTCGACCGCCACGCGCCAGGCGCAGGGCTCGGTCACGATGCCGTCGAAGGATACGACGGTGATGCCCGCGTCGCAGGCTTCCTTGACGGCGCCGTTCAGCGCGGTGGGGGAGGCGGCGTTGATGACGATGGCGTCGTAACCCTGCAGGATCATGTTCTGGATCTGCGCGGCCTGCTCCGTCGCCTGGTTCTCGGCCGTGGTGAAGGCGTCCGCCGAGGCGACGACCCCGTCCGCGACGGCCTTGCCCGTGACGGTCTGCCAGCTCTGCAGCATGGCCTGGCGCCAGGAGTTGCCGGCATAATTGTTGGACAAGGCGATGGTCTTGTCCGACGTATCGGCGGATGCGGCGCCGGCCGTGCACATAACGGCGGCGGCGGACAGCCAGATGGCATGACGTTTCAGCATGAAGAATCCTCCCGGTTCGGATGCAACGCGGCCCCCCGCTCCTCCGGGGTGCGCCCCGTCCGGAGCGTGCCGCAATCCGGATGGGAGTGTTTCCACTTCCACCCGGCCTGTCCAACCCTTTCGTCGCAGATCGGATGCGGGTTCCCGCATATGCCCTGCGGGCAATCTTCCGCTTTGCGCTGGAAAGTCGGTTGGCGACGTGCATGAAACATGATGCGCTAGGGGGATGGGAAGCGTGAGACAGGTTGCGACAGACTCGGGGGACCGCCCGGCGCGCAGGCCGGGCATGCGGCACGAGACGGTGTATCGGCACCTTCTGCGGGTCAGCCGGGCGCTGGCCGGTCAGCTGGACTTCCAGTCGGCCATCCACGCCGTATCGCACGAGCTGCATGAGATCCTGCCGCACGATCACCTGGACATCTGCATCATCCGGCGGGACATGCATGTCGCCTACGAGGCGGGGCTGCATACGGACTGGGGCCTGACGCCGACGCCCCATCCGGTGATCGGCAGCCCGATCCGCGATCTGTTGAACGGGCTTGAACCCTTCCTCATTTCGGACGACGCCATCAACGATCCGCGCTTCAGCTTCGACGGCGCCTTCAGCCACCCGATCCATGACCAGAACCTGCGCAGCCGCCTGCATGTGCCGCTGATCGTCCACGGGGAGATCATCGGCGCCCTGTCCTGTTCCAGCCATGCGACGGGCTTCTACCGCCGCACCGACATTCCCCTGGCGCAGCACCTGGCGGACACGCTGGCGCCCTATCTCTACGCGCTGCGCGCGGCCGAGGATCTGCGCCGCTCGGCCATAGACGAGGCGGCCGGCCGCGCGCGGGAGGAGGGCCTGCGCGAAGGCGCGCTGCGCCTGACGGAGGAGCTGGAGCAGGAGCGCCAGCGCATCGGCATGGACCTGCATGACCAGACGCTGGCCGACCTGACGCGCATCGAGCGCCGCATCGCGCGCCTTGCACAGGCGCCCGGCGGCGCGTCCGGGGAACTGGCGGCCGTGGGGCAGGGGCTGCAGCGCTGCATGGCGGAGCTGCGCGAAATCATCGACGATGCGCGCCCCAACGTGCTCGAACTCTTCGGCTTTGCCGATGGCGTGGAGGACTTCCTGAACCGCGCGCTCGCCGATGGCGGCGGCATTGCCCATGGCCTGACCGACGACAGCGCCGGCGCCTTCGACCGGCTGGCGCCGACCCTGCGCCTCGCCCTCTTCCGCATCGTGCAGGAGGCGGTCAACAATGCGGCGCGCCATGCCGAACCCTCGACCATCCTGGTGGAGCTTGCCGCGGGGAGGGACGCGGCGGGTGGCCGCCTGACCATCATCGTCAGCGATGACGGGATCGGCTTCGATACGGCCGTGCGGCGCAAGCGGCTGGGTGGCCTGCGCAATATGCAGACGCGCGCGCGCCTCGTCTCGGCGGCGCTGGATATCGACCGCCGCGAGGATGGGCCGGGCACACGGGTCCGCCTGTCGCTTTCGGCGCCGCTGGGAGGGCAGGGCTGATGGACATCCTGATCGTGGAGGACGATGCCGTCCACCGCAGCTTCCTGCGCGACGTCATCGCCGCGACCCTGCCCGGCTCCAGCCTGCACGAGGCGGCCGACGGAGAGGAGGGGGAAAGCCTGGCGCGGCGGCTGGGCGCACGCAATGTGGTGGTGGACCTGCAGATGCCACGCCGCACCGGTGTGGACATGGCGCGTGCTGTGTGGCGCGAGCGGCCGGATACGGCCATCATGTTCTGGTCCAACTATGCGGACGAGGCCTATGTGCGGGGCGTCTCGCGCATCGTGCCGCCCGGCGCGGCCTATGGCTATGTCCTCAAATCGGCTTCGGAGGAGCGCCTGAGCCTGGCCGTTCGCAGCATCTTCGTGGAAGGCCAGTGCGTGATCGACCGGGAGATCCGCACCGTGCAGCAGAAGGCTGCCAGCCATTTCGAAGGCCTGTCGGATGTGGAATACGAAATCCTCATCGACCTTGCCCTCGGCATGACCGATCGGCTCATCGCGGAGCGGCGGGGCCTGTCGCTGCGCAGCGTCCAGAACCGGCTGCAGCAGATCTATGACAAGCTCGGCATCTACCAGCAGGACCTGCCGGCCGATGCGGTCAATTTCCGCACGCGGGCCGTCAGCCTGGCCCTGCTGCGCCGGCTCATCAACCGCGCCGGCCTGGAAGAGGCCGATGCCGATATGCGGCGCTGGCTGGAGCAGCGCGAGCGCCGCGCCGCATCAGCCGGCTAGGCCATGCGTGCGGATCAGATCGATGGCCATGGCGTCGCCGCGCTCGCGGTGGATCTGCAGCAGCCGGGCGGCCTCGAACTCGTCGCCGGAGGCCAGCGCCGCAAACAGCGCCCGATGTTCCTGGTTGGACCGCACGGGCAGCGGGCGGAAGGGGACGATGGCCATGCGGGCGCGGTACTGCTCGGCCCAGCAAGTGCGCAGCGACGCCTGCAGGCGCAGATTGCCGCTCGCCTGCGCGATGCGGGAGTGAAACGCATCGTCGAGCCGTGACCAGCCGGCAATGTCCTCTTGCCGCGTCGCGCGTTCCATATCGTCCATGAGCTTTTGAAGCGCGGCGGCATCACCCGCGCCCATGCCATCGCGCGCGACGATCCGGCAGGCCATCGCCTCCAGCGCCGAATAGACCTCGTAGATCTGCACCAGGCTGGAGGTCGAGGGGCGCCGCACCGTCATGCCGTGTCGCGGGCGGATGTCCACGAGGTTTTCATTCTGCAGGAGCAGCAAGGCTTCGCGCACCGGCGTGCGGCTCATGGCCAGCCGTTCGGCCACCGCCGATTCGAGAAGCGTCGTGCCGGGCGCCAGTTCGCCGCTCAATATCTGCGCACGCAACGCCAGATAGGCTCGGTCCCGGGCAGGACCCACGATTTCGTGATCGCAGCTCCAGTCGGTGCCGTTGCTGGCCTGCGGCGGTTTCCGCCCGTCCATAGCGCGTCTCCCAACGACGTATACGTTGACAGTAGGGCAACGAGTTTCGACAGTGCGTGTCAAGAGGCCGCAAAAGGCCCCAGGGAAACGTCTTCGGCGCAAGGCCGCCGCTCAATGGATTCGTCGCGGACGAATGGGAGGATACATGGTCGCACGCACTCTTGTACTTGCAACGGCGCTTGCCCTGACGGGCACTGTGGCCATGCCCGCCATGGCGCAATCGGATTATCCGCAGCGGCCGATCCAGATGATCGTGCCCTGGGGCGCGGGTGGCGGCACGGATGCGGTGGGGCGCATCGTCGCCACGCTGCTGCAGCAGGAGCTCGGCGTTCCGGTCAACGTGGTCAACCGGACGGGCGGATCGGGGGTCGTCGGACACAGTGCCATCGCCAATGCGCGGCCGGACGGTTACACGATCGGCATCATGACGATCGAGATCGACATGATGCACTGGATGGGCCTGACCGACCTGACCTATGAGAATTTCGACGTCCTGGCCATGATGAACGCCGATCCGGCCGGGCTGATGGTCTCGGCCGATTCCCCGCACCAGACGGCCGAGGCGCTTCTGAAGGCCATTCGCGAGCAGCCGGCGGGGACCTTCAAGGCGTCCGGCACCGGGCAGGGCGGCATCTGGCACCTCGGACTGGCCGGCTGGCTCATGTCGCACGATCTGGCGCCCAATCACGTCACGTTCGTTCCAAGCCAGGGCGCCGCATCCGGCATCACCGACATGGTGGCGGGCGGGGTGGACCTGATCCCGTCCTCGCTGGCGGAAGGGCGCTCGATGATCGATGCGGGCCGTGTGAAGGCGCTGGGCACCATGTCGGCCGAGCGGCAGGAACTCTTCCCCGACGTTCCGACCATCCAGGAATCCATCGGCTCCGACTGGACCCTGTCCGTCTGGCGCACCGTCGCGGCGCCCAAGGGCCTGCCGGACGACGTGAAGGTGCGGCTCGAGACAGCCCTCAAGGCCGTCTATGATTCCGAAGATTACCGAAGCTTCATGGCCGACCGCGGCTTCGGCATGCGCTGGGCCGATGGGCAGGAAGCCACCGCCATTGTGGCCGCGGACGATGCCACGCTCGGCGCCGTCATGAAGGAAGCCGGGCTGGCGCAGCAGCAATAGGCACGCGGGCCAAGCGCCCATGGTCCGGCCGGCCGCTCGAAGCGCCGGCCGGACATCGCGTCCATTCCTCATAGAGGCGAGCCTCTCCCGATGATCAAGCTCAGCGAGTTCCACCTCGGCCTGTTGACGGCCGTCCTGGCCGCTTTCCTCGTCTACGCCTCCCGCAGCTTCGGGCCGATCCCCGGACAGGATTACGGGGCGGGCACCATGCCGCGCCTGATCGGCTGGTGCGGCGTCGCGCTGGGCGTCTACATGATGCTGGCCAGCCTGCGCAGCCTGCCGGGCGCGCTGCGCCCGCATCTTGCGGAATGGACGGGCTCGCGCCGCAGCATCGCCTCGGCCCTGGCGGTGCTGGGCGTCATCCTTTTCTACATCCTGTTTTCCGAACAGTTGGGCTTCATCCCGACCTCGGTCCTGTCGCTGACGGGTTTGATGCTGGCCCTCGGCACCCGGCCGCTCGCGGCGATCGCCGTTGCCGTCACCGCCACGCTGGCGGTCTACTATACCTTCTCCAAGCTTCTCCTGGTGCCGCTGCCGCTCAGCCCGTACCTGACCTTCCTGGGGTAAAGCTCATATGTTCGCGATCCTGGAACAAGCGGCAGGCCTGGTCTTCGACCCCTATGTGCTGCTGGTCATCCTCCTGTCCGCCATCTTCGGCATGTTCGTCGGCGCCATTCCGGGCCTGACGGCGACCATGGCGACGGCACTGCTCGTGCCGATCACCTTCTTCATGGAGCCGGTTCCGGCCATCGCGGCCATCGTCACCGCCACCGCCATGGCCATCTTTGCGGGGGATATCCCGGCGGCGCTCCTGCGCATGCCGGGCACGCCTGCCAATGCCGCCTATGTGGAGGACGCCTACCGCATGACGACGAGCGGACGGGGCGACGAGGCGCTCGGCGCAGCGCTCGTCTTCTCGGCCATCGGTGGGCTCTTCGGCTCGATCGTCCTCATGACGTTGTCGCCCGCGCTGGCGGAGGTCGCGCTGCGCTTCAGTTCGGAAGAGTATTTCTTCCTGGTCCTTCTGGGCCTGTCCTGCGCCGTCTTCGTTTCGCCCGGCTCGCCGACGCGCGGGCTGATCTCGCTCCTGATCGGCCTGTTCCTCGCCACCATCGGCATCGACAATCCGGCAGGTCAGCCGCGTTTCTCCTTCGGCAATGTGGAGTTGATGGCGGGTATCCAGTTCATCCCCGCCATGATCGGCCTCTTCGCCGTGTCGGAGGTTCTGCGCACCGTCACGGCGACGACGCCGCGCGGCCCCGTCGCGCGGGTCGAGGGGACGGGCATCTTCCGGAGCCAGTGGAAGAACCTGAAGCAATACCCCGTGCAATGCGGCCGCGGCTGCGTCACCGGCACGGCCATCGGCATCCTGCCCGGGGCCGGGGCGGACATCGCCGCCTGGATTTCCTATGCCATTTCCAAGCGCTTCTCCCGCATGAAGGAGCGTTACGGGCGCGGGCATGTGGAAGGGCTCGTGGAAGCGGGCGCCGCCAACAACTCGTCGGTCAGCGGCGCCTGGATTCCGGCGCTCGTCTTCGGCATTCCGGGCGATTCCATCACCGCCATCGTGATCGGCGTTCTGTATGTGAAGGGCATCAATCCGGGTCCGGCGATCTTCATCAACGATCCCGCGTCGATCTATGCGATCTTCATGACCTTCATCCTGGCCAATATCATCATGCTGCCGCTGGGCTGGCTGGCCATTCGCGGCGCACGGCCGATCCTGTCCATCCCGCCGGCCATGCTGATGCCGATCATCCTGATCTTCTGCATCGTCGGCGCCTTTGCCATCAACAACTCGCTCGCCGGCGTCGTCATGATGTTCTGCTTCGGGCTTCTCGGCTTCTTCATGGAAGAGAACGACATTCCGATCGCCCCGGCGATCCTGGGCCTCGTCCTCGGGCCCATGCTGGAGCAGAACTTCATCTCCTCCATCATAAAGGCGGATGGCAACCCGCTGATGCTCTTCGAGCGTCCCATTGCCGGCGCGCTCGGTGTCTTCACGATTCTCGTGTGGCTGCTGCCGCTCGCCATGATGCTCCTGCGCAAGCGCCGGCATCAGCCTGCGTAATGCGTCAGCACTCCTCTCCGAAGCGATCGGCGACAAGGGCGGCGATCGCCTCGAGTGCCTCCTGCGCATCGGGGCCGACGGCCGACACCTCGATCGAACTGCCCTGGCTTGCGGCCAGCATCATCAGGCCCATGATGGAGCGTCCGCCGACCGTATAGCCATCACGCGAGATGGTCAGCTCCGCGTCGAACCCCTCGGCCGTCTGGACGAACTTGGCAGAGGCGCGGGCGTGCAGGCCGCGGCGGTTCAGGATGGGGAGGGTCCGCGACAGGCGGTGCTCGGTCGTGTCCTGCATGGTCATTTCCCGGCCAGGATGCGGCTGGCGACGGCGATGTATTTGCGCCCGGCCTCCTGGGCCTCTACCAGCGCGACATCCATGGGCCGCGTTTCGCGCACCCGGGCGAGCTTGATCAGCATGGGCAGGTTGACGCCGGCCAGGACATCCACGTTGCCTTCGTCCATCACCGAGATGGCGAGGTTCGACGGCGTGCCGCCGAACATATCCGTCAGGATGATGACGCCATCGCCCTTTTCTGCGGCGCGGACGGCGGCGACGATATCCTCGCGGCGCTGTTCCATATCGTCCTCCGGGCCGATCGACACGGTTTCGAACGCTTCCTGCGGCCCGACGACATGCTCGACGGCGGACTTGAACTCCCGCGCGAGTTGGCCGTGGGTTACGAGCACCAGTCCGATCATGCTTGCGATATGCTCCAGCTTGCTGCCGAATTGGGCGGCAGCGGCGGATTGTGCGCCTGCTTAGAAACTGCTGCAAGATGCCCATGCGGGT
Organism: Aureimonas frigidaquae; assembly: GCF_001463905.1. GTDB lineage: Bacteria > Pseudomonadota > Alphaproteobacteria > Rhizobiales > Rhizobiaceae > Aureimonas > Aureimonas frigidaquae. The sequence continues at coordinate 182,019 of NZ_BBWR01000005.1, forward strand.
GAAGTGGAATTATTCGAGAATACAACGCAAAAGTGAGCCGGTGCGGCCTTTCGGCCACTTATAGCCGGCAATACGTCATTATGCTGCGTTGCAATGTAAATCGTCAGCCTGCCGTCAAAATGGTCAGCACAACCTCTGCGCTCAGGCTGGCCTGGCGGGCGGGAAGATGCAGCTGGCGCACCGAAACGCCGTGCAGGGTCAGGGCTGGCGCGTCCGGCATGCGGGGCGGGTCGTCGCTCAAGGAAACGGCCAGGACCACCGGGGCCTCTGGCGCGTGCGGCATGCGCAGAATGCCGACCCCGGATATCTCCATCAACCCGGCCAGGCTGTCCGGCGCGCGGCCGATAAGCCGCCCCGCCTGCGCGGACAGGAGGACCTGGTCGTCGGCGACGAGCGTGGCATCGTGCCCCTCCCGGCGCGCCAGCCGCAGGAGACACAGGCCGAGGGCCGACTTGCCGGACCGTGCCGGACCCAGGATCAGGATTCCCGCGCCATCGATGGCGATGAGCCCACCATGCTGGTTGGCCCCGGTCACGCCGCAGCCGGAAGGGTCATGGTGAAGCGCGCGCCGGTGATGCGGGCGGGGGACTTCGGATCGCGGATATTCTCGGCGGTCAGCGTGCCGGCATGGGCTTCCACGATCTGCCGGCTGATCGAAAGGCCGAGCCCGGAATTCTGGCCGAAGGCTTCGCCGGCCGGACGGTCGGTGTAGAAGCGCTCGAAGATCCGGTCGATCTTCTCGGCCTGGATGCCCGGCCCGTTGTCCTCCACCGTCAGGACGACACGGTTGCGGCTCCGGCGCAGCCGGACATGCACCTTGCCGCCCTCGTCCGGCACGAAGGAGCGTGCATTGTCGATGAGGTTCGTCAGGACCTGGCTCAGCCGCAGATCGTGCCCGGCGACGGCGAAGCCCTTGAGCCCCGCCGGCGGCGGCTCGACGGCAAGGTCGATGGCAACGATACGGCCATCGCGGCTGTGCGAGCGCGCACCTTCGACGACCGATCCGGCCAGCCGGTCCATATGGACGATGTCGGACAGTTCGCGCGCCAGTTCCGCATCCAGACGAGAGGCGTCGGAAATGTCGGTGATCAACCGGTCCAGCCGCTTCACATCGTGCTGGATCACCGCCAGCAGGCGTTGCCGGGAGTCTTCGCTGCGGGCGAGCGGAAGCGTCTCCACCGCGCTGCGCAGCGAGGTGAGGGGGTTCTTCAGCTCATGGCTGACATCCGCGGCAAAGGATTCGATGGCATCCATGCGAGCATAAAGCGCGTTGGTCATATCGCGCAGGGCGGTGGCAAGATGGCCGACCTCGTCGGCCCGGTCGCCGAAATCGGGGATCTCCTCGCGGGCATTGACTGAGCGGCGCACGCGGATGGCCGCGGCGGACAGGCGGCGCAGCGGCGTGGCGATGGTGGAGGCCAGGAAGATCGACAGAAACACCGTGACGAGCGCGGCCACCGCGAAGGTCCGCACGATGGCCATGCGCTCCGCTTGCACGATCTTGTCGATATCTCCGCCCTGCGTGGACAAAAGGAGCACGCCCAGGACCGCCCGGAAGCGCTGGATCGGCACGGCGACGGAAACGATCAACTCGCCATTCTCGGTGGAGCGCACGACCGTGGATGGGCCGCCCGTCAGGGCGCTCATCACTTCTGGATAGGTGCTGCCAGAGCCGCCCGGAGTCTCGCGGTAGACGGGCAGGCTGGAGTTGCGGAACAGGCGGCCAACCTCGTCGCCCAGCCATTCGCCGAAGTTGCGCTCCGCCGGCTCTACCGGCGGCAGATTGTAGCGCAGGATCTGTCCGCGCGAATACAGATGGCGCGAATCGAGGATCAAATTGGCGTCCCGGTCGTAGATGCGGGCGCGGGTGCGTGTGGGGGAAATGAGGCGGCGCAGGAGCGGTGCCACCCGCTCGGGATTGATCGGGAAATCCAGGCTGTCGGACAGGTCCATGCCGGGTTGCAGCGTGGAGCCGGCCTGCAACTCCAGAAGCCGCTCCGGGTCGAGCGATATGGAGTTGGTTTCCACCGTCGCAGAGGACGCGATGGCGCTGGCGATGATCTCGCCCTGTGTCAAAAGGCTTTCGACACGCGCGTCGATCAGGCCGGCCCGGAACTGGTTCAGGTACAGAATGCCCGAGACCAGCACCAAAAGCGCCACGAGGTTCAGGAAGATGATGCGGCGCGTGAGCGAGGAAAAGATCGTGTGGCCCAGCACCCAGCGCAGGCGCAGGAGGCCGCGGCGAACCAGCGGGACGCGCCGCCAGCGCGCCCTGCGCCAGTGTGCCCGGCGTGCGGGGCGTCGCGTATCCTCTCGCGTGTCGGTGGTCGAAGCCAAGCGTCAGCCCGTTCCTGCTGCCGCGCTCTGCGGCGGCGCCGCACGCCGTCGCCACGGACGGCCCCATGCGGCAAATCTACCTGTGAGCCCCGTGCCTTATCATGGCGGCGAGGGGCGCGCGAGGGCTCGGTTCAGATCTCGCGGAAGCGGTAGCCGACGCCGTACAGCGTCTCGATCATATCGAAATCGTCGTCGATCGCCTTGAACTTCTTGCGCAGCCGCTTGATGTGGCTGTCGATCGTGCGATCGTCCACATAGACCTGCTCGTCATAGGCGGCATCCATCAAGGCGTCGCGGCTCTTCACCACGCCCGGGCGCTGCGCAAGCGCATGCAGGATGAGGAATTCGGTCACTGTCAGCGTGACGGGCTTGCCCATCCAGGTACAGGTGTGCCGCTCCTGATCCATGACGAGTTGCCCCCGCTCGAGCGAGGATTCCGGCGTGGCGCCCGGCTTGGCGCCCGCTTCGCGCGGGGCGCCGCGCCGCAGGATGGCGCGCACGCGCTCGACCAGGAGGCGCTGGGAAAAGGGTTTGCGGATGTAATCGTCGGCGCCCATCTTCAGGCCGAACAATTCATCGATCTCCTCGTCCTTCGACGTCAGGAAGATCACCGGCAGATCGGACTTCTGGCGCAGGCGGCGCAGGAGTTCCATGCCGTCCATGCGCGGCATCTTGATGTCGAAGATCGCCAGATGCGGGGGGCGCGCCTGCAGGCCCTCCAGCGCGGATGCCCCATCCGTATAGGTCTCCACGCGATAGCCCTCGCTTTCAAGGGCGATCGAGACGGAGGTCAGGATGTTGCGGTCGTCATCGACCAGGGCAATCGTCGGCATCGCGTGTTCCGTATTCAGACAAGTTCGCCTGGCCTGTGTGGACGGCAATTGTGGCATTTCTACCACAATTGCCGTCCCGCGGCCAGAGCGGGCCGGTGCTAGAGGTCCAGCTTCTCGTTGTGGCTGACATCCGGCCGGTCCTTGCCGCCCAGATAGGCGCGGGCGAATTCATAGGCCTGGCGGACCTTGCTCGTGTTCACATCCCAGATCTCGGCCTGCGTCGGCTCGATTGCCAGCACGGCGACGCCTGGGCCGTCCTTGCCCTGCGGCATCCAGGCCTCGGCCTCCGCATCCCAGGCATCGTCGATCAGCGCCTTGTCGGTCGATACGCGGGCGCGCCCGGACACGGAGACGTACTCGCCATGCCGGGTGAAGGACAAGGCAACCCGATCGTCGGCCTCGATCTCGTCGACCTTGTGGGAATCGAGATCGGTGATGAAGAGGAGAAGGTCGCGGGCGCTGGAGAGTTTCAGCGCCATCGGGCGTGCCCGCAATTCCTGGCCGTCCCGCGTCACGACCATCGCCGTGTCGAACTTCTCGATCATATCCCAGAATTGCGTCGTATCCGTCATGTCAAAGCTCCGTTTCAGCACCGGTTCAGAACCCCGTCCGATGGGGTGATCCCTCTCGACAACGCATGAGCGGCCGGAAAGTGCCTCAAGGGCGGGCATCCTGCCCGCGGGCCCTGCTCAAACAACGAACAGGCCCAAAAACTGAATTTGCGCAGTGTAAAACGATTGAAAATCCGAAGACATCTTTTAAACCGATTGAAATACTTTTGGGCGTAAGTATTTTGGCGGTTCGGACTTGCTGTCAGGTTCGGTTCCACGTATTGCCCGGAAGACAGGTGGGGTGGCAACGCGCTCCGCCGCCGACGGCTTGACCAGTGGAGCAATTGACGATGGATGAGATCGGGCAGCGCAACCCCGCGCGCGGCATCGAGACGACCGGCCTGTCCGGCGCCCTTTCCGTACGCTGGAACCTGACAGAGGCCGAGTTGGTGGAAACCGCCGTCCGCCGCGGCGAGGGGCGGCTGACGGCGCATGGCGCCTTCGTGGCGACGACCGGCCAGCACACCGGGCGCTCCCCGAAGGACAAGTATGTCGTGCGGGATGCATCGACGGAGTCCACCCTGTGGTGGGACAACAACAACGCCATGACGCCAGAAGCCTTCGCGTTGCTTTACGAAGACTTCCAGAAGCACGCGGTGGGCAAGGACCTCTTCGTCCAAGACCTGATCGGCGGGGCCGACGAGACCTATGCCCTGCCGACCCGGGTCGTCACCGAGCAGGCCTGGCACTCGCTGTTCATCCGCAATCTTCTGATCCGGCCGGACGCCGAGGCGCTCGCCCGCTTCGATCCGGAACTGACCATCATCGACCTTCCCAGCTTCAAGGCCGATCCGGCGCGCTATGGCGTCCGCTCGCAGACGGTGATCGCCTGCGATCTGACGCGCAAGATCATCCTGATCGGCGGCACGGCCTATGCCGGTGAAATGAAGAAATCCGTCTTCACCGTGCTCAACTACCTCCTGCCCGAGCGGCACGTCATGCCGATGCACTGTTCGGCCAATGTCGGCGCGGCGGGGGATGTCGCGGTGTTCTTCGGCCTGTCGGGCACCGGCAAGACGACGCTGTCGGCCGATCCGCGGCGCACGCTCATCGGCGACGACGAGCATGGCTGGGGCGAGCACGGCGTCTTCAATTTCGAAGGCGGCTGCTACGCCAAGACGATCCGCCTGTCGGCCGAAGCCGAGCCGGAGATCTTCTCGACCACTCGCCGCTTCGGCACCGTTCTGGAGAACGTCGTTCTGGATGCCGCCCGCGTTCCGGACTTCGACGATGGCAGCCTGACGGAAAACACCCGCGCGGCCTATCCGCTGCACTACATCGCCAATGCGAGCGACAGCGGGCGCGCCGGCCATCCGCGCAACATCGTGATGCTGACGGCCGATGCCTTCGGCGTCCTGCCGCCCATCGCCCGGCTGACGCCGGCGGAAGCCATGTATCACTTCCTGTCCGGCTACACGGCGAAGGTCGCGGGGACCGAGCGCGGCGTGACGGAGCCGGAGGCCACCTTCTCGACCTGCTTCGGTGCGCCCTTCATGCCGCGCCACCCATCGGAATACGGCAATCTCCTGCGCGATCTGATCGCCGAGCACCAGGTGGATTGCTGGCTGGTCTCGACGGGCTGGACGGGCGGCGCCTACGGGACGGGCCGTCGCATGCCCATCCGGGTCACCCGCGCCCTTCTGTCGGGCGTGCTGGACGGCTCGCTGCGCGATGCCGAGTTCCGGGCGGACCCGAACTTCGGCTTCTCGGTTCCGGTCTCCGTCCCCGGCGTGGAGGATGCGATCCTCGACCCTCGTGAGACCTGGGCGGACAAGGCAGCCTATGACCGCCAGGCCCAGCGCCTCGCCGACATGTTCCGCCGCAACTTCGAGAAGTTCGAGCAGCATGTCGACGCCTCCGTCCTGAAGGCCGCCCCGAACCTCGCCATCGCCGCCGAATAAGCAATCCGCCTCTCGCCCCCTATCAGGCCCGCCCGATGCTTCCCATCGGGCGGGCCTTTTCGTTACAAGGGGTGCAACGGGGCCGCGACGGGCTCCGCGCGGCAGGAACGGGGACGTGTCATGATCGTGTCGGCTCGGGGTGACCTTGCCATATCCTCGCGCGTGACGATCCCGGCCGACGAGCTGGAGGAAAGCTTCATCCGCGCCAGCGGGCCTGGCGGGCAGAACGTCAACAAGGTCGCGACGGCGGTTCAGCTGCGCTTCCTTGCCATGGCCTCCACCGTCCTGTCGGACGAGGTGAAGGCGCGCCTGATGAAGCTGGCGGGACAGCGCGGGACCCTGGGCGGCGAGATCGTGCTCGAGGCGTCGCGCCATCGCAGCCAGGAGCGCAACCGGGAGGACGCGCGCGAACGGCTGGCGGAGCTGGTCCGCACGGCGTTGCAGCCGCCCCCGCCGCCCCGCCGCAAGACACGGCCGACCAAGGGCTCGGTCGAGCGGCGGTTGAAGGCCAAGAAGGGGCGGTCCGATATCAAGCGCATGCGCAACCGGCCCGCCGGCAAAGGCGACTGACGCTTCCCGGGGGGAAGGGGGCTGCGGCCCTGTGCCCACTCTCTGCCCTCTGGCCGCGCCGGCATGACGCGACCATATGATGGGAGCGGAGGGCATGCGGTTTTTTTCAAAAAGGGAGCGTGCGATGATCGGTCGTCGACAGTTGCTGGCAGGCGGCGCGGGCCTGTGCCTGGCCGGGCTTGGCCTTGCCTCGGCCCGTAGCCGGGCGGAGGAGGCGAGCTTCCCCGTGACCTTCAGCGATGCGGAATGGCGGGCGCGCCTCAGCGGCGACCAGTATGCCGTCCTGCGGCAGGAGGCGACGGAGCGGCCCTTCTCCAGCCCGCTGAACGGTCAGAAGCGGCGGGGCACCTATAGCTGCGCCGGGTGCGATGCGCAGCTCTACAGCTCCAACGCCAAATATGATTCCGGCACCGGCTGGCCGAGCTTCTACGAAGCGCTGGACGGCGCGGTCGGAACGAAGACGGACTACAAGCTCGTCGTCCCGCGCACCGAGGTCCATTGCGCGACCTGCGGCGGCCATCTCGGCCATATTTTCGACGATGGTCCGCCGCCGACCGGAAAGCGGCACTGCATCAACGGCGTGGCGATGAATTTTGCCGCCGGCGCACGCATGGGGTGAGCCTTAACGGTTCATTCATCAAGCGGGCGCAGGCTCAACCTATAGGGATGTTGAAGAGCCCGTTCGCGGTGACCATATAATTGCGGAAGGGGAAAGGGTGCCTTGAAGGGCCCGGACCTCAGTTAAGTCGCTTGATGCAAGGACTTGTCGCAATGAGCAGGATGACTCCGTTCTCGAACCCCCTGTTGCTCGGCTTCGACGGCGTGGAACGCACGCTGGAGCGGTTGCAGAAGAGCGGGGATGGATATCCGCCCTACAATATCGAACGCATCCGCAAGGATGCAGAGGGCGGCGATACGGTCATCAGGATTACTCTGGCCGTTGCCGGGTTCGGTCCCGGCGACCTCGATATCACCACCGAGGAAAACCAGCTGACGATCCGAGGCTCGCAGGCCGACCAGAAAGACCGCGATTTTCTGCATAGGGGGATTGCATCCCGTCAGTTCCAGCGCAGTTTCCTGTTTGCTGACGGTATGCGGATCCTGGGTGCGGAGCTGAAGAACGGCCTTCTGTCGATCGACCTGGCAAGACCAAGACCCGAGCGTGTCGTGAAGAAGATCGACATCGTCGTTTCTGACTGACGGCGTCGAACCGAACGAACGAGGAGCCTTATGATGACCGATCTGCATACCGGACCTTATACCGACAGCGAACTGGCCTCTCTCGGCGAAGGGCATGTCGCCTATCTGCGGCGCATGTCGTCCGACGATATCCGTGCCAAGTTCCCGTCGGCACAGTCGATCCGCCCCGGCTTGAGCCTCTGGGCGCTGTTTGCGGCCGATGGAACGCCTTTGGCGGTGTCCGATGACCGTGGCAGCATCCTGGCGAGCGCCAGCGAGAACGAGTTGACGACCGTCAGCCTGCATTGATGGCGCGGCCACCGATTGTCCCCACGTGACGGCCGGCGCTTCGCCGGCCGTTTCGCGTTCCGGCCGGCGGTCGCAGCCTACAGCGCGCCGCCCTGGCTGAGCAGGCGGTGGATCGTCGGCGCATCGTGAGCGGCGCGCAGATCGGCCACCATGTCGGGATTGCGTAGAAGACGCGCCACGCGCGAGAGCGCCTTCAGATGATCGGCGCCGGAATCCTCCGGGGCGAGCAGCAGGAAGAACAGATCCACCGGCTCGTCGTCCAGGGCCTCGAACTCGATGGGCCGCCCCGCCCGGCCGAACACGCCGACCATGCCGGGCAAGGCCTTCATCTTGCCGTGGGGAATGGCGATGCCGTTTCCAACGCCTGTCGAGCCGAGGCGTTCGCGCCGCGTGACGGCATCGACGATGTCGCGTTCGTCCAGGCCCGACAGGAGCGCGGCCCGCTCGGAAAGCTCCTGCAGGACTTGCTTCTTGGAATGAGCCCGCAGCGAAGCGATCACGGCATCGGGGCGGATGAAGTCGAGCGGCATCGGCAACAGGATGTTCCCTTCCGAGGGAAGCCGACGTGCGCCATCGGTGTCCCCCAAGCTTTCGGAATGGCGTCGCCGGACGCATTCTCGCGTGCGGATACCGGCGTGCCAAGGCCGGCGGGCGCAGCTCCTTGACGGAACGTCGCCCGACCGGGCGCGCCCCGTTTAGAGCATCACACGCTCAATTGGAACCATCAGTGCTTCAGGATTGCGCGAGCGCGCACACGCAAAGGGGCCACCGGACGGTGCCGGCAGCCCCTCATCGATCGGCAGCTAGGTGTCAGGCGCGATCGCGCAGCGTCGACGGGTCGACCCAGCCGACATTGCCGTCCGCACGCCGGTAGACGATGTTGATTTCGCCGTTCCCGGCATTCTTGAAGATCACGACCGGGCTGTCGCGGCGATCCAGTTCCATGACGGCGCCGGCCACGGAGAAGACGCCGACGGGGAAGGAGGTCTCCGCCACGATGGCCGGGGCGTAATCTTCCGGGATCTCGTCGTCCTCGGCCTCGGAAATCGGCGCGAAGACGGAATAGGCCACTTCCGTGCCCTTGCCGTTGGTTGCACCCTTGTGGTCCTTGAGCCGGCGCTTGTAGCGGCGCAGCCGCTTCTCGGTCTTTTCGAGCGCTTCCTGGAAGCTCAGCTCGGGATCATGCGCCATGCCGGCCGCCTGGAAGGTGACGCCGGTGTCGAGCCGGAGCAGGCAATCGGCCGTATAGCGCGACGATTCCTTGGAGATGACGACAGTCCCTGAATAGTTCCCGTCAAAATATTTCGCGATCTGCTCCATCAGCTTGTCCTCGATACGGCTGCGGAACGATTCACCGACATCCATGTGACGGCCGGATACGCGAATTGTCATTTCCTATCCCTTCCCTTTTTGACGCGGAGCTGGCCGCGGCGCTCGGGCTGCGACCTTTTTCCGCAGGTCCAGCGTAAACCTGTCCCGATCCGTAGCAAGCAAAACTTCGCTCTCCGTCGGGCGGCACGTCGACGCCAGGCAAAGGAACGCACGAGCCTGCGGCGACGTTGCGGCAGCCCGCGGAATTTAAGGGATTGCGGGAGGAGAAATCAGGAGGCGAGACGGGCCGCGTTCAGCTCCCGTCGGCGCTGGATGGACGAGGCGATGCCGAGCGCTTCGCGGTACTTGGCGACGGTGCGCCGGGCAAGGTCGATTCCCTGCTCCTTCAGCCGCTCGGCGATATCGTCGTCCGACAGGACGGCCCCGGCCGTTTCCTCGTCCAGCAGCCGGCGGATGCGCAGCTTTACGCTTTCGGCGGAATGGGCATCCCCGCCATCGCTGGCGGAAATGGCATTGGTAAAGAAGTACTTCAGCTCGAATGTGCCGCGCGGCGTCTGCACGTATTTGTTGGCCGTCACGCGGCTCACGGTGGATTCATGCAGCCCGACCGCATCGGCCACGCAGGCGAGCGTCATCGGCTTCAGCCCGTCCACGCCCCGCGTCAGGAAGGCATCCTGCCGGCGGAAGATTTCGGACGTGACCTTCAGGATCGTCCGCGCCCGCTGGTCGAGCGACTTCACCAGCCAGGAGGCCGATTGCTGGCATTGCGCCAGGTAGGCGCGGTCGCCCTCGGCCATCGTGTCGACCGCGCTCGTATAGTCGTTCTGGATGATGAGCCGCGGCAGGGAGCGCGTGTTCAGCCGAACGCGCCAGCCGCCCCGGCTGTTCGCCGTCACGAAGACGTCCGGCGCCACGATGTCGGCAGGCTGCCGTGCGAAGGCGAGGCCGGGCTTGGGGTCCAGGCGGCGGATTTCGCCAAGGATGTCCATCAGCCCGTCCTCGTCCTCGCCCGTCAGGCGGCGCAGGGTCTGGAAATCGCGCCGGGCCAGGAGGGGGAGATTGTCGAGGACGATGGCGATGACGGGATCGAGACGGCCATGCCGCGCGAGTTGCAGGCCGAGGCAGTCCGCAAGATCGGTGGCGAACAGGCCGGCCGGCTCGGCGCGCATGCGCAGCGTCAAGAGGCAGGCGGAGACCCTGTCCTGCCCGATGCCGAGATCGGCGGCGAGGTCCGCAGCGCTGGCGCGCAGGTAGCCCGTATCGTCGAGATGCATGGCGCAGGCTTCGCCGATCCGGCGTTCCGGCGCTCCGGGAAAGATATCGGCAACCTCCCGCAGCGCATGGGCAAGGAGCGAGATTCGCTCATCGGCCAGATCCTCCACGCCGCCCGCGCCGCGCTCCGCGCCGGCGCCCTGCAGCGGGCCGGACCGCGCCGGGGCAGAATCGGCCGGCCCGGGCTCGGAATGGGTGGCTGCCGATGTGTCCTTGGCCTTGCGGCCGGGCGCCACCACCTCCAGCAAGGGGTTCTGCTCCACCGCCTGGCGGACGAAGGCGTCGAGCTCCATGGCGCCGAACTGCAGCAACCGGATCGATTGCAGCAATTGCGGCGTCATCACCAGCGACTGGCTCTGGCGCATCTGGAGCTTGAGCGAAAGGTTCATGCCTCTCCAATCCGCGGGTGGTGGACGCCATCGCACGGGCGACCGGACACACTCAAGCAAACTGGTCCGCATCTTGCATGTCAAGCAAGCGCTTTGAGGTTGCGCTCGTCCGACGCACCCCTAATAGGTGAACTGTTCGCCCAGATAGATGCGCCGAACATCGGTGTTGGAGACGATTTCGTCGGGCGTGCCATGCGTCAGGACGGCCCCGGCATGCATGATGTAGGCCCGGTCGATCAGGCCGAGCGTCTCGCGCACATTGTGATCGGTGATCAGGACCCCGATGCCCCGCCGGGTCAGGTGGCGGACAAGTTCCTGAATGTCGGCCACGGCGATCGGATCGACGCCTGCGAAGGGCTCGTCCAGGAGCATGAAGCTCGGCCGCGAGGCAAGGGCGCGTGCGATCTCGCATCGCCGGCGCTCGCCGCCCGACAGAGCCGTGGCGGGCTGCTTGCGCAGGTGCGCGATCCTGAACTCCTCCAGGAGGGCGGTGAGCTGTTCCTCCCGCGCGCGCCTGTCCGGCTCCACCACTTCGAGGACCGCGCGGATGTTGTTTTCTACGGTCAGGCCGCGGAAGATGGAGGCTTCCTGCGGCAGGTAGCCGATGCCGAGCCTTGCCCGGCGGTACATGGCGACGCGGGTGATGTCATGGCCATCCAGCTCGATCCGGCCGCTATCGACCGGGACGAGGCCGGTGATCATGTAGAAGCAGGTCGTCTTGCCGGCGCCGTTCGGCCCGAGGAGGCCGACCGCCTCGCCGCGGCGCACGCCGACATCCACCCCGTCCACCACGCGCCGGCCCCGATAGGTCTTGGTGATGGCGCGCGCGACGAGGGTTCCGTCGGCGGTGGCGGGGCGCTGCGCCGGAGCGCGCATGCCCTCCACGCTGTCTCGTTGAGCGGTCGTCAAGCTGGTCGTCCTTGTCCGCGCCTGGGTCAGTTCGCGTTCTGGCTGCCCGGCGATAGCAGCATGCGCACACGCCCGCCACCGCTTGCCGGCGCACCGCCGCAGTTCTGGCTCTGCAGCTGCGCCACGCTGGTTTCCATGTTGATGGTCAGCCGGCAGCCCGTCGCCACGTTCGGTCCCTGCGTCAGGACCACGTCGCCCGTCATCACCACGATCTGCGTCGCCATGTCGAAATCCGCGCGGTCGGCCGTCGCCACCTGGTCCGCCGACTTCACATAGACGTCGCCTTCGGCCTCCAGGCGCTCGATATCGCTCGAATTGCCCGGCATGTTGCTGGTGGCCGCCGGCTGCGCGGCGTTGCCGTCCGCCTGGGCGCGGCGGACGTAATGAACGATCAGCTTCGCCGTGCGAAGCTGCGTCTCACCCTGGACGACGTCCACATCGCCCGAAAAGGTCGCGACCGATTGCGCGTCATCGACGTCGAGCTGGTTCGATTCGATGGTGATGGGCTGGTCGCCCTGCACCTGCAGGCCACCGAAGCTGTTTCCGAACCCCCCGGCCTGTTGGGCCAGGGCAACACCAGGCAACAGGAGGGCAGCGGCAAGCACATTCCGAAGGCACGCAATCATGGGTTCTACTCGCCGTTTGCCGCGCGTCGGTCCTCGCCGTCCTGCGGCAGGAGGGTCAACTTGACGCGGTTGCCGAAGGTCAGTCGATCGCCACCATTCTGGATTGTGACGTTGCCAGACTGCAAGGTCTGATTGGGGGTTGCGATGGAAACCGGTCCGCGACCGTCCAGCCGGCCCTCGTTCAGAAGGATATCGGCGCTGGACAGGGTGATCGTCACGTCGTTGGACGTGCGCACGCGGATGTCGTCATACAGGCGCAGCGTTTCGGACTTGGGATCGTAGCGGCCATTGGTGGCCGTGATGTCGGCCTCGGTCTCCGGGTCCAGCGCGACGGTGGCGTTGATGCCCTCCAGATCGATGGCGCCGCTGCGATCGAGCGCCTGCTTGGCCTTGCGCGCGACGACCGAGAAGGGGCGGTCGCTCTTGTCCGTGCCGGACATGCGCGGATCCTCCATGACGAGGCGGCCGTCCTCGATCGTCGTGGCGGCCACGGTCAGGTCGACGGGGATCGACCGCGCAAGCCAGGTGGCGAAAAGGCCGCCCGCCACGATGACGGCCGCCGCGACCGGCAGCGCCACGCGCAGGATGCGCACCCGGCGCGCGTGACGGTTTGCCCGCGCGAACTCGGATGAGGTCCGGGCGCTCGCAGCGGTTGCAACGCGCCGTTCCACCGGCTGTCCTGTCTCACCTGTCGGGTGCTGGTCGGCCATGTCCTGTTCCGGTTTCGTCGACGAGATCACGCGGTCTGTATGATTGTGTCGATCCGTTACGAGCCATATGCGGCTTTTGCGGGGTAAAGGGAAGGTGGGCCGGTGATTTTGCGGTGCTTGGCAAGGCTGCGCGGAGCCGCTATTGCGACAGTGCGGAGCGCGCCGCGAGGGCAGGCGCGACGGCACTAACTGCAGGTGGCGGGCATGAGCGCTCAGGACTGGATCGACCGTCGGCGCCTGCGCCGCAAGCTGAGCTTCTGGCGCTTCGCGGCGATCCTCATCCTTCTTCTGGTCCTGGCGGGGCTTCCCTTCCTGGTGGGCGGCCGCGGCATCCTGCGCAGCCCGCAGATCGCCTCCGTCGCCATATCGGGCATCATCACCGAGAATGACGACCGGCTGGCACTCCTGCGCGAGCTCGGCGAAGACGACGGCGTCCGCGCGGTCATCCTGAAGATCAACTCGCCCGGTGGAACGACCGTCGGCGGTGAAACCCTGTACAAGGCGGTGCGCGATCTGGCCGTGCACAAGCCCGTCGTCGCGGAAATCGGCACGCTCGGCGCCTCGGCCGCCTATATGGTCTCACTCGGCGCGGACCGCATCGTGGCCTACAACTCCTCCATCGTCGGCTCGATCGGCGTGATCTTCCAATATGCCGACGCCTCGCGGCTTCTGGACACGATCGGCGTGCGGATCGACGCCGTCCGGTCGGCGCCGCTGAAGGCGGAACCCTCGCCCTTCGCACCGGCGCCGCCGGAAGCCATCGACATGATCCGCCGTCTGGTGATGAGCAGCTATGACTGGTTCGTCGGCCTGGTGGTGGAGCGGCGCCCGCTCGACGAGCCGACCGTGCGCCGCCTGGCGGACGGCTCGGTCTTCACCGGGGAGCAGAGCCTTGCGAACGGGCTGATCGACGCGCTCGGCGGCGAGGCCGAGGCCCGCCGCTGGCTGGAGGAAGATCGGGGTATTCCCGCCGGGCTGGAGATCGTCGAGCACGAGCCGGACGATGGGTCGCGCTTCGGTTTCCTGCGCGGCGCCGCCTACTCCCTCCTGTCGATCGATCCGACCGGCCTGAACCTGCGGGAGCTCTTCCTCGGTCAGGGCGGTCGCCTTGACGGGCTGGTGTCGCTCTGGCAGCCTCCGACCGATCCAGCCTAAAACGGCGGGCCGCGGCGACACGCCACTGGCCACGTCGCCCGCGGATGCGGTAAGCGCTCCGGACGCCGACTTTCTGAAGGTTGAAGACCCGTGATCAAATCCGAACTCGTGCAGATCATCGCCAGCCGCAACCCGCATCTGTACCAGCGGGACGTGGAGACCATCGTCAACGCCATCTTCGACGAGATCACCGACGCGCTGTGCGAATCCAACCGGGTCGAGCTGCGCGGCTTCGGCGCCTTCTCGGTCAAGAACCGCCCGCCGCGCGCCGGCCGCAACCCCCGCACGGGCGAGGCCGTGGATGTCGAGGAAAAGTGGGTGCCCTTCTTCAAGGCCGGCAAGGAACTGCGCGAGCGCCTGAACGGCGAATGAGCCATCCGCAGCGCGCGTCACGCCGCTCCACGTCCATGCGGATTGATTTCGGCAGCGGGGCGCTTAGTTTCCAAGCCGCGGCGGATCGAGGGTATGGGCGCAATGCGCGCCTGCCTCATAAGACACGGGAACCGGAATGGCATCCAAGCTCCTGACCATCTTCATCGGCTTGCCCCTGGCGGCACTCCTGATCATCTTCTGCGTCGTGAACCGTACGCCCACGACGGTCAGCCTCGACATCTTCGGCACGACGCCGCAATTTTCCATGACGCTGCCGCTCTTCGTCCTCCTGATGGTGGCGATCATCCTGGGCGTTGTCCTGGGCGGCATCGGAACCTGGCTCACCCAAGCCCACTACCGGGCGAAGTCGGCACGCCGGCGCCGGGAGATCGAGGGGCTGAAGCATGAGGTCGAGGTGTCGAACGAGCGGCTGCGCCGCCTGCGCGAGGAGCGGGACCGCGATCTGATCGGCCCCGACGCCGCGCTCCCGGCCCCGCAGCCGCACACGGCCATCACGCGCGCCGCCAACGCCTGATCCAGCCGGACGGGGCGGTGCCGGCTACAGGCTGCCGTCCCGGATCCTCTGGGTCAGCCGGACGAAGAAGCGGTCCACAAGCTTGCGACCGGCCGATTCGATGAAGGACTGGCCGAAGCTCGCCAGCCGCCCACCGGCCTGCGCCTCTGCATGATAGGTCAGGATCGTGCCGCCATCCGGCGCATCGCGCAGGCGGACGGCCGCGAGACCCTTGGCCAGACCGGCAAGGCCGCGCCCCTCGCCATGCAGCACATACTGCTCGGCGGGGCGAACATCGGTCAGTCGGATGGTGCCGTCGAAGCGAATCCGCGCCAGGGACAGTTTGACAGCGACCGTCGCCTCCAGAAGGTCGGGGCCGACCCAGACCAGACGCTCGCAGGCATGGATGCAATCCTTCAAAACATCTGGGTCGTTCAGCCCTTCCCACACGCGTTGACGCGGCAGGGCAAGCTCAACCTCTCCATCCAGTTCCATGCGGTAATCCTTCCTCCTTGGCCGCCTGGGAGATAGGGCGTATCGGCCGGGTTTGCGACCGTTCCCTCATCGCGCAAAATGCTCTACACGACGTTGCCATGAAACGATCTCGGGACAGAACGCCGATGCCCGGCCCGGGCAGCCGGGGCAAGAAGGCGGGCCAGCCGGTACGTGTGCAGTCCGCGCGGCCGCGCCCGCCGGCCGCCGAAAAGGCGGCCGATGTACCCGCAGCGCCCCGGGCCAGCGCCGCCGAGCGGGGCGAGGAAGCGCGCGCCGCGCGCCCGCCCATTCGCTATCCCGAAGGGGACCTGCCGCCCTGCCACATGCCGGTGATCCTGACCGTCGAGCCGAGCCAGGACTACGCGCTTCTGGATTGCGGACATGGCGAGAAGCTGGAGCGCTACGGACGGCTCACCGTCCGCCGGCCGGAAAACCAGGCCATCTGGCGGCCGCGCCTCGATGCCGCTGCCTGGGACGGCGCCGATGCCATCTTCACCGGCGATACGGACGAGGAAGGGGCAGGGCGCTGGCGCTTCCCGAAGGGCGATCCGGGCGAGACCTGGCCCCTTGCGCAGGACGGCATGCCCTATCTCGGCCGGTTCACCTCCTTCCGGCATGTCGGCGTGTTCCCCGAACAGGCCGCGCATTGGCGCTATATGTGCGAGGCCATCGCGGCGGCTGGCCGTCCGGTCCGCGTCCTGAACCTGTTCGGCTATACGGGGCTCGCCTCGCTGCTGGCGGCGCGTGCGGGGGCCGAGGTCACGCATGTGGACGCTTCCCGCAAGGCCATCGCCTGGGCGCGGGAGAACCAGGACCTGGCCGGGCTGGCCGACAGGCCCGTCCGCTGGATCTGCGAAGATGCCGTCCGCTATGTGGAGCGCGAGGTGCGGCGTGGCTCGACCTACGACATCATCCTGTTCGATCCGCCCAAGTTCGGGCGCGGCCCCAAGGGGGAGGTCTGGCAGCTCTTCGAGGATCTGCCCTACCTCATGGCGGAACTGCGCCAGCTTTTGTCAGAGCGGCCCATCGCCCTGGTGCTGACGGCCTATTCGATCCGCGCCTCCTTCTATTCGCTCGCCGCCCTGATGGCGGATCACTGCCGCGGCCTCGGCGGCCGGATCGAGGCGGGCGAACTCGTCATTCCAGAGGCCGGGCCGCAGGGACGGCTCCTGTCCACCTCGCTCTTTTCCAGATGGGTCGCAACGTGATGAATGACGGCAGGAAGGATCTGCGGCCGCTGGCGGCGCCCGGGCGGGTCAAGGAAGTGACGAGCGTCTCCAACCCGATCGTCAAGAACATCCGCAACCTGGCCATGCGCAAGACGCGCGAGGAGACGGGCTTGTTCCTGGCGGAGGGTTTGAAACTCGTCATCGACGCCCTGGACAGCGGCTGGAAGATCGACACGCTCATCGTGTCGCGCAACCAACTGCCCGACAACGCGCTCCTGTCGCGCGCGGCGGCGCGCACCGTCGCCGCCGGCGCCGACGTGCTCGAGGCGTCCGACAAGGTCCTGTCGGCCATCGCCCGCCGCGACAACCCTCAGGCCGCAATCGGCGTGTTTCGCCAGACGTTGAGCGATCTGTCGCGCATCGAGCTTGGCGCCGACGGCGTTCTGGTGGCGCTGGACCGGGTGCGCGATCCCGGCAATCTCGGCACGATCCTGCGCACCGCCGATGCGGCGGGCGCCAAGGGCGTGGTGCTGATCGGCGAAACGGTGGATCCGTTCTCGCTGGAAGCCGTCCGCGCCACGATGGGGTCGATCTTCTCGGTCCCGGTGGCCCGCGTCAGCGAAAAGGCCTTCCTGCAATGGCGGGCCGGCTTCAAGGGCCTCGTCGCCGGGACGCATATGAGCGGCACGGTCGATTACCGGACCCCGGACTATGCCGCCCGGCCCACCGTGCTTCTGATGGGCAACGAGCAGTCCGGCCTGTCCGATGCGCTGGCAGGGGCCTGCGACACGCTGGTGCGCATCCCCCAGGTGGGCCGCGCCGACAGCCTGAATCTGGCCATCGCCACCGGGCTCATGATCTTCGAAGCACGCCGGGCGCGCCTGTCGCTCGATGCAAAGGCCTGAAATGACGATGCGCTTCGCCCTCGTGAACCTGTTCGTCGTGGTGATGGCCGTCTTTCTGGACCAGTTCATCAAGCTGGTCGTCGTGGCCACCATGCCGCTCGGCTCGGCGATCCCGGTCCTGCCCTTCCTGGCGCTCCTGCATGCGCGCAACGAGGGCATCGCCTTTTCCATGTTTGCCAGCTTGAGCGGGTGGACGCTGGCGGCGGCCTCCTCGCTCGTCCTCCTCTTCGTCCTCTGGCTCTGGTGGAACACGCCGCGTGAGCGCAGGCTGACGCACTTCGCCTTCGCCATCATCTTCGGCGGCGCGGTCGGTAACCTGATCGACCGCGTGACGCTCGGCTACGTCACCGACTACATCTATTTCCACACGCCGGTCTGGTCCTTCGCCGTCTTCAACCTGGCCGACGCCTTCATCACCGTGGGTGCGGCGCTGATCATTCTGGACGAGTTCTGGCTGCTTCCCCGCCGGGCCCGGCGGGGCGCCTGAAGCCCGCCGCATGTCGCATCCGGGCCGCATTGCGGGGCCCGGGCCATGAGAGTAGGATCGCGCCCATCTGACGGGTCCGCCGGTCACACAAGCTTCGCGAAGCTTCGCTAGGCCATGGATGGCCGGCAAAAGAACCCGGCCGCCGGCAGGGCGATCCGGTGCAGGCATAGCAGCGCAGGCCAAGAGGTGCAGGCGCGCAGCGCCTGCACGGGGGTGCCGAGGGCGGCGACTGGAGGACGGAACATGAGCGTGCTGCATCCGCACAAGCCGTTACGACGGGGCCCTACGGCGCTCGGCTTCCTGCCGGCGCGCCTGAAGGCCAAGGCCTTCGACGCCGAGATGCCGCCGCTCGGGCGCATCGGCGATCTGGAGGTTCGCGTTGCGTCCAGCAAGGCGGAAGTGAAGGCCGCCCAGGCCCTGCGCTACCGCATCTTCTACCAGGAAGGTAGAGCCCGGCCCTCCGCCCTGCAGCGCATGGCGCGGCTGGACCGCGATCCCTTCGATCGGATCTGCGACCATCTCATCGTCCTCGACCGCAGCCTGCCCGGTACGCGCACCCAGCAGGTCGTGGGCACCTACAGGCTGCTGCGCCAGGAGCGGCTGCCGGCCGGCCGCAGCTTCTACACGGCGCAGGAATTCGAGATCGATTCCCTCGTCGCGCGCCATCCGGGCAAGCGCTTCCTGGAACTCGGCCGTTCCTGCGTGCTGAAGGACTATCGCGGCAAGCGCACGGTGGAACTTCTGTGGCAGGGGATCTGGTCCTATGTGCTGCGGCACCGGATCGATGTCCTGTTCGGTTGCGCGTCGCTGTCGGGCGTCGATCCGCAAGCGCTGGACATGCCCCTGTCCTTCCTGCGGACCAACGCCGCCGCGCCGGAAGCCTGGCAGGTGCGCGCCGTGCCGGCGCGTTACGTCGCCATGGGGAGCGGTCCCTGCCAGGATCCGCGCCGTGCGCTCGCCGCGCTGCCGCCGCTCCTGAAAGGCTATCTGCGGCTCGGCGGCTATATCGGCGATGGCGCCGTGGTGGACGCCCAGTTCGGCACCACGGACGTGCTCGTGGTCCTGCCGGTCGAGCGCATCAGCGCGCGCTACGTGACCCATTATGGCGAGGATGCCGGCCGCTTCGCGGCCTGACGTCGGCGGCGCTCAGTCCGCCGCCGCAAACAGCCTTCCGTCGACCATGACCTGCCGCACGGCGAAGCTATCGTCCAGAAGCGTCATGCTGGCGCGGTAACCGGGCGAGATCGCCCCCAGCTCCCGCTCCAGCCCCAGCGCCCGCGCCGGATTGGCGCTGGCCATGGCAATGGCCCGACCGGGTGACACGTCGGCAAGCGCCATCATGTTGCGCACCGCCTCGATCATCGACAGATGCGCCCCGGCCAGCGTTCCGTCCGTGCCTTCCAGCCGGTTGCCGACCAGCCGGATCGGACGGCCCATGAGGGTGAACTGCGTGTTCTTGCCGGCCAGCGTGGGCATGGCGTCCGTTACCAGGCACAGGCGCTCGGGCATGAGGCGCGCCGCCAGGCTGAGATTGCGGGGCGCCACATGGATCGCATCGGCGATGATTCCGGCGAACAGGCCGGGCTCGGTCAGGACGGCCCCGACGATGCCGGGCTGCCGGCCCGCCAGTGGCGGCATGGCATTGAAAAGATGGGTGGCGCCGATCAGGCCCGCATCCGCCGCCGCGGCCATCTGTGCGTCAGACGCCTCGCTATGGCCGGCAAAGACGCGCACGCCGCTGGCGATCAGGCGCTTCAGGAGCGCCGGATCCTGCCGTTCGGGCGCCAGCGTCACCAGCCGCATGAGGGGGGCGGCATCGCAGATGAGATCACAGTCGGGCGCGGTCAGCGGACGGATGGCATCCGGCGGGTGGATGCCCGGCCGCGCGGGAGACAGGAACGGCCCTTCCAGATGCACGCCCAGGATGCCGGGCACCCCCGCCCGGACCGCATCCCCCACCGCCGCCAAAGCCTGCGTGAAGCCCGTTCCGGGCGCGGTGATGTAGGTCGGCAGGAGATGCGCGGTGCCGCCCTTTCGGGCCGCCGCAGCGATGGTGGCGATGGTCCGTGCGTCCGGCGTATCGTTGAAGAGCGCGTCGCCGGCGCCGTTGATCTGCAGATCGATGAAGCCGGGCGCCAGGATCGGGACGGTGATGGCATTGGCTGGCCGGCGGCCCTCAGCCGGTTCGATGGCGAGGATACGGCCTTCATCGACATGGACGAGCCGGTCGGTGGCGGCCGCCCCGCCGCCTCCGTCGAAAAGCCGCTCTGCCAGGAAGGTGGTGCGCGTCGCCATGACGGCGCGGCCGGCCCGTCAGCCGATGCGCACGATGGCGCGCGTTCCCATGTCGACGATGACCGGGCGGCCTTCGTAGTAGAAATAGCCATAGACGCCGTCACCGCCCTCGGGTTGATGGATCTGGACGTTCTGGGGCACCGAGGCGCCGATGGAGGGGGGCGTGGCCAGGCGCGCATCTTCGGTCGGGTGCTGGAGCGCGTAATCGGACACGGACGGCGCGCTCTGTGCAGCCGCGGCCGTGGCCAGCGCCATGAGTGTCACGGCGGCGATGACGAGCTTGCGAACCATGTTGACCGATCCTTCCGATGCGAGATGGCATCCTGGCCCGCCGGGCGTGAACGGCGCCTGAACGAATGCCGACAGGAGTTCATATTGTGTCGGGCGCGCGCTGCGCAAGCTGCCGCTTTGGCCGCGAAAGAGGATTCTTCATGTGGAAGGAGGCGCAGCCGTCCTTCCATCGCCCGGCCGCGATGGGTAGATGTGCAACCGATGACGCACGACAGGACGAGGCCCAGCAGCGGATGAGCGACGCGGACGCAAGCCCGACGCCGATGATGGCGCAGTATCTCGCCATCAAGGAGGCCAATCCGGACTGCCTCCTCTTCTACCGCATGGGGGATTTCTACGAACTCTTCTTCGACGATGCCGTCCGCGCGGCGGCGAGCCTCGGCATCGCACTCACCAGGCGGGGCAAGCATCTGGGGCAGGATATCCCCATGGCCGGCGTGCCCGTCCATGCCTCCGACGACTACCTGCAGCGGCTGATCGCCGACGGTTACCGCGTCGCCGTCTGCGAGCAGACGGAAGACCCGGCAGAAGCGCGCAAGCGCGGCTCCAAATCGGTCGTGTCCCGCGCTGTCACCCGCCTGGTGACGCCGGGCACGATCACCGAGGAGCGGCTGCTCGATCCCGGCCGCCCCAACTTCCTCGTCAGCCTGTCCCGCCTGGGCGGCAAGGGGCCGGGCGCCCAATACGCGCTGGCCTGGACCGACCTGTCGACAGGGCTCTTCCGCATTGCCGATACGCAACCGGAGCGCCTCGTCTCGGACATCATGGCGCTGGAGCCGAGCGAGCTCATCTTCCCGCAGACCCTGGCCGACGAGCCGGAAATCCTCGCCCTGGCCCGCCGGCTGCAACGGGCGGCGCGGGCCGAGCCCGCCGTGCTCTTCGACGGATCGACCGCCCCGGAGCGGCTCTGCCGCTTCTACGAGGTGTCGACGCTGGCCGGCTTCGGGACCTTCTCGCGGGCGGCCATGTCGGCGGCGGCGGCGCTCGTCACCTATCTCGGCAAGACGCAGTTCGACGCGCGGCCCGCATTGGAGCGCCCGCAGCCGGTGCGCAGCGATGCGATCATGCTGATCGATCCCGCCACCCGCGCCAGTCTGGAGCTGACCCGGACCCTCTCCGGCAAGCGGCAGGGCTCTCTCCTGGCGACGATCGATCGCACGCTGACCGGCCCGGGCGCGCGTCTCCTCGCCACCCGGCTGGCCCAGCCGCTGACGGACCCGGACACGATCGGCCGCCGCCAGGACAGCGTCGCCCTGTTCCATGCCGATGCCAGCCTGTCATCGGCCCTGCGCGCCGCCTTGCGCGGCGGGCCGGATATCGAGCGGGCGATGGCGCGCCTGTCGCTCGACCGCGCCGGCCCGCGGGATATCGGCACGGTGCGTGACGGGCTCGAGCGCATCGCGCTGCTGCGCGGCCTTCTGGCGGAGGCTGCCCTGCCGGCCGAGATGTCCGAGGCGCTGGACAGGTTGGCGGCGCTGCCGCAGGATCTTTTGGAGCGGCTCGCCAGCACGCTGGGCGACACGCTGCCCTTGAACCGGCGCGATGGCGGCTTCATCGCCTCGGGCGTCATCCCCGCGCTGGACGAGGCCCGCGCATTGCGCGACGAATCGCGCCAGTACATTGCCGCGCTGCAAAGCCGCTACGCCGAGGAAACCGGCGTGCGCAGCCTGAAGGTCAAGCACAACAACGTGCTCGGCTATTTCATCGAGGTTCCGGAAGCGCAGGGCAAGGCGCTGCTCGATTCCTTTGCCGGCTTCGTCCACCGCCAGACCATGGCGAGCGCCATGCGGTTCTCGACCGCAGCGCTGGCGGATCTGGAAACGCGCATCGTGGACGCGGCGGCCACCGCGCTGCGGCTGGAGCTCGAAGCCTTCGACGCCCTGCGCGCCGCCATCCTGGTCGAGATGCCGCGCCTGCGCGAGGCCGCCGAGGCTCTTGCCGTGCTGGACGTGTCCAGCGCCCTGGCCGAGCTGGCGCGCGCAGAGGACTGGGTGCGCCCGACCGTCGACGAGAGCCTGGCCTTCTGTGTCGAATGCGGCCGCCATCCGGTGGTCGAAGCCGCTCTGAAGGCCGGTGGCGGGGAAGCCTTCGTCGCCAATGATTGCGATCTGTCACCGCCGCCGGGCACGAGCGGCGGCGCCATCTGGCTTCTGACCGGGCCGAACATGGGCGGCAAGTCGACCTTCCTGCGGCAGAACGCGCTGATCGCCGTCCTGGCGCAGATCGGATCCTTCGTCCCGGCCACGCGGGCCGTGATCGGCATCGTCGATCGCCTGTTTTCCCGCGTGGGGGCATCGGACGATCTGGCCGAAGGCCGCTCGACCTTCATGGTCGAAATGGTCGAGACGGCGGCCATCCTCAACCAGGCCGGGCCGCGCACCCTCGTCATCCTGGACGAGATCGGACGTGGGACCGCCACCTATGACGGGCTGTCCATCGCCTTCGCCGCCGTGGAGCACCTGCACGAGGCCAATGGCTGCCGGGCCCTCTTCGCCACGCATTTCCACGAGCTGACGGCCCTGTCCGCCCGCCTGACCCGCCTGAAGAACGCGACCATGCGCGTGAAGGAATGGGAAGGGGAGGTGATCTTCCTGCACGAGGTCAAGCCCGGTGTGGCGGACCGCTCCTATGGCATCCAGGTGGCACGGCTGGCCGGCCTGCCGCCGGCGGTCGTGGAGCGCGCACGCCACATTCTGGCCGAGCTCGAAAAGGGCAAGCAGGGCGAGAAGCGGACGGCCTTCATCGACGATCTGCCGCTCTTTTCCATGCTGGCGCGGCCGGCCCCGGCAGCACCCAAGGCCGCGCCTTCGCCTGCGCTTGCCGCGCTCGACCGGCTCGATCCCGATACGATGACGCCCCGCGATGCGATGGAGGCCCTGTACGAGCTGAAGCGGCTGGCCAGCACGCAGAAATAAGGTCGGCTGACAAATCGGCCTGGAACGGGGACGCGGCGGCAGGGTTGTCCGCCTTGAGTGAAGCGCCGCGGGCGCCAGCAAGGAGCAAACCCTATGGCC
This sequence comes from Aureimonas frigidaquae, assembly GCF_001463905.1. GTDB lineage: Bacteria > Pseudomonadota > Alphaproteobacteria > Rhizobiales > Rhizobiaceae > Aureimonas > Aureimonas frigidaquae. Next base: position 205,694 of record NZ_BBWR01000005.1, read on the forward strand.
GAGAATTTCCCACCCCAGCATCAGGATGCCGAGCCGGGCCGTGAGCACGAGATGACGCCACGGCCGGACTATATGCCCCGCTTCAAGGGCTCCGACCGATTGCCCGGCAAGGTGGCGCTGATCACGGGCGGAGATAGTGGCATCGGCCGGGCCAGCGCCGTCAGCTTCGCACGGGAGGGGGCGGATGTGGCCATCGTCTACCTCGACGAGGATACCGACGCGCAGGAAACGCGCGCGGCAATCGAGGCGGAAGGGCGTCGGGCGCTCCTGATCCGCGGCGACGTGCGCGACAAGGGCTTCTGCATGGACGCCGTGCGCCAGACGGTGGAGGCGTTCGGCAAGCTGGACATTCTGGTCAACAATGCCGCCCACCAGGAAGAGGCGAAGGACCTGCGCGACATCAGCGAGGAGCAGCTCGCCAAGACCTTCGAAACGAACATCTATGGCTACTTCTTCATGACGCAGGCCGCGCTGGACCACTTGTCCGAGGGCGCATCCATCGTCAACGTGACGAGCGTCAACAGCTACAAGGGCAACGACACGCTGATCGACTATTCCTCCACCAAGGGCGCGATCACGGCCTTCACCCGGTCCATGGCGCTGAACCTGATGGACCGCAAGATCCGCGTGAACGGTGTCGCGCCCGGCCCCATCTGGACGCCCTTCATCCCCATGTCGATGGATGCGGAAAAGGTCGCCTCCTTCGGCTCGCAGGTGCCGATGGGGCGCGCGGGGCAGCCGAACGAGGTGGCGTCCGCGCTCCTGTTCCTGGCCAGCGACGATGCCTCCTACTTCTCCGGGCAGGTCCTGCACCCGAATGGCGGGACGATCGTCGGCGCCTGATGTCGGCCTGCAGGCCGGCACGTCCTTTGCCCCCGCCGCCGAATGCGTCTATAGGCCTTGGCAAGACCGGCTCGACGGATGGACATGGCTGACGCTTCCGCAAGACCCCGTCCGGACGCCCTGAACGAGCGTCCGGACCTGCGCTTTTCCGAGATACTGGACACGGCCGCCCTGCGACGGGATCTCGCCGCCATCGCGGCGGCGGGCGGCGATATGCGGCCCGCGCTCCTGGCGCGCCTGCGGACCGCCAAGGACGAAGGGCGCAAGGCTGCCGAGCGCCTTCTGTTCGAGGATGGCGGCGGCACGCTCTGTGCCGAGCGCATCAGCCTTCTTCAGGACGAGCTCATCCGGGCCATCGTCGAGTTCGCCCTGGAACATGTCTTCGAGGGACAGAATCTGTCGCCCGCCGAACGTGTCGCGGTTCTGGCCGTGGGCGGCTACGGGCGCGGCACGCTGGCGCCGGGCTCCGACATCGATCTTCTGTTTCTCTTGCCCTACAAGCAGACGGCCCTCGGCGAGCAGTGCGCCGAATATCTGCTCTATCTCCTGTGGGATCTGGGCTTCAAGGTCGGTCATGCGACCCGCTCGGTCGAGGAGTGCATCAAGCTCTCGCAGAGCGACTTCACGATACGCACGGCCATTCTGGACCGTCGCCTCATCATCGGCAATGCCGCGCTGTTCGCGGAATTGAACACGCGCTTCGACACGGCCGTCGTGGCGGGGACGAGCGCGGAGTTCATCGCCGCCAAGCTGGCCGAGCGCGATGCGCGCCACGCCCGCTCCGGCGATACGCGCTACCTGGTGGAGCCGAATGTCAAGGAAGGCAAAGGCGGCCTGCGCGACATCAACACCCTGTTCTGGATCGCCAAATATCATTTTGGCGTGGGCACGCCCCAGGGGCTGGTGGATATCGGCGTCCTGTCACGGCGCGAGGGGCGGATCTTCGAGAAGGCCGAGGATTTCCTGTGGGCCGTGCGCTGCCACACGCATTTCCTGACGGGCAAGGCAGAGGAGCGCCTGTCCTTCGATCTGCAGCCCGATATCGCCGACCGGCTGGGCTACAACACCCATCCCGGGCTTCGGGATGTCGAACGCTTCATGAAGCACTATTTCCTGATCGCCAAGGATGTGGGCGATCTGACGGGTATCCTCTGCGCTGCGCTGGAGGAAGAGAACGCCAAGGCGCCGTCCGGCATGCGGCGCATCTTCGGCCCGCTGCGTGCGCGCTCGCGGTCCATACCCGGCACTCTGGCCTTTCGCACCGACAATGGCCGCATCACCGTGGCGTCGAAGACGGTCTTCACGGACGATCCGGTCAACCTGATCCGCATCTTCCGCCTGGCGGCGCGCCATCAGCTCGAATACCACCCGGACGCCCTGAAGCTGGTGCGCCGTTCGCTGCGGCTGATCGATTCCGATCTGCGCGAGAATGCCGAGGCGAACAGTCTCTTCCTCGACGTCCTGACCGATCGCAACGACCCGGAACTGCATCTGCGCCGAATGAGCGAGGCCGGGGTTCTAGGGCGCTTCATCCCCGAATTCGGGCGCATCGTGGCGATGATGCAGTTCAACATGTACCACCACTATACGGTGGACGAGCATCTCCTGCGCTCCATCGCCATCCTGTCGCAGATCGAGCGGGGGCTGCATCAGGACGAGCTGCCGCTGGTGGCCGGCGTGATCAGCGCGATCAAGGACCGCACCGTCCTTTATGTCGCGCTTCTCCTGCACGACATCGCCAAGGGGCGGCCGCAGGATCATTCCATCGCCGGCGCAACCATCGCCCGCCGGCTGTGCCCGCGGCTTGGGCTTGACGAGCGGGAAACGGAACTCGTCGAATGGCTGGTGCGGGACCACCTGACCATGTCCATGACCGCCCAGCAGCGCGATCTGAACGACCGCAAGACCATTCTGGACTTTGCCGAAAAGGTCCAGTCGCTCGACCGGCTCCGCCTGCTCACCGTCCTGACCGTCTGCGATATCCGGGCGGTGGGTCCGGGCGTGTGGAACGGTTGGAAGGGCCAGCTCCTGCGCACGCTCTACTGGGAAACGGAACCGGTCCTGACGGGCGGCTTCACGCAGATGTCGCGCTCCAACCGCGTGGCGCTGGCGCGCCGTGAGCTGGAAGCGCGGCTTGCCGACTGGCCGGAGGCCGACCGCCGGGCGGCACTCGATATTCATTACGACAACTACTTCCTGACCGTGCCGCTGGACGATCAGGTCCGGCTGGCGGAGTTCATCCGGTCCAGCGACAAGGCGGCGCTGGCCACCACCATCCGCACGGACCGTTTCCACGCCATAACCGAGATCATCGTGATCGCGCCGGACCATCCGCGCCTCCTGTCCATCATCACGGGGGGCTGCGCGGCGGCGGGGGCCAACATCGCCGATGCGCAGGTCTTCACCATGACGGACGGACGGGCGCTCGACATCGTCACCGTCACGCGCGAGTTCGCGGACGACGAGGACGAGCATCGGCGCGCCAAGCGGATCGTGCGCAACATCCAGGATCTGCTCGGCGGCCAGGAAGCCATGCCCACCATGCTGGCCCGCCGCCGCAGCCGGGACCTGTCCACCTTTGCCGTCATGCCGCAGGTGCGCATCGACAATCGGCTCTCCAACGCGCTGACGGTGATCGAGGTGGAGGGGCTGGACCGGCCGGGTCTGCTCTGCGACCTGACGGGCGCCATGTCGGACCTCAATCTCGATATTCGCTCCGCGCACATCTCCACCTACGGCGAGAAGGCCGTCGACGTCTTTTACGTCACCGACCTGATCGGCATGAAGATCACCGGCGAAAACCGCATGGAGCGCATCGAGCGCAGGCTCCTGTCCGTCCTGGAAAGCGCCGAGGGCGAGATATCCTCCGTCGGTGCGGCGCGCAGCTCCATCGCGCAGGGATTGGCACGCGCGTGAGCCTGATCTCGAAATTCGCGACCGTCGGCGGGGCGACGCTCATATCGCGCATCTTCGGCTTCGCGCGCGAGATGATGATGGCCTCGGCGCTCGGGGTCAGCCCCGTTGCCGACGCCTTCAACCTCGCCTTCCGCTTCCCGAACCTCTTCCGCCGCTTCTTTGCCGAAGGGGCGCTCAACTCGGCCTTCGTTCCCCTCTTCTCCCGCGCGCTGGAACAGGAGGGCGAAGCGGGGGCCCGCCGCTTCGCCACGGAAATCTTTTCCACGCTGACGCTGGTCCTCTTTGCGCTGACGGTGCCGGCCATCATCTTCATGCCCTTCCTGGTGCGCACCATCATCGCGCCCGGGCTCAACCTGTGCATCGACGAGGCGGCGCTGCCGCAGGCGCTGAGCTGCGCCGAGCGGTTCGACATCACAGTCACCTTCTCGCGCATCATGTTCCCTTATCTCGCCTCCATGTCGCTCGTGGCGATGATCGGCGGCATCCTGAACGCCTATCGGCGCTTCTTCGCCGCGGCGGCCGCGCCGGCGCTCCTGAACCTCTTCCTCATCGCCATCCTGGCCTGGTGCCTCTGGAGGCAAGAGGATACGCGCATGCTCGGCTTCATGATGAGCTGGGGCGTGCTGGCGGCCGGCGTGGCGCAGTTTGCCATGGTTGCCATTGCCATGCGGATGGCGGGCTTCTCGCTCGGGCTGCAGCGGCCGCGCTGGACGCCAGGCCTCAAGCGCCTGCTGGTCCTGGCGGGGCCGGCGGCACTGATCGGCGGCATCACGCAGATCAACCTCTTCGTCGGGCAGGCCGTCGCCTCCTTCAAGGAGGGGGCCGTGTCGATCCTGACCTATGCCGACAGGCCCTACCAACTGCCGCTCGGCATGGTCGGCGTGGCGATCGGCGTCGTGCTTCTGCCCGAACTGTCCCGCGCCCTGAAGGGCGGGCGCATCGCCGAGGCGCAGCACACCCAGAACCGGAGCCTCGAATTCGCGCTGTTCCTGACCCTGCCGGCGGCGGTGGCGCTGTTCATTATGCCCGAGCCCATCGTGCGGCTGATCTATGAGCGCGGCGCCTTCGGGCCGGACACGACGCGCGCAGTCGCCGCGGTGCTCGGCATCTATGCGCTCGGCCTGCCGGCCTTCGTCCTGATCCGCGTCTTCTCGCCCGGCTACTTCGCGCGGGAGGATACGCGCCGGCCCATGTTCGTCACGCTCGCCTCCGCCATCGTGAACACCGTCCTGTCGGTGGCGCTGTTCTTCCTCCTGGCCGAACGCGGAATCGCCATGGCCACAACGCTGGCGGGCTGGATGAACGCGCTGCTCCTGTTCCATGGGCTCTATGCACGCGGCCATTGGGTGGTGGATCGGGCGCTCCTGCGCCGATGCGCCATGCTTCTGGTCTCGTCCCTGATCATGGGCGCGGTCATTCTTTTTGCCATGCCCTATGCGCGGGCCTTTGCGCAGACGCATGGAACATTGGGGCAGATCGGGGGGCTGATCGCCCTGATCACCCTGGCGATGATCGCCTATTTCGGGGCGGCGCTCGTGACGGGCGCTGCCGACAGGGCCATGGTCTTCCGCATTCTCAAGCTGCGCGCCGGCCGTCGCGGCGCTTGATCGCGCGCGCGCGGCGGGCAATAAGACGGCCGTCAAGCATGGGGCAAGGCGATATGGCAGATTTCACGCAACGGGTGTTCTCCGGCGTCCAGCCGAGCGGCAACCTGCATCTGGGCAATTATCTGGGCGCGGTTCGTCGCTGGGTGGCGCTGCAGGACAGCTATCCGTGCATCTTCTGCGTGGTCGATCTGCACGCCATCACCGTCTACCAGGACCCATCGGCGCTGGAAACCGCCACGCGTGAGGTGGCCGCCGCCTACCTGGCCGCCGGGATCGACGCCAAGGCGCATATCGTCTTCAACCAGAGCCGCGTGCCCGAGCATGCGGAACTGGCATGGCTGTTCAACTGCGTGGTGCGGCTCGGATGGCTCAACCGCATGACGCAGTTCAAGGACAAGGCCGGCAAGGACCGCGAAGCCGCCTCCGCCGGGCTGTATGTCTACCCCGCGCTCATGGCGGCGGACATTCTGGCCTACCGCGCGACGCACGTGCCCGTGGGGGAGGACCAGAAGCAGCATCTGGAGCTGACGCGCGACATCGCCGCCAAGTTCAACCACGACTATGCGGCGCGGATCGCCGAGCGCGGCCTGGGCGTGCCCATGACCATGGGCGAGCAGGAGGTCCAGGGCTTCTTCCCGCTGACCGAGCCGCTCATCGAAGGTCCGGCCACGCGCGTGATGAGCCTGCGCGACGGCACGAAGAAAATGTCGAAGTCCGACCCGTCCGACCTGTCCCGCATCAACCTGACGGACGATGAGGACCAGATCTCCAAGAAGATCCGCAAGGCCAAGACCGATCCGGACGGGCTGCCCTCCGAACTTGCCGGCCTTGCCGGGCGGCCGGAGGCCGACAATCTCGTCGGCATCTATGCGGCCCTGGCCGGCCGAAGCCGGGAGGCGGTGCTGGCGGAGTTCGGGGGGCGTCAGTTCTCGGAGTTCAAGCCGGCGCTGGCCGATCTGGCCGTCGCCAGCCTGTCGCCCGTATCGGCGCGCATGCGCGAGCACCTGGCCGATCCGGCCGGAATCGACGCGGTGCTGCGCGACGGGGCCGAGCGGGCCCGCGCCATCGCGGCCGAAACCATCGCACAGACCAAGGCCATCATGGGCCTGTTGAACGACTGACGGGACGGCGTAGCGCACCCCGCTTGCGGCGGGGTCGCCC
>NZ_BBWR01000006.1 GCF_001463905.1 Aureimonas frigidaquae
GCGTAGCGCACCCCGCTTGCGGCGGGGTCGCCCGCCTGCCAGATTGCGCCACATGGTATCCAAACGCATCGGCCGCCACGAGGGCGGCAAACGCAAGTTCCTCGCCGTCATCGACGAGACTCCCGAATGCACGCGCGCCGCGTCCTACGCCGCGCGCCGCGCCAAGGCCAGTGGCGGCGGGGCGGTCTTCCTCTACGTCATCGAGCCGGACGAGTTCCAGCACTGGATCGGCGTGGAAAAGATCATGCGGGCGGAGGCGACGGCGGAGGCGGAATCGCGCCTGTCGCGCATTGCCGAGGATCTGCGCGCCACGGTCGGGCTCGAACCCGAACTCGTGGTGCGCGAAGGCAAGACGGAAGAGGAAATCCACAAGCTCATCGAAGCCGATCGTGAGATCGCCATCCTGGTCCTGGCCACGGGCGACAGCAGCGACGGGCCGGGGCCACTCGTCTCGGCCGTCTCGGGCCGGGCGGGGGGATACGCCATTCCCGTCACGATCGTGCCGGGAAGCCTGACGGACGAGGATATCGAGAGCCTGAGCTGAGCGGCCGGCCGGGTTGCGTGGCGAGGGCGCCGCGCCTACATGCAAGGCGATATTTGCGAAGGATCCACGTCCCATGTTCATCCAGACCGAAAGCACCCCCAACCCGCAGACGCTGAAGTTCCTGCCTGGGCGTGTCGTTTTGGACAGCGGCACCGCCGAATTCCTGGATAGCGAGGACGCGGCCGCGCGCTCGCCGCTCGCCGCGCGGCTGATGGCGGTCGATGGCGTCAGCGGCGTCTTCTTCGGCTACGACTTCATCACCGTGACGCGCGACGAGACGGCCTGGCAGCATCTCAAGCCCGCCGTCCTGGCCGGCATTATGGAACACTTCATGTCGGGCCAGCCCGTGATGGCCCCGGGCGCGGCCGGTGCGGCCGGCCAGCCATCCGATTCGGGCGAGGAGTTCTTCGAACCGGGCGACGAAAGCCTCGTCGCCACGATCAAGGAGCTTCTGGAAACACGCGTGCGCCCGGCCGTGGCACAGGATGGCGGTGACATCACCTTCCGCGGCTTCCGCGACGGGACCGTCTTCCTGAACATGCGCGGCGCCTGCGCCGGTTGCCCGTCCTCGACGGCGACGCTCAAGAACGGCATCGAGAACCTCCTGCGGCATTTCGTGCCGGAGGTCGAGGCGGTGGAAGCGGTCGAAGCCGCCTGACACGGACGGCGCGGGGGAGGGGAGCTGGAACCAGCGTGAACGACGACTTGCCCGGGGAGGGAGGATCCCCGAGGGGCCTATGCCTCCTGATCGATACGGCGGCCGCGCGTTCGGCCGCCGCCATCTACGATATGGATGCCATGGAACTCGTCTCCGTCCGAGACGAGATCGTCGGCAAGGGCCATTCCGAAATCCTGATGCGGCAGGTGGACGCGGCGCTGGCCGGCGCGGGGCTTGCCTATGCGGATCTGCGCCGGATCGCGGTGACGGTCGGCCCCGGCTCCTTCACGGGTGTTCGTGTGGGCGTTGCGGCGGCGCGCGGGCTGGCGCTGGCGCTCGATCTGCCACTCGTCGGCGTGAATGTCCTGGAAGCACTCGCCTTTCCCTGGCTGCGCCAGGGCGGGGCCGTGCTCGCCGTGCAGGATGCGCGGCGCGGCGAAGTCTTTCTGGCGCTCTACGATGCGCAAGGCCACGCGGTCGGCGCACCGCAGGCCTTGCCGCCGGAACAACTGGCCGATTCGCAGCTTCTGGCCGGTCACGACATCGTCCAGCTGGTGGGGACGGGGGCGGCCCTGGTCCGGCCCTTCCTGAACGGCCTCCACATTGCCGAGCAGGACCCGGAAGGCCTGCCGCAGCTCTCCGCCATCGGCGCGATCGCGGCGATGCGCGAGCCCGGCCCCCCCGTATCGCCGCTCTATCTGCGGGGGGCGGATGCCAAACCGCAGACGCCGGTGCCCGGCATCGTGCGGACGAGCCTTCCATCCGCCTGAAACTCGTCCTATTGCAAGGGGCACGTGCCGCGTTGGCCGGGAGTCGTGACGATGTACTGGTATCTCCCCTGGAACTGGTCGCTGGCCTTCCTGGAAGGGCTTTCCGGGCAGGGGCGGGGCTATGTGGCCACGCCGCTCGGTGACGAGGCGGATCTGCGCGCCGCCGCTTCCATCCACGCCGAATCCTTTGCCCATGCCTGGGACGAGGACGAGTTCACCTCGCTCCTGTCGCAGGCCGGCACCTTCGGCTTCGTCGCGCGGCGCCCCGGCCATCCGCTTCCCGACGGGCTGGTCCTGGCGCGCCTGACGGTGGACGAGGCGGAAATCCTGACCGTCGCCGTGAGCCGCCATGCCCGCAACCGCGGTATCGGCCGCCTCCTGATGGACCGGGTCCTCGAACATCTGCATGCCGAACGCGCGCTCGCACTGTTCCTCGAGGTGGACGAGACGAACCAGCCGGCTCTGGCGCTCTACCGCAAGCTGCGCTTCGAAGAGGTCGGCCGTCGGCCGGCCTATTACCCCGGGCCGGACGGACAGCGCACCAGCGCGCTGGTGTTGAAGCGCAGCCTGCGGGGCTGAACGGCGGATGATCTTCCGCCTGCGCCTGTGCCTTCTGGTGTCGGTCCTCGGCCTGATGACGCTGATTCTCATGCCGATGCAGCATGTGGCGATCCGGCGCAACTGGCCGGTGGCCCGCCGTCTGCCGCATCTGTGGCACCGCATCGCGGTGCGCCTGTGCGGCTTGCGGGTGCGGGTGCGGGGCGCGCCCGCATCCGGCCGGCCGCTGCTGATCGCCGCCAACCATCAGTCCTGGGCCGATATCATGGCCCTCGGCTCGGTCATGCCCTTGAGCTTCATCGCCAAGTCGGAGGTGGGCGAGTGGCCCGTCTTCGCCACACTGGCCAGGCTTCAGCGGACCGTCTTCGTGGCGCGGCGGGCGCGTTCGCAGACGGGGCAGCAGGCCGACACCATCGCGGCCCGCCTGGCCGATGGCGACGCGATGGTCCTCTTTGCCGAGGGGACGACATCGGACGGCAACCGCGTCCTGCCCTTCAAGACTGCCCTCTTCGGCGCGGCGCAGGCGGCCCTGGCGGCCAGCGGACAGGACACGGTCTTGATCCAGCCCGTGGCCGTGGCCTATACGCAGGCGCATGGCCTGCCGCTCGGTTTCCACGGACGGCCCCTCGCGGCCTGGCCGGGCGATGTCGCGCTGATGCCGCATCTTCTGCGCTTCGTGCGCGAAGGGGCGATCGATGTGGAGATCAGCTTCGGCCAGCCCATCGCCTTCACCGCAGCGTCCGACCGCAAGGCGGTGGCCCGTACCTGCGAGCGCGCGGTGCGGGCGATGCTCGAAGCGGCCTTGTACGGGCGTTGACGGCAGTGCCCCGCGCGCTCGACGGCGCGGTGGAGAAAGCCCCTGGCCGGCCGCTGCGCGCATGTGGGCGCTTGCGCCCCGGCCCGCGCCGTCCGATATTGCTTACAGAGGCCGCATCGCCGGCGTCCCGGAAGGATCAATGACAGATACAGTGAAAGACGTGACATCCGGGCGCAACAGCCGCAAGGTCTTCATCAAGACCTATGGCTGTCAGATGAACGTGTATGACAGCCAGCGCATGGGCGATGCCCTGGCGCAGGACGGCTTCGAGCCGACCGATCAGATGGACGAGGCCGACCTCGTCCTGATCAACACCTGCCATATCCGCGAAAAGGCCGCCGAGAAGATCTATTCCGAGCTCGGGCGCATTCGCGTGCTTAAATCCGAGCGCGAGGCGCGCGGCCAGACCATGCAGGTGGGCGTCACCGGCTGCGTGGCGCAGGCCGAGGGCGCCGAGATCATCGCCCGCGCACCGGTGGTGGACCTCGTCGTCGGGCCGCAGACCTATCACCGCCTGCCGGAAGCGCTGGCCCGCGTGAGCCGGGGCGACAAGGTCGTGGATACGGATTACGCGGTCGAAGACAAGTTCGATCACCTGCCCCGCCAGGATCGGCGGCAGATCGCTGCGCGCGGCGTGACGGCCTTCCTGACCGTCCAGGAAGGCTGCGACAAGTTCTGCACCTTCTGCGTCGTTCCCTATACGCGCGGCGCGGAAGTGTCGCGGCCGCGCGGCCCGATCCTGGAGGAAGCGCAGCGGCTGGCCGCGGCCGGTGTGCGCGAGCTGACGCTGCTCGGCCAGAACGTGAATGCCTGGAGCGGCGAGGACGCCGCCGGGCGGCCGATCGGCCTGGCCGGGCTCCTGGAGGCGCTGGCCTCGATACCGGGCATTGCGCGGCTGCGCTACACCACCTCTCACCCGCGTGACATGGACGACGCGCTGATCGCCGCGCACCGGGACCTGCCGGCGCTTATGCCCTATCTGCACCTGCCGGTGCAGTCGGGCTCCGATCGCATCCTCAAGGCCATGAACCGGCGGCACCGGGCAGAGGACTATCTCCGGCTGGTCGATCGGATCCGCGGCGCGCGGCCGGATCTGGCCCTGTCCGGAGACTTCATCGTCGGCTTCCCGGGCGAGTCCGAGGCCGACTTCGAGGATACGCTCGCGCTCGTCCGGCAGGTGGGCTATGCGCAGGCCTATTCCTTCAAATATTCGCCGCGCCCCGGAACGCCGGGCGCTGCGCTGGACGATCACGTGCCGGAGGACGTCAAGTCCGAGCGGCTCGAGCGGCTGCAGGCGCTTTTGCGGCAGCAGCAGCTCGCCTTCCAGACGAGCTTTGCCGGCCGTGATACGGATGTCCTGATCGAGAAGCCGGGGCGCCATGCCGGGCAGATGGTGGGGCGTTCGCCCTTCCTCCTGCCGGTCGTGGTGCCGGCGGCAGCCGGGCAGGTGGGCGATATCGTCCGGGTGCGGATCGCGCGCTCGCTGCCCAATTCCCTGATGGCGGAAGGCGCCGAAGCGCTGGATGCCCCGATGATCGAACCCCATTTGAGGAAGATCGCATGAAAACAGCGCGCGGCGTGTCACCCGCTTCCGGTGCATCGGACATGGCCCATATCGTGCTGACCTTCGACGACAACAGGCTGGCGGCGGCCCTGTTCGGAAAGTTCGACGAGAACGTCGCCCTGATCGAGCAGAAGCTCGGCGTTGATGCGCGGGCCCGTGGCAACCAGCTCGAACTGCGGGGGGATCCCACCGCATGCGAGCAGGCCCGCCGCGCCCTCGATCTTCTGTATGAGCGCCTGCAGTCCGGCAACGACATCCAGGTGTCCGACGTGGAGGGCGCCATCCGCATGGCGGTCGCCCAGGATGACCAGCTCGTTCTGCCGACCCTGGAAAAGAAGGGCCGCATGGCGCTGGCGCAGATCGGAACCCGCCGCAAGACCATCCATGCCCGCACGCCGACGCAGGATGCCTATATCCGCGCCATGGAGCGCGCCGAGCTCGTCTTCGGCGTCGGGCCGGCGGGCACCGGCAAGACCTACCTTGCCGTGGCCTATGCGGCGCAGCTTCTGGAGCGGGGGCAAGTCGAGCGGATCATCCTGTCGCGGCCGGCGGTGGAGGCCGGCGAGCGGCTCGGCTTCCTGCCCGGCGACATGAAGGAAAAGGTCGACCCCTATCTGCGCCCGCTCTACGATGCGCTCTATGACATGATGCCCGCCGAGAAAGTGGAGCGGGCTTTGGCCGCCGGCGCCATCGAGGTGGCGCCGCTGGCCTTCATGCGCGGGCGCACCCTGGCCAACGCCGCCGTCATCCTGGACGAGGCGCAGAACACCACGACCATGCAGATGAAGATGTTCCTGACCCGCCTGGGCGAGAATGCCCGCATGGTGGTGACGGGCGATCCGTCGCAGATCGACCTGCCGCCCGGCCAGAAGTCCGGCCTGGTGGAGGCGCTGCGCGTGCTGGACGGCGTGGGCGGCATCGTCACCGTGCGCTTCGAGGCCAAGGATGTCGTGCGGCACCGCCTCGTCCAGGCCATCGTCGAGGCCTATGAGGCCGATGTGAGCGCGCGCCTGACCGGCGCCGACGGCCAGGCTCAATGAGTGAGACGGCCTTTCCCGCGGCCTATCCGCCCGGGCTCGACATCCTCCTCACCGTCGAGGACGCGGAATGGCTTCGCCTCCTGCCCGACGCTGCCGACCAGATCGGCGCGGCCATCGGCGCGGCGGCGCGCGGTGCCGGACTGGACGCGGCCTATGCGGGCGAGCTCGGCGTGACGCTGAGTGGCGACGCGGCCGTTCGCGCGCTGAACGCTTCGTGGCGGGCCAAGGACAAACCGACCAACATCCTGTCCTTCCCGCTGGTCCAGATCGCACCGGGCGACAGCCCGCCGCCCATGCTGGGCGATCTCGTCCTGGCGCGGGAAACCCTGGAACGGGAAGCAATTGCCGACGGCAAGAGGCTGACGGACCACTTCCGTCATCTTCTCGTGCATGGGATGCTGCATCTTCTCGGGCACGATCACGAGGAGGCACTGGCAGCCGAAAGAATGGAACGGCTTGAGGTCGCTATTCTTTCAACCCTTGCAATTGCCGATCCATACGCCGATTCTGAAGCTCTTGCCGGCGCGGACCCGGCATCATGACATGTCGAACACACCATGGATAAGGGAATGACCAGGAACCCGAACGGCAGCGATACTGCCGGCGGCGCGCATGAGGCGGCATCGGATGCCGCCTATGGCGACAGTGCGAGCAACGAGGACCGAAGTCCGCGCCCCGACGAGCGCAGATCGTCGGAACCGGGCATCTTCGAGCAATTCTTTTCTCTGCTGAGGCCGAAAGTGCCCTTGCCGCTCCGCGAGAAGATCGTGGAAGCGCTGTCGGAGGCGGAGGAAAGCTCCGGCTTTACCGGCGAAGAGCAGGCCATGCTCAACAATATTCTGGGGCTGCACGAGGTGCGGGTCGAGGATGCGATGGTGCCCCGCTCCGAGATCGAGGCGGTGGAGATCGGCGCCACGCTGAACGACCTGCTGCTGCGCTTCCGTCAGAGCGGCCATTCGCGGCTCCCCGTCTATGGCGAAGGCCTGGACGATCCGCGCGGCATGGTCCACATCCGCGACGTCATCGACCATGTGACCGAGTGCGCGCTGGGTGAAAGTGCCGACCGGCTGGACCTGTCCGCCGTTCCGCTCGAGCGTCCGCTGTCGGAGCTGGGGCTGATCCGCAAGGTCCTGTTCGTTCCGCCCTCCATGCCGGCGCTCGAACTTTTGACGCGCATGAAATCGGCGCATATCCAGATTGCCCTCGTCATCGATGAATATGGCGGCACCGATGGCCTGGTTTCGATGGAAGATCTCCTGGAGATCGTCGTCGGCGACATCGAGGACGAGCATGACGACGAGGAACGCCTGATCGAGGCGGAAGACGGTGGCGGTTTCCTGGTGGATGCGCGCGCCGGCCTCTACGATGTGCGGGACCGGCTGGGGCCGGACTTCGACGTTGCGCCCTATGCCGACGAAGCCGACACGATCGGTGGGCTCGCCGTCCTGGAATATGGCGACATCCCGCCGGAAGGGGCGGTCATCGAGGTGATCGGCGGCTATCGGCTCGAAATTCTCGAGGCCGATTCGCGCCGTGTGCGCCGCCTGCGCATCCATCGGCAGGCCGAGCCGGAGCGGGGACCGCTCGCGGCCCAGGCTTGAGCCTGCGAAAGGCCGTTCATCGCTGGAATCCGGGCGCGGCCGTCGGTTGGCGACGCGCCCTGATCGCCGCGGCGAGCGGGTTTCTCCTGACATTCGGGCTTGCGCCCTACGATCTCGCCATCGTCGGCTTCCTGGCGTTTCCGGTCCTCGTTCTCATGCTGGACGGGATGGTCCGGCGCGGCGAGGGGGGGCGTGCAGCGTTCCGGACCGGCTGGTGCTTCGGCTTCGGCTATTTCGTCGGCGGGCTGTGGTGGCTCGGGGCGGCGATTCTCGTTGACGCCGCGACCTTCTGGTGGGCGCTGCCACTGGCCGTCTTCGGCCTGCCGGCGGTCCTGGCCGTGTATTATGGCGCGGCGTTCCTCCTGGCGCGGCGGGCCTGGTCGCAGGGTGCCGAACGCATCCTGATTCTGGCGCTGGCCTTTACCCTTGCCGAATGGCTGCGCGCCTGGCTCTTCACCGGCTTTACCTGGAACGCGCTCGGCATGCTGGCCGCGCCGACGCCCCTTCTGATGCAGTCGGCAGCGCTCTGGGGCCTGCACGGTCTGACATTCCTGGGCGTCGTGCTCTTCTGCGTGCCAGCTTTGTTCCTGACGGCGACGGACCGGCGCGTCCCGGTCCTGGCGCTGGCGGGGCTCCTGGCGGCGGTGCATCTGGGCTATGGCGCCGTCCGGCTTGCGACCGTGCCGCAGGCTGCGCCACCGGGCGCGGTGCGGATCAGCATCGTGCAGCCCGCCATCGACCAGAGCCAGAAGTGGGACCCGTCGGAAGCACGGCGTATCCTGGATCTCCTGTCCGACATGACGGCGCAGGGAGCGGTCGCCGGCGAGCGCCGGCTGGTCCTGTGGCCGGAATCCAGCTTTCCCTACCTGATCTCCGACGAATCGCCCGTCGTGGCGGCCGTCGCGCAGCGGCTCGGGCCAGACGACATGCTCCTGGCCGGCGCGGCGCGGATCGAGGAACGTGGGACCGGCGAGCCCGCCTATTTCAACGCGATCCTCGCCATCGGGCCGGACGGGCGGATCGAAGACCGGTTCGACAAGCTGCATCTCGTCCCCTTCGGCGAGTATCTGCCGTTCCAGGCGTGGCTCGAACGGCTGGGCATTACACAGCTCACGCAGATGCCGGGCGGTTTCAGTGCGGCGGATGCACGGCGCGCCGGTCAACCTGGTGGCCCGGGCGAAGACTGGCCCGTCTTCCTGCCGCTCATCTGCTACGAGGCGATCTTTCCGGACGAAATCGTCCGGACGCCGGATATGGACCTCATCGTCAACGTGACCAACGATGCCTGGTACGGCAACACACCCGGTCCGCACCAGCATCTGCGCCATGCCGCGCTGAGCGCCGTGGCGGTGGGCCTGCCGCTGGTGCGCGCCGCCAATACCGGCATCTCGACCGTCAACGATGCGGCGGGCCGGCCGGTGGCGGCCCTGCCCCTCGGGGCACGGGGAATCGTTGAGGCTCACCTGCCGCCGGCCACGGCGCCGACGCCCTTCGCGCGCTTCGGAAACTGGCCCCTGGCCATCATTCTCGGAGCCCTTGGGGCCGCCCTAATGTTCATTCGTCGATAATTGCCGAGCACGCCATTGACGGTTGTAGAAAATTGAGCGATAGAAATTCCTATAAAGAAAAGCATTTATATGTAGGATTGATATTGTAATGGTGAAACATTCCGGGACGGAAGAAGGGTCGGCGGGAATGAGTGTGCAGGCACAAGCAGCGTCTCTGACAGAGCAGCGCGTCAACAAGAAGAAGCCGGACGAGGCCGATATCATCGTCGGACGTCAGATCCAGGCCATCCGAATGCGTGCTAGGGTCAGCCGCGAATGGCTCGGTGACCGCCTTGGCATCACCTTCCAGCAGGTCCAGAAATACGAGAACGCGACCAACCGCATCACCGTCGGCCGTCTGTGCGACATCGCCCGCGTGCTCGAAGTTCCGCTGATGCGCTTCTTCGAGGGCGTGCCGGCCGTTGCACCCACGCCGGACGGAATGCAGGAAGGTGAGGGCGCCGGCTGGATCGGATCGGAAACCCTGTCGGCCGACGAAGCGCGTCTCCTGGACCGTTTCCGCGATGTGGGCGATCCGAATGTCCGGCGCATGCTCCTCGACCTCGCCGATACGCTGGCCAGTGCCGATCGCAAGCAGAAGCGCAACTTTCGCCAATAGCGCCTGAACGGCCATTCAATCGGCCGCGGGTGTTTTCTTCTTGACGCCAGACATTCTGGTCGCCAAACCCCCAACGGGCTCCGGTACTTCTAGCAAGAAGGCCGGAGCACGCTTCAAGTTTGGGGTCGGTTTCCAGTCGGCCGCTTCCAGCCAATCGGGGCTGGTCGGGAACGGCATCGGCAAGGTTTGGCATTCATGCAGCGCAGCGAGTATCTCTTCACCTCCGAAAGCGTGTCGGAAGGTCATCCGGACAAAATCTGCGACCGTATCTCGGACGAGATCGTTGATCTGTTCTTCCGCGAAGCCCGCAAGATGGACATGGACCCGGGCTCCGTCCGGGTCGCCTGTGAAACGCTCGCGACGACCAACCGGGTCATCATCGCAGGAGAGGTCCGCTGCTCCCTGGACGAGAAGCAGATCCGCTCCAAGGTCCGCTCGGCCGCCCGTCGCGCCATCCGCAACATCGGCTACGAGCAGGACGGCTTCCACTGGAAGAAGGTCAAGATCGACGTGCTCCTGCACGCCCAGTCGGCTGATATCGCGCAGGGTGTCGACGCCGGCAACAAGGCAAGCGAGGGCGCCGGCGACCAGGGAATCATGTTCGGCTATGCCTGCCGCGAGACGTCGGAGCTGATGCCGGCGCCAATCTACTATTCGCACAAGATTCTGGAGCGGCTGGCCCAGGCCCGCAAGGCGGGCGAGGGGGATGCCGGCAAGCTCGGTCCCGATGCCAAGACTCAGGTGACCGTGCGCTACCGCGACGGCAAGCCGAGTGAAATTTCCTCCATCGTCCTGTCCACGCAGCATTTCGACGAGTCGCTCACCTCCGAGGATGTCCGGCGGATCGTCGAGCCGCTGGTCCGCGAAGCGACGGCGGAGCTTCCGATCGCGGAGGATTGCGTGTGGCACGTCAATCCGACGGGCAAATTCGTGATCGGCGGCCCGGACGGCGACGCCGGCCTGACCGGCCGCAAGATCATCGTGGATACCTATGGCGGCGCCGCGCCGCATGGCGGCGGCGCCTTTTCCGGCAAGGATCCGACCAAGGTGGACCGCTCGGCCGCCTATGCCGCGCGCTACCTGGCCAAGAATGTCGTGGCGGCCAAGCTGGCCGAGCGCTGCACCATTCAGCTTTCCTATGCCATCGGCGTCGCCGAGCCCGTATCGATCTATGTCGATCTGCACGGCACCGGAAAGGTGGGCGAGGACGTCCTGGAAAAGGCGATCCGGCAGGTCATGTCGCTGACCCCGCGCGGCATTCGCGAGCATCTGCAGCTTGCCCGTCCGATCTACGCCCGCACCAGCGCCTACGGCCATTTCGGCCGCAAGGCCGGCCGTGACGGTTCCTTCTCCTGGGAGAAGACGGATCTGGCGCCGCGGCTCAAGGCTGCCGTCGCCGCCGTCACGGCGTAGTGTCGGACCATCCGAAGCGGTCGCGGGAGAACTTCTTCGGCCGCCACAAGGGCAAGACCTTAAGCGACTGGCAGGCGATGCTGTTGGCCGAACGGCTTCCGCAGCGCGCCCTGCCGTTGCAGGCGCCGCCGCCGGCGTCCCTGGCATCGCTGTTTCCCGTGCCGGTCGATCAGGTCCGGCTGGAGATCGGCTTCGGCGGCGGCGAGCACCTGCGCCACGAGGCGACACGCCACCCCGGCACCGGTTTCATCGGCGTCGAGCCCTTCGTCAACGGTATGGCCAAGATGCTGGCGGGGCTGGAACAGGCGCCGCTCGACAATCTCCTCCTCTACGGGGACGATGCGACGCGTGTCCTGGATTGGTTGCCCGATGCCAGCCTGGCGGGAATCGATCTCTTCTACCCCGATCCCTGGCCGAAGAAGCGGCACTTCAAGCGCCGCTTCGTGAATGTGCGCAACATGGATCGCTTCGCGCGCGTCCTGAAGCCCGGCGGCCTGTTCCGCTTCGCGTCGGACATCGATACCTATGTCAACTGGACGCTGGCGCATATCGACGCGCACCCCGCCTTCGCGTGGCCGGCGCGGCGGGCGGCCGACTGGCATACGCCCTATGACGCATGGCCGGGTACGCGTTACGAAGCCAAGGCCATGGCGGAAGGGCGGCGCCCTGCCTATCTGACATTCCGGCGCGTCGATGGCGCGGTCGGGTCCTGATCGGCCTCTGATCGGCCTGTGGCCTGCCGCCGATGGGCCCCAAGACGCGCCCCTTGGGCTTGAACTGAGCGCCGGGAACGCGTATACCGGCCTCAAATTCTCTGCGATGTGTTCGTGAGAGTGGGTCCTTCCGGTCCCGCTCTTTTTTGTTAATGAGCACAGGCTCGCAGTTCATGGCGCCAGGGCTTTCGGGCCAGCGCACGATCAGCCGCCGGGCAGGGTCCCGGCCGGCGCAGACGACCGGAGACTTCGTGAGCGAAGACACGCGCATCATCAGGGAAGAGGGTTTGGAGGCACGGGTGGCCGACATCGTCGAACCCGTGATCGGCCAGCTCGGATACAGGCTCGTGCGCGTGCGCTATTCGGGCATGAACGGCGCAACCCTGCAGATCATGGCCGAGCGCCCGGACGGCACCATGGCGGTCGAGGATTGCGAGGCCGTCAGCCGCGCCATCTCGCCCGTTCTCGATGTCGAGGATCCGCTGGACAAGGCCTATCATCTCGAAGTCTCGTCGCCGGGCATCGATCGGCCGCTGGTGCGGCGCTCCGATTTCGAAAGCTGGGCCGGCCATCTCATGAAGCTGGAAACCAGCCGGCTGATCGGCGCGCGCAAGCGCTTCCGGGGCCGTGTCGTCGAGGTGATGGCCGATGGCATCCGGATCGATCGCGACCAGCCGGCCTATGGCGAGGATGCGACGGTGGAGATCCCCTTCGATGCCATCGGCGAGGCCCGGCTGATCCTGACGGACGACCTCATCGAAGCGTCGTTGAAGGCCGATAAGATGGCCCGCAAGGGCCGTGCCGGCCCCGATGCGCAGGACGGCGCGGACGACGGAGATGCGGCCGCCTGAGGCGGCCCGATGCCCGTCCGGTGCGGACGGGGTTATTTTGAAAGACGACGGCCGGCGCGGCTATGCCCGCGCCTCGATGGCCGCGAGGATGCGGCGCGGTCGTGGGGCTGGAGGCTCCGTCCGCGAACAGGAGAAGACACACATGGCAGTCAGTGCGAACAGGCTCGAGCTTCTGCAGATCGCGGATGCCGTGGCGCGGGAAAAGTCGATCGATCGGGAGATCGTGATCGCGGCCATGGCCGACGCCATCCAGAAGGCGGCCCGTGCCCGCTACGGCCAGGAGACGAACATCCGGGTCGACATCAATTCGCGCACCGGCGAAATCAAGCTGCAGCGGCTCCTGGAGGTCGTCGAGGACGTCGAGGATCCGGCGACCCAGATCTATCTGGACCTGGCGCGCGACAAGAACCCGGACGCCGAGCCGGGCGACTTCATCGCCGAGCAGCTCCCCCCGATGGAATTCGGCCGCATCGCGGCGCAATCGGCCAAGCAGGTCATCGTCCAGAAGGTTCGTGAGGCCGAGCGCGACAAGCAGTTCGACGAATTCAAGGACCGCGTGGGCGAGATCGTCAACGGGACCGTGAAGCGCGTCGAATACGGCAATGTGATCGTGGATCTGGGCAAGGGCGAAGGCATCATCCGCCGCGACGAGCAGATCCCCCGGGAAATCTTCAACTATGGCGACCGCGTCCGGGCCTATGTCTACGACGTGCGGCGCGAGCAGCGCGGGCCGCAGATCTTCCTGTCGCGCACGCATCCGCAGTTCATGGCCAAGCTTTTCACCATGGAAGTGCCGGAAATCTACGACGGCATCATCGAGATCAAGTCCGTTGCCCGTGATCCGGGCTCGCGCGCCAAGATCGCCGTCGTCTCGCGCGATTCCTCGATCGACCCGGTCGGCGCCTGCGTCGGCATGCGCGGCTCGCGCGTGCAGGCCGTGGTGGGCGAGTTGCAGGGCGAAAAGATCGACATCATCCCCTGGTCGCCGGATGCCGCATCCTTCCTCGTCAATGCCCTGCAGCCGGCGGAAGTCGCCAAGGTGGTGCTCGATGAGGACGCCGAGCGCATTGAAGTCGTCGTTCCCGATGACCAATTGTCTCTGGCGATCGGCCGTCGCGGCCAGAATGTCCGCCTGGCGTCGCAGCTGACCGGCTGGGATATCGACATCCTGACCGAGCAGGAAGAATCCGAGCGCCGCCAGAAGGAATTCGTCGAACGCTCCGCCCTCTTCATGGAGGCGCTGAACGTGGACGAGATGGTCGGCCAGCTTTTGGCGTCCGAAGGGTTTTCCTCTGTCGAGGAAGTGGCGTATGTTGATCTGGACGAAGTCTCGTCGATCGAGGGCTTCGATGACGACACCGCCGGCGAGATCCAGAACCGCGCCCGCGAATATCTCGACCAGCGGGAGGCCGAGCTGGATGCGCGGCGCCGGGAGCTCGGCGTCTCGGACGAGCTGCGGGAGATCGAGGGCCTGACCACGCCGATGCTGGTGGCCCTCGGCGAAGACGACGTCAAGACGCTCGAGGATTTCGCGGGTTGCGCGGCGGACGACCTGGTCGGCTGGACCGAGCGCAAGGACGGCGAGACCAAGCGTTTCACCGGGGCGCTGTCGGCTTTCGAGGTCAGCCGCGTGGATGCCGAGGCCATGATCATGCAGGCTCGCATCAAGGCGGGCTGGGTGAGCGAAGAGGACCTGGCGGCTGACGAAAGCGAGGAGGCGGAAGCCTGACACGCCCGCCCGGAAGGGCGCGGACCGAATGCGC
The DNA here is from genome assembly GCF_001463905.1 of Aureimonas frigidaquae. Taxonomy (GTDB): domain Bacteria; phylum Pseudomonadota; class Alphaproteobacteria; order Rhizobiales; family Rhizobiaceae; genus Aureimonas; species Aureimonas frigidaquae. The sequence goes on from NZ_BBWR01000006.1 coordinate 14,459, forward strand.
GGATGGTACGACCGGACAATAAGGGGCAGGTGAGATGACGGAGGCACAGTTGAACGATCGCATGTGCATCCTCTCGCGGGCCGAATTGCCGCCGGAGGAGCTGATCCGCTTCGTGACCGGGCCGGACGGTGCGGTGGTGGCCGATTTGCGCCGCCGCCTGCCGGGGCGCGGCGCGCATGTCGAAGCGCGGCGCACGGCGATCGAGGAGGCGGTTCGCAAGAACCTCTTCCGCCGCGCCTTCAAGCGCGACGTCATCGCCGGGCCGGACCTGCCGGCCCAGGTGGACGGGCAGATGGCCCGTTCGGTGCTCGGCGCGCTGGGCCTTGCCCGCAAGGCGGGCCAGCTCGTGACCGGCTCCGCCAAAGTGGAGGCGGCCTTGCGATCCGGCCGGGCGCTCGCCGCGCTGCACGCCAGCGATGGCGCCGCCGACGGCTTGCGCAAGCTGTCGGGCGCCGCGACGGCCGCTGCGCTCGGACGGGACGAATCCCGTGTGCCGATCTTCCGTTCGTTCACCTCGGACGAATTGGGTTTGGCACTGGGTGGGGTTCATGTGATACATGCTGCCGTTCTCGCCGGTGATGCGGGTGCAGCTTGCGTGAAGCGGCTGAGGGCGCTTGCGAAATTTCGGGGTGAAGACCCCAGCGGCTCGGACCTGCCGATGCGTGACCATGCATCGGGGGCTTGCGGGCCAGATGAACATGCAGGGCATTCCAGCAATCCTTGCGGCACGGACGATAGGCGTGGGACGACCCCCGCGCAGGAAGCGGAAGCGTAAATGAGCGACACGAAATCCGGCGACGACAAGACGCTGAGCGTCAACAGCAAGAAGACTCTGTCCATCAAGCCAGGCGGGGTCCAGCAGGCCACCGTGCGGCAGAATTTCTCGCATGGCCGTACGAAGAATGTCGTCGTCGAAACCAAGAAGCGCAAATTCTCTAAGCCGGAGGACGTGCGGCCGGGCGACGCCGCCGGCGCCGCGCGCAGCCTGACGCCGGCCCAGGCGCAAGCCCTGGCCAACGCCCAGGCGGAGCAGGATGCGCGTGACCGCGCCAGCGCCGAGGAAGCCCAGCGCCAGGCCGAGGTTCAGGCTGCTGCCCAGGCGCAAGCCCAGGAAGCCTTGCGCCGCGAAGAACAGCGCCTGAGCGACGAAAAGGCGCAGGCTGATGCGGCCCGTGCTGCCGAAGCCGCTGCGGCTGCCGCTGCCCCGGCACCCCAACCCGTAGAAGTAGCACCGGAGACTCCCGTCCTGACGCCTGCAGCACCCGCACCGGCCGTATCGGCCGCGCCGACGGCAACCGTCGCCCCGACGGCGACACCCGCACCTGCGGCGCCGCGTCCGGCCGCCCCGCAGAGCGCGGCACCGGCAGCGCCGGCCCGCGGCCCCGCGCCGCAGCAGCGCCATGGCCAGGGGGCCCCGCAGCACCGTCCGGGCGCTGCCGGCCCGGCCGGCCAGCGCAACAACACAGCCAATAACGGCCGTCCGGGTGCACCAGGGCGCAGCGGCCCCGGTGGCCGGGATGCTGGCCGTGGCAACAACGCCTCGGCCCCCGGCGCGCGCCAGCCGCGTGGCGCCGTCCTGTCGGACCTGTCCTCCAAGGAAATGGACGCCCGCAAGCGGGCGCTCGAACTGGCGCGCCAGCGTGAGGTCGAGGACCGTCGCCTGTTCCAGGAGCAGGAGGCGCGCCGCGTCGCCGAGGACGGGCGCCGCCGGGCCGAGATGGAAGAAAGCGAGCGCCGGCAGGCCGAAGAGGCCGCCCGTGTCGAGCTGGAAGCCGCAGCCCGCCGCAAGGCCGAGGAAGACGCCGCCCGCCGTGCCCAGGCGCGGCCCCAGAAGCGGACGGGCGCGGCCGTGGCCGAGCCGATCATTCCCGGCCCGCCGCCGGTCGACGACGGCCTGGGCCTGCGCCCGGCCGGCCGCAGCGACCTGTCACGCGGAAGCCGCCGCACGGCCGACGAGGAAGAGGCCGCCAACAAGGCCGGCGTGCGCCGTCGCGGCGCCACCGCCGAGCCCGCCAAGCCGGCCCGTGCGCGTGTCGGCGACGATCGCCGCCCCGGCCGCGTCAACCTGGATCGTGCCCTGTCGGACGAGGATTCGCGCGGCCGCTCCCTGTCGTCGATGCGCCGCCGGCAGGAGAAGTTCAAGCGCTCGCAGCAGGCGCAGACGCGAGAGAAGATTTCGAGAGAAGTGATTATTCCCGAGACGATCACCATCCAGGAACTCGCCAACCGCATGTCGGAGCGAGCCGTGGATGTCATCAAGTTCCTGATGCAGCAGGGTCAGATGCTCAAGCCGGGCGACGTCATCGACGCCGATCTGGCCGAGCTCATCGCCGGCGAATTCGGCCATACGGTGCGCCGCGTGGCGGAATCGGACGTCGAGCAGGGCTTCTTCAACGTCGCCGACAACCCGGAGAAGTTGCAGTCCCGCCCGCCCGTCGTCACGATCATGGGCCATGTCGATCACGGCAAGACCTCGCTGCTCGACGCCATCCGCAAGACGAGCGTCGTCTCGGGCGAGGCCGGTGGCATCACCCAGCATATCGGCGCCTACCAGGTCGATCATGCGGGCCAGAAGATCACCTTCATCGACACGCCGGGCCACGAGGCCTTCTCGGCCATGCGTGCCCGCGGCGCCCAGGCGACCGACATCGCGATCCTGGTCGTGGCGGCCGATGACAGTGTCATGCCGCAGACGATCGAGTCGATCAGCCATGCCAAGGCTGCCGGCGTGCCGATCATCGTGGCGATCAACAAGATCGACAAGCCGGGCGCCGATGCGCAGAAGGTCCGCACGGGCCTCCTGCAGCACGAGGTCTTCGTGGAATCGATGGGCGGCGAGGTTCTCGACGTCGAGGTTTCGGCCAAGGCCGGCACCAATCTGGACAAGCTGCTCGACGCGGTGCTCCTGCAGTCCGAAATCCTCGAACTGAAGGCCGATCCGGAGCGGACGGCCGAGGGCGTGGTCATCGAAGCTCAGCTCGACCGCGGGCGCGGTCCGGTCGCGACCGTGCTGGTCCAGGCCGGCACGCTCAAGACGGGCGACATCATCGTCGCCGGCAACGAGTGGGGCAAGGTCCGTGCGCTGGTGGACGATATGGGCCGCCAGCTCAAGGAAGCCGGCCCGTCCATGCCGGTCGAGGTCCTGGGCATGCAGGGCACGCCTGGTGCCGGCGATCGCTTCGCCGTCGTCCAGAGCGAGGCCAAGGCCCGCGAGATCGCCGAGTACCGCCAGCGCCTGGCGCGTGAGAAGGCCGTCGCCAAGTCGGCCGGGCAGCGCGGCTCGCTCGAGCAGATGATGAGCCAGCTCCAGTCCACGGGCCTCAAGGAGTTCCCGCTCCTGATCAAGGGCGACGTGCAGGGCTCGGTCGAGGCGATCGGCGTGTCCCTGGACAAGCTCGGCACCGACGAGGTTGCCGCCCGGATCGTCCATTCGGGCGCCGGCGCCATCACCGAGTCGGATGTGGCGCTGGCCGCCGCCTCCAACGCGGCGATCATCGGCTTCAACGTGCGTGCCAATGCGCAAGCCCGTCAGGCGGCCGAGCGCGAAGGCATCGAGATCCGCTACTACAACATCATCTACGACCTGGTGGATGACGTGAAGCAGGCCATGTCCGGCCTCCTGTCGCCGGAGCGTCGCGAGACCTTCCTCGGCAATGCGGAGATCCTCGAGGTCTTCCACATCACCAAGGTCGGCAAGGTCGCGGGTTGCCGCGTTACCGAAGGCAAGGTCGAGCGCGGCGCGGGTGTGCGCCTGATCCGCGACGGCGTCGTCATTCACGAGGGCAAGCTCTCCACGCTCAAGCGCTTCAAGGACGAAGTGTCCGAAGTGCCGGGCGGCCAGGAATGCGGCATGGCCTTCGAGCGCTACGACGATATCCGCCAGGGCGATACGATCGAGTGCTTCCGCGTCGAACACGTGGCACGCTCGCTCTGACCCGAGAGGCATGGGGCTGCCCGACAGGGCGGCCCCATGGCGTTTGCGCTCACTGCCGTTTGCGCCCGTATCGTGTGCGCCGAAGGCTGTTTGCATAAGTGCCGACGCCCCGTCCGAGCCGGGCCGACGGTGTCTTCCCGCGGTCGAACCGCACCCCTTCTCCCGCTTTGCGCCAGCCCTCTTGGAGGGCGCGCGACCGGGCTGACGATTTGAGTGTTCCGCGCGGCCGATCGCTCCCTCGAAGGGGCGGCGTTGCCGCACATGTGTATGACTTGCAGGCTGAAAAGTAAGAGATGGTCCGCACCCCCAATCCCTCCAAGGCGCCTTCGCAGCGCCAGCTCAGCGTCGGCGAGAAGGTCCGCCACGCGCTCACGGAAATCCTTCAGCGCGGCGAAATCCAGGATCCCATCCTGGAGCGCGCCGTCATTTCCGTGACCGAGGTCCGGATGACTCCGGACCTGAAGCTGGGAACCGCCTATGTCACGGTGCTCGGGCAGGGCGACGTCGACCCCTTCGTCGAGGCGCTGAACCGCAACCGGAAGTTCCTGCGCGGGCGGCTCTCGCCGGCGCTGCGGCAGATGAAGTACATGCCGGAAATCCGCTTCCGGGGCGATGAAAGCTTCGACAATTACGCCCGGATCGATGCGTTGCTGCGCTCGCCCGAAGTGGCGCGGGACCTTGCGCCCGAGGATGACGAGGCGGATGGCGAGGGCCCCGCGGACGGCACGAGCGGGGAGACCCGCTGATGGCGCGCCGTGGCAAGCCGAAGGGCCGCCCCATCTCGGGCTGGCTGATCCTCGACAAGCCGAAGGGCATGGGGTCGACGGACGCCGTCGCCCGCGTCAAGCGGCTCTATTTCGCGCAGAAGGCCGGCCATGCCGGTACGCTGGATCCTCTGGCATCCGGCATGCTGCCCATCGCGCTCGGCGATGCGACCAAGACCGTTCCCTATGTGATGGACGGTGAGAAGATTTACCGCTTCACCATCCGCTGGGGTGCGGAAACCACGACCGACGATACCGAAGGCCCGGTGACGCGCAGTTCGGACCTGGTGCCGAGCGCCGCGGCGCTGGCCGAAGTGATGACGCGCTACCGGGGCGAGATCAGCCAGGTGCCGCCGCAATATTCGGCCATCAAGATCGATGGCGAGCGCGCCTACGACCTGGCACGCGGGGGCGAGGCGGTGGACATCGCGGCGCGCAGTGTGACGGTCCACCGGCTCGACATCGTGGCGACGCCCGACGAGCGCACCACCGTCTTCGAGGCGACCTGCGGCAAGGGCACCTATGTGCGCTCGCTCGCGCGCGACATGGGGCGTGATCTCGGCTGCTTCGGCCACATCATCGAACTGCGCCGCCTGTCGGTCGGCTCCTTCCCGGAAGAGGACATGATCACGTTCGAGGAGCTCGAAGCGGCTGCCGACGAAGGGCGCGAAGAGGTGGATCCGGACGCGACCGAGGCCGGCGCCCGCCCCCGGGTGGTCCGTTTCGACGCACTCGACGACTATCTCCTCGATGCCGCCGCGGCGCTGGGAGACCTGTACGAGGTCAATTTGAGCGACGACCAGTCCGCGCGGGTCCTGTCCGGCAATCCGGTCCTTCTGCGGGGGCGCGACGCGCCGGCCTTCTGCGAGGAAGCCTTCGCGATCGGGCAGGGCCGGCTCCTCGCCATCGGCTCGATCGAGCAGGGATCCTTCCATCCACGGCGCGTCTTCGGCGGGCGCTGAGCCTTGGCACGCCGGGCGCCACCCGCTCCGGGCTGGCGTTCCGGCGCAAAATGCAATATATGCGGCGCGCGGTCCGCTATTGACGGCCGGCCGCATATTCCCGACCCGCGCTGGACGACATCCCGGCACCGGGTGACCCATCTCTCCGAAATCGAAAGGAAAGACGATGTCGATTACGCCTGAGCGCAAGTCCGAGCTCCTGAAGGAATACGCGACCAAGGAAGGCGATACTGGTTCGCCGGAAGTGCAGGTTGCCCTGCTTTCCGAGCGCATCGCCAACCTGACCGAGCACTTCAAGGGCCACAAGAAGGACAACCACTCGCGGCGCGGCCTTCTCAAGATGGTCTCGCAGCGTCGTCGCCTTCTCGACTACCTGAAGAGCCGCGAAGAAGAGCGCTACCAGGCGCTGATCTCGCGCCTCGGCCTGCGTCGCTGACGAATGGGAGCGGCGGGTTCCCGGGTGGAACCCGCCCTTCTTGCATCTGCCCCTGAACGCCATGGGGCAGGATTGCCGGATGCTTCCGCCGCGCCGAAGCCTCCCGCCGTCTTGCCCATGCGCGTTTATACCGAACAACCCGCCATGCGCCCCAGCCGGGGCGCGGCGCGCCAGCAAGAGATGATGTGACGATGTTCAATACCCACAAGGTGGAAATCGAATGGGGCGGCCGCCCCCTGACGCTCGAGACGGGCAAGGTCGCCCGCCAGGCGGACGGCGCCGTGATGGCGACCTACGGCGAAACCGTCGTGCTCGCCACCGTCGTATCGGCCAAGGCCCCGAAGGTCGGCGTGGACTTCTTCCCGCTGACCGTCAACTACCAGGAAAAGACCTTCGCGGCCGGCCGCATCCCGGGCGGCTATTTCAAGCGCGAGGGACGCCCGTCCGAAAAGGAGACGCTCGTCTCCCGCCTGATCGACCGGCCGATCCGTCCGCTCTTCGCGGACGGCTACAAGAACGACACGCAGGTCGTCGTGACCGTGCTGCAGCATGACCTCGAGAACGATCCGGACATTCTGGCGATGATCGCCACCTCGGCGGCGCTGACCCTGTCGGGCGTGCCCTTCATGGGCCCGATCGGCGCGGCGCGCGTCGGCTATATCGGCGGCGACTTCAAGCTGAACCCGCATGTCGACGAGATGGTGGAATCGACCCTCGACCTCGTCGTCGCGGGAACGGGCGATGCCGTCCTGATGGTTGAGTCCGAGGCCCAGGAACTCGACGAAGACACGATGCTCGGCGCCGTCATGTTCGGCCACCGTGCCTTCCAGCCGGTGATTGACGCGATCATCCGCCTGGCCGAGCATGCCGCCAAGGAACCGCGCGACCACGCCCCGGCCGATCATTCCGCCCTCGAGGGCGAGATGCTGAAGCTGGTCGAGGCCGAGCTGCGCGACGCCTACAAGATCACCGACAAGCAGGCCCGCTACAAGGCGGTCGACGCTGCCAAGGACAAGGTGCTCAAGCACTTCCTGCCGGAAGGCGCGGAGCCCGCGCACACCAAGGAAGAGATCGGCGGCGTCTTCAAGGAGCTGCAGGCCAAGATCGTCCGCTGGAACATCCTGGACACCAAGTCCCGCATCGATGGACGCGATCTGTCGACGGTGCGCCCGATCGTGGCCGAGGCCGGCATCCTGCCCCGCACGCACGGTTCCGCCCTGTTCACGCGCGGTGAGACGCAGGCCCTGGTCGTGGCGACGCTCGGCACCGGCGAAGATGAGCAGTTCATCGACTCCCTGACCGGCACCTATAAGGAAACCTTCCTTCTTCACTACAACTTCCCGCCCTATTCCGTGGGCGAGACCGGCCGCATGGGTTCGCCCGGGCGCCGCGAAATCGGCCATGGCAAGCTCGCCTGGCGCGCGGTCCATCCGATGCTGCCCGAGAAGGAAGCCTTCCCCTACACGCTGCGCGTCGTCTCCGAAGTGACCGAGTCCAACGGTTCGTCCTCGATGGCCACGGTGTGCGGCACGTCGCTCGCGCTGATGGATGCGGGCGTGCCGCTGGCGCGTCCGGTGGCGGGCATCGCCATGGGCCTGATCAAGGAAGGCGATCGCTTCGCCGTCCTGTCCGACATTCTCGGCGACGAGGATCACCTGGGCGACATGGACTTCAAGGTGGCCGGCACGGACACGGGCATCACCTCGCTGCAGATGGATATCAAGATCCAGGGCATCACCGAGGAGATCATGAAGATCGCCCTCGAACAGGCCCGCGGCGGCCGCATCCACATCCTCGACGAGATGTCGAAGGCGATCTCGCAGAGCCGTTCCGAGCTCGGCGAATTCGCGCCGCGCATCGAGGTGATGAACATCCCCACCGACAAGATCCGCGACGTGATCGGCTCCGGCGGCAAGGTGATCCGCGAGATCGTCGAGAAGACCGGCGCCAAGATCAACATCGAAGATGACGGCACGGTGAAGATCGCCTCCGCCTCCGGCAAGGAGATCGAGGCTGCCCGCAAGTGGATCCACTCCATCGTCGCTGAGCCGGAAGTGGGTGAAGTCTACGAGGGTACGGTCGTCAAGACGGTCGAGTTCGGCGCCTTCGTGAACTTCTTCGGTTCGCGCGATGGCCTCGTCCATATCAGCCAGCTGGCCGGCGACCGTGTCGCCAAGACCACCGATGTCGTCAAGGAAGGCGACAAGGTGTGGGTCAAGCTGATGGGCTTCGACGAGCGCGGCAAGGTCCGCCTGTCCATGAAGGTCGTCGACCAGGCGACCGGCCAGGAAGTCAAGAAGGACGGCTCTTCCGAAGACGCCGCCTGATCGACGCGTCCTGGCGCAACGCTTCAGACATGGAAATGGCCGGGGAGACCCGGCCATTTTTCGTTGGGGCCGCTGCGCGTCAGCCGGTTGGCTGCATGAAGGCGTCGATGAGCCGGCGCGCATCGGCGCTCGCCCATTCGGCCGGGCCGTTCATGACGGCGCGCGCGCAACCCTGCCTATCGACCAGCATGGTCACCGGCATGCCGAAGGCGATGCCGCTTCCTTTCAGATCGTTGAAGAGCTTCAGCGTTTCGTCCTGGTAATGGGGCAGGTGGGTCAGCCCCACCTCGTCATAGAAGGCGCGGGGCTTGTCGAAATCGTTCAGGTCGAGGCTGATCGGCACGACGGCGAAATCATCGCCCCCCGCCTCGGCCTGGAGGCGGTCGAGTTCGGGCATTTCCACCCGGCAGGGGACGCACCATGTCGCCCACAGATTGACGAGAAGCGTCTTGCCGGACAGGTCGGCGAAACGCATGGGCTGGCCGTCGCCGGTCTTGAAGGCGAGCTGCGACAGGTCGAAGGGCGTGTCCATGGCGACCATGGCGGCGACCTCACCGGTCGCGGCCGCGTCGATGCGCGCTTTCAGGGCGTCGTTCGACGGGCATTGGCCAGCAACTTCGTTGCCAGATCGGCTCTCCATCACGTATACGCCAAGGGCACCCGCCGCAATTCCCCCCACCAGCGCCAGGGTCACGAAGCGAAGCGCCGATGATCTGCCGGAGGGCCTGGTCTCGTCGGGTCGTTGCGGTGTCTGCATGATGATCGAACCTTCAGGGCATGGGGAGCCAGGAGACCAGAATGACCAGGAAGCCCGGCAACGAAATGTGGGGCGGCCGGTTCGCACAGGGACCGGACGCCATCATGGAGGCCATCAACGCCTCCATCGATTTCGACAAGAGGCTTTACCGCGAGGATATTGCGGGGTCGATGGCCCATGCCGCCATGCTGGCCGAAAAGGGCATCATTTCGGCCGAGGACGCGTCATCCATCCGTGATGGACTCGCGCGCATTCTTGACGAGATCGAGAGCGGGCGCTTCACCTTCTCGCGCGCGCTCGAAGACATCCACATGAATGTCGAGGCGCGCCTGGCCGAGCTGATCGGCCCGGCGGCCGGCCGCCTCCATACCGCACGCTCGCGCAACGACCAGGTCGCCGTGGATTTCCGTCTCTACGTCAAGCGCGCCCTGCAGGATCTGGAACGCGGCCTGAGCGCCTTCATGGAGGCGCTGATCGACCGGGCGGAAGAGCACGCCGCCACGGTGATGCCGGGCTTCACCCACCTCCAGGCCGCCCAGCCGGTCACTTTCGGGCACCATTGCCTCGCCTATGTCGAGATGGCGGCGCGGGACAGGTCCCGCGTGCGGGACGCGCTGGTGCGCATGGACGAGTCCCCGCTCGGCGCCGCCGCGCTTGCGGGCACCGGCTTTCCGATCGATCGCCACATGACGGCTGAGGCGCTCGGCTTTCGCGGGCCGACGCGCAACTCGCTGGATTCGGTCTCCGACCGTGACTTCGCCATCGAGTTCCTGTCCGTGGCGGCCATCGCCTCCATGCATCTGTCACGGCTGGCCGAGGAAATCGTCATCTGGTCGACGCCGCAATTTGACTTCGTGCGCCTGTCGGACGCCTTCTCGACCGGCTCGTCCATCATGCCGCAGAAGAAGAACCCGGATGCTGCCGAGCTGGTCCGCGCCAAGACGGGCCGCATCAACGGCTCGCTCGTGTCGCTCCTGACCATCATGAAGGGACTGCCCCTGTCCTATTCGAAGGACATGCAGGAGGACAAGGAGCAGGTCTTCGACGCCGTCGATTCCCTTTCGCTGGCCTTGTCGGCCATGACGGGCATGGTCCGGGACCTTGCCGTCAACGCCGCGACCATGCGCGCCGCGGCGGGCGCCGGCTTCTCCACCGCCACGGACCTCGCCGATTTCCTGGTGCGCGAAGCCGGGCTGCCCTTCCGCGAGGCGCATCACGTCACGGGACGGGTGGTGGCGCTTGCGGAATCGCGTAAGGTCGCGCTCGAGGATCTGCCGCTGGACGCGCTGCGGGAGATCGATCCGCGGCTCGACGCGGCGGTCTATGGCGTCCTGTCCGTGGACGCTTCGGTCGCCAGCCGGACCAGCTTCGGCGGCACTGCGCCGGACAATGTGCGGCAGGCGGTGCGCTGGTGGCGCGACCAACTGGCGGCAGGCGCGTGACGGCCGGTCGAATTGCGATGCGCAAGGGGAGTGTATCGATGCGGATGATAACGGTTCTCAGCCTGGCGCTGCTGGTGGGGCTTGCGGGATGCGGGCGCAAAAGCCTGCCCGTCCCCCCGTCGGCCGAAGGCCAGCCCGCGCCGCCCTATGTGGTGCGGCCCGACGCAGGCGGCCTGGCGCGCGGACCGGAAATCACCAACCGGTCCAGCGATGTCTCCGTCGTGCCGCAGGAAGTGACGCGCAACCCCAATGCCGAAAAGCGCCCCTTCATCCTGGACGGGCTCCTGAACTGATCGAACGCACATGAACCATTTCGACTACAAGGACGGCGTCCTGCACGCCGAGGACGTCGATATCCGCGACATCGCGGATCGCATCGGCACGCCCTTCTACTGCTACTCGACGGCCACGCTCACACGCCATTACCGGGTCTTCGCCGAGGCGTTCAGCGATATCGACGCCGTCGTCTGCTACGCCATGAAGGCCAATTCGAACCAGGCCGTGCTCAAAACCCTCGCCCGGCTGGGCGCGGGGGCGGACGTCGTCTCCGGCGGCGAGCTGCGCCGCGCCCTGGACGCCGGCATCCCGGCGGAAAAGATCATGTTTTCCGGCGTCGGCAAGACGGACGCAGAGATCGACGCCGGGCTGGAAGCGGGCATCTTCTGCTTCAACGTGGAATCGGAGCCCGAACTCTACGCCATTTCCCGGCGGGCGCAGGCACTGGGCCGTGTGGCGCATATTTCCTTCCGCATCAATCCCGATGTCGATGCGCGCACCCATGCCAAGATCTCGACCGGTAAGAAGGCCGACAAGTTCGGCATCGCCTTCGACCGCGCCGAGGCGATTTACGACCTGGCGGCGAGCCTGCCGGGCATTCTCGTGTCGGGCATCGACATGCATATCGGCAGCCAGATCACCGATCTGGAGCCCTTCGATCTGGCCTTCGGGCGCATGGCCGACCTCGTCCGGCGCCTGCGCACGCGCGGCCACGATATCCGCCATGTCGATGTGGGGGGAGGGCTCGGCGTGCCCTACCGCCGCGACAACGAGCCGCCCCCGGTGCCCGCCGAATATGCCGAGATCGTCAAGCGGCATGTGCGCGCGCTGGACGCTCGGGTCATCTTCGAGCCGGGCCGGCTGATTGCCGCCAATTCGGGCATTCTCGTTGCCCGCGTCATTCATGTGAAGAACGAGAATGGCCGCACCTTCGTGGTCCTGGATGCCGCGATGAACGATCTCATCCGGCCGACCCTCTACGAAGCCTGGCACGATGTCGCCCCCGTCATCGCCCCCGCCGTCGCGGCGCAGGACACCGTCGTCGACTTCGTCGGACCGGTCTGCGAAAGCGGCGACTATTTCGCGCGGGACAGGGCCTCGCCGCCGCTGGCCGCAGGCGATCTCGTCTATGTGGCGACGGCCGGCGCCTATGGGGCGGTCCAGTCCGGCACCTACAATTCCCGGCCGCTCATCGCCGAGGTGCTGGTCAAAGATGATCAGTTCTTCCCGGTCCGGCCGCGACAGACGATCGACGAGTTGATCGGCCTCGACCGGATTCCGCCCTGGCTCTAGCCGGGCCGCGACGCGAAATCGTGAAGCGGGCGCCGTCGCAGCGCCGCCCGCCCGCCTCGCCTTTGCCGCAAAAACTGTTAAGCTTCTGAGCACCGGTATGCTGCCTCGGCAGATCGCCGCGGTTTTCAACGGCAGAAGCGAGCGGCATGGACGTCCACGACCGATCACAGGCGCCCGGCACGTCCCGCTTCACGGGAGGGCATCGATCCGCCCGGATCGCCGCCGGCTTCGCCCTGGCGGTCGAGCGTTTTTGGCCGCTCATCCTCGGCTTGTCGTGCGTCCTCGCATTGTTTCTCATCCTGGCCTGGGGCGGCATCTTCGCGCTGATGGCGCCGTGGCTGCGCATCGGGGCTCTCGGCCTCCTGGTCCTGGCCGCCCTCGGCCTCGTCTGGGTGCACCGGGGCCTGCGCCTGCCGTCGCGCTCCGACGTCACCCAAAGGGTCGAGGCGGCGAGCCGGCTTTCACATCAACCCCTGCGCGCGCAGGAAGACTCGGCCGTCGGGTCGGACCCCGTCGCCCAGGCGCTGTGGCGCATCCACCAGCGGCGCATGGCCGAGCGCCTGACTGGGCTGACCGGCGGCGCGCCGAACACGCGCACGGAGCGGATCGACCCCTACGGCCTGCGTGCGCTCATGGCACTCGGCGTCGTCACCGCCTTTGCCTATTCCTACGGGCCGTCCGGGGGCCGCATCGCAGATGCGCTCGCCCCGGTACCGGGAACTCTCCTGGCGGCTGCGCGCATCGATGCCTGGGTAACGCCGCCGGGCTATACGGGCCGCGCGCCGCTGTTCCTGACCCCTGACGAGGCCGGAGAGGTCGAGGTTCCGGCCGGCAGCGTCCTGTCGGTCCGTGTCTCGGACGGGGCGGGCGTGCATTTCAGCTTCTCTGCCGGACAGGATGCGGCGGAGCTCGTGCCGCCGGCGGGCGCGGAGGCGGCGGCCGATGGCAGCGTTCCCCCGGCAGCAGCCGATGCGCCGGCCGAGTTCGATCTGGAGCTGACCCGTTCGGGGACGGCGCGGCTTGAAACGCGCCTGCGCACCCTCGGCGACTGGTCCTTCGCGGTCACGCCGGACCATCCGCCCGTCATCGCCTTCGACGGGGAGCCGCGCCTTGCCCGCAACGGCGCGATGGACATCGGCTTCACGGTGGAGGACGATTACGGCGCGCCGCAGGGCCGCGCTTTGATCCTGCCCAGGGAGCCTGCGCAGGGCGCCCGCCCGCTGATCGAGGCGCCAGAGATCAACCTTGCCATGCCGCGCCGGACCAAGGGGATCGCCAAGGGCCGCACGACCATCAACCTGGCCGACAGCCCCTATGCCGGTACGCCGGTGCATGTGACGCTGACGGCACGGGACGATGCCGGCCAGGTGGGCCATTCCGCCCCGCAGGAAATGATCCTGCCGCAGCGCCCCTTCTCCAACCCGCTGGCGCTGGCCGTGGTGGAACAGCGGCGGATCCTGGCGCTCGACGCCCATGCGGCGCGGCGCGTCGTGGAGCTTCTCGACGCCGTGACCCTGCATGGGGACAGCTTCATTCCGCGGGTGGGGGATTATCTGGCGCTGCGCGCCGTGCGCGAGCGCATCGCCACCGCGCGCAACGACGATGATCTGCGCTCGGCGGTGGACTTCCTGTGGGAGATCGCCCTTGGCATAGAGGATGGCGATCTGTCCTTTGCCGAGCGCCGGCTGCGCGATGCGCAGGAGCGCCTGTCGGACGCGCTGCGCGATGGCGCCTCCGACGAAGAGATCGCCGCCCTGATGCAGGAACTGCGCGATGCCATGAATGCCTTCATGCAGGCCATGGCGGAGGCGATGGAGGGCCAGCCGCCCCAAAACCTCAGCGATCTGGGAAATGCGCAGGAGATCAGCCCCCGGGACCTGCAGCGCATGATGGACCGGATCGAGGATCTGGCCCGGTCCGGCTCACGCGATGCCGCCCAGCAGCTCCTGTCGGAATTGCAGGACATGATGAACAATCTGCAGATGGCCCAGCCGGGCCAGGGCCAGCAGCCGGGCGACAGCCCGATGCAGCAGCAGATGAACGAGATGGGCGAACTTCTCCAGCGCCAGCAGCAGCTCATGGACGAGACCTTCGATCTCGGCCGGCAGCAGATGCGCCGGCAGATGGAAGAGGGCATGGAGGGCATGCCGCAGATGCCGCAGACGGGTGAAGGCGGCGAGCCCCCCTCCGCCAGCGAGTTGCGCGAACGGCTCGAGGAGCTCCAGCGCCAGCAAGGAGCGTTGCAGGAGCGCCTGCAGGCCCTGGCCGAGGCCATGCGCGAGCAGGGGCTCGAGCCGGGCGAAGGCATGGGCCGTGCCGGAGAGGCGATGGGTGAGGCCGAGGGTGCCCTCGGTCGCGGCAGCGATGGCGAGGCGGTGGACCGGCAGGGAGAGGCCTTGCAAGCCCTGCGCGAGGGCGCGCAGGACATGATGCGCCAGATGCAGGAAGCCATGCAGGGCCAGCCGGGCCAGGGCAATCAGCCGGGGCAGCCGGGACAGCCCGGCCAGGGCATGGGCCAGGGCATGGCGCGTCAGGGGCGCGATGACGGCCAGGACCCGCTCGGCCGCCCGCGCCAGACGCAAGGGCCGGATTTCGGCAACGATATCGGCATTCCGGAAGAAATCGACATCCAGCGCGCGCGGCGCATCCTGGACGAGATCCGCAACAGGCTGGGCAACCGTCTGTCGCCGGAACTGGAGCGGGAATATCTGGAAAGGCTTCTGCCCACGCGCTGACCCGCGTGGCGGATCAACCGGCCTGGCGCAGACCGTCCGCAATTACGCGCGGCGGGTACGAGGCCAGGACATCGCCGATGGCGCGGCGGATATCGGCAAGGGTGAAGGGCTTCTCGACGACGCCGTGGATCAGCCGCACGAGCGACTCGGCGGCTTCCTTCTGTTCTGCGTAACCGGTCATCAAAAGGATCGGCAGATCGGGATAGACCGCCTTGACCGCATGGGCGAGTTCGATGCCGGTGAGCGCCGGCATGCGAATATCGGACAGGATGGCATCGAAGGCACCGTCCTCTGCGGCGATCACCTCCAGCGCTTCTTCCCCGTCCTCGACCGCGACGACATCGTGGCCTTCCATACGCAGGGCGCGCGCGACCAACAGGCGAATGCCGGCTTCGTCTTCCGCGATCAGGACCCTTGCCATGGCTGCTCCGGCTGGTGTTGACCCATCCCCTTGTTCGGCATGGATGTTCATCGCCTTGAATAGACGCGCGGACCGGGTGGTCCGTTCCATTCACTTTGCCGGAAAAATCTTTCGCAGAACTTTCAGCCGTTGCTCAAATACAACCATCGCCGACAAAAACGGGAGTTTGCCGTCAGTCCGTAAGCCGATAGGCGAATAGTCGGCCGGCGATCGCACCCCCGAGACTATCGGAGAGGGGCAGCGGTGCGGCACGCTCCATCGCCTCGAGGATCGACCGGTCGAAGGCCAGCGCCTCGGGCGAGCGGTCCGTGGGGTCGCGGTGAACGAGCCGGGGCGTGCCGATGATCGTTCCGTTGAGCCGGAGCGAAAAATTGACCGTGGCATCGTGGTCCCGATCCCCGGCGGGCGGCTGCCAGCAGGCGCGGATGGCGTCGAAGACGGCGGCAATGGTTTCGACGGGTTGCGGGGAGCGGCAGACCCGCTCGCCGGCGGCGGCCGGGACACAGAGCCCGGCAAGGAGGATAAAGGCGACAGCGAAAGAAAAACGCATCAGTTTACGCTACGCAAGGACCCTGCCCACGAAGGGCAATTCACGGAAGGCGTGGGCGACGTCCATGCCATAGCCGACGACGAAGTGATCGGGACAGTCGAATCCGACATGATCCGCCTCGATCTCGGCCTTGCGGCGCATGCGCTTGTCCAGAAGGACGGCGATCTCCGCCCGGCGCGCGCCGCGCTCGAGCATCAGATCGCGCGCATATTTGAGGGTGCGGCCCGATTCCAGGATGTCGTCCACCAGGAGCACCTGCCGGTCCGCGACATTGCTGTCGATATCGCGCAGGATCCGCACCTCTCCGCCGACGGTTCCGGCGCCATAGCTGGACAGGGTGATGAACTCGACCTCCGGTGCGACGCCCGCACGATGCAGGGCCCGGATCAGATCGGCAGCGAACACGAAGCTGCCTTTCAGGACGGAGACGACGAGAAGCGAGGGCTCGGCGGTGACGGCCACCGCGCGCGCGATCCGCTCGACAGCGGCCGCGATCTCATCCTCCGAGTACAGGGTCTCGATGTGCTTGCCGCGGACTTCGATCATCATTCGCTCGTGTCATGGAGTCGTCACCCGTCTGACTACAGTGCGAGATGCGCGAATGCCAGCGCAATGCAACGGCGGTGCCCGCGGCGTTGCGCGCGAGGCCGCCCGGATTCAGGCGCGGCCGCGGCCTTGCCGCTCGGCGGCATGGAGCGCCTGAACGAGCCTGTGGGCGAGTTGGCGGACCCATCCGCCGGTCGTCGCGCGTGGCGCGGGCCCGTGTCGCAGCGTGGCGGAAGCGCCGTCCCGCACGATCCAGCTCTGCGCGTCGATCACCCGTGCGCTGACATGCGGGCGGGACAGACGTTCCTGTGCAGAGGCCATGCGACACCTCCCCCTGGCGTGGTGACAAACCTTGCCAAAAGGTTGACGCAGCGTGGTTAAAGAAACGTAAAGGAATTGCGCGCGAGAATGGCCGCACTGAAACAGACCGTGCCGTCGCCGCCGGCCGGGACGGGGGAGATCAGGCTTGATCCGGTTCGAAAATGTCGGCTTGCGTTACGACATGGGGCCAGAGGTCCTTCGTGATCTCAGCTTCCGGATCGAACCGCGCTCGTTCCAGTTCCTGTGCGGCCCGTCGGGCGCGGGCAAGACGAGCCTCCTGCGCATGCTGTTCCTGGCGCTGCGGCCGACGCGCGGCATGGTCACCATCATGGACCGCGATGCGGCGACCCTGTCGCGCGACGAATTGCCGGCCATACGGCGCCGCATCGGCATCGTCTTCCAGGATTTTCGCCTGCTCGACCACCTGACCACCTATGAGAACGTGGCCTTGCCGCTGCGCGTTCGCGGCCGCGACGAGGCGAGCTACCGGCAGGATGTCGTCGATCTTTTGCGCTGGGTCGGGCTGGGCGACCGGATGGACGCGCCGCCGCTCGTCCTATCCGGCGGCGAGAAGCAGCGCGCCGCCATTGCCAGGGCGCTGATCGACCAGCCGGACATCCTCCTTGCCGACGAGCCGACGGGCAATGTCGATCCGTCCCTGGCGCGCCGCCTGCTGCGCCTGTTCCAGGAAATGCACAAGCTCGGGACATCCATCGTCATCGCGACCCACGACATGACGCTGATGGAGCAGATGCCGGCGCGCCGCATGGTCCTGGCCGATGGACGGATGGCCATCTATGACTGAACGGCTGCAACACCTGACGGCCCTTCTGCCGCAGCTGCGCGCAGAGCTTGCGCGCCTGCCGGCCCGGCTCTGGCAGCGTGGCGGGCCCGCCCCCATCGTGCCGGCCGGCAACGTGACGAGCCGCGCCCTGATGGCCGTCATCGGCATCATGACCTTTCTGGCCAGCCTGACGCTGGGCGGTGTCCTGATGGTGGCCGATACGGCCCATGGCTGGCGGCAGGATATTGCGCGGGAAGCGACGATCCAGATCACGCCCGAGCCCGGGCTGGACATGCAGGCAGTGATCGGGGAGTTGCAGCTCCTGGCCCTGTCCACGACGGGGGTCGTCGCGGCGGTGCCCGTCGGCGAGCAGGAGGCTGCCGCCATGCTGGAGCCATGGCTCGGCAATGTCGATGTGGCGGCCCTGCCCATGCCCCGCATGATCGCGCTCGAGATCGACCCGGACGCGCCACCCGATTTCGCCGCCCTGCGCGAGGCCGTGGAGCGTGCCGTGCCGCAGGCGACGCTGGACGATCACCGGGCCTGGGCATCCCGGCTGGTGGTGATGGCCGATGCCACGGTGATCGGCGGCCTCGCCATCCTGGCGCTGGTGGTGACGGCATCCATCCTGACGGTCGTCTTCGCCACCCGCGGCGCCATGGCCGGCAACCGCCACATCATCGAGGTGCTGCACTTCGTCGGCGCCGACCGGCGCTTTATCGCCGGCCAGTTCGAACGCCACTTTTTGAGGCTCGGCCTGATCGGCGGGCTTGCCGGCGGCGGATTGGCGCTCGTCATCTTCGCGGTGGCAAGGTGGTATGCGAGCCCCGGCTCGGCCGCCGCGGATGCCGATCAGTTGCGGGCGCTGTTCGGAACCTTCACCCTGGGTGCGGGGGGCTATGGGGCCATCGTGCTCCTGGCCGGCGGTGCGGCCGCTCTGACGGCGCTCACCTCGCGCTTCACGGTCACATCGCAATTGCGCGACATGGACATATTGTCGCCCCTCGACGCATGATCATGGTCGGGGGCCACAAGCCTGGGGCAGTGTTCCCCGGCCATAGAGAAGGCTGAAAGGTTGTTTGCGAGCAGGCCCATGAGTGCAGGACAGAAGCGGGCAGGGCGGGGCACGCGCACCGGCTTCGTACGGCGCGCCGCGCCGATCGTCGTCCTGGTGCTTCTGGCGCTGACGGCCTATTTCCTGGGCGGTTTCCTGCGCTTTGCCAATGATGTCGCCGGTCTGCGCGCCCCCGCTTCCATCGAGGATGTGGACGGGATCGTCGTCCTGACGGGCGGCGAGTTGCGCCTGAGCCAGGCGATGCGGCTTCTGAAGGAGACGCGCATCCAGCGGCTGCTGATCAGCGGCGTCAATCCGGGCACGACGCCGGCGGCGCTGGCGCGGGTCAGCGGCGGCGATCCTGCCCTGTTCGACTGCTGCGTCGATCTGGATTATGCCGCCCTCGATACGATCGGCAACGCCCGCATGACCGT
Organism: Aureimonas frigidaquae; assembly: GCF_001463905.1. Classification (GTDB taxonomy): domain Bacteria; phylum Pseudomonadota; class Alphaproteobacteria; order Rhizobiales; family Rhizobiaceae; genus Aureimonas; species Aureimonas frigidaquae. The sequence continues at coordinate 33,495 of NZ_BBWR01000006.1, forward strand.
CGCCTGGGCGCACCAGCACGACATGCGGCGCATCGCGCTCGTGACCAGCGATTACCATATTCCACGCGCGCTGACCGAGCTTGCCAATGTGGAGGGTGCGCCGGCCGTGGTGCCCTATCCCGTCTCGCCTCGCAAATTGTGGCGGCCGGACGGGCTGCCGACCCCGCTCGGCCTGCGGTTGCTGGCCCAGGAATATCTGAAGGTGCTGGCCGCCCGGGCGCGAATCCATACCGGCTTCGACATCGTGGAAACACTCGGCCGGCGCCTGTCGACGCCATCCGTGGGCTGAGTCTTGGCACGCATGGCGTCTGTCGCACGGCCGGCAAAATGCGCTAGAAGCCGTCTGGCACGCAAGGGCGCCACAGCGGCGCCCGGCTGGCCGCACCGGGACCTGTCATGATCGCATTGCGCTCGTTCGCTTTCCAATGCCTGTTCTACGCCAATCTCATCGGGCAACTCATCGTCTTCTCGCCGATCTTCTTCCTGGCGTCCGAGGCGCGGTGCTGGCGCATCGTCAAGAACTGGGCTCGCTCCTCCATGTGGCTGCTGCACCATGTGGCCGGCACCCGGTCACGGATCAGCGGACGGGAGCGCCTGCCGAAGGGCGGCGCCATCATCGCGGCCAAGCACCAGTCCTTCTGGGAAACCTTCGCCCTCCTGCCGGAGCTCGACCGGCCCACCTTCATCCTCAAGAAGGAACTCATCGCCATCCCCTTGTTCGGTGCCTATTGCCGGCGCATGGGCATGATCCCCGTGGACCGCTCGCGGCGGGGCGGCGCGCTGGCGGGCATGCTGGCGGCGGCGCAGGCCGCCATGCGGGAGGGCCGGCAGATCGTCATCTTTCCGGAAGGCACGCGCAGCGCGCCGGGCGCAGACCCGAACTACCGGCCCGGGATCCATTATCTCTATGAGGCGCTGGAGGTTCCCGTCGTGCCCGTGGCGCTCAATTCGGGCCTGTTCTGGCCGCGGCAGGCCTTTTACCGCCGGCCCGGCACCATCCGGGCCGAGTTCCTGGACCCGATCGCGCCGGGCCTCGACAAACCCGCCTTCCTGGCGCGCCTGACCGACGAGATCGAGGCCCGGACGCTCGATCTGATCCGGCAGGCCTATGCCGAACAGCCCGATCTTCCGGTGAGCAAGCTTCTGGCAAGCCGACTGTATCAGGATCGTCCGGCGAGCGAGAAGGTGGGTGCTTGAAAACCGGAACGATTTCGCGCATAAAAGAGCATCTGACATAGTATGACATGTATATGATATCCGTGTGATTGCCGGCGGCGGGTCGGTGGTTCTCGATGGAGGGCGCGATGATCCACAGCAACGATTTCGGTACTGCCAGCGCATTGGCGGCCGTTCCCGCCTTCTTCGCCGAGCCGCGGCTTCTGAGCACGGCCCGCCATGGCGCGCTGGGCGTTCGCCGCAGCACCAATCTGCGCTATGCGGCCGGGCTCACTCACGCGCCGCTCGGCCTGGACGAGTTCGGCCAGGCCATGCGCAGCTACCCGATCCTCTTCACCGCCGGACCGGCCCCCAGGCCCATCGCCATGCTCGGCCTACCGGGCGGCAGCAACGGCTTCGTCGATGCGCTCGGCGGTTGGCGGCGGGACCATTACGTCCCCGGCTGCCTCCACCGCTATCCGCTCGCCGCGATCGAGGACGCCAATTCCGGCTGGCAGCTCTGCGCCGATTTTGCCAGCGGCCGGGTCGTCACCATGTCCAGCGCCGTCGAGCACGGTGTCGAGCCGATCTTCGAGGCCGACGGCGCGCCGTCACGCTACACACGTGCGGTGATCGCCCGGGCGCAAATCGCCGCCCGCCGGGACGAAGAGGCCGTGACGCTTGCCCGCGCCCTTCTGGAGGCCGGCATCCTCACCCCGTGCGAGGCGCCCTTGCCGGTGGCAGAGGCGACGGCGCTGCGCCAGTCCTTCCTCATGATTTCCGAAGACGCGTTCCGCGCGCTCTCGACAACGCTCCTGGCGGAGTTCGCGCGGCTGGGTTGGCTGGAGCCCATCGTCATGGCCGCTGTCAGCCGCCACAACTGGCCCGCTCTGTCGCAGCTCTGCACGCGGGACCGGGCCGGCGCGTCGGCGCGGGTCGCCGCCTGATCGGCAGCCTGCCGTCGAACGGCCGGCGGAACGCCATTCAGTTTGTCGGGCACTTCCTGTAGAGCGGACCGGCGGCCTGCCTTTGCGGCCGACGAATCCGGACAGTCGCCATGCCAGTCGACATCAGCACCGCCTTCATCCTGGCCGCCGGCCTGGCGGCCTTCGCCGTCGGCCTGTCCAAAGGTGGCCTGTCGATGATCGGCATGCTGGGCGTGCCGATCCTGGCGCTGGTCATGCCGCCCTTGCATGCCACGGCGCTGCTCGCTCCCATCTACGTGGCGAGCGACATGGTCGGCGTGTATCTGTACCGCCACCGCTATTCCAGACGGAACCTCGCCATCCTCATCCCCGCGGCGGCGCTGGGCATCGGCGTCGGCTGGGCGACGGCGCACCTGGCTTCGCCCCGGCTGGTCACGCTGCTGATCGGCCTGATCGGCCTTGCCTTCACGCTGGACATGTTCCTGAAGCGCAAACGGGTGCTGCCGCCGCGCCCGGCCGATGTTCCACGCGGCATCGTCTGGGGTGCGATCACCGGATTTACGAGTTTCGTATCGCATTCCGGCGCGCCGCCCTTCCAGGTCTATGTCCTGCCGCAACGGCTGGAAAAGACGGTCTTCGCCGGCACGACCACCATCGTCTTCGCCGTCGTCAACGCCATGAAGCTCGTGCCCTATGTGGCGCTGGGGGAGCTGACCGCCGCCAATGCGGCTTTCTCCCTCTGGCTGTTGCCGCCGGCCTTGATCGGCACCGTGCTCGGCTGGTGGCTGGTGCGGATCCTGCCGGAACGCGGCTTCTACCTGTTCGTCCAGGTGGCGCTGTTTCTGGTGTCGTGCAAGCTGGTGCTCGACGGGCTGATGGGCTGACGGGCTGAAACAAGGCTTGTGGCGCCGTGCGGACGGCCCGTATGTAGAGTGCAACTGGGGAGGGGACGGCATGCTGGACATCGCAACGGGGGAGGCAATCTGGCTTGCCATCGCGCTTCTGGCAGGCGGCGCCGTGACGGGCCTTCTGGCCGGTGTCTTCGGCGTGGGCGGCGGCGCGGTGGCCGTGCCGATCCTGTATGAGCTGTTCCGCATCCTCGGCGTGCCGGAAGATGCGCGGATGCCCCTGTGCATCGGCACCTCGCTCGCCATTATCATTCCGACGTCGATCCGTTCCTTCCAGGCGCATCGGCACCGCGGCGCGGTGGATATGTCGATCCTGAAGGTCTGGGCCGTGCCGGTGGTGCTGGGGGTCGTGGCCGGCAGCGTCATCGCGCGCTATGCCCCGGCCGATCTGTTCAAGGCGGTCTTCATCGTGGTCGCCGGCTTCTCCGCGATCAAGCTTCTCTTCGCCCGCGACAGCTGGCGGCTCGGGCTGGACATGCCGGGCCGCCCGTTGATGCTCACCTATGGCGGGGTGATCGGCATCCTGTCCTCGCTCATGGGCATTGGCGGCGGGCAGCTTTCGTCGCTCTTCATGACCTTCTACAGCCGGCCGATCCACCAGGCCGTGGCCACATCGTCGGGTCTCGGCGTGATCATCTCCATCCCCGGGACGATCGGCTACATCATCGCCGGCTGGCACGTGGCGGCGCAGTACCCGTCCGTCGCGGCGCTGCAACCGCCGCTTGCACTCGGCTATGTCTCGCTGGTCGGCTTCGTCCTCTTCTCGATCACCAGCGTGATCACGGCGCCGATGGGCGCGGCGCTGGCGCACAAGCTCGACAAGAAGCGGCTGGAACGGGCCTTCGGCGTGTTCCTGGTGCTGATCTGCCTGCGCTTTACCGTATCGCTCGTCCATTGACGGCTTTGCCCTGCAGCGCGTGATGGGCTAAGGCCATGGCGGTTCGAAAAGGCCGTGCTGCGGCCAGCGGGGTGAACTCATGGTCGCGATCGATATCGCAACGCGGGTGTGGAACCACACGTTCAAGCTGGATCCGATCATCCGGAGCCTTCTCGATACGGATTTCTACAAGCTGCTCATGCTCCAGCTCATCTGGGGCCGGTACCGCGACACGCAGGTCACCTTCGAGCTGATCAACCGCACGACCAGCGTGCGCATCGCCGACGAGATCGACGAGACGGAGCTGCGTGCGCAGCTCGACCATGCGCGCACGATCCGCTTTTCAAAGCGCGAGATGATCTGGCTGGCCGGTAACAGCTTCTACGGCAAGCGCCAGATCTTCCGCCCCGACTTCCTGGAATGGCTCAGCCATTTCGAGCTGCCGCCCTACGATCTGACACGGCGGGACGGGCAATATGTGCTGCAGTTCCACGGGCCGTGGACCCATACGATGATGTGGGAGATTCCCGCGCTCGCCATCATCAACGAATTGCGGTCCCGCGCGGCGATGCGTGGTTTCAAGCGGTTCGAACTCGATGTCCTGTATGCCCGGGCCAAGACCAAGATGTGGGAGAAGGTCGAGCGGCTGGCGCAACTGCCCGATATCCGCATCTCGGATTTCGGGACGCGGCGGCGGCACTCCTTCCTGTGGCAGCGCTGGTGCGTGGAGGCGCTGAAGGAAAAGCTCGGCGGCCGTTTCTCCGGCTCCAGCAACGTGCTTTTGGCCATGGAAACCGACCTCGAGGCCATCGGCACCAATGCCCATGAGCTTCCCATGGTGGCCGCGGCCCTGTCCCTGAACGACGATGCGCTGCGCGAAGCGCCTTATCGCATGATGCGCGAATGGCAGGACTGGTACGACGGCAACCTCCTCGTCGCCCTGCCGGACACGTTCGGCACGCAGTCCTTTCTGGATGGCGCGCCGGCCTGGCTGGCGGACTGGACCGGCTTCCGGCCCGACTCCGCCCCGCCCATCGACGGGGGAGAGACCATCATGCGCTGGTGGAAGAAGCACGGCGTGGACCCGCGCGAGCGGCTGCTCGTCTTTTCCGACGGGCTCGATATCGACACGATCGAGGAAACCTACCGCCACTTCCATGGGCGGGTGCGAATGAGTTTCGGCTGGGGCACCAATCTGACCAACGATTTCCGTGGCGTGGCGCCCGAGCCGACCAACGGGCTCAAACCCATCTCGCTCGTCTGCAAAGTGCGCGAGGCGGACGGCCGGCCAGCCGTCAAACTGTCGGACAACCCGGCCAAAGCGACGGGACTGCCGGAGGAGATCGCCCGGTACCGCCGGGTCTTCGGGACGCAAGATGCCTTTGCGCGGAAGGTCGAGGTTTAAGAAAAATCTTCCTCGCATTCGCGCCAAATCTGCGGCATGAACCCCATATTCCGCTGAAGAGAACGCATAAGGGTCCGCTCCTGTTGGGCGGCAAGCACATCGAGGCCGAGATCCATGAATGCCATCGTGAAGCCGGAAGCCGAGGCGACGCCCGCTTTCCCCATCCCCGCCAACGTCTTCGCCGAGACGGTGACGGAGGTAAAGCATTATACGGACAGCCTCTTCAAGTTCCGCATGACGCGGCCGGCCTCGTTCCGCTTCCGCACCGGTGAATTCGCGATGATCGGGCTGCCCAATGCGGAGAAGCCCGTCTTCCGGGCCTATTCCATCGCCAGCCCCGCCTGGGACGAGGAGCTGGAATTCTTCTCCATCAAGGTGCCCGGTGGCCCGCTCACCGAGCATCTGCAGAAGATCCAGCCGGGCGATACGGTGCTGATGCGCAAGAAGCCCACCGGCACGCTGGTGCTCGATGCGCTGGTGCCGGGCAAGCGGCTCTATCTCTTCTCCACCGGAACCGGCATCGCGCCCTTCGCCGGCATCATCCGTGATCCGGACACCTACGAGATGTTCGACGAGGTGATCCTGACGCACACGACCCGGGAACTCGCCGAGCTGCAATATGGCCGGGACCTGGTCGATGCCATCGCCTCCGACGAGATCCTGTCGGAGATCGTGGGCCAGAAGCTGCGTTACCTCGGCGCCGCCACGCGGGAAGGCACGCCGCGCGGCGAGCGTATCACCACCATGATCGAGAATGGCAGCCTGTTCTCGACGCTCGGCCTGCCGCCGCTCGACCCGGCGGTCGATCGGGCGATGATCTGCGGCTCCATGGCGATGCTCAAGGAAACCGCCGCGCTCCTGGAAGCGGCCGGGCTGGAAGAGGGCGCCAACAACAAGCCGGCGACCTACGTGGTGGAGCGTGCCTTCGTCGACTGAGGGCTCGTTGCCGCTCCGGCGGATGCAAGGAAAGGCCAGGCCATGCGCGCCATTTTCGTCCAGTTCAAGTGTACTCCGGGCCATGCCTACCGCGTGGCGGAAGCGCTGGTGGAAACGGTGGAGGAACTGTCGGAAGTCTATTCGACCTCCGGCCAGTTCGACCTGATCGCCAAGTTCTATCTGGAGCCGGACCGCGATACCGGCCACTTCGTGACCGAACGGTTGCAGACGGTCGAGGGGGTTGCCGATACCTTCACGACCGTGGCCTTCAAGGCCTTCCGGTAAACCTGGCTGAATGGCCGGGGACAGGGCCGGGAATTTTTCCCATTCTTCGCGTCCAAGCCCCTAGGCTGCTTCCCCATCGCCGCTGCAGCGCATACCTTTCCTTGCAGGGCACCAGCACATGCGAGGGGAGGACGTCGTGACACGACGCCTGACAATCATCCTTCTGGCACTCTTCCTGCTGCCCGGCGTGGCGCTGGCCCATGGCCCGTCCCGGCAGAAGCACGCCACGAAAATCGCGGTCGACATGACGCCCGAGGCGGTCTGGCAGAAGGTCGGCAATTTCGACGATCTGTCCTGGAACCCGCTCGTCGCCAAGGTCGAGGCGCAGCCCGGCAATGCGGTCGGCACGGTCCGCACGGTCACGCTGAAGGACGGCGGCACCCTGGTCCAGGAACTGTACAAATACGATGCGGCCAAGATGAGCTACCAGCTCCAGATGCCGCAGATCGACGTCAAGCTCCTGCCCGTGACGAACTATAGCGAGTTCCTGACGGTCAAACCGCTGGATGGCGGCAAGCGCGCGGAAATCGAGATCCGCAGCGCCTATTACCGCGCCTATCCCAACAACGATCCACCGGCCGACCAGAACGACGCCGCTGCCAACGCAGCCGTTGCGGCCATGCAGGAAAAGGTGGTCGAGGGTCTCGCCGCGCATCTGGCATCCGGATCCTGACCAATGCGCGCCATGGCGCTCGAGGCTGTCGCCGGGGCGCTGTTCGTCACAGCCGCGCTCGCCCCTCCGTCTGCAAGCGCAGGGGATATCGGCTTCGTGACAAACCAGTCCTCGGACGATCTGTCGGTGGTGGACTTTAGCATCATGCGGGAGTTGGAGCGCATACCGATCGGCGGCCGTCCGGCCGGCGTGGCGGTGCCGCCCGACGGCCGGCGCGCCTATGTCACCAGCCCCGAATCGGGCGAGTTGACGGTCATCGACACCGGGTCGCATGCGGTCTCCGGACGCATCAAGCTCGGCGGCGGCCCGCTCGGGATCGCCGTGCATCCGTCCGGCACGCCGGTCTATGTCGCGGACTGGTATGCGCATACGCTTTCCGTGGTAGACCCGGACGCAATGGCCGTGACCCATCGCCTGAAGACAGGTCTTTCGCCCTCCGGCGTCGCCGTTTCGCCGGACGGGGCGCTGGTGGTGACGGCCGACAGGGATTCCGACAGCGTCTCCCTGTTCGACACGGCATCACTGGAGCGCCTGGGCGTGATCGCCGTGGGTCAGCGCCCGTTCGGCCTGAGCTTTTCCGATGACGGATCGGAGCTTTACGTGGCCAATGTCGCCTCCAACGACGTGACGGTGATCCGTGTTGCGGACCGTACGGTGCGCGGCCGGGCCGCCGTGGGCGACAGGCCCTATGCCGTCGTGGCGGCCGGGGGCCGGCTTTTCGTGTCCGACCAGCATGGCGGCACGGTCAGCGTGCTGGACGCCGCAAGCCTGGAGCGGCTGGCTGAAATCGGCGTCGGGGAATATCCGGAAGGCCTGGCCGTTTCGGCCGACAAAGGCCATGTCTTCGTGGCGAACTGGTTCGACAACAGCGTCATGAAGATCGATGTCGAAACGCTGGCGGTCGAGGCGGATGTGACGGTGGGCGACGGGCCGCGCGCCTTCGGCGCCTTCGTCGCGCACCTGCCGGAGGATGGGAGGAAACCATGATCGATCGACGCCGCATCATCGCCGGAGCCGCCTTGTGCGCCATGCTGGGGGCGGGCCCCTCGGCTGCGGTGGTCAACGATTATCCGACAGAGGCCATCGCCGATTATGTCTTTGCCTGCATGCAGAGCAACGGGCAAACCCAGGCGGCGCTGCGGCAATGCGCCTGCTCCTTCGACGTGGTGGCGTCCGTCGTGCCCTATGCCCGCTATGTCGAAGCCAGCACCTACCTGTCCATGGGGCAGGTGACGGGAGAGAAGGGTGTCATCTTCCGCACCTCCGCCCCCGCCAAGGCCGCCATTGCCGATCTGCGCCGCGCGCAGGCGGAGGCCGAGATCCGCTGCTTCTGATCCGCCGCGCGGGTCAGCTTGCCCCCGGCGTGAAGCTGCGCGCGAAAGTCCGGCCATCCGTATCGTCCGCGGTGACGGTGAAGGTTCCGTCGGCGCCCGCGTAGCGGAAACGGAAGTTCGGATCTTCCGAGATGCTGATGCCGCCGCTCATGGACAGGAACGGCTTCCCATCCAGGAGGATGCGCAGGTCCGAGACGAAGTGGGCGGGTATGTAGAGATGCGTGATCTGGTCGCGCTGCAGCCCGGAATTGTTCGGATGGCGGATCATGAGCTGCGCCTCGCGGGAAGGTCCGTCGGCCGCGTCGATCAGTCTGCGCAGGCGCATTTCGCCCAAGGTTCGGGCCGACTCTGCCGGATCGCGCGCCGCCGGCGCGGCGCAGCCGCCTGAGGCCTTTACGTAACGCACCGCCTGGTGCAACTGCCCATCGGCCGTCTCGGCGACGATGCGCACATTGCTGTAGGCGTTGACGCGGATCCGCGTTTCGATGGATTCGATCCGGGCGCCGTCTCCGATCTCGAAGGTGGCGGCCACGGGCGCGGGGTTTTCGTCCACGATGAGCGTCAGCCTGCGGATGTCGCGCGCCGGGTCGAGGTGCAGAGTCACCGGTACAGTGGCAGGGTCGGGCGCGCGCGGCGGCGCGTCGAGCGCCACGACGCCGTCACTCTCGGCGATGGGCTTGCTTCCATAGAGCGTGTCGCGCAGCTCCGGCCAGCTTCCGGCCGGCTCCTCAGCGCGGGCCAGGGGCGATGCGGCGATTCCGATGGTAAGTACGGCAATCCGTGCCGTGGCGTGAAGGCAGTTCATGACCGTTCCTCCGAGAGAACGGTGCCCAGGGGCAATGTGATGCCGGACGGCGCCTTTGGGAAGGGGTCATTCCCATTCCAGTTCCGTGTAGGCCGCCGTGGCGTTCTGCCCGCGATAGTGATCGAAGAGCTCCCAGCGCCCGCGCTCGCTTTCGGCCGCCGTGTCCTGCACGGTGGACAGGCCGCGTCCGGCCGCGATGGCGGCGCGGATGTCGGCAGCCAGTCGTTCCAGGTAGCGCCGTTCGTCGGCAAGCGCGTCCGGCCAGGGAAGGGGCGCCGGTCCGTGTCCGGGCACGACCTGGCGCGCCGGAATCCTGGCAAGTTCGGGCAGGAGGGCCAGCCAGCCCCGCAGGCTGCCATCGAGCGTCGGAACATGGCGGCTGAACAGAAGGTCTCCCGCCAAAAGGAGGGAGGCTGCCTCGTCCAGCACGGTCAGATCATTGTCTGTATGGGCGGTCGGCCAGGCCTTCAGAAGGAGCCGTCGCCCACCGAGATCGAGCGTCAGCGTGTCGCTGACGGCGATGTCCGCCGCGAAGAACACGAAGTCCGACGGCGCGCCGCCCTGCCGCCGCGTTTCCAGTTCGGCGTAGAAAGTGCTGCGCGCGGCGATCGCGGCATCGTAGCGGCCATGCGCGACGATCTGCGCGCCTGCCTCCCGAAGGCTCTGCGCGCCCGCGCTGTGGTCCGGGTGCATATGGGTCAGGATCAGGTAGGCGATGGGCTTGTCGGTGACGGCGCGGACCGCCTCCACGATCATTCGGCCCATGCGCGGTGCGCCGCCCGAATCAATCACGGCCACACTCCTGGACCCGACCACGAAGCCGATATTGGACGTATCTCCGCCCAAATGCGCATCTGGCACTGCAACATGGCCGACATGAACATAGGTGCCGGGCGCGACCTGACGGAAGGCGAGGCTGTCCTGCGCCGCTCGTGCGGGGCCGGCCAGCAAGAGAGCAAGGGCGCCGAGCCCTTGCAGCACCGCACGTCGGGAAGTTTTCCCTATCGTAAACCGATAACCGTTCCAAACAGAAGCGGGGCACACGGCCGAGTTGCGCATGAGAACCAGAGCGTGCTTGCGGCCCTGTTGCATGAACCTTGCCCCGAAGATGACCGCCTTCCCTAGAGAGTATCTTAATAAATACAATTCTGAAATTCCTCCCTGCGGCACATTATCCAATTTTAAACTGGCTTTCGGCCGTTCCTGAACTTTGTTGTGGATCGGTTCCACTTGATTAGCCAGGAAATTGAACTGATATATGCGACGCAAAATCATGTATTAATGCAGTGCACAATATTGAGTTCGGTTTTATACTTGCATATCCAGACCTGCCGTCCTAGCTTCTCCCTTGGTTTCCGGCTTCAAGGCTGTCGATGTTGGGAGCGTCGACAGATCTCGAAGGCCTCGGTAGGGCGAACATCAACGGTGCCCACCAGGACCCCTAACGGCGGTCGTGACACGCTGCCGGAAACCGTCCCCATAAACAGTGGCGTTGATCTGTGCGGCTTGTCGCCGCGCCGGTTTGCTGACGCTCGCCTTGGGAGGAAACCGTGCTGAAATCCATGACGAAGGCGGCCGCCGCCTCGACGATGCTGCTCGCCCCTATCCTGCTTCTTACGAACGGCGGGGCCCTGGCGAACGATGCGCTGGCCGAGCTTGGGAAGGATCCCAAGAACTGGGTCATGCAATCGGGCGACTACGCCAACCAGCGCTACTCGCCGATCAAGAACATCAACAAGGACAATGTGGGCGATATGCAGGTCGCCTGGTCCTTCTCGACCGGCGTTCTGCGTGGCCATGAGGGCGGGCCGCTCGTCATCGGCGATACGATGTATGTGCATACGCCGTTCCCCAACATCGTCTATGCGCTGGACCTTGCGGAAGACGGCGCCATCAAGTGGAAATACGAGCCGCGCCAGGATGCGAACGTCATTCCCGTCATGTGCTGCGACACGGTCAATCGCGGCGTCGCCTATGCGCCGGCCGAAGGCGACCGCCCGGCCCTGATCATCCTGCACCAGGCCGATACGTCGGTCGTAGCGCTCAATGCGGAAAGCGGCGAGCAGGTCTGGTCCGTGAAGAACGGCGATGCTTCCAAGGGCGAGACGGGCACGGCCGCTCCGCTCATCGTCAGGGACAAGGTCTATATCGGCATTTCGGGCGGCGAGTTCGGCGTACGCGGATCGCTCACCGCCTACAATCTGAAGGACGGCTCGCAAGCCTGGCGCGCCTATTCCACCGGTCCGGACGCGGAAATGCTCTTCGATCCGGAAAAGACGACGGAGCTCGGCAAGCCGGTCGGCAAGGATTCCTCCCTGAAGACCTGGGAAGGCGAGCAGTGGAAGATCGGCGGCGGAACGACCTGGGGTTGGTTCTCCTACGATCCGGAGACGAACCTCGTCTATTACGGCTCAGGCAATCCCTCGACCTGGAACCCCTCGCAGCGGCCGGGCGACAATAAATGGTCCATGACCATCTTCGCGCGGGATGCCGATACCGGCATGGCCAAATGGGTCTATCAGATGACCCCGCATGACGAATGGGACTTCGACGGCGTCAACGAAATGATCCTCGCCGATATCGATGTCGGCGGCCAGCAGCGCAAGGCGCTCGTCCACTTCGACCGCAACGGCTTTGCCTATACGCTCGACCGGGAGACCGGCGAACTCCTCGTGGCCAAGAAGTACGACCCCGTCGTCAACTGGGCCACGGAAGTGGTGATGGACAAGAATTCCGACCAGTACGGGCGTCCGCAGGTCGTGGAGCAATATTCCACCGCCGCCAACGGCGAGGACGTGAACACGACCGGCATCTGCCCGGCCGCGCTCGGCACCAAGGATCAGCAACCGGCCTCCTACTCGCCCGATACCGGCCTCTTCTACGTGCCGACCAACCATGTCTGCATGGATTACGAACCGTTCCGCGTGGCCTATACGGCGGGCCAGCCCTATGTCGGCGCCACGCTGTCCATGTATCCGGCGCCCAACAGCCATGGCGGCATGGGCAACTTCATCGCCTGGGATGCCGGCACGGGCGAGATCAAGTGGACCATCCCCGAGAAGTTCTCGGTCTGGTCCGGGGCGCTGGCGACAGCCGGCGGCGTCGTCTTCTACGGCACGCTCGAAGGCTACCTGAAGGCGGTGGATGCCGATACGGGCAAGGAGCTCTACTCCTTCAAGACCCCTTCGGGCATCATCGGCAACGTCACGACCTATGAGCGGGACGGTCAGCAATACATCGCCATCCTGTCGGGCATCGGCGGCTGGGCCGGCATCGGCCTGGCGGCGGGCCTGACCGACTCCAATGACGGCCTCGGCGCCGTGGGCGGCTATGCCTCCCTGTCGCGCTATACGGCGCTCGGCGGGCAGCTCACGGTCTTTACCGTGCCCGACCAGACCGCATCCTCGGCGACCGAGGGCAGCACGGCCAACTGATCCCTTGGAGACACAAGCCGGGCCCATCACCGCGTGTGGTGGGCCCGGCTCCTTCCGTATCGTAGCGTGATGCATAGGGTAATGCCGATGACCAGAACGATTGCGGCGCTTGCCGGTGCCTTCCTGATCACCACCAGCCTGGCCTATGCCCAGGGCGGCACCACGACGACCCCGCCTGCGGCGCCATCGCCCAGCGATCCGGCCGCGGGAAGCGCTCCAGCCGATGCCGGCGCGGCAGGAGCGCCCAAACTGTCCGCCCATCCCTCCGCCGACACGACGGCCAACGGCACGGAGGCGAGCGAGGGAGACGCCGGAAAATGGGTCGATACGGCCGATGTTCCGACCTGGCATTTCTCCGATGACGGGACGGTCGATTTCTACACCTGGCGCGGCTACAAGAAATACACGGCCAACTGCATGCAGTGCCACGGGCCGGATGGCCAGGGCTCGTCCTTCGCCCCCAACCTTCTCGATTCCCTCAAGCGCATCGATTACTACGCATTCACCGGCATCGTCGTGGGCGGCCAGCAGAATGTCTGGAACTCCAGCGGCAATTCGGTCATGCCCGCCTGGGGCGAAGACAAGAACGTGATGTGCTATCTGGACGCCATCTACGTCTATCTGCGCGCACGGGCCGACGGCGTCGTGGCCAAGGGCGAGCCCAAGCGGCCGCCCATCAACGAAGAGGCACGTACGGCGGAAAACGAATGCCTCGGCTTCTGATCCTTCTGGCCGCGCTGATGGCGCCCGTCACGGTCGCCCTGGCACAGGACCGGGATTTCGGCGGCGCCATCGAACTGGTCGATCCCGACGTGCTGCGCGTCTGCGCCGATCCCAACTCCTTGCCCTACAGCAACGAGGCGGGCGAGGGCTTCGAGAACGAACTCGCCACCTTCCTGGCGCAGAAGCTCGGGCGCAAATCGGTCAGCTATACCTATTTTCCGCAGGCCACCGGCTTCGTGCGGATGACCCTCGGCATGCATCGATGCGATGTCATCCTGTCCTATCCGCAAGGGGACGAGCTGGTTCAGAACACCAATGCCTATTACCGGACGGCCTATTCGCTGGTCTATCCGACCGGCAAGGGACTGGACGGGGTGGACACGCTGGAAGACGCGCGGCTCAAGGACAAGCGGATCGGCGTCGTGGCCGGCACGCCGCCGGCAACCTTTCTTGCGCGGGCCGGGCTGATGGACAAGGCCAAGGGCTACCAGCTCATGGTCGATACGCGGATCGACAACTCGGCCGTCGACATGATGGCCGACCTGGAAAACGGCACGATCGACGCGGCCGTGTTGTGGGGGCCGCTCGCCGGCTACTATGCGCGCAAATCGGGCGATGGCTACGCCGTCGTGCCGCTTCTGAAGGAGCCGCGCGGACCTGCCACAGTGTTCCGCATCACCATGGGCGTCCGGCCGTCCGACCAGGAATGGAAGCGCACCTTGAACCGCGTCATCGCGCAGAACCAGGACGCCATCGACAAGATCCTCCTGTCCTATGGCATTCCCCTGCTGGACGAGCACAACCAGCCCATCGCCACACCGGAAGGCGGCTGACCCGATGCGACGCTCCGCATCCACCCTTCTGACGGTCCTGTCGCTCGTCTTCGCCGCCCGTGCGCAGGTGAGCGAGCCGGAGGATTACCGTCGCTCGGACTATCGGGCGCCGACGCCGGCCACCCTGTCGGGCGCCACGGTCCTGTCTACGGAGGATGCGACCGCCCTGTGGCGTGACGAAGCGGCCATCTTCATAGATGTCCTGCCCCGGGCGCCGAAGCCTGCCAACCTGCCGCAGGGTACGCTCTGGCATCCGGCGCGCCGGGATGCGATCCCGGGCTCCGCCTGGCTGGTGGATACGGGCTACGGGGATCTCGCGCCGGAGACGGAAGCCTATTTCCGCCAGGCGCTGGCAAGGCTGACCAAGGGCGACCGGCAGCACCCGCTCGTCTTCTACTGCCAGCGCGATTGCTGGATGAGCTGGAACGCCGCCCGCCGGGCCCTGGCGCTCGGCTATGGGTCCGTCGCCTGGTACCCGGACGGAACGGACGGCTGGGCAGAGGACGGGCTGCCGCTGGAGCGGCACGAGCCCCTGCACCTTGCGCCGGCGGACACTCAGTAGCCGACGGTGAAACGCTGGCGGATATGCGCCGGCCGCTCGATCTCGTCGACCAGCGCAATGGCGTAATCTTCGAACGAGATGCTGGATCCGCCCGCATGGGTCAGGAGTTCGTCACGGCCGAGCCGGAAGCTGCCGGTGCGCTCGCCCGGCACGAACATGGCGGAGGGCGACAGGAAGGTCCATTCGAGGTCGTCCGCGCCGCGCAAAAGGTCCAGGAACGCGGCGCCGGCCTGCGCTTCTGCCTTGTAGGCACCTGGAAAATCGGGCTGATCGATCAGGCGCTGCCCCGGCGCCACCTCCAGGCTGCCCGCGCCGCCCACGACAAGGTAGCGCTTCACGCCCGACGCCCGCACCGCCGACAGAAGCGCCTGCGGATCGCTGGCCGAAAAATGCACGGCGCTAATCACCGCATCATGCCCTTCCAGAAGCCGCGCCAGAGTTTCAACGTCGTAGAGATCGCCGGCCCTGGCCACCACCTGCGGCAAGGCGGCAATGCGGTCGGGATTGCGGGCGATCGCCGTGACGCTGTGCCCACGATCGGACAGTTCCTTCAGGATGCGCGTTCCGGCATTGCCGGATGCGCCGATCAAGGCAACCTTGGCCATCATAAACTCCTTCTGGTCTTCTTTTGCGACTTGGTCTTACTTGCAGACCTAGCTAGCCATGTCCTATTACGCCCGCAAGACGTCACACGGCTGGCACCTGGTCAGCGCGATGTGACTCATGGCGTCGCCAGGAGGGCGTTCGGCAATGGACAGTGCACTGGGACACGATACGGATTTGACGGCGGTCTGCCCTGTTCGCGGGGTTCTCGACCGGATCGGCGACCAGTGGAGTTTCCTGATCCTCCTGTCGCTCGAGGATGGGCCTCGCCGCTTCAACGAGTTGATGCGGCAGATCGGCGATATCTCGCGGCAGATGCTGTCGCGCACCCTGCGCCGGCTGGAGGAAGACGGCTACGTCACCCGCACCGTCTTTCCGCAAGTGCCCCCGCGCGTGGATTATGCGCTGACGCCGCTCGGCCGTTCCTTCATGGAGCCCATGCGTGCGCTCGTTGCCTGGGCCGACAGGCATCACCCCGCGATCCTCGATGCACGCGGCCGCTACGGCGCCTGAACGGCGCCCGCCGCATCGCGCAGGACCCGGCCGAGCGCGAACATGCGCTGCTCGATCAGGACGGGGACTTCGCAGACATAGGTGAGCGATTGCCGCCGTTCGTCGAACAGGCGCGTCTGCCACAGGAGCGCTTCCTGCTCCTGCGCCACCTCCTGCGGATCGGGCGTCGCCTGGCGCATCAGCGTGTCGAAGCGGGCCGTCTCTGCCCGGATCTGCCGGGCCAGCGCCTTCTGCTTGCCCGCATAGCGCGAGATGCCGTTGATGACATCGGCCCGTTCGTGGTTCAGCACACGCAGAAGGTCCTGGAACAGGGCCGCTGCCCGTTCCGCACGCGCCGCGCGCGGAACGGTGTCGAGATAGGTTCGCAGCCGCTCCTGCGCCTCCGCCAGGGGCACGCGCCGCTGGGTGATGTCCCGCACGAGCTGATGGGACCCCGCATCGGCGCCCGCCGTTTCCCCCGTTTCGGGCAGGCCGGGCCAGATCTGGGCGGCGTCCATCCGATCGACGCGCCGCTGCATGCAGGGCCAGTCGCCGCTGCCATGCTGCTCGGGCGCGGCCAGGGCCGGGTTGGATGGCGGGCTTGCCGGTGGTTTGGCCGCAGGTGCCGTGCCCGTGGGCGGCGGTCCGGGCAGGACGAAACCGTCCGGAATGGCACGCGGGGCCGGAGCCTGCGCCAGGGTGGCCGTGGCAACGCCAACGCAGACAGCGGACAGGAGGGCAGCAGGGCGGAAACAACGCATGTCGGATGTCCTCTCACGGGGCCGGACGGGCTTCGCCCTTGCGTGCGATCATGCCGCGCATCGGATCGTAGGCCAGGATCGCCAGGCCAAGGAAGCCAGCCGTGCAGGCGGCGACGATCAGGAAGGCCGGCGCGTTGAACTGGCCGTACAGCGCGAAGCGGATCAGCTCCACGGCGTGGGTGAAGGGGTTGAACTGGCAGATGTGGTACAGGAGCGGCGAGGATTCCCGCACACGCCACAGCGGATAGAGCGCGGACGAGGCGAAATACATCGGGAAGATGACGAAGTTCATCACGCCGGCGAAGTTTTCGAGCTGGCGGATCAGCGACGACAGGAGCATGCCGAGCGCACCCAGCATGAGCCCCGCCAGGACGATGGCCGGCAGGGCGGCAAGGTAGCCGAATTCCGGCGGCCGCACGCGCCAGAACCAGGCGATGGCCAGGAAGACATAGGCCTGCAGAACGGCGACGAGCACGCCGGCGGTCAGCTTGGACACAAGCAGGAACCAGCGGGGCATGGGGCTGACGAGGAGGGTCTTCATGGAGCCCGTCTCACGGTCGTAGACCATGGACAGGGACGACTGCATCCCGTTGAACAGGAGGATCATCCCCACAAGGCCGGGCGTGATGAAGACCTCGTAGAGGACATAGGTCTTGTAGGGCGGGATGATCGACACGCCCAGCACCTGCCGGAAGCCGGCCGCGAAGATGAAGAGCCAGAGGAGCGGCCGCACCAGGGCGGAGACGAAGCGTTCGCGCTGGTGCAGGAAGCGCAGCGCCTCGCGCAGGACGATGCCGCAGAAGCAGCGCCAGTAATGGATGGGGCGCAGCCCGCTCCGCTCTACCGCCGCCGTCTCAGTCACATCGGGAATGTGCGGCGTCATTCGGCGGCGTCCTCGGCCGGCAGGCCGGACGTCGCCGTCAGCCGGGCATAGGCTTCACCCAGCGTGTATGCGTCCTCGGCTTCGACCACGTCGCGGATATGGCCCTCTGCACGGACCTGCCCGCGATGCAGGACGACGACGCGGTCGGTCTCCTCGATCTCGTCGATCAGATGGGTCGCCCACAGGACGCTGACCCCTTCCTCACGCACGAGGCGCCGGACGGTCGAGATGATCTCCGCGCGGGAGGCGATGTCGAGGCCGACCGTCGGCTCGTCCAGGAGGATCAGGCGCGGCCGGTGCATGAAGGCCCGCACGATTTCCACCCGCCGGAGCTGGCCGCCGGACAGGGTCCGGGCCTTGTCGCCCATGCGCTCGGCCAGTTGCGAGCCGGCCAGGATCTCTTCGGCCCGTCTTGCGGCATCCCGGTCGGACAGGCCGTGCAGGGCCGCATGGTATCGCAGGTTCTGGCGGATCGACAGGTCGAGATCCAGCGTGCGCCCCTGGAAGACGACGCCGAGCCCGGAAAGGGCCCGGCCCGGCGCCCGCGCCACATCATGGCCAAGGATGCGGATCGTTCCCTGGCGCGGATGGAACAGCCGCGTGACGAGGGAGAAGAGCGTGCTCTTGCCGGCGCCGTTCGGGCCGAGAAGCGCCGTGAAGCTGCCCCGCGGGACGATGAAGGACACGTCGTCCAGCGCGCGCCGTGGCCCGTATCGGTGGCCGACGCCGTCAATGTCCAGCGCAGGCGCTGGCCCCATCATCGCCTCCCGCGGACCAGAGGCCCTTAAGGCACCACCGTGATGGTTCCCTTCATGCCCTGGCTGCCGTCCAGTCCCTCGACCCACCATTCGAAATTACCGGGCCGCACCGTGTTGAACTGGATCTGGATCGTGCCCTTGGCATCGTATTCCAGCCAGGCGGGCGGGCCTGCCATGTGGACCTCCAGATCGCTGATGACGATCTGGTTGAACCACACATTGCGGAAGAAGTCGGGGGCCCGCAACTTGTATTCGAGGTTGCCCTCCGAGCTGATGCGCCAGCGATAGGCCTGGCCGACGCGCATCACGAAGTCTTTCTCGTTCACCGTGAAATCGCCGTCGGCGCTGCCGAGGATAAGTTCCGGCACGTCCTGGCTGGAGCGCGACAGGGGCGGCAGCCCCAAGGCTTCCGCCGACATCGCGCTGGCCGGCATCTGCGCGTTGCCGGCATTGCCCCCCGTCGCGGCCGGAGCCGTGGCGGGTGCGGCGGCGGCGGGCTCGCCGCCATCGTCGTCATCATCATCATCGTCGTCGTCGGGTGCGGCCTGCGTCTGCGCCGCCCCACCCGTGTCCTGCGCGAAGGCGGTCAGCGGCGGCATGCAGGCGAGCATGGCGATGGTGAGCAAACGTCCCTGTAATCTCATAGTCCGAGCTTAGCCTCCCAGCATGTCGTGTCAGTCCGGCGCGGCGACGGCGACGCCCCACGGTTGCTCCCCGACCTGCACCGACTTGATCACTTCGTCGCGGGCCGTATCGATGATCGAAATATCGTTCGAGATTCCGTTCGTGGAAAAGAGATGCGCTCCGTCCGGCGAAAAGGCGAGCTGCCAAACGCGCTGTCCGACGAGCAGGTAGTCCTCCACCTCGTAGGTGGTGGCGTTCACGACGGCCACACGGTTGGCAGGCCCAAGCGCGACATAGGCTTTCGAGCCGTCCGCCGTCAGCCGCACGCCGACCGGCTGGATCAGCTCGGGACTGATGCCGGGAATTTCGAAGCTGATCTTGTGCTTGATCTCCCGCGTGGCGGCGTCGATCACGCTGACGGTGCCGCCGATCTCGGCCGAGACCCAGACCTCGGAATTGTCGGCTTTGAACTCGGCGAAGCGGGGCCGGGAATCCACCAGCACGTTGGCCACGATCTGCTCGCTGTCTCGGTCGATGAAGTGGGCCATATTGGTGGTTTCGGACGTGTTGACGATGATCTTGCCATCGGGCGAGACACCCATGCCCTCGGGCTCCACACCGACGGGGATCTCCACGACGCGGCTGCCGGTGGTCAGGTCGATCACCGTGACGAGATTGTCGTCCTCGTTGGCCACATACATGCGCGTGCCATCGGGCGAGACGACCATCAGCTCCGGATCGGGGCCCGACGGCAGCGTGCCGATGATCTCGTGCGTGCGGGTGTCGATGACCTCGATCGTATCGTCGTCGCTCGCGCAGACGTAAAGCCGCGCGCCGTCCGGCGATACGACGATGCCGCGTGGCCGCTGGCCGACCTTGATCGTCTCGATCACCTCGAAATCGGCGGAGTCGAGCACGGTCACGTCGTTGCCGCGCTCGTTCGAGACATAGATGCGGTAGGCGAAGGCCGGGCTGGCGCCAAGCGTCAGCGCGGTGGCCAGTGCGGCAAGAAGGGTCTTCCTCATCGCTCCTCCCCTGGCGCGGCCGGTCGGCGGCCCGTTCCGTCGAAGGGAAGGATGCGGCCCCGATGCGCCTTGTCTGCAAGCTTAGGGACAGACCCGCCGGCCACCCATGGGAATAGTTCCCCTTATCAAGGGGTCAGACTCCGCCCAGCAGCCGGCCGCCCCTCGTCTCCACGGCAAAGCGGATCAGGTCCGAGGTGCGTTCCAGGCCGAGCTTCTCCTTGATGCGCGTCGAGGTGTTGGCGATGGTCTTGTAGGCGACGCCCAGCCCGGCCGCGATATCGGTCAGGCTCTGGCCCTCCCCCATCATGTGGAGGATCTCCAATTCGCGGGTCGACAGGCGCGCCGCCAGGTTCACGGCGGCGCTTTCCTGCAGGGATGCCGTGACGCTGTCCACATAGGGCTCGCCGCGCAGCGCCTTGCGGATGGCGGTCAGAAGTTCGTCCGAGGGCGCGCTCTTGGACACGTAGCCGAGCGCGCCTTCGCGCTGGGCCGACGTCGCATAGACGAGGTCGGAATACATGGAGAAGACAACCACGCGGGCCGAGGCATCGTTGGCATGCAGCCGCCGGAGCACTTCCAGCCCGCTCCCGCCGCGCAGGTTGATATCCAGGATCACGATGTCCGGCCGCAGGCGCCGAAACGCATCCAGCGCATCGCGCGGCGTTTCCGCCTCCGCAATGGCCTGGGGTTCGAGCGGCGCGATCAGCCGCCGCACCCCGTCACGCACCACCATATGATCGTCGATGATCAGAACCTTCATGCGGCCTGCGCCTCCCGTCCTGGCCCCGGCATTGCACGGGCCGCCGCCAGCGGCAGCGCGCCCGAAACGACGAGCCCCGCCGGCTGCGCCGTCGCGGCAATGGCGATCGTGCCGCCGGCAGCCTCCACGCGCTCGATCATGCCGGAAATTCCGTAGCCTTGCCGGCGCTCACCGACAGGGCCGCCGCCATCATCCCCGACGCGGAACCGCACCGCACCGGCCTCCGCCGATACGGCCAGTGCGATCCGGCGCGGATGGCCATGGCGCAGCGCGTTCAGCATGGCTTCGCGGATGACGAGCAGGAGCGTGGCATCCGACTCTTCCCCGAATGTATCGGCGTCGATCTCCAGCTCGAAGGAGATTTCGGGGCGGCGTGCGGCGAATTCGCGGCAGAGTTGCTCGAGCGTCTCCCGCAGGCCGAGCCCGGGCAGGAGCCCCGGCCGCAGATTGGCGAGGATGCGGCGCACTGCCTGGCGGGCATGGGCGGTCGCCTTGCGGATGGCCCCGGCCCGCTCGGCAATCTCCCCGCCGCTCGCCGCCTCGATGCCGGCGGCGTCCACGTCGATCGCAAAGAGGAAGGGCCCCACCTCGTCATGCAGGTCGCGCGCAAGCTCGGCGCGTTCCTCTTCCTGCATGCGATCGATAAGGGCGCCGAGCCGCCGGTTCTCCGCCGCCATGGCGCTCAGGCGCGCGGCCATGTCGTTGCAGCTGGCGGCCAGCGCCTGGATCTCCGGTGGGCCGGAGGGGGCGATCTGCGTGTCGTAACGCCCGGCGCCGATGTCGTGCAGGCTGGCCCGGACCGCCGTAAGCGGGCCCAGTGCGCTGCGCGCAATGGCGTAGACGAGAAGCAGCGACAGGCAGACGAACAGGGCCAGGATGGTGAGCCCGAGGCCAAGATCGGTCCAGACATCGCGCGTGTGGCTGGTCGGATCGATCGTCAGTTCCAGGGCGGAAACGGGGCCGGACAGCGCAAGCGGCACCACGCTCACCTGCGCCGGTGGTGCGAAGAGTTGCGCGAACCAGGCCGGCGCAGGGTCCCGCGGCTGGTTCAGATGCGATGCCTGGACGGTGCGTCCATCGCCGCCCAGAAGCGCCAGCCGGGCATGGCGGTCGCTGTCGAAGGTGCGGATCAACGCGCGGAATTTCTCCTGCGGATCCAGCGCGGCCGGCAGCTCGGCGATCTGCCGCGCGATGCGATGCTCCGCCACGATATGGGCCGAGCGCATTTCCGTCTCGATCCGCTCGCGCACGTGCAGGACCGTGGCCGCGCCGCCCAGCGCCAGTATGGCGATGAGCGCGCAGAGTATGGCGGCAATCAGTCTGGCCTGCAGCGACACGCCGGCGTCCCCCCGATCGTGCCGCGCCCGGTCGGGGTACGGCACGCTCCTTTGTGAGAGGCCAGAGTGAACCCTCGACGGCTGATTGTCACGGTGCGCCGTGGCACCGTGTTTCCGGACGGTCGACGCCCAGCGTGTCGAGCTCGCTGTTCTGGTGCAGGAACCCCTCCTGTGGGGAGGCCGAGACGACAGACCGCCCTTCGCCGAGCAGGATGGGCTGGCGCAACTGCCAGTTCCAATCCCGGAAGGTCAGCCTCTGCCCCTTGAAGGCCGCGATGGAAAAGTCCGGTCCCTTGATGAAGGACAGGATCGCGCCCGGTTCGGCCGATGCCGTCCGCGAGGCGGCCTCGCCGATGATGCGGATCGCCGTCCAAACCTGCATGTCCTTGGGCAGCATACGCCGGCCGGCCATCTTTTCGAACCGGTTCTGGATCTGCGCGCCGCCCCATTGTTCGCTGGCCGGGTGCCACGAGGCGGCCACGAGGCCCGCCGTCCCGGCCACCGGCCGGGGCAGCCATGTCCGCCAGGGAATGTAGCTTCCAAAAACCTCGCTCTCGTCGGCCACCAGCACGACATCGTGGTCCGGCAGGCCCTGCATGAAGACGGGGATCTGCCGTTGGACCTGCGCCTGCCCGGAATCGGTCGCCCGCGCGCCGCCCTTGTCTTCGAAGACGCGTTCTTCGAGGATCTCGCCGCCGAACTTGAGGGCCGAGTCCCGAAGGGCCTGGGCGAAGAGCTTGTCGTTCGGGTGCTCACCGGACACCAGTACCCAGTTGCGCCACTGTTTCCACATCAGATACTGCGCCAGCGCGTCGGTCAGCATGGAGCGGCTCGGCGCGGTGTGCAGAAGGTTCGGGCGGCAATTCTCCTCCCGCAGGCTGTCGTCGGTCGCGCCGGCATTCAGGATGGTCGCGCCGCCGCCGGCCAGATCCGCGACCTTCAGCGTATCCTCGGCCGACAGGTCGGTGACGACGAAGTGGACCCCGGCATCGAGCAGCGCCTGCATGGCCGGGCCGATATCGTCGCCCGGCGCCTGCGTCGATACGGTCAGCTCGAAGGTTTGGCCCATGAACTGCCCGGTCGTGTTGTTGTCTGCGATGGCGAGTTCGGCCCCGGCAACGCCGATCGTCTCCGGCGGGATGTCGAGCGCCGACAGCGCCAGCACTGGCTCGTAGCTGCGCAACAGGCCGATGCGGATGACCGCCGGCTCGGGCGCCGTCTGCTGGGCAGAGGCGCTGCCGGCAAGAGCCGTAAGCGCAAGGGCCATGAAGGCTTTCGACAGCGCGCTGGCCATGGGCTGTTCCTCCGGGTGCGGGAGGGGCAAGGGAACATGCAAACCAGCCGCTTCGACAAGGTGATTTTTTCCCGTCCGCGCACGGCTTGCGCAGCTTGCCCGGCCGCCTGTAGCAATGGGCCGGGCACCCGGGCAGAAGGATCAGGCCGTCGTGACGAAATTTCTGGCGAGCGTTCGGGACGCGGCGGAGGCCGTCGGCGCGCTCGAAGGCGGTGCCGACATGATCGACGTCAAGGACCCGGTATCCGGCGCGCTGGGGGCGGCGTCCCCGCAGGTGCTGCAGGCGGTGCGGGAGGCTGTGGGGGGCAGGGCCCCCGTATCGGCGGTGACGGGCGACCTGCCGATGGAGCCTGATCATATCCTCCCCGCGGTTCTGGCGCGCCGGGATGCCGATTACGTCAAGATCGGCTTCTTTCCCGCCGATGAAGGGGCCTGGCAGCGCGTCTGCGATGCCCTGGCCCGCGATGCGGCGTCTGTCGCGCGGATCGCCGTCCTGTTCGCCGAGGACCACGCGCCCGATCCTGCGTTCCTCGATCTCCTGGCAGCCTCCGGGTTCCGGGGCGTCATGCTGGATACGCGGCGCAAGGACGGGCGGCGGCTCCTCGACCACCTGTCGCCGGTGGCGCTGGAGGATTTCGTGGAACAGGCCCGGCAGCGCGGCCTGATGAGCGGGCTGGCCGGCGCCCTGGAGGCGCCCGACGTGCCGCGGCTTCTTGGCGCGAGGCCCGACTATCTCGGCTTTCGCGGCGCGCTGACCGATGGCGGCCGCGATGCGCGGCTCGTGCCGGAGCGCGTTTCCCGGATCGCCGCGCTGATACAGCCGGCGGCCGTGTCCCAGGCGGCGGACGGCAAGCCGCTCGACCGCGTCTATATCCGCGATTTCGTGCAGGAGATGGAGATCGGCGCCTACGGGTTCGAACGCGGGCGGCGCCAGCGGGTCAGCTTCTCCATCGATGCCGGGATTCTGCCGCCGGGCCATGTCCCGGAGGATATGGCCGCCGTCCTGTCCTACGACATTATGATGGATGCAGTGCGGTCGGTCGTGGCACGGGGACATACGGTTCTCGTCGAAACCCTGGCTGAGGAACTGGCGGCCCGGCTCCTGCGCGAGACGCGCGTGGTGGATGTGGTCGTTCGGGTGGAAAAGCTGGACCTCGGCCCAGCCGCCGCCGGAGTGGAAATCCGCCGCGGGCGAACTGGGCATGCTGCGGTGCAGCATTGAATTGATGCCCCCGGCACCTTGCCCTCACCCGGAAAAAGGCGAAAGAGTGGCGAATATCAGGTGGGTGCGCCCTGTCGCACCGCCGCGGTCACCGCCCGGAAGGCCGGCGCCGCATCATGCGAAATGTCTGAAGGAGCCGATGAATTGAAGGACCTGCTCATCGTCAAAGTGGGCGGCAGCTCGATTTCCTCGCCCGACCTGAAAGTGTGGGTTGGCAATATTGAGAAATCGAGCCGGCCGCTCGTCCTCGTTCCCGGCGGCGGCCCCTTCGCGGCCGTGGTGCGGCGCTTTCAGCCGGTGATCGGCTTCGACAACGACGCGGCCCATCACATGGCCATCCTGGCCATGGAGCAGTTCGGGCGGGCGCTGGTCAGCCTTGGGGAGCGGCTCGTCGCCGTCGCCACGCGGGAGGCCATCCTGCGGGAAATCGAGGCCGGCAATATTCCCGTCTGGATGCCAGCCAAGCTGGCGCTCCGCGCCGGTGAGATCCCGCGCAACTGGAGCGTGACCTCCGACAGTCTGGCCGCGTGGCTGGCCGGCCAGTTCTCCGGCTGCTCGCTGTGCCTGATCAAGCAGCTCGACATGCCGGAAGGCTCGACGCTCGAGGCCATTTCGGCCGCCGGCGTGGTGGATGAATCCTTCGTCAAGCTGCTGCACCCGGAAACCGCGGTCCATGTCGCCGGCCCGGCGGACCTGTCGATGGCCGGCAAGCGGCTGGCGGCGGGCGCCGTGCCGGGGCGTGCCATCGCGCGCGGATCGCGTCTTCACGGCGGCATGGCGATCGAAGCGGCGGAGTGAGCATGGGGGCCAGCCCCTTCGCCGGCGAGCATATCCTCTTCCTGACCGGCCATCTGGCCCTGCCGCGTCTGGAAAGCGTCCTGGCGGGGCTTGGCCGAACGGACTTCGCCTTTTCGATTCACGATATCGGCGTCAAGGTCGCCGCGCTGATGACCGGCGACATCATCCTGCGCCGGCTGCCCCCGCCCTCGGGCGTTGACCGCATCATCGTTCCGGGGCGCTGCCGCGCCGATCTCGCCCGCCTGTCCGCCCATTTCGGCGTACCCTTTCTGCGCGGACCGGACGAGGTGGCCGATCTGCCGCAGTTCCTGGGCCGGGATCGGCGGATGAGCGATCTGTCCCGCCACGACATGCGCATCTTCGCCGAGATCGTCGACGCTTCGGCCCTCAGTATCGACGCCCTGCTGGCGCGGGCGGCCCACCTGTCTGCCGCCGGAGCGGACGTCATCGATCTCGGCTGCCTTCCCGACACGCCCTTTCCCCATCTGGAACAGTCGATCACCGCCCTGAAGTCGGCCGGCCATGCCGTGAGCGTCGACAGCGCGGACCGTGACGAGCTTACCCGGGCCAACCGCGCGGGCGCCGATTTCCTGCTCAGCCTGACTGAGCGGACGCTGGACATTGCCGATGCCGGCAATGCGGTGCCAATCCTGGTGCCGGCCGAGCCGCGTGACCTCGCCTCGCTGGTGCGGGCCGTGACGCTCGCCGAGCAGCGCGGCCTGGCCGTCATTGCCGATCCGGTCCTCGACCCCATCCATTTCGGCCTGTCGGCCTCGCTCGCCCGCTACCACGCGCTGCGCGAGGCCATGCCGCAGGTCGAGATGATGATGGGGACCGGCAATCTGACCGAACTGACCGAGGCGGACACCTCCGGCATCACCGCGATCCTTCTGGGCGTGGCCTCGGAGCTTTCCATCCGCAACCTCCTGACCGTGCATGTGAGCCCGCATACGCGCCGCACGGTAGAGGAGCACGATCTTGCGCGGCGCGTCATGTATGCGGCCCGGCGTGACAACGCCCTGCCGCGCGGCTACGCCTCAGGCCTGTCGCAGCTTCACGACATGCGGCCTTTCGCATCGAGCCCCGGCGAGATCGCGCAGCAGGCGGCGGCCGTGCGGGACCGCAATTACCGGATCGAAACGGCCGAGGACGGCATTCATCTTTACACGCGCGGGCAGCACATTGTGCGGCAGGACGCCTTCGCCTTCTACCCGCAGATCGATGTGGGGCAGGATCCGGCCCATGCCTTTTACCTCGGCGCGGAGCTTCAGCGCGCGGAGATCGCCTGGCGGCTTGGCAAGCGCTTCGCGCAGGACGAACCGCTCGTCTTCGGCGTCGCTACGCCAGCCGTGCACGAGGACCGGACACGGCTGGCCGAGGCCGGCCACACGCTGAAGGCCGGCCACACACTGAAGGCCGGAAAGGCCGGGCCGCCCGACCCCGCCGGGACCGAAGATGACGCGGCCAGCCCCGACGGAGACGGCGCGTGATACGCGAATGCATTCTGACGACGGTCTGCGCGACAGGCGATCCGCACATCGCGCCGCTCGGCATCATCGCCCGCGGCGAGGAGGCTGGCGCGGGCTGGACCATTGCCCCCTTCCACCCGTCGACGACGCTCACCAATCTGCGGCAGACGGGCATTGCCGTCGCCAACTATACCGATGATGTTCTGATCTTCGCCGGCTGCCTCACCGGCCGGCGCGACTGGCCGCTCCTGCCCGTCGGCGGATACCCCGTCCCGCGGCTAGCGGGCGCGCTTGCGCATGACGTGCTCGTGGTCGACGCGCTGGAGGATGACGAGATCCGTCCGCGCTTCCACTGCCGTGTCGCCGCATCCGGCCAGCATGCGCCCTTCGAGGGTATGAACCGCGCCAGGGCGGCGGTGCTCGAACTCGCCATCCTGGTCAGCCGCCTGCACATGCTGCCGCCCGACAAGATCGCGGCCGAGATCGCCTATCTCTCCATTGCGGTGGACAAGACGGCCGGCCCGCGCGAGCGCCTGGCCTGGGACTGGCTGATGGCACGGGTGGCCGATCACGCCGGGGGCTGATCCAGCGCGGCCAGCGCGACAGCCGGCGCTGCGCGGCTGGCCGCCGCGCGCAGCGGGGAGGGGACTTCCGTCAGATCGCCGAAATCGACAATGCCGCGGCCCAGCCGGTCGGCCAGGCGGGCCAGCAGCGGCCGGCCGATCCCGGCCAGCACCAGGGGCGCATCCGGCCCGACCGGCTGGCGGGACAGGACCTGCAGCGCGGCATCGTGCAGGTGGCGCAACTGCGCCTCGACGAAGGCCTGCGCCACGCCGCGCCATTGCGCATCGTCGGCATCCTGCGCATCCAGGCCGAGCATGCGCGCAAGGCGCGCGCGTGAGGCCGCCGGTGTCTTGCCGCGCCCGTCCGCCGTGGGCATCTGGTCGTCGCCCTCGTCCAACTGCCCGGCAAGGCGCTGCGCGTCGGCCATGGTCGCGAAGTGTTCCGCCATCAGGGGAACGGTCCGCCCATCAAACGGGACGCGGTTCGCCACAGCCATCAGGCTCGTGCGCGTGAAACCCTGATAGACAAGTTCGCCGGCGGCCATGCGCTCGCTGTCCGTGTAGCCATGGTTGCGGACCTGCCCGCCCCCAACGGGGACGATGTCGGTCGTCGTCGATCCCATGTCGACAAGCACCGCTTCGGGCAGAGCCTGCGCCGCCAATGCGGCGCTGGCATGCCAGTTGGCCGACCCCACCATGGCAAAGTGCCGCGCCGCCGCCTCCGCACCGACGAAGCCGGCCGGCCCGGCATAGATGCGCAAAGTCGGGCCCAGCCGCTCCGCCAGCCGGGCGGCCAAGCGGGCAACGCCATCGGCGCGGCTGTCGAAAATATCCGCCAGCTCGCCCGTCATGGTCAGGCGATGCTCGGGCACGTCGCCCGCCAGGGCCAGGATCGCGTCCAGTGCCGTATCGAGATGGCCCAGCCCCTGCCACAGGGGGGAGGGCTGCTGCCACACCCCGACGATCCGGCCGCCATCGAACAGCGCCGCCTTCAGATGCGCTCCGCCGACATCCCAGCCCAAACGTCTTGCCATTGCCGCCACGCCGCTTTCTGTAGAGATGATCCACCCTCATACACCGCATTCGAAAGGCCCTGCATGCAGATTCTACCGGTCCTGGACCTGATGGGGGGCGTCGTCGTGCATGGCAGGGGCGGACGGCGCGACAGCTACCGCCCGATCGCTTCACCCCTCGGCAGCGCCGAAGACGCTGCCGGCCTGGCGCGGGCATTGCTGCGCGAAGCCGACGCAGGAACCCTCTATGTGGCCGATCTCGACGCCATAGAGGGCAAGCCGCTGCAGATCGGCGCACTGACGGCGATCCGCGATGGAGTGCCGGCTGTGCAGCTCTGGGTGGATGGCGGCTTCGCCGATCCGGCCGCCGCCCGGTCCCTGCCGCCGGGCCTGCGGCCGGTCTTCGGGTCGGAAAGCCTTCAGTCCGTCCCCTCCGCCTGGCCCCCGGACAGCATCCTGTCTCTCGACTTTGCCGGCGCGTGTTTTCGCGGGCCCGCCGAACTCCTGAACCATGCCGATACCTGGCCCTTCGACATCATCGTCATGACGCTGGCCGCCGTCGGCTCCGATGCGGGGCCCGACATGGCACGCATCGCCGATATCGTCCGGCGGGCCGGCGGCAGGCGCGTCTTCGCGGCCGGCGGCGTGCGCAACCGGGAGGACCTCGCCGCCCTGCACGAGGCAGGATGCCACGGCGCCCTCGTCGCCAGCGCACTGCATGCCGGGCGTCTGCGTGGGCCTTGAAGCGCGTCGCAGGCAGCTACGGGGCCGTCACCGACGTGCTATCAGCCAAACGAGATTGCAATGGTCCGGGAGCGCTGCCGGTCTCACCGGACGTATGCAGCGGCCGACGGCCATTGCAAACCCGAAGGCTGAGACGGCCGGAAGGCTCCGCAGCGTTATCCTATCCTGCGACATGAGGTGGAATTCGACGTGGAGAATGATCGGAAACAAGAAGGGCCGGCACCCGGAGGCCCGACCCTTGCTTCGGTGTCTGCGGGGGGTGTAACCGGCGAAAGCCGGGCAGGGACTAATTCCCACAGCGCATGCATGACTTATATGGCCTGCGATGCCAGGATTCAAGACCGGGTGCATATGGCCGATGCCGTGTGCCAGCGGGTTGGCGCTACGATTTCCCCTCCACGGTTGTCCTGGTATATGCAACAGGCAAACGGCGACATACGGCTGGCAATCCGGCTGTATGCGTGGAATACGGCGGTGGCTGGTGCATTGCTTCCCACGTTGCATCAGACGGAAGTCGCAATCAGGAATTTCGCAGTCCGCCGTTTGAGATCCAGGTATGGCAAAGGCTGGTACCAAAGCTTGACGCTGGAGCGTCGGCTGGGAAAGACGCCACTTGCTGCCGAACTCCGCGTGTTGGTCACCAGGGCCGAGGCCTTGAAGCAGTCCCACAGTGTTGCGGATCAAATCACGAGTGACCTCACTTTCGGCTTTTGGGTGAAGCTTTTCACGAAGTCTTTTCACTCCGACCTATGGCTGGCGCAGTTTCATACGATGAGCGCGTCGATGCCTCGATCCATGACCGTCGATCGACTGCATGCCGGGGTCGATTTCGTTCGCACGTTCCGAAACAATGTTGCGCATCACAAGAACATCGTCCGTGGTCCTGTCGAAGCTCACTACGAACGCACGCTTGAGGTTCTTGGCTGGTTTTGCAAGGACACTGCGCAGCTCGCGCGGGACACTGCGACGTTCCCCGCGATCTGGGCGTGCTGCCCCGTTCGGATAGGCATGGCGGAGGTGGGAACTGCCGCGGGACATGCACGCCCGGGAGTATGATCCGGGCGAGGGCCGGTGGCCGAACCAGAGGGGTGCCTTCTGGCCGACATATGCAAAAGAGCACGAACGGCTCAACCCTCGGGCGCCAACGGAATAAATTGCCTTTTTAATACATGGATTTTGTAGACTAATTGCGGGTGTCTCAGATTGGAGGATCCGCATGCCCAAAACCGAATCCAGCGCGATCGCCCTCGGCAGCCCGGCGCCCGACTTCGTCCTGTCGGCACCGGACGGACGCACCGTCCGGCTGGCCGATTATGACGGCACGCCGGCGCTTCTGGTCGCCTTCATTTCGAACCGCTGTCCCTTCGTTCTTCTGATCCGGGAGGAGTTCGCCGCCTTCGCGCGCGACTATGCGCAAAAGGGCCTGGCCGTCCTGGCAATCAACGCCAACGATCCGGTCGCCCATCCCGAGGAATCGCTCGAGCGGGTGGCCGCGGAAAGCCGGGAACAGGGTTACGCCTTCGCCTATGTGAAGGACACGACGCAGGAGGTCGCGCGGGCGTTCAATGCTGCCTGCACGCCGGAGTTCTTCCTGTACGACAAGGATCGGCGCCTGGCCTATCACGGCCAGTTCGACGATGCCCGGCCGGGCAGCGACCGCCCCGTCACGGGCGCGGATTTGCGCGCCGCGGCGGATGCGGTGCTGAGTCTCCGGCCGGTGCCGGGGGAGCAGCGCCCCTCCATCGGCTGCAACATCAAATGGGCGCCGGGGTCCACGCCGGCCTCCGTGTCCGACGCCGCCTGAAGGACAGCTCCATGCCGACCATCGACCAGACGAAGGGACGACCGCGCCGGCCCGCCCCCGCGCCCCGGCGTGACGCCGGCGGCGATGAGGCAGCGTTCGCCTGCGACGTTCTCGTGGTCGGGGGAGGGCCGGCGGCCGCCTGGGCGGCGCTGTCCGCGGCAGAGACGGGCGCCAAAGTCATACTGGCCGACAAGGGCTATTTCGGCACCAGCGGCGCTACCGCCCCGTCCAACACGGGTACATGGTGCGTCCCGCCGGGGGACGGGCGCGGCCCTGCCGTCGATGCCCGTTGGAAGCGCACGGCCGGCCTTGGCGACCGGCGGTGGATGCTGCGCTGCGTCGACCAGTGCTTCGAGAACCTGTCGCGGCTGGTGGAATGGGGCTACCCGTTCCCGAGCGATGATGGCGGCAATCTCTATGTCGCCAATCTGCGCGGGCCGGACTACATGCGCTTCATGCGCGCCCGGGTGAAGGCTGCCGGCGTGCAGATGCTGGATCATCACCCTGTGCTGGAGCTTCTGGCCGACGGCGCGGCCGTTGCCGGCGCGGCGGGCTTTAACCGCCGGACCGGCGCGGCCTTCCGGGTGGAGGCCGGCGGCACCGTCCTGGCCACGGGCGGCTGCGCCTTCTTCGAGCGTATCCTCGGCGGCACCGGGCTGACGGGGGATGGCTATCTCTTCGCATCGGAAGCCGGGGCGGCCCTGTCCGGCATGGAGTTCAGCGGCAAGTACACGCTGGCGCCGCGCGGCTCTTCCCTCAACAAGGGCCTGCCCTTCCGCTGGGCGAGCTTCTACCGCGCGGACGGCGCGCCGCTCCTGGACCGGGATGGCACGAGGGTGACCAACGGGATCGGCAGCGCCGAGCGGACCATCGTGGAGGCGCTGATCGAAGGCCCCGTTCTGGCGCGGCTCGACCTTGCGGAGCCGCAGATTGCAGAGGCGCTGCGCCGGGGCCAGCCCAATTGCTTCGTGCCCTATGAACGCATGCAGATCGACCCGTTCCGCGATCTCTTCCCCGTGGAGATGAAGTACGAGGGCACCATTCGTGGAACGGGCGGCATACGCCTGACCACCTCCGACTGTTCGGTCGGCGTGCCCGGCCTCTTTGCTGCGGGCGATGCCGCCTCGCGCGAGAATGTCACCGGCGGCGTGTCCGGTGGCGGCGCGGTCAACGCGTCCTGGGCCATGGCGAGCGGCTGGTGGGCCGGCCGGGGAGCTGCCGTCGGCGCGGCGCGGCGCCGCCCGGCGCAGGGCCGGCTTTCGCCGCTCGGCCAGGCCGGCCTGCGCCCGAAGGGGCCTGCGCAGCCGGTGGATCTTGCCGCCTGCGTCGCCCGGGTGCGGGGCCAGATCGTCCCTCTGGAGCGCAATTACCGGCGCTCGGCGCAAACGCTGGCCGAGGGCGAAGCCGTCACGGCCGGCGTCTGGGAGGAACTTGCCCGGCATCTTGCCCCCGCACCGGCCGACAGGCTCATCGCGCGGGAGACGGTGGCCGTCACCCATGCGGCACGCTGTGTCCTGGCGGCGGCGCAATTGCGCACCGAAACGCGGGGCGCGCACCGCCGGGCGGACTTTCCGCAGGAGGACGAAGCGCTGCAGCGGCGCATCGTCGTGTCGGGGCAGGGGCACGTCGTTGCGGCCTTCGACGCCGCCGAGCCGTCCGACCGGCTGGAAGGGATCGCCTCATGATCGAGCTCGTCTCCGAAGAGCGCTGTATCCGCTGCGACATCTGCGAGCGCGTCTGCCCCGCCTTCGTCTTCGACCGCGACGAGACGGGCCTGCCCGTCATCGCGCGGCAGGATGCCTGCCAGACCTGCTTCCTGTGCGAAATCTACTGCCCCACCGACGCCCTCTACGTGGCCGAGCACGCCCATGGCCCGGTCGCGGTGGACGCCGCGGCCATCGAGGCGGCGGGGCTGTTCGGAAGCTATGCCCGTGCATTGGGCTGGCGGCGCGGACGCGCCGACGGCACGCGTGACGACCCGACCCACCGCCTGCGCAGCGCGCAGGGCTGACCAAAGCCTGAAGGACCCGCATCATGGAACGGATCGCCGTCCGCCACCTTCGCAAGACCTTCCAGCTGAAGGCCGGACAGAGCGTCCTGTCCGATGGCCGCCGGACCGACCGCGTGCCGGTCCTGTCCGGGGTGGACCTGACTGTTCGGCGGGGTGAGTTCGTCACGCTCGTCGGGCCGTCCGGCAGCGGCAAATCCGTGCTTCTGGACGTAATTGCCGGGCTGACGGAACCCACCTCCGGCACCACCGAGATCGACGGCCAGACCGTGACCCGGCCGCACCCGAAGACGGCTTACGTCTTCCAGCAATATGCGCTCTTTCCCTGGCGCACCGCGCTCGGCAACGTCGAATATGCGCTCGAGGTGCGCAACGTTCCCGCCCGCGAGCGTCGCGAAAAGGCGCGCTACTTCCTGGACCTGTTCGGGCTGCGCGGCTTCGAGGACCGGTTCCCCTCGCAGCTGTCGGGCGGGATGCAGCAGCGCGTCGCCATCGCCCGCGCCCTGTCGGGCGATCCGGAAGTGCTCCTGATGGACGAGCCCTTCGCCGCGCTCGACGCCCAGACGCGTGACATCCTGCAATCGGAACTGCTGCGCATCTGGGAAACGATCGGAACCACGGTCGTCTTCGTCACCCATTCGATCGACGAGGCGATCTTCCTGGCCGACCGGATCGTCGTGATGACGGCCCGTCCGGCCAGCGTGAAGGAGATCATCCCGGTCGATCTGCCGCGCCCGCGCCCGAACGATCTGCGCAACACGCCGGACTTCAACGCCTATCGCGCCCGCGTGTGGGAAGCGCTGCGGGACGAGGTGCGCAAGGCGCAGGGCGACTGGTCCCTGGCCTCCGCCTACGCCCATTGAGGAGAGACCCATGACCTATGTTTCCGCCAAACTCCCGCAGGGCCGCACCGTGGGGCCAACTGCGCAGGCCTCGGGAAGCACGGTCCGGCTTCGGC
This sequence comes from Aureimonas frigidaquae, assembly GCF_001463905.1. Lineage (GTDB taxonomy): Bacteria > Pseudomonadota > Alphaproteobacteria > Rhizobiales > Rhizobiaceae > Aureimonas > Aureimonas frigidaquae. Next base: position 67,467 of record NZ_BBWR01000006.1, read on the forward strand.
GGCGGCTCCTGCGCCTTGGCATCGGCCTGCCGGCGCTGCTCGCCCTTGCCCTTCTGTGGGAAATCGCGCCGCGTGCCGGTTGGATCAACGCGCTCTTCTTTCCGCCGCTAAGCCGCGTTCTTGCGGCCCTGGGCGAGATGCTGGCCAGCGGGACCATCGCCGAACATATCGGCATCAGCCTGCAGCGCGCGGCGCTGGGCTTTCTCCTGGCCGTTGCGAGTGCGGTTCCGCTCGGCCTTCTGATGGGCCGCTATCCGCCCTTCGAGCGCATGAGCGATCTTCTGGTCCAGACATTGCGCAACACCTCGCAATTCGCGCTGATGCCCGTTTTCATCCTGGTCCTGGGGATCGGCGAGGCGTCCAAGATCGCCATCACCTTCTATGCGGCCTTCTTCTTCCTGCTCATCAATACGATCGTCGGCGTCAAATCCGTCGATCCGCTGCTTCTGAAGGCGGCCCGCTCGATGGGAACGTCGGACTGGGACCTCTTCGTCAAAGTGATCCTTCCCTCCGCCGTTCCCTCCATCGTCGCCGGAGCGCGGCTCGGCGTGAAGACGTCGCTCTTCTCCGTCATCGCCGCCGAGATGCTGGCCGCCCAGTCCGGCATCGGCTTCCTGATCCAGCATTCATCGCTGATGCTGGAAACCGACCGCATGTATGCCGGCATCCTGACGCTGACGGCGGTCGGCCTGGCGCTGAACTACGCCCTCGTCGCCATGGAGGCCCGCGCCACGCGCTGGCGCAGCGCCGATGGCGACATGCCCGCCTGACGCCCCCCGATCCTCTTCCAACAGAACACGAAAGGTCCTGCCCATGCTCCGCAACCGCCTGTCCCGCCGCGACTTCGCCCGTTTGACAGCCGCCGTTATCGTCCTCGGCGCCGCCGTCATCGGCACCCCGTCCCTTGCCCAGGAAGAGAAGCCCGAGGTCATTCGCATCGGCTCGACCGCGCCGGGGCATCTGAAGTTCATCCTGTTCCGCAACCAGAAGCTCCTGGAGAAGGAGTTTGCGGCCGATGGCATCCCGGTCGAGCTCACCACCTTCGACGGCGGCTCGGCCGCGTCGGTGGCGCTCGGCTCCGGCGCGATCGATCTGACCTATATCGGCAACAACCCCTCGCTCCGGCTGGGCGCAAGCGGGGCGGACGTCAAGCTCATCGGCCTGTCGAGCTGGGTCCCGTCCAACGAGACGCTCGTCCTCGTGCGGCCGGATTCCGACATCAAGACCCTTGCCGATCTGAAGGGCAAGCGCGTGGCCTACCTGTCCGGCACGGTGCGGCATTCCACCTTCGCCAAGGCGCTGGAGGCGGAGGGCGTCTCGCTGGACGCGGTGGAGAGCCTCAATATCGGCATCGAGAATTCCGGCCCCGCGCTGGTGCGGGGCGATATCGATGCCATCGTCGAAAGCACCGGATCGGCCACCAAGCTGGTCGAAGCGGGGCAGGCGCGGGTCCTCTTCGATGCGGGCGTATCCGGCCGCCCGGAATGGGCCGTCCCGCATCTGATCAGCGTGAACGGCGATTTCGCCCGGCGCTACCCGAAGATCGTCGAGCGCATCCTGGCGGTGGATATCGCGGCCGCGCGCTGGGCGGATGCCCATCGCGACGAGACGATCGACATCTTCGTCAAGGAAACCGGCAACAGCCCCCAGGCGGCCCGCGCCACCTATGCGGACGGCAGGTTCTACCAGGATCCCGAGATCACGCCCGAAGCCATCGCGGCCCTGAAGGGCGAGGAAGCCTTCATGGCGAAGGCGGGGCTGCTGAAGGGCTCGGTCGATTACGATAGATGGGTGGACACCCGTTTCGAGCGTGCGGCGCGCCAGTCCCTGGCCGCCACCAACTGACCGCTTTCGAAGCCAGCCTCCCATGACATTCGAAAGCGAAGGGGCCGCGCCGCCGGCGCGGCCCCGCCTCGTTGCGGGCATTGTTGCGGTCGCCTTCTTCATGCAGATGCTGGATGCCACCGTCATCGCCACCTCGCTGCCCGCCATGGCGGCACATTTCGGCACATCGGTCGTCGATCTGAACATCGGCTTTACGGCCTATCTCCTGGCTATGGCCATCGGCATCCCGCCTGCCGGATGGCTGGCGGAACGCTACGGGGCACGGCGGGTCTTCCTGGCCGCCATCGCCCTGTTCAGCCTGGCGTCCGCCGCCTGCGCGCTGGCGGAAAGTTTGCCCGCCTTCGCTGCGGCCCGCATGGTTCAAGGGATCGGCGGTGCGCTCATGACGCCGGTCGGGCGGCAGATCGTGCTTGCCAATACACCCAGGCACCGGCTCCTCCAGGCCATTGCGCTGATCACCTGGCCGGCGCTGATCGCTCCCATTGCCGGGCCCATCCTCGGCGGCTGGATAACCCTCCATGCCGGCTGGCAGTGGAACTTCCTCATCAACCTTCCGCTTGGGGCGCTGGGCCTCGTCCTGTCGCTGGCCTTCATCCGGGATCGCGGAACGCGCGCGCGGCGCCCCTTCGACATGGTCGGGTTCCTCCTGTCGGCAGCGGCCCTGTCGCTCCTGCTGATCGGCCTGGAGCAGGTGGCGCAGGCAAGGCCCGTCTGTGGCCTGGCGCTCCTGGCGGCCGGTGGCCTGGCCGCGTGGCTGAGCATTCGCCACCTGCGGCGCGCCCGCCATCCGCTCATCGATCTTGCCGTCACATCCATTCCGACCTTCGCCCTGTCGTCGCTCGGGGCGGGCACGTTCGCGCGCATGGCCATCAACGCCACGCCGTTTCTTCTGCCGCTGATCCTGCAGGTCGGCCTGGGCCTCGATCCGCTGGCCGCCGGCTCCTTCGTCATGGCCTATTTCCTGGGGAACCTCGCCATGAAGCCGGCGACAAGCTGGACACTGGCGCGGATCGGCTTCCGCCGTCTCCTGATCGCGACGGGGCTCATGGCCTCGGCAAGCCTTCTCGCCATCGCGCTGGTCGACAGCCGCACGCCGCCCCTCGCCTTGACGCTCATCCTCTTCGCGGCGGGGCTGGTGCGCTCGATGCAGTTCACCGCGCTCAACACCATCGCCTTCGCGGATGTGGACGGTGCGGCGCGTGGCCCGGCCACGACGCTGAGCGCCATGTCGCAGCAGGGGGCACAGCTCGTCGCCATCGCCGTGTCGGCGCTCGTCATACGCATGGTGGATCTGGCGGGGCTGGCCGGAGTGGACGAGGCGGGGCGGCTTCTGCCCTATCGCGTGGCCTTCTGCGTCATGGCGCTGATCGCCGCTGCCACGGCCCTGCGCTTCCGCGCCCTGCCGGCGGATGCGGCCGCCGCCCTGCTGCAGCCACCCCCGGCGCCATCGCGCCCATGAGCGGTCAGCAAGACGGGCGGGGCCTTGCGGCGCCCGCCCGTCTTGATCGTGCTTACTGGAAACCGAATATGCCTGCCAATCGCCGAAGAAGGCCTGCTTTCATCGCCGGTTTGTCGTCCTCGGGATGGTCTCGTGTCTAGGCACCGGCAAAGGGATGGTGCGCCGATCCCTTCTGCGCGACCACTTCGGCCGCCGTCGGCTTGCCGTTGACCGCCCGCTCGATGGATTCCAGCGTGGCGCGGTAGTTGTAATCACGGATCTTGGCGTCGTCCTCGGCTTCCCAGTGGATGAAGACGCCGACGCAGATGAAGATGTCGTCGGCCTCGTCGGCCGGGATGATGCCCTGCTCGACCGCATCGGCGACCGCCCGTGCGACGGCGGTCTGGGCCGGGCCGAACATCTGCACCGCCTGCTTGGCGCCCTTGATGGTGACCTTATTGAACATCACCGTATTGGGCTTGGTCGCCAGGTTCGGCGCGATCACCGCCAGAAGGCTCGTGAACCCGTCCTTGTTGTTGACCAGCGCGTTGCAGAAGGCGGATTCGGCCGCCGAGCCGCGCGGCCCCATGATGAGGTCGATATGCGCGACCTCGTTGCCCTCTCCGACCAGCGACTCGCCGACCAGAACCTTGTTGATCTTCGCCATGATCCGTTCATCTCCCTATTGTGCGGATACAGCCCGTCCGGCCTCGCGCCGGAACCACCGGTTGAGCTTTGAATGCGGTCGCGGAAAGTGTGTCCCATCGGACATGACGAAATTCCCCCGCAAACCCGACCCTCCTCCGGCCCGGCCCTCACTGCCCTTGTTCTCAACGTCCCGCGGGGGACCGGTTAGCCAGGCAGTTGCAGCGAGACTGACCCCGGGCGCGGTGCCAGTCAATCCTTACTGTGCGGCCGACGCGCGGAATCGCGGATGCCGCGATGTTTTTCCTGGATCAGCGCAGCAAACAGCGCGGCGACCGTCAGATCCGCCGTGGTTCCGGGGTTGATGCCTTGCGCCTTCAGCTCGGCATCGAAGGCCAGAAGAGCATGGTGGCGCTCTTTCGCATCCGCCGGCAGGTCGGCCGTCAGGCGGACGAAACGCTGCATCACGGCGTGCGCGGCCGGTGCCCCGAACTTGCGCGCCACATGACTGTCCGCAAACCTTGTCGCGAAGGTCAGGTAGATCCGCTCGGCCGCCGCCGGCAGGGAGGGCCCGTACGCCTGCTCGACGCCGATGGCGAAGACATCGCGGTAGGCGGTGGCATATTGGGCCGCGATACGGTCCCGGTCCGCCGCAAGCCGCATGGCTTCCACCAGCCCGATCGCCGGTGCATTGCGCACATCCGCCGTCCCGGCCTCTCCCAGTCCACCGGGCTCGGCCAGCGCGATGGCAGCGAAGGTGTCGCGCGCATCCTGCATCGTCAGGGCATCGAGGGTCCGCGCCAGCGCCGCCTGCAGGCCGCCGGACATATCCTCCGCCGCCAGCGCCAGCGGCACCGTCAGGAGGAGGATGCCGAGATTGGTGTTCTGCCCGACGGCCCGGCGCGTCGCCGCCACCGCGTCGAGAATACGGCGGCCGGCCGGCACCCCGCGCGCGGTAACGATGGGCGCGGTCAGCCGGGCGCTAATTACGAAATCCTCCGCCGCCATGCCGTGACCGGGTGCGTGATGGTGGACATTGCCCGGCTTGACGGCACTGAGCTCCGCCAGGCAGGCGCGTCGGTAAAGTTCCGCCAGGTCGGGTCCGGCCATGTGCTCACCCGGCCCGGCGGATCGGCCGATCGAGCTGCGCCAGGAGGTCACCGGCACGGATGGCGGCGATGTCCAGCCCGGTCGCCTCTTCCAGCCCGGTCCAGGCCGGCATGGAGTTGACCTCGATCACAAAGGGCGTCCCGTCTGCCGCGCGGATCAGGTCGATGCCGCAGAAATCCGCCCCGACTGCCTGCGCCGCCGCCACGGCGAGTTGCTCCAGCACCGCGTCCCGGCCCGTGGGAAGGGCGGCGGCGCCCTGCTTGATATTGGTGATGAAGGAGCTGGCGGACCGGCGCATCATGGCCGCCACGACCCGCCCGCGCGAGACCATGAGCCGGTAATCCTGCCAGGCCCCGTCGCGGCGGGTGTCGACCAGTTCCTGCAGGTAGTAGACGCCGCCGACATCCTCCGCCTCCGGCAGGTCCTCGACGTGCCGGATCAGGCGAATGCCCTTGCCCTGCGCGCCGAAGAGCGGCTTGAGTACCAGGGGGCAGGGCGCGGCCCGCAGAATGGCGGCCGCGGCATGTCGCGTTTCGACGGCATGGCTGCGCGGCGTTGGAATGCCGGCGGCGGCCAGGCGGAAGCTCGTGGCGGACTTGTCCGTGCAGATTTCCACGGCGCGCGCGTCATTGGACACAAGGACGCCCATCGCCCGCAGCGCATGCAGCACGGCGAGCCGCCGGGTGACGCCCTCGAAGGTGCCGCCGTCCATGGTGCGCAGGCAGACGGCGTCGGGAAGCTCCTCGCCGAACTGCGGCAGGATCAGGCCGTGGCGCGCGCCTGTGTCGAAAAGGATATCGGACAGGCGCATCGCCACCGTATCCACGTTGCGCTGCCCGAAGGCGGCGGCAAGCTGGCGGGCATGGCGGTCGGCCGCGGCGGACACGATGGCAATGCGCATGCGCGTTCAGCCGAAGGACGCGTCGATGAGCGTCGGATCGATGCCGCCACCGCGAAACACCGCGCCGGTTTCCAGCGCCACGACGCAGACTTCGGCCGGCGAAAAGAGGGTGGGATCGATCTGGTAGAAATCGCCCTTGTAGGCGCGGAAGATTTCGGCGAAAGGCCGGCCGTAATCCTTGCAGGTGCTGCTGGGCAGGTTCGCGGCCAGCTCGGCGGCGGCAGCCGCGCTGCCCCGTACATGCAGGAGCACGCGGCCGCCATAGATGACGGCGTCGTTCGTACGGCCCATGGCGGTGATGAAATCGGGATGCGGCGCGGGAAGCGGCGCGGTGCCGATCCCTTCCACGATATCGGTCAGCTCGAAGCCCATCTCATGGGCCTTGTGCAGCGCCACCTCCACGACCCTGGCGACGATCTGCACCGTTCCGGCAAGGCTTTGCGTGGGCGCATAGAGAACGGTGAGGTTGCCGGGCTCCACGCCGCACTCCGCGCCGATGCGCCGGATCAGCGCGGGGGGCGGCGGGCTTCCCGTTTCGAGCACCAGCGCGGCGGCTTCGCCTTCGTCGTGATAGGAAATGTCCTCGAAGATGGCTTCGCGCCCGGCCAGGGCCCGCGCCGGGCCCGAGCCCATGGCGAAATAGGCGTCCGAACCCTCGCCATGCGACAATTGCCAGCCCGCATACTGGCTCGCCAGACAGGCAAGGACCGGCTGCGAGGTCCGCACCTCCACGCCGAAGGGGTAGCGGGCCAGACCGCTCGATGCGCCGATCTGCACCGAGCCGAGACCTGCGAGGCAAATCTCCGACAGGAGGCGCCCGGCTTCCAGACTACCCTCTATACGGGCCCCGCAATCGATCAGCCGCTCGCCGGCGCTGCCGTGGGCAACGCCGATCCGCAGGGCATCGGCCCGTTCCACCAGCCTGTCGATCAGCGGCGCGGCGCCGCGATTGACGGAAATATGCGATGTCGTCATGCGGCGGTCCTTTCGAGAGAGGCGATGATAGCGGCTTCCCGTGCGTCGAAACAGGCGCACACCATGGCCTCGGTGGATCCATCGGCACAGTCGGTGACGGTGATGGTGCAGACGGGCTCGCCCGCCGCGATCCGCGCGCCGGCCCGTGGCAGGTCCGCGGCATAGGGCGGCCATGCGAAGGGATCGGGCACTGCCAAAGGCAGGTTTGCCCAGGCCAGCCCGCTGGCCCGCAGGGCCGGGCGGCGCGGCGGTCCGTCCGGCACGCGGAGGGGCAGGCCGGCCGCCGCCAGGTGCCGCTGCAGGAGCGGATCGCCCGGCAGGTCGTGGACATCGAGCGTGGCGCCCGGACGGGGATTGATTTCGAGGAGGACGACGCCTTCCTCCGCCAGGACGAAGTCGGCGCTGCCGATGCCGATGAGCGGAACACGCCGCGCCAGCCGCGTGACGGCATCCGCCAGCTCCGCCTCGAGCCGCGGCAGGGACAGGGGGCCGACCGCGCCGCCATAGCGAAAGGGAGAGGCTGCGACGGGGCGCGTCCACTGGCGCGTCAGGCCAAGGCTGTCGATGCGGCTGCGCTGGCCGATGAAGCCGAGCGAGACCCGCTCCCCTGGCACATGCTGCTGGAAATAGAGGCCATCGTCCTGCACGTCGGCCCGGTCGGCCGCCACGACATGGCTTCCGCCGGCGCCGCCGATGCGTTTGGCGAGCCAGCCGTCCGGCTGCCCCGGCCGGTGGCGGCGCGTCTGCGGGTGCGCCACGCCTGCCGCGGCGCAATCGGCGGCAAAGCGCATCGGATCCTTCAGCCGCCGGACCGTCGCGGCATCGTTGCCCAGGATGGGCCAGCGCTCGCCGATCGCCGCGATGAGCTGCGGCCGGTCCTCGAAGCCCGCGCCATAGACGAAGCCGACCGGCTGGCGCCCCTCTGCCAGTTCCGACAGAAGGTCCAGGAGCGCCGCGCCGGAGAAGCCGTCGGGATAGGGGCCCGTCAACAGCCGGCTCGCCACGCAGTGGCGGGCAAGGTCGCTGTCGTTGAAGAAGTCGACCGCCAGGACGTCGAAGCCCGCCGCGGCCGCCGACCGGGCGATCTGCCGGGCCGAGAAGGCGGCGACGAGCAAGGCCGGGCGGGGGGCTGGCGATGCCATGACGCTCAGGCGACCAGGCCGCGCGCGAAGGCAAAGGCGTCGCGGAAGTCCAGGACGAGCGGCGTGTCGCTCGACAGCATCCGGCGGAACAGGCCGGCCTGTGTCCGGTACTTGACGTTGCCGATCGCCAGCGCGCCCACACCAACGGCTTTCATTCCGTCGATCGGCACGCCGTCGGCGCCGGCATCGACGCCTTCGATGCCGCTCGGTGGCACCGCATTGACATCCGCCGCCACCAGCAGGGACGGCGCGGTGGCCAGAGCCTCGCGCGTCAGGACGCGCAAGCCCGCACGTGCGGCGGACAGGACGACCTGCGTATCGGCAAGGACACGCGCCGTGCCGGCCGGCGTGGCTCCGTCCGCCGCCTCGACGCTCACGTCGAAGCGCGCCTGCATCTCCGCCGAGCGGCGGCCGACCCGCTCGGGGCCGTCATGGCCGACCAGCGTCACGCGCGCGCCTTCGAGCGCGGCGATGACCGCGGCACAATAGGCCACCACGCCCGTCGCCCCGAAGATGGCGATGGGCGTGTCCTGAAGGGTGCGGCCGGTGGCCCGCAACTGGCGTTCGACCAGGGCGACCATGGCGGCGCCCGTCGTGAAGGAGCCCGACGGATCGGCGAAGATGTGCACGCCGAAGGGCGGCACCAGCGCCTTGCGGGCCGCATCGACCATGTCGAGCGCCAGCACCGCATCGTTCCCGCCGATGAAGATGCCGGTCGACGCGCCCCATTTGGGTGGCCGCGAGAAGATGGCATCCTGCACGAGGTCGGAGACCTCGCCCAGCGTGACTGCGTCATAGGGCACGATCACGTCGAAGCCGGCATCGGCCGCCATGTTCACGTCGAAGGGGCTGACATGTTTGTGCGGCGTCAGCATGTGCAGGATGGTCTTCTGGCTCATCGCATCGTTTCTCCCTTAAGCAGGTCCGAGAGCGGCGGCGGCGTTCACGCCTGCGCCATATCCTGGACCGTCTCCACGCTCGCGCCCGAGCTGCGGGCCGCGACGCACCGCACTTCCAGCCCGTCGGGCAGGCCCTCTTCCTCCAGCCGCCGGCACATGTGAAGGGCCGCATCCGGATCGGCCGCAAAGGCAAAGCCGGTGGGCCCCCAGGAACTCTGGCCGCTGCCTCCGGCGCCCAGCGCCTCCAGCCGCCGGATGGCGTCTCCCACGCGGCGGCTGGTGAAGATACCGCCCTGGGCGGGCGCGAAATGCGCGCCGACCAGCCTTTGTATCCAGCGTTGCGCGTGGCAGAAGGCGGCAAAGTCGCCCTCTGCCGCCCCGGGCAGGAGCTGCATGAGCGTCAGGCGGCAGATCTGCGCCGCGTCGGCGTCCGGAAAGGGTGGCAGCGCGTGGAACGCATCCAGTTCGGCAGCGCCATGCAGCCCGTGATCCAGCCTGTCCAGGACGAGGATGACCCGCCAGTCCTTCGGAAAGACCAGGCTGGAGACGATCGGCGGCGGCGTCGTGGAGCCATCCCCCTTGCCGCCATCCACCATCAGGCCGCCGCGTCGGAACAGCCCGGCGCCGAGCCCCGAGCGCAGGCCCCGTCCGAGCCGCGCGGCATCCCCTTCCGGATCGAGCGGCAGGCCATGCAGGTGGCGCAGGCCTGCGGCCACCGCCAGGGCGAGCTGCGTTCCCGAGCCAAGGCCCGCATGGGGGGGAATGGCGCTGTCCACGCTCATGCGGACGGCGCCCGGCACATTCAGATGCTGCGCCATGGCTGCCAGATGGCGGCCGGCACGCTCGGATTCCGGGCCTGAAATCCGGTGTTCGGCGCCGGCGGCATGGCGCAGCGTCAGGCGCGTCTGCGGCGCACTGATGCCGAGCCCGATGCCGCCGAAGCGGCGGCCGAGGCTGCCGTTCATGTCCAGAAAGCCAAGATGCAGGCGCGCCGGAGCCAAGACGCGGACGACGTCCGTTTTCACGAATCCCCCTGCCAACGCGTGCCCGCCCGCATTATGAGTCAAAACATGCAAGGCGAAAAGGGGAGGTTGAGCCATGGCCGCCGCGGAAAGCACGTATGACGACGACCGTATCCGGGACACGCTGCAAAAGGACCTGCCGCAGTGGCGGCTGGAAGATGGCTGGATCCGCCGCACCTACAGGACCCATTCCTGGAAGGGCACGCTGATGGTCATCAACACGGTAGGGCACCTTGCCGAAGCCGCCTTCCACCATCCCGACCTGACCGCCTCCTATGCCTTCGTGGAGGTGCGGTTGAAGACGCATTCCGCCAAGGGGATCACCGACAAGGATTTTGCACTCGCCCGCAAGATCGAGGAGGTGGTCACATGGCAGCCCGGCCGCGAGGGCGGGGCCCTCACCGGCACGCCGGACGACAGCCGCTTCGCCTATATCAAATACGAGCGCTAGCGCAGCATCGGCCGGGCCTCGGCCGCGCTGCAGCATGGAAACCGCTTCAATTCGCCGGGGGTCTCGCTTACACATTCGGGTGTGGGCGAGAGAAAGCGAAGTGGCGGTTGGCAGCATATATCGATGGAGTCGCGGTTGAGCTGACGGAGGCGATCGGGGCCGCTGCGGGCCGTCTTGCCGCGGCTCGGATGCCGCTCGTCACCGGGCTTTGCGCCGATATGGCCACGATCCGCGCCGCACACACACTGGCGCAACGTTGCGGCGCCGTCATCGACCATGCGCAGTCCGCCGCCTTCTTTCCCATCATCGAAGCTCTGCGCGAGGGCGGCCTGGTCATGGGCCTGCCGGCGGAAGTGCGGCGGCGCGCCGACCGGCTGCTCCTGGTGGGCGCCGACGCCCTTTCCGCCTGGCCGGGCCTTCTCGACATGGTGCTCGTGCCGGAGCCCGATCTCGGCCCCGGCGCAGGGCAGCCGCGTGCCATCGCCTGGATCGGCCCGCCGGCCAACGCGTCGGACTGGCCGGCCGGCATCGCCATCACGCCCTATGCCTGCCCGCAGGAGCGGCTGACGGAGGTGCTCGGCCTTGTGGCATGCGCGCTGGCCGGCCGCCCGCACCGCGAGGGACCCTTTCCCAAGGCGCAGATGGCCGCGCTTGTGGAGTTCCTGGAGGGCGCGGGGTTCGGTTGCATCGCCTGGTCCGTCCGGGCGACGGATACGCTCGGGCACCGTATGGCGGCCGAACTGGTCGACCGGCTGAACCTCCACACGCGCTACACCGCAATGCCCACCCATGCCGACCCGACGGGCTATGGCGCTGCCATGCTATCCAACTTCGTCACCGGCTTCCCGCTGCGGGTTCGCGCCAGCGGCAGTGGGTGGGCGCATGACCCCATCCTCTACGATGCGAGCCGCCTTCTGGCGGCGGGGGAATGCGATGCGGCGCTGTCGGTCCACACGCAACCGGAGGTCAGCCACCCCGGCTGCGATATCGTCATCGATCCCGCGCCGCAGCCCGGCATGGCGGGGATCGTCATCGGCGGTGGCGCGCCGCCGGACGCAGTGGATTACGGCCCGGCCATCGGCAGCTTCGTGCCGGCCGAGCCGGGGCGCTTCGCGGTGGCCGAGGTGCCGGCCCCCGGCATCCTGATGCAAATATCCGACGCGGTGCGTCAGCTCCGGCAAAGGGCTGCGGCATGACGCTCGCGCTCGTCGGAGGCCGGATCGTCGATCCCCTGTCCGGGGGCGAGCGGACGGGCGATATCCTGGTGGCGGATGGACGTATCGTCGATGCGGCGGAAGGGCCGATCGAGCGGATCGACTGCACGGGCTGCATCGTGATGGCGGGCGCCATCGACATCCACGCCCATATTGCCGGCGGCCTCGTCAACACGGCGCGGCTGCTCCTGCCGGAATATCACCGGGCGCACCAGCCGCGCCCCGCGCAGACGCCCCTGGCCACGCTCGGCTGGACCACCTGGCAGACCGGAACGCTCTATGCGCAGATGGGCTTCACGCTGGTCGTGGAGCCGGCCATGGGCCCGTCCTCGTCCCTGCACGCCCATCTGGAAATGGCGGATATCCCCATCATCGACCGCGCCGGGCTGGTGGTCCTTGGCAATGACGATTTCCTTATGTCGTTGCTGCGCGACGGCGCGAGCGCGGCCGAGCTGGACGATTACCTGGCCTGGCAGGTTTCCGCCGCCGGGGCGCTCGGCGTCAAATGCATCAATGCCGGCGGCTCCGCCGCCTTCAAATCCAACATGCGCCGCTTCGGGCTCGACGATGTCGTGCCCGATTACGGCGTCACCTCGCGGCAGATCGTCAAAGCGCTGCAGGGCAGCGTCGACCGGCTCGGCATCGCCCATCCGCTGCATGTCCACTGCAACAATCTCGGCATGCCGGGCGACGGCGCCGCGGCAGCAGCTGCCACGATGGAAGCGGCCGAAGGCCTGCCGATGCACTTGGCCCACATCCAGTTCTACGGCTATGGCACGGATGGGCGCCGGGGCTTTTCCTCGGCAGCGCGGCAACTGGCCGAGATCGTCAATGCGCGCCCCGAGCTCAGCGTGGATATCGGCCAGGTCATGTTCGGCCAGACGGTCACCATCTCGTCGGACGAGTTGCGCCAGTTCGCCGGCCGCGACCTCGCCCGGCCCCGCAAGTCCGTCATCCTGGACGGGGATGCCAATGGCGGCGGCGCGGTCCCGATGCATTATCGCGCGGCCGATTTCTACAATGCCATGCAATGGGCCATCGGGCTGGAACTGTTCCTCATGATCGAGGATCCGTGGCGCTGCTTCTTCACCACCGATCATCCGAACGGCGCGCCCTTCACCGCCTATCCGGACCTCTTCGCCCTTCTGATGAGCCACGACCTGCGGTGCCAATGGCTGGAACGCCTGCCCAAGGGGGTGCGGGCGCGGACGGCGTTGAAGGACATGACGCGGGAATACACGCTGGAAGAGGTCGCCATCATGACGCGCGCCGCGCCGGCGCGCCTGCTTGGCCTTCGCGATCGCGGGCATCTGCGCGCCGGGGCGCGGGCCGATATCGCAGTGTACCGTCCGCAAGACGACCGGGCCGCCATGTTCGCGCAGGCACGGCTTGTCCTGAAGGACGGGCTGCCGGTGGTGCGGGACGGGCAGGTTGTGGCAACCCCGCGCGGGCGCACGCTGCGGCTCGAGACGCCGCGCGATCCGGCCATGCTCCGGCGGCTGGAACGCTTCTATGATCAGCGCTATGGCCTGCCGTTGCGCTATTTCGAGGTGTCGGACGGTGCGCTGGGTGGGGACGTCCTGGAGGTCGTCCGATGAGCGAACGCATTCTGAACGGCGTCGCCATCGAGGCGACCTTTGCCGAGGCCTTTCCGATGCGCGGAACCGGCATCGTCGTGACGGCCGCCTCCGAACGCTGGGTGCTGGAGGCTGCCCGCTCCTTCACCGGCTTTGCGACCTCGGTCATCGCCTGCGGCTGCGAAAGCGCGATCGACCGCCTGCTCGGTCCGGACGAGACGCCGGACGGGCGGCCGGGCGTGCGCATCCTGATCTTCGCCATGGATACGAAGGGGCTGCAGAAGCAGCTCGTCACCCGGCTCGGCCAATGCATCCTGACGAGCCCGTCCTCGGCCTGTTATGCCGGGCTGGACGGGGAGGTGCGCCTGCCGCTCGGCGATGCGATCCGCTATTTTGCAGATGGCTGGCAGGTTTCCAAGCGCATCGGCACGCGGCGCTTCTGGCGCATGCCGGTGATGGAGGGCGAGTTCCTCTGCGAGGATACGACCGGCCTGACCAAGGAGGCCGTGGGCGGCGGCAACCTTCTGATCCTGGCGCACGACGCCGAGCGCGCCCTTGCCGCGGCAGAGGCCGCGCGCGACGCCATCGCCGCCGTGGAGGGCTGCATCATGCCCTTTCCAGGGGGCATCGTGCGGTCCGGCTCCAAGATCGGCGGCAAGTACAAGGGCCTCATGGCCTCCACCAACGATGCCTATTGCCCGACGCTCAAGGGCGCCGTCCAGACGCAGCTGACACCCGATGTCGGCTCGGTCCTGGAAATCGTGATCGACGGGCTCACCGCCGGCATCGTCGCCGATGCCATGCGCGCGGGACTTGAGGCCATCATCGCGCTCGGGCCCGAGCGAGGGGCGATCCGCGTTTCGGCCGGGAACTACGGCGGCAAGCTCGGCCCGCACCACTTCCACCTGATGGAGCTTGTCCTGTGAGCGCGCTCGTCCTGACCCCGCGGCCGGGATTTGACGGCCGGCTCGATCTGTCGGCCCTGCGTCCGACAGTGCTGGCGGGCCTGTCCGAGCGCGAGATCGCAAGCCTGCCGCTGTCGTCGGCGGGGCAGGAACCAGAGGGGCGGGGGCTCGTCGTCGCAGACGTCTTCGCCATCCGGCCGGGCGACGCCGGTTGCCTTGTCATCGCGGAAGGATCGGATCGCTTCGACGGCATCGGCGAAGGGCTGGATGGCGGCGAAATACGGGTCGAGGGCCATGTTGGGCACCGGGCCGGCCGCGCCATGCAGAACGGCGTCCTGACGATTGCCGGCAATGCCGGGCCGCATGCCGGCTCATGCATGAGCGGCGGGCGCATCGCCATTGCCGGCCATGCCGGAGCCTTCCTGGGCGGCCCGCTGGCGGGTGAGATGATCGGCATGCGCGGCGGCGAAATCCTCGTCGACGGCGATGCGGCGGAGCGGGCCGGTGACCGGATGCGGCGCGGCACGATCCGCATAGGCGGGAACGCCGGCCCGCAGGCTGGCGCGCGGATGATCGCCGGCAGCCTGATCGTGCTGGGCCGGCACGGGCCCGGCCTCGGCCAGCTCATGCGGCGCGGGACGATCCTCCTGCCCGCCGGATCGGAAGAAGGCCTGCCGGCCAGCTTCGTGGACAATGGCGCCTGCGAATTCACCTTCCTGGCGCTCATGGAACGGCTGGTTCCCGGCGTGCCGCCTCTGCCGCGGCGCATGCGCCGGTTCCTCGGCGATATGGCGAGCCTCGGCCTCGGTGAAGTTCTGGTGCCGCTGGCGCGATGATGCCATAAGCCTTGGCGGGATAGCCGGGGACGTGAAGCGATGGATGCGATGACGCAGCTTCAGCGGGCGCGGGGCGCCGTTCGCCTGACGATGCGCCAGGATGGCGGCCGCAGCCGCATCGCCCATCTGTTTCAGGAAGGGTCGGCCAAGCTGCGCTTCCCGCGGCTGGCGGATGCGCAGGCCGTCTTCGTCAACACGGCGGGCGGCATGGCGGGGGGCGATGCCGTCACGATTGAGGTCGATGTGGAGGCTGGCGCCGAGCTGACCGTGACCACGCAGGCTGCCGAACGCGTCTACCGCGCGCATGGCGGCTCTGCGCGCGTCGACAACCGGCTGCAGGTCGCACAAGGGGCCAGCCTGTCCTGGCTGCCGCAGGAGACGATCCTCTACGATGCGGCCGGGCTGGAGCGCAGCTTCACCGTCGATCTTGCCGCCGATAGCCGCTTCCTTGCCTGCGAAAGCATCGTCCTGGGGCGGACGGCCATGGGCGAGACGGTCCGCAGCGGGCACCTTGCCGACCGGTGGCGCCTGCGGCGGGACGGGCGGCTCGTCTATGCGGACGACCTTGTCCTGTCCGGCGCGGTGGATCGGATCGGGGCGCGGGCCGCTGCGCTGGATGGCGCCCGTGCCATGGCCAGCATTCTGGTGCAGGGTCCCGACGGGCCGGCGCATCTGGCACGGCTGCGCGCAACCCTGCCGGACAGTGCCGGGGCGAGCCTGATCGAGGGGCTTCTGGTGGTGCGGATCCTGGCCGAGGACGGTTTTGCGCTGCGCGCGATGCTGCCGCCGCTGCTGCAGGCACTGGCGAAGAGGCCGCTCCCCCGCCTATGGTCGCTCTGAAACGTCGATTCGAACCGAGGTTGCCCGCATGAACCTGACCCCCCGTGAAAAGGACAAGCTTCTGATCTCCATGGCGGCCATGGTGGCCCGCCGCCGTCTGGAGCGCGGCGTGAAGCTCAACCATCCCGAAGCGATCGCGCTGATCACCGATTTCGTGGTCGAAGGGGCGCGGGACGGCCGCAGCGTGGCGGAGCTGATGGAGGCCGGGGCCACCGTCATATCGCGCGCGCAGGTCATGGACGGTATTGCCGAGATGATCCACGACATTCAGGTGGAGGCGACCTTCCCGGACGGCACCAAGCTCGTCACCGTCCACGAGCCGATCCGCTGACGCTGCGCTTAAGGAAGCTGCGCCATGTCCGGCGTGGGGTCTTCGAGGAAAAGATAGCGCCCTTCGATGGCGCTGTAGAAGGCGGGCCCGGTGCGCTCGCCGATCGTCACGATGCGCGCCGATTCGGCATCCCCGAGCCCCGCGGCGCCCGTGGTGGTGGCGATGAGGGCAAGTCCCCCCAATATGGCGATGGCTGCTTTCATGGCCCTGTTTCCCGATGGGACGCGCGCCCTGCCGGCCCGGCTCCCGTATGGCGGGGTTAACAAACGATGAAGGCTTTGGTTGCGTGACGGTGGGCGCCCAGGCTTTGACAGGCGGCGCGCCCCGACGCATCCTGTCCTCCATTCCATCGACAGGACGGACCCTTCTGATGATTCCAGGCGAAGTGATCGTTCAGCCCGGCGAGATCGAGCTGAACAGCGGCCGGCCCACGGTGACGCTGCGTGTCGACAACCGCGGCGACCGGCCGGTTCAGGTCGGATCGCACTACCATTTTGCCGAGACGAACCCGGCGCTCGCCTTCGACCGGGAGGCTGCCTACGGCATGCGCCTGGATATCGCCGCGGGCACGGCCGTGCGCTTCGAGCCGGGGCAGGGCCGCGAGGTGACGCTGGTGCCGCTGGGCGGCACGCGCACCGTCTACGGCTTCAACGGAGCGGTGATGGGGGCGCTGAAGCGCCCCTGACCCGTCAGGAACCGTCGGGCTTGACGGTCGCGCTGGGCTGCGCCGACAGCGCGGAGCGGATCTGTTCGAGCTGGACGCCGACGCGCGGCCGCGGAATGTTGTAGAGCTCCGCCGGACCGGAGCCCGCCGCCGACTGGAAATCGTCCGAGCCGGTGCCCATCGATCCGCCGAGCGTCGTGGCCGCGCCGAAATCTCCGGTGCGGGCGGCATCGTCCACATTGATCGAATCGATGCTGGACGATCCCGCGCTCGCGGCGGGATCGGGCCCGGCGCCGACGCCGCCGGAGCTCGAATCGATCGATACGCCGGCGCCGCCGAGGCTGGGTCCGGAACCACCGGAACCGCCGCCGCCGATGCCGCCGCCGCCGCCCGAGCCGCCGCCAATGCCCTGCGCCGCAGCCGGCCCGGCCAGAAGGACGGCCAGGAGAAGGGGTGTCAGAATCTTGATCGTCACGTCGCACCTTTCGGGTTGCCGGCCGGCGGTGGATCGAGAGCGTCCGCACCGACAGAAGATATTCGCCCTATGATAGCGCGCACCGCAATCAAGGATAGCGGATTCTCGCCTCCTGGCCTCCAGACGATCAGTCGACGATCCGGGCGCGGCCGGGGATCTGCCGCGAGCGCAAATGTGGCCGGGTGACGCCGCTGCCGCTGAGCGTCCCGGGATCGGAGCGGGAAAAGGCCCCGGAGTTGATCGTGTTCAGGTCCGACCGGCCTTCCGTCGCCCGCAGTTCGATGGAGGGCGCCGCATGCGGCGCGACGATTTTCGGTCGCAGGTAGGAATCATCGTACTGCCGGCCATAGGCACGCTCTTCCACCGTATCGCCGTAGACGCGGGCCGCCGGTATATCCACGCGGCGCGGCACACGCGGCACGCCGCCAATGCGCGGATTGACGCCGGCCGAGGGCACGCCGCCGATCGGGCCGGGCTCGTAGGGCTGGGCGGCGGCGGGCAATGGTGCGGCAGCGGCGGCCGCCAGGACCGTCAGCATGGCCAGGAGGCGCATGGCCTTTCCTTTCCTTGAATTGCGCGGATTGCGTACACTTGCCGCTTCCGCTTAAAACTGAGGCACAACCGGGCGGTGGCTGGGATTCGCCGCCGTCCGCCGACCCTTTGGAGAGCGACATGCCCGCAACGATCGATCGGTCCACCTATGCGTCCATGTATGGCCCGACGGTCGGAGACAAAGTGCGGCTCGCCGATACCGAGCTCATCATCGAGGTGGAGGCCGACCATACCATCTATGGCGAGGAGGTGAAGTTCGGCGGCGGAAAAGTGATCCGCGACGGCATGGGTCAAAGCCAGGCCTCACGCGCAGAAGGCGCTGTCGATACGGTCATCACCAATGCGCTCGTGCTCGACCATACGGGCATCTACAAGGCCGATATCGGCCTTCTGGACGGGCGTATCGTCGGCATCGGCAAGGCGGGCAACCCCGATACGCAGGATGGGGTGACCATCATCGTCGGCCCCGGCACTGAGGCCATTGCCGGCGAAGGCCGCATCCTGACGGCGGGCGGGGTGGACAGCCACATCCATTTCATCGCCCCGCAGCAGATCGAGGAGGCGCTCTATTCGGGCGTGACCTGCATGATCGGCGGCGGCACCGGCCCCGCCCACGGCACGCTGGCCACCACCTGCACGCCGGGCCCCTGGCACATGGCCCGCATGCTGCAGGCGCTCGATGCCTTTCCGATGAACTTCGTCCTGGCCGGCAAGGGCAATGCCTCGCGCCCCGCCGCCCTGGAAGAGATGGTGCGCGGCGGCGCCGGCGCGCTGAAACTCCATGAGGACTGGGGCACGACCCCGGCCGCGATCGACTGCTGCCTCGGGGTTGCCGATGCCTTCGATGTCCAGGTGATGATCCACACCGACACGCTGAACGAAAGCGGCTTCGTGGAACAGACCGTCGGCGCCTTCAAGGGGCGGACCATCCACGCTTTCCATACGGAGGGTGCCGGTGGCGGCCATGCGCCCGACATCATCCGTGTCTGCGGCCTGCCCAACGTGCTGCCGGGTTCCACCAATCCGACGCGCCCCTATACGCGCAACACGCTGGAAGAGCACCTCGACATGCTGATGGTGTGCCACCACCTGGACCCATCCATCCCCGAGGACATCGCGTTCGCGGAAAGCCGCATCCGCAAGGAGACGATCGCCGCCGAGGATATCCTCCACGATCTGGGCGCCTTCTCCATCATCGCCTCCGACAGCCAGGCCATGGGCCGCGTGGGTGAGGTCGTCATCCGGACCTGGCAGACGGCCGACAAGATGAAGCGCCAGCGCGGCCGGTTGGCGGAAGAGGCAGGCGACAACGACAATTTCCGCGCCCGGCGCTATGTCGCCAAATATACGATCAACCCTGCCATCGCGCAGGGCCTCTCGCGGGAGATTGGATCTGTCGAGGTGGGCAAGCGCGCCGACCTCGTCCTGTGGAACCCGGCCTTCTTCGGCGTCAAGCCGGACATGGTGCTGCTCGGCGGCACCATCGTCGCCGCGCCGATGGGGGATCCGAACGCCTCCATCCCGACGCCGCAGCCGGTCCATTACCGCCCCATGTTCGGCGCCTTCGGCAAGGCGGTCGGCGCCAGCGCGGTGCATTTCGTATCGCAGGCGGCGCTGGACGACGGGCTGCGCGAGCGCCTGGGCTGTGAGCGCCTGTTCCTGCCGGTCCACAATACGCGCGGAGGCATCTCCAAGGCATCCATGAAACTCAACGATGCCTGCCCGCAGATCGAGGTCGACCCGGAAAGTTACGAGGTCCGGGCCGATGGCGAGCTCCTGACCTGCCCGCCGGCGGATGTGGTGCCCATGGCGCAGCGATACTTCCTCTATTGATGGTTTTGCGGTTTAACCTTGGGTTCCGAACCCTGCCATCGTGAGGCACAGCCATGCTGCGTATGATCGTCACCGCTTCCATCGTCGGTCTGGCCGGCGCTGCGCTGGCCGACACGCTGGAACTCGACCTTCCGGGAAGCGTGGAGCGGCAGAGCGTGACCTACAGTTGCAGCGATGGCGCGGAACGCACCGCCGAATACATCAACGTGGGGCAGTCCAACAGCCTGGCCCTGATCGAGATCGAGGGCGAGACGCTCGTCTTCGTCAATGTCCTGTCGGGATCCGGCGCCCGGTACGCGGCGCGCCAGTATATCTGGTGGGACGCGCAGAACGCGGTGACATTCACCGACGAGACGGCGGGGGAGGGTGCCAAACCCGTGACCTGCCAGGAAAAGAAGGCCTGATGCGCGCGTGATCGAAGCAGAATCCGTCATCCTGCGGGAGGCATCCCCGGGCCCGTTCGCCGATTGCATCACGCTCGACGAAAGCCAGCGCCACCGGCGCCGCATGGCGATGGTCAGCGATGGCGGGATCGCCTTCCTGCTCAACCTGTCGCAGGCCCGCCTCCTACGGGCGGGGGACGCCATCGTCCTGGCCGATGGCCGGTTGATCGAAGTTCGGGCCAAGCCGGAAGCGCTCTATGCCGTGCGCGGGCACGATGCGCGCCATCTCTTGACGCTGGCCTGGCATCTGGGCAACCGGCACCTGCCCGCCGCCATCGAGGCGGACCGGATCCTGATCCGGCGCGATCATGTGATCGCCGATATGGTCAAGGGCTTGGGCGGCAGCGTGGAGGAGATCGAGGACGCCTTCGATCCGGCGGCCGGCGCCTACGCGCAGCACGGCCACAGCCATGACTGACACGGTCGGCGGCGCGTCGCTGCTGCGCCTCCTGACATGGCTTTCCCCCGCCTTTCCCGTCGGCGCCTTCGCCTGGTCGCATGGGGTGGAATCGGCCATCGCCGACGGCCGCATCCGGGATGCCGAAACCATGCGCGACTGGGCCGGCTTCCTGCTGGCGCATGGCAGCGGCTGGAACGATCTCCTCCTCTTTGCGCAAGGGTGGCGCTGCGACGGCGCCGTCGCGGTGGAGGATCTGTCGGATCTCGCGCTGGCGCTCGGCGCCGCTTCGGAGCGGCGGCAGGAGAGCCTCGCCCTCGGCACGGCCTTTCTGGAAGCCGTGCGCCCATGGGCGGATACGGGCCATGCGCAGCTGGCCTATCCGGTGGCGGTGGGCCATGTGGCGGCGCGTTGCGGCGTGGCGCTGGAGCCGGCCCTTGTCGCCTATGCCCATGCCTTCGCGTCGAGCCTGATGAGCGCCGCCGTCCGCCTGGTGCCGCTGGGGCAGGGCGATATGGTGCGCATCCTGGCCGCGCTCGAGCCGGAGATCGACGACACCGCCCAACGGGCAAGTCTTGCGACGCTTGCCGATCTGGGATCGGCGGCGATCCTGTCCGATATCTGCGCCATGCGTCACGAAACCCTCTCGCCACGGCTGTTCCGCTCATGACCCTTGCCCAAACCATCAGTTCATCCCGTCCCGTGCCGACCAATGGCCCCTTGCGTATCGGCATTGGCGGGCCGGTCGGCTCGGGCAAGACGACGCTGTGCGAGCGCCTGTGCCAGGCGCTGCGCCAGACGCATTCCATCGCCGTGGTGACCAACGATATTTACACGGTGGAGGATGCCGAGGCCCTGGTGCGGCGCCAGGCGCTGTCGGCGGACCGCATCGTTGGGGTGGAAACGGGCGGCTGCCCCCATACGGCCATCCGCGAGGATGCGTCCATCAACCTGGCCGCCATCCGCACGCTGACCGAACGCCACCCGGACCTGGAACTGGTGCTGGTGGAATCGGGCGGCGACAATCTGGCCGCCACCTTCTCGCCCGACCTCGTCGACTTGTCGATCTATGTCATCTCGGTCTGCCAGGGCGACGATATTCCCAGGAAAGGCGGCCCGGCCATCACCCGCTCCGACCTTCTGGTGATCAACAAGACGGACCTGGCGCCCCATGTCGGCGCCGATCTGGCGCGCATGGAACGCGACGCGGCCGCCGGCCGGGCCGGCCGCCCGACCGTCTTTGCCGATCTGTCGCGCGGGACCGGCGTCCGGGATATTCTCGACTTCCTGGTCGAATCCGGCGGATTGCGCGCCGCCTGACGCTCTATTGGCCCGCCGACATCAGGGCCTCGATGCGCAGCCGGGCGATCTTCTCCACCTCTGCGCAGGCGGTGGCGATCTCCGTCTCCCGGTCATGGCCGAGCCGCTTTTCGAACGCCGCCAGGATGGCGTGGCGGTCCTTGCCGCGCACCGCGATGATGAAGGGAATGCCGAAGCGTGCACGGTAGCGCTCGTTGAGCTCCGTAAATCGGGCGAGCTCGTCCGGGCTCAAGCGATCGAGCCCGGCCGAGGCCTGTTCGCTCGCCGAATCGGCGGTCAGGTCCCCGGCCAGCGCCAGGCGGCCGGCAAGGTCGGGATGCGCCATCAGGACGGACAGGCGCTCATCGTCGCTCGCCCGGCGAAAGGCGGTGTTCATGGCGGCGGACAGGCCTGCGGCCGTATCGTGGACATCGTGCAGCCCGCGGTCATAGGCCCGCTCGGCCACGAAGGGCGAATGCTCGAAGACCCCGCCGAAGATCGACAGGAAGACGGGGCGCTCGAGCCGGCTCGGCCGCAGGCCGGGGCGGTAGGGGAAGTTGCGCCGCCAGTGATCGGCAATGTCGATGCGCCGCGCCACCCAGACATCGTCGTGCTGGCGCACATAATCCAGGAAGCGGGCCAGCGCCGCGGCACGGCCCGGCCGGCCGATCAGCCGGCAATGCAGGCCGATGCTCAGCATCTTCGGCGCGCCGGCAAGGCCCTCGGCGCGCAGCGTGTCGAAGGAGTCCTTCAGGTAGGAAAAGAACTGGTCACCAGCATTGAAGCCCTGCGGCGTCGCAAAGCGCATATCGTTCGAATCGAGCGTATAGGGGATCATCAGGAGCGGGCCCGAGCGCGTGTCCTGCCAGTAGGGCAGATCGTCGGCATAGACGTCGGAGGAATAGTCGAGCCCCTGTTCGGCCGTCAGTTCGATCGTGTGGACGGAGGACCGGCCCGTATACCAGCCGCGCGGCCGCGCACCGGTGACGGCGGTGTGCAGCGCGATGGCTTCCTCCATGTCTTCGCGCTCGTCCTCCAGCGCATGGTCGCGGTAGTCGATCCACTTCAGCCCGTGCGATGCGATCTCCCAGCCTGCCTCCTGCATGGCGGCGACCTGTTCGGGCGCGCGTTCGAGCGCCGTGGCGACCCCGTAGACGGTGGCGGTCATTTCGCGTTCGGTGAACATGCGCCAGAGCCGCCAGAAGCCGGCCCGCGCGCCATATTCATAGATGGATTCCATGTTCATGTGCCGCTGGCCGGGCCAGGGCTGGGCGCCGACGATTTCCGACAGGAAGGCCTCGGACGCCTTATCGCCATGCAGGATGGCGTTCTCTCCGCCCTCTTCGTAATTGATGACGAACTGCACGCAGAGGCTGGCCCCGCCGGGCCAGCGTGGGTCGGGCGTCGTGCGGCCATAGCCGCGCATGTCGCGGGGGTATCGTGCGTTTGTCATGCTGGAAGCCTTCGTGCTGCGGACAATCTGGAGCGGTTGTAATCTTCTCTGGACGAGTGGCTGTGGCAGGGTGCAGAGTGATTGACCGAATGGTCAAGAACAATCGGATAGGCATTCATGGCTGACGCAGGCGCCGGCTCCGGCCGGCTGACGACGCACGTGCTCGATACGGCGCGTGGCATTCCCGCAGCGGGGCTGACCATCACCCTGTATCGCCTGACCGATGGCGGGCGGGAGCTTCTCGCCAGTGTCGTCACCAATGCGGATGGCCGTGTGGATGGCGCGCTCCTGGACGGCGACGCTTTCGCGCCGGGCTCTTACGAACTCGTCTTTCAGGCCGGCGATTATTTCGACGCTCTCGGCCTGCCGGGCGGGCAACCCCGCTTCCTGGACGCGGTGCCGGTGCGCTTCGGCATGGCGGAGGCGCGCCACTACCATGTGCCGCTGCTCCTGTCGCCCTATGGCTACTCGACCTATCGGGGGAGCTGAGCCATGGCGCCGGTTCGCTTTCTCCTGAACGGCGTGGAAACATCGGCGGAGGGAATTGCCCCCACCACGACGGCCCTGTCCTTCCTGCGCTATGGTGCGCGCCTGACCGGCACCAAGGAGGGCTGCGCCGAAGGCGATTGCGGTGCCTGCACCGTCCTGGTGAGCGAGCCCGACGGGCAGGGCGGCCTGACGCGGCGCGCCATGAATGCGTGCATCCTTTTCGTGCCGGCGCTGCATGGCCGCGCGGTCGAGACGGTGGAGCATCTGGGGCGGGACGGGCTGCATCCGCTCCAGGCCGCCATGGTGGAGCGCCATGCCAGCCAATGCGGCTTCTGTACGCCCGGCTTCGTCATGCAGCTCTATTCCGGCTGGCTGAACGGGGCGCTTACCGACCGCCAGTCCGTCAAGGATACGATCTCCGGCAATCTCTGCCGCTGCACCGGCTACGGCCCCATCGTCGATGCCGGCGTGGCGCTCGGCGCCCTGCCGCTCCCCGATACGGCGGAGGCCGACAGGGCGCAGGCCGCGCAACTGTCCGCGCTGCGGGGGGGCGGCACCTTCGAGTACCGGCACGGCGATGCCGTCTGGTTTTCGCCGGACAATGTGGACGACCTCGCCGATCTCTATGCCAGCCATCCCGACGCGGTGCTGGTGGCCGGGGCCACGGATGTCGGCCTGTGGGTGACCAAGCAGCATCGCGATCTGCCCGTCCTCATCGACGTGTCACGCGTGGCCGACCTATCGATGGTCGAGGAAGCGGGCGGCCGGTTCTATTTCGGGGCGGCGGTGACGCACCGGGCGGCGCTGGAGGCCCTGGCGCGGATTCATCCTTCGCTCGGCGCCATGATGCGCCGTTTTGCCGGGGCACAGGTGCGCAATGCCGGAACGGTCGGCGGCAACATCGCCAACGGCTCGCCCATCGGCGACCTGCCGCCAGCCCTGATCGCGCTCGACGCGCGGTTGCATCTGCGGCGCGGCGACGATGCCCGCAGCCTTCCCCTGGAGGATTTCTTCCTGGCCTATGGGCGGCAGGACCGCGCGGCGGGTGAGTTCGTGGCCGCCGTCGAGGTGCCGGAACTCTCCTCCGACGAGCGCTTCGGCTGCTACAAGGTCTCCAAGCGCAGCGATTCCGACATATCGGCCGTGCTTGCGGCCTTCCGCCTGCGGCTGGCCGGCGATGGAACGGTGACGGAGGCGCGGCTCGCCTATGGCGGCATGGCCGGCACCCCGGCGCGCGCCCGCGCCGCCGAGGCCGCGCTGATCGGCCGCCCCTTCGACGCGACGACTGTCGCCGCCGCTCAGGCCGCGCTGTCGCAGGATTTCACGCCGCTGACCGACATGCGGGCCAGCGCACAGTACCGCCTGACCGTCGCCGGCAACCTGATCGAACGCTTCCGCCTGGAGCTTTCCGGCATGCCGGCCACCATCGGGGAGGTCGCCTGATGGACGAAACGCGCATCCAGGACCGGGGCGAAGCCGGCACGGTCCCACTGGCCGATCTGAACGAACTGCCGGCCGGTGCCCCGCACCGGCTGCGCGGCGGGGTCGGGGCTGCCGTTCCGCACGACAGCGGTGTTCTGCATGTCAGCGGCCGTGCGGCCTATATCGACGACCTGCCGGAACTGCCGGGAACGCTGCACCTCTATATCGCCATGTCGAGCCGCGCCCATGCGCGCATCACCGCGATGGACCTGACGCGCGTCCGCGCGCATGCGGGCGTGGCGCTGGTGCTGACGGCAGCCGATATCCCCGGCAAGAACGATTATTCGCCGGTCTTCGGCGACGACCCCATCCTGTCCGAGGACATCGTATCCTTCGTCGGCCAGCCGGTCTTTGCCGTGGTGGCTGAGACGCCCGGCGCGGCGCGTGCGGCCGCCATGCTGGCCGACATCACCTATGAGGACCTGCCCGCCGCCAACACGATCGATGAGGCGCTGGCGCTGGCGCAGACGGTGGGCGAGGATCTGCTTCCCTTCCACGAAATGCGCCTGGGCAATGCCGACGCCGCCCTGGCGGCGGCCCCCATGCGCGTGTCCGGACGTGTCGAGACGGGCGGCCAGGACCATTTCTACCTCGAAGGGCAGATCGCCTATGCGATCCCGGCCGACAATGGCGACGTGCTCGTCCATTCGTCCACGCAGCACCCGAGTGAGGTCCAGCACAATGTGGCCAAGGCCCTGGGCGTCGCCGACCATGCGGTGACGGTGGAGGTCCGGCGCATGGGCGGCGGTTTCGGCGGCAAGGAAAGCCAGCCGGCCCTCTTCGCCAGCCTGGCGGCCCTGGCCGCCGTGGCGACGCGGCGGCCGGTCAAGTGCCGGGCCGACCGCGACGACGACATGGAGATGACCGGCAAGCGCCACGAGATGCGCAGCTTCTACGATATCGGCCATGACGGCGATGGCCGGCTCCTGGCCGCGCGCTTCGAGCATTTCGTACGCTGCGGCTACAGCCGCGATCTGTCCGGCGCCATTGCCGACCGGGCCATGTTCCACGCCGACAACGCCTACCACCTGCCGGCAGCGCACATTCATTCGCGCCGGCTGAAGACACACACCGCCTCCAACACCGCCTTCCGGGGTTTCGGCGGCCCGCAGGGCATGATCGCCATCGAGCGCGCCCTGGACCGGATCGCCCACCGCCTCGGCATCGACCCGCTCGATGTGCGCAAGGCCAATTTCTATCCGGCCGATGCCGCCCTGCCGACGCCCTACCACATGCCGGTGACCGACAGCGTCATCGGCGAAATTGTCGAGGAACTGGAGGCGACGTCCGGCTATCGCGCGCGGCGGGAGGCCGTCCGCGCCTTCAACCGTTCGAACACCGTCCTGAAGAAGGGACTGGCGCTGACGCCGGTCAAGTTCGGCATCTCCTTCACCACCACGCACTTGAACCAGGCCGGCGCGCTGGTGCACCTGTACAAGGACGGCTCCATCCAGCTCAATCACGGCGGGACGGAGATGGGCCAAGGCCTGCACACCAAGGTGGCGCAGATCGTCGCCGAGACCTTCCAGATCGATCTGGAGCGGGTGCGCATCACCGCCACGACGACGGGCAAGGTGCCCAACACATCCGCCACGGCGGCCTCGTCGGGCTCGGACCTCAACGGCATGGCCGCGCAGGCGGCGGCGCGCACGATCCGCGACCGCCTGACCGGGTTCGCCGCATCACGCTATGCCGTGGCCCCGGAGGCCGTGGTCTTTGCCGGCGGCCAGGTGCGGATCGGCACGCAGAGCGTCAGCTTCGAGGATCTGGTGGGAGAGGCGTATCTGGCGCGCATCCCCCTGTCCGCCACGGGCTTCTACGCCACGCCCGATATTCATTACGACCGTGAAACCGCCAGCGGCCGGCCCTTCTATTATTTCGCCTACGGCGCGGCGGTGTCGGAGGTGGTGATCGATACGCTGACGGGGGAGAACCGCGTCCTGGCGGTGGATATCCTGCACGATGTCGGCCGCTCGCTGAACCCGGCCCTCGACCTCGGGCAGATCGAGGGCGGCTTCATCCAGGGCATGGGCTGGCTGACGACGGAAGAGCTGTGGTGGGATGCCAAGGGGCGGCTGCGCACCCATGCGCCATCCACCTACAAGATCCCCACCGCCAACGACCGGCCGGACCGCATGACGGTGAACCTCTGGTCCAAGGGTGAAAACCGCGAGAACACGATCCACCGGTCCAAGGCCGTCGGCGAGCCGCCCTTCATGCTGGCGCTGTCGGTCCTGTCCGCGCTGGCCGATGCGGTCCTGGCCGCCGGCGATGGCCGCGTCTTCCCCGATCTCGACGCGCCGGCAACACCCGAGCGCATCCTGCGGGCGGTCGACGCCGTCCGGAGCCGCGCATGAGGATGTCACAGGTCCTGACGGCCTGCCTGAACGCCGGGACGCAGGCGATCCTCGTCCGGGTTGCCGCGGTGCACGGCTCCACCCCGCGCGAGGTGGGCGCCATGATGCTCGTGTCGGCCGATGGCGCGGAGGGGACGATCGGCGGCGGCGCGCTGGAGATGGAAGCCATCCTGGAGGCGCGGCGCATGCTGCACGATGGCGCTTCCTCCGGACGGCTCGATATTCCGCTCGGACCCTCGATCGGCCAATGCTGCGGCGGACGGGTGGAACTCTCCCTGGAGCGCGCGCACGCGGCACTGGCCGAAACCGTTGCGGCGTCCGAGGTGGAGGCCGCGGCCGCCGCACCCTGTGTCCTCGTCTTCGGTGCGGGCCATACGGGGCAGGCGCTCGCTGCGGCGCTCGCGCCCCTGCCGTTCCGCGTGCGGGTCGTCGACACGCGGCCGCATCTGGTGGCGGCCCTGCCGGCCGGCGTCGAGCGCGTGGTGGCTGCGCTGCCGGAGGCCGAGGTCACTGCTGCGCAGCGCGGCACGGCCTTCGTCATCGTCACGCATGACCATGCCCTGGATTTTTTGATCGGCGCGGCGGCGCTGCGGCGAACGGACAGCCCTTATGTGGGCATGATCGGCTCGGCGACGAAGCGGGAGCGCTTCCACCGGCACCTTGCCGACGAGGGTCTCGCCGGGGCTGCAAGCCGTTTGCATATGCCGATCGGTGGCACTGCGGTGCACGACAAGCGACCGGCGGTTATCGCCGCCATGGTGGCGGCCGAACTCTGCATTCACATCCTCGGGTCCGGGGGTGGAAAAACCGATGCACAGGCTTTGCACATGCCCATGGCAGGTGCATAACTTCCCGGACGGCCACCGGCCGTACCGCAGAATCGTTGACGGGAGTCCCATGCCGCCAAGGCTCGAACTCAAGCATGTGACGAAACGCTACCCCGGCGTCATCGCCAATGCCGATGTGTCATTTGCGGTGGAGCCAGGCCGCATCCACGCTCTTCTGGGAGAGAACGGGGCCGGCAAGTCGACCCTGGTCAAGATCATCTACGGCGTCCAGAAGGCCGACGAAGGCACCATCGAGATCGACGGGAACGCCGTCACGATCGGCTCCCCTCGGGAGGCGCGGGCGCTCGGCATCGGCATGGTGTTCCAGCATTTCTGCCTGTTCGAGGCCATGACCGTGCTGGAAAACATCGCGCTCGGCATGGACGAGCCACCACCGCGCCGCGAGCTGGAAAGCCGGATCGAAGCGGTGATGGACAGCTACGGCCTGACGCTCGATCCGCACCGCCACGTCCACACCCTGTCGGTGGGCGAGCGGCAAAGGATCGAGATCGTGCGTGCCCTTCTCGGCAATCCGCGCATCCTGATCATGGACGAGCCGACATCGGTCCTGACCCCGCAGGAAATCGAGGTTCTCTTCGCCACCTTGCGCAAGCTGCGCGCCGAGGGCTGCTCGATCCTCTATATTTCGCACAAGCTGGACGAGATCCGAACCCTCTGCGACAGCGCGACCGTGCTGCGCGGCGGGGCCGTCGTGGCGACGACCGATCCCCGCCGGGAAACGGCCCGCAGCATGGCCGAGATGATGATCGGCGCCAGCCTGCGCGATGTGGAGACCCGCCCGTTCGACGGCCAGGGCGCGGTGCGCCTGCATGTCGACGGCCTGTCCCTGCCGGGCGATCCGCCCTTCGGCACGACGCTGAAGTCCATCGGCTTCTCCGTCCGCTCGGGCGAGATCCTCGGCATTGCCGGCGTGGCCGGCAACGGGCAGAACGAACTCGTCTCCGCCTTGTCCGGCGAGCGGCGGGACGGCCTGTCCGGCCGCATCGCGCTCGATGGCGCGGATCTTGCGCCGCTCGGCGTGTCGGCGCGCCGCTCGGTCGGCCTTGTGAGCGTGCCGGAAGAGCGCAACGGCCATGCCGCCGTGCCGGCCATGAGCCTTGCCGAAAACGCCATTCTGTCGGCGCG
The DNA here is from genome assembly GCF_001463905.1 of Aureimonas frigidaquae. Taxonomy (GTDB): domain Bacteria; phylum Pseudomonadota; class Alphaproteobacteria; order Rhizobiales; family Rhizobiaceae; genus Aureimonas; species Aureimonas frigidaquae. Next base: position 97,015 of record NZ_BBWR01000006.1, read on the forward strand.
TCGGCGGCGCGGCCTGACCGCGCGCGGCATTCTGCGCACCGGGGCGGCGGCCGCCTATGCCGCAGAGGTGATCCGGGCCTTTTCGGTCCGGGCGACGGGGCCGGCGGCGGCCGCCGGCAGCCTGTCGGGCGGCAATCTGCAGAAGTTCATCATGGGCCGCGAAATCATGCAGGAGCCGGCCGTGCTCGTCGTGTCGCAGCCGACCTGGGGGGTGGATGCCGGGGCGGCCTCCTTCATCCGCCAGGCCATGGTCGATCTTGCGGCGCGGGGCGCCTCGGTCATCGTCATCAGCCAGGATCTGGACGAGCTCCTGGAGATTTCCGACCGCATCGCCGTGATCAATCTCGGCCGCCTGTCGGAACCGCGTCCCGTCGGGGATATCACCGTGGAGGAAATCGGCATGCTGATGGGCGGGGTCCATGGCGATGGCGCGGGTGAAGCCCATGGGACGGAGGCCGCTGTCCATGGCGCTTGAGTTCAAGCCGCGCCTGCAGCCGTCCCGGCCGCTTCTCTTTCTGTCCCCCGTCATCGCCGTCGCCGCCACGCTGGCGGCGGGAGCGTTCCTGTTCACGCTGCTCGGCTATGACGGGATCGGCGCCGTGCGCGAAATCTTCGTCACGCCGCTCTTCAACCCCTATCGCTGGCAGGACATACTGGTAAAGGCGGCGCCCCTGGCGCTGATTGCCGTGGGCCTGTCCATCGGCTTTCGCGCCAATGTCTGGAACATCGGGGCGGAAGGTCAGTACGTGCTCGGCGGCCTTGCCGGAACCGGCGTCGCCCTGGCGACGATGGACATGCAGGGCGCCTGGATCCTTCCTGCGATGATCCTGGCCGGCATTGCCGGCGGCGCGCTCTATGCCGCCATTCCCGCGCTTCTGAAGGTGCGGCTCGGGGTCAGCGAGATCCTGTCCAGCCTGATGCTGAACTACGCGGCGATCCAGCTCCTCTATTACTTGATGCGCGGTCCGTGGAAGGACCCGATGGGCTTCAACTTCCCGCAGACGGCCATGTTCACGTCGGACCAGACGCTGCCGACGGTCCTGTCGGGCACGCTGATCCATCTGGGCATTCCGCTGGCGCTGGCGGTCGCGCTGACGGTCTGGTTCGTGATGGCCCGGACCGTGGCGGGCTTCGAGGTCCGCGTGGCGGGCCTTGCCCCGGATGCGGCGCGCTATGGCGGCTTCAGCCAGGGGCGTATCGTCTGGATCGGCCTTCTGGCGGGCGGCGGGCTCGCGGGCCTTGCCGGCGTGCTGGAAGCCTCCGGCCCGTTCGGCCAGATGGTCCCGTCCTTTCCGACGGGCTACGGCTTCACGGCCATCATCGTGGCCTTTCTCGGCCGCCTTCACCCGCTCGGCATCGTCGCCGCGGCGCTCGTCCTGGCGCTGACCTATGTGGGCGGGGAAAGCGCGCAGACGGGGATCGGCCTTCCGGCGGCCGGCGTCGGCGTGTTCCAGGCCATGCTGCTCTTCTTCCTGCTGGCCTCCGATATCTTCATTCGCTACCGGCTGACCTTCGCCGCGCCCAAGGGCGCCGGCCGGGGCCGTAGGCTACGGCAGGGAGCGGACGGATGACGCCCGAATTCATCGTCGCCATCGTCGTGGCCGTGGTGGCCGCCGCAACGCCGATCCTCCTGGCCGCGCTGGGTGAACTGGTGGTGGAGAAGGCCGGCGTCCTCAATCTCGGCGTCGAAGGCATGATGCTCATCGGCGCCGTCACCGCCTTCATTGTCTCTGTCACGACGGGGGTGCCGGCGCTGGGCGCCATTGCGGCCATGGGTGCGGCGGCTGCGAGCGCGCTGATCTTCGGCTTCCTCACGCTGACGCTCGCCGCCAACCAGGTGGCGACAGGCCTGGCGCTGACCATCTTCGGCACGGGCGTCTCGGCCCTGGTCGGCGCCAACTATGTCGGCATGACCACGCCGACACTCGGCAGCATCTTTCCGGACGCCTTGTCCGCCGATCCGATCTGGCGCGTGCTGTTCGGCTATTCGCCACTCGTCTACGCCTCGCTCCTCATCACGCTGGGCGTCTGGTGGTTCCTGCGGCACTCGAGGGCAGGGCTCGTCCTGCGCGCGGTGGGTGAATCCGACAGTTCGGCCCATTCGATCGGCTATCCCGTCCTGAAGATCCGCTATCTCGCCGTCCTGTTTGGCGGCGCCATGGCCGGGCTCGGCGGATCCTATTTCTCGCTCGTCCTGACGCCCATGTGGGCGGAGCGGCTGACCTCCGGCCGGGGCTGGATCGCCATCGCGCTGGTCGTCTTCGCCTCATGGCGGCCCGGCCGGCTTCTGGTGGGCGCCTATCTGTTCGGCGCGGTCATCACTCTGGAGCTCCAGGCCAAGGCGGCCGGCTGGTCCGGCCTGGCGCCCGAATTCCTGACGAGCCTTCCCTATCTGGCGACCATCCTGGTCCTGGCCCTCATCTCGGCGCGCAAGGCGAGCGCCAAGAATGCCGCTCCGGCCTGCCTTGGCAAGCCGTTCCGTCCCACCGCCTGAACCATGCCCAATCGCTAAAGGAGCCCCGCCCATGTTCTCCACCACACGCCGTCGCCTGATGATCGGCGCCGCTGCCCTGATCTCGGTGGCGGCCGTCGGCCCCGCCGCCGCCCAGCACGATGGCCCGGTCAAGGCGGCCTTCGTTTATGTCGGCCCCGTCGGTGATTTCGGCTATTCCTTCGCCCACGACCAGGGCCGCAAGTATCTGGAGGAGAAGCTCGGCGACAAGGTCGAGACGACCTTCGTCGAGAATGTCGCCGAAGGGCCGGATGCCGAGCGCGTCCTGCGCCAGCTCGCGCAGGATGGCAACGACATCATCTTCGCCACATCCTTCGGCTTCATGAACCCGACGCTCAAAGTGGCCAAGCAGTTCCCGGACGTGAAGTTCGAACATGCGACCGGCTACCAGACCGCGCCGAACATGGCCGCCTATAATGCCAAGTTCTACGAAGGCCGCGCCGTGCTCGGCACCATTGCCGGCATGATGTCCAAGACGGGCAAGGCCGGCTACGTCGCCTCCTTCCCGATCCCGGAAGTGGTGATGGGCATCAACGCCTTCACCCAGGCGGCGCGCAAGGTGAACCCGAACTTCGAGACGCAGGTCGTCTGGGTCAATTCCTGGTACGATCCGGCCAAGGAAGCCCAGGCAGCCAGTGCGCTGCTCGACCAGGGCGCCGATGTCATCACGCAGCACACGGACTCGCCCGGGCCGCTGCAGGAAGCCGAGAAGCGCGGCGCCATCGCCTTCGGCCAGGCCTGGGACATGCAGAGCTTCGCGCCGAATGCCCACATGACCGCCATCGTCGACAATTGGGGCCCCTACTACGTGCAGCGGGTCGAGGCCGTCCTCAACGACACCTGGGAAACGCAGGACGTGTGGCTCGGCATGAAGGAGGGGGAGGTGACCATGTCGCCCTTCAACGACCGCATGCCCGCCGATGTGAAGGCCGCCGCGCAGAAGATCGTGGATGATACGGTGGCGGGGACCTACAACGTCTTCACCGGCCCGATCAAGGACCAGGCCGGCGCCGACAAGGTGGCCGCGGGCGAAGTCATCCCCGATGCCGACCTTCTCAAGATGGACTGGTACGTCGAGGGCGTGCGCAACTAACCGATCTACCCGTTCCGGCGCCGGGCGCGTGAGCGTCCGGCGCCGCTGCCGCCTGCCGCCCCCGCCGTCTCCTGAACGGCGGCCGGCATCGGGGGACCTCCGGGTCCCCGCGTAAAGGGCATGTCTGCAAGAACACCATGGCGCAGCGCGACAAGGGGGCGGTGCGCCGAGGCAACCTTATGTGGACCTATTTCGCCGAATGGCTCTCCTTCGGGGTGCGCTGGCTGCACGTCGTCACCGCCATCGCCTGGATCGGCTCATCCTTCTATTTCATCGCGCTGGACCTTGGCCTGCGCCAGCCGCACGGAGCGCCGCCCGCCGGCGTCGGCGGAGAGGCCTGGCAGGTGCATGGCGGCGGCTTCTACCATATCCAGAAATACATGGTCGCCCCCGCGCACATGCCGGACGACCTGACCTGGTTCAAATGGGAGAGCTACGCCACCTGGCTGTCCGGCTTCGCGCTCCTGTTCCTTGTCTATTATGTCGGGGCGGACCTCTATCTCATCGATGCGACGCGCGCCGACCTGCCCGTCTGGGGCGCCAGCCTCATCGGCATGGCGGGGCTGGCACTCGGCTGGCTCGTCTATGACGGCATCTGCAAGTCGCCCCTGCGCAAGAACGATACGGCGCTGCTCGCTGTGCTCTTCGTCTATGTGGTGGCGGCGAGCTTCGTCTTCTCCCAGCTCTTTTCCGGGCGTGGGGCGATGCTGCACACCGGCGCCTTGATCGCCACCATCATGACGGCCAATGTCTTCTTCCTGATCATTCCCAACCAGAAGATCGTCGTTGCCGACCTGAAGGCAGGGCGCACGCCGGATCCGGCGCTGGGCAAGGCGGCCAAGCAGCGGTCGCTCCACAACAACTACCTGACCCTGCCGGTCATCTTCCTGATGCTGTCCAACCATTATCCGCTCGCCTTCGCCACGCAGTACAACTGGGCGATCGCAGGGCTGGTGCTGCTGATGGGCGCGGTGATCCGGCACTTCTTCAACACGATGCACCGCACGCACCGCAAGCTCTGGTGGTGCTGGGGCCTGGCAGCGCTGATCTTCGCCATCATCATCACACTGTCGGGCGCGCCCGGCTGGCGCGCCGAGGCGCAGGCGGCAGAGGCGTCGCAGGATGCGCGCCTCCTGGGCGATCCCGCCCGGGCGCTCGGGACCTCCCGCTATTTCGAGAAAGCGGAAGCCATCATCCAGTCCCGCTGCTCCATGTGCCATGCGCGCGCGCCGCTCTGGCCGGGGCTGAACCATGCGCCCAAACTCGTCTATCTGGAAACGGCAGACGACATCATCGTCAATGCCCGGCTGATCGACCGGCAATCCGTGCGCAGCCACGCCATGCCGCCGGGCAACGTGACGGGGCTGGAGCCCGCCGAGCGCGTTGCGCTGGCCCGCTGGATCGAGTCCGGAAGCGGGAGCTACAAGCCATGACGATCAAGCTGCCCGACGGCGGGTCGGCGGCGCTGCGCGGCCGCATCGTCACCTTCGGCGCCGATGCCGGCGCCCTTCAGTATCACGAGGACGGTATCGTCGTGGTGCGCGACGGCCTGATCGATGCCGTCGGCGACGCGCAGGCGCTCATGGCCGGGCTCGATCCGCGAATCCCCCTGACGGACCACCGGCCGCATCTCATCATGGCGGGCTTCATCGACCCGCATCTCCACATGCCGCAGACCCAGGTGATCGGCTCCTACGGCACCGAACTCCTGGAATGGCTGACCCGCTACACCTTCCCGGAGGAAAGCCGCTACGCGGACCCTGCCGTCTGCGACGCGGCCTCGCATTTCCTTCTGGACACGCTCCTGGCCAACGGGACGACATGCGCGGCAGCCTATTGCACCTCCCATCCGCAATCGGCCGAAAGCCTGTTTTCGGAAGCGGCGCGGCGCGGCATGCGGCTGACGGCCGGCAAGGTCATGATGGATCGCAATGCGCCGGCATCGCTGACCGACACGCCCGAGCGCGCCTATGACGAAACGCTGGCGCTGATCCAGCGCTTCCATGGGCTCGGGCGGCTGTCCTGCGCCATCACCCCGCGTTTCGCGCCGACTTCCACGCCGCAGCAGCTCGAAGTTGCCGGCGCTTTGGCAAGCGCCTATCCCGACCTGCCCATCCAGACGCATCTGTCGGAGAACCTCGCGGAAATCGCTTTCGTGAAGGAGCTGTTCCCCTCGGCGCGGGACTATCTCGACGTCTACGAAACCTATGGCCTGGTCCGGCGCGGGGCGCTGTTCGGGCACTGCATCCATCTGGAGCCGCGGGAGCGGGACGCCTTGGCACAGCTTGGCGGAACTGCGGTCTTCTGCCCGACATCGAACCTGTTCCTGGGTTCCGGCCTGTTCGACCGGAGCGGGTTGCAGGCGGCCGGCATCCACACCGCCATCGCCACCGATATCGGCGGCGGCACATCCTATTCCATGCTGGTGACGGCGGCCGAAGGCTACAAGGTCCTGGCCCTGCGCGGCGAGCGCATGAATGCGGCCGAGGCCTTTTTCTGGATGACGGCCGGCAATGCGCAGGCCATGGCGCTGGACGACAGGATCGGCCGCATCGCCCCGGGGCTGGAGGCGGACCTCGTCGTTCTGGACAGCCGCGCCACGCCGGCCATGCGCCGGCGCATGGAGCGCGCGGACAGCCTTGCCGACGAGCTCTTCGCCCTGATGATGATGGGCGACGACCGCGCCGTCGTCTCCACCTATGTGGCGGGCCGGGCGCTCTACATGCGCGAGCGGGGCGCCCTGCCGCGCCGTCAGGACGGCGGTGTGCCGCCGCCGCCGCCGGGGCAGGATGCCGCACAGCAATAGGGGGCGGGCACGTTCTTTTTCGCAGCTGCGGAACTGGACTTCCGGAGGTCGATTCCTACTCATAATGCAGTCGCCCGTCGAAGGGCGGCGTCGTTGCGGAAGGAATCGAACGCATGGATGCCAAAGCGCCAGCCAAAAAGCCGCGCAGCCTGAAGCGGGAGGAAATGCCACCCGCGACCGATGGTCTGCGCAGCCTGGCACGCAACCGTGTTGCCATCGAGGATGTCACGCCGGCCGTCGATGCGGGCCGCTTCGCCCTCAAGCGGCTGGAGGGCGAGCCCATCCATGTGGAGGCGGACGTCTTCTGCGACGGGCATGAAACGATCGGCGCGGCGATCCTCTTTCGCCCGGCGGGAGAGGCCGAGTGGCGCGAAACGCCGCTGACCTTCGTGGAGAACGACCGTTGGGCGGCGACCATCGCCTTCGACCAACCCGGCCCGTGGCGCTACACCGTCATCGGCTGGCGCGACGCCTTCGGCACCTGGGCGCGCGACACGCGCAAGAAGCGCGATGCCGGGCAGGATATCACGCTGGAACTTCTGGAGGGTCGCGCGCTTCTGGACCGCGCGGTGGCCGGCCGGCGCGGCACCGCGCAGGATGCCGCGGCGCTGAAGGCCCTGATGGCGCGCTTCGACGCCCTGCCGTCCGCCGGGCTGGATGCGCGCTACGCGCTCCTGGAAGACGCAGAGGCGGTGAGCCTTCTGGAGCGGACCGGCCCGCGCGACGAACTGTCGACCTACGAGATCGAGATTCCCGTCTGGGTCGACCGCGAGCGCGCCGGATTTTCGGCCTGGTACGAGCTGATGCCGCGCTCGCAGAGCGGCGATTCCACGCGGCACGGCACCTTCGACGATGTCGTGGCGCGGCTGCCGGACATCCAGGAGATGGGGTTCGACGTCCTCTACTTCCCGCCCATTCACCCGATCGGGCTGACCAATCGCAAGGGCCGCAACAACGCGCTGACGGCGCAGCCCGGTGAGCCTGGATCGCCCTATGCGATCGGCTCGCCCGAGGGCGGACACCGTGCCATCCACCCGGAACTGGGAAGCTTCGACGATTTCGCGCGGCTGCTGGCAGCGGCCAGGGAGCACGGGCTGGAGATCGCCCTCGACTTCGCCATCCAGTGCTCGCCCGACCACCCCTGGATCCGCGAGCACCCCGACTGGTTCGACTGGCGGCCCGACGGTACGATCAAATATGCCGAGAACCCGCCCAAGAAGTACCAGGACATCGTCAATGTGGACTTCTACCGGGAAGGGGCCATACCGAGCCTTTGGTACGAGCTGCGCGATACGGTCCTGTTCTGGCTCGACAAGGGCGTGCGGATCTTCCGCGTCGACAATCCGCATACCAAGCCCTTCCCCTTCTGGGAATGGCTGATCGCCGAGACGCGCGCCGTCGATCCGGGGATCATCTTCCTGGCGGAAGCCTTTACGCGGCCCAAGCTGATGAAGCGCCTGGCCAAGGTCGGCTATAACCAATCCTATTCCTACTTCACCTGGCGCAACGAGAAGTGGGAACTCGAAACCTATCTGACCGAGCTGACGCAGGATGACTGCGCGCAGTACATGCGGCCGAATTTCTTCGTAAACACGCCCGATATCAATCCCGTCTACTTGCAGACGAGCGGGCGGCCCGGCTTCCGCATCCGGCTGGCGCTCGCGGCGGCCCTGGCCGGCAATTACGGCGTCTATTCGGGCTTCGAACTGTGCGAAGCCGAGCCGGTGCCGGGCAAGGAAGAATATCTGAACTCCGAAAAATACGAGATCCGCGCCTTCGACTGGAAGGCGCCCGGAAATATCCGCGAGGACATCGCCTTCTTCAACCGGATCCGCAACACGGAGCCGGCGATGCGGGATTTCCGCAACCTCGTCTTCTATAATTTCTGGAACGACAACGTCCTGTATTTCGGCAAGCGCAGCGCCGACCTGTCCTCCTTCCTCATCTTCATGGTGAGCCTGGACCCGGTCAATCCGCAGGGCGGCCATTTCGAAGTCCCGCTATGGGAGTTCGGCCTGCCGGACAACGGCTCGGTGAAGGTCGAGGACCTGTGGGACGGCCGCCAGTTCGTCTGGCAGGGGAAGGTCCAGCACTGGTGGATATCGCCCGCGGAGCGCCCCTATTACGCGCTGCGTATTTCCGTCTGATCGGAACTCGCCTGCCTGCCCAGTCCTTATCCGCCTACGTGAACACGCATCGGGGAATTCAAGATGAACGAGCATGTATCGGTCCTGCCGGCGGTGGAGAGCGCTGCGCCGAACCCGGAAGCCAATGACTGGTACAAGGATGCGATCATCTACCAGTTGCACGTCAAGACCTTCATGGATTCCAACGGCGACGGGATCGGCGATTTCGCCGGCCTGATGTCCAAGCTGGACTACATCAAGGAACTCGGCGTCACCTGCCTCTGGCTCCTGCCATTCTATCCCTCGCCGCTGCGTGACGACGGCTACGACATCGCCGACTACCATTCCGTCCATCCGAGCTACGGCACGATGGAGGATTTCGAACTCCTGGTGGAAGAGGCGCACAAGCGCGGCCTGCGGGTGATCACCGAACTGGTGATCAACCATACCAGCGACCAGCACCCCTGGTTCCAGGCTGCGCGCAATGCGCCCAAGGGCAGCCCGGAGCGTGACTTCTACGTCTGGGCCGATGATGACAAGGGCTACGACCTGACGCGCATCATCTTCCTGGATACGGAAAGCTCGAACTGGACCTACGATCCGGTGGCGGGCCAGTACTTCTGGCACCGCTTCTATTCCCACCAGCCGGACCTCAACTTCGACAATCCGAAGGTGCTGGAGGAAGTCCTGTCCGTCATGCGCTTCTGGCTCGACAAGGGTGTCGACGGGCTGCGGCTGGACGCGATCCCCTACCTGGTGGAGCGCGAAGGAACCAACAACGAGAACCTGCCGGAAACCCACGTCGTCCTGAAGAAGATCCGGGCCGATCTCGATGCCCATTACCCCGATCGCATGCTCCTGGCCGAAGCCAACCAGTGGCCGGAGGACACGCGCCCCTATTTCGGCGATGGCGACGAATGCCACATGGCGTTCCACTTCCCGCTGATGCCGCGCATGTACATGGCGCTGGCGCAGGAGGACCGGCACCCCATCACCGATATCCTCCGGCAGACGCCCGATATTCCGGAAAACTGCCAGTGGGCTATCTTCCTGCGCAATCACGACGAGCTGACGCTCGAAATGGTCACGGAAGAAGAGCGCGATTACCTCTGGTCCACCTACGCATCCGACAAGCGCGCCCGCATCAATCTGGGCATCCGGCGGCGCCTGGCGCCCCTGATGGGCAATGACCGCCGCAAGGTCGAGCTTCTGAACGCGCTGCTCATGTCCATGCCGGGCACGCCCACCGTCTATTACGGCGACGAGATCGGCATGGGCGACAACTATTATCTGGGCGACCGGGACGGCGTGCGCACGCCGATGCAATGGTCGGCCGACCGCAATGGCGGCTTCAGCCGCGCCGATCCGCAGCGGCTGTATCTGCCGCTGATCCAGGACCCCGTCTACGGCTTCCAGGCCGTCAATGTGGAAGCCCAGTCGGCCAATCCGGCCAGCATGCTGTCCTGGATGCGCCGGCTCATCCAGGTGCGCGCCACGCGGGAAGCTTTCGGCCGCGGCGGGATCGAATTCCTGTATCCGTCCAACCGCAAGATCCTGGCCTATATCCGCCAGTCGGGCGATGACCGGATCCTTTGCGTCGCCAATCTGTCGAGCCAGGCCCAGGCGGTGCAGCTCGATCTGTCGGCCTATGCCGGGTCGGTGCCGGTGGAGATGCTCGGCCTGTCCGCCTTTCCGCCGATCACCGAGGCGCCCTATATCCTGTCGCTGCCGAGCTACGGCTTCTTCTGGTTCGCGCTGGGGACGCAGGATGGCATCCGGGCCAGTGTCGACGCCCAGCCCCTGCCGGAATTCTCGACGCTCGTCATCACGGGCGAGTTGAAGGACACCATTCCCGGGCGCAACCGCCGCGAGATCGAGTCCGTCCTGCCGGCCTTTATCAGCCGCCAGCGCTGGTATGCCGGCAAGACGGATATGCCGAGGAGCGTGCGCTTCGAGATGATGGGCCAGCCGGACCCGCACAACCGCCGCCACCTTCTGGCGGAAGCGCGTGTCACCACGCGCGAGGGGAAGGAAGAGGCCTATTTCCTGCCTTTGGCTGCCCGCTGGGGCGAGGGGAACATGGGCCATGACGGCGCCAATCTGCCCTATACGCTGGCCCGGATTCGACAGGGCGCGCAGATGGGCTCGGTCGTCGACGCCGCGCGTGACGCGTCCTTCTGCGTGGACCTGACACGCGCGCTGGCCGGCGCCAGGGACCTGCAGTTCGGCGACTGGACCGTGCATGTGGATGTGAGCGCGGCCCGTCCCGATGAACTGGCTGCGGCGGCGGCCGTGGAGGCGGGCGATGTCGTCCCCTTGACCGGGGAGCAATCCAACTCCTCCGTCTCGATGGGCACGGCGGCGATCCTGAAACTCTATCGCCTGCTGCGCGACGGCATCCAGCCGGAGCTGGAGGTGACGCGCTTCCTGACCGAAAAGACGGGCTTCACGGCGGCTCCGGCGCTTCTGGCGAGTGCCGAGGTGGAGCGGCCGGACGGTACGCGCGCCGCCATCGCCGCCTTGTTCGAGCGCGTGGAAAACCAGGGCGATGCCTGGAGCCGCGTGACCGAGACCCTGGCACGGCACCTGCGCGATACGGCCTATGGCGAAGCGCAGGCCGCCGATGCGCAGGACGAGGCCGCCGATACCATGTTCGCGCTGCAGTTCGACCCGGGCGAGGCGATCGGTCGGCGCACCGGTGAAATGCACGCTGCACTGGCGACCCGGACCGGCGATCCCGCCTTCGATCCCGAGCCCATAACCACGGCCTGGGTAAGCGAAGCCGCGCACCGTGCCGGTGCCGAAGCCGAACGCGTGCTCGATCTCCTGGCGGCGCACCGGTCGGCCAACGGGCTCGACGGGGTGGAGGAAGATGCCGCAGCCTTGATCGAGGGGCGCGAGGCGGTCCGCCGCTGGTTCGCCGATTTCGGCACCGAGGCCGTCAGTGGCGATCTCACGCGCATCCACGGCGATTTCCACCTCGGCCAGGTTCTGGTGGCGCGCAATGACGTGGTCATCCTGGACTTCGAAGGGGAACCAGGCCGCCCGCTCGAAGAGCGCCGCGCCAAGTCATCGCCCTTGCGCGACGTGGCCGGCATGCTGCGCTCCTACGATTACGCGGCCTTCGCGGCGCGGGACCGGACAGGCCCGGCAGACGAGGCCACCATGGACCGTATCCGCGAAACGGCGGAAACCTGGCGTGACCAGGTCAGCGCGTCCTTCCTGGCCGCCTGGTCGCAGGCCAGCGGCATCGATCTGGATGATGGTGGGAACCGTAAGCTGCTGGACCTCTTCCTTCTCCAGAAGGCATTCTACGAATTGGGATACGAGTTGGCCTCGCGTCCCGCATGGCTGCCCATCCCCTTGCGGGGCATCGTTTCTCTTCTCAAGCAAAGACAGGTCATCTGAATGGGCATCGGTGAAAACAAGGCGATGGGCGCGGCCGGGCAGCCTGGCCCCGAACACCGCCTCGACGAGGGCGCCGCATCGGCGATCACTCATGGTCATCACGGCGATCTCTTTTCGGTGCTCGGGCTGCACGGAGGCGGGAGCCACAAGGTGCTGCGTGTGTTCCGCCCGGGCGCGCAGACCGCGGCGGCCGTCTCCGGCGATGCGACCATCGAGTTGGAGGCGCAAGGGTCGGACGGGCTGTTCACGGGCCTCGTTCCGGGAACGCTGGAGCGTTACCGCTTGCGGTTCAGCCATGGTTCCGTCACCTGGGAGGAAGAAGACCCCTATCGGTTCGGGCCCATCCTAACCGATTTCGACGCCTACCTCCTGGCCGAGGGGCGGCATTACCGCCTGTACGAGAAGCTCGGCGCCCATCCGGATGTCATGGATGGGGTCGAGGGTACGCGCTTAGCCGTCTGGGCGCCCAATGCCCGGCGCGTCTCGGTCGTCGGCAATTTCAATGCCTGGGACGGGCGCCGGCATGTCATGCGCCGCCGGCACGAAACCGGCATTTTCGAGATGTTCGTGCCCGGCATCGGGCCGGGAGAGGTCTACAAATACGAACTCGTCGGCCCGCATGGCGAAGTCCTGCCGCTCAAGGCCGATCCGGTCGGGTTCCTTCAGGAATCAGCGCCTTCTACGGCGTCGGTCGTCTCCGGCCTCGTCGCGCATGATTGGACCGATGATGCATTCCGCATGCAGGGCAACGACTGGCAGGCTCGCGACAAGCCGGTGTCCGTCTATGAGGTGCATTTGGGGAGCTGGCGTCGGGGCGACGGCGACAGTTTCCTGAGCTATGACGACCTGGCGGGGGAGCTGGTCCCCTATGTGCGTGACATGGGCTTTACCCATGTCGAGTTTCTGCCCGTATCCGAGCATCCGTTCTATGGGTCCTGGGGCTATCAGCCGATCGGGCTTTTTGCACCGACGGCGCGCCACGGCGACCCGGCCGGCTTTGCCCGGCTGGTCGATGCGCTCCACAATGCGGGCATCGGCGTCATCCTGGATTGGGTGCCCGGCCATTTCCCGACCGATGTCCACGGGCTCGGCCGGTTCGACGGGACGGCGCTCTACGAGCATCCGGACCCGCGGCGCGGCTTCCACAAGGACTGGAACACGCTCATCTACGATTACGGGCGGACGGAGGTGAAGAACTTCCTCGTCGCCAACGGGCTCTACTGGCTGGACCGCTTCCACGTCGATGCCCTGCGCGTCGATGCCGTGGCCTCCATGCTGTACCTCGACTATTCGCGCAATCACGGCGAGTGGGAGCCCAACATCCACGGCGGCCGCGAGAACCTCGAAGCCATCGCCTTCCTGAAGGAAACCAACGAGCGGGTGGGCGAGAGCTACCCCGCGGCGTCCACCCATGCGGAGGAATCGACCGCCTTCCCGGATGTTTCGCGCCCCACCTATGCCGGCGGCCTCGGCTTTCACTTCAAGTGGAACATGGGGTGGATGCACGACACGCTGGACTACATGGAGAAGGACCCGATCCATCGGTGCTACCACCAGCACCTGATGACCTTCGGCATGGTCTATGCCTATTCGGAAAACTTCATCCTGCCGCTCAGCCACGACGAGGTTGTCTATGGCAAGGGCTCGCTCCTGGGCAAGATGCCGGGGGACCAGTGGCAGCGCTTCGCCAATCTGCGGGCCTATTTCGGCTTCATGTGGACGCATCCCGGCAAGAAGCTGATCTTCATGGGCGGCGAGTTTGCGCAGAGCGCGGAATGGAACCACGACCAGTCGCTCGACTGGCATCTCCTCCAGTATCGCGAACATGAGGGTGTGCAGCGCCTGGTGCGGGACCTCAACCATCTCTACCGCTCGGTGCCGGCACTCTACGAGCTCGATTGCGATCCGGACGGGTTCGAATGGGTCGACACCTCGAATGCGGACCAGAGCATCCTGACCTTCCTGCGCAAGGACAAGCATGGCGGGCCGGTTCTCGTCGTCTGCAACTTCACGCCCAATGTGCATCACGCCTACCGCGTCGGCGTGCCGCGCGGCGGCCACTGGCGCGAGGCGTTGAACACGGATGCGGATCTGTATGGCGGATCCAATGTCGGCAATCTGGGCGGCCGCACGGCCAAGGATATCGGTACGAACGGGCGGCCCTTCTCGCTCGAACTGTCCATACCGCCCCTGGCGACCATGGTCTTCGTGCCGGACGAGACCCGATAAATGAGACAGGGGCCCGGCAGTCGCACTGCCGGGCCCCTTGTCGTCAAGCAAACTTTCCGCCCTGGCGACGGGCGATCAGCCCCGCCAGCTGGGCCCCAGGCGGCCTGCGCGCCGCTGAATGGCGCCGATGGCGATCTGCTGGGCGATGGGCTTGGAGAGGATGGGCAGCACCCGGCCCTCCCAGACGGAGCGCTCCTGCGCGGTCAGCTGGCGCTGACCCTTCTCCGCAACGACGGTGGCGATCCTCGCATCTTCCGATTGCGGCTTCAAAAGGCCGGCATCCAGGGCTTCCGTGATCAGGTTCCGGAGCTCCGGATCGACCGCGCGTGCATGCATATACGACATTCTCGAAACTTCCCCACCTGATGCCCGGCGAATGTAAGCCGGGAGGATGAGATGTCTATGACAGGGGCGGGGAAAACCGACGGATGGTCGACAAGCCTCAGGCAAGGTGGTACCGCGAGTGCATGACCGCCTCGATCCCCTTCCGGCGCTGCCGGGGATCGCCCGCGGGCGGATGCGCGATCTCCCGATGGAAGGGATTGGGATGAGGATGCCATTCTTCGGCCTCAGGGCCCCCACGGCTGGCTTGGCCGTCTTTCTGGTTCTCGGGCTGGCGCCGGCCGACGTGGCGGCCGGTCCATCGATCAGCGTCGACGTGGCGACGGGCAAGGTTCTGTCGCAGGACAATGCCAGCCAGCGCTGGTACCCGGCCTCGACGACCAAGCTCATGACGGCCTACCTGGCCCTGCGCGACATCGCCGCAGGGCGTGCCTCGCTGGACACGCCGGTGGTCGTGTCGCGGCTGGCGGCGGCGCAGGCGCCGGGCAAGATGGGCTATCCAGCCGGCTCGGTCATGCGTCTCGACAAGGCGCTGCGCATGATGCTCGTCAAATCCGCCAACGATATCGCCGTCGCCATCGGCGAGACGCTGGCGGGCTCCAACGAAGCCTTCGTGGCGCGCATGAACACCGAGGCGGCGCGGCTCGGCATGGCCGATACGCATTTCGTCAACCCGAACGGCCTGCCCGGCCCGGGGCAATATTCCAGCGCCAAGGACCTGGCCATGCTCGGCATCGCCATCCGGCGCGAATTCCCGGCCTTCACGAATTACTTCTCGACCGAGGCGATCCGCGCCGGCGATGCGACCATGGTCAACGGCAACGGGCTCCTGGGGCGGTTCAACGGCGCCGACGGCATGAAGACGGGCTATATCTGCGCCTCCGGCTTCAACCTCGTCTCGTCCGCCACGCGCAACGGCCGCACCGTGCTCGCCGTGGTGCTGGGGGCGGAGGGGCCCATCTCCCGCGAGCGGGATTCCGCACGGCTACTGGAAGAGGCCTTCCGCGTCGATCCGGCCAAGGTCACACTGGAGATCGGCCAGTTGCCGACATCCAGCGGCCCGCCCTTCGATATTTCGGACACGATCTGCTCGGACGCGGCCAGGACCGCCCGCGCCAACGAGCGGCAGCTCGAAAACAACCGCGAGCAGCCCTTCGGATCGCCCTACCTGACGGCGCTCGACCGCGACCCGGTGACCTATCCGGTCGAACTCGGCAACGCGGCCGGGGCCCGCGGCGTGGCGCCCGGCATCGCGGCGATCGCCGGCTACGGAATCCCGATCCCGACCTGGCGCCCGGAGCCGCCGGCGCAGACCGCCACGGGCGACGCTCCCGCCACGACCCCCGACCGCGGCGGGCGCGTGGTGGAAACGCAGGCCCAATGATGGATATGCATGATGGTTGATCCGATCCGCGTGACCGTGCTGACCGGCTTTTTGGGCGCCGGCAAGACGACGCTCCTGAACGGGCTTCTGCAGGATCCCGCCATGGCCGGCTGCGCGGTGATCGTCAACGAGTTCGGCGAAATAGGGCTCGATCACCTCCTGGTGGAGCGGGCGTCGGAGGATATCGTCGAACTGTCCAATGGCTGCATCTGCTGCACCGTGCGGGGCGAACTGGTGGACCGGCTGGCCGATATCGTCGACCGCATCCAGACCAAGCGCATGCCTTCCGTCGAGCGCCTTGTGATCGAGACGACCGGCATGGCCGATCCCGCGCCGGTCCTCTCCGCGCTGATGGGACACCCGATCCTGTCCATGGCCTATGCGCTGGACGGCGTCGTGACGGTGGTCGATGCACGGGCCGGCCTTGCGGGCATGGAAGGGCGCATCGAGGCGGAGCGGCAGGTTGCCGTGGCCGATCGGCTGGTCCTGACGAAAACCGATCTCAGCCCGGCGGACCCGCAGCTTCTGGCCTGGCTCGACCGACTCAATCCGCGGGCGCGCCGTCTGGATGCAGCGGCGGGAGAGGCCCATCCGGGCGCGCTCCTGAATGCCGGATCGTTCGACCGGTCGACCCGGACTGCGCAGCTCGAAGAATGGCTGGGAGCCGGCCGCTGCGACTGCGGCGCCGATGATCATGGCCACCACCATCCGTCCTGCCATCACGACCATGGTCACCATCACGACCACAGCCACGACCACGGCCATCATGGCAGCGCCCACGCGGCGGTCGGGACGATATCGCTGGTGGAGGACACGCCGCTGCCGATCGGCCAGGTGGAGGAGTTCGTCAATCTCCTCCTGTCCCTGCATGGGGACCGGCTGCTGCGGCTGAAGGCGATGGTTCTAACGCGTGAAAATCCGACCCGTCCATTGGTCGTCCACGGCGTCCGGCGCTATCTCCACCCGCCCGCCTTCCTGCCGGAATGGCCGGCATCGCTCAAGCCGCACAGCCGTTTCGTGCTGATCGGCGAGCGGCTCGACGGGGCTCAGATCCGGGCTCTCTTTTCTGCCTTTACCGGGCGGCCGATGGCCGACGCCCCGGACCGCGCCGCGCTCCTCGACAATCCGCTGGCCATCCCCGGCCTTAGCCGCGTCTGATCACGAAGCGCCAGCCGCCCGCCGCCAGCGGCTCCCGGGATAGGAGCCCGTGGCCGCCATCATTGCACAGATGCTGGATGTCCAGCGGGGCGAGGGGGTCGTCCGCCAGAAGGACGAGCTCTGCGCCGCTTGGCAGCAGCTCCAGCCGTTTTGCCGTGCGCAGGGCCGGCAGCGGACATTTCAGGCCGAGAAGATCCAGTTCCGTCATCTCGCCTCAGTCTGCAACGAGGATCGTGCCGGCGTTTTCCAAGCACGCTTTCCGCTCTATCTTGAGCCTGGGGGCGCAGACAAGTGTCAGGAGCTGTCACGACGATGAGTGAGACCATTCTCGATCCGCAGGAGATCGTGGATTTCTGGCGGGATGCCGGGCCGCAGAAGTGGTTCGAGAAGGACGGAGCCTTCGACGAGACCATCCGCCAGCGTTTCGGCGATGTTTATGAGCGCGCCGCCTTGGGGGATCTCGATGTCTGGGCCGAGGAGCCGATCGGCGCCCTGGCGCTGGTGCTCCTGTTCGATCAGTTTCCGCGCAACATGTTCCGCGATACGCCGCGCATGTACGCGACCGACGCGCGCGCACGCGATATCGCCCTGGCGGCGCTGGAGCGGGGGGACGCCGAACATCTGCCGGAGGACGTCAACCAGTTCCTCGTGCTTCCCCTGATGCATTCCGAAGCGCTCGCGGACCAGGATGCCTGCGTCGCATGGATGGAGCGGATCGGCACGCAGGAGAACCAGGACTTCGCCCGCCACCACCGGGAGATCGTCGCAAGCTTCGGCCGCTTCCCGCACCGCAATGCCATACTGGACCGCGAGTCGACTGCGGAAGAACGCAGATTCATTGCGGATGGTGGTTTTACCGGCTGAGCTTTTGCCCTTGCGCAGCGGCAGTCGAGCGTGTCGAACATGGGGCGCGTTCATCGGCGCTTTGCGTGACATGGGGGGACTGGCCAAGATGGTACAAGACTGGTTGCGGGCGGAGGATCCGTCCTTTGCGGAGATGTTCGAGCCCGGCGCGTCGCTGGAGCGGATCGCCACGGGTTTCATCTGGGCCGAGGGAGCGGTCTGGGTTGCGGATGCCGGGGAGTTGCGCTTTTCGGATATTCCGAACAACCGCATCATGGCCTGGTCCCCGGAAGGGGGCCTGCGGCTGTTCCGCCAGCCGTCCCAGCGCACCAACGGCCACACGCTGGACCTGACGGGGGCCATGATCAGCTGCGAGCATGGGGGCCGCTGCGTCAGCCGCACCGGACCGGACGGCGCCTACAGCGTCCTTGCCACCCACTGGGACGGCAAGCGCCTGAACTCGCCCAATGATGTGGTCGTCAAGTCCGATGGCTCGATCTGGTTCACCGACCCTCCCTACGGCATCGTTTCCGACCACGAAGGCATCCGTGCCGACAGCGAGATCGGCGCCAACCAGATCTACCGCATCGATCCGCAGACCGGTGACGTCGAGGCTGTGAGCGCCGCCTTCGACCGCCCGAACGGCCTTGCTTTCTCGCCGGACGAATCCGTCCTCTACGTCGCCGATAGCGGCCGCGCCCGGGGGCACGGCTTCGGCTTCGACGATAGCTGCCCGCATGAGGTCCGTGCGGTGGAGGTCGTCGATGGCCGCCGCCTCGGTGCTTCGCGCCGCGTGGCCGAGATCGACGTCGTTCCCGATGGGCTTCGAGTGGACCGCGAGGGCCTCCTGTGGATCTCCGCCGATGACGGCGTCCACTGCCACGCGCCGGACGGGCGTCATATCGGCCATGTCTACGTGCCGGAGACGGTCGCCAATCTGTGCTTCGGCGGCGCCGATGGCCGGCACCTGTTCATCTGTGGCACCTCGTCCATCTATGCCGTCCGCACGCGCCGGCAGGATGCCGCCGCCGCGGCGCGGCGCATCTACGGCTGATCGCCGCTTCGAAGGGGCGGGCGCGGCGGCGGCGGCAACCGCGCCACCACCTCTTCCAGCCAGGCGTCACGCAGGCCGAGCGCCGCGATCTCGCGGTGTGCGGCCGTGACGTAATCGATATTGGGCCCGGATTGCCCATGCGAGCGCGCCACGAGCTCGGCGGCTTCCTCCGGCGTCAGCCGCCCGGCATATTGCGGATGGCTCGGCACCGCGACATAGGCCAGGGCGTGCACCAGGCGCCCGTCGGACAGGCGGACAGCCTGAGTGGTTTCCCGGTAGACGCTGGTCACGAGTTCGCGCTCCCGCAGATAGGCGATCGTCTCCTCCCTGAGGGGGGCGGCGACACGGAACGCCATGCCCACGCAAGAGCCGCCACGGTCGAGCCCGAAGACAAGGCCCGGCCGCTCCGGCGTGCCGCGATGCACGAAGCTGCGAATGCACAGAGCGCGGTGATAGCCCGACAGGCGCGCCTTGATCTTTTCCTCGAAGGCGAAGCCGGGGCGCCAGATCAGCGACCCATAGCCAAAAACCCATAAATCGGTCATGTCCACACGGCAAAGAATGTGCCGACGCCGGATCGGCGTCTGCGCCTACGCAAAGGAGTGTGCCTTATGAACCAGTCTCGTGGTGCGGGAAAGGGCAGTCGCTCGGTTCGGGCGATGATCGGCATTGCCGGCGTGGCGCTGCTACTGGCGGCCGGTTTGACCGGTGCGTGGTTCTATCTTGCCGGCGAGGTCGATCGGCGCGTAGTGGAGATCGTCGACCGGGCGGCCGGCGGGGGAACCGCCATCACCTGCGATGGGCGCCGGGTCTTCGGCTATCCCTTCCGCATGGGGCTGGCCTGCGACAGGGTCGGCGTCGAGGCGCCGGCCAGCGGCATGTCGGCCGCGGCGGGCGGCTTCCGCGCCGTGGCGCAGATCTATAATCCCAATCTCATCGTCTCCGAGCTCGATGCGCCGCTCCGGCTCGCCGCGCCCGAGCTGCCGCCCATCGCCATGAACTGGACGCTCGCCCAGGCGTCGACCCACCTTTCGGACGGAAGGCTGCAGCGCTTCTCCATGGTCCTGGACGCACCATCCATCATGCCGGATGGCGCGACGGCGCCGCTCGTCCAGTCGCAGCGGCTGGAAGTCCATGCGCGGCAGAACGCGGACGATCTCGATCTGGCGCTGACGGACATCGCCGTCACCGCCACGCCGCCGGGTGTTGGCCCGCTGCCGCCCTTCGATCTGTCGGCCGACCTGTCGGTGGCGGGGGGCGCTGAATGGCTGCACGGCGTCCTGCCGGGCGGGCGTCTGGAAACCGCACTGCGCGGCCGTTCCGGCTCCTTGCGCAGCCTTCGCCTGAGCCTTGAGGGCGGCGGCGCGGCCGAGATATCCGGGCCGTTCCAGTTCTCGGCGGAGGGGCTTTTGACGGGGACCTACGAGATCGCCCTGCAGAACCCGCAGGCCATCGCCGACCTCGTCAGCCGCATCCTGCCGCCGGCGGGCGGCATCGCGAATGCGATCGCCGGCGGCGTCGGCCTGGTCGGGCGGCAGGTCGATGGACGCACCGTCATCGAGGTGGAGGTGCGCGACGGGCGCGCCCGGCTCGGCTTCATCCCCCTCGGCAATATCCCGCCCCTGTGACGGGGCGGGATCGCCACGCTTACTGCGCGGCAGGCACGATCTCGAAGGTCACGCGGACCTGCGCGCTCACCGTGTTCTCGCCCGCTTCGACGGGCACGCTGGCGTCTTCGGCGGCCACCCGCATCATGGCGCCGGCCATCATGGGCCGGGGCGGCGCCACGGTGTTCGTCTCGTCCACGAGCGAGACGATATCGCCCAGTTCCAGATCCGCCGCATCAGCCATCACCTGCGCCGACGCCCTGGCCTTGGCGATGGCATCGCGGCGCGCCGCGTCGGCCAGCGGCGCCGGGTTCTCGATGGTGAAGGTAATGTCGCCGCCCTGGTTGACGCCGAGCGAGATCGCCTTGTCGAGAACGGCGCCGACCTTGGCGATATCGCGCACGCGCACCGTCAGCGAATTGCGCACCTCGTAGCCGACGATCTCCGGCGGACGGGTCGGCTGCCCGTTCTGGTTGTTATCATATTGGTATTGCGGGCTGATGGAGAAGCCGCTCGTCTGCAGGTCGCGGCCTTCGATGCCAAGATCGCGCATGGCCTGCGTCACGGCCGTCACAGCGGCGCTCGACTCCTGCGTCGCCTCCTGCGCGGTCGCGGCGCTGCGCAGGACCGTCAGCGTCGTCAACGCAATATCGGGCGCTGCCGTCGCCTGGCCCGCACCCACGATGGTCAACGTGGACCGTTCTTCGCCCCCCGGCGCCTGCGCCATGGCGGCCATAGGGACACTCGCCAGCATCAGCGCGGCGAGGGGCAGGGACAGGTGTCTGGACAGCATGAGTGAACCTCCGATTGCTTGATTCGGCATGCATGACACCACAATGAGTCTGAACGCGGCATGACAGCCCGATCGAACGCCGCCATCCCGCTTGAGAAGTCGCCCCCTTTCCGCTAGAGCGGTCCCGGGTGGGGCCTGTAGCTCAATGGTTAGAGCCGGCGGCTCATAACCGCTTGGTTGGGGGTTCGAGTCCCTCCGGGCCCACCATTGCAATTGATGCGCAGTGTTTTCGTCCATCGTAAGGTAAAGAACGGCGCTGCTGTTCTAGCGTGAGCCAGGTTGGGCTTATTGCTTGAAGATGAACAGGAAGCCGATCAGCAAGTAAGCTGCGACGTAGAGCCAAACTGCCGCGAATAAGCGTTGGGGGTTCGCCATATCGACGTGCGCCCGAAGTCGGCGGTACAGCATCACATCCATCATGCCGATTGGTATGGACGCTACGAGCACGGATCCAATACACATCACCCATAGCGTTAGCGGTGACGCGTCGACGTAGTTCAGCACTAAGAGCGTTACCGGCACATGGATCAGGTAAAGCGCATAGCTGTAATCCCCTAGGCGCTCGAATGCCCATCCAATACTGCCGCGGCGTTGTCTTGGCGACGAAACGCCGTAAACCATCGCTACGAGGATAACTGCGGCAACAGAACCCACAATACGTCCCCAGGCAAGGTCGACAGACATGGTGACTGCCCCTAAGCCAAACGCCACGACCGCAAGGCTAGGCTCGACCCGCCAGCGCCGCAGGATCGCCGGGATCAGCAATCCCCCAGCAAACGCGGCGTTCCCAGGAAGGAAGAGCGCTTGAAGAAGCGTTGGAGATAAGGTGGAGCCCATTTGAACGGGTTCAATTATCGTCGCAGCAACGATCAATATTAGCCAGCAAAGTGCAAGCGGGACGATGTAGCGTCCGCCCTTGAAGGCCGCCAAGAGGAAGAGGGCGACGTAAAAGAAAACCTCCAGAACCAGCGTCCATTCGATATTCAGCTCAGGCTTAACGCGTGTTCCGACCAGCGTCAGGGACATAGCCCGCACATCAGCACTAAGTTCCCCAGTCCGCAGAAGCGCAACAGTCAGGAAAACCATGATGAAAAGCGGGTAGATGCGTACCAGTCGATGTGCAAGGAACACAGTGGGCGTGCTTCGGTGTATGAGGTCGGCCATCAAGGTACCCGAGATGGCGAAAAAAATTGCGACCCCCATCAGCCCAAACTTGCCGTCGAATACTTCGAAGAAAGACGGGTAATCGTATCTGTCTAAAATATAGTATGAGATGTGGTATGTTGCGACAGATAACGCTGCCATTGCCCGCATCCATTGGATATTGACGTTTTTCGTCGGGCTGTGGATGGCGTTTTGCACAATCTTCCTGCGCTATGATCGAACTGGAGACCGCACCCTTCGGTGCATTCGCCATGAAAACAATCACTGGTAGCGCAGAATCGATGCGCCGTCGCTAGAAGATGGTTGTGAAAGTGTGCGTGCAAACCGGCACTTGGCAGCCGGCCGGGCCATGCATTGGCTGCAGATTGCGATAACGAGGCCGGCACAGCGAATTCCACGCACAAAACCCCCCGGAAAGTATCAGACGGCTTCGTGGCCAGATAAGAGCAGCGCGGATCGCGCTACAGGTTTCGGCTCTCGGCCCGAAGCAGGAGGTACATGTAGGTTGTCGCATGCAGGGCCTTGCCGTCGGCGTCGAAGGCATAGTCCGGGATCGTGCCGGCGACCTGGAAGCCGAGGGATCGGTAGAGCGGTTCGGACACGTCGCCCGTCCGCGTGTCGAGGGTAAGCAGCGTCCTGCCCAATGTGCCGGCCCTGGCGATGGCGTGCGTCATCAGGCGCCGGCCGATGCCGAGGCGGCGGGCGGAGGGGTGGACGATCATTTTCGCGACGTCGCAGCGGTGGGGCTGGTTTTGCGGCGTGGCGGTGATGAGTTGGACCGTGCCGACAATCTCTCCTGCCTGTTCCGCCGCAAAGAGGTGTCGCTTGCCCTGTGCGACCTGCGGCAGGACATCCTCGAGCCAGAAGGCCGCGGCATCGCTGAGGGAGAGCGGGGCCATGAAGCCGATCGCGGCCCCCGCATTGACGCTTTCGGACAGGATCGCGCTCAGCGCTTCCACGCGTGCACTCGAGATCGTGGCGTCCAGTTCGACGATCGTCGGGTCCATGCGCACGTTCCTGATGCTGCTCGATCCGGGTCAGGCCTTTTCGAGGTTGGTCCAGCCGTAGATGGCAAGGGCAATCGCCTTTGTACAGGCGACGAGATCCTCGATCGAGACGCGCTCGTTGGGCTGATGGCTCTGGGCCGGGTCGCCCGGGCCAAAATTGACGGTCGGCGTATTGCCGAGGCCGGTCGGCAGGCCGATGTCGCTATGCGCGCCGAAGCCGGCCAGCGCCGGGTCGAGCGTGGCGGCGGCGACGGCGCCCTGGAAGGTCTCAACGAAGGGGTGATCGGCCGGGACCTCGGCGCAGTCCGCATCGAGAATCCATTCGACGCGCGCCGGGTGCTGCCGGAGATAGGGGTCGGACAGGCACAGCGCCGCGACATGCTCCTCGATCTCGCGCTTTACATGGCCGCCCAGGCCGAACTCGTCCTTCTCATGCGGCAGATATTGCACGTCGATGGTGATTTCCGCACGGCCGGCCATGGAGGAGGGGTGCTCGCCCACATGGAGCTGGGTGACGATGATCTGGTTCGGCATGGCCATCAACGGATGGTTCTTGCGCGGCTCGTACATCCAGCGGCGGTTCAGTATGTCGAGCCCGTCCAGCATCTGCCGGCAGAGTTGCACGGCATCGACCGGGCCGCCGGCATGCCAGGCATTCGGCGTCAGCTCCGCATGGCCGCTGATCCCGTCGATCACGATCCGCCCCCACAGGATGCCGTGGCAGAGTGGCGCGATCCGGTTGGCCGTGGGCTCGGTCATGATGCCGGCATCGGCCTTGAAGCCGCGGTCGACCATGGCGAGGGAGCCCATGCCGCCGATCTCCTCGTCGACGACGGTGGTGAAGACGACATCGCCCTTCAGCTCGGCGCCGATCTCCTTCAGGATCTCGACCGCCATGAGCATGCAGGCGACGCCGCCCTTCATGTCGACCGTGCCGCGGCCATGGACGAAACCGTCCTTCACCATGGGAACGAAAGGATCGCTCGTCCAATGCGTCGCGGGGCCCGGCGGCACCACGTCGATATGGCCGGTGAGCATGATCGACCGGCCCTTGCCGCTGCCGGCCAGCGTACCGCCGAGATTGGGCCGGCCGTCGAAGGTGCGGCCCTTGTTGGCGCCGGGCCTGCCGGCATATTTTTCCAGGAGGGCAGGGCCGTCCGGGTCCCAGAGATCGGTGGTGAAGCCGATCGCCTCCAGCCGCTGCTGCAGGTAGAGCTGGCAGTCCCGCTCGCCGGGGCCGGCCTGCCGCGGATCGTTCATCACGATGGACGGAAAGGACACCAGCCGGGACAGTGTCTCGACGATGCGGTCCGCACGGGCTTCGACGGCCTGCGAAATGGTTTGCGTGGATAGCGTCATGAGGACCTCCGGGCGATGGCGAGTGTGTCGGCCAGAAGCACGGCGACGAGAAGCGCCCCCACGATGCCGACCTGCCAGATACTGTTGATGTTGACGAGAAGCAGGCCGGTCTGGACCGTGACCAGCAGGAGAACGGCGGCCAGAACGCCGATGACGCCGCCGCGTCCGCCGAAGATTGCAATGCCGCCCAGCATAGCGGCCGTCAGCGATGTCAGTTCCAGATTCTGGCCGATATTCGGCCGGGCACTCCCCAGCCAGGCCAGGCTGACCAGCGCCGCCGTGCCCGCCAGGACGCCGCTGCCCGCATAGGCGGCGAGCCGGAGGCGATCCACCGGAATGCCGACGAGCCGGGCGGATCGCTCGTTGAAGCCCGTGGCGTAGACCCAGCGCCCCCAGCTCGTGAAGCGCAGCATCAGCGCGACGATGAGGAAGAGCGGCAAAGCCAGGGTCAGGAAGGGCAGGGGGAAACCGACGACCAGACCACGCCCCCAGGCCGTGAGCCCCGCCGGAACATTGCCGATATTGGCGCCGCTGGTGATCGCCAGCGCCGAGCCGGAATAGACGTAGAAGGTGCCGAGCGTGGCGATCAGCGGCAGGACGCGCAGGCGCGTGACGACGAGCCCGTTGACGGTGCCGAGAAGGCCGCCGATCAGGAGGCAGCCCGGCACTAGGAGCGCCGCGGGCAGGCCAGCCTCCACGCCCAGCATGGCGAGGATGGCCGTCAGCGACATGGTGCCGCCGACCGACAGATCGATCCCCGCGCCGCCG
This sequence comes from Aureimonas frigidaquae, assembly GCF_001463905.1. Taxonomy (GTDB): domain Bacteria; phylum Pseudomonadota; class Alphaproteobacteria; order Rhizobiales; family Rhizobiaceae; genus Aureimonas; species Aureimonas frigidaquae. The sequence continues at coordinate 122,668 of NZ_BBWR01000006.1, forward strand.
CACAGGATGACGAGCGCCTGACCCAGGGCCACCAGCGCCAGAATGGTGGAAAATTGCAGGATCGTCGTGACCGTCGACATGGCCATGGCGCTCGGCTGGAAGGCCGCCAGAAGCGCGATGACGATGAGCCAGAGCCCGATCAGGAGGAAGAGCGTGATATCGGTCCGCCGGATCATTGCTGAGGTCCCGTAGCCGGCAGGAAACCAGGCAGGCGCAGCCGGCCGGACATGGCTTCGCCACCGAGAACGATAAGGATGAGCGCGCCGGTGACGACGGGTTGCCACAGGGACGGCACGCCGATCAGCAGGAGCCCGTTCTGCAGGATGCGCAGGAGCAGGACGCCCAGCGCCGTTCCGATCAGGCTGATACGACCGCCTAGGATGCTCGTGCCGCCCAGCACCACGGCCGCGATGGCCTCCAGCGCCAGCGTCCCGCCGATGGTCATGGCGACGTTGCGATAGGTGGCGATGTAGAAGACGGCGGCCAGGCCGCAAAGGAGCCCGCTGATCAGAAAGGCGATGCAGGCGGTGGCGCGGACGGGCACTCCGGCCAGTCGCGCCTTGGGCTCCGACTGGCCGACGGCCAGGAGATGCGGGCCAAAGGGCGTCATGCGCACCGCCACGAAGACCAGGAGATAGGATGCGGCGATGAGCGGCAGCGCGGCGGGAACGCCGAAGGGGCGTGCGGCGAAGATGTCCGTCAGCCCGGTCGGGAGCCCGGACAGCCAGCTGCCGCCAAGCGCCAGGAAGATCGCGGCCCGGTACATGCCGAAGAGGCCGAGCGTGCCGACGATGGCCGGCACGCGCCCCACCACGACGACGAGCGATGCCAGAAGCCCCAATGCCGCGCCGGACAGGGGGCCTGCCAGGGCGGCGACATACCAGGGCGCTCCGGCCTCCAGAAGCTTGCCGACCAGAATGGCGGCCAGCCCCATGGCGACGCCCACCGACACGTCGATGGCGCCGACGCCCAGGAGAAGCGTCATGCCGAGCCCGATCAGGAACAGTTCGGTGGAATTGCGCAGGACCGTGCTGACATTGGCGCTGGTGGCGAAATTGGGGGAGAGAAGGGAAAAGAGGAGCGCGCAAGCGATGATCGCCGCAGCCAGGAGCGCTTCCCGCGTGCCGAACAGCCTGGTCATCATCGTCTCCAGTCGATCCCGCTCATGCGAAGGGTGGGGGACCGGCGGCCATCTGGCGCGCCGGTCCGACGAGGGGAAGGCGCGTCAGAAGTTGAACGCGTCGACATTGTCCGCCGTAAAGATGGCGGGCTCGCCCAAGAGAAAGATGCCGGTCGCCGCGTCGTAGGTGACGGGGTGGCTCATGCCCTCCGGCGTCACGCTGGCCGGGATTGCCGTCCCGTCGATGAGCTGCTTGCCGGCCCACACGGTCAGGTAGCCGAGCTCCGCCGGATCCCACAGGACGGTATAGTCGAGCGCACCGCTCTTCAGGTAGCTGCGCGCCGTGTTCGGGCTGCAGTAACCCGTGCCGACGACGTCATCGGCACGGCCCGCGGTCTCGATGGCCTGGGCAACGCCCGGGCATGTCGTGGAGGCGACGCCGATGATGCCCTTCAGCTCCGGATTGGCCGTCATCAGGTCGGTGGCGATCTGCGCGGCCCGCTCGGCGCTGCCGCCGGCATATTGCGGCTCCATCAGCGTAAGCTTGGGGTACTTTTCCTTGGCCCGCTCCTGCATGAAGCCGATCCAGGCGTTCAGGTTGGAGGCCGTCGCCTCGCCCGAAATGATGGCGATCGTCGCATCCTCGCCCGTGCGCTCGACCATCTGGTCGATGATGGCGTAGCCGAGACCCTCGTCCGTCGCCTGGGCCACATAGAGCGCGCGGCCGGAGTCCGGCGCGTCACTGTCAGCGGTGAAGAGCTGGACGTTCTTTGCCTTGGCGGCTTCGACGACCGGGGTCAGGCTCGATGCGTCCAGCACGCTGACGGAGATGGCGCCGACGCCCTGATTGATGAGGTTCTGCACAATCTGGAGCTGATCGACGGGGTTGGTATCGACCGGCCCCTGATAGATGAAGTCGACGCCGAGCGCCTCCGCGGCCTTGTTGCCGCCGGCCTGCATGGCATCGAAATAGGGAATGCCGACGATCTGCGGGACGAAGGCCACCTTCGGCTTGTCCTGCGCGACCGCAGCGGTGGCGGCCGAGGCCAGGAGGGCCGTGAGGGCCAGGGCGAAATGCGATCTCTTGATCATGCGTATGGCCTTTCGTCAGACGTGCGGGGTCAATTGCGCATCTCGAGCGCGCGCACGTCGGGATGTGCGCCCGTGATGAAGGAGACGATCTCCTCAGGATTGGTATCGACACGGCGCTTCTCGGTGATCTTGCGCCCGCGACGGAACACGACGATCCGGTCCGCCACGTCGAAGACGTCGTGCATGTTGTGGCTGATCAGGACGACCGCGCGGCCGCTATCGGCCAGGCGCCGCGTCAGCTGCAGGACCTTGCGCGTTTCGGCGACAGCGAGGGCCGCCGTCGGCTCGTCCATGATCACGAGCCGGGCGTTCAGGTTGAGCGCCCGGCAGATGGCCACCGCCTGCCGCTGCCCGCCGGACAGCGCGCCCACGGGGGCCTCGGGGTCCGATATGTGGGCGTCCAGCTCCTCCAGGAGTTCGCCCACCCGTCGCTTCATGGCGCCGCGCCGCAGAAGTGGCACGCCCAGGATGCGATGGGTCAACTCCCGCCCCAGAAACACGTTCTCGGCGATGGAGAGGTTCTCCGAAAGCGCGAGTTCCTGGAAGATGGTGGCAATGCCGAGATCCGCCGCGTCCTGCGGCGAGGACATGGAGACCGGTGCGCCGTCCATCAGGAGTTCGCCGTCGCTGGGCGGATGCGCGCCGGACAGGACCTTGATGAAAGTCGACTTTCCGGCGCCGTTATCGCCCAGGAGCGCCAGGACCTCGCCGCTGCGGATCGACAGATCCACCTTGGTCAGCGCGGACAGAGCGCCGAACCGCTTGGAAATGCCTTTGGCTTCGATCAGGGGTCGGTCGCTCATCTCCTGTCCTCCCGCTCAGCGCTCGTCTGTCAGCCAGGCGAGGATGTTGCTCCAGAGCCGCCCGTAACCGTCCCATTCGCAAAAGGCCGGGGACAGCCAGTGCGGGCCGATGTCGGAGGTCCAGGCCGCGGTGCGCCCCTTCCCGTAAGTGCCGGTGACGAGCAGCGGATGGGCGCCCTGATCGTCGGGTAAGCGCAGGAGAAGCTCGGCGCCGGGCTTGACCTCGACCTCGTTGACGCCGAGCAGGAGCGGCCACCCCTCCTTCGGCAGGCCGGCGAGCGTGGGATGATCGGCCACGAAGACCGGCGAGGTGCCCTCCGGTATCTCCACCCGGTCGTCATAGGGAAGGCAGGTCACCGGTAGCGCTTCCTCGACCGGGGTGCGGCGCCAGCGCGCCTTGCCGTCGATCCCCTGGAACGAGAAATAGCCGCCGATCATAAAGAGGCCGCCGCCATCCTTGGTCCACTCGCGCAGGAGCTTCAGACGGTTGGGGACCGTCTTGCTGTGCAGCCATACGGCCGGCGGCAGGAGCAGCGAATTGGCGCCGATATCGGACAGGATGATCGCGTCATAGGCGTCCAGCCCGGCGCGCTCGAAGGGGAAGCTCTCCACCGCTTCGTGCGCGGTCATGTAGGTCAGCTCGAAGGGGCTGTCCTTCAAGGCGGCGACCAGCGGCTCGGCACCCAGGTGGAAGGTCACCGAGCCAAATTGGTCGAAGCCCTTGTAATGGGTCGCCGAGCTGATCCAGCTCTCGCCCACGAGGAGCACTTTCTTACGCTCAGTCATGCGATCTTCCCTTTTGGGTCCGGATTGTTCAGGCCAGCGTGGCGACGGATCCCCGCCGGACGAGTTCCACAGGCAGCCGCGCAACGGTCGGGCTGCGGGTTGCGGCGAGCGAATCGAGCGCCATGTCGAGCGCCCGCTCGCCCATGGCCTCGAGGGGTTGGCGGATGGCCGTCACCGGCACGGCCAGGAGCTCGAGCGGGCCGGCATCGTCGAAGGTGACGATGGAGATGTCGCGGCCGACGGTGACGCCGCGGGCCCGCAGGACGCGCAGCATGCCGATGAGGATTTCGTCGCTGGCGCTGAACACCGCGGTTACGCCCGGCATGGTGTCGAGGATCTCTTCCATGGCGCTGGCGCCATGGTCTATGGCGTAGCTGCCGAAGAGTTCGGACACGACAGCGGCGCTGCCGCCCGATGTGCGGACCGCATCATGCAGCCCTTCGGCGCGCTCGCGCGCGCTCATCAGGTCGCACGGGCCGCCAATATAGGCGATCCGCCGATGCCCGTTCTCAATCAGGTGTTGCCCTGCTAGGAACCCGCCCTGGTGATTGTCGGAAAACACCTTGAAGAGGCTCGTGCCGGCGACGTCCTCGTCCAGGAGCACGACGCGGCGATCGCCGTTCAGCATGCCAGCCAGCTGGCCATCGGCATCGTCGTGATTGGTGGCGAAGATGAGCGCGTCGACGACGCCGGCGCCGAGCAGTTGCAGATATTCCAGTTCGCGCTCCAGCCGATTGGACGTGGCGCACAGCATCATTAACAGCCCGCGCGCCTGCGCGGCCCGCTCCACCGCCGCGGCAAGGTGCGAGAAGAAGGGGTTGTTGATATCCGGCACAACGAGCCCGATCGCATTGGAGCGGCCGAGGCTGAGGCTGCGTGCATGGTGGTTGGGCCGGTAGCCGAGGTCCCGTATGGCCTTCTGGATCCGGCGGCTGGTCGTCTCGGGCAAGGTCAGCTGCCCGGACAGGTAGCGGGAGACGGCAGCCGGCGACAGTCCGGCGGCCTTGGCCACCTCTCCCAGCGTCACCCGTTTCCTGCGTTCGATCCGTTCCATGAATCGAACTTGCGTTTGTAAAGCGCTTTAGTAAAGCGCTTAATTGCGCCGCAGTGCCGCATAACTGGGCATGCTACTGACGCAGTGCACGCTTCAGTCGTAGAACAGGCAGATCCGCCGGTCCTCGATCTGGTGAACGGCGATCTCCATGCCGTAGATGTCGCGCAGGCTGTCGGTGGCGATGATGTCGTCCGGCGGGCCCTGCCGGCAGATCCGCCCGTCGCGCATGGCCACGATATGGTCCGAATACCAGGAGGCGAAGTTGATATCGTGCAGGACGATCACGACCGTCTTGCCGAAATCCCGGCAGGCATCGCGCCAGAGCCGCATCATCGCCGCCGCGTGCTTGAGGTCCAGATTGTTCAAGGGCTCGTCCAGGAGCACGTAATCGGTGTCCTGGCACAGGACCATGGCGACGAAGGCCCGCTGGCGCTGGCCGCCCGACAACTCGTCCAGGAAGCGACCGGCCAGATCGCCGAGGTTCATGTAGTCCAGCGAACGGGTGACATGAGCCTCGTCCGCCGGTGTCAGCCGCCCGCGCGAATAGGGATAGCGGCCGAAGGCGACGAGATCGCGCACGGTCAGGCGCGCCGTCATGTGATTGTCCTGCCGCAATATGGCGAGGCGGCGGGCCAGCACTTCGCTCGGCGTCGTCACCACGTCGAGCCCGTCGATCGTGACCGCGCCGGCATCCATGCCCGTCAGCCGGGCCATCATGGACAGGAGTGTGGATTTGCCGGCGCCGTTGGGGCCGATGATGGAGGTGATGCCACGCTGCGGCAGGGTCAGGCTGACGCCGTCCACGACGAGCGTGTCGCCATAGCGTTTCGTGACATGGCGGGCGTCGATCAACGGGCTGCTCCACGGACGATCAGAAGGATGAAGACGAGCCCGCCGAGAAACTCGACGATGATCGACAAGGCGGTATCGAAGGCGAAGACCCGCTCCAGGACGGTCTGCCCCCCGACCAGCGCGATGATGCCGAGGAGGACGGATGCCGGAAGGACGTGCCGGTGCAAGCTGTCGCCCAGAAGGGCCCGTGCAAGGCTTGCGACGAGAAGGCCGAAAAAGGTGATCGGCCCGACCAGCGCGGTGGAGACGGCCACCAGCACCGCCACCATGGACAGGATGAACAGGACCGTTCGCGAATAATCGACGCCGAGGCTAATGGCCTGCGCCCGCCCGAGCGTCAGCACGTCGAATGTGTGGGCGATCCGCCAGAGCGCCAGGGTGACGGCAATGACGAGGGCGATGGAGATCCACAAGAGCGTCGTGTCGACGGACTGGAAGCTGGCAAAGAGTGCATCCTGCAGAACCTGGAAGGCGTTCGGATCGAGGATCCGCTGCATGAAGCCTGCCAGGGAGCGGAAGAAGATGCCGAAGACGATGCCGACCAGGATCAAGAGGTGCAGGCTGCGCTCCTCGCCCAGGAACAGCCACCGGAACAGGACCAGTGCGAAGCCCGTCATCAGAGCCACTTCCAGAAGGAAGCGGAGATGGGGATCGGCAAGGGCCAGCACCTGCGTGCCGAGAAAGAAGACGAGGCTCGTCTGCACCAGGACGTAGAGCGCGTCGAAACCCATGATGGACGGCGTCAGGATGCGGTTGTTCGTGACCGTCTGGAACAGGACGGTCGATACGGCGACGGCATAGGCGACGAGGATCAGGGCCAGAAGCCGCCGCCCGCGAAAGGCGAGGACAAAGCTCCAGGAGCCGCGCGCCCCCAGCGTCATGAAGGCGGCAACGGACAGAAGCGCCAGCAGGGCCAGAAGGACGATGACGAGCTTCGCCCGCGGCGGCCGGTGTAAGGCGAGGGAGGGCAGGAGCGCCATCATGGCCCGGCCCGCCGTCCCTGCTGGCGCAGGAGCAGATACAGGAACATGGCCGATCCGATGGTTCCGACCACGACCCCGATCGGCACCTCGTACGGGTAGCGCACCAGCCGTCCTGCAATATCGCAGACGAGCACGAAGAGCGCGCCGAGGGCGGCAACCCAGGGCACGGTGATGCGCATATTGTCGCCCACCATCAGGGAGACGAGGTTGGGCACGATCAGGCCCAGAAAGGGGATCGAACCGACCGATACCAGGGTCACCGATGCGATGACGCAGACGAGGATCAGCCCGAAGCGGGTGACGGCCTGGTAGTTCAGGCCGAGGCTGACGGTGACGTCGCGCCCCATGGCCGCGACGGTGAATCGGTCGGCGGCCAGATAGGCGAGGAGCGTGGCCCCGAGGCCGAGCCAGAGAAGCTCGTAGCGGCCGCGCAGCACGCCGGAGAAATCGCCGATCGTCCAGGCGAGGACCGAAGGCATGAGGCCGTAGCGATAGGCGAAGAAGGTCGTCACGGCGCCGATCACGCTGCCGAGCATGATGCCGACCAGGGGAACGAGCATGGCATCGCGCAGCGGCACGAAGCGCAGAAGCCGCAGGAACAGCGCCGTGCCGCCCATGGCGAAGGTGGCCGCCACGACCATCTTGGCCAGGAGCGGCCAGCCGGGCGCCAGGATGGTGACCACCAGGAAACCCAGCGACGCCGATTCCGTCGTACCGGCAGTGGACGGCTCGACGAAGCGGTTGCGCACGATCATCTGCATGACGAGGCCGGCAATGGCGAGGGCCGAGCCGGCAAGCAGGATGGCGGCCGTGCGCGGAATACGGCTGACCAGGAGGACCTGCATCGCCCGGGCCTGCGGATCGGCGCCGAAGAGCGTCGCGGGGGATACCTCGCTCACGCCGACGAGCAGGCTCGCCACCGCCAGGGCGGCGGTGAGGGCCAGTGTGGCGCATAAGAGAAGAGGGCCCGTCCACGAGCCCTCCGCCAGCCTCATCCGCAGTGCGGGCATGGTGTTATCTCCGCAGTTCACTCCGCACGTGCATAGCCTTCGATCACCTGGTCGAGAAGCAGCATCAAGCCGCTATAGCCGTGCATAGTGACATAGGCCGCGCCCGGATCGAGGTAGATGATCCTGTCATTCTGCCAGAAGCGCGTCTGGTGGATGAGTTCGTTGTCGAGCGTGGCCCGCGCCGAACCCTCGCGTCCGATGGCGGCGTCGCGATCGATGACGAAGAGCCAGTCCGGATTGGTTTCCAGGAGATATTCGAAGGAGGCGCCGTCGCCTCCGTCGCGGCGGTCATCCACCTGGTCGGCGACGGGCGGAATGCCGATGGCGCTGTGCAGCCAGGCGACGCGCGATCCGGTGCCGTAAATGCCGAGGCGCCCGGCATTGGTGATGACGACGAGGCCGCGGCCCTTACCCTTGACCGCCTCCCGCGCCACCGCCAGCTTGTCGTCGAGCGCGGCGATGAGTGCATCGGCCTGTTCTTGGCGGCCGAAGATGCGGCCATAGGTGGCGAGATTGTCCTTCACGCCCTCGACCAGCCGGGCATTGTCCACCGACATGTCGATGGTCGGCACCAGGCCCGACAGGGTGGGATAGGCCGTGCGCGAGCGCGCGGCGACGATCACCAGATCGGGCGCCGCCGCCGCGATGCCCTCGATATCGGGCTCCTGCAGGGAGCCGATCCGCTGCGTGCCGGCGGGGACCGTATCGGCCAGATAGGACGGCATGGCCGTCGACGGCACGCCGGCGACGGGGACGCCGAGCGCGGTCAGATTGTCGTAGGCCGCCCAGTCGGCGACCATGACCGTCTGCGGCACGCCCTCGATGACCGTCGTTCCCTGCGGGTGCTCGACGGTGACGGATTGTGCAAGGGCCGGGGACTGTGCGGCGGCCAGCGACAGGGCGGCCATGAGAAGCCTGGCCAGGATGGCTTTGCGGAACATCATCGGTTTCCAATCGGTTTTTTCGGATCGTCCGCGCCCGGTGGCGCAAGGTTCAGAAGCTGGCATTCAGGCTTGCCCAGAAGCGGCGGCCCTCGACGACCGTGTTGTAGGCATCCGGCAGGACCTCCTCGTCGAACAGATTGTAGATCGTCCCGTTCACCGTGAGCGTGTCGTTGATCTGGTAGGAGGCCCCGATATCGGCTGTAAAGTAGCCTGGATAGCGACGGGCGACGATGTCCCCGTCGCCATTGAAGACGGGTGATCCATTGGCGCCGACGCGCAGGCCCGCATTGATCTGCTCGCCCTCGTAGAAGCCGGCGGCAAAGGCGCTCAGGCCTTCGATGGGCGTGAGCCAGTCGACGCGCAGATTGGCGGCGTGCTCGGGTGTGCGGGTCAGGGGCAGCCCGTCATAGGCGCCCCCCTTCTGGCGCGAGTCGGTATAGGTGTAGCTGGCGATCACCGAGACGGTGTCGGTCGCGTCGAAGCCCAGCGTGAACTCGGCCCCACGGATCACGGCCGAGTCGATGTTGAAGACCCGGAACAGTGTGTAGTTCGGATCGATATCCCAGCGGGCGAAGGAGCCGTCCGCATTGTAGACCCGGTCATTGTCGATCTTGTCGTCGAAGTCGGTGTAGAAGAGCGTCGCACCCGCCGTGAAACCGGCCAGGTCGTCGAACAGGACGGCCGCCTCGTAATTGGTCGAGGTTTCCGGGGACAGATCTTCGTTCGACACGATCACGCCGCAGGGGTTGCGGCTGCCACGGCGCGATTCCGGCCCGTAGAAGCAGCCGCCGCCGCCGGTCGTGTAGGCGTAGTCCGGCGCGATGGAGCGGATATCCGGCGCGCGGAAGCCGGTCGAGATGCCGCCCTTGAAGGTCCACATGTCGAGCGGGCGCCAGACGCCGTAGAGCCGGGGTGACAGGTTCTCCTCGTAGATCTCGTGGTAATCGAGGCGCACACCGCCGGTCAGCGCGAATGTATCGGTGATCTGCCACTCGTCTTCCACGAAGACGGCATATTGGTACAGGCCGAAATTTTCGTCCAACCCGGTCCGCCGGCCCGGATTCTGGTCGCTCAGATCGTTGTCGATATATTGTGAGCCGAGCGTCAGGCGGTGGCCGCCGAGCGCATCGAACGGGATGATCGCCTTCAGATCGCCGACCGTATTGGTGATTTCCGGCGAGCGGGGGTTTTCCAGGAAGCGCGAGAGGCCGGCCTCTTCATTCAGGGTGACGCGCTCGCCCCATTCGCGCTGGAGCGAGGCCGTTACCTCGCCCCATCGGTAGGCGCCTTCGTAATTGGCCCGCAGATGATCGCGGCTGTTGCTGCCGATGCGGCCGAGCGTTCCGTCCGCCAGGGTCCGCCCGGCCGAGGATGTCTGCTCCAGCCGCGTGGCCCCACCTTCCAGGAAGAAGCGATGGTCGAGATTGGGTGCGTAGGAAAGGCGCGCGGTGAAGTCCCCTTCCTCGCGCTCCGTCTCGCCGGCGATGAGCCTGTCCTCGCCGCGCTTATAGGCCCGCCCCCAGACCTGCAGGCCCAGAATATCCTGCATCAGGGGCGTTGCGGCATAGAGCTGGGCCTGGCCGGCATTGCCGTGGCGCCCGCTCCCCTGGGCCAGCGCCTCCACTGTGATGGAGGCGGCGGGCTCTGCCGGGACCGCCCGCGTGATGATGTTGATGACGCCGCCCACCGCGTCGGAGCCGTAGAGCGTGGAGGCCGGACCGCGCACCACCTCGATCCGCTCGATCGCGTTGAGGGGCGGGATGAAGCTCTGCTCGAAGCCGGCCGAGCCGTTGGGGCGCGCATCGCGCGTGCCTTGGCGCACGCCGTCCACGAGGATGAGCGTGTACTGGCCGGGCAATCCACGAATCGAAATGTCGCGCTCGTTGGCGACGCCCGTCACGGAGACGCCCTGGACGTTGCGCAGCGCGTCCGTCAGGTCGCGGAACTGGCCGCGGTCGAGATCCTGCCGGGTGATGACGGAAATGGAGGCCGGAGCGTCCGCCACCGTCTGCTCGAAGCCCGACGCGGTGACGACAACGGTATCGAGGGCGATGGATTGCCCCTGCGCCGCCGTATCGTCTACGGCAGGCTCGCTCTCCGCCGGCACGTCGGCCACGGCCTGCGCATGGGCCAGCGTGCCGGCATCGAGCGCGATGGCGGACATGCCGACAATGCCGGCAATCCACTGCCGACGACGCGAGCGCGTTCCCCTCATAACCCCTGTCCCCTCTGTATGCCGCCGCATCCATTGCACCGGCCTTGGGGCATGGGTAATCAAACTTGATTGACAGAGTCAATAAAAAGACGCGCGATGCCATAACATTGGAATCGCTCGAAAAACTTGCTATTGCGCAAGTTCGCACGCTCGGCTCCGGGTCTGCGACAAAGGGGGTGCGGGGTGAGCGACGCGAAGGCCGGTATGGCCCATCACGATGACGCGGCGACACGCGAGGGTGAGGAGATCGCCGATCTTTTGTCGGAGATCGGACGCACGTTCAAGGCGCAGTTGCGGGGGCTTGCCGACAGTCCGGCCCGGCATCTCAGCCTGCCGCAGCGGGATGTGCTGGTGCGGATCGGCCGGCGCCCGGGCTGTTCACCGGCCAGTGTCAGCGAGCGGACGGGCCGCGATCCCGGCCAGGTGACGCGGCTCGTTGCCGAACTGGAAGGGCTCGACCTCGTCGAGCGCGAGCGCTCGGTGGAAGATCGGCGCTCCGTCAATCTCAAGCTGTCGCGCAAAGGGCGGACTTTGTTCGCCCATATGCTGGAGCGGCGGGCCGCGCTGTCAAGCGACATGCTGTGCGACCTCAGCGCCGAGGAATTGGTCGAACTGCGCCGGGTGCTCCAGACGATACGGGGCCGCCTGCGGGACATGCCGGGCGACCCCTGACCGGTGCGTGCGGTGGATGGCTCAGGCGTCCCGATGCTCGGGCAGTTCCTTCAGCTGGTCCTTCGTCCAGCTGGTGACGGCGTGGACGTCGCCATCCTCGTCACGCATGAAATCCAAATCGGCCGCGTTGATGGCGACAGGCTTGGCACCGATGCCGAGGAAGCCGCCGACATCGATCACCACCTTGGCGGAGGAGCCGCTGCCATGAACGTGGGAAACCGTGCCGACGGTTTCATCGTCCGGGCCGTAGATGGTGGCGTTTTCCAGAAGGGCCGGGGTGAGCTCGTCGCTGGTCAGCCGCACGTGGTTCGTATGATCCATGATTGCCTCCGTTGCTTGTGACAGGAAGAACTGGCCGAAGGGGCGAAGCGTTCCGTGGCGCTACGGCGCCCGCCAGCCCGGGCCGAGCAGCAGGCGGGCAAAGACCGGGACGAGCAGGATCATCACGAAGAAGCGGCCGAGCTGGTGGAGCGCCACATAGGCCGGGTCCAGATCCAGCATGAAGGCCAGCATGACCATGGCTTCCAGTCCACCGGGCGCAAAGGCGATCATGGCCTGGCCGAAGGAGATCGACAGCGCCTGCGCCGCCAGGACGGCCAAGGCGGCGGCCACGCTGATGGAAACGGCGAAGGCGCCGATCGATGCCGCGAAATTGGCGGCGATCTGGCGCGGCGTCGTATCGCGGAAGCGCAGCCCGATCACCGTGCCGAGCACCACGAAGCCGATGTCGATCAGCTCCTGCGGCGGCCGCCCCTCGACGATCCCCGTGGCATGCAGGATGGCGCTGGCCAGAAAGGATCCGACAAGCGCCCCGCCGGGAAAGCCGGACCGGATCGCAAGCGCCGCGCCAAGGATGCCGCCGGCCAGCATGATGAGAAAGTCCGTCGTCTCAGGATGGCTCGCCGGTGGGACATGCCCATGGGCCGTGCCCAGGGTGACGATCATGGTCGGCAGGATGGCGATCAGAAGGAAGACCCGCACGCTTTGCGACTGGACGACCTTGGTCGCGTCGCCCCGCAGGCCCTGCATCGTGGCGAGCACATAGGACAAAGCGCCCGGAATGGACGCGAAATAGGCCGAGTGCCGATCCCAACGCGCCGCGCGCACCAGGAAGACGAAGACCGAGCCCGTAATGGCGAAGAGGCTGACCAGCAGCAAGGCGAGGCTGGCCGGCCAGGTGTGGGCGCGCTCCACCACGTCCGGGGTGACGCCTGCGCCCATGGAAAGGCCCATGAAGGTGAAGAGCGTTGTCAGGAGCGCATCGGGCGGGCGGGGGCCCCACTTCGTGCCGACGGCCAGCATGGCCACCGGCACCATGGCGCCGGACAGGTAGGCCGCCGGAACGCCGAGCGCGGCGAAGGTCAGCGCCCCGGCAAGGCCGACCGCCAGGAAGGGCAGGAGGCGCAGCATATTCGGCAGGAAGGCATTCTGCATCGAGGGATCCATATGTTCCGCCGGCGCCGCGCGCGAAGGGGCGGGAGCCGCACCGGCGGTGTAGCAGAGGGTACGCCAGAGCGGCCTTCTCGCTTTGCGAAGGCCCCCTCGCCAAGCGTCGCTACGCGAATGGCGCGCGCGCCCGCAACGATGCCGCCTGTCCCGGCCATGCCCAGACCCAAGGGTCGTTCCTATGCTTCATTCTGCCTTTCATCCTCTCGTCAAACGCAGCCGGCGGGCCTTGAACCTCCTTGCGCTTTGCCGTCAGATCGGGGTCTATCCGTCACCGGACCGCGTGCCCCCGGCTCTTCTGGTGGCACTCACGGTCGATTCGACGCGCTGGCCTGCGCGCTCAAGCCATGCCCGCAGGGGCGAGCCGCCGCCGGGAAGGGAGTTCGGTTGAGCCTGATCTTCGATGCCGTGACGGCGCGTCTGGTCCTGGCCCTGGCGCGCGATGGTTCCATCGGGCGCTCGGCCGAGCGCGAGAACATCGCCCCGTCGGCGATCAGCCGCCGCATCGCCGATCTGGAAGGCCGGCTCGGCCTGACCCTTTTCGACCGCAGCGCACAAGGCGTCCGGCTGACCGAGGCGGGTGCCGTCTACGCCACCGAATGCTCCCGGATCATGCGCATGCTGGCCGATCTGGACGTGCGCATGCGGGCCCTTGCCGATGGCCGCTCCGGGGTCCTGCGGGTGGCGGCCACGACATCGGCCCTGTCGGGCCGCCTTCCTGAACTTCTGGCCGCCTACGGCGCGGCCTATCCGCAGGTGGCGATCGAGCTGCATGAGATGGCGTCGGATACGGCGCTCGCCGCACTGGCGGATGCCAGGGTCGACATCACGGCCATTGCCGACAACCACGATTTCTCCCACTTCGAAACCGAAGCGCTCGAAGATGACCGGGTCTATGTGATCGCCAGGCCCGATCATCCGCTGGGCGCCGTCCTCGACATCCGGCGCCCCATCCCCTTCGAGGCGGTGACACATCACGAGCTCGTCGGCTTCCACGAGGCTGGCGCGCTCGACCGGCTCCTGGCCGATGCGGCCCGCCGGCTCGGCCGACGGCTCGGCAAACGGATCCAGGCCGAAACCTTCTCCTCTCTCGTGCGCCTGGTGGAAGCAGGCTTCGGCATCGGCTTTCTGCGGGCGACGAGCCTGCACCTCCTGGCCGGCACCGACCTCGTCGCCGCGCCTTTGGCCGATGCCTGGGCGCAACGATCGATGCGGCTGGTCTGGCGCGCGACGACGCAAGCCAACATGGCAGTGGAGCATTTCCGGGCGCTGGCCCGGCAGGGGCAAGGCGCCCCGGCCGGCCAGGGCGCTGCTGCATCGCCGCCTCAGATGCTCGAGGACGGCGCGTAGAAGGGCACGCGTTCCTCAGCGTCCAGGTAGCCGTTATAGAAAGCCTTCACATGCGGGAAGACGTCGTGGCCGAGCTGCCGGCGCGCGGTTTCCTCTTCCGTGCGCGGGGCGGCATAGTGGCGGGCGATCTCCTCCAGGATGGCGTCCCGGTCGATGTTGGTGAAGCGGCCCTCTTCGTAGATCACCTTGCCATCCACCATGACCGCATCGACGGCGTTCTGCTTGGCGCGCTGGATGAGGGCGTCGAGCATCGGCACGTCCGGATCCTGGAACGGGTAGGTCGCCGTCTTCCAGTTGATGAGGACGGCGTCCATGCGGCGGCCCGGCTCGAGCCGGCCGATCTCGGTGCCGAAGGCGGTGGTCTTCGCGCCGCCTTCGGTGGCCATGCGCAGAACCTGCCCGCAGCTCGGCACCTCGGCATCGTCCATGCCCGGAACGCGATGCGCGCGGAGCACGAGGCGCATTTCCTGCAGCATGTCGCGGTCGTCGTTGATGCCCGCCTCGTCCAGGCCCATGCCGACATTGAGGCCATGCGCCTCGAACCGGTTCAGCGGGGCAACGCCCGAGCGCAGGCGGAAATTGGACGAGCAGTTGTGGCACACGCAGGTGCCGGTGTCCGCGGCGATCTCGATATCCTCCTGGTTCAGCCAGACACCGTGGCCGAGCGTCATGCGCGGGGACAGCACACCGAGGTCGTACAGATGGCGCACGGCGGTCTTGCCGGTCCGGCGCCGCGCATATTCCTTCTGATAGGCGGTTTCGAGGAGGTGCATGTGCATGGGCACGCCGTGCTTCAGCGAGCGGGCGTTCATCTCCACCAGGCTTTCGTCGGTGACCCAGTGGAGATTGGCCGGCGCAAGCTGGATCCGCGTCAGGCCCTGGCCGGCATTCTCGGCGGTGAGCTGGTCGAAGAGCTTCATGTAGCCGTCGAAGGACAGGACCTGCGATTGCAGATAGGTTGCCAGGCGGCCGGCCAGCGGCTCGGGCAGGCGGGCGCAGAAGTCTTCGTCCGCCTCGTAGACGAGCCGGTTCTGTTCCCGCACCGCATAGGAGTAGGAGGCCCGCATGCCGATGGTGCGGTAGGCATCCAGGACCTTGGTGGCGGCGCCGTGGATCGCCTCGTAGCCGCCGCTCATCCAGCCATGGATATGCGCGACGGTGGTGATGCCCGAGGCGATCATCTCGAAGGCCGAGTAGAGCGTGTCGAGGTAGAGGTCCAGCTTGCGCGCCGGGATGCGGCTGGCGAACCAGAGCTCCAGCGCGTGATCGGGCGAGCCGAGCTGCAGCGGTGTCATGCCGACATGGTGGTGCGCGTTGACGAAGCCGGGCAGCATGACATGGTCGCCGTAATGGCGGCGCGTGGCATGGGGCGACAGGCGGAGGAGTTCGTCCACCGAGCCGGTGGCGACGATGGCGCCGTCGCGCGACAGGACGGCCCCGTTCTCCAGTATGGTGGGCTTGTTGCGATCCTCGATGCCGGTGACGACCCAGCCGGCGGAGGTGATCATGTCGGTCATTGTCTATGCCTTCGGTATGGCCTGTCAGTGCAGGCGGAGTTGGCGATGCGTGGGGTTCTGCGTGCGCCGCGCCAGAAGGGCGGCGCGGTCGATATCGAGCCGGGCCGTCCGGCCGGCAGCGGTCAGGAGGGCGCCGTCGGGGCCGACGGCGAGCGTCTCCCCGTCATGGCGGTGGGACAGGCCCGTCAGTTCTTCGACGCCGTAGCGCGCCGCGGCGAGTGCGTAGACGGCATTGGCACGGGCATGGGTGCGCAGCTCGGCCTCGAACTGGCCGGGCGGATCGGCAGCGGGGCCACCGACCAGCACCAGGATGGCGTCGCAATCCTGGCGTGCAGCGGCCCGCCAGCATTCGGGAAAGCGCCGGTCGTAGCAGATCAGGACGCCGTACCGCGCGCCGGCATGGTCGAAGACGGCAATGCCACCATTCCCCGGCGCGAAATGATCCGCCTCTCCGAAGGCGGCATCGCCCCGCGGCGGAAGGTGAACCTTGCGCTGGACGATGCGCGGCGCCGCGCCGGGCACCGCCAGGACGGCCGCATTGTGCGGCTGCCCGCCGTCGCCAGCCACGGCCATCATGCCGAACAGGATTGCGGCGCCCGTCTGCGTGCTGACGCGGCGGGCCCAGGCTGAGGTCGGGCCGTCCAGCGTCTCGGCCAGCCCGGCCCAGCGCGCGGGGTCGTCGGCGGCGAAGAAGGGCGCAGCGAAGAGCTCGGGCAGGAGCACCAGCTGCGCGCCATCTGCCGCAAGAGCGGCGATGCCGGCCTCAGCCTCGTCGAGAAGGGGGGTCGCCTCCCCGTGCGAGGGCCCGATGCTGAGTGCCGCGACCCGGCAGGCAGCCGTCATCGCGCGCGCCCCTCCTGCTCGGCGAAGGCACGATCGACTTCGTCGGCCAGAAGGTCGGTGAACATGTCCCGGTAGCGATGGTAGCGTGGATCGCGCGAGGGGCGGGGGCGCTCCATCTCGATCGGCACGATGGTCTTGACCCGTCCCGGCCGCGCCGTGAAGACCACCACCCGGTCGGCCAGCGCGATGGCCTCGTCGATCGAATGGGTGACGAGGATGATCGAGGCGCCGCTTTCCCGCCACAGGTCGAGGAGGAAGTCCTGCATCTTGTTGCGGGTCTGCACGTCCAGCGCGGCGAAGGGCTCGTCCATCATCAGGACGCGGGGTCGCATGGCCAGCGCGCGGGCGCACGCAGCCCGCTGGCGCATGCCGCCGGACAACTCGTCCGGGCGCTTGTCGCCCATTCCGCCCAGGCCGACCGAGACGAGGAGCCGCTCCGTGGCCTCCTTGCGCGTCTGCGGCGCGACGCCCCGCAGCGACAGGCCGAAACCGACATTGTCGGCGATGGTGAGCCACGGGAACAGGGACGCGTCCTGGAAGATCAGCCCGCGCTCGGAGGACGGCCCGTCGATGGGACGTCCCTCTTCCAGTATCGTGCCGCCGGAGGTCTCCTCCAGGCCGGCGACCATATAGAGAAGGGTCGACTTGCCGCAGCCCGACGGGCCGAGGAAGACGATGAACTCGCCGCGGGCAATGTCGAGGTCGAAGCCGGACAGGGCCTGCACCGGGCTGCGGCCGCGGGGCGTGAAGATCTTGTCGACGCCCTGGAAGGACAGTGCGGGAACGGTCATTTGGAGGCTCCTCCGGCAGGTTCGATCCACCACAGAAGGCGGCGCTGGATCTGCCGTAACGTCCAGTCGAAGGTGAAGCCGAGGACACCGATGACGGCCATGGTGAAGAAGGTGAGCTGGGCGTTGAAGGTCGAGCGCGCGACGGAGGTAATTTGTCCGAGGCCCGAGCCCACGCCCACGGCTTCGGCGATGAGCACGACCATCCAGGCGGCGAAGAGATTGAGCCGCAGCGTCATGAACAGGCCCGGCAGGATGGAGGGGAAGACGACGCGCCAGAAGAGCTGGTGGCGGTTGGCGCCCATGATCCGCGCGACGTTCAGATAGGAGCGCGGAACGCTTTCGAGCTGCGAGGCCGTCGACAGGACGATGGCGAAGAAGATCGTGATGAAGACCAGGAAGATGGCCGGAACATCGCCGATGCCGAACAGGAAGATGGCGACCGGCAGCCAGGCGACCGGAGAGATCGGCGTGAGCAGAAGAATGGTCGGCATCAGGAGCTTGCGTGCGGTCGGCACGTAATGGACGAGCGCGCCCACGCCGACGCCGCCCATGAAGCCGAGCGTCAGGCCCGCCACGACGCGCAGCGTGGTGAAGAGGGCCGTCGTCAGAAGGCCGCCGATACCGCCGCCCGATGCGGCGACGCCGATCTGGTTGCGGTTCGAGAAGTAGGAAAGCGTCCGGTCGAAATCCGACAGGAAGAGATGCGGCGGGGGCAGGAGGAGCGGGTCGGCCCAGCCCATGGCCCAGGCCAGTTCCCACAGGCCCGCGAAGAGGCCGATGGACAGGACGGCCCAGGCCAGCCCGGCCAGGACGTCCATCACGCGGCTTGGCCCGGCCGTGGCGGGGCGTGGCCTTGCTTTGCGCAAGGTGGCGAAGGGAACGGTCACCATCGGGTGTCGGATCCTCGAAGATCGGGATAAGGGAGCGGCTCCGGCACAGGCCGGAGCCGCATCGGGCGCAGGCCTCAGGCGGACTTGCGCTTGAGCGAGGCGTAGAGGTCGGCATTCTGCGCGATGGCCGCGTCGAGGAAGGACCAGTCGAAGGCCTTCTCGTCCGGCACGGCGCGTACGTAGCCGAGCTCCTTCATCGAGTTGCCGCGATCGATGATGAACTGGGTCTGGTTGCGCTGATCGACCACGATCGGCTGCTTGGAGGCAGCGTCACGCGCGGCTTCCAGGGTCGTCTTGTAGTAGGTGCCGACCGTGGAGGCGAGCGCCGCTTCCATATCCGCCTCGGCCGAGGCCTGCGCCTCCATCAGCGCCTTGATCATTGCCGTGACGGCCTCCGGATTGCTTTCCAGAAGCGGGATGCGCGCGGCAAGGACGCAGTCCGAATAGCCCGGTCCGTACAAGTCGATCCCGTCGCTGAGGACCTTGGAGCCCGGCCGGCCCTGCACGCACTGCGTGGCATAGGGTTCGATATGGCAGATCGCATCCAGCGCGCCCGCCATGAAGGCCTGGGCCAGCTCGGGAGACGTGTTCAGATACCGGATGTCGACATCGGCGAAGCTCATGCCCGCCTTCTTCAGGTAGTCGTAGGGCAGGACCTCCAGCGTATCGGCCTGGAAAGTGCCGAAGGACTTGCCGCGCAGGTCCTCGGCGCTGTTGATCCCTTCCCGTGCCACGATGATGCAGCCCTGGACGCCGCCGCCGGCCACGATGCGCACCGGCGCGCCCGCGTCGTAGAGCGTCATGAAGTTGGAATAGGGGATCATCGACATGTCGACGAGGCCCGCGCCGAACATGGTTGTGATCTCGGCGTTGGACGGGGTCACCACGAATTCCAGGTCGACGCCTTCGGCAGCCGCGAGGCCGCGCTCCTTGGCCAGGAAGATGCCCATGTTGCAGAAGCCGGTTCCGTGCGTCGCACGGATGGTCGCCTCGGCGGCCGCGGCCGGGCCGGCCGATCCGGCAAGGCCGGCCAGGCCCGCCAGATGCGCGGGGAGCGCTATGGTCGCCGCGCCGGCAACCGTGGTCTTGAGGAAGTTGCGGCGGGAAAAGTTCGCATAGAAGTGGCCATCGCGGTCACACATGGTCGTCTCCAATCGTCTGAGCGCCCGGGGACACGCCGCACGGGTCGCAGTCATGCATGGACGGGCACGCCAACCCTGAGGGCGGAACGCCGCCCTGCGCTTCCTGCTGTCTGCATGCTCCCTCAGCCCCTTCCCCGGCATGAGGATAGTTCAGTGTCACCGATGTTCTGTCCGGCCCCCTTCCTGCCAGGCGACGGAAAGGACGGACTCGATCCGTCCGGCGAGGTCGAGGAGCGCGAGGTCCTCGCCGCGTCGGGCGCAGATGTGCAGGCCTGCGGGAAGGCCTGCCGTTCCCACTCCCATGGGAATCGAGATGGCGGGGTTGCCGCCATGATTGGCAAAGGGCGTCAGGGCCGCATGGGCCCGGGGTCCGACCGCTTGGCCATCGATCGTGGCCGGTCCGAGATCGCGCCACGGCCAGGCGAAGCAGGGCGCGGTCAGGCCGATGATCGCGTCGTAACCGGAAAGGAAGGCGTTGAGCCTAAGGCGAATCTCATCCGAAAGCGCCCGGGCCGCGTCGATCTGCGACTGGCCGAGGGCAAGCCCCGCCTCGATCTGCACGGCGATGTCCGGGTCGAAGACGGAACTGTCGCGCCGGAAGGCCGCCCCGTGCACGCGTGCCAGCGCCGCATGCTGCAGGGGCATGAGCGCAGCAGGTTCTGCGGCCTGGGGCCAAGCCGGGTCCGCTGCCTCGATCGTCAGCCCGGCCTGGCGCAGCCGCGCGACGGCACTGTCCAGGAGCGCCGCGACCTCCGGGTCGATCGGGCCGCCGAGCCCGAAGCTTGGGCTGAGGGCCAGGCGGCGCAGCGGCGCGGCAGGTGCCTGCGGCGTGTCCGCCAGGCCGGCCATGACGCGGAACAGAAGCGCCGCATCGGCGACGTCCCGCGTCATGGGGCAGGTCGTCTCGAGCGCAGGCACCAGGGCGGGAAAGCCCGGACCGCCGGGAATGGCGCCGGCGCTCGGCTTGAAGCCGACGCAGCCGACATGCGCCGCCGGCCGGCGGCTGGAGCCGCCCGCATCCGTGCCGATCCCGGCCGGGACAAGGCCCGCCGCCACGGCCGTGGCGCAGCCGCCAGACGAGCCCCCCGGCGTCAGCCGGTCATCGGCCGGATGGAGCGTCGGTCCATGCAGCGGGTTGGTGGTGACGCCCTTGCAGCCGAACTCGGAACTGTTGGCCATGCCGACCACGACGGCGCCGGCGTCTTTCAGGCGCCGGATGGCGATGGAATCCTGCGGCGCGACGAAATCGGCAAAGAGCCGCGATGCCTGCGTGACGCGCCGGCCTTCCACCCAGATGAGGTCCTTGACGACGAGCGGCACCCCGGCCAGCACAGGCCGTGCACCTGTTGTCCACAGCTCATCCACAGCCGCGGCCTCGCGCAGGCTGCGCGCACCATCGATTGCCACGACGGCGTTCAGGTGGCGGGCTGCTTCCAGGCGGTCCAAGGCCTGAACGCACAGGTCCACCGCCCTGGCCTGTCCCGCATTGACGCTGCGGGCGATGGCGCCGATCCCCTCAACCATGGTCCTGCCCCAGAAGGCGCGTCAGGCTGGCGGGCAGACCGAGCGATTGTTTCCCGGCCCGGTTCCGGACGGCGCCCCGGGCTGCGGGGTGCAACCGCGCCAGGAGCTCCGCCTGCGCAACGGCGGCGGCGGCCTGTTCGACGAGCGGCACGCCCACCGAGCCGGCAATGCGTGCCGACAGGCCCGCCAGGGGCGCCCCGGCCAGAACGACGACATCGGCCGCGTCCTCGCGCACCGTCCGGCGGCACAGATCGGCCAGCGCGGCCTCCTGTTCGTCGGCCACCATCTCCACGCTGCCGAAGGCGGAGGTCAGCGACCGGATGGCGGCCAGGCGCGAGGCCAGGCCGCAATCGCGCACGCAGTCCCGGTACCAGGACCCCAACGCCGGGGCGAAGGTCACGATGGAAAAGCGCTCGCCCAGCATGGCGGCCGTATGCAGGGCGGCCTCCGCCATGCCGACGATGGGGATGTCGAAAAGCTCGCGGGCGGCCCACAGCCCGGGATCGCCGAAGGCCGCGATGATCGCGGCGTCGTGGTGCGCTGCCTCGTCCGCCAGCACTTCCAGGACGACCGCGCCCGCAAGCTGCGCTTCGGCGCGATCGGATATGTAGGACACGCCGCGCGGTGCCGTGCGTGCCGTGATGCGCGTGCCGGGCAGCGCAGCGGCCTCGGCCACGCGCGCGAGTTGCTCGGTGACGCTCTGTGTGATGTTGGGGTTGATCAGGAGAATCCGCATCGCCGCCGCCCTTAAAACTGCGCCATGCGGCGAATGCCGACGAGGCGGTCGCCGACGATCATGGCGAGCGTCGCCAGAAGGATCAGGCAGGTCGATATGGCGGCGATGGTGGGATCGGGCCGCTCCTCCACATATTGCAGCATCTGGATGGGCAGGGTCTTGGTCCAGGCATCGGAGAAGAAGATGGAGATCGGGTAATTGTCCATCGATGCCAGGAAGGCGAACATGCCCGATGTCATGAAGGCCGGCGCCAGCACGGGCACGAGGACCTTGCGAATGGCGGCCGGGTAGGAATGGCCGAGCGTGCGCGCGGCGTCGATCAGCGTGAAGTCGAAGAGCGACAGGGCCCCGATCACCGTGCGCGCCACATAGGGCAAGGTGATCACCACATGCGCCAGGAGGAGGCTGATCCAGGCATCGCGCAGTCCGAACTCGCGGAAAAACTGCAGGAGCGCGATGCCGATGACGAGGCCGGGCAGCATGAGCGGCGAGATCAGGAAGGAGATGATCGCCTCCGAGCCCCGCACCGACGAGCGCGTGAGCCCGATGGCGCAGAGCGTTCCGAGGACGAGCGCGATGACGGTCGACAGCGCGGCGATCTGCACGGAGGTGACCACTGCCGGCACCAGGCCGCGCAGTGTGGCAAGGCGCTCGTACCAGCGCAGCGACCATTCGGGAGGCGGCAGGGTGAAAACCGAGGCCGAGCCGAAGGAGACGAGAACCGTTACGACGAGCGGCGTCAGCATGAAGATGACCGCCAGCCCCGCAAGCACGGTGATGAGGCCGGACATCAGGCGTTCGGTGGCTGTCATCGCATGCCTCCGACGCGCCGGGCGAGGGCGCTGGCGGCCAGGATGATCGCTACCGACAGGACCAGCAGCAGCACTGCCGTAGTGGAGCCGAGCTGCTCGTTGCGCATGAAAAGGAAGGACCGGCCCGTGAGCGTGGCGAGCGTCTGGAAGCGGTCGCCGATCAGGAGGCTGGGGATGACATACATGGATACCGACATGGAAAAGACGAAGGCCGCGCCGGCGACGATACCGGGAAGGGTCAGCGGCAGCGTGACGCGGGTGAAGCGATAGAAGGGGCTCGCGCCCATGGTGGCGGCGGCTTCCGGCAGCCGCGGGTCCATCAGGTTGAGGACCGAATAGATCGGCAGGATCATGAAGGGCAGGAAGACATTGGCCGCCCCGACCACGAGGCCCGCCTGCGTAAAGAGAAGCTGCGGCGCCTGTTCGAACAGCCCGGTGGCAACCAGGAGCTGGCCGATCACCCCGTTGCGCGCCAAGACGATCTGCCAGGCGAAAGCCTTGACCACCACCCCGACGGACAGCGGCAGGATGATGGCGACGAGCAGCAGGATCTGCGGCCAGCCCCGCGCGCGGCTGAGGGCGATTGCGGTCGGATATCCGATCACAAGGGTCAGCAGCGTGACGAGGGCGGCGATGCGCAGCGTGTTGCCGATCACCTGCCAGGTGAAGGGATCGGACAGGAGATCGACATAGGGCGCCAGCGTCGGCCCGTCCGCACCGATGACGCTACGCGCCAGGAGCCACAGGAGCGGGGCGAGATAGACGAGGCTCAGATAAAAGAGGGCCGGCGCGATGAGCGCCGCGCCGCCATGAACCGCGAGGGTGCGGGCAAGCGCGGTCATGCCACGGCCTCTGCCGGCTCGGACGGGTAGATCAGCGTATCCTCGACGGCGAAGGATATGTCCAACTCGTGCCCGGGAGCGATGGCGGCCGGCACGTCGAGCGTTTCGACCATCATCCGGTCGCTTCCCTTTGACTGGAAGTGGAGCTGAGCCCGCGACCCCTGGAAGATCGCATCGGCAAGCCGCGCGCGGAGCCTGTTGGGATGCTTGGTGCCCAGTGCGATCCGCTCGGGGCGGATGCCGATCGTGACCTTGGAGCCCGGTCGGTAGGATGCACGCGCGCGCAGGGTGCCGAAGGCCGTGGCGACGAGGGCGTGGTCGGCATCCATGGCCTCCACCGTGCCGTCGAGCCGCGTCGACAGGCCGACGAAGTCCAGTGTGAAGGGCGTTGCCGGGCGGTGATAAATGGCCTGCGGAACGTCCAGATGCTCGATGCGACCCCGGTTCATCACCGCGATACGGTCCGACATGACGAGCGCCTCGTCCTGGTCGTGCGTGACGAAGATGGCCGTTGTGCCGACATCGCGCAGGATGCGGCGAAGTTCGATCTGCATCGTCTCGCGCAGCTTCCGGTCGAGCGCGGAAAATGGCTCGTCCAGAAGCAGGAGCTTGGGTTCGGGCGCCAGGGCGCGGGCAACCGCAACACGCTGCTGCTGCCCGCCGGACAGACCGCGCACCGACCGGTCCGCCATGTGGGCCAGACCGACGAGATCGAGGAGTTCGCGCACCTTGCGCGCGGTCGTCTCCTTCGGGGTGCGGCGCGCGGCAAGACCGAAGCCGACATTCTCGGCGACGGTGAGATGCGGGAACAGCGCGTAGTTCTGGAAGACGACGCCGACGTCGCGCTTGTGCGGCGGGCGGGCGGTGATGTCGTCACCGTCCAGCCGCACCCTTCCGCCGTCGGCCGCCAGCAGCCCCGCCACGATCCGCAACAGGGTCGTCTTGCCGCAGCCCGACGGGCCCAGCAGCGAGACGAACTCACCCCGCGCGATCGACAGGTCCACGCCGTCGAGCACGCGTGCATCGCCGAAGGACTTGCCGGCCGCGAGGATGTCGAGGAAGGCGCCGTCGCGGCGCGGATCAGGTACGCTCCGCATCAGATCGCCATCTCACGATCCCAGCGCTCCACCCAGGCAGTCCGGTTCTCGGCGACATTCTGCCAGTCGACCGCATGGATGGAGTCGATGGATGGCATGCCGTCCGGTGCCGGCACCGACGCATTGGTGGACAAGGAGAAGGTCGGTCCGACGATCTGCTCCTGGATCTGCGCGGACAGGAGATCGTCGATCCAGGCCCGGGCGAGGTCCGGATGCGGACCGCCTTTCACCACGCAGACCCCGGACGGGCTGGCAAAGGCACCCTCGCTCGGGACTGCGAGGGCGACCGGCGCACCGTCGTTCTGGCGCGGCATGGTGAAGGAGGACAGGGCGCCGGCGACAGCCCAGGCTTCGCCGGTTTCCAGCAGGTTGAAGGCCTGCGGCATCTGTGTGTAGATGGTCAGGATGTTGGGTTTGAGTGACTGCAGCTTGGTAAAGCCGGCATCGATGTCGTACTGCGCGTCCTCGAGCGATTTGCCGCTCTGCAAAGCTGCAGCCATGAAAAGCGGGAAGACGCCCTCGGTGTTCTGAAGCGACGGCAGGATGACACGGCCGGCCATGCGCTCCTCCCACAGTTCCGTCCAGGAGCCGATGCCGTCGGGCAGCGCCTCGGTATTGTAGGCGATGGCCTGGAATGGCCGGAGATAGTTGACCCAGGCTCCATCGGCATGGACCGTATTGGGAACGAGCGCCGAAAGGTTAGGAACCTCCCCCGCGCTGATCGGCTCGATGAGCCCGGCCTCGTTGGCGAGGATCATGACCGGATCGTCCATTTGGACGACGGACAGGTACGGCCGGTCCCGGTTCTGCTGCATCTTCTCCAGGTTGACGAGCGAGCGGGTGCCTTCGAAGAGGACCCGGCAGTCATGCTTGGCCTCGAAGGCCGGGATCAAAATTCCCTCCACCCATTCACGATGGCTGGCTGCGCCGCCCACGACCATCTCGCGTGTCTGAGCGCGCAGGATCGAAGGCATGGACAGCGCGGCCGCGGCCCCGGCAGCCACCGTGAGGAAGCTGCGGCGGTTCAGTGTGGTCGTGGGGAAGGTTCCGGTCATTCTGTACTCCTCAGAGGTTCCGCCACAACCTCTGCAATCCTCGTGCCAAACGCTGGATGCCCTTTCGGCAGGGGGACGCATTCAAATGCGCAAGAATGCAGCGCCATTTTTGTGCAAATAATTTTTGTTTTGTGCACAAAACATCCGCAGCACGTCTCTAGTGTCCGCGGGGGCAGGCCTTTAGGCTGTATCCGGTTGCAACATCACCGGCTGATCATGAAAGACGACCAGGTACACGAGATCATGAGCCGTATCCTGGCGTCGGGGGTGATTGCGCCCGGCACCAAGCTGGCGGAGCAGCACCTGGCCGATCGGTTCGGCATTTCGCGCGACAGGATGCGGCGTATCCTCCACCGCCTTGGGCATGAGGGACGGCTGGCGCTGGTCCCCAACCGGGGTGCCCGAGTCATCGATCCCGGCCATGCGGATGCGCGGATCGTCTACGAGGCGCGGCGCGTCCTGGAAGGCGGCATCGCCTTCTCGATCACCGAGCGCATTACCCCGGACGAGATCGAAGCACTTGCAAGCCTCCACGCTCAGGAGCGCGATGCGATCGAGCGGGGCGACGATGCGGCGGCCATGCGGCTCGGCGGCGCGCTGCATCTCGGCCTGGCGGAACTGACCCACAATTCCCTGATCGTCGATACGCTGCGCTCCATGGTGCACCGGACATCGACGCTCCTGTCCTATTTCGGTCCGCGCGATGGTCCGGCCTGCAGTTGCCGGGAACACAGCTCCATCATCGAAGCGGTGACGACCCGCAATCCCATGCGCGCGCGTGAGGCGATGTGCTCGCATCTGTCCCTTGTGGAAACGCGTCTTCGCATGCGCCCGCGCTGCGAGACGGTCGATCTGGACACGCTGGTGCGGGACGAGATCGCCCGCACGGTCCGCCCCGTGACCGCCGCGCCGGAGCGCGCTGACGAAGACCAGCCCACCCCCGTCGGAGCGACGTGACGCGCATGCGATCGACCATGCTGCCAGTGCCCTCCGGTGGACGTGACTTCGCCGGCTACCGCAATGCTCCGCCCGCGATTGCCTGGCCAGGTGGCGCGCGGCTCGCTCTGTCCATCGTCGTGAATGTCGAGGAAGGCGCCGAACTGTCCATCGGCATGGGCGACGAGCGCAACGAGCATGTCTACGAGGCGGTCGAACGCGTGGACGATGTGCCCGACCTGTGCATGGAAAGCCATTTCGAATACGGGACGCGGGCGGGCTGGCCGCGCATCCGAAACGCGCTGGCGTCCCGCTCCATTCCGGCCACGCTGAATGCCAATGGCCGGGCGCTGGCCCTGTCGCCCTGGATTGCAGAGGAGGCAGTATCGGACGGGCACGAGGTGGCCGCCCATGGATGGCGGTGGGAGCGCCACGCCCATATGGACGAGGCGCAGGAACGCCTTGCCATCCAGCGCAGCATCGCGGCCATCACGGCAGCGGCCGGGGCCCCGCCCGTCGGCTGGCACACACGCTCGGCCACCAGCGCCCGCACGCGCGATCTGCTGGTGGAGCAAGGCGGGTTCCTTTACGATTCCAACGCCTATAACGACGATCTGCCCTATTGCGTGGATGTCGGCGGCCACCCGCATATCGTCCTGCCCTATGCCTTCGACACCAACGATATGCGCTTCCAGAATGGCGGCGGCTTCGTCTTTGCGGAGGATTTCACCCGCTATTGCACCGCCGCGTTTGACCGTCTGCTGGCCGAGGGCGCGAGTGCGCCGCGCATGCTGTCGATCGGGCTGCATCTGCGCATCATCGGCCGGCCGGCGCGGATCGGGGGGCTGGAGGCCTTTCTGGACCATGCGCTGGCGCAGGAGGGCGTCTGGTTCGCACGTCGAGAGGACATCGCCCATCATTGGCGCCAGGGCTTGAGCCTGCCGCGCTGGACGCCCGCGCACGCAACCCCCGACATGGCCACCACCCCGTGACGACGGGCGCTGCGCCGCGCAGCATCATCCTGATCAACCCCAACACCAGCGCGTCGGTGACGGCCGAGATGGTGCGGATCGCGGCAGAGGACGCGCCGGCCGATTGGCGGGTCGATGGCGTGACGGCCGCCTTCGGCGCGCCGCTCATCCTCGATCCGGCCGCCCTTGCGATAAGTCGGCGCGCCGTTCTGGATCTCGTGCCGGGGCTGGTCGCGGCCGCGCCGCGAGGCGTCATCGTTTCGGCTTTCGGCGATCCCGCCCTGCAACCGCTGCGGGCGAGCCTGTCCTGCCCGGTCGCTGGGCTTGGGGAGGCGTCCATGGCCCGGGCCGGTGCCGGAGGGCGCCGCTTCTGCGTGGTCACGACCACGCCGGAGCTTGCGCCGCTCATCACCGCATCGGCGCATGGCCACGGCCATGCCGCGGCCTATGCCGGCACCTTCTGCACCACGCAGGACCCGGCCTCGCTCATGATCGATCCGCCGCGGCTGCTCGATGCGCTGCTGCATCTGTGCGGCCGGGTCCACGAAGAAGAGGGCGTCGAGGCCATCATCATCGGGGGCGGTCCGCTCGGACGTGCCGCGCGCTCGCTCGGGCAGCATCTGCCCGTTCCGGTGATCGAGCCCATTCGTGAGGCCATGCGCTGGCTCATTCACGCCCCGGCCGCGAAACCCTAGCCGACGAGCGGCCGGAGATGGTCGTTCAGGAAGCGGCCCTGCGGGTCGAGGTCGCGCCGCAGCTTGCGAAAATCGTCGGCGCGCGGATAGAGCGCCGTGACGTCGTCCCGGTCGAGGAAGTGCATCTTGCCCCAGTGCGGCCGTGCACCGTAGCGCCGCAGGATCGCGTCCGTGTCGCGCAGGAAGGCCCAGTAATCGATGCCCGGGCCGCCGGAAACCGACAGGGTGATGGAATCCTGCCGGTGGAAGGGGCTGAGCCAGGCGGGATCGCCTGCGGTGAAGCGGTACTCGATCGGATAGATGCAGTTCGTATGGCGCGTCAGCATCAGTTCGCGCACGGCGCGGATGCTGTCCTTGCCGTGCTCCAGCGGCACGGCATATTCGAGCTCCACGAAATTGGGCACATATTCGATCGGGTAGACATCGGAGGAATAGGCGATCGTCTCGAACGCCGATGTCATCGGCGGCGCATCGGTGATGTCCATCACCTTCATCTCGCAGATATCGGCGTCCTTGCGGGTGGTGGACCAGGGCGCGTCCGACGTATCGGCAAGGCAGTAGAGGTGCCGGCTTTCCGGGACCGGACACCAGAAGAACCCGAAATGGCGATGCTGCGCCGCCAGTTCGTCGTGGCGCTCCATGCAGGTCTCGAAATCGTCGCGCCACAGGCGCTCGTGCAGATTGTAGCTGTCGGTGACGTTCAGGGTGAGTTCGGAGATCGCGCCGAGCGTGCCAATGGAAACCTGCGCCGCATGGAGAAGGTCCGGATCGCTGCCGTCGATCACCATGACCGAACCGTCCGCCGTAACGATCCGCATCCCCGCGATGGAGGAGGCGAGGTTGCCGAGCTTCAGGCCCGTCCCGTGCGTGCCGGTGGTGAAGGCGCCGGCCACGGCCTGGCTGTCAATGTCGCCCTGGTTGACAAGCGAGAGCCCCTCGGCCTTCAGCGCCTTGCCCACGGCGTTGATCCGGGTGCCCGCCGCCACCGTGACCTGCCGGGCCGCTTTGTCCACGGAGCGGATGCCGGCCAGATTTTCGAGCGACAGGAGCAGCCCCGAGGTTCCAACGACCGGCGTGAAGGAATGGCCGGACCCGGCGACGCGCACCGGCAGCGATTGCGCCGCGGCCTGTGCCACGGCCTCGCTCAACTCCGCCTCGCTCGAAGGGGAGGCCCTGAATTGCGGCACGCAATACTGGTTGCCCACCCAGTTGCGCCAGACGCCGCCCTTTTCGAACTCCATGCCCTTGTCCCCTCTCAGATCGCGGTGAAGCCATTGTCGACGAAGAGATGCGTGCCCGACACAAAACTCGCGTCGTCGCTGGCCAGGAAGAGCGCCGCTTGGGCCACCTCCTCGGGGCGGCACATGCGGCCCTGCTGCGCGGCGATGGCCGCATCCGAAACGTCGACGCCGTAGCGTGACAGTTCCTCGACCTCCCGCCGGCCGTGTGCCGTTGCGATGAAGCCCGGGCAGACGGCGTTGCAGCGGATATTGCGATCCCGGAACTCGACCGCGATGGCGCGCGCGAACATGTGGCAGGCCCCCTTGGTCGTGTTGTAGAGGACCTCCATGGGGGTCGCCACCTGTGCCGAAATGGACGAGGTGCAGACGATGGAGCCGCCCCCGGCCGCGATCATCTGCGGCAGCACGGCGCGCGTCATCAGGAACATGGACCGGACGTTGATCGCCATGAGCCGGTCCCATTCGGCAAGGCTCGTTTCCAGGAACGGCTTGATGGTGATCGTCCCGGCATGGTTGAACAGGACGGTGGCCGGCCCAAGTGCGCCCTTTATGCTTCCCACCGCAGCAGTGACGGCATCCTCCTGCGATACATCGGCCGCCGCGAAGACGGCCCGCCCGCCGGCCGCGCGGATGCGTTCCGCAACCTCCGCCCCATCGCTCGAGGCAAGGTCGACGATCCCCACGGCAGCGCCGCGCGCGGCGAAGAGTTCGGAGGCAGCCAGCCCGCACCCGCCCGCGCCGCCGGATATGATCGCCACCTTACCGTCGAGCCTGGACATCGAAGACGTTCCCTGAACCATGGTCCATGCCGGACCCACGGGAACAAATTTCTTGAACCGCGAGAGACGGTCGATATGCTCCAAGGCATATGGATGGCCGGGCAGACGCATGGACGCAGGCGAAGCACAATCGATCGCACGGCTGATGGGCGCTGCCGGGACGGACGGCTTCGGCGCGGCGCTCGACGCGCTCGCGCGCAGGCAGGCCGCCTTCGACATGTCGGTGCTGCTCGTCTACTCGCCACGGCGCCGGCCGGTGCTGATCCATGACGGCTATACCGACCGCATCTCGCAGCCGGCGCTCGACGCCTACCTTGACCACGCCTACCTTCTCGACCCGTTCTATGTGGCGAGTGTCGGCGGCCATCCGCCCGGCCTGTGGCGCATGGGCGACCTTGCCCCGGACAGCTTCTTCGCATCCGGCTTCATGACGGCGCCGGACGTGCATCCGTGCATTTCCACGGAGGCCGGGACGCTTGCCGAGGAGGTCGGCTTCCTCATTCCGCTTCAGGACGGCGTCACCGCCACCTATTCGCTGATGCGCGTGGTGCAAGGCCAGGGTTTTTCGCCCGCCGAGTTCGAGGCGCTCCGCGCCATCGAGCCCATATTGCGCCGGTCGATCGCCGATGAGTGGAGCCTGCGGCAACCGCCGCAGAACCAGGGCATCTGTGCCGGGCAGGACATGGAAACGCTCTTCGCGGCGCTGTTCTCGGACTGCCTGACGGTGACGCAGCGGCGTGTCGTGTCCCTTCTCCTGCGCGGCCACAGCGCCTTGTCCATCGCCATGACCATGGGCATTTCGGAAGGTACGGCCAAGAACCACCGCGCCAACATCTACAAGCGGCTGAACATTTCCAGCCAGGGGGAACTGTTCCGGCTCTTCATCGACCATCTCGGCAGGCGCCCCGCCGCCACGGCGCCCGCCTTGGGCAATCG
This sequence comes from Aureimonas frigidaquae, assembly GCF_001463905.1. Taxonomy (GTDB): domain Bacteria; phylum Pseudomonadota; class Alphaproteobacteria; order Rhizobiales; family Rhizobiaceae; genus Aureimonas; species Aureimonas frigidaquae. The sequence continues at coordinate 153,802 of NZ_BBWR01000006.1, forward strand.
GCCCCGGCCAGCGGGTGGGATCGCAGAAGGCCTGCCAGCGCAATAGGCCAAAAGGCAGGTATGGGCGGATATTGCCTCCCGATCGAGCAGTGCCTTAACCTCAGGCATTCTCGACACGAGGTGATCCCATGGAATTCGTCGGCAATCTCGTCATCTACATCATCATGGCCTGCGCCCTGGCGGGCGCCATCGCATCCATCATCGATGAGGACAGCGCGCTGGGCCGCGAGTTCCTGTCGGGCATCTATACGATCGGCATCATCTTCGTGCCGGTGGCCGGCATCATGGCTGCGCAACCCTATGTCTCGGCCGCCATACCGGCGATCTTCGGCCCGGCCTTCGCGGCGGTCGGGGCGGACCCGGCCGTGGCGGCCAACACCTTCATCGCCGTCGACATGGGCGGCTACCAGCTTGCGGACGCCATTGCCCGCTCGCGTGAGGACTGGATCATCGCCATGGTGGTCGGCTATCTGGCGGGCGCCACCATCATCTTCTCCATTCCCATCGGCCTGACCATGCTGCGGGAAGAGGACCGCCCCTATATGGCGCTCGGCACCATGGCGGGCTTCCTGTCCATACCGGTCGGCGCCCTGGTGGCGGGCATCCTCCTGATCGTCACCGACCCGGTGGTGCGTGAGGCCGTCTCCACCAATGCGGAGGCGACCTACACGCTGGCGATCACCTTCGGCCAGCTCATCGCCAATCTCATTCCGCTCGCCATCATCTGCGCCGCCTTCGCGGCAGGGCTGGCCCTGATCCCCGCCGCCATGATCCGCGGCTTCCTGATCTTCGGGCGGGTGCTGACGGCGGTGCTGCGCATCATTCTGGTCCTGTCGATCATCGAATATTTCACCAGCGCCTTCTCGACCCTGTTCGGGGGCTGGGGCTTCGATCCGATCATCGCCGACGAGGCGGACCAGTTCCGCGCGCTGGAGCTTGCCGGCTATATCGGCATCATGCTGGCGGGCGCGTTTCCGATGGTCCATCTCATCACCCGCTACCTGTCGGCGCCCATGGAGCGGCTCGGGCGGCGGCTCGGCCTGCAGGCGGAAGGCGCGGCCGGCCTTCTGGCGGCCTGCGCCAACATCATCGCCCTGTTCCGGCTGGTCCAAGACATGACCCCGCGTGACAAGGTGCTCACCCTGGCCTTTGCGGTCTGCGGGGCGTTCCTGTTCGGCGACCATCTCGCCTTCACGGCGAATTTCCAGCCGAGCCTCATCATCATCATCATGATCGGCAAGATTGCCGGCGCGCTGGCAGGCTTTGCCATCGCGCTCTACATCGCCGTGCCGCGGGCCGAGATGATGGGCGCGGCGGCGCGGGTGGCCGCCAGCGCGCCCGATCCGGCCGCGGCAAAGGGATCGGCGGTGCCGATGGGCTGACAGGACGGCGGCGGCGTGGCTGCCGCTTCGCCTTCCACGGCCCGGCATGGCATGATGGCGCTGCGGCGGGGCGCAGAACCGGCGCGGCGCCGAACCTTTCCGGAGGGCTGACATGGCTTATCGCTTCGACACCGCAGGACGACGCTTCCACTTCGCCGATCTGAAGGAGCTTCTGGCCAAGGCCACGCCGGAACGCTCCGGAGACGTGCTCGCCGGGGTCGCCGCCGGCGACGAGGAGGAGCGCGCCGCGGCCCAGCTCGCTCTGGCCGACCTTCCGCTGCGGACCTTCCTGTCGCAGACCGTCATCCCCTACGAGGATGACGAGGTCACCCGGCTGATCCAGGACACGCACGATGCGCAGGCCTTCCGGCCCGTGGCCCATATGACGCTGGGGGACTTGCGGGACTGGCTCCTGTCCGATGCCGCCGATGCGCAGTCATTGGCCGCGCTGGCCCCGGGCCTGACACCGGAAATGGTGGCGGGCGTCGCCAAGCTGTGCCGCAACCAGGACCTGGTGCTCATCGCCCGCAAGTGCAGCGTCGTCACACGCTTCCGCAACACGATCGGCCTTGCCGGGCGCCTGTCCACGCGGCTGCAGCCGAACCACCCGACCGACGACCCGACGGGCATCGCCGCCTCTATCCTGGACGGGCTGATGTATGGCAGCGGCGATGCCACGATCGGCATCAACCCCGCGACCGACTCCATCCCCGCCGTCAGCAACCTCGTCATGATGCTGGACGAGGTGATCCAGCGCTACGCGATCCCCACACAGTCCTGCGTGCTCACGCATATCACCACCTCGATCGACGTGATCAATCGCGGCGCGCCGCTGGACCTCGTCTTCCAGTCGATCGCCGGCACCGAGCGCGCCAACCGCTCCTTCGGCATCAGCCTGTCCACCCTGGCCGAGGGGTATGACGCGGCCGCAAGCCTGTCGCGCGGGACCGTCGGCGACAATGCCATGTATTTCGAGACGGGGCAGGGGAGCTGCCTGTCCGCCGATGCCCATCATGGAGTGGACCAGCAGACGCTGGAGGCGCGGGCCTATGGCGTTGCCCGCCGCTTCCGGCCGCTCCTCGTCAATACGGTGGTCGGCTTCATCGGGCCGGAATATCTGTACGACGGACGGCAGATCATCCGGGCCGGGCTGGAAGACCATTTCTGCGGCAAGCTACTCGGCGTGCCGATGGGCTGCGACATCTGCTACACCAACCATGCGCAGGCCGACCAGAACGACATGGACACGCTTCTGACCATGCTGTCGGTGGCCGGCGTCACCTTCATCATGGGCATTCCGGGCTCGGACGATATCATGCTCAACTATCAGACGACCTCGTTCCACGACGCCCTCTATGCCCGCAAGGTCGTCGGGCTGCGACCTGCGCCCGAGTTCGAGGCCTGGCTGGAAGAGGCCGGCATTTTCGAGCCGGGCGAACCGGGACGGCTCGGAACCGCCCTTCCGCGTGCCTTCGAGCGCGCACTGTCCGTCGTCGGGGGCTGACGCCATGGCCAAGGACGACGATGCCCGCCCGCCGGTCGTGATCCCCAGCGGCTGGGAAGCGCTCCGGCGCCACACCCCGGCGCGGATCGCGCTCGGGCGCGCCGGCACGAGCCTGCCGACAGGCCCGCATCTTCAGTTCCAGCTCGCCCATGCCCGGGCCCGCAGCGCCGTGCACCGGGCGCTCGATACGGATAAGCTCCTGGCTGCCCTCGGCCCGCTCGGGCAGGACGCGCTGGTTCTGGACAGCCGGGCGGACGACCGGGCCACCTATCTCCAGCGGCCGGATGCCGGGCGGCGTCTTGCGCCACAATCGGCCGAGCGCCTGCAGGCCCAGGCCGCCGCCAGCACCGGCCCGGATGTCGCGCTGATCGTTGCCGACGGGCTTTCCGCCTTTGCGGTGGAAGAAAATATCGTGCCGCTTCTCGGCGCGCTCATGCCCATGCTGGATGCGGAAGGGTGGACATGCGCGCCGCTCGTCGTGGCGCGGCAGGCGCGTGTCGCGCTGGGGGATGAGGTGGGCGGGATTCTGAAGTCCCGCATGGCCGTCATGCTGATCGGCGAGCGGCCCGGCCTGTCGTCGCCCGACAGTCTGGGCATCTACATGACCCTGTCGCCCCGTGTCGGCCTGACGGACGAAGCGCGCAACTGCATCTCCAATGTCCGGGCGGAAGGCCTTGCGCCACCACGCGCCGCGCAGAAACTGCGCTACCTGATGCGCGAAGCGTTCCGGCGCAATCTGTCCGGCGTCGCCCTGAAGGACGAGGAGGACGCACCGCAGTCCAGCGTGGAGGCGGGAGCCGGAAATTTCCTGACGGGCGAGCGGTGACGCCGTGCCTATAGCGCAGGCGATTGGGCGCTCTATCTTGTCCTCCTGTCCAGCGATTAGGGGGGAGATCGGACCGTGAGTGCTAATCTGGTCCTGATCGACATGCTCGGCGCGGCCGCCCTTCTTTTGTGGGGCCTGCGCATGATCAAGACGGGCATGCTGCGGGCCTTCGGCGCATCCTTGCGCGCCTGGATCGCCTGGGGAACCTCGAACCGCTTTACCGCCGCCGGCGTCGGCCTGCTCGCCACGCTGGCCGTCCAGTCCAGCACCGCGACAGCCGTCATCACCGCGTCCTTCGCCGCGCGCGATCTGATGTCCGGCGCCATGGCGCAGGCGGTCATGCTCGGCGCCAATATCGGCACCGGGCTTGCCGCCGCCTTCCTGTCGCTCGACCTGCACTGGCTGTCACCGCTCCTCATCCTGATCGGCGTGACCGTCTTCTCCCGCTCGGGCGAGGCGCGGGGCAAGGGCATCGGACGGGCCGTCCTCGGCCTCGGCCTCATGCTCCTGGCGCTCAACCTGCTTGGCGAGGCGACGCAGCCGGTGCGTGATTCGCCCGTCGTGGCGACGATCCTCGGCAGCATTTCGCAGGCGCCGTTCCTCGGCCTTATCTTCGGAAGCGGCCTCGCCTTCCTGGCATCGTCGAGCCTGGCCGTGGTGCTCTTCGTCGTGCTTCTGGCAGACAGCGGCGTGATCACGCCCGTCGCCGCCCTCGTGCTGGTGGCGGGCGCCAATCTGGGCGGGGCGATCCCGCCTTATGTCGCCATTGCCGGGGAGGGGGTGGAGGCGCGCCGCGTCGCCACGGCCAATCTGGCCGTGCGCACGCTGGGGGCGCTGGTCCTGACCGTGTCCGCACCCTGGCTGGCGCCCTGGCTCAGCCGTATGTTCCCTGATACCGGCCACATGGCCCTGGCCGCGCATATCGGCTTTTCGCTGACGCTGCTCGTCATCTTCATGCCGTTGCTGACGCCGCTGACGCGCTTGGTCGAACGCATGTTGCCGGCCGGCAGCATGGATGTGTTCGGTCCGCGCTATCTGGACGAGGCCGCGTTGGCCACGCCCACCATCGCCGTTGCGGCCGCCGCGCGTGAAACCTTGCGGCTGGGCGACATGATCCACGACCAGATCGAGGGCAGCATGCATGCCCTGCAGGGCGACGATCCCGGGGCCGGCAGCAAGCTGACCCGGATCGAGGAGAACGTCGACACGCTCTACCTTGCCATCAAATCCTACATCGCGCGGCTCGACCGCGCCCATATGGACGCCGACGATATCAAGCGGGCCGACGAGGTCCTCGCCTATGCGGTCAATCTGGAGCATGTGGGGGATATCGTCGATACGGGGCTTGTCGAACTGTCGATCCGCAAGGCGCGGCGCGGCTACAAGTTCTCCGCCGAGGGCTTGAGCGAAATCACCGCCTTCTACCGCCAGACGCTCGACATCATGCAGACGGCGCAGAGCGTCTTCTTCACGCGGGATGCGGATCTGGCACGCCGCCTCGTGGCGCAGAAGCCGGATGTCCGGCGGCTGGAGAGCGAATCCGCCGAGCGGCATATGGAGCGCCTGCGCGCCCAGCGGACCGAAACGATGGAAACCTCCGGCATGCACCTCGACGTCCTGCGCGACCTGCGGCGCGTCAACGCGCACCTCATCTCGGTCGCCTATCCCATTCTGGACGATCTCGGCGCCCTGCGGGAAACGCGCCTCAAGCCGGTCGATGGCGACGGCGAAGGCTGATAAGCCACATGGGTCGGTGCGCAGCGCTCAGGCGAGTCCGCTGGCGCCGAGCCCCTGCGATATGCGCCGCGCGGACCGCCCGACCGCCTCTGCCAAGGCGCCCTCGGCATCCTGGAACGCAGGCAGCGTTTCATAATCCGATACGTTGATGCCGGCCACGATGCGCCCGGCCCGATCCCGCACGGGGGTGGCCACGCTGGCGATCCCGGGGACGTAAAGTCCCCGGAAGAAGACGAAGCCGCGCGCCGCCTCTGCGGCGATGGTCTTGTGAAGCCGTTCCGCTTCATCGCCATCGAGCGTGACGCCGGCGGCCCGCGCCAGGCCGAACAGTTCCTGCGCCGAGCAATCGAAGAGAAGCGCGTGTCCGATGGAATTTTCATGCGCCTGCATGCGTGTCCCCACGGCAAGGTTGCCGCTGATGCGATGGCGCGAGGAGAGGCTCAGGAGGTAGACGACATCCCATCCGTCGCCGATCGCCAGGTGCACGGAGGCATCCGTTTCGTCGCGCAGCGCCTCCAGGATCGGCCGGGCGATCTCCACCACGTCGAGGGAGCCCAGATAGTCGAAGCCGAGACCGAGCACCCCGACACCGAGCTGGAACGCGTTGGAGTTGGCCGCGCGCTGCAGGAAGCCCTCCGCCTCCAGCGTGACGGCCAGCCGGAACGCCGTGCCCCTGGGAATGCCGAGTTCCCGGCTCATCTCGGGCACTGTCACGACGCGCCGCGCGCGGTCGAACATGCGCAGGATTGCCAGGCCGCGCCGCAAAGCCGGGACGATATAGCGCTCTTGCGTATCCACCATGGGCTCGACCCCGCTGCCTGATCCTGTCCGCCTTAGCGCATCGAAGGCGCCACGCCAAACGCTGCGCTGCACCATGCCGCGCCCTTGACAGGCAGCAGGCATCACGAAATGCTGGTTCTTATAAAAAGCATTGTTTTATTAGGAAAGCAAGGAGAGCCGCATGCTCGACACCGCCACCGCCAGGACCTACCGCGAAAGCGCGCGGGACATTCCCTGCCTGATGGAAACCGACATCGTCGTGGTGGGCGGCGGAACGACCGGGCCATTCGCAGCCATCGCCGCGGCCCGCCAGGGCAAGAGGGTGGTCCTGATCGAGCGCTTCGGCTCCCTCGGCGGCAATCTCACCCTCGGCCTCAACACCAAGCCATCGGGCGCCCTGAACGGCGGCCTGCCGCTGGAGGTCTGGAACCTTGCCCGTTCGGCGGGTGGCGCCGGCGCGGATTACATGGCCCTGACCAAGACGTCGGATGTGAAGATCGCTTCGCCCTGCGATCCGGAAACCATGAAGATGCTGCTCACGCGGCTCTGTGTCGATTGCGGCGTGGACATCCTGTTCGAGACCTTCGTATCCTGCCCCATCGTGGAGGGTGGACGCACGACCGGCGTCGTCGTGGAGGGCAAGTCCGGCCGCCAGTTCATCGCGGCCAAGGTGGTGATCGACTGTTCGGCCGATGCCGACATCGCCGCCCATGCCGGCGCGCCCTTCATCATGGGCGCGGGCGATGCGGAGGAAACGACGCAGCCGGTCTCCATGTATTTCACCATGAGCGGCGTCGACATCGCCCGTCTGGCGGATTGGGCCCGCAACAGCGACGACATTCCCGCCCGCTCCATACCGGAGACCCCGGAAGGGCTGGATTTCGGTCTGTGGCTGACCGGCTTCAACCGCGCGCTCCTGGCCTATCGACGGGAAACCGGCGTCAGCCTCCAGCGTGAGAACATCACGCTCAAGACCGCCGGGGGCCTGATGTATGTGAATGCCACGCGGGTGATGGGCGTCGACGTGTTCGACCATGCCGAGTTCACTGCGGCCATCGTGGAATGCTACCGCCAGATCGAGGCCGTGGCGGCCTTCCTCATCGAACGCGTGCCCGGTTTCGAGGCGTCGCGCATCCTGCAGATCGCGCCCGTGCTCGGCGTGCGGGAAACCCGTCATATCCAGGGCGACTACGTCCTGACCGGTCCGGACGTCCTGGGCGGCACGCATTTTGCCGACAGTATCGCGGCCGATACCTCGGCGCTGGACATTCACGAGCCGCGCGGCGGCGACGTCGATTTCCGCGGGCTGGATGCCTACGAAATTCCCTACCGGACCCTGGTCCCGAAAGGCGTCGAGCAATTGCTGGTGGCCGGGCGCTGCATCTCGGCCGATCACGATGCGCATGCGCGCAGCCGGAACATGCCCGCCTGCATGGCGACGGGTCAGGCCGCCGGCGTGGCGGCGGCCGTCGCGATCGACGAGGGGACCAGCGTGCGCGACGTGCCGATCGACAAGGTCCAGAAGATCCTGCGCGACAGTGGCGTGCCGATCCACGCGGCGGAACTGGCCGGCGCGGCCTGAACGCCCCGCCGGCCCGGGAGGACGAAGCAACAGAATGATCTGGGAGGATCGATGAAACATCTCGTCATCACCTGCGCGCTTGCCGGCGCGCTCGCAACGGCCCTCGTTCCGCATGGGCGGGCAGAGGCCTTGGACTACCCCACCAAGCCGGTGACGGTGATCGTTCCCTTCCCGGCAGGGCAGGCCTCGGATGTCATCGTGCGGATCATCGGCCAGCGCCTGGGATCGATCCTCGGGCAGTCGATCATCGTGGAGAACCGCCCCGGAGCGGGCGGCAGCGTGGGCACGACGGCAGGCGTCCATGCCGAGCCGGACGGCCATACGGTGACCCTCGCCTCCGCCGCCTATGCCATCACGCCCTTTACCCATCAACAAAGCTTCGATGCCCTGACGGACCTTGTTCCGGTGTCGCAATTCGCCGTCACGCCGCTGGTGCTCGTCGCCAATCCCGGGCTCGGCGTCGACACGGTGGCCGAGCTGAAGGCGCTTGCCACCGAGCGGCCCGGCGAGATCATGTTCGCCTCTTCCGGGATTGGGACCACCCACCATCTGTCCGGGGAACTGTTCCAGTCGCTGGCCGGTGTGGAGATGCTCCACGTGCCCTATGCCGGCAGCGCCCAGGCGCATACGGACCTGATCTCCGGGCGCTCCGACGTGATGTTCGACAATATCGTGCCGCTTGCGCCGCATCTGGCCCGCGGGACGTTGAAGCCCCTGGCCGTCACCACCGCATCCCGCGCGCCGAGCCTGCCCGATGTGCCCACCATGCAGGAGGCGGGCATCGACGATTTCGAGGCGACGGCATGGTTCGGCTTCCTGGTGCCGGCCGGAACGCCGGAGCCTGTCATAGAGCGCCTCAACGCAGCGATGGGGGAGGCCATGGCCGATCCCGCAGTGGCCGGGCGGCTCACCGAAATGGGTGTGGAGCCGATCCACACGACGTCGGAAGCCTTCGGCACCTTCATCCGTGCCGAGATGGACAAATGGAAATCCTTGATCGACGAGACCGGGATCGAACTCGGCATGCAGTAAGAGCGCTATCCAACCCGGCAAAAAAGAGAGGGGGGCGCCGATCGACGGCGCCCCCCTTTTTCCGTTTGTACGCCGGCCTGTGGCCGCGCCGTCATTCCTTGCCGGCGCTGTGCCGGCTCTTGATCAGGCTGGCGACGGTGGTGACGACCAGA
>NZ_BBWR01000007.1 GCF_001463905.1 Aureimonas frigidaquae
CCTGGTCGTCACCACCGTCGCCAGCCTGATCAAGAGCCGGCACAGCGCCGGCAAGGAATGACGGCGCGGCCACAGGCCGGCGTACAAACGGAAAAAGGGGGGCGCCGTCGACCGGCGCCCCCCTTTTGTTGAAGTCTGGGCTGGTTTTTCGAGTGGCGCTTCAGCCTTTGCGGCTACCATACTTACGGTCATAGCGACGGCTCGAAATCTCGGCAAACGCCAACGCTGCCGCGCCTATGCCTAAGCCGAACAACGAAATCCAAATCAGCGGGTCCATGTTGGGCATTTCAGCTCTCCGCCTTCAATAGACCTAGAATATAGAACGCGACCGCTTCCAATGCCACTACGATGCCTACTGCCATGACAATGACGTAGCGACCTGGCGGTTGCGCTGTCGGGTCAAGAAGGAGCCTTAAGGCTACCAATGCGAAGATCGCCAGCGCGATGCTGTTGCAAACTGAAGAAGCAAGCTTGATCCGTTCGTTTTGCTGGCGAGCTTTCGTCCTGCTCTGCCGGGTTATGGGCCCATCGCCCTCTGACGGTAGCTGTAATGGGGTTGCTTCTTCAGTCATCAGCGTTGGCGCTCGCGTTGGATTCGATGCGCTCATAGATCACTTGTTCTCAGGAAGCACTGCCGCAGCCGGCTTCAGAAGTCAGTTTCGGCAATCCGGCCAGTTGCAAATTTGATCCCGGCCCAAGCCGGTCCGCTCCAGAAGAACGGGTCAAGACGTCCAAACCACTGCGGGGTACGAGCATCGACGATGCGAAGACGATCGTCATTCATCCAAACCGGCCGTGCCAATCTTTTTCGCTTGCACAGAAATTGGGAACAAGCTTCTCTGACCCCTGAAGCGGCGCGGTTGAAAGGACATTCAACCGTCACGCGAGTGTCATGGGGGCAGCCTAAACACGCGGCGCGTTCAACGGTCGGCGCGGGCAGGGGCCTTGCGCAACGGGGCGAGGGGAAAACGGGTGAAGACGATTCTGAAACGTTCGATATCGATGGTCGCGCTCATGGCCATCTCGGCCGGTGCCGCGCAGGCGCAGGATGCTTCGATGGAGGCGCTCGTCGCCGCCGCCAAGCAGGAAGGGCAGCTCACCACGATCGCCCTGCCGCACGACTGGTGCAATTACGGCGAAGTGATTGCCGGCTTCAAGGACAAGTACGGCATCACCGTCAACGAGCTGAACCCGGATGCCGGTTCGGCGGACGAGATCGAGGCGGTCAAGGCCAATAAGGGCAATACCGGCCCGCAGGCGCCGGACGTCCTGGATGTGGGCCTGTCCTTCGGCCCAGCCGCGAAGAAAGAGGGCCTTCTGCAGCCGCATAAGGTCGCCACCTGGGACGAAATCCCCGCCGACACCAAGGATGCCGATGGCTACTGGTACGGCGACTATTACGGCGTCCTGTCGTTTGAGGTGAACAAGGACATCGTCGAGACCCCTCCGGCCGACTGGGAAGACCTCCTGAAGCCAGACTATGCCAATTCGGTCGCCCTGGCGGGTGATCCGCGCGTGTCGGCGCAGGCCATCCAGGCCGTCTATGCGGCCGGTCTGTCACGCAAGCCGGACGGCTCGCCGAGCGAGATCGCCGAGGCCGGGCTGCAGTTCTTCAAGGAGCTGAACGCCGCCGGCAATTTCGTGCCGGTCATCGGCAAGCCGGCCTCGCTGGCGCAGGGCACGACGCCCATCATGATCCGCTGGGACTATAACGCCCTGTCCGGGCGCGATACGCTGGCGGGCAATCCGGAAGTCGAGGTCATCGTGCCGCAGACCGGCGTCGTGGCCGGCGTCTACGTGCAGGCCATCAGCGCCTTCGCGCCGCACCCCAACGCTGCGAAGCTGTGGATGGAGTATCTCTATTCCGATGCCGGGCAGCTCGGCTGGCTGAAGGGCTATTGCCACCCGATCCGCTTCAACGCCATGGCCGAGGCCGGGAAGATTCCGCAGGAGATGCTGGACCGTCTGCCGCCGGCCGAGGCCTATTCCAAGGCGAAGTTCCCGAGCGTCGCCGAGCAGGACGAGGCCAAGGCCATCATCACGGCGCAGTGGGACCAGGTCGTGGGCGCCAACGTCCAGTAAGGCCGGATCGATCGAGGGGGCGGGCCGAGCGCCCGCCCCGTCATCCTGTCCCGCGCGGTCGTTTCGTCCTGCCTGTCGTTTGTCCTGAAGGAAAAGGGATCGGATGTCCTCGAGCCAACCAGCCGACCTTGCCCCGGCGTCCGGCATTGCTGCAGGCGCTGTGGCGCGCAGGCCTTCGCTGGCGCTCCTGGGCGTCATTCCCTTCTTTCTGTTCGCGCTTCTGTTCCTGATCGGCCCGACGCTCTACCTGGCGGTCGGCGCCTTCCAGGATCCGCAAGGCAACTTCACGCTGCAGAACATGATCGGGCTCCTGCAGCCGCAGATCATGGCGGCCTACTGGATTTCCATTCGCATCAGCCTGGCCTCCGCGGCCTTCGGCGCGCTGATCGGTTTTTTCCTGGCCTATGCCATCGTGCACGGCAATCTGCCGCGCTGGGTGCGTCCGACGGTGACGACCTTTTCCGGCGTCGCCTCGAACTTCGCCGGCATTCCACTGGCCTTCGCCTTTTTGGCGACGCTGGGGCGGATCGGCCTCGTCACCGTTTTTCTGAACGAGGCCTTCGGCGTCAACATCTACCGGTTGGGCTTCAACCTCCTGTCCTTTTGGGGCCTGACGATCACCTATCTCTACTTCCAGATCCCGTTGATGGTGCTCATCATCGCCCCGGCGCTGGACGGCTTGAAGAAAGAGTGGCGTGAGGCTGCATCGATTCTGGGTGCCTCGCGCTGGCAATATTGGCGCATGGTGGTGCTGCCGGTCCTGGCGCCGAGCCTGCTCGGCTGCTTCCTCCTGCTCTTTGCCAATGCCTTCGGGGCCATCGCCACGGCCTATGCGCTGACGGGCTCCTCGCTCAACATCGTGCCTATCCTGCTCTATGCGCAGATCCGCGGGGACGTCCTGTACAATCCCAATCTGGGCTATGCCCTAGCGGTCGGAATGATCCTCGTGACCGGCTGCTCGAACATCCTCTATATCTGGCTGCGCACGCGGGCCGAAAGGTGGCTCAAATGACGTTCCGCCGGATCGGACCCTGGATCGCCGTCCTGATCGGCGCGCTCTATTTCCTGCTGCCGCTGGTGGCGACCTTCCAGTTCTCCCTGTCCATGCTGCGCGGGCAATGGAGCTTCGAGGCCTACCGCGTCGTCTTTGCCGATCCGCGTTTCCGGGAGACATTCGGCTTCTCGGTCATCGCCGCGCTGTCCACCATCGCGCTCGGAGCACTTCTGGTCGTGCCGACCGCCTATTGGGTGCGGCTCAAGCTGCCGCGGCTGCGTCCGGTCGTGGAGTTCGTCACCCTCCTGCCGCTGGTGATCCCGCCCATCGTCATCGTATTCGGCTATCTGCGCCTCTACAACTCTTCCTCCTTTCTGCCCTTCACGGGCAGCATCTGGGGCACCAACATCCTGCTCATCTTCGGCTATGTGGTCCTGTCGCTTCCCTACATGTACCGCGCCGTCGATACGGGCATGGCCGCCATCGATATCCGAACGCTGACGGAAGCGGCCGAAAGCCTCGGCGCGCGGCGGGGGACGGTCCTGTGGCGGGTGATCCTGCCCAATGTGCGCCCGGCCGTCCTGTCCGGCGCCTTCCTGACCTTCGCCATCGTCATCGGCGAATTCGTCATCGCCAGCCTTCTGAACCGTCCGGCCTTCGGGCCCTATCTGCAACTTGTCGGCGCCAATCGTGCCTATGAGCCGGCGGCGCTCGCCATGATCGCCTTCGCCGTGACCTGGGCATCGATGGCCATGTTGAACGTCGTGGGCGGACGCCGCCAGGGCGGGATCGCGGGTGCTGCGCCCCGCGCCCCGCGCCGCCTGTTCCGCCGCCGCGAAAGGACCGAGCAACCATGAGCTTCCTGACCCTGTCGGGCGTCCGCAAGACCTATGGCGGGACGCCTGTCGTCCATGGCTTCGACCTGTCGGTCGAGCGCGGGGAGTTCATCTCCTTCCTCGGGCCTTCGGGCTGCGGCAAGACCACCACGCTGCGCATGGTGGCCGGGTTCGAAACGCCCGACAGCGGACAGATCCACATTGCCGGCGAGAATGTCGGCCCGCTGCCGCCCAATCGCCGGCAGATCGGCATGGTGTTCCAGTCCTATGCGCTGTTTCCGAACCTGACCATCGCGGAAAACGTCGCCTTCGGGCTGAAGGTGGCGGGCGAGCCGCGGGCCGAGATCGACGCGCGGGTGCGCGAGATGCTTGCCATGATCAAGCTGCCGCATGTCGCCGACCGCTACCCCTATCAGCTCTCCGGCGGGCAGCAGCAGCGCGTTGCGCTGGCACGCGCCATCGCCGTGCGCCCGCGTGTCCTTTTGTTGGACGAGCCGCTGTCGGCGCTGGATGCCAAGATCCGCGTTTCGCTGCGGGACGAGATCCGGGCCCTGCAGCAGGAGCTCGGCATCACCACGATCTATGTGACGCATGACCAGGAAGAGGCCCTGTCCATGTCTGACCGGATCGTCGTGATGAGCGAAGGGCGGATCGAGCAGGTCGGCACGCCGTTCGAAATCTACAACCGCCCATCCAGCCGCTTCGTCGCATCCTTCGTCGGCAATCTGAGCCTCCTGGACGCCGAGGCCGGGCCGGACGGCGCGCTGACGCTCGGCGCGCAGTCCATCCGCGTTCCGGACCTCGATGCGCCCGCAGGGTCCAGGGTCACGCTGGCCCTGCGGCCGGAAGCCCTGTCGCTGGCGCCGTCGCACCGCCGCACGAGCCGGCTCGACGGGAAGGTCGAGCAGGTCGCCTTCCTGGGCTCGGTCGTTCGGCTGCGCGTGGCGACGGCCGGGGGGACCGCGCTGATCGACATGTTCAACGACCCGACCGTGCCGCCGCCGGCGCAGGGAGCGCCTGTCGAAGTGTGGTTCGCGCCCGAGGATGGCCGGGTCATCCAGCAGCCGGCACCTTGAAGTTTGCGCGTGGCTACCGACATGGGCCAGACCCATGGTTGACGGTGGCAGGTGCAAGGCATGATCGTTGCAGGTCCGGTTCTCTTCGCGCGCGGCGCGGACGCGGCTGACGCCAGGGCAACTCTGCTCGTCGTGACCGCCGAAGGGGCAATGGCGCCGGAACTGGAATGCGGTGGTGTGCCGGTCACCTTCCGCCGTGCCGCCACGCTGGAAGGCCATGCGGTGCTGACGGCGGAGCTGGTCCTGCCTGTCGGGCCCGGCGCCGGCTACACACTGGACGGCACCTTCTATCCCGTGCGCACCGACATGACGGGCGATTTGCGGCTGGCCTTCGTGTCCTGCAACGGGCAGGAGCATGGCGATGGCGCGCGCGGCCATGACGGGCGCGACGTCATGTGGCGGCGCCTCAAGGCGGAGCATGAGGAGCGGCCCTTCGTCCTCATGCTGCATGGCGGCGATCAGCTCTATGCCGACGAGGCGGTGGAAAGCCATCCGGACGTGGCGCGCTGGGCCGCGCAGGAGCCCGGGCGGCGGCAGGATCTTCCCTTCACGCCGCAGATGGAGGCGGCCGTCAGCGCCTGGTTTTTCCAGCGCTACATGGACACGCTGACACAGCCGGCCGCGGCCCACCTCTTCGCGCGGGTGCCCTCGCTGATGATCTGGGACGATCACGACATCTTCGACGGCTGGGGCAGCCACCCGCAGGCGCTGCAGGAGAGTGCGATCGCGCAAGGGATCTTCCGCGTCGCGCGGCGCATGTTCGTGCTGTTCCAGCTCGGCGGCGCGGACGACGCGCTTCCGCAGACCTGCCTCGACCCGACAGGCAGGAGCCTCGCCCATGCCGCGCGGTTCCCCGGGCTGACGATCAGCCTGCCGGATCTGCGCAGCGAGCGCCAGCCGGACCGCGTCATGGGGCCGGAAGGCTGGGCCGCCTTCGAGCGTTCGCTGGCTTTGGCGCCGGAGGGCGAGGCGATGATCGTTGTCTCGAGCGTGCCGGCGCTCGGCCCGCGTCTCAGCCTCGTCGAGGCCGTGATGGACCGGATGCCCCGGGCCCAGAAATACGAGGACGACCTGCGCGACCAGTGGCAGAGCCGAGGCCACCGCGAGGAGTGGCGGCGCTTCCTGAGCGCGCTGGAGCGCGAAGCGGTGAGCGGGCACCGGCCGCTGGTCGTCATTTCGGGCGAGATCCATTTGGCAACCCGCGCCGAAATGCGCCTTGAGGACGGCACGACGCTGCATCAGCTCGTGGCCTCCGGCATCACCCATCCCAAGCCGCCAATGGCCTTTCCCTTGGCCTTGAGCTTGCTGTCGCGGCTCGGAGAATCACCCTTGCGCGGGCGGCCGATCCGCATCCTGCCGCTGCCGGGGCGGCGCATGCCCTATATTGCAGATCGTAATTACCTGGTCGTCACGCGCCGTGGTGGCGCATGGAGCGCCGAGTGGGAGCTGGAAGAGACGGGGCGAACGCCGCCTCTGCCGCTGTCGGCCTGAGCCGCGCCCCGTCCTGATTGAGGCTGGAATTCCACGTTCGGCACCTTGCGCAGGGCGGCTGTTTCGCGCTGGCCGGCCCGGCCGCAACGGCTGTTGCGTTCTATTGCCGGTCGATTGACAGTGCGCGAGGAGCAAGGATTATTCCCTACTAGATTGATAGATTTTCGAGGGGATGACCGCATGATCCGTATCGCTTCCCGCCTCCGCACCGTCGGCCTGCAGCTCGGCCTTGCCGCCGCGCTGCTGGTGCCGGCCGCCGCGCAGGGCGTGCTCCTGAACGTGTCCTACGATCCGACGCGCGAACTCTATCGCGATTACAACGCGGCCTTCCTGAAGCACTGGACGGCGGAGGGGAACGACACCGTCGCCATCCGCCAGTCGCATGGCGGCTCGGGCGCTCAGGCACGGACCGTGATCGACGGGCTCGACGCCGATGTCGTGACGCTGGCCCTGGAGGCCGATATCGACGCCATCGCCGCCGCCACCGGCAAGATCCCGGCCGACTGGCGCGGGCGCCTGCCGCACAATTCCGCGCCCTACACGTCGACGATCGTCTTCCTGGTCCGCAAGGGCAATCCGAAGGCGATCCAGGACTGGGGCGATCTCGTCAAGGACGATGTCCAGGTCATCACCCCCAATCCGAAGACCTCCGGCGGCGCCCGTTGGAATTACCTGGCCGCCTGGGCCTATGCCAACAAGACCTTCGGCAACGATGCGGCCAAGACGAAGGAGTTCGTGGGCGAACTCTACCGCCACGTGCCGGTGCTCGACACGGGCGCGCGCGGCTCCACCACGACCTTCGTCCAGCGCGGCATCGGCGACGTTCTGCTCGCCTGGGAAAACGAGGCCTTCCTGGCGCTCGAGGAACTCGGGCCGGATCAGTTCGAGATCGTCGTGCCCTCCGTCTCGATCCTGGCGGAGCCGCCGGTGACCGTGGTGGACGGCAATGTGGACGCCAAGGGCACACGCGCCGTGGCGACGGCCTATCTGGAATATCTCTACTCGCAGGAAGGCCAGACCATCGCGGCCAAGCATTTCTACCGCCCCGCCGAGCCTGAGAAGGTGACGGACAAGGCCGAACTCGAGCGCTTCCCCAAGCTGGAACTCGTGACGATCGACGACGCGCAGTTCGGCGGCTGGGCCAAGGCACAGCCCGAGCACTTCGGAGATGGCGGCACCTTCGACCAGATCTACAAGCCGGCCCAGTAAGCTGGCGCTCGAAGCCGGCCCGCCAAAGGCGGGCCGGGCACCGCGCCCCTTTTATCCGTACGCGTCTTGGGCCACACTTTGCACGATACGATTCAAACAGAACTCGGCCGGGGCATCCGCACGGATGCCGCCGGTCGAACAGTCACAAGGGCGCCCATGACGCGGCGAAAAGCCTTCAAGCAGCCGAGCGTCATTCCCGGTTTCGGCCTGGCCATGGGGTTCACGCTCGCCTATCTGGGGCTTGTCGTACTGGTGCCGCTGTCGGCGCTGGTGCTGCGCAGCGCCAGCATCGGCCCTTCCGAATTTTTCGCCCATGCGAGCGATCCGCGCGTCCTGGGCGCACTGCGCCTGTCCTTCGGGGCGTCGCTGGCCGCGGCGTGCCTGAATGCCGTGTTCGGCTTTCTCATCGCCTGGGTGCTGGTGCGCTACCGTTTCCCCGGCCGGCGGGCGGTCGATGCCGTGATCGATCTTCCCTTTGCGCTGCCCACCGCCGTGGCCGGCATCGCATTGACGGCGCTCTACGCGCCGAACGGCTGGGTCGGCCAGCTTTTCGCGCCCGGCTCGGTGCTGGGCGGGCTGTTCGGGGCGGGCGGGCTGCGCATCGCCTATACGCCGCTCGGCATCGTGGTGGCGCTGACCTTCGTCTCGCTTCCCTTCGTCGTGCGGACCGTGCAGCCGGTGCTGGAAGAGTTCGATGCCGAGCTCGAACAGGCGGCTGCCACATTGGGCGCCAACCGCCGCCAGATCGTGCGACGCGTCATCCTGCCCTCCGTCCTGCCGGCCCTCCTGACGGGCTTTGCGCTCGCGCTGGCGCGGTCGGTGGGGGAGTATGGCTCCGTCATCTTCATCGCCGGCAACATTCCCTATGTCTCGGAGATCGCGCCGCTGCTGATCGTGATCCGGCTGGAGGAGTTCGATTACAGCGGGGCCACGGTCGTCGCCGCGCTGATGCTGATGATCTCCTTCGCCATGCTGCTCGTCATCAACCTGATCCAGGCGTGGAGCCGCAGGAGGTATGGCCATGGTGCCTGAGACCGATCACCACCGTGGCGTGACGACCGAAAGCCCCGTGGTCAAATGGGTGCTGATCGGGACGGCACTCGCCTTCCTGGGCTTCTTCCTGTTCCTGCCGCTCGTGGCCGTCTTCGTGGAAGCGTTCCGCAACGGCGTTGCCATGTACTGGCAGGCCATCACCGAGCCGGATGCAGTGGCGGCCATGAAGCTGACCCTGCTCGTCGCCGCCATTTCCGTTCCGCTCAACCTCGTCTTCGGGGTGGCCGCGGCCTGGGCGATCGCCAAGTTCGAGTTTACCGGTAAGAGCCTCCTGATCACCTTCATTGATCTGCCCTTCTCGGTCTCTCCGGTGATTGCGGGCTTCGTCTTCATCCTCCTCTTCGGTGCGCAGGGCTACTTCCTGCCGCTGATCCAGCCGCTCGGGCTGCAGATCGTCTTCGCGCTGCCGGGCATCGTCCTGGCGACGGTCTTCGTGACGCTGCCCTTCGTGGCGCGCGAGCTCATCCCCTTGATGCAGGAACAGGGCATCGGTGACGAGGAAGCGGCGATCTCTCTCGGCGCAGGCGGGTGGCAGACCTTCTTCCGCGTGACACTGCCCAACATACGCTGGGCGCTGCTCTATGGCGTGCTCCTGTGCAATGCGCGCGCCATGGGTGAGTTCGGCGCCGTGTCCGTCATTTCCGGGCGCATTCGCGGCTTCACCAACACCATGCCGCTGCATGTCGAGATTCTCTACAACGAGTACGCCTTCTCGGCGGCCTTCGCCGTCGCCACGCTCCTGGCGCTCCTGGCGCTCGTGACGCTGGGCGTGAAGACGCTGCTTGAATGGCGCTATGCCGGCGACCTCGCCGCATCGGGCCGCAACGGACACTGAAGGGTCGCAGGATGGATATTCACCTCAAGCACATCCATAAGCAATTCAACGGTTTCCACGCGCTGAACGATATCAACCTCGATATCCGTTCGGGTGAGCTGATCGCGCTTCTGGGCCCGTCGGGCAGCGGCAAGACGACGCTTCTGCGCCTGATCGCCGGGCTCGAAATGCCGACGGAGGGGCGCATCCTGTTCGGCAGCGAGGATGCCTCCCACAAGAGCGTCCAGGAGCGCAATGTGGGCTTCGTCTTCCAGCATTACGCCCTGTTCAAGCACATGAGTGTGGCGGACAATATCGGCTTCGGGCTCAGCGTGCGCAAAGGGCGGGATCGGCCGGCCGGCGCAGAGATCCGCAAGCGGGCGCTGGAGCTCCTCGACCTCGTCCAGCTTTCGGGCCTGGCGGACCGGTATCCGCAGCAGCTTTCCGGCGGGCAGCGCCAGCGCGTGGCGCTGGCGCGGGCGCTCGCCATCGAGCCGCGCATGCTGCTCCTGGACGAGCCCTTCGGTGCGCTCGATGCGCGCGTGCGCAAGGATCTGCGCCGCTGGCTGCGGGAGCTGCACGACAAGACGGGCCATACGACGGTCTTCGTCACGCATGATCAGGAGGAAGCGGTGGAACTGGCCGATCGCGTCGTGGTGATGAGCCAGGGCCGCATCGAGCAGGTCGGTTCGGGCGACGATATCTACGACCGCCCGGCAAGCCCATTCGTCTTCACCTTCATCGGCCAGTCCAACATCCTGCCGGTGGATGTGCGGGACGGCAAGATCGCCTTTGCCGGCCATGTGCTCGGCGAAACGACCGAGCAGGACGGATCGTGGCACATGTACATGCGCCCGCACGATCTGGAAATCGTGGGCGACGATGGGCCCATACGCGGACCGATCGCCGTGTCGCGCCGCGCCGGGCGTTCACGCTTCGCTGAAATATCTCTTCCGGGAGACAGTCGCCGGCGCCTCGAAGTCGAGCTGCCGGCCGAGGTGACCGCCGACCCCGGTTTGGAGCTGGCGCTCCGGCCCATTCGCTGGACGCTCTATCCCGCCGCAAAAGCCTGAGGCTGACCGGTGCGGGCAGGGCGCCGGAACCGGCGGCGCCCTGCCTCAAGATGGCGTGGCTTTACAGAGCCGCAGTCACGATGATCTCGACCTTGTAGGCCGGCGCCGCCAGGCGTGCCTCGCCCGTGGCGCGGGCTGGCGGGTTCGCCGGATCGACCCAGGCGTCCCAGACCGAGTTCATGGCCGCGAAGTCGTTCATGTCGGCGAGCCAGATCTGCACGTAGAGAAGCCGCGACTTGTCGGTTCCCGCTTCCGCCAGAAGACGGTCGATCTCGGCCAGGATGGTGCGGGTCTGGCCCACAACGTCCTCGTCCGGATTGCCGACCTGGCCGGCCAGGTAGACGGTGTTGCCGTGCACGACGCCCATGCTCATGCGCTTGCCGGGCTCGATCCTGCGAATGCTCATCGAATGAAGGCTCCTCTGATAGGGGAAAACCGGCATCGGCCGGTCCGCATCCTGTCGCTTACAGGAGGCGCGCGCCGAAGGAAACCACGGGCCTCACAGGGGTGCGCGACGGTTGCTTGGTTAAGTGCCAGGTCGCGGGAACTAAAAGGGCTCGACCGGGCTTTCAGTTCGTCTCCCACGACGAGAGCCGAGAACGCCCGTGAACGTTCGTACCCCGCCTTCCATCGCCCTGCAAAAGAAACCCGCCGCACCCGCCGTCCGAAAGACGCGGATCCAGTCCGGCCGACCCTACCCCCTCGGGGCCACCTGGGACGGGATCGGCGTGAATTTCGCGCTGTTCTCCTCCACGGCCACCAAGGTCGAGCTCTGCCTCTTCGACGCCAATGGCGAAACGGAGATCGAGCGCATCGAGCTGCCGGAATATACGGACGAGATCTTCCACGGCTACCTGCCCGAAGCGCGCCCCGGAACGATCTATGGTTACCGCGTCCATGGCCCCTACGAGCCCGATGCCGGCCATCGATTCAACCCCAACAAGCTGCTGCTGGACCCCTATGCCAAGGCCCATGTGGGCGACTTGACCTGGGACCACGCGATCTTTGGTTATACGATCGGCTCCGACGACGCGGATCTGTCCTTCGACGATCGGGACAGCGCCCGCTTCGTGCCCAAGGCCCGCGTGGTCGACCCCGCCTTCACCTGGGGCGACGAGCGGCGCCCGCGCATCCCCTGGGAATCGACCATCTTCTACGAGACCCACGTCAAGGGCTTCACGCAGCAGCACCCCTCGGTCAACGACCACGACAGGGGCACCTTTGCCGGGCTGATGAATGCCGATGTGATCCGCTACATCCGAAGCCTCGGCGTCACCTCCGTCGAGCTCCTGCCGATCCACGCCTTCCTGGATGACAGCTATCTGGTCGACAAGGGGCTGCACAATTACTGGGGCTATAACACGCTCGGCTTCTTCGCCCCGGCGCCGCGCTATCTGACGAGCCCCTTCGTCAACGAGTTCAAGGAATTCGTGTCGGCCTACCACCATGCCGGGCTCGAGGTGATCCTGGACGTGGTTTACAACCACACGGCCGAAGGCAACGAGCTTGGGCCGACGATCTCCTTCAAGGGTATCGACAACTCGACCTATTACCGGCTCATGCCGGACCAGGCCCGCTACTACATCAACGATACGGGCACCGGGAACACGGTGAACACCAGCCATCCGCGCGTCATGCAGATGGTCATGGACAGCCTTCGCTACTGGGCGGGCGAAATGCGCGTGGACGGGTTCCGCTTCGACCTCGCCACCATTCTGGCGCGCGAGCCGACCGGCTTCTCGGAGGAATCCTCCTTCCTGCACGCCTGCCAGCAGGACCCGCTGCTCAGTCAGGTCAAGCTGATCGCCGAGCCATGGGATTGCGGGCCCGGCGGCTACCAGGTCGGTCGCTTCCCGCCCGGCTGGGCCGAGTGGAACGACGGCTACCGCGATACGGTGCGCGGCTACTGGCGGGGCGATGAAGGCATGGTGCCGAAGATCGCCAACAAGATCAGCGCCTCGGCCGATATCTTCGATCATCGGGGTCGCAAGCCGTGGGCGTCGGTCAACTTCATCACCGCCCATGACGGTTTCACGCTGCACGACCTCGTCTGCTACAACGACAAGCACAATGAGGCCAATGGCGAAGACAATCGCGATGGTCACTCGCACAACCTGTCCTACAATTACGGGGTAGAAGGGCCGACCGAGGATCCGGACATCAACACGCTGCGCTTCCGCCAGCTGCGCAATCTCTTTGCGACGCTGCTCTTCTCCCGCGGGACGCCGATGATCCTGGCGGGCGACGAGTTCGCCCGCACGCAGGGCGGCAACAACAACGCCTATGCGCAGGATAACGAGATCGGCTGGATCGACTGGGACGTCACGGACGAGGGCAGGGACCTTGCCAAGTTCGTTCAGAAGCTGATCCGCCTGCGGCAGGCGCTTCCCATGCTGCGGCGCGGACGCTTCCTGCATGGGGACTATGACGAGGAACTGGGCGTCAAGGACGTCGCCTGGATCACCCCGGCGGGCAGCGAGTTCGAGGAAGGCAACTGGATCGACGAGAGTGCCCGCTGCTTCGGCGTTCTCCTGGACGGACGGGCCCAATCGGAGGGCGTGCGCCGGGCCGGCACCGACGCCACCATGCTCATCATCCTGAATGCGCATGACGACGTGGTGAACTTCAAGCTGCCGGAAGCGCCGCTCGGCGTCTGCTGGCGGGCGGTCATCGACACCAACCAGCCCGACATGGACGATCTTCCGTCCTTCGACTTCGGGGCGGAATACATGGTGACCGGCCGTTCCTTCCTGGTCTTCCTTCTGGAGCCGGAAGAGGGCGGTGAGAACACGCGCGATGCGGAGCGGTCCTTCACCTATGTGTCGGAAGCGTTCCTGCGGGCCGCCGAGGAGCGGGTGCGCTTCGCCATGGCCGAGCGTCGCTGAGACGCTTCGCCTACTAAGTGCCGAAATGCGGGCAGGCATGCGCAGAGCGCATGCCTGCCCGTTCTTCTTGTGTCTACTCCCGGTCGTCGGGTCAGCCCATATTGGGCATGCAAGACAAGAGGAGAGACCAGATCATGACCGGACGCAATTTCGTCACCCGCCTTCGCAATGTCGCCGATTTCCTGGGCGGCGTGCGTGAGTGCAGCGCTGCTGCCGAGGCCGGCCGCCGTCCCAGCCGCGCCGCTCTGCGGGCCGCCGGCATCGATGCCGACGTCTACTACGCCATCAAGCGCTGACAGGGTCCTGCCCCGCGTCTGGGGCATGGCCGACGGTGTGCAGGCCGTTAAACTGCAGAGGATTGTAAAGCCCGCTGACTTTCCGTATGTCCCGGTGCGAGACGGAACGGCAGGTGGCGGGCGGATGAGCGACGAATACGTCTATGACGAAGTGACCGGCGATTGGCGTCCGGCCTCCGAGATGGCGCAGCTGCAAGCCGCTGCCGCGACCACGGTGAGCCGTGACAGCGCCGGCAACATCCTGGCCGATGGCGATCAGGTCGTGTTGATCAAGGACCTCGACGTCAAGGGTGCGGGTCAGACGATCAAGCGCGGGACGCTGATCCGATCCATTCGCCTGACCGACAATCCGGACGAGATCGACTGCAAGTTCGAGAGCATCAAGGGCCTTGTGCTGCGCACGGAGTTCGTGCGCAAGCGCTGACGCCCGCCTCCGGCAGTCTTCACACCATTTCCATTGCGATGTGCCGACGGCTCGTGCTGACACCTACAGTGTCACACGGGCCGTTTCCGCATGGCAAGATTCTGCCTGATCTGCACTTGCAAATCATTTGCAATACACTAGTTTGAGGTCTGACACAGATCTCAGACAGGTGTTTCCATGCCGATTTTTGCGGGTGCAGGCCGCTCGAAACCGTTCCGCGCGGGAATGCTCGCGCGGCTGGCGGTCTGTCTCGTCGCCCTGGTGCTTCTCGCCGCGCCGGGCCGCGGCCAGGCGGCCGAGCCTTTGCATGTTGTGGCGACGACGGGGATGGTGGCCGATGCGGTGCGCGAGGTGGGGGGCGACAGGGTCGAGGTGGTCGCCCTGATGGGGCCCGGCGTCGACCCGCATCTCTACCGCGCCACGGCTTCCGACATTGCCAAGATGGCGCGTGCCGACGCCGTGTTCTGGCACGGGCTGAACCTCGAAGCGCAGCTTCACGATTTCATGGGGCGGCTGAAGGCGCGCACGCCGGTCTACGCCCTGGCGGAAACCCTGCCGAAGGAGGCGCTCCTGTCGCCGCCGTCTTATCCCGGCCAGTACGACCCGCATGTCTGGATGGATCCGCGCCTGTGGCGCGGCGTGGTGACGGCAGCGCGTGACGCGCTCATGGAACTCGATCCAGCGGGCGGGGCGCAGTTTGCCGCCAACGCACAGCGGCAACTGGCCGAGTTCGATCGGCTGGCCGATTATGGCGACACGGTCCTCGGCACCGTGCCGGAGGGCGCCCGGGTGCTCGTCACCGCGCATGACGCCTTTGGCTATTTCGGGCGCGCACATGGCTACGAGGTGCTCGGCATCCAGGGCATCTCCACCAACAGCGAGGCGGGCTTGCGCAAGATCGAGGAACTCGTCGACACACTCGTCAGCCGCCGCATCGGCGCGATCTTCGTCGAAAGCTCCGTGTCGGACCGCAATGTCCGCGCCCTGGTGGAAGGGGCCGCGGCGCGGGGCCATACGCTGCGGGTCGGGGGCGAGCTCTATTCCGATGCCATGGGTGCGCCCGGCACCTATGAGGGAACCTATATCGGCATGATCGACCACAATGTGACGGTGATTGCCCGTGCGCTCGGCGGCGATGCCCCGGCCCGGGGCATGCAGGACCGCCTCAGCGCGGCCGGCCTGTGAGGGAGGGGACCGGGATGGATGGTGGTCACATGACGATGCCGCAAACGGTCGAATCTCCGCTCGATGTGCGGGGCCTGACCGTCGCCTATAATGGCAATGTCGTCCTGGAGGATGTCGATTACACGGCGCCGGCCGGCGGCATGGTCGGCATTATCGGGCCGAACGGAGCCGGCAAGTCCACCTTCCTGAAGGCGGCGCTCGGCCTTGTCGTGCCCGTATCCGGGCAAGCGCGGTTTTTCGGCGGTCCGTTCCGGTCCGCCCGACGGCGGATCGCCTATGTGCCGCAGCGCGCCAGCGTCGACTGGGATTTCCCGACCTCCGCGCTCGGCGTGGTGATGATGGGCTTCTACGGCCGGCTCGGCCTGTTGGGCCTGGTGCGGCGGCATGACCGGCTCCGTGCCCTGGAATGCCTGCGGCGCGTCGGGCTGGAAGATTTTGCCGGGCGTCAGATCGGCCAACTGTCCGGCGGCCAGCAGCAGCGCGTCTTTCTGGCGCGCGCGCTGGCGCAGGATGCCGAGCTCATCATCCTGGACGAGCCCTTCGCCGGGGTCGATGCGGCAACCGAGCGCGCGATCGTATCGGTCCTGCAATCGCTCAAGGCGGAAGGGCGGACGGTGATCGCCGTCCACCACGACCTTGCGACCGTGCCCGATTACTTCACCGACGTCCTGATCCTCAATCGCCGCCGTATCGCCGCCGGCCCGGTGGGTACGGCCTTCACGCCCGAGACGCTCGATGTCGCCTATGGCGGACGCCTGGCAACGGCGCGGACCGGGTAGCCAGTCATGGACATGTCCGCCTTTCTGGCCGCGCTGACCTTCACCGCCGGCTACAATACGGCTCTTGTGTGCCTTGGCGCCGCGCTGCTCGGCGCGGCGGCGGGGGGCATCGGTTCCTTCGTCATGCTGCGCAAGCGCGCCTTGATGAGCGATGCGGTCAGCCATGCGACCCTGCCGGGCCTGGTGCTCGCCTTCATCGGCATGGCGCTGACCACCGGCGATGGCCGCTTTCTGCCGGGCCTGATGGTCGGCGCGGCGCTGACGGCGTTTCTCGGCCTCTATGCGGTGGACTGGCTCACGCGCCGCACGCGGTTGCCGGAGGATTCGGCCATCGGCGCCGTCCTGTCCTCCTTCTTCGGCCTCGGCGTCGTGCTTCTGACGGTGGTCCAGTCCCTGGAAACGGGCGGGCAGGCGGGGCTCGAAGGCTTCCTTCTCGGCTCCACCGCATCCATGCTGCGCAGCGAGGCCATCACCATCGCAGTGGCGGCTGCCGCGACGGGGCTCGGCGTGATCCTCCTGCGGCGGGCCTTCACCATCGTGTCCTTCGATCCCAACTACGCCGCCAGCATCGGCATTCCCGTCCGACGGACCGATCTTGCCATGCTGCTCATTCTTCTGCTCGTCACCGTGATCGGCCTGCGCGTGGCGGGGCTCGTGCTCATTGTCGCGCTGACCATCATTCCGCCCGCGACGGCCCGGTTCTGGACCGACGACGCCGGCCGGATGGCCGTGCTCTCCGCCGCCATCGGCGCAGCTGCCGCCCATGCCGGCGCGGCCCTGTCGGCATCCGGCCCTTCGCTGCCGACAGGGGCGGTGATCGTGCTGATCAGCTTCGGCGTCTTTGCCCTGTCGCTCGTCGCATCGCCGCGGCGCGGCCTGGTGGCGGCCGCCTTGTCGCGCCGGTCGGCCCGCAGGAGCGTCGCCCGATGATGGAGGATTTCGTCTTTCTGTCGCTGGCGCCGCTCACCATCGGGCTTCTGGCCGCCGTCAGCTGCGCGCTGGTCGGCAACTTCCTGGTCCTGCGCCGCCAGGCCCTGGTGGGCGATGCGATCAGCCATGTCGTCCTGCCGGGGATCGTGATGGGCTTCCTCGTCTCGGGCGCGACGCACGCCTGGCCCATGCTGCTCGGCGCGGCCGTCGCGGCCGTCCTGTCGGTGCTCCTGATCGAGTTCATCCGCCGCACCGGCACCGTGGACGGCGCGGCCGCCATGGGCACGGTCTTCACCGCCATGTTCGCGGCCGGTGTTCTTCTGATCGAGCGGAGCGATACGAGCGGTGTTCATCTGGACGTCGAGCACGCGCTTTATGGCAGCCTGGAGAGCATGATCTGGTTCTCCGGCTATGGCTGGGGCGCACTTCTGGACCCGGCGGCGCTGGTCGACCTGCCGCCCCAGCTTTCACGCCTCTTCATCATGCTGGCCGTCGTGATCGCCTTTCTGATCGTCTTCTGGCGCAGCCTCGTCATCTCCACCTTCGACCCTGCCTATTCCGTCACCATCGGCGCGTGGCCCCGTTTGACCGGGTTTCTTCTGGTGATGATCACCGCCGCCGTCGCCGTCACCGCCTTCGAGGCCGTTGGCTCCATCATCGTCATCGCCATGTTCATCTGTCCGCCGGCGGCGGCACGGCTGATGACGGACCGGATGTCCGGCCAGATCCTGTGGAGCGTCGCCTTCGCTGCCCTGTCCGCGCTGGGCGGTTTCGTGCTGGCAGCCGAGGCGCCGCTGGCGCTCGGCTGGGGCGCCAGCGTTTCGGCGGCGGGTATGATTGCGACCCTGTCGGGCGTCATCCTGATGGTGTCGGCGCTGTTCGGCCCTCGGCGGCTCGGAGTGCGTGGCTGAGCCTTCAGTTGCGTGCGCTGAGCACGGGCGCCAGCCGGGCGAAACTGATGTCCATCGCGTAGGCCTTCGACAGAAGCGGGACCGCGATGTGACCGTGACGCAAAGAGAGGGCTTGCGCCGCTTCTTCCTTGGGTTGCCCTGCTATGGCGTGCAGGTACATCGCCACCGCAAAGCCCGTGCGATCCGCACCCGAACGGCAATGGATGAGGATCGGCCGCTCCGCCATCCGCATCAGCGCCAAAAGATCGCGCATCTGATCCTCGGTGATCTCGGTCCGGGCGGAGATGGGGTAGTCGATCAGGGCGATACCCTCCTGCGCCGCCGCCGCAGCCTCTCCCTCATAGGCAAGGCTGGAGCGGGCGCCGCGCAGGTTGATCACGGTGCGGATACCGTACCGTTCTGCATAGGTGTGGATATCCTCGCCCGTCGGCTGGCCGGATCGGTAAAGTTCACCCGGCAGCACCTCGGCGAAATTGTTGTTGAGCGTGACGTAACCGGCCCAGCCGGACGCGACGCCCACGAGGGTCAGAACTACGTACAGGAATGTGCGCATGGGCCCCGCCGGCGATAATCAGCCATCGGCAACACCATACAGAAAACATACAAATGTTAAATGATATCCATTGTGAAAATTTTGCGACTGTTTTGTTGGTGGATCGTATCGAGCGGTTTGTCGGCCTCCTGCTGCCGGGCGGGCAGGGCTGCCATGACGGCCTGTCGGTCTTGCGCCGCCATCGAGGCCCAGGAGGCGATCTCTGCCAGCGTTCGGTGGCATCCGACGCACAGGCCCGTGCGAGAATCGATGTGACAGATGTTGCGGCAGGGTGATTCCATATGACCTGGATAGCATGGCGCGCCGGCCCGCCACACATCGGCGCAGTCCGCCTTCTCATTATATAAGGATTGGTTTATATAAGCCGGACAGCAGGGAGACTCCGCATGGCCGCATCCACCGACAGTCTGTTCGCAGAGGCGATCCGCCCGCAGGGAGCGGCCGGCCGGCGCGATGCGCTGATGGCGGCGGCGCGTGAGCGTATCCTGATCCTCGACGGGGCCATGGGCACGCAGATCCAGGGCCTCGGCCTGTCGGAGGAGCATTTCCGCGGCCATCGTTTCGAAGGGTGCGAATGCCACCTGGCCGGCAACAACGACCTCCTGATCCTGACCCAGCCCAAGGCGATCGAGGATATCCATTTCGCCTATGCGATGGCCGGCGCCGACATCGTGGAAACCAACACATTTTCGGCGACGACCATCGCCCAGGCCGATTACGGCATGGAGAAGGTCGCTTATGAGCTGAACCGCGAAGGCGCCGCCATCGCGCGGCGGGCCTGCGCGCGAGCAGAGGCGGCGGATGGGCGCATGCGCTTCGTGGCGGGCGCCATCGGGCCGACCAACCGGACAGCCTCCATCTCTCCCGATGTGAACAATCCGGGCTTCAGGGCGGTGAGCTTCGACACGCTGCGCATCGCCTATGCCGAGCAGATCGAAGGTCTGATGGATGGCGGCGCGGACCTTCTCCTGGTCGAGACCATCTTCGACACGCTGAACGCCAAGGCGGCCATCTTCGCGGCGGAGGAGATTTTCGCCCGCCGGGGCGAGCGCCTGCCGCTGATGATCTCCGGCACGATCACCGACCTGTCGGGGCGGACCTTGTCGGGCCAGACGCCGACGGCCTTCTGGTATTCCGTCCGCCATGCCCGCCCCTTCACGATCGGGCTCAACTGCGCGCTGGGCGCCGATGCCATGCGTCCGCACCTGGCGGAACTGGCCAAGGTGGCCGACACCTTCGTCTGCGCCTATCCCAATGCCGGCCTTCCGAACGAGTTCGGCCAGTATGACGAAACGCCGGACATGATGGCCGCCCAGGTGCGCGGTTTTGCGCAGGACGGGCTCGTCAACATCGTGGGCGGCTGCTGCGGCTCCACGCCCGAGCACATCCGCGCCATCGCCGATGCGGTGGCGGGCATGGCGCCGCGCAGCTTCGGGCCGGCCGAGCCGCGCCTGTGCCTGTCCGGCCTGGAGCCCTTCACGCTCACGCCCGACATTCCCTTCGTCAACGTGGGCGAGCGCACGAATGTCACGGGGTCGGCACGCTTCCGCAAGCTGATCACCGCAGGGGATTTTTCCGCCGCGCTCGATGTCGCGCGGGACCAGGTCGCCAACGGCGCCCAGGTGATCGATATCAACATGGACGAAGGGCTCATCGATTCCGAGCGCGCCATGGTGGAGTATCTGAACCTCATCGCCTCCGAGCCGGACATCGCCCGCGTCCCGGTGATGATCGACAGCTCCAAGTTTTCCATCATCGAAGCCGGCCTGAAATGCGTCCAGGGCAAGCCCCTGGTGAACTCCATCTCCATGAAGGAGGGGGAGGACGCCTTTCTGGAACAGGCCCGCAAGGTGCGCGCCTATGGCGCGGCCGTGGTCGTCATGGCCTTCGACGAGGATGGCCAGGCCGATACGCTGGAGCGCAAGGTGGCGATCTGCACCCGCGCCTACCGGCTGCTGACGGAGAAGGCGGACTTCCCGCCCGAGGATATCGTCTTCGATCCGAACGTCTTTGCCGTGGCCACCGGCATCGAGGAACATGACGGCTACGGCGTCGCCTTCATCGAGGCGGCCCGGCAGATCCGTCAGACGCTGCCCCACACCCATATTTCGGGCGGTGTCTCCAACCTCTCTTTCTCCTTCCGCGGCAACGAGCCGGTGCGTGAGGCGATGCACGCCGTGTTCCTGTACCATGCCATCGCTGCCGGCATGGACATGGGCATCGTCAATGCCGGCCAGCTCGCCGTCTATGAAAGCATCGACCCGGAGCTGCGCGACGCCTGCGAGGACGTCGTTCTGGCCAGGCGGGCGGACGCCACGGAACGGCTCCTGGACATCGCCGCCCGCTTCAAGGGCGGGCCGGGGCGCGAGGCGAGGGCGCGGGACCTGTCCTGGCGCGAAAAGCCGGTGCAGGAGCGCCTGTCGCACGCGCTGGTGAACGGCATCACCGAATTCATCGATGCCGATACGGAAGAGGCGCGGCTGGAGGCCAGGCGCCCGCTGGACGTGATCGAGGGCCCTTTGATGGCGGGCATGAACATCGTGGGCGACCTGTTCGGCGCCGGCAAGATGTTCCTGCCGCAGGTCGTCAAGTCGGCCCGCGTCATGAAGCAGGCCGTCGCCTATCTCCTGCCTTATATGGAGGAGGAGAAGGCCGCCGGCGGCGGACGCCGCTCGGCGGGCCGCATCCTGATGGCGACGGTGAAGGGCGATGTGCACGATATCGGCAAGAACATCGTCGGCGTCGTCCTGGCCTGCAACAATTACGAGGTGATCGACCTGGGCGTCATGGTGCCGAGCACGAAGATCCTGGAGACGGCGCGCAAGGAGAAGGTGGACATTATCGGCCTGTCCGGCCTGATCACCCCTTCGCTCGACGAGATGGTCAGCGTTGCGGCGGAGATGGAGCGCGAGGGCTTCGACATCCCGCTCCTGATCGGTGGGGCGACGACGAGCCGCGTGCACACCGCCGTCAAGATAGACCCGCGTTACCGGCGCGGCCAAACAGTCTATGTGACGGATGCGAGCCGGGCCGTCGGTGTCGTCTCCAATCTCCTGTCGCCGCAATCGCGCACGAGCTACATGGACACGGTGCGCGCCGAGTATCGCAAGGTCGCGGAAGCGCATGCCCGGGCCGAGGCCGACAAGCGGCGGCTGCCGCTCGCCGCGGCCCGCGCCAACGCCCATAAGGTGGATTGGTCGAGCTGGCAGCCCGTGCGGCCGAGCTTCACCGGCACGCGCACCTTCCGCGATTGGGACCTTGCCGATCTGGTGCCCTATATCGACTGGACGCCCTTCTTCCAGACCTGGGAGCTGAAGGGGCGCTTCCCGAAGATCCTGGACGATCCGGCGCAGGGGGAGGTGGCCCGCAACCTCTATGCCGATGCGCAGGCCATGCTGGAGCGGATCGTGGCGGAGGGCTGGTTCCGGCCGCAGGCCGTGGTCGGCTTCTGGCCGGCCAATGCCGAGGGCGACGACATCCGCCTCTATGCGTCGTCGGACCGCCAGCAGGACCTTGCCACCTTCTATACGCTGCGCCAGCAGCTCTCCAAGCGTGATGGGCGGCCGAACGTCGCGCTGTCGGATTTCGTCGCCCCGGCATCGACCGGCCTTGCGGATTATGTGGGCGGTTTCGTCGTGACGGCCGGTGCCGAGGAAGAAGAGATCGCAAAGCGCTTCGCCGCGTCCCACGACGACTACCAGTCGATCATGGTCAAGGCGCTGGCGGATCGCTTCGCGGAGGCCTTTGCCGAGCGCATGCACCTGGAGGTGCGCCGTAACCTTTGGGCCTATGCGCCCGACGAGGCGCTGGGCAACGACCAGCTGATCGACGAGGCCTATGCCGGCATCCGGCCGGCGCCGGGCTATCCGGCACAGCCGGACCACACCGAAAAGGCGACGCTCTTCAAGCTCCTGGATGCGGAGGCAGAGATCGGCGTGCGCCTGACGGAAAGCTATGCCATGTGGCCCGGCTCCTCCGTGTCGGGCCTCTATATCGCCCATCCGGAAAGCTATTATTTCGGCGTGGCGAAGGTGGAACGCGACCAGGTCGAGGATTACGCCGCCCGCAAGAACATGCCGCTTAAGGACGTGGAGCGCTGGCTGGCGCCGATCCTCAACTATGTGCCGCAGGAGGCCGCGGCCTGACACGTCTGGTCAGGCCAAACGCCTTCAGCTAGAAGCCACGGGTCAGGTTTCGGGAGGTCATATGGCAAGCGGCACGAAGACGGTCCTGTCGATCGGCGAATGCATGATCGAGCTGTCGCCGACGGGGGAGGGAACGTTCCGCCAGGGTTTTGCCGGCGATACGTTCAACACGGCCTGGTACCTGCGGAGGCTGCTTCCGGCCGACCGGGACGTGGCCTATTTCACCAATGTGGGCGATGACCCGCTGTCCCAGCGCATGGTCGAGTTCATCGCGGCTGCCGGCGTGTCGACGGAGCATGTTCGAGCGCTGCCCGGCCGCAATGCCGGCCTGTACCTCATCACGCTGGACGGGCATGAGCGCAGCTTCTCCTACTGGCGGGAAACCGCGGCAGCACGCGCCCTGGCCGACGATGAAGCACGGCTTTCCGCCGCGTTGGACGCGGCCGACCTTATCTATTTTTCCGGCATCACCTTGGCGATCCTGCCGGAGGAGCGTCGCGCCGCCTTTCTGAAGCAGGTTGCGGCGGCCCGCGCGGCCGGCAAGACCGTGGCCTTCGACCCCAATATCCGCGACCGGCTCTGGCCCGGCCGCGCCGCCTGCGCGCAGGCCATCGAGACCGGCGCGGAAACCGCCACCATCTGCCTGCCGAGCTTCGACGACGAAAAGCGCATCTTCGCAGATGCCGACGCTGCGGCCACGGCCGCGCGCTACGCCGCGCTCGGCTGCGCGGAAATCGTCGTCAAGGATGGCGGCGGCGACGCCCTGCTTCTGACCGAGGGCATGGCGGAGCCTGTCATCCTGCCTGCGCTGAAGGTCGAGCGGCCGGTGGATACGACGGGCGCCGGCGATTCCTTTGGCGCCGGGTACCTTGCCGCGCGCCTGGCCGGGCGGGACCCGCAGGCCGCCGTCGCGGTTGCACATCGGACGGCTTCCCGGGTTATCCAGGGTTATGGCGGGCTCGTCGAGATCGACACTCTTGCGAAATTGGCCTGACCAATATACGAGCGTTCGACAAAGGGTGTGCGAGGCCGGTGCGGGATGCGCCGCCTCCGGCCCGGCGCGTTCCAGGGAGGTCAGGCCAATGTCGCCCATCATCACAGGTTTCCGTACCCATGATATCCGGTTCCCGACCTCGCAGGGGCTCGACGGCTCGGATGCGATGAATCCGGATCCGGATTACTCCGCCGCCTATGTCGTCCTGGAGACGGACCGGCCGGACCTTGCCGGCCACGGGCTGACCTTCACGATCGGCCGCGGCAACGATATCGTGGCACGGGCCATCGAGGCCGTTGCCGCGCGGCTTGTCGGCCGCAGCCTGTCGGAGATGACGGCGGATATGGGCGCCTTCTGGCGCTTCGTCACCGGTGACAGCCAGCTGCGCTGGCTGGGGCCCGACAAGGGCGTGATGCACCTGGCCACCGGGGCCGTCGTCAACGCCGTCTGGGACCTGTGGGCAAAGGTCGAGGGCAAGCCCGTCTGGCAGCTCGTGGCGGATATGAGCGTGGACGAGGTGCTCTCCCTCATCGACTTCCGTTACCTGACCAACGCCCTGACGCGCGACGAGGCCCGCGCCATACTGGAAGCCGCGCTTGCGGGTGCGGCCGAGCGGCGGGACGTTCTGGCAGCCAGGGGCTACCCCACCTACACGACCTCCGCCGGCTGGCTCGGCTATAGCGACGACAAGATGCGCCGCCTGTGCCGGGAAGGGATGGCGGTCGGCTGGACGCACTTTAAGCTGAAGGTGGGGCGCGACCTTCAGGACGATATCCGCCGCTGCCGCATCGTGCGCGAGGAGATCGGCCCCGACCGCGTCCTGATGATCGATGCCAACCAGGTCTGGGAGGTGGGCGAAGCGATCGAATGGGTGAATGCGCTGGCCGAGTTCCGGCCCTGGTTCATCGAGGAGCCGACATCCCCGGACGATATTCTCGGCCATGGGCAGATCAAGGCGGGTGTGCACCCCGTCAAGGTCGCCACCGGGGAGATGTGCCAGAACCGCATCCTCTTCAAGCAGTTCCTGCAGGCGGACGCGATCGACGTGGTGCAGATCGACGCGGCACGTGTTGGCGGCCTGAACGAGAATATCGCGATCATGCTGATGGCGGCCAAATACGGCAAGCCGGTCTGCCCGCATGCCGGGGGCGTCGGCCTGTGCGAATATGTCCAGCATCTTTCGATGATCGACTATCTGGTCATTTCCGGAACGATGGACGGCCGCGTGGCCGAGTATGTCGACCATCTGCATGAGCATTTCGTCTACCCCTGCGACGTGCGCGACGGGCGCTACATGCCACCCCGGGCGGCGGGCTTCTCCATCGAGATGAAGCCGGCTTCCATCGACGCGCATCTTCATCGCGGCTGACGCAAGGGTTTTCGATCTTCCGTTTGCCGGTTTGCTGGCATAGACCACTGTCCCGGGCCTGGCCGATGACGGCCGGCCCGGCGGGGGCAGGGCGGATGGACGCGACGGCGCAGAAGCTTGAAAGACTGGTGGACCGCCTGGGCGCCGGTGCGGTGCTGACGGAACATGGCGACATGATCCGCTACCTTCGCGACTGGCCGGGCGACGTGGAAGGCCGCGCTTTGGCAGTCCTGCGCCCGGATACGACGCAGGCTGTCGCGCAGGCGGTGCGTCTCTGTGCGGAACTGGGGCTCGGCATCGTCCCGCAGGGTGGCAATACGGGCCTGACAGAGGCCGGTACGCCGCAAGGGCGGGATCAGGTCGTGATCAGCCTGGAGCGCCTGAACCGGATCCGCAGCATGTCGCCCGACGATTTTGCCGCCGTCGTGGAGGCAGGCTGCGTGCTCGAGACGCTGAAGGCGGCCGTCGATGCCGCAGACCGCTATTTTCCGCTGGCGCTCGGCGCTCAAGGCTCCTGCCAGATCGGCGGCAATGTCAGCACCAATGCCGGTGGCATCAACGTGCTGCGCTACGGCATGACGCGCGATCTGATCCTGGGGCTCGAGGTCGTCCTGGCCGACGGCACCATCTGGGACGGGCTGTCCGTCCTGCGCAAGGACAATCGCGGCATCGACCTGAAGCAGCTCTTCATCGGCGCCGAAGGCACGCTCGGCATCGTGACGGCCGTCGCCATCAAGCTCCTGCCGCGGCCCGAACATGTCGAGACGGCGCTGGTGGCCCTGCCGAGCGTGGGCGATGTGATGGCCCTCTACCGCCGCGCCAGGCCCGCCTGTTGCGACCTGATCAGCGCCTTCGAGTTGATGCGCCCGGAGGCCCTGGCCTTCGCGCGGGATGCCTATCCCGACCTTGCCTATCCGATTCCGCCCGATTACCCGGCCTATGCCTTGATGGAACTGACGGCCAGCGGGCCGATCGATCTGCGCGCTATCCTGGACGCCTTCCTGGAGGCAGAAATGGAGGCCGGCACGGTGCTGGACGGCGTGGTCGCCGCATCGCGCCAGCAGGCGCTGAACCTCTGGAAGATCCGCGAGGGCATGAACGAGGGCCAGGCCCTGCGCGGCATGCATCTGCGCACCGACATATCGGTTCCGCTGTCGCGCGTGGCCGACTACATCGCCGAGGCGTCAGAGGCCATCGCCGCGGCATTGCCGCAGTGCGACTGCGCGGCCTATGGCCATGTGGGCGATGGCAATATCCACTTCAACGTCCTGCCGCCGCGCGGCACGGAGCGCGCCGCGGCGCTGGCGATAATGGCTGAGGCCAAGTCCATCCTCTACGCCATCCTCGACCGCTTCGACGGCAGCATCAGCGCCGAACACGGCATCGGACGCGCCAAGAAGGCCGATTTCACCAAGCGTCTCGAACCGGCACAGGCGGGAATGCTGATCGCCATCAAACAGGCGCTCGACCCGCAATGGCGGATGAATCCCGGCAGTCAGCTCGACCGGCCCCAATGAACAGCAAGGAAAAGGTGGGAATGATGGCAGAGGTAGTGTTGACGCCGGCGGATGTGCTCGAGCAACGCGTCCACGCCGCGCTTCTGGACGCAGGCGCCGATGCACCGTCGGCGGATGCCGCCACGCGGGCGATGATGCATGCCTCGCGCCTGGGCGTGGACAGCCACGGCGTCCGGCTGACGCCGCATTACGCGCGCGTCCTGCGGGGCGGGCGCGTCAACGGGCGGCCGGACATGACCGTGCGGGAGACATCACCCGTCTCCTTTGCGCTGGATGCCGATAACGGGCTCGGCCATCTGGCCGCCTACAAGGCGGTGGATGTCGCCACCGATGCGGCCTGTCGCATGGGAATCGCGGCGGTGGGCGTGCACCGTTCCTCGCATTTCGGACCGGCAGGCGCCTATGCCATGGCCGGCCAGGAAAAGGGTTGCATCACCATTTGCGTCGCCAACAGCGATAGCATCGTGGCGCTCTTCAACGGTGCGGAACGCTTTCACGGCACCAATCCCCTGGCCATCGGCATTCCCGTGCCGGGCGAAAAGCCCTGGCTCCTCGACATGGCGACATCCTCGGTGCCGATGAACCGGGTGCTCCTGTACCGGGTGCTCGGCATCCAACTGCCCGAAGGCGTGGCGGCCGATCTGTCCGGAACGCCGACCCTCCATGCGCCGGAGGCGGAGATGCTCATGCCGCTGGGCGGCGCGGATTTCGGCTTCAAGGGCGCGGCGCTGGCCGGTTTCATCGCCATCATGTCGAGCGTCGTCAGCGGCGCTGTCGCCGACCCCTTCCTGCCGGAAATGGCTGGGGACGAAGTCTCGACGCCGCGCAATATCGGCCACTTCCTGATCGCCATCCATCCGTCCTTCTTCGGCGGGGCGGCCAGCTACGAAGCGTCGATCAAAGCCTACCTCGCCGCCCTGCGCGGGGCCCGCGCGCGTGACGGCGGCGTCATGGCGCCGGGCGACCGCGAATGGCTGGTGGAAATCGAGCGCGCGCGCGACGGCATCCCGGTCGATCCGGAAACGGCGGCCTTCCTCGGCCTCGCCTGAGCGCGGCGGCAACGCAAGCCTTGCCCGCGCCACCGGCGCGGGCTCGGGCCGCTCAGGCGGGTTGCGTCACCGAGGCGCGGATCGCGTCCATATTGGCGCGGTAGTTCGCCTCGGTGCCGCCCTTGAAGATGGACGAGCCGGCCACCAGGACATTGGCGCCAGCCGCAGTGACAAGCGGGGCCGTCTGCGGGGTGATGCCGCCATCGACCTCGATCTGGATGGGGCGGTCCCCGATCATCGCCTTCACGCGCCGGATCTTGTCCAGGACCGAGGGGATGAAGGCCTGCCCGCCGAAACCGGGATTGACCGTCATCAGGAGCACCAGATCCAGCCGGTCCATCACGTAGCGGATCGTCTCTTCCGACGTGGAGGGGTTGAGGGCGACGCCGGCCTTCTTGCCGAGCGCCCGGATGGCCTGGAGCGAGCGGTCGAGATGCCGGGTGGCCTCGGCATGGACGGTGATGTAATCGGCCCCGGCCTCTGCGAAGGCTTCGAGATAGGGGTCGCACGGCTCGATCATCAGATGGCAGTCGAAGATCTTGCCCGTGGTGTGGCGCACGGCCTTCACGATGGGCGGGCCGAAGGTGATGTTGGGCACGAAATGCCCGTCCATCACGTCGAGATGGATCCAGTCGGCCCCCGCAGTATCGACGGCCACGATCTCATCGCCCAGCCGCGAAAAATCGGCGGACAGGATCGACGGTGCGATGATGAGCGTCATGGCGTGTTCCCTTCATGGTCCGGCTTTGCCGCCGGCATGCTGGCCGCGGCGATCTCGCCGGCTTCGATCCGCGATAGGGCAGCCCGTGTCAACGGGCGGCCTCAAGCTTTTGCCGGTCCCGCCGGCGAAGACCCCGCATAAGCTTCCAGAAACTGGATCAGGACGCGCGTCGCCATATCGGCATCGGCCGGGGTGATCGCTTCGGCGGGGTGGTGGCTGATGCCGCCACGGCAGCGCACGAAAAGCATGGCGATGGGGCAGAGCGCGATCATGGCGAGCCCGTCATGCCCCGCGCCGCTGGGCAGTTCGATGGGCTCGACGCCCTCTGCGGCTACAGCCGCCGCCAGCGCCTGGCGCAATTGCGGCGCGCAGGTCGCCGCCGGCTGCCGGTAGCCGACATCGATGGCGAGCGACAGGCCACGGCGCGTGGCGATGGCCTCGAAGCGGTGTTGCAGCGCCTCCATGGCCGCGTTTCTCACGGCATCGTCAGTGCTGCGGACATCGATGGTGAAGCGCGCGGTGCCGGCAATCACGTTGACGGCGCCCGGGCGCACCTCGATCTGCCCGACGGTCGCCACGAGGTCGTCGGTCTCCTGCGCGAGCTCTTCCACCGCCAGGACCATCTCGGCGGCGCCGGCCAGAGCATCGCGCCGCAGGGCCATGGGCACGGTGCCGGCATGGCCCGCCATGCCCGTGACCACGATCGTCGCCCGGGTGGCGCCGGCAATGCCGCTGACGATGCCGACGGGGCGGTCCGTCGCCTCCAGCACCGGCCCCTGCTCGATATGCACTTCGACGTAAGCGCCAACCTCCGCCGGATCGCGCGCCAGCCCCGCCAGGCCGGCCGGATCGCATCCGAAGGCGGTGAGCGCATCGCCAAGGCTGATGCCCTCCGCGTCGCGGGCGGCCAGCCAGTCCGGCCCGAGCGTGCCGGCCAGGGCGCGCGAGCCGGTCAGGGTCACGGGAAAGCGGACACCCTCTTCGTCGCCGAAGGCCAGGACATCGACAGGAAAGGGCAGGGCCACGCCGCGCCTTTGCAACTCGGCAAGGGCCTCGATGGCGACGATGACGCCCAGCGGCCCGTCATAGCGGCCGCCATTCACCACCGTGTCGATATGCGATCCGAGGATCAGCCGGGGGCCCTCGCCACCCGGCAGGCGCCCGACCACACTGCCGGCCGCATCCAGTGTGGTGTCGAGGCCGGCCTCCTGCATCCAGCCCATGACGGCTTGCGCCGCGTCCCGGTGCGCCGGCGTCAGATACAGGCGGGTGAGGGCGCCGTCTTCGGCGCTGTAACGGGCCAGGGCATCGAGCCGCGCCATCACGCGGTCCCCAAGCGTCATTTCCCGTTCGCGAAGGTCCATGCTCATCGACATATCCTCAAACTGTCCCCATGCCGGTTACGGGTCGGCCGGCCGTGGGCTTGCCGGCTATCGGCATCATCCGATGGGCATAGCCTGCGCGGCTTGTGAAAGCACAGGGGGCTGTTACACTTAAGCCAACGAAAGATTCTGTTTAGTCCAGGAGCGCCCCCTGCGGGCCTGCTCCGGAGTTGGTTTTGTGGTTCAGGATTCCGAGCGGGAGCGGCGTGCCGCGCCCCATCATCATATGAGCGAGCCGGGCTCGCAAGGCACGAAGCCCGGCCGCCTGTCCAAGCGCCAGCGGCGGCGTCGGCGCAAGCCGGACCCGTCGGGCGAGGCGCGCGGCGTCGGCGATTTGCCGCCGCATCTGGGCGAAACGCTGGCGCGCGCCGAGTCGGCCCTGGCCAAGGCCCTGCCGCCGCAGGAGCCGCGCAAGAAAAAGAACCGGCGCCGCCGCCGCCGTGGTTCCGCCACTGCCGAGGCGGAGGGCGGCTCCGCGCGTCCCGCACCCGCGCCGCGGCCCGCCGACAAGCCGGCGCGCCCCCCATCGGGCGAGCGCGGGCGCCCGCCCGTCTATGCGGCCCTGGATCTGGGCACCAACAATTGCCGCCTGCTGATCGCCATTCCGGCGCGCCCCGGCCAGTTCCGCGTGATCGATGCCTTCTCGCGGATCGTGCGCCTGGGCGAAGGGCTCAGCCGGACGGGCAGCCTGGCCGGCACGGCCATGGACCGCGCGCTGGCCGCGCTGGAAATCTGCAGCCAGAAGCTGGCCGCGCGCGATATCAAAGGTCTGCGGCTGATCGCGACGGAGGCCTGCCGCGCCGCTGCCAACGGGCCGGAATTTTTGGAACGCGTCCGCCGTGAAACCCGGCTCGACCTCGAAGTCGTCAGCCGCGAAACGGAGGCGCGGCTGGCCGTGTCCGGCTGCGGCTCGCTGGTCGATCGCTCGGCCCGCGGGGCGGTCTTGTTCGATATTGGCGGCGGCAGTTCGGAAGTCGCACTTCTGGATCTGGCCCGGGGGCCGAGCCGCCGCCTGTCCAGCCATATCGTCGCCTGGACGTCGCTGCCGGTGGGTGTCGTCACCCTGGCCGAGCGCTATGGCGGGCGCGACGTGACGCCGGACCTGTTCCAGCGCATGGTCGACGAAGTGGCGGGCCACATCGCCGCCTTCCGGGGGCGCAACAAGCTCGACGCCTATGTGGGCAAGCCCGGCTTCCACCTGCTCGGCACCTCGGGTACGGTCACCACGCTGGCCGGCATTCATCTGGGCCTCGAGCGTTACGACCGCCGGCAGGTGGACGGGCTGTGGCTCAAGGATGAGGATGTGAGCGAACTCGTCGGGCGGATCGCCGGATGGAGCTTCGAGGAGCGGATGGCCAATCCCTGTATCGGCAGCGAGCGGGCGGACCTTGTCCTGGCGGGCTGCGCCATTCTGGAGGCGATCCGGCGCGTCTGGCCGGCGCCCTCGCTGCGGGTCGCCGATCGTGGGCTGCGCGAAGGGCTGTTGATCGACATGATGGTGGCCGACGGCGTATGGCGCAGGGAGCCCCAGGCAAACCGAACGAGGCAGAACGCGTGAACGACGGCAAAAGCGGAGACCGCGGGCTTTCCGTCCGCGTCAAGAAGAAGCGGGGCATCAAGGCTTCGTCGCGGCGCTGGCTCGAACGCCAGTTGAATGACCCCTATGTGCGCCGCTCCAAGGCCGAAGGCTACCGCTCCCGCGCGGCCTACAAGCTGATCGAGATCGACGATCGCTACAAGCTCCTGAAGCGTGGCTTGCGGGTGGTGGATCTGGGCTGTGCGCCAGGCGGATGGTGCCAGGTCGCAGTCCAGCGCACGGCCAATACGCCGGAAGAGGCTCATGTGGTCGGCATCGACTATCTGCCGGTCGATCCCATTCCCGGCGCCACGATCCTGGAGATGGACTTCCTGGACGATGCCGCACCGGGCCTGCTCCTGGAGGCGCTGGGCGCTGCGCCCGATATCGTCCTGTCCGACATGGCGGCTCCGACGACCGGCCACCGGCGCACCGATCACCTGCGCACCATGCATCTGGTGGAGGTTGCCGCCGATTTTGCGCTGCGCACCCTGCGCCCCGGCGGCCACTTCCTGACGAAGACCTTTCAGGGCGGGACGGAGGGTGAACTCCTGACCCTCCTGAAGAAGAACTTCACCAGCGTTCACCACGTCAAGCCGCCAGCCTCCCGCGATGGGTCGGTGGAACTCTTCCTCCTGGCCAAGGGCTTTCGGGGCGGCCGCGCTCCGCAGGACGGTGACGGCGGCGGCGACGGGGCAGACGAAGCGGCGTGACCCGCTCCCCGGCGCGTCAATGCGCGTCGGCCATGCACTTGTCGTGATCGGCCAGGACCTCGATGACGCGGCACTGCCCGATCGAATCATGGGTGCAGTCGGTCATGCGGCCGATCTCGGCCCGCAGGGCCGTCAGCCGGGCGATGCGGTCGTCGATCGCGTCAAGGTGGCTGCGGGCGATGCGATCGGCATCGGCGCAGGGCTGGTCGGGACGGTCGGCCAGAGCCAGAAGCTCGCGGATCGGCCCGATGTCGAAGCCGAGCTCGCGAGCATGGCGGATGAAGCGCAAGCGCCGCACATGCCCATCGTCATACAGGCGTCGGTTGCCATCGCTGCGCGGCGGCGCGGTCATGAGGCCGATCTCTTCATAATAGCGAATGGTCGGAACCTTCACTCCGCTCTCACGCGCGGCCTGTCCGATTTCCCGTGCCGTTGCTCGCATTTTCCGCTTGCTCCTCCAGTCACTAGAGCATGTACGCAGACTGTCGGCCTATCACAAGGAGCGGCGGACATGCATTCGGAAGCACAACCATTCGTCGACGATGAAACCTGCCCGGAGTTGAAATTCAGGGTGACCGGCATGGATTGCGGCTCCTGCGCCGCGAAGGTCGAGAATGCGATGGCCCGGCTGCCCGGCTTTGTGGAGGCGGCGGTATCGGTGCCCCTGCA
Organism: Aureimonas frigidaquae; assembly: GCF_001463905.1. Lineage (GTDB taxonomy): Bacteria > Pseudomonadota > Alphaproteobacteria > Rhizobiales > Rhizobiaceae > Aureimonas > Aureimonas frigidaquae. Next base: position 32,727 of record NZ_BBWR01000007.1, read on the forward strand.
GACCATGACGTTGCGGCACGATGGGCGCATTGAGCCTGCTGCCGTCATGCGGCAGGTGCGCGCCCTGGGCTTTTGCGCCGAACTGGCCGATAGGCAGGACGCCGAACGGCCACCGGCAAAGGCGGCGCAAGCCTGGAGCCTGCGGGCCGGCCCGGCGCTCGCCTGCGGGCTCGCGCTGGCGGTGGCCTATGGGATCGGCAGGATGTTCCCGCAGGCGCAGGAGATCGCCCTGATCCTGTCGCTGCTGGTCGGCCTCGTGCCCGTGGCGGGCCGCGCCTTTGCCGCAGCGCGGACGGGCTCGCCATTTTCGATCGAGCTCCTGATGACCATCGCCGCCGTGGGCGCGGTCCTGATCGGCGCAACGGAAGAAGCCGCCGCGGTCGTGTTTCTGTTCCTGATCGGCGAGATGCTGGAAGGCGTTGCCGCTGGGCGCGCGCGCCAGAGCATCGGCGCGTTGACCGGCCTGGTGCCGGATGTCGCCCTGATGGAGGAGAAGGGCGTGGCACAACCCATCCCCGCCGCCAGGGTCGTGCCCGGCATGATTCTCTTGGTGCGGCCGGGCGACCGGATCGCCGCCGATGGCGACATCGTCGATGGCGTAGGCGCCATCGATGAGGCTCCCGTCACGGGCGAAAGCGTTCCGCGCCGCAAAGGGCCTGGCGACGCCGTCTTTGCCGGCACGATCAACACGGATGGCGTGCTGCGTATGCGGGCAACCAGCCGGGCCGCCGACAACACCATCGCGCGGATCGTTCGGCTTGTCGAAGAGGCGCAGGAGTCCAAGGCACCGACGGCGCGCTTCATCGACCGGTTCGCGCGGATCTACACGCCGTTCATCGTCGGCATCGCCGCGCTCGTCGCCGTACTGCCGCCGCTCGTCTTCGGCGGCGCATGGGATGTCTGGGTGTATCGCGGCCTGGCGCTCCTGTTGATCGGCTGCCCCTGCGCGCTGGTCATCTCCACCCCCGCCGCCATTGCCGCCGGGCTGGCGACGGGCGCGCGGCGCGGTCTTCTGGTGAAGGGCGGGGCGGTTCTGGAAGCTCTCTGCAAGCTCGATTACGTCGCCTTCGACAAGACCGGCACTCTGACGCGTGGCCGGCCCGTCATCACCGATATCGTACCGCTGGCAGGCCACAAGCCGGCTGCCATCCTGTCGCGTGCGGCCGCCCTGGAAGCGGGCTCCAGCCATCCCTTCGCGCGGGCGGTCCTCGATGCGGCGGCAGCGGAGGGCGTGCCGGTGCCGCCCGCCGTGGATGCACGGGCGCTTGCCGGCGAGGGGGTCGAGGCGCGGCTTGGCGGGGAACGGCTTTTCCTCGGCTCCCTGCGGGCCGGCGCGGCCCGGGCTGCTCTGAGCCAAAGCGCGCTGGGCGAAGCCTCCCGCCTGAACGATGCCGGAAAGACCGTCTCGGTCCTGATGGCGGGCGAGCGCGCAATCGGCCTTCTGGCCCTGCGCGACGAGCCGCGTCCGGATGCACGGGAGGGCCTTGCAAACCTGAAAGCGCTCGGCGTCGAGACGATCATGCTGACGGGCGATCATGCCCGGACGGCGCAGGCGATCGGCGGCGGGCTCGGCATCGCGGTAAAAGCCGAGCTCATGCCGCAGGACAAGCTGGAAGCCGTGCGCGCGGCGCAGCGCAATGGCCGCCATGTCGGTGTGGTGGGCGACGGCATCAACGATGCGCCGGCGCTGGCGGCGGCCGATATCGGCATCGCCATGGGGGGCGGCACCGATGTGGCGCTCGAAACGGCCGATGCGGCCGTGCTGCATGGCCGCGTCGGCGATGTGGCGCAGCTCATCGCCCTGTCGCGGGCCGTGATGCGCAACATCCACGTCAATATCGGCGTGGCGCTGGGGCTGAAGGCGGTCTTCCTGGTCACCACCATCGCCGGCGTCACCGGCCTGTGGCCGGCCATCCTGGCCGATACGGGCGCCACCGTCCTCGTGACGGCCAATGCCATGCGGCTCTTACGCTGGCGGGGCGGGTGAGGCCTCAGGCCCGCTTGTGACGTCCGGAGATTTCCGATCCGGCAGAGGAGGGCAGCCGCAGGAAGGAGACGAGCGCCGTCATGGTGACGGCGCCTGCCGCCAGAAAGGCGACGGTGAAATCGTCCGGCACGGGAGAGATGCCGCCGCGCATGACGATCCCCGCTTCCAATATGCCGCCCGCAAGCGCGACCCCCGTCGCGATGGACACCTGCTGGAAGGCCGCCAGCATGGCCGTGGCATCGCCCGCGCGGGCAGCCGGCACGTCGGCAAAGGCCAGCGCGTTGGTGCTGGTGAAGAAGAGCGAACGGAAGAAGCCGCCGACCAGGAGAAGGGCGAGCAGGATGCCGATTGTCATGTCCGGGCGGTAGAAACCGATCACGGCCACCGAAGCGCCACCCAGGAGCGCCGTGGCGATGAGGCTCGTGCGGAAGCCGTAACGCCGCAGGATGGGGCGGGCGAGAACCTTCATGGCCATGGCGCCGCCCACCGTCGCGGCGCTGACGAGGCCCGATTCGAACGGCGTGTAGCCGAAGCCGAGCTGCAGCATCAATGGCAGAAGGAAGGGCAGGGCACCGGTGCCGATGCGGAACAGGCCGCCGCCGGTGATGGAAGCGCGCAATGTCGGCACGCGCAGGAGCGACAGGTGCAAGAGCGGCTCCGGCGTGTTGCGGGCATGGCGCACATAGAGAATGGCGAAGGCGATGCCGCCGGCCGCCAGCACGAGCCCGAAGACCGGCGGCAAGGCCGGCAGCGAAATGATCGACATGCCGAAGACGAGCCCGGAACAGGCCAGGCCCGACAGGACGAAGCCCCGCCAGTCGAAGCGGATCTCCTGCATGGGCTCCACATAAGGCAGGACGCGCTGCGACAGGAGAATGCCGATGATGCCGATCGGCATGTTGATCAGGAATATCCAGCGCCAGTCCGCATAGGTGGAGATGGCCCCGCCGATCGGCGGGCCGACCAGCGGGCCCACCATGGCGGGGATGGAGAACCAGGCCATGGCGGTGACGAGATCGGACTTGTCGGTGGCGCGCACCAGAAGCAGCCTGCCGACGGGCGTCATCATGGCGCCGCCCATGCCCTGCAGAAAGCGTGCCGCCACGAAGCCTTCGATGGAGTTGGACATGGCGCAGGCGAGCGAGCCCATCATGAAGACGGCGATGGCGCACTGGAACACCAGCCGCGCGCCGAAGCGGTCCGCCATCCGGCCGGAAATCGGGATGAACGTCGCCAGCGCCACGTAGTAGCTGGTCAAAGCCAGCTTCAACGCGATCGGGTTGGTGCCGATATCCTCGGCAATGGTGGCAAGCGACGTCGCAATGACCGTCGAATCCATGTTTTCCATGAACAGGGCCACCGCAAGCACGACGGGAACGATACGCTTCACGGCTGAGACACTTTTCGGATTTTGTCAGGCAAACTTATCGATTTGCATCTGGCGCGACAAATTTGTCGTGAAAAAGAGTGCGACCCGCAAACTTGTCCAGATTCCTTCCTATGTCCCCGGTAACGACAGACCGGACCAGCCAGGAGCAGGATGATGATGCGACAGAAGAACGGGCTCAGCCGCCGCAACGCGTTGAAGTTCGCCCTGGGGACCGCTGCAGCCGGAGCCCTGGTCACGGCTGCGCGGGCACAGGACGGGCAGGCCGCCCCGGCGGGTCAGGCCGCGCCTGCCCCGGCGCCTGCCGCGCCGGCCGCCACGGCGCCGGCCAACGCACCCGTCACGCCGGGCTGGCGGCGCTTCCGCCTGGGCGAGGCGGAGGTGACGGTGCTGCTCGACGGCGTGCGTCCGGGCGATGGCCCCTTCCCGACCTTCGGCGAGGACCAGAGCGCGGAAGCCGTCGGGGCGCTGATGGAGGCCAATCTCCTGCCCACCTCCAGCTTCGTCAATTTCTTCCAGCCGGTCGTCATCCGCACCGGCAACGAGACGGTGCTCGTCGATACCGGCTTTGGAGCCGGCGGGCGCGAAGGCGGGCTCGGCATGCTGCGCCAGCGCCTGGAGGATGCCGGGATCGCGGCCGACCGGGTGACGATGGTGGTGCTGACCCACCTGCATGGCGATCATATCGGCGGGCTGATGGAAGGCGACGCGCCCGCTTTCCCCAACGCCCATATGATCGTCGGCCGGCAGGAATACGAATTCTGGACGTCCGACGCCGCGCGCAGCGGCCCGAGCGCCGGCAATGCCGAAGCGGTGAGCGCCAAGGTCACGCCGATGGAAGGCCGCATGACGCTGGCCGAGGATGGCGACGAAGTGGCGCCCGGCCTCTTCGCGCGGGAAGCGTTTGGCCATACGCCCGGGCACTTCGCCTACGAACTGCGGTCGGGCGGCCGGCGTCTCTATCTGATGGGCGATGTCTTCAGCCAGTTCGTCGTATCCTTCCAGGAGCCCGACTGGCATGTCCGCTTCGATATGGACAAGGAAAAGGCCGCCGCGACGCGGCGCCGATACGCCAAGCTGCTGGCGGAGGAAAAGGTGCCCTTCCTCGGCTATCACCTGCCATTCCCGGCCCTCGGCTATGTCCAGGCGGATGGCGAGGCGTTCCGCTTCGTGCCGGAAACCTACGCCCTTCTGATCGACCCGCCGGCCACCGGCGGCCAGTAAGGCGCGGCACGCGCAAAGCCCTTGCGCAAAGCCTGCGCGAGGGCTTCCCTAAACCAGCCGCCCATGCTAGCAGCCCTTGTCATTCCTCATTCGGGCGCGGCCCTTGGCGGGGCCCCCGTATCCGCTACCGGAAGGACTGGCATGGCCCAAATCATCGAAACCGCGACGGGCGCCCTCGCGCTCACATTTGACGACGTGCTGTTGCAGCCTGCGCATTCGCAGGTCATGCCCGGACAGGTGGATATCCGCACGCGGATCACCCGCACGCTCAAGCTCAACATCCCGATCCTGTCCGCCGCCATGGATACGGTGACGGAGTCGCGGCTTGCCATCGCCATGGCGCAGGCCGGCGGCATCGGCGTCATCCATCGCAATCTGACCCCATCGGAACAGGCCGAGGAAGTCCGCCAGGTCAAGAAGTTCGAAAGCGGCATGGTCGTCAATCCGGTGACGATCGGGCCGGACGCCACGCTGGGCGATGCCCGCGCACTGATGTCCTCCCATAGGATATCGGGCATCCCCGTGGTGGAGAATGGTGGCCGCGGCGGGCAGACCAAGGGCCGGCTCGTCGGCATCCTGACCAATCGCGACGTGCGCTTCGCCTCCGACGACCGGCAGAAGATCTTCGAGCTGATGACGCGCGAGAGCCTCGTCACGGTGCGCGAGAATGTCGACCAGCAGGAGGCCAAGCGCCTCCTTCACAAGCACCGGATCGAGAAGCTCCTCGTCGTCGATGCCGAAGGCCATTGCATCGGGCTCATCACGGTCAAGGATATTGAGAAGTCGCAGCTCAACCCCAATGCCGCCAAGGACGAGCAGGGGCGGCTTCTGGCCGCTGCCGCGACGAGCGTCGGCGAAGACGGGTTCGAGCGCGCCGAACGGCTGATCGATGCCGGCGTCGACCTGATCGTCGTGGACACGGCCCACGGCCATTCGCAGCGTGTGCTCGACGCGGTCACCCGCATCAAGCGCATGTCGAACGGCGTGCAGGTGATTGCGGGCAACGTGGCCACCCCGGCCGGAACGCAGGCCCTGATCGATGCGGGCGCCGATGGGGTGAAGGTCGGGATCGGGCCCGGCTCCATCTGCACCACGCGCATCGTGGCCGGCGTCGGCGTGCCGCAGCTTTCGGCCATCATGGATGCGGTGGCGGTGGCCGACAAGGCCGATGTGCCGATCATCGCCGATGGCGGAATCAAGTTCTCCGGCGATCTTGCCAAGGCGCTGGCCGCCGGCGCCTCGGCGGCCATGGTCGGCTCCCTGCTCGCCGGGACGGAGGAAAGCCCGGGCGAGATCTATCTGCACCAGGGCCGCAGCTTCAAGGCCTATCGCGGCATGGGTTCGGTCGGCGCCATGGCGCGCGGATCGGCCGACCGCTACTTCCAGGCCGAAGTGCGCGACACGCTCAAGCTCGTGCCGGAAGGCATCGAAGGGCAGGTCGCCTATAAGGGCCCCGTCGGCGCGGTGCTGCACCAGCTTGCCGGGGGCCTGCGGGCGGCCATGGGCTATACAGGCGCCGCGACGCTGGATGACTTCCGCAGCAACGCCACCTTCGTGCGGATTTCTCCCGCCGGCCTGCGCGAAAGCCACGCCCATGACGTGACCATCACACGGGAAAGCCCGAACTATCCGGGCGGCATGTAGAGGCTACGGCGGGCCGGCCACACCGGCCCGCTTCAACGGGCGGTGAACGAGGGTCGCGCGCGGCCGGCGCACATGCGCGGATGGCTTAGAACGCGCCGTGCAGCGGCCGCGCCGTTCGTCGGGGGCAATGTCCAGGTCGCTCTGGGCGTTCGACGGTGCCCCCGATCATATCGCAATAATCAGCGATTGACGCCGAAAGCGGTTGCGCCGGCCAGCTTCGAGCCCGTCAGGCGGCGCGGGTCTGCGGGGCGGCGCGTCGGCGGCCCGTGCCGCGGATCGTGCCTTGAGCCCCATCGAGCGCGCCGGGCTTGAGTTCCAGCGCCAGAAGGCGGTGCTTTTCGAAGGGGCCGGGCATGGCAAGGGCGCCGGTGCGGCCCGCATGGAACCCGAAGCGCTCGTAATAGGGCGCATCCCCGACCAGCAGGATCGCGCCGTGATGGCGCTGTGCGGAAAGGGCGATCGCCTGGCGCATCAGCGCGGAGCCGAGACCGAGGCCCGCATGCGTGGGCAATACCGCCAGGGGGCCGAGCAGCAGCGCCTCGCGCCCGCCGGCATCGACGTGCCAGAGCCGGACCGTGCCCACCAGGTGTCCGTCCTGATCCACGGCCACGAGCGACAGGCCCTCCGCCGGGTTGCGGCCGCGGCGGATGGCTTCCGATGCCTTGCGCGTGCGGCCCGGGCCCATGGCAAGATCCAGGAGCGCCTCACGCGCGGCAACATCCTCGAGCTGTTCGGCGCGCAGGTCGAAGGCGGCGGGCTCGAGATCGGACAGTTCGGAACGAACGGCAATGGACATGGCAGGACCTTTCCGACGCATCGCGTCCGCCTGTGTAAGGCGCGCGAAGCCGAAGACGCGCACCAACTGCCGGAGCTATGCGCGCCGGCAACGTGCTGCGGTGAAAGATGAAAGTGGGGCGGGCGCGGGCCCGCCGCCGTCAGATGATGTAGGCGCGCAGCGGCTCGAAGCCGTTGAAGGCGACCGAGGCGTAGGTCGTCGTGTAGGCGCCCGTTCCCTCGATCAGGACCTCGTCACCGACCGTCAGCGTGATCGGCAGCGGGTAGGGGACCTTCTCGTACATGACGTCGGCGCTGTCGCAGGTCGGCCCGGCCAGCACGCAGGGCTCCTTGCGGTCGCCGTCACGCGCGGTCACGATGGGATAGCGGATGGCCTCGTCCATCGTCTCGGCGAGGCCGCCGAACTTGCCGATGTCCAGGAAGACCCAGCGGTTTTCGTCCGTGGCGGACTTGCGCGATACCAGGACCACCTCGGCCTTGATGACGCCCGCATCGCCGACCATGCCGCGGCCCGGCTCGATGATCGTTTCGGGCAGGCGGTTGCCGAAATGCCGGCGCAGCGCCGCAAAGATGGCCTGGCCATAGGCCTTGGCCGTCGGCACGTCCTTCAGGTAGCGGGTCGGGAAGCCGCCGCCCATGTTGACGAGCGTCAGCACGATGCCACGCTCGGCCAGCGTGCGGAACACATGGGCCGCATCGGCGAGGGCGCCGTCCCAGGCATTGGTATCGGTCTGCTGCGAGCCGACATGGAAGGATACGCCGGTGGCGACCAGTCCGAGCCGATGGGCCGCCTCCAGAACGTCGATCGCCATGGCGGGAACGCAGCCGAACTTGCGCGACAGCGGCCATTCGGCGCCGGCGCCATCCGTCAGGACACGGCAGAACACCCGGGCGCCTGGTGCGGCGCGCGCGATCTTTTCCACCTCTTCCACGCAATCCACGGCAAAGAGCGACACGCCGAGCGTATGGGCGGCGGCGATGTCACGCTCCTTCTTGATGGTGTTGCCATAGGAGACGCGGTCGGCCGAGGCGCCGGCATTCAGCGCCATCTCGATTTCGGCCACGGAGGCGCAATCGAAATTGGAGCCGAGCGAGGCCAGGAGACGCAGGATTTCCGGCGCCGGATTGGCCTTGACCGCGTAGAAAATGGCCGAATCCGGCAGGGCCTTGCGGAAGCCGTCGAAATTGTCGCGTACGACGTCCAGGTCCACGATCAGGCAGGGACCGTTGGGACGTCGGGTGGCGAGGAAGTCGGTGATACGCTGCGTTGCCATAGGAAGCTCTCCCAAGAACCGAAAGGTTGAATAGGAGCGCACGCGAGCAAAACGGATGAACAGCCTGTGGAGACCCTGTTCGACCGGTTCGCCGCGAAACGCGACATGTGCTTCGACGCGATTTCGTACGCCATGCGAGCATGGTTGAGGACGATCGACGCCGAGTTGTCTGCCATGGCTTGGAGGGAGCGAACCCGCCGCACTTCAGGCAATGATGGTGTGCCTCTTCAGTAATCCCGGTGGTGGAGACCGGGAGAGACCAGAAAGGCCCGAACCGTCGTTGCTTCAAGGCGTCCACGATTTCACCAGCAGCGAAACCGACTGGAGATCATCTCTCCAGGTACCGTCCCGGCTACCCTCGCATTTGAGGACCGGGGGACGCCCACAGGCACGTGCGACATAGGGCAAGGCGGATATATGAAAGCACGCCGTCATACACAACAGGAAAAATCCGCCCGCACCGATTTTATCTTGCGCGAGCCTTGCCTGCATGGTTGGAGCACCGGGTCAGAAGGCTTTCGCAACGGTTCCGGCCGTGCAGGGGGGAACGTTTGGATACGCTGACACGGATGCGCGCCTTCATCGCCGTGGTCGAGAATGGCGGCTTTTCGGCAGCCTCGCGCAAGACGGGCCGCTCCAAGGCGCTCCTGTCGAAATACGTGCGCGAGCTGGAAGACGAGCTCGGCGTTCTCCTGATCAACCGCACCACGCGGCAGATTGCGCTGACCGCCGCCGGAGAGATGTATCTGGCCCGCGCCTCGACGCTCCTGGCCGATCTCGACGCGCTTAGCGAGGAAGCCCGCGCCACCACGGGGCAGGCGCGCGGAACGCTGCGCATCAGCGCCGCGCGGACCTTCGGCGATGCCGAGTTTGGCCTGTCGCTGGTCGCCTTTGCCAAGGAACACCCGGAGATCCGGCTGGACGTCCATCTGGACGACAATTTCGTCAACCTGGTCGAGGAAGGCTTCGATGTCGCCATCCGCATGACGCGGCTCGACGATTCGGCCCTGATCGCCCGCCGGCTGACGGAGCTCGAATTCGTCGTCTGCGCCACGCCCGAACTGGTGGCACGCTATGGCATGCCGAAACATCCGCAGGACCTGACCGGCTGGCCGGCCGTGATCGATACGAACGGGCGCACGCTCTACAACTGGATCTTCCGCGATCCGGTGTCCGGCCAGGCTCTGCCAGTGAACGTGTCCGGGCAGTTCACTGCCAATTCGCCCGTCACGGTGCGCGCCGCCATGCTGGCGGGGCTCGGGGCGGCGCTCGGCCCCGAATTCATCGTGCGGGAGGATATCCGCGCCGGCCGGCTGGTCCGCATGCTGGACGACTACATGCCCGACGGGGCCGGGATCTACGCGGTCTTTCCGCACCGCCGGCATCTGCCGGCCCGCACACGCCTTTTCGTTGACTTTCTGGCAACCTGGTTCCGTCAGAATTGCGCCCTGAAACGGGGCGAGCAGGCGTGAAGCTTTCCGACCCCATGGCAACATGCGGGGCGGGATCGGCCGATGCGGCGTCTTCTTCTGGCGATACTCAGTCTGGCGCTGTTTCCCGTGGGGCTGGCCACCGCAGCCCCCGATCATCGGGCGATCCGCTTCGACGATCCGTATGAGCCCGGCACGATCGTGGTGAAGACGGCGCAGCGCAAACTCTATCTCGTCACCGGCCAGGACGAGGCGCTCGTCTACGACATCGCCGTCGGCAAGCCGAGCGAGCAGTGGTTCGGGCGCAGCTATGTTTCGCGCAAGCGCATGAACCCGACCTGGACGCCCACCCCCGACATGCGCGCCCGCAACCCCGCGCTCCCCGCATCCGTCGGGCCCGGGCCCAAGAACCCGCTCGGCACGCGGGCGCTCAATCTCGGCTGGGGCTATTACCGCATCCATGGCACGAACGCCCCCAACTCCATCGGTGGCGCGGCGTCGGCCGGCTGCTTCCGCATGCGCAACGAGGATGTGGCGGATCTGTTCGAGCGGGTGCATGTCGGCGCCGAGGTCGTCGTTCTGAAGTAACCACACGCGCGCGTTTCGCCTGAACGCACGGGGTCATTTCCGCAAATTCGCCATTCTCGTGTCTCAGGCCGTGCCATGGCGACCAAGCGAGGGCTTCCCATGCGCAGAGGCCTGACGGCAGGCATAGTCATACTGGCATCTGTCCTGGCGCAGCGCGCAGAGGCGCATCCCCATGTCTTCGTCGATGCGAAGATGGAGATCGTCGGCGGCGGCGCGGGGACGCAGCTGAAGGCCATCCGCAACATCTGGCGGATGGACGAGCTCTTTTCCTCCAGCGTCCTGTTCGATTTCGACAAGAACGCCAATGGCGTGCTGGATCCAGAGGAACTGGCGAAAGTCGGCGAAACGGTCCGCCAGTCCATTGGCGAATGGGATTACTATACGCTCATCACCATATCGGGCCGCCCCGTCCGCATGACCCCGCCCGACAGGATCCGCGCCCTGTACCAGAAGGACCAGCTCCTCCTGTTTTTCGAGATGAAGCCGGCCGAACCGGTCGATCTGGCGAAGGAGGCCGTGACCTTCTCCACCTTCGACGACAGTTTCTTCGTGGCCTTCGACTATGCCGACGAAACGGACTTCGCCCTTCTGGACCTGCCGCAAAGCTGCAGCCGTGCCTTCACCGTGCCGGACCCGGACGAGGCCGCCACCAACTGGATGGCGCAGATTTCCATGTTACGGCCGGACCAGAAGGTGCCTGATGACGGCATTGACTATTCCAAGGCCCTGGCGACCCATGTGGATGTGACATGCCGTCCTTGAGCCCTATGGCGCGGTCTGCCGCTTGTGTCGCCTTCATTTTGGCTCTGGCGGGCGCGGCACAGGCGCAGTCCTCGCTCGGCATCGGAACCGCAGAGGTGACGATGCAGCCAGGCAGTGGCCCGCTCGCGGGTCTGTTCCTGTGGATTGCAGGCGTGCAGCGGGAGTTCTTCACCGCCCTGCGCCACGCGCTCATCGACATGCGCAGCGGCGGTGGCGGGTTCGGTTTCCTGGTCGGCCTGTCCTTTGTCTACGGGGTGTTTCACGCCGCCGGCCCAGGCCATGGCAAGGCGGTCGTGTCCTCCTACATCCTGGCCAACAAGGTCCAGTTGCGGCGTGGCATCGCCCTGTCGTTTCTTGCGGCGGGGTTCCAGGCAGCCAGCGCGTTGCTGCTGGTCGGCGCCGGATGGTACCTCCTGCGTGGCACCGCAATCAGCATGACGCGCGTCGGCTCGATCATGGAGCTGGCATCCTATGCGCTGATTGCCGCCTTCGGGGCCTGGCTCCTGGTGCGCAAGCTCGTTGCCCTGGGCCGCACGCTGCGCCTGCCGGAACGCTCCGGGCAACTTGCCTTCGCCCCCGCCGGGCGCTTTTCGAGCAGCCCCGCTGCCACTGGCGCATCCGGCTTCCGCGCCGAGGGGCTGCCCGACGGTGCCTGTACCGAAGACGAAGCGGCCTGCGACTGCGGCCGCGCGCATATGCCCGACCCGGCCCGGTTGAGCGCCCCGCAACTGGGCATCGGAGCGGCGGTCGCCACCGCGCTGGCGATCGGGCTGCGGCCCTGCGCCGGGGCCATCGTCGTCCTGACCTTCTCTTTCGTGAACGGGCTGTGGCTGGCGGGCGGCTTGTCCGTCCTCGCCATGGCCTTCGGCACGGCGATCACCATATCGGTTCTGGCGGCGCTGTCGGTCTATGCCAAGGGCTTCGCCATGCGCTTTTCCGGCCGCTCGGCTTTCGTCGGGCAGCTTCTGGAGGTTGCCGGTGCGCTCCTGTTCCTCCTGTTCGGGCTTCTCTTACTCGGCGGCGCACTCCAGGCGTGAGGCGCTGTCCATCCGGGCGCGGCAGGCATCTCCGAAGGCCGTGAAGATGCTGCGGGACGGCGCGTCGCTTGTCGCCCAATATTCCGGGTGCCACTGGAAACCGAAGGCGAACTGCCGGGCGGCCCGCACGCGGACCGCCTCTATGGTGCCGTCCGGCGCACGCGCTTCGACCGCAAGCCCGTCGGCCAGCCTATCGATCGCCTGCCGGTGGAGCGAATTGACGCGGATGGCGTCGGTACCGACGATGCCGCGCAACTGCCCGTCCGGGACAAGCTCCACCATGTGCCGGAGCGCGAAGCGCGCGGCCTGATCGGGATCGGTCGGCGCGCGGTGGTCCATCCGGCCGGGCTCGTCCTGCACCTCGGTCGCCAGGCTGCCGCCCAGCGCGACGTTCAACTCCTGATGGCCGCGGCATATGGCAAGGAGCGGCAGGTCCCGCGCGAGCGCGCCGCAGATCAGGGCGGTGGACAGGCCGTCCCGCGCCGGGTCGAAGGGCTCGTGCCGCGCGCTGGCCGCCACGCCGTAGCGGGCAGGGTGCACGTTGGTGGCCGACCCCGTCGTCATGACCCCATCGACACGGTCGAGCACGTCGGACGGGTCGAGCAGCGCGTCCAGCGCCGGCACGATCAGCGGAACCACGCCGGCGACGGCACTGGCCGCTTTGAGGTAGGTGTCGGGCGTCGCATGCCAGTGGTAGTTCTCGAAAACCCTGATATCGGCGGGAACGGCGATGAGCGGGCGGCGGGATGGCATGGTGGGCTTTTCCGGTCAGGCTGTGAGGATGCGAGGCAGGATAGACGAAACATGATCCTGGCGGGAAGGGTCAGCGGCATGGCGGCTTTGCCGCGCCCCACCTTCCGCGCTATGGGAGCGGCGATGAGCATGGATGTTGACGCGCAAGGCGATATCGAGCCGCAGACGGTCCAGTGGCTGCAACGGGCCGCCCTGTCCTATATCGACCGCTATCCGACCAGCCGGGCCAATCTCGTCCGGGTGCTGCGCCGCAAGCTGCACCGCCGTGGGCTGGACGATGCCGCGCATCGGATGCTGGCGGAAAGCCTTGCAGACCGATTGTGCGCGGCCCGCCTGGTCGACGATGCGCAATTTGCCGAGCTGCGCGTGTCCGCCCTGAAGCGGCGTGGCGCCTCTGCGCTGGCGATCCGCGGCAAGCTGATGGAAAAAGGCGTGGACGACGAGACGGCCGCTGCCGCCATGGAACGCGAAGGGCATGACGAGGCGGCTGCCGCCCTGCGCTATGCGCGGCGCCGGGGGCTCGGCCCATTCCGCCGGAAGGACCGGCAGGCCCGCCACGATCGTGACATCGCCGCCATGATGCGCGCGGGCTTTCCCGGCGGGGTTGCGCGCCGCGTCGTGGAAGGGGATGGGGAGCCGGCCGAAGACGCCTGACTTCGCCCCTGCGTCAATCGGTCCGGAACGGTTGGGCGGCCGGCGTCATTCCCCTTCCAAATCCACAACAGGTTTGGAGCATGACCATGCCGAACATTCGTCAGGCACGTATCGCAATTCTTGCAACCGATGGTTTCGAGCAGTCGGAACTGATGGAGCCCTTGACCAAGCTGCGCGAAGCCGGCGCCACCGTCGATGTCGTGTCGCTGGAAGCCGGAGAGATCAAGGGCTGGGACGAGACGGACTGGGGAGAGAGCGTTCCGGTGGACAAGACCCTCTCGCAGGTGAGCGTCGACCAGTATGACGCGCTGGTGCTTCCGGGCGGCCAGATCAACCCGGATGTCTTGCGCACCAAGCCCGAGGCCGTGCGCTTCGTGCATGATTTCTACAACACCAAGAAGACGCTGGCGGCCATCTGCCATGCGCCCTGGCTCCTGATCGAGGCGGGCGTGATTTCCGGACGGGACGTCACCTCCTACGAATCGATCAAGACCGACGTCGTCAATGCCGGCGGCAAATGGCACGACGAATCGGTGGTGACGGACCAGGCGCTGATCACCTCCCGCAACCCGGGCGATCTGCCGAACTTCATCGCCAAGATCATCGAGGAGGTCGAGGAAGGCCGCCACGAGAAGCGCGAAGCGGCCTGATCGGGCTGCAGGACCGACATCGAGCGGGAGCGTCCACCGGACGCTCCCGCTTTTTTCTCGTCAAGCCTCCGGCTCGAAGACGTCTTCCAGTGCGTAGTGGCGGACAGTGTGACGATTGGCGATGAGCGTCTCGATGGTCGGCTCATCGGACAAGGCCCGCGCAATGGCGAGCTTCGTCGCCTCGTAATTGGTGCGGTAGAGGTCTTTCCGGTCGAGTTCCGCATGCGTGGCGCAGCGCGGATCGAGCCAGACCATGACGATCATGCAGAGTGCGTCCAACCCCTCGCGCGGGAGGGTCCCGTCGATGACGCAGTCGAGGATCGCATCGCCGATGGCGGCCTGCACGACGCCACCCAAAAGCTCCACATAGGCGCTGTTCTTGATGGTCGCCTTGGTGGTCATCATGGTGGGCGGGCGCACGAGTTGGTTGCAGTCACGCACCACGAACATGCGCGTATGCCCCTGGACCTGCCCCATCATGGCGGCGAAGGCCTGCCCGGCCGGCCCGTCGACGGTGCCGATCAGCACCTCCGGCATGGCGTCCGTATACTGCCCTTCCGCCGCAAAGACGGTGGCTTCGCCCACCTTGAAGAAGGGTTTCGACATCAGATCATCCTTCATGAATGTGCCCGCGCCAGCAAGAGCATGGCCGATTGCACACGGCAAGCGCGACCGCCTTCCAAAAGCCATCTTCGACGTTGCCGAGCGGCCGGGCATGCGTGTAAGTGTGCCACTGACGTTTTCGTATCGAAGGGGAGCCCGATGGCGAACAACCATTCCAATGAGGCCATCACATCCGCGCCCATGGATTATGCCGAGCACGAGAAGACCTATGACGGCTTCGTCTGGCTGGTGAAGTACGGCACCATCGCTGTCGTCGCCATCCTCGTCGGCATGCTGGCAAGCCTCATCGGCAATTGGGGCGTCTTCGGCGGGCTCTTCGCCTTCGTCGCGTCGGGCGCCGTTCTGACCTACATCCTGCGCTGATCGCACTGCCCAACAAGGCCGCCCGTTCGCGCTGCGCCGGGTGAGGGGGACCCATACGCACATGAAACTCTTCGTCGCCAGGGAAATCGCGGCGGACGAGCCGCGGGTCGCGGCCTCGCCCGACAGTGTCAAGAAACTCGCCTCGCTCGGCTTCGACGTGGTGGTGGAGGCCGGCGCCGGCGACGGCTCGCGCATCCCCGACGCCGCTTTCGAAGCGGCCGGCGCCACGATCGGCGCAGCCGGCGATGCCGCCGCGGCGGACGTGATCCTGAAGGTCCGCCGGCCGGAAGCGTCCGAGATCGCGACCTATCGCAGGGGCGCCGTCGTCGTGGCGGTGATGGATCCCTACGGTCAGGATGCCGCGCTCGCCGCCATGGCGCAGGCCGGGCTGACGAGCTTTTCCATGGAACTCATGCCGCGCATCACGCGCGCGCAAGTCATGGATGTCCTGTCCAGCCAGGCCAACCTTGCCGGATACCAGGCAGTGATCGACGCCGCTGCCGTCTATGACCGTGCTTTCCCGATGATGATGACCGCCGCCGGAACGGTGCCCGCTGCGCGTGTCTTCGTGATGGGCGCGGGCGTGGCCGGGCTGCAGGCCATCGCCACGGCCCGCCGGCTTGGCGCGGTGGTGAGCGCCACCGACGTGCGCCCGGCGGCCAAGGAACAGGTGGAATCGCTCGGCGCCAAGTTCATCGCCGTCGAGGACGAGGAATTCCGCGCCGCCGAGACGGCCGGCGGCTACGCCAAGCAGATGTCGGCGGAGTACCAGGCCAAGCAGGCAGACCTGACGGCCAGCCATATTGCCAAGCAGGACATCGTCATCACCACGGCGCTCATCCCCGGCCGTCCCGCGCCGCGGCTCGTCACGCGCCAGATGATCGAGACCATGAAGCCGGGCTCCGTCCTGGTGGATCTGGCCGTCGAGCGCGGCGGCAATGTCGAGGGCGCGGTGCCCGGCAGCGTCGCCGATGTCGGCCCTGCACGGGTGGTCGGCTATTTGAACGTGGCCGGCCGCATCGCGGCGACCGCCTCGCTCCTCTACGCCAAGAACCTGTCGGCCTTCGTGGAAACGCTGGTCGACAAGGACGCCAAGGCACTGCGGATCAACCTCGAGGACGAGCTGCAGAAGGCGACGGCGCTGACGCATGACGGCGCCGTGGTGCATCCGCAGTTCAAACCGACCGGGCAAGGGGAGGCCGCATGATGGCCAGCCAGGACGTTGTAACGACACATCAGGCGCTCGACGCCGCGCAGGGGGCAATCGAAGCCGCCCGCGCGGGGCTCGACCGCATCGCCGCCGGCGACGGCGTGGCGCGGGCCATGGAGACGGCGGTGGGCGTGGACCCCTTCGTCTTCCACCTCGCCATCTTCGTGCTGGCGATCTTCGTGGGCTACTATGTGGTCTGGTCGGTCACGCCGGCCCTTCACACCCCGCTCATGAGCGTGACCAACGCCATCTCCTCGGTCATCATCGTGGGTGCGCTCCTGACCGTCGGCATCTCCGCCTCCGGCATCGCCACGACGTTCGGCTTCGTCGGCCTTGTCCTGGCGTCGGTCAACATCTTCGGCGGCTTCCTCGTCACCCAGCGGATGCTGGCCATGTACAAGAAAAAAGAGAAGTAAGCCGCCATGTCCGAAAATTTCGCGGCTTTCCTCTACCTCGTCTCCGGCGTCCTCTTCGTGCTGGCGCTGCGGGGCCTGTCGCATCCGACGACGAGCCGGCAGGGCAACTTCCTCGGCATGGCCGGCATGGGCCTTGCGGTGCTGACGACCCTCCTTCTGGCGCGCCCGAGCTTCGGCGCGCTCCTGATTATCGTGATCGGCATCGCCATTGGCGGCGGCATCGGCGCCTATACGGCGCGGCGCATCGCCATGACGGCCATGCCGCAGCTCGTCGCCGCCTTCCACAGCCTGGTCGGCCTGGCGGCCGTGGCCGTGGCGGCCGCCGCGCTCTATGCGCCGGAGGCCATCGGCATCGGCACGATCGGCCATATCCACACGCAGGCGCTGGTGGAAATGTCGATCGGCGTGGCGATCGGCGCCATCACCTTCACCGGCTCGGTGATCGCCTTCCTGAAACTCGACGGGCGCATGAGCGGCAAGCCGATCATGCTGCCGTCCCGGCACCTGATCAATCTGGTGCTCGGCGCCGTCCTGGTTCTGCTCGTCATTTCCTTCGCGCTGACGCAGAGCCATCTCCTCTTCTGGCTGATCGTCCTCGTCGCGCTGGCGCTGGGTGTGCTCCTGATCGTCCCAATCGGCGGGGCGGACATGCCGGTGGTCGTGTCCATGCTCAATTCCTATTCGGGTTGGGCGGCGGCCGGCATCGGCTTCACCCTGCAGAACCTCGCGCTCATCATCACCGGTGCGCTGGTCGGCTCATCCGGCGCGATCCTGTCCTACATCATGTGCAAGGGCATGAACCGGTCCTTCATCTCGGTGATCCTGGGCGGGTTCGGCGGCGATGCCGCCGCCGCGTCGGCCGATGCCGGGCCGGAGCGCACGGTCAAGCAGGGCTCGGCCGAGGATGCGGCCTACCTGATGACCAATGCGGCCCGCGTCATCATCGTGCCGGGCTACGGTATGGCCGTCGCCCAGGCGCAGCACGCCCTGCGTGAGATGGCCGATGTCCTCAAGAAGGAGGGGGTGGAGGTAAAATACGCCATCCATCCCGTGGCCGGGCGCATGCCGGGCCATATGAACGTGCTCCTGGCCGAGGCGAACGTGCCCTATGATGAGGTCTTCGAGCTGGAGGACATCAATTCCGAGTTCGCCCAGACCGACGTCGCCTTCGTCATCGGCGCCAACGACGTGACCAACCCCGCCGCGCGGGACGACCCGTCCTCGCCCATCTACGGCATGCCCATCCTGAACGTGGACCAGGCGCGAACCTGCCTCTTCATCAAGCGCTCGCTCGGCTCGGGCTATGCGGGCATCGACAATACGTTGTTCTACAAGGACAACACGATGATGCTGTTCGGCGATGCCAAGAAGATGGTCGAAAACATCGTGAAGGCCATGGCGCACTGAGGTGTTCCGCTGGGCATCAACCCGCGGCCTTGACTGACAGCGCGGCGCCAGAGGCGCCGGCACAGACCGGAGGCGACAGGCCGATGCCACGGCAGGATGCGCTCACCACGCCGGACGGGCGCTATATCGTCGTGCGCGGGCGGCTGTGGCGCCGGGCCGATCCATCGCTCCCGCCGGAGCGGCGGGAAGCCTTGGTCAGGGACCTGATGGCCGCCCGCCGCGCCGTGCGCACCGCGCGGCAGGCGCAGGATGAAACGGCGGAAGGCGCGGCCCATCGTGCCGTGGATGCGGCCAAGCAGGCGCTCGGGGAGCGCGGCCCCGTCTGGTGGACCGACGGGGCGCCCGATCTGAACCGCCATATGGCCCGCACGACACCCTATGCCGAATGGTTCGCGCGGCACAGTGCGGATTGACCGTCAGCACTCTTGCCCGCCCGTCCTTCGCCCCCTTCCTGACACATGTCGCGTTCCGAACGTCTTCTCGATCTCCTGCAAGTCCTGGCGCGCCATCGGCGCCCCGTGACGGGCCGGGTGCTCGCCGCCGAGCTCGGCGTCAGCCTGCGCACCCTTTACCGCGACATCGGCAGCCTCCAGGCCCTCGGCGCATCGATCGAGGGCGAGGCCGGCCTCGGCTATGTCCTGCGGCCGGGCTTCCTGTTGCCGCCGCTCATGTTCACGCCGGAAGAGCTCGAGGCGCTGGTGCTCGGCTCGCGCTGGGTGGCGGCCCGCGCCGACGAGCCAATGCGCGTTGCCGCGCGCAACGCGCTGGCGCGCATGAGCGCGACCCTGCCGCCGCAGCTTCAGCGCGATATCGATGCCATGCCGTTGCTTGTCGGCCCGGGCGCAGCCATGGCGCCGGACAGGGTGCCCCCGCTCATGCTGCGCAAGGCGATCCGCCTGGAACGCAAGCTGATCCTCACCTATCACGATGCGGCTGGCGCGCCCTCGGAGCGCACCGTCTGGCCCTTCGCCTTCGGCTATTTCGATGCAGCACGCATCCTGGTGGCGTGGTGTGAGCTGCGGGAAGGGTTCCGCCATTTCCGCACCGACCGGATCGAGCGCGCCGACATGTCCGACATGCGCTATCCGACGCGGCGGCAGGCGCTTCTGGCCCAGTGGAAGGCGGGAGAAGTGGATCGCGGTTTCAAAAGGCCGGCTGCTGCTGACGGAAACTGACACACGCCGCGCCTAAATGTCCGCGCCGTTCCATCCCGGAACGGAGACCATTCCCGATGACACTGCACAATACGCTGCTTCTGCATGTGGCCGATGTGGCCACCAGCCTTCGCTTCTACACGGTCGTCCTCGACCGTCAGCCCGTGGACGCGGGCGAACGCTTCGCCATCTTCGCGCTGCCGTCCGGCCTCGGGCTCGGGCTCTGGCAGGTGAACGACGTTCAACCGGCATCCGTTGCGGCGGGCGGCGCGGCCGAGCTTGGCTTCAAGCTGGAGGATGATGCGGCGGTCGACCGCTGCCATGCGGACTGGGTTGCCCGTGGGGCCGACATCATCCTGCCGCCGACCACGCTGGACTTCGGCCGCAGCTTCGTCGCGCGGGACCCCGACGGCCACCGGCTCCGCGTCTACGCCATGGGCAGTGCGGGCTGACGCGGCACAGGGCTGGAAGGCCGGCCTGATTCCGTCCCGGGCGCCGACGCGCTCATTTGCGGAAGAGGGCCGGGACAGGCGGTCGATGGTCTGCCCGAAGGGCGTGGTCAAGGTCCGGCCCCATCCCGCCTGCAACGCAGTGCTTCATCTGGCGGGAGAGGGCGGGGGCAAGCGCGAACGCGAATAACCTGGACGGGCGGGTCGATGCCCCGCGCGCCGGGGAACCGCCCCTCCTGCGTTCGGCCTGTCACGCCGGGTTCGGCTGACCGGCCGTAACGCGTTGGGCTTTGCACGCCCATCGGCGCCGGGCGCTGCGACAGGCGCACTGCCGGTTGACAGCGCTTGAGCGTCAGGCCCAGCCCGCTTGCCGTTGCGCTGCCAGCGCGTCCATCTGGCGGGAGAGGGTCGGGACCAGCGGGAAGAGATCGGCCTGGAGGGCGTGGTAAATGTCCGGCTTGCCGAGGAACTGCCCCTCATGCGGCTGGCCGGCTGCGTCGAGTTCGGCGAACCAGCCGCCATGCGCATGGTCGATGAAGCGCGCGTCCGCAAAGGCCCAAAGGCGGGCGTACCAGTCCTCGAGTTGGGGTGTGCGATCAACGTGCAGAAGCGCAGCCAGGGCGCCGATGCCCTCTGTCACCGGCCACCAGTAGCGTGCCTTTATGGCCGGAGCGCCCGTATCGTCCACCGTATAGGCAAGGCCGCCATCCGGCAGCCAGGCATCGGCCAGCGCGCGTTCCACAAGGGCGCGCGCCGCCTGAGGCCAGCGCGGATCCGTCCGTCCGGACAGGTCCCAATATTGCAGGATGAGCCGCCCGAATTCGAGCGAATGGCCGGGCGTGGTGCCGGGTGGCCGGAACATGGGATCGCCCGAATAGGCCGGATCCACCGTCCAGTCCTCGTGGTAATGCTCGGGAATGCGCCAGTTGTTGCCGGCCGCCATGTCCAGGACGAAGAAACCGAAGATGCTGCCGGCCATGTCCAGGTAGCGCTGCCGACCCGTGGCCTCGAAAGCGCTCATCAGCGCCTCGGCCAGATGCATGTTGGCGTTCATGCCGCGATAGGTCGAGAAGGGCTGGAAGTCGCGGGTGAGTTCGTCGCATGCGCGGCCGCGTGAGGGCTCCCAGAAATGACGGTCGATGACCGCCGTGACATCCTCCACCAGCTCCAGACCGCCCGGATGGCCGGCGTGATGGGCGCTGGCCCCTGCCAGGAGGACGAAGGCATGGCCGTAGGCGAACTTGCGGTCATCCACCGGCCCGTCATCGTCCACGCTGCCGAAATAGCCGCCATGCCGTGGGTCGTGGTGGCGTTCCTTCAGATACGCCATTCCGTGGTCGATCATCTCCCGCGCGCCGGCAAAGCCGATGGCCTCCCCGAGCGCAGAGGCGTGGATCATGCGGGTGGTCCAATGCAGGGCCTGCACGGGGTCCGGCCGGGGCGTGCCGTCCAGGGCAAGATTGTAAAAGCCGCCGGCGGGCCGCAAGGCGCCGCGGAAGAAGCGCAGTTGACGCTCGGCATCCGCCAGGAGCGCCTGGCGGTGATGTGGCTGGGCCAGGAGGCTAGTGCCGTCGCGGTCCGTCGATGCGTCGGTCTTATCCTGCTGCGGCATGGTCGATCCTCCCCCCGGCGCGTGGCTCTGCGGCACGCTTGGATCAAGCATGTGCCGCAGAAGCTGTGCTCAAGGCAAGGCGGGATCGTTCCGCCGGAGCGTCAGGAAGAGGCTGCCGGGGCTCCGGCGCCGCTTTGGGTGCGGCCCATGCCGTCACGCGCCGGGGCGTATTTGGGATCGAGCTGCGCGCCACGGGCAAAGGCGCGGTAGGCCTTGGAGGTTTCTCCGGCGGCTTCCAGGATCAGGCCCTGGTTGACCCAGTATTCGGCCTTGGCATTGTCGAGCTGCAGGGCGCGGTTGATATCGTCACGTGCGTCGTCGACGTTCTTCAAGGCCAGGTAGGAGATGGAGCGCGCGGAATAGGGCTCCGGCGAATTGGCTTCCATCGAGATGGCAGTCGAGAAATCCTCGATCGCCTGCCGGTGCTGGCCGTCGATCTGATAGAGCAGCCCGCGATTGTGGTAGGCGCGCGGATCGGTGGTGTTCAGATCGATCGCACGCTGGAAATCGGCCAGCGCTTCCCGGTTGCGACCGGCCACGCGGTAGATGTTGCCGCGGCCGATATAGGCCGTATCGTAGTTCGGGTTGATCTGCAGCGCCCGGCTGTAATCGGCCGCCGCTTCCGAAAGCTTGCCTTCCTGGCGCAGCACAAGGGCGCGGTTCGCATAGGCCTGGTAGTAGTTGGGATCGATCTGGACCGCGCGGGTGAAATCGTCCACTGCCCGGCCATACTGCCCGGCCTGGCCGTAGGCCGTGCCTCGCACATTGTACACTTCCGGGTTCTGGGGGCTCGCATTCACGGCCGCCGTCAGCGACTCGATGTTGCCGGCCGCGCCCTGTGCCTGGTTCAGGCTGATGGCCTGGAAGTCCGGCCCGGCGCTCTGGCAGGCCACGAGCAGCAGCGGCGCGGCAACCGCGACGCTCAGGCGAAGTGCATGGCGTATCGTCATGACCATCGAGAATTCCCCCATCAACGTCCGGTTCACCGGCACTGTCGGCCGGCAGTGGCGCCCAGCCCGAGCTTCCGGCCGGCGAAAGGCCAGTGGAACCAGGACAGTTCCGCTGCACCCTCTTTTACGGACGAAAATACGGCAAGATCATACGAAAAGGGCGGCGAAGTTCTGAAACCGCGCCACCCGTATCATTTTTGTCGTGAGGCCGAAGCGTCGGTCAGCGGGCCGGAGCGGCGCGACCACCGGCAACCAGGCCTTCGCGCTGGGCGCGCTTGCGGGCCAGCTTGCGGGCGCGGCGGACGGCTTCGGCCTTCTCGCGGGCGCGCTTTTCCGACGGCTTCTCGTAGAAGTTGCGCATCTTCATTTCGCGGAAGATGCCCTCACGCTGCATCTTCTTCTTCAGAGCGCGGAGAGCCTGGTCGACATTGTTATCGCGGACGAGTACCTGCACGAGTGTTCCGTTCATCGTTCGTTGAGCACGAAAAAGCGCTTCGCCAAGGCGAAAGCCGTTGCGGAAAGGAACCCTTCCCGCAGAATTTGGCGCTGATTACCAGATAGCCCGATCCTTGTCGAGATGCCGGGCCGCGCTTTATTGCCCGCCGGCGCCCGGCAGATTGCGCAGGATATCGTCGGCCGCAAAGCTTGCCGCGCGCTCGAAAGCCTCGTCGCTATCGCCCCGGAAGGACAGTTTGCGTGCCAGCGCGACCTGGCCGCTCGGTACGTCGATCACATTCACCCAGCCGGACGAGATGAGTGTGCTCATCTTCTGGACGGCGCCGAGGACGATGTAGTCCGCCTGAACGCTACGGGCCGATTCGAGAAGGTCGACCGGCCGCGAATTGGCGGGCGTGCAGCCTTGCGCGGTGCAGGGCAGCTCGACCGCATCGACGGTTCCGGGCGCGCCGAGGCCGTCCTGCAGCAGCGTGCGGAACAGCACCATGCGCCGCTCATGCGCGGCCGTCTGATCGGTCGGCTCGCCGGACGTGTCCACGTAGTCGAAGGGCATGACGGCGAGCCGCGGCTCGGCCGCGTGGGCCGGCGGCACTGCCGGCGCCGCCAGGGCGGCCAGGATGAGGAGGGGCAGGCGAAGCGGCATGGCGGCAACCTTCCGCCGTTCGAACAACGGCCGTGTGGGGCGCCCATGGTCTGGCAGACTGAAGCGCAGCGCGCGCGGCGTCAAGCGGCGCCACGCGCCTGGTTGCTGCGATCCACCTGTTGCAGCACGTGCAGGAGCGCGCGCAGGGCGATCTCCACGCTTTCGCTCGAGGCGGCCTCGCTCTCCGGGCCGAGCGCTTCGCTGATTTCGGCCAGGCGGCTGCGCCCGGTCATGCTGCGCCCATGCTCGGCCAGGGCGGCGATCTGCGCGCGAATGGCCTCCAGCCGCTCGCGTTCGGGCGGGGTCGGCGGCGTGGTGCCGAAGCGGCGTGCCAGTACATGCACCGCATGGACGATGGCGTTGACGCGCATGATGGCGCGCCGCCATTCGGCCTGGCCCGCACCGAAGGTCCAGGCGCTTTGCAAGGGCCCGATCGCGGCGCGGATGTCGGCATGCGCCCGGTCGAGCTGGCGCACCCGCACCAGGAGCCGCGCCGGGTTGTCGCCGCCATCGAGCGCGATGGCGCTTTCCACGAACTGATCGAGCGCCTGCATGAAACGGTCCATGGCCTGGCGCGCCAGGCTGCGCGTGGAGCGCGGCAGGACGCAGAGCGAGACGAACATGCCCGCCGCCGCGCCGATCAGCGTTTCCTCCAGCCGCAGGATCAGGAGTTCGGGCGTGAAGGTTCCGATGAGGCCATAGACGAGCGAGATGGCGACCGTCATGAAGAAGGTCATCGCACCGTAGGACACGGTCAGAAGGTAGAAGCCCCAGAAGACGCAGGCCGCCACCAGGACGAGGGTCGGCGCCAGCGCGCCGTGGATGGCGGTGGCCAGAACCATGCCGGCGATGATGCCGCCGGCCGTGCCCAACGCGCGTTCGAGCCCCCGGATCATCGTCTCGCCGCGCGACTGCGTGTTGGTGAAGATCAGGAAGGCGGTCAGGACTGCCCAGAACCAGCGGTCGGGCGACAGGAAGATGCCGCCCGTCATGGCGATGGCCGAGGCGAGCGTGACCTGGAAGGCTTCCCGCAGGGCGGGATCGCTGCGCCAACCCGTGCGCGTGGAGGGCGGCCGGCGCGGCTCCGGGCCGCCGCCGGTCTGGAAGGCGGCATCGGGCGTCGCCTGCGCGGCGGCGCGCACCTGATGCCGCGCCCGGGCGAGCGTTTCCAGCCGCTCGGCCACTGCCGGGGCCATGCGCCCGGACACCCCGTCCGCCGCGGCTTCACGGGCGCCGGCGAGCGCCATGCCGAGGGCGCTTTCCATGGCCAGGTGAAGATCGAACAGCCGGGCCGCCAGAAGGGCGGCGTGCGGATCGGTGCCCGACTCGGCCATCGGCAGATAGGCCTCGCACAGAAGGATGACGTCCTTGCCCCGCCGCTCCGCCGACAGCGCCTCGGCGCGGGTTGCGGGCGTCCAACCCCAGCGCACGCCGCGCCGGATCTGGCCGGCCAGGCGGCCGACGCATTCGTCCAGCGCCTCGGCGGCGCGGCGGAAATCCTCCGCCGGCCGCTCCGGAATCAGGACGTTGCGCGTCAGATGGGCGATGACCGCCGACAGGACGAGCGACAGCGCGATGCCGGGCAGATCCGTCAGGACAGGATGCAGATAGGCGGCGATCATGCAGCACATGAAGGCGAACATGCCGACGCCTTGCCACCGCGTGCCGAAGCGGCGCGCATAGACCGCCACGAAGATCACGCAGAGAAAGATGACATTGACCGCACCCAGCCGCTCATGGCCGAAGGCGCTGACCAGGCAAATCACGCAGAAGCCCGTCAGCACCGCGATGGCGCGGGTGATGGCCCTGGCGCGCGCCGTGGTATCCTTGATGGCGACGGCGCCCTGGATGGCCGTGGCAAGCGCGATGCCGTAGGCGGCCGGGGTCAGGGCCAGCCAGGGATGGAGCATGGCCAGCGCCGCGCAGACGAGCACCACGGTGATCAGCGCCCGGCTGCCGAGCCGCAGCCGGACGAGGCCGGGATCGGAGGCCAGCAGCCTCTGGCGCAGGCCGAAGCCGTGCCGCTCTTTTGGGGAGTTGCGCGATGTGCTCATTGCCGCTTTGTGTAGAACAGTTGCGGGCGGAGCAGAAGATGAGCGAACTCGACCGAACCGATCGTCGGATCCTGAAGGCGCTGCAGGCCGATGGCCGCATGACGAATTCGGACCTTGCCGCGCAGATCGGCCTGGCCCCGTCCTCGCTCGGTGAGCGGCTGAAGCGGCTGCAGAAGGATGGCTACATCCTCGGCTTCGGGGCCCGGCTCGATCCGCAGCGGCTCGGCTTCGGCCTGCTCGTCTTCGTGGAGGTGATCCTGGACACGACGACGCCCGATGTCTTCGAGCGCTTCGCCAAGGCGGCGCGGCGCACGCCCGAAATCCTGGAATGCCATATGGTGGCGGGCGGCTTCGATTATCTGATCAAGACCCGTCTGCCCGACATGGCCGCCTACCGGCGCTTTTTGGGAGAGATCGTCCTGGCGCTCCCGGGGGTGCGGGAAACGCGAACTTACGCGGTGATGGAAGAGGTCAAGAATGACGGACTCCTGCCTCTTTGAAGGCCAAGTCCTTTTCAAACGATTTTAATTTGGAGTGGAGGCTTCCACCGTCTTTACGTAGCCTGCGTTGCACAGCACAAGAACAGCCGAACTAGTCCAGGCCGCTCTATTTGCCGCGCGCCGCACTTTGGAGGCACCATGCTAAGAACCGAGACCGTCCGCAGGATCCTGTCCTGGTACGAGGGGGAAACACCCGGGCTGAAGAGCAATCTGTCCCGCCTCCTGATGCATGGGCGGCTTGCCGGCACCGGTCGGGTCGTGATCCTGCCCGTCGACCAGGGTTTCGAGCATGGCCCGGCGCGCAGCTTCGCGCCGAACCCGGCGGCCTACGATCCGCACTACCTGTATGAGCTGGCCATCGAATCCGGCGTGTCGGGCTATGCCGCGCCGCTGGGCCTTCTGGAGCAGGGCGCCGACACCTTCGCCGGCGAAGTGCCGCTGATCCTCAAGCTGAACAGCGGCAACTCGCTGGTCACCCGCCAGGACCAGGCCTTGACGGGCACGGTCGAGGACGCGCTGCGGCTCGGCTGCGTGGGCGTGGGCTTCACCATCTATCCGGGTGCGGACGCCTCCTACGACATGATGGAGGAGCTGCGCGACATCACGCTCAAGGCCAAGTCCCGCGGCCTGATGACGGTGGTCTGGTCCTATCCGCGCGGCGGCAAGGTCAGCAAGGACGGCGAGACCGCGCTCGACATCATCGCCTATGCCGCGCACATGGCGGCGCTGATGGGCGCCACCATCATCAAGGTGAAGCTGCCGACCGACTTCGTCGATCTGAAGGACGCGCAGCCGACCTATGAAAAGAACGACATTCCGCGTGCGAACGGCGCCGATCGCGTGCGCCACATCATGCAGTCCTCCTTTGCCGGCAAGCGCCTGGTCGTCTTTTCGGGCGGCGCCGCCAAGAACGAGGAAGAGCTTCTGGGCGAGGTCCGGTCCATCCGCGAAGGCGGCGGCAACGGCTCGATCATCGGCCGCAATTCCTTCCAGCGCCCGAAGGCAGAGGCGCTCGCGCTTCTCGATAAGGTCATGAGCATCTACGCCTGACCTTGCCTTGCGCAATTGCTAAAGCGGGGAGGGGGAATTACCTATGAGGTGCTCCCCTTCCCGCGAGACAGGTATGCGCACGATGACCAAGGCCGCCAAACTGACGCGCAACGAGACGCTGGTTCTCGATGCGCTGCGGCAAGGGACCGGGCCCCTGACCGCCTATCAGATCCTCGACATGCTGCGCCCGGAGGGGATCAAGGCGCCGCTGCAGATCTATCGCGCCCTGCGCGCTTTGTCGGGACGCCATCTCGTCCACCGCCTGGAAAGCCAGAACGCCTTCGTGGCCTGCTCGCACGGCCATCACGAAGGCCATCGGCATACGGTGATCTTCCTGGTGTGCCACGCGTGCCAGACGGTGCGCGAGGCCGTCGACCCGGGTATCGACCGCGCCGTGGCACGGCTTGCCGAGGCGGAAGGCTTTGCCGCGGCCGATGCCGCCATGGAGATTCGCGGCCTGTGCCCGCAATGCCAGGCTGCCGGTGTGCGCCAGACGGACGAGACGGTGGCCCCGGCCGACTGACGATGCCCGCGCCCGCCTTTCGCGGGAGGCGATCAGTTTCCGGCGGCCGCCTTCAATGCCTCTGCCGGATCGCGCGGGGCGCCGCTTTCGTCGAAACCGGCCAGATAGGCGATGACGTTCTTCAACTCGTCGGGCTTCTTGATGCCGGGAAAGATCATCTTGGTCTTGGGGACGACGGCCTTGGGGTTCTGCAGCCAGGCGGTCATGAGCTCTTCGTTCCAGACCTTGCCTTCGCCCCAGGTGACGAGGTCGGGCGAAAACTTGAACCCTTCCACGATGCCCGGCTTTTCGCCGATAATGCCGTTGAGCTCGGGGCCGACCTTGTTGGCGGCGCCGGCTCCGACGGCGTGACAGGCCATGCAGCGCCGGAACACTTTTTCCCCTGCCGCAGGATCTCCCATCTCCTGGGCGGCGAGGGGGGTGATGGTCGCGGCCACGCACAGGATGCTGGCGGCGATTGTCGCCTTCCGCATGATTCCTCCAGATATTGCGGTGCCCGACGCGCGCTCAATCTAGGTTGAACAATTCCAGCTTGGCAACGGAGAATTCTTAGCTCTTCGCGTCTTAACCATGTTCCTTATCGGTGCGTTAGGGATCAGTCATCTACAGGAGTGGACAAGGGTGGCGCGCACCGCGCGAGCAGTGTCAGTCCGGAACCGTCCCGGCCCGCCGCAACGCAACCGGCATCGCCGTGGGATGCGCCCCGCCCATCCGGCCCGAACGTGGCCGGCAAGCACCGCGACCGCGGTATCTGGAGCATATGACATGAAGCGCATCGCACTCATCCTGGCGGCGTCGGCCGTTCTGGCCGGCCCGGCCCTTGCCGCGGACATCTATTACGACCAACCGGTCGCAGCCGCGCCGATGGCCTATGATACGGGCTTCACCTGGACCGGCTTCTATGTCGGCGGGCAGGGCGGCGTGGCCCTGAGCCGCGAATCCGGCCTGTTCTCATCGAACAACTCGTCCTTCCGGGGCGGCAGCGCCGACGGCAATGCCGGCGTGGTGCTCGGCCTGCATGGCGGTTACGACTATCAGGTCCAGAACTTCATCCTCGGCGCCGTCGCCGATCTGAGCTATGTCGACGCCAATTCCCAGGCGACGTTCCAGCAGTTCGGCCAGGAGTTCGGTTCCAAGCAGGATATCGACTTCATGGGCACGCTGCGCGCCAAGGGCGGCCTGACCTCCGACCGCTTCGCCGTCTATGCCACGGGCGGTCTTGCCTATGCCAACGTGTCGAACAAGCTGATCGGCAGCCCGCAGGTTTCGTCCGCAGGCCAGACCTACAACGTCTCCCTGGAAAAGGATGACGACAATTTCGGCTACGCCGTGGGCGCCGGGCTCGACTACCTGCTCGGTCAGAACATGTCGGTCGGTATCGAGTATCTCTATACCGATCTCGGCAAGGTGAACACGAAGGTCAAATACACGCCCGTCGGCGGCACGATCGCGACCGATTCCCTGAGCGCGACCTCCAACGACGATCTGGACTTCCACACCGTCTGGGCCAAGGCCTCCTGGCGCTTCAACTGAGGCCGGGCTGCGTAGAGGCAGAATCGCAAAAGGCCGCCAGGGAAACCCGGCGGCCTTTTGTTTGTTGAGGGGGTTGCACGACAGGCAGCCCGGAGCACTGGACGAACTAAGAATATCGTCCTAATGTCGGCGGAACCGGTTGGGGTGAAGAGCTGTGTCCGTCGCCCTGTAATGCAGCGGGGCGGTCAGTCGTCTCCCCGCCGATCCGGCCCTTCTTGTAAGCTACATTCAGCGGGCGCATCGCTGTTTGTTCGAGTAACGGCTTTCGGGCTTTACTCTCATGCCCTCTACGGCGTGACGGATCGGCTGCCATCGCGGGCAGGCCATCGCGCCTTCAGCCACGCGCGGGGAGCCAGCCGCCGAGGTTTTCCTCGATGATGGTGGTCAGCGCGGTGATGTGCGGGGCGTCGTCGTTCAGGCAGGGAATATAGGTGAAGCGCTCGCCGCCCGCATGTTCGAAGGCCTCGCGGATCTCGCCGTTGATTTCCTCAAGCGTCTCGATGCAATCGGCGCTGAAGGCGGGGGAGGCGACGGCGATGTGCCGGATGCCCTGGCGCGCCAGATCGGCCACATGCTCCACGGTATACGGACGCAGCCATTCTTCAGGGCCGAAGACGGATTGGAAGGTCGTGTCGATGCTGCCCTTGTCCCAGCCCAGGCGCTCGCGCAGGAGGCGCGTCGTCTTCTGGCACTGGCAGTGGTACGGATCGCCCTGCATGAGGTACCGCTTGGGCATGCCGTGATAGGAGGTGATGAGCCGTTCCGGGCGTGCATCCAGCCCCGCATAGACACGCTCGACCGATTGGGCGAGCGCCTCGACATAGAGCGGATGCTCGAAATAGGCGTCCACCACCCGCGACGCCGGTTGCCGGAACTGCTTCATCAAGGCCCGGAAGAACTGGTCGTTGGCCGTCGCGCTCGTCGCGCCGGCATATTGCGGATAGAGCGGGACGTAGAGGATGCGGGTGCATCCGGCATCCACCATGCGCTGCACGACACTGTCCACGGATGGATTGCCGTAGCGCATGCAGAACTCCACCATGACCTTGTCGCCATGGCGCTCGGACATGGCTTTTGCGACCGCGGCGGTCTGCCGTTTGGTGATGGTCAGGAGCGGGCTTTCGTTCAGCTCCTCGTTCCAGATGCTCTTGTAGTTGGCGCCGCTGGAAAAGGGCCGCTTGGCCAGGATCACCGTCTGGAGGATCGGCTGCCACTTCCACCGCGGATAGTCGATGACCCGCTTGTCCGACAGGAATTCGCTGAGGTACCGGCGCATGGACCAGTAATCATAGCCATCCGGCGTGCCGAGATTGGCCAGGAGAATCCCGACCCTGGGCTTGGCCACCGGCGGATGATCGGCCGGCATGGCGTCGGTGCGGCCAAGGGTGCTGGGCTGGTTCATGATGTCTTCCGGTTGGAGGTCGGCGGGTTCCAGCCCCATTTAGGCTGGATACCGTCCGCGTTCCAGACGGAACCGCCACCCATCCGTCAGGCCGCCAGCGGCCCGAGGCCGAGATCGGCCCGCCGCGGCAGGTCGGCGCCGCGCCGCGAGCAGGTGATGGCCGCCGCACGAATGGCAAAGCCGATCACGGCCTCGACATCGCCGACCGACATGGCATCCACGGCGGCGCGGCTCAGATTGCCGTCTTCCTTCAAGCGGGCCAGGGTGGCGGCCTGGAACGTATCGCCCGCGCCGACCGTGTCGACCACGGTCACGGGCAGGCCCGGCACCTGGACCACATGGCCGCCGCTCGTCGTGGCAAGGGCTCCGTTCTCTCCGCGCGTGATGACGGCGAGGGCTGGCCCGGACGCGATCCAGTCCGACAGGACGCTGTCCAGCGAACGGCCGGGATAGATCTGCTGAAGGTCTTCCTCGCTCGCCTTGATGAGCGTCGCCTTGGGCAGCGTGCGGGCCACGCGGTCCCGCCAGATGTCGAGATCCGGCTCCACCGAGGCGCGGATGTTGGGATCGTAGCTGATGAACCGCCGGCCGGATTCCTGGCCGATCAGGTGCAGCAGCGCCGAGGCCGTGGGTTCCGACACGGTCGAGTAGGACGAGATGTGGATGGCGTCGAGCTCGTCCGGGAAATGCTCCGGCACATCGGCCACCTCGACCGAGCGGTCGGCGGTGCCCTCGATGTAGAAGTCGTAATTGGGCGTGCCTTCCGGCGTGAGCGACACGATGGCAAGGGTGGTGGCACGGTTCGTGGGGATCAGGAACCGCTCGTCGATCCCTTCCGCCTTCATGAAGGCGCGAATCCGCCGGCCGAAGAGATCGCCCGACATCTTGCTGAAGAAGGCGCTCGCATGGCCGAGCCGCGACAGGCCGAGCGCCACGTTCAGCGTGGAGCCGCCGACGCGTCCCTCCAGCGCCACCGAGGCAGGATCGCCCCCCTCGGACTTTTCGAACATGTCGAAAAGCGCATCACCGCAACTCAGGAACATGGAACCCCCAACAGCCCGACCAATCCTTCATGGCCTAGCAAAATCGGCGCGGATGGGAAATGCCTTGAGGCGCCGTTGCACAGGCTGCTAAGCGGTGTCGCCGGGCAGCGCCAAAGGCAGCGCCAAGGGATGCAGAGGACAGGCCGTTGAACGATCCCATCATCATCGACGTCACGCGCGGCAGCCTTGTGGAAAGCCGGCACCGCGTGCATGCGGCCGTGGTCGAGGCCGACGGAGCCTGCGCCTTCCAGGCCGGCGATATTGCGGCGGCGGTTTTTCCGCGTTCGGCCGTCAAGGTGCTGCAGGCCCTGCCTTTGATCGAGACCGGGGCTGCGGATGCCGCCAACCTGTCCCCGGCCGAACTTGCGCTGGCCTGTGCATCCCATTCCGGCACGCAAGACCATGTCAGCGCTGTCCGGGCCATGCTGGCCAAGGGCGGGCTGACCGGCGCCGAGCTGGAATGCGGCTGCCATTGGCCCTTCGATCTGAAAGTGGCGCTCGATCTTGCCCGCGCCGACGGCACGCCCACGCCGCTGCACAACAACTGCTCGGGCAAGCATGCCGGCTTCCTGTGCACGGCCGTCCATATGGGTGAGGAGACGGCCGGCTATGTGCGCGCCACCCATCCGGTCCAGGAGCGCGCCCGCCGTGCCATCCAAGAGACGATCGGCGCCGAGCTTTCGAGCGATGCCTGCGGCATCGACGGCTGTTCGATCCCGACCTATGCCGCGCCGCTCGAAGCCTTTGCGCGCGGCTTCGCACGGCTGGCGACCGGAGAGGGCGTGGATGGCGAGCGCGCGCGCGCCGGGCGCCGCCTGATCGATGCCTGCATGGCCCACCCCTTCGAGATGTCGGGCCCCGGCCGGGCCTGCCTGAAGCTGATCGAGGCGGGGCAGGGCCGCGTCTTCGCCAAGACGGGCGCCGAGGGCGTGTTCTGCGGCGCGGTGCCGGAGCTCGGCTTCGGCTTTGCCCTGAAGGCGGAAGACGGGGCCACGCGCGCTGCGGAAAGCGCCGTCGCGGCGCTCCTGGCCGCCATGCTGCGGAAGGTCGATGCGGAGCTGGCGGCGCGTTACGACGAAATGTCGCGTGCGCCCTTGCGCAACTGGGAAAAGATGGCGGTGGGCGAAGTGCGGCCGGCACGGGCGTTGAACCTGCGCTGACGCGGAAGACGCCGGCAGCCGGCAACACGAAATCTCGCCTTTACGTGATCCGCCAGACCTTTAATATGGCGTGCGAGTGGGCACCTATAGCGGGATGTCGCGTGGACGGGTCCACGTGCATTTTGAAATGGGAGTAACGATATGGCTTGGAACAAACCTTCGATCGTCGAAGTCTGCGTTGCAATGGAAATCAACGGCTATATGCCGATCGAATTCTGATTGCCGGAGCAGTCTGAGAGCCGCGGGCGGCTTGACGGCCGCCTGCGGTTGACGATTCTGGGGGCCGCTGCCGGCGGTGGTTTCCCCCAGTGGAACTGCCATTGCGACATTTGCCGGCTGGCCTGGAACGGCGATGCGCGCGTCAGCGCGCGGACGCAATCATCCATCGCCGTCACCGGTGACGGGGTGCACTGGCTTCTCGTCAACGCTTCGCCCGATCTGCGCAAGCAGATCCTGTCGACGCCCGAACTCGCCGCCGGCCGCCATCTTGGCCCCGACGACAGGCGGGGTTCGCCCATCGCCGCCGTTCTGGTGACCAATGGCGACGTGGATCATGTGGCCGGGCTGCTCACGTTGCGCGAACGCCAGGCCCTGACCCTCTACGGCACCGCAGGAGTGCTCGACGTGATCGACGCCAATCCGATCTTCAACGTTCTGGCCCGGGACGCGGTCGCCCGCGTGGCGGTGCCGTCCGGCACGCCCTTCGAGCCGGTGCCGGGGCTTGAGGTCGAATTGTTTCCCGTGCCGGGCAAGGTGCCGCTCTATCTGGAGGGCGACGTCGTGGATGTCGGCGCCATGGGCGATATGACGACGGGCATCCGCCTGACGGCTGGGGGCCGCACGGCCTATTACATTCCGGGCTGCGCCGCTGTGGACGACAGGCTGCGCGACAGGCTGCGCGATGCCGATCTGCTCCTGTTCGACGGCACCGTCTTCACGGATGATGAAATGGCCGCGGCCGGCGTCGGCGCCAAGACCGGGCGCCGCATGGGCCATGTCCCGATCAGCGGTGCGGGCGGCAGCCTCGACGCCTTCAGCGACCTGTCCATCGGTGCGCGGGTCTATGTTCACATCAACAACACCAATCCGATCCTGGTGGAGGGCTCGGCCGAGCGCGATTGCGTGGAGGCAGAGGGATGGATGGTGGCGCATGACGGGCTGGAGCTCGTCCCATGACGGCCCTGCTCGACCCGCATGAATTCGAGGCTGCGCTGCGCCAGATCGGCGCGGAGCGCTACCACAACCTGCACCCTTTCCATAAACTCCTGCATGGGGGCCATCTGACCCGTGAGCAGGTGCAGGCCTGGGCCCTGAACCGCTATTACTACCAGTCGAAGATCCCGGTGAAGGATGCGCTCATCCTGAGCCGCCTGGACAGCCCCGAATTGCGGCGCGAATGGCGGCGGCGCATCATCGATCACGATGGCGATGGGACGGAGCCCGGCGGCATCGAAAAGTGGATCGCGCTCGGAACGGGCGTCGGGCTGGACCGAGGCTACGTCATCTCCGGGAAGGGCATTCTGCCGGCCACCCGTTTCGCGGTGGATGCCTATGTGCATTTCGTGGCCGAGCGCAGCCTGCTGGAGGCCGTGGCATCGTCCCTGACCGAGCTCTTTTCCCCCAATGTGATCGGCGAGCGGGTGGCCGGCATGCTCGCGCATTACCCCTTCGTCACCCCTGCGACGCTCGCCTATTTCGACAAGCGGCCGGTGCAGGCCAAGCAGGATTCCGATTTCGCCCTGCGCTACTGCATCGACAATGCGCGCCGGCCGGAAGACCAGGAGGCGGTGCTGGACGCGCTGCGTTTCAAGTGCGACGTCTTGTGGGCGCAGCTCGACGCCTTGTACTTCGCCTATGTCGAGCCGGGGCTGACCCCGCCGCAGGCCTGGCGGCCGGGCGAGGGCCAGGCCGGGGGAGATCGGGCATGAGCGCGCTGCCCGGCACGCGCGTGCCCCGCTTTCCGCATGGCGTGCGCTTCCGCGAGGACAAGACACGCGGCCGCTTCATCCTGGTCGGGCCCGAGCGCATCTTCGAGGCCGATGGCGTGGCGACGGAAATCCTGAAACGGGTGGACGGCCAGCGTTCGCTCGATGCCATCATCGGCGAACTCGTCGAAGCCTTCGCGGCCGATGACGCAACGATCCGCCCCGATGTCGAGGCCTTCCTGGCAGACCTCGAGCAAAAGCAGCTGGTGCTCCTATGAACGAGATGCCCCATCCGCGCCCCGTCCCCGCGCAGCCGCCTGCGGCGCCGGCGCCGATCGGCCTTCTGGCGGAGCTGACGCATCGGTGCCCGCTGCGCTGCACCTATTGCTCCAACCCGCTGGAGCTCGAAACACGCTCGTCGGAACTGTCGAGCGACGACTGGAAGCGCGTCTTCGACCAGGCGGCAGAGATGGGTGTCATTCACGTCCACCTGTCGGGCGGGGAGCCCACCGCGCGCCGCGATATCGTGGAACTGACGCGGCATGCGGCGGCCGCGGGGCTCTACACCAACCTCATCACCTCCGGCATCGCCGTATCGGACGCCATGCTGGATGCGCTGCTGGAGGCGGGGCTCGACCATATCCAGCTGTCGATGCAAGGCGCAGATGCACAGGTGACCGAACACGTCGGCGGCATGAAGGGCGCTTATGAGCGCAAAGAGGCCTTTGCCGGCGCGGTGGTGGCACGCGGCTTTCCGCTGACCCTGAATGCGGTGATCCACCGGCAGAACATCCACCAGGTGCCGGCCATGATCGAGAAGGCCGTCCATCTGGGTGCCAAGCGGCTCGAAGTGGCCCATACGCAATATTACGGCTGGGCCCTGCGCAACCGGGCACAGCTCATGCCCCGCCGGGAGGATGTCGACCGCACCATCGAGGAGATCACGCAGGCGCGCGAACGGCTACAGGGCAAGCTCGCCATCGATGCGGTGTTTCCCGACTATTATGCGCGCTACCCCAAGCTCTGCAACGGGGGCTGGGGCCTGCGCACCTTCAGCGTGACGCCGTCGGGCACCATGCTGCCGTGCCATGCCGCGCAGACGCTGCACCATCTGGAATTCTGGTCCGTGCGCGATCATGCGCTGGCCGATATCTGGGAGCGCTCACCCGGCTTTGCCGCCTATCGCGGGACAGGCTGGATGAAGGAGCCCTGCGCAAGCTGCGAGCGCAAGACGGTGGACCTCGGCGGTTGCCGCTGCCAGGCGCTGGCCTTGACGGGCGATGCCGCCAATGCCGATCCGGTCTGCGTCAAATCGAGCTTCCACGACATGGTGGCCGGGCTTGCGGTGACGGAATCCGCCGTCGCCGACCCGCGGCCGGCGACGTACCGCCAGTTTTCCAAGGGCGAGGCTGCCGGCTAGAGCCACTTCTTGTAGCGGAAGAAGGCCAGCGGCAGCACGGCCGAGATGATCATGCCGGCCAGTGCCAGCGGGTAGCCAAGGCTCCAGTCGAGTTCCGGCATGTCGTGGAAGTTCATGCCGTAGATGGATGCGATGAGCGTCGGCGGCATGAAGCCCACCGCCGCCACCGAGAAGATTTTGATGATGGCGTTCTGCTCGATGGAGATCATGCCGACGGACGTGTCCAGAAGGAAGCTCGTCTTGTTGTTCAGGAAGGCGGCGAAGTCGTTCAGCGACTGCACGTCGCGCGACATGGCCTTGATGCGGGTCCGCAGCTCCTTGGGCGCCTTGCGCCTGTCGAAGGCGAGCTGCGCGAAGGGCAGCATGCGGTCGAAGGTAGCCAGCGCTTCCCGCGTGCGGGAGGCAAGGTCCGCGCAACGGCCGATCTGCCGCAGCATGTCCTTGTAGGTGGCGCTGGCGATGGGCGCGCGCTGCTCGGACGACTGGAAGATATCCCGCGCCGTGTGGTCGAGATCGGTCGCCGTGCCCTCCAGGAGATCGGCCACGCGATCCACCACGGCTTCGAGAAGCCCCAGGAAGATCACCTCCGCGCGCGGGGGCTTGGGGCCGCGCCGCGGCTTGGCATTGGGTGCTTCCGATCCGGTCGGATCGCCCGGCTCGGCATGTGCCTCCGGCGCCGCGCCCCCGGCGCTCTCCCCGGCGGTCACGACGTCCGGCACGACGTCAGGCACGATGTCCGGCCTTGGCATGGTCTCGGGCGCGGCGCGGGCGGCTTTGGCCGGAGGGCGCTGGGGCAGCGGCAGATCGTGCGACAGGGGCTCGCGGCACAGCTTGGCGGCGTAGAGTTCGAAACTCTTGGGCTCGCTGTAGCGCAGCGTGACGAGGGTCGCCCCCGACAGGATGAAGACCACGGGCGCGAAATGCGCGACGCCCGTCGACTGGCGTCCATGCGGCAGGACGATGGTCATGAAGTCGGCGCCGTCTTCGGAGTAGAGCCGGCTCGACACCTCGATCTCTCGCATTTCCTCCGGGGTCGGCACGTCGATGCCCAAATGGTGCTCGATGGCTCCGACCTCTTCCTGCGTGGGGTCGAGAAGGTCGAGCCAGATGGCCGCCTGTGGAAATTCAGCGCCATGGGACGTCACGGGGCGCATGCGCCCCTCGGAAAAGACGTAGGACAGGATCATCGGATCAGCGCCGGTCAGGCGAACTGGGCGAGGGCCGGCACCGATGCGATGGCCCGGTCCACCGTTTCGTCGCCGGCATGTTCGCGCGCAGCAGTCACCAGCGTTTCGGCGATGTCGCGGATCTGGCCCATATCGAGACCGAGGCCCATCAGCCGGGCGCCCAGTGTCATGATGCCGCCGCTGCCGTCATATCCGCTCGCCGAACCGAGCGCATCGGCCGCGCCGGGCGTTGCGGCGATCATGGAGTCGATCGAGTCGTCCTCGCTCTCGACCTGCATGTAGGCCAGGATATAGCCTACCGCCTGCCGGGCGTTCGCTTCGGAGATTTCGGAGGCGGCTGCTATACGTAAGAAGAGGTCGTCCATGGCGGTCGTCCTGGTATTGTACCATCATCCGGCGGCCGCCGGGCGCGGCGGGACCATGGCAAAGCCCGGGGGCAAGGGCAAGCGGAGGGTTTGAGAAATGGAAGAGGA
The DNA here is from genome assembly GCF_001463905.1 of Aureimonas frigidaquae. GTDB lineage: Bacteria > Pseudomonadota > Alphaproteobacteria > Rhizobiales > Rhizobiaceae > Aureimonas > Aureimonas frigidaquae. The sequence continues at coordinate 70,466 of NZ_BBWR01000007.1, forward strand.
AGGCCAGCTCCTTCTCGGAGCCAGCGTCGCCGATGGCACGCCCGTGCCCGAGTATCTGGCGTTGCGTTACGCCAATCGCCACGGGCTGGTGACGGGCGCGACGGGCACCGGCAAGACGGTGACCCTCCAGGTCCTGGCGGAGGCCTTTTCCAATGCGGGCGTGCCCGTCTTCTGCGCCGACGTGAAGGGCGATCTGTCGGGCCTTGCCCTGCGGGGCGAGCCGAAGGACTTCCTCGTCAAGCGGGCGGAGGAGATCGGGCTGTCGCCCTATGTGAACGACTACGTGCCGACGATCTTCTGGGACCTTTTTGCTGAAAAGGGCCATCCGGTCCGCACGACGGTATCGGAGATGGGGCCGCTGCTCCTGTCGCGCCTGATGGATCTGACGGATGCCCAGGAAGGCGTTCTCAACATTGCCTTCCGCATTGCCGACGAACAGGGGCTCCTGCTCCTGGACCTGAAGGATCTGCAGGCCATGCTGGCGCATGTCGCGGGCGAGGCCGATGCCATATCGGCCCGTTACGGCAATGTCGCCAAGGCCTCGGTCGGCGCCATCCAGCGCCAGCTCCTCGTCCTGGAAAATCAGGGCGCGGCCAACTTTTTCGGCGAGCCGGCCCTGTCGATCGACGATCTGATACGCACCGACCGCGAGGGGCGGGGCTATGTCAGCGTCCTGTCCGCCGACCGCCTGATGCGCAGCCCCCGGCTCTATGCGACCTTCCTGCTCTGGCTCCTGTCGGAACTCTTCGAGGAACTGCCGGAAGTCGGCGATGCCGAGAAGCCCAAGCTCGTCTTCTTCTTCGACGAGGCGCATCTTCTGTTCGACGATGCGCCCAAGGCGCTGGTCGACCGGATCGAGCAGGTGGTGAAGCTGATCCGTTCCAAGGGCGTCGGCGTCTACTTCGTCACGCAGAACCCGATGGACGTTCCCGAATCGGTGCTGGCGCAGCTCGGCAACCGGGTGCAGCATGCGCTGCGCGCCTATACCCCGCGTGAGGAAAAGGCCGTGCGCACCGCGGCCGATACGTTTCGACCCAATCCCGCCTTCGATACGTTCGCGGCCATCACGCAGCTCGGCGTCGGCGAAGCGCTCGTTTCTACCCTCGGCAAGGGGGGCGTTCCGACCATCGTACAGCGCTGCCTGATCCGCCCGCCGGCCGGCCGGCTCGGCCCGATCGAGGGTGCCGAACGCCGCCAGATCATGGCGGCAAGCCCTGTGCTGGGCCGTTACGACACACCGGTGGATCGGGAATCGGCCTTCGAAATCCTGGCCGCACGGACCGCCGAGCGCGAGGAACTCGCCATGCGCGAGAAACAGGCCGAGGCAGAGCGGCGCATCCCCGTGCCGAGCCTGCCGCCGCAAGGGGGGCAGACGACTGCGCCCCGGACGCGGACGGCGTCCGGCTACCAGCGCCAATCCGTGACCGAGGCGATCATGAAGTCGGTCGGCCGTACCGTCGCCACCCAGGTGACCAACGCGGTGCTGCGCGGCATCCTGGGTGGGTTCAAACGCGGCCGCTGATCAGACGGTGACGCCGCCGCTCGCCTGATTGACGATGACGGTCGCGCCATCCTGCGCGCGATCGTAGAGATCGATGATGTCGTGGTTCATGAAGCGCACACAGCCCGAGGAAACCGCCTTGCCGATCGTCCACCATTCCGGCGTTCCGTGCAGGCGGTACAGCGTGTCGCGGCCGTCCTGGAACAGATAGAGCGCACGGGCACCGAGCGGGTTCGTCAGGCCGGGCTCCATTCCCGTGCGATAGACTTCCAGCTCCGGCTGGCGGGCGATCATTTCCGACGGCGGTGTCCAACGCGGCCAGCGTCGCTTGTACTGGACGCGCGCCCGGCCGTCCCAGGAGAAGCCCTGGCGGCCGATGCCCACGCCGTAGCGCATGGCCGTTCCGCCCGGCTGGACCAGATAGGCGAAGCGCGACGGCGTATCGATGATGATCGTTCCGGGCGCCTCGGGGCCGTTATAGGCGACCTCACGCCGCAGGAACTGCGGATCCATCCGGTTGAGATCGATGGCGGGGATGGTGAACTCGCCGTCGTTGATCACCCCGTAGGCGGCTGCATATTCGGGCGGGATGTTGCCCCGGCTCGGCGTGGCATCGGCGATGCTGGCGCGGTTGGTCGTGGTGCAGCCCGCAAGAGCAAGTGCTGCACCCGCGCCGAGGCCCGCCAGAAGATGGCGCCGCGACAGCGTCGAGCTTGCGATGGTTTGGGTCATGTCCCGCCCTGAAAGAAACGCGTTGGTCCTGAACAATGCCACCGTAAACCTGCAAAGGTTGCGAAATGTTCCACGCACGCCGGTTTTGGCAACCGGGCGGCACAGGCTTTATGACCGGCCTTCAGTCGATCGGCGCCCCGCCAGCCCGCCCGGACGGGGTAGTTCACCTTTGCGAAGGGGAAGAAAAATTCCGCTGCGCCGGCGCAAATGGAAACGGCTTCCGGCTGACAAGTGCGACAATCCACCCTAGTTAAGGCGTGGCTTGGTCCGTGATCGGTCGGCCAGCCGGCCGGATGAACCCGGACCACATACGCGATCAGAAGGGAATCGACGAACATGGCTTTCACCCTGCCTGAGCTGCCCTACGCCTACGATGCGCTGGGGCCCTACATGTCCAAGGAAACGCTCGAGTACCATCACGACAAGCACCACCAGGCTTATGTCGACATGGGCAACAAGCTGGCGGCCGAGGCCGGGCTTGGCGACGCCTCCGTGGAAGAGGTGGTGAAGCAGTCCTACGGCAAGAACCAGCCGCTCTTCAACAATGCCGCCCAGCACTACAACCACATTCACTTCTGGAAGTGGATGGCCCCGAACGGTGGCGGCAAGTCGCTTCCGGGCAAGCTGCAGACCGCCTTCGACCAGGATCTCGGCGGCTACGACAAGTTCCGCAACGACCTGATCGAGGCGGGCAAGGGCCAGTTCGGCTCCGGCTGGGCCTGGGTCTCGGTCAAGGACGGCAAGCTCGAAATCTCCAAGACCCCCAATGGCGAGAACCCGCTCGTCCATGGCGGCACGCCGATCCTCGGCGTCGATGTCTGGGAGCATTCCTATTACATCGACTACCGCAATGCGCGGCCGAAGTACCTCGAGGCCTTCGTCGACAATCTCATCAACTGGGATTACGTCCTCGAGCGCTACGAGGCAGCGGCGCGCTGAGCCTTCGGGCGTCATCGCACGGTTTGCGAAAGGCCCTCCCGGCAGCCGCCGGGAGGGCCTTTGCACATCAGGAAGCCTGTCCTGCGACGGCGATGGCGAAGGCCTGGACCAGCGCCGTTTCCTCCAGCCGCGCGAAGCGGCCGGATGCGCCGCCATGGCCCGCTTCCATGTTGGTGCGCAGGAGCAGGGGGCGGCCGCCATCGCCGCGTTCGGCCCGCAGCCTGGCCACCCATTTGGCCGGTTCCCAATAGGTCACGCGCGGATCGGTCAACCCCGCCAGCACGAGCATGGCCGGATAGTCACGATCGGCGACGTTGTCATAGGGGCTGTAGCCGGCGATGCGGTGATAATCCTCCACGGACTCGATCGGGTTGCCCCATTCCGGCCATTCGGGCGGCGTCAGCGGCAGCGTGTCGTCGAGCATGGTGTTGAGGACGTCCACGAAGGGGACCTCCGCCACGATGCCGCCGAAGGCTTCGGGCGCCATATTGGCGATGGCGCCCATCAGCATGCCGCCGGCCGAGCCGCCATGCGCCACGATCCGGTCGTGGCGCGTGAACCCTTCCGCGACCAGATGACGGGCGACGGCGATGAAATCGGAAAAGGTGTTTTCCTTGTGCTCGCGCCGGCCGTTCTCGTACCAGGCGAAGCCCTTGTCCTTGCCGCCCCGCACATGGGCGATGGCCCAGACGAAGCCGCGATCGACCAGCGACAGGGCATTGGCGTTGAAGGAAGCCGGAATGGTGATTCCGTAGGCGCCATAGCCGTAGAGAAGGCACGGCGCGCTGCCGTCCAGCGGCGTATCGCGCCGGTAGAGGAGCGACACGGGCACGCGCTCGCCATCCGGCGCGGGCGCCATGATGCGCCGCGTGACATAGGCCGAAGGATCGTGACCGGAGGGGACTTCCTGCGTCTTCAGAAGGTGCCGGGCCCGCGTCTCCACATCGTAGGAGAAGGTCTGCGTCGGCGTCGTGAGGGAGGAATAGGTGAAGCGGATCTCGTTCGTGTCGAATTCGTAGGTGCCCGACAGGCCGAGCGAATAGGCTTCCTCGCGGAAGGCGATCGCATGCTGCGCGCCGTCGGCCAGGCGGTGGATCACGATGCGCGGCAGGCCGTCGCGCCGCTCCAGCCAGATCAGGTGCCGCTTCAGGACGAAATGCGACAGGATCAGCCGGCCGGGCTCGTGCGGGACGAGGTCCTGCCATTGCGCGCGGCCCGGCTCCTGCGCCGGCGCGGTGACGATCTTGAAGTCCTTGGCGCCGTCGGCGTTGGTCAGGATGTACAGCGTGCCGGCGGCTTCCTCGACGCTGTATTCCACGCCCGTCTCCCGCTCGGCCACCAGCCGCGGCGCGGCGTCGGGGCGGTTGGCGGGAATGAGCCAGACCTCGGATGTCTCGTGATCGTGCAGGTCGATCGTCACGAAGGCCTTGGACTGCGTTTCGCCGGCATTCATGAAGAAGCCGGCATCCGTTTCCTCGAAGACGAGGCGGTCGTCCTCCGCCGGCGTGCCGATCCGGTGGTAGAAAAGCTTGTCGGGCCGGTGATTGGCGTTCATCCGCGCATAGAAGAAGCCGTCGGCGCCGGCCGACCACGTGGCCGAACCGGCCGTCTGGGACAGGAGGACCGGATCGTCCGTGCCGCTCGACAGGTCCCGGACGGCGATGGTGTAGAATTCGGAGCCCTTGTCGTCATAGCTCCAGGCGATGCGGGCATGATCGGGCGCATGCTCCACGGCGCCGAGCGAGAAATAGGCGCGCTCCCCCGCCTCGACCGGCACATCCAGAAGCACCTCCTCCTGGCCACCCTGGCGCGGACGGCGGATGAAGCGGGGATATTCGGCGCCATGCTGGTAGGAGACGCCGTAGGCATAGGGGCCATCGGGGGCGGGGACGGAGGAATCATCCTCCTTGATCCGCCCGCGCATCTCGGCGACGAGCGTTCGGCGCAAGCCTTCCGTTCCGGCAAGAACCTTCTCCTGATAGGCGTTCTCCGCCTCCAGATAGGCGCGAATGTCGGCATCCAGCAGGGACGTGTCGTGGAACATCTCCTGCCAGTTGTCGGCGCGCAGCCAGGCATAGGGGTCGGTGCGCGTCACCCCATGGATCGTCTGGGTCACGGGGCGCTGTTCGGCCTTCGGGGCAGGGAGGCCGTCTTCGATGGTCAGCATGGGATACTCTGTCAGGGGGGGCGAAGGGGCATGCGGATGCCGCCGGCGCCGGCCGGCGGCAAGGGGCTTGTGGCTTACCGGCCCGCGTCGGGCTCGAACTCCAGGGCATAGCCGTTCATGCAGTAGCGCAGGCCCGTCGGGCGGGGGCCGTCCTCGAAGACATGGCCGAGATGGGCGTCGCAATCGGCGCAGCGCACCTCGGTGCGGACCATGCCATGGGACCGGTCCTGAACCTCCTCCACGGCCTGCGGCTCGACGGGCGTGTAGAAGCTCGGCCAGCCGGTGCCGGAATCAAACTTGGTATCGGAGCGGAAGAGCGGCCGGTGGCAGCAGACGCAAGCGTAGAGGCCATCGGCCTTCTGGTCCCAGTTCGGCCCGGTAAAGGGGCGTTCGGTCCCGTGCCCGCGCGCGACGGCATATTGCTCGGGCGTCAGTTCGGCGCGCCACTCGGCGTCCGTCTTCTCCACCTTCAAGGGGCGATTGTCTGTCGCAGTCATGGTCCTGTCTCCCGGTTCGGGTACTGTCTGTCCCTAGGTAGGGGGCGCGGAGCCGCCACTCAAGCTCGGGGCGCACCGGGCTATGCTCTGACAAAGGATGAAGCCTGCGTGAATATGGCCTGAATGGCTTGAAGAATCGGCGCCAAAACCTAACATGAGCGGTGCGGCGCAGTGGCAATATGAGTTGAGGGGACCGAGTGCATGGAAGGACAAACGGGGCAGCTTTTCTTCCTGGCTGTCGCGCTACCCTTCATCGCCGCAACGCTTGCCTCTCCGATCCATCGCCTGCTCGGCCGTTTCTCGGCCTATGTTCTGGCGCTGTTCCCAATTTTGGCTTTCGCCCTCATTTTCGGGGTGTCCGAGCAGATCCAGGGGCGTGAGATCATCTTGTTCGGGTTCGACTGGATCCCGACCTTCGATGTCCGCTTCTCCTTCCGGCTCGATGGGCTGTCCTATGCCTTCGCGCTGCTGATCCTGGGCATCGGTGCACTGGTGACGCTGTATTCCGGTGGCTATCTCGTCAAGAGCGACAAGCTCGGCCGTTTCTACGCCTATATCTTCATGTTCATGGGGGCCATGCTCGGTCTGGTCCTGGCGGACGACCTGATGACGCTGTTCGTCTTCTGGGAGCTCACCTCGATCACCTCATTCCTTCTGATCGGCTTCCAGCACGAGCGTGAGGCGGCGCGTCGCGGGGCGATCCAGGCTTTGATCGTCACGGGCGGCGGTGCCCTGGCGCTGCTCGCGGGCCTCATCCTCATCCGCGCCACGACCGGGCTGACCTCGCTCAGCGAGCTGATCGACCAGCCGCGCGCCATCATCGATGGCGGCGCCTATGTGCCGATCCTGATCCTCGTGGCGCTCGGCGCCTTCACCAAATCGGCGCAGATGCCGTTCCACATCTGGCTTCCCAATGCCATGGAAGCGCCGACGCCCGTTTCGGCCTATCTCCACTCGGCCACGATGGTGAAGGCCGGCATCTACCTCTTGATGCGCTTCTTCCCCGTCATGGGTGACACGGTGTTGTGGGAGGTGCTGCTGGTCACCGCCGGGAGCATCACCCTGGTCGGCGGCGCCGTGCTGGCGCTGCGCCAGGCCGATGTGAAGCTCATGCTCGCCTATACGACCGTCGCCTCGCTCGGCCTTCTCGTGCTCCTGATCGGGATCGGCTCGGAGATCGCGCTGGAAGCCGCCGTCCTCTACGTCATCGCCCATTCGCTGGCGAAGGCCTGCCTGTTCATGGTGGCCGGCTCCATCGACCATGGCGCCGGCACGCGCGATATCCGCGCCCTTGGGGGCCTGGCCCGGACCATGCCTTTCACCTTCGGGGCGGCGCTTCTGGGTGCGGCCGCCATGGGCGGCCTGCCGCCGCTCTTCGGCTTCCTCGCCAAGGAAGAGGTCTATGCCGCGGCCACGCAGATCACCAATCTGCCCTATGCCGGTGCGATGACGCTGGTGACACTGGCCGGCAACTGCCTGATGTTCGCAACGGTCCTCGTCGTGGCGCTCAAGCCCTTCACGGGAACGCTGCCGAGCGGGCTTCGGCGCGCGCATGAAACCGAGTTTCTCGTCTGGTCGCCGCCGCTCCTCCTCGGCGTGCTGGGCTTCCTGGCCGGGCTGTTCTCGGAAGTCACCCACCAGTTCATCTCCAATCCGATGGCGCCCCCCTCGCTGGAGGAGGCGGTGGCGATCACCATTTCGGTCGGCTTCCACTTCGGCGCACCGCTGATCCTGTCGGTCGTTACCGTCATCGTCGGCGTCCTTCTCTATCTGCGCTCCAAGGATGTGCGCGCGCGCATCGCGGCGGGGCTGGCGGCGATCGGCTGGGGTCCGGACCGGGGCTTCGACCAGCTCATCCGCGGGCTGATCATCGTTTCAGCGGCGATCACCAATTTCCTGCAGCCGGGCCGGCTGGACTATTACATGCGCATGACCTTCATCGTGATCATCGGCCTTCTCTGGATCACCATGGTCTCTACCGGCGGGCTGCCCTCGGTGCCGGAATGGCCGATGCTCTATTTCTACGAATGGATGCTGCTCGGCATTCTCGTGCTCGGCGTCGTGGTGGTCGCGGTGGCGCCCAACCGGCTCGCCGCCATGCTGTCGCTTGGCATTCAGGGCCTGGCCGTCGCGCTTCTGTTCCTGTTGCTCGGCGCGCCGGACCTGTCCTTCACGCAGTTCATGGTCGAGATCCTGTCGGTGGCGATCCTCGCCCTCGTCATGACGCGGCTGCGTCTGCAGCCGGCCGACCGCCGGCCCTGGCGCGAGGTGGCGCCAGAGCTCCTGCTGGCGGCCCTGGGCGGGGCGGGGCTGTCGCTCTTCCTCATCTCGGTCACGCAGACCAGCATGGATACGTCGCTGTCCGATTTCTATACGCGCTACTCCTATGTCATCGCCCATGGCCGCAACATCGTGAACGTGATCCTGGTGGACTTCCGCGCCGTGGATACGTTCGGAGAGATCGCCGTCGTGCTCACGACGGGCGCCGCCATCCTGGCGCTGGTGCGCATCCGCGTGTCCAAGAAGGACAGGCAGCAGGTGGCAGGGCGCAAGAAGAAGCGGCCCGCGGCCACGGAGCACACATCATGAGAACGGTCATCTTCCGGGTGATGGCGCCCTATCTCACCAGCCTCATGTTCCTGTTCTCGCTCTTCGTGCTCCTGCGCGGGCACAACGAGCCGGGCGGCGGTTTCATCGGCGGGCTCATCGCCGCCTCCGCCATCGCCGTCTACGGCATGGCCGTCGGCGTGGAATCGGTGCGGCGCGCGCTGCACTTCCACCCCATCGCCTATGCCGCCTTCGGCCTGATCGTGGCAACGCTGGCCGGGATGGCCTCGCTCGTCATCGGCTATCCGTTCATGACGGGCCTGTGGTGGTTCCCGGAGTTCCTGGGCAATCCGCCCATATCGACGGCGCTCTTCTTCGATATCGGGGTCTATCTCGTCATCGTCGGGTCGATCTCGTCCATCGCCCTGTCGCTGGAAGAGAGGTATGTCGACTGATGGAGACCGCCCTCGCCGTGGTGATCGGCATCATGTTCACCTTCACCATCTACCTGCTCCTGTCGCGCTACATCATCCGCATGCTGCTCGGCGTCGTGCTGCTCGGCAACAGCGTCAATCTGTCGATCTTCGTGGCCGGGCGGATCGGGCCAATCGCGCCGCCGCTGATCCCCGGCGGGCTGGACATGCCGCCCATGGCGATCGCCAATTCCGTGCCGCAGGCGCTCGTGCTCACCGCGATCGTCATATCCTTCTCGTTCTTCGTCTTTCTGCTGGTGCTGACCTATCGGGCGTATCAGGATCTGGAAACCGACGACACGCAGGATATGCGCGTGGCCGAGCCCGAGGACGAGGGGCTGCCGCCCCTCGGCTACTGAGACACCGCCACGCGCGGAACAGATTGCGGCAGGCCCCGGCCTGCCGCGCAAGAGACATGACTGAAGAGGTTCGATGACCGCGACACAGAGCATGGAAGAGATGATCCGGCAGGCGATGGTCCTGGACCAGTCCAGCCTTGCCGGCTGGCTGCTGATCCTGCCCATTCTCATCTGCTTCCTGTTCGGCGCCGGGCTCCTGATGCTGCGCCGGCAGATGAGCTGGCACCCGCCGGTGGCGGTCAGCGGCCTCGTGCTCCTGCTCCTGGCGGATCTCGCCCTCTTTGTCGAAGTCTATCGCAACGGGACCATTTCGATGGCCATGGGCGGGTGGCGCCCGCCCTTCGGCATCGTCTTCGTGGCCGATATGACGAGCGTCCTGTTCCTGTCGGTGGCCGGCTTCGTGGGGCTCGCCTGCGGCATCTACGCCATCGCCTCCATCGACGAGGAGGAGCGGCGCTACGGCTTCTATCCCTTCCTCTTCATCCTGATGGCGGGCGTGTCAGGCTCCTTCCTGACCGGCGATATCTTCAACCTCTATGTCTGGTTCGAGGTGATGCTGATCGGCTCCTTCGGGCTCCTGATCCTGGGTTCGGAGCGCGAGCAGCTCGATGGGGCGACGAAATACTGCTTCCTCAACCTGATCGGCGCGACGGTCTTTCTTCTGACCATCGGCTATCTCTACGGCATCTTCGGCTCGCTCAACATGGCCGACATCGCCGTCAAGGCGGCGGCCTTCGAAGGCAACGGAACGCTGCTGACGGTCGGCGCGCTGTTCCTCGTCTCCTTCTCCATGAAGGCGGCGGCGTTCCCGCTGAACTTCTGGCTGCCGGCCTCCTACCACACGCCGCGTTTCGTCGTGTCGGCGCTCTTTGCCGGGCTTCTGACCAAGGTCGGCATCTATGCGTTGATGCGCGTCCAGCTCATGCTGTTCCCGCCGGAGCGCGTCGGGCTCGGCATCCTCATTGCGTGGATGGCCGGCCTGACCATGATGGCCGGGGCCCTCGGCGCGCTGGCGCAGAGCGATCTTCGGCGCATGCTGAACTACGTCGTCATCGCCGGCATCGGCACGATCCTGGCCGGCATGTCGATTCCGCCCTTCCTGGAAAGCACATCGGCCATCGTCACCACGGGCGCGGCCGGCGTCCTGCGCGAGGGCTCGCAGCAGGGCAACGGGCCGATGCTGATCACGCTTGCCACCGGGCTTGCCGGCTCCATCTATTATGCGATCCACTCCATCGTCGTCATGACGGCGCTGTATCTGGCGGCGGGCGTGGCGGCATTCCGGAACGGCTCCTCCTCGCTGCACGAAATGGGCGGGCTCTGGCGGCGCAACCCCGTCTTCTCGGCCATGTTCCTGGTGCTGTTCCTGGCGGTGGCCGGCCTGCCGCCCTTTTCGGGCTTCTGGCCGAAAATGCTCCTGGTGCGGGCATCGCTTGCCGCCGAACTGCCGTGGCTGGCGGCGGCGATCCTCGTCTCCGGCCTGCTCCTGACCATTGCCTGCATGCGCGCCTTCGCGCTCGCCTTCTGGCGCCCGCTGCCCGCGCTCGCGGCCGCGCAGGACGTGGGCGAAGCCCGTCAGATCGCCGAGGAAACCTTCCGGGCGCCGCCGCCGGGCACGCCGCTCGCCCTGGTGCCGCTGGTGGCGCTGTGCGTCTTCGTCGTGGTGGCCGGCATCTGGCCGGAATGGCTGGCCGAGTTCACCTTCCAGGCTGCAATCGACCTGTTGCAGCCGAGCGGATATCTCTCCTCGGTCCTCGGTGAGGTGGCGCCATGACACTCTTCGTCGTCAACATCGTCCTGGCGCTGGTCTGGGTCATCGTGACCGCGACCTTCAGCCTGACCAACCTGATCTTCGGTTTTATCCTGGCGGCCTTCACGCTGGGGCTGATCCGCGAGCAGATCGGGACGGGCGGCTATCTGCGCCGCAGCGGGCGTGTCGCCTCCCTGTTCCTGTATCTCGTATCGGAAATCTTCATGTCGGCCTGGCGCGTGGCCATTTCGGCCCTGCGGCCCAAGCTCGACCTGAAGCCCGGCGTCTTCGTCTACCGCATGATGGTCGATCGGGATTACGAGATCGCCATGCTGTCGGGGCTGGTCGGGTTGACGCCGGGCTCGCTCGTGCTCGATGTGTCGGACGATCACTCCACCCTCTATATCCATGCGCTCGACTGCACGGACCCGGACGGCGAGCGCCGCCGCATCGCCCGCGGCTTCGAGCGCAAGCTTCTGGAGGCGCTGCGATGACCTTCCTCGAATTTTCCGAAATCGTCCTGGACTGGGCGCTGTCCATCGCGCTCCTGTTCATCGGCATCGCCTTCGTGCTGACCATCATCCGCATTTTCAAGGGCCCGACCCTGCCGGACCGGGTGCTCGGCCTGGATGTGCTGACCGCCGGCTCCATCGGCTTCATCGCCATCATCGGCATCGATACCGGCTTCACGCTTTATGTCGATGTGGCCATCGCGCTCGGGCTCGTCGGCTTCCTGGCGACCATCTCCTTCTCGCGCTTCATCATGGTGCGCGGCGATACGGAGCGTTCGCCGGTCAAGCCGGGGGAGGTGAGCGAAGAGGATGGCAAGCATATCCGCAAACCCATCGGGCGGCGGGAGATGCTGCGATGAGTGGCATCGGCAACATCGTGGCAAGCCTTTTCGTCGTGTTCGGATCTGGCTTCACGCTGGTCGCCGCTATCGGCATCCTGCGCTTTCCCGATTTCTACACGCGCATCCACGCCGCGGCCAAGGCCGGCACGGTGGGCTCCGTCCTGATGCTGATGGCGCTCGCCATCGTCTCCAACGAGACGGCCGAAGTGTTGCGCGCGCTCGCCGCCATCATCTTCCTTCTGATGACGGCGCCCATCGCCGCGCATCTTCTGGGCAAGGCCGCGCAATCGGCCGGCTACCGCATGGGGCCGGACTCGATCCGCGACGAGCGCGCGCAGGGCGAGGGCTCTTCGATGGATGAATCGGACACGCTGACCGGCTGACGCATGGGGTCAGGCGGGCGGGCTGTCAGGCGCGCGCCGCACGGCCGACCGCCACGAAATGCGGATTGGTGAGGCACGCCGTCCCGTCTTCCTTCGTCCGGCCATAGACGAGGGGCGATCCCGCAAGGTCCCGCACATCGCCGCCGGCGGCGCGCAAGACCGCTTCTCCGGCCGCCGTGTCCCATTCCATGGTCGGGCCGAGACAGGGGTAGAGATCCGCCGCGCCTTCGGCCAGCCGGCAGAACTTGATGGAAGACCCCATGCCGGTGACGCTGGAGGGGCGCGCCGCGTTCAGGAAAGCCTGCGTGGCTTGCGTCAGATGCGAGCGGCTTAACGGCGCCGCCGGACCCTCGGGCGGAGCCTCCCGCACGGCGATGCGCTCGCCCGTCTGCCCCGCGCGCCAGCGCCAGGCACCGCCGGTATGGCCGAGATAGGTTTCCCGCAGCGCCGGGGCGTGGACCACGCCGACAAGCGGGCGCCCATCCTCGACATAGGCGATGTTGACGGTGAACTCGTCCCGGCCGGCAACGAACTCGCGCGTGCCGTCCAGGGGATCGATGAGGAAGAATCCGCCAGCCCGCGCAAGGCCCGTATGCCCGGCGGCGCAGGCTTCCTCGGCCAGGAAGGGCGTGGCCGGAAAGGTTTCGTTGAGGGCGCGGATGATGATGCCCTCCGCCGCATGGTCGGCGTCGGTCACGGGCGAGCTGTCGGCCTTGTGGTAGGCCGCGCAGCGCGCGCCGCGCAGCGCCAGGATGGCGCGGCCGGCAGCCTCGGCGGCGTCGCGGAACAGATCCGCCATTCTGGACATATCGACCATGGGGCCGCACGAACCTGTACAAGCGACACGAGGAAAGTTAACTCCTGATCGGCTTTGCCCGACCCTGTCAAGGATGATGGTCCAGATGACGCGCCCCGACCCTGCGAGCACCATACTGATCGTCTTTGCCGGCCTGTTCGGCGCGGGCGGCGTGGCCGGCGCCGCCTATGCGGCGCATGCGACTGCCGCGCCGCAGGCCGCAATCGCGGCGGCAATCGCGCTGGTGCATGCGCCGGCGCTTCTGGCGCTTGCGCTCGCACCGGCGCATGTCATTGCGCTGCGCGCCATTCCCGGCGCCATGATGGTGTCCGGCGTTCTCCTGTTTTCCGGCGATCTCGCCACGCGGATCGCCACGGGCGGACGGCTTTTTGCCAATGCGGCGCCGAGCGGCGGCATGCTGTTGATGGCCGGTTGGCTTGCGCTCGCCATACTGGCGCTCGCCGCGCTGTTGCGCGGCCGGCGCTAGACGGCGCCTTCATCCGGAATCTTCAGGATATGGCCGCAGGCCTTGCAGTGGACCGCATCGGAATCGTGGCGTGACAAGCCGCATTCGGGGCAGGGGAACGTCACCTTGTGGGGCCGGAACAGGGCCTGGGCCAGCCGCACGAACAGGGTGATGCCGATCAGCATGGTGGCGATGGCCGTCAGCTTGCCGCCGGGGCCGGGCAGGGTGATATCGCCGTAGCCCGTCGTGGTGACGCTGGCCACCGTGAAATAGAGCGCGTCCACATAGCCCGCGAGCCCCGCACCATCGCGGAAGAAGAAGGTGTAGATGAAGCCCGTCGCCACGAAGAGGAAGGTGACGAGGTTGACCACCGCGCGTCCCGCATCCTCCCATTCTTCCAGCCCGTGCCGATGCAAGGGACGCCATAGCATGCCGCTGCGCGACAGGGTCCACAGGCGCAGGATGCGCAGGAAGCCGAGATTGGCGAGCGAGAAGGGAAAGAGAAGCGTCACCAGGATGAACAGATCGACCAGCGTCGTCGGCTGGCGCAGCCAGCGGACGAGCTCGGTCGAGGCCAGCGCGCGGGCCAGCATATCGGCCGTCAGAATGGCGGCGACGGCGTAGTCGATCCACAGGAAGTTCTGCAGATCCCGCAGGATGGGGGAGACGATGAAGAACAGGATGATCGACAGATCGATGACGATCATCCCTGTCTGGAAGCGCTGCGCCCGTATGGACCGCCCATGATAGAGCCGTCGCAACCTGTCCCGCAGGGCCGGAAATCCGCCCGCCCGATCTGACGCCTGTTCCTGGCCCACGCAACGCAACTCCCCTCGACGCCCTTCGCAGGATGTCCTGCCGCAGGCGCAACAGGAAGATGCTGCAAGTGCAAAATTAATGATCATGCTGCATGTGCGATGAACAAAGCGACGTTTTTTGACCTTGTGATCAAAAAATATCGTTGACCGCCTATCCAGTTTGGACCCATTCTAGGTTCCAGAACCCGTACCGGGAGGTCGCAGGCATGAACGAGACGCCGCCCATCCGCCCCGATATCGCCGCCGCCCGGCTGAGCCCGGCGGAACTCGATCGGAACTTTGCCGACATCCATCCAGCCCTGTCGCCGCATGATGCGGCGGTTGAGGCCGATCGCTGCTACTTCTGCTACGATGCGCCCTGCATGGATGCATGCCCGACGGGCATCGACATCCCGCTCTTCATCCGCGAGATCCAGGCCGGCAATCCGCTGGGGGCGGCGCGCACGATCTTCTCCCAGAACATTCTGGGCGGCATGTGCGCCCGCGTCTGCCCGACGGAGGAGCTCTGCGAAGGAGCCTGCGTGCGACAGGCGGCCGAGGAGCGGCCTGTGCGCATCGGCCTGCTGCAGCGCCACGCGACCGACACGATGATGGCGACGGGCCGCCAGCCTTTTGCGCGCGCGGCACCCACGGGGCGGCACGTGGCGGTGGTCGGCGCGGGCCCTGCCGGGCTGTCCTGCGCGCACCGGCTGGCCATGCTGGGCCATTCCGTCACCCTGTATGATACGCGCAGCAAGCCGGGCGGCCTGAACGAGTTCGGCATCGCCAGTTACAAGGCCGTGGATGATTTTGCCCAGCGGGAGGTGGATTACCTCCTGTCAGTCGGCGGCATCAGCCTGCAAACGGGGACGGCCCTCGGCCGGGACATCTCGCTCGAAGCGCTGAGCGCTACGCATGATGCGGTCTTCCTCGGCATCGGGCTTGCCGGCGTGAACGCGTTGGGCGTGGACGGCGAGGGCGCGCCCGATTGCCGCGATGCGGTGGACTGGATCGCGACGTTGCGCCAGGCCGGCGACCTCGGCGCGCTGCCGATCGGGCGCCGCGTCGTGGTGATCGGCGGCGGGATGACGGCCGTCGACGCGGCGGTGCAGGCCAGGGCGCTCGGGGCCGAGGAGGTGACGCTGGCCTATCGGCGCGGGCGCGATGCCATGAATGCCAGCCTATACGAGCAGGAGCTTGCGGCGCGGCGCGGCGTGCGGATCCTGTGCCATGTGCAGCCACGGCGCGTCCTGTCGCATGGCGGCGTCGTCCAGGGGATCGAACTGGAGCGCACGCGTGAGGAGGGTGGCCGGCTGATCGGGACCGGCGCCACCCTGACGCTGGAGGCCGACCAGATCTTCAAGGCGATCGGCCAGACGCTCCTGGCTGCGCCGCAGGACGGCGCCGGGTTGCCGGCGCTGGAGGCGGGGCGGATCCGGGTGGATGCCGAGTTGCGGACCAGCATGCCGGGCATCTGGGCCGGCGGCGACTGCATCACCGGCGGGCTCGACCTGACCGTTGCGGCGGTCGAAGACGGCAAGCGCGCCGCCATGTCCATTCACGCCGCGCTCCTGCGCGAACGGCCTTAAGGAGGGTACCGCGATGGCCGATCTGTCCAGCGACTTCATCGGGATCCGTTCTCCCAACCCTTTCTGGCTCGCCTCCGCGCCGCCGACCGACAAGGAATACAACGTTCAGCGCGCCTTCGAGGCGGGCTGGGGCGGCGTGGTCTGGAAGACGCTGGGCGAGGGGCGGCCCGTCGTCAATGTGAACGGGCCGCGCTACGGCGCGATCCACGGGCCCGACCGCCGGCTCCTCGGCTTCAACAATATCGAGCTGATCACCGACCGGGAGCTGGATATCAATCTGGAGGAGATCGCCCGCGTCAAGCGCAACTGGCCGGACAGGGCCGTCGTCGTGTCCCTGATGGTCCCCTGCGAAGAGACGAGCTGGCAGGCGATTCTCGCCCGTGTGGCAGAGACCGGTTGCGACGGGGTGGAGCTGAATTTCGGCTGCCCGCACGGCATGAGCGAGCGCGGCATGGGCTCGGCCGTGGGCCAGGTGCCCGAATATATCGAAATGGTGGCGCGCTGGTGCAAGGCGCATTCGAGCCTGCCGGTCATCGTCAAGCTGACGCCCAACATCACCGATATCCGCTATCCCGCACGCGCTGCACGGCGCGGTGGCGCGGATGCGGTGTCCCTGATCAACACGATCTCGTCCATCGTCTCGGTGGATCTGGACGCGTTTTCCCCCGTACCCTCCATCGACGGCAAGGGCAGCCATGGCGGCTATTGCGGCCCGGCGGTCAAGCCCATCGCCCTCAACATGGTGGCCGAGATCGCGCGCGATGCGCAGACGGCCGGCATGCCCATCTCTGGCATTGGCGGGGTAACGACCTGGCGCGATGCCGCCGAGTTCATCGCGCTCGGTTGCGGGACGGTCCAGGTCTGCACCGCGGCCATGACCTATGGCTTCAAGATCGTGCAGGAGCTCGCCTCCGGCCTGTCGGACTGGATGGATTCCAAGTCCTTTGCGCGGATCGAGGATTTCCGGGGGCGTGCGGTCGGCAACGTCGTCGACTGGCAGTATCTGAACCTCAATTACGTGACCAAGGCGCGGATCGACCAGGCGCTGTGCATCCAGTGCGGCCGCTGCCATATCGCCTGCGAGGACACCTCGCACCAGGCCATCACCTCCATGCTGGACGGCCGGCGGCATTTCGAGGTCATCGATGCGGAGTGTGTCGGCTGCAATCTCTGCGTCAATGTCTGCCCGGTCCAGGATTGCATCACCATGGATGAGATCCACGGCGTGGACCCGCGCACCGGCCGCCCGGTGCCGGACAGTTACAGCAATTGGACCGTGCATCCCAACAACCCGATGGCGGCGCCGGCCGGCGACCATGCCTCCGGCATCCCGATCCTCGATGCGGCGGAATGAGCGTCTATGCCGGGCCGGGTCGCAGGCCCCGCAGGACAAGGGTCAGGATCGTATCGGCGGCTGCGCCCGACGCATCCGCCGCCGGCCCGGTGATCGCCTCCACCTGCACGGCGAAGTCGGCATAATGCTGCGTCATGGCCCAGATCATGAAGATCAGATGGGTGGGGTCCATCCGGTGCAGGCGGCCGGCATCCATCCAGCCGGCGATCACGCCCGCCTTGTCGGCGACGAGCCGGCGCAGCCGCCCGCGCAGGACATCGCCGATCACCGGCGCGCCGGCCAGCACCTCGTTGGCGAAGAGGCGGGAGGCTTCCGGCGCCTCCAGCGACATGCGCAGCTTGATGCGGATGTAGCGCGCCAGCTCCAGCTCCGGCTCGCCCGCAGGGTCCAGGGCTTCGAGCGGCTCAAGCCAGGCATCGAGCGTGCGCTCCAGGACGGCGGCGTAAATGTCGTCCTTGCGGCGGAAATAATAGAGGAGGTTGGGTTTGGACATGCCGGCCGCCGCCGCGATCCGATCCACCGTCGCGCCCTTGAAGCCATCGGCCGAGAAGACGGGAAGGGCGGCCGCCAGGATCAGTTCGCGATTGGCGCGCTGGATGCGCGTGGGCTCCTTCACCATGATGACCATCCCCTCCACCCCTGCCGCCGCCGGCCTGGCCTATGCCTACACATCGAGCACATTTCAGGTTGCGCAAACCGCAGGCAATCGCATTGACCCTTGCCACCCGACCTTCTAGCCTGTGGTTTGACCGGACAGTCAAGAACAACCGGGCGTGCCCGGCAAGGACACCATGCAGGGACGCACATCGATGAGCCTATCCACCAACCTCCAGATCGATGCCGACCGCCTGTGGCAGGCCCTGGACGACATGGCCAGGATCGGGCCGGGGATCGCCGGGGGCAACAACCGTCAGACCCTGACGGACGAGGACGGGGAAGGGCGCCGGCTGTTCCGGCAATGGTGCGAGGCCGCGGGCCTTCGCGTCGATGTGGACAGTATGGGCAACATGTTCGCGACCCGGCCGGGCGCCGATCCCGATGCCACCCCCATCTGCCTGGGCAGCCACCTGGATACGCAGCCGACAGGCGGGCGCTATGACGGGGTGCTGGGCGTCCTCGCGGCGCTGGAAGTGGTGCGCACGCTGAACGACCTTGGCATCGCCACGCGCCGGCCGATCGTCGTGATCAACTGGACGAACGAGGAGGGCGCACGCTTCGCCCCCGCCATGATCTCTTCCGGCGTCTTCGCCGGAGTCTACCAGGAAAGCTGGGCCAAGGACCGCGTGGATGCACAGGGGCTGCGCTTCGGCGACGAGCTGCGCCGGATCGGCTTTGAGGGGGAAACGCCTGTCGGCACCCATAAGGTGGGCGCATTCTTCGAGCTGCATATCGAACAGGGCCCAATCCTGGAGGATGAGGGGATCGACATCGGTGTCGTCACCCATGGGCAGGGCCTCTACTGGCTGCGCGTGACACTGACCGGGCAGGAAAGCCATACGGGCTCCACACCCATGGGCAAGCGGCGCAATGCCGGGCTGGCGCTGGCGCGTACCGTGGAACTGGTCCACGAGACGGCGATGGCGCATCAGCCGGCCGCAGTGGGTACGGTCGGCCACATGGAAGTCCACCCCAATTCGCCCAACATTATCGCCGGTCGGGCCGTCGCCACGATCGACATCCGCTCGCCGCATCGCGACACGCTGGAAGCCATGCGGGAGGCGATCGTGTCCGGCATCGATGCGCTTGCCGAACCGCTCGGGGTCAAGGCCGAGATCGAGATCGTCGGCCATTTCGACCCCGTGGCCTTCGATCCGGAATGCGTCGCGGCAGTCCGGCGGTCGGCCGATCGGCTCGGGCTCAGCCATCGCGATATCGTCTCGGGCGCCGGACACGACGCCTGCTACATCAACCGCATCGCTCCGACGGCCATGATCATGTGCCCCTGCGTCGGCGGGCTTTCCCACAACGAAGCCGAGGCGATCACCCGGCAATGGGCCGGGAACGGTGCGAATGTCCTTCTGAACGCCGTGGTGGACGCGGCCGGCGTCGTCGCCTGATTCACAAGATAAGGAGCAAGACATGACGGTGGTCATCAAGGGCGGCACGGTCGTGACCGCGGACAGGACTTTCGTCTCCGACGTGCTGATCGCGGGCGAGCGCATTGCCGCCGTCGGCGAGGGGCTGGAGGGCGATACGGTCATCGACGCCTCGGGCGCCTATGTCATGCCGGGCGGGATCGACCCGCATACCCATATGGAAATGCCCTTCATGGGAACCCACACGGCGGACGATTTCGATACAGGCACGGCGGCGGCGCTGGCCGGCGGCACCACGATGACGGTGGATTTCTGCCTGCCGGCACCCGGCCAAGGCCTGATGGATGCGCTCGGCCAGTGGCACCAGAAGGCCGGAAAGGCGCGGGGGGACTATTCCTTCCACATGGCCATCACCTGGTGGGACCGGACCGTTTTCGAGGAGATGCCGGCGGTGGTCGCCGAGGGGGTCAACAGCTTCAAGCACTTCATGGCCTATAAGGGCGCCCTGATGGTGAACGACGACGAGATGTTCGCCTCGTTCCAGCGCTGCGCGGAGCTTGGCGCCCTGCCGCTCGTCCATGCCGAGAACGGCGATATCATCGCCTCTTTGCAGCAGAAATTCATGGCGGCCGGCAATGACGGGCCGGAGGCGCACGCCTATTCCCGCCCCCCGGAGGTCGAGGCGGAGGCGACCAACCGGGCCATCATGATCGCCGATCAGGCTGGCGTTCCGCTCTATGTGGTCCACGTGTCCTGCGAGGCGGCGCACGAGGCGATCCGACGGGCGCGCCAGAAGGGGATGCGCGTCTTCGGTGAGCCGCTGGTCCAGCATCTGACGCTCGACGAAAGCGCCTACCAGAACGCCGACTGGGACTATGCGGCCCGCCGCGTCATGTCGCCGCCCTTCCGCGACAAGGTCAACCAGGACTCGCTTTGGGCGGGGCTTGCCGCCGGATCGCTTCAGGTGGTGGCGACCGACCACTGCGCCTTCACCACGGCCCAGAAGCGCATGGGGCTCGGCGACTTCACCAAAATCCCCAACGGCACCGGCGGGCTGGAGGATCGGCTTGCGGTCCTGTGGACGCATGGCGTCGGGACGGGGCGCCTGACCATGAACGAGTTCGTCGCGGTCACCTCCACCAACATCGCCAAGATCCTGAACATCTATCCACAAAAGGGCGCCATCCTGCCCGGGGCGGACGCCGACCTGGTGATCTGGGACCCTGCCGCCACGAAGACCATCACGGCCGCGCGGCAGCATTCGGCCATCGACTACAACGTCTTCGAGGGCATGGAGGTCCGGGGCCTGCCGGTCATGACCCTGTCCCGCGGCAAGGTGGCCTTCCGTGCGGGAGAGGTGCTGGCGCAGCAGGGCGACGGCCAGTATGTGCGCCGGCCGGCCAATGCGCCCGTCAACCGTGCGCTCAGCACCTGGAAGGACCTCGTCGCCCCCCGGCGCGTAGAGCGCGGCGGCATCCCCGCCGGCGTCTGACCGCTGGGCCGGCGCGCGTCTGCAATCGAGGGAATGCAGCCGAGGGGTGCGGCCGGCGCCGGCTGGCAGATCAAGGGTTTGATCGCTTCAAAAGCTTTGCGCAAGGCTCGCTCCGGCGCGAACGCGCGCCTCAAGCCCGTGGCAAGGTCTGTACCCCATGGTGCCGATAGCGGGTCCAGTGACCCGTGGCAGGGCCGCAGAGGCCGTGCCGAAGGCATTTCATGTGCGTGGTCGGCCCGCTCGCTCAGGGCCGGCGCGTCCGCCGGCCGAGGGAAGCAGCGTTCATGGGTTATCATGCCATGCCGCAATTGGATGAGAGCTGCCCGAACCAGGACCGGGAACGGCTGCTGGCAGTCGCCCTGCGGCCGGTGATCGCGGAGCTGCGGCTGGTCGAGCCGGGTGACTACATCGCCTTCCTGCGCATGGACGTGCCCGGCAACATCGCCGATATCGTCGACAGTTCCAGCCAGCTCCACCTGGCGCCGGGCGCTCTGACCTTCGCCTCGAGCGGGGAGGCGCGGGTGACATGGTCGACGCCCCCGGTGGTCGAGCTCGATCTGAAGTTCCGCGATGCGGACACGGAAGTCCATTTCAGCCTGGCGCTGGGCGCCGGCGCCGCCGCCATCCGCATCGACCATTTCCCGCGCAGCGACGAGACGGAATCGGACGCCGCGCAGACGCTGCGCCTGAAGGCCGCCCTCCAGCGCGCGCGGCTCCCCTACGGCAACGCCTGACCGACCCGCCCGTCGCGCTGCCTGCCTGCGCTCCGCGGCGGAAGGACCTGTTGCGCAAAAGACTCAGAACCCGCCATCCCGAGGGAAAAAGAACGGACCCCGGATTTTTTTTCAGGTGGCCTTAACAGTCCGCTAACGCTTGTCCTGCAATGAGTTGGCTACCCTTGCGGAATCGATGTCTGAATCCCCTAGTGAATTTTGGGGATAGGCGGGATTCCCCCTCTCCGATTAACAATAAATCAGGTTTTCAAAACTGATTCGGCGGGGGTTCCATGATCGTTGTGGTCGACAATCGTGAGCTTGTCACGAACGGGTACAAGTCTCTTCTTGGTGGAGAAGGGGTCTCTTCTGCGGGCTTTCATGTGAACGAGTTCCAGGATTGGGTGCAGACGGCATCCGATACTGACGTCTCCGCAGTAGAAGCCTTCCTTCTGGGTGATTTTCCCGAGCGCAATGCCATCACGCGACTCGTGCGGGGGCGCACCAATGCGCCGCTGATCGCCCTGGCCGAAACAAGGGCCCTGGCATCCACCTTGGATCTGTTTGCCGCAGGCATCGACGACGTCGTCGCCAAGCCGGTTCACATCAAGGAAATCCTGGCGCGCGTCGGCGCCATCCGCCGCCGCGACGTGACGGACCGCAACCGGCTGGAAGCGGATGAAATCTGCGTCTTCAACGATGGCCGCGATGCGGAAGTGGCTGGCGAGTCGCTCGTCCTGCCGCGGCGCGAGCGCCGGATCCTGGAATATCTGGTGGCCAACAAGGGCCGCCGCGTATCCAAGCAGCAGCTCTTTTCGGCGATCTACGGCATCTTCGACGAGAATGTCGAAGAGAACGTCATCGAGAGCCATATCTCCAAGCTGCGCAAGAAGCTGAAGATGCGGCTCGGCTACGATCCGGTCTCGTCCAAGCGTTACCTCGGCTACGGCATCGGCGTCTGACGCCATAGGCGTCAGCGGACGGCCATCGTCCGGCATGCGATGCTGCGGGCGGCCAGAAGCACGCAGGCGACATCGGCCTCTTCATGATCCCGGAAGCCTGCGAAGCGGGCCCGGTACAGAACCACCGATCCGGCCGCACTTTCGGTGACGATCGGCAGTTTTTCGTCCAGCATCCCATCGGCGCCCTGCCGCGCCTCCGCCAGCATGTCCATGGCGATGGCCATGGCGGGCGTCGCGGCGATCTGGATGATCCAGCGCTCCGGGCCATCGGCCGCAGCGGGAGCGGCGGCCGATCGAGCCTCTGCCTGCGGCGTGGCCGAGGCCACGGCAAGGGATGCCATCTCTCTGGATGCCGGCGCCGGCACGGGCTCCGAGATATCCTCTGCAGGCTCGATATCGGTCAGCGCCGAAGGCAGCGCATCGGTCCCCACCTCCGAATCATCATCGGCCACGAGCGCCAGGGCTCCGGTGCCCTGCAGGGCATGGGCCGTTTGCGCCGGTTCCGATTCCCGCAGCATCTGCGCCATGGCGCGCGTGGCGCCGCCGGGCGCCGAGGCCAGGATAAGCGCGGGCTCACGCTGCGCGGCGCGGGGCACCGGAACGTCGGCGGCCGATGCCACGGCCGTCACGGGTGCCGCTGCCTCTGCTGCCACTGCGGCCGTTGCCGTGGCCTTTGCCGGTGTCGATGCCGCCACGACGGAGCCGACCGTGGTCTGCCAGTCGATGCCCTTGGCCGAGGCCATCAGCGGCTCGGCCGGGCCGTCGCTGGCGCGGGGCAGGGTTTCTTCGATCAGCTTGACCATCTCCCGGTCCCGGGCGGCCACGGAGGTGCCCCCCAGAATGACCGCCACGATGCTCTTGCGACCGCGTACGACCGAGGTGGCGAGGTTGAAGCCGGCTGCGTTGGTAAAGCCTGTCTTCAGGCCATCGAGGCCCTTCACGCGCCCCAGCAAATGGTTGTGGCTGCGGATGGTCTGACCCTGGAACGGGAAGCTCTGGACGGAGAAGAGGCCGTAATATTGGGGAAAGTCCCGGCGCAGCGCCAGGCCGAGCCTGGCGAGGTCCCGGGCCGTGGTCACATGTTCCTTGTCCGGCAACCCATGCGGGTTGCGAAAGACCGTGCTGCGCATGCCGAGCGCATGTGCGCGCTCGGTCATCATCCGGGCAAAGCCCTGTTCGGACCCGCCGAGATATTCGGCGACGACCGACGATGCATCGTTGGCCGACCGCGTCGCAAGGCCCAGCAGCGCGTCGTGCGCGCTGATCGTGCTGCCGGCGCGCAGCGCCAGCTTGGATGGGGGCCGCGCCGCCGCATAGGCCGAGACGGGAAGCTGCGTGTCCATCCGCATGCGCCCGGCCTTGAGCGCATCGAAGGCCATGTAGAGCGTCATCATCTTGGTGAGGGAGGCCGGGTAGCGGCGCGCATCGGCATTGACGGCCTTCAGCACGGACCCGTTATGCGCGTCGATCACGATGACGGCGTAACGGTCTGCGGCCAGAGCCTGGCCTGTCGGCAGCGCCAGGACCGTCATCAGCAACAGGAGAAGAGTCAGAAACGGGCGGTGCACGCAAAAAGCCTCTCGACAGGCCGTGCGCCAGCATCGATCGGCGGTATCACGGGCCTGTGAACCCTTTAGCAGCCGACCGCTTACCAAAGGCTTACACCGGCCGGATCAGGGCTTGTGCTCGAGGAGGACGGTCGCTTCCTTGGTGATGCGCCCCTTCACCTTGTCGGCCAGGGCGGCAAGGAACATGGGCAGGTCGATTTCTACATGGACGTGATCGTCCAGGACATCGAGCCGGCCGTTGATGGCCTGTCCCATCATGCGGGCGCGAAAATCCAGGTGGTCGCCGGTCCAGACATCCTCGAACTTGATCATGCCGCCGGTTGCGTCCGAGCGGATGCGGTCGAAACCGCCGATGATCCGCTGACGGGCGGCGTCCCGCGACAGCTTGTGGGGGATGTCGAGCTTCACGGTCTCGGCCATGCGTGCCTCCATGGTTCGGCACTTCTATGGCGGGTTCGGGCCACGCTGGCAACAGCCGCGCGCCCCGAACCGATTTGCGAAGGGAAGGCGCGCCTCAGGCGGACGCGGCCGCCGTCGAACGCTGCCCGCCGGAGCGGCGCCGGCGATTGCCGTTGCCGTTGCCGTTGCCGCCGTTGCGCTTGCCTTCGGCCGGGGCGGCATGGTGCCGTTCGCCACCCTGCTTGGGCTTCTGGCCCTGCGGGCTGCGGCCGGCGGGGCGGCGCTGCGGCCGGCCGCGCCGGGGCGCTTCGTCGGACGGCGCGGAGGCGAGCGTCGCGTCGTTGACGTAATCGGTCTTCTGCACGTCGAAGCGCAGCCCGGTCAGCTTCTCGACGCTGCGCAGCTTGGCGCGCTCGGCCGGATCGCACAGCGTGATGGCGATGCCGGACTTGCCGGCCCGCGCGGTGCGCCCGATGCGGTGCACGTAGCTTTCCGGCTCTTCCGGCAGGTCGAAGTTGATGACATGGCTGACATCGTCGACATGGATGCCGCGGGCCACGATATCGGTGGCCACCAGCACCTTCAGCTTGCCGGCATGAAAGTCGTTCAGGGCCTTCTGCCGGGCCGACTGGCTCTTATTGCCATGGATGGCCAGCGCCTCGATGCCGGCCTTTTCCAGATCGGCGGTCAGCTTGTTGGCGCCGTGTTTGGTCCGCGTGAAGACGACCGTCTTCTCGAAGCGGGGCAGGGCGTCGATCAGCCAGAGCTTCTTGGCCTTTTGCGGCACCAGGAAGACGCTCTGGTCGATCTTCTCGACGGTCACGACTTCCGGGGTCACCTCGACGCGCACCGGCTTGGACAGGATGCGCCCGGCCAGTTCCTCGACGTTCTGCGGCATGGTCGCCGAGAAGAGGAGCGACTGACGCTCGGTCGGCAGCATCTTCACGATGCGCATGACATCGCGCACGAAGCCCATGTCCAGCATGCGGTCGGCCTCGTCCAGGACGACGTGCCGGACCTGCGCCAGGCTCAGCGCCTTCTGGTCGATCAGGTCGAGCAGGCGCCCGGGCGTGGCGATGACGATATCGACGCCGCGGCGGGCGGTTTCGATCTGCGGGCGGATGGAAACACCGCCGAAGATGGACATGTGGCGGATCGGCGTGCCGGCCGAATAGGCCTTCACATTTTCGGCGATCTGGACGGCGAGCTCGCGCGTCGGCGCCAGGAACAGCGCCTTGCAGGTGCCGGGAGCCGGCCGGCCGCCCTTGCGCAGGATGGCATCGATAACGGGAAGCCCGAAGGCGGCGGTCTTGCCGGTGCCCGTCTGGGCGATGCCGAGCACGTCGCGCCCGGCCATGACGGACGGAATGGCCTTGCCCTGGATCGGGGTCGGCGTGACGATGCCCATTTCACGGAGGGCGGCGAGCAGCGCTTCGGACAGGCCGAGCGCCTCGAATTGGGGTTGGGTCAAGAAATACCTGTCGATGGTGCAGGAGCGTCTTGCACCTGCGAAATGGCCGAACGTCTTCGCGCGGAAGCGACAATTCGGCACGGAACCGTGGCCGGACCTTGTGAAGGCCAGGCGGGCGCACGTGCGACATGAAACATGGACGGGCGCAGCGCGATCACGGCGTGACGCCCTGCATATCGCCTCTTTCGCACTGCACGTCAAGTGAAAGCGCCGGGCTGGGCGGAAAGACCCGCCGCCGTCAGCCTTCCAGTTCGGCGCGCAGCATCTCCAGTTCCAGCCACTGATCCTCGGCGGCGGCCAAGGCTGCGCGCTTGTCCGAGATGGTCTTGGCCAGCGCGTTGAAGCGGGTGGGATCGCGGTTGAAGAGCTTGGGATCGGCCATCTCGACCTCGGCGCGGCCGATCTCGGCTTCGAGCTTCGCCATTTCCTTCGGCAGATTCTCCAGCGCGAATTTCTGCTTGTAGGACAGCTTGGCCGAAGCCCGGCCGGCCGGCTCGGTTGCCGCCGCTGCCTTGCCGTCCGGCCGTGCCTTGGCGTCCACCTTTCGGGCCTGGTCGCGGGCGCCGTTCTTCTGTGCCAGCATGTCGGAATAGCCGCCGGCATATTCGAGCCAGCGGCCGTCCTCGTCCGGTGACAGGACGCTGGTGACGGTGCGGTCCAGGAAGTCACGATCATGGCTGACCAGGATGACCGTGCCGGGATAGTTGGCGATCAGTTCCTGCAGGAGGTCGAGCGTCTCCATATCCAGATCGTTGGTCGGCTCGTCGAGGACGAGCATGTTGGCGGGCGTCGCCAGGACCTTGGCCAGAAGCAGCCGCGCCCGCTCGCCGCCAGACAGGTTCCCGACCGGCGTGCGGATCTGCTCGGGCTGGAAGAGGAAGTCCTTGAGGTAGCCGGCGACATGGCGGGCTTCGCCATTCACCATGACCTGGTCGCCACGCCCGTCGGTCAAGGCCTCCACCACGGGAACGTCGTCCCGCAGCCGCGCGCGCTTCTGGTCCAGAAAGGCGATGTCGAGCTTGGTCCCCAGCCGGATCTCGCCGGAATCGGGCGGCGTCTCGCCGATCAGCATGCGGATGAGGGTCGTCTTGCCGGCGCCGTTCGGGCCGACCAGGCCGAGCCGGTCGCCGCGTTGGATCCGCGTGGAAAAATCGCGCACCAGCACCCGCTCGCCATAGGCCTTGCTGACGTTGCGCGCCTCGATCACCAGCTTGCCGCTTTCCCGGACATCGCCCGAGGACATTTCGACCGTTCCCACGGCGCGCCGCGCATCGCGCCGGTCGGCCCGCATCTGATGCAGATTGGCGAGCCGGCGCTCGTTGCGGGTCCGCCGGGCCGTGACGCCGTAGCGCAGCCAATGCTCCTCGCGCTCGATGCGCCTGTCGAGCTTCTGGAGCTGGATCTCCTCTTCCTCGAGCTGCTTGTCGCGCCAGGCTTCGAACGCACCGAAGCCTTCGTTGATGCGCCGTGCGACGCCGCGGTCGATCCAGACGGTGGCCTGCGTCGTGCGCTCGAGGAAGCGCCGGTCGTGGCTGATGATCACGACGGCGCTGCGCATGGCGCGGATCTCGTCCTCCAGCCATTCGATGGTCGGCAGGTCCAGATGGTTGGTCGGCTCGTCCAACAGGACGATGTCGGGCTCCGGCGCCAGCACGCGGGCCAGCGCGGCGCGGCGCGCCTCGCCGCCCGAAAGATCCTGCGGCCGGGCCTGCGGCGACAGGGAAAACCCGTCGAGTAGCCGGGTGACGCGCCAGGGATCGTCGGCCGGGCCGAGACCTGCCGATACGTACTCCTCAACCGTCAGCGCATTCCCGAAATCGGGCTCCTGCGCCAGGTAGCGGATCGTTGCGCCCGGTTGGCGGAAGACCTCGCCCCGGTCTGGCTCCACCACGCCCGCGGCGATCTTGAGAAGGGTCGACTTGCCCGAT
This sequence comes from Aureimonas frigidaquae, assembly GCF_001463905.1. GTDB lineage: Bacteria > Pseudomonadota > Alphaproteobacteria > Rhizobiales > Rhizobiaceae > Aureimonas > Aureimonas frigidaquae. The sequence continues at coordinate 98,238 of NZ_BBWR01000007.1, forward strand.
CCGTTGCGCCCCACCAGGGCGATCCGGTCCTGCGGTAGGACGTTCAACTCCACCCCCGCCAGGAGCGGCGTGCCGCCGAAGGTCAGTCGGATGTCGTCGAGGCGAAGGAGAGGGGGAGAAGCCATGGCGGCTTCTTATCCGATGCCTTATCGCGTGGAAAGCGCGCCTTGGCCTAGACCCTCAGCCGAGACCCTTCGCCCGCGCCTCGGCAAGCTCGGCCTCCAGCATGGCCTCCCGCTCCGCATTGGGGCGGGAGAACCGTGCCAGCGCCAGATAGGCGATCGGCGTCAGATACAGCGTGGCGATGGTGGACAGGCCGAGCCCGCCCACGATGACGTAGCCGAGCGATGCCCGCGCCTCTGCGCCCGCACCCGTCGACAGGATCAGCGGGATGCCGCCCACGATGGTCGCGCACATGGTCATCATGACGGGGCGCAGGCGAATCGATGCGGCTTCCTCCACCGCCGCCCGCACGCTGCGTCCCTCTTCGCGGAGCTGGTTGGCGAACTCGACCACCAGAATGCCGTTCTTGGCCATGATGCCGACCAGGAGCACCAGGCCGATCTGGCTGTAGAGGTTGAGGCTCTCGCCGAAGAAGACGAGCGCATAGACCGCACAGGCCAGCCCGAACGGAACGGTGATGACGATGATCAGCGCCGACACGAAACTTTCGAACTGCGCGGCGAGGACCAGGCAGACGATGACGATCGCAAAGCCGAAGACGAGGGCGAGTCCGGTGGAGGCCTGGAGCAGCGTCGCCGCTTCGGCCAAAGGCACCAGGCGCACGCCGTCGGGCAGATGCGGCCCGGCGAAGTCGGTCAGGTCCTGCCAGCCTTCGCCGAGCGAATAGCCGGGCTGCAGGTCCGCCGACATGCCGACGGCGCGGCTCTGATTCTCGCGCGAGAGGTTGGGCGCGATCGCCTCCTCGCTCAATGTGGCGATGGTGGAAAGCGGAACGAAGCGGCCATCGCCTGTCCGCAGGAAAATGCTGGACATGTCGGCCGGATCGTTGACCGGCTGGCTGGAGGAAATGAGCCGGATGGGGACGGAGCGGTCCTCCACGAAGGTGGTCCCGATCTCGCGGCCGTCGAGCAGGGCCTGGACCGCGGTGGCCAGTCCGTCGATGTCGATGCCGAGGTCGGAGGCGCGCTCGCGGTCGATGTCGAGCGAGAGCTGCGGCTGCGTCGTGTCGAAGGCCAGTTGCACTCGGCCCCAACGGCCATCGGCCGCCATGGCCTCTCGCAGGGTTTCCGCAGCGTCGGACAGGGTGTCGTAATTGTTGCCGGCCAGGGCGAACTGAAGCCCGCGCCCGCCGCCGCGAATGCCGAGGGAGTTGGGCTGGATCACGCGGGCCTGAACGCCCGGGATCTGCGCGAAGGCCGCGTTGAGTTCTTCGGCGATATCCTGCTGGCTGCGGTCGCGCGCGCTCCAATTGGCAAGCGGCATGACCATGAAGGCCGAATTGCCGGTGGCGATGCCGATTCGCGCATAGACGCTCGTCGCCTCCCCATGGTCGACATAGGGCATGACGACCGATTCCACCTTGCGCATCTGCGCGTCCAGATAGTCGAGGCTCGTGCTCTGCGGCGCGGAGATCATCATCAGCACCGTGCCGCGATCTTCCGGCGGGGTGAGCTGCTGCGGAATCTCGCGGTAGGTGAAGATCGCGCCGGCGGCAAAGACGAGCGCCGCGGCCACCACGACGACAGGATAGTCCAGCGACCAGCGCAGGCTTCGGGCATAGACATGGCCGAGCCGCGTCCCGAGCCGGGTCACGGCCTGCTTCAGGCGGCCGGGAGCGGCCTGGTCCTGCCGTTCGCCGATGATGCGCGATGCCAGCATGGGGCAGAGGGTGAGCGCAATGAAAGAGGACAGCGTCACCGCGATGGCCAGGACGAAACCGAACTCCCGGAACAGCCCGCCCGCCACGCCGGGCAGGAAGGAGATGGGCACGAAGACGGCCGCCAGCGTGGCCGTGGTGGAGATGACGGCGAAGAACACCTCCCGCGTGCCCAGCACCGCCGCGGCCTGGGGCTTCAGACCCAGATCGCGCCGGCGCACGATGTTTTCCAGAACGATGATCGCATCGTCCACGACCAGTCCCGTCGCCAGCACCAGCGCCAGGAGGGTGACGATGTTGATCGAAAAGCCGACCAGCCAGACGCAGGCGATCACCCCGATGAGTGCGATGGGGATGGTGACGGCCGGAATGAGCGTCGCGCGCATGGACAGAAGGAACAGGTAGATCACCGCCACGACGATCAGGACGGCGAGCCCGAGCGTCAGCTGGACCTCATGGAGCGAGCCGTTGATGAAAACGGCCTCGTCGCTGATGACGACGACGCGCGTCCCATCCCGGAAGCCAGCATTGAGCTCGTCCGCCGCACGGCGCACCCCTTCCGAAATGGCGATGGAGGAGGCCCCCGCCTGGCGCACGACCTCCAGCCCGATCCCCGTCTGACCGTTCACGCGCAGCTTGGACGAGGCCTCGTCCGGGCCGAAGCGGACATTGGCCACATCGCGCAGGCGCGTGGTGCGATCCACCAGGAGATCGCCGAAGGATTGCGGCGTGACGAGGCTCGCATCGGCCCGCACGACAAGGCGCTGATTGGCCGATTCCAGCGCGCCGGCCGGCACGTCCAACGCTGCATTGGACAGGGCGCTCGTCAGGTCCGCCAGGGTCAGGCCGCGGGTGGACAATTCGTCCGGCCGGATGTCGATGAAGACCTGCCGCTCGCGGTCGCCGCTGAGGGTCACCTCGGCCACACCTTCCACCGCCGCGATGCGATTGGAAATCTGGTCGTCCACAAGATCGGTCAGGTCCTCGATCCGCCGGTCGGGCGACAGGACGGCCAGCCGCATCATGGCATCGGCGTCCGCATCGGCCTTGACGATGCGCGGCTCGTCGGCATCGTCCGGCAGGCGGTTGGCAATGGCTGCAACAGCGTTGGTCACGTCGCTGGCCGCCACGTTCAGGTCCGTCGAGGTCGAAAATTCGATGACGACGCGGCTCTGCCCCAGGCGCGAGGTGGACGAGATGGACACGACACCCGGCACGCGCGCCACGGCGTTCTCCACCTCGCTCGTGACCTGCCGGTCCATCACCTCGGGCGAGGCGCTCTCGAAACTCGTCGATACGGTGATGACCGGCCGATCGACATTGGGAAGCTCACGGATTTCCACCGCGCTGAAGGCGGCCAGACCCGCCACCATGATCAGCATGTTGATGACGAGCGTCAGCACCGGTCGCCGGATGAACAGGGAGGCCAGCCGCGTGATGCCGTCGCCCGCGCTCATCGGGCCGCCTCAGCGCCGGCCGCATGGGCAAGCCTCGGCCGGTCGGGACCGGCCAGCGCAGCACGGCCGCTGCCGCTCGGGGCCTCACGGTCGACGGTGGGGCCGGCCTCCGGCGTCTGCGGCACGTCGGGCAGGGCATCGGGATCCTCGACGCGGACGGGCACGCCGTCGCGCAGCTGCTGCACCCCTTCGGTGACGACAGGCTGGCCCGGCGCCAGCCCCTCGGCAGCCACCAGGACGCGGTCCACATTGCGCTCGATGATCTCGACCGGGACCTTGGCGGCGCGGCCGTCCGTGACCGTCCAGACATAGGCGCCGGCGCGTTCCCACTGGATCGCGAGCGCATCGACGGAAATATAGTCCTGCCCTTCGAAGCCGATATCGACCGCAAAGGACATGCCCGGCCGCAGGCCATCTGCCTGATTGTCGATCGTGGCTTCGGCGCGCAGGGTCCGGCTCGTCTCGTCCAGGCGGTTGTCGAGGGCGGTGATCTCGCCGCTATAGCGCTGGCCGTCGCGCGTCGTCGGCACGGCCGAGACGGGGTGGCCGATCGCCAGTTGCGAGACATAGGCTTCCGGAATTTCGATCCGCATGCGGATGCGGCTGCGATCGTCCACGGTGGCGATCAGCGTGGTGTTGGAGACGTAGCTGCCCGGCTCGATCGTCACGATGCCGACCCGGCCGGAGATCGGCGCCCGGATCTGCCGGTCCGACAGGGCGATTTCCGCCGCACGCAGATCGAGCATGGCCGCATCGGCGGCGCGCCGCACCTCGTCGAACTGGACCGAGGTGATGGAGGAAGAGTCCAGAAGTGTCCGGAACCGACGCACCTGGTCCTGCGCCGCTTCGAGCGCAATTCTGCGGCGATCCACCTCCACGCGCTCGGCATCGTCCTGCAGAACGGCCAGGATCTGGCCCGCCTCGACCGTATCGCCCGAGCGCAGGCGGATATCCTGCACCAGGCCCGATGCGTCGGGCTGTATGGCGACGCTCGACAGCGCCTGGCCGGTCCCGATCACGCGCAGCCTGTCCCGCGTGCGGTCCGCCACCGCCGGGTCGGTGACGACCAGCATCCGGGACAGGGCATCGCTGTCTTGCGCGGGCGTTGCGCCGACCCGCGTTTCGCCGCCGCGCGAGACGGCCTCTACCAGACGCACGAGCGGCCCCGGCAGGCTGTCCCGATGGCTGAGCAGAAGGCGACCGGGCGTCTCGAACGCCCAGAGTGCGACGACGCCGAGCATGAGGAGGACCGCGACGGTCCCCAGGGTCTGACGGATGATGGCCATCGGCGCCTTTCGGTCGGACCTTCGATGGAAGGTCGGAAACTTGTCGATCATACCATGTGCATGGGGCAGGCTGGGACAGGAACGGGCCCGTTGCACTGTCCGTGCCAGACAATACCGGCACAAGGGCGGCACAAGCGTTACGATTTGTATCCGCGGCCACACATCGCCAAAACGTGAAAGGCCCGGCGCGAGGGCCGGGCCTTTCGTCGACGCCTGCGCGTCGGTTACTGCTGGGTCGTCGTTGCGCCGCTTTCGATCCGCATGGAGTCGCGGTTGTCGGCGTAGCTGTCGCGGTCGTATTCCGGCGCAGCCCCGAGTTGTTCCTGCGTGAAGGCGGTGGACAGATACATGGAGCCACCGGAGTCGCGCATGAACTGGAGGTTGTCCATCGCCACGGCGACCGGCTTCGCGCCGATGCCGAGGAAGCCGCCCACATCCACGATCACCGCGTCGACCTGGCCTTCCGGCGTCAGGGCGATATCGCCCACGCTGCCGATGGAGCTGTCATCGGGGCCATAGACCGTGGTGCCGATCAGATTGTCGGCCGTCAGGTCCGCCCCGGCTACCGGCGTCAGATCGGCCGGACGGGCCGTTCCTTCCGTCGAAGCCGTGGTGGTCGTGTCGGTGGCGCCGGTTGCCGGAGCGGCAGCCATGTCACCGGCCGGGGCCGTCGTCGCCCCGCCAGCCGGTGCGGCGGCCATGCCGGTTGCGGCAGCACCGCCGGCAGCCATGCCGGTTCCAGCCGTGTCAGCCGGGGTGGCAGCGGCCGTGCGGGTCTCGTCACGTCCCTCGAAGGGGGCCGCGTTCTCCAGCGCCTCGCGGTCCACCGCCAGGCTCGCATGCTGCTCGCCTTCCGGATTGTTGGTCAGCGCCACCGCGTCGAAGGGCACGCCGACATTCTTCTGGCCGATGCCGAGGAAGCCGCCGACGCCGATCACCAGGCCGGCGATCGTGCCGTCCTCGTTGATGACGAGGTTGTTGATGCTGCCGATATTGTCGGAGTCCGTTGTCGGGCCGGTATAGACATTGTCTCCGACGAGTTCATCCGCCAGATATTGGTCGGCTGCGAGGGTGGTGAGATAGTCGCCGCCCATGCCCGTATTGGCCGTCGCCGTGGCGACATCACCCATATCGTCGGTTTCCGGCGCGTCGGCCATCATGTCGTTTTGCGCAGCCGGAGCGGCCGGAGCGGCCTGCATGCCCGTGGCCGGAGCCATGGCGCCGCCATCGGCGGGAGCGGCCGTCATGCCGCCGGCCGGGGCCATGGCGCCGGTCGTGCCCGCGGCGTCGGCCGTGTCTTGCGTGGTGGTGAAGGTCGGGGCTGCGCTGATCTCGTCGACCGTGGCCGTCAGCATGGCCGTCGGCTCATTCTCCGCATTCATGGACCATTCGAAGAGCTGGAACGGAACGGCGACATCGCGCGATTCATCGCCTAGCGCGCCGCCGGTGCGCAGGATGGCCGCGAGGACCGTTCCATCTGCGGAGACGACGAGGTTCTGGATTTCGCCAGCCTGCTGGTCGCCCGCGACGGACATCATCACCTCGGTGCCGATCATGTCGTCGGACAGGTGCTGATTGGCGGCCAGCGTGGTCATGTAGTCGAAAGCACCGGCCGGAGATGCGGCGGTCGTCTCACCCGTGGCCGGCGTGGTCGCAGCAGGAGCGGCCTCAGTACCCGTGGCCGGGCTGGTTTGCATGGCGGGGGCAGTCGTGGCCGGCGCAGTCGCATCCTGCGCCATGGCGCTCGTTGCCAGCACGGTTGCAAGGGCAGTCGTGGCAAGAAGTCTGCGGATCATCGATGGTTCTCCCAATCCGTTTTATCGGCCGAAGGGCCATGTTTTGCATTCGACGACTTAACCGGAAGACAGAGGTTCGGTTCCCCCGTTCACAGGAGTGTCAGGCAAAAACGATGACACCCAGAAGAAGGAAGATGAGAAGCCCGGCCAGGACGATGAAGATGAGGATCTTCGCGAGGCCGGCGGATGCCCCGGCCACGCCCCGAAAACCCAGAAGGCTCGCGATGGCGGCGACGATGAGAAGTATGACGATCCATTCCAGCATGGTATGTCCCTCGAGCGTTCGTGCGTCCTCCGCATGAACGATTGTCGCCGCAGCGCGTTCCGCTGACGGCCAGGGATCCGGAGGCGCTCCTTATGCATGTGCAGGTTGTTCTGAACCGCAAGGGAGGGACGTTACGGACAGCGGATCTCGATATGCTCACGGCGCTGATCCGCGACGAGTTCGTCATGCACGGGCACCATGTCGAGATCGACCTGGTGGAAGGCAAGGAAATCGGCCGCGCCATCGAGGCCGCCGCTCGGAGGCCGGACCTAGATGTGCTGATGGTCGGCGGGGGCGATGGCACCGTGTCCTGCGCCGCTGCGGCGGTCATGGGAACGGGCATCGCGCTGGCGATCCTGCCGGCCGGGACGATGAACCTTTACGCCCGCACCCTGCAAATGCCCCTCGATCTGCCGGCCGCCATCAATGCCCTGGCCTCCGGCCGGCCGGTCGACGTCGATATTGCCACCGTCAACGACAGGCCCTTCGTCCACCAGTTCGCGGTGGGCATGCATGCGCGCATGGTGCGCACGCGCGAGCGGCTGGACTACGCATCGCGCATCGGCAAAATGTGGGCCTCGACCCGCGCCATCGCCATGACCATGCAACGCCTGCCGCTGGTGCGGCTGGACCTGGAGATCGACGGCAAGCCCGAACAGATCGAGACGCCGGCCGTGGCCGTGTCCAACAATATGTACGGCGCGGGCCATCTGCCCTTCGCCGACAATCCGCGCGGCGGCGTGCTCGGCGTCTATATCTGCGAGACGACGGACCGCCGTGCTGTCATGCGGCTGGGATGGGATGTCTGGCGCGGTCGGTGGCGGGAGAACCCGTCGCTGCGGGTGGTGACCGCCGAGAAGGTCGATCTTTTGTTTCCCGGCCTTGTCGGCGACCGCCGCGCCGTCCGCGACGGCGAACTCGAAACGCTTGAGCCGCGCTCGCACATCCAAATCCGCCCGGGCAAGCTTAAGGTTCTGGCGCCCGAGGAAGCAAGCTACCTCTGAACGGCAAAGGGCCCCGTGCCGCCCTTGGCGCACGGGGCCCTGAGTGCATGCGCGCCTGGCTCAGGCGCGCTCGATGCCCCCATCGGCCGCGTCGTCGGCATCCGGCACGCCATAGGCATGGCCGCCGCCGGCAAGCATGCCGAGCGCTTCGTTGATCTGTTCCAGGAGCGGGTCGAACGTTCCGTCCCGATCCAGTTCCTCACCCGTGCCAAGGGCCGCACTCAAGGCGTGCAGCCGCTCGACGCGCTCTTCGATGGGCATGGTCGTGTCGTTCAGAATGTCTTCGATGTCCGCGGCGCTGACATCGTTCGCCGTGTCGGCCTGGGTGCCGACTTGCAAAGGGCGGGGGAAGGTGTCGGACATCGGATCCGCCTCCTTATTGCCCGGGCGCGTTGTCTTGGCCCGGCGTCACCGTGCCGGTCTGCGACTGGCCTGCCGGCGGTGTGGCCGGTGCGACATCGCTCTGCTCGGCGCCACCGATATTCTGGTCCGGCAGAACGCGGCCGTAGAGCCCAAGGCCGGCAAAGACGATGAGCGCAAGCGCCAGACCGACCAGGAGTATCGTCAACGTGCGGCTGCCGCGGGCACCCTGCTTGGCTTCGGTAGACTTGATTTCTTCGACCATACGTTCCTCGTCCATGTCGCGGGACGCCCGTCGCCCCTAAGCCGGGAAACGACCGAAGGCCGAATTCGATCCACCGTGGCAGACACGAAAAACCCGGCCATGGGGATGGCCGGGTCTGATGCTTGCATCGGTGCGACGCGGTGAGGGGCTAGAGGTTGCGGCGGGATGCGAAGGCTCGCAGCGCACCCCAGATGGCGACGCCCGCGACGGGAAGGATCAACAACCCCTTGCGCCGTTTCATCGACCGCAGGATGACCGGAAGGTTCGAAACGGCTGCGATGCCGGCGATGGATGCCACGTCACGTTGGAGCCGGTCCGAGGCCCGCTCCTTCGGTGGCCGCCCGATGATCAGGACGCCCACATACAGGGCGATGACAATCACGAGGAAGCCCAGCGCGAAGTAGAGCGCCGCGGGCAGGGTGCCGACGGACTGCGCTGCCCAGAGCCAGGCCGCGATCAACAGGAAGATCACGAGGAAAAGCGCCGCAACGCCCATCAGCGCGTACAGCACGGCCATGCGCTTCAGGCGTGCGATGAAGATCCCCGCCTCTCCCGTCAGGAGCTTTGCGATGAGTGGCCCCAGCATGGATTAGTTTTTGAAGATTCGAGCGTAGAAGTAGCCGATGGCCGCGGCGATCAGGACCGACTTCAGCGGCTCGGCGCGCACGCGCTCGCTCAACTGTTCCTCGAGCTCGCCGACGGTTTCCTGTGCCTGCCGGAAATACTGCTCGCCCGTTTCCTTGATGTCTTCCTTCAGCGCGAAAGCCTGGTCGCGGGCCGAGCTGGCACGGTTTCCGGCAACGCCCTTCAAGGTTTCCGTCACGTTGGCAAGATCCTCGCGGAGCTGCTTCACCTGGGCCTCGAGGTCGGCCTGGTTCGCATCCGACCGGCCCTTGCCGGCCGCTTCGTTGGGGTTGGTGGTGGACATAGACGAGTTCCCTCTCGAATGGGCGGGTTGAGCCTGGCGCCATGCATGCGACTGCGGGCACCTGGGACGTAATGTCCCATCTTGCCCGATGGTTCCAGCGTCACGCCGCGGGCGCGACACCGATGATCTGGGACGAAATGGAATCCGGACCGAATTCACCGTCGCCTTCGATTCCGAGGGTTTCCGACAAGCGGGTGCGGGCGCGGGAAACGCGGCTCTTTATGGTGCCGACCGCGCATTTGCAGATTTCCGCCGCCTCTTCGTAGGAAAATCCGGAGGCGCCTATCAGAACCAGCGCTTCGCGCTGGTCGTCCGGCAGGAGATCCAGGGCCCGGCGAAAATCCTGCAGGTCCAGATGTCCCTGCTGCTCGGGATGGCCGGCAAGCTGCATGGCGTGAATGCCATCCACATCCTGAACCTCGCGGCCCTTCTTGCGCATCTGCGTGTAGAACTCGTTGCGCAGGATGGTGAAGAGCCAAGCTTTGAGGTTGGTGCCGGGCTGGAACGTGTGCTGCTTGTCCCACGCCTTGACGAGCGTCTCCTGCACGAGATCGTCCGCGCGGTCGGACGAACCGGCCAGAGAAGCCGCGAAGGCGCGCAGGCTCGGAATGATGGCGATGAGGTCTTTCCTGAACTCAGGGCTGTCGCTCATGGCGTTACTCCCCCGTGCCGGACGTCTTGCTCTTCTTCTCGGCCGCGTCGAGCGCGTCCAGGAGTGACAGGAACCGGTCCGGAACCGGTTCAGCCGCGACATCCTCGTAATAGGCGCGCAAGCGCCGGCCGATGGCATTGCTCGGGCCGAGCGGCGTGTCATCCTTGCCGGTATCCGTTGGTGAGCCGTCGGTCGGCTTTCGTTGATCGTCCATTGAACCTCGCATGACGAAGCGCCCGCGTCCGGTCGATGCAGGAAAACCGGACATGGCCAAGCTTGCTTTGTATGTGTGCCGCCGATGCGGCTCAACAAGAGTGCACGGCGCAACTTTATGTCCGACCGGCGGCAAGCCGAATATTTTCTCGAAGAGCGGCAGGCCTGCGCGCTGAGTCCGCAATAATTTTCGTGGGGGACGGCACTCTGTGTTGGAAATGCCGGCTGGCGCCCCATATCAGCCGCTGCTGTAGTAACATTATTTTCGGTTCTGTTGATCGGTCCGAGGGGAGTCTTCATGTCGATGTCGTCGCGCATTGCGCCGCACATTCCCTATCTTCGCAGGTATGCGCGCGCCCTGACCGGGTCGCAGGCGAGCGGCGATGCCTATGTTGCCGCGGTTCTGGAGGCGCTGATCGCCGAGCCGAGCCTGTTCGATACACAGGAAAGCCCTCGCATCTCACTCTACAAGCTGTTCTCGTCGCTCTGGCAGTCGCTGGAGGTGAACATCCGCGAGGATGCGCCCGTTTCGGCCTGGGAGGAAAAGGCGTCCCGCAACCTTCGGGCCATTTCGCCGCTGCCGCGCCAGGCGTTCCTGCTTGTGGCCGTTGAAGGCTTCACGACCGACGAGGCCGCATCGATCCTGCGCGTATCGGACGAGGACTTCTCCCGCCTGATCGATCATGCGAGTTCCGACATCGGACGCCAGGTGTCGACCAACATCATGATCATCGAGGATGAGCCGCTCATCGCGATGGACATCGAGCAGATGGTCGAAAGCCTCGGCCACGGCGTCACGGGCATTGCCCGCACGCACAAGGAAGCCCTGGCCCTGTTCGAGGAACAGAAGCCCGGCATGGTGCTGGCCGATATCCAGCTTGCCGATGGCAGTTCAGGCATCGACGCGGTGAACGACATCCTGGCCCGCGTTTCCGTGCCGGTGATCTTCATCACGGCCTTCCCGGAGCGTCTCCTGACGGGCGAGCGGCCGGAGCCCACCTTCCTCGTCACCAAGCCGTTCAACCCGGATATGGTGAAGGCGCTCATTAGCCAGGCGCTGTTCTTCGAGTCGGACAAGAAGGCTGCGGCCTGACGGATCGACGGCGCCTTCCATCCGGAGGGCGCCGCATGAACGAGGACAAGCCCTGCGGGACGGTGCAGGGAAGGTGGCGGGCCGGGCGTATCATGGCATGAGGTTTCAGGCGACCATCGACGGAGCGACGAGGCCCATGCGGTCCGCTGGGGCGCACCTGCCTTGGCACCCTCACGGGGAGGCCGGGCCATGGTAGCCTACAAGGCGCTGCGCGCACTGGCCAATACGGAACTCGTCGTCTTTGCGCAGGATACCGAGCTGCGGTATTTGTGGACATTCAATGCGGCGGGTTCATGGCTGGCCGCTGCCGCCGACGGTACCCGTGACGAGGATTTCCTGAGCCCCGACAGCGCGGAGCGGTGCAACAGCATCAAGCTGCAGGTCCTCGCCACTGGCCGTCCGGCCCGTTTCGAGCTCTGCACGGTCGAGGGCGGTCAAAACCGCTGGTTCGACGTGCGGGTGGATGTCGACCGTCCGGAGGGCGGGGACATTGTCGGGCTGATCGGCACGTCGCTCGAAATCACCGAGCAGAAGCGGCGCGAGGACACGCTCAAATCCCTTTTGCGGGAACTGTCGCACCGGTCCAAGAACCTTCTGGCAATCATCCAGAGCCTGGCCAGCCAGACGGCGCGCCACTCCATCACCATTCCCGAATTTCTCGTCCGGTTCCGCGGGCGCATCCAATCGCTCGCCTCTTCGCAGGATCTCGTGACGGATGCCGACTGGCGCGGCGCATCGCTGCAGAAGCTGGTGCGCAGCCAGGTGGACCGGTATGCCCCGGAAGGCATGCGGCAGATCCACCTGGAAGGGCCGGATATCTACCTGTCGCCGACAGCGGCTTTGCATGTCGGGCTGGCGCTGCATGAGCTGGCCGTCAACGCCGCATCCTTCGGCTCCCTGTCCGTGCAGGACGGGGTCGTCGACATCGGCGTGGCGCTGCAGGAGGCGCCGACCGGCAAGATCCTGGTCCTGTCATGGCAGGAGCGGAACGGACCGAAGGTCGGCGCCCGCAGCGATACGCGCTTCGGCACCTCCACGCTGGAGCGCATCGTGCCCAACTCGGTCGACGGCGTGGCGGAGCTGAGCTACCAGGCGGAAGGGTTGCGCTATCGGCTCGAAGTGCCCGATGCGCATTTCGAGATCATCGAGCAGCGCAAAGCTGTGTGACGGAGCTGGCAGGACTTTGAACCTGCCACACTTATGTGGGACAACCCGCCCCAGGGACGCAAGTTGAAAGGCATTTTCCATGAAGAAGACACTCATCCTCGGCGTGACCGCCGCCATGCTCGCTCTGGCCGGCTGCCAGACGCCGAACCAGGACATCGTCGCTCCGGCGGCCGTTGGCGGCCTCGGCGGTGCAGCCATCGGCGCGGCTGTGGGTGGTGACGTTCAGGGCGCGCTCATCGGTGGCGCGATCGGCGCTGCCGGCGGCGCTCTGCTCGGTGCGGCCACCAGCCGTCCGGGCGAATGCGTCTACCGCGACGGACGTGGCCAGCGCTACGTGGCCGAATGCCCGGCCGGCTATCGCGGCTGAGCGGCGCCACAAGCGGTCACACAAGGATCGATCGATCTGGAACGGCGCCCCTTCGGGGGCGCCGTTTTGTTTAACGCTCAGGCGTCCTGCGCAGCTGCGCGCGCCAGGCCGACAAAGGCCATGTGATAATCCTTGCCCGCGCTGATGCTTTCCGCAAAATCGATCCGCACGACGCTGTCGCCGCGCATGCAGTCGAAGCCGAACCGATCGATGGTGGCGATTCGCCACCCTTGCGTCGCTTCGCCCGAGCGGGCGACGATCCGGTCGATCGCGTCGGCATGATCCTCGTTCATATGGCTTGCAACGCGCGGCTCGGCATCGGCGATGTCGTCGCTCACGGCTTCTGTCAGCTCCGCGCGGGTCAGGATCGCGGCGCGGCCGAAGCCGCCATTCAGCGCGCCGCCCTCAAGGGCAATGCGCCACAGCGAGAAATCGGGAAAGTCGATATAGAGCCGCGCCTTGGGCTGGCGTTCGAGGAAGCGCCGGCGGATCCGGGCGTAGTCGGGATGGGCGGCATCGATCCGCTCGGCGCGGCCATGGACGGTGATGCGCGGATGCGCCAGGGGATCGCCCTTGCCCGGCTCCCCGAACAGGAGGCTGGCGCGCGGATCGGCCGCCAGGGCCCCCGCATGGGTGGCAAGGGTGGAGATGAGAATCACCGGGTCGCCCGTCATGTCCGGCGCCACCAAGGCGCGGCTGACATGCGGCCCACCGGACGCTGGATCGATGACCCCGAGCCCGGCATGGCGGGCCATGCGGATCAACCGCCGTGCTTCGTTCGCGATTGCTGGTGTGACGGGTTGCATCATTTCCGCGCGCGCATCTGCCATGACGGGCCTCCTGTCGTTTCCGCGGCACGTCCATAGCATCGGTCGGCGGACAGCTGAACTGTCCCCGCATCCTATGCTGCGCATGAAAAAGCCGGTCCGCCAAACTGACAGCGCGTGTCCTTCGGTGCTAAAGCTGCCCCGGCCGACAGACCGGACAGGAGGAGCGCGCGCCGTGACCGATGCATTGAAGGACCGGATCCTCGACACGCTGCGGCGGCTGCCCGCGCCCGATGGCGGGGCCGATGTCGTGTCCCGCAACATGGTGTCGGATATCTTCATCGCGGATGGCAAGGCCTTCTTCTCGCTGACCGTCCCGGCCGCGGAGGCCGAACGCTTCGAGCCGCTGCGCCAGGAGATCGAGCGGCAGGTGGCCGCACTCGACGGCATCGGCTCGGCCATGGTGGCGATGACGGCCGAGCGCGCGCCGGGCGCTGCCCCGGCGCCCCGGCCGGCTGCTCCTGCCGCCCACCCGGTGCCCACCCGACCGGGCCCGGCCCGGAATGCCAGCGGCAAGGCGGGCGTGCCCGGGATCGACCGGATCATTGCCGTCGCATCCGGCAAGGGCGGGGTCGGCAAATCGACGACAGCCGTGAACCTGGCGCTGGGCCTTGCGGCGCGCGGGCTGAAGGTCGGCCTGATGGATGCCGATATTTACGGCCCGTCCGTCCCGCGCCTGACAGGCCTGTCCGGCAAGCCGCAGACCGAGGGTGGCCGCACGCTCCTGCCCATGGAAGCCTACGGCATCAAGACCATGTCCATGGGCTTCCTGGTCGAGGAAGACACGCCGATGATCTGGCGTGGACCGATGGTCATGTCGGCTCTGACGCAGCTCCTGCGTGAGGTGGCATGGGCGCCGCTCGATATACTGGTGGTGGACATGCCGCCCGGAACGGGCGATGCGCAGCTGACCATGGCCCAGCAGGTGCCGCTGGCCGGCGCCGTCATCGTCTCGACCCCGCAGGATCTGGCGCTGATCGATGCGCGCAAGGGCCTTGCCATGTTCCGCAAGGTCGAGGTGCCGTTGCTCGGCATCGTGGAGAATATGAGCTACTTCATCGCGCCCGATACGGGCCGGCGCTACGACATTTTCGGCCATGGCGGCGCCCGTACCGAGGCAGCGCGGCTGGGCGTTCCCTTCCTGGGGGAGGTGCCCCTGGAAATGGGCATCCGCGAAAGTTCCGATGCCGGCCGTCCGGTCGTGGCGACTGCCCCCGACAGCGTGTCGGCCATGGTCTACCGGGAGATTGCCGACAGGGTCTGGGACAGCCTGGAGGGCCGCACCCAGCCGGCTGCGCCGACGATCCTGTTCGAATAGCCTGCTCGGATACTATGGCGGCTCAGTAGCCTGCGGATCTGTCCACCAGTCCCGTCAGGGCGCCGCCGGCCCGATGGCGGGTGATCTGGTCCGCGATCAGCGCCGAAAGAACATCCGGGTCCGACGCCGCGGCGATATGAGGCGTCACGAAGCAGCGCGGATGGCGCCAGAGCGGGCTTGTCGGCGGCAGCGGCTCTTCCTCGAAGACATCGAGGGAGGCCTCCATCAGCAGGCCGGATTCCAGTGCCGCCAGGATGTCGGCATCCTTCTGCAACCCGCCGCGCCCGGCATTGATGAGGACGGGCCCGCCAAGTGGCGTCCGGCGCTTCATACCGCCCAGGAAGGCCGCGTCGATCAGGCCGCGCGTCTCGTGCGTCAGGGGCAGGAGCACCACGACGATGTCGCTTTGCGCAAGGCAGGCCGCCAGCCCGTCGCGGCCGGAATGCACCTCGACCCCCTCCAGACGGCGCGGCGTGCGGCTCCAGCCGCTGACCTTGAAGCCGAGCACACGCAGCTTGGCGGCGGCATCGCGCCCCAGCTCGCCGAGCCCCAATATGCCGACCCGTAAGGCATGGGCCGCAGGCTGCGGCAGATCCTCCCAGCGCGCAGCGGCTTCCAGGTCCCGATAGGCCCGCCCCTGGCGCAGATGGTCCAGCACGCGCCAGACGATGTACTCGCTCATGCGGCCCGTCAGATCGTCGGAGACGATCCGCACGATGGGCACGTCCGGCAGGGTCGGATCCGACAGGACATGATCGACGCCCGCGCCGAGCGAGAAGACGGCCTTCAGCTCCGGCAACGCGTTCAGAAGCCCCGGCTCCTGATGCCAGACCACGGCATAATCGACCGTCGCGTCCTGCCCCGGCTCGAGCGCGGTGACGACCGCGTCCTGCGGCAGCCTGGATGCCAAAGCGGATCGCCACGTCGGCGCGGAGGCGCCACTTGTCGCCACCAGGATCGTCATGATGGAGTTCCCGTTATGCTGTCGGCCAGAACGCGGGCCATGGGCCGGCCCTTGCGGTCGAACCAGTGCAGGGCGGTGATGAGCGGGCCGTTCATCAGCTTGCCCTCGTCCATCGCCTCGAGCAGCGGGGCGACCGGTGCGGCGAAAGGCAGGATATCCTCGTGTTCCTCCGCCAGGCCGGCGGACAAGGGAAGCCGCGAGGCGTCCACGATGGCCATGAAGTAATGCAGCATCTCGTCGCAGAGGCCGGGCGAGGAGAGGGCGGAGAAGATCGGGGCGATGGCCAGCGCCTCGAGCCCGGTTTCCTCCCGCATCTCCCGCGCGGCCGTGTCAGCCGTGCGCTCGCCATCGTCGATCAGCCCGGCCGGCAGCTCCAGCGGTGCGGCGCCCGGCGTCATCAAGGCCGCGCCGATGCGGAACTGGCGGATCAGGACGATCGCGTCGCGCACCGGATCATAGGGAAGGATGATGGCGGCAGACCGGCAGCGCAGAACCTCGCGCCCCACATTCTCGTAGCGGCGGGTGCCGTCGAGGCTGTCATAGGACACGATGAACCTGTCGAGCGGGCGGAAGCCATCGGCCAGCCGCTCGCAACCATTGATGGAGAAATCCAGCGCCTGATCGGCCAGCCGGCGGCGATCGGCGACGCTCATTGAGACACCGCCAATCCCGGTGTCGCCTTGACGTCGAAGGCCGCCGCCATGAGAGCCTTGGTGTAGTCGCTCCTCGGTCGCTCGAAGATCTCTTCAGCGGGCCCGGATTCCACGACCTTGCCGTTGCGCATCACGATCAGATAATTGGCCAAAGCACGCACGACCTTCAGATCGTGGCTGATGAACAGATAGGCGAGGGCGTGCTTCTGCTGCAGGTCCCGCAAAAGATCGACGACCTGCGCCTGCACGCTCATGTCGAGGGCCGAGGTCGGCTCGTCCAGCATCACGAAACGCGGGTTGAGCACCATGGCGCGCGCAATGGCGATGCGCTGGCGCTGGCCGCCGGAAAATTCGTGCGGGTAGCGGAACCGCAAGGCGGGATCGAGGCCCACCTCACGCAAAGCCGAGACGACCCGCGCCTCCCGCTCGACGGCACTCAACTGCCGTTGATGGATGGACAGGCCCTCCGCGACGATCTCGGCCACCGACATGCGCGGCGACAGCGAGCCGAAGGGATCCTGAAAGACGATCTGGATGCGGTCACGCAAGGGGCGCATATCGGCGAAGGAGCGGTCGTCGATGCGCGCGCCGTCGAACAGGATCTGCCCCGTGGAGGAGATCATCCGCGTCAGCGCGAGGCCCAGCGTCGTCTTGCCCGAACCCGATTCCCCCACCACGCCGACGGTCTGGCCGGCCCGAACGGCGACATCGATCCCGTCGACGGCCTTCACATGATCGCTGACGCGGCGCAGAAGGCCCGTCCGCACCGGGAACCACACCTTCACGCCGCGCCCTTCCATGACGATGGGGGCGTTTTCGTTGGCCGCCGGCGGCTTGCCCTTGGGCTCGGCGGCCAGGAGATGCTTGGTGTAGGAGTGGCGCGGATGGTCGAAGACATCCTCCGTGCGGCCCTGTTCCACCAGCTTGCCCTTGAACATCACGCAGACACGGTCGGCGATGCGCCGCACGATCCCGAGATCATGCGTGATGAAGAGCATGGCCATGCGCCGCTCGACCTGGAAGGACTTCAGGAGTTCCAGGATCTGCGCCTGCACGGTGACATCCAGCGCGGTCGTCGGCTCGTCGGCAATGAGGATGTCCGGCTCGTTGGCCAGGGCCATGGCGATCATGACACGCTGACGCTGCCCCCCCGACAATTGGTGCGGGTAGGATTGCAGCCGCTTCTCCGGCTCGCGGATGCCCACCTGCGTCAGGAGCTTGAGCGTCTCGGCACGCGCGGCCGCATCGGACAGGCCGCGATGGATCTTCATGATCTCGCCGACCTGCCGCTCGATCGTGTGCAGCGGGTTCAGGGAGCTCATCGGCTCCTGGAAGATCATGGAGATGCGGCTGCCACGGATCTTGCGCAGGGCCGTCTCGTCCGCATGCAGAAGGTCCTGCCCGCGATAGAGGACCTGCCCGCCCGGGTGGCTGGCCGCCGGATAGGGCAGGAGCCGCAGCACCGAAAGGGCCGATACCGATTTGCCGGAGCCCGATTCACCCACCAGGGCCAGGGTTTCGCCCGGCGCGATATGGAAGGACACGCCATCCACCGCAATCGTCGTGCGTTCGCCCTGATGGAACGCGACGGACAGGTCGCGGACATCGAGCAGCGGAGCCTGCCCGGACGCGTCCATTCCGGTCACCTCATCCTCATGCATGTTCGGGGCTTTCGACTGGAGGTCGTTGGGGCGTGTGGAAACAGTCCGCATCGCCATCGGCGCAGGGGCCCGTCTCTACCTCGACCGTGGTGTGGCCGATGGCGAAGGCCTCCGCCAGCCGGAGCTTGATCGCCGGCACCACGGTGGCGGGGTCGGCGCCCTCTGCCAGCCGCGCATGCAGCGTGACGAGGGAGCGGCGCGGCGTGATCGACCAGGCATGGACGTGGTGCACATCGATGACGCCCGGAACGGTGCGCAGGAGATCGGGACCGATCGCATCCACGGACAGATGGGCCGGCACACCCTCCAGGAGGACGTGCCCGGCATCGCGCACCAGGCGCCAGGCCGAGACGAGCACGATCAGGCTGACCAGCACCGACAGGATCGGATCAATCGGCATCCAGCCCGTGGCCAGGATCACCAGCGCCGCCACGATGGCCGCGACGGAGCCGAGGAGATCGCCCAGGACATGCAGGAGCGCGCCCCGGATGTTCAGGTTCTCGCGCTCGGCGCCGTGCAGCACCTTGAACACGGCGATGTTGACGATGAGGCCCAGGACGGCGACGGCCAGCATGGGGCCGGCCAGAACCTCTTCCGGGGTCATCATCCGGCGCCAGGCTTCGACCACGATGAAGATGGCGATGACGAAAAGGGCGAGGCCGTTGACGAAGGCGACGACGACTTCGAAGCGTTCATAGCCGAAGGTGCGTTTCAGGTCCTGCGGGCGGCGCGCGAGCCGGAAGGCGAACCAGCCGAGCCCGAGCGCGGCGAAATCCGTCAGCATATGCGCCGCATCGGCGATGAGGGCGAGCGAACCGGCGATGACGCCGCCGAAAAACTCGACCACCATGAAGAGGCCGGTGGCGACGGCCGCGATGGCGATGCGCCGCTCGTTCACGCCGGCCAGGTGATCGTGCCCGCCGGCGCCATGCGAATGGCCATGGGCGTGGTTGTGAGCGTGCCCGTCCTCATGCCCATGCCCGTCCTCATGGTCGTGATCATGCGGATGATCGTGCCCCATGGCGCGCTCCTACCGGAAGCTCTTGCGCGGATCGAAGGCGTCGCGGACGGCCTCCCCCACGAAAACGAGCAAGGACAACATCAGAGACAGGACCACGAAGCCGGATATGCCGAGCCAGGGTGCCTGCAGGTTGTTGCGGCCCTGCGCCAGGAGCTCACCCAGCGAGGGGGAGCCCGGCGGCAGGCCGAAACCCAGGAAGTCGAGCGATGTGAGCGTGGTGATCGAGCCGTTCAGGATGAAGGGCAGGAAGGTCAGCGTGGCGACCATGGCATTGGGCAGGAGATGGCGCCAGATGATGGTCGCGTCCTTTACGCCGAGCGCGCGTGCCGCGTTCACATATTCGAAGTTGCGCGCGCGCAGGAACTCCGCCCGCACCACGCCCACGAAGGCGACCCAGGAGAAGAGCAGCATGATCCCGAGTAGGATCCAGAAGCCAGGCGGCAGGATCGCCGCGACGATGAGCAGAAGATAGAGGACGGGGATCGAGGACCAGATCTCGATGAAACGCTGGGCGATCAGATCCACCCAGCCGCCGAAATAGCCCTGGATCGCGCCGGCCGTCACCCCGATCACCGCCGAGAAGACCGTGAGGACCAGGCCGAACAGCACCGAGATGCGGAAGCCGTAGATCAGCCGGGCGAGCACGTCGCGCGCCTGATCGTCCGTGCCGAGCCAGTTGTAGTTGCCGATGGTGCAGTTGGGATCGTCCACGCCGAGCGGGTAGCGCTGGCAGCGCTCTTCCTTGGAGAAGGTCCAGGATGGCGCGGAGGGCGCGGGGGTCGGCACCTCGTTGTTGACGGTGCGGTAGGAGTAACGGACCGGCGGCCAGATCATCCAGCCATTCTGGCCGATCTCGTCCTGGATGAAGGGGTCACGGTAATTGGTGACGGGGAGGAAGCCGCCGAAGACCTCTTCCGGATAGTCCTGGAAGATCGGAGCGTAATACTCGCCCTTGTATTCGATCAGGATGGGCTTGTCGTTGGCGACGAACTCGGCGAACAGCGTGACGAGGAAGAGCGCCAGGAAGAACCAGAGCGACCAGTAGCCGCGTCGGTTGGCCTTGAAGTTCTGCCAGCGGCGCGCGTTGAGCGGCGAAAGGCGCTGGCGCGGCGCCGCCGCCATGGCGGGGACCGTTTGGGCGATGCCAGCCGATGTTTCGCTGGCTTCCGTGGCGGGGGAGAGATGATCCAAGGCTCAGACCTCCCGGCGCTCGAAGTCGATCCGCGGATCGATCCAGGTGTAGCAGAGATCGGAAATCAGCGTCGCCACGAGCCCGATCAACGAGAAGATGTAGAGCGTCGCGAAGACGACGGGATAATCGCGGCGATAGATGCTTTCAAACCCCAGGAGCCCGAGCCCGTCCAGCGAGAAGATGGTTTCGATCAGCAGCGAGCCGGTGAAGAAGGCCGAGATGAAGGCCCCCGGAAAGCCGGCCACGATGATCAGCATGGCGTTGCGGAAGACGTGGCCGTAGAGGACCCGGTTCTCCGTCAGGCCCTTGGCGCGGGCCGTGGTCACGTATTGCTTGCGGATTTCGTCCAGGAAGGAATTCTTCGTCAGGAGCGTCGTCGTGGCGAAGGCGGACAGGGACAGGGCGATGAGCGGCAGCGTCAGGTG
Organism: Aureimonas frigidaquae; assembly: GCF_001463905.1. Classification (GTDB taxonomy): domain Bacteria; phylum Pseudomonadota; class Alphaproteobacteria; order Rhizobiales; family Rhizobiaceae; genus Aureimonas; species Aureimonas frigidaquae. The sequence goes on from NZ_BBWR01000007.1 coordinate 118,992, forward strand.
CCAGAAATAGTCGAGGATCCGCTCCGGCCAGGAGAGCTGGCTCCAATTGTCCGAGACGAGGCCGCGCAAGGGGAACCAGTCCAGGAAGGACCCGCCGGCAAACAGTACGATCAGGAGCACGGCGAAGAGGAAGCCGGGAATGGCATAGGCCACGATGATGACGCCCGATGTCCAGACATCGAAGCTCGACCCGTCCTTCAAAGCCTTGCGAATGCCCAGCGGGATGGAAATCCCGTAGGAGATGAGCGTGATCCAGAGGCCGAGAGAGATGGAGACCGGCATTTTCTCCAGAATCAGGTCGATCACCGAGATCGAGCGGAAATAGCTTTCCCCGAAATCGAAGCGGGCGAAGTTCCAGATCATCAGCCCGAACCGCTCCAGGGGCGGCTTGTCGAAGCCGAACTGCTGTTCGAGTTTGGCGATGAAGGCCGGGTCGAGCCCTTGCGCGCCGCGATAGCCCGATGTGTCGGTGCTCGCCTGGTACTGCGTTTCACCGCCGCCGCCACCGGACAGGCGGTCGCCCGCCTGGCCCTGCAGCGTGGCGATGACCTGTTCCACCGGCCCGCCGGGTGCGAACTGGATGACGATGAAGGAAATGGCCATGATGCCGAGCAGAGTCGGGATCATCAGCAGCAAGCGGCGTAGGATGTAAGCGCCCATGTCGGCTGCGTTTCAACTCCGGTTCGCGGGACCCCCGCGTCGTCTGGGGGGAGGGACACGCCGTCAGGCGCGGCCGATGGCTTTGGCCTTCTCCTCTTCGTACCACCACAGGGATTCGACCGGGAAGCCGTAATCGGGCTTCTTCGGCAACATTCCGAACATATCCCAGTAGGCGACGTTGCGGGAGGATGCGGCAATGTTCGGCACCCAGTCGAGCCGCGCCCGCAGGATCCGGTCCAGGCACCGCATGAGCACGACGAGCTCGTCGCGCGATTGCGCCGCCCCGACGCGGGCGATGATGGCATCGACGGCCGGGCTCGCCATTCCGGGGTAGTTGTAGCCGCCCTGCATCTCCCGCGTCCCGCTGCCGAAGAAGAGCTTCAGGCCCTCGGGCGTCGGCGTGGCGGAAAGCTGGAAGGCCGACAGCATCATGTCGAAATCGAAGCTGTTCTGGCGCGCCTGGTACTGTGCCGCGTCGACCAGCCGGAAATCGGCATCGACGCCGATGGCGCGCATATTGCCGATCATCTTGCCGTAGACACGGGTCTGTTCGGGATCGTTGATCATGTACTCGACACGCAGCGTCTCGCCCGCGGCATCGATGAGATGCTCGCCCTTGCGGACCCAGCCGGCCGCTGCCAGAAGGCGGCTCGCATCGCGCAGGAGCGCACGGTCGAAGCCGCTGCCGTCCGATACGGGCTGCACCCAGACCGGGCCGAAGACCTCCTGCGGCAGGTCGGCGGCCAGCGGCTCCAGAATGGCGCGCTCTTGGGCCGAGGGTGCCCCTTCCGCTACGAATTCCGAACCCTCGAAGCAGGAATTGGCGTGCCGCCGCAGCCCGAACATGAGGTTGGCGTTCGTCCACTCGAAATCGAAGCACAGGTTCAGCGCGCGCCGCACCCGCGGATCGGCAAAGCGCGCGCGCCGTTGGTTGAAGGCCCAGCACTGGAAGCGCGGTTGCCGGTTGTCCGGGAACTCCTTGCGGACGATCCGGCCGTCCCGGACGGCCGGAATGTCATATTCCGTCGCCCAGGCTTTGGTCGTGAATTCCTCGCGGCAGGTCACGTCGCCTTTCTTGAAGGCCTGCAAGGCAGCCTGCCTGTCGCGGTAGAACTCGATGCGCAGGGTCTGGAGATGATCGAGCCCGCGCGCGAAGGGCAGGTCTGCCGCCCAATAGTCCGCACGCCGCTCATATTCGATGTAGCGCCCCGCCTCGTAGCGCCCGACACGGTAGCGCCCGCTGCCGGGAATTTCTTCCATGGTCACCCGCGCGAAGCTGCGCGCATCGAAGAAGCCCTTGCGCAGGATGGGAATTCCGGCCATCGCGCCCAGTGCCGCCGGCACCGTCTGCCGGCCGGAAAAGACGAGCCGGACGGTCCCTGCATCGAGCGCCGTGATGCTGGTGACTTCCGCCAGCGCCATGACAAGGCTCGGATGCCCGTCCGCCTTCAAGGTCTCGTAGCTGAAGACGACATCCTCTGCGGTGACCGGCTCGCCGGTGGCAAAGCGCGCCTCCGGCCGCAGGGCGAAGGTAAAGCTGTTGGCATCGGCGCTCATGGTCACCGTCTGCGCCAGGGCGCAGTAGATGGCGTCCGGCTCGTCGAGCGAGGAGACCATGAGCGAATCATAGAGCTTTTCCATGCGGGGCGGTGCATTGCCCTGCAGGACGAGCGTATTGAGCGTATCGAAAGTATCGGGCGCCTGGTTCAGGATCCAGTTCGGCACGGTCATGACCATCCGGCCACCCGTCGGCGCGTCCGGATTGGCATAGGCGAACTGCGTGTAGTTGGGCGCATAAGCAAGCTCGCCGAAGGCGGAGAGCCCATGCAGCGGCGTATCGGCCGCGTTTCCGGCAAAGGCGCGGCGCGGGGCCGTCAGCCCGGCGGCCGCACCAGAAAGAAGCAGCCCGTTGAAGCCGCGCCGGCTCAGCCAGAAGCCGGTCATTGGCTGCCGCCGTCGAGTTGCGCCGGATCGGGGGCGACGACATCCGGCGTGCCCGGCCGAACCCACCAGGAGAAGGGGTCGAGCCCGGCATAGGCGGGCTGGCGCTCGGGCATTTCGAGCTTGTCCCAATAGGCCAGCCAGATATCGGGATTGTGCCATTGCGGAACGACATAGTTGTTCCACAGGAGCACGCGATCGAGCGCCCGCGTGGCGGAAACGAGGGCTTCCCGATCGGGCGCGAAGACGATCTTGTCGATGATGGCGTCCACGGCCGGGTTGCGGATGCCCGCCAGGTTGCGGCTGCCCGGCTGCGACGCCGCCGCGCTGCCCCAGAAATCGCGCTGCTCGTTGCCGGGCGAAAGCGACTGCGCGAACTGGCCCGTCACCACGTCGAAATTGAAGTTGTCGACACGCGCCTGGTACTGCGACGTATCGACGATCCGCACGTCGGTCCTTATGCCGAGCCGGCGGAGCTGGTTGGCGAAGGGCTCAAGGATGCGGCTGTCATTGGGGTCGTCGCCCAGGAACTCGATGCTCAGCACCTCGCCCGTATCGGCCTTGACGAGGTCCGAGCCACGGCGCTCGTAGCCGGCCTGCTTCAGAAGGTCGAAGGCTTCGCGCAGGAACTGGCGCTCCGCATTGGGGGCGCTGTAGTCGGGCAGGCTGTAGGCTTGCGCGAAAAGTTCGGGCGGCAGATCGCCGGCCAGCGGCTTCAGGATCTCCAACTCGTCCTCGCCCGGCAGGCCCTTGGCGGCAAGATTCGTGTTCTGGAAGAAACTGTCCGTCCGCCGATACAGCTCGTAGAAGAGCGTGCGGTTCATTTCCTGGAAATTGAAGGCCAGGACGAGCGCACGGCGCACGCGCGGGTCGGCGAATTTCTCGCGGCGTGTGTTCAGCACATAGGCCTGCATGGGCTGCACGCTGGCCGATGGAAGCGCCTCCTTCTTGACGCGGCCGGAGTTGAAGGCCGGGAAGGTGTAGCCTGTCGACCAGCGCCCGGCGCTGTTCTCGGCCCGGTAGTCGGCAAAGCCGCCGCGCTTGAAAGCTTCCCAGGCGGCATTGGCATCGCGGAAATAGGTGTAGTGGACCTTGTCGTAATTGTAGCGCCCGATGCGCGTGGGGTGATCCTTGGCCCAATAGTCCGGCACCCGTTCCCAGGTGATGGTGTTCCCGGTATCGAAGCTCGCCACGCGGTAGGGGCCGGAGCCGAGCGGCGGCTCCAGGGTCGGCTCCTCGATGTTGCGTTTGGCGCCCTGCGCGTTGGTGCCTTCCCAGTAATGGCGCGGCAGGACGACGAGATCGCCCATGATGTTGGGCAACTCGCGATTGCCCGTCTGGTCGAAGCGGAAGGTGACTTCGCCCTCGCCGGTCACCTCGGCCGCCGTGACGTTGTGGTAGTAGTTGGCATAGAGCGGATAGAGGCGGGTGACCGTCTGGAAACTCCAGACGACATCGTCGGCGGTGATCGGCTGCCCGTCATGCCAGCGCGCCGCAGGATCGATGCGGAAGGTGACGGAGCTGTAATCGGCGGGGTAGCGCATGGCCTCCGCGATCAGGCCGTGGCTGACGCCCGGCTCGTCCAGTGCCTGGTCCATCAGCGTGTCGTAGGCGAGGCCGCCGCCGAAGGCCGCGAAGCCGGCCGCTGCCGTTCCCCGCAGGACGAAAGGGTTGAAGCTGTCGAAGCTGCCGGCGCCGGCCAGGTTCAGCGTCCCGCCTTTGGGCGCGTTCACATTGACGTAGTCGTAATGGGCGAAGCTGTCGCCGTATTTGGACGGCTCGATGATGCTGGACCATTCCCGCCATTCCCCTGCCGATGGGGCGGTGTCGTCAGCCTCGGCCTGCGGTCCCGGCTGGGCAGCGGGCTGGGCGCTGTCGGCGGCGGCGAGTTTCAGCAACCCGCCTTTGGATGGTTCGGTGCTGCCGGATCCGTCCCGCCATTCCCCCGCCGGAGCGGCGGTATCCTTTGCCGCGGCCGGCACGAGGAACTGGGCCATCATCAGTGCGGCGAGGGTGGGGGCGAGAATACGTCCGGTCAAATCACTCTCCGAATCCGGTGGCGGGAATGCGGTCAAGCTGCGGTCAGCTTTGTGGCGGGCTTGGGACGAGCCCCGTTCATGACGAAAGTTTAATCGGCATGGGGCCCACGGCAAGCACAGCCTGTGATGGCTGTTGCCTTCGGCAATAAAAAAGGCCGGCACTCGCGTACCGGCCTTCGTGCAATGCCTCGAAGGAGGCCGTCAGGGATTGTTGCCCGTCGCCGGCGCGGCCGGCTGCTGCGAGGGGACGGCCTCTCCGGTGGAAGGATCGGTCGTGGCCGGCGCCTGTGTGGAGCCCTGCTGCGTGGTCGACGTGCCGGGCTCGGTCACGGCGGGGACACCGTCGGCATCCTGCGTGGCGGCGCCGTCCTGACCGGATGCGGGCGCAGCCTCCTGGCCCTCGGCCGGAGCAGGCTCCTGACCGGCGGGCGCCGCGGCGCCATCGGCCGGAGCGGCTTCTCCCTCGGCGGCAGCGGCATCGTCACCGGCTGCTGCGGCAGGCGCAGCCTCCGGCAGCGGAGCCGGGTTGTCGGACAGGGTGCGCAGATAGGCGATCAGATTCGCGCGGTCCTGATCCTTGTTGATGCCGGCGAAGCTCATGGCCGTGCCGCTGACATACTGGCGCGGATTGTGCAGGAAGCCGTTCAGATGCTCGTAATCCCAGTGGACGGAATGATCCTCGCTGAAGGCCATCATGGCGGAGGAGTAGGAGAAGCCCTCGTGAATGGCGATCGGCCGGTTCACGATGTCCCACAGATCGGGGCCGACCAGGTTCGGGCCGCCCTTCTCACCGCTGTGGCAGGCCTGGCAGCGCTTGAAGATGGCGGCGCCGGCCTCGGCATCGGCCTCCTGCATCAGCACTGCGATGGGGACGGCGGCCGGAGCCTCTGCATCGCCGCCGCCGGTCTGTTCCTGCGCCACGATGGCGAAGCCCTCGCGCTCGGGCAGCTCGGAGTGGAAGATCGCCTCGGCGAGCAGGCTGCCGCCGAACAGGACGAAGACCGCACCCAGAATGGCGCCGAAGATCTTGTTGGCCTCGAAGGAATTCATGGACTGGGCGGCTCCCATCATCAGCCGGCGATGGCACCGACGAACGGTTCTAAAATTCGCGCGGAAGCTATGTCTTTTGCCCTTTCAAGGCAACACCTGTAGACCGCTCCCGAAGCTTGGCGACTCGCCCGGCCGCGGCACTGTGCCGTGGCCGCCGCGGGGTCCAGCTTGGAAGTCTTCTTACATTGCCCTGCGCCACGATCAAGCGGTAGTGCCGGGGGAGCGCTCAAAAGAAGGGGACGGTCGTCGTCCGCAGGAACCATCAGCCATGCGTCCAGTGATTCTCATTCCCGCACGCCTCGCCTCCACCCGGCTGCCCGGCAAGCCCCTGGCCGATATCGGCGGCGCCCCGATGATCGTGCGCGTCTGCGAGCGCGCCGCGGCCACCGGGATCGGCCGCATCGTCGTGGCGACCGATTCCGAGGACATCGCCGCAGCCGTGCGCAGCGCCGGCTATGAGGCGGTCCTGACCGTCGGGGACCACATGTCCGGATCCGACCGCATCCACGAAGCGCTGGGGCAGATCGATCCGGACGGAGCCTACGATACGGTGATCAACCTTCAGGGAGATCTGCCGACGATCGAGCCGGCGACGATCCGCGCCGTGATCGAGCCGCTGGCCGACCCGGCCTGCGACATCGCTACGGTGGCGGTGCCCTTCACCGGCGGGCCGGATGCCGCGGACCATAGCGTCGTCAAGCTCGTCGGCACGCCGATCGCGCCCAACCGTCTGCGCGCGCTCTATTTCACGCGGGCGACGGCGCCGGCCGGCGCGGGACCGCTGTTCCACCATGTGGGCATCTACGCCTATCGCCGCGCCGCGCTGGAGCGATTCGTTTCGCTCGGCGCCTCGTCCCTGGAGCTGCGCGAGAGCCTGGAGCAGCTGCGTGCGCTGGAAGCCGGCATGCGCATCGATGCGGTGACGGTGGATGCCGTGCCGCTCGGCGTCGACACGGCCGCGCAACTCGAGCTGGCCCGGGCCGCCTATCTGCCGCGCCAGCGCACCAACCGCATCTCATTCCAGGGCGAACCGGGGGCCAATTCCGACACGGCCTGCCGCAACATGTTCCCGGACATGGAGCCGCTGCCCTGCGCCACCTTCGAAGACGCGCTCGCGGCGGTCAACCGGGGGGATGCGGACCTGGCGATGATTCCCATCGAGAACACGATCGCCGGCCGGGTGGCCGATATCCATCACCTTTTGCCAGTGTCCGGGCTGCGGATCGTCGGCGAGTATTTCCTGCCGATCCGCTTCCAGCTGATGGCCAAGCGCGGCACGCGGCTGGACGATGTGCGGGAGGTCCACAGCCATATCCACGCGCTCGGCCAGTGCCGTGAGATCCTGCGGCGGCACGGTTGGAAGGGGGTCGTGTCCGCCGACACGGCCGGCGCGGCGCGGATCGTGTCGGAAATGGCCGAGCCGCATGTCGCGGCGCTGGCGCCCCGGCTGGCCGCCGAGCTCTACGGGCTCGACATATTGGCGCAGGATGTCGAGGATGCCGAGCACAATACGACGCGCTTCGTCGTCCTGTCCCGCAAGGGCGCGAGCGAGCGGGACCTGTGGGTGAGCGACGCGCCACGTGCCGTCACCACCTTCCTCTTCGAGGTGCGCAACCTGCCGGCGGCGCTCTACAAGGCGCTCGGCGGCTTTGCGACCAACGGCGTTAACATGACCAAGCTTGAAAGCTACCAGATCGGCGGGGCCTTCGTGGCCACGCAGTTCTACGCCGATATCGAGGGCCACCCGGACGATCGTGGCGTGGCCCATGCCTTGGAGGAACTGGCCTTCTTCACCAAGAAGGTCACCATTCTCGGCGTCTACGAGGCTTCGCCCGATCGGCCGGCGACACCGCCGACCACACCGGGCGAATAAGGCTCAACCAGCCTCCACGAAGGCGCGCAGGAGGTGGTGGGCGATGGCGTAGGGCCGGGGCGCGCTGATGCCATCGGGGTGGGTGGCGTCCAGCATGGCCCGCGCTTCCTGCCGCGTGAACCAGCGGCAGTCTTCCAGCTCGGTCGTGTCGTGGCGGATCGTGTCCTGTGTGGCCTGCGCCAGACAGCCGATCATGAGCGAGCCCGGGAAGGGCCAGGGCTGGGAAGCATGGTAGCGCACCGCGCCGACCGTGATCCCGGCCTCTTCCAGGACCTCGCGCCGGACGGCGTCCTCCAGCGTTTCGCCCGGCTCCACGAAGCCGGCGAGGGCCGAATACATGCCCGGTGCGAAATTGGGCTGGCGGCCCAGGATGCACCGCTCGCCACCATCATGGACCAGCATGATCACCACCGGGTCGGTGCGCGGGAAGAACAGCTCGCCGCAGGCCGTGCAGCGGCGGCGGTAGCCGCCGGCCTCTCCGACGGTCGGGCCGCTGCACACGCCGCAGAAGCGTGTCCGCCGGTTCCAGTGGAAAAGATGCTGCGCCTGGGCGAGCTGTCCCTCCAGATCCGGATCGAGCGTGCCGGCCATGGCAAGGGCGCGCAACGAGACGGCGCGCACGGCGCCCCCGTCTGCGGGTGATGCCGCCGGCGCGGCGACCACAGCGGTGCCGTCATCCGTCCGGCCGAGCAGAATGGCATGCGACAGATCCGCTCCCAGCCCCGGCGCATCGGCTGCGCCGAAGCGCGGGTCGGGCGCCTGTTCGGGACCGGTCACGAGCCATTCGGAGCCGGCGATGAGGCACACAGTCACCGTCGATTCGGCCAGTGCGGCGGCAAGGCTCGATTCGGTCCGCTTCTCGCTGTCCCGGTCCAGCCGGTTGGTGGTGAAGGCCATGCGCTCGGTCACGCGGGGAACTCCTCGGCGCACAGGCGCTCGATCACCTCGGCCGCCTCATGGGGCTCGTAGGGAAGGCGGCCGGGCAGTCCGAAGGGAGAGCCGGGCCAACCGGCATCGCGCGCGTGGCGGGCAATGACATGCATGTGGAACTGCGACACGATGTTGCCGAGGCTCGCGACGTTGACCTTATCGGCGGAGAATTCGTCCTTGAGCAGGCGGGCGGCGAAGGTCGTCTCTTCCATGAGCGCAGCGCGATCCTGCGGCGTCAGGTCGAAGAGTTCGACGATATCCCGGCGTTCGGGAACCAGCAGCAGCCACACGAAACGCGCATCGTTCAGGAGCAGCATGCGACAAAGGCCGAGCTTGCGCACGAAGAGCGTATCGGCATCGAGCTGGCGGGCGAGTATGAAAGCCTGGGACTGCACGGCACGCTGCCTTTCGTCACGATGATCTTTCGGTGTTCGAGGTTGCATTTACACGAATAGCGGACGATATACAGCGTCGGGAGGTTGGTGGTGGACGTGTCACTCGCCAACCGGGTCAGGTCCGGAAGGAAGCAGCCCCAACGAGATTGTGCGCGGGTCATCGTGCCAGCCTCCCACCTTCCAGATCCCGTCGGCACGCTGCCGCCACCATTGCGGCGGGCTTTCGTTCGCCCGCCGACGGCATTGCATCGGCGGCCCGGCCGTTTATGAGTGCGGTGTGGGAACGCCGCCGCTGCGGTGTCCACGCCGTCGCAAGAAGGGAGCGCGCTCTTGGTCACGCAACAGGATAGCGACGGCACCGGCCCCGTCAGCCCCTACCGCGTCCTTGCCCGCAAGTACCGCCCGCAGAGCTTTGACGATCTGATCGGCCAGGAGCCGATGGTCCGCACGCTGACCAATGCCTTCGATGTCGGGCGCATCGCCCAGGCCTGGATGCTGACCGGCGTGCGCGGTGTCGGCAAGACGACGACGGCCCGCATCCTGGCGCGCGCCCTGAATTACGAGACCGATACGGTCCACCGCCCGTCGATCCGCATGGATGCCCCCGGCCTGCACGACAAGGCCATCATGGAGGGTCGGCATGTCGACGTGGTCGAAATGGACGCCGCGTCCCATACCGGCATCGACGACATCCGCGAGATCATCGAGCAGGTGCGCTACCGACCGGTCTCGGCCCGCTACAAGGTCTACATCATCGACGAGGTGCACATGCTGTCCACGCAGGCCTTCAACGGCCTGCTGAAGACGCTCGAGGAGCCGCCCGAGCATGTGAAGTTCGTCTTCGCCACGACCGAAATCCGCAAGGTCCCGATCACGGTCCTGTCACGCTGCCAGCGCTTCGACCTGCGCCGTGTCGAGTCGGCCCGGATGATGTCCCATTTGCGCAAGGTGCTGGATGCCGAGGCGGTGGAGGCCGAGGAAGAGGCACTCCGTCTTCTGGCACGCGCCTCCGAGGGGTCGGTGCGCGATGCCCTGTCCCTGACCGATCAGGCCATCGCTCATGGCGCCGGCCGCGTATCGCTCGAAACCGTCCGGGACATGCTCGGCCTGGCCGATCGTGCGCGGATCATCGACCTGTTCGAGATGCTGATGGCGGGCGATGCCACCGCGGCCCTGCGCGAGCTGCGGGCGCAATATGCCGGCGGGGCCGATCCGCAGGTCGTGCTGGCGGACCTTGCCGATTTTACCCACCTCGTCACCTCGCTGCGCTTCGTGCCCGAGGCGGCCGGCGACGCGGCCCTAGCCCCGGCCGAGGCGGAGCGTGGGGCAGGGCTTGCCGCGCGCCTGTCCGTGCGCACCCTGTCAGAAGTCTGGCAGCTCCTGCTCAAGGCCGTCGAGGAAACGCGCCTGGCCGCCTCGCCGCGGCAGGCGGCCGAGATGGCGCTGATCCGCATCGCCTATGCGACGACGCTGCCCGATCCTGCCGAACTGGCCGCCATGCTGCGCACCATGTCCGATGGCGGGTCGGTGAGCATCGCCGCCCCGCCGCCAGCCACCACGCCCGCCCCGCGCGGCGACGCCGGCCCAAGCCGCGATATGACCGGCGGACCGGATGCCGTCGCTGCTGTGGGCATGGCCGGGCCGGGTGGTCCGCTCGACGGGGATGCGCCCCGTGCGATGGCGCCGTCCATGGACGGCGCGGCCCGGGCGCTGGCCGCCCGTGGCGCGCTGAGCCTGCACAGTTTTGCGGCCAGTGAGCCACGCCCCGTGGCCGCGCCCGTATTGGCTGACGATACCGGGCCAAGCTTGCGCTCGCTGGAGGATCTCGACCGACTGGCGGCCGAGAAGCGGGATTCGCTGACCCGGCTGCGCATCCGCCGCTACCTCTTGCCGGTGCGCGTGGAGCCCGGCCGGCTGGAAGTCGGCCTGGTGGACGATGCGCCGGCCACCTTTCCGGGGGAATTGTCCCGCAAGCTCTTCGAATGGACGGGGCGTCGATGGATCGTCACCGTCGCCACCGGACCGATCGATGCCACCACCCTGGAGGAGCAGGCCGAGGCTCGTCGCCGCCGGCTGGTGGAGGAGGCACAGGGCCATCCCGACGTGGCCGCGCTTCTGGCCGCCTTCCCGGGGGCACGCGTGTCGGAGGTGCGGTTGCGGACCGAGCCTGAGCCGGAGCCCATCGAACCGGCCGCCCTGGCAGAGGCCTCGGCCGATCCCGCCGGGTTTGACGTGGCTGCCCCTCTGGACGATATCGACCCGCAGGACGATATGCCGGACGCGCTCGCGCCGGCATTGGACGACGACGACGAAACCGAGGAGTGATGCGGTGAAAGACCTGATGGGGATGATGAAGCAGGCCAAGGCCATGCAGGAAAAGATGCAGGGCCTGCAGCAGGAGCTGGCCGAGATCGAGGCGACGGGCCAATCCGGCGGCGGCGTGGTGAGCGTCACGCTGAAGGGGCAGGGCGAGCTGACGGCGCTGACCATCGACGCCTCGCTCGTGAACCCCGACGAAAAGGACATGCTGGAAGACCTGATCGTGGCGGCGCATGCCGATGCACGGCGCAAGCTGGATCAGGAAATTCAGGAAAAGACGCAGAGCCTGACCGCCGGCCTGCAGCTTCCGGCCGGGCTCAAGCTGCCATTCTAGCCACGGGACATCCCGCACCTTCGGGACGATCGTTTGAAAGTTGACAGGATATGTCCCGAAGCATTGCCGGCCCCGAGATCGAGCGTCTGATCCAGCTTCTGGCCAAGCTGCCGGGCCTCGGGCCCCGTTCCGCCCGGCGCGCGGCGCTGCACCTCGTCAAGCGGCGCGAGCAGATCCTGGCGCCGCTGGCCGTGGCCATGGCGGATGCCGCGGACCGGGTGGTTACCTGCAGTTGCTGCGGCAATATCGATACGCAGGATCCCTGCACGATCTGCTGCGATGCCGGGCGTGACCGCTCGACCATCGTCGTGGTGGAGGATGTTTCGGACCTCTGGGCGCTGGAGCGCGCCAAGGCGCTCAATGCCGCCTATCATGTGCTGGGCGGCGTCCTGTCGCCGCTCGAAGGCATCGGGCCGGATGAGCTGACGATCGGCCGGCTGGTCGAGCGTGTCGCGGAGGGCGGCGTCAAGGAAATTATCATCGCCGTCAATGCGACGGTGGAGGGGCAGACGACGGCCCACTACATCATGGACCAGCTCGAAGGCAGCGCCGTGACCGTCACGCGCCTGGCGCATGGCGTGCCGGTGGGCGGCGAACTGGATTATCTGGACGAAGGCACGCTGTCGGCCGCGATGCGCTCACGCACCGCCTTCTGACGCGGCAGCCTTGCCCTTACTGCCCGAAGCGGGCAGGATCGGGCTCTTCATCGGAAAAGCCAAGCGCGGCCGAGGCCTGCGGCACCGGCACGGATGCAAAGACCTGTTGTGGCGCAGGCTTGGCCGCCGCCGCCAGAGCGTGGCTCGGCACGGCGACCTTCTGCGGCGGCGCGGACTGGGCTGCCTTGGCCGGCTGCGCCTGCGCCGCTACGGTGACAGGCCGCTCGGCATGGCCGGGAACCGGTACGGCAATGGCATTGGCCACGGCGTCCGTTGCGGGCGTATGCCTGGCCGTCCCCTCGGTCATGGCCGCGGCAACGGCGGATGGCGTCTGACGCTTGGCGGCCGCGGCGGGCTTGGCGGCGGGGCGGGCCGGTGCCGTCAGGCTGGCGACTTCTGTCGTCTCATGCGCGGCCGGTGCCTGCGCCGGGGCTGTCGCCTTCGCGGTGGCTGGCGCTGCGGGCCGGTTCAGCTTCTGCGCCGCGCCGGCATCCGGCTTCGTGCTCGGCTGGAGGCGGGCCATTTCGGTGTTGCCCATGGGCCGGTTCGAAATCGCGGCCATGTGGCGCTTAATGCTGGAGCAATATTCCCGCGTCGACTGGCTCATCACCGTGGCGCGGTGACCGCCCTTGTATTTCATGGAGGTGGCGCAAACATCGCCGCCACCCTTCTCATATGCCCCGGCCAGGTACTTCATGCCGTAGCGAAGGTTCGTTTCGGGATCGAGGAGATCCTGTGCCGAACCGCTGAAGCCCAGGCTGCGCGCGGTGGCCGGCTTGATCTGCGACAGGCCGTAGACGCCGCGACCGACGGCCTTGGGGTTGTAGTGGCTTTCCACCCGCAGCACCGCATAGGCGAGTTCGCGCGGTACGTCGTTTTCGTCGGCGGCCTTGGCGATCATGCGATCGAGCTCCGGGCTGCCGCTGATTGTGCCGTTGCGGGGGAGCGCCGACTTGGCCGCCACGCGCGTGGACTTGCCATCCTGTGGCGCATCCGCCGCCACGGCGGCCTTGGCGGCCTGCTGTTCGGCTGCGGGCTCGGAGCCGATATCGGCTACGCCCAGGAGCCCGCCTTGTCCGGAGACGCAGCCCGTCAGGAGCAGCGGAGGGATGATCGACAGGAACGCCAACGCGGAAAGACGGATGCGCTTGCGCTCCTGACGAGCGGCCCCCGAAAGCTGCGCCATACAATCAATCCCCGAGCTGTTTCCCTCATACATCGCTTTTGGGTGAGAAACGGGCCAAAAAATGGCAAGCCCCCGACACGACGCCCGTGCTTGGTAGCAAAATAATTCCGCAAGGGCAAAGCAGGCCGGTTCGCACCGCGTTGTCATGGTGCGCGGCGGCATCGTATGGGAGGCCATGAGCACGCTTCCCGTCGATCCCGTCGCCAACCTGTCGGCCCTGATTTCCTGCCCGTCCGTGACGCCGGACGATGCCGGCGCACTGGATGTCCTGGAGGCGCAGTTGCGGCCCCTGGGGTTCGATGTCGCACGTCCCGTATTTTCCGAGGACGGGACGCCCAGCATCGAGAATCTCTTCGCATGGCGCGGCACGACAGGGCGGCATCTGGCCTTTGCAGGGCACACCGACGTCGTTCCTCCCGGGCCCCTGTCCGACTGGCGCCATCCGCCCTTTTCAGCAGCCGTCGAGGCGGGGGAATTGTATGGCCGCGGCGCGGTGGACATGAAAGGCGGCATCGCCTGCTACGTGGCGGCGCTGGCCCGCCTTGCGGCGCGCGGCGCCCTGCCGGAAGGGCGCCTGTCCCTGATCATCACGGGCGACGAGGAAGGCCCGGCCGTGAACGGGACCGACAAGCTCCTGGCCTTTGCCGCCGGGCACGGCCACCGCTTCGACGGCTGCATCGTCGGCGAGCCGACCAATCCGGACCGGATGGGCGATATGATCAAGATCGGCCGGCGCGGCTCCGTAAGCGGCTGGATCACGCTCGAGGGGCGGCAGGGCCACGTCGCCTATCCGCACCTGGCGGACAATCCGATGCGTGGCGTGCCGGGCGTCCTCGCGGCGCTGATGCACGAGGCGCTGGATGCCGGGACGGAGAATTTTCCGCCGAGCAATCTGGAGGTTACAGGGGTGGAGACGGACAACCCCTCGACCAACGTCATTCCGGCGCGCACGCGCATCGCCTTCAACATCCGCCACAACGATCTGTGGACGGCAGAGACCCTGCGGCAGGCCGTGGCCGAACGCGTGGCGCAGGGCCTGCGCGACGACCAACTGCGGCCGGGCCGCGAGCAGGCCCTGAAGGCGACGATCACCTGGCGCGACAGGCCGGCCGATGCCTTCCTGACGCGGGACGACCGGCTCGTCGCCACCCTGTCCGGCGCGGTGCATGCGGTCACGGGCCGCACGCCCGTCCTGTCCACCTCCGGCGGGACATCCGATGCCCGGTTCATAAAGAATTACTGTCCGGTGGTTGAATTCGGCCTCGTGGGACAGACAATGCATATGAGCAACGAACGTGTTGCGCTTTCAGATCTCGAAACGCTGACGGCCATCTATGAAACCTTCCTTTCCCGCTGGTTCGCCGCCGACGCCTGAATTCCTCCCCAGCCTGCCCCAGCTCATGCGCTACTTCACGGGCGTCCTGCGTTTGATGGCCGGCCGCCGGGACGGGTTGCAGAGGCTAGACATATCGCCAGACGGGTTCTGGTCCTCCTTCGGCGCCATCGTGGTGGCGCTGCCGCCCATGGCCCTGTCCTGGATCGAATACGAGTTCGTCGAACGGGAATGGCCCTTCGGAGCCTCGACCTTCTCGACCTATGGTGCGCATGCCTTGAGCGACCTGACCGCCTGGCTGCTGCCGCTCCTGATTCTCATGCTCGTGGCGCCGCGCATCGGGCTGCGGCGCAAGGTCGGCCCCATCATCGTCGCCCTGAACTGGACGGGGGCGCTCCTGGCCTGGGCCCTGGTGCCGCTATGGTTCCTGATGATCGTGACGGGCGGCAGCGGCTTTGCCATTCTGCTTCTGTTCCTGGCAAGCCTGGCCACGCTGTTCCTGACCTGGCGCGTGGTCAGCCTGGCGGGGGACTGCGATCCCCTGGCCGCGGCCGGAATCGTGGCGCTGATGGTGGTGACATCCGTCATGGCGCCCGTCGCGGTGGTGGACATGACGGGCATCGCGCTTCTGTAAGGTGAAGCTCAAGCGTAGTCGACGCGCGCCAGATAGAGCCCGTCCGGCGGCGCAACCGGCCCGCACCGCTTGCGGTCGCGCGCTTCCAGCGCATCCACGAGCATGTCGGCGCTCCACCGCTCTTCGCCCACCAGCTTCAGCGAGCCGACGAGCGAGCGGATCTGGTTGTGCAGGAAGGACTGCGCCGATGCGTGGACATGGACCTCGTCCCCGGGGGCGCGCACCACGTCCAGCCGTTCGAGGGTGCGGATCGAGCTCTTCGCCTGGCAGTGCGTGGAGCGGAAGGTGTTGAAGTCATGCGTGCCGAGGAGCCGCTTGGCCGCCCGGTCCATGCCCTCGACATCCAGCGGCTTCCAGACCCACCAGACGCGCCCCTTCAGAACGGTCGGTGGCGGGCGGCGGTTGAGGATACGGTAGAGATAGTGCCGCTTGCGCGCCGAAAACCGTGCATCGAACGAATCGGCGACGCGCTCGACGCCAAGGATGGCGACGCCGCCTTCCTCACGCAAACGGGCGTTCAGGGCATCCCTGACCGTATCGGCGCGCCATTCACGCGGTATGTCCACATGCGCGACCTGCCCCGTCGCATGCACGCCGGCATCCGTGCGGCCTGCGCCGAAGAGGGTCAGATCTTGCCCGCTGAACGCCTTCAGCGCGATTTCCACCGTCTCCTGAACCGACATGCCGTTTTTCTGGCGCTGCCAGCCCACATAGGCGGTTCCGTCATATTCGATGGTGAGCTTGTATCGCGGCATCAGCTCAGCCGCGTTCCAGGCCTGAGCGGCTGCCCGCGCAGGAAGTCCTGCGCGGGCAGGGGGCGGCCCCCCTGGCGTTGCAGTTCCAGGATGCGGACGGCACCCTCGCCGCAGGCGATGGTGAGGCGATCGTCGAGGAGCGTGCCGGGCGCGCCGCTGCCTTGCGCCGGCTCGGCGCGCAGGAATTTCAGCCTGTCGACGTCCGGCCCCACCTCGGCCCACGCGCCGGGAAAGGGCGAGAAGGCGTTGATGCGCCGGGCGACGCTGCGCCCCGATGCGGTGAAGTCGAGCCGTGCCTCCGACTTGTCGATCTTGCGCGCATAGACCGGCTCGCGCCCCGTGCGGGCAGCGATCTGCGATTGTGTCTCGAAGGCAAGATCGCCCTGTTCCAGGAGCGCCAGGGCCTCGACCATGGCATCGGCCGTCTGCTGCGCCAGCGCGTCATGCAGCATGCCGGCCGTGTCGGTCTCCTGGATCGGGAGGGTGCGCGTCACGCCGACGGGCCCGGTGTCGAGGCCTGCTTCCATGCGCATGATCATGACGCCCGTCTGTTCATCGCCGGCCTCGATGGCGCGCTGGATGGGGGCGGCGCCCCGCCACCGGGGCAGAAGAGAGGCGTGGCCGTTCAGCGCGCCATAGCGCGGCGCGTCGAGCACGGGCTGCGGCAGGAGAAGGCCGTAGGCCACCACCACGGCTACATCCGCCTGCAGGGCGGCAAAGGCCTGCTGCTCGTCCTGGCCGCGCAGGCGTGTGGGGCTGCGCACGGGAATGCCGAGCGCCTGCGCCGTGCGCTGGACGGGGGAGGGGCGCTCCGCCATGCCGCGCCCGGCCGGGCGCGGCGGCTGGGTATAGACGCATGTCAGCGCATGGCCGGCTGCGTGCAGCGCCGTCAGGGTCGGCACGGAGAAGTCCGGCGTTCCCATGAAGATCACGGACAGGGCCATCGGATCAGGCCACGACCCTTTTGGCCGCCTTGGTGAACTTGCGGATGACCATGTCGCGCTTGAGCTTGGAGATGTGATCGATGAACAGGGTGCCGTTCAGATGGTCGATCTCGTGCTGCAGGCAGGTGGCGAGGAGCCCATCGGCATCGCGCTCCTGCGTCTTGCCGTCCAGGTCCTGGAAGGAGATACGCAGCCGCGCCGGCCGCTCCACCTCCGCATAATACTCGGGGATGGACAGGCAGCCTTCCTCGTAGAGGGAGCGCTCGTCCGAAACGGACAGGATGGTGGGGTTGATGACGACCAGGGGGTTCCTGGGCTCTTCATCCTTGGCCAGATCGATCACCAGGATGCGCCGCGGCACGCCGATCTGAATGCCGGCAAGGCCGATGCCGGGGGCGTCATACATGGTTTCGAGCATGTCTGCGGCCAGTTCGCGCACCGCATCGTCGATGCGCTCCACGGGCTCGGAGGTCACGCGCAGAACCGGATCCGGCAGGATGATGAGAGGCTTGATGGTCATGAGCTTCCCTTAGGCGGTGCGTTCGGAACGGTCAATCACGGCGCCGGCCATGGTTAAGCGCCCGGTTCCGACATGTTTAAAATTGCGTGGATCGATTCCGTCAGAACTGCGTTTCCTTGTCGATTGGATTTTGTCAAGGGCAATGAAGGGGGATATCGATGGGAGCCGGGCTGAAAGCTTTGCTGGCTGGCCTTCTCGTCGTGGCTGCACCGGGCGCGCTTCATGCTGCGCCGAGCCAAGGTGCCGTCCGTGATTCCGTTGCCGCCGCCTATCAGGACAATACCGACCAGGAGTTCCGGGTCGGCCTGCAGACGCGCCTCGCCTGGACGGGCGATTATGTCGGCGCCTTCGATGGCCGCATCGGCCCCCGCAGCATGGACGCCATCCGCGCGTTCCAGGCGCGCAACGGGCAGCCTGCCACCGGCGTCATGGACGAGGCCTTCCTGGATGCGCTCATTGCCCAGAGCGACGAGACCCTGCGCCAGTTCGGCTTTGGCTGGCAGGACGATTCGCGGACGGGCGCCCGCATCGGCATACCGTACGAAATGGTGCAGGAGATCGGGGCGACCGAAGTCGGCACCATGTGGCGCTCGCCTGACGAGGCCGTGGAGATCGAGACCGTCCGTTTCGTCAAGGAAGGCTACACGCTCGCCGAGGTGTTCGACATCCTGCGCGCGCCGGTCGATGGCAAGGTCGTCGCCAACGCACAGATGAAGGGCGATCACTTCGAGATCGAGGGCACGGAAGGCGACCGTCTCTATTCCATCCGGTTCTATGGCCGGGGCGGCGACCTGCGCGGCTTCTCTGTCGCCTATCCGAAGGCGCTGAAGGACACGATGGCGCCCTATGTTGCGGTGGCAGCGGGCTCTTTCTCTCCCTATGCGACGGAGCCGGCCGGTGCCGAGCCCGATACGGGCGCGATCGCCGAACTGTCACAGGATCCGCGCTATCGGCTCGCTTTCGCCAATAAC
Organism: Aureimonas frigidaquae; assembly: GCF_001463905.1. GTDB lineage: Bacteria > Pseudomonadota > Alphaproteobacteria > Rhizobiales > Rhizobiaceae > Aureimonas > Aureimonas frigidaquae. Next base: position 137,532 of record NZ_BBWR01000007.1, read on the forward strand.
GGTATCATGCAGGCGAGCGCCACCGGCGGTGCCCGCGCCAGCGACGCGCCGTCAGGCCTTGGCGGCTACGATGTGTCGGAAGGGCTCGATTCCTCCGGCTCTGGCTTCGTCGTCTCGCAGGATGGCTGGGTCCTGACCAACGCGCATGTCGCCAAGAGCTGCCGCAGCGTGTCGGTCGGCACCTTCGGAACGGCAAGCCAGGTGGTCATCGACCCCGATAACGACCTCGCCTTGGTGAAGGTCGATGCAAAGCTCGACAATCCGCTGCCTATCGCCGCCGGCAAGCCGCGCCTCGGTGAGGATATCCTGGCGCTGGGCTTCCCCCTGCGCTCGATCCTGGCCGACAGCCTCAATGTCACGCGGGGCAACGTTTCGTCACTCCTGGGGCTGATGAACGATGCAAATTACCTGCAGATTTCCGCTGCGGTGCAGCCGGGCAATTCCGGCGGGCCGGTCATCGACCTTGCCGGACGCGTCGTCGGTGTGGTCACCGCCAAGCTGAATGCAGTCGCCGTCGCCGATATTACGGGCGATATCCCGCAGTCGATTAACTTTGCCATTCGCCCGGATGTCGTTACCGACTTCCTGGCCAGGAACAATGTCGACTACCGGGTGGCCGATGCCGATGCGCAGGCCCTCAGCGTGCCGGACGCGACGGACCGCACGGCACAGTCGGTTCTGCCTATTCTGTGCCTCGGCAATAGCTGATCGCATCGGCGGGTCAGTGAACGCCCTGCGCTGCCCCGGGCCGATCCTGTGATCCCAGCCGGTCGACGATGGACCGGCTGGCTTCGTTAAGGCCCGTCACGTCGACCTGTGCCCCGTTGCGACGGAAGATCGACACGATCCTGTCGAGCGCGGCGACGCTTGAAATGTCAAAGATATGCGCTCGGCTCACATCGATCGTGACGCGATCCAGCCGTTCCGACAGATCGAAGGCCCCCGCAAAGGCTTGGGCCGAGGCAAAGAAGAGCTGCCCTTCCACCACATAGGTTCGGTGCGTTCCTTCACTGTCGAGAAAGCTCTCGACGCCGAAGAGGCGTGAAATCTTGCCCGCGAAGAAAATGCCGGACAGAAGCACACCGCACAGAACGCCGATGGCCAGATTGTGCGTCATCAGAACGCCCGCCACCGTGGCGAGCATGACGGTGGTGGACGAAATCGGATAGTGGCGAATATTGACGATCGACGCCCAGTTGAACGTGCCGACCGACACCATGATCATCACCGCCACGAGGGCGGGCATGGGTATGGCGCTGACGAGATCGCCCAGAACCAGCACCAGGAACAGAAGCAGTGCACCGGCGACGAAGGTGGACAGGCGTCCGCGCCCGCCGGACTTCACGTTGATCACCGACTGGCCGATCATGGCGCAGCCCGCCATGCCGCCGATAAAGCCGGTGGCCGTGTTGGCGATGCCCTGGCCGATGCATTCCTGGTTCCGGTCCGATGTCGTATCCGTCATGTCGTCGACGATCTGCGCGGTCATCAGCGATTCCAGAAGGCCGACGATGGCGACCGCGATGGAATAGGGGAGGATGATCTGCAGCGTCTCGAAAGTGAGCGGAATATCGGGGATCAGGAAGACCGGCAGGGTCGAGGGAAGTTCGCCCATATCGCCAACCGTGCGCACGTCGAGGCCGAGCACCATGCAGACGACCGTCAGGACCACGATACAGACGAGCGGCGAGGGGATGGCGCGCGTCAGGCGCGGAAAGAGATACAGGATGGCAAGGCCGGCAGCGACGAGGACATAGGTGATCGGCGTCACGCCGATGAGCTCGGGTAGCTGCGCCATGAAGATCAGGATGGCGAGCGCGTTGACGAAGCCGGTGATGACCGAGCGCGAGACGAAGCGCATCAGGTGCCCGAGCTTCAACAGACCGCATCCGATCTGGATCAGGCCGGCCAGGACGGTCGCGGCCAGCAGGTATTGCAGGCCGTGGTCCCGCACCAGCGTGACCATCAAAACCGCCGTGGCGGCCGTCGCGGCCGAGATCATGCCCGGCCGGCCGCCCGTAAAGGCGATCAGCACCGCGATGGAAAAGGATGCGTAGAGGCCGATCTTCGGATCGACCCCCGCAATGATGGAAAAGGCGATCGCCTCAGGGATAAGGGCCAGGGCAACGACCAGGCCGGACAACAGATCGCCGCGCGGGTTGCAGAACCACTGCGCGCGGTATTCGGACAGGCTCTTCATGATGGTCTCAAAACGGGTCAAAACCGGGTCGCACGGGGCAGGACGCAATCCATGCGCTGGCTGGTGGGCGACGGGTTCTGTTGTCCGGCGGATCGGCGGCCGGAAGAGCCACCCGGAGTTTCACCGGGTCCTGATGGATGCGTCTTCATAGGCGGATGGGCGCGCCTCGGCAAGATGGAATGCAGCCGCGCGGCCGGCATCGGCTATGGTCGATCATATGCCGACGATCAGCGCACCGCCGGTCAGGCCTGCGCCCGCGGCCGCCAGGAGCAGCGTTTCGCCGGGTCGGAACGGGCGTTCTGCGTGGCTTATCGACAGGGACAGCGGGATCGTTGCAGCGGAGGAATTGCCGTATTCGGCAATGGTCCTGACGGTTCGATCCCGGTCCATGCCGAGCGTGTCGCAGACCGCATCGAAGATACGGGCGTTCGCCTGGTGCGGCACGAAGCGGCTGATGTCCTGCGCAGCCAGTCCGGCGGCGGCGAGCGCGCCTTGCGAAGAGGCCGTCATCATCCGGGCGGCGCGGGTAAAGACCGCGCGGCCATCGGCAATGGTCATCTGCGTTTGCGCAAGTTCCAGCTCGGGGCCGAAGGGGCGGTTGCTGCCGCCGGCCGGAATCTGGATCAGGTCATAGCCGGACCCCTCGGCCGCCATCGATGCGCCGAGGATGCCTTGGCTCGGCCTGTCGGACGGCGAAAGCACCACGGCTCCGGCTGCATCGGCGAACAGGACGGCCGTCGCGCGCTCGGCCATGTTGATGCGGCGGCTCAGAATGTTGGCCGCGATGACGAGGGCCGGCTTGTTCTGGAGGCGCACGAAGCCGTCGGCAAAGGCCAGGGCATAGACGAAGCCGGCGCAGGCTCCGGCAAGGTCGACGGCGCCGGCATTGGCGAGCGCGAGTTTATGGGCGACCAGCGGTGCGCTCGGTGGCAGGAGATGGTCGGGTGTGGATGTGGCGAGCAGCACGAGGCCGATATGGCTGCGGGGCAGGCCGGATGCTTCCAGCGCCTTATGGCCCGCTTTGGTCGCCAGTTCGGACAGGGTGTCGCCAGTCTGTGCCCAGTAGCGCGAGCGGATGCCTGTGCGCCGCTCGATCCATCCGGCTTCGAGGTCGAGCATGGCTTCGATCTCGGCATTTGCCACCTTGCGGCCCGGCACGTGATGGCCGAGGCCTGCGATGCGCACACCCGGCCTCATCGGCCGCACGCCAGATCGGCAGCCTCGTCGATCGCATCATAGAGCCGGTCGAGTTCGGCAGAGGTGATGCAATAGGGCGGCATCACATAGATGACGTTGCCGAGCGGCCGTAGCAGCAGGCCGCGCTCGAGGAAGAAGGCGCGCAGTGCCGGCCCTGCCTCCGCAAGATATCCCGGCGTGCGCACGCGAAGATCGAGCGCGGCGATGGTGCCGATCCCTCGCACATTCGCAAAGCGCGGATCGGAAGCAAAACGGCTGAGCCGTTCGGCCTGCCAGCGCGACAGTGCCGACACGCGCTCCGCCACAGGCTCGTCGCGCCAGATCCCGACATTGGCGACGGCGGCGGCGCAGGCGATCGGGTTCGCCGTGTAGGAACTCGAATGAAAGAAGGTCTTCGCCCGGTCGGTGGAAAGATGGGCTTCGAACACGGCTTCGGTCGCGAGCGTCGCGGCCAGCGGCAACACCCCGCCGGTCAGGCCCTTGGAGGTGCACAGGATATCCGGCGCAATGCCGGCCTGTTCGCAGGCAAACAGGGTGCCGGTGCGTCCCCATCCGGTCATCACCTCGTCGGCAATCAGCAGCGTGCCGGTCCGCTCGGTGATGCGCCTAATCTCGGCCAGCACCCATGCCGGGTAGATCAGCATGCCGCCGGCGCCGAGAACCAGGGGCTCGACGATCACGGCCGCAGCCCTGCCATCGCGGGTCAGCGCCTCGACGTGGTCGAGCGTCTCCTGCTCGCGTCCCGCGGCGGGAAAGGGGATGGTGTCGACCGCGAACATGAGGGGAGCATAGGCGGCGTTGAAGACGCCGCGGGCACCGACGCTCATCGTCCCGATCGTGTCGCCATGGTAGCTGTGCTCCATGACGATGATGCGGGAGCGCGGGTCTCCCGTGTTGCGATGGAAACCCAGCGCCATCTTCAATCCCACTTCGACGCTGGTCGATCCGCTATCGGACAGGAAGACCCGGTCGAGACCCTGTGGGGCCATCGCGACCAGAGCCGATGCCAGCGTTTCCGCAGGTTCGTGGGTCAATCCCGCGAAGATGATCTGGTCCAGCGTTTGCGTTGCCGTGCGGACCGCATCGATGATCCGTGGATATCGGTGGCCATGGGTGATGACCCACCAGGATGAGATGGCGTCGAGGATGCGCTTCCCGTCCGGCGTCTCGAGATAGGCGCCTTGTGTCCGCCCGATCCTGATCGGCGCCGGTTCGATGGCATGCTGCGTAAATGGGTGCCAGAGCGCCGATCGCGTCATGGGGTGATCTTTCGAAAATCGGCCGGGTCGAAGTTGGCGCGCATCGCCCGCATCAGCGCTTGCGGCGTCAGCGGGTCGAGCCGCGGCAGGCGGCCGAGCACGCGCACCGCCCCCATCTCTGCGATCGTGCGCTGCGTATCGGGCATGTCGTGGCCGATGAAGGCCACGCCAAGAAGCGGAATCGCGCGGCTGCGCAGGGCTTCGATGGACAGAAGCGTGTGATTGATCGTGCCGAGCCCGGTGCGGGCGCACAGGAGAAGGGGGCAAGCCCAGCGTGCGAAGATGTCGATATAAAGCGTGCGCCGGTTGATCGGCACCATCAGCCCGCCCGCGCCTTCCACGATCAGGGGACGGGATGTCGCCGGCAGGGCAAGGGTTTGGTCGGCGATCTCGACCATGTCGAGTTCGGCGGCGCGGTGCGGAGACAGAGGCCGTGCCAGGCGCCAGGCCTCCGGCAGGACACGCTCCGGCGACAGGCCGGCGAGATGGCGGACGGTGTCGCTGTCGGTCCCGTCTTCGACGCCCGACTGCACCGGCTTCCAGTAGATGCCATCGAGCAGCATGGTCAGACCTGCTGCCAGGACGGTCTTGCCGATGCCCGTGTCGGTGCCGCTCACGATGATCCTGACCGTCATCGCGGCCATTCCTCCGACAGCGCGTCCAGCAAGGCGAGGAGATCGGGCTTCTCGACATTGAGCGTCAGCGAAATCCTCAATCTTGCGGTGCCCTCCGGCACCGTCGGCGGGCGGATGGCGCGCACGTCAAAACCGCGCGCCTGCAATCGCCCGGCAAGCACCATGGCACCCCTGTTGTCGCCGACGATGATCGGCATGATCTGCGACCCGCTCGCCTTGAGCCCGAGGGCTTGTGCCTTACCGCTCGCCAGGGCCACCATGTCCTGCAATCGCTGGCGGCGCTCCGGCTCGTGCGTCATGATGTCGAGCGCGGCTGCCACCGCCACGGCCATCAAGGGTGAAGGGGCGGTGGCGTAGACGAAGGGCCGGCAACGGTTGACGAGATAGTCGCACAGAATGCCGGGCGCGGTGATGAGCGCACCGGACGCGCCGAGCGCCTTGCCACAGCCGTGCAGCACCACGACATTCTCGCGCCCTTCATATCGATGCGCCAGGCCACGGCCATCGGGGCCGTAGACGCCGGTCGCATGCGCCTCGTCGATGAAGAGGAATGCCTCATGACGGTCGGCGACGCGGGCGAGTTCGTTAAGCGGCGCGCGATCGCCATCCATGCTGTAGAGGCTTTCGGCGACGATCCACGCATGGCCCGTGCCGCCGCCGGCCCGCCAGCGAGCGATGGCGCCGTCCACCGCGTCGGCGTCGTTATGCGGGACGGTCACGACATGCGCGTGCCCGGCGCGCGCCCCTTCATGGGCGCTCGCATGGATCAACGCGTCGAGCACGACGAGGTCGCCCTTCCGGGGCAGGGTGGTGAGCACGGCGAGATTGGCGATGTAGCCCCCGCCGAAGAACAGCGCAGCCTCCGCGCCGAAGAAGCCGGCGGCCTTGGCCTCCAGTGCCGCGTGCTCGGGGGCGTTGCCGCGCAGCAGGCGTGAACCCGTGGCGCCGACGGTCGTGCCGTTGGCGAGGGCCGTTGCCACGGCGGCGGCCGTGCCTTCGCTGCCGGCGAGCCCCAGATAATCGTTGGACGCAAAATCCAGCCCGGCGCGGGGCCCGAGCGAACGCAACCGGTTCCTGCGGGCCAGCCCCCGCAAGGAGACCCCGTAGCGGTCGAGCAAACCCTTCGCGCTCAATGCCCGTCGCGCTCCATGGGCTGGATGCCGAGCCGGCGAAACAGCGCGCTGTCGGCGTCTTCCCCCGGATTATCCGCTGTCAGCAGCGTATCGCCGACGAAGATCGAATTGGCGCCGGCGAAGAAGCACAGCGCCTGCATCTCGTCGCTCATCGCGGTGCGTCCTGCCGACAGGCGGACATGCGACCTCGGCATCATGATGCGGGCAAGCGCGATCATGCGGACGAACGCGATCGGGTCGATCGGTTCGGCATCGGCGAGCGGCGTGCCGTCGATCGGGATCAGCATGTTGATGGGCACGCTCTCCGGGGGCTCCGGAAGGTTGGCCAGCGTCACCAGCATGGCAACGCGGTCGAGCGGATGCTCTCCCATGCCGACAATGCCGCCGCAGCACAGTTTGATGCCACTGTCGCGGACATTGGCGAGCGTGTCCAAACGGTCCGCGAAACTGCGGGTCGTAATGATCTGCGTGTAGTATTGCTCGGACGTATCGATATTGTGGTTGTAGTAGTCGAGGCCGGCCTGCTTCAAACGCTGCGCTTGGCCTTGATCCAGCATTCCAAGCGTCATGCAGGTTTCCATGCCGAGCGCTTTCACGCCCTCCACCATTGCGATGATGGTGGCCATGTCACGCTCCTTGGGACTGCGCCAGGCCGCGCCCATGCAGTATCGCGTTGCGCCGGCGTCCCGAGCCTTCCGCGCCTCTGCCAGCACCTGACGCACCTCCATCAATCTGGAAGCACTGAGGCCGGATGCGTGGCGCGCCGACTGGCTGCAATAGGCGCAGTCTTCGGGGCAGCCTCCGGTCTTGATCGACAGAAGCCGTGACAACTGCACGCGGTTCGGATCGAAATTCGCGCGATGCGTGACCTGCGCCTGGAAGATCAGATCGTTGAACGGCAGGTCATGGATCGCCTGCGCTGTCTCTTGAGTCCATCGGTGTTCTGGCCCGCCGCACGGCTCGGCAGCCGGACAAGGGCCCGCTTCTGTCGAAGACCGCATCGTGGCCTCACCGGTCAGACATGGTTCTCGCGTGCGCAGGACCGGGTCGATCACAGGCTGCCGGGACAGTTGGCTCATCGCACGCTCATGAATTATCTATAAAAATGATTCGCTATCGCTAAAACAATACCCGAATAGATAGGCGTGGCAACAGGACCGTGCCCGCGGGACCGGTTGTGGGTGATCGCTGTGTGTGAGGCAGGCTATCGTGGCTGTTTGTGCCCGATTGTCTGGACGTGCCGCGCGAGCACCAGGGCGGCCGTCTCGACCTGTCCGGCCCTCAGGGCATCGAGTATGGCGCGATGATCGCGATCGGTCGGAGCTTCCCATTCGGCCCGCCACCCGGAGAACAGGAAGCGCGCGCTCGTGGTGTGGAGATCGTCGATCGCCTTCAGAAGGCGCGGCATGGCGCAGGGCGTGAGGATGATCCGGTGGAAACGCCTGTTTGCCTGTTCCCATGCGAAAACGTCGGTCGCACGGTCACTGGCGCGGTTCGCGTCCTCCGCCTCGTCCATGATGGCCTTGGTCAGGTGTGGCATGGCCTTGCGCAGCGCCAGCACCTCCAGCGCGGCGCGCATCTCTGCCACTTCCTGGACTTCCGTCAGACTGAAGCCGGCGACGCGAACGCCGCGCCGGGGCTCGCTCGTGACGAGACCTTGCGATTCGAGAATGCGGAAGGCCTCCCGCACGGGCACATGGCTGGCGCTGAACTCTTCGGCGATATGGTCCTGTCCGAGGCGGGAGCCCGGCACGAGCGCACCGCTGATAATACGCTCGGCGAGGGCCTTGCTGATCCGATGGGCGATGGTCTCGGTTTTCACGCGTGTCATGATTTATAGATAATTTGCACCGACCGCGCAGTCGAGCGAATAAGTGACGTTGCGGTCACGGCGCGCCGCCCGTGCATCGATCTTTGCGTCAATCTGCACACGCTTGTGCCGAACAGGTCAGACGGAGACGGTCTGCGTTACCGTCGCATCCTCACGGCCCGGCGCCACGCGGCCGCGCCCGGCGGCCTTGGCGCGATACAGCGCCCGGTCCGCCCGATCGATAAGCTCTTCCCGGTCGGCGGGCAGCGTCGGCAGCACGACGTAGCCGATGCAGACGCTGAGCGGGACGGCGGCGCCCGCTCCGTTGCGCAGAGGAAGCGCCGCGACATCGTCGGCCATTTTGCGCGCAAGGCGCCAGCCTTCCAGCATGTCGGCGCTTTGTATGAAGACGCAGAACTCGTCTCCTCCGGTCCGGGCAATAAGGGCCTCGCGCGGGAGGGCCTCGGTCAGGCAGTTCGCAACGGCGCGGATGGCCCCGTCGCCCACGAGATGGCCGTTGCGGTCGTTGACGGATTTGAAGTCGTCGATATCCACGATGTAGAGGGCGCCGCCGGCCGCCTCCGGCTGCAGGCCGAGCTGGCGGTGGAACTCCGTCCGGTTCAGGAGCTGGGACAGGCCGTCGCGCGTCGCGCGTTCGGCAAGTTCGCGGTTGGCTGCCGCCAATTGCCGGTTCAAGGCGTGGACGGCATCGTGGGCAATGCGCAGACGCTCCTTCTGGACCAGATGGTGGAAGCTGGCCGGAGCGCTGACCAGAAACGCGCAGACGACACACATCAGGAGACCGTTCCCGTCAAAACTGCCGCCGAGCAGGGGAACGATCGTCAGCGCTGCAAGCACCGATCCGCCGATGCTCGCCAAGACGATCAGCACGCAATGGAGCGTGATGCGATGCCATGCGATTGTGCGTGCCGTGCCTTGCATCCGCCGCGTTCCCCCAAAGGCGCATCCGCCGCCGAGCAGAAGAACCCTTGGTTGCTAATCTGCCGCCGGAGCGCAGCTTACGAAAGCGCCCGGACAAGGAAAACCTCCTTCCGAAGGCATAGGCGCGCTCAATCCGCCCATTGCGGATCACCGGTGAAGGACACGGTCAGCCACCGGTGTTCGTCCGGCCCGCCCAGGGCCTGGCTGATATCGGACCGGATGGCATCGGCCACGCGCACCGGGCCGAGCGAGTCGTCCGGCGCCAGGATGAAGTGGAACTCGATCATGCGGGAGCGCCCCACGCGGGCGACATAGGTCCGGGCATCGCGAAAGCCGTGCTATTCGACGATGCGCTGCGCGATGCGGCGGACGTCGTCGTCCAGATCGCGCGGGGCGATGAGGAAGATCTCGCTGAGCGACTTGCGGAAGATGCCGAGCGGGACGGGCAGGATGGCCAGCACCAGCACGGCCAGAACGACGGGGTCGACATAGGGTGTCAGGTGGCCGAACCGGGTTCCCTGCATGAGCCAGGCGCCGACGAAGGCGACCAGGAGCGCGGAGGTGATGAGCCCGGACATGGCCCATCCCTTGGCGTCGAGGGCCAGGAAGTCCGATCCGATCTGCCGGTTCGCGCGCCGCGTGGTGACGAACATGACAAAGCAGGTCGCCGCCACCACGATTGCGTAGACGATGGCCCAGTCGAAGGCCAGTTCGCGCCCGCCCGACAGGATCGCCGTTACCGCATTGACCAGCGCATAGACGGTCAGAAGGGTGATCAGGCCGGCATTGAGGGCCAGCACCATCGGCTCGATATGCCAGAAGCCCATCTGGAAGCGTGGGCTCGCTTCCCGAGCGATCAGCCGCGCCACCACCAGGGCAAGGGCGGTCATGCTGGCATCGACCGCCGAGAAGAGCCCGTCGAAGATGATGGATTGCGAGCCGGACAGAATGCCGAAGACGATGCCCGTCGCGCCGACACCGAGCGTGACCGCGATGGAACGCGACAAAAGCTTCTGTTCGCTTTGCGCAGCCGACATCGACCGTCCCTTCGGCTCAGTTCAGTTTCTGCTTCAAGGCGGCGTTGGGCCAGCAATCCACGCGCAGCCCGGCGGAGGCCTCATAGGCGCCGATGCTGCGGCGCGTCTTGAAGCCCGGCAGCCCGTCCACTCCGCCGACGTCCATGCCCATGGCCTGCAGACGCTCCTGCATGCGGGCGACATCGCCGCGGCTGACGCCCGTCACATCGACCCATCCGCCCTTGAAGGCGCCGCCCCCCGCCATCCGATCGGCGGCATGGCCGATGAAGAGGGCGTAGAGGTCGGAATTGTTGTATTCCTTGATGACGTAGAAATTGGGGGTCGCGATGAAGGCCGGCCCCATCCGCCCGGCGGGCATCATCAGGAAGCCGGTGGCCTGCGCCTCATGCGTGGGGAAGGGGCGCCCGGAGACGCGCGTCACCCCAGCCGCGACAAAATCGCGGATCGGCCGCCCCTGGTCCGGCCCCTCGAGCGTGCAGGAGACATTGTCGGGGATGTTCGCCTCGAACCCCCAGTCGCGGCCGGCAACCCAACCCGATTGCTGGAGGTAATGGGCGATGGAGGCGAGCGTATCGGGAACCGAGTTCCAGATATCGGCCCGCCCGTCGCCATCGAAATCCACGGCCAGGCTGCGGAATTTGCTCGGCATGAATTGCGGCTGGCCGAGCGCCCCCGCCCAGGAGGATTTCATGTCGGACACCCGCAAATGGCCATCCTGGACGATCTGCAGGGCTGCGATGAGCTCGGCCCGGAACATATCCTTGCGGCGGGCAAGCCAGGCCTTGGTGCCCAGGACCTCGAAAGCGTTGTAGGGGATCCTGGCTGCGCCGAAGCCCGATTCCCGGCCCCAGACGGCCAGCACGATGGGCCCCGGTACGCCATAGCGCCGCTCGATGGCGCGCAGCGTATCGGCATGCCGGGCGAGCAGCGTGCGACCCTGGCCGACCACCGAGCGCAGATTGTCTTCCCGGAAGTAGGCGGCCGGGCTCTGGAACTCCGCCTGATGCTGCTTCTCGGCCACGGCGGGCGCCTGCCCCGGCAGGACGAGATCGGGCAGTTTCAGATTGGGCTTCACCCCGTCGAAGGCCGCATCGAAGGTGGCGCGCGAGATGCCGGCCGCCCGGGCCTGCGGCCAGATATCCTGATCGAGGAACCGGGCGAAATCGGCCTGCGATGTCTGGGCTCTGGCCCCGACCGGCGCCAGCATCGCAGCCGACAGCGCCAGGAGGATCAGGGCGGCGGCGTGGCGCAGGAGGGTCAGGCCCGGCATGGTCATCTCCGTCAGCTTCGCAGAAGATCGTTGATCGAGGTCTTGGAGCGGGTCCGCTCGTCCACGCGCTTGACGATGACCGCGCAGTAGAGGTTCGGGCCCGGTTCGTTGCCGATGGGCTTGCCGGGAAGCGAGCCGGCGACGACGACGGAGTAGGGCGGAACCTCGCCCATGAAGATCTCGCCCGTGGCGCGGTCGACGATCTTGGTCGACTGGCCGATGAAGACGCCCATGCCCAGCACCGAGCCCTCGCGCACGATGCAGCCTTCGACCACTTCGGACCGCGCGCCGATGAAGCAATTGTCCTCGATGATGGTCGGGCCGGCCTGCAGCGGCTCGAGCACGCCGCCGATCCCGACGCCGCCCGACAGATGGACATTGGCGCCGATCTGCGCGCAGGAGCCGACCGTCGCCCAGGTATCGACCATCGTGCCCTCCCCGACCGAGGCGCCCAGATTGACGAAGGAGGGCATCAGCACCACGTTGCGCCCGATATGGGCCGAGCGGCGCACGATGGCGCCCGGTACGGCCCGGAAGCCCGCGGCGCGGAATTCCTCAGCGCCCCAGCCGTCGAACTTGGAGGGGACCTTGTCCCACCAGTTGGCTTGGCCGGGACCGCCGGGGATGACCGACATGTCGTTCAACCGGAAGGACAGGAGCACGGCTTTCTTGAGCCACTGGTTCACGACCCACCGGCCGTCGCCGCCGCGCTCGGCCACGCGGCGCTCGCCGCGATCCAGAATGTCGAGGGCCGCGTCCACGGCCTCGCGCACCGGGCCCGTCGTCGATGCGTCGATGCCGTCCCGCGCCTCGAATGCGGAATCGATCGTCTGTTCCAGTGCGGCGTAATCCGTCATCGCGCTTGCTCGTCCCCGTTTGAAAGCTGCCTGCGGTACTATTAGAAGGCCGTTTCACGGTCAATTCAGCGAAGGAAGACCGATCATGGCAGAAGACAATGGTCACGAGGCCACACATTGGGATCCGTTTCCCGCATCGGCAGCCGAGGACCAGCGCCGATCGGACCGCGTGCCCGACACGCCGCAGACCCGTTCGCCCACCTACCGCCTGGCCTATGCCGACGATGCCTTCCTGACATCGGAGCCGCTGCGCGGCGTGCGCCTGCAACTCGAAATGCTGAAGCCTGAAATGGCCTTGCAGGAGGCCGGCATCCTCTCCACCGTCGTCCTGTTCGGCGGCGCGCGCATTCCCGAGCCGGGCAAGCCGGCCTGGGCGGCGCGCAACCCGCGCCAGCGCGAGCGGCTGGAGGCCAATGCGCGCTATTACGACGAAGCGCGGCGTTTCGCCGGGCTCGCCTCATGCCATTCGGCCAACACATCGGGCGGCAAGGAATATGTCATCGTCACGGGCGGCGGCCCGGGCGTGATGGAGGCCGGGAACCGCGGCGCCAGCGATGTGGGCGCCGTCTCCATCGCGCTCAACATCACCCTGCCGCACGAGCAGGCGCCGAACGCCTATGTCACGCCGGAGCTCTGCTTCAACTTTCACTATTTTGCGATCCGCAAGATGCACTTCCTGCTGCGGGCGAAGGCCATGGCCATCTTCCCCGGCGGGTTCGGAACGCTGGACGAGCTGATGGAGGCGCTGACGCTGATCCAGACCGGACGCATGGAGCCCATCCCCGTCATCCTGTTCGGACGCAGCTTCTGGGAACGGCTGATCGACTTCGAGTTCCTGGCAGAGGAGGGGACCATCGCGCCGGAGGACCTGTCGCTCTTTTCCATCGTGGATACGGCGGAGGAAGGCTGGCAGATCATCCGCGATTTCTACGGGATCTGAGGCGCGCCGGAACTCCCCACACAGTCCCTGCGTTCCTGAACTTGAGGCGGCCGCTGCATGTGCGGCCGCGGAAAGGTTATCGGTTATGGGCGATTTCGACACGGACAACGAGATGATGCGCGAGCAGCAGGCGCGCGACATGCACGGCCTTTCGCGCCAGCCGCAGAACGGCATCCGCGATATCGACGCGCGCAGCGAGGCCGACCGTCTGGCCGCGCACAACGCGGACATCGGTGCCACCCGGCCCGATGATGACGTGCTGGCCGACAATCTGGCCGGCCTCGACCCCGACGAGCCGCCCGTCGAGCGCAGCGGCACCTGGCCGCCGCTGGCGAGCCGCGGGCGCTCGCTCCTCGGGGACTGAGGGCTGCGGGCTACGGGACGATCAGGCGCAGATGCGCTGGAGGAACGTCCCCAGATCATCGGTGATGAAGTCGATATGCGCGCCGTCGCGCCCCTCATGCTCCCAGATGTCGCCGAGCGTCGCCTCGAAATTGCGCGGGACGACGAGCACGGTCTTCATGCCAAGGGCCTTGGGCACTTCCAGGTTGCGGGCGAGATCCTCGAACATGACGGCATGTTCGGTATCGATCCGGTGCAGGCCCCGGAACTTGTCGTAGGTTTCGGCCGCGGGCTTGGGGATGAGCCCCGCCGCCACGATGTCGAAAATGTCTTCGAAGGCGTCGAGAATGCCGAGCTGCCGTGCCGTGCGCTCGGCATGCCCCCTGTCGCCATTGGTGAAGATGAACTTGCGGCCCGGCAGACGGCGGATCGTGCTGCCGAGGGCGGGATCCGGATCCAGCCAGGAATAGTCGATATCGTGAACGTAGTTCAGGAATGCGTCGGGCTCGATGTCGTGTTCGCTCATCAGGCCGCGCAGGGTCGTGCCGTGCCGCTGGTAGAAATCCTTCTGAACGATACGCGCCTCGTCGCGCGGGAGCTGTAAGAGCTCCGCGACGTAATCCGTCATGCGCACGTCGATCTGCGAGAAGAGATCGATGTGCCGGGGGTAGAGCGTGTTGTCGAGGTCGAAGACCCAGTCGGTAACGCCCGCGAAATCCTCCGGAGTGGCCTGCCGCGTGCCGAGAATTGCATCATCCTGGGGCATGGCGGGTCCTTTCCCGTGGGGAACGCGGATGCCCGGCCGCGAGGGCCGGGCAGTGCCGGTCATTTGGCCGGCTGGCCGTGGCTCGTCATGTCGGTGCGCGGACGCGCCGGAATGGCGAAGAGCGCCAGCGCCGTCAGAAGCCCGGCGATGGACAGATAGTAGCCCACCGAAGCCGTGCCGTAGGAGGTGGCGAGCGCGGTGGCGATGTAGGGCGCCAGCGAGGCGCCGACGATGCCGCCGAGGTTGAAGGTCATCGAGGAGCCCGTATAGCGCACGGCCGTCGGGAAGAGTTCCGCCAGCGCGGTACCGAGCGGGCCGTAGGTCATGCCCATCAGGCTGAAGCCGATGATGGAGAAGGCCAGGACGCCGAAGAGCTGGTCCGCCACGAAGAGCACCGGCAGGAGGAAGCCGAAGGCGCAGATGCCGAGCGCCGTTCCGAGCAGGATGTTGCGGCGGCCGAAGCGATCGGCCAGCACGGCCGAGACCGGGATGAGCAGGCCGAAGAAGACGACGCCGAGCATCTGGACCGGCAGGAACTGCTGGCGCGTATAGCCAAGGCCCGCCGCCGCCGTGCCCCAGGACAGCGAGAACACCGTCATGATGTAGAAGAGCGTGAAGGTGGCGAGCGCGGCGATGGTGCCGAGCACGAGCTGCGTCTTGTACTCAGTGAAGACGGCCGCCAGCGGCATGGACACGCGTTCCTTGCGCTCCAGCGTCTTCTGGAAGGCGGGCGTCTCGTGGATGCGCAGGCGCACCCAGAGGCCGACGAACACGAGGAGCGCGCTGGCGATGAAGGGAATGCGCCAGCCCCAGGTGAAGAACTGGTCCTCGGTCAGGAAATCGCTCAGCAGAAGGAAGCTGCCCGTGGCGCAGATGAAGCCGATGGGCGCGCCGAGCTGCGGGAACATGCCGTACCAGGCTTCCTTGCCCTTGGGCGCGTTCTCGGTTGCCAGGAGTACGGCGCCGCCCCATTCGCCGCCGAGCCCCAGCCCCTGGCCGAGCCGGCACAGCGCCAGAAGCAGCGGCGCCACGACGCCGACCTGCGCATAGGTCGGCAGAAGCCCGATCAGCACCGTCGACAGGCCCATCGTCATCAAGGCGGCGACGAGCGTCGCCTTGCGTCCGATACGGTCGCCGTAATGGCCGAAGACCGCCGCGCCGACCGGCCGTGCAAAGAAGGCGATGGCAAAGGTGGCGAGGGACTGCAGCGTCGCCGAGGTGGGATCGCTCGACGGGAAGAAGAGATGGGGGAACACCAGCACCGCCGCGGTGGCGTAGATATAGAAATCGAAGAACTCGATCGTGGTGCCGATCAGACTGGCAAACAGGATGCGGGCTTTGGAGGCGACCGGCTTCTGGCCGGATGTAGCGGCTTGCACGACGTATACTTTCAATAGGTTGGCATGTTCAGGCCGGTGCAGTAACGCATGTTACGCTGTGGTGCAAGGGAACCGCCGCCCCGGCCTGCCTGCGGGCGCTCAGCCCGGAACGATCAGCGTACCTGCGCCATGCTCGGTCAGAAGCTCCAGAAGAACGGCGTGCAGGACCTTGCCGTTCAGGATCACGACGCCTTCCACGCCCCGCTCGATCGCCTCGATGCAGGTTTCCACTTTGGGGATCATGCCGCCGGAAATGGTGCCGTCGGCGATCAGCGCCCGGGCCTGGGAGACGGAGAGTTCCTTGATGAGCGTCTTGTCCTTGTCGAGGACGCCGGGCACGTCGGTCAGGAACAGGAGGCGCGATGCCCGCACCGCGCCGGCGATGGCGCCGGCAAAGGTATCGGCGTTGATGTTATAGGTGTGCCCGTCGCGCCCCGGGGCCACGGGCGCGATGACGGGGATCATCTCCGAGCGCGCCAGGAGGTCGAGGAGGGTGCGGTCCACCTCTACCGGTTCGCCGACGAAGCCGAGGTCGAGCACGCGCTCGATGTTGGAATCGGGATCGCGCATGACCTTGTGGGCCTTCTGCGCGAAGACCATGTTGCCGTCCTTGCCGCACAGGCCGATGGCCCATTCGCCCTCGGCATTGATCAGGGCCACGATCTCCTTGTTGATGGAGCCGGCCAGGACCATCTCCACGATTTCGACCGTGCGCTCGTCGGTGACGCGCAAGCCGCCTTCGAAGCGGCTCTCGATCCCCATCTTGTCCAGCATGCGGGCGATCTGCGGGCCGCCGCCATGCACCACAATGGGGTTGATGCCGGACTGTTTCAGAAGCGCGATATCACGCGCGAAGGCCCGGCCCAGCGCCTGGTCGCCCATGGCGTGGCCGCCATATTTGACGACGACGGTCTTGTTCTCATAGGCCTGCATGAAGGGCAGGGCCTGCGCGAGAAGGCTGGCCTGCTTTTCCCGGTCGTCGTGCGTATTGCTCACTGCGGCGTCTCCCCTGCGGTCGGCGGCTTTGTAGAGGCTTTCCTTGACGGATTGAAGTCCGCTCGCGCGGCAATCGCATCGCGCGGCGCGACGGCGCGCTTGCCGGGCCCTCGCTGCCTGCGATAATCAGAGCGGGCAGGTAGACCATCTACGGCAATCCCTGCTTCTATCGCATCGACGGCCGTGCGCCTGGAGGGTTCCAGACATGACACCGGTGGATGCCGACGGCGTCGGGCTGGCCGAGATCGTCACCCTGCTGGCGGCGGGCGTGGTGGCCGTTCCCGTCTTCAAGCGGCTGGGTCTGGGCGCGGTCCTGGGCTATTTCTGCGCCGGGGTCTTCATTGGGCCGTGGGGCAGCGGCCTGATCGTTGACCCGGAAGCCATCCTGCAATTTGCCGAGTTCGGCATCATCATGCTGCTCTTCGTCATCGGGCTGGAGATGCAGCCGTCCCGCCTGTGGAACCTGCGCGGGGAAATCTTCGGCCTCGGCCTGGCGCAGGTGCTGCTGTGCGGGGCGCTGCTGACGCTGGCCGGCTGGCTGGCGGGGCTGGCCCCCGCAACGGCCTTCGTGGCAGGGATGGGCTTCGTCATGTCCTCCACCGCCGTGGTCACGCAGATGCTGGACGATGCCGGCGAGCGCACCACCGATATGGGCCAGCGGGCCACCTCGATCCTGCTGTTCGAGGATCTGTCGATCGTGCCGCTCCTGGCCATGGTGGCGCTTCTGTCGCCGACCGGCTGGGCGGAAGCGGACAATGGATCGCGACTCCTGGATTTTGCCCTGTCGAGCGGCTGCTTCGTTGTGCTCATCCTGGCGGGGCGGTTCCTGCTCAACCCCATGTTCGGCATTCTGGCGCGGGCGCGGGCCCGCGAGGTGATGACGGCCGCCGCGCTGCTCGTCGTGCTCGGCGCGGCCTGGCTGATGGAGCTGGGCGGCCTGTCCATGGCGATGGGCGCCTTCCTGGCCGGCGTCATGCTGTCGGAATCCTCCTTCCGCCATCAGCTGGCGCAGGAGATCGAGCCCTTTCGCGGTATCCTCCTCGGCCTGTTCTTCCTGGCCGTCGGCATGTCGTTGAACCTGTCCGTCATGGTGCATGCGCCATGGCTGATCCTCGGCATGATGTTGTCCTATACCGCCTTGAAGGCGGCCGGCATCTTTGCCGTGGCCCGCCTGTTCGGCGCGTCTTCGCGTGAGGCGGTCCTGCGCGTCAGCCAGTTTTCGCAAGGTGGGGAGTTCGCTTTCGTCCTCTATGCCACGGCCACCTCCGGCGGCCTCCTGACCATGGACGAAAACGCGACCTTCACCGCCGTCGTCATCCTGTCCATGGCCATGACGCCGCTGACCGCCAAGCTGGTGCGGCGCCTCCTGCCGGATGGGGAGGGGCGGGAGACGGCCACGACCGCGCCGGCGGACGAGACGCCCCCGACCGTGCTCGTGATCGGCTGCGGCCGGTTCGGGCAGGTGGCGTGCCAGGGCCTGCTCGCCCGCCACTATGCGATCACGATCGTCGACCGCCGGCCGGACGCGATGCGCGTCGCCCAGCAGTTCACGCCCCGCGCCCTGGAGGGGGACGCCACGCAACTCGCCGTTCTGGAGGCGGCGGGCGTGCGGACGGCCGAAGCGGTGCTGGTCTGCATCGACGATCCGGCCGCCACGACGCGGATCGTCGCCCTGTTGCAGGAGCATGTGCCGCTGGCCCGGCTTTTCGTGCGGGCTTACGACCGCGGCCATGCGCTGGCGCTCGCCCGGCAGGGCGTCGACTTCGAGGTGCGGGAAATTTACGAATCGGCCATGCGCTTCGGCGCCGCCGTGCTCGGCGCGTTGGGGGAGGACCCCGATCTCGTCACCGATACGATGGACGCGGTGCGCCGCCTGGACGAGGAGCGCTTCGCCCTGCAACTGGCGGGCGACGAGCATGTCGGGGCGGATCTGATGCGGGACGGGCAACCCGTGCCCGCACCCTTGAGCCCGGCCTGGCGGCGCGGGGCGGCGTCCGGCCACCCCTCCGTGCGGCGCCGTCTCAGGCGTCGATCAGGATGAGGCGCAGATCGTTGACATTGGTCAGCGTCGGCCCCGTTATGACGAGGTCCCCGATGGCGCTGAACAGGCTGTAGCTGTCGTGCTTGGCCAGGACCTGCGCCGGATCGAGCCCCGCCTGCCGGGCGCGGGCCAGCGTATCGGGGGTGACGATGGCGCCGGCCGCATCCTCCGTGCCGTCGATGCCGTCCGTATCTCCGGCCAGGGCGAAGACGCCCGGCGCCCCGTTCAACGCCACGGCCAGGCCGAGCAGGCATTCCGTGTTGCGGCCCCCGCGGCCGGGGCGTGTATCGCCGATGCTGACCGTCGTCTCCCCGCCCGACAGGATCACCGCTGGCGTGCCGATCGGATGGCCGTGCCGCCCGACAGACCGTGCGATGCCGGCCAGGAAGCGCCCGAGTTCGGCCGATTCCCCTTCGATCGCATCGCCCAGGATCAACGGCGCCAGCCCAAGGGCACGCGCCTTGGCGGCGGCGGCCTCGAGCGCCATGGCAGGCGTTGCGATCATCCGGAAGTCGATCGGGCCCGTCTCAGCCGGGACATAAGGTTGGCTCAGCCGCGCCCGCACGTTGCCGGGCAGGCGGTCCCCCAGCCGGTCGAGAAGCGCACCGAGGGCGGCGTCGTCGCCCTGGTCGGGAACCGTCGGACCGGAGGCGATGGCGCGGGGATCGTCGCCCGGCACATCGGAGATGGCGAGCGTGACCACACGGGCCGGCGCGGCCGCGGCGGCCAGCTGTCCGCCCTTCACGGCCGAAAGCCGGCGGCGGACCATGTTCATATCGTTGATGCCGGCCCCGGAGGCCAGGAGCAGGCGGTTGACGGCCTGCTTGTCGGACAGGCTGATGCCTTCGGCCGGAACGGCCATCAGGGCCGATCCGCCGCCTGAAATGAGCGCGAGCACAAGATCGTCCGCGCTCAGGCCGCGGATGGCGGCCAGGATCTCACGACCCGCCGCCTCGCTGGCCGCATCGGGCACCGGATGGGCGGCTTCGATGACGCGGATGCGCTCGGTCGGAACGGCATGGCCGTAGCGCGTGACGACGACACCCGACAGATCGACCTGCGGCCAGGCACGCTCCACGGCCAGGGCCATGGTGGCGGCCGACTTGCCGGCCCCGATCACCACGACACGGCCGGCCGGGGGCTCCGGCAGATGCGCGGCCAGCACCTTCAACGGGTCGGCGCTGGAGACCCCCGCCATGAAGATGGATCGCAGTAGATCGCGTGCCGCATTGTCGTCGATCGCCATCGTTGAGCATCCTCCCGCCCGCTGCGTGTGTTACGCGCCTTTCCCATACCGTGTTGACGCCACGGAATGAACCTTCCGACACCTTCAGCGGCTTCACAAAAATTCACATAAAGGGATAGGATTTGTGAAAACCGGCTGGACCCGGCATCCCGGGCGTTGCTACAGTCGGGCCGGGATCGAGGGAGGATGTCGCAGGATGGATCGTCGGGATTATGCCGTAGCCGTGGTCGGCCTCGGCTCCATGGGCATGGGTGCCGCGCGCTCGTGCATCGCGGCCGGGCTGCGGACCTATGGGGTGGATATCAACCCGCAGGCCTGCCGGGCGCTTGAAGCGGCCGGCGGCGTGGCGGCCGGGCCGGACGCACGGGTCTTTGCCGATGCGCTGGACGCCGTGCTGCTGCTCGTCGTCGATGCGGCGCAGGTGGAGCGGGTCCTGTTCGGCGAGGCCGGATTTGCCGCCGCGCTGCGGCCGGGCACCCCGGTCATGGTGTCGGCGACCATCTCGCCGGACGATGCGCGGCGCATCCATGCGCGGCTGGAGGCAATCGGCCTGCGCATGCTGGACGCTCCGGTTTCCGGCGGCGCGGCCAAGGCGGCCGAAGGCGCCATGACGGTCATGGCCTCCGGCCCTGCCGAAACCTTCGAGGCGCTGCGCCCGCTCCTGTCGGCCGTTGCGGGGAAGGTCTACGAAGTGGGGCCTCAGATCGGCCTCGGCGCGACGGTCAAGATCGTCCACCAGCTTCTGGCGGGCGTGCACATCGCCGCCGGCGCAGAGGCCATGGCCCTGGCGGCCCGCGCCGGCATTCCGCTCGATCTCATGTATGATGTCGTCACCCATGCGGCCGGCAACAGCTGGATGTTCGAGAACCGCATGCCGGCCGTCGTGTCCGGCGACTATACGCCCACATCGGCCGTCGACATTTTCGTCAAGGATATGGGCCTGGTGACGGAAACCGGCCGTGCCTTGAAGCTGCCGCTGCCGCTCGCCTCCACCGCCTTCGGCATGTATCTGAACGCCAGCAATGCCGGCTACGGTGCGGAGGCGGACAGCGCCGTCATCAAGACCTTCGCCGGCGTGCCCCTCCCCAAGAAGGACGATTGAACCATGCGCCTGGGCGTGATTGCCGATGATTTCACCGGCGCGACCGATATTGCGAGCTTCCTCGTGGCGAACGGGCTGCGGACGGTGCAGCTCAACGGCGTGCCGGAGGCGGACCGCGCGGCCGAGGCTGAGGCCGTGGTGATCAGCCTCAAGTCCCGCGCGGCCCCGCGCGAGGAGGCGGTGCGCGATAGCCTGGCCGCTTTGGACTGGCTCCTGGCGCGGGGTGCCGAGCAGATCTTCTTCAAATATTGCTCGACCTTCGATTCGACCCCCAAGGGCAATATCGGCCCCGTTACCGACGCCCTGATGGCCGCCATGCAGGAAGAGCTGACCGTCCTGTGCCCTGCCTTGCCGGTGAATGGCCGCACCGTCTACCGGGGCTATCTCTTCGTCGGCGACGTGCCGCTCGATGAATCCGGCATGCGGCACCATCCGGTCAATCCGATGACCGATGCCAATCTGATGCGGCTGATGGAAGCCCAAGCTGAAGGCAAGGCGGCCAATATTCCCTATGCCACCGTGGCGCAGGGCGTGGAGGCCGTCCGGGAAGCCTTCGCGCAGCTGCGCGCGGCGGGCGTGCGCTACGCCGTGCCCGACATGCTGGATGCCGGGCATCTTCGCATTCTGGGCGAAGCGGTGCGCGGCATGCGGCTCGTGACCGGCGGCGCCGGCCTGGCCGACGGCATCGCCATGAGCCTGTCGGGCGGGGCCGGCGACCGGGCGGCAGCGGAAGCGGCGGGGCGTCCGCTCGGGCGGCGCACGGTCATCCTGTCCGGCTCCTGCTCGCAGATGACGAACCGGCAGGTCGCCGCCTATGACGGGACCGGACCGATCATCCGCGTGGACCCGGACGCAGCCGTCGCGGATGCGGTGGGTCACGCCGCGGCACTCCTGCCGGCCGTGCTGGCCAAGGCCGACGGTCCCCTCGCGCCGCTCGTGGCCGCCACGGTCGGCCCGCAGGCACTGCAGGAGATCCAGGCGCGCCACGGCGCAGAGCGCGCCAGCCAGGCGGTCGAGGCCGTGTTCCACGAACTCGCAAAGCTTTTGGAGGCCGAAGGCTTCGACACGTTCATCGTCGCCGGGGGAGAGACGTCGGGCACCGTCACGCAGGCTTTGCGGATCGGCGGCTTCCATATCGGCCCCACCATCGCGCCCGGCGTGCCTTTCGTGCGGGCGGTGGACAAGCCGGTAACGCTGGCTTTGAAGAGCGGCAATTTCGGTGATGAGACCTTCTTCCTGACCGCGCAGGAACTGGCCCGCGCGCAAGCCGCAACACAGGATCGCTGACATGCCCGCCTTTGCCGCCAACCTGACCATGATGTTCACGGAACATGCCTTCCTGGATCGCTTCGAGGCGGCCGCCGCCGCGGGCTTCGATGCGGTCGAGTTCCTGTTCCCTTATGCGCACAGCCAGGACGAGATCGCCGCGCTGGTCGCCCGGCATGGGCTGAAGGTCGCGCTGTTCAACATGCCGCCGGGTGATTGGGCCGCAGGCGAGCGGGGCATGGCCGCCATTCCGGGGCGCGAGGCGGAGTTTGCCGAGAATGCCCGGATCGCCCTGTCCTATGCGCGTGCGCTCGGCACGCGGCATGTGCACGCCATGTCCGGGATCACCCGCGGTCTGGACCCGGCCGCCTGCCGCGCGACCTTCATCTCCAACATGCGCCTGGCGGCGGACCTGTTCGCTCCGCACGGGATCACGATCCTGGTGGAGGCGCTCAACACGCGGGATGTACCCGGCTACTTCGTCGCCCATCAGCACGATGCGGCAGAGCTTTGCGCCGCCGTGGACCGCCCCAACCTGTCGGTCCAGCTTGATCTCTACCATGCGCAGATCATGGATGGCGACCTGACCCGGCTGATCGAGGCGCTGAACGGCCGTTTCGCCCATGTGCAGATCGCCTCCGTCCCCGATCGTCACGAACCGGACGAGGGGGAGGTGGCCTATGGCCACATCTTCGACCTTCTGGACCAGATCGGCTATGCCGGCCATGTCGGCTGCGAATACAATCCGCGCGGCCGGACCGAGGACGGCCTCGGCTGGTGGCGGCAGAGGACCGGCCGGCCATGATTCCGGCCGAGCGTCAGAGCCATATTCTCCGGCTCCTCGCCGGACGGCCGGCAATCGGCATCGGCGAGCTGACGCAAACGCTGAACGTATCGCACATGACCGTGCGCCGGGACCTGGCGCATCTGGCACGGAGCGGCCGCGTCGTTCCCGTATCGGGCGGCGTGCGGCTGGCCGATCCGGTCCTGTCGCAGGAAGCGCCGCACCACGCCAAGGCGGCGCTGCACCGGGACATCAAGCTTGCGCTGGGCGCGCGCGCAGCGGCGACGGTGCCGCCGGGCGCGGCGCTCTATCTGGATGCAGGCACGACCATGCTGGCCGTCGCGGATGCGCTGACGGGGCGCGACGACCTGACCATCGTCACCAACGACTTCGTCGTCCTGGAGCGGCTGGCGGCACGTACGCGCGCGGTCATCCACCATACGGGCGGCCTTCTCGACCGGGAGAACCGGTCGGCAATCGGCGAGGGGGCCGCGCGCGCCATCGGCGCCTTCCGGCTGGACATCGCCTTCATCTCGTCCTCGTCCTTCGGGGCGCGGGGACTGTCCGTGACCGATCCCGGCAAGGGGCAGGTGAAGGAGGCGGCCGTCGCCAATGCCACGGCGGCGATCCTGGTGGCCGACAGTTCGAAATTCGGACGCCGCGCGCCCTATGCCAGCCTGCCGCTGGCGGCCTTTTCGCGGGTCATCACCGATGGCGGGCTGCCGGCCGAGGCCTGCCGCGCAGTCGAAGCCTGTGGCCCACGCCTCGACATCGTTGAACCAGGAGCGCAAAGATGAGCGATTCCGCCGCACGGGAAGCCCTGTGCCGCATGGGTGAGCGGCTCTACACACGTGGGCTCGTCCATGGGACGGCCGGCAATCTGAGCCTTCGGGTCGAGGATGGCTGGCTGGTGACGCCGACCAACACCTGCCTGGGGGAGCTTGACCCGGCGCGCCTGTCGCGGCTGGATGCCGATGGCCGGTTCATCGGTGGCGACAAGCCGTCCAAGGAAGCCTTCCTGCATACCTCCGTCTACGCGGTGCGCCCGGATGCGGAGGCGATCATCCACACCCATTCGACCCATTCGGTGGCCGTGTCCTGCCTGGACCACCCGGAAGGGTGCCCCGTCCTGCCGCCGCTGACTGCCTATTACATCATGCGGGTGGGGGAGCTTGCCCTGGTTCCCTATTACCGGCCGGGCGACGAACGGCTGGCGGATGCGGTGCGTGACGCAGCCATCAAGCATGCCTGCGTGCTTCTGGCCAATCATGGGCCGGTCATCGCCGGCAAGGGCCTGAACGAGGCGCTCTATGCGCTTGAGGAGCTGGAGGAGACGGCCAAGATCCATCTTCTCCTGGAAGGGCGCAAAACGCGCCCGCTCACGCCGGAGGCCGTGGCGGAGCTTCTGGCCGGCTGATCCGCCGGCCAGGGACGCCTAGCTCGTCAGGAGCTTGTCGTCGTCGAGCTCGCCACCGCCGCGCACCTTGCGGAACATGTCGATCAGGTCTTCCACGGTCAGTCCGTGGCGGCTGTCGCCGGAGACGTCGAGCACGACCTTGCCGCCATGCAGCATGACCGTCCGTGTGCCGAAATCCAGCGCCTGGCGCATGGAATGGGTGACCATCAGCGTGGTGAGCTTGTGTTCCTGCACGAGCTGGTTCGTCAGCTCCATGACGAACTCCGCCATGCCGGGATCGAGCGCCGCCGTATGCTCGTCGAGCAGCAGCACCTCGCTGCCCGACAGGGTCGCCATGACGAGCGAGAGCGCCTGCCGCTGGCCGCCGGACAGAAGGTCCATCCGGTCGCCCATCCGGTTTTCGAGGCCGAGGCGCAGTGCGGACACGCGGTCCGCGAACATGTCCCGGCGCCGGCCGGACAAAGCAGGGCCGAGCCCGCGGCGGGTGCCGCGTGCCGCCGCAAGCGCCAGGTTCTCCTCGATGGTGAGGGCACCGCAGCTTCCGGTCAAAGGATCCTGGAAGACCCGCGCCACAAGGCGCGCCCGGTCGGCCGTGTCGCGCCGCGTCACGTCCTGGCCGGCAATGGTGATTCTGCCTTCCGTCGGCAGGACATCGCCCGCCAGAACGCCGAGCATGGTGGATTTGCCGGCGCCGTTGGAACCGATCACCGTGACGAAGGCCCCGTTGTCGATGGTGAGGTCGAGCCCCGACAGGGCCTTCTTTTCGAGCGGCGTGCCGCGGCCGAAGGTGACGCCGATGGAATCGAGCCGGATCATGCCGAAGCTCCCCCCCGCCGCAGGCGCGGCAGGATCAGGGCAATGGCCACCAGGACGGCCGTCACAAGGTTCAGGTCGGAGGCCTTGAGCCCGAGCATGTCGGTGGACAAGGCCGTCTGGATGGCGATGCGATAGAGGATGGAGCCGGCCACGCAGCCGATCAGCGCGATGAGCAGGAGCCGCGAGCGGAACAGTGTTTCACCCACGATCACGGCGGCCAGGCCGACCACGATCGTGCCGACGCCTGATGTCACATCCGCAAAGCCGTTGGTCTGCGCGAAGAGCGATCCGCCGAGTGCGACCAGCGCGTTGGACAACGCCATGCCAAGATAGATCAGCCGGTCCGTCTTGACGCCCTGCGCCCGCGCCATGCGCGGATTGGCGCCGGTGGCGCGCATGGCCAGGCCAATGTCGCTTTCCAGAAAGCGCCAGAGGGCGATCAGCACCACGATGACGAGCGCGCCGACGAAGAGGGGGCGCACATAATAATCCGGCACGCCATGCCCGTAGAAGGGCGTCAGCATCGTATCCTGGTTAATGAGCGCCACGTTGGGGCGGCCCATGACGCGCAGATTGACCGAAAAGAGCGCGATCATCGTCAGGATCGACGCCAGAAGATTGAGGATCTTGAAGCGCACATTGAGCGTGGCGGTGACGAGGCCCGCCGCAGCGCCCGCCAGCATGGCGACGCCCGTTGCCGCCCAGGGGTTCCAGCCGGCGAGGATCAGCACGGCGGCGACGGCCGCCCCCAGGGGGAACGAACCGTCGACCGTCAGATCGGGGAAATCGAGTATGCGGAAGGCGAGGTAGACGCCCATCGCCACGAAGGCGAAGACCAGTCCGAGTTCGACTGCCCCGAAAAATGCGAACTGACTCATTCGATGACCTGGTTGGCGCGGGCGACCACGGCCTCCGGCAGGGTCACGCCCATCTTGGCGGCCGCGGCCTTGTTGACGACGAGGTTGGAGCCCGACGCGACGGCCACCGGGATGGCGCCCGCCTCTTCACCCTTGAGGATGCGCAGCACGACCGCGCCCGTTTCACGCCCGACCTCATGATAGTTGAAGCCGAGGGCAGCCAGCGCGCCGCGATTGACCGAATCCGTATCGGCGGTGAAAAGCGGGACCTTGCTTTCCTCGGCCACGCCGACGGCCGATTCGAGTGCCGAGACGATCGTGTTGTCGGTGGGCACGTAGATGATGTCGGCACGGCCGACCAGCGCGCGCGCCGCGTTCTGCACCTCAGACGAGCGGCTCGCCGTCGATTCCACGACGCTCAGCCCGGCGCCTTCGGCGGCTTGCTTGAGTGCGGCCAGCGAGGAGACGGAATTGGTTTCGCCCGGATTGTAGAGGAAGCCGATGGTCTTGGCCTGCGGCAGGATTTCCCGGATGAGCGCGACGTGCTCGGCAACGGGCGACATGTCGGAAATGCCGGTGACGTTGCCGCCGGGCGCTTCCATGGAGCTGACGAGCTGCGCGCCAACAGGATCGGTCACGGCCGAGAAGACCACCGGAATATCACGCGTGGCGGATACGACGGCCTGCGCCGAAGGGGTGGAGATGGCGACGATCACGTCCGGGCCTTCGCCGATGAACTGGCGGGCGATCTGCGCCGCCGTGCCGGGATTGCCCTGCGCGGACTCGTAGGAGAAGGTCAGGTTATCCCCGTCCTTGTAGCCGTTTTCCTCCAGCACTTCCTTCACGCCGTCGCGCACGGCGTCCAGCGCCGGATGCTCGACGATGGCGGTGACGGCCACGGTGGCCTCCGCCGCCAGCGCCGATGTGGACAGGGAGAGAGCCGCCAGTAAAGCGAGGACCGACTTGCGCATGATGTGCTCCGCCATGAAAGCCTTGAGGTACCAGCGCACAAGCCAGCCGGCTCGGCGGAAGTCAACGCCCAAATGCGGCCGCAGGGCCGCTTTTTGCCGCGTTTTCGCAAAGTTCAGGCCGGTTTGGGCACAGCTTTCGTGGCGCCGTGAACCTCCGACTGGGTCGGCTCTCCGCCGTCGAAAACCTCCGGTAGCGTTTCCGATTCCCGCGACAGGAGGGTCGTCGTCATGGTGGTGGGCGCATAGGCGATGCCGGCCTCGTCCATCCGCTTCTTCAGGCGGCGGTTGTACTCGCGGCCGGCGCCCCATTGCATAAGCGGCTTGGTGCGGATGGCGCCCTTGATGATGATGCCATCCGGCGCGAACTGATCCACGCCCCAAAGCTCGAAGGGGATGATGATGTTGCGCTGGAACTGGGGATCGGTGGCCAGCTCGGCGCCCACCTCGCGCATGATGGCGATGACGTCGTCGAGATCCGACTGATAGGCGACCTTGAAGTCCACGATGTAGACGCCGTAGCCGCGCGATGAATTCTTGATCGCCTTCACGCTGGAGAAGGGGATGGAGTGCAGCGCGCCTTGCCCGTCGCGCAGGCGCAGCGTGCGGATGGTCAGTTGCTCGACCGTGCCGGCGCGGTCTCCGGTATCCACCCAGTCGCCGATGGCGATCGTATCCTCGAACAGGATGAACATGCCGGTGATGACATCCTGCACCAGCTGCTGGGAGCCGAAGCCGACGGCAAGGCCGATCACACCGGCACCGGCCAGGAGCGGCGCGACGTTGACGCCGATATTGGCGAGGACGGCGATGATGGTGATGACGCTGAGTGCGATGAACAGGAAGTTGCGCACCAGCGGCAGCAGCGTCTTGGTGCGGCTGGACTGGTTGCGCGCGCGCCCCTTCTTGTCGGTGGGGGCCAGCGCACCGGCGATCCAGCCGTCGAGGGTGATCCAGATCAGCCACGAGAACAGGAGCGCGAAGGCGATGGACAGGATGGGCCGCGTGATCGCCCAGCCGCCATCGGTCATCAGCCAGCCCTTGAGGTCTAGGTTCCAGACATCCAGGCAGGCGAAGAGCACCGCGAGGAGGATGACGACCTGCAGGACGATGCGCAGAAGCTCGATATAGCGGTTCAGGATCGCCTCGCGCGCGCCGGACTTGGCGGTGTTGCGCGCCGCCTGCTGGGCCAGCCAGTTGTCCAGCCAGGTGGCCAGGAGCAGCCCGCCCGCCACGATCAGCAGCGCCTCGGACGCATCCATCAGGAAGCTGCCGCCCCCGCCGGCGAGCCGCGCCACCAGATTGATGATCACGAAGACGATGGCGAGCAGGTGCCAGAAGCGCCCGAAGGCGGTGATCGTGCCGTCCATGATGGAGGTGGCGCGGCTGTCGTCATGCGTCACGCGGCCTTTGAGTATCAGGCGCTGCACGGTGATGCGGTGGCGAATGACGAAGACGAGCGCCGTCCCCGCAAGGGCAAGATCGACCACGAGGCGCAATATGTCGGTCGTGTCCCAGCCCACGACGATCCGCATGGGCGGGTCGGACAGGATGGTGCTGATGGTGCCGAGCGCCGTCAGCGCCGCCAGCCATTTGAGGATGCGGCGCTGGCTGTAGGTGACAAGGTGCCACCCGCGCGACAGGCCGAGCAGCAGGAACAGCCCGTAGCCCACCTGCCAGACGGCGACGGAAGCAAAGACGGGCAGCGTCAGGCTGGCGAAGATCTGGCGCTGCCGGGCCGGCATATCCACGAAGTTGGAAAAGAGCACCATGACCCCGAACCCGGCCACCAGCGGCAGGACGCCGAGGAGAATACGCTTGGCGCTGGCCATGACGAGCTGGCGGCGCTGGGTCGGCCGATGGTGGAGCTGGCGCGCGCGGCGCAGCGGCGGCGCATAGAACAACAGAAGCACCGTGCCGGCGATGAGCCCCCAGCCGATCAGCGCATAGGAGAAGAAGCCGACGAGACTGCCATCGGCCAGGCTGTCGGTGATTTTCCGCTGCACCTGGTCGGCGGCATTGGCGAATTTTTCGTCGACCGGGCCGCCGAGCGCCGCGTTGGGGAGTGATTCCGTCACGTTGGACAAGCCATCCGTGACTGCCGACAGAAGCCCGTTCTCCGACAGGATGGGCGCGGCCGCGGGATCGGCGGCCGGCTCTGCCGCCGGTTCCGCGGGTGTGGGTTCGGCGACGGGCGCCTCGGCAGGCGCCCCTGCGGCCGGGGCCTGCGCGCCGGCTTCCTGCGCGACATTGTTGCGAAGGGTGGTCAGATCGTTCAGGAGCGATTGCGCCCGGTTCGGATCGTTCAGGATGCCGATCACCCGATCCAGTGCCTGCAGGTCCTCTGCGCTGGTTGCCGCGGCCGGCGCGGTTCCGGCTGCGGGATCCTGCGCCCTTGCCCCCGACGCGGCGAGAAGGCAGATGGCGGCAAGCAATGTCATGAATGTCTTCACGATCGGACCCGGTCTCTTCGTGGCTGGTTGTGTCGCAGTGCGGTGTTGTTGGAAAACCCCATGGCGTCAAGCCACGCAAATGCGGAGATTGAAGGGCGAGGCTGCCGGAGGGCGCGGCAATCCCTGCAGGTTCGGTGGCTGCAAACCCGTATCGGCATGCCGGTTTTTTGCAGATAGCGGGTGACGTTCTGTGTCTGGCGACCACCTTCCGTCTTGCTTTCGCCATGTGGGACCGTCAGATGCCCGCCGTTCTCGGCGCTGTCCGACCAATGTGTCATGGCGGCGTCAGACTATGGACGTAGGACGCAACTGTCTTAGCTATTGACGCCGTCGATATGAAAGCATTTGCCGAAGGCAACTCTTGATAGCATAGTCGCGTCAGCGGCCTCCCATCAGCACCAGATCTGGAGCAATCTCCCGATGCATAAAGTTCGCAAGGCAGTCTTCCCCGTCGCGGGCCTCGGAACACGCTTTCTGCCGGCCACCAAGGCCATTCCGAAGGAAATGCTGACGGTGGTGGACCGCCCCGTCATTCAGTACGTGGTGGATGAGGCGCGCCAGGCCGGCATCGAGCATCTGATCTTCGTGACGGGCCGCAACAAGGGCGTCATCGAGGATTATTTCGACATTCAGGTCGAGCTGGTGAACACGCTGACGGAGCGCGGCAAGAAGACCGAACTCTCCCTTCTGGAAGGGCTGCAGCCGCAGCCCGGCACGGCGAGCTTCACGCGCCAGCAGGCGCCGCTCGGCCTTGGTCACGCGGTGTGGTGCGCGCGCGACCTGGTCGGCCCGGAGCCCTTCGCCCTGCTCCTGCCGGACATGATCATGCAGTCGGAGCGCGGTTGCCTGGCCAGCATGGTCGAGCTCTATGAAAAAACCGGCGGCAACCTTGTCTCCGTGGAACAGTGCGACCCGGCCGAAACGAACAAATACGGCATCGTCGGCCATGGCGGCGCGGTCGGCAGCGGCTTCCGCATCGACGGCATGGTGGAAAAGCCGGAGCCGAAGGATGCACCGTCCAACTACTTCATTACCGGACGCTACATCCTGCAGCCCGAGATCTTCGACATTCTCGAAACGCAGGAGAAAGGCGCCGGCAACGAGATCCAGCTGACCGACGGCATGCTGAAGCTGGCCGAGAAGCAGGAATTCTTCGCCTACCCGTTCCAGGGCCGCACCTTCGACTGCGGCTCCAAGGAAGGCTTCATCCGCGCCAACGTCGCCTTCGCGCTGTGGCGGCAGGACATTCGCGGCAAGGTTTTCGACGATCTGCACAAGCTGATGGCGACCGTCGAGCCCTATGGCGAGCGTTCCGCCGCCGAGTAAACGGCCAGGCCGAACTGATCTTGAACGGCTGCGCCGTCCTGGCGCAGCCGTTTTGCGTTTCAGGCGCCGCGTCAGGGGCGTGGGGCGCGCCGCACCTTTCGGGGCGAGCCGAGCTTCTCCCGCAAGGTCCCTTCGCGATAGGCCGTCTTGAACCGGCCCCGTTCCTGCAGTTCGGGGACGAGCTGATCGACGATGGAGTTCAGCGTCGCCGGCACTGAAAGCCGGGCAAGGTTGAATCCGTCGATCCCCGTTGCATCCGCCCAGTCCAGCATCTGATCGGCGACATCGGACGCCGTGCCGACGAAGAAGGGTGCGCGAGCGCCCGTTGCCGTCAGCGCGACGAGATCCCTGGCCAGAACGGGCTTGGGCGCCTTGGCCGTCATGTTTTCCAGTGTCGACTGAATGGCGTTGGACCGCGCGAAGGGAACGACGTCCTCCGGCGCCAGCGTGGACAGGTCCATGCCCGTCCAACCCGAAACGAGGGCGAGCTGCCCGGCCGCATCGAGATGGCGCGTATACTCCGCGTGCAACTCCTGCGCTTCGCGCCTTGTGGGCGCGATGATCACGTTGCCGCCGAGAAACAGGGTCAGGTCGTCCGGGCCGCGGCCTTCCGCCACCGCCGCGTCCCGCAGCTTTCCCACGGTTCCGGAGACGATTTTCTGGCTCGGACCGTTGAGGAAGACGCATTCGGCGTGGCGCGCAGCGAAGCGCCGGCCGCGATCGGACGTCCCGGCCTGGAACAGGACGGGCGTG
Source organism: Aureimonas frigidaquae (assembly GCF_001463905.1). GTDB lineage: Bacteria > Pseudomonadota > Alphaproteobacteria > Rhizobiales > Rhizobiaceae > Aureimonas > Aureimonas frigidaquae. The sequence continues at coordinate 169,324 of NZ_BBWR01000007.1, forward strand.
CGCTGCGGCGAAGGCTCGGAAAGATGGATGGCGTCCACCTTGAAATGCGGCCCATCATGGTGGACGGCATGGACCATGGAAGGATCGGTGAACACGCCCCGGGCCGCATCGCGCCGGACGGCACCGTCCTCCCAGGAATCCTCCCAGAGCTTGTAGATGGCGGCCATGAAATCTTCCGCCACGTCGTAACGCGCATCATGCTTGGTCTGCAGCACCCGGCCCATGCCACGTGCGCCGCTTTCCAGATAGCCGGTGACGATGTTCCAGCCGATGCGCCCCTGCGTCAGGTGATCGAGCGTCGAGAACCGCCGCGCCAGCTGGAACGGGTGTTCGAAGCTGAGATTGGCAGTAATGCCGAAGCCGATATTGTGCGTCACATGCGCCATGGCCGATACCGGCACCACCGGATCCATGTTCGGGATCTGCGCGCCTGCGCGCAACGCCGCTTCCGGCGAGGCGCCATACACGTCGTAGACGCCGAACACGTCCGCGATGAAGATGGCGTCGAGGAGGCCGCGTTCCGCGGTCTGTGCCATGTCGGTCCAGTAGTCTAGGCGGTTGTAGTCGACCGCGCGATCCCCCGGCAGCCGCCAGAGCCCTGCCCAGTTGTGGACCGGCGCGCACATCTGAAACGTGTTGATTCGCAGCTCTTTTCCCATGGGTATCCTGCCGGAATGATTGTCTACTTTGGGTCGCATGGAACGAACGCAGTGCTCCAGGCAGCGGCGGCGGCAAAGCGTGTGTTGCGTTTTGCCTTTCGGGCGTTCCGGCTTCGTTGACACCTAGGGTTGAGAGCCGTACTCGCGGCGCTGACTTAACCGGCAACGGGTTTCGCTTCAACCTTGGGCAATGTGCTGATGCGGCGAAGACGGTGCCTATCAGAAGGCGCGGCTTGCCCGCTGCCTCAGGAGAATCGGATGAACCTCGTCGACCTCACACGCCGGTCCCTTCTGGGCGTAACCCTGGTCGCAGCCCTGACCACCCTGACCCTTCCGGCAATGGCGCAGGAGGGGCCGATCAAGCTGGGCCTCCTTGCCCCGTTCAGCGGTTCGGGCGGACCCTACGGCACGGAAGAAGAGGAGGCGGCAAAGGCTGCCGTCGCGCTCATTAACGCGGCCGGCGGCGTTCTCGGCCGGCCCCTGGAGCTCGTCGTCGCGGATGACGAGACCCAGCCGACCGCCGGTGTCGCCGCCGCGCGCAAGCTGATTGACGTCGATAAGGTCGTGTCGATCAGCGGCGTATGGTCGAGCGCGGTAGCGCTGGCCGTGAAGCCGATCGCCATCGAGAAGGGCGTTCTTCTGACCACCAACGGCTCGGCCGACGAAATCACGCAGGGCGACAGCAAGAACCTCGTCTGGCGCTTCCAGACCAACGGCAAGGACTGGGGCGACGCCTTCGGCAAGGCGTTTCTGAAGGACGGCGTGAAGACGGCCTCCATCCTGGTCCTGCAGACCCCCTTCACCCTGTCCACCATACAGCCCTTCAAGAACACCTTCACCGCAGGCGGCGGCAAGATCCTGGACGAGATCAACTTCAACCCGAACCAGCCGTCCTACCGGGTCGAGGTCGACAAGATCCTCCAGTCCGAGCCCGAGGCGATCTTTGTTGCCGCCTATGTCAACGAGCTGTCGGCGGTGGTGAAGGAAGCCTATCGCAACGGCTATGAGGGGACGATCTACGCCTATGGCAACGCCGCCGGGTCGAACGGACAGTTCGTCGCCAATGTCGGCAAGGACGTCGCCGAAGGGGTGCACCACACCCAGCACGTGCCGGTGGAGAAGTCGGAAGCCTACGCCCTGTACCTGAAGAGCATCGGCAAGCCGGACGGCACGGTGATGAGCTTCGGCGCTCAGGTCTTCGACCAGATCGTCCTGACCGCTCTGGCGATCGAGAAGGCCGGTTCCACCGACGGAGCGCGCATCGGCGCCGCCTTCCCGGAACTCGTCAATGGCGATGGTCCGTCCATCGGAAATCCTGCGCAGGCCCTCGAGGCGCTGCGCGCCGGCACCGCCTTCCGCTATTCGGGCGCTGCCTCCGACTTCCGCTTCGAAGCCAATGGCGACCAGTCCAACCTTGCCTACGGCCATTTCGTCATCAAGGACGGGGTCAGCGAACTCGTGGACGTCATCCGCTGACCATGCTGGAAGGTCGCAAGCTGACGGTCCGATACGACGGCTTCACGGCGCTCGACGGCGTATCCGTCACCCTTGCGCAAGGCATGGTGACCGGCCTGATCGGTCCCAATGGCGCGGGAAAGTCGACGCTCTTCTCCGTGCTTGCGGGATCGGTCGTCCCCTCCGCCGGGACGGTTGTCTTCGGCGGCGAGGACATCACGTCGCGGCCGCCGGTGCAGCGTGCGCGCCTCGGGCTCGGCCGGTCCTTCCAGTTGTCGCGGGACCTGGTGGGCCTGACGGTCCTGGAGAACCTTCTCGTCGCCCAGCCGCAGCGCAGGCTGGAGGGAGTCGGCGCGGCCCTCTTCCGCAGGCAGGCGGTACGGGAGCAAGAGGCCCGCATGGCGGAGCTGGCGCGCGCGCTCCTGTTGCGGGTCGATCTGTGGCGGCTTGCCGACCAGCCCTCCGCGGCGCTCTCCGGCGGGCAGAAGAAACTGCTCGATCTCTGCCGCGTCCTGATGCTGGAGCCACGCTTCATCCTGCTCGACGAACCGAGCGCGGGCGTCAATCCGACGCGCGTCGGCGAGATCACCGAATTCATCCGCAGCCTCGCGGCGGACGGCATCTCCTTCGGTCTCGTCGAGCACAATCTAGGCATGGTCGCCGCCTTGAGCGATCGGGTCTATGCCCTGGCCGAAGGCAGGGTGGTGGCAGAGGGAAGCTTCGCCGACGTCACCGCCAATGACGATGTCGCCCGCGCCTATCTCGGGGTCGGCGCATGAGCCCCGCAGTGGAAAGCACCGCAGCCAAGAGTCTGGTGGCCGATGGCCTGGTGGCCGGCTATGGCGGGCAGCCGGTCCTGCACGGTGTCGGCTTTACGGCGCGGGCAGGTGAGATCCTGACTGTCGTGGGGCCGAACGGCTCGGGAAAATCGACGCTGATCAAGACCGTGGTGGGGCTGATCCGGCCGATGGCCGGGCGCATCCTCCTGGACGGTCGCGACATCACGCCCCTGTCCCCCGCACAGCGCGCCGCCGCGGGCATCGGCTATGTCCCCCAGGAAGCCAATGTCTTCCCCAATATGACCGTCCTGGAAAACCTCCGGCTCGGCCTCGATTTCCTGCAGACGAAAGGAAGCACGGCCTTCGAGGAACGCCTGGCGGAGGTTCTGGACCTGTTTCCGGAGATCGGTGGAAAGCTTTCTGCGCGCGCCGGGCTTTTGTCCGGCGGTCAGCGCCAGATGGTGGCGATGGCCAGCGCCCTGATGCCGGAACCTGCGGTGCTGGCGCTGGATGAGCCATCGGCCGGCCTGTCGCCGCGCAATGCGGAGCTTCTGTTCGAGATCATCAGCCGCATCGCGCGCTCGGGCGTGACCCTGTTTTTGATCGAGCAGAACACGCGGCTCGGGCTCGGCGCGTCGGATCACGGCCTCGTCCTGGTGTCGGGGGAGGTGCGGCTGGCCGGCAAGGCCGCCGACATCCTGGCGACGCCGGACATCCGCCGTCTCTACCTGGGGGGCGCGTGATGGCGCAGCTGATCGTCAACGGGCTGACGACCGGTCTCATCCTGGCCCTGCCGGCGCTGGCGCTGGCTCTGTCCTTCAGCGTCCTGCGCTTTGCCAATTACGCGATCGGCTCCTATGTGACGGTCGGCGCCTTCGTGGCGTGGTGGGCAAATGTCCAGCTTTCGCTGCCCTTCTGGACCGCAGCCTTGATCGGCAGCGGGGCAGTCGCGGCCATGGCCGTGATCATCGATCTCCTGGTCTACAGCCGCATGCGCGAACGATCCGGCCTGACGCTTCTCGTGGCATCGATGGGCGTGGCCATCGCACTGGAGAACGTCGTGCGCCTCTTTGCCGGCAATGCGCCGCGCAGCTTCGACGTGCCGGTCGCCCGGCCTTTCCGCCTCTGGGGTGTCCGGGTCCATCAGGAGCAGTTGATCATCCTCGTCACGGTGCTGTGCGCGCTTGTGATCGTCTGGGTCCTGTTCCGCTTCACGCGCCTTGGCCGCGCCATGCGGGCCGTGGCCGACAACGCGCCGCTCGCCGCCGTTCGCGGCATTGCCCGCGGGCGTGTCATCGCGGTGGTGTGGGCCATTTCGGGCGGGCTTGCCGCCCTGGCCGGCGTGCTGATCGGCATCGACACCAGCATCGAGCCGCAGATGGGCTGGAACTACCTCCTGCCGATCTTCACCGCGGCCATTCTGGGCGGGATCGCCAGCCCCATGGCCGCTGTGGCCGGGGCGCTCGTCCTCGGCCTTGCGGAAGAAGTCTCCACCCTGTTCCTTCCGCCGCATTATCGCATGATCGTCGCCTTCGGGATCATGGCCGCACTCCTGATGATCCGGCCGTGGGGATTGTTTGGATCGAGGTGGGTGCAACGATGATCCCATACCTTGTCGCCACGCTCTGCGTGGTCGTCATCTTCACGCTGGCCGGGCTCGCCCTCAACCTGCAATGGGGCATGGGCGGCCTGGTCAATTTCGGCCTGTTCGGCTTCTATATGGTCGGCGCCTATGCCTGCGGCCTCCTGGTGGTCCGGGCCGGGTTGGATCCCTTCCTCGCCATGGCGCTCGCCATCCTGGCCACAGCCACGATCTCCGCCCTGGTCAGCCTGATCTCGATCCGGCTGAGCGAGGATTACCTGGCCATCGTCACGCTCGGCTTTGCCGAATGCATCCGCCTGTTCATCAGCTACGAGGACTGGTTGACCTTCGGCACGCTCGGCGTGTCCGGAATTACGCGTCCCTTCGCCGGGCTGGTGCCGGAGCCATGGACGGATATCGCCTTCGTCGCCTTTGCGCTGGCCTGCCTGTGCGTCGTCTATCTCGTCCTGTCGCTGATCGCCGCATCGCCCTTCGGCCGGCTGATGCGCGCGACGCGCGACGATCCGGACATTGTCGGCTCGCTCGGCCGCTCGGTGCTGACCATCCGCTTGCGCGGTTTCGCCCTGGGAGGCGCGATCCTCGGCCTCGCCGGTTCGCTCCACGCCTTCTATTACAGCTATATCGATCCGACCCAGTTCACGGCCATCATCACCGCCTATGCCTTCATGGTCGTCGTCGGCGGCGGCCGGGGCAGCAATCCGGGCGTGCTCGTCGCGGCCTTCGTCCTGGTCTTCGTGCTCGAAGGCAGCCGCTTCCTGGTCGATTATGTGCCGGGGCTGGATGGCGCTACACTGGCCGCGCTGCGCCTGATCGCAGTCGGGGTTGCGCTGGTCGTCCTGCTCATCGTCAAGCCCGCGGGCTTCGGCCGGGAGCATCCTACCATCCGTGCCAATTCCGCATCCAGAAGCTGAGGACAGTCCCATGCCCCGTGTACCCGCTCTCCGCCGTGAAGACCTGCCTAAGGACCAGCACGTATTATGGGACAGGATGGTGGCCTACGGACCCTTCGAGGGCCAGGCCGGCGTGATGGCGAACCGCCTGCCCGTGTTCGAGCATATGTGGAAGCTCCTGACCCAGCTTTCCGACGAGGCCGTCCTGAACAAGCGCTATCTCGAGCTTGCCATCATCACCGTATCGCTCGTCAACAAGTGCGACTTCTGCATCGACCAGCATGCCCCGAAACTGGCCGTGGCCGGCCTGGTGCTCGAAGGCGTGGAAACGCTCGATGACCTCAAGGCCTACCCACTCCTGACCGAGGTGGACCGCCTCGTGATCGATTATGCGATCGCCGTCTCCAGCGACTGGCATCGCATCCGCGACAAGGTGATCGAGGAATTGCGCATCCATTTCTCGGACGCGGAGATCGTCGAGCTGACGTGGCGCATCGCGCTGTGCGGCGCCTTCAACCGCTTCAACGACGTCCTGCAGGTTTCCGCCTGATACCCGGCGGCGGGCAGGCGCGGCTTAAGCTGCCGGGGAGGCGTCCTCGGCAGGCGCGTCCGGCACCACCGTCAGGAGCGCGCCGGACACGTCGGTGATCCGGACCGCGGCGCCGGCCGGTAGGTCCGGCCCGGCAACGCTCCACCAGCCGTCATCCAGCCGGATCCGGCCGCGCCCGTTGACGATGGCTTCCGACACGAGCGCCTTGCGGCCGATGAGCTGTTGGCGGCGGCTGTTCACGGCGGTGTCGGACGGCGCGGTCCGGTTGCCGTACCAGCGGTAGCCGACGGCGGCCGCCGCGGCCGAGACGAGCGCAAAGCCGACGAGCTGGCTGGCGATGGAAAGCCCCGGCAGGAACAAGAGGTTCAGCCCGATGGCGAGCGCGCCGACGCCGAGGAACAGGAGATAGACCCCCGGAAGAAGCATCTCGGCGCCCAGCAGCACGAAGCCCAGGATGACCCAGCCGGTGCTGGTGAAAAGCGCGCCCATGTCAGTCGCGCGGCGGCGTCTGCGCCCCGGCCCCGGGCTGGTTGCCAGGGCGGGCAAAGGCATCGCGGGCGATTTCGGAGATGCCGCCGAGCGCGCCGATCATGGACGAGGCTTCCAGCGGCATCAGGATGACGCGCTGGTTGTTCGCCGAAGCGAGCTTGGCGATGGCGTCGGTGTATTTCTGCGCCACGAAGTAGTTCAGGGCCCGCGTATCGCCCTCGGCGATGGCGGCGGACACGACCCGTGTGGCTTCCGCCTCGGCCTGCGCCAGGCGCTCACGCGCCTCCGCTTCGCGGAAGGCGGCTTCGCGGCGGCCCTCCGCCTCCAGGATGGAGGCCTGCTTCTCGCCCTCGGCGCGCAGCACCTTGGCGGAGCGCTGGCCCTCCGCCTCCAGGATCTCGGCGCGCTTGCCGCGCTCGGCCATCATCTGGCGGTTCATCGCATCGACCAGATTGGCCGGCGGGGCGATGTCCTTCAGCTCGATCCGCGTGATCTTGATGCCCCAATTGTGGGCCGCCTGATCGACCACCCGCAGGATGCGCTCGGAGATCGCGTCGCGATTGGACAGGAGATCGTCGAGATCCATCGAACCCATGACGGAGCGCAGATTCGTCATGACGAGGTTCAGCACCGCATTGCGCAAGCCCGCCACCTCGTAGGCCGCTGCCGCCGCATCCAGGATCTGGAAGAAGGCGACGCCGTCGGCGGCCACCGAGGCGTTGTCACGGGTGATGACTTCCTGCGTCGGGATGTCGAGCACCTGCTCCATCATGTTCATGCGGTGCCCGACGCGCTCCACGAAGGGCATGATGAAGCTGAGTCCAGGTTGCAATGTGCGCGTGTAGCGCCCGAAGCTTTCGACCGTATAGTGGAACCCCTGCGGCACGATCTTGATGGCCGCGGCCAGAACGAAGACGATGAAGAGCGCCGCGGCCGCGGCGATGGCCAGGAATTCCATGAGGCATGCAGCCTTTCGGTATGGTCAGGCGCGGCGCGTCAGCTCGAACCGCGTTCCCGTTGAATTGACGCAGGCGAGGCGTTCGGCTGCCATCTGGTCGCAATTGACGGCGATCCGATCGCCGTTCGACAGGCGCGTATACTCGATGGCGATCCGGGTGGGCGAAAGGTTCCGGTAGGTGCCGCGCGCCAGGACCGATCCGGTATCGGTAGCGGTCGATGTGAAGGTGCCGCCCTGCAGGGTCGAGACGGCGACACCCGTGGTATCGCCCCACCGTCCGTCGAAGCCCATCCGGCTCGGCCCCGTCGACGCGCGGTCCATCGGAGCGGTAACACACCCCGCCAGAGCGAAGCCGAGTGCTGCGATGCCGCAGACCTTGAGTGGATGGCGCATTGATCGAATCTCCCCAAAAGCTGGCCCGTAACGCCGGGTTGTAGCGCAGACGACTATACTAAGACTCCCGGCCGGGGCTTAAAGGGGCGAGGGGCGCCGTTTGGCGCCCGCCCGCCGATCCCTGGCCTTCAGCGCACCAGGATGTTGCGGAACTGCCAGGGGTCCTTCTCGTCGATATCCTCCGGGAAGAGGCCCGGGCGGTCCTTCAGCGGCGTCCAGTCCGTGTAGTAACCCTTGACGGGCCCGAGATAGGGCGACTGGACCTCGAGGCAGCAGCGGTAGTCCATCTCGTCCGCCTCGACGATGCCGGCCTTGGGATTCTCCAGCGCCCAGACCATGCCGGCCAGCACGGCGGAGGTTACCTGCAGGCCGGTCGCGTTCTGGTAGGGCGCGATGCGGCGGGTTTCCTCGAGCGAAAGCTGCGAGCCGTACCAGTAGGCGTTCTTGGCATGGCCGAACAGGAGCACGCCGAGCTCGTCGACGCCGTCGACCAGCTCGTCCTCGTCCAGGACATGGTGCACGGGCTGGATATGACCGGCCGCGCCGAAGAGCTCGTGCAGCGACAGGACGGCGTCGTTGCAGGGATGGTAGGCGTAATGGACGGTCGGCCGGTAGGTGACCTCGTCATGCTTGTCGCGGACCGTGAAATAGTCCGAGATCGAGATGGACTCGTTATGCGTGACGAGGAAGCCGTATTGCGGGCCGGGGGTCGGGCACCAGGTGCGCACGCGGGTGTTGGCGCCCGGCTGCTCCAGATAGATGGCGCATTGCGGGCCCTTCTTGTGGCCCTTGGCGTTCTTGGGCTGCCACTTTTCGTGCGTGCCCCAGCCGAGCTCGGACGGCTGCATTCCCTCGGAAATGAAGCCTTCCACGGACCAGGTGTTCCAGAAGACGTTCATCGGCTTGGGGTTGCGGGTGCGCTGCGTGTCGCGCTCGGCAATGTGGATGCCCTTGACGCCGGCCTTCTTCATGAGCTTGGCCCAGCCCTCGCGGTCGTCGGCGGTCGGCTCCTCGAAGTCCAGGCCCGTATCGCGCGCGACATCCACCAGCGCCTGCTTGACGAACCACGACACCATGCCAGGATTGGCGCCGCAGCAGGAGACGGCCGTGGTCCCGCCCGGATTGCGCTTCTTTTCCTTCCGGACGGTCTCACGCAGCGCGTAGTTGGTCCGATCGGCGTTGGAGAGCGAATCGTCGAAGTAGAAGCCGAGCCAGGGCTCGACCACCGTGTCGATGTACAGGACGCCGAGCTGGCGGCACAGGCGGATCAGGTCGAGCGAACCGGTGTCGACCGACAGGTTCACGCAGAAGCCCTGGCCTTCGCCCTCGGTGAGGAGCGGCGTCAGCAGGCTCTCGTAATTCTTGCGGGTCACGGCCTCCTGCACGAAGCGAACACCCATCTCGTCCAGTATGGCGCGGTTGGCATCGCTCGGATCGATGACGACCAGGCGCGAGCGATCGAACTTGAAATGCCGCTCAATGAGCGGAAGCGTGCCCCGCCCGATCGAGCCGAAACCGATGATCACCACCGGGCCGGTGATTTCGCCATGGATGGGATGTTGGTCTTTCGCCATTCGGCTGATCCTTTCGCAGGAAATGCGCGCAGTGTATGTCGCCTTCCGGCTAGCGGAAGTTGCTGTCAAATAAAAGAGGCGAGCGCGATGCCGCCCGTTCGAAGGCGCGTGGAAAGAGGTCGAACATGGAACTACCGGCGCCTTTGCGGGCCGCACTCGACCGCGCGCTCGACGGCCATTCGATCGGTGCTTTGGCCAGCGCCGGAAGCACATTGTCCCGGCGCTACCGTGCCGAAACGCGCGACGGCCGCCTGCATCTGGCAGACGAGGCCGCCGCCCTGGCCTATCTGGCGACCCGCATGCCGGCCACCTTCTCGGCCGTCCGGCGCGCCCTGATAGAGACCGCCGGGCGCGCGCCCGGCTTTTCCCCCCGCACACTCCTGGATGTCGGGGCGGGCCCGGGCACCGTCCTGTGGGCGGCCAGCGACGTGTGGCAGACGCTGGACCATGCCCGCCTGGTGGAGGCGAGCCGGGCCATCAGAGCCTGCGGGGAGGGGTTGGCGCAGGGCGGCGACCTGCCGGAACGGGTCTGGATCGACGGCCGTGCCGAAGAGGCGCTCGGCGATGCGCAGCCTGCCGACCTCGTCACCCTTGCCTATGTGCTGGATGAGTTGGACGAAGCGGCACGCGGCCGCCTCGTCGCGCGGCTGTGGGCGCTCACGCGGGACATGCTCGTCCTGGTCGAGCCCGGCACCCCGGCCGGGTGGGGGCGCATCCTGGCCGCGCGGGAGGCGCTTCTGGCAGACGGCGCGCATATGATCGCGCCCTGTGCCCACGCCCTGTCCTGTCCGATCGAGGCGCCGGACTGGTGCCACTTCGCCGAGCGGCTGGCGCGCAGCCGGGCGCATCGCCTGGCCAAGGGCGCGGAGGCGCCCTACGAGGATGAGAAGTTCATCTTCCTTGCCGTGTCGCGCCGGCCGCATGACGGTCCGGCCGAACGCATCCTGGCCCGTCCCCAGGCCGGGAGCGGGAAGGTCCGGTTGAAGGTCTGTGCGCCCGACGGATCCGCGCGCACGCTCCTTGTGACCCGGCGGGACGGCGAAAGGTTCAAGGCCGCACGCCGGGCAGACTGGGGCGACAGCCTGGACTGACGGCCCGCGCTCAGCGGGCCTCCAGCGCCTCCAGCTCGTCGATCAGGCCGGAGATGACAGACAGGCCCTGCTGCCAGAAACCGGGATCGGTCGCATCCAGCCCGAAGGGGGCCAGCAGTTCCGAATGGTGGCGGGTGCCGCCCGCTTCCAGCATCTGCAGGTAGCGCTCGGCAAAGCCGTCCGGCGTCTTGCGATAGACGGCGTAGAGCGAGTTCACGAGGCAATCGCCGAAGGCATAGGCATAGACGTAGAAGGGCGAATGGATGAAGTGCGGCACATAGGTCCAGAAGGTTTCGTAACCCGGCTGGAGCCGCACGGAGGGGCCGAGGCTCGCGCCCTGCGTCTCGACCCAGAGCGCGCCGATCCGCTCCGCTGTCAGCTCGCCCTGGCGCCGTTCCGTGTGGAGCCTGCGCTCGAACTGATAGAAGGCGATCTGCCGCACGACCGTGTTGATCATGTCCTCCACCTTGGAGGCGATGAGCGCGCGCCGCTGGCGCGGCTCCTGCATGGCTTCGAGCAGCGAGCGGAAGGTGAGCATCTCGCCGAAGACGGAGGCCGTCTCGGCCAGGGTCAGCGGCGTCGGCGCCATCAGGGCGCCCTGGCGCGCCGCCAGAACCTGGTGGACGCCGTGCCCCAGCTCATGGGCCAGGGTCATCACGTCGCGCGGCTTGCCGAGATAGTTGACGAGCACATAGGGATGGGCGGAGGGAACCGTCGGATGGGCGAAGGCCCCCGGCGATTTTCCCGGCCGCACGCCCGCGTCGATCCACCGTTCCGCAAAGAAACGGCCGGCGATTTCGGCCATGCGGGGCGAAAAGCCCGCATAGGCCGATAGGACGGTGTCACGCGCGTCGGTCCAGCCGATGGGCTTGCGCTCCACGCCGGGCAGGGGCGCGTTGCGGTCCCAGTGATCGAGCGCATCGCGGCCGAGCCAGCCGGCCTTCAGCCTGTAGTAGCGGTGCGATATGGACGGATAGGCAGCCTCGACGGCGCTGGCCAGCGCATCCACGACGGGGCGCTCGACGCGGTTCGCCAGGTGGCGGCTGTCGGCGATGTCGCTGAAGCCGCGCCAGCGGTCGGAAATCTCCTTGTCCTTGGCCAGCGTGTTGGTGATCAGGCTGAACAGGCGCAGATTGGAGCGGAACACATCCGCCAGAGCTTGCGCGGCCTCCTGGCGCAGCGCCCCGTCATCCTCCTGCAGCAGGTTGAGGGTTTCCTCGATGGACAGTTCACGCTCCCGCACCCGGAAGCGCAGGCTCGTCATGGTTTCGTCGAACAGGCGGTTCCAGGCCCCGGCGCCGGTCATCGCCTTTTCGAGGAACAGCTCCTCGACCCGGTCTTCGAGCTGGAACGGCTTTTCCTGGCGCAGATCTTCCAGCCATGGGCGGTAATGCGCAAGGGCGGCGTTGTCGGCCATGGCGGCGTCGATCACGCTGTCCTCGATCCGGTTCAGCTCCAGCCCGAAAAACAGGAGACGGCCCGATACGTCCGTAACCCGCGCCTGGATATCCCCGTAGAACTTGGCATTGGCCGGATCGGACGTATCCCCGGCATAGATGAGCCCCGCATAGGAAATGAGCCGGCCGAGCCGGTCTTCCAGCCGCTCATAGGCATGGATCGCCTCGGCAAGGGCGCCGCCCCCGGGGCGCGCCGCTTCCTGCGCTAGCTGTCCGCGCCAGCGCTCCTGGAAGGCGGCCGCGTCGGCATCGGAGCGGGCGAGGTCTTCCTTCAGCTCCGGACTGTCCATGCCGGGGTACAGATCAGACAGGTTCCAGCGCGGCAGGTCGCCCAGCGGGGCGGCGTCGTGGGGTTGGGTGGCTACGGAGTTCGTCATCGAGGGGGAGGAGTCCTTTCGCATTACCTTCATTGCGCCTTAACCATTTTCTTTTGTAATAAGGAAACAAATAGGCAGATGTCATTTTCATGCCGCAGTTCGGCTCATCTATTCGACACTGCAAGCACATGAATTCGGGGTTGGTGCCCGGGGACGATCGACAGGCGCCGCACTCGCTAGCGAGGGGAAAAGACCGAATGCTCGGAACGAAAGCAAGCGCCATGCGACGCATGGTGCGTGCCGCGACAATCCTGGCGACCGGGCTCGTGGTGCTGGCCGGCCCCGGTATGGCGGCCAAGGCGGAAACCCGAACGCTGCGCCTGCAGCACGTACACCTGGGCGAAAAGTCCGTCATCACCTACAAGCGCAACGGCAAGTACCTGGCCGAAGGACTGAAGCAGGCCAACTGGGCCCTGCGCGACTGGCGGGAGAACAAACCCACCCGGATGGATCCGGCGCTGCTCGACATCATGTGGGAGATGCAACAGCAGTCCGGCACGCGCGATTACATCCAGGTGCTCGGCGGCTACCGCTCCCCCAAGACCAACAACATGCTCCGCTCGCGTTCCTCGGGCGTCGCCGGCGGCAGCCTCCATATGTCCGGCAAGGCGATCGATTTCTACACGACCGACGTGCCGCTCCGCCGCCTGCGTGAGATCGGGCTGAAGTTGCAGCTCGGCGGCGTGGGATATTATCCGCGGTCGGGCTCGCCCTTCGTCCATTTCGACAGCGGCAACGGCCGCTACTGGCCGCGCATGAGCCGGTCGGAACTGGCCAAAATCTTCCCGCGCGGCAACACCATCTACCTTCCCTCGGACGGCAAGCCGCTGCCGGGCTACGAGCAGGCCATGGCGTCCTACAACCGGCGCAAGGGCGCTGCCGGCGATGTCCAGATCGCCAGCGCGGGAGAGACCCGTCGCGGCAAGTCCCTTCTGGCGCGCATCTTCGGCGGTGGCAACGACGAGGCGGAAGACAACGCCGAGATGGAGGCCGCCCCGACCCCGGCGCCGCGCCGCACGCGGGAACCGGCACGCCAGGCCCCGCAGCCGGCTCCGACGCCCGAGCCCGAAATCGCCATCGCTTCCATCCAGCCGACGCCCGCGCCGCGCCGGGCCGCTGCGCCGCAGCCTGCTGCGCCGGTCGCCGCCGCGCTGCCATCCGGCATGGCCATGCCAGACCGCCCGCAATTCGACACCAGCAGCCGTGCGCCGACGCCGGCGGCCGGCGTTCCGACACCCTCAGCCGGCATTCCCGCCGCGCCGCCGCCCGCCGCCGAACCCGCTGCGGTGGCTGTCGCCAATATTCCGATGCCGCGTTCCGCACCGGCGCGCGCCGTGGAGCCGCAGCCTGCACCGGTGGAAGTCGCCGCCGTGGCGGAGCCCGCCTCGGCAGCCGGGGAACTGGCCTATGCGGTGCCGACGCCCAGCCGACGCCCCTTTGCGGCGGTGCTCCAGGCTGCGGCGACGCCGCGCCAGGATGCGGTCCCGGCCCCCGATGCCATTGCCGATGCGATCCTGTCGGCCTCTGTGCCTGAACGCACGGCCAGCGCGGCGGAGGCGGAACTCTCCGTCCCGGTCGCTCACCCGACCCCGCGCATGCCGAGCGCCGTCGAAGAGCCCGTGCTCGAGACAGCCGATGCGGCGGAGCCGGCCACGGTCGATGCTGCAGACGCCGCCGAGCCCGCCATGGCTTCCGATGCGCCCGCCACGGACGAACCGGCTGCGCATTCGACGCTCCTTGCCGCGCTGGAAACACCGCAGCCTGCGCCGCGCCAGGTCGTCGAAGACGCCGCGACCGCTGCGGCAGAAGCACCTGCTATCGCCTCTAAGGGGGGGCGGATCGGTTCCTCCGATCCCGACCCGCTGGACGAAGCCGCGATCACCTCCCGCATCGCGACGGCGACCGAGATCACCCAGCCCCTGCAGGTTGCGGAGCTGACCGGCGGGAAGGGTGAGCGACTTTCCCCATCCATGCTGGTCGTCAACGTACCGGTGGCCTTCCCGTCGGAGCGATTCGGCCCACAATAGCCGCGCTGCATCCAGACTACCGTAATCACCAAAAGGCCCCCGGTCAGTTCCGGGGGCCTTTTCGTATGTGACGCGTGCATCTGCATCCCGGTGGCAGCCCTCAAGGCCGAGATCCGAACGGCTGAGAGAAGCAGCTCTATTATACGGCTGTCGCGACTGGACTTTCGGTGGATGGTTTCATGTCATTGTGGAAGCGTTCAACATCTTTGGATTGGTCGTTCACTGCGCAATCAGCCAGGAAGATCCATTGCAATGATGACCTTTCGGAAAGTTAATTTTGCTTTAGCCGTCTTGACAACAGTCGAAGCTCCGTAAATACACAGACTTTATATGTCCTTTCGAGCAGTGGATGGGCGCACTTTCCCCGCGCGGCAGGACTCTGTTTCCGAAGAATTTTGAAGAGCGCCCTGATGCGCTCACGAACGAGGTATGGCAATGGAACGGAACGAAAGCGTCGATAACAACGAGATGCTGATGGAGCTGACGGCAGAAGTCGTTGCGGCGTATGTCAGCAACAATTCCGTGCCGGTTGCCGAACTTCCTGCGTTGATTTCAGATGTTTACGGTGCGCTCGGCCGTACGACGGCGGCACCGGCCGCCCAGCCGGTCGAAAAGCCGAAGCCGGCAGTGCCGGTCAAGAAGTCCGTCTCGGACGACTTCATCATCTGCCTCGAGGACGGGAAGAAGTTCAAGTCTCTCAAGCGCCATCTCATGACTCATTACAACCTGACGCCGGAAGAGTACCGCGAGAAGTGGGATCTGCCGGCCGACTACCCGATGGTCGCTCCCAACTATGCTGCGGCCCGGTCGCGCCTCGCAAAGCAGATGGGCCTGGGCCACAAGCGCCGTCGTGGCCGCTGACCCAACACCCAATCGCACGAAATTCCTGTGTATGAATCCGTCGCCGGCCCCCTGGGCCGGCGTTTTCATGTTGCATCTCCGCCTTCGAGTTGCCGTAAAGAAAGCGTGATGGCTGCGTGATGCGGCGTCGGCGCAAGGGCTGGCCCCGCGCGACGCAAAGGGATGGCAGGAATGGTCGAGGGTTCTGGCATGGCGCGATTTACCGCCTGGCTCCGCCGTCCATCCACGCGCAACTGGCTGACCCTCGCCGTCGGCCTTGCCATCACTGTTCTGGCCTTCCTCACTCTGTCACGGCTTCTGGATGACACGCCGCTCGACATGATCGGGCCGGCCATCGCCGCCATACCCGTATCGACCTTCCTGGCCGCGGTGGCCTTCACCATCGTCAGCTTCATGGCCATGGCCGCCTATGACGTCATCGCCGTGGAGCACACCGCGCCCGGTCGCGTCCCGCTCAGCGTGGCGGCGCTGGTCGGGGCGGGGGGCTATGCCATCTCCAACGCGCTGGGGTTCCCCTTTCTGACCGGCGGGGCCGTGCGCTACCGGGTGTATCGCCGCTTCGGCTTCGAGCCGGTGGATGTCGCCCGTGTCGTCGGCATCTCCTGGTTCGCCCTGTGGTTCGCGCTGGCTGTCATGGTTGGCGTGGCGCTGGTCGCCGACCCGGCCGATGTTCCGTGGTTGCAGGAATTCCCCCTTATGCTCGATGTCGGGATCGGGGCGGCCATCCTGGTTCTGGTCAGCGTCCTTGTCCTGTGGCTGGCGACGGGAGAGCGCGGGGTGCGGATCAAGCACTGGCACCTGCCATTGCCCAATGGCGGCGCCGCCGTGGCGCAGATCCTGGCCGGCATCGTGGATGTCGTGGCAGCCGCCGCCGTGCTCTACGTTCTTCTGCCAGAGGGGACGGTCAGCAGTTTCACCGTCTTTGCGATCGTCTATGCCATGGCGACGGTTGCGGGTGTCGTGTCCAATGCGCCCGCGGGCCTCGGCGCCTTCGAGGCGACGATTGTCGCCGCGCTTGGCCTGGGCGGTCGGCCGGATGCGCTCGCCGCCCTGGTCGTCTATCGGTTGATCTATACGCTGATGCCTTTGATCGTCACCATGGTCGGGCTCGCCGCGTCCGAGATCGCCTTGCAGCGCCATGCGCTGAGCGGGCAGATGGCCATGGCCGCGCGCATCGTGGAGCCGATGGCGCCGCCCCTGACGGCGAGCCTTTCCTTCCTGGGCGGCCTCGTCCTGCTCGTCTCCGGCGCGACACCGCTTCTCGATGCCCGCGTCGGATCGCTGTCGGCCATTCTGCCGCTGCCCTTCATTGAGTTCTCGCATCTGGCAGCCAGCTTCGTGGGCGTCGCGCTCTTGGTCATCGCACGTGGGCTCGCGCGGCGTCTGTGGCGCGCCTATGTGCTGGCGCTCGGCCTGATGCTGGCCGGCGCCGTCTTCTCCCTGTCCAAGGGCCTTGACTGGGAGGAGTCGCTGGTCCTTCTGTCCTTCGCCCTCTTCCTCTACGTCTTCCGCCGCGCCTTCTACCGGCGTGAGGACGACGCACCCCTGGCGCTCAACTGGCGTTGGCTCGCCACCGTCATGGCCGCTTTGATCGGCTGTGCCTGGCTCGGCTTCTTCGCCTATTCGCATGTCGAATACGCCAACTCCCTCTGGTGGGACTTCGCGCTCGATGCCGATGCGCCGCGCTTCCTGCGGGCCAGCGTCCTGGTCTTCCTGGTCATGGCGGCGGCGGGGCTCGAATTGTGGATCCATCAGCGCCATGGCCACCGTGTGGTCGATCCCCTGCCGGACAGTGTCCGCGCGCTGGTCGCGGCCG
This sequence comes from Aureimonas frigidaquae, assembly GCF_001463905.1. Lineage (GTDB taxonomy): Bacteria > Pseudomonadota > Alphaproteobacteria > Rhizobiales > Rhizobiaceae > Aureimonas > Aureimonas frigidaquae. Next base: position 186,303 of record NZ_BBWR01000007.1, read on the forward strand.
CGCCCGCCACCAATGCGCAACTGGCGCTTCTGGGCGACAAGCGCTTCCTCGTCTCCGACGACGGGACCGGTTTCGTCATGTATGCCCAGTCCGGCGGCAGTCTGATCGCCCTGGGCGAGCCGGTCGCCGCACCGGACAAGGTGGCGGAGCTCGCCTGGGCCTTCCGCGACATGGCCGACAGGCGCGCCTTGCGGCCCGTCTTCTACGAAGTCGGCGTCGAGCACCTGCCGCTCTTCCTGGACATGGGGCTGACGGCCCTGAAGCTCGGCGAAGTCGCGCGGGTGGACCTGGAGCAGTTCACCCTGTCCGGCGCCAAACGTCAGGATCTGCGCACCGCCATGCGCAAGGCGGAACGCGAGGGGCTGGAATTCGCCATTCTGCCGGCGGCCGAGGTGCCCACCGTCCTGGACGAGATGCGCGCCGTCTCCGATGCCTGGCTGGACATGAAGTCCGGCGCGGAAAAGGGCTTTTCGCTCGGCTATTTCGATCCCGCCTATCTGTCGAACTTCGATCATGCCGTGATGCGCAAGGACGGGCATGTCGTGGCCTTCGCCAATCTGTGGCGGTCGGGACATCACGAGGAAATGTCCATCGACCTGATGCGCCATGTGCCCAACCTGTCGCGCGGGATCATGGACGCCCTGTTCGGTCACGTCCTGATGGCCGCCAAGGACGAAGGGTATCGCTGGTTCAATCTGGGCGCGGCACCGCTGTCCGGCCTCGTCGATCGCCGGGGCGCGTCGCGGTGGAACCGTTTCGGATCGCTCCTCTACCGCCGCGGCAACGATCTCTACAGTTTCGACGGTTTGCGGGGCTTCAAGCAAAAGTTCGGGCCCGTCTGGTCGCCGCATTATCTGATCTGCCCGCGTGGCCTCGACACGGCCAGGTCCCTGATCGACGTGACGTCCCTCATCTCCCGCCGGCCTTCGGAAGGGTAATCGATATGAAATCGCTCCGGCACGCCCTTCTGGCCGCCCTCCTTCTTGCCTGCGCCGGTGGCGCGGCCCTCTGGTGGACGGGCCACCTCCACTGGCCGGGCAGCCGGCGCGAGGTGACCGTCTCGGCCGAGAACCTCATGAATGTGCGTGCGATCGTGCCGGCGGGCGATGCGCAAGGCGTCGCGATCCAGATTTCGGATGCCGGCGCCGCGCCGGACGGCGCCTTGACGAATGCCTTGGTGGAGCACGGCCTGATCGTGCTGCCGGTGCGGCTCGACGACTGGATGGCTGCCCTTCAAAAAGATGCCGAGGATTGCCTCTATGCCGGCTCCGATATCGAGGGCATTGCCAAGGAAGTGCAGCACGTCCTGGCGCTGGACACCTACTCCCACCCCGTCGTCGTGGGCGAGGGGCGGGGCGGCGTTCTCGCCTATGCCGCCGTTGCCGATTCCCCGGCGGCTACGATGGCCGGCGGCGTTGCGCTAAATGCTGCGGCAACGCTGGATACGCGCCTGCCCATCTGCGACGGCGCCGTGGCGAGCCGACAGGCCGGCGGCTATGCCTATGACCTGGCCGCAACCTTGCCGGAGCCCTTCACCTTCGTCGCGGCGGGACGGCCGGCGGGCCTCGGCGCCGACACGGCCGATCATGCGCGCTTCGCCGCGGCGCCGGATGCGGATGCGGCTCGCGCCGCAACGGCGGACGCCGCCCTTGCCTTGGC
>NZ_BBWR01000008.1 GCF_001463905.1 Aureimonas frigidaquae
CCGCCCTTGCCTTGGCTGAGCGCGACGCGACCGCCATGCCGATCATCGCGTCCCGGCCGGCCGGCAAGACGGAGGCCGTGGCGCTGTTCTTCTCCGGCGATGGCGGCTGGCGGGATCTCGACAAGTCCATCGGCGACTGGTTCGCCCAGCACGGGATCGCCGTCATCGGGGTGGATTCGCTCCGCTACTTCTGGTCCGAGAAAACGCCGCAGCAGATGGGCGACGATATCGGCGCCATCCTGGACAATGCGATGATTCCGAAGGACGTTCCGGTGGCCATCATGGGCTATTCCTTCGGTGCCGATACGCTGCCCTTCGCCTGGCCGAGCATACCCAAGGCCTGGCGCGACCGCACCGATCTGATCGCCCTTCTGGCGCCGGGTCAAAAGACCGGCTTCGAAATCTCGGTGGGCGGCTGGTTCGGCATGGCGACGGGCGAGAAGCAGGTCGTTCCCGCCGTGGCGGCGCTGCCCCAGGACAAGGTTCTTTGCGTCTATGGCGAAGAAGACGACGAAACCGCCTGCACGGCGCCCTCTATCGCCACGGCGCGCAAGATCGAGACCGGCGGCGGCCACCATTTCGACGAGGATTACGACGCCCTGGCCGCCAAGCTGCGGGCGATCATCCTGGGCGGCAAGAGCTGACCGACGGGCCAGCCAGCCGCCTGCAGGCGGGCACGGGTTTGTAGAAATTTTTTACAGGCACTGCGATGGCGCGGTGCTGGACGGGACCGGCAAGCGGGTCGGTGGCCTACCGTATGCCAACCCGTCCCTTTGCCGGGCTTTCAGGCGTAAGCAGCATGCTTGGCCAGTCAGCGGTGAATGAAGAAATGGATCGCGGAGCCGGGGTGTTCGCGGCTTGCACGCTACGCAGTCTTGCGAGATGCGCCGGGCCAACGGCGCCGGCCGCTGAACGCGTATTGCAGGCGCGAGCTGTTGCACAGCCTATACTCGGCTGCGTTGTAACGAACCGAGGAGACGGGACAAGGGCGCTGACGGGCAAGGGCTTATCTGTTGGTCGAGCAGCTTGGCCGCCATTGATCGGCTCTGTCTCTTATCGGCTGTTCGATCACTGTACGGGACCGGTAGCCCATGCCGAGCGGAGCATCGCTATCGTGTGAAGCAAGCTTGTAGCTTTGGCTTTACCGTCAGACGGCGTGACAAGGCCGGATGCGTCCGATCAGGGGTCAACAAACGAAAAGGGCCCCGCACATGGCGGAGCCCCTTCTTTGCAGACTGGCCGTCTTAGAAGCGGTAGTTGACCGAAGCCTTGAAGGTATGGAGCGTTAGGTCTTCGTTGGCCGAGAGATTGGCCGCGCCGAGCGTCGATGCCAGCGTGGCGCCCTTGGCGAAGTCCATCTTGTCCTTGCCGAGGTCGACATAGCCATATTCGGCGCCGATCGAGACCGTGTCCGTCAGCGCATATTCGCCGCCGACGCCAGCCGTCCAGCCGATCTTCGAAACGTCGTCGAGCTTCGTTTCGGTGCTTGTGGTGTAGCTGGCCTTGGAAGAGCCGAATGCGGCGCCGCCATGAACATAAGGCAGGAAGCGGTCGAGCGCGAAGCCCACGCGTGCGCCGGCCGTGGCAAGATAAGTCAACTTGTCTTCAAGCGGGACGTCGGTCGTGCCGTCCAGTGTCACCTTGGCCTTGACAGTGGAATAGGCGACGCTGCCGCGGACGCCGACGACGAGCTGATCGAACTGCACGTCGTAGCCGGCCTGAAGGCCGCCCAGGAAGCCCGACAGGTCCGACTTCGCTTCGTTGGACGCGGGCGCGCCCGTATAGGTGTAATCGATGGTCGCATCGCCCGTGGCGCCGCCGGCAAAGGCGCCCACATATGCGCCGTTCCAGTCATAGGCAGCGACAGGCGCCGGGGCGACCGGAGCGGTCGGCTCTTCGAAGACGACGTCCGCGGCCTGCGCCGAAGCGATGGCGACGAGCGAGAAGGCTGCAGCCGACATGGTGAGTTTGAAGATGCGCATCGTGGATAACCCTTTGTTCTGCGGATTTCACGACAAGCAGATGTCACCGTATCTCTTAAGATTCAATAACCTTTGAAGGATATCCTTTGGTTGAAAATAGCGTGTGTTGCTGCCCTGCATCAAACGGAGGATCGTGGGTTGAAAAACGTTCGGGTAGGCGCCTCTTCCATCGGCTCGGGGTCTCGCGCATTGCAGCGGGCGGAGTGTCCGACAGGCACATCTGCGCGCTCGGAAATGGCGACACTCTGAAGAACGGCCATGGTCAGGTGGTCGGCGATCCGCTGCTGGACGGCGATGGCGTCCATCGTCGTGCCGCCTCTCAGCTTCAATTCGGCGTAGCAGCGCCGCATGTCGACGGGGATGTCCTGCAGCCCCATGCGCAGGGCAACGAAGACCTTCTTTTGCAGCCATGTATAGGCGCCGTCGGGCGCCATCAGATCGCGCTGGTAGGATCGTCCCGAGGGCATGGCGTGTTCTCCTTTTGTTCTAAACTCCAGATAGAGTGGATCGCGCCGATTCGATAGCACTGCGTGAGATCGGCGAGGGAAGAGACGCGTGGCTGGAACAGAAACGGCCGGAACCGGAGCGCGTGTCGGCAGCGCACCGGATAGCACCATCAACGAACGAGGAAGGATAGAGGTGGTACGCCCAAGGGGAATCGAACCCCTGTTTGCGCCGTGAGAGGGCGCCGTCCTAACCGCTAGACGATGGGCGCCCGTCGGTGTTGGGCCGATATAGATGGAACGTTTCGGCTTGGCAAGTCCTTCGCCGGGCTTTTCGCGCCTGCTTGATCGCCGTGCCGGGATGGGCCATCAGGCGGCATGGACATGGTGGCGATCGATCGCGCGGATGACCCGCGCCTGGCTCCTTTCGCGCAGATTCGCGAGCGCGATCTGGTGCGCCAGGGCGATTTCATCGCTGAAGGTGTGGTTGTCATCGACCACCTCCTGCGCGCAAGAGAGTTCGCGCCCGTCGCCTTTCTCGTCTCCCGCCACAGGCAGGAAGGGTTTGCGCGTCGCTATGCAGGCATCGCCATGTCGGCGCCCGTCTATGTGGTCGAGCAGCCGGTCATGGACACGATCGCAGGATTTCACGTCCATCGCGGCATTCTGGCGCAGGGGCGCCGCTCCGGCGCAGTGCGCGGGGCCGGGGCCGGCGCCGGGGCCTTGCCGGATCGGGGGACCATCGTCGTGGCCTGCGGATTGTCGAACCACGACAATATGGGCGTCATCTTTCGCAACGCCGCCGCCTTCGGTGTCCGCGCGATCATCCTGGATGCGCAATGCTGCGACCCGCTCTATCGCAAATCCTTGAGGGTTTCGGTCGGGACGGTCCTGACGGTACCCTTCTGGCGCGGCGGATCGGCGGAGGAGATCGTCCGCGACCTCCTGGCCGCTGACTATGCCTGCATGGCCCTGACCCCGGCTGCCGAGCAGCGGCTGGACCGATGGGCAGCGCCGGCGCGGTGCGCGCTGTTCTTCGGAAGCGAAGGGGAGGGGCTGCCGGAATCGGTCCTGTCGCAATGTCAGGGCCTGTCCATCGCCATGTCCGGCGGGCTCGACAGCCTGAACGTCGCGGCGGCGGCCGCGATCGCCCTGCATCATGTGTTTACGACGGAACGTTCTGCTGCGCCTGACGAAGGATAAGCCCGCCCAGGCGCCCGGTGACATCCTCCTTGGATGCGGCGGCGGCGGTCAGGAGCCTGTCGAGCTCAGACCCCGGGGGGCTGTCCTTCGCCGCAAGAACCGTGACCGCAACGGCGATGTCGTCCAGCTTGTCGCGGATGGCGGCACGGTTGGCCGGGTCGTCCGGCATGGCCCCCAGGGCTTCGATTTCCGCGCGGAAGCGGCCATCCTGCAGGATGCTTGTCATATCCCGCGCAGGCCGCGGCGCGGGCCTGGCCTGCCGACGTGCGGCCACGAGTTCAGCTTCCAGCTGTTCGATCCGCAGGAGCGCTGCGGCCAGCAGCAGCCGCTGCTCGCCCGAATCCTCGTCCATCGTCTCGAGCCGGCGGTTCAGCGCCTCGATCTCGTCGGCATTGGCCGGGGGGCTTGCGCGCAGCGCATCCAGCGTGGCGGCGGGATCGGGCCGGGCAGCCTGATCGAGGGATAGAGGCAAAGGCGCCGCCGCTTCGACCAGCCGCGCCTGAAGCCGGCCCGCCTGCGCCCGAGCGACACGCGCTTCCTCCCTGGCCGTATCAGCCAGGATATCCTGCTGGCGAATGCGCATCGCAGCCTCGGCCCTGACCTTGTCCGCCTCTGCGCGGATTTCCGGCAGGCTCATGGGCAGGGATGCTTCGGCCTCGCGCCAGGCCAGGCTCTGGGCCTTGCGCCAGACGAGCGGGACCATCAGGAGGGCGCCGAGCGTGGCGACCAGGGCTCCGAGAATGAAGATCAGCGCCGGGGCAAGCATGGGTCACAACTCTTCATCTACGGCGAAAAGGGCGCCCGCATGGGCGCCCCACTGGTGCCATCCGGCTCTTTCGGGGGCAAGTCCCCGCGGTTCGCCCTGCAGCACGTCCGTTCGTATCAGAACGGGTTCCAGGTCGGCGTCGGCGTGATCTTGAGGTAGCCGATATTGATGCCGAGCCGCGCGCCCACGCCCGTCTTGACGGGGACGAGGGTCACGTTGTCGCGCTGGAGCACGGTCATGCCCAGCCCACCGACAAGGTAGGCGCTGCCGGTGACGCCGCCGAACCGGCCATAGATCGCATCGATCGATGGCAGGTTGTAGACCAGGACCATCATGCGGGCGCCGTCGCCGCCGGCATCGAGGCCGATGGACGGCCCCTGCCAGTACACACGGTGTTCGCCCGCATTCTTCGTGAACAACGTGCCCTCGCCGTAGCGAAGGCCGCCGATGAAAGCGCCCGCCGCTTCCTCGCCGAGGATGTAGCCGTTGGGAACCCCGTTCTGCTGGAAGGCATGTTCGACGACGGAGGCGAGGCCGCCCGCCGTCGTGCCGAAGAAGTTGTGGCCTTGCGCCACGACCTCTTCGATCGAATAGCCGTTGCTTTGTTGCGCCGCGGCAGGACCCGCGAATGCAACCAATATTGTCGCCGCAAGCATTGCGCCGAAAAGGCGAAGCTGCCTCAGGATCGAGACCATCGCGCGCTTCCTTTTCAATCGTTCAAGCCTGACTGAAAGGGAAACACCTCAAGGTTTTTATTTCGCTAACGTACCATACCTCATTTTATTGAGGGTGCCGCCGGAACCGGCCCGGCCGGTTTGTTCCCTCGGGCGCGGAAAGGCTCTAGTTTCGCGCCAAAGGCGATTCGCGCGCCGAGGGCGCAGCAGTCGCGCCGCCGAAGACAAGACGAGAAAAAGGGACCCTCCCGCCCATGAACGAACTGCCCCCGCTGTCCGCGCCCGATCTGGCCGCACTCCTGGCGAGCCGATTGTGCCACGATATCATCTCGCCGGTCGGCGCCGTGCAGAGCGGGCTGGAGCTCCTCGACGAATTCCCCAATGACGAGGAGTCGATGGGCCTGGTGCGCAAATCGACACGCAGCGCGGTCGCCAAGCTGCAATTCGCGCGCATCGCCTATGGCGCATCGGGCTCCACCGCGGCCGAGATCGATCTTGGCGATGCGGAGGCGGTGGCGCGGGGCTTCATGGAGTTCGAACGCGCGGAGCTGACCTGGAACGGCACCCGTGCCTATGTTCCGAAGAACATCGCCAAGCTGATCCTGAACCTGCTCCTGGTGGCCAATGCCTCGGTGCCGCGCGGCCCGTCCGTGACGATCGACCTCAATTCCGTCGGGCCAGATGTCGACATCGTCCTGACGGCGCAGGGCCAGCCGCTGCGCGTGCCGGCACGTTTCGTGGCGCTTCTGGAAGGGCGCGACGAAGAGCCCGTGGATGCGCATGGCGTGCAGCCCTATTACGCCCTTCTCCTGGCGCAGGAGACCGGGCTCGACGTCCAACTCCGGCAGGAGGGGGACACGGCCGTCTTCACGGTATCGGGTCGCCTCGGCTGAAGGCCGGCGAAGGCCATCCTCAGACGCGAAGAAGGGCGCGCGACCGGCTGGGTCGCGCGCCCTTCTTTTGTAAGTCAGCCTGGCTCGCGGACGGCAGCGCCGGTCAGGCGGCCTGCGTCTCGCCCTCTTCGTCGCGCAGCACGTAGCCGCGACCCCAGACGGTTTCGATATAATTCTTGCCCTCGGTCGCCGTAGCGAGCTTCTTGCGCAGCTTGCAGATGAAGACGTCGATGATCTTCAGCTCGGGCTCGTCCATCCCGCCATAGAGATGGTTGAGGAACATTTCCTTAGTCAGCGTCGTGCCCTTGCGGAGCGATAGAAGCTCCAGCATGGCATATTCCTTGCCGGTCAGATGGACGCGCTGGCCGTTGACCTCGACCGTCTTGGCGTCGAGGTTGACCGTCAGTTCGCCGGTGATGATGACCGACTGGGCATGGCCCTTGGACCGGCGCACGATGGCGTGGATGCGGGCCACCAGCTCGTCCTTGTGGAACGGCTTGGTCATGTAGTCGTCGGCGCCGAAGCCCAGGCCCCGGACCTTGTCCTCGATGCCGGCCATGCCGGACAGGATCAGGATCGGCGTCTTCACCTTGGCCAGGCGCAGCGTGCGCAGAACCTCGTAGCCGGACATGTCCGGAAGGTTCAGGTCCAGGAGAATGATGTCGTAATCATAGAGCTTGCCGAGATCGACGCCCTCTTCACCGAGATCGGTGGTGTACACGTTGAAACTCTCGGACTTCAACATCAGCTCGATGCTCTGAGCAATCGCGCTGTCATCCTCGATCAAAAGAACGCGCATCCAGTTCCCCTCTCAGTCAATTCGGCCGGGCGGCCCTCGCCGAATTAAGGTCTGATTCATCCAGTTTTCCGAACCGTGACATGGATTGGTTAACAATCCTCTTAAGACCCGGTCGGGAACGGGTTGAATTCATTGATTCCCAACAACCCAAACGCGTATCCGCGCCGGCGCCGGGTCCGTCCCCGCAGGGCATTCGCGCTGCCCTGCTTGCCCTTTTGGAGCGGCATGGCGGCGCGGTTTACCCGGCCTTAAAGACTAAGACCTATGATTAACGGTGCGCGTAAACAGACCGTTAAGTCCTATCGGCCGAGCCTTGTCCGAGGCCGGTGGCGCGGAGTGAACAACCGGCGACGGTCAAACCGGCCGACGCCCCAGAACCGGGACGATTCGCATGGCCAAGCGTGAAAATCTCGTGCGCCTCGCACGCTTCAAACTCGGGGAGAAGCGTCGGCAGGTCGATCAGCTCGATCTGATGATGGCCGAGTTCGAGCGCATGGCCGCCGAGCTGGACGCCCAGATCGCGAGCGAGGAGAAGCGCTCCGGCATCACCGACATCACCCACTTCGCCTATCCGACCTTCGCCAAGGCGGCGCGGGTGCGGCGGGACAATCTGATGAATTCGGTGCAGGAGCTGCGTGTGCAGCTTGACGCCGCGCGCCTGGCCCTGGACGAGGCCGAGGCCGAATACGCCAATGCCGAGAAGCTCGAACTGCGTGATCTTGGCCAGGACGATCGCCGGGCCACGGCCTGACGATGCCCGTCGCCCGGCCCCGTTTCTTGCCCGGGGCCGGCGGGCATGGGCTCAGGACATGCCCAGCGCCTGGAGATACAGGTCCAGTATCGCTTCCTGTTCCTGACGCTCGTTGGCGTCCTGCTTGCGGAGGGAGACGATCTTGCGCAGCACCTTCACGTCGTAGCCGCGGGACTTGGCCTCGCCGTAGACGTCCTTGATGTCGTCGCTGATCGTCTTCTTCTCTTCCTCCAGCCGCTCGATGCGCTCCACGAAGGAGCGCAGCTCTTCGCCGGCCACGTTCGTATCTGCGGGGGAATCCATCATTCGCGTTCCTTATACTTCCATGGTTCGGGCGCGTCGCGGCGGGGCGGCCCGTATACGGTCTTCGGTTGGCGTGCCGATAGCAGAAAAGCCGCGCGACGAGAACGCCGTCGATGACGGCGATTGGTTACGATATGCTTGATGGCCCGCTATTCGCCCTTCGGGCGGTTGCGTTCGAAGGCGTCCCTGGCCGCCGGCTCCGCCGGCGTCTGGTGGCGGGCGCGCCATTCGTCATAGGGCATGCCGTAAAAATTTTCGCGTGCGGCTTCCTTGGTCATCGGAACGCCCGATTCCTCGGCTGCCTCCCTGTACCAGTCGGAAAGGCAGTTGCGGCAGAATCCCGTCAGGTTCATCAGGTCGATGTTCTGAACGTCGGTACGCTCCATCAAATGCTGGCGCAGGCGCCGAAAGGCGGCGGCTTCCCAGGCGATTCGCGTTTTCGTGCTTTCGTCCATCTCGCTCTTTCCTTTCATGCCGTCGGTCGATACTCGTGTCGCCGACGCCGGTTCAACGTTGAGGCGGCGCGGCCAGAGGGTCCGCCGCCCGGTCCTCTACCGTGGAGGTTGTACTTATGTCTTTCCGGGTGACAGAAGCATGGCGCGGCACGGTGCGGAATGGCCTCATCATCGCCGGCGTCGCGGTCACGGCCAGCCTGGCCGCACCGTCGGCCGCGCGCGCCGACTTCCGCGTCTGCAACGGCACGCAGACCCTGGTAGGCGTGGCGATCGGCTACCGGGATGCCGAAGGGTGGATCAGCGAAGGCTGGTGGCGCATCCCGCCCTCCGCCTGTCGATCGGTGGTTGAAGGCAATCTCAAGTCCCGATTCTACTACCTCTATGCCGAGGACGACCAGGGGCGCAGCCGCTGGGCCGGCGATGTTCAGATGTGCATCGCCGAGAACGAGTTTCGCGTCGTCGATGTGAAAGATTGTTTTGCACGCGGGTTTCAGGAAATGGGTTTTCGGGAGTATGACACCGGCCAGCAAGGCAGCTGGATGGTGCAGCTGACCGAAACCCCAAGCGGGAGCAGTGCAGAGCAATGAAGCGCAATCGCCATGTAAAGATCCTGGCCACCCTGGGTCCCGCCTCCTCCGACGAGGTCATGATCAAGCGGCTGTTCGAGGCGGGAGCGGATGTGTTCCGCATCAATATGAGCCATTCCAGCCATGATCTGATGCGCGAGCTGGTCCGCCGCATCCGCAAGGTGGAAAGCGAAGTGGGGCGGCCCATCGGCATTCTGGCGGATCTTCAGGGCCCGAAGCTGCGGGTCGGCACCTTTGCCGACGGCAAGGTCGAACTGAAGGCCGGTCAGACCTTCACCCTGGACGGCAATCCCGAGCCGGGCGACGCGACACGCGTCTACCTGCCGCATCCCGAAATCCTGGAAGCGGTCCGTCCGGGCCATCGCCTCCTGATCGATGATGGGCGTCTGCAGCTTCGCGCCGTGGCGTCCGACGGGCAGCGCATCGAATGCGTCGTCGTGGCCGGCACCAACATATCGAACCGCAAGGGCGTCAGCCTGCCCGATACCACGCTCGCCACCGGCGCCCTGACAGAGAAGGACCACGCCGATCTTCTCGCCGTCCTGGAGGAAGAGGTCGACTGGATCGCCCTGTCCTTCATCCAGCGCCCGGAAGACCTGGCAGAGGCGCGCAAGGTCGCCCGCGGCCGCGCCAGCCTCCTGTCCAAGATCGAGAAGCCGCAGGCCGTGGAGCGGCTGGACGAGATCATCGAAATGTCCGACGCCATCATGGTGGCGCGCGGGGATCTCGGCGTCGAGCTGCCGCTCGAGACGGTGCCGGGCATCCAGAAGCGCATCACCCGCGCGGCCCGCAAGGCCGGCAAGCCCGTCGTCGTGGCCACGCAGATGCTGGAATCCATGATCACCGCGCCGGTGCCCACGCGCGCCGAGGTTTCGGACGTTTCCACCGCTGTCTACGAGGGCGCCGACGCGATCATGCTGTCGGCCGAATCGGCAGCCGGCGACTACCCGGTGGAAGCCGTGGAGATGATGGATCGCATCGCCTGCCAGATCGAGCGCGACCCGCTTTATGCGAGCATCATTTCGGCACAGCGCTCCCAGCCGGAAGCCACGGGCGCGGATGCCGTCTCCCTGGCCGCACGGCAGATGGCCGAGACGCTCAGCGTGGCGGCTGTCGTCACCTACACCTCCACCGGAACCACGGGGCTGCGCACCTCCCGCGAGCGGCCGCTTCTGCCGATTCTCGCTTTGTCGCCCAAGGTCGCCACGGCGCGTCGGCTGTGCCTTGCCTGGGGTGTGCATTGCGTTCTGGCCGATGATGCGACCGATCTGGAAGGCATGGTGGACAAGGCCTGCCGCGTCGCCGTGGAACAGGGCCATGCCCGCCCGGGCGAGCGGATCATCGTCACGGCCGGCGTGCCGCTGGGCACCCCCGGCGCCACCAACATGCTGCGCATCGCCTATATCGGCTCCGACGGCCTCTCCGCCGTCTGACCGGCGGCTCGCACTCCTGCAAACGGGCCGCAGGGTTCGTTTGCAGGGGTGAGGCGCCGTCCAGCAGGATTTGCCCTCGGCGCCTGCCACGCGGCACGGTCGATCCAGGATCGGGGCACCCGGTATGACGGTCTATTGCGCCCTGCTTCACGCCGTGAATGTGGGCGGTACCGGCACGTTGCCGATGGCAGCGCTGGCGCAGATGTGTCAGGCGGCCGGGTTTGTGTCAGTGAGAACCTATATCGCCAGCGGCAATGTCGTCTTTCAAAGCGATGCGCCGGAGGATCGCGTGCGATCGGCGCTCGAGGATCGGCTGCAGGCCTATGCCGGCAGGCAAGTCGGCGTGATCGTGCGGAGTGCGGCCGAGATGGCAGACACGCTCGCTCGCAACCCGTTTTGCGACGCGCCGGGCAATCGTGTCATGGCGCTCTTCGTGGACGGGCCGCTGCCTGTCGATCCGCTGGAGGGCGTGACGGGACTCCGGAACGAACAGCTACGGGTGGGACGGCGCGAGATGTTCGTGCTCTATCCGGACGGCATGTCCGGCTCCCGGCTTCGCATACCGGGCGCAAAGCACGGGACGGCGCGGAACATGAAGACGGTCGGCAAGCTTGCCGCTATGGCAGCCCCGCGCGCGTGAACCCAGTATCGGCAGCGGAGCGGATCATCGTTCCGTGGTCAGCGTTGCGGCAGTCTTGCCAACAGGTCGGCCGCTCTATCGACCGTGCGTGATCAAAGCGTACGTAGGGCGGGCCGTCGAACCCGTCGGCTCACGCCCTTTCGCCTGCCATCTTGTCGGCCAGCCGCGCCATGGCGTCCTGCGCATCCTTGAGCGTGGGATAGACGTCGAGCGCGCGGCGATAGGCCTCCAGCGCCGCCCTGTCGCGGCCGAGCTCCTCCAGCATGGCGCCAAGGCCGAGCAGGGCAGGGTAGTGGCGGGGTTCCCGCGCCAGGACCTGTGTCACATCGGCAATCGCCAGGCCGTATTGGCCGCGCCGGAAATTCAGCATGGCGCGGCGGTTCCAGATTTCCGGATTCTCCGGCTGCAGCGCGGCGCCCTCTTCGATCAGATCGAAGGCGACGGGGAGCTTGTCGTCCGAAATCGCTTTTTCCGACCAGGTGAGCAGAAGATCGACCGTCGGGCTGCCGCTGTCGTTCCAGATGGACTGGATCTGCCGCGCAATGCGCTCGGCACGGGCGCGGTGTGGCTCCCGGCGCAGATCGTCGAAGAGCGCATCGAGGCGCGCCGGCTTGTCGATCGGGGCGATGGCTGGCGGCGGCGCAGAATCATCGGGCGGCAGCAGGCCGTCCGGTGCGATCGCCTCGATCTCCGGTGCCGCGCGGGGAGCAGCCTCCTGTGCCGCGGCAGGCGCTGCGGCGGCGAAGAGGCACAGAAGGGGCAGAAACGAAACGAAGCGCATGCGCGGATATTAGACCGCTCATGCGCTTCGTCAAAGCAACTTTGCGGGCAGCCCCGACAGAAAGCCGGGCCGGCCTGCCAGCGTCAGCCCTGGCGCGCCTTGTAGCGCGGGGCCTGCTTGTTGATGATGTAGATGCGCCCCTTGCGGCGGACCATGCGGTTTGCCCGGTGGCGACCCTTGAGCGACTTCAAGGAATTCTTGATCTTCATGACACTCGACCGTCGGTATGTTGGACAGGCGACGATCAATCCTAAATCATGCCGTCGCGTTAAAAATGGCGCCCCGTTCCCGAAGCGCCTTTGGATGGCGCAGGGGATAGACGCGCCAAGCGTGCTTGTCAATCTCCGCGCGGGGCCTGGCGCGGCAGAATCCGAGTGAAATGGCCCATCTTGCGGCCTGCGCGCGCCTCCGCCTTGCCGTAGAGCGTCAGCATGACGTCGGGCTCGGCACAGAGGGACGCTGCCCGCTCGACCGCATCCCCGATAAGATTTTCCATGACGCAATCGCTGTGCCGGCGCGGATCGCCCAGCGGCAGGCCGCACACCGCGCGGATATGCTGCTCGAACTGCGAGATCGTGGCGGCCGCCTCGGTCCAGTGGCCGGAATTGTGGACCCGCGGCGCAATCTCGTTGACGAGAAGCTGCCCATCGGCGGCCACGAAGAACTCCACCCCGACAACGCCGACGTAGTCGAGCCGCTCCAGTATGCTGCCGGCGATCCGCGCGGCCTGTTGTGCGACCGCGCCGGACACGTCGGCCGGCACGGTGCTGGAATGCAGGATCCCGTCGCGGTGAACGTTCTCGGCCGGGTCGAAGGCGCGGATGCTGCCATCGACGCCGCGCGCCGCGATGATCGAGATTTCGCGCTCGAAGGCGATTCGCCCTTCGAGTATCGCCGCGACGCCGCCGATCGCCTCGAAGACGCCCTCGGTCGGAGCGTCATGGGCCAGGCGCATCTGGCCCTTGCCGTCATAGCCGAGCCGGCGGGTCTTCAGGATGGCGTCCGTGCCAAGGTCGATGAGCGCATGCTCGAGCTCGGCCGCATCGTCGACGGCGCGCCAGGGCGCCGTGGCGATGCCGATGCCGTTCAGGAACGCTTTTTCCGTCACCCGGTCCTGCGCCACTTCCAGGGCGGCGACCGGCGGGTGGACGGGCTTGATGCGCTCGAGCCGGCGGAGCGGCTCCACCGGCACATTCTCGAATTCGAAGGTGATGACATCGCTGCGGCGGGCCAGTTCCGCCAGAGCCTGCGCATCGCCGTAGGCGCCGACCACCACGCTGTTGGCAGTCTGGGCGGCGGGGCAGTCCGGGTCCGGATCGAGCACCGCCGTGCGGTAGCCGAGGCGCGCTGCGGCCGATGCCAGCATGCGGCCGAGCTGGCCGCCGCCGACGATGCCGATCGTCGCGCCGAAGGGCAGGGGGGAGGTCGGGGCCGTCGTCTCGCTCACCGTGCCGGCTCCCCGTCCACGGGGTGCGTGGCAACCGTTTCCGTCTGCCGCTGGCGGTAGGCATCCAGCCGTTCGGCAAGGGCGGGATCGTTGAGGGCCAGAACCGCGGCGGCCATCAGGGCCGCGTTGATCGCGCCCGCCCGGCCGATCGCCAGCGTGCCGACCGGTATGCCGGCGGGCATCTGCACGATGGACAGGAGGCTGTCCTGTCCTGACAGGGCCTTG
Organism: Aureimonas frigidaquae; assembly: GCF_001463905.1. Classification (GTDB taxonomy): domain Bacteria; phylum Pseudomonadota; class Alphaproteobacteria; order Rhizobiales; family Rhizobiaceae; genus Aureimonas; species Aureimonas frigidaquae. The sequence continues at coordinate 13,383 of NZ_BBWR01000008.1, forward strand.
CTTTCGACGGGCACGCCGAAGACGGGCAGCGGCGTCATGGCCGCGGTCATGCCGGGCAGGTGCGCTGCACCGCCGGCCCCGGCGATCACCACCTTCACGCCCCGTGCCCGGGCGCCGGTGGCAAAGTCGTAGAGGCGCTGCGGCGTGCGGTGGGCCGAGACGATCAGGCTTTCATGCGCGATTTCGAGCGTGTCGAGGGTCTCGCTGGCATGCTTCATGGTCGACCAGTCGGACTGGCTTCCCATGATGATCGACACGGGCGCGCTCATGCGATGATGTCCGGCAGGATCTGGTCCTCCAGGTCCTGCAGGCGATCCTTGACCGCGAGCTTCTTCTTTTTCATGCGCTGGATCTGCAACCGGTCACAACCGGTCGTCTCCATCGCATCGATTGCCGCATCGAAATCGGCGTGGTCCTGCCGCAGCCTTGCTACCTGAAGTCGCAAGGATGCCTGTTCCTGATCCGCCATCTGTCCCCCGGTCTGACAAATGCTGCCGCGCGCCACGGCTGCGGCACGCCCTTGTCGCAGCAAATACCAGTCGTCACAAAATTCTCAAAGAATGATCTTGCACCCCATTCCCGCCGACCCAAGCTTATGGGAGGGTCGTCGATGCGGTCGGCACGGTTCCGGCGTACGGCACGGTCCGGCCACGGTACGGCCCGCCGCAGCGAGAGGAAACACGAAGGAGTCCTGAATGTCCCTTGAGACGCATCTCGAGACGCTGGAACAGCGTCACACTGCACTCGACAGCGAAATCGCGGCGCTCCGCACCCGTCCGGCGAGCTCGGACGAGGAGCTGGCCGAACTCAAGCGCCGCAAGCTCATGCTCAAGGACGAGATCGAACGTCTCCGGTCATCTGCGGCGAATTGATCCGCAGCCCGCAAGATGCGACACTGAGCGGCGCCGAAATGGCGCCGTTTTTATTTTCGAGAAGTGTTCCCGTGACCAAACCGACCGTCGAAATCGTGCGCCCGCGCCTCGTGCTGGCGACCACTCTCCTGCCCGATGGCGATGCCGGCGAGCGCGCCTTGGCGCGCGCCTTGTCGGGCGGGGATGTGGCGAGCGTCCTGATCGACCCGGCGGGACGCGGCGATGCCGCCTTCCAGGATCTGGCCGAGCGTCTCGTGCCGTTGGCGCAGGATGCCGGTGCGGCGGCCATCATCGTCGACGATACGCGCTGCGCTGGCCGCGTGAAGGCCGATGGCCTGCATGTGCGCGGCGGCGATCTCGAAGCCTTGGGCGAGGCGATCGCCCGCTTTGCGCCGCGCCAGATCGTCGGGGCGTCCGGCTTTGCCACGCGCCACGAAGCGCTGGAAGCCGGCGAGCGCATGCCCGACTACATCCTGTTCGGAGAGATCGGGGCCGAAGCCGGCGATGCTGCCGATGCCGCCGACCTGGCGCTGGCCTCCTGGTGGGCCGACATCGTGGAACTGCCTGTCATCCTGGCCGGCGGCGCGTCGCTCGACACGCTGGAGGATGCTGCGAACAGCGGGGCCGAATTCATCCTTCTGTCGCGCGCCGTCTTTGGCGTCCAGGGTCAGGAAGCGGCGGCCGTGGCCGCGGCGAATGCTGTCTTCGACGCGGTGCTGCGCAATGGCGCGGAGGGGAGCGCTGTGGCATGAGGCAGCCGCGGACGGCCCCAGTTCCTGCGCTCCTTGCCCTTGCGCTCGCTGCACTGTCGGCGGGCGCGGCGCCCAAGGCGCTGGCGGCGGACGAGACGGCCGCCCGCGTGGAACGGCCCGCTCTGCCCAGCCCGCTGGACAGCCCGGTGACCGGCGGCGCCGACATGCTCGCCGCCTTCAGCGCCTACCAGAAGGGTTACTACCTGTCGGCCTTTCGCATCGCCGAGCCGCTCGCCCATATGGGCGATGCGGCCGCCCAGTCGCTGGTGGCGGAATTGTCGCTGCGCGGGCAGGGCGTGCCCCTGGATGTCGAGAACGCCGCCCGCTGGTACCGGCTGAGCGCACAGGCCGGGCGGCCGGAAGCGCAGTTCCGCTATGCGCTGATGCTGCTGCAGGGCGAGGGTGTGGCCCGTGATCCGGCGCAAGCGCGCACGCTGATGCACAGTGCCGCCGATGCCGGCCTGCCGCTGGCGGCCTTCAATTACGGCCAGATGCTCATTCAGGGGGCGCCCACGGGCGGCTTTGCCGATGCGCTGCGCTATTTCGAGGTCGCGGCCGATGCCGGCCTGTCCGATGCGCAATATGCCCTGGCGCAGCTTTATGCCAACGGCCGCGGTGTCACTGCGCGGGACGACATCACCGCCCGCTTCTGGCTGCGCGAGGCGGCACGGCAGGGCCATGACACGGCGCAGATCGAACTCGGGATCTGGCTTATCAACGGACGGGGCGGCCCGGCGGCCCCGCATGACGGCTTCCGCTGGCTCAAGGCCGCGGCCGACCGCGGCAACCCCATCGCCGTCAACCGCGTCGCCCACCTGTACAAGGATGGGATCGGCGTTGCCGCCGACCGCGCCGAGGCAGCCAAGTGGACCGTCCTGGCCCGGCGGGCCCGCAACGCGGACCCCGCGCTCGACAATTTCTTCCGATCGCTGCCAGCGCAGGAGCAGAAAGCCGCGCTCGAGGCGGCGAACCGCTTCGGGGCAAGCTGACCGGCTTGTAACACAAGCGGTTTTGTGGTCTTCAGCCCAGCAAAGGGGCCGTCCGTGCGGGCGCACCCCGGTTCTTTGCAAACGTCGAGCGACCCCATGAAGATCAATGGCAACGAAATCCGTCCCGGCAACGTGATCGAGCACAATGGTGGCCTGTGGGCCGCCGTCAAGACCAACCATGTGAAGCCCGGCAAGGGCGGCGCCTTCAACCAGGTCGAGCTCAAGAACCTCATCGACGGCACCAAGCTGAACGAGCGCTTCCGGGCCTCCGAAACCGTCGAGCGCGTGCGCCTGGAACAGAAGGACTACCAGTTCCTCTATGCCGAGGGCGAGATGCTGGTCTTCATGGACAACGAAACCTATGAGCAGCTCGAGCTGCAGAAGGATTTCGTCGGGGACCGCGCGGCCTTCCTGCAGGACGGCATGAAGGTGACCGTGGAAAGCCACGAGGAGCGCCCGATCGGCATTTCGCTGCCCGACCAGGTCGTTCTGACGATCGCCGAGGCCGATCCGGTCGTGAAGGGCCAGACGGCGGCTTCTTCCTACAAGCCCGCGACGATGGAAAACGGCATCCGCGTCATGGTCCCGCCCTTCATCGAAGCGGGCGAGCGGATCATCGTCGATACGAACGAAATCACCTATATCCGCCGCGCCGACTGACGCGCGCCGCTTCGCCCGCCAAAGGCTTCAAGGCACCCGCCGGCCGCGCCGCGCACCGTATCGCGCGCGGCCGGCGCCGCTTCTCTCAGGATACGACATCATGGCCCGTTCCGCCCTTCTGAATGTGATGACGCAGGCCGCCATGAAGGCGGGGCGCTCGCTGATCCGCGATTTCGGCGAAGTGCAGAATCTCCAGGTCTCCATGAAGGGGCCTGCCGACTTCGTCTCCGCCGCCGATCGCAAGGCCGAGGAGATCGTCTTCCAGGAACTGTCCCGCTCCCGCCCGGACTGGGGTTTCCTGATGGAAGAGCGCGGCGCGATCGAGGGCAAGGACAGCCAGCACCGCTGGATCGTCGACCCGCTCGACGGCACGACGAACTTCCTGCATGGCATCCCGATCTTCGCCGTCTCGATCGCGCTGGAGCGCGACGGGCAGATCGTGGCCGGGGTGGTCTTCAATCCGGTCCAGGACGAGCTTTACACCGCCGAGCGCGGTGGCGGGGCCTTCATGAACGACCGGCGCATCCGCGTGGCGGCCCGGCAGAAGCTGCCCGAAGCCCTGTTCGGGACGGGCATTCCCTTCCTGGGCAAGGCCGGCCATGGCCAGTTCCTCTATGAAATGCGCCAGATCATGGGCGAAAGCTCGGGCGTGCGGCGCATGGGCGCGGCGGCGCTGGACCTGTGCTACGTGGCGGCCGGCCGGCTGGACGGCTACTGGGAACGCAACGTCCTGCCCTGGGATATCGCCGCCGGTTCAATCATCGTCCGCGAGGCGGGCGGTTTCGTCAGCGCCATGGATGGCGGCCGCTTCGACCATATGTCGGGCGAGCTTGCATGCGGCAACGAGTTGATCCTGCGCGCCATGGTGGCGGAGCTCAAAAAGGCGGACGAAGCCTATCGCCGCGCGGCCGGTCGCAGCGCCTGACCGGGCGGCTGCGCAAAAACCGTGGGAAGTTGCCGGCGGGCGGTGGAGCTTCGCCGGCCGGGAAGGTACAAGCTTTAGGGACCATGGCCGCCACTGCGCGGCTCCAGAACCGGGTGAGCCGCCGATGCAGGTGACGAGTACGCCGCGTGAGGACAAGAAGCCGGCGCATATCATGCCCGAGCGCCTGTCCAGCCCCATGGTCTATTTCTGGACCATGATCGTCTTTCTGGCGCTGTCCGGCTTCGTCGCCCTCATCCTCGGCCGGCAGATCGTCGCCGCCTTCATAACCAATCCGGGCCTGAACGGGCTGATCGCCGGGGTGCTGGCCGTCGGCGTGATCCTGGCGCTGGCGCAGATCCTGCGCCTGTCGCGCGAGGTCCGTTGGATCAACCTCTACCGCGACGGCTCGGACGAGGCGGACGACGTCCGCTCGCCCGTTCTTCTGGCGCCGATGCAGTCCTTGCTGGCCGGCCGGCGCATCGGCCAGCCGCTGCCCGCGCAGCTTGTGCGCACGATCCTCGACTCGCTCGCCGCACGCCTGGACGAAACGCGCGACATTTCCCGCTATCTGGTCGGGCTCCTGGTCTTCCTGGGTCTGCTCGGCACGTTCTGGGGCCTGCTGACGACCATCGGCTCCATATCCACCACCATCCAGTCCCTCGACCCGACGGCGGCCGACGCGGCGACCGTCTTGAATTCGGTGCAGCAGGGCCTGTCTGCACCGCTGGCCGGCATGGGGACGGCCTTTTCCTCCTCGCTCTTCGGTCTGTCGGGCTCCCTCGTCCTCGGCTTCCTCGATCTGCAGATCGGCCGGGCCCAGAACCGCTTCTATACGGAGCTGGAAAACTGGCTGGCGACGGTGACCGACGCCGGCGGCGATCCGGTGCTGGCCCCGGCTGCGCCCGCAGCTCCCGCTGCGGCCACCGCACCGGTGGGCGCGGTGGCCGGGCCGGCTTCCGCCGATATGCAGATCCTGGCCGATCGCCTGTCCCGGCTGGTGCAGGAACAGGGCGCCGCGCCACGCTCCAGCGCTGCCATGGCAAGCCTTGCCGAAAGCATCCAGGGCCTTGTCCAGCACATGCGCACCGAACAGCAGATGATGCGCGATTTCGTCGAAACGCAGGCGCATGAGCAGCAGGAGCTGCGGCGCACCCTCGAACGCCTGGCGCTGACCCTGCAGCGGCAGGAAAGGGGCTGACCTCATGCCCTTGCCCCGCCGCGGCGGCTCACGACGCAGCATCGATTACTGGCCGGGCTTCGTCGACGCGCTGTCGACCCTGCTCCTGGCCATCATGTTTCTTCTGTCGGTCTTCGTGATTGCTCAGTTCCTCCTGAGCCGCGAATTGTCGGGCCAGGATACCGTCCTGCAGCAGCTCAATTCGCAGATCGCCGAGCTGAACCAGCTTCTGGCGCTGGAGCGCTCCAGCAGCTCCGACTTCCAGGACGAAATCGCCGCGCTCCAGGCCTCTCTGCAATCGGCCGAGAGCGAGCGCTCGCGGCTGCAGACGGCGCTGGACTCCGGTGCCGGCGGCGCTGCCGCGGCCGATGCCCGCATCGGCCAGCTCCAGGGCGAATTGCAGAGCGAACAGCAGATTTCGGAAGCGGCACGCAATCAGGTCACGCTTCTGAACCAGCAGCTTTCGGCCTTGCGCCAGCAGATCGCGGCACTGGAGGATGCGCTTGGGGCATCGGAATCCCGCGATCGGGAAAGCCAGACCCGGATTGCCGATCTGGGGCGGCGGTTGAACGTCGCCCTGGCGCAGCGCGTGCAGGAGTTGAACCGCTACCGCTCCGACTTCTTCGGAAGGCTGCGCGAAATCCTGTCCGATCGCGACAATATCCGCATCGTGGGTGACCGCTTCGTCTTCCAGTCCGAAGTGCTGTTCCCCTCCGGCTCGGATGTCCTCCAATCCATCGGCGAGGAGGAATTGTCCAAGCTGGCGGCTGCGATCGTCGATCTGAACCGCGAGATCCCGTCCGATATCGATTGGATCATCCGCGTCGACGGCCATACGGACAATGTGCCGATCACGGGCGGACGCTTCAGTGACAATTGGCAATTGTCGACCGAGCGCGCCGGGGCGGTCGTGAAGTATCTCATTTCACAAGGCGTGCCGCCCAACCGGCTGGCAGCCACCGGCTTCGGCGAGTTCCAGCCGTTGGAAGCCGGCGACAGCCCGGAGGCCCGGGATCGCAACCGTCGTATCGAGTTCAAGCTGACCGAGCGCTGAGAAGGCTCACAGGCGTCACGCGGTACGGGGCGGTCCCGGCACACGTGGTGCGGCTGCATTCCAGCAGTAGCGGCCAATGCGCCAAACCCCGGAACGTCCAGGCGTTTGCTCTCGGCGATCTGGCATGTGAAGTTGCGTACCAGCCGGGCGGTACGATGCGACGGCCTTCAGTGTGCGAAAAGGCTATGCTTGAACAGCCGACGCATGCTCCGATCGTCTAGAGGCGCATGTCCGCAAGGGCGGCACGATGCGGCACCTATAAGAGTGTGACAAGCGGGCTTGCTGAAGCGGCCGACACATGCGCCGACCGTGTGGAGGCGCGTTCCTGCAAGAACGGCACGATACGGTGCCTATAGGCGTGTGCGAAGCGGGGCCTGCTTAAGCAGCCGACGCATGCGCCGACGTTGTAAAGGTGCACCCCAGTAAGTGCGACACGATGCGGTGCCTGCAAGGATTTGCGAAACGGGCATGCTTTAGTGGCCTGCCGACACATGCGCCGACCGTGTGGTGGCGCACGCCAGTAAGGGCGGCACGATGCGCGGCTATGGAAATGTAGCAACCGGGCTTGCCGGAGCGGTCGACACATGCGGCGACCGTGCGGAGGTGCATCCTGGCCGGGGCGGCACGATAGGGCGGCTACAAGCATACACGCGAGATGGGCATGCTTAAGCAGCCGACACATGCGCTGACCGGGTGAATGCGCATCCCGGCAAAGGCGGCATGATGCAGCGGTGGCAAGACCGTGAAACGCGGGCATGCGAAAACGGCCGACGCAAGCGCCGGCCGTTCGGAACAATCTGCCTGTTCGGCTATGATCAGCGAACGCGCCGACGCTCCGATGCCGGCTGGAAGGCGATCCGGGCGTGATACTTGCAGTAAGGGCTGCCTTCACCGGACGAGTTTCCGCAGAAGCGGAAGTCGGGCGACAGCGGGTCGCCCAGCGGCCATTTGCAGGTGCGCTCGGACAGCTGGACCAGCGTCAGATTGCGCGAGATCGGCAGGACATCCGCGCTGCGGCGTTCCTCTTCCACCACGAGAGCGGGCTCCATCTTGAGCGCCGTGGCGCCCATGGTGCGGGCCATGGGCTGCTGCGGCGCTGCAGCCTGGGCGGGAAGGATACGCGGCGTGGCCGGCGCCTCGCGCAATTCAGCCACGGGCGCGGCGTTGCGCACCACGGCAGCGGGCTGAACCTCCGGCGCCTTGGAAACGACCGGCGCAGCGGCAGCGGGAGCGGGCACAGCCGGCGCCGGAGCGACAGCCACCGGTGCCGCCGCCTGCGGGGCAGGGGCCTTGATCCGGCTTTCAAGCTTGAGGCGGTGCACCTTGCCGATCACCGCGTTGCGACTGACGCCGCCGAGTTCCGCTGCGATCTGGCTGGCGCTGTGTCCTTCGCCCCAAAGCTTCTTCAGCGTCTCGATGCGTTCGTCCGTCCAGCTCATGGCAGGTCCTTTCATTGCGACTGACGGCCGAATCCAATCGCCTCGACCCAGGGGTGGGAAGACCCCGGATCCTCACCACATCTATTGGGAGGTGAAAGGCTGGCCGTACGAAATCTGGTGTCAGAGCAAATTAACAAATGGTCAGAGTCACTGACAAGTGCTCTGTAGTGTCACAGGAATCAAAAGTCGAGATATCCCCAGCTTAGGCTGCATATGGGCGCCCTGGCTTCGATTGACAATTCCTGCCCGCACCATGGTATAGGCAAACATCCTCTTTCGTTCAACGGAAGCGTCTACGGCCCGTCCATGCGGGCAGGCCGGCCACCCGGTTCTTTGCCGAACCTTCGCCGCTCACATGGACCCGTCACCATGGCAACGCAGACCGAACCGCATTCGCCGCTCTATGCCACTTACGCCCGTGCCGACATCGACGTCGCCCGCGGCGAAGGTGCCTGGCTCGTTGCGCAGGACGGCCGACGTTTCCTCGACTTTTCCGGCGGCATTGCGGTGAACGTGCTGGGCCATGCCCATCCGCATCTGGTGGCCGCGCTGAAGGCGCAGGCCGAGACGCTCTGGCACACCTCCAACCTGTTCCGCATTCCGGGCCAGGACCGGCTGGCACGCCGGCTCACCGAGGCGACCTTTGCGGACCAGGCCTTCTTCACCAATTCCGGCGCGGAAGCGCTGGAATGCGCGATCAAGACCGCGCGGCGCTACCAATATGTCAACGGCCGCCCGGAGCGCTACCGGATCGTGACCTTCGAGGGCGCGTTCCATGGCCGTACGCTGGCCACGATCGCTGCCGGTGGCCAGGCCAAGTATCTGGAAGGCTTCGGCCCGAAGGTGGAAGGCTTCGACCAGGTCCCCTTCGCAGATCTGGATGCGCTGGAGGCGGCCATCACGCCGCAGACGGCGGCGATCCTGATCGAGCCGATCCAGGGAGAGGGCGGCATCCGCAGCGCCACGCCGGAGTTCCTGCGCGCGTTGCGGCGGCTGGCCGACGCGAACGATCTCCTCCTCATCTATGACGAGGTGCAGACGGGCGTCGGGCGGACGGGCCGGTTCTACGCCTACGAAGCCTCGGGCGTGGCGCCGGACATCATGGCGAGCGCCAAGGGCATCGGCGGCGGCTTCCCGCTCGGGGTCTGCCTGGCCACGCAGGAGGCCGCGGCCGGCATGACCCCCGGCACGCACGGCACCACCTATGGCGGCAATCCGCTGGCCATGGCGGTGGGCAACGCCGTGCTCGATGTCGTCCTGGAGGACGGTTTCCTCGATGCCGTGCGGGACCGGGCGCTTCAGTTCCGGCAGGGTCTTTCGGGACTGATCGACCGCTTCCCCGACCTGTTCCAGGAGTTGCGCGGGGAGGGGCTGCTGATCGGCCTCAAGATGCGCACCCCCAACACCGATTTCATTCTGGAGCTGCGCCGGCATCTGATGCTGGCCGTGCCGGCAGGCGACAATGTCGTGCGCATCCTGCCGCCGCTGAACGTCCAGGAGGACGAAGTCCGCGAGGGTCTTGCGCGGCTGGACGCCGCGGCAGAGGCCGTGCGGGCCGCACGCAAGGAGACTGCAGCATGAGCCAGCCGAAGGCCGGGCGCCACTTTCTGGACATTTCGGCCACGGATCCGGCCGAACTGCGCCTGATCCTGGACGATGCCGCAGCCCGCAAGGCGATGGGACGGTCCGCTCCCCGTCCGCTCGAAGGCCGCATGCTCGCCATGATCTTCGAGAAGCCCTCCACGCGCACGCGCGTTTCCTTCGACGTGGCCATGCGCCAGCTCGGCGGGGAGACGCTGTTCCTGTCTGGAACGGAGATGCAACTCGGCCGGGCGGAGACGATCGGCGATACGGCGCGGGTCCTGTCGCGCTATGTCGATGCGATCATGATCCGCACCACGGCGCATGACCGCCTGATGGAAATGGCGGAAGCAGCGACGGTGCCGGTGATCAACGCCCTGACGGACGATACGCATCCGTGCCAGATCATGGCGGATCTCCTGACTTTCGAGGAAAAGCGCGGCCCCGTGCGCGGGCGCACCTTCGCCTGGAGCGGAGATGGGAACAACGTCCTCAACTCCTTCATCGAGGCGGCGCCGCGCTTCGGCTTCTCGCTGCGGATCGCCACGCCGGAAGGCTCGGAGGCGGACCCGCATTTCCTGGCACGGGCGCGCGCCGAAGGCGGCGACATCACCACCACCTACGATCCGGTCGCCGCCGTTCGCGGTGCGGACTGTGTCGTCACCGACTGCTGGGTGTCGATGGGCCGCGAGGATACGGCCAGGGGAGAGAACGTCTTCCTGCCCTATCAGGTCAATGACGAACTCATGGGCCATGCGGCGCCGGACGCCATCTTCATGCACTGCCTTCCCGCCCATCGCGGCGAAGAAGTGACCGACTCCGTGATCGACGGCCCGCGCTCGGTCGTGTTCGACGAGGCCGAGAACAGGCTCCATGCGCAGAAATCCGTGCTGGCCTGGTGCTTCGGCGTGGCAGGTGCGCATGGCTGACACGGACGCTGAACTCGGCGCCTTCGGCTTTGCAGGCGACGATGCCGTCGTCCCCTTCGAGGTCGCGGCGCTGGATGCGCGGGGGCGGGCGGTCCAACTCGGCACCATGGTCGACGCCATCCTCGCGCGCCACGCCTATCCCGAGCCGGTATCGCGCCTGTTGGGGGAGATGATCGTCCTGACCGTCCTCCTCGGCACGTCGCTGAAGTTCGATGGCAAATTCACGGCGCAGACCCAGACGGACGGCCCGGTGGACCTTCTGGTGGTTGACTTCTCCACCCCGTCCAGCGTGCGCGCCTATGCGCGCTTCGACCCGGCCCGCGTGACGGAAGCAGAAAGCGCCGGCAGGACTTTGCCGCAGGACATGCTCGGCAAGGGCATCATGGCGCTGACCGTCGATCAGGGCCCGCATACCCAGCGCTACCAGGGCATCGTCGAACTGGCCGGCGCTTCGCTGGAGGAGGTTGCCGAGGGCTATTTCCGCCAGTCCGAGCAGATCCCCACCACGGTCCGGCTGGCGGTGGCGCGCATGGCCAAGCGGGCGGAGGGCGGCGGCTTTACCGAAAGCTGGCGGGCCGGCGGCATCGTGGCGCAGTTCCTGCCGCAGTCCCCCGAGCGGATGCGTATGCCGGACCTGCCCGGCGGCGATGCCCCCGAGGGCGCGTTGGACGACGAGTTCGAACTCGACGATGCCTGGACGGAAGTGCTCGCCCTTGTCGACACGATCGACGATTCCGAGCTGGCCGATCCCGATGTTGGCGTGGAGCGGCTTCTGTTCCGCCTGTTCCACGAGCGCGGCGTCCGCGTCTTCCCTGCCACGCCCGTCCGGGACGATTGTTCCTGCTCGCGCGAGCGCATCGCCGGCGTGCTTGCCAATTTCGCGCCCGACGAGCTGGCCGAGAGCGTGGAAGATGACGGCCTGATCCGCGTGACCTGCGAGTTCTGCGGCGAAGGCTACAGCTTTACGCCAGAGGACATTGCGCAGAGCAAGGGCGAGTAGCCCGCCCGCTCAGTTCAGCACGCGATCGGCACCCGGCATGTCCAGGGGAAAGGGCGGAATGGCGACCTGAAAGAAGGTGCCGTCGCTCCGCTCGAAATTATAGTGCCCGCGCATGAAGCCCGTTGCGGTCGGCAGCGGGCAGCCGGAACCGTAGGTAAAGCTGTCGCCGGGGCCCAGCATGGGCTCCTCGCCCACAACGCCGGCGCCCCGCACCTCCTGCACGCGGCCGAGCCCGTCCATGATGTGCCAGTAGCGCGAGCGCAGCTGCACCGTCTCCTCGGAGCCGTTGGCGATCTCGATCCGGTAGGCGAAGGACCAGCGGCCGGCATTCGGGTCCGACTGGTCCTCCAGATAGGCCGGCGTCACCGTGACGGTGATGCCGGCCGTCGTTGCTTGGAACATCGTATCGGTCCCGTGTCCTTCGTCCCGCATCGCGGATCGTCCCTGCGGCGCGGCCGTCAGGCCTTGTCCAGCGCGGCGTCGAAATCCTCCAGAAGGTCGTCGATATCCTCGATGCCGGCAGAAAAGCGCAGGAGCCCTTCGCCGATATTGGCGGCTTCCCGCGCTTCGGGCGACAGGCTCGCATGCGTCGTGGTGGCCGGGTGGGTGATGATGCTCTTCGCATCGCCCAGATTGTTGGAGATGCTGACGATACCGAGCGCGTTGCAAACGCGGAACGCGGCTTCCTTGCCACCCTTCAGCTCGAAGGCGACGAGCGAAGATGCGCCCGTCATCTGCCGCGCGATGATCTCGGCGTCAGGATGGTCGGCCCGGCCGGGATAGAAGACGCGGGCCACCTTGTCCGTGCGGCTCGCCAGGAGTTCGGCGATGCGGGCGGCGTTCTCGGTCTGCTGGCGTACGCGCAGGGCGAGGGTTTCCAAGCCCTTCAACAAAACCCAGGCATTGAAGGGGGACAGGGACGGCCCGGTGTGCCGGAAGAAATCGTGGAGGTTTTCCTTGATCCATTCCGCCGACGACAGGATGATGCCGCCGAGGCACCGGCCCTGGCCATCTATGTGCTTGGTTGCGGAGTAGACGACCACGTCGGCGCCGAGCGCCAGCGGCTTCTGGAAGAGGGGCGTCGCAAAGACGTTGTCGACCACCAGAATGGCGCCGGCCGCATGGGCGATCTTGGCCACCGCCGCAATGTCGATGACTTCGAGCGTCGGATTGGTCGGGCTTTCCAGAAAGAACAGCCGGGTGTTGGGACGCACCGCGGCCTGCCAGGCCGACAGGTCCCGCCCGTCCACGAAGGTACAATCCACACCCGCCCGGCCCAGCACCGTCTGTACGATGTAGGTGCAGGAGCCGAACAGGGCGCGGGCCGCAACCACGTGATCGCCGGCCTTGACGGCGCATTGCAGCGCGGCGCTGACGGCCGCCATGCCCGATGCGGTGGCGCGCGCGTCGCCCGCGCCCTCCAGCTCCATCATCCGCTCCTCGAACATGCGGGTGGTGGGGTTGGAATAGCGCGAATAGATGAAGCCGGGATCCTCGCCGTTGAAGCGCGCCTCGGCCGCTTCCGCCGTGGGGTAGACGAAGCCCTGCGTCAGGAAGAGGGCTTCCGACGTCTCTCCGAAGCCGGAGCGCACAGTGCCGGAGTGAACGAGCTGCGTCGCGGGGCGGTACGTCTTGCGAGCGGATGGCGATTGCGCGGCCATGATAATCCTCGAACGGCGGCCGGACTTGGTCGAATAGGCGCGAACGACCGGTCCTCGAGGAGATCGGCCCTTTAGCGACTTGTTTTACGTGGCTGCAAGCCGGCCGGCAAAATCACCACGAGCCAAAGCCTACTATTCCCGTTCGGCCACCTCGTCAACGGGGCTTTCCACAAGGGGCGGCATCGTTTATGCGCGGGTGGCACTATTGGGTCAGCCGGGGTTCGAGGCCGATGGAACAGGGTATCCTGCCGGATCGGGAGATCGCGGCTCTCAACGCTGCGGGCGGGATCGTGGCGCAAAGGCCGTTCGATCCGGACCAGGTCCAGCCGGCCAGTCTGGACCTGCGGCTCGGCGCCCGTGCGCACCGCGTGCGCGCCAGCTTCCTGCCGGGCCGTCAGCGCAGCGTCGCCGAGGCGCTGGACCGCTTTTCCCTCCACACCGTGGAACTGGGGGAGGGCGCCGTCCTCGAAACGGGGTGCGTCTATATCGTCCCGCTCATGGAAAGCCTGTCCCTGCCGCAGGATGTACGGGCCTCGGCCAATCCGAAATCCTCCACGGGCCGCCTCGATATCTTCACGCGCGTCATCACCGACCGCGCGCAGGAGTTCGACAAGGTGCCGGCCGGCTATGACGGGCCGCTCTATCTGGAAATCTCGCCGCGCACCTTCCCCGTCCTGGTGCGGCAGGGCTCGCGCCTCAGCCAGATCCGCTTCCGGCGCGGCCGGGCGACCCTGACGGGCGAGGAACTGGTGAGCCTCCACGCCGGGTCGGGCCTGACCAGCACGGCGGATGCCAACATATCCGGTGGCGGCATTGCCCTTTCGGTGGATCTGCGGGGAGATGCCCAGGGCCTGATCGGCTATCGCGGCAAGCGGCATACGAGCGTGGTGGATGTCGACCGCCGCGCGGCCCATGCGGTGCTCGACTTCTGGGAGCCGCTCCATGCCAGCCGCTCGGGCGTCCTGGTGCTCGACCCGAACGAATTCTACATCCTCGTCTCGGAGGAAGCGGTCCACGTTCCGCCGGACTTCGCGGCGGAAATGACGCCCTACGATCCGCTGGTCGGGGAGTTCCGTGTCCACTATGCCGGCTTCTTCGACCCCGGCTTCGGCCACAGCGATGCCGGCGGCGCCGGCAGCCGCGCCGTCCTGGAAGTGCGCAGCCACGAAGTGCCGTTCATCCTGGAGCACGGCCAGATCGTCGGCCGCCTGATCTACGAACGCATGGCCACGCGCCCGAAGCGGCTCTACGGCGCCGATCTCAACTCCAACTACCAGGCGCAGGGCCTGAAGCTGTCGAAGCATTTCGTGTAGCGGGGCGGTCGCACGCCGTCTCGTCCGGCTGATCCTGTCTCGGGCGGCATCACGATCGCATGGTTTCTGCATGTCGGATACGCGATGCGCAGCCGGCCCGGCGCGCTCATCTGCTCCTGCCGATGCCGCTACCGGCTTCGGACAAGACTAGATCAGATCGTCGATTCTCACGGACAAGGCGCCGGCAAGTTTCCTAATCGTATCGACCGACCCGGATTTCCGGCCTGCCTCGATGTCGGCGATCTGAACGCGATTGACCCCGGAGCTTTCCGACAGTTGAGCCTGGGTCAGGCCCCGCAAATCGCGATAAACACGCAGCGGCACTTCGCCTTCGATCATGCGCTTGACGTACGCTGCCGGAATAGATTCTCCGCCTTCCGCAATGGCGCGGTCGTAGGCGATGATATCGGCCAGGTCGTTCGCTGCAGTCAGCATTGCGCATCGTCCAGGATGGTTTCCATTCCGTCGCAGACCCTACCGCATGGGTCGATATCGCGTAGGGGGAGAAGTCCCATTGTTCACGAACTGCGGCCGATGGCGACCTTCAGCGCTTCATTGATCCTGCCCTGCCAACCTCGGCCCGTGCCTCGAAAATGCTCCACGATGTCGGGATCGAGACGAAGGGTGATGCTCTCTTTTGTTGGACGCTTTGCCGGGCCCCGCTGGCCAGGATTGCGCTTTGGAAGGATTGAAGCAAGTTCTGCCGGCAGGACTTCGTTGGCGGGCTTCATGCGCTTCAGGTCGGCGGTGGTAAGCTCGCGGACTTCGCCCGCCTCATCAGTCAATGGCCTGTTGCTCATAGCGGCGAATCTCCCTTTCGTTGGCTTTACGGAACGAAATGACGCGGATGCCGCCGCCGATCGGCGTGAAGCATACCACGTGCAGCCGCTGGCCGATGAACCCGACACCGACGAAGCGTCGTTCCGGGTACGGTTTCCATGTGTCTTCGACAGCCTGCACCGACGACCAGTTGAGTTCGGCAATCAATGAGAAGGGAAGGCCGCGCTCGGTCTCGTTGCGATCACTCTTTCCGGGGTCGAACTCAATTCTGATATGCATTTTGTACCTGCAGAAAGCTAAGGGCAACAGCTTATTGTGGCTACATCTCCATTCTGGATATTCTTCAGGGACCGTCTCGCCTCTGCCCCAATTGAGCCTGCCGCAATATGAAGGCTCCAGCGAAAGAGATTGGCCGCATCAAGAGCGTCACCCCTGCGCAAGCCGAACGAATTCTCCATTCTCGTCTCGGATGAACGGTCCACGTGCTGCCGGACTTCGCGGCGGAAGTCACGCCCCAAAGATCCACGATTAGCAGAGTTCTAAGTCCCATATGCCGACTTCTACGATCCTGGCTTCAAGCACAGCGATCCGGGCGGCGCCGGCAGTCGCGCGGCTTGTGCTGTGTCCCGCAGCGTCACGACCGCATGCTTTCCGAGCGCCGCCAGCGCTGCCTCCAGCAGAGGCAGCTCGGTGTGATGCATCGGATCGAGAATGCGCCGCGCCTCCGTTTCCACTTTGCCGATCCGATGCGCCAGTTCGGTCTTGCGGATGCCGCTATCGGTAAAGGCAAGGATGACAGCAAGCTTCAGCGTATCGAAGACGGGGGGTGACACCTCGATACCGCCGTCAAACCGCGCCGGCGGAAGGTCTTCGCGGTCCTTCAGACGCAGTCGCAAGGCAAGTCCCAGTGCTTCGCGTGCGCTGATCAGTGCGTCGCCCTCGTCATCACCAAAGGTGTTGCATTCCGGCAGATCAGGAAATGTGACGATCGTAACGTTGCCCTCGCGTCGTAGCAGCGCATGATAGGCACGGTCATATCGCATCATCGAACTCGATAATGGCTCGTCGCCCGAGCTTGGCGAGCACCTCTTCCAACGTTGCGATCTTGGTTGGGTGAGAGGGATCGAGGATCCGGCGCACATCCATGTCAACCCGACCGAGGCTTCTCCCAAAAGCAGCCAATGTCATGCCAGATGCGGCAAAAGCATGCATAATCGCAATCTTGTAGGCATCGTGCGCGGGGATCGTTACCAAGACTTCGCCCGGTCGAGCGGCGCTGGGCTCTGGGATCGCCGCGCCCCTTTTCGCATAGAGGCGCAGGGCAGCTGCCAGCACCTCCGAAGCGATGCGTAGGATCTCAGTCCGGTCTCTACCGCCGGCGATGGCCTCCGGCACGTCACGGAACTGCGCGACGAAGCCATCGTTTGGATCATCTTCTGGATCGAGGTGCAGGGGATAGAGAAACTTCATCGAACGGCATGCTGCCCATTTGCTTCAATCACTGTTCGATGCTGATGGAGCGGGTTCAAATTCGCCAGCAAATGTAGGTTGCGGTGAACGTTGCACGTATAGCTTGCGCCGGATGCCCGCTCGCTGACCTGAACAAGAGTCGGCCGCGAAAAGCGAAGGTGCTGGCGCTCTTCTTTCCCAGCCTGTCTTCTGATGCGAGCAGCCGACTGACGGGTCAGAAGAGGCGTGCCGAAAACAGTATGTCCGCGCTTCGCAGTTTGGCGCGGTAACGCGCTGCCAAGCTACCGCAAGCTATGGCGGATGCGGCGGAACTGGACCGCTGCGGCCCCGCAAAGCCCGGCCACGCAGCGGGGAAGGGAGGTGTAAAACCTTGGGACTTTCCTTGGGACTTTATGTCCGAAAGCCAGCTTTTCGCGCCGTTTGTTCCGTTCCGCGAGCCGCACCCTCTTGCGGCTCAAAGGGCGGTGTTGTAGGGCTTACAGCCAGGACGCGGGTGTAGTTCAGCGGTAGAACGCAAGCTTCCCAAGCTTGATGTCGTGGGTTCGATCCCCATCGCCCGCTCCAGTCCACACAGATCACAGGATTTGCCGGCGGCGTTTTGCGCTCACGACCAGGCGTGTTCTTCCAGGCGAGCCAGGGTCAGCATGTATTGTTCGCTGAGCAGGCGCACGGCGTTTGGTGCATCCCCGTCCAGCGCCGCTTCCATGATGGCCGTGTGCTCGCCTTCCGCGTCGCGCCGCGGGTAGCAGGTGGACATGGAGGCGAAGCGGTAGCGGACGGCCTGGTCCATCATTTCGTGGCAGAAGGCAAGCAGCCAGGTGGAGCCGCAATTGGCGATCAGCGCATCGTGGAAGGCGCGGTGGTGGCCCTCCCATTCGCGATTGTCGCCGCCATCCTCCGCCAGGTGGATGGGCGTACGCGCCAGGCGATAATGCGTGACGATGATGCCCTCTTCCCAGGCGGGTGTCCGGTTGGCGATCGATTCCTCCAGGGCCCGGCCCTCCAGCCAGCAGCGCGTCCTGACCAGTTCGCGCAGCGATTCCAGCGAGAGGGGCGGGACGTAGAAGCCCCGCTGTTCGCGGCGGTCCACCAGCCGCTCGGCGGACAGGCGGTTGAGCGCTTCGCGGACCGGGTTGGTGCCGCATTCATAGCGCTGCGCCATCTTGTCGATCAGCAGCTTCTGCCCGGCCGCGATCTCGCCCGTCAGGATGTCCCGCCGGATCTTGCCGTAGACGGCGGTGGCGGAGGTGAGCTTGTCGCTGTCGAGGAGCGCCGTCATCGCATCGGCTCCGCCGCACCGCTGCGCCGCCGCCAGAAGACGAAGCGCTGTTCCACGAAGGAGACGAACCAGAAGAGGGCAAGGCCCATCAGGCTCAGGAACAGGATGAGCGAGAAGATGCGCGGCGTGTTGAGCTGCGATGCCGCGACGCGGATCAACTCACCGAAGCCCTTGCCGCCGCCCAGGAACTCGCCGGTGATGGCGCCTGCCATGACGCCGACCGAGGCGATCTTCAGTCCGGTGAAGATCTGCGGCAGGCCCAGAGGAATCTTCATGCGCCACAAGGTCTGCCAGCGGCTGGCGCCCATGGTCTTGAAGAGCATGCGGGCATTGTCGTCCGACATCTGCAGCGCCGCTGCGGTCGAGACGACGATGGGGAAGGTGGCGATGAAGGCGGCGAGCGCCACCTTGGATGAGATGCCGAAGCCGAACCAGGCCAGGAACAGGGGCGCGAAGGCAACCTTGGGCATCGTGTCGATGGCCACGAGATAGGGGAGGATCACCCGTTCGCCAAAGCTGGATTCCCCCACCACGACGCCGAGGAAGAAGCCGACCGCCATGGCGATGGCAAAGCCCAGCATCACCTCCTGAAAGGTGATCCAGAGTGCGGTCAGCATATAACCGCCGGTGGCAAGGTTGCTGCCGACGAAGAGGATGTCCCGGCCGACCGCCGCCGGCCCCGGCAGGATAATGGGCGAGAAGATGCCGAGCGCGTGCACCCCCTGCCACAGAAGAAGGAAGGCCGCGAGCACCAGCACCATGCCGATGGGGCGGGGGATCCGGTCGAGAAGCGGAACCTCCTCGCGCCAGATGGTTTCGGGCGGCGTGACGGAGCCGGCAAGACGTGTGTCGGTCAATGAACTCCCCCTTCGTCAAGCAGCGCGCGGATATGGCGGACATGCTCGCCCAGGCGCGGCTCGGTCAGCATGTCCAGCGTGCGCGGCCGCGGAAGATCGATCGGGATCGTTTCCACGAAGCGGCCCGGCCGGCGCGACATGACGTAGACGACATCCGACAGAATGACCGCCTCGGGAATGGAATGGGTGATCAGGAAGGCGGTGGCGCGCGTTTCCAGGCAGATGCGCTGCAGCTCCATGTTCATGAAATCGCGGGACAACTCGTCCAGCGCGCTGAACGGCTCGTCCAGGAGCAGCACATCGGGCTCCGTCACCAGCATGCGGCAGATGGCGGCGCGTTGCGCCATGCCGCCGGAGAGCTTGTCCGGGTAGATATCCGCAAAGCCTTTCAGCCCCACCAGATCCAGGAGTGCCCGGGCGGACGGCGCCTTGGCCTTGGCCGCGGCGGCGCCGTCACGAATCTCGATCGGGAGCAGGATGTTTTCGAGCGTCGTGCGCCAGGGAAACAGCGTCGCCTGCTGGAACATCATGCCGATATCGCGACGGGGGCCGGTGACCGGCCGCCCGTTCAAAATGACGCTCCCGGACGATGGCGGGGTCAAACCCGCCATGATCTTCAGGAGCGTGGACTTGCCGCAGCCCGATGGGCCGATGACCGAGGAAAAACTGCCGCGGTCGAGGTGCAGGTCCACATGGTCGAGCGCCCGAATGGAGCCGCGCCCGTAGGTCTTGGACACGTTCGACAGCGCGTAGACCGGCGCCTCGACGGCCCGAATGTCCGCGCTCGCCGGAACGCGCTGCCCAACGGCCGGCATCATTCGGCGTTCCAGCCTTCGACGTAATCGTTGGTGTAGGCGGCGGTGATGTCGGGCAGGGGGCCCTTCAGCGCGCCGGTCGCAACCTGTGCTTCCTGCCAGAGCTCCCAGTGGCGGGGCGGCTGGTAGCCGAAGCCGTGGCTCATGTCGAAGGGCGTCACACGGTCCCGCATCGTCTCCAGGAGCGCGCCGGCAAGGGCCGTGTCCTCGCCTTCCTGGGGGTTGGCGGCCGTCGTATGCTCCAGGACCTTCTGCGTATTGGCCGGATCGAGCCCGAAGCGCGTTCCCTTGACCATGGCGCGCCCGAAGCCCTCGATCACTGGCTTGTTGGCCTCGAGATAGGTGCGGGTGACGGCCCAGCCATTGCCGAAATAGGCAAGGAACTCTTCCGGCGTGATCTCCCGAAGGTCGATGCCGCGCGCCTCGATGATGGCTGCGTCGGCCACTGCCGCGGCATAGGCGTCGATCTCTTCGTTCATGAAGGCCGCGACGGCGGTCCCGCCGTCGCCCACGGTCAGGAATTCGTAATCCGTCCCTTCCTGCATGCCGTGGCTGGCCAGGATGGCGCGCGTGAAGCCGACTTCCGCCCCGTCCGCCGTTCCGACGCCGATGCGCTTGCCCTTGAGTTGCGAAGGGTCGGTGATCTCCGCTTCGTCCCGCACCACGAGCCCGAAGACGCTTTTCGGCCAGTAATTGTAGATGAAGACGACATCCTCGCCCCGCTCACGCGCAGCCAGGAGCGGGCCGGGGCCTGGCTGGCCGATCTGCGCCTGCCCCGCCACGAGGGTCTGCAGGACGGATGCCGAGCCGTTCACCGCTTCTACGGTCACGTCCAGGCCTTCTTCGGCAAAGTAGCCCTCCGCCTCTGCGACATGCAGCGGGAAGATGTTGAGCGCGGACGGGTTCGGCACGACGACCGTGATCGGCGTCAATTCCTGTGCCCCGGCGCTGCCCAGAAGAGCGGCGGATGCAAGAAGCCATGCGCCGGCCAGTGGCCGGACACTCGTAAGTCGCAGCATGTTGATAGTCCTCCCCAGACCCGTTTTCCCGGGTTCCGACAAGAACGCTACCACAGGCTTTATGCATGAAAAGGCATAGGGAGCCCGAAAATATATGTTCTGTGCTGTCTTGCTGTGTTGCAGCAGCGGGCTCGGGCCGCGGAAGCCTTGTAATTAAGGCATTCAACATCAGGATAGTCCGCGATCGAGGTCAATCACAAAAATGTATAGTGCGGCGCAATGTAGATATTTGGTTGTGGCCGAGGCGTGGCTGGGGTTCAATTTGCCGTAAACAGGGGGAGGGGCGGCATGAAGATCGCAGTGGTGACTGGCACAACGGCCGGTTTGGGGATGGCGCTGGCGCGGGGGCTTATCGCAGCGGGTTACAGGGTCCTGGGGGTGTCCCGTAGCGCGGTGCCGGCCGATTGCCCGTGGGAGGGCGTGTCCTGCGACCTGACAGAGCCTGGCTTCGGGACGGCGGTCATCGTCGATTGGCTCGCCGCCCTGCCATCGGACAGCGTGGAGGATGCGCTCCTGATCCTCAATGCCGGTACGGCGGACCCGATCGGGGCAGTCGAGGCGTTGTTGCCGGAAGAGCTTCAGCGCCATGTCACATTGAACCTGACGGCGCCGATGGCCTTGACGGGCGCCTTCCTGAAGGCGACGGCCGATTGGCCGGCGGAGCGGCGCATCCTGGCGATTTCGTCCGGGGCTTCGCGGCGCGCCACGCCCTATTGGAGCGCCTATACAGCCAGCAAGAGCGGGCTCGACGGCTTCGTGCGCGCCGTCAATGCCGAATATGCCGGCCGCACGTCGGGGCGCGCCAGCGCTGTCGCACTGGCACCGGGCGTGATCGATACCGCCATGCAGGCCGGAATCCGCGCCAAGGATTTTCCCACTGTGGATCGCTATCGCGGGCTGAAGGAACGGGGCGAACTCTGGACCCCGGATGAGGCCGCCGGCCGTATCCTCGCCTACTTGAGCAAACCCGGCTTCGGCTCCGTCGAACTCGACGACGTGCGCAACTACGCCTGAGGCTGTCGCCAACCCATGGGCGGGCGCGGCGCAACGCGGCTTTGCGCCGGACGGGCTTTTGTGTCACAGGACGCGCAGTTCCGTCCGAGTTGGCACGCGCGCCGCGCCGCGCCCTCGGCACGATAGTCAATCCATTGGACGACGTGCCCCATGAGCAACGACACCTTCATTCGTGAAGTCAACGAGGAAATCCGGCAGGAGCGCATGCGGTCGATCTGGAGGCGCTACGGCGTCGTGATCATCGCGCTCGTGGCCGCCATCATCCTCGGCACGATCGCCTATGTCGTCTGGGACCGGATCGCGGCCGAACGTGCCGCCGCCGACGGCGACCGGCTCATCACCGCACAGGCCCTGATCGAGAAGGGTGACTTTGCCGGAGCGGAGGCGGCGCTGGCCGAACTCGCCGATTCCGGCACGGCCGGCTATCCGTCCCTTGCAAGGATGCAGCTTGCGGGCACGCGCCAGCAGGCCGGGGACCTTGCCGGCGCCGTGGAAAGCTACGATGCCGTCGCGGCCGATGGCAGCGCCCCGCGCGCCCTGCGCGATATCGCCGCCATCCGGGCCGGCTACATCCTGGTCGACACCGGAACGCCGGACGATGTCCGCCGCCGTGTCGAGCTTCTGTCCGCCGAGGACGAGCCGATGCGCCACCCCGCCCTGGAGGCCATCGGCCTGTCCTTGTGGAAGGCCGGCCAGGTCGAGGAGGCCGCGCCCTTCTTCGACCAGCTCGCGGACGACTTCGCCACGCCGCCGGCGCTCGCCGAACGCGCGCGGATGATGCAGGAACTGATCGAGGCGCGCACCGGCGCCGCCGCGCCGGCGGGTGACCCTGCCGCGCCCACCGCCCCGGCGACGGGCGAGGCGCCCGCGCCCGCGGACGGCGCACAGTAACGCTGCCACTCAACGCCGCCCATCAACGCCGGGGAGAAGACGCCCATGGTCACCATCGCCATTATCGGCCGGCCCAATGTCGGCAAGTCGACCCTGTTCAACCGTCTCGTCGGCAAGCGGCTGGCGCTGGTGGACGATCGCCCCGGCGTGACCCGCGACCGGCGGGAGGGCGACGCGCACCTTCTCGATATCGAATTCAGCGTCATCGACACGGCCGGCCTGGAAGAGGCCGGCGGCGAGACGCTGGAAGGGCGGATGCGCGCGCAGACGGAGGCGGCCATCCGCGAAGCGGATCTGTCGCTCTTCGTGGTGGATGCCAAATCCGGCATGACGCCGCAGGACACCCATTTCGGTGAGCTGCTGCGCCGCGGCGGCCGCCCGGTCGTGCTTGTGGCCAACAAGGCCGAAGCGCGCGGATCGGATGTCGGCTTCTACGATTCCTTCGCCCTTGGCCTGGGTGAGCCCGTGGCCATTTCGGCCGAGCATGGCGAAGGCATGGGGGATCTGCGCGACGCTATCGTCGCCGCGCTCGGGCCGGATGCCTTCGACGTGGACGTTGTGCCGGAAGCGGAATCGAATGTCGACGTGACGCTCAATGAGGATGGCGAGCCCGTCGAGAGCTACGACGCGACGAAACCCTTGAACATCGCCATTGTGGGCCGCCCGAATGCCGGCAAGTCCACACTCGTCAACCGCTTCCTCGGGGAAGACCGGCTGTTGACTGGCCCGGAAGCCGGCATCACGCGTGATTCCATCTCGGTTTCCTGGGAATGGCGCGGCCGACGGATCAAGATGTTCGACACGGCCGGGCTGCGCCGCAAGGCCAAGGTCCAGGAAAAACTGGAGAAGCTGTCCGTCGCCGATGCGATCCGGGCCATCAAGTTCGCCGAGGTCGTGGTGGTCGTCCTGGACTGCACGGTGCCGTTCGAGCGCCAGGACCTGCAGATCGCCGATCTGATCGAGCGCGAGGGGCGGGCGCCGGTGCTGGCCTTCAACAAATGGGACCTTGTCGAAAACCGCCAGGAGGTCCTGGCCGACCTTCGTGAGAAGACCGAGCGCCTCCTGCCGCAGATGCGCGGCGTCAAGGCGGTGGCGATCTCGGGCGAGACGGGCGAGGGGCTCGACCGGCTGATGAAGGCCATCGTCGATACGCATGAAACCTGGAACCAGCGCGTCTCGACCTCGCGGCTCAACCGCTGGCTGGAGCGGGTCGTGGCGCATCATCCGCCGCCGGCCGTGGCCGGGCGGCGCATCAACGTCAAATACATGACGCAGATCAAGACGCGGCCGCCGACCTTCATCGTCTCGACCTCGCGTCCCGAAGCGCTCGGCGCCGCCTACACACGCTACCTCGTCAATGGCCTGCGCGAGACGTTCGGCCTGGCCGGGGTGCCGATCCGCCTGCATCTGCGCAAGCCGGACAACCCCTATGCCGGGCGCCGCAAGCGCTTCTGACAGGCCCTGTTAACGGCTCGCTAAGGTTAATGAAGGATGATCATCGCCGGATAGAACAAGCCGGAGATGGTCATGGGGCGTGCGTGCGGACGGGGTCACGGGCAGGGGAGCGTGCGCCGCCTTGCGGCCGGCCGGCATGCTTTCCGCCTGGCAGCCGGCCTTCTCGTCGCCTGTGCCGGCGTGCTCGCGACGGAGCGGCCCGTCGCCGTTTCGGAGCGCGGCGAGCTGCCCTTCGAGCTGGCGCGCGCGGCCTTTGCCGCTGCCGAGCGCATCGAGATCGGCGAGCGTGCCGCCGCCATGCGCCCGGTCTCGCAACCGGCCGAACGCGGCGGGCGCGTCCTGTCACGCTACGCGCAACTCAAGCAATTCTCGACAGGGCGCATCGCCCGGTCGGGCCCCCGCCTGTCCGGCGAGATCGCCGAAGGCGACTTGACCATGCTGACGGCCATGTCGGGCCTTCCGGCCGACTACGCGGTGGAGACGGCATCCCTGTCGCGCTTCGAAGGCTCCGGCAACCCCTTGCGCGATACGGTCGACACGCAGATGGCGATGATCGATGAAGACGAGGCCGTGACCCCGGTGGCCAATGCGCCGCAGGACGGGCTCGAACTTGCCTATGCGCCGGCGTCCGGCCCCAGCGCATCATCCCGCTTCAACGCGCTGCTCAAGCCCACGCCGCCGCCGGTGGCGGACGAGACCTTCGCCTTCGTTCCGCCGATCGGCGACGACGATCATGCCTGGGCGGCGACGCCCCTGCCGGCCGAGGCCTTCGGCAGCGCGGAGCAGACCTGCCTTGCCACCGGAATCTACTTCGAGGCGCGGGGCGAATCCGAGCGCGGACAGGCCGCAGTGGCCCAGGTCATCCTGAACCGGGTCCGCAATCCGACCTATCCCGATACGATCTGCGGCGTGGTGTATCAGAACCGCCACTGGCGCAACCGGTGCCAGTTTTCCTTCGCCTGCGATGGGCGGCCCGACCGCATCACCAACAAGCGCGCCTATGAGCGGGCCGAGCGGATCGCCATGGCGGTCACGACCGGCCAGACCTGGCTGCCGGACGTCGGGTCGGCGACCCATTACCACGCCACCTATGTGCGCCCACGCTGGGCGCGCACCATGGAAAAGGTGGAAAAGATCGGGCTTCATGTGTTCTACCGGACCGAGCATGGCGGCTGGCGCTGAGCCGCGCCACAGGGCGGAGGACGCAGCATGAGCGACAATGGCGGCAATTCCCCCGGCCAGGGGCCCGATCGGCACCGTGATTCCTCCGCCCAAGCGCCGGACTGGCAGGATCGGCGCGACCGCCTGTCCGAACGGCTGGATGCCGCCCGCGCCCGGCAGACCCCGCCGCCCTCGGCCCTCGCGCCGCGCGGCGGACTGTCCGGCATGGCCGCGGGCCTTAGAATCGCCTCCGAGTTCATTGCGGGCGTCGTCGTCGGCGCGCTGATCGGCTACGGAATCGACTATGCTTTCGACACGCGACCCTTCGGCCTGATCGTGTTTCTGCTGCTCGGCTTCGTCGCCGGCGTCTCCAATGTCATCCGATCGGTCGGAAAGGACAAAAAAGCGGCGGATTCCGGCATGGAGGATGCCGGCAAATAGGCGAAGGGAGTTGCGAAGCCGTGCTTGTGACGCTATGGCAAGGTCGCCCGCACGGAGGCTGAGCTGTAAGCCCCAGGCCGAAAGCCGATACGAGCACCGCCCGTGACCACACCGGACGATTGGGGCAGGGCGATACCGCGCGTATCGCATTGCCTGAGCGACAAAGGACCAGAAGCTTGGCGAACGATCCGCTTCATCAATTCGTGATTTCTCGGCTCGTGCCGATCGAGATCGGTGGGCTCGATCTTTCCTTCACCAATTCCTCCCTCTTCATGGTGGTGACGGTTGCCGTGGCCTCCGGCTTCCTGTGGGTCGCCACGAGCGGCCGCGGCCAGATCCCGACCCGGACGCAATCCGTGGCGGAGATGGCCTATGAGTTCATAGCCAACATGTTGCGGGATTCAGCGGGCGCGAAGGGCATGGTGTTCTTCCCGCTCGTCTTCTCTCTCTTCATGTTCGTGCTGGTGGCGAACCTGCTCGGCATGTTCCCCTATTTCTTCACGGTGACGAGCCATCTCATCGTGACCTTCGGCCTCGCCATG
The DNA here is from genome assembly GCF_001463905.1 of Aureimonas frigidaquae. Classification (GTDB taxonomy): domain Bacteria; phylum Pseudomonadota; class Alphaproteobacteria; order Rhizobiales; family Rhizobiaceae; genus Aureimonas; species Aureimonas frigidaquae. The sequence continues at coordinate 39,459 of NZ_BBWR01000008.1, forward strand.
CTGGTGATTGCGACCGTTGTGATCTACGGCATCTCCAAGCATGGGCTCGGCTGGTTCAAGGTCTTCGTGCCGTCGGGCGTCCCGGCGGCGGTGGTGCCTTTCGTGGTGGTGATCGAGGTCATTTCCTTCCTCTCCCGCCCGATCTCGCTGTCCATTCGTCTCTTCGCAAACCTCCTGTCGGGCCATATCGCCCTCAAGGTGTTTGCCGGTTTCGTGGTGTCCCTCGGCTCGTTGGGCGCCATCGGTATTGCAGGCGCGATCCTGCCGCTGCTCATGACCATGGGCCTGACCGCGTTCGAGTTCCTCGTCGCGTTCCTGCAGGCCTACGTGTTCGCGGTGCTCACCTGCATGTATCTCAACGACGCGGTTCACCCGCATCACTGAGAAAGTCCGGTTCCCTCACAGGATCGCGATGCATCCGGTGGGGAAACTTTGAGAATACGGACCATCCGGCAGTTCACGAACCGGTCCGGATGGTCTAGAACCCCTTCGACTTTCGCGGCCACGGTCGCGGATTTTTCCCGCACGATCCAAAACAGGAGTTTCACATGGACGCGGAAGCCGCTCGCTACATCGGTGCTGGTCTCGCCTGCTTCGGCATGGCCGGTACGGCCCTCGCCCTGGGCAACATCTTCTCCAGCTTCCTTTCGGGCGCCCTGCGCAACCCGTCGGCAGCCGATGGCCAGTTCGGCCGTCTCGTGTTCGGCTTCGCCGTGACCGAAGCGCTGGGCATCTTCTCGCTCCTGGTCGCGCTTCTTCTCCTCTTCGTCTAAGTCAATCTGGACGAGGATTGTGCTTCCGGCCGCCTTGCCTTGATCGAGGCGGCCGGCTCGTATGGACCGGGGTGAGAGATGTTCATCAGCCAAGCCTATGCACAGACGGAAGGCCAGCCGGCCGGCAACCCGCCGCTCGATTCGGGCCCGACGCCTCCGACGCCGGAGGCCGAGTTCCTGGAAGGCCACGAAGTGCATGAATCCGCGGGTTTTCCCCCGCTGGAAACCGAATTCTTCGCATCGCAGATCCTGTGGCTGGCGATCTCCTTCGGCATCCTCTACCTCATTCTCTCGCGCACCATCGTGCCGCGCCTCGCAGGCGTGATCGAAGGGCGGCGGGACAGGATCGCGGCCGATCTCGAAGCGGCGGAGCGCATGCGCACCGATGCCGACGAGGCGCAGGCCGCCTATGAGCAGGAACTGGCGGAAGCGCGCGAGCGGGCCCACGCCCTGAGCCAGACGGCCCGTGACGAGGCGCGCCAGAGCGCCGAGGACGAGCGTCGGCGCAACGAGGCCGAACTCGAGGCCAAGCTCGATGTCGCGCAGGCGCGTATCGCCGATATCAAGGCGAAGGCGCTGGCCGATGTCGGCACGATTGCCGAAGAGGCTGCCCAGGCCATCCTGACGGAACTGACCGGCAAGGACATCTCGCAGGAAGATGTTGCCAACGCCGTGCGCGAATCTCGCTGACGGAGGGCGGAACACATGGCTTTCGACGCAACTTTCTTCGCCCTCGTCGCCCTTATCCTGTTCTTCGTGCTCCTGTGGTACCTGAACGCCCATCGCTCGATCGCCCGTTCGCTGGATGACCGCGCCAAGCGCATCCAGGTCGAGATCGACGAAGCGCGGGAGCTGAAGGAAGAGGCCAAGCAGCAGCTTGCCGAATATCAGCGCCGCCGCCGCGAGGCGGAGGTCGAAGCCAGGGACATCGTGGCCGGCGCCCGCCGCGAGGCCGACGCCATCGTCGCCGAGGCGCGGACCAAGACTGAAGAATACGTCGCGCGGCGCACGACGGCGGCCGAGCAGAAGATCGCCCAGGCCGAGGCCGATGCCATCGCCGAGGTGCGCTCCTCTGCCGTCAACATCGCCGTTGCCGCGGCAGAGCGCATCATCCGTGACAAGAACCTCGGTTCCGATGCCGGCATGACGCAATCCTCGATCAGTGAGGTTCGCCGTCGTCTGAACTGACGATCGCGACCCATCGACCGAAACGCGAAAAGGGCGGCCTTCAAGCCGCCCTTTTCGCGTCCGCACCTTCGGCACCCGCATCTGATCCAAGTCTGGAATGATTCCGGCCTTGGTGTCTTCTTCACATCGAAATGCTAGGCTTCCTGCCGGATGCCATCGGCGGAAGGATGACGGATGTGAATGCGAGCGTGCCAGTCCTTGCGACGATGATACTCTTCGTCGGCTCCCATCTCCTCCTGTCCCACCCCTTGCGGCAGCCGCTGGTCGCGCGGCTTGGAGAGCGTGGATTCTCGATCCTCTACGCTCTCGTCGCCTTCGCGACGCTCGGCGGCGTCATCCTTGCCTATCGCGCCGCGCCACCGACGCCGCCTATGTGGGTCGTCGGTGATGGGCTCTGGGCCCTCGCCACGGTGATCATGCTGATCGCCTCTGTCTTGCTCATGGGCTCGCTCGTGCGCAATCCGGCGCTGCCGGGTGGCCAGGCGGCCGGACGTGCCGAGGCGCGGGGCGTGTTTGCGGTGACGCGGCATCCGATGATGTGGTCCTTCGCCCTCTGGGGGGTCGCCCATATCCTCGTCTTCCCGGTGGCGCCGAATATCGTCCTGTGCCTTGGCATCATCATGCTGGCGCTGGTCGGCTCGGCTCTGCAGGATCGCAAGAAGATGGGCCAGGACCCGAATGGCTGGCAGGCCTGGGAAGCGCGCACGAGCTACTGGCCCTTCGCATCCATCCTCGACGGCCGAACCCGCCTCGGCGGCTTCGGCGGCCACGCCCTTGGCGGCGGCATCGTCGTCTGGCTCGTGGCCACCTGGGCGCACATACCCTTGAGCGGTTGGGCGGCCGGCATCTGGCGGTGGATCGTCTGAGGCGCGGGAATGCCGATGCATCGCTGAAACGCCCCGGGTGGCGTCTTACCAGCCCCGCGCCGCCCATTCGCCGATCACCCGGCGTCTGGCGTCACCACGATCCCGATGGGGCGCCAGACCTTGTCGACGACCTGCCAGATCAGCTCGAAGCGGATCGGCTCCGGCACAGTCGCGAAGCGGCCGGAGATGCGCAACAGTCCCTGTTCGTCGAGGACGGGGCCGAAGGTGATGTCCGGTTGAAGCACCGCCACGGCCTGAAGGTCGATCTTGCGTCGGCGCAGATCGGCGAAGGCGAGCGACAGGTCCGCCGCGCTGTTGCGGACCGTGAAGCTGGGTGCGCCGAGTTGGCTGAGCACCGTGTAGTTGCCGGTCGCATTGGCCTGGTGAAGGGCAATCAAAACAGCGCGGATCAGCGTGGCAACGAGTTGCGCGTCCTCTGTGCTACCGATCGCATTTTGCGGCTGCGCTCGGACATTGCCCGGCGCAGCCATGAGGAGGGCCGCCAGTAGGCCGGAGAGAAGCCTTGCGCGCATGCTACCAGGCAAAGCTGGCGCCCACACGTCCGGCCACGGTGCCGTGGCTGGTGCCGAAGCCCACGCCGCCATTCAGATAGACGTTCTCGCTGACCTGTCCGATGGCGCCGAAGCCGAGGGCGGCTTCTTCCTCGAACATGCCCACATTGGCCGACAGGGCGAAGGTCTTATCGGCCGGCAGCTGCACGCCGCCAAGCGCAAGCGCGATGGCCACGCCTTCGCGCATGGAGCGGTTGTCGTCCTCCAGCGCGTCGACCCGGTCGTCGAGTGCGTCGATACTGTCGAAGAAGGGCGCCATGCTCATGGTCGCGAGATTGCCGGACGCATCGCTTGTCACGAACTCGACCGGCCCTTCCTGCGCCGCAAGGCTCTGATCGGAACTGATGCCGGCCAGGCGATAGGTGGCATCCGGTCCGCCCAGGGCGACCTGGCCGGGAGTCGATGCGACGGCTCCGTTGCCGATGGCGATCGCATTGGTGCCGGACGCCGAGGCGAGGGCGCCCAGCGCGATGGAGCCGCTGCCGGAGGCGTTCGCGCCCGAGCCGACCGCGACCGCGTTGGTCGCGCTGGCCGAGGCGCCGCCACCGGCCGCAACGGTTTCCGGCGCGGAGGCCAAGGCGAGGCCGCGTGTCGTCTGCGCCGCGAAATACAGGCTGTTGCTTTCGATGTTGCCGAGGGCGGTGTCGATGGCGCCGAATGCGGCCCCGACCGAGGAATAGGATTGGCTGAGGACGGTGAAGCTCGGCGCCGTCACCGTTCCGTCGCCCGCCACGGTGGACCCGCCGCCGAGCGCCGAGACGATGCTGGTGCTGACGGCGGAAAGCTGGCTGCCATTGACCGCATCCTGCGACGCCGCGCCGACCGCCCCCGCCGCCACGCCCGTCAGCCTGCGCTGCGTGCCGCCCTGGTTGGCAAGGGAGATCGTATCGCCATCCGTCTGGCCGCCGATCGTGATGACCCGGCTCGTCGGATCCTGGCGGACGAGGCCCGTCGTGCCGTTGATGATTTCGGTGATGTCGGTCGTGTTCTGGGCCGTGCGGCCGTCGAGGTCGAGGAGTGCGGAATTGACGTTGTTATAGGTTGCCGTGCTCAGGGCGTAGCTTGGCGCCAGGATGTTCCCGTCCGCACCCACGCTCGTTCCGAGCGCGGCGGCGATCGCCTCGTTGCTGGAATAGAGCTGGCCGCCGTTGATCGCCTGGACCGACGAGGCGCTCACAAGCCCGTCGGCGACGCCGGTGAGCACACGGTTGCCCGAAGTTCCGTTGAAGGAGACGCTTGTGCCGTCCGTCGCAAGGCCGACGGATATGGCGCGCGTCGTCGCATCCTGCTGAACCAGGCCGATGCGGCCCAGTTCGACGTCCGTGTAGAAGTCTTCCAGCGCCGCAAAGGAGGCAATGATGCCCGCGGCATCGAAGAAGGCGACCCCGCCGACAATGTCGATGCGCGAATCGAGCGCCGCGACGGTGTCACCGATGGTGTAATAGGGCTGCGAGCCGACCGTGTAGGTCGGGCCGGTCAGCACCGTTCCGCTGAACGTGCTGCCGCCGCCGAAGACGCGGGTGACGAAATCGTTCGTATCGGTGCTGGTGATGGCCTGCGCACTGGCCGGTACGGCGCTGCCCGCCAGAAGGACGAGCGTCGTCAGGTGCAGGATGGACTGCCGGATCGGTGCGCCGCGTGCGAGCCGATGGATGCGTTCTGCGTCTGCCCTTGCGCGTGCCATTGGCTCCCCTCCCGTTCTCCCCCAGGCTGATGCCGGCCCCCGGGCTCCAACAGCCCGGCGACCGAACCATGCCCGGATCGGACACGGAACCGTGAGTTGAGGTGATAGTGCCGAAGGCTCGACTTTTCCGATAGTCGCTTCCGGGCAACGCAGCCGGATTTTCGGCCGTCCTGCAAGGCGCCCCCTTTAGGCAAACCTGCGACGCAATGCCGGATCCGGCGGCCGCAAGGTCAGGGTCTTGGCGCCTGTCGCCGTGACGGCGACGGCGCACTTGTCGGCACTATTGAAGGAGCGCGATCAGAAGCGATAGCGCAATGTGCCGATGACCTTGCGGCCTTCGTCCAGGTAGCAATAGGCGGAGGCGCAGGTTGGGTCCTGTTCATCCAGAAGGTTCGTCGCGTTGATCTGGGCAAAGGCGCCCTCGAGCTGCGGGAAGCGCCCGCCGAAGTCGTAGGAGAGCTTGGCGTCCACGAAGGCGCGGCTGCCATTCTCGAAACTGTTCGTATCGTCGCCGTAACTCTTGCCGATCACCCGAACGCCGCCGCCGACCCCCAACCCGACCAGCGGGCCATCACCCACCGTATAATCGGCCCAAAGGGCGACCTGGTGCGCGGGGATGCCGGAGGGCGTGTTGCCCTCGTTGTCTCCGGCCAGAAGCGTCAGGTCCAGATAGGTGTAGGAGGCCGTCAGGTTCAAACCGTCGGCAAGGCTTGTCGTGGCTTCGATCTCGAAGCCGCGGGATTCGACCTCGCCGCGCTGAATTTGGAAGCCGGGATTGACCGGGTCGGAGGCCAGCACATTGGTCTGGCGGATGCGGAACAGGGCGGCATTGAGCGTCAGGTTCAGATCCGTCGGTGCGTATTTGACGCCGATCTCCTCCTGCTTGCCTCTTGTCGGCTTGAAGGCCGTTCCGTCCAGGCTGCGCCCGACGGTTGGGGCGAAGGATGTCGAGTAGCTGACATAGGGCGAGATGCCATTGTCGAAGAGATAGGTCAGGCCGACGCGCCCGGAGAAGGCGGAATCGTCGTCCTTGCTCGAGGCGTCTGAGGAGATGAAGTCGGTGACATCGGTATCGACCCAGTCGTAGCGCCCGCCCGCCGTCAGGACGACGCGGTTCCATTGCGCCTGGTCCTGCAGGTAGATCCCGGTCTGCGACTGGCGCGTCGTGGCGTCCGCGTAATAGTCGGACGGGCCCTCGATGAGCTGCTGGCCGTAGTTGAGAGAGGCAAGGTCGAGCGAGGGCGCGGGGCCGAAGCCGATGCGGTCGTTGACCTTCACATGATTGTACTCGACCCCGCCCAGGACGAGATGCTCGACGGGACCCGTCTCGAAACGCGCCTCGCCCTGGTTGTCGACGGCGAAGGAGTCGAGCTTGTCGACGATCCGCCAGGCCGACCGTGTCGCAAGGCCTTCGTCGCGCAGGAGGGCGTCGATCTGGGTGTATTTCACGTCCGCATCGATATGCGCGTAGCGCAGGTTCTGGCGGAAGGTGAAACTGTCGTTGAAGCGGTGTTCGAAGGCGTAGCCGATGCGGCCCTGGCGCTGATCGAAATCCCCATACGCGGGATCGCCGCTCTCAATGCCGGTGATCTGACCGTTCTCGTTCACGTAGGAGGCGTTGCCGCCCGTCTTGAAATCCGAATATTCGCCGAGGATGGTGAGCTGCGTATCGCGATCCTCGGAGCGCAGGGTCAGCGCGGGGGCGATGAAGGCCCGGTCGTCCGGCGCGCTGGCAAGGTCGGTATCGGCGTTCCGGGCAAGACCGGTGATGCGGTAGAGGACGTTCTCGTTTCCGGCCAGCGGCCCGGACGCGTCGAATGCCGCCTGGAGCCGGTTGTAGGAGCCGACCTGCATCTGCACTTCGCGGAACGGCGTATCCGTCGGGCGCTTGCTGAGAAGGTCGACCAGGCCGCCGGGCGACCCGCTGCCGTAGACGGCCGAGCTCGGGCCCTTCAGGACCGACAGTCCATCCAGGCCATAGGGCTCCGTCTTGAAGATGGAGAAGTTGCCGGTCAGCTCACGAAGCCCGTCGCGGTAGACGCCATTATAGGTGACGTCGAAGCCGCGAATGTAGAAGGCGTCGAAGCGCGGATCGAAGCCGAAGGCCCCGACGCGCACGCCGGACGTGTAGTTCAGCGCCTCCTTCAGCGTCTGGACGCCGCGATCCTCCAGCGCCTGGCGCGAGACGACGGAGATGGATTGCGGCACCTTGCGCAGCTCCGTATCCGTCTTGGTGCCGACCGTCGCCGCGGTGCCCACATAGCCGTCCGTGGTCAGCCCGCCGCCGACACCGGTCCCGGCCGCCGGGCCGCCCGTTCCGCCGTCCACCACAACCGTGTCGAGTTGGATCGCCTGCTGCGCGAAGGACGGCGTGGCCGGCAGCGCGCAGGAGACGAGGAGGGCGCGGGCGGCGAGGGTCCGGCGGCGGATGCGGGGCATGGGATCTGTTCCTGTGATGCGATACAACCCCCGTTCCAAACTTGACAATCGGAGTCAACTCTAAGACACGAACCGGTGATCATTGCTCGAAGCTGGTGCGCAAATGTCACGACCTCTCCCGACCGGACAGTTGCCCGGCCCGTCCTATTACGATCTGCAAGGGGCGGATGCGGGCGCGCCGTGGCGCATCTTCGTCCATGTGCCGGCCGGCGATCCGCCGCCGCACGGGTGGCCGTTGCTCGTGACGACGGATGGCAATGCCATGATCGATACCGCCATCGCGGCGGCAGAGGTCCAGGCGAGCTACCCGAAGGGCACCAATGTGGAGCCGGGGGTGATCGCCTCCATCGGCTATCCGACGGAGGGGCGGTACGATCCGCTCCGGCGATCTTTCGATCTGAGCCCGCCGCCCGGCCGGCAATATCCGCCCTTCGTGGACGGCGGCCCGATCGTGCGGACGGGCGGCGCCGACCGCTTCCACGCTTTCATCGAGGACGGGCTGCTGCCCTTCCTCGACACGATCGCACCGCTCGACAGGAACCGCCGGACGCTGTTCGGGCATTCCTTCGGCGGGCTGTTTGCGCTGCACGTCCTGTTTGCCGGCTCGGACGCGTTCCGTGCCTATGTCGCCGCGAGCCCGACCATCTACTGGGAAGATGGCAACCTCCTGGAGCGGGAGAACGCCTATCTGGCGGCAGGCACGCCGCCCCGGACCATCACCGTCCGGCTTTCGGCCGGCGCCTACGAGGACCTGGCGCTTGCCCCCTTCCAGGAGCGGCAGGCCAACCGGGAGGAACGCCTGGCCAACCTTCAGCTGGCGCGCACCGCCGGGCTGGCGCGGGACATGGCCCTGCGCCTTGCAGCCGCCGGCATGGATGCGGAGTTCGAAAGCCATGCCGCGGAAACCCACATGACCGTCCTGCCGGTCGCCATATCCCGCGCGGTGGGCGTTGCCTTCGCACGCCGGCCGGAGCCCACGTTGGGGCAGGGCAGCGAACAAAACGGTGCATGACGGGGCGCGCCTTCGGCGCCGCCGCATGACAGTTCCTGCCGATCCCGCTATCGAAACGCTGAGGCAAAGGCGCACGAATCGTGGCCGGGCCGTGGGTTTCGGGGGGTACAGGCAATGCGCTCGAATGAGGGGTATTTTCCGCGCTGGCGGTTGAAGACGGAAGGCCGCATCCTGCCGGATGAGCGGCTGCCGGCGGGGCAGACGACGATACTGGGCCTCCAGCATGTCGTGGCCATGTTCGGCTCCACCGTGCTCGCCCCCATCCTCATGGGGTTCGACCCGAACGTCTCGATCCTCTTCTCGGGCATCTCGACGTTGATCTTCTTCATTGCCGTGGGTGGCCGGGTGCCGAGCTATCTCGGCTCCTCCTTCGCCTTTATCGGCCCCGTCCTGGCGGCGACGGGGGCGGCCGTCGGCGCTCCCAATCCCAATATCGCGCTGGCGCTCGGCGGCATCATCGTGGCCGGCGCGCTCTATGCGCTGATCGGCCTGATCGTCATGTTGGCCGGCCATCGCTGGATCGAACGGCTGATGCCGCCCGTTTTGACCGGCGCCATCGTGGCGGCCATCGGCCTGGTGCTCGCCCCCATCGCCATATCCAGCGCCTCGGGAGCCGGCCCCGCCAATCCGGCCGGCGACCAGCTTTCCCGCTGGGTCGCCATCCTGACGGTGGCCGCCGTCGGCGCCGTGGCGGTCTATGCGCCGGGCATGGTGCGGCGCCTGCCGATCCTGATCGGCGGCGCCGCTGCCTATCTTCTGTATCTCTTCCTGGCCAATGGGATGGGGCTCGGTGCGCCGGTGGACTTTTCCGGGGTGGCCGCCGCAGCCTGGTTCGGCTGGCCGCGCTTTACGGCGCCGGTCTTCACGCTGCCCGCCATCACGCTGATCGCGCCCGTGGTCGTCATCCTGGTGGCCGAGAACCTTGGACACATCAAGGCCATCGGCGCCATGACGGACCGCAACCTCGACCCCTATCTCGGCCGGGCCTTCCTGGGCGACGGCGTCGCCACCATGTTTGCCGGCTTCTTCGGCGGCACGGGCATGACGACCTATGCCGAGAACATGGGTGTCATGGCCGTCACCCGCATCTTCTCCACCCTCGTCTTCCTGGTGGCTGCGGCCATCGCCATCCTGCTCGGCTTCTCGCCCAAGTTCGGCGCGCTGATCCAGACGATCCCGGGCCCGGTCCTGGGCGGCCTGTCCATCGTGGTCTTCGGCCTGATCGCCGCGACGGCGGGCCGCATATGGGTGGAGAACAAGGTGGACTTCGCCGAACCGCGCAACCTGATCACGGTCGGTGTCGCGCTCGTGCTGGGGGCCGGCAACTTCAAGCTCGACGTGGGCGGATTCACGCTGGACGGCATCGGCACGGCGACCATCGGCGCGATCATCCTGTATCACGCGCTCGGTTGGGCCCGACCGACGCGCCGCGAGGACTGATACGCGCCGGCGGCTGTGTCCGTCCCATCAACTTAAGCGTGCAATCATCCGCCGCTGTGCTATTCGACCCTTCAACGCGCTGCCGACGGGGGGGGGGCCAAAGGCCAGGCCGTCGGCGGAGCGCCCAAGGGGAGGGATCGAATGGATAGGCTGCGGATCAGCCGGCGCAGGCTGCTCGAACTCGGCGCTGCGGGGGCGGCCGTTGCTCTGGCGCCCGGCATGGCAATGGCTCAGAGTGGCGCGTACCCGGAGGGCACGGTCACGCTGGTCGTCCCGTTTCCGCCGGGGGGAACGCTCGACATCGCCGCGCGCCTTCTGGCACGCCAGCTCGAAAGCCAACTCGAGCGGACGGTGCTGGTGGACAATCGGCCCGGCGCCGGCGGAAACATCGGCGCCGACTATGTGGCACGCTCGACGCCCGACGGGCTGACGCTGCTGATGGGCGCGACATCGACCCATGCCATCAATGCCAGCCTCTTTGCCGAAATGCCCTTCGACCCGAAGGCCGATTTCGAACCGGTCTCGCTGGTGGCGCGGACCCCGAATGTGCTGGTGGTCCGGTCGGACTTAGGGGTCGACACGCTCGCGCAGATGGTGGAGCGGCTGCGGTCGGACGAGGATTTCCGGCTCTACGCTTCGGGCTCGAACGGCAGTGCCGGCCATCTGGCCGGCGAGCTCCTGGCCCAGCAGCTCGACCTGCCGCTCACCCATGTCCCCTACCAGGGATCGGCTGCTGCCTTGCAGGCCGTGCTGGCGGGGGAGGTGTCCTTCATCTTCGACAATCTTGCCTCCGCCTCCAGCCATATCCGGTCCGGCGCGTTGCGGCCGCTTGCCGTCACGACCGCGGCGCGCTCGCCCTTCCTGCCCGATGTGCCGACCATGGCGTCGGAGGGTGGCTTCGAGGCCTTCGACCTGTCCACCTGGTTCGGCATCCTCGTTCCCGCGCAGACGCCCGAGCCGGTCGTTGCAGCCTTGAACGGGGCTATCGTGGCGGCGCTCGCGCAGGCCGAACTGGCCGATGCGCTCGCCGCCCAGCAGGCCGAGCCGGCCGGGGGCAGCCCACAGGATTTTGCAGCCTTTATCGATGAGGAAGCGGCCCGCTATGCCGCCATCGTCAAGGCTGCGGGCATCAGCGTGCAATAGGTGGCCGGCTCCTGCGGGTCGGAAAAACGGATCGCAAGCGGAGACGAGACATGGACATCATACGCAATGGCACGCAGCACTCCGGGCGCGGCCCGGCCGAATGGTTCACGGGGGCGGTGCGGATCGATCCCCTGTTTGCGGCCAACGATGCCCGCCGTGCGGCGGCGGCCTGCGTCACCTTTGAGCCAGGCGCCCGCACGGCATGGCATACCCACCCGCTCGGCCAGACCCTGATCGTGACCGCGGGCCTCGGGCTCGTGCAGCGCGAGGGCGGCCCTATTGAGGAGGTGCGGCCCGGCGATATCGTCTGGTTCCCACCCGGCGAGCGGCATTGGCATGGCGCCGCGCCGACGCAGGCGATGTCGCATATCGCCATCCAGGAACAGTCGGAGGGCCGGACGGTGGACTGGCTCGAGCATGTGACCGAGGCCCAATATCGCGGGCAATGATCGACGCCTTGCCAAAGGCCGGGCGGGCGCCAGATTCCATCCCATCCCGCCATTCCCGCGCCGGCCGGCCATCCGGTCCCCGCACCGGCTTCAACCCGATCCATCGAGGTATCACCCATGTTCGTCTGTGAAGGCTTTGCAACATCGAGCGCCGATCAACCGCTGACCCAAACCTCCATCGAGCGGCGGGACGTGGGCGAGCGCGACGTGCGCATCGACATCCTCTATTGCGGCGTCTGCCATTCCGATCTGCACCAGGCGCGGGACGAGTGGCACAACACCATCTACCCCTGCGTGCCCGGCCACGAGATCGTGGGGCGTGTGTCGGAGGTCGGCGCCGCCGTCACGCGCTTCAAGGTCGGGGATCTGGCCGGCGTCGGCTGCATGGTCGGCTCCTGCCAGGCCTGCCCCAACTGTTCCGACGGGCTCGAGCAATATTGCGACAAGGGCTTTATCGGTACCTATAACGGGATCGAGCCGCAGACGGGCAAGGTGACCTTCGGCGGCTATTCCGAGGCGATCGTCGTGGATGAAGGCTTCACGCTCCGCATTCCGGAGAATCTGGACCTTGCCGCCGTGGCGCCGCTGCTCTGCGCCGGCATCACCACCTATTCCCCCTTGCGCCACTGGAAGGTCGGCCCTGGACAGAAGGTCGGCGTGGTCGGCCTGGGTGGCCTTGGCCATATGGCCGTGAAGCTCGCACATGCCATGGGCGCGCATGTGGTGCTCTTCACCACCTCTCCCGGCAAGGTCGAGGACGGGCGCCGGCTCGGCGCCGACGAAGTGATCATCTCCACCCGGCCGGAGGAGATGGAAGCGCATATCAACAGCTTCGACTTCATCCTGGATTGCGTGGCCGCCGATCACGACGTCAACGCCTATCTGAACCTTCTCAAGCGGGACGGCACCATGTGCCAGGTCGGCGCCCCGGAAGATCCCTTGTCGGTCGCCGCCTTCTCGGTGATCTGGAAGCGCCGCAACTTCTCGGGCTCGCTGATCGGCGGCATCGCCGAGACGCAGGAGATGCTGGACTTCTGCGCAGAGCACGGCATCACCTCCGATATCGAGATGATCGCCATCCAGGATATCGAAGCAGCCTATGCGCGCATGCTGAAGAGCGACGTCAAGTACCGCTTCGTCATCGACATGCAGAGCCTGAAGGACAGCCGCGCCGCGGCCTGATACGGGACCGGGGCCGGCGCTCCTCCGCCGGCCCCGGCGCAAAACTGCACAGCCGGGCAAGGACTTAAGGGCAGCGCTGGGGGAACGCAGGTTCCGTGGGGCCGTTCGCTTCGAACGATCCAAGGGAGCACACGCCCATGTTCATGCGCGTCGATAGACTGATCACGGAACTGCCGCAGCCCGCGCGGGCCGATCCGAACGCCGGCGCCGCCTTGCAGGAATTGCTCGGCGGCAAATACGGGGAAATGTCGACCCTCGGGAACTACATGTTCCAGAGCTTCAATTTCCGCAGCAAGGACAAGCTGCGGCCCTTCTACAGCCTCGTCGCCTCCATCACGGCTGAGGAACTGGCCCATGTGGAACTGGTCAGCAATGGCGTGGCCATGCTGAACAACGGGCCCGACAAAAAAGCCTCGGGGGCCGAGCCCGATATTTCCAAGACGCCGTTTGAGGCGATGAAGGATATAAGGCTGGCGTCGGCCTTCCTGTCGAATGGCGGCGGGGCAACGCCCGTCAATGCGAACGGCGTGTCCTGGAACAATGATTTCGTCACCACGACGGGCAACGTCATCTTCGATCTCCTGCACAATTTCCACCTGGAATGCGGCGCCCGGCTGCACAAGCTGCGCGTCTACGAGACGGTGAGCGATCCGACGGGACGGGAAGTCTGCGGCTATCTCCTGGTGCGCGGCTCCGTCCACGCCCATTCCTACGCCTTGGCTTTGAAGAAGCTGACAGGCGTGGACATCGAGAAGATGCTGCCGACCCCGAACATTCCGCTCGCCAAGATTCCGGAATGCCAGAAATACCTGGACGAAGGATCGCACCGCCGCCTCTACACATGGAGCGAGGGCGACTACAAGGAAATTTCCGGAATCTGGTCCAATGACGAGGTGGCCCTGCCGGGGGATCCTCCCGGCCCGCTGGAAGTGGTCGAAGGCATGCCGGAGGGCGGCAAGATGCAGCAGCTCGAAGGCGTACCCTCCGCCTTCACGCCGGATTATGCCCCGGAAGAGTTCTACGAGATCGCGGCCAAGCTCTACAAGGCATCGCGCTAGGAGAGGCTGGCCGGCGGACCCGGCCGCGCAAGCGGCACACGCCAGGCCATGGCGATAATCATGAGGCCGGCCGCGCACAGGAGCGCGGCCGGCCTTCCGCTTGTTTGCGACAGAATGCCGAAGAGCGGCGCCCCGACCGCCTGCCCAAGGGCGATGGCCAGGAAGGCGATGCCGAGCCCATGATCGGGCCGCTGTTGAAACAGAGCGATGCCCCATAGAAGCAGCGACCCGCTCGACAGAATATAGGCAAGGCCGAAAGCGCCCATGATGATCAGGTCGAGCCCCGGCAGGCCTGGCACAAGGTTGAGCGCCGCGATGCCGGCCGCCATGATGGCGAGCGCAGCACGATGCACCGGCGCAATCCCGAACCGGTCCGTGAGCGCGCCCGCCGCCGCGCCGAAAAGCCCCGCCAGGCCGAGCGTGCCCCAGGCAAGGGCGATGCGGCCGTCCGATAGCCCCGCCGCCTCCCGCAAGATGCTGGCGCCGAAGGTCCAGATGGCCGTGCTGCCGCACCCCATAAGAAAAGCGGAGGCGCACAGTGGCAGAAGCGCAGCGGCCGGTGGCCGGCTGAGGGCTGGCGGTCCGACCCCCGGCCGCTCGGCCCGGCTGTCGGGTATCGCGATCTTGAGCCAGAGCGTGACAGCGGCGCCGAGCGCGGCATAGAACGCGTAGAGGATCCTCCAGCTATCCGCCAACAGGCTGGCCGAAGCCGCGGACAGAATGATGCCGGCTGCGGTCCCGGCATTGATTGCCCCGTTGGAACGGGTGCGCTCCGGCGCTGCGACGAGCTGCCCGACAAGGGAGGCGAGGGCCGGCGATGTCAGCCCAGTGCTCAGCCCGCACAAGACCGTCGAAAGCCCAAGTGTCGGCACACCGTAGGCAAGGCCGGTTCCGGCGAGCCCCGCGCAGCCGATCAGCGCCGCTGAGATGGCGATGCTGCGGTCGGACAGGCAGGCCCGCAGATAGAACGCCGCCAGGACGCCAAGACAATAGGCAGCGAAGGCAAGCCCGCCAATGCTGCCGGCTGCCTGCGCCGAGAGGCCGAGTTCGGCCCGGATGTCCGGCAGGAGGAGCCCATAGGCAAACCGCGCCAGACCGTAGGTCAGCGCGGTCAGGGCAAAGCCGGCAGCGACGAGCCGGGCCCGCGCCGTCACGGCGCCTGCCGCCCAGCGGCAGCAAGGAGCGTGAAGGCGGCCTCACGCGCCAAAGCGAGGGCGTTGTCCCCGGCAAGGCCGCCGATGGCGTTGAACCCCTCGACCAGCATCCAGACCTGCGTGGACAAAGCGGCGTCCTCCCGGCCGAGCATGGCGGCGACGCGGGCGGCGATATCCTGCCGGTACTCCGCCTTCTGGCGCTCCACCAGCCGGGCGATCTGCGGATTCGCGCTGATATATTCGCTGCGGGCGCGCAGCAGCATGCAGCCGGGGGAGGCATGCCGATGCGCCCAATCGTCCAGCGTATCGAAGAGGGCACCCAGCGGGTTGGCCGCGTCGCGGCTGCGCAGCGCTTCCATGAAAGCGCGGTGCCGTTCCTCCAGAACGGCGGCGACCAGCCCCTCGCGTGAGGCGAAGTGCTTGTAGAGGGTGCGGGTGGAGGCTCCGGACGGCGCAAGGATCGCGTCCACGCCGATGCCTCGGAACCCTTCTGTCTGGAACAGGCGCATGGCGCCGGCGATCATCTCGTCACGCTTGGTCATGCGAGGCATGTAAAGCGATCGTTTTACAGTTCAATCCCGGAAGAGCTACTGCCGCCCCGGTACGTTCAGAAGAGTGTCGGCTCTTCTGCGCGGATGGGGCGGAAACTCATGCGGTGAAAGGGGCAGGGACCGTGATCGGAAAGGGCCGCCAGATGGACGGGTGTGGCGTAGCCCATGTGCCGGCTGAACCCGTAGAGCGGATAGGAGCGGCAGAGACGCTGCATCATCCGGTCCCGCGTGACCTTGGCGATGATCGATGCGGCCGCGATGGACAGGCACCGCGCATCGCCCTGCACGACCGCCGTTCCGCGCAGCGCGAAGCTCGGCGGAACGTCGCGCCCATCGACGAGCGCGTGGCATGCCGACCGCGCCAACCCGTCGAAAGCGCGCCGCATGGCCAGAAGTGTCGCCTGGCGGATGTTGATGCGGTCGATCTCCGCGGCGCTGGCGGACGCGACGCAGACCGTGGAAAACCGCATGATCTCCCTGTAGAGGCGGTCACGCTCCTCGGGTTCGAGTTGCTTGGAATCGTTCAGCCCGTCAGGAATGTTGCGTATATCCAGGATCACGGCCGCCGCGACAACGGGGCCGGCCAGCGGGCCGCGGCCGGCTTCGTCGATGCCGGCAACCGCACGGGCCCCGCGGGCCAGGCGCTCCTGTTCCAGCGTGTAGTCCGGCCCTGCCGCCAGCATGCCGGGCCGTGTCGATTCGAGCGTCATCGAGGCCATGGCTGCATAGTCTTGCGCAAAAGCGGATGCTTCGCAAGCGCTCAGGCGCCGTCAGGCGCTGCTTTCAGCCCCTGTCCGCACGGTGTGCGATGGCGCGTCGAGCGCACGGAGCGTATCGGCGAGCGCGCGCACCTCGTTTTGCAACTGCGTCAGCGCAGCTGCCGACATGCCGCAGGCCCGCATGAGGCTTTGGCCAAGGCAGGCCGAACCGCTGCGCAGCGCCAGCCCTTGCGCAGTCAGGCTCACGACGACCTGGCGCTCATCGGCGGGGTTGCGTCGGCGCTCGACCAGGCCGGCAGCGTCGAGCCGCTTGAGAAGCGGAGTAAGGGTACTGGCTTCCAGCGACAGGCGGTCGGCAATGGCGCCCACGGTCTGGGCGTCTCGCTCCCACAGGGCGTTCAGGACGAGATACTGCGGATAGGTGATGCCAAGCCGGTCGAGCAGCGGCTTGTACAGCCGGCCGACCTCCATCGAGGCCTGGTACAGCGCAAAACAGAGCTGGTCGTCGAGGGGCGGGGGCGCAGAGAGCCGGGTCATGCCATCATCCAATCCATCGATAAAGATTATCACGATAAATATGTTCTGGACAAGCGTATCCAGGATGGGTAGAAATTTATCGCGGTAAATAAGTCCGCCATAAGTTTCGATAGGAGAGTGATATGTCCGTGGATGTCATCTACAAGACGAAGGCGACCGCCAGCGGCGGCGGCCGTGATGGATCGGCGCGTTCGGAGGATGGATCGGTCGACGTGAAGCTGGTCGTCCCGCGTGAGATGGGCGGCCCGGGCGGGCCCGGCGCCAATCCGGAGAAGCTCTTTGCGGCGGGTTATTCGGCCTGTTTCCTGGGGGCGATGCGCGCCGTCAGCGGCAAGGTCGGCGTGAAGGTGCCGGCGGACGCCACGGTCACCGCCGAGATCGGCTTCGGGCCGCGTTCGGAAGGCGGCTATGGGATCACCGCAGCCCTGTCTGTCTCCATGCCCGGCGTCGAGCGGGCGGACGGCGAAAAGCTGATCGCGGCCGCGCATGAAGTCTGCCCCTATTCCAACGCCACCCGCGGCAATGTGGACGTGGCGCTGACACTGGCCTGACGGCGCAGGGTCCCTGCCAGGAAACAAAAGCGGGTGCGCGCGCGTTCCCCGCTTCCATTCCCCCAACGCAGAGGATCACCGCAAAATGGCATATATCGCAGCCAAGGATGGCGTGCAGCTTCACGTAAAGGATATGGGGCAGGGCCGTCCGGTCCTCCTCATCCATGGTTGGCCGCTGACCGGCGACATGTTCGAGTATCAGACGCTCGCGCTGCTGGAAGCCGGCTACCGCGTCATCACCTATGATCGCCGCGGCTTCGGGCAGTCCGGGCACCCGGCGGGCGGCTACAACTACGATGTCTTCGCCGACGATCTGGCATCCATCCTCGAGGCGCTGGATCTGCGCGACGTATCGCTCGTCGGCTTCTCGATGGGCGGGGGCGAAATCGCACGCTATCTCGGCCGGCATGGCGCCGCGCGCGTGGCCAAGGTGGCACTCGTCGCATCGGTGGTGCCCTACCTCCTGAAGGACGGGTCCAATCCGGACGGCGTGGACGGCCAGGTCTTCGAGGATATGAAAGAGCAGATCCGGACCGATCGCTTCGCCTTCCTGCAAAGCTTCGCCAAGACCTTCTACGGCGTCGGCCTGATCTCCCAGCCCGTCAGCCAGGGCATTCTCGACTGGTCCTTCGTCCTGGGCGTCATGGCCAGCCCGAAGGCGACGATCGACTGCGTCGACGCCTTCGGCAAGACCGATTTCCGGCCGGATCTTTCGGCTTTCACCGTGCCGACGCTGATCATTCACGGCACGTCGGATGCGACGGTCCCGATCGACCCGGCCGGACGGGCCGCCGCCGCCGGCATACCGGGCGCGACGCTGATCGAATATGACGGTGAGCCGCATGGCCTCTTCGCCACCGCTCCGGACCGGTTGAACCGCGACCTGATCGACTTCATCGGCTGATCCATCCACGGCATCTCTCGTCAGGACCCGGCAGGCCAGGCCTGCCGGGTCCGTTTGCGTCAACGCCGCTCGACGGCGGTGGCAGCCCGCGCGCAGAACGGCACAATGGCCAGGAGCGCCGCCAGAATCCAGAAGGAAGCCGGCAGGCCAAGGACGTGGGCGACAGCGCCGATCCCGGCCGGGCCGACCAGGATGCCGGCATAGCCGACGGTGGTAATGGCCGCCACGGCAAGGCCTGTCGGCATGACGGTCTGCGCACCGGCAAGCCGGAACAGGATCGGCACGATGTTGGAGGCGCCAAGGCCGATCAGCACGAAGCCGGTCAGTGCCAGGGGGGCGACGGGAGCAAGCAGCGCCAGAGCGAAGCCGGATACCGCGAGGATGCCGCCGAAGCGCATGGTCCGCCTGTCGCCCAGCCATTGCGTCACACGGTCGCCGACGAGCCGCCCCACCGTCATGGCGATGGCGAAGAACATGTAGGCCAGGCCCCCCTGCGCACGCTCGACGAGGCCGAGATCGCTGATCAGGAGCGCGCTCCAGTCCAGAATGGCCCCTTCGACCAGAAAGGTGATGGCCGCGAGCGCCGCCAGCATCAGGACGATGCCGCGGGGCAGCGCGAAAATCGGGCCCGAATGGACGTTGGTCGCCCGCAAAAGGCGCGGGCCGGCGATCAGCATGGCCAAGATCATGGCGGCGGACACGACCAGCGTGGCTTCCAGCGCGCCGACGGACAGCGACAGAAGAAATGTCATCACCGTCGCCCCGAGGAAGCCGCCAATGCTGAAAAGGGCGTGAAAACCCGACATGAGCGGTTTGGACGATGCCTTCTCCACATCGACGGCGTGGATGTTCATGGCCACGTCGATGGATCCCAGCGCGGCGCCGAAGCCGAGCAGCGCGAGCCCGAGGGACAGGGTCGAATCCGCAATGGCCAGGAAGGGCAGCAGCAGGGCCAGGCCGAACCCGCCGAACAGGATGATCGGACGGCTTCCATAGCGCGTGCTGAGCGGACCCGTCGCCATCATGGCCGCGATGGAGCCGATGCCGATGCACAGGAGCAGAAGCCCCAGCGTGCCGTCGTCGATTGCCAGGCGGTCCTTGGCGAAGGGAACCAGCGGCGCCCAGGCGGCGATGCCGAACCCGGCCACCAGGAAGGACAGACGCGTGGCAAGCCGTGTTTCCGGCCGGTTGGCGGAGATCATGATGGTAGGCTCCGGATAAAAGAAAGTGTCAGGCGGCAACGGCCGGACGGCTTTGCCCATGGATCACCGTGCCACCCGCCTGGGCGATGGCATCCGCCATCTGTCGGGGCGCGTCGGCCTCCAGAATAAAGGTCGAAATCTCATCCAGCCCGGCGATGCGATGGTGCGTCACCTGGCCCAGCTTGTCGTTGGTCAGAAGCACCACCGTGTTGCGGCTGCGGCCAAGGAGGCTGCGTTTGAAGCCGGCGTCGGCATAGCCGTGAACGGTGATCCCATCCTCGACCGAAAGGGCGCAGGCGCCGAGGAACAACCGGTCGAAGCGCATGGTGGCGATCTGCGCGGCGGCGGAGGCATCGACACACCCGCCGACCAGGAGATCGACCGTGCCGCCGATCATGACCAGCTGAATATCCTGCCGTTCCAGCACCGCGGCTGCGATGGGGACCGAATTGGTGACGAGCGTCAAATCCGCATCCTCCGCCAGAAGCGGCACCAGGGCCAGATTGGTGCTGGAACTGTCGAGGAACAGGAATTCGCCCGGCTGAACAGTCCGGGCGGCCGCAGCTGCCAGGGCCCCCTTGCGGTCGGGTTGCTGGTCCAGACGGACGGTCATCGGAGTGGTGGCCGGGACGAGGGGGAGCGCGCCGCCATAGACGCGGCGGCAGCGGCCCTGCGCGGCCAGCGCCCGCAGATCGCGCCGCACGGCATCTTCCGACACGCCGAACTCGGAGGCAAGGCGCGCAGCCGAAACTGCGTGGCCCTCATCCAGCCGATGGCCGATGGCCTCGCGGCGTGCGGATGGTGTTTCAGCTTCGGACATGATGGCGCCCCGTTCCCGCCGGACAGGCCCGACGACGGGTAAATACGCAAAAACATGCGATACTGTCAATCGTAATGCACAAAGATACACGTTTATGCACGATCATGCGTGTGCGGAGGATCGAAGGACGGGACCGGTCGGGGGCGGTCCTGTGGCTCTCCGATCCTCCGCGGGCCCACCCGCATCGGGGTCGCGGGGAGGCGCCGCTGCCGGCGGGGCAGCGGTTCCGGTGGCGCTAGAGCAGCGAGAGTTGCACCCCCGCTCCGCGTGGCGGCGTGAACAGATCGGTCCGCAGCCGCGTGCGCTCCTCGTTCAGGTTCAGGCGACGGGCCGCCAGTTCGAAGCGGCGGCGGATCTGCATGGCATAGGGGCCCGTGCCGCGCATGCGCTTGCCCCATTCGGCATCGTAATCCTTGCCGTCCCGCATGGAGCGCATGAGCGAGATGACGTGGCGGTAGCGGTCCGGATAGTGCCGCAGCAGCCAGTCCTTGAAGATGGGCGAGACTTCGAGCGGCAGGCGCAGGAGAACATAGCCGACCTCCCGCGCGCCGGCGGCAGCGGCGGCATCGAGCAGGCGCTCGATCTCGCTGTCGGTCAGGCCCGGAATGATCGGCGCCGTCATGACCATGGTGGGAATCCCCGCCGCGCTGAGCTTGCGCACCGCGTCAAGCCGCCGCGACGGCGTGGCGGCGCGGGGCTCCATGGTGCGGGCGAGCTTCCTGTCCAGCGTGGTGATCGACAGGGCGACCTTCGCCAGCCCCTTGGCCGCCATGCGCGACAGGATGTCGATGTCCCGCGTGACGAGGGCCGATTTGGTTACGATGCCGACCGGATGGTTGGCTGCCTCCAGCACTTCCAGGATCTGGCGCATGATGCCCCATTCCCTTTCCACCGGCTGGTAGGGGTCCGTATTGGTGCCGATGGCGATGGAGCGGACCTCGTAGCCCGGCCGGGACAATTCAGCTTCCAGAAGGGCCGCGGCATTGGGCTTGGCAAAGAGGCGAGACTCGAAATCCAGCCCGGGCGACAGGCCCATATAGGCGTGGGTCGGCCGCGCAAAGCAGTAGACGCAGCCATGCTCACAGCCGCGATAGGGGTTGATCGACCGGTCGAACGAGATATCGGGAGATGAATTGCGGGTGATGATGGTCTTGGGGCGTTCCACCTGGACATCGGTCCGGAACGGGGGCAGATCCTCGACCGTGCTCCACCCATCGTCGAAAGCGGCGCGGGAGAAGGGCTCGAAGCGTCCCGAAGGATTGAGCCCGGCGCCACGCCCGCGCCGCCGCTCGAACTCCACCCGCAACCCGGACTGGCGGACCAGGTGATCGGCCATATCGACGCCGCCGGCACCGAATGCCGCGTGGTCTGCTGCCGAAATCTCCTGCATGGCGCTTCTCCCTCATGCTTGAAGCAAAGAGGTAAGGACCAGCTCGGAACAAATCAAGAACAAATATTGCCGCACCCGTGCGAGGGGCCTGTTTCCCTTTGCGTCCGAACGTATTATCCCTGGGCCATGTTGTCGGTCCTGATCGAGGCTCGCGAGGAGCCGCTCCTGATTGCATCCACCCTGGCGGCCCTCGTGCCCGGCGCGGTGGAGGGGCTCGTGGCCGACGTCTCGCTGATGGATCGGGGCATGGGCGCGGAGGCGATCCGCGTTGCCGAGCATGCGGGATGCCGTGTCCGCGCCGAACCGCTCGAAGCCTGCCTGTCCGCCGCGCGCACGCAATGGATCCTCCTTCTGGAGGCGGGCGCCCGGCCCATGCCCGGCTGGATCGAGGAGGTTTCCGGCTTCATGGCCGATGTGGCCGATGGCCGGGCGCGCGGCACCGCGGCGCGGCTGCGGATCGCCGTGCAGGACCGGCCACGTCTGGTGCAGGGCCTGTTCCTGCGCCGCAGCCTGATGGCCGGCGGGCTTATCCTTCAGAAGTCCTCTGCCGTGGCGCTGGCGCCAGCGGCCAGGGGCTCCCTGTCCGCGCTCGTCAAGGCGGCACGGCCCATCGTCCTGAAGGCGGATATGCGCCCGCGCCCCCCGGAAGGGGAGCCCGTCCGCCGCTGACCCTTCAGAGGCTGCGGCCTTCGCGGCGCAGATGCTCGTCCAGGCGGGGCATGATTTCCACGAAGTTGCAGGGGCGCGTCCGATAGTCGAGCTGCTGCCCGATGATGCCGTCCCAGGCATCGCGGCACGCGCCGGGAGATCCCGGCAGCACGAAGACGAAGGTCGTGCCGATCAACCCTGCCGTGGCGCGGGATTGGATGGTCGACATGCCGATCTTGTCCTGCGACAGCCGGTGGAACACGGCGGAGAACCCGTCCATCCGCTTGTCGAAGAGCGGCTCGATCGCCTCCGGCGTCACGTCCCGCCCGGTAAAGCCGGTGCCCCCCGTCGTGAGGATGACGTCAATCCCCGGATCGGCGGCCCAGTCCTTGACGCGGGTGCGGATCAGGCCAGCATCGTCGGGTTCGACAGCGCGATCCGCCAGGCGATGGCCGGCCTGTGTCAGCCGGTCGGAAAGGGTCTGCCCCGATCGGTCGTCCGCAAGGCTTCGCGTGTCCGACACGGTCAGAACGGCGATGGACAGGGGGATGAAGCTGCGTTCTGAGCCGCTCATGCCGATGGTTCCTCCGTCGCGGGCCGTATATGGGTGGCGCGGACCCACCAGCCGGGAAGTGCGCGCGCCAGCGCGGCGGCGGCGGCCTCCGCGCCCCCATCGTCCACGAACAATCCGAAGACCGTGGCGCCCGATCCCGACATGCGGGACAGGGCCGCGCCATGCCGGTCCAGCGCCGCCAGCCCGTCCGCGATGGCGGGCAGAAGCGCGGAGGCGGCCGGCTGCAGGTCGTTGCGCGCTGCGCGCAGGTAGCCAAGAAGCGCGGCGAAATCCGAAAAGCCCTGCGGCGGCGGCAGCGGCAGCGGCGGCTGGTTCCGATCCTCCAGATGGCGGAAGACCTGCGGCGTCGATACCGGATGACCGGGATTCATCAGAACCACCGGAACGCGTGGGAAGGCGGGAAGCGGACTCAGCACCTCGCCGATGCCACGGGCCATGGACGGCACGCCGGCAAGACACATGGGAACATCGGCACCCAGTTCGACGCTGCGGCGGGCCAGCGCCGAAGCCGCATGGGGCGGCAAGTGCCGGGCGAGGGCGCTGAGAAGAGCGGCGGCGTCGGCCGAGCCGCCGCCGATCCCTGCCGCCACGGGCAGGTTCTTGGTGAGTAAAATATCAAGGGGGCCGATCGGCGCGCCGGCCGCTGCCGCTTCGGCCCGGGCCAGCGCCAGGGCGGCGTCGAGGCTGTTGGCGTGGCCGCTCAGGGCCGGTGCGAAGGGCCCATCGACGACGAGCCGGTCCTGTGCCGCCGGGGTGACGCGGAGTTCGTCACCCTCGGCCGTGAAGGCGACCAGCATGTCGAGGAGATGGTACCCGTCGGCGCGCTGTCCGGTCACGTGCAACGCCAGGTTCAGCTTGGCGGGCGCGGTGGCGCGGAACGGTGCCGGTGCCGCAGGAACGCTTCGCGCCATGCTTGACGCTGCCATCAGTTCTGCGGTTGGGCGCCGCCATCCACATCGGCGCGGTCCGCCGGCGCCGGATCGGCAGCCGGGTGCTGAAGCTCGGGATCATCCGCCACGGAGGGAAGACCCTTCTCCAGCTTGACCTTGATCTTTTCCACCATGTCCTCAGCCGGCGCCGGGTCCCCCTCCAGCGAGCGCTGCCACTGGAAGCGCGCCTCGCGCTCGCGGCCGACACGCCAATAGGCATCGCCCAGATGGTCGTTGACCGTCGGCTCGGCGGGAGTGATCAGGACCGCGCGCTCCAGTTCCTTCACCGCATCGTCGAAGCGACCCAGCCGGTAATAGGCCCAGCCGAGCGAATCGATGATGTAGCCGTCATTGGGCCGCAGTTCGACGGCCTTGCGGATCAGGTCCAGGCCTTCGTCGAGATTGCGGTTCATATCGACCCAGGAATAGCCGAGATAGTTGAGAACCTGCGGCTGATCGGGCGAAAGCTCCAGCGCCTTGCGGAAGTTCGGCTCGGCCTTGTCCCACTCCTGCAGCCGCTCATAGGCGATGCCGCGCTGGTAATAGATGTTCCAGTTCTGCGGCCCGTTTTCCGGCGCCAGTTCCAAAGCGCGGTCGAGGATTTCCGCCGCGCGGCGGTAATTCTTGTCGGCGGTCAGAATGTCGGAATAGGCCAGATGCGCCTGGAGATCGTCCGGATAGGCCGCGACAGCCTGTTCCAGCCGCGCCTTGGCCTCGTCCTTGCGGTCGGCGAACCAGAGATCGAGGCCCATCTGCAGATCGGCCGTGCGGCGATAGGGGGAATCGGCCGGGATCCGCTCATAATAGGCCAGCGCCTGGTCGACCCGTTCGCCCTGCTCGGCCACGCCCGCAAGCGCGGTCAGGAGCTTGTCGGCCGGATGCTCGCTCAAGGCTTCGGCCAGCTCGAAATAGAGAAGGGCGACATCGCGGCCATCGCCGCGATTGATGGCCTGTCCGAGCGTGTAGAGCACCTCGGCCGCGCCGTTGCGCACCGAGCCGATGGCCGGCGCCACGGTTTCATTCGCCTCGAAGGCGCGTTCCAGATGCAGAAGGGGATCGAAGGTCGGGGCAATCTCGATCCCGTAGGCCAGGGCCTTCTCGGCCCCATCGCGGTTGCCGGCCTGCAACTCGATCCGCGTCAGGGCATCCACGGCCGCCAGATAGGCGTCCGGCGAGGTCTGGACGGAGGCCTTGTCGTCCAGGAGGACGGTCAGGACGCGCCGGGCTTCGTCGACATTGCCGGCCTGCGCATAGATGAGGCCCTTCTGGTACAGGTTGAAAATCGAGAACCAGGGCGGCCCCGCGATCTCGTCGATCCTGCGGACAGCGGCTTCCGGATCGCCCTTGCCGGCATCGGCCCAGGCGGAGAGCTGGCCGAGCAGGAGCGTGTCCAGATCGCTCGAATCCGACATGTCGAGATTGGCGAGCGCGGCGTCGTAATCGCCGTCGCGCAGGCCCTCGATGCCGAGCGCGATCCGCGCGACCTTGCCGGCATCGTCATCGTCACGCAGCTTGGCCGCCAGTTCCACGCCCCTGTCGAACCGGCCATCCGCCAGGAAGGTGAACATGGCCTCGCGCTGGAGCTGGATCGCGGTGGGATCGATCAGGAGCGCTTTTTCGTAATAGTCGCTCGCCACCGAAAGCGCGCCGGCCGATTGCGCCGACTTGGCGGCCAGATAGGCGCCCGAAAGGCTCTGGACGTTCACGTCCGGCTGGGAGCGCACCAGCGTTCCAGGTTCCTGCGCCGCCAATGCGGGGTGGAACAGGAGCGTCAGGCTGGCCAGTGCGGTGGCAAGCAGGAGTTTGCGGCTGCCGTATTTCTGCACGTGTTGCGTCCTCTCGCGGCGTGTCGGCTTCCGGTCCGGGCAAAGCGGTCCGGGCACAGTCATCCGACCCTTTCGGACCAGCATGACGTTTTTACGGCCGATCTCAATTGATGCGGTCGATGCAGAAATCCACCACATCGGCCAGAGCGCTGCGGACCGGCGTGTCGGCAAGGGCATCCAGCGCTTCCAGGGCCTGCGCCCCGAAGGCACGGGCACGGTGCTTGGTCTCGTCCAGCGCGCCGTGGCGGGCCATCAGTTCCATGGCACGGGCGAGCGCTTCGTCGTCGTTGCTGCCCCCTTCCATCGCCTCGCGCCAGAACTGCTGCTCGGCGGCATCGGCGTGGCGATGGGCAAGGATCACGGGCAGGGTGATCTTGCCCTCCCGGAAGTCGTCCCCGACATTCTTGCCGAGCGCATCGGCCGACCCGCCGTAATCGAGCACGTCGTCGACGAGCTGGAAGGCAAGGCCGAGCGCCATGCCATAGCGCCGCATGGCGGCGATCGCCGGCTCGCCCGCCTCGGCGATGACGGGGCCCACTTCCGCGGCCGCGGCAAAGAGCGCCGCCGTCTTGGCTTCGATGACGGCCATGTAATCGGATTCTTCGGTGGACATCTTCTTGGCGGCCGAAAGCTGCCAGACCTCGCCTTCGGCAATCACGGCCGAGGCGTTGGACAGAATGGCGAGCGCCCGCATGGACCCCACCTCGACCATCATCTTGAAGGCCTGGCCAAGAAGATAGTCCCCGACCAGCACGCTGGCTTGGTTGCCCCAGATCATCCGGGCCGTGGTGCGACCGCGCCGAAGCGCGCTTTCGTCGACGACGTCGTCGTGCAGGAGCGTCGCGGTGTGGAGGAACTCCACGCTCGCCGCCAGCTTCACATGACCTTCGCCCGAATAGTCGAAGGCGCGGGCGGATGCGAGCGTCAGCATGGGCCGCAGCCGCTTGCCGCCGGACGAGATCAGGTGCTCGGCGATCTGCGGGATCAGTTCGACGTTGGAACCGGCCATGGACAGGATCAGGGCGTTCACACGGTCCATGTCCGCGCGGGTGATCTCCACGATCCCCTCGATCGACGGCCGTGGCGAAATCTCGCTGACGGAATTTGCAACGCTCACGATGTCACTCCGTTTGACACGCCGGGAATAAACACCGTCGGCCTCAGCGGCAAGGTGGAACATGGGCCATACGGCCCCAATGTGAACCCACTTTGCGAATTATGGCGGCAAGGCTTGCGATCCGACGCCGTTTCATGCGCATGCTCACCCTATGCAGGAACTCATCCGCTCCAACGACGCCGTCCTCATCTCCTTCGTGGAATCGCTGCTCCGGCAGGCCGGAATCGGCCATTTCGTGGCCGATGCGCATATGAGCATCCTCGATGGCTCCATCGGCGTCCTGCCCCGCCGCATCATGGTCGATTCCGATGAGGCGGAGGCGGCGCGCCGCCTCCTGCGCGAGGCCGAACTCGGCCATGAACTCTCCTGACGGCACCGCCCCCTCGCAATTGCGGGCCGACAGTTTCTGGCGCGGGGCGTTCACGCTCCTGCAATTGCCGCGCGCCGGCTACCGCTCCGGGCTCGATGCGCTGCTGGTCGCCTCTGCGGTGCCGCAGGACGCGACCGGCCATTGCCTCGATCTCGGCGCCGGCGCCGGCGCCATCGGACTGGCGGCGGCGACGCGCGCGCCGGGCCTTGCCGTCACGCTCGTCGAGCAGGTGCCGGAGATGGCCGACTGCGCCCGCCGCGCCCTTAACCTGCCGCAAAACGCCGCCCTTTCGCCGCGCATCCGCGTCGTCTGTGCCGATGCCACGGCGCCGCGCCCCGCGCGGGAGGCATGCGGCCTTTGCGATGGCGCCTTCGACCTTATCCTCACCAATCCGCCCTTCTATCCGCCGGATCATCGCGCAAGCCCCGATCCTCTGCGGCGGCAGGCGCTCACCGTACCCGGGCCGGATTTCCTGGCGCGCTGGTTTACCGTCGCAAGCGCCCTGTCGCGCCACGGGGGGCGGCTCGTCACGATCCTGCCGCCGGCAGGGCTCGGCCTGTTCCTCGCCGCCCTGGAGGGGCGCTTCGGCGATGTGAGCCTGCGGCCGGTCCATACGCGCCGCGATGCCGCCGCCTGCCGGATGCTGCTTGCGGCCCGGCGCGGATCACGCGGGCCGCTGCGCATCCTGCCTGGCCTCGATCTGTCGGACGGGTCCGATGGCCTGGCCGCGTTGAACGAGGGCAGTCTTCACCTTGTCTTGTAGCGCCTTGCAGCTGCCGGGTCTTGGCGGAGGGCAGGGTGGATGCCTATCTGAGCTCGCACCGGGCCCGGCACGGCCCGTTCGAAGATGAGAGAGCCGCGTGGCCAAGACGATCCAGAAGTTCATCCCCCGCCGTTTCCGCAAGAGCCGGACCGTCGTCCCCGTCGTCCGACTGGAAGGTACGATCAGCGCCGAGTCGGGCGGCTTCGGCCGTCGCAGCCTGTCCATGGCCTCTGCCGTGCCGCTGCTCGAAAGGGCCTTCGCCAACAAGGCGGCACCGGTGGTTGCAATCGAGATCAACTCGCCGGGCGGCTCGCCTGTCCAGTCGCGGTTGATCCACCGCCATATCCGGGACCTGTCCAGGCGCAAGGGCAAGCCGGTCCTGGTCTTCTGCGAGGATGTCGCCGCGTCGGGCGGCTATATGATCGCCTGCGCGGGGGATGAGATCTTCGCCGATCCGTCGAGCATCGTCGGCTCGATCGGCGTGGTCGCCGGCGGCTTCGGCTTCGTCGATCTGATCCACAAGATCGGCGTGGAGCGGCGCGTCTATACGGCCGGGCGCAACAAGGCGACGCTCGATCCGTTCCAGCCCGAAAAGGCAGAGGATGTCGAGCATCTGAAGCGCCTGCAGCTCGAGGTGCACGAGACCTTCATCGAACTCGTCCGGGAGCGGCGCGGGCTGGCTCTGTCCGACGATCCCGACCTGTTCACCGGGCTGTTCTGGTCTGGCCGGCGCGGCGTCGAGCTCGGCCTCGTGGACCAGCTCGGAACCCTGGACGAGGTTCTGCACCAGCGCTACGGCGACGATGTCGAGATCGAGCGCATCGCACGGCGCCGCGGGCTTCTCGGCGGTCGTCTGTCCTTCGGGGGCGGTGCTTCGGCTGCCCTGGCGAGCGGGCTCGTCTCTGCGGTCGAGGATCGCAGCCTGTGGGCGCGCTACGGTTTGTGAGGCGTTCCGCCTTGCTTTCGCTCATCTTCAGGGCACATTAGAGTTCCCACGGCTTTGCGATAGGAATGATGGTCAGCCTGATGCCGCCACTTATTCTCCTCGGTCTTCTCGGCGCGGCCGCCTATCTGGGCGTGCAGCAGATGAAGAAGGACGCCCAGCGCGTGACCACCCGCAACCGCCGCGCCGAAATGGAGGCCCGCAACCGGGCCCATGGCACGCTGGTGCGCGGCGAGGACGGCGTCTACCGCATCGAGCGGGACTGAACGCTCCGGTTCTGGCGGGCGGCTCACGGCAAACCGGGATGTGGCGATGGATGGAACCAGCCGGGCCCGTCACTCTCGCGGATTGCGCGATGTCCATTCCCAATCAGCGGCCGATTGACTGCCAATTGGCCGGTATCGATCCTATCGATCGGGCTGCGGGTGCGGACACGGCGACGCCTGTCCGTTCCGGCGCTCTCTCTTGACCGGGCCGGCTGCGGCGTGCCAGTGACGGCCTTCCCGCGCGGCCCCTCGTCGCGCGGCAGATGCCCCAATCACGGTTGAGCCGATGTCCGAAACTGCTTTGCACATGCGCCCCGAACGCTCGTTCCAGGGCCTGATCCTGGCGCTGCATCGCTACTGGGCGGATTATGGCTGCGTGGTGCTGCAGCCCTACGATATGGAAGTGGGGGCCGGGACCTTCCATCCGGCGACCACACTGCGTGCGCTCGGGCCCCGAAGCTGGAATGCGGCCTATGTCCAGCCGTCGCGCCGGCCGAAGGATGGCCGCTACGGCGAAAACCCCAATCGTCTGCAGCATTATTACCAGTACCAGGTGCTACTGAAGCCCAATCCGGCCAACCTGCAGGAGCTTTACCTCGGCTCGCTGCGCGCCATCGGCCTCGATCCGCTCGTCCACGATATCCGCTTCGTGGAGGATGATTGGGAAAGCCCGACGCTCGGCGCCTGGGGGCTGGGCTGGGAGTGCTGGTGCGACGGGATGGAGGTGTCGCAGTTCACGTACTTCCAGCAGGTCTGCGGCATCGAATGCGCGCCCGTCGCCGGAGAGCTCACCTACGGGCTTGAGCGGCTCGCCATGTATGTGCAGAATGTCGACAACGTCTATGATCTGAACTTCAACGGCCGCGAGGGCGATGAGAAGGTCACCTATGGCGATGTCTTCCTGCAGGCCGAGCAGGAATATTCCCGCTACAATTTCGAATATGCCGACACGCGGATGCTGCTGCGCCATTTCGAGGATGCCGAAGCCGAATGCGCGGCCCTCCTGGCGGCTGGGGCGCCCGATGCGCCGGGCACGCTGCACCGCTGCGTCCTGCCGGCCTATGACCAGGCCATCAAGGCCAGCCATGTCTTCAACCTTCTGGACGCGCGGGGCGTCATCTCGGTGACCGAGCGCCAGAGCTACATCCTGCGGGTGCGCACGCTGGCGAAAGCCTGCGGCGAAGCCTTCCTTCTGACCGATGCCGGCGGCGCCCGCGCCGCCTGATCGCGGCGAGCGCACAAGCGCTTCACGGCTTGGTGACGAAACGACACGACGCTCTATCTACGGTTGCCATCTCGGATGGCGATGGAGCGCGCGATGGAGTGGCGAGGCCGGCGGCAAAGCAACAATGTATCGGACCAGCGGGGCCGTGGGGGCGGTGGCTTCGGCGGCGGCGGGCCGATGCGCATCCCCATCCGCGCCGGCGGCGGCGGGGGGATTGGCTTCCTCATCATCATTGCCATCCTGTGGTTGGGTTTCGGGATCAATCCGCTCAGCCTGCTCGGGCTCGACCAAGGTGGCGGCCAGCCGACGCGCACGGCGCAGGGCCCCGGCCCGCAGGGCACCGCGGATGAAACCGACGATTTCGTCGCCACGGTGCTGGCCGATACGGAGGACGTCTGGGGCCGCCGCTTCCAGGCGGCCGGAGAGACCTATCCCGAACCCAAACTCGTCCTCTTCACCGGTTCGGTGAACTCGGCCTGCGGCCAGGCTTCCGCCGCCATGGGGCCGTTCTACTGCCCGCGCGACCAGCAGGTATATATCGATCTGTCCTTCTTCCAGCAGCTCGACCGGCAGCTCGGGGCGCCGGGCGATTTCGCGCAGGCCTATGTCATCGCGCATGAGGTGGGCCACCACGTCCAGAACGTGACGGGCATCCTGCCGCGCACGACAGAGATGCGCCAGCGCATGTCCGAGGCCGACGCCAATGCCATTTCGGTGCTCGTCGAACTCCAGGCCGATTGCTATGCCGGCATCTGGGCGCACGATACCTACGAGGCGGGCTATCTGGAACCGGGCGATATCGACGAAGCGCTGAATGCAGCCTCGCAGATCGGCGACGATACGCTCCAGCGCCGCAGCCAGGGCACCGTCGTGCCCGACAGCTTCACCCATGGCACGTCGGCTCAGCGCCAGGAGTGGTTCAAGCGGGGCTATGAAGGCGGCGATGTCGCGGCCTGCGATACGTTCCAGGGGCGGATCTGAACGGATCCGGCCGGCGGGGCGCCATGCGCCCCGCCTTGACAGTCACGGGCATGTGTCGGAAGGAGCCGCAGCGAAACTGCGAATGCTCACCGTACGGTCCCGGCCGGTCCCTCCGCCATGGAGGGCGTGGAAAGACGAGTCATGCCCGATCTGCTTCTTGAACTTCGTTCCGAGGAAATTCCCGCCCGCATGCAGCGCAAGGCGGCCGGCGATCTGAAGAAGCTCGTCACCGACGCCCTCGTGGCCGCGGGCCTGACCTATGAGGGCGCGCGCGAATACTGGACGCCGCGCCGGCTGACGCTCGACATTCGCGGCGTGGATGCCCGCTCGCGCGATGTGCGGGAGGAGCGCAAGGGCCCGCGCACCGATGCGCCGCAAAAGGCGATCGAGGGGTTCCTGCGCGGCGCCGGACTGTCGTCGGTGGACGAGGCCGAAATCCGCCGGGACGAGAAGAAGGGCGATTTCTACGTTGCCGTCATTCAGACGCCCGGACGCCCCGCCGAGGAGATCGTCGCCGATGTGATGCCCGGCATCATCCGGGATTTCCCATGGCCCAAATCCATGCGCTGGGGCTCCGCCTCCAGGGAGGCGGGCAGCCTGCGCTGGGTGCGGCCGCTGCAATCCATCCTGTGCGTCTTCGGGCCGGAGCAGGGGGAAACCGTCGTCGTGCCCTTCGAGGTGTCGGGCATCGCCTCCGGCAACCGGACGGTCGGCCACCGCTTCCATGCGCCCGAACCCATCACCGTGCGCCGCTTCGAGGACTACGCCGCCAAGCTGGAAAAGGCCCGCGTCATCCTGGACGCCGAGCGCCGCAAGGACATCATCCGAACGGATGCGCAGACGCTGGCCTTCGCCCAGGGGCTCGAGGTCGTGGAGGATGAAGGCCTTCTGGAGGAAGTCTCCGGTCTGGTGGAGTGGCCCGTGGTTCTGATGGGCGCCTTCGATGCCGCCTTCCTGGCCATCCCGCCCGAGATGATCCAGCTGACCATCCGGACCAATCAGAAATGCTTCGTCACCCGCCGGCGGGGCGAAAGCGGGCTGGCCGACCGGTTCCTGCTCGTGGCCAATATAGAGGCCGCCGATGGCGGGGCCGAGATCATGCGCGGCAACGGCAAGGTCGTGCGCGCGCGTCTGTCGGATGCGCTCTATTTCTGGAACACGGACCAGCAGGACCTGCCGGACCTCGGCGGCCTGCAGCACTCTGCCGAGAATCTGGGGCTCGATCTTGGCCGCCCGCTGGACCAGCGGCTCGCCAAGCTCGACGCGCTGGACGTGACCTTCCATGCCAAGCTCGGCACGCAGGGCGCACGCGTGCGCCGCATTGCCGATCTGGCGCAAGCGCTGGCCCCGCTGGTCGGAGCCGATCCGCGCGCGGCGCGCCGCGCGGCGCTCCTGGCCAAGGCGGACCTGACGACCGAAGCGGTCGGCGAGTTCCCCGAACTCCAGGGCCTGATGGGGCGGACCTATGCGGCGCTGCAGGGCGAGGACGCCTCCGTCCAGGCCGCCATCGAGGACCATTACAAGCCGCTCGGCCCGACCGATCGCGTGCCGACCGACCGGGTGGCCATCGCGGTGGCCCTGGCCGACAAGCTCGACATGCTGGCCGGCTTCTGGTCCATCGACGAAAAGCCCACCGGCTCCAAGGATCCCTATGCCCTGCGGCGCGCCGCGCTCGGCGTGATCCGCATTCTTCTGGAAAACGACATTCGCCTGCGCCTCGGCGGCTTCCTGCCGGCGGGTGATCTCCTGAGCTTCTTCCATGACCGGTTGAAGGTCCAGATGCGTGACAGCGGGGCCCGGCCCGATCTGGTGGATGCGGTCCTGTCGGGCGGGCGGGATGGTGCGGCCAAGGACGATGTCGTCGACATTGCCCGCCGCGTTGCGGCGCTCGGCGCGCTGCTCGATACCGAGGATGGGCGCAACCTCGTGGCGGCCTACCGCCGCGCCGCCAATATCCTGGCGGCCGAAGAGCGCAAGGACGGCGCACCGGCTGCGGCGGCGGTGGACCCGTCCCGCTTCGTGGAGGCGGAGGAACGTGCCCTTTCGAGCGCGGTGGACAACGCGCAAGCCGCCTTGTCCCGCGCGCTGGCGGCAGAAGATTATGCCGCTGCCGCGGCTGCGCTCGCCAGCCTGCGGGCGCCGGCCGACGCCTTCTTCGAGACGGTGCTCGTCAATGCCGACGATCCGGCCCTGCGCGCCAACCGGCTGGCGCTCCTGTCGCGCATTCGCAGCGCCACCGAAGAGGTAGCCGATTTTTCGCGCATCGCCGGCTGACGGTCGCTCGGTCGGGCGTTCGCCTGGTGCCGGTTTCGTTACAAGCGGGCCGGCTCCGGCAATAAAGCGTTAAGGAAAAAATCACGTTTTCCCGCCTATCCTGCCCCTAACTCGCCAGAATGCGCTGGCACAAGGGGCTGAAACAACGGCGAAATCGCCGTTGGGGGCAGGTTTAAGACCCGGCAGACGCCCCTTGACTTCGACACCTGGAAGACCCTCAAGCGCGTGCGATGCCGCGGTTGGGGGCGTGAGGGGACGTTTGACGATGCGAAAGCCCGGTGCGGCGCTCAAGGCCGCCATGCGTTGGACTGCGGCTGTTGCGGCCAGCCTGATGGTGGCATCCGCGGTGCCGGCATCGGCAGCCTGGAACCAGCCTTGGAAGAGCGAGGACCGGGCCCTGGTCATCGATGCCTACGAGTTCAATCCGATCGACTGGGCCGAACTGACGAGCGACAAGCGCATCGCCGGCTTCATCAACAAGGCGTCGGACGGCATGCCCCCCGCCTGGTCCTGCCGCGGCCTGTCCGGCGACGACGCCAATCTCTGCAAGAACCGCTGGTGGAAGTATTCCGTCACCCGGGAACTGTACCAGACGCGCCGCGCCATGGCCAAGCAACTGGGCCTCAAATGGGGCGCCTACCATCTGGCCCGGCCGGGCAATCCGCGCGAGCAGGCAGACCATTTCCTCGACTTCGCCGAGCCGAGCGACGACGATCTGATCGCCCTCGATATCGAGGATATCTCGCCGGAATGGATGTCCCTGTCGGATGCCGAGATCTTCGCCGAGCAGATCCGCATCCGCACCGGCCGCTACCCGGTCCTCTACACCAACGGCAACACGGCCGCCTATATCGACAAGAACGCGGATGCCTATCCGCTCCTGTCCCGCCTGCCGCTCTGGTATGCCCGCTATCGTGACGACATTACCGGCCTGTTCCCGGAAACGAGCTGGCCGCAATATGCGCTCTGGCAGTTCTCGTCCATGCACAATTGCTCCGAGCGCTCCTGCCCCTACCGCGTCAAGGGTGCGCAGACAGACATCGACGTCAATGTCTCGCCCCTGTCCGTGGCCGAGCTGCGCGCGGCCTGGCCCTTCCGGGAGCTGGTGCGCGAACTGCCGGCCGATGCCGGCACGCTGACCGCGGCGCGGGGCACCGCAGGCGAGGGGCTGATGGTCAACGCCTTCGGACCCTCCGGCCAGCCGCAGCACCGCGACCCGCTCGCCATGCTCACGGAAGTGGCGCGGCAGGAACATGCCGGCCAGCCCCGCCAGCCGGTCCTGTCCTCCCTGACCCGGGCGCCGAAGGTGGATCCCGACATGCCGGGCGACGGGCACGTCACCGACCCTGTTTCCGCCATCGCCAAGAGCTTCGCCCAGCTCGGCCGCAAGATGCAGCGCGTCGTGGAAGTTCTGTCCGAGGACGATGAGCCGGCTCTCGTTCCCATGCGCGGCGCGTTCCGCCATCCGACGAAGGATGGCGCGGTCACGCCCGTGGCAGCGCCCCGCATTCCCACCGAGGCGCGGTCCTTCATCATCGAGCAGATGGAAAAGTCCCGCGCCGTCAACGGCGCGACCGGCCAGGACGGCGCCGCCGCCGCGGCGCTGGATGGTGCGCTGGCGCTGGCCGACACCGGCCGCGAACGCGGCGGACGGCCGAGCGGCGCGGCAACGGCGCTGGAAGCCATGGCGCAATCGGGCGGCCGGGTGGCCGACGCCTTCGCCCTGACGCAATAAGGCGATTTCCAACGTGGTGGAGTTTGGTTAAACCCCTCCCAAACAGGAGTGGGTCGATGGCCGGACAGATCAGGCATGCCGACGCGGCGGCGCTTGCGCAAGCCGTGCGCATCCTGTCCGAGGGCGGGCTTGTCGCCGTGCCGACGGAAACGGTCTATGGGCTGGCGGCCGACGCAACCGATGGCGCAGCGGTGGCCGGCATCTACGCCGCCAAGGGACGGCCCAGCTTCAACCCCCTGATCGCCCATGTGGACGGGCTGGACATGGCGCATCGGCTGGCCCGGCTCGACCCTTTGGCCGAGCGCCTCGCGGCGCGCTTCTGGCCGGGACCAATGACGCTCGTCCTGCCGCTGGCCGACGGCTCGCCCGTGCATCCGCTCGTCACCGCCGGGCTGAAGACCGTGGCGCTGCGCATGCCGCGCGGGGTGATGGCCGATGTCATCACGCAGTTCGGCCGGCCGCTGGCGGCGCCGAGCGCCAACCGTTCCGGGCGCGTTTCGCCCACCAGGGCCGCCCATGTGGCGCGCAGCCTGGGCGCCGGCGTGCCGCTGATCCTGGATTCCGGGCCGACCGATGTGGGGCTGGAAAGCACCATCCTGAAACCGATGGGGGACCATATCGCCCTGTTGCGGCCGGGTGGGCTGCCGGCGGAGGAGGTGGAGGCCGCGCTGGGCTTGCCGGTGGTGGTGGCCGATGGGCCGGACATCGAGGCGCCCGGCCAACTGCAATCCCACTACGCGCCGGCCGGCGCGGTGCGGCTGAATGCGCGGCAGGTGGAGCCCGGCGAGCACCTGATCGCCTTCGGCCCGACGGCCCTGCCTGGGCAGGACCGGGCCGCCGGTATCGTCAATCTGAGCCCGGCGGGCGATCTGCGGGAAGCGGCCGCGCAGCTCTTCAGCGCGCTGACCGCCCTCGACGACCCGCGGATCGACCGGATCGCGGTGGCGCCGATCCCGCAGACGGGCCTTGGCCGGGCCATCAACGACAGACTGCGCCGTGCCGCCGCGCCGCGCTGAGGAGAGCCCCATGGATACGCCCCTGCCTGCGACCGCAATTTCTAAGGATATCATCGCCCGCCTGTCGGCGATCGTCGGTCCCGCCCATGCCCTGACCGATCCCGAGCTGATCGCCCCCTATGTGCGCGAGGAACGGGATCTGTATGCGGGGCGCACCCTGCTCGTGCTGCGGCCGGGCTCGGTGGAGGAAGTCTCCGCCATCATGGCGCTGGCGCAGGAAACGCGCACGCCCATCGTGCCGCAGGGTGGCAATACGGGCCTTGTCGGCGGGCAATCCCCCCGTTCGGAGGCGGAAGTCGTCCTGTCGCTTTCGAGGTTGAACCGGATCCGGGATGTCGATCCGGCCGGCCGGACCATGGTCGTGGAGGCCGGCGTCGTCCTGTCGGCGGCGCAGCGCGCGGCGGATGAGGCCGGCTTTCTCTTCCCGCTGTCCCTCGGGGCGGAGGGCTCCTGCCAGATCGGCGGCAACCTGGCGTCCAATGCCGGCGGGACAAACGTCCTGGCCTATGGCAACACGCGCGAATTGTGCCTCGGCATCGAGGCCGTCCTGCCGGGCGGGGGCATCTATCATGGGCTCCGCCGCCTGAAGAAGGACAATCGCGGTTACGATCTGAAAGACCTCCTGATCGGCTCGGAAGGCACGCTGGCGGTGATTACGGCGGCGGTCCTGCGCCTCTTTCCGCGCCCTGCGGGGCGGGAGGTCGCCTATGTCGGCCTGTCCTCGCCGCAGGCGGCGCTGCGGCTGCTCAAGCTTGCGGAAGGGCGCGCCGGCACGCAGTTGACCGCCTTCGAGCTGATGCCGCGCATCGGCATGGAGTTCACCATCCGCCATACGACCGGCGCGCGCGATCCGCTCTCGCAGCCGCATGAATGGTATGTGCTGATCGAGATATCGTCCGCCCGGTCGGCAGAGGATGCGCGCACGACGCTGGAGGAAATCCTGGCGGACGCCTTCGAGGCCGGCGATGTCGAAGACGCCGCCATCGCGCAGTCCTTGAGCGACGCCGCCGATTTCTGGCGCATGCGCGAAGAGATGAGCTGGGCCCAGAAGCCGGAGGGCGGCTCCATCAAGCATGACGTGTCGGTACCCGTCGCGCTGGTGCCGACATTCCTCGACCGCGCCGGGGCGGCCGTTCTTGCGGCCATGCCGGGCGCGCGGATCGTCTCCTTCGGCCATATGGGCGATGGGAACATTCACTACAACATTTCGCAACCGGTGGGCGCCGACAAGGCCGCCTTCCTGGCGCGGTGGGGAGAGATGAACGCCATCGTCCACGGCATCGTGGCGGAGCTCGGCGGCAGTTTCTCGGCCGAGCACGGGATCGGCCAGCTCAAGCGCGACGAGCTGGCGCGCAGCAAGGCGGGGCTGGAGATGTCCCTGATGCACGGCATCAAGGCCCTGTTCGATCCTTCGGGCATCCTCAATCCCGGCAAGCTCCTGCAAGCCGACGTGATAAGAGTTGATCAAGGTTAACCGATTCTCAATCGGCGGGGCCCATTATGCGCATTGGCGGGCCGTCAGCCCGCGCCACAGTGTGAGCCGCCAATGCCTCTGCACCGGATGGAAACCGGCAAGAGCCGGGTTCGGGTCAATCTCGTCCTCGGCATCTTCATCGCCGCGCATGTCGCGATCCTCGCGCGGCTGGTGGATTTCGCCTATAGCGAACCGCCGCCCATCACCTATGCCGGTTCCGCACCCTCCACGGCGCGGCCCGACATTCTGGACCGCAACGGCAACATCCTGGCGCGTGACATCGCGACCTTCTCCGTCTTTGCCGAGCCGCGCCGTGTGGTCGATGCCGACGAGGCGGTCGAGAAGCTCGTCACCGCCATGCCGGAGCTCGACGCCAAGTCGCTCTACAACCGTCTCAGCGGCAAGTCCGGCTTCACCTGGATCAAGCGGTCCATCACCCCGGCCAAGCAGCAGGAGATCCTGAACCTCGGCATTCCGGGCATCGGCTTCCGCGAAGAGGTCAAGCGCCTCTACCCGAACGGGCCGGCGGCAGCCCAGGTGCTCGGCGCGGTGAATGTCGACAATATCGGCATCGCTGGCATCGAGAAGTGGATCGACACGTCCGGACTCGGCGCGCTGCGCACCAATGGCATGCGCTACGAGCGGGCCGATCTCGACCCCGTCCAGCTTTCGATCGACCTCTATGTACAGCACGCCTTCGCCGATCAACTGGCCAAGGAAGTGGAGCATTTCGACGCGATCGGCGGCGCCGGGCTTTTGATGGACGTGACCAATGGCGAGGTCCTGTCGCTCGTATCGCTGCCCGACTTCGATCCGAACGATCCGACGCAGGCCTTGAAGAAGGAGCATATCAACCGGATCAATGTCGGCGTCTACGAAATGGGCTCGACCTTCAAGGCGCTGACCACGGCCATGGCGGTGGAAAGCGGCCTGTTCAACCTGCGTTCGGTCATCGACGCGTCGAAGCCCCTGAGCTTCGGGCGCTTCGCCATTCGCGACTATCGCGGCGAGTACCGGCCGTTGAACCTGCCGGAAGCCTTCCTGGTGTCGTCCAACATCGCCTTCGGCAAGATGGCGCTGGCCGTCGGCGTGGAAGGGCACAAGGCCTTCCTGGCCAAGATGGGCGAGACGACGCGTCTGAAGACCGAACTGCCGGAAAGCGCGGCGCCGATCGTGCCGCGGCACTGGTCGGATGTGAATACCGCCACCATCGCCTTCGGCCACGGCCTTGCCGTGACGCCGCTGCAGGCGGTGATGGGCGTGGCCGGCCTCGTCAATGGCGGGCATCTGATCAAGCCGACCTTCATCAAGGGATCGCCCGTGCCGGACCGGCTCGTCGCCGACAATGTCGTCGCGCCCGAAACGAGCGAGACGCTGCGTTACCTGATGCGGCTGAACGCGGTCAGGGGCTCGGCCAAGCGGGCCAACGTGCCGGGCTACTTCATCGGCGGCAAGACGGGCACGGCCGAGAAGGTCGTGAACGGGCGCTACGACAAGACGCGCGTCATGACATCCTTCATGGGCGTCCTGCCGGCCAACGATCCGAAATATCTGATGCTGGTGATTCTGGACGAACCAAAGGGGTCGAAGGAAACCTACGGCTTCCGCACCTCGGGCTGGAACGCCGTGCCGGCCGGCGGCCGCATCTTCGAGCGCATCCTGCCGCTCCTGCACCTTTCGCCGACTTACGACAATCCGCCCGATCCCTTCCCCGTGGCGACGCGCCAGCACGCCTTCGGCTATCAGGATGTCCTGCCCGCCGCCGCGGCGCGCTGAGCGCCGCCGTCACCGCCGCGTCATGGGTCGGGGCTAAAGCCGGCGGGTGACGCCGCGCGCATGGGCAGGGATCCGTATGTCGGACGGTTTGGATTTTCGGCAGAACCCGGTTCGGATCGGCATCGTGGCCGATCCGCAATATGCCGCACGCGCACCGAACCTTGCCATGAACAGGCACTATGCGGAATCGCTCTGGAAGCTCGACCAGGCGATCGGCTGCTTCAATGAAGCGCCGCTCGATCTCGTCATGACACTCGGCGACGTGATCGACCGCGACGTCGAAAGCCTGGCGGCCATCATGCCTGTCTATGAAGGGCTCAAGCATCCGGCGCTCTTCGTCCTCGGCAATCATGATTTTTCCGTCAAACCGCTCCAGCGGCCCGCCATCCCCGGCATGCTCGGCATGCTGGCACCCTGGTACGATGTTTCCCTGCGCGGGCTGCGTTTCATCGTCCTCGACGGCAACGATGTCAGCACCTTCGCGCCGCCCGCCGGCGATCCACGGCATGAGGAAGCCGCTGCGCGGCTGGCGGTGCTGCAAGGGCAGGGGGCGGTCCAGGCGAAAGCGTGGAACGGCACCATCGGCACCGTCCAGCGGCGCTGGCTGGAGGAGCGCCTTGCTTTGGCCGTGGCGGCCGGCGAGGGGGTCATCCTGTGCTGTCACTATCCGATCTTTCCGCAGGATCAGCACAATCTGTGGGACTGTGACGCGATTCTCGACCTCGTCCTGTCCTGCGACAATGTGCTCGCCTGGTTCAACGGCCACAACCATGCGGGCCATTACGGCATAGTGGACGGACGCCACTTCGTGACGTTCCGCGGCATGGTGGACACGCCCGACAGCGGCGCCCACGCCATCGTCACCATCGGCGACGGGCAGCTTCGCATCGCAGGCTTCGGGCGGGAGATCAGCCGCGACCTGGCGCTGCCGGCGCGCTTTCGCTGAGGCTTGCGCGCCTGTTATCCTGCTGTCATGCATCTGTGGTTGTTGCGCTCCGACAACGATTTACAAGGTGCCAGACCGATGAAGCCGATCCTTGCCGCACTCGCCGCCTGCCTTCTGTCGACGGCGGCGTCCGCAGCCGACCTCGTGCTCTATACGAGCCAGCCGAACGAGGATGCGCAGGCGACCGTCGACGGGTTCCGCGAAGCGACCGGGCTCGACGTCGAATGGGTGCGCGACGGCACGCCCAAGATCATCGCGCGGCTGATGGCCGAGATCGAGGCCGGGAGCCCCGCGCCGGACGTTCTCCTGATCGCCGACAGCGTCACCCTGCAGCGCATGAAGGAAGCCGGCCAGCTTCTGCCCTACCGCTCGCCGGAGGCGGCCGCCTACCCTGCCGGGCTGCACGATCCCGATGGCGCCTTCCATGCAACCAAGCTGATCACCACCGGCATCGTCTACAACACGGCCGCCGGCATGAAGCCCGCGCACTGGAAGGACCTTGCGGGGGCCGAGGCCAAGGGGCTCGTGGCCATGCCGAGCCCGGCCACGTCCGGCGCGGCGCTGATCCACGCGCAGACGCTCGCCAATGTCGACGGGCTCGGCTGGGACTATTACCGCGCCCTCAAGGACAATGGCGCCGTGGCGGCCGGCGGCAACGGCGCCGTCCTCAAATCCGTCGCCTCGGGCGAGAAGGCCTATGGCATGGTGGTCGACTACATGCCGATCCGCGAAGCGGCCAAGGGCGCTCCGGTCGGCTTCGTCTTCCCGCAGGAGGGCGTGTCGGCCGTGACCGAGCCCGTCGCCATCCTGTCCACCGCCCGCAACAAAGATGCCGCCAAGGCTTTCGTCGACTATCTCCTGTCGCAGAAGGGGCAGGAGTTGCAGGCCAGGCTCGGCTACATTCCGGCGCGTGAGGGCGTTGCCCTGCCGGAGGGCTTCCCGGCCCGGGCGGATATCAAGCTCCTCCCCTTCGATCCGCAGGCGGCGCTGGCGGCCAGCACGGCGGACCTGTCCACCTTCAACGGGATTTTCGGGACCGGTCAGTAAGGGCGTCATGTCGGCACTGCCCCGAGCGCGCCAGGAGCCGCGCTGGCTGACGCTCGCCGTCACCGGCACCATTCTGTTCCTTTGCGCGCTGCCGCTCCTGCGCCTGGCGATCACCGGCGCGCGTTCGGCGGGCTTCGAGGGGATCGCCGGTCTTCTTGCCGATCCGCAGCTCTGGCCTGCCTTCAGGAACAGCCTGACCACGTCGCTCCTCGGCATGATCCTGTCGGTGGTGCTGGGAATGGTCTTCGCACTCGCGCTGACGCTGACCGATCTCCGGCGCCGCTCGGCGCTCGGCATCCTCTTCATCCTGCCCATGATGATCCCGCCGCAGGTCACGGCGCTCGCCTGGATCGGCATGACGGGACCATCCAGCGCGCTGTTGAAGGCAGTCGGCCTCGCGCCGTCGCTCGGCAGCCCGCAGCCGCTCTATTCGATCGGCGGCATCGCGCTGCTGATGGGCGTCCAGCATGCGCCGCTCGTCTACCTGACCCTGCGGGCCAGCCTCCTGTCCCTGCCGCGCGACGCGATCGAGGCCGCGCGCCTTGCCGGGGCGGGGCGCTGGCGCACCCTTGCCGATATCGTGCTGCCGCTGGCGCTGCCGGGCCTCGTCGCCGGCGCCTCCATCGCCTTCGT
Organism: Aureimonas frigidaquae; assembly: GCF_001463905.1. GTDB lineage: Bacteria > Pseudomonadota > Alphaproteobacteria > Rhizobiales > Rhizobiaceae > Aureimonas > Aureimonas frigidaquae. The sequence continues at coordinate 81,636 of NZ_BBWR01000008.1, forward strand.
ATCGGGGATCGGCAATTTCGGCATCGCGGCCATTCTGGGCATACCGGCCGGCGAACTGACGCTGCCGACGCTCATCTACAGCCGGCTCACCGCCTTCGGCGCGGGAACATTCGGCGATATCGCGCTTCTGGCCGCGCTCATCGCCATCATCGCATTTGCCGGTCTGTTCATCCAGGAGCGCGCCCTGGCCGGGCGCGATTACCGGGTGCTCGGGCATTCCGGGGCTGCCGCCAGCTTCATGCTGGGGCGTTGGCGCGGGCCGGTTGAAGCGATGCTGTGGCTGGTGATCGGGGTGATCCTCCTTGCGCCCTTCGCCGCGCTTCTGGCCGGGGCGCTCGCGCCTGCCTATGGCGTGCGGCTGACGCCGGACACCGCCACGCTGGATGCCTTCCGCGAGGTTCTGTTCCGCCAGAGCGCGACGCGCACGGCCTTTTCCAATTCCTTCCTCCTGGCCGGGGCCGCGGCGCTCATCCTCGGCGTCATGTCGCTCATGACGGCTTATCTGTTGACGCGCCGGCGCGGCCGGCTCGCGCGGGTCCTGTCGGCGCTGACGGACGTTCCCTATGCGCTGCCCGGCATCGTCATCTCCGTCGCCTTTCTTCTGCTTTTCGCGGCACCGGTGCCCTTCCTCGGCATCCGGCTCTACGGGACACTCTCGATCATCCTCCTGGCCTATCTGTCGTCTTTCCTGGCCGTGGCGCTGAAGCCGGTCGACAGTGCCTTCCGCCAGCTCGACCCCGTTTTGGAAGAGGCGGCACGCATGGCGGGGGCGGGCTTTTCCCGGCGGATGCGCGATATCCTGCTGCCGCTCGTGGCGCCCTCGGCACTGGCCGGCGCGGTGCTTGTCTTCCTCTTCGCCTGCAACGAGCTGACCGTGTCGGCGCTCCTGTGGTCGGCCGGGACACAGACGATCGGCGTCGTCATCTACAATCTGGACGACAGCGGCAGCTTCAACCTGGCGGCTGCCCTTTCGGTGATCGTCGTCCTGATCGTGGCCCTTTTGATGCTGCTCCTGCATCTTGGTGGCCGTTACCTGCCCCGGGGAACCGTTCCATGGCAAAGCTGATCCTGAACCATGTGACCAAGCGCTTCGAGGGCACGGCGCAGCCGGCGGTGGACGATCTGTCGCTGGAACTGCCCGAACGCGCCTTCATGGCGTTGCTCGGTCCGTCCGGCTGCGGCAAGACGACGGTGCTGCGCATGGTGGCGGGCTTCGAGCAGCCGACGGGCGGCGATATCCGCCTGGGGGAACGGCGGCTTGCGGATGCCGGCGGCATGGTCCCGCCGGAGCACCGCGGCATGGCCATGGTGTTCCAGTCTTACGCCCTCTGGCCGCATATGAGCGTTGCCGACAATGCGGGCTATCCGTTGAAGGTGCGCGGCGTCGGCCGCGATGCCTATGACCGCAAGGTGCGCGCAGCGCTGGCGGCGGTGCGGCTCGACGCCATGGCCGATCGCCGGCCGGCCGAGCTGTCCGGCGGCCAGCGCCAGCGTGTGGCCCTGGCGCGCTGCCTGGTGACCGATCCTTCAGTGGTGCTTCTGGACGAGCCGCTCGCCAATCTGGACCGGCACCTGCGCCAGGAGATGGAGGAGAATTTCCGCATATTCCACGAGCGCTCCGGGGCGGCGATGATCTATGTCACCCACGATCAGTCCGAGGCCATGGCGCTGGCCTCGCATGTGGCCGTCATGGCCGAGGGGAGGCTGTTGCAGGTCGCCGCCCCGCAGGCGCTTTACGCCCGGCCGCAGGGGCGCCTGGTGGGCGAACTCGTCGGCCGGGGGCGGATCCTGGACCTTGCCGAGGATGGCGATCCGGCGCGGCACTGGCCGCGCGAGCGCATCGCCGCCGCGCTCGTCAGGCGCGGCCATGGCGGTGCGCTGCGGGCGGTTCTGGTGCGGCCGGAACATGTGGTGGCGGATGCGCCGGGCATGCCGGCAACCGTTGCAGGCTGCATCTTCGAGGGCGAACGCTACCTTCTCCGTCTCACGCTGGAAGGGGGTGGGGAACTCCTGGCCTATGCAACGTCGCCCCATGGCGTCGGATCGTCGATCGGCGTGGCGATCCTGGAAGGTTGGTGCCTCGGCGCGGGCGATGCGGGTTGACGAAACCTGCCCTCGAAAGGCCGGTTTTGCCGGCTGTTGGCCACGGTTTTGTAACCCTGATTTTCGCTACCAACGCTTAACCCCGTTTCTTCAGAGGCTCGCAACGGGGGCTTTCTAGATTGGCTGCAACAAGGGGCGGGACAGACACCGCCCGGCAGTCGATAGAACAGAAGGCGACACCAGGATGAGCAGCGTTTCTGAAAAGGCTCCCGTGCATCCCGCTTGGACACGGAACCCGATCCGCCTGGATCCGGCGGTCGCCGACCGGCGCATCAGCTTCGACATGATGGATGGCGATGAGCGCGTCTCCTACCGGGTCGACCGGCGCGGCGCGATGGTCCGCCGCCTGTATGAGGGTTCGGACGTTCCCGTGTCCATTCCGCTGGCGCCCTGCGCCTTCCGCGGTGTGGCGGCACGGGCCATGGAAGAGCCGGGCGGCCGGGTCACGGTCACGCTCGAACTCATGCACGAGGATCCGCGCCTGAGCGTGCCGCTTCTGGTGGCGAGCGATCTGTTCGACGTGGCGGCCGACTGGCGGAGCTGGTCCAGCCTCTTCAACCTTCCCATGCTGATGGTAGAGGCCGACGGCAGCGTGACCGCGCTGGAGGAAACGCTCGGCATGCTCAAGGCCGCATCGCCGGCCGATCGCCGCCGCAGCTACCACAAGGGCCGCCGCCCGCGCTTCCTGGTCCGCCGCAAGCCGGGCGGGGTCGGCATCCGCATGGTGATCGACGGGCGTGAGATCATCGCCCGCCGCTGACCGGAAGGGGTGGCGCTCAAGCCCCGAAGGGGAAGGACAGGGTCCAGAGCGCAGAGGCGAGAAGCCCAATGAACAGGATCCAGCCGAACAGATTGTTGGAGCGGAACAGCGCCAGGCATGCCTCTCCGTCGTCGATGTCGATCCGGGTGATCTGCCAGATCATCTGGCAGGCTCCGATGGCGAGCGCCGCATAGGCCGGCCAGCTCGGCCCGGCCGAAGCCGAACCGCTCGCCAGATAGGCGGCCAGGAAGCACAGGATTGCCCCGCCATACAGGATGACGAGCGCCTGCCGCGTCCGCTGCCCGAACAGACGCGCTGTCGACCGCACGCCGACGAGGGCATCGTCCTCCCGATCCTGGTGGGCGTAGATCGTATCGTAGCCGATGGTCCACAGGACCGCGCCGGCATAGAGCAGGAGCGGCGCGGCCGACAGGCTGGCCCAGTATCCGGCCCAGCCCATCAGCGCACCCCAGGAAAAGGCCAGGCCCAGCCCAAGCTGCGGCCAATCGGTCACGCGCTTCAGGAAGGGGTAGACGGCGACGACGCCGAGCGAGGCGATGCCGGTGACGATGGCGAAATCGTTGAACTGCAGAAGCACGACAAAGCCCACCAGCGTCTGCACGAGGAGGAAGAGCTTGGCCTGCAAGCGGCTGACGCGTCCGGAGGGCAGGGGGCGGGAGCGTGTCCGGGCGACACGGCCGTCGATCTCCTGGTCCACCAGGTCGTTATAGGTGCAGCCGGCCCCGCGCATCGCGATGGCGCCGATGACGAAGAGCAGAAGATGGGCGACACTGGGCAGGCCGGTATGGACGGCCGAGGGCGCGGCCGATTGCGGGGCCAGCGCCGCGCTCCACCAGCAGGGCCACATCAGAAGCTGCCAGCCGATCGGCCGGTCCCAGCGGGCAAGCTGCGCGAAGGGCCAGAGCGGTGATGGCAGCCAGCGATAGACGAAATTGTCCGACGGGGCATCGGCGACGCGGCCCTGATCCATCCCCGTATCTTTCCTGTCGTTCTGCATGGCGCGGAGGAATGCCGTGAAACACGGCGGCGTCAAGCGCTTTTGCGGGGGTACAGGCCCGTTTCCCCGGCAATCGCCTGGCCAGCCGCCCTCTGCGCGGGGCGGCGCACGGCTTTCCACCGGGCGGGAAAATGATCTACAGGAGGGCTTCGCGCGGCACGCTGCCTTCGGCGCCGCATCGGCTTGTCAGTGAAGTATCAAGGGCCCATGAGCACCAATGTCCTTCTGATCGGCTCCGGCGGCCGCGAGCATGCGCTTGCGGCCAAGCTGGCGCAGTCTCCCGAACTCGGAACATTCTTCGCCGCGCCCGGCAATCCCGGCATTGCGCAGCATGCGCGCTGCGTGGATGTCGATCCGGCCGACCATGCCGCCGTCCTTGCCTTCTGCCGTGCCGAGCGGATCGGTCTCGTCGTGGTCGGGCCGGAAGTGCCGCTCGTGGCCGGGCTTGCCGATGCGCTGGAGGCCGGCGGCATCCTCGTCTTCGGGCCGAGCCAGGCCGCTGCCGCGCTCGAGGGTTCGAAGGGCTTCACCAAGGAACTCTGCGCCCGGATGCACATCCCGACCGCGGCCTTCCGGCGCTTCGACGCGCTGGACCCGGCGCTCGCCTATGTACGGGCGGAAGGCGCGCCCATCGTCGTCAAGGCGGACGGACTGGCCGCCGGCAAGGGCGTGACGGTGGCTGCCACGCTCGATGAGGCGGAGGAGGCGCTGCGCGCCTGCTTTGCCGAGCCCGGCGCCGAAGTCGTGGTGGAAGAATGCATGACCGGGCCGGAGGCGAGCTTCTTCTGCCTGTGCGATGGCGTACGCGCCGTGCCCTTCGGCACGGCAGAAGATCACAAGCGAGCCTATGACGGGGATGCGGGCCCGAACACCGGGGGCATGGGCGCCTATTCGCCATCAACGCTGATGACGCCCGATGTCATCCGACAGGTCATGGCCGAGATCGTGGAGCCGACCCTGAAGGGCATGGCAGAGGCAGGGACGCCCTTCAAGGGCGTGCTCTATGCCGGCCTGATGCTGACCGACACGGGGCCCCGGCTCATCGAGTACAATGTGCGCTTCGGCGATCCCGAATGCCAGGTCCTGATGATGCGGCTGGAGAGCGATCTCCTGCCCATCCTACGGGCAGCCGCGGCCGGGGATCTGTCACGGGTTACGCCGCGCTGGCGCGACGACCCGGCCGTCACCGTGGTCATGGCGAGCAAGGGCTACCCCGGCAGCTACCGCAAGGGCACGACCATCGCCAGCCTGCCCGAGACGGGCCCGCAGGAGGCGATCTTCCATGCCGGCACGGGACTGTCCGATGGCCGCCTGGTGGCCGAGGGCGGCCGCGTCCTCAACGTCACGGCCACGGGGTCGAGCGTGGCCGAGGCCGCCGACCGGGCCTATGCGCTGGTCCACGCGGTGGACTGGCCGGAGGGATTCTATCGCACGGACATCGCGCACCGGGCACGCTGACGCGTTTTTGACAGGGCAAAACCCCCGCCATGATCTTGATGCACTTTTCTGGCATCTTACGTTAGCGTAAGAGTTATGGCGCTTCCTGGCTTCGTCCGGGTGGTGCCCTAGCTCAATGATCTGCTGACGGGAGGCCGTGACATGGCAAGAGGTTCTTTTCGACGGGACAAGCTGACGCGGCCCATCTTCCGCTGGGCGCAGAAGGCGATGCCGGCGATTTCGGAAACGGAAGCCAAGGCCATCGACGCCGGCACGGTCTGGTGGGACGGGGAGCTGTTTTCCGGATCTCCCGACTGGGACGCGCTGGTCGCCATGGCCCCGGCGGCCCTGTCGGCGGAGGAACAGGCCTTCATGGACGGGCCGGTCGAGCAGCTCTGCGCCATGGTGGACGACTGGAAGATCACCGTCACCGATCATGACCTGCCGCCCGAAGTGTGGGAGTTCCTGCGCCGCGAGAAGTTCTTCGGCATGATCATTCCCAAGGCCTATGGCGGCCTCGGCTTTTCCAACACGGCGCATTCGGAAGTCGTGCGCAAGGTCTCGTCCGTCAGCGTCGTCGCGGGCGTCACGGTCATGGTGCCCAACTCGCTCGGGCCGGGCGAATTGATGCTGCATTTCGGCACGGAAGAGCAGAAGAACCACTGGCTGCCGCGCCTGGCCGACGGACGCGAGATTCCCTGCTTCGGCCTGACCTCACCCGATGCAGGTTCCGATGCCGCCGCCATGCAGGATACCGGCATCGTCGAATATGGCGAGCATAAGGGCGAGCGGGTGCTCGGCATCCGGCTGAACTTCGACAAGCGCTACATTACGCTCGGGCCCGTCGCGACCGTCATGGGCCTGGCTTTCAAGATGCGGGATCCGGACAACCTTCTCGGCCGCGGCACCGAACTCGGCATCACCGTGGCGCTGCTGCCGACGGCCACGCCGGGCGTTTCCTATGGCGAGCGCCATGTGCCGCTGTCGACCTATTTCCAGAACGGTCCGCTGCACGGCAAGGACGTCTTCATTCCGCTGGACTGGATCCTCGGCGGGCCGGCGCAGATCGGCGAGGGCTGGACCATGCTGATGACGGCCCTGGCCGCCGGGCGCAGCATTTCGCTGCCCTCCCAGTCGGCAGCGGCCTGCGCCATGGCGGCGCGTGTTTCCGGCGCCTATGCGCGGGTGCGCCACCAGTTCAACCTGCCCATTGGCCGCTTCGAAGGCATCCAGGAGCCGCTCGCGGAGATCGCCGCCAATGCCTATCAGGTCGATGCGGCACGGCGCCTGACGCTCGCCGCGCTCGACCAGGGGCACCGGCCTTCGGTCCTGTCGGCCATCATGAAGGCCAATGCGACGGAGCGTATGCGCCAATCCGTTTCCCATGCCATGGACATTCACGGTGGCAAGGCCATCGTGGAGGGGCCGCGAAATTACATGGCGCCGCAATACCGCTCCGTCCCCATCGGCATCACGGTGGAAGGCGCCAACATCCTGACGCGCAGCCTGATGATCTTCGGCCAGGGGGCAATCCGCGCCCACCCCTACATGCTGAAGGAGATGAAGGCCCTGTCCAACCCGGACCGGGAGGCCGGGCTGGACGAATTCGACACGCATTTCTGGGCCCATGTCGGCCATTCGGCGCGCAATGCCGCACGCGCCTTCCTGCGGGGCTGGACGGGCGGCATCGTGGCGCCGGCGCCCGACCGGGCCGACCTGACCGGCCATTGGCGCCAGCTTTCGCGCCTGTCCTCGGCCTTTGCGCTGACGGCCGACATGGCGCTTCTGACGCTCGGCGGCGCGCTCAAGCGCAAGGAGATGCTGTCGGGCCGCCTGGGCGATATATTGAGCGAGCTCTACATGCTCGCCGCCGTCCTGAAGCGCTTCGAGACGGAGGGCCGGCCCGAGGCCGACAAGCCGCTGATCGACTACATCATGCGGCGTGGCCTCAACCGCATCGGCGCTCCCTTCGACGGCATCCTTGCCAATCTGCCCTCACGCCCCGCCGCGCTGGCCATCCGCATCATCGCCTTCCCGGCCGGCGTGCCGTACGCGCCGCTGCGTGACGAATTGGTGACCGAGGTGGCCGAAATGCTGATGCGCCCCACATCCCAGCGCGACAGGTTGACGGCCGGGCTCTATCTCGGCGGCGGCAGGGACGACTACGCCATCGCCGAACTCGACGTCGCGCTCGACCTCGTCACCCGGGCGGAACCCGCCTATCGCAAGATGAAGGAGGCCAGGGTGAGAGATATGGACAAGGCGCTCGCCGACGGGGTGATCGACGCGCAGGAACATGCGCTTCTGGCAGAGGCGCAGGCCGCCACGCGCGGCGTGATCGCCGTGGATGCCTTCCCGGCCGACATGATCGCACCCCGGGCGGCCGACCGCCCGAGCCTGAATGCGGAGGCCGCCGAATGACGAGGGCCGTCTATCTGGTCGACGGGGCGCGCACGCCCTTCCTGAAGGCGCGCGGCAAGCCCGGCCCGTTCACGCCGGTCGATCTGGCGGTGCAATGCGGACGGCCGCTCCTGATGCGGCAGGGCTTTTCGCCCGCCGACATCGACCTCGTCATCCTGGGCTGCGTGAACGTGATCGCCGACGAGATGAACCCGGCCCGCGTGGCCGGCCTGCGGCTCGGCCTTCCCGAATCCGTCCCGGCCTTCACCGTACAGATCAATTGCGGATCGGGCATGCAGTCCATGGACACCGCCTTCCGCACCATCGAGGGCGGGCATGCGGACATCGTGCTCGCCGGCGGCACGGAGGCGCTCAGCCATTCACCGCTGGTGCTGCGGCGCGAGGCCGTCGACTGGTTCGCGCGGTTGAACGCCGCCCGCTCCACGACGGACCGCCTCAAGGCCCTGTCCGGGTTGAAGCCTGGCTTCCTGAAGCCGGAAATCGGGCTGGAGCGGGGCCTGACCGACCCGATCACCGATCTCGGCATGGGGCAGACGGCGGAAAAGATCGGCCATCTGTTCAAGATCGGCCGCCGTGATGCGGATGCCTATGCCGCGCAGAGCCACCAGCGCCTGGCCGCCGCGCAGGCGGAAGGGCGGCTGAAGGGAGAACTCATCCCCGCCATCGACCGGGACGGCAACGTCTACGACCACGATGACGGCGTGCGCCCGGATTCGACCGTCAAAAGCCTGGCCGGGCTGAAGCCGGTCTTCGAGAAGCCCTTCGGCAACGTGACGGCCGGCAACTCCTCGCAGATTACCGATGGCGCGGCCTGGACCATCCTGGCCAGCGAGGACGCCGTGCGCCGGCACGGGCTCGAGCCGCTCGCCCGTATCGTGGATTCGCATTGGGGCGCCCTCGACCCCTCCATCATGGGGCTCGGTCCAGTCATGGCCACGGGGCCGATCCTGCAGCGCAACCGACTGTCTTTGTCCGATGTCGGGCTGGTGGAGCTGAACGAAGCCTTCGCGACGCAGGTCCTGGCCTGCCTTGCCGCCTTCGAGGACGAGGAGGTCTGCCGCCAGGTGCTCGGCTTGCCAGGTGCGGCCGGAACGATCCCCCGCGAGAGGCTGAATGTCGATGGCGGCGCCATTTCGCTCGGCCATCCGGTGGGTACGAGCGGCACGCGCATCACCCTGCATCTGGCCAATGCTATGCGCCAACGCGGTGCCGCCAACGGCATCGCCACCGAATGCATTGGCGGCGGCCAGGGTGGCGCCATGCTCCTGGAAGCGGCCTGAGCGGAGACACAATGATGGACACCATGCTCGAAACGCTGCGACCCCGCGCCATGGAACTTGGTCCCGCCGCCGACATGACGGCCGGCGGCAACTGGCGCGCCGCAACCGATGCCGACCGGGTCATGTGGCTGGTTCTCGACAGGCCGGGCAAGTCGGTCAATGTGATCGATCGCCAGGTCTTGGAAGAGTTGAACGCGCTGATCGACCGGATCGAGGCGGAACGGCCGGCGGCCGTCGTCCTGCGGTCGGCCAAGCCCGCCGGCTTTGCCGCCGGCGCCGACATCAACCAGTTCGTCGGCGCGTCGACCGACGATATCCGCGCCATGCTCGGACAGGGTCATATCGTGCTCGACCGGCTGGAGCATCTGGCCATGCCGACCATCGCGGTGATCCACGGCCACTGCCTGGGCGCGGGCCTGGAACTTGCACTTGCATGCCGTTTCCGGCTCGCTGTCGCGGGTGCATCGCTCGGCTTCCCGGAGGTTATGCTGGGCCTGCATCCCGGCCTCGGCGGCACGTTCCGTTCGCTCGAAATCGCCGATCCGATCGAAGCCATGACCATGATGCTGACCGGCAAGCCGGCCGATGCGCGCAAGGCGCGCCGCATGGGCCTTGTCGATACGGTGCTGGAAGAGCGCCATGTCGGCAATGCGGTTACGGCCATCCGCACCGGCGAAATGCCGGCGCGTGAGGCGGGCTTGCGTCAGCGCGCCTTCGGCCTGCGCCCGGCGCGCAGCCTTGCCGCACGCCAGATGCGCAAGAAGGCGGCCGAGCAGGCAAGCCCAGCCCACTACCCGGCGCCCTTCCGGCTGATCGACATGTGGGAGCAGCATGGCGGCAGCGCGTCCGCCATGCGCCGGGCGGAACTCGACAGTTTCGCCGAACTGGTCGAAACGCCCACCTCACGTAATCTGGTGCGGACCTTCTTCCTGCGAGAAGCGATGCGCGGGGCAAAGTCCGGCCGGTCCGACATCCGCCGCGTCCACGTGATCGGGGCCGGAGCCATGGGCGGAGACATCGCCGCCTGGGCCGCGCGCCAGGGCTTTGTCGTGACGCTGCAGGATATCGACCTGAAGCCCATCGGCCGCGCCGTCAAAGCCGCCAACGCCATGTTCGCGGCCACCTTGAAGGATCCGTTGAAAGTCCGTGACGCGGCCGACCGGCTCATCCCGGACCCGGACGGGATCGGCATTGCCCATGCGGACCTCGTCATCGAGGCGGCGCCGGAAAAGCTGGAGCTCAAGAGGAGCATCTATGCGCAGGTGGAGCCAAGGCTGAAGCCGGGTGCGCTCCTGTCGTCCAACACCTCCGCTTTGCCATTGGAGCAACTGGCGGAAGGGCTGGCGGATAAGAGCCGCTTCGTCGGGCTGCATTTCTTCAACCCGGTCTCCCGCATGCAGCTGGTGGAAATCGTCTCGCATCCGGTCGTCGGCTCGGAAACGGCCCGCCGCGCCACCGCCTTCGCGGTCGAGCTCTCGCGGCTGCCGGCGCCCGTGCGTTCGGCGCCGGGCTTCCTCGTCAACCGCGCCTTGACCCCGTATATAGCCGAAGCGCTGCTGATGGTCGGGGAGGGCATTCCCAAGGAGCGGATCGACGCGCGGGCTCAAGGCTTCGGCATGCCCATGGGGCCCGTCGAACTGGCCGACCGCGTCGGGCTCGATATTGCGCTCGACGTGTCGGCCTCGCTCGCCGAGCGGCTCGGCACGCAGTTTCCGCAGACGCCCCCCTGGCTCGCCCAGATGGTGCGCGAGGGACGGCTCGGCATCAAGACGGGCGGCGGCCTGTACGATTACGTCGACGGCAAGCCCAGGAAGATCCATGTCGACGCCATTCCCGACGGCGCCAAGGACGATCCGGACCTCGAAGACCGGCTGATCCTGCCCATGCTGAACGCCGTCGTGGCCTGCCTGCGCGAAGGCGTGGTCGAAAACGAGGATATCGCCAATGGGGCGATGATCTTCGGGACGGGGTTCCCGCCCTTCCGCGGCGGCCCGATGCACTATGCGCGCGCGCGCGGGATCGACGAGATCGTCGAACGCCTGCGCGCATTGGAAGCCCGCCTCGGACCGCGTTTCGCGCCCGATCCGGGTTGGGCCGAACTGTCGCAGCGTGTCGATTGACGTAAGCGTCAATCGCGCGTAGCGCTGGGTCGGATGGTTCGTGTGCCGGGGAGGGCAGACCCATGTATCAAGCGCCACTCGACGAGATCGGCTTTACCTTGAAGCAGATCGTCGGTGTTTCGGACGCGTTGCAGGCGGGGCGCTTCGGCGATCTGTCGGAAGACCTGATCGACGCCATTCTGGACGAAGCCGGGCGTTTCGCCTCCACCCGAGCCGAACCGCTGGCCGCGATCGGTGACAGGGTCGGCGCGCAGTATCAGGACGGCCGCGTGACCATGCCGCCGGGCTGGGCGGATCTTTACCGCGAATGGTGCGCCGCCGGGTGGAACGGGCTGAGCGGCCCTGTGGAGGCAGGCGGCCAGGGGCTGCCCACGGTCCTGTCGGCCGCGGTGACGGAAATGTGGAACAGCGCCTCCATGGCCTTCGGCATCGGGCCGACGCTGACCATCGGTGCGGTCGAGGCGCTGCACCGCCATGGCAGCGAAGCGCTGAAGGCGACCTATCTGGAAAAGCTGACCGATGGGCGCTGGACGGGGACGATGCAGCTGACCGAACCGCAATGCGGCTCGGACCTGTCGGCCCTGCGCACACGCGCGGAGCGCCGGGCGGACGGCACCTACCGGATCTTCGGCCAGAAGATCTACATCACCTTCGGTGAGCATGACATGACGGACAATATCGTCCACCTGATCCTGGCGCGCCTGCCGGACGCGCCGCCCGGGGTCAAGGGCATATCCCTGTTCCTGGCGCCCAAGTTCATCCCGGATGCAGAGGGGCGGCCGGGCGTGCGCAACGATGTGCATGCCGCCGGCATGGAGCACAAGATGGGCATCCATGCCTCGCCCACCTGTACCATGGTCTATGGCGACAATGTTGGAGACACGGGCGAGCCGGGTGCCGTCGCCTGGCTGGTGGGCGAAGAAAATCGCGGGCTCGCCTGCATGTTCACCATGATGAACGCGGCGCGCCTCTATGTCGGGATTCAGGGCCTGGGCGTGGCAGAGGCGGCAACCCAGCGGGCGCTCGCCTATGCGCGGGAGCGCCGGCAGGGCCGCAGCCCGGGCGGCGGGGCCGACATGGTGCCGATCCTGGAGCATCCCGATATCCGCCAGATGCTGATGACCATGAAGGCGCTGACGGCGGCGGCGCGCAGCATCTGCTATGCCTGCGCCTTTGCCATCGATATGGCGCACGGCACGGATGCGGACGCCGCCGCCTGGCAGGACCGCGCGAGCCTGCTGACGCCGCTGGCCAAGTCCTTTGCCACCGATATCGGGGTCGAGGTCGCCTCGCTCGGCATCCAGGTTCATGGCGGCATGGGCTATATCGAGGAAACGGGGGCGGCGCGGCTGCTGCGCGACGCGCGGATCGCCCCCATCTACGAAGGCACGAACGGCATTCAGGCCATCGACCTCGTCACCCGTAAGCTCCCCTTGGCGCAAGGGGATGCCGTGCGCCGCCTGTTCGAGGAGATCGGCGGCGTGGTCGACGCGCTCGCCGCCACCGATCATGCCGCCTTTGACGGGATGGCACCTGCGCTGCGGCAGGGCCTGGATGCACTCACGGCGGCAACGCAGCATTTGCAGGGCGCCGCACCGGCCGATGCCCTGGCCGGCGCGACGGCCTATCAGCGCCTCTTCGCGCTGGTGCTCGGCGCATCCCTGATGGCGCGGGGCGCCCTGGCCGATCCAGCAGCGGAGGGGCGGGTCGCAACGGCGCGCTTCCTGCACATCGCCATCCTGCCGGAGGCGGCCGCCCTGTCGGCCCGGGTGCGCGCGGCGGGGAATGCCCTGGCCGGCTCCGGAGCCGCGCTCACATGAGCGGCGGCGCGACCACGGGCCATGTCCACACCCATCTCGACGGTGCGATCCTGTCCGTGCGGCTGGATCGTCCCGACAAGAAGAACGCCCTCGACCAGCCCATGTACCGCGCGCTCACGCAGGCGCTGACGGAGGCTGCGGCGCCGTCCATCCGGGTGATCCTCCTGAGCGGCGCGCCGGGGGCCTTCTGTGCCGGCAACGACATCGGCGATTTCCTGCGCTACGCGCAGACCGGCGAAGGGCTGGAGGATACATTCGCCTTCATGACGGCGCTTGGCGCTCTCGACACGCCGATCGTGGCGGCGGTGGACGGGCTTGCCATCGGCATCGGGGCGACGCTCATGTTCCATTGTGACTTGGCCTTCGCCACGCCGCGCTCGGTATTCCGCACGCCCTTCCTGGACCTCGGCGTCGTGCCGGAGGCCGGGTCGAGCCTCCTGGCGCCGCTCCATATGGGCCAGCGGAACGCCTTTGACCTCCTGGTGGCCGGAGCGGCTTTCGACGCGGCGGCAGCGGAGCGGACGGGCCTCATCTCCCGCGTGGTGGGCGAGGACGCGCTGGAAGCCACGGCACGTCAGGCCGCCGAGCGGCTGGCGGCCAAGCCCCCGGAAGCCCTTGCCATCGCCCGCCGGCTCCTGCGCGGCGATCCGGCCGCGCTGCAGGCCCGCATTACGCAGGAGCTGGCACTGTTCGAGGAAAGGCTGCGCTCTCGCGAGGCGCGGGAGGCCTTCGCCGCCTTCATGGCGCGCTCGTCTTAGCCCGCCGGATGATGCGCGTGACGATATAGACCGCTGCGATCGCCCCGACGATGCCGCCGATCACGAAGAACCGGCGGCCGAAATGCAGGTAATGCTCCAGCGCCGTCCCGAAATAATAGGCGGCCAGCGTCCAGGCGCCGGCCCAGAGCGCGGCGCCGACCGCATTGGCGATGAAGAATGTCAGCCAGTGCATGCCGGTGATGCCGGCCACCAATCCGTTCAACTGGCGCAGCAGAACGAAGAAGCGGGCAAAGACGACCACCCAGGCCCCGTGCTTCAGGAACTGCGCCTCGACGGCCGCAAAGCGCGGCTCGGTCAGGCCCACATGCGCGCCATAGCGCGTGATGATGGGCCGGCCGACCGTCTTGCCGATGATGTAGCCGAGATTGTCCCCCATGACGCCGCCCACCCAGGCGGCCAGGAAGACCGTCGTGATATCGAGTTCGCCCCGGCCCGCCAGAAGGCCTGAGGCGATGAGCAGGCTTTCGCCCGGCAAGGGCAGTCCCGTGGATTCCAGGAAGATGACGACGAGGATGACCCCAGCGCCATAGGCATGCAGGAATTCCATGACCTCATGCATCGGCGCTCGCATCCTTCCCGCGGGTTCGCGCCCACAATAGGGTCAGCCGCGCCGCGCGAACAGGGCCACCGCCTCGACATGATGCGACCATAGGAACTGGTCGATGGGTGTGACGCTCAGGAGTTCGTAGCCGCCATCCACCAGGATGCGCGCATCACGCGCAAGGGTGAGCGGATTGCAGGACACGGCGGCGACCCGGCGCACGGTCGATTCTGCAAGCTGGCGGCACTGCGCTTCCGCGCCCGCCCGTGGCGGATCGAACAGGACGCCGTCGAAGCGTCCGAGCTCCTTGGCGGTCACGGGGCGGCGGAACAGGTCCCGGCGCTCGACGGTCAGAGGCTTCAGCCCGGATGCGCTCCGCGTCGCGGCCTGCAGCACGGACAGGGCGGCCGCATCGCTTTCCACCGCGTGGGTGGCATGCCGCCGCGCCAGGCGGAAGCTGAACGTGCCCACCCCGCAGAACAGGTCCGCCACCGCCTTCAACCCGCCGAAATGGTCCAGCGCGTGGCGCGCCATCTCGGCCTCCGCGCTGGCGACCGCCTGCACGAAGGCGCCCGGCGGCAGGGCGATGGGTATATCGCCCGCCAGGATCATCGGCTTGCCGGCCTCGACCAGGATTTCCCCGCCAAGGCTCAGCCGTGCCAGGCCGGAGCCGAGCGCCTCGGTCACGAGGTCGCGGCGCAGGCGTTCATTGGCCGGCGCACCGCCCTCGATGGCGATGTCGAGCCCCGTTCCGCTGCTCGTCACGGTCAGCCGCGCCTCTCCCTTGCGCGGCACCACCCGTTCGGCAATCCGCCGCAGCATGGGCAGCGCCGCCTCGATCTCCGGCAGCACGACGAGGCAGCGCTGCAAGGCGACGATGCGCTGGCTCAGCGCCGCATGGAACCCCAGAAGGACGCGCGGCCCCGCGCGCGTGGCGCTGAAGACGGCACGCCGCCGGGTGGCCGGAGCGCAGCCGACCAGCGGCTCGACGTTCGGTTCGAGGCCCACGCGCCGGAACGCTTCCACAACCGTGTCGCGCTTGAAATCCCGGTAGAATGTGTCGGAGACGTGCTGCAGGTCGCAGCCCCCGCAGGCGCCATAATGCGGGCAGGGTGCCTCGCGCCGCTCGGCGGATGCCTGCAGCACCTCCTGAAGCTGGCCGCGTGCCCCGTCCCGCGCCACGCGGACACGCTCGCCCGGCAGCGTAAAGGGCACATAGACCGTCGTGCCGATGCTGTCGCGCCCGATGCCGTCGGCCTTGATGCCAAGATGGTCGATCTGGATCGTGTCGTTCACGTCTTTCGTCCTGCCAGCAGGAATTCCTGATTGCCGTCACCGCCCGCGATGGGCGAGGGGAGAATGCCGATGGATCGCCAGCCGGGTTGGCCGTCGAGCCATTCCGCAAGCCCCTGCGCGATGCGCGGGCCGACCGCCGCATCCCGCACGATGCCCCCCTTGCCGATCGCCTCCCGGCCCGCCTCGAACTGCGGCTTGACCAGGAAGATCCCGAGCGCCCCGGGCTCCGCCAGGGCCAAGGCCGGCGGCAAAGCGAGCGTCAGCGAGATAAAGCTGACATCGGACAGGACCAGATCGATCGCATGGCCGGCCAGATGCCGTTCCTCGAGGGCCCGGGCATTCAGCCCGTCGATCCGCGTGACGCGCGGATCCTTCGCCAGGCGCTTGTGCAACTGGTCGTGACCGACATCCAGGGCGACGACATGGCGTGCGCCGCGCGCCAGGGCCACTTGCGTGAAGCCGCCCGTAGAGGCCCCCACGTCCAACGCCACGCGCCCGGCAATGTCGAGCGCGAAGCCATCCAGCGCGGCCTCCAGCTTGAGCGCCGCACGCGATACATAGGCCGCCGCCGGGTCGTTCAGGGCCAGCACGGCAGTGTCCGCTATGCGCTGGCCGGGCTTCAGGCAGAGCTGGCCGTCGATCGTCACATGCCCGCGCAGAATTGCATCGCGGGCCCGTGCGCGGCTCTCGCACAGGCCGCGATCGGCAAGCGCCTGATCCAGCCGTGTCCTGTCGCTCACGCCTGAAGGACGCGGTGCGCCGAATTGCCGAGCGCGCGGAAGACGGCATCCACGATGCCGGCCCGACCGAGCCCGGACTGTTCGATCATGGCCTCGGGCGATGCATGGTCCACGAAGCGGTCGGGCATTGTCAGCGGCCGGACCTTGAGCCCATGCTCCAGCAGGCCGTTGCGCGCCATGTGCTCCAGCACCTGGGCCGCGAAGCCACCACTCGCGCCTTCTTCCAGGAGGATGAGCACCTCGTGGTTCTGCGCCAGGCGGCGGATCAGCTCGGCATCGAGCGGCTTGGCGAAGCGGGCGTCGGCCACGGTGGACGACAGGCCGAAGGTTTCGAGCTCGTCGGCGGCAGCCAGAGCATCGGCCAGGCGCGAGCCGAAGGACAGGATGGCGACCTTCGTCCCCTCGCGCAGGATCCGGCCCTTGCCGATGGTCAGCTCCTGTCCGCGTGCCGGCATCTCGACGCCGACACCGTTGCCACGCGGATAGCGGAAGGAGATCGGCCCATCGTCGTAGAGCGCGGCCGTGCGGACCATATGGCGCAGCTCCGCCTCGTCGGCCGCGGCCATGACGACCATGCCGGGCAGGGGCGCCAGGAAACCCGTGTCGAAGCTGCCGGCGTGGGTCGGCCCGTCGGCGCCGACGAAGCCGGCCCGATCGATGGCGAAGCGCACGGGCAGGTGCTGGATCGCCACATCATGGACGATCTGGTCATAAGCCCGCTGCAGGAAGGTGGAGTAGATGGCGCAGAAGGGCTTGTAGCCTTCGCTCGCCAGTCCCGCCGCGAAGGTGACGGCGTGCTGCTCGGCAATGCCGACATCGAAGGTGCGCTTGGGGAAGGCCTCGCCGAAGAGATCGAGCCCGGTTCCGTTCGGCATGGCGGCGTTGATCGCCACGATACGCTCGTCGTCCTGCGCTTCCTGGATCAGGCTTTCCGCAAAGACGCGGGTATAGCTCGGCGCATTCGCCTTAGCCTTGGCTTGCTTGCCCGTCACCACGTCGAACTTGGAGACGCCGTGATACTTGTCGGCCGAGCTTTCGGCCGGGCCGTAACCCTTGCCCTTCTGCGTGACGACATGAACGAGGATCGGGCCTTCGCCGGCATCGCGCACGTTTTTCAAAACGGGCAGGAGGTGGTCCAGATCGTGCCCGTCGATCGGGCCGACATAATAGAAGCCGAGCTCCTCGAACATGGTGCCGCCGGTGAAGAAGCCCCGCGTGAACTCTTCCGTCCGGCGCGCGCCTTCGCGCACGAATTCGGGCAGGTGGTCGGTGATCTGCTTGGCGCGGTTGCGCAGCGTGCGGTACGTCTTGCCGGAGACGAGCCTTGCCAGATAGGCGCTCATGGCGCCGGTGGGCGGCGCGATGGACATGTCGTTATCGTTCAGGATGACGATGAGCCGCGCATCGAGCGCGCCGGCATTGTTCATGGCCTCGTAGGCCATGCCCGCCGACATGGCCCCATCGCCGATGACGGCGATCACATTGTTGCGTTTGCCGGCCAGTTCGCTCGCCATCGCCATGCCAAGGCCGGCCGAGATCGAGGTGGAGGAATGGCCCGCCCCGAAGGGGTCGTAGACGCTTTCAGAGCGCTTGGCGAAGCCCGACAGGCCGTTTTCCTGCCGGATCGTGCGCATGCCTTCGCGCCGACCGGTCAGGATCTTGTGCGGATAGGCCTGGTGGCCGACATCCCAAATCAGCCGGTCCTGCGGCGTATCGAAGACATAGTGCAGGGCGACGGTCAGCTCCACGACGCCGAGCCCGGCGCCCAGGTGCCCGCCCGTCCGCGACACGGCGTCGATCAGGTCGCTGCGCACCTCGTCCGCGACCTGGCGAAGGCTGGATTCGGGCAATGCGCGCAGGTCGGCGGGCGAACCGATCTTGTCGAGCAGCGGAAACTTCAGATTGTCCGACACGTTCGGCGTTACCCTATGTTCACGAAACTTCAATGCAGTCGCACGGGAAGTTGCGCTTCCCTGGAACCATTTCAAGACGATATCTATCAGATGGCGCCTTGCCGCGGGAAAGTTATGGCCGTGGTTTCACGCTTTGCGCGGACCGGACACAATCCGTGTGCGGTTCAGGCCGGGTCGAGCGGCTCCGTTCCCGTGGCCCGCCCGCGTTGGCTCTTGATCCGCTCGACCTTGTCTTCGGCAGCGGTCAGCAGGCGCTCGCAATGGGCCTTCAGTCTCTCGCCACGCTCATAGGTCCGGATCGCCGCTTCGAGCGGCACGTCGCCACGCTCCAGATCGGAGACGATTCGCTCCAGGGCCTGCAGGGCCGCTTCGAAGCTGAGGGCTGCGATGTCGTCGTCTTCGACGGCTGGGGGCGTTGCGGGCATCGTCACTCCTTGCGGATCAACCGGTCATCAGCCGCTGGACATGGGTGGCGACGGAACGACCGAGGCCGGTCAGGTCGTAGCCACCCTCCAGCACGGAAACCAGCCGACCGTTACAGAAGCGGTCGGCCAAAGTCATCACCTGGCCGGTCGCCCAGTCGAAATCCTCCTCGGTCAGCTCGATCTCCGCGAGCGGGTCGCGGTAATGCATGTCGAAGCCGGCGGACAGGATGATGAGGTCGGGACGGAACTCGGTGACTGCCGGTGTGACCCGCGCCAGGAACGCCTCCCGGAACGCGTTGCCGCCATCGCCCGCCTTGAGTGGCGCGTTGACGATGTTGCCGGCGCCGGTCTCCGTCACGCTGCCGGTGCCGGGATAGAGCGGCATCTGGTGCAGGGACGCGTAGAGCACCGTCGGATCGCTCCAGAAGATATCCTGCGTGCCGTTGCCGTGATGCACGTCCCAGTCGATGATGGCGATGCG
This sequence comes from Aureimonas frigidaquae, assembly GCF_001463905.1. Lineage (GTDB taxonomy): Bacteria > Pseudomonadota > Alphaproteobacteria > Rhizobiales > Rhizobiaceae > Aureimonas > Aureimonas frigidaquae. The sequence continues at coordinate 100,770 of NZ_BBWR01000008.1, forward strand.
CGACAGACCGTGCGCCTCCTGCGCATGGCGGGCGGCGATGGCGGCCTGGTTGAACAGGCAGAAGCCCATGGCCGTGGCCCGTTCGGCATGGTGCCCGGGCGGACGGGCGGCTACGAAGGCGTTGGAGATGGCGCCGGACACGACATCGTCCACCGCCAGGCAGGCGCCGCCCACGCCGTGCAGCGCCGCGGTGAAACTGCGGGGGCTGACGACCGTATCGCCATCGATGCGCACCAGCCCCTCGGCCGGCGTCGCCTGCGCGACGCGGCGCACATAGTCTTCCGGATGGCAGAGATAGACGTCCTGCAACCGTCCTTCGGGCGCTTCGCAGCGTTGCAGGAGTTGGAACGTCTCGGCCTCCAGGGCCGCTTCCACGGCGCGGATGCGGTCGGGCCGCTCGGGATGGCCGGGCCCCGTCAGGTGCTCGGCGAAGATGGGATGGTGGTAAAGGCGCGTTCTCATCCGCGGCCCGTCTGGCCGCGATGGCGCAGATAATGATCGGCAATGGCGCAGGCGACCATCGCCTCGCCGATGGGAACGGCGCGTATGCCGACGCACGGATCGTGCCGGCCCTTGGTCATGACGTCCACCTCCTGCCCATCGGCATCCACCGAGCGGCGCTCCGTCAGGATGGAGGATGTCGGCTTGACAGCGAAGCGGGCGATGATGGCCTGGCCGGTGGAGATGCCACCCAGTATGCCGCCGGCATGGTTGCTCAGGAAGACGGGCTTGCCGTCCGGCCCCATGCGCATCTCGTCGGCGTTCTCTTCGCCGCTCAGCGTCGCTGCGGCGAAGCCTTCACCGATTTCCACACCCTTCACGGCGTTGATGGACATGAGGTTGGAGGCGATGTCCTGGTCGAGCTTGCCGTAGAGCGGGGCGCCGAGGCCTGCCGGCACGCCTTCGGCCACCACTTCAATCACCGCACCGATGGAAGAGCCCGCCTTGCGCACGGCGTCGAGATCCTGCGCCCAGAGCGCGGCCGTCTGCGGGTCCGGACAGAAGAAGGGGTTGTCGCGCAGGGTGGCCCAGTCCCAGCGGCTGCGGTCCACGGCGCGGGCGCCGATCTGAACCAGCGCCCCACGCACCACGAGCCCCGGCACGATGCGCCGGGCAATCGCGCCGGCGGCCACGCGCGTGGCGGTCTCCCGCGCCGAGGAGCGGCCGCCGCCCCGATAGTCGCGGATGCCGTATTTGACGTCGTAGGCATAGTCGGCATGGCCGGGCCGATAGCGCCGGGCAATATCGGAATAGTCCTTGGACCGCTGGTCGACGTTGCGGATTTCCATGGCGATGGGCGTGCCGGTGGCAATGAGCGAGCCATCCGCCTCCTGCATCACGCCGGACAGAACCTCGACCTGGTCGGGCTCCTGGCGCTGGGTCGTGTAGCGGGACTGGCCGGGGCGCCGCAGGTCGAGCTCAGCCTGGATGTCCTCAAGCCGGAAGCGCAGGCCGGGGGGCGTGCCGTCCACGATGCAGCCGATGGCCACGCCATGGCTTTCCCCGAAGGTCGTGACGCGGAAGAGATGGCCGAAACTGTTATGCGACATGACGATTCCTGGGGCCTGTTCACGCCCTCTGCCGGGCCCCGGGGTTTAAGACAGGCTTAAGCACAGGGTCAAATTCTATTCGTGTGCGACGACACGCGGGCGTGCGCTGCAGCGTGAAAAAACCATAAAGAGGGGTGAGCCTCAAGCACATCGCCTCCCCGTCGGGAATCGCAGGGCTGCATATTATGGACATCATGGACCGCCGAGCCATCGCCATCATCGCCAGCACGGTACTGGCCGTTTCGACCACCATCCCCGCCCGCGCGCAGGAGGCAGACGGCGTCGTCGATGCCATCGACGGCGCCAGGAGCCGGCTGACGCTGCGGGATGGGACCAGCTACGTCTTGCCGGCCAGCTTCGATGCAACGCCGCTGCGGCCGGGCATGGAAATCCATCTTCTCTATGTGGCCTGAACCCGCACGGTGATCTGAGCCGACCGGCTCAGACCCATTCGGTGGCGCCCTTGTCGGCGCGCAGGATCCGATCCTGGAAAATGCGCGCATGGGCGGCCGCATCCGGCGCCATGCCGCCGAAGAGGTTCAGGAAGGCGCGCGTGATGCCGCCATGCGCGACGATGATCGACGGGCGCTCAAGTTCCAGGAAGACCGGAGCCGCGCGTTCGGCCAGCATGGCGTAGGATTCCGCCGCCGCGCCCTCCGGGCGGAAGGTCCATTTGGCGGCATCGCGCCGCGCAAGGACCGTCGCGTCGGAGGCGGAAATCTCGGCCAGGGTGTGCCCCTGCCAGTCCCCGAAATTCAACTCGACCAGCCGCGCGTCGGTCGCATAGTCGTCCGGCGCAAGCCGGCATTCGCGCCGCAGGATGCGCATCGTCTCCTGCGTGCGGGCGAGGGGGCTGGCGATGAAGTCGAACTCAGCCAGCCGGTCCCCCAGCATCAGGCGCAGATAGCGCCCGTTGCGCTTGGCCTGGACGCGGCCCAGCGCATTCAGCGGCGTGTCGAGCTGGCCCTGGATACGGCCCTCGGCATTGAAGTCGGTCTGACCGTGGCGGCACAGATACAGGAGCGGCAGCACCGCCGATGCGCTGTCGGACACGGCGGGCTCAGTCCTTGATGACGGAAATGTCGGGCGCGTCCACGGCCTTCATGCCGACCGTATGATAGCCGGAATCGACATGGTGCACTTCGCCGGTCACGGCCGTCGACATGTCCGACAGGAGGTAAAGCGCCGATTGGCCGACCTCGTCGATGGTGACGGTGCGCTTGAGCGGGGAGTTGTACTCGTTCCACTTCAGAATGTAGCGGAAATCCCCGATGCCGGAGGCGGCGAGGGTCTTGATCGGCCCGGCGGAAATGGCGTTCACGCGGATCGCCTTCTTGCCGAGATCGACGGCCAGGTAGCGCACCGAGGCTTCCAGCGCGGCCTTAGCGACACCCATGACATTGTAGTGCGGCATGACCTTTTCGGCGCCGTAATAGGTCAGCGTCAGGATGGACCCGCCCTCGGTCATCAGCTTTTCGGCGCGCTGGGCGACGGCGGTCAGCGAATAGACCGAGATCAGCATGGTCTTGGTGAAATTGCCTTCCGTCGTGTCGACGTAGCGGCCGGTCAGTTCATCCTTGTCGCTGAAGCCGATGGCATGGACGACGAAGTCGAGCTTGCCCCATGTCTGCTCCAGCGTCTGGAAGACGGCATCAATGCTCGCGGCGTCGGACACGTCGCAATGGCCGGCCAGGACGGCGCCGAGCTCGGCAGCCAGCGGTTCGACGCGCTTCTTCAGGGCATCGCCCTGCCAGGTCAGCGCAATCTCCGCACCCTGCTCCGAAAGCGCCTTGGCAATGCCCCAGGCGATCGAACGGTTGTTCGCAACGCCCATGATAAGGCCGCGCTTGCCTGACATCAGGCCGCCAGTTTGCGCCATGGACGCGCTCCTCCACTCTTCGTGATCAGTTCCGGTGCGCGGGCGGTATGGCATAGGCCGTCACGCTCGACAAGTTACGCCGCGCCGCGCGCCCCGTCTTATTCGGCCGCCTTGGCATCGCGCCGCGCCTCGAGGAAGTGGACGAGTTCCTCGTCCCTGGCCTCCGGCAGGGCGATTTCGAGCGTGACCAGAAGATCGCCGCGCTCGCCGCCTTTCTGGGTCAGGCCCTTGCCGCGCAGGCGCAGCGTACGGCCGGATGTCGTCCAGGGCGCGATCTTGGCTGCCACGCGCCCGTCCAGCGTATCGATGGTGAGCCGACCGCCCAGGATCGCGGTTTCCAGCGGCAGCGCCTCGCGCAGGGTGAGGTCCCGGCCGCGGACCTTGAAGCGTGGATGTTCGGCAAAGGCGATGGTGATGAGCGCGTCGCCCGCGCGACCGCCTTCCGTCGGCGCCGGCTGGCCCTGTCCGCGCAGGCGAATCGTCTGCCCGTCCTCCACGCCCTCGGGCAGGCGGATCGCCAGGCGCTTGCCGGTCGGGAAGATGGCCTCGACCTTCTCGCCCGAGACGATGTCTTCGAGCGCGACTTTCAGCGTGGCGCGGATATCCTCTCCCTTCATCGGGGCGGAGCGCCGGGTACCGCCGGCGCCGCGCTGCGCGCGCCCGCCAAAGGCATGTTCGAAAAAGTCGGCAAAGCCCGACGCATCGCCGCCGCCGCCGCGGAAGTCGAAGCCGCCGCCCTGGCCGCCGAAAGGATCTCCGCCACGCGGGTTGAAGCCGCCGCCCTCGCCGAAGGGACCCTGACCGGGGAAGCCCTGGAAGCGCGGCTTGCCTTCGGCGTCGATCTCTCCGCGGTCGAACTGGCCGCGCTTTTCCGTGTCGCCCAGGATTTCATAGGCCTGGTTCACTTCGTTGAACCGACCGGGGGCGGCAGCGTCGCCCTGGTTGGCATCGGGGTGATAGGCCTTGGCCAATTTGCGGAAGGCCGACTTGATCTCGCCGGCTGTGGCCGTCTTGGCGACACCGAGTACGGTGTAGGGGTCCCGCATCCTCTTGTGATCCTTTTCTGCATTGCGATGCCACCGGCGTGCAGATGCCCGCCGGCGGCGCGTTCGTCCGATCCTTGTATCCTATATGGCAATGGCGCGACGTTCCGTTAAGGCCCGTCCGCGCCCATGCGCCACAATTCAGCCGTTCTGCGAAAAGCGCGTCAGGATCCATTCGCCGGCGCCGGCGCTGCAGGCCTCGCCGTCATACATGGCCACCCCGTCGAAGCGCTGGCGCGATGTGGTGAAGCTGCGGCACACGATGGGTCCGTCGCGGCGTTCGCTGATGGCCGTGATGGTGCCGGAGGCTCCCGTCTCGGCGTTGGCCCAGGGCAGGGGGGATACGCCATTGGCGATGCTGGCGGCCGAGACGGCGTTGCGCACCGTGCGGCCGTCGCTCAGCCGGTCCGGATCGGCGACGGGGCTTGCGGCCGGGGTGGGGGGCACGGCGCCCGGGGCGATAGAGTTGGTCACGATCGACCGGTCCACCATATCTTCGAGGCCGCCGCCCGAAAGGGTGCAGCCGCCAAGGCAAAGAGCCGCCACGGCCAACGGAGCCACGCCGAAGGATACGCGCCGAACCCGTTGGGGGCTGAAGTCTTTGCCCAATGCGACGATCCTCTTTATCAGATACCCGGATGGCTACTGGAGACTGACGCAAACCATGAATCGCGCGACATTAACATTGGATGAAGTGGGCCAGGATCCGCTTGCGACCTTTTCGACATGGTTAAAGGCGGCGACGGAAACGGAGGTGAACGATCCGAACGCCATGGGGCTGGCGAGCGTCGACGAAGACGGCATGCCCGACCTGCGCATGGTGCTTTTGAAGGGGCTCGATGGCGACGGCTTCGTCTTCTATACGAATTTCGAAAGCGCCAAGGGGGAGCAGCTCCTGCGCCAGCCGCGCGCCGCGCTGTGCTTCCACTGGAAGAGCCAGCGCCGCCAGGTGCGGGTGCGCGGGCTGGTGGAAGCCGTCACCGCGGCAGAGGCCGACCTCTATTACGAAAGCCGCCCCTATCGGAGCCGCATCGGCGCCTGGGCTTCGGACCAGTCACGTCCGCTGGCTGACCGCGCCATCCTGGAAGAGCGCGTCGCCAGCCTGGAAGCGCAGCATCCGGAGAGCGGCCCGCTGCCGCGTCCGGAGCGCTGGTCGGGCTTTCGCGTCCGGCCGCTGGCCATCGAGTTCTGGCAGGATGGCGCCTTCCGGCTGCACGATCGCTTCCGGTTCAGCCGCCCGGCGCTTGAACACGCCTGGACCGTGGAACGGCTCTACCCCTGAACGGGCCTTCGCCGGAACGGCATGGGCCGGGTCAGTCGGTTTGCGTCCCGCCCACCGTCATGCGGTCCATGCGCAGGTGCGGCTGGCCGACGCCTACCGGCACTCCCTGGCCGCTCTTGCCGCACATGCCGATCCCGGTATCGAGCGCCAGGTCGTTGCCGATCATCGACACGCGCTGCATCGCATCCGGCCCGTTGCCGATCAGCATGGCGCCCTTGATCGGCTCGGCCACCCTGCCGGCGCGGATGCGGTAGGCCTCGGTGCAGGCAAAGACGAACTTGCCGGAGGTGATGTCGACCTGCCCGCCGCCGAAGGAAACGGCATAAATGCCGTCTGCGACCGATTCGATGATCTCTTCCGGGCTGTGCTGGCCCGCCAGCATCATGGTGTTGGTCATGCGCGGCATGGGGACATAGGCATAGGACTGCCGCCGCCCGTTGCCGGTCGGCGCCATGCCCATGAGGCGCGCATTCTGCCGATCCTGCATATAGCCGACGAGCACCCCATCCTCGATCAGGACGTTGCGGGCGGAGGGGGTGCCCTCGTCGTCGATGGTGAGCGAGCCGCGCCGCTCGGCAATGGAGCCGTCGTCGACGACGGTTACCCCGGGCGAGGCCACCCGCTGCCCCATCAACCCGGCAAAGGCGGATGTCTTCTTGCGGTTGAAATCGCCCTCCAGGCCGTGGCCGACGGCCTCGTGCAGCATGACCCCGGGCCAGCCCGCCCCGAGGACGATGTCGAAGGTTCCGGCCGGTGCCGGGGCGGCTTCCAGATTGGTCAGGGCCTGGCGCAGCGCCGTGTCGGCCATGGCCTGCCAGTTGGCGGCTTCGACATAGGAATCGAAGCCGATCCGGCCGCCGCCGCCGAAGGAGCCGCTTTCCTGCCGGCCGCCGCGCTCGGCGACGACGCTGATATTGATCCGCACCAGAGGCCGCGTATCGCGCAGGAGTTGCCCGTCCGCCCGCAATATCTCTACCCGCTGCCATTGCGCACCGAGCGTGACCGAAACCTGGCGCACGGCCGGATCGCGCGCACGCAAATAAGCGTCGATCTCAGCCAGGAGGCGGATCTTGGCCTCGAAGGACGGTTCGGGGATGGGGTTCCCCTCGCCGTAGAGGCGGCGGTTGGTTCCTGAGGGCCCGGCGGCCACGATGGGCGTGTGGCCGGCCTTGACGGTGCCCGTCGCATCCGCCGCCCGATCCAGCGCGGCGGCCGTGAACTCGCCGGAATGGGCATAACCCACCGCCTCGCCGGCAACGCTGCGCATTCCAAAGCCCTGGTCGGTCGAGAAGTTGCCGCTCTTCAGGCGGCCATTGTCGAAGACGAGGGATTCCTGTTCGCGATACTCCAGGAAGAGTTCCCCGTCATCGGCGCCGTGCAGCGCCGCGGCGAGCCGCGCCTCGACGCTTTCGCGGGAAATGTCGAAGCGGTCGATCAGAAAATCCGACATGGCTCACTCGGGCTGGGTTGGGTGTGTCATGCTGCGGGAGATAGGCGCGCTTGAGTGCGATGTCAGCCCTCGATGCTCAGGGCAGGGCGGCAAAGCCTTCGCCGAACCCTTCCAGCTCCACCGGAATGCCGATGCCCTGTTCGGGGGTCTGGAACACGATGAAGGTGGCCGAGGTGCCGTCCGCCAGCGTCTTGTGGAGGTTGGGATCCAGGATGACCTCGGCGTAGCAGCCATCCTCGAAGCAGCGCATGAACTGCGCCTTGCCGATATCCTGCCCGTCCACGTACAGGCCGAGCCCGTTGGGAAGGAGCACGCCGAGCGGCGCCAGCACGCGCAGGATCTCGGTCTGGCCATCCGCCGTCTTGAGGGCGATCACCGTCAGCCCGACCTCGGGCCGGTCGTCGGCCACCACATTCTGCAGGAGGGCGCATTGCTCACGCGGGGCGCCCGGGGCGCTCTCGCAGACCACGGACCATGCGCCATGCGTCGAGCGGACCGACCCCGTGGCGCCGGATGCGGGCACGGCCGGGGATGCCGGCGCCGCGGCGGGCGGCGGTGCCGGTGTGTCGGTGGCGGGGGCCTGTGCCTCGGCGGCGGGGGCCGTGGGCGTGGCGGCTGGCGTTTCCTGGGCGAGCGCGGTGCCGGACAGGGCCAGGGAAACGAGCGCGGCGGCAGCGGTGGCGTTCAAAGGGTGCATCGTTCGTCTTCGTTCCGAATCACGCGTCCGGCCCATCCGGACAGGCTTCTGGTTATCGCAGCCGCCACCGGCGCGGCAAATGCTGCGTCGATAGGAAACACTCGCAAGGTCACCGCCGAAGGTCTAGACTGGCTCCAGACGGGCCGGTGGCGGATGCCGGCGAGCGGCATGGTCTATCGTGACCCATGGTCAGAGCGGATCATGTTGCGAAGAGGGCGGTTTCGTGGTTTTAAGCGGACCGGCCAATTGCACATTGGCGGCATTCAAATTTACGAGGCCGTCCCGTGCGATCCGGCCCTGTCGTATGGCGGGCGGCCACAGGGACGTTCCTCGCGGGGAGAGCATTCGTGAAGAAGACACTCATTGCAGCTGCGATGTCTGCCGCGACGCCGGCGATCGCGACCGCGCAGGAGGCAGCCAGGATTCCCGGCCAGCCGCATCCTTGGCAGATGGGGCTGCAGGAAGCGCTCTCGCCGATCGAGGCGCAGATCCACTGGTTCAGCAACTATACGCTCTGGTTCCTTGTCCCGGTCGTGATCCTCGTGGCCGGCCTGCTCGCCTGGGTGATCGTGCGCTACAGCGCCACGCGCAATCCGACCGCGTCGCGCACCAGCCACAACACCACGATCGAGGTCATCTGGACGCTGGCGCCGGTGCTCATCCTCCTGTGCCTGGCCATTCCGTCCTTCCAGCTCCTGACGGCGCAGTACAACCCGCCGCGTGAGCCCGAGCTCACCGTGAAGGCCACCGGGTATCAGTGGTACTGGGGCTATGAATATCAGCCGGCGCAGACCGAACCGGCCGCGGCCGGCGGCGATGCCGCCGCGGCGGGTGCGGAAGAGGCGCCCGAGCCGATCTCCTACCTGTCCTACCTCCTGCGGGAAGACGACCGGGCAGGCTCCGGCAAGGAAGACATGAACGTCTATCCGCGCCTCCTGGCCGTCGACAACGAGATGGTCGTCCCGGTCAACACGGTCATCCGCCTGCTCACCACGTCGGGCGACGTGATCCACTCCTTCGCCGTTCCGTCGCTGGGCGTGAAGGTCGATTCGGTCCCCGGCCGCATCAACGAATACTGGTTCGAGGCCACGCGTGAGGGCATCCTCTACGGCCAGTGCTCCGAACTTTGCGGCCGCGATCATGCCTTCATGCCGATCGCCGTGCGCGTGGTCAGCCAGGAGCAGTTCCAGAACTGGCTCGCGGCAGCCGCGACCAATCTTGAAGATGCAAACCAACAGTTGAACGCCGAGATCGAGGCCGCCGCCGGCCAGTCCGTCGCGGCGCGTTGATTGAAGTGACAAAGCGTTCAACGGAGACAGACATGGCGAACGCCTCCTCCCACGAAGCCCACGAGCACAAGATCCCGACAGGGTGGGTGCGCTGGGTCAACTCGACCAATCACAAGGATATCGGGATACTCTATCTCGTATTCTCGATCATTGCGGGCATCATCGGCGGTTCGCTGTCGATCGCCATCCGGGCCGAGCTGCAGCAGCCCGGCCTGCAGATCTTCGGCGATCCGGCCCTGTTCAACGTCTTCACCACGGCCCACGGGCTGATCATGGTGTTCTTCGTGGTCATGCCGGCGGTGATCGGCGGCTTCGGCAACTACTTCGTGCCGATCATGATCGGTGCGCCGGACACTGCCTTCCCGCGCGTCAACAACATCGCCTTCTGGCTCCTGGTGCCGTCCTTCCTGCTCCTGCTCCTGTCGCTCTTCGTCGAAGGCGCCCCGGGCTCGACGGGCGCGGGCACCGGCTGGACGCTCTATCCGCCGCTGTCGACGACGGGCCATCCCGGCCCCGCCGTGGATCTGGCGATCTTCGCGCTGCACCTGTCCGGCGCCTCGTCGATCCTCGGCGCGATCAACATGATCACCACCATCCTGAACATGCGCGCTCCCGGCATGACGCTGCACAAGATGCCGCTCTTCGCCTGGTCGCAGCTCGTGACGGCCTTCCTCCTGCTGCTGTCGCTGCCCGTGCTCGCCGGCGCCATCACCATGGTGCTGACCGACCGCAACTTCGGCACGACCTTCTTCTCGCCCGAGGGCGGCGGCGACCCGATCCTGTACCAGCACCTGTTCTGGTTCTTCGGTCACCCCGAAGTCTACATCATGATCCTGCCGGCCTTCGGCATCGTCAGCCACATCATCTCGACCTTCTCCAAGAAGCCGATCTTCGGCTATCTGGGCATGGCCTATGCCATGGTCGCCATCGGCGTCGTCGGCTTCGTGGTGTGGGCACACCACATGTACACGACGGGCATCTCGCTCAACACGCAGCGCTACTTCGTCTTCGCGACCATGGTGATCGCCGTTCCGACGGGCATCAAGATCTTCTCCTGGATCGCGACCATGTGGGGCGGCTCGATGACGTTCCGCACGCCCATGTACTGGGCGATCGGCTTCATCTTCCTCTTCACCGTGGGCGGCGTGACCGGCGTCAAGCTCGCGAATGCCGGCATGGACCGCGTGCTGCACGACACCTACTACGTCGTGGCGCATTTCCATTACGTGCTGTCGCTCGGCGCCGTCTTCGGTATCTTCGCGGGCTGGTACTACTGGTTCCCGAAAATGAGCGGCTACATGTATAGCGAGTTCATCGGGAAGCTGCATTTCTGGGTCATGTTCATCGGCGTGAACCTGGTCTTCTTCCCGCAGCACTTCCTGGGCGCCGCCGGCATGCCCCGCCGCTATGCCGACTATCCGGATGCCTTCGCCGGCTGGAACTTCGTGTCCTCCATGGGCTCCTACGTGTCCGGCGTGTCGATCCTGATTTTCCTGTGGGGCGTCTACGAAGCCTTCCGCGCCAAGCGCCTGGCGGGGGACAACCCCTGGGGTCCGGGTGCCACCACGCTGGAGTGGCAGCTGTCCTCGCCGCCGCCGTTCCACCAGTGGGAAGAGCTGCCGCGGATCCGCTGACGGTTCCGTCGAGGGGCGGGGAGACCCGCCCCTCGACCACGTGCCGGCATCGGCGCCGGCAGACGACACAGAACGTCCCGATCGTTTCCGTCCGGGCCGTTTCAAACAGACAAGGGTCAGTTCATTGAGCGCAACCGATTTCAGCTCCGACATCGCCGCGCGGCCGGGCGTCAGCCTTGCCGAGCCCGGAGACTTCATCAGCCTGCTCAAGCCGCGCGTCATGTCGCTGGTCATGCTGACGGCCGTCACGGGGTTTGTCCTGGCCCCCGGATCGATTCATCCTTTCCTGGCGCTCGTCGCGCTGGCCGCCATCGCCGTCGGGGCGGGTGCCTCGGGCGCCCTGAACATGTGGTACGATGCCGATATCGACCGGTTGATGGCGCGCACGGCGCGCCGCCCGATCCCGCGCGGCCGGATCACGCCGGAGGGTGCGCTGGCCTTCGGCCTGTCCCTGTCCATCCTGTCGGTGCTGACGCTCGGCCTTGTCGCCAACTGGTTCGCGGCGGCGTTCCTGGCCTTCACGATCTTCTTCTACGCTGTCGTCTACACGATGTGGCTGAAGCGCTCGACGACGCAGAACATCGTCATCGGCGGCGCCGCCGGCGCCTTCCCGCCCATGGTGGGCTGGGCCGTGGTGACGGGCGGCATCTCGCTCGAAAGCTTCGTCCTGTTCCTCATCATCTTCCTCTGGACGCCGCCGCATTTTTGGGCGCTCGCCCTCTTCAAGATGCAGGAATACGGCAAGGCCGGCATTCCCATGCTGCCGAACGTCGCGGGCCGTGCGGCCACGCGGCGGCAGATCTTTGCCTACAGCCTGATCCTGGCACCGGTCGGCGTCGCGCCCTGGATGCTCGGCTATGCCGGGCCCGTCTACGGAATCGTGTCCGCGCTTCTCGGCCTGAACTTCGTGCGCCACGGCTACAAGGTGCTGCGGATGGACGATGCCGACACGGCAATGCTGCCGGCCAAGGGCCTGTTCCGCTTCTCGCTGATCTACCTCTTCACGCTCTTCATGCTGCTTCTGGCCGAGGGTGTCGTCACCCGTTTCGTCGGCGTGGGGGGCTTCTGATCATGGCGCGCGAACATGTTCGACTGACCGATGCCGAGCGCAAGGCGCAGCGCCGCCGCTCCATCGCCATGGGGGTCTTCCTCGCCGTCCTCGCCGCCATCTTCTACATCGTGGCGATGATCAAGATGGGGAGCCAGCTATGAGCGCGGGCGTGCCGGACCGGGTCGGCCTGGCGCGGCGGCGCGGCCGGCGCATCGGGCTCGGCTGCCTGGCCTTTTCGCTGGGCATGCTCGGCGCAGCCTATGCCTCCGTGCCGCTCTACGACCTGTTCTGCCAGGTGACGGGCTATGGTGGCACGACGCAGCGGGCAGCGGCGAGCCCGGTCGGCGTTTCGGACCGCTCGATCCATGTGCGCTTCGATTCCAACGCATCGCCAGGCGTGCCCTGGCGCTTCCAGCCGACCGAGCGTCAGGTCCAGGTCAAGCTCGGCGAGGTGCGTCAGGTGACCTATCGGGTGCGCAACGATGCGGATCATCCGGTCACGGCGGTGGCGACATTCAACGTCACGCCGCTGTCGGCCGGAGCCTACTTCAACAAGCTCTACTGCTTCTGCTTCAACGAGCAGACGCTGCAGGCGGGCGAAGAAGTGGAGATGCCGGTGGTGTTCTTCGTCGATCCCGCACTTCTCGAACAGGAAGAGTTGAAGGACGCGCCGACCATCACCTTGTCCTACACCTTCTTCCCGGTGGACACTCCGTCGGCGCCGGTGGCGCAGGCGCCGTCGGACGGGGGCGGGTCGCAGGACCAGTTGTAAAGATCAGAACGCGCCGGCAACCTCCGGCGCGCGAGGGGATTTCACATTCGGAGCCGGGTCCACCCGTAGGGAGGGCGGCACCTTGAGAAGCGGGACGCGAAATGGCAGACACGCACGAGAAGCACCACGATTACCACGTCCTTGAACCGAGCCCCTGGCCCTTCGTGGCCTCGGTCGGATCGTTCTTCCTGCTGTTCGGTGCGGTCGCCTGGTTCCGGTCGTTGAACGGGCTGGACTTCAGCTTCGGCAGCGTGAACCTGGCGACACCCTGGATCTTCTTCTTCGGCCTCGCGATCGTCCTCTACACCATGTATGCGTGGTGGTCGGACTGCATCAAGGAAGGCCAGGAAGGCTACCACACGCGGGTCGTGTCGCTGCATCTGCGCTACGGCGTGATCATGTTCATCGCCTCCGAGGTGATGTTCTTCGTGGCCTGGTTCTGGGCCTTCTTCGACGCCAGCCTTTTCCCGAACGAAGTGCATCAGGTGGCCCGCGCCCAGGCCCTTGGCGGCCAGTGGCCGCCGGCCGGCATCGAGGTGCTGGATCCGCTGCACCTGCCGCTCTTCAACACGATCACGCTTCTTCTGTCCGGCACGACGGCCACCTGGGCGCACCATGCCATGCTGGAAGACGACCGGAAGGGCCTCATCACCGGCCTTGCGCTCACGGTCGTGCTCGGCGTCATCTTCTCCTTCGTCCAGTATATCGAATACGCGCATGCGCCCTTCGCCTTCGCAGGCTCGATCTACGGTTCGACCTTCTTCATGGCGACGGGATTCCACGGTTTCCACGTGATCGTCGGCATCATCTTCCTGGCGGTCTGCCTGCTGCGCGCGGTGCGTGGCCATTTCACGCCGCACAAGCATTTCGGCTTCGAGGCAGCAGCCTGGTACTGGCACTTCGTCGACGTGGTCTGGCTGTTCCTCTTCTTCGCCATCTACGTCTGGGGCGGCTGGGGCGCACCGATCCACGGCGCCTGACGCGGGCCGCGGAGCAACGATCTCTCGCAAAGGGGCGGCCACCTGGCGGCCCCTTTCGCATATGAGGGTGCGGCCATCATTCTCGCGCCACGATCGCGGTTCAGGCCGCTGGGCAGGCGAGCGGGCCATGATGGTGATGTCGGCGGCACGACCGGCATTCGCGACGACTGATTCGACAGGCAAGGAAGCCCAAGCGTGAGCGACCGGCAGTTTGACAGCATGGACGACGCGCCGCCGCAGGACGGCGCCCCGCTTTCGCCGCGCCGCTTCTGGTCGGCGCTCCTGTGCGGGTGCCTGGCGCTTGCCGTCCTGATCGGCCTCGGCGCCTGGCAGGTGGAGCGCCTCTACTGGAAAGAAGGGCTCATCGCCCATATCGACGCGCGCATCCACGGGCCTGCCGCCACGATCGACGAGATCGTGGCGGCCGAGGCGCAGACGGGTGACATCGATTACCGCCCCGTCACCCTGACGGGGCGCTTCATCCACGATGCGGAGCGGACCTTCCTGTCGACCCGGCAGGGGACGGCCGGCTGGAACGTCTTCACGCCGCTCGTGGTCGAGGGCGGCCGATACGCCGTTTTCGTCAATCGCGGTTTCGTGCCCTATGCCCTGAAGGATCCACAGAGCCGGGCGGCGGGCCAGGTGGAGGGGCAGGTTGCCGTCACCGGCCTTGCCCGCAATGCGGAGCACAACAAGCCCGGCGGCTTCTTCCTGCCGGACAATGATCCGCAGCAGGATGTTTTCTTCTGGCGCAGCATCCCGGACATGGCCGTCGGGCTCGACCTTCCTGAGGGCGCGCAGCTCCTCGACTTTACCATCGATGCGGGGGAAGGGGCGGCGCCCGGCGGCTACCCGGTTGGCGGGCAGACCGTGGTGACGATGCCCAACAACCATCTGGAATATGCGATCACCTGGTTTGGCATTGCCGCTGCGCTGGCCGTGATGCTGGCCGTCATGGTCGTGTCGCAGTGGCGCCGCCGCGGCCTGCTGACTTGACATGATGGCCACGCATCCCTTTCTAGCGGAGGGACCGGCCCGACAACAGGATTAGGAAATCGTCAACGTGGAAGCGGCCCAGAAGCCCAAGCTGACCGTCCGCCTGTGCGAGCCGCGTGGCTTTTGCGCCGGCGTGGACCGGGCCATCCAGATCGTCGTCCTGGCGCTCAAGAAATATGGCGCGCCGGTCTATGTCCGGCACGAGATCGTCCACAACAAATATGTCGTGGAAGGGCTGCGCAACATGGGCGCCGTCTTCGTCAAGGAACTCGACAACATTCCGGACGATGGACAGCCCGTCGTCTTTTCGGCCCATGGCGTGCCGAAATCCGTTCCGGCAGAGGCCGAGCGCCGCGAGATGCTCTATCTCGACGCGACCTGCCCCCTCGTGTCCAAGGTCCACAAGCAGGCGATGCGCCATGTGCGGCTGGGCCGTCACGTGCTGCTGGTGGGGCATCGCGGGCATCCGGAAGTCATCGGGACGATGGGCCAACTCCCGGAAGGCACGGTGCATCTGATCGAGACGGAAGAGGACGTGGCCGCCTTCGAGCCGGTCGATGCCGACGCGCTCGGCTTCGTGACGCAGACGACGCTGTCGGTGGACGATACGGCCGGTATCCTCGCCGCGCTCGGCGCGAAGTTCCCGAACCTCCAGGCGCCATCGTCGGAATCGATCTGCTACGCCACCACCAACCGCCAGGATGCGGTCAAGGCGGCAGCGGCCGGAACCGATCTGTTCCTCATCGTCGGCGCGCCGAACTCCTCCAACTCGCGCCGCCTGGTCGAGGTGGCCGAGCGGGCGGGGGCGGCCCGCGCGCTCCTGGTCCAGGGCCGGGCAGAGGTGCCGATTGACGATGTTTCCGGCGGGCAGACGCTCGGAATGTCGGCCGGCGCTTCCGCGCCGGAAATCCTGACGGACGATATTCTCAACGCCTTGCGGGAGCGTTTCGATGTAACGCTCGAACTCGTTCAGACAGCGGTTGAGGACGAGAACTTCCCCGTCATGCGCGCCATTCGGGATGTTCCCCTGACGCAGGACGACATGGCATTCGTCAACGGGCAGGCACGCCCGGCACCGCAAAGAGTCGCTTGATACATGGCCGTCTATACCGAAGTCGCCGAAGGCGATCTCATCCAGTTTCTGAGCCGCTACGATCTGGGCGAACTCCTCTCTTACAAGGGCATTGCGGAAGGGGTCGAGAACTCGAATTTCCTCCTGCGCACAAGCCGGGGCACCTTCATCCTCACCCTTTACGAGAAGCGGGTGGACCCGGGCGATCTGCCCTTCTTCATCGGGCTGATGGAGCATCTGGCGGCGCAGGGCCTGTCCTGCCCGCTGCCGGTCCAGCCGCGCGAGGGCGACAGGCTCGGCGTCCTGGCAGGCCGCCCGGCAGCGCTGTTCACCTTTCTGGAAGGCATGTGGACGCGCCGGCCGACCGCCGATCATGCGCGGCAGGTCGGCGGCGCGCTGGCCGACATGCACAGGAAGGGCGCGGGCTTCGACATTCCGCGCCGCAACGCCCTGTCGGTGGATGCCTGGCGCCCGCTCTTCACCGGCTGCGAGAGTGGTGCCGAGGCGATCCAGCCGGGCCTTGCGGCCGAGATCGCCCAGGAACTCGATTTCCTGGAAGCGCATTGGCCGAAGGATCTTCCCTCCGGCGTCATCCACGCGGACCTCTTCAACGACAATGTCTTCTTCCTGCGCGGGACGCTGTCCGGCGTCATCGACTTCTACTTCGCCTGCAACGATCTTCTCGCCTATGACCTCGCCATCTGCCTGGGCGCCTGGTGCTTCGAATCCGATGGTGCCTTCAACGTGACGAAGGGGCAGGGGCTGATCGAAGGATATGCGGCGGTGCGCCCGCTGACGGTGGCCGAGCTCGACGCCATACCGGTCCTGGCGCGGGGCGCGGCCATGCGCTTTCTGCTGACGCGCCTCTACGACTGGATCCACGTGGCCGAATCGTCCTTCGTCACCAAGAAGGACCCTCGGGAATATCTGCGCAAGAATCGCTTCTACCGGCAGATCAACAGTGTCGCCGACCTTGGCTACCGCGGGGGGGTGCAGGCGTGACCGGGCGTGTGGGAATCTATACCGATGGCGCCTGCTCTGGAAATCCCGGCCCGGGTGGATGGGGCGCCATCCTTCTGTTCGGCGATGCCCGCAAGGAAATGAAGGGCGGCGAAGCCCCGACGACCAACAACCGCATGGAGTTGATGGCCGCCATCCGGGCGCTGGAGGCGCTCAAACGCCCGTCCGCCGTCGATATCCATTCCGACTCGCAATATCTGCGAGACGGGATCACGCAATGGATCCACAACTGGAAGCGCAATGGCTGGAAGACGTCGGGCAAGCAGCCGGTCAAGAATGCCGAGCTATGGCAGGAACTGGACCGGCTGCGCCAGGTGCATGACGTGGCGTTTCACTGGGTGCGCGGCCATGCCGGGCACGAATTGAACGAGCGGGCCGACGAACTGGCGCGCGAGGGCATGGAGCCCTTCAAGCGGGCAAAGGCCGGCTAGGCTCCGCCGGCCCGATCCGCTCAGAGTTCGGCCAGGATTGCGCCGGCTGCGGAGGCTTCCGCCTGACCGGGCGCGTCCTCGATGTGCAGCGTGCGCACGACACCGTCATCGACGATCATCGCATAGCGGCGCGACCGCACGCCAAGGCCGGCCACCGTCAGATCGATGTCGAGACCCGTCGCCCGGGCGAAATCCGCACCGCCGTCGGCCAGGAACAGGATCCGGTCGCCGGCTTCCGTCGCCTTCTGCCAGGCGCCCATGACGAAGGGGTCGTTGACCGAGACGACGGCGATGGTGTCCACGCCCTTGGCGCGGATCTCATCGTTGAGTTCCAGATAGCCGGGCAGATGGTTCATCGTGCAGGTGGGGGTGAAGGCGCCCGGAACGCCGAACAGAACCACCGTCTTGCCCTTGAAGACGTCGTCCGTCGTGACCGGCTTGGGGCCCTCATCCGTCTTGACGCGGAAGGTGACCTCGGGAAGTTTCTCGCCGATAGCAATCGTCATGTCGTGCCCCTGTGTGTACCGGCCTCATGCGGCCTGTGGCGCCGTTCATCTACGGTTCGCCGGCGCCGATGTCGATGGTCTGGGCCCGGAAGAAGCGGGCGAATTCGCCCGCCGCCACCAGGATATCCGCCACGATAGCTTTCGGCGCGGCCTGCGGACGCGCCAGGACCGGCGCGGTCAGGATGGTGTGGCCCCCATCCTGGCGCGCGGCCGTGGCCGGGCCGAACTGCCAGCCGGCGGGCGCCGCCACGAAGAGCTGCGCAGCCGCGGCCCCGGCATTGGCGGGCAGGTCGAGCGACAGGACGAGATCCTCGCCCACGAGGCGCGCCTGTGCCTTGGCTCCCGTCTCCTGCGGCAGGGCGTCGAAGGCTGCCGAGACGGCCGCTGCCTCCGACAGGCCCGGCGGCACTGAGAGATCGCGCTCCAGATGCGCCTGGACGGGGATGCAGACGTCCTGGCAGACGCCGATCATGAGGTCGAGATCCAGGACGGCATCCGGCTGCGCCACCGCAGTGGTGAAGGCGATGGCCATGGGCTGGGTATAGACGATGCTGTCGACGCCGCCGACATCGGTCCGGTGCGGCACGGGCATGGAGATGACGGGCGGTGCCGAAAGGCCCCGGCTGGCGGAGAAATCCAGCCGGGGCGGCAGGCCGGCTTCGCCCGGTCCCAGCCAGTAGGTCTTCCATCCGGGCGCAAGGTCGATCACCACGGCGCCCTCCAGCCGTCCCTGGGCATCGGGCTTGCGCACGGCCAGCCGCAGCGTCACCTCCGGCGTGGTCGCCACGGCGGCATTCGGGCCTCCGGCCGCATGCGCAGGCGCGCAAACCAGGGCAAAAAGCAGGGCTGCGAATGGGTGAAATTTCATCGCCGCTCCATTATCTTGTCGTCATGGACACAGGGCACGTCATGGCCATATCGAACGCTGGAACATCCCTCGAAGGCTTCTTCCTCATCGCCATGCCCGGCATGGAAGACGATCGTTTTGCACGGAGCGTCGTCTATATCTGCGCGCATTCGGACAATGGCGCCATGGGCTTCGTCATCAACAAGCCGCAGAGCATGAGCTTTCCAACCCTTCTCACGCAGCTCGAGATCGTTTCCAGCCCGGATGAAATCCGCCTGCCGGAACAGGGACGCGACATTCTCGTCGGCGTCGGCGGACCGGTGGAAAGCGGGCGCGGCTTCGTCCTGCATTCCAACGACTACGATTCCGAATCGACCGTCCCGGTCGAGGGCGGCATTTCGCTGACGCCCACCATGGACATATTGAAGGCCATATCGCGGGGCCTTGGCCCCCGTGCGGCCATGATGGTGCTCGGCTATGCGGGCTGGTCGGCCGGCCAGCTCGAAAGCGAGATCGCGTCCAATGGCTGGCTCACATGCCCGGCGGATTTCGACATTGTCTTCGAGACGCGCCCGGAAATCCGGTACGAGCGCGCTCTGGCCAAGATGGGGGTGAACCCCGCCTTCCTGGCGAGCGAAGCCGGCCACGCCTGAGCGCCGGCCCAAGACGGGACATTCCGTCGCCGGCCCAATGCCGGGCATCTCAGACACTGCGGCGGATGCGCGCCGGCTTGCGTTCGGAGCCCCGTTCCTGCAGGCGACGGCGCGCTTCTTCGGCGGTGACGGGCGGTGAGTGGACGCGGCTCTGGATGTAGTCGCATTTGAACTGACGGATCTTGTCGGCGTCCGCCGCCTTCTCGACGCCTTCGGCAATGACGACAAGGTCCAGGCGGTGCGCCATGGCGACGATGGATTCGTAGATCATCAGCCGCTCCTCCCGCCGCTCGTCGCTCAAAAAGGCGCGGTCGATCTTCAGGGCATCGAAGGGAAAGCGCATGAGGTAGGAGAGGGAGGACTGGCCCGATCCGAACGCATCCAGCGTCAGGCCCACGCCCATCGCCCGAAGCCGTTCCAGAACCTTGGCGGCGCGCTCGGGATTCTCCATCACCCGCGTTTCGGTGATCTCCATGCGCAGCGTTTCGGGGGGCAGCTTGTAGCGCTTCAGGACGAGCGCGACATCGTTGACGAGATCCTGGCGCAGCAACTGGCCGCTCGGAATATCGACGCAGACGAACAGGGCGCCGCGGCCGGGGATCTGCTGCCAGTCGCTGAGGCGCCGGGCCGCTTCGTCGAGGACGAACTGGCAGAGCTGCTCCATCAGGCCGCTCGCCTGCGCCACGCGCAGCACTTCCTCGACGGGCACGAGCCCGCGCTTGGAATGCTCCCAGCGCAGAATCGCCTCGAAGCCGGCGGTGACGCCGTCCCGCACGCGGATGATGGGTTGAAAGTAGACGTGAAGCTCATGCCGCGTGAAGGCGCGCCGAAGGTCGGCCTCCAGCTCCTGCCGGCCGGAGCTGACCGTCTTGAAGGAGGGGCGGAACGGTTCGATCCGGTCGCCGCCGAGGCGCTTGGCCTCGTACATGGCGAGCTCGGCCTCCTTCAGGAGTTCCTCCGGCCCGGCACCGTCGGTCCAGCCCGTCAGCCCGATCGATCCCGTCAGGTGGATTTCCGTATCCGTGAAGCCGATCGGCGCCCGGATGACGCCGCGCAGATATTCGGCGAAGGCCGCCACCTCCGACACGTCGCTGCGCGAGTTGAGGATGATGGCGAAACGGTCCGCATCCAGCCGCGCGAGCGAATCCTGCGGCTTGAGCACGCGCTTGAGGCGCCGCCCGACGGTCAGCAGCACCGTATCGCCCGTCACCACCCCGAAGGCGTCGTTGATGCGGCCGAACTTGTCGATATCGATGACGAA
This sequence comes from Aureimonas frigidaquae, assembly GCF_001463905.1. GTDB lineage: Bacteria > Pseudomonadota > Alphaproteobacteria > Rhizobiales > Rhizobiaceae > Aureimonas > Aureimonas frigidaquae. The sequence goes on from NZ_BBWR01000008.1 coordinate 121,183, forward strand.
GACCGTCGGCCGCAGCTCGACCTGCGCGCCGCACAAGGCGGAGATCGCCTCCAGGCGGTCGATGAAGAGTTCCCGGTTGGGCAGCCCGGTCAACTGGTCATGAAGCGCGTCGTGGAGCAGGCGCTCTTCGGATTTGCGCCGCCCGGTCACGTCCTTGAGCGTGCCGACGCAGCGCACGACCTCCCCGTCGCTGCCGAGGACCGGGCGGGAGTGAAGGTTCATCCAGTGGTAATGCCCATCTTCACCGCGCACGCGGAAGTCCTGGGAGATGCGGCCGCGGCGATGCTCGATGATCGCATCGAGCGTTGCCTTGAACCTGTCCCTGTCGTCCGGGTGGAGAATGGGAAGCCAGTCACGCGCGGGTCCGTTCATGGTCCGGATTGGCAGGCCGATCGTCTCTTCCGTATCGTTGCCGACGAAGATCCGGTCCCGCGTCACGTCCCAGTCCCAGATGGCGTCGCCCGTGCCGGCCAGCGCCAGGGAGCGGCGCTCCATGTCCGATATCGGGCTCGGCGCCACGGTGCCGCCCGCAAAGGCGTGCTGCATGACCGTGAAGCCGAACAGGAGCACGATCAGGACGAGGCCGCCGCCGAGAGCCGACTGGATGATGTCGTTGTCGATGCGGCCCTCCACCGTCATGGCGGCGGCGGTCAGCCAGGCACAGATCAGCGCCCATGTCGGCATCAGCATGACGGCGCGGTCGTAGCCCTTGACCGACAGGATCAGGATCAGGATGGCGCCGACGCCGGCAATGCCGACCATCGACATGCGGGCGATGCCGGAGGCGATGGCCGGCTCGAAGGCTGCCAGGACGCCGAGCCCTGCCAGCCCCGCGAGCCACAGCATGGTGAAGGCCGACAGCGCCCTGTGCCATCGGTTGAGGCTGAGATAGGCGAACAGGAAGACGACGAGGGTAAAGGCGATGGCGACTTCCGTTCCCGCCCGCCAGAGGCTTTCCTGGCCCGGCTGGGTGGGCACGAGCTTCTGCCAGAAATCGAAGTCGATGCAGATATAGGCCAGCACCGCCCAGGCGAGCGCCGCCGTGGCCGGGAACACCGCCGAGCCCTTCACGACGAAGAGAATGGTCAGGAAGACGGCCAGAAGGCCGGCAATGCCGAGCACGATGCCGCGATACAGGGTGAAGGCATTCACCGTATCCTTGTAGGCGTTCGGCTCCCAGAGCCGCATTTCCGGCAGGCGGTCGGACGATAGCTCCACCACGAAGGTGATGACGGAGCCCGGATCGAGCGTCACCAGGAAGAGATCGGCTTCCGAACTGTCCTGACGGTCCAGGGTGAAGCCCTCGGACGGGGTGATGGCGGCGATGCGCCGCGATCCGAGATCGGGCCACACCACGCCCGAGCCGGACAGTTTGAAATGCGGGGCCACGACCAGCCGGTCGATCTGCGTATCGGCATTGTTGGCCAGCGCGAAGACGGCCCAGTTGCCCGTGGGGTTGGCCGAAACGGATTCGACCTCGATCCGCCGCACGATGCCGTCGGCGCCCGGAACCGTGGAGACCTGGAAATTGTTGCCGTCGCTGTGGTGCAGCTCCACGGCGGGCATCAGATCCACGGCCACGGTATCCCGGCCGATGCTGACCGGCTCCAGCGCGGCCGCCGTGCCGATCAGGGCCAGAAGCGCCAGGACGATCCCGAAAAGGTGGGGGATGGCCCGGCGGAAGGTGCGAATGGCGGACATGAAGCTGCGGTTAGGCCCCTTGGCTATGCGTATGTCTGGCGTCGGCACGGGAATCACCGCCCGGTGCCGCTGACTGGAGTGCGCCGGGATCGAGACCAATCTTCGGCAAGCAGCGAATATAGATGATGGTCTTCCCATCGGCCTGCGATCTTGAGGTATTTTCGCGCATAGCCTTCCTGGCGAAACCCCGCTTTTCGGAGCAGGCGCCCTGATCTTTCGTTCGAGGGCAGGCACGCCGCCTCGAGCCGGTGCAGCCCCTCCACCTCGAAGGAAAAGACAGTGACGAGGCGCACCGCGCGGCTCATCGTGCCGCGACCGGCAAAGGCTTCGCCCATCCAGTAGCCCAGCGTCGCCGATTGGGCCACCCCCCGCCGGATCAGTCCGAGCGAGAGGCCGCCGCACAGCGTCGTGCCGCCATCGCGGAAGATCAGGAAACTGTAGCCGGAACGCTCCCGCGCCTCGATGCGGTAGCGGATCAACCGCTCGCGAAAGGCGCGGCGGCTGAGCTCATCCTGCGTCCAGGCCGGTTCCCAGGGTGTCAGGAATTCCTGGCTCTCCTGGCGCAGCCGGGCCCAGGCGGCATAGTCCTGCGCCACGGGAAGGCGCAGGACGATGCCGTCACCCTCCAGGCGCGGCCCGGACCCCCGGGCAATCCAGTCGAGTAAGGCCATGCCGGGCGCCCTGCACGCGCTTTCAGCGTGACGACGCCAGGCGTCCGCCGGCCGGGGCATCGCCCCGCAGGCGGTCCGTCAATGCATCGATGGTCGGCAGGCGCCCGACCGGGCCGATGGCGGCCAGCGTCGGGCGGGAGCCGAGGAAGGTCCGGCCGGCAAGATCGGCCAGCCGGTCGGCCGAAATGGCGGCCAGGCGATCCAGGAGTTCGCCGTTTTCGATGGGCGCACCGTTGAACATGAGCTGCCGCGCCACCTGCGCCGCGCGCGATGCCGGGCTTTCCTGGCTCATCAGAAGGCTGGAGCGCATCTGTGCCCGGGCGCGGTTCACCTCCTTCTCGGTGATCCCCTCGGCCGCGCGCATCAATTCGTCCACGATAACGGGAGCAAGCTCGGCGAGCTCTTCCTCGCCCGTGGCGGCATGGATGCCGAAGATCCCGCTATCGGCAAAGCTCCAGTGGAAGGCCGAGACGGCATAGCAAAGGCCCCGGCTTTCCCGGATTTCCTGGAAAAGGCGCGAGGACATGCCGCCGCCCAGGATGATGGACAGAACCTGCGATGCGTAGAAGTCCCGCGCATAATAGGGCCGGCCTTCGAAGCCGAGCACGATCTGCGCATCGGCCAGGTCGCGCTCCTCGCGGAAGTCACCGCCCGTATAGGAGGCCAGATCGCCGGTGGTTGCCGCCGCCGCGACCTGCGCGGCGGGAAGGCTGCCGAAGGCGGCCTCGATCCGCGCCACGACCTCCGCATGCGACACGGCCCCGGCCGCCGACACCACGATGCGGTCCGGCGTGTAGTTGCGGTTCAGATAGCCGCGAATATCCTCTCGCGAGAAGGAGGCAATGCTCTGGCGCGTGCCGAGGATCGGCCGGCCGATGATCTGGCCCGTGTAAGCGGCCGCCTGGAAGTGATCGAAGACGATGTCGTCCGGCGTATCTTCCGCGGCGCCCAGTTCCTGCAGGATGACGTGCTTTTCGCGCTCGAGCTCGCCCTCGTCATACTGGGAATCCAGGATGATGTCGCTCAATATGTCCAGCGCCAGGGGAACGTCGTCCCGCATGACGCGGGCGTAATAGGCGGTGGTCTCCACGCTGGTCGAGGCGTTCAGCTCCCCGCCCACATCCTCGATCTCCTCGGCGATGCGGCGTGCGCTGCGCTGCGCCGTACCCTTGAAGGCCATGTGCTCCAGAAGGTGGGCGATCCCGTGTTCGCCACCCGTCTCGTCGCGCGCGCCGGTCTTGACCCAGATGCCCAGGGCCGCGCTCTCCAGCTTGGGCATGTGCTCGGTGGCGATGGTCAGTCCGTTGGACAGCCGCGTGATCTCGACATTCATGCGGCGGCCCCCAGGGCCGCACGGCTGTGCCGGGCGATATACGCCTTCACCGCCTCGGCATCGTTCGGCAGGACGGTGAAGCGCTCGTCACGCTCCATCAGGTCCGCATGGGTTGGCGGAAGGGCAGGGCGGATGCCGCAGGCCGCTTCCACCGCATCGGGGAACTTGGCCGGATGCGCGGTGCCGAGCACGATCATCGCCTCCTGGCCCGCATGCTCCGCGGCAACGCCCATGCCGACGGCCGTGTGCGGATCCAGAAGGTAGGCCCGCGTGTCGTTGACGCTGCGGATGGTCTGCGCCGTCTCTGCCTCGCCGGAGCGGCCGGCCTTGAACTCGGCCGCGATGGCGGCGGCCACCTGCGGCGGAAGCGTGAAGCGGCCCGACTGGGCCAGGCTCTGCATCAGCCGCGTGACGAGGCTGGCGTCCCGGCCGCTCGCCTCGAACAGCAGGCGCTCGAAGTTGGACGACACCTGGATGTCCATGGACGGGGACGAGGTCGGCGCCACGCCGAGCGTCTCGTAGACGCCCGTTTCGAGTGTGCGGACCAGGATGTCGTTGGCGTTGGTCGCGATGACGAGCTGCTCGATCGGCAGGCCCATCCGCTTGGCGCCGTAGCCGGCGAAGATATCGCCGAAATTGCCGGTCGGCACCGTGAAGGACACGCGGCGCGCCGGCGCGCCGAGGCTGGCGGCGGCAGTGAAGTAATAGACGATCTGGGCCATGATCCGGGCCCAGTTGATGGAGTTGACGCCCGACAGGGCCATGTCGCTGCGGAAGGTCGCATCGTTGAACATGGCCTTCACGATGGACTGGCAATCGTCGAACGTGCCTTCCAGCGCCAGGGCATGGACGTTCTGCGCGCCGTGACCCGTCATCTGCCGCTGCTGGACGGGAGAGACCCGACCCTTGGGGAAGAGGATGAACATGTCCGTGCGGGTGGACTGCGCAAAGGCCGCGATGGCCGCGCCGCCCGTATCGCCCGAGGTTGCGCCCACGATGGTGGCGCGCTGGCCGCGCTCGGCCAGGACATGGTCCATCAGCCGCGCCAGGAGCTGCATGGCAACGTCCTTGAAGGCGAGCGTCGGCCCGTGGAAAAGCTCCAGGACGAATGTGTTGCCGTCCGTCTGGACGAGCGGCGCCACGGCCGGATGGCGGAACGTGGCATAGGCTTCGTCCACCATGCGGCGCAGGTCGGCATCGGCGATCTCGCCGCCGACGAAGGGCCGCAGCAGCGTATAGGCGACATCCGCATAGGACCGCCCGGCAAAGGACGCGATGGTGGCCGCGTCGATCACGGGCCATTCTTCCGGAACATAGAGGCCGCCGTCGCTGGCGAGACCGGCCAGAAGCACATCGGCGAAACCGAGGCGGGGCGCCTGCCCCCGCGAACTGATGTATCTCACTTTGTCTCCCATGCTGCATACAGAAGCGTCAAACGCCCCGCCCGCACATCTTGCTGCATCCTCTAACACGAATGCTTGGCGCTGTTCCAACAGGGAATGCCGGCCCATGCCTCCGATCGGGGTTGAACAGTGTGGCTGGGGCGTGGAATCGATGCTTGCCTGAAGGCGGGGCGAATCGCAGCATGCGCGGCCCGGCAGACCTGGAGGATTGGCATGTCGACCGCCCACCCGCTTCGTTTCATCGCCCTGGCGGGCACGCTCGCCATTCTGTCCGCCTGCTCGTCGACCGGATCGGGTGGCAGCGGCCCGGGCGCGGTCGCCATGGCGGCCGTGGACCCGCGTGACTGCCCGAGCATCACCTTGCCGGACACGATGGCCGTGCTGCGGCCGGGAAGCGGGCCCGACTACGCCTATATCGCCTCCATCACCGATGTGACGCGCTCCTGCCAGATCGAGAACGGGCAGATCACCATGGATGTCGGCATTGCCGGGCGCGTCGTGCCGGCGGCCACCTCCCGCCCACTGCAGGTGACGCTGCCGCTGCGGGTCAAGGCGACCAATGCCAGCGGGCAGCTCTATTCCCGCGCCGGCAGCGTGAGCGTCGCCATCGCCCCCGGCGGGCCGAGCACCTTCACCTATGTGGATCGTGGCATCACCGTGCCGCAGGCCGGCAAGACAGGCGTCACCGCCGGCTTCGACCAGTAGCGCCGCAACCCGTGGCCACGCCGCTTCGGGCGGGCCACGGGCCGGCGTCGCCGCGCGTCAGACGCGTTCCCAGTCCGAAAAAGCCTCGACCGTCGCGGGGAAATCGGCGAGCCGGCTGATCACCGTCTCCGCCCCGGCCTCGGTCAGCGAATCCGCATGGCCGGTGTGGGTGTGCCGCCCGCCCGTAAAGCCGACGACGCGGCACCCTGCCGCCACTGCCGCCGCGACGCCGTGGACGGAATCCTCCAGCACGATGGCCTCGTGCGGGGGGACCTCGAACTGTGCGCAGGCATGCAGGAAGACGTCCGGCGCCGGCTTGCCCCGCTTGGTCCCGACCTCCCGGGCCGGGTAGACATAGGGGCGGAACCGGTCCCACAGCTTGGCCGGCCGCAGCATGAGTTCCAGGCGGTTGCCCATGGAATTGGAGCAGATGCAGCGCGGCAGGTCGAGGCGGTCAAGCATCTCGTGCACGCCGGGGATGGTCGCCACCTTGGCCAGCCGCCGATCGCTTTCGCGCTCGATCGTATCCACGAAATTGTCCGGGAAGCGGACGCCCGTCTCTTCCGTGAGGATCTCCACGATGCGGGCCAGCGTCAGGCCGGCGAAGCGCTCCGCGATCTCGCCCGGGCTCAGCTCCAGGCCGAGCTCGGCGAACTTCTCGGCCTCGATCTCGGCCGCGACGATCTCGGAATCGACGAGCACGCCGTCGCAATCGAAAATGATGAGAGAAAGGGCCATGCCGCTCGTGGAACTCCTTGCGCGTCAGCCGAGCCGAACGACCAGCCCGGCAATTTTCGGGTGGCGCTTCATGGATTGTTTACCCCGTTCGATAACCATGACGTCGGTTCAGTTTTGCGTTTCAACCGTGGTGATCCGATGTCGAATGCGCGTCTTGCATCCAAAGTGCAACCCCAACGCGGAAATCAGGAATGGCTAGACCGGATCATCAAGGGGGACTGCATCTCACGCATGGAGATGCTGCCCGAGAAATCCGTCGACGCCATCTTCGCCGACCCGCCCTACAATCTGCAGCTTTCCGGTGCGCTGACGCGGCCCGACCAGTCCCGCGTGGATGCCGTCGACGACGCCTGGGACCAGTTCGAGAGCTTCGCCGCCTATGACAGCTTCACTCGGGCCTGGCTCCTGGCCGCCCGCCGGGTCCTGAAGCCGAACGGCACGATCTGGGTGATCGGCTCGTATCACAACATCTTCCGCGTCGGCGCGATCATGCAGGATCTCGGCTTCTGGCTCCTGAACGACATCGTCTGGCGCAAGGCCAATCCGATGCCCAATTTCCGCGGCCGGCGGTTCCAGAACGCCCACGAAACCATGATCTGGGCCTCACGCGATAAGGACGGCAAGTCCTACACCTTCAACTACGAAGCGATGAAGGCGGCCAACGACGATCTGCAGATGCGCTCGGATTGGCATTTCCCCATCTGTTCGGGGGGCGAGCGGCTGAAGGACGAGGAGGGTCGCAAGGTCCATCCGACCCAGAAGCCGGAGCAGCTCCTGGCGCGGGTGATCCTGTCGTCGACCAAGCCGGGGGATACGATCCTCGATCCCTTCTTCGGCACGGGCACCACGGGTGCGGTCGCCAAGCGGCTCGGGCGGCACTTCGTCGGCATCGAGCGCGAGGAAAGCTACATCGAGGCGGCCACCGCCCGCATAGATGCCGTGGAGCCGCTGGACAGCCTGTCCATCCGCATCTCCGCCGGCAAGCGGGCCGAGCCGCGCATACCCTTCACGGCCCTGATCGAGGCGGGCCTTCTGACCCCGGGCACGGAACTGACCGACGCCAAGGGCCGGTACAGCGCCCTGGTGCGCGCCGACGGAACCGTGGCGGTGGGTGAGGAGGCGGCATCCATCCACCGCATCGGCGCCCGCGTCCAGGGGGCGGAGGCCTGCAATGGCTGGACGTTCTGGCATGTCCGGGAAAGCGGCCGCCTGCGGGTGATCGACGAGCTGCGGCAGGAGGTTCGCGCCCGCATGGCGGGCTTCTAACACCGGTCGGCCGCGCGCCTCAGGCGAGGGCGCGCGCGAGGCACTTGCGCATGAGCGTGGGCAGCGCTGCCCCCTCGATGGTTTCGACCGGCTCCCACCATCCCTCGCCGGCGGGCGCGTCGCCCACTTCGGCATGCCAGACGGTGAGCGTCAGGTGGAAATGGGTGAAGCTGTGCTCCACCGCGCCCGCTATGCGCCATGGCGCGGGGAAGGGCGCCTGCGACAGATCGGTTGCGCCGTCCTGGCGCGCCGTCCAGCCCGTCATGGGCGGCTCGGCCATGCCGCCGAGAAGCCCCTTGCCAGGCCGCTGGCGCAGAAGGATGGCCCCGTCGCGGACACGTTCGGCCACATAGGCGGCGCCGACACGGTGCGGCTTGGCCGCCTTCGGCGCCTTGATGGGGAAGCGCTCCGGATCGCCGCCGTCACGCGCGGCACAACCCTCCATGACCGGGCAGATGCCGCAGGCCGGGCGGCGCGGCGTGCAGATGGTGGCGCCCAGATCCATCATGGCCTGGGCGAAGTCGCCCGGGCGGTGCGCGGGCGTCAGGTCCGCCATCCTGTGCCGGATGGCCGGGCGGGCCGCCGGCAGCGGGGTCTCCAACGCCGCAAGGCGGCTGACCACACGCTCGACATTTCCATCGACCACGGCGACGGGCTCGTCATAGGCGATGGCGGCGATGGCCGCGCTCGTATAATCGCCGATGCCGGGCAGGTCCCGCAGCCCCGCCGCGTTGCCGGGAAAGACCCCGCCCCGTGCGGTGACGGCCCGGGCACAGGCCACGAGGTTGCGGGCGCGGGCATAGTAGCCAAGGCCGGCCCAGGCGGCCATGACGTCGGCCTCCGGCGCGGCGGCCAGCGCCTCGACGCTCGGCCAGCGACGGGTGAAGGTTTCGAAATAGGACTTCACCGCCGCGACGGTGGTCTGCTGCAGCATGACCTCCGACAGCCAGACCCGGTACGGGTCCGGCATCACGCCCGCGGCCCGCTCCGCAGGGCCGACGCGCCAGGGCAGGCGCCGCGCATGGCGGTCGTACCAGGCAAGGAGTTGGGCGGCTTCTGGCGGGGTCTGTCGCATCGCGCTTTGTTGACGTGTAAACCCATGCGATCGCCGCATCGGTGGTGGGGGCAGGGTTAGCCCAGTTTGCCGCCCGGCCGCAACGCTTCGGGCCCGGCGCTGCGGCAGCCTGCCGCCCCTTGACTCGCGCCGGTACAGGGTTCATCGGACCGCAGACTGTCTGAGCCAGAAAAGTGCCGGTGCGTGCGGATCCATCACTATGTCATCAATCTCGACCGGTCCGGCGATCGGCTCGCAGCCATCCGCGCGGATGCCGAGCGCGCCGGGATTGACCTGATCCGCGTTCCCGCGGTCGATGGGCGCGCGGCGGGCGAGGCCGAACGGGCCGCACTCCTGGACGAGGCCGGCTTCCGGCGCGATCATGGCAAGCGCCCGCAGCCGGGTGAGTATGGCTGCTATGCCAGCCATCTGCGCGTGTTCGAAACCTTCCTGGCGAGCGATGCCGACATTGCCGTCATCTTCGAGGACGACGCCGCCCCGACGCCCGATTTTGCAAGCTTGCGGGACGCGATCCTGTCGGTGGACGACTGGGATCTCGTCAAGCTCGTCAATTACCGCATGCCACGCCTGGTGCCGCAGCGCAGCCTGCCCGGCGGGCTGAAGCTCGGCCGGGCCGCCTTCGGCCCGACGGGCGGCTCTGCCGCCTATATGGTGAACCGGACGGCGGCCGAGCGGCTGCTGCGATCCCTGCGGCCCATGACCCTGCCTTACGATGTCGCGCTGGAGCGCGGCTGGGCGCACGGGATCCGGGTGCGGCATGTGGAGCCGGACGGCGTCGGCCTGAACCCCTTGACCAATGGCAGCCTGACGATGGAGGGGCGCAGCTACGGTGCGTTCCGCCTGAAGCCATGGCAGCGCCTGCCCACATTGCGGTTCCGCGCAAAGGATTTCGTGTCCCGTCTGGCGACGGCCGTCCGGGGGCGCCCATGAGCTTCAAGCGCTTCATGCTCCTGCGCCGGCGGGTCGATCCTATCATTCTGGCGCTCGCCATGGCGCTGATCGGCATTTTGATTTCTCTCGGCAAGGCGCTGTTCGGGCTTCTGGCGGTGAGCGGCGTGGTGCTGGCGGTCCTTCGGCCGCGGAGCTGGCGCATGGCGCCGCCGGTCTTCACGGGCCTCCTCGCCGCCTATTGCCTCTGGTCCATCGGGCTCACGCTCCTGCGCGGCCACGGCGTGGAAAGCAACCGCATCCTGTCCTATGCCTCGATCGAACTGGCCTGCGTGTTCCTGCCGCTCGGCCTGTTCCTGATCCGCCGGCCGCTGGATGCGCTGATCCTGGGCGCGCGGCTCGGCGTCATCGCGCTCATGGTCGCGACGCCGGTGGAGTTCTGGCTGACGGGCATGCGCGTCGGCCTCGGCCGGAACGAAGCGATCCTCGGCTTCGTGGCCGGGGCGGTCGGCCTCATTGCGCGGCTGCCCATGGAGCGCGCGCCACGCATCCTGCCCAATGGCCGCTGGTGGCTGTATCTTTCGCTGGTGCCGGCGCTCCTGTCGCAGACGCGCGCCGTCTGGGGCATCTATCCGCTGATGGGCCTCTTCGACCTGTACCACATGTGGCGCAACTCCTTTAACTTCCGGGACCGTCGCTCCATGGCAGCGCTGGCCCTCGGCGTCTGCGTGGCAGGGGCGGCCCTGGTGCCGGTGGCCGGCATCGTCTCGCAGCGCGCGCAGGACGGTATCGTGGAGGTGGAGCGCTACGAGACGACGGGCGTCGCCTCCGGCTCGGTGGACGTGCGCCTGGCCATGTGGAGCGCGGCCTGGGACGTCTGGACCGAGCATCCGCTGATCGGCATCGGCCATGTCGGCAAGATGGAGACGGTCGCCGCGCGGGCCGGCGCCAATGCGCAGGCCGTCGGGCAGTATACCCACCTGCACAATCTGGTGGTGGACGAAGCGCTGAACAGCGGCCTTGTCGGGCTTGTCCTTTTGCTCGGAACGTTCCTGGCGTTTCTGTATGCGACGGTCATCCGCTCGGGCGATGTCCTCCTGCGTGAAACATCGCTCGTTTTCGTCTTCCTCGTCTTCAGCTATGGTTCCTTCCACGGCGTTCTTCTGAACGAATGGATGGTGATCGTGATCTTCGGCTTCATGAGCATCGTTTTGACGACACTGCACCGGCGGGACCGTCGGCAGGCGCGGCAGCTCGCCATCGGGCGGGGCTGATGGCCCGGCCGCCGCGCCGCCCGCCGACACGGCAGGTCGGCGAACTGATGGCCGAGCTCATCGAACCGGTGCTCGCCCGCAAGGCGGGCATGACGCTCGGCCTTCTGTCGGCCTGGCCCGAGATCGTCGGTCCGCGCCTTGCGGACGCCACCCGGCCCGAACGCCTGGCCTGGCCCTCGCGCCCCTATGACGATGCGCCCTTCCAGCCCGCCCAGCTCGTCATCGCCTGCGAGGGCGCCTTCGTGCTGCGCCTGCAGCATGAGGCGGGGGAGATCGTCCAGCGGGTGAACGGCTTCTTCGGCTACCATGCCGTGGATCGGATCCGCATCGTGCAGCGGCCTGTCGCCCGCGTGCAGGAAAGCCGCAAGCCCAAATGGCAGCCACCGGATGCACAGGCGACCCGTGCCATCGCAAGGTCGGTCGAGAATATCGAGAATCCGCGCCTGCGCCGGGCGCTGGAGCGTTACGGTGCCTGCGTTCTGGGGCGCAATCGCGCCAACGACGTTTGATTTGTCGGTGATTTGTCCTTACGCATCCTCAGAGTGCCCTAACAACGGCGCAGTTTGTCGCCTAGCTGCAGGGCGACAGGGAACCGACGTCAAAGGAAAGACGAGCATGCCGATTTCGCGTAAGACCGTTCAGGGCCGGCTGGCCGCCGTCATGCTGGCCGGCGCTGCCATCCTTGCCGCTGCCCCGGCCTTCACCGGCGTTGCCCTTGCCCAGGAAGCGCCGGCGGCCACGCGCCAGACGGATGCATCGGCGGCGACAGCGCCCCAATCGCAGGGCAGCGTCGACACCGCCGCGCTCATGGCGCCCGGCGCCCTGCCGGACATCGTCATCGGCAATCCGGATGCGCCGGTCACCATTGTCGAATATGCTTCGCTCACCTGCAGCCATTGCGCCGATTTCCACGCCAACGCCTATCCCGCCATCAAGGCCGACTATCTGGACACCGGCGTCGCCAAGCTGGTCCTGCGCGAGTTCCCCTTCGATCCGCGCGCGCTTGCCGGCTTCATGCTGGCGCGCTGCGTGCCGGAGGATCGCCGCACAGCCATGGTCGACGTGCTCTTCGATCAGCAGCGCCAGTGGGCCATGGCGGAGAACGCGTCGGTCGAGCTTCTGGCCATTGCCCGCCAGGCCGGCATGTCGCAGGAACAGTTCACCGCTTGCCTCCAGAATGCCGAGCTCCAGGGCAAGGTGATGGAGGTGCAGAAGCGCGGCCAGGACGAGTTTGGCGTGGCCGCAACGCCGACCTTCTTCATCAATGGCGACCGCTATGCCGGTGCCATGACGGCCAACGAAATGGCCGCGGTGATCGAGGCGCATCGCTGACCGGACATACGCCGACCGGAGTTGAGCCGGCAGGGCAGGGCAATGGCGACGAGGAAGTGCTTCACATTCCACAGGGGCGCGGCCGACCGGACGGCGGATCCGTCCGAGTCACTCGGCTTCAAGGGGGCCAACCTCGCGCTGCTGGCGGGGCTGGACCTGCCTGTGCCGCCCGGCTTCACCATATCGACGGTGGCCTGGCGCGAAAGCGCCCCTGCGCATGGGGAACTGCCCCAGGCGCTGCGGGCGGAGATCCTCGCCATGGTCGAATGGCTGGAAGGCGTGACCGGCCGCATCTTCGACGGAGAGGCGCAGCCGCTGCTCCTTGCGGTGCGGCCCAGCGCCCGCGCGCCCATGCCGGGGCTTGCCGATACGCTGCTCGATATCGGGCTGAACGACCGGACCGTCGAGACGCTTGCGCGTGAGCTCGGCGATCTCGATTTCGCCTTTCGCGCCTATCGCCGCTTCATCGAAGGGTTTGCGAGCCTCGTCTTCTCCGCCGACCCGGCGGAGTTCGAGGAGATCGCCGATGCCGAGCGCAGCCGCCTCGGCTGGGGCGGGGCGCACGAGCCCGCCACGCCCGACGAGTGGCGCGCGCTGATCGCGCGCTACCATGCCTTCATCGAGGAAGAGCTGGGCGAAGCCCTGCCGCAGACGCCCTTCGAGCAATTGCTGAAAGTGGTGGAGGGCTGTTTCGCAAGCTGGCGCAGCCCCGTGGCGCGCGCCTTCCGGGCAGCCCACGCCATCTCGGAGAATTCCGGCCTGGCGGTGACGGTCCACGCCATGATCTTCAACGAACGGGGCGAAAAGTCCGGTACCGGCCACGCCCTCTCGCGCGACCTGTCGACCGGCAAGGCCCGGCTGACCGGGAGCTTCCGGGTGGGCGGGCGCGAATATGCCAGCCTGATCCGGCACGAGGAACAGGTGCTGGACCTGGCGCAGGCGCAGGACGATGATTCCTTCCCGGCCGATCTGCCCGCCCTTGCCGACTATGTCGCCCGGATCGAGACGCATATCGCCGATGCCTGCGAGGTCGATTTCATGGTCGGCGACGGGGAGTTGTTCCTTCTCCAGTCGCGGCCGGCGCGCCGGAGCGTCGCCGAAGGGGTCAGGGTGGCCGTCGAGATGGTCCGGGACGGGCTGATCGGCGAAGAGGACGCCCTTCTGCGGGTCGATCCCATGTCGCTCGACGAATTGCTGCACCCGACCATCGAGCGGGGCGAGGCGGCCGATGTGATCGGGCGCGGCCTGCCGGCCTCTCCCGGGGCGGCCACGGGGCTCGTCGCCTTTACGGGCGATGACGCGATTCGGCTGGTCGGCGAAGGGCGGCCGGTCATCCTGGTGCGCAACGAGACGCTGCCGGAGGACGTCCATGGCATGCATGTGGCCGAAGGTGTCCTGACCATCCGGGGCGGCACGACGAGCCACGCGGCCGTCGTGGCGCGCGGCATCGGCAAGCCATGCGTGACGGGCGCCGGCGCGCTGCGGATCGACATGGCGGCCCGGACGCTGACGGCCGGCGGCATCACCGTGCACGAGGGCGAGGCCATCACCATCGATGGTGCTTCGGGCGAGGTGATCCTGGGCGCGGCGCGGCTGCGCCGGCCCATGCTGACGGGCGATTTCGCGACGCTGATGGAATTTGCGGACCGGGCCCGCCGGCTGGGCGTGCGCACCAATGCCGAAACCCCCATCGAAGCGCGCGCCGCGCGCGCCTTCGGCGCCGAGGGCATCGGCCTGTGCCGCACGGAGCACATGTTCTTCGAAGGCGGGCGCGTCGGCGTCATGCGCGATATGATCCTGGCGGGCGATGCGGCCGGCCGGCGGCAGGCGCTGGACAGGCTGCTTCCCATGCAGCGCTCTGACTTCGTCGAGCTGTTCGAGATCATGGCCGGACTGCCGGTGACGATCCGACTGCTCGATCCGCCGCTGCACGAGTTCCTGCCCAAGGGCGACGCCGAAATCGCCGAAACCGCCGCCGGGCTCGGCATTGCGGAGGCGAGCCTGCGGGCGCGCATCGAGAAGCTCGAAGAGTTCAACCCCATGCTCGGCCATCGTGGCTGCCGGCTCGCCATTTCCTACCCGGAGATCGTCGAGATGCAGACCCGCGCCATCCTGGAGGCGGCGATCGAAGCCGGCGGGCGCAAGGGCAAGGATGTCGTGCCGGAGATCATGGTGCCGCTGGTCGGGCTGCGCCGCGAGTTCGATTTCGTCAAGCAGCGGATCGACGAAATCGCCACCGCCGTCGCGCAGGAGAAGGGCCGCAGCGTCTCCTACCATGTCGGGGCCATGATCGAGCTTCCCCGGGCCATCATGCGGGCGGACACGATCGCCGAGGTCTCGGACTTCTTTTCCTTCGGAACCAACGATCTGACCCAGACGGTCTACGGCATTTCGCGCGACGATGCGGCCAACTTCCTGTCGACCTACCAGCGGGAGGGGATCATCGAGCGCGATCCCTTCCAGACGCTGGATGTGGAGGGCGTGGGCGAATTCATCGTGCTGGGCGTGGACAAGGCGCGTCGGACCCGGCCCGACATCACGCTTGGCGTCTGCGGCGAACAGGGCGGCGATCCCGCCTCGATCACCTTCTTCGAACAGGCGGGCCTCGACTACGTGTCCTGCTCGCCCTTCCGGGTGCCGATCGCCAGGCTGGCAGCCGCGCAGGCGGCGATCCGGCTGGAGCGGGCCGTGCGAGCGGCCGCTCCGTCCAAGACCCGGGGCCGTGGGCCTATATCCACGGGTGGATAAATCTTAAATCAGCGCGCGCTAGTTTCAGGCCGTCGGCGCGGCCGGCATCGAGGCATTGTACAGGCGGAGCGGACGATTGGGCGGGCATTATCTCCGCAGGCGGGTCAAGGCCGCCGACTGGGCCTTCCGGCTGGCGGCCTTTGCGGGCGCGCTGCTCGTGACGGGCTTTTTCTTCTTCCGGATGGACCTGTCCTCTCGCGGGGATTTCGCCACGGTCATCGCCCTGTCGGGCGGGCTTCTCGGCCTCGGCCTGATCCTGTCGCTCTATGCCCTGCTGCGCGTCTGGTCCCGCGGCAGCTACGGCGGCGGGAGGGCCTTGGCGGCCCTGTTCCTGGGGCTCGTCGTGGCGGTTCCCTTCGTCATCGGCGCCTTCATGGCCATGGCCTATCCGAGCGGCAACTCCGCCCGCACGGCCAATATGGTCGCCTTCGATACCGCGGATACACAGATTGGCGGTTCGGTCCTGCTCGGTCGCGAATTTCCCGCCACCGCGCGCGATGTCTATGGCGCCAGCCGGCAGGTGGCCGACGATCTTGGCTGGGAGGTGGAGATCGTCCAGTCCACGGCCCTGCCGCTGCCCGCCGAAGGCGACCTCGGCGTCGAGGGAACGGTCGCGGTGCCGCGGCCGACATTGCGCTCGAGCTTCGATGTGAACGATGCCTATGACCGCTTCGCGGTCACCGATGCCGGCGACTACACGCTGACCGCCGTTGCCAGGGCGCCGCTCTTCGGCTTTCCGAGCGATGTGGAAATCCGCATCCAGGAGGACGAAGGCTCCACCTTCGTCGATCTGCGCTCCCACTCGCGCGATCTGCCGCGCGATCTCGGCCAGAACAGGCGTTTCGTGGAAAGCTTCCTGACGCGGCTCGACGCCGCCATGGAGCAGGCCCAGAGCGGCACCGTGGACGAGTGATCAGGGCTCGCGCGGCGTCAACTGCCAGCGCGCATCCAGCCCCGCTGCGCCATGCGGTGCGGCAAGGCCACGCTCGGCCAGGAACTCCAGATGCGCCAGGACATTCAGCGCCGCGGCGCCGAGCAGGCGCGGATCCGTTTGCCGGTAGATCGCCGCCACGATGGCGGGGATCGTCTCGTCGCCCTGTGCCAGGCGCTCGATGATGGCGCGCTCGCGCATGCGACGGTGGGCGCGCAGCCCGCGCATGAGCGGGTGTGGCTGCGAGACGGGCCCGCCATGCCCTGGCAGATACAGGGTTTCGGCGCGGCCCAGAAGCTTGTCGAGGGAAGCCATGTAATCGGCCATCGATCCGTCCGGCGGCGCGACGAGCGTCGTCGCCCAGCCCATGACATGATCGCCGGACAGGAGGATGCCCCGGTCGGGTAAGGCGAAGCCCATATGGTTCGCGACATGGCCCGGTGTCGCCACCGCCTCGAACCGCTCGCCGCCGAGGTGGAACACTTCCCCATCCGCCAGCCGGCGGGCAATGGGCAGGGACCGGTCCGCCGCCGCATCGAGCGCGTTGGCTTCGCCTTCCTCCAGGCTGCGGGCGGAGCGGTGCGGCCCTTCGGCCCAGATGGGGGCGCCCGTCAGCGCGGCGAGCCGGGGCGCCAGGCCCGTATGGTCCAGATGGCAGTGGGTCACGAGGATCGCGCCGAGGGGCCGCCCATCGATGGCGTCGAGGAGCGCGGCGAGATGATCAGCATTGTCCGGCCCGGGATCGACCACGGCGACGCTGTCCTGACCGATCACGTAGCTGTTGGTGCCGCGGAAGGTCATGGGGCCAGGATTGGGCGCCACGATTCGCAGGATGCCGGGGGCGAGCGCCTGTGCGGCGCCGATCCGCGGATCGAATTCCATGTCGAGTTCAAGCTCATCTGCCATGGGTGAGGGGTCGGCTGCACAGGCGGACATGTCAAGCGCCCGGACGAAAGGTGCTTGTCAATCCGTCGGGTTTTTGCCAACTCCCGGCCATGGAGTACAAGATCGCCGCCCTCTACCGCTTCGTGTCCATCGACGACCTTCCGGGTCTGCGCGGGTCCCTCCTGGATCTGTGCCGCGCGCATGGCCTGTGCGGAACGCTGCTGATCGCGGGGGAGGGCATCAACGGGACGATCGCCGGGAGCGCTGACGCGCTCGACCGGGTGGTCGACGCGCTGGACGACCTTTTGCAGATCCGCCGGGGCGAGGTAAAATTCTCCTATGCGGATGCCCAGCCCTTCCGCCGCATGAAAGTGCGCATCCGGCCCGAAATCATCACGCTGCGCGCGCCTGAGGCCGATCCCTCCCGCCGGGTCGGAACCTATGTGGCGCCGGCGGACTGGAACGGCCTCATCGCCGATCCCGAGGTTCTCGTGATCGATACGCGCAACCGTTACGAGACGCGGATCGGCACCTTCCGCAACGCGGTAGACCCTGGCATCGACAGCTTCACCGAGTTCAAGGAGTTCGTCGCGCAGGCGCTCGACCCGCAGCGCCACCGCAAGGTGGCGATGTTCTGCACGGGGGGCATACGCTGCGAGAAGGCATCCGCCTACATGCTGGAAAGCGGCTTTGAATCGGTCTTCCACCTGAAGGGCGGCATCCTCCAATATCTTGAGGATGTCGCGCCGCAGGACAGTCTGTGGGACGGGGACTGCTATGTCTTCGACAACCGCGTCGCGGTGGGCCATGGGCTGGTGCCGGCGCCCTATGCGGCGTGCTTCGGTTGCGGCGAGGCCCTGAGCGAGGCAGACCGCCTGTCGCCGCAATACGAGCCCGGCGTCTCCTGCCCGCACTGCCACGGGGCATTGTCGGCCGAGCGCGCGGCGGGCCTGCGGCTGCGCCACAGCGAGCGCACCGGCTGAAGCCTCTTTCCTTGAGCGCGCGTCGGCGTCATAAGGTGTCGTGCGGGGCGTATGGGGGCAGGTCATGGCCAGTGCAGTCACAAGTCTTGGCTCATCTGCGGGCAGGAGCCCGGGCTATGGTGTCGAAGAGGTTCTCGACAGGGCCGGAACGGGGCGGTTCCAGCGGCGGCTCCTCGGGGTCTTCGGCCTGGTCTGGGCGGCGGATGCCATGCAGGTCATCGCCGTCGGCTTTACCGCGCCCTCCATCGCGGCCAGCTTCGGCCTGACCGTGCCGCAGGCCCTGCAGACGGGCACGGCTTTCTTCTTGGGGATGCTCATCGGCGCCTATGCCTTCGGGCGGCTCGCCGACCGCTACGGCCGCCGCCGGATCCTGATCTTCACCGTGGCGCTGGATGCCGTGTTCAGCCTGGCCTCCGTCTTCGCGCCGGATTTCGCCATTCTCCTTGCCCTGCGCTTCGTGGTCGGACTGGCGGTGGGCGGCACGCTGCCGGTGGACTACGCCATGATGGCCGAGTTCCTGCCGGCCCGCAGCCGCGGGCGCTGGCTGGTCATGCTGGAAGGGTTCTGGGCGGTCGGCACCGTGGCGGTGGCCATCGTCGCCTGGGCCGCCAACAGCTACGGCGCGGCCGAACCCTGGCGCCTGATCTTCCTGGCGACAGCCATTCCCGCCATCATCGGCATCTTCCTGCGCTTCTGGATCCCCGAGTCACCCCGCTACCTTCTGAATACGGGGCGCGACGATGATGCGCGGCAGGTTTTCGACAAGGTGCTGGTGGCCAACGGGCAGGCCCGGCTCGACAAGCCCGTCCGCCGCGACCCGCAGCCGGTCGGGGGCGGGGGCATCTTCTCGGCGCCCTATCTGCGTCGGAGCCTCTGCATCCTGGCCATCTGGCTGCTCGTCTCCTCGGCCTATTATGGTGTCTTCACCTGGCTGCCGGGCAGGCTGGCGACGGAAGGCTTCGGCTTCCTGCGCGGCTACGGTTTCCTGATCCTGGTCGCGCTGGCGCAGCTTCCCGGCTATGCGCTCGCCGCCTATGGCGTCGAGCGCTGGGGCCGCCGCGAAACGTTGATCGGCTTCCTGATCCTGTCGTGCCTCGGCTGCTTCCTCTTCGCCGTGACGCTGCAGCCGGGCATCGTCACCTTCGCCGTCCTGTTGATGAGCTTCGCCCTGCTCGGGACCTGGGGCGCCCTCTATGCCTGGACGCCGGAACTCTATCCGACGCAGATCCGCGCCACGGGCATGGGAACGGCCGGCGCCATGGCGCGGCTCGGCGGCCTTCTGGCCCCGACGGCGATGGCGCCCTTGATCGGGCTCGGCTTCCCGGTGGCGGTCGGCTTCTTCGCCGCACTCCTGTTCATCGCCGTCCTGGCGACCGTCGCCCTGAAGGTGGAGACACGGGCGCAGGCGATCCACTGACCGCCTGCCGCGCCCCGCGGCTTTCAATCCGGCAGCAGGATCGTCCCGGCGACTTCGATGCCGAAGCCGGTCAGGCCGACATAGGAGCGCTCGTGCGTCGCCATCACCTGGATGGAGCGTACGCCGACATCCCGCAGGATCTGTGCGCCGACGCCGATTTCGCGCCAGCGCTGCATCCGGGCCCGAGCGCTGCCGTGGCGCTCGCCGTCTTCCGGCGCCCCGCTGTCATGCTCTGGCGGGGTGAAATCATCCGCTTCGCTGGTGCGCAGCAGCATCAGAATGCCGTGCGGCCGGTCCTTGAGGGCGTCCACGGCGTTCTCGACCCAGGTCTGCGACCCGCGAATATGTCCGAACAGATCCATGACAGGCTGCTCGCGGTGGATGCGGGTCGGCACCTTGTCGGCATAGCGCACGTCCCCGAACAGGGCGACCACATGCTGCATATCGTCGAACGGCGTCTCGTAGATGCGGATGCGGCCCTTCATGCCGCCGATCATCATGTCCTGTTCCTTCACGCAGGTCACGAAGCTTTCGCGCCGGATGCGATAGGAGATGAGATCCTCGATCGAGACGATCTTCAGCCCATGCTCGCGGGCGAAGAGGATGAGCTCGGGCAGGCGCTTGACCGTCCCGTCATCGTTGACGACCTCCGCCAGCACGCCGACGGGCTCCAGCCCGGCCAGCTGGGCGAGGTCCGTCCCCGCTTCCGTATGGCCGCTGCGCGTCAGGACGCCCCCCTCGCGGGAGATGAGCGGGAACATATGGCCGGGGCGCAGGAAATCGCCCGGGGCGATGTTGTTGTTGGCAAGCGCCCGCGCCGTACTGGCGCGCTCTTCGGACGAGATGCCCGTCGTCATGCCGACGCGGTAATCTACCGACACGGTGAAAGCCGTGCGCATCGGGTCGAGATTGTTGGCGACCATGGGCGGCAGGTTCAACCGCTGCGCACGCTCGCCCGTCATGGGAACGCAGAGAATGCCGCTCGTGTGGCGGATCATGAAGGCGATCTTTTCCGGCGTCGCCTTGGACGCCGCCATGATCAGGTCACCCTCGTTTTCCCGGTCCGTATCGTCGACGACGACGACCAGTTCACCGGCCGCAATGGCCGCGATCGCGTCTTCGACCCTGTCCAGCTCGTCCACCATGTCCATACCCCAAAGCTCGCGCCATGCCCTGGCGGCGGGCGGGATCAGTGCAGGCACAGGGCCGGCAGGATGCCCGCGCACGCCACCTGCTGGGAGCCCTCGTAAATCATCCGGACGGCGACGAACAGGATGATGATGAGCCCGATCCAGGCGATGAAGCGATATTTGTTCAGTAGCCGGGCGACCAGCGTAGCCATGGCGCCCATCAGCACGACGGAGATCAGGAGCCCGGCAACCAGAACCTCGATATGGTCGCGCGCCGCGCCGGCGACGGCCAGCACATTGTCGAGCGACATGGAAATATCGGCCACGATGATCTGCAGAAGGGCCTGCTTGAAGCTCTTCTGCGGCACGGCGGCCTGGTCGGCCAGGGCATCCTCGCCATGGCCGCCCGCGGTGATTTCGCGGTACATCTTCCAGCAGACCCAGAGGAGCAGGATGCCGCCCGCCAGCGTCAGGCCGACAATGGCGAGCAGCTCCACCGCCACGAGGGCCAGGAGGATCCGCAGGACGACGGCGCCGGCAATGCCCCAGAAGATCACCTTGCGGCGGATCGATGCATCGACGCCGGCGGCCGCCATGCCGACGACGACCGCATTGTCGCCCGCCAGGACGATGTCGATGAACAGGACCTGGAGCAGTGCGGCAAACTCGGTCGCCAGGAAGGATTCGCTCAACGCAGCACCCGCGCTTATGAGGGATCGGTGGGGCGCCTTTGCGCCATGGTCCTCTCATAAGCGGTCGCGGCGCGATTGAACACGCCGGTGTGATCACAATGTGAGGTAAACCGGCCGCAGTCGGGAAAGGAATTTTAGGGCATGGCGTCAGCGGACACGGTGGTTGCACTGGCCTTTTGCAACGGAAGCTTCGTTCCGCGTGCGCGCGCGCTCCCGGCCGAAGAGGCGGTCGCGATCAGCGTCGGCGGCTCGACCCACGCCGTCATGATGGCGACGCCGCAGGACCTGGAAGACATGGCGATCGGGCTCATGCTCAACGAGCGGATCGTGGACCGCCCGGACGAGATCGAGGCGGTCGAAATCGTCGCCTCGGACGGGGGCGTCGACTGCCAGGTCCGGCTGATTGCGGAGCGGGCGCAAGGGTACGTGGCGCGGCGGCGGCAGATGACCGGGCCCGTCGGCTGCGGGTTGTGCGGCGTCGAGTCCCTGGAACTCGCCCGCCCGGCGCTTCCGGCAATCGGCGCGACCCTGCGCCTGGATCCGCGCCGCATCGTGAAGGCCATGTCGGATATGGCGGAGGGGCAACTCCTCGGCCGCCAGACACGCGCCGTCCATGCGGCCGCCTTCCATACGGCTGATGGCGGTTGCCTGGTGGTGCGCGAGGATGTCGGCCGGCACAATGCGCTAGATAAAGTCGCCGGCCATCTGGCGCGTCAGCGCATCGCGCCCGCGCATGGGTTCCTGACCCTGACGAGCCGCGTTTCGGTGGAGCTCGTCCAGAAGGCGGCTGTCATGGGTTGCGGGCTTCTGGCGGCGATTTCCGTTCCGAGCGAACTGGCCGTGCGGGAGGCGGAAGGGGCGGGGGTGACGCTGATTGCCGTGGCGCGGGGGGAGGAATTCGAGATCTTCACCCACCCTGGCCGGGTGGACGGCGCCCTTTAGGCGCTATTCCAGCTCACTATCCTCGGCCAGCTCCTGCGCGGCCTGGGCGGTGGGCTGGCGCGTGAAGCCTTCCAGCCCGGCATGCAGGTTGCGGTCCCGCTCGATCTCCACCGGCGATGTCGCATAGGCGGTGATCAGCTCGGCGAGCGATCGCAGCGCATGGACATGGATGCGCTCCCACCCGTGCGAGGCATCCACGCCGAAGGCGATCAGCGCCGTGCGGACATCGTGGCCGGCCTCGACAGCGGAAGCAGAATCCGAGCGGTAGTAGCGGAATATATCCTTCTGGTAGCGGATATCCTCATCGTGACACAGGCGGACGAGCTTCTTGGTCAGATGGTAGTCGAAAGGCCCCGTCTGATCGGCCATGGCGATGGTGACGCCGAACTCCGACGAGTTCTGCCCCGCTGCCGTCGTGCCGTTGTCTACCGCCACCATGGATGCGATGTCCGGGGTCAGGATGGAGGATGCGCCCACCCCGACCTCTTCGGCGATGGTGAAGAGCCAGTGGATGTCGACCGGGGTGACGGCATTCTCCCGCTCCAGGGCCTCGATGGCCGCCAGCATGATGGCGACCCCGGCCTTGTTGTCGAGGTGGCGGGAGACAATGAAGCCGTTGTCCAGGAATTCGGGCTGCGGATCGATGGCGACGATATCGCCGATCTCGATGCCGAGCCGCGACAGCTCCCGCCGGTCGCGCGCCAGCGCGTCCACGCGCAGTTCCACGAAGGGCCAGCCGATCGGCAGGTGATCCACCTCGTCGTTGAAAGTGTGGCCGGAGGCCTTGAGCGGCAGGATGGTGCCGCGATAGGCGCCCGTATCGGAGAAGATCGTTGCGCGCGCGCCTTCCGCAAAGCGCGCCGACCAGGTTCCGATGGGCACGACTTCGAGCCGGCCATTGTCCTTCAGGGATTTGACCTGCGCGCCGAGTGTATCGACATGGCTGACGATGGCCCGCGCCGAAGCGCGGCGGCTGCCCTGGCGCAGCGCCCGGATGGCGCCGCGGCGTGTGAGCTCCACCCGCAGGCCGAGCCGCTGCAACTCGTGCGTCACGTGGCGTACGATCGTATCCGTGTATCCCGTCGGGCTTGGGATCTTCAGGAGCGCCCTGAGCTGGTCTGTCAGGTAATGGCTGTCGATGGAAAGCCGTGGCACGTCGGTCCGCTCGTTCGCTTTGGTGTTTCGCCTTGCGCGGGGCCGCGCAATGTTCATGCGTGATGCTTCCTCTACCGCCAAATCAAGGAAGCCTCCAGAGCCGGGCGTCACCGGCCGCGGGTGCGCCGGCGCTCGCGCGCCTTGCGGGCCGATGCCGGGATCGACATGGGGAACAACAGGTCGACGAACCGTTCGGCGGTGGGCTGCGGCTCGTGATTGGCAAGGCCGGGCCGCTCGTTCGCTTCGATGAAGACGTAATCGGGCAGGCGCGGATCCTTGATCATGAAGTCGATGCCGCAGACCGGGATGTCGATCGCGCGCGTTGCCGCGATGGCCGCCTCCACCAGTTGGGAATGCACGATGCCCGTCACATCGTGAATGGTCCCGCCCGTGTGCAGATTGGCCGTTCCACGCACCTTCAGCTCGACGCCTTCCGGCAGGACGTCGTCCAGCGCGTAGCCGGCCTTCTGGACGCAGCGTTCCGTTTCGCCATCCAGCGGGATGCGGCTTTCGCCCCCCGTGGCGGCGGACCGGCGGCGCGACAGATGCTCGATCAGGTGGCGCGCGCTGCGGCGCCCGTCGCCCACGATCACCGGCGGCCGACGTACCGCCGCCGCGACGACGCGGAAGTCGATCACCACCAGGCGCAGATCGTCGCCCTGGAAGCAGGATTCGATCAGCACCCGCTCGCACTGTTCGCGCGCGGCGGCAATCGCCGTGCGTGCATGATCCATGGTTTCGACGCCGACGGCGATGCCGCGGCCCTGCTCGCCCCGTGCGGGCTTGACGACGATCGATCCGTGCTCGGCCAGGAAGGCCTCCACAGTGCCATCCCCGTCGTCCCCGGCCAGCATCTGCGCCGGCACGTTGACCCCGGCGCCTTCGACCAGCCGCCGGGTGACGCCCTTGTCGTCGCAGATCGACATGGCGACGGCGGATGTCAGTTCCGACAGGCTTTCGCGGCAGCGGATGCTGCGGCCGCCATAGGTCAGCCGGAAGAAGCCGGCGGGTGCGTCCAGAACCTCCACGGCGATGCCGCGCCGCGCCGCCTCGTCCACGATGATGCGGGCATAGGGGTTGAACGCGTCGAACGTATCGCCCGCGCCGGTAAAGAGCTGCTCATTGATCTGGTTGCGCCGCTTGACCGTAAAATAGGGAACGCGCACGAAACCGAGGCGCTCATAGAGGGCGATGGCCGGCGCATTGTCGTGCATCACCGACAGGTCCATGTAGCTGGCGCCACGGGCCTGGAAATGCTCGGCAAGCTGGCGCACCAGCGCCTCGCCGATGGCGGGGTGCTGGGCCTGCGGATCGACCGCCAGGCACCAGAGCGAGGAGCCGGCCTCCGGATCCTCGAAGGCGCGCCGGTGGTCGACGCCTGTCACCGTGCCGAGGATCGCTCCCGTCGCCTCGTCCTCGGCCACGAGCCAGGTGAGGTGGCGGCTGTCCCGGTTGCTCCAGAAGAAATCCGGATCGACCGTCACCATGCGGCGGCTTTGATAGATGCGGTTGATCTCGGCCGCATCGGACGGCGAGGCGAGGCGGCGGACGGCAAAGCCGCTCGGCCGCCTTCGGCTCGGCCGGTAGATCGTCAGGTCCAGCCGGTATGTGTGCGACGGGTCGAGGAAGAGCTCCTGCGGGGCATGGCTGATGAGGACATGCGGATCGCGGACATAGAAGGCGATGTCGCGCCGGTCCGGCCCTTCCTCGTTCATGCGGCGTGTCAGATGCGTCGTATCCTCGAAGGTCTGGGCGAAGATGAGCCGGCCCCATCCGCACTCGACCTCGGCATCCGCCTGTGGCGTCCCGTCCGGGGCATTGCCCTGCGGCCGCGCATAATTGCGCATGCGCTTCAAGCGCCGCTCGTAACCGGCCTTTGCCCGGCCGTGATCGTCCGTGCTCATCGCCTCAGATCTCCTGGGCCTGCAGCCACATTTCCAGAAGCGCCACCTGCCACAGCTCCGAGCCCTGGAGCGGCGTGATGCGATCCGTCGGATGGGCGAAAAGATCGTCCAGATATTCCGGTCGGAACAGTTCCCGCTCCCGGGCCTTCTGGCTGGTCAGAGCGCCGCGCACCATGTCGAGATAGGGTCCGGAAATGTATTTGAGCTGCGGCACCGGGAAGTAGCCCTTGCGCCGATCGATCACCTCCGAGGGGATCACCAGCCGGGCCGCTTCCTTGAGAACGCCCTTGCCGCCCTGCTTCAGCTTCTCGGCGGAGGGGACACGCGCGGCCAGCTCGGCCAGTTCATGGTCCAGGAAGGGAACCCGGGCTTCCAGCCCCCAGGCCATGGTCATGTTGTCGACGCGCTTGACGGGATCGTCCACCAGCATGATCTGGCTGTCGAGGCGCAGGGCCTTGTCGACCGGATCCTCGGCGCCCGGCATGGCGAAGTGATCCCGCACGAAATCGCGGCTGACATCCCCCTCCGCATGCCATTGCGGCGACAGGTGGCTCCGCAGCGTGGCATCGTTCCGGTCGAAAAAGGCCCCGGAATAGGCGCTCAGCGGATCGCTGGCTCCGGCCATGGGTGGGTACCAGTGATAGCCGCCGAAAATCTCGTCCGCGCCCTGGCCGGACTGGACGACCTTGATGTGCTTGGCGACTTCACGGGACAGAAGGTAAAAGCCGATATTGTCGTAGGAGACCATGGGCTCCGACATGGCGGCGATGGCGCCCGGCAGATGCTCCATGAGCTCGCTGCCCGGCACGAAGATTTTGTGATGCTGCGTGCCGTAGTGCCGGGCGATCAGGTCGGAATAGACAAACTCGTTCCCGACCTCTCCATTGGCGTCCTCGAAGCCGATGGAGAAGGTGCTGAGGCCCGTCTGCCCGGCTTCCGCCAGGAGCCCGACGATGAGCGAGGAATCGACGCCGCCCGACAGAAGGACGCCGACCGGCACGTCGGCCACCATGCGGCGCTCCACCGCCTGGCGCAGGCTTTCCAGGACGGCGTCGCGCCAGTCCTGGGGCGTCATCGCCTCGTCGCCCGGCTGCAGGCCGAAGCGCGGCTGCCAGTAGACCTCGTCCCGGTAGGCGCCGTCCGGCTCGATCAGCCGGATGGTCGCCGGGGGCAGCTTGCGCACGCCCTTCACGATGGTGAGCGGTGCGGGAACGACCGCATGGAACGTCATGTAATGATGCAGCGCCTCACGGTCGATCGACGTATCGACATCGCCCGTCTTCAGGATCGACTGCAATGAGGAGGCAAGGTAGAGCCGCTGCGGCGTCTGCGACAGGTAGAGCGGCTTGATGCCGAACCGATCGCGCGCCAGCATGACGCGCCCGCTGTCGCGCTCATGGATGGCAAAGGCGAACATTCCCTTGAACCGCTTCACGCAGTCCGGGCCCCAGGCATGATAGGCCTTGATGATGACTTCCGTATCGCCATGCGAGAAGAAGCGGTAACCCATGCCCGACAGTTCGGCGCGCAGCTCCGGATAGTTGTAGATGCAGCCGTTAAAGGCCAGGGTCAGCCCCAGGTCCGGATCGACCATGGGCTGCTGCGCCTTTTCGGACAGATCGATGATCTTCAATCGGCGGTGGCCAAGGCCCACATTCCCGCGCACGACCTGACCCGCGCCGTCGGGGCCGCGCGGGGCCAGGCAGTTGCCCATGCGTTCGATCCGCTCCGGAGACGCCATCTTGCCGTCGAAGCGGATTTCGCCGCAGATTCCGCACATATGATCTCTTCCTGTCACTTTCGGGTCTGGTTGGGGCTCGGCGCGTTAGATAGGCCGCATGTCCGGAAAGCCTACCCCGGTCGGGGCTTTGCAATCGTGCGGGGGGTGGGGCATAGGTCTGCGGCGCGTGGCCGGACCCGACCGCTGCGCGACCATACAGCGGAAGGAACCGACCATGCCCGAAACATCGGAGGATCGGCTGCGCCAGCGGCTCATGCCGCTCGAATCCTACCGCGCCCTGATCGATGGGGAAACGTTCCTGTCTGACTGGCTGACCGTCGATCAGGCGATGATCGACCGCTTCGCCGATGCGACGCTGGACCATCAGTTCATCCATGTGGACGTGGAGCGCGCGCGGGCGGAGGGGCCCTATGGGGGCACGGTCGCGCACGGTTTCCTGTCGCTCTCGCTCCTGTCGCGGCTCGCCTATGATGCGATGCCGGGGGTGGAGGGCTCGACCGTCGGCGTCAATTACGGCTTCGACCGTGTCCGCTTCCTGTCGCCGGTCCGCTCCGGCGCACGGGTGCGCGGAAGCTTCCGGCTGAAGGGGCTCGTGGAGCGGGCCGTCACCATTCAGTCGACATGGGACGCGTCGGTCGAGATCGAGGGCTCGGCCAAGCCGGCCCTCAACGCGCAATGGATCACCGTCTCGATGCTGCAGATGGCCTGACTGGGACCGCGGGCGCTGGCCCCGGCGGCACGCGTGACCGCGCCGCGGGGGTGCTTGCCTGTGCGTCAGATATCGTCGAAGCCGCCGAGGTCCCCGCCATCGTCGAAGCCGTCGAAGCCGGCATCCTCGGCGACGCCGTCCACGGCCTCGCCGGCCTCGCCCGCCAGGGCTTCACCGGCGCCGCCGAACATGCTGCCCAGCATCGAGCCGAGCATCATGCCGCCGGCAACGCCGACAGCGGTCTGCGCCGCGCCGGCCAGAAAGCCGCCGCCCTGGCGCGGGGCCGCCGGCTGTGCCTGAGGCTGGCCGCCCTGTGCGCCGCGTCCACCCCAGGGCGAGCCGGCCGGCATGGCCGCGCCTTCGCGGCCCGATCCCTGGCCGGCGGGACGCTGGCCGCCACCGAACAGGCTGCCCAGAAGGCCGCCCCCGCCGGACTGTCCGGCCTGGCGTGACTGTTCTTCCAGCGCCTGGATGCGTGCCTGTGCCGCCTCCAGCGCCTGTTCCTGCACGATGATGGTCTGCGCCATGTAGTAGGGGGCTGCCGGCTGTGCCGAAAGCTGCTGGCGAATGAATCCTTCCGCCTCCGCATCCCGCGGGGAAGCGTCCCGTTCGACCGAACGGAGCCGGGTGAACAGGCCCTCGATCAGACGTCGTTCGTCATCATTCATGCTCATCGCTCTCTCCTCAGGAGCATTATCGTTCGCTGGCGGGAGATAGGAACCCGTCGCGGCATTCGGTAGGCGGCTGCAAAATCGTGATCGCGCCGTGAAGCGGCCCTCAGGCCCAGGCCTCCAGGAGCGTTTGCGTATCCACCGTTTCGACCTGCTGGCCGAAGCGCTGGCGATAGTGATCCATCAGGCGATCATGCGTCTCGTCGGAGGAACTGCAAAGCGCGTCGCTGACGACGATGACACGAAACCCGCGGTCGACGGCCCCAAGCACGGCGGCCAGAACGCAGACATCCGTTTCGCCGCCGGTGATGGCGAGCGTTTCGGCGCCGCCGGCCTTCAGCATGCGATCGAGCCGGTCGTCGAGCCAGGGCGAGTAGACCGTCTTGTCCAGCACCGCGGCCGGCGGAACGAAGCGTGCCAGAGGTTCGACGATGTCGATCATCGGCGCCCCCAGCCGATCGATCGTCATGGTGCTCCAGCGCTCATAGTAGCGGCGCCAGGTGCCTTGGCCTTGCCCGGCGTGCTGCGCCGGCACGAAACGCGTGAAGATGGTGCGCTCCGGCCGGTGCGCCACGATCCGTGCGATCCGCGGTGTCACACGCGCGGCCCATGGGGCGTGCCAATCCGTTTCCTCCGCGAACATGCGCTGCATGTCCACGCAGAGATGGAAGCAGTTCTGCAGTGCTCCGAACAGAAGTTCTTGCCTTTCGGCCATGGTCGACCTCGCCGCCCTGATCCACCGGCGGCGACAGCATCATGCGTGCCGCACCCCGCGCCGGTTCATCGCCGGAACCGGCGGCGGAGCGTTTTGTTCTGCGCCTTTTCGTTTGGGGGCTCAGCTTTCCGGCGCCGATGGCTTACGCCGCGGCGGAGGCGCAGGCCTGCGCATTCGGCCGGAAGCGGGCGGTCCGCTTGTCCACTTCGTAGAGTGCCGAAAGGTCGGCGGCGCGGCGCGCCAGATCCAGCACCGCCTCGATGATGCGGCGCGCTTCGTCATCATTGTGCAGGTAGCTGAAGTTCAGGCGCACCCAACCCGGCTTCTGCGTCTCGGCCCCGGCCTCGAGTTCATCGAAGAGCGCGTCCGATGCCGCCCGGTCGAGCCCGAGCAGGCGGTGCGCATAGGGGCCGGCGCAGGCACAGCCGCCGCGCGCCTGGATGCCGTAGAGATCGCTCAGCATGCGTGTGAACATCTGATGATGGACGATCCGCCCTTCGCCATCGCGGATGCGGAAGGAGAAGATGGGCAGCGCGCGGGCATGGGGGCGCTGGCCCAGAAGCTCGATGCCCGGCTGGCCGGACCAGGCGGTGAGCGCCGCCGCGCGGTGGCGTTCCTCCAGCGCCCAGATCCGATCCTCGCCCACCGCTTCCTTGACGAGCAGGCACAGGGCCGCCCGGATATCGCCCACAATGTCCGGGGTTCCGGCTTCCTCGCGCGCTTCCACGCGCTGGCTGTAGGCGTGGCGCCAGGGCGATACGAAAGTGACCGAGCCGCCGCCCGGCACAGTCGGCGTGGCGCGGCGCACGATCGTGTCCCGCACGACCATGACGCCCGATGCCGCCGGCCCGCCGGGGAACTTGTGCGGCGAGAAGACGATGGCGTCGAGCGCCGCGTCGCCCGCGCCCATGGACATGGGCAGATAGGGCGCACCGGCCGCGTAATCCCACAGTGCCAGCGCGCCCGCCGCCTTGAGGCGGCGTGTCACGGCACCCGCGTCAGTCAGCATGCCCGTGACATTGGAGGCGGCCGAAAAGGCGCCAACCACCAGATCCGCCCCACGGCAGTCCTGAAGCGCGCAATCCAGCGCCGTAAGGTCAACGCCACCATCGCTCGCTTCGGCGATCTCCACCACCTCCGCCCCGCTTTCGCGCCAGGGCAGGATGTTGGAATGGTGCTCATAGGGGCCGATCAGCACGGTGACGCGCCGCCCCGCTGCCCGCTGGCCGGCAATGTCGAGAAGGCCGACGATGCGGTTGATCCCGCTCGTCGCGCCCGAGCCGGTAAAGACGACGTGGCAATCGGCCCCGGCGCCGGTCAGCCGGGCGATCTCGCCGCGTGCTTCGCCGCGCAGCCGTGTCATGGTGCCGCCGCAGTGCGAGGCTTCCGTATGGCTGTTGGCGTAGAAGGGGAGGACCTGCCGGAGCACGAACTCCTCGACCTGCGCGAGCGCGCGCCCGGATGCGACATAATCGGCATAGAGAAGACGGCGCGGACCGAAGCCGCCGTCGAATTCGACCCCGTTGCCGATCAGCCCGCCGCGCAGGCGCGCAATCGCGTCATCGCCTGCCAGACCATCCCGGAACTCTGCCAAAATCCCCATCGCGCAACGCCTTCCCAACCGCTTAATCGATCTGGGGAGATTACGCGCGGTAGCAGCGAAGTTTGATCTTAATTCAGGGCAGGGCGGGAAAGAATCGAGAAATATGATCGAACGATTGCCAATATGACGATCATTTTGACAACATGTCAGATTTCCAGCGGACGGTTCTCAAGAATGGCTTCCATGGCGAAGTAGGAGGTCACGTTTTCCAACTCGAGCTTCTCGATGAGGCGCTGATACACCTCGTCATAGCTTTTCATGTCGGTGGTGACGATCTTCAGCATGTAGTCGTAATCGCCGCCGATGCGGTAGAAATCGGTGATGTCCGGGATGGACGTCACATGCGCCCGGAAGCGCTTCAGCCAGTCCGCCGAATGGTTGCGTGTGCGGATCATGGCAAAGACGACCAGCCCGCGGCCGATGGCCTCACGGTCGATCCGGGCGGCCTGGCCCTGCAGGATGCCGGATTCCTGCAGCTGCTTGATCCGCCGCCAGCATGCATTCTGCGACAGGCCCACCTTGTCGGCCAGGTCCCGCTGCGACTGGGAGGCGTCCTTCTGGAGCTCCGTCAGGATCTTCGCATCGATCCGGTCGATCTTGTCGCGCATGTCCCACCCGTCCATCCGGTCGTTCCACAGGGTCCTTGAACAGATGCACCAAGCGTCGCCCGGCGGCAACAACCCGGCGCGGAGCCCGGCCGCGCCCTTGCGCGGCGGCCGGGGGAATGGTTTGACGCGGGTCTGATCACCCCATCACCCGGAACAGACGCATGATCCGCCTCGAGAGCATCGGCAAACAGAACGGCAAGCAGATCGTCTTCATCGAAGCCTCGGCGGCGCTGCAGCGGGGTGAGAAGATCGGCCTCGTCGGCCCGAACGGCGCTGGCAAGACGACGCTGTTCCGTATGATCACCGGCGAGGAACTGCCCGACGAAGGGCAGGTTTCCGTCGATCGCGGCGTCACCATCGGCTATTTCAGCCAGGATGTCGGCGACATGGCCGGCCGCAGCGCGGTCGTGGAGGTGATCGACGGCGTGGGGCCGGTCAGCGCGCTGGCCGCCGAGCTCGCGGAGCTGGAGGCGGCCATGGCCGATCCGGCGCGCGCGGACGAGATGGACGAGATCATCACGCGCTACGGCGATGTGCAGGCCCGTTACGACGAACTCGACGGCTACGCTCTGGACGGGCGCGCCCGCGAGGTGCTGGACGGCCTCGGCTTCAGCCAGGAGATGATGGACTCCGATGTCGGCGCCCTGTCGGGCGGCTGGAAGATGCGCGTGGCGCTGGCCAAGATCCTTCTGATGCGGCCCGATATCATGCTGCTCGACGAGCCATCCAACCATCTGGATATCGAAAGCCTGATCTGGCTCGAAAGCTTCCTCAAGGGCTTCGACGGCGCGGTGCTGATGACGTCGCACGACCGGGAGTTCATGAACCGCATCGTCAACAAGATCATCGAGATCGATGGCGGTTCCTTGACCTCCTATTCGGGCGATTACGAATTCTACCGCCAGCAGCGCGCCATTGCCGAGGTGCAGCAGCAGGCGCAGTTCGAGCGCCAGCAGGCCATGCTGGCGAAGGAAGTGGCCTTCATCGAGCGTTTCAAGGCGCGCGCCAGCCACGCCGCGCAGGTGCAGAGCCGGGTCAAGAAGCTCGACAAGATCGAACGCGTCGAGCCGCCCAAGCGCCAACAGACGGTGCGCTTCGAGTTCAAGCCGGCGCCACGCTCCGGCGAGGACGTGGCGAGCGTGAAGGGCGTGCACAAGCGCTATGGCGCACGCGTCATCTATGAGGGGCTCGACTTCCAGGTGCGGCGGCGCGAGCGCTGGTGCGTGCTCGGCGTGAACGGCGCCGGCAAGTCGACGCTCCTCAAACTCATCGCCGGCGCATCGGAGCCCGATTCGGGCACCGTGACGCGCGGCCCGAGCGTGAAGATGGGCTACTTCACCCAGCACGCCATGGAATCGCTCGACGCCGAGCGCACGGTGCTGCAATCGCTGGAGGACAGCTTTCCGCAGGCCGGGCAGGCCCCCTTGCGCGCCCTGGCCGGCTGCTTCGGCTTCACCGGCGACGATGTGGACAAGAAATGCCGCGTTCTGTCGGGGGGTGAGAAGGCGCGCCTCGTCATGGCCTTGATGCTGTTCGACCCGCCGAACTTCCTGGTGCTGGACGAGCCGACCAATCACCTCGACATCGCCACCAAGCAGATGCTCGTGGAAGCGCTGGAACGCTTCGAGGGCTCCATGCTCTTCGTCAGCCATGACCGCCACTTCCTGGCGGCCCTGTCCAACCGCGTCCTGGAGCTCACCCCGGACGGGCCGCACCTTTATGGCGGCGGCTACACCGAATATGTCGCGCGGACGGGCCAGGAAGCGCCAGGACTGCGCAGCTAGAGCCGACACGTCATGCCGGGCATCGGAGGCGGCGTGCGGGGGTCAGCAGCCGATTTCCGCACGGATCTCGTCCACCTCCGCCTTGGAGCGGCAGACGTTTTCGCACGGGATGCCGTCATTGTCGCCATCGGCGCGCGCATAGCCCGCGCACCACATTTCCACGGCTTCCCGGCACGTGCTGACCGCCTTGCAGCTTCGACGCTGGGCAAAGCGCAGGGGCTCCAGGGCGGCGGGCAACTCGGTGGCGGGGCTGGCGGATTTGTCCCGTGCGCCCGGCACAGCCTGCGCGGGAGAGATCCAGAAAAGAACCAGTATGGGCAGCCAGACGCGACGCATTCCGATGTTCGCCCCTCCTGTCCTTCTGCGGCGTCGGTCCGCCGACATGTCTTTGTCCATGTACTTGGCTGTGCAACTGATGGCTTGTCAATCAAGTCAGGGCCATTCCAACCGGTCAGCGCATGCAGGCGGGGTCGATTCTCAATGAGCCATGCTGATCTGCGGGGTGGCGCAGGGGTAGGGTTGCGTTGCATGGTGTGCTGCGCGCCCACCGGGCCGTTGCCGGCGTCCCCGCACCCGATGTGAAACCAGAGTGAGAGTATGGACAAGCGAAAGCGTTCCAATGGGGGCGGCAATAGCCCGCGGGAATTCCCGGTGATCGGACAGGTGCTGCGTGAGAGGCGGGGATATCATGGCTGGACGCTGGCCGACCTGGCGCAGAAGACGGGCATTTCGAAATCGACCCTCTCGAAGATCGAGAACGACCTGATCTCCCCCTCCTACCAGACGATCATCCAGCTCTGTACGGGCCTCGATATCGAGATCGGCGATCTCATCGCGCCCAATCCACAGAACGACATTCAACCGAGAGTCACGGGGCGTCGCAGCATCAACCGTCGGCAAGACGGGCTGACCATGCAGGACGACAATTACAAGTACGTCTACCTCTGCACCGACATCGCCCATAAGCGCATCGTTCCGATGATCGTCGATGTGAAGGCCGACGCGATGGAGCGGATCGACGGGCTCTGGAGCCATGTCGGGGAAGAGTTCATCTATGTCATCGAAGGGGCGATCACCCTGCATACGTCGCTCTATGAGGACAGCGTGCTGGAGGCAGGGGACAGCGCCTATTTCGACAGTACGATGGAGCACGCCTATCTGGCGACCGGCGGCGCGCCGGCACGTCTGCTCATCACCTGTTCCAGCGCCACGCCGAACCTGGCGCAGACCCTGCGCGATATTCTGCGCCAGCGCCTGAGCGCCGGTGAGGCCGGAGAAGGGTAGCAAGGCGCGCGCGCATCCATAATGCGTAGCGGCGTGAAGTTTCGCGTAGTTTCATACGAGAAACAATTGACAACTCGCGGTGCAGTTTCATACTTGGCCGGCCATTGATCGGCTACCGAGGGGACGCAAGCGTGAGCGCATCAGGACAGTTGTGGAAAGTGTTGCAGGAAGCCCGGATCGTCGACCTTTCGGTGACGACGGGGCCTGATATGCCCTGCTCGCCGCCCGAAGGGCAGCGCATGGCGCAGTATCTCTTCAACACCTATACCGACCCACGCGGCATGTTCCTGGAATATGTCCAGATCCATGACGATCACACCGGAACCCACATCGACGCGCCCTCGCATTTCACTCCGGCGCTCGAGACCGGCCTGCCGCACGCGACGGAGCATGGCTCGATCACCATTGAGCAGCTCGACTTGAAGCGGCTCATCGGGCCGGCCGTCGTGGTGGATGTGCGCCCCCTGGTCGAGGCCGCCCCCAAGGGGGAGAAGACCCATCTGGCTCAGAGCCCGTGGATCACCCGCGACTATCTGGAAAGCTGGGCGCAGGACAATGGCGCCTTCCAGCCCGGCGAAATCGTTCTGTTCCGTTCCGACTGGTCGGACCGCCACTACAAGCCACTGCCCGAAGGTTTTGCCTACGACCGCTCGCACCCCGCGCCGACGGCCGAGGCGATCGAATATCTGTTCGACAAGGGCGTTCGGCATATCGGCATCGATGGTCGCGGGATCGGCGCCATGCAGGACGACAACACGCCGCATTGGGCGGCGCTCGGGCGCGGGATGTACGCGACCGAGAACCTGACCAATCTGGGTGAGCTGCCCGTTCGCGGGGCCGTGTTCATCTTTCTTCCGCACAAGTTCAAGGGTGCGACCGGCGGCATGGGGCGCGCCATCGGCCTGATCGGCTAGCGGCGCGGTCTTGAATGAAAGGGGCGGGCGAGTGGCAAAGGGTGCGATGCTGTCCGCTCCCGCTGTTCGACGGATGCACCATGGCTGAGGCCATGGTGCATCCGGCCCGTGCGCCGGCCTCAAGCTCCGAGGGTGCGTCTGCGCTCCAGCAGCATCTCGTGCAGAACGCCCATGCCGCCTTCTATGTCTGCCTGGAGCGCGCGCCGCGCCGCCCGGACGTCCTTGCGCATGAGCGCATCGCGAAGGTCCCGGTGGTGTCCGTTCGCCATGCTCCAGTTTCCGCTCGTGTCCAGAAGGCTGAAATATGGGCCGATCTGGAGCCAGAGCGTTTCGATGATGGACAGGAGGGACGGGGAGCCTCCACAATTATAGATGGTGAAGTGGAAGGCCCGGTTCGCCGACACATAGCCCGCGCGGTCCCCCTGCGCGATTGCGGCGTCCATCCGGTCGATTGCCTCGCTGAGCTGCTGGAAGTCGGAAGCGTTCAGATGGCGGATGGCCCAGCCTGTCGCGATGGATTCAAGTTCCACGCGCACACGCCGCAGATCCGCCAGCCGGTCCACGGTAAGGCGGGGGATGCCGACCGAACGCCCCTCGATGAGCGTCAGCGCCTTTTCCGCGACGAGCCTGTGCAGGATTTCGCGGATCGGCATGGGGCTGACCCCGAAAGCATCGGCCAGGCTCTGGATCGTCACGCTCTTACCGGGTTCGATGCCGCCATTCAGGATCAGGTCCCGAAGCTTCTCGTAGACCGTGTCCTTGAGCGTGAGTCGGACGACGGGGTCCGGCGTAACCGTTGCTTTGCCCATCCAAGCCAGCCCTCCCGGCAGTTGCTGCGCTGCGATGCGAGCTGCCGTCCCGCCTGTGAATAATATGCATGCGAAGGCGGTACGGGCAACCAAGAGCAGATTCTTTTGTAAGCCTGTCTTTGAAATCGCTGAGACATTTTTCGCTTTTTGATCATTTATCGCATTTTCTGGAATTATCCTTCTTGACGGCCTTTCAAATTTAGGTGACGTTTCGATTACGGCAGATGAATTGAAATCACCTGCCAACAATTGCATGAAAAACAAAACAGAAATTGCGCTAGCCGGAAGATAAGCTTCCGGCCTGTCAGTATCTGTGCGCGTTGAATCCAGAATCGCTTCAGTCAGTAGTTTTCAGGGGCGGTTCTTGATTGATCGATGTGCGCCGGCAGTCGCTCCCGACTGCGCTATGGCGTCATGTGCATATGAATTGTACTTATGCTCAAGGAATGTACGAATGAGAATGTCTTGTGACACGGGTGGAACCTTCACCGACCTGGCGGTCGAGGATGGCGACCGGATTCTCATCTTCAAGAGTTCGACCACGCCGCACGATCCCATCGAGGGCATCCTGAATGCGGTGGCGGTTGCGGCAGAACATTACGGCAAGAGCAGCCAGGAGCTCCTGTCACAGGTGACGACCTTCCTGCACGCCACGACCCGTTCGCTGAATGCCGTGCTCACCGGTAATGTGGCCCGGACGGCCTTTCTGACGACCCGCGGGCATCCCGACGTGCTGGTCATACGGGAAGGGGGGCGCTCGGACCCCTTCGACTTCTCCCAGCCCTATCCGCAACCCTATATCGCACGCGCCGACACATACGAGATCACCGAGCGTATGGGGCCCGACGGCCGGGTGCACGTGCCGCTCGACGAAGACGCCACGGTCGCGCTGCTGCACAAGCTGAAGGCCGACGGCATCGAGGCGATCGGTGTGTGCCTTCTCTGGTCCATCGCCAATGATGCGCATGAGCGCCGCCTGGGCGAGCTGATCGGGCAGATCCTTCCCGATGTTCCCTTCACGCTCTCGCATCAGCTCAACCCTACGCTTCGCGAGTATCGGCGGGCGTCCTCGGCCTGTATGGACGCCTCGCTCAAGCCGACGATGAACGCCTATCTGACCGGGCTGCGCAGCCGCCTGGCGGCCAGCGGCTTCAAAGGCCGGCTTCTGATGGTCACCTCCCAGGGCGGCGTGATGGACTCCGCCGTCGTCGCGGCTGCGCCGATCCACGCCCTCAATTCCGGTCCGGCCATGGCCCCGGTTTCGGGCCGCTTCTATGCCGAGCGCGATGCGGGCAGTGACTTTGCCATCGTGGCCGATACGGGCGGCACCAGCTACGACGTGTCCATCGTGCGGCAGGGGCGGATCCCCCGCACGAAGGAAAGCTGGATCGGCCAGCCCTTCCAGGGGCACATGACCGGCTTCCCTTCGGTCGACGTGACGAGCGTCGGCGCCGGCGGGGGTTCCATCGCCTGGGTGGACGAAGGCGGGCTCCTGCATGTCGGTCCGCAGAGCGCAGGCTCCACGCCCGGCCCGGTCTGCTACGGCCGGGGGGGCGACAAGCCCACCGTCACCGATTGCGCGCTCGTGCTCGGCCATATCGACCCGCGTTTCTTCCTGGGCGGGCGCATGGAGCTGGATGTGGCTGCGGCGCGCGCGGCGCTGGAGCGGGAAGTCTGTGCCCGGCTGGGTGTCAGCGTCGAAGAGGCCGCACTCGCCGTCATGTCGCTCACGACGGAAAAGATGGTCGGCGCGATCGAGACCATCGCCGTCAACCAGGGCGTGGACACGTCCCGTGCCGTCCTGATCGGCGGTGGCGGAGCCGGCGGCCTCAACGCGGTCGCGGTCGGCCAGAGGCTCGGTTGCATGCGCGTCCTGATCCCGGAAACGGGAGCGACATTGAGCGCGGTGGGTGCACTGATGTCGGAACTCTACGGAGAGTTCACGCGCGTCAGCTACATGACGAGCGACCGGTTCGATCCCGCCAAAGCCAGCACCATCATCGCCGGGCTGCGCGCCGACTGCGAAGCTTTCATAGCCGAATACGGGCAGGGCGCGATCGATCATTCGATCGAGTTCGCGGTGGAAGCCCGCTACCCCAAGCAGATCTGGGAAATCGAAATTCCCGTGCGCAATCCCAACTTCGACGAGGCCGGGACGCTGGACGCGCTGATCGAGGCGTTCCACGCCGAGCATCGCACACTGTTCCAGATCAGCGATGACCATTCGGGCATCGAGGTGATCGCATGGCGGGCCTATGTCCGGTGCCGCCTGCGCGAAAAGCATGTCTTCAGCGAAGAGCGCGGCGCACAGACCGCCGAGCACCACCGCCGGCCGATCTTCCTGCGCGACGGTGGATGGACGCAGGTTCCCGTCTATCGCACCGACACGATGCCGAGCGAGGAAACCTTCGCGGGCCCGGCCCTGGTCGAGTCTCCTTTCGCCACGACGGTCATCGATCCCGGCGCGGTCGTGAAGCGGACGATCGGTGGCGGCCTGCTCGTCAGCCTGAACGGGGGAATGTGATATGACGTCGACCAACCAGGACCGCGGGATCGAGATGGCGATCCTCGCCAACCGCATCGACAGCATCGCCCGCAAGATGGCCAATACGCTGTTCCGAACCGCACGTTCGGGCGTTCTGAACAGCGGTCACGACTTCTCCTGCGTGGTGCTGACGGCGGACTGCCGGCTCGTGGCAGGGGCGATCAGCCTTCCGGCGCATGTGATGTCAGGGCCGGACGAGATCGCCCGCTACGTCAAGGAAATGCATCCGGACATGCGCAAGGGGGACGCGTTCCTCCACAACTCCCCCTATCATGGCAACTCGCATGCGGCCGATCACTGCCTCGTCGTGCCGGTCTTCGACGATGGTGGCGTCCACCGCTTCACCGTCCTTGCCAAGGCCCATCAGGCCGATTGCGGAAACTCCAAGCCCACCACTTATATCGGCAGCGCCGTGGATGTTTACGAGGAAGGCGCGCTGATCTTCCCGGCGGTCCAGATCCAGAGGGACTACAAGGACATCGACGATATCGTGCGCATGTGCAAGGCGCGCATCCGCGTGCCGGAAATCTGGTGGGGCGACTATCTCGCCTCGCTCGGCGCAGTGCGGATCGGCGAGCGGGAGCTCCTGTCGCTCGGGGGCGAGGTCGGGTGGGACCGGCTGGACGCCCATGTGGAAGCCTGGTTCGACTATTCCGAGCGCCGCATCGCATCCGCCATCGGCAAGATGAACAAGGGTGACGCGCGCGTTCACAGCATGCACGATCCCTTCCCCGGCGCCGAGGACGGTATCCTCGTGACGGTCGGCGTGCAGGTCGATCCCGATGCGGGGACGATCCATGTCGATCTGACCGAAAATCCCGACTGCCTTCCCTGCGGCCTGAACCTGACGGAAGGGACGGCCCGCAGCTCGGCCTTCGTCGGCATCTTCAACGCGCTGGGCGATCATACCATTCCGGCCAATGCCGGATCGTTCCGGCGTCTGACCGTGGATCT
Organism: Aureimonas frigidaquae; assembly: GCF_001463905.1. Lineage (GTDB taxonomy): Bacteria > Pseudomonadota > Alphaproteobacteria > Rhizobiales > Rhizobiaceae > Aureimonas > Aureimonas frigidaquae. Next base: position 160,693 of record NZ_BBWR01000008.1, read on the forward strand.
GCGGCAGAACTGCGTGGTCGGCATCCCGACGCATCCCTATAGCTGCTCGGTGGCGACGACCAACCTGGCCGATCGCGTGGCCAGCCCCGTGCAGCGTGCCCTGGCGATCATCTCGCCGGGTTACGGCATGGCCGAGGGCGGGCCGATCTTTCCCCCGGCCGGCGGCGTCATTTCGGGCCGCGATCCGCGACAGAACGATGTCTCCTTCGTCAACCAGGTTCACCTCGGCATCAGCGGCGGCGCCGCGACGCCCAAGCACGATGGCTGGCTGACACTGATCCATGTCGGCAATGGGGGCCTGTGCCGCCACGACTGCGTGGAAGTGGACGAACTCGCCTACCCAGTTGCGATCCATGAGCGGCGCCTGCTTCCCGATACGGCGGGCCCGGGCCAGACATGCGGCGCACCGTCGATCCGGGTCGAATTCGGTCCTGCCGAGGCATCGCCGATCCAGGTCTTCTACAATGCCGACGGTATGATCAATGTCGCCAAAGGCGTGCTGGGGGGCGGAACGGGCGGACCCGCTCAGGCCCTCAAGCGCGGTCGCGACGGGCAGCTTACGCCGCAGCCCGCCTGCACGGGCGTCTGGCTGCAGCCGGGCGAGACGATCGTCTCCGTATCGTCCGGCGGCGGTGGCTACGGACGCCCCCATCATCGCAGCCAGGACGCCGTGCTGCGCGATATCCGGGAAGGTCTGTTGACCGCCAGTGTGGCCGAGACGGTGTTCGGCGTCCTTCTGTCGCCCTCCGGCCAGATCGATCAGGCCGGAACCGACGCAGCCCGTCGCCGGCTCGAGCAGGATATGCCACGGCAGCCCGACGCCGAGACCTTGCCCACCCCGTAATGGAGCCACCCCCGTGCGACAGCCCGCCCAATCATGGCGGCGGCGCGGATGGCAGCCCTGAAGTTCTTGCCTGGTGCAGGCAGAACCCGCCGGTGATGACCGCCTGCGGGAACCCCAAGAGGAGCAGTTGAGATGATGAAACCGGCAATTGTATTCGTTGGCTGCGTTCTCGCGACGAGCCCGCTGCAGGCGAAGGAACTGACATCCGTCGGGATCAGCGTCGGCTCGCTCGGCAACCCGTATTATGTTGCCCTCGCGGCCGGCGCCGAGCATGCGGCCAAGGAAATCAACCCCAATGTGAAGGTGACGGCGCTCGGCTTCGAGCGTGACCTGAACAAGCAGGTCGAGCAGATCGACAATTACATCGCCGCCGGCGTCGACATGATCGTCATGAGCGCGGCCGATCCGAAGGCCATCGAGCCCGCCGTGGCCAAGGCCAAGGCTGCCGGCATCAAGGTCCTGGCGGTGGACAACAGCGTCGACAATGCCGACGTGATCGTCACCACCGATAACGTCGCGGCCGGAACCATCGCCTGCCAGTACATCGCCGACAAGATCGGCGGCAAGGGCAATGTCATCATCCAGAACGGCCCGCAGAACTCCGGCGTGATCGACCGCGTCGTCGGCTGCAAGGAAGTCTTCGGAAAGTATCCCGACATCACCATCCTGTCCGACAATCAGGACGGCAAGAGCTCGCGCGACGGTGGCATGGACGTGATGCTGGGGGATCTGACCCGCTTCCCCGACATTCAGGGCGTCTTCACCTGCTGCGATCCGCAGGCCATCGGCAGCGATCTCGCCGCCCGCCAGCTCAAGCGCGACGGCATCATCATCACCTCGGTGGACGGTGCGCCCGATATCGTCGAAGCCCTGAAGTCCGATACGCTCATCGAGGCGTCCGCCAGCCAGGACCCTTATGGCATGGCCGTCACGGCCGTGAAGATGGGCTACGACCTGATGAACGACAAGCCGGTCGCCGAACCCAAGATGCTTGTCACGCCCAAGCTCGTCACCCGTGAGAACGTGGACCAGTACAAGGGCTGGGGCGGCTGAGCCTTCGCTGCAACGGGTGCCGGCCGTAAACCGGCACCCACCTGCCTGGAATGAGGAAGCATCATGTTTGATCTGAGTGGGCGTGTGGCCGTGGTGACCGGCGGGAATGGCGGCATCGGCCTTGCCATGGCGACGGGTCTTGCCAAGGCAGGCGCCGAAATCGCGATCTTCGGTCGCCGCAAGGACCGCAACGAGGACGCACAGGCACGGCTTTCCGCACTGGGCGTGAAGGTTTCCGCCGTCGAGGTCGATGTGACGGACGAAGGGTCGGTGGCATCCGGCCTCGATGCGGTGATGGCCGAGCATGGCGCCCTGCATATCCTGATCAACAATGCCGGCACCAACGAGCGCAAGCTGCCGCAGGACTATTCGCTCAGCGAGTGGAACAGCCTCATCAACGTGAACCTGACGAGCGCCTTCATCGTCTCCGTCGCTGCCCATCCGCATCTGGCGCGCTCCGGCGGCGGCAAGATCATCAATATCGGCTCCATGCTGTCGATCTTCGGCAATGCACGCGCCGCCCCTTACGCCGCGGCGAAAGGCGGGATCGTGCAGATGACGAAGTCCCTCGCGCAGGCCTGGGCCGAGGACAATATCCAGGTCAACGCCATTCTGCCCGGATGGATCGAAACCGATCTGACCGCCGTCGCCAAGGTGCAGATCCCGCGGCTCGACGAGAATGTCCTGAACCGTACCCCGCAGAAGCGGTGGGGCAAGCCGGACGACCTGGCGGGCGCGGCGGTTTTCCTGGCCAGCCCGGCATCGGACTTCATCACCGGGACCGCGCTTCCCGTGGATGGCGGATACTCGTCCAACACATGACATGTCGCGCGCAGCCTGGTCGCGCCGGCCTTGGGAGATAATCGATGACCATGTTGAAGGGTGCAGCCAGCGGGCAGGGGGCGAGCGGCCGGGACGAAAATGCCGCGGGCGCGCCGACACGCAGCGCCGCGCGCGGGGGGCGCATCACGCGGCTCGACGTCACGGACCTGCGTTTCCCGACGTCCCGCCAGCTCGACGGCTCGGACGCGATGAACCCGGCTCCCGACTATTCGGCGGCCTATGTCATCCTGGAGCTGGAGAACGGGCTGACCGGGCACGGCCTCAGCTTCACCATCGGCCGGGGGAACGAGATCGTCGTCGCGGCCGTCCGCTCGCTCTCTGCGCTCGTCGTGGGCGTGGAGTTCTCCACCATTACCGCCAATATGGGCGCTTTCTGGAAATCGCTGACCGGCGACAGCCAGCTGCGCTGGATCGGCCCGGACAAAGGGGCGGTCCACCTGGCGGCGGCGGCCATCGTCAACGCACTCTGGGACCTGTGGGCAAAGCAGGAGGGCAAGCCCGTCTGGAAGCTCGTCGCCGACATGACCCCGGAAGAGCTCGTCGCCTGCCTGGACTTCACCTTTGTCACCGACGTCCTGTCGCCGGACGAGGCCTTGCGCATGTTGCAGGCGCAGGCGGCCGGCAAGGCCGAGCGGGTGCGCCTGCTCGAGGAGAAGGGCTTTCCTGCCTATACGACGGCGGCCGGCTGGCTCGGCTATGATGACGACAAGATCCGCCGGCTGATCCGAGAGGCGAGGGCCGAGGGGTTCGAGGCGTTCAAGCAGAAAGTCGGGGCGAGTGTCGAGGACGATCTGCGGCGCGGCCGCATCTTCCGCGAGGAGCTCGGTCCCGACCGCGTCCTGATGCTCGATGCGAACCAGATCTGGGAGGTGCCAGTTGCCATCGAGGCGATGGGCCGGCTCGCCGAGCTTGATCCCTACTGGATCGAGGAGCCGACCAGCCCGGACGATATTCTCGGCCACAAAGCGATCCGGGACGCCATCGCTCCGATCCGGGTGGCGACCGGTGAGCAGGTCCAGAACCGGATCATGTTCAAGCAGATGTTCGCGGCAGGCGCGCTCGACGTATGCCAGCTCGACGTCGCCCGGCTGGGCGGGCTCAACGAGGCGCTGCTCGTCATGCTGATGGCCGCCAAGTTCGACATTCCGGTCTGCCCGCATGGCGGTGGCGTCGGCCTGTGCGAATATATCCAGCATCTGTCCTTCATCGACTTCATCGCCATCAGCGGGGACAGCGAAGGGCGGTTCATCGAGCATGTCGCCCATCTGCACGAGCATTTCGAGAACCCGATCACCATGCGCAACGGGCGGTTCATGCTGCCCGCCGCGCCCGGTTTCTCCATCGAGATCAAGCCCGCCAGCCTTGCCGAACACCGCTTTCCGGACGGACCGGTCTGGCAATCGTGACCCCGTCGCCGCCGCGCTCGCGCGGCGGTTCCAAGGAACCGTCATCCACGAGGGACGCCATGCCGTCAGCGATGCGATCTGAGACCCCGCAAACAGCCTCGCCGCTTCTCCGGATGCGCGGGATCCGCAAGACGTTCGGCCAGGCGGTCGCGCTCGCGGGCGTCGATCTCGACATCTATCCCGGCGAGGTGCATGCCCTGATGGGCGAAAACGGAGCCGGCAAGTCCACCCTGATGAAGGTCCTGTCCGGCGCGCATCAATGCTCCTCCGGCACGATCGAGGTGGAGGGGCGGGAGGTGGCGATCCGTGGGCCGGCGGATTCGCAGGCCATCGGCATCTCCATCATCTACCAGGAGCTCGCCCTCGCGCCGAACCTGACGGTCGCCGACAACATGCTGCTCGGTCGCGAGCGGTCCCGCCATGGGTTCCTGGACCGCAAGGCGGGCATTTCGGCCTGCCGGTCGGTCCTCGACAAGCTGGGCGTGGACTTTCAGCCGACGGACAAGGTCAGCACGCTGTCGCTCGCGCAGCGCCAGCAGGTCGAGATTGCCCGCGCCCTTCTGGCGGATTGCCGGATCCTCGTCATGGACGAGCCCACCACATCACTGTCGGCGCGTGAGAGCGAGCGCCTCTTTGCGGTCGTCAACCGCCTGCGGTCCGAGGGGCTCGCCATCATCTATATCAGCCACCGCATGGATGAAGTCTATGCGCTGGCCGATCGCGTCACCGTGTTGCGGGACGGGCGATACATCGGATCGATTCTTCGCTCCGAACTGACCGAGGAGCGCCTTGTGCGCATGATGGTCGGCCGGGATCTGACGAGCTTCTACCAGAAGGATCGTGCGCTGGAGCGCCATGCCGGTTCGGTCCTCTTGTCCGTCAACGACCTGCGCGACGGGGCAAAGGTGCGGGGCGTATCCTTCGAGCTGCGCCGTGGGGAGGTGCTCGGCCTCGGCGGCATCGTGGGTGCCGGACGCACCGAACTTGCCAGGCTGATCTACGGCATGGAGCGACGTGTCGGTGGCACGCTTGCGATCGAGGGCAGGGACGTCGCCATCGCCTCGCCGCTCGACGCCATCCGGGCGGGCATCGTCTACCTGACCGAAGACCGCAAGCATGACGGGCTTTTCCTCGACATGAGCGCGTCTTCCAACGTGAACACCGTGGCGATCGGGCTCGACAGCCGGCCGTTCGGCTTTTTGAATGCGCAGAAGGCCCGGGCGCGGACCGACAAGGCCATTGCCGATATGAGCATCGCTTTGGCGCACCGGCAGGTGAAGGTCGGCACGCTGTCGGGCGGCAACCAGCAGAAGGTGCTCCTGGCGCGCCTTCTCCAGACCAAACCCAAGCTCATCATCCTGGACGAGCCGACCCGCGGCGTCGATATCGGCGCCAAGTCCCAGATCTACGAAATGATCGAGGCGCTGGCGGAAAGCGGTGTCGGCATTCTCGTCATCTCCAGCGATCTTCCCGAACTGGTCGGTATCAGCGACCGCGTCGTCGTCATGCGGGATGGCCGCATCGAGGGCGAGGTTCGCGGCGATGACATCACCTCCGAGGCCATCATCTCGATCGCGACGGGATCGACGGGGCGCGGCACCCTGCAAGAGGATACACCATGACGATCATCACCAACGATCAGCCTGTGGCCAAGCGTGGCAAGGCGCTGCGCGCGTCCTTCCAGGCGCTCGGCATGCTGCCGATCCTGATTCTGATCGGCATCGCCTTCCAGATCATGAGCGGCTACGTGCAGTCGGGGAACCTCGTCGACGCCTGGTCGACGGGGCGGTTCCTCAGCGTGCAGAACCTGTCCATCGTCCTGCAGCAGGTGTCGATCAACACCGTGCTGGCTGCGGGCATGACCTTCGTCATCCTGACCGGCGGCATCGATCTGTCCGTCGGCTCGATCCTGGCGGCATCGGCCGTCGTGGCCGTGATGGTCTCCCTCAACCCCGATATGGCCTATCTCGGCGTACCCGCCGCGCTGGCCTTCGGGCTCGTCCTCGGCGGTATCAACGGCGCGCTGGTCGCCTTCGCCAAGCTGCCACCCTTCATCGTCACCCTCGGCTCCCTGACGGCCGTACGCGGGCTGGCCCGCGTCATCGGCGACGACAAGACCGTCTTCAACCCCGATCTTTCCTATGCCTGGCTGAGCGGCGATGCTTTCTTCCGCATTTCCTGGCTGACCGTGATCGCCTTCTCGGTCATCCTCATCTCCTGGATTATCCTGCGCTTCACGGTCCTCGGCGTGCGCATCTATGCGGTGGGCGGCAACGAGGCGGCCGCCAAGCTGGCGGGCATCAAGGTCTGGGTGGTGCTGCTCTTCGTCTACTGCACCTCGGGCCTCCTGGCCGCCCTGGGCGGGGTCATGTCGACCACCCGCCTCCTGGCCGCCAACGGCCTGCAACTCGGCCAGTCCTACGAACTCGACGCCATCGCGGCGGTGATCCTGGGCGGCACGAGCTTCGTGGGCGGCGTCGGCACCATCTGGGGAACCCTCATCGGCGCCTTGATCATCGCCGTCCTGTCCAACGGGCTCATCCTGGTCGGCGTCTCCGATGTCTGGCAATACATCGTGAAGGGGCTCGTCATCATCTGCGCCGTCTCCCTCGACCGCTACCGCCTGAGCCGCACCAACGGCGGTTGATACGCGGAGCGCAGCACGGGCGACACGAAACATCCTGGCCGGCTCTGCGGGCCAGGATGAAGGTGCAAGAGCGCGGTGCTGGCGGCGTCCCGCATGATGGCAAGCGACGTCAACTGCATAGCGCTGGCAACCGGCTCGGTCCTTCATACGGACCTCGGCTGTAGCCGCCCTGATCGACGGCCTTCAGCACCATGCGAATGTCTTCGACAGACCGGGCAATCTGCGCCTCTTGCGCGTCGGATGCAGCCATGTCCAGCCGGATCACAGCTTCGCCGTCCCCGACGGCTCTCATGGCTTCTCGATGGCTGCGCGGCGCAGAGGCGAACAGTCACAAAGCGGTTCGGCTGTGTCCAGCAGAAGCGCGGCTCGGTCTGGCTCAATTCGTGCGGGAGCTGTTCGCCGGAAGCGCACAAAACCAGCTCAATTCCTGGTTTTGTGGTGCCGCTTGCGTGACTCGAACACGCGACCCCATCATTACGAATGATGTGCTCTACCAACTGAGCTAAAGCGGCTTTATTCCTTGCGGGAACGGCGCCCTGATACAAGCTCCTGCCGGTTTGTACAAGCCGGATTTCATCGAAAGGCGTTTTTTATCCGCGGCTCGAACACAGGCTTGCGCGGGCCTCTGTGTATTCCTGGATCAGGCGCTCAACGCGCTGGGCTGCGGGGACGATGGCGTCCACCGCGCCGATGCCCTGGCCGGCGCCCCATATGTCCTTCCAGGCCTTGGCCTTGTCACCGGCGGCCGCGCCGAAGTCCATCTTGGTCTTGTCGGCCTGTGGCAGGGCGTCCGGGTCCAGGCCGGCGGCGAGGATGGAGGCGCGCAGATAGTTGCCCGAGACGCCGGTGAAATAGTTCGAGCTGACGATATCCTCCGCATGCCCGTCCACGATGGCCTGGCGGTAGGCGTCCGAGGCGTTGGCTTCCGGCGTGGCGATGAAGGGGGAGCCGATATAGGCGCCGTCGGCGCCCATGGCCTCGGCGGCCAGGATGGCCCGGCCCGTGGCGATGGCGCCCGACAGGAAAAGCGGACCGTGGAACCAGCGCCGGATCTCCTGGACGAGCGCGAAGGGGGACAGTGCGCCGGCATGGCCGCCCGCACCGGCAGCCACGGCGATCAGCCCGTCGGCGCCTTTTTCGATGGCCTTGTGCGCAAAGCGGTCGTTGATGACATCGTGCAGCACGATGCCGCCATAGGAATGCACCGCGGCGTTCACCTCCTCCACCGCGCCGAGCGAGGTGATGACGATGGGCACCCTGTGCCGGACGCAGCACACCAGATCCTTGTCGAGCCGCGTGTTGGACCGGTGGACGATCTGGTTCACCGCATAAGGGGCCGCCGGCCGGTCCGGATGGGCCGCGTCATGCGCCGCGATTCCCGCCGCCAACTCGTCGAGCCAGGCATCCAGCAATTCAGGGGGGCGGGCGTTCAGGGCCGGGAAGGCACCGACCATTCCGCTCGTCACCTGCGCCAGGACCAGCTTGGGATTGGACAGAATGAAAAGCGGCGCGGCGATCGCGGGAAGACGGACGCGATCCTTCATGATGGTCGGCAGCGGCATCGTCGGTCCTATGATTGACGTTAACGTAAGCTGGCACCTACAGAAGCCGTTATCGGGCGTGAAGGTCAAGACATTGCCATGCCGTCATGGCATCGAGATCGGGAACTGGCCGCCCGCGACAGGGTTGCAAAGGGGGGCCACAGGGGCGACATGGCAGGCATGTTCAGCATGCACCGACCCGCATGGGCGACAGATTGGGGGAAAGATGGGCTTGGCTTCGGTTTTCCGTGGAATGGGTATGGGCTCGGCCGTGACATGCGGCTTGCTCTTCGGCGCGCAGGGTGCTTTTGCGGCCAGTGACGAGGCCTGGGACGCGTTCCGCGCAGACGTTCAGGACAAGTGCCTGGCGCAGGGCGCGCAGACGCTGGAATCCCCCGCCATCGTGGTCGATCCCTTCGGGTCGGAATCCTACGGCATGGCCCTGATGACGGGCATGGAGAAGGACACGACCAATGTGCGCTCGGTCCTGTGCGTCTATGACAAGCAGTCCAAGGCGGTGCAACTGTCCGGCCCGCTCGATCTGGCGACGAGCGTCGCGCCCGGCCGCGGGACGGAAGCGCGCCTTGCCGCCGGCGATCGGGGCACCGGCGCCGGCCGCGCCGCGCCTTTCGGCGGCCAGTGCAGCGAGGAGTGCGAGGCGACGCTCTCGCTGCTCGATCCGGCAGACCAGCGCAAGGTGACCGGCCTGCCGCAGGTGATCGCGCAGACCATTCTGGAAAAGCCCGAGCCCTCCGGCGTTGCCGATGTGGATGCCGTCCGCGATGTCGCCCTGTCCTTCAGCGAGCTCGTCGCCGGCACGCCGTCGGACGAGCTGACGGCGCCCGGCAGCACCGCGGTGACGGGCAAGCAGCCCTGCTCGGTTTACTATTACGGCTTCCTCAACGAGGGCGCGAAGCTTGTCGGCCGCCACACCTGCACCGTGGCGCAGCTCGAAGGCGGCGCATTGCTGGTCGAAAAGACGACCGGGGAGCGCCTGCGCGCGGAAATCCGCCCGCTGTCGGACGGCTTCTCCGCCTTTATCGGCCGCAACTACCTGGCCGAGCAGGAGGAGCGCGCCTATGACGCCGCCAACCCCACCAATGCCGGCAATGCCAATTTCGGCAATATGGTCGGCATGGCGACACAGCGCGGCAAGCGGCTCTATCTTTTCTCGTCCGAGCAGCGCGGCTTCGAGGCGGAGGATCCGACCTTCTTCCAGGCCCTCGTCGTAGGCGGTTGATTCTGCTTGAATTGCGCCGCACGGAGGATCATTCTGTGCGGCGCAATGGATGATCTTTTCCCGCCCGTTCCCCAAACCCTGTCGCTCTTTGCCGCCGCGCCCGACATGATCGTCCGGGTGATCGATACCGAGACGGCCGGCCAGCCGCGTGCTCAGGACGATGCGGTGATCGAGATCGGCTCGGTCGATCTCGATCTGTCGACGGGGCGGATCTTCAACCCCATGCAGAGCTTCGTCGATCCGGCCGGCATTCCGATCAACGAACATGCGCGGCGGGTGCACCGGATCACCGACGAGATGCTGGCCGGCGCGCCGCGCTTTGCCGATGCCGCTCCCGCCTTCACGCAAGGCATCGGGACCTATGCTGCCCAGCGCGCCAGCTTCGATCGTGACCGCCTGCGCTTCACCGGCCGCTGGCTTTGCACCTACAAGCTCGCCTTGCGGGCCTTTCCGGCGGTGCGGTCCCACGGGCTCCAGTCGCTGGTGAAGTATCTGCCGCTCGACCTGACGGAGGTGAGCGGCCAGCTAGAAGGCCTGCACCCGCACCGCGCCCTCTATGACGCGCTCTGCACGGCCGTGCTCCTGCGCCGCATCGCGGGCGAGCTCGGCCCCCGCTGCCAGGATGGCGCGGATTTCCTGGAGCGGGCCGAGCGCGTGTCGACCGAGCCTGCCTTGTTGGCGAAGTTCCGTTTCGGCAAGCACAAGGGTAGCCGCCTGGGTGAGGTGCCGACCGATTACCTGGAATGGGTTACCGGCCAGCCCAACATGGATGCCGATGTCGCCTTTACCGCCCGCTATCACCTGAAGCGCCGCCGGGCCGAGATGATCGCCCGCATGACGCGGGGCCCGGTGGTCGCGGCGCTGTGACCGGATTGGCCGGCAGCGCCGCGTTGCGCGCCTACCGGGCGTGGGTCGGCATGGACGGCGCCGTGCGGCTGCGATAGCGCCCATCGCCCTTGGCGCCCACAAGTTGGCCGTCCTCTACCATGCATTTGCCGCCCAAGATGACGGTCGTCGGCCAGCCTTTGATCTCGAGGCCTTCGTAGGGGGTGTAATCCGCCCCGTCGTGAAGCTCCGCATGGCGGATGGTGCGCGTCTCGTTCGGGTCCCATATGGCGATGTCGGCATCCTTGCCGACGGTGATCGAACCCTTCTTCTCCAGGCCATAGACCCGCGCGTGGTTCGTGGCGATCAGCGCGACGAAGCGGGGCAGGTCGATCCGGCCCGTCATCACCCCTTCCGAAAACAGGATCGGCAGACGCGTCTCGACGCCCGGAATCCCGTTCGGAATGTGCCGGAAGCTCAAGCGCCCCTTCGGGTTCAGCTTGCCCTTGTCATCTTCGTAGCGGAAGGGGCAATGGTCCGAGGAGTAGAGGTCGAACAACCCCGTTTCCAGGCCGCGCCAGCAATTGGCCTGCTCCTCCACCGTGCGGGGTGGTGGCGAGCAGACGAACTTGGCGCCCTCCCAATCCATTCCGTCGAGATCGTCCGCCGTCAGCGTCAGATATTGCGGGCATGTCTCGCCGATCACCTTCAGGCCCCGCGCGCGTGCCGCGCGGATTTCCTCGATGGCCGCGCCGTTGGACACGTGGACGATGACCACCGGCACATCCACCACCTCGGCGAGCGACAGGGCACGATGGGTCGCCTCCCGCTCCACGACGACGGGGCGCGTCGTGGCGTGGGCTTTGGGCGCGACGGTCCCGGCCTCTTCGTGGCGGCCGATCAGGTAGCGGATTGCATCCTCGTTCTCGCAATGGACCATGACGAGCGCGCCGGTGCGGCGCGCGACATCCATGGTTTCCAGGATCTGCGCATCGTTCAGCCGCAGCCCCTCATAGGTCATGAAGACCTTGAAGGAGGAGTAGCCGTCCGCGACGAGGGCAGGGAGTTCCTGCCCCAGCACGGCAGGTGTCGGGTCCGAGACGATGAGGTGGAAGGAGACGTCGGTGTAGCAATTGCCCTCCGCAAGGGCATGATACTGCGTCAGCGCCTCACGCAGGGAGCTGCCCTTTTCCTGCAGGCAGAAGGGCATGACCGTCGTGTTGCCGCCGAATAGCGCCGACAGCGTCCCGCTCTCGAAGCCGTCGGCCATGACGATGCCGTCGCCGGAAGGCTGCGCCAGATGGACATGGCTGTCGATGCCACCCGGCAGGACCAGCCGGCCGGCCGCGTCGATGACCTTGGCCGCCTCACCCAGCGCTTCGCCCACCTGGACGATGCGTCCGTCGCGGATGGCGACGTCCGCCTTGAAGACATCGGACGCCGTGGCGACCGTTCCGTTGCGGATGACCATATCGAACATGAAGAACTTCCGTGCGGGCTAGAGAAGGACGTCGCCGCCGTTGGGCGACAGGGACTGGCCGATGAAGAAGGACCCGGCCTCCGAGGCAAGAAGAAGCGCGGTCGGCGCGATCTCGTCGACGCGCCCGAAGCGGCCGATCGGCAGTTGCGCCTTCTTCATCGCGCGCCATTCGTCGCTGAGGCCCATCAGGATATGGGTTTCGACAGGGCCGGGGGCGATGGCATTGACGGTGACGCCCTTCGGGGCCGCTTCATAGGCGAGCGAGCGTGTCAGGCCGACGATTCCGGCCTTGGCCGCGCAATAATGGGTCAGGCCCGGCGCACCCTTGTAAGCGAGCTGCGATGCGAAGTTGATGATCCGGCCCCAGCCGCGCGCCGCCATTGCCGGATAGAATTTCTGCGTGACCATGAAGGTCCCGCGCAGATTGACGCCCATGACGGCGTCGAAGTCCTGAAGCGAGATATCCTCGAACGGAAGGTCGCCGCCGATGCCCGCGCAGTTGACGAGAATGTCGACATGACCGAGCGCTTCGGCACTCCATTCTGCCAAGGCCTCCACATCGGCCGGGCTGGAAACGTCGCATATGGTGTGGAAGACCGGCGTTCCCTTCTGAGCCATGCGCGCTGCCAGGTCGGCCGCATTCGCATCGTCGCCATACTGGCAATAGCCGACCTTCGCGCCCTGGGCGGCGAAGAGTTCGACGATGGCGCCGCCGATACCGCGGCTGCCGCCGGTCACAAGGGCGGTGCGCCCGGTCAGATCGAATTGTTGCATGCTCGTCTCCATTGTCATCGTGTCAGCGGTGCGCGAGCCAGTCCGCATAGGCGGCGATACCCTCGTCCAGCGTGCGGGACGGAACGAAGCCGAGGTCCTGCGCGATGGCGGTGATGTCGAAGCGGTGCTGGTAATCGTCGAGCGGGTCGGGGCCTTCGGGCACCTCGATCCGCGCCTGCGTAAATTGCTTTTCGACCAGGCCGGCGATGGCGTCGATCGTCAGGAAGCTGCCCCCGGTGGCGTTGTAGACGCTGCGCGGGCAGGCGGGCGCATCATGGGCTGCGATGAGCGCGTCCACGGCATCGTCCACATGGATGAACTGCCGGGGGAAGGAGCCGCCATAGGGCAGCTGCGTCGGCCGGCCGGCCAGGGCATCCTCGATCATCGTGCGGATGACGCAGTCCGTCGTGCGGCCGGGGCCGTAGACCCAGGACAGGCGGATCGCCACGGCGTCGAGCGCGTGCTGCTTGCGGTACCCTGCCAAAAGCTGTTCGCCGGCCACTTTCGTGGCGCCGTAGACGCTGGAGGGGCGCAGCGGCGCGTCTTCGAGGATGGCCGAGGCACCCGGCCCCGGCTCGGGCGTCGGCCCGTAGGCGCTTGTCGAGGAACAGAAGACGAAGCGCCGCATGCCCCGGATGCGCGCGAGTTCGAGCATGTTTGCCGTGCCGACGACATTCGCCTGCACGATGCCGTAGGGATTGTCGATCAGCACCATCGGGCCGGAGACGGCGCCGCAATGAATGACGGACGTCACCCCAGCCCTGGACGCCAGCGCGTGCAGGCGGTGGATGTCCGCCACATCCGCGATCTCCACCGGCACATGCCCGGCCTTGCGGGATATGTCGATGCCGAGCGCCGCGCGGCCATCCGCCAAGAGCCGGGCCAGGAGGCGCTGGCCGATCAGGCCGGAAGCGCCGGTTACGAGTATGGTTGCGTCGCTCATCCTGTGACCTCCACCCTGGATACAGCGACCCCGTGGGCCGCTGCCTCATGCTCGACGGCCAGTTCCGCAGACAGGAGCTTGCGCGTGTAGGGATCCTGCGGCTGGCGGAACACGTCGTCGATGGACCCCGTCTCCACGATGCGCCCCCGGTTCATCACCGCGACATCATGCGCGAGCGAGCGAACCGAATTCAGGTCGTGCGTGATGAAAAGGGCCGACAGGCCCATGCGCGACTGCAGGTCCCGAACGAGATCGATGATCTGGGCGCGGACGCGGATGTCCAGCGCGGTCGTCGGCTCGTCGAAGATGACGAAATCCGGCTCGGTCACGAGCGCCCGTGCCATGCCGACGCGCTTCTGCTCCCCCGCCGTCAACTCATGGGGGAACAGCTCGGCATAGCGGCTCGGCAGGTTCACCAGTTCGAGCACGCGGTGCACGCGTTTCAGCCGTTCGGCAGAGGGCATGCGCTCCAGCATGCGCAGCGGCTCGTCGACGAGGTGGCGCACCCGCCAGCGCGGGTTCAGGGCGACATAGGGCTCCTGGAACACCATCTGCACGCGCCGGCGTAGCTTGCGGAAGGAGCCTTCCGGAACCTTGGTGACATCCTCTCCGTCGAAGAGGATCTGCCCCGATGTGCTCTCGATCAGCCGCACCAGGCACTGGCCGATCGTCGTCTTGCCCGAGCCGCTTTCCCCCACGAGCGCGAGCGTCTGGCCACGGGCGATGTCGAAGGAGACATCATCGACTGCGCGGACGATCTCGCCCGGCCTGCTGCCGGCAAACAGCTTGGTGAGGTTGCGGACCGCCAGGAGCGGCGCGTCCTGGCTGCCGGTCCGCCGCAGCGCCGGGACCGGACGGGCTTTCGCCGCCTCCAGGAGTTCGCGGCTGTAGCTCGTCTGCGGGCCGGCCAGGAAGGCGGCCGTCTTGTCCATCTCTTCGATGCGGCCCTGGCGCATGATGGCGACGCGGTCGCAATAATGCGCGATGATGCCGAGATCGTGGGTGATGAGCACGACGGAGACGCCGAGCGTGCGGGCGCGGTCGACCAGCATGTCGAGGACCTGGACCGACACCGTCGCGTCGAGGCCGAGCGTGGCGTCGTCGGCAAGGACGATCTTCGGTTCCGTGATCAGCGCCATGGCGATGACGACCCGCTGCGCCATGCCGCCCGAAAGCTCGTGCGGATAGGCCCGGGCACGCTGCTCGGGATCGACGATCCCGACGCTGGCCAGAAGTTCCACCGCACGTTGCCATGCTTCCCCCCGCGACATGCGGCGGTGGCTGCGCAGCACCCGGACGACCTGCTTGCCGACCATCTCGACCGGGTCCAGCAGCGCCTTGGCGTTGGTGCCGATCAGGGCGATGTCGCCGCCGCGCATGGCGCGGCGTTCACGATCGGTGAGCTGGCTGATCGGCCGTCCCCGCAGGAAGACTTCGCCGCTCGTGCGGCGAACGCCCGGGGGCAGAAGATCGATCATGGCCCGGGCGAGGATCGACTTGCCGGCTCCTGTTTCGCCCACGATGCCGAGGATTTCGTTGCGGCGCAGCTCGAAATCCAAATCCCGCAGGATCGGCCGCTCGCCCGCATCGGACAGGCCCGCGACGTTGAGGCCCTCGATCTTCAGGAGCGCCGGCTCCTTGTGCAGGGCGGGCGTGGTCATCGGCCATCTCCCATCGGCAGGTCCAGGGGCAGCAGCGCCGGATCGCCGCCGGTGCGGGCGGCCTTGGTCGGGTCGAGCAGGTCGCGCACGACATCGCCCAGAAGCGCGAAGCAGAGGACGGCGATGACGATGGCAAGCCCCGGAAAAAGAGAGACCCACCACACGCCCAGGATCATCTGCTGCGCGCCGGACGAAACCATCAGGCCCCATTCGGGCACCGGCATGCGAACGCCGGCGCCGATGAAGGACAGACCGGCGGTCAGAAGGATCGCCATGCCGATCGAGATGGAGACCTGCACCATGGCCGGCATCAACGCGTTCGGCAGGAGATGCCGGAACATGATGTCGAGATCGGTGGCACCGCTGCAACGCGCCGCTGCCACGAAGGGGCGTTCACGCAGCGACAGGATCTCGGCGCGGATCAGGCGGGCGAAGATCGGAATGAACAGGATGGCAAGCACGATCGCCACATTCCAGATTTCCTGCCCCATGACCGAAACCAGCGCCATGCCCAGAACGAAGATCGGGAAGGCCTGGATGAAGTCGAAGAGGCGCATGGCGAGGTTCGAGGGAAGGCCTCGGTAATAGCCGATCAGCAGGCCGAGCGGCACGCCGATGACGAAGGCCAGGAGGACGGAGGAGACGCTGATCAGAAGGTTGATCCGCGTGGCGTAGATGATCCGCGACAGGACATCCATGCCGTTGATGTCGGTCCCGAACCAGTGTTCGGGCGATGGCGGCATGAGCGAGGCGAGGGGATCTGCCTGCACGGGGTCGTAAGGGCTCAAGGCCGGGGCGAAGAGGATCGCCACGATCTGCAGAAAGAGCAGCGAAAGGCCGACGATTGCCGCCGGTCGCCGGAGCGGCACGGGAACGATGTTCATACCTTGATCCTCGGATCTGCGAGTTCGTAGAGAATGTCGACGACGAGGTAGACGATGAGGATGAAGGCCGCGGCGACGAGGATGAAGCCCTGCAAGGCCGGGTAGTCGCTGCTCATCACGGCCTGCACGGCATATTGGCCGAGGCCGCCCCATGAAAAGATGGTCTCCACCAGGACGGCGGCGCCCAGCAGGAAGCCGACCAGGAAGCCGACGATGGTGATGATGGGCGGCAGGCTGTTGCGCAGCGCCGCGCGCACGATCACCCGTTCGGGCACGCCGCAGGCGCGCGCATGCCGCACGAAATCGCTGCGCCACACGCCGGCAAAGATGCTCTGCGTCATCTTCATCAAGGCGCCGGCATTGACCATGGCGATGGTGATGACCGGCAGCACCAGCCGGCCGGCCGCCGATCGCAGGGCCTCCATGTCGCCGGCCAGCAGGGCGTCGATCGTGTAGAAGCCGGTCACGTAGGGTGGTGCGCTCAGGAGCGCGTCGATGCGCCCGAAGGGCGGCGCTGCCCAGCCCAGCATGGTGAAGAACACGTAGACCAGGATCAGGCCGATCCAGAAATCGGGAATGGCGCCGGCCGCCAGCCCGTAGACGCGGGATGCGATGTCGACCGGGCCGCCGGCGCGCACGACGGAGATGATGGCGACCGTCACGCCGATGAGGACGGTCAGGATCATGGCGTAGAAGATCAGTTCCAGCGTGGCGGGCGCGCGCTCCATCAGATCGACCGTCACCGGATTGGAGGTGAAGATGGAAATGCCGAGATCGCCGTTGAGGACATTGCCGCAATAGGTGACGAACTGCGTCCAGATGCTGTCGTTCAGGCCCAGCCTGTCGCGCAGCTGCGCCACGGCCTCGGGCGTCGCCATGTTGCCGAGCAGAAGCACGGCCGGATCGCCGGGCAGAAGGCGGATCAGGAAGAAGGTGACGAACAGGACGCCGAACATCTGGGGTATCACCAGCGCCAGCCGTGCCAGGACGATCTGAAGGCTGCGCGGCAAGATTTGCCACCCTTTGCGGGCTGCGATGAACATCGGGGATCTCCGCGATCGTGAGCGTCTGCGGGTTGGCAGGGAAGCTGGCCGGGAAGGGCTCCCGGCCGGGCCTAGCTTGGGATCGGGCTCCAGCTTACTTGCTGAAGTCGTACCAGTTGTTGCTGTTGGGCGTGTACCAGGAGAAGCCCTTCACCTTGCTGCTGACGGCAAGCTGGTAACCCGGATTGAACAGGAAGACCCAGGGCGCTTCCTGGACGACGATGTCCTGCACCTTCTTCATGTCGGCCTCGCGGGCGGCCTCGTCGGTCGAAGTGAGCGCGTTGTTGATGAGCCCATCGACTTCCGTGTTCTTGTACTTCGAGAAGTTCACCATCGACTGACTGTTGATGAACAGGTTGGCGACGTAGGCCGCATCCGGAACGATCGCCATGTCGCGGATGAAGAACATGGGCATGGTGCCCTTGGAGTAGCGCTCCACCAGGCTCGATGCCGGCAGCTTCACCAGTTCGAGCTCCACGCCGGCCCGTGCGAAGGATGTCTTCAGCACCACCGCCATCTGCTCTTCCAGGGGCTCGCCTGTGCGATAGCCGAGTTCGGTCTTGAAGCCGTCGGGATAGCCGGCCTTCGCCAGCAGTTCCTTGGCCTTGTCGAGATTGTCGTCATAGGCGAAGGCCGCCTCGCTGTAGGCGGGGTAGATTTCCGACACGGGGCTCTTGGTCGGGCGCGCCGTGTTCATGTACACGCTCTGCTCGATCTCGGGCCGCGGCACCAGGTAGTTCAGTGCCTGACGCACCTCCACCTTGTCGAAGGGCGCCATGGAATTGTTCATTTCCAGGCGGTGCGTGTAGTTGCCGAAGACCTTCCAGACCTTCACCGTCGGCAGTTTCTCGACCAGCGAAATCTCACGCGGGGTCAGCCACTCGGCCACGTCGATCGATCCGGCCTGGAGCGCGGCGACGCGGTTGGACGAGGTCGGCATCTCGCGGAAGATGATCTTCTTCAGCTTGGCTTCGCCCCGATAGTAGTTGGGGTTGGATTCGTAGATCACCTCCTGCCCGGGAGAGAATTTGGCGATGTGATAGGGCGCGAAGGAGGCGCTGTCGGTCGACAGGAAGCGCGCCGCCCAGGGATCCTCGGGCGTGATGTGCTTCTTGGCCTCGGCGGAGTCGATGATGCCGAGATCGTTGTTGATCCACAGACGTGCCAGGAGCAGCGACGGCTTTGGGATCGTCACCTTGACCGTGTAATCGTCGACCTTCTGGAAGGAGTCGAAGCTCTCGATCTTCAGGATCTGCGTCATGTACCAGTGGAACGTCGCCTTCATGTTCCAGCCGCGCTCGAACGTCCACATGACGTCGTCTGCGGTCATCTCGTTGCCGGCGGCGCTCTTCACGCCCTTGCGCAGGTGGAAGGTGATCGACTTGTTATCGGGCGACAATTCGTAGGTTTCTGCAAGCGCGCCTTCGATCTTGGAGAAGTCCTCGACCTGCGCACCGCTTTCGTCGGCCTTCATGCCGTAGATGAGAAGCCGCTCGAAGATGTTGCGGCGCGCCTCGTGGCCCGCTTCGGTCGGCGGATATTCCTGGTCGAGAGACTCCGGTGTCCGGGGACCCGCCACGATGAGCGTTTCGCTCGCCGTCTGGGCCAGTGCGGGGGACGTTGCCGCCACCAGGCAGAGCGCCATGGCGGACAAAGTGGATGACCATGTTTTCATGCGCATCGACAGTCACTCCTTGATGAGTGTGGTGGGAAAGGTCGGCGCCGGTCCGGATTCGGGATGCGGGACATGTGCGCGCTGGGCAGCCTCCAGCCGCACCGCGGCCGGAGGAATTGGCAGGAACTCGCAATCGGCATCGGAGCCGTCCTTGAAGACGTGCATCGCGAAGCGGCCGCTGCGCCCCAGTGTCGTCATGGGTGCGTGCCAGACGCCGGGGCGGTACTGGATCACCGCCCCCGCCGGGGCGACGAAGGCGACGAGGCCTTGCAGATCCGGGCCACCCTCCGGCCCATCGGGCGCGGTGACGACGAGATAGGGTTCGGGATCGAGAGGGAAGAAAGCCTGCGTCGAATGGACGTGGCGCTCGAGGAGGGTGAGGACGTGGCGCCCATCATGAGCCGGCCGGGCGGCCGCCAGCTTTTCGAGGACGCCCTCGGCACTCGATCGACCGTTCCAGGGCGTCAGCGAGCCTGCATCCTCCAGAAGCACGTCTCCGAAAGGTTCGAAGGCATGGGCGCTGATCGGGGCCGCGACGATCTCATGCATCGCCGCCATCCTCGCGTTCCAGCCAGGCCCGGGCGATATCCTCGCGCGTTGCGAACCAGACGTCGGCATAGTGGCCGGCAAAGTCGAAGAAGCGCTTCAGCGACCGGATGCGTCCCGGGCGGCCGATCATGCGCGGGTGCAGGCCGATCGACATCATCCGCGGGCCGGTCGCGGCCTCGGCATAGAGGACCTCGAAGGTCTCCTTCATGTACAGGTAGAAATCGTCCGCCTGCACGAGGCCGGGTGCGTTCCAGAAGCGGATGTCGTTGACGTCGCAGGTATAGGGCACCACGAGACGGCGCTGCCCGGCCGCTTCGACGAAATACGGCACGTCGTCGTTATAGGCATCGGAATCGTAAAGGAAGCCGCCTTCCTCGGTGATCAGCCGGCGGGTGCGCACGCTCGGCCCGTACCGGCAATACCAACCCACCGGACGCCGTCCACAGGTCTTCTCGAAGGACTGGACGGCCAGCGCGATATGCTCGCGCTCCTCCTCCTCGGTCAGGCGGAAGACTTCCTCCCATCGGTAACCGTGGCTGCAGACCTCATGGCCGTCGGCCACCACGGTCCGGGCGACCTCCGGGTTCTGTTCGAAGGCGACCGCGCAGGCGAAGAAGGTGGACGGGATGTTCGATCCCCTCAGGGCGTCGAGGATACGCCAGATGCCCACGCGTGAGCCGTATTCGTACATCGACTCCATCGCCAGGTTCCGGATGTCCTTGGGAAAGGGGTAGCTTCCCCATTCCGTCATCGCTTCCTGGTCGGGATCCCCCATGGCGAAGGACCGTTCGGACCCTTCCTCGTAATTGACGACGACATTGATCGCGAGCCGCGAGCCGTTCGGCCACCGCCCGCCCGGACGCGCGGATCCGTAGCCGATCAGGTCCCGGTGCAGTGTCGAACTTCCCATTGCAACAACCCGTTCCACTATTGCCAGCATGATTGCGTGCAATATCTGAGGGAGTTGCAAGGCGCGTGCCAAACCGCGTTTTACTGCGGCCAGTCGACCCGGGGCGGAGGGTCAGTCGCGCAGAAATTCGTAGATATCGGCTTCCAGGCGGCGGGTTTCCGACAGGTCGAGGCTCGCCAGAATATGCTCGAAATGATGGAGCATCTCGTCCATCGCATCCTGCGGGCGGCGCTCCGCAATATGCTCCACCATGCGTTCATGCTCATGCGTTAGGCACAAGATGCCGCCTTTGCGCTCATAGACGGACTGGATGAGCACGCCGCGCCGTATCAGCACGGCCAGCATCTTCTCGATGACGGGATTTCCGGCGATCGATGCGATCAGGTAGTGGAACTCGCCGGCGATTCGATTGACGCCGGGATCGTGCTTATCGAAGGCATCGCGCTCGACGCGAAGATGGGCGCGCAGGCGGTCGAGGTCGGCCGGGCCGGCCCTTTCGCAGGCCAGCCGGACGGTGATCAGTTCCAGTTCGCGGCGCGCCTCATAGACATGGCGTGCTTCCTCCACCGTCGGACGGCTGATGAAGGCGCCACGGTTCAGCTCGAACACCACGACATCCTCGTCGCGCAGGCGCTCCAGGACGCGCCGCACCCTGGAGCGGGGCACGTCGTAGGCTTCCGCCAGCTTGACCTCGTTGACATGCTCCCCGGCCCGGAGGTGCTTGTCGATGATGGCGTCGACCAACCGGTCGTAGATCAGATCCTCGATCGGGTGTTTCCCTCTCAGCCTGGGCTCTGTCTGCTCGTCGTCCATGCGTCATCCAATGCGGGGCGGTTTTGGTGGTCGCGTCTGCCACCCTCCAAGACATAAAGAAGTCATTCGCGGATCGGTAGAGTATCCATGATCGTTCCTGCGTGTTGAAAAATGCGGATCAGCGGAATGGTGGCGCTGGCGCGTGCAGGCAGCCTACCGCTCCGGCCGTCCCGGCCCTAGTTTCCCGAAAAGGGACAGCCGGGCAGGGAAGGGCGCAGCGCGCATGGAAGAATTTGCCGAACTTCTGGATCGTCTGCTCCTGACGCCGAGCCGGAACGGCAAGTTGCGGCTTCTGGTGGATCATTTCCGGCGCCAGCCGGACCCCGAGCGCGGTTACGCGCTGGCGGCGCTGACGGGGGAGCTCGATATTTCCAGCGTCAAGCCGGCCATGCTGCGGGCGCTCATGACGGAGCGGATGGACGAGGTCCTGTTCGGCTACTCCTACGATTATGTCGGGGACCTTGCAGAGACGATCGCGCTCGTCTGGCCGGGTCCGGATGTGGATGCGGGAGACGAGGCCCTGACCCTGTCCGGCATCGTGGCGGCGCTGGAGACGGCCAGCCGGCGCGAGGGGCCACGCCTGGTGGAGGGATGGCTGGACCGGCTGGATTCCACCGGCCGCTACGCTCTTCTGAAACTCGTGACGGGGTCGATGCGCATCGGCGTTTCGGCCCGGCTCGCCAAGCAGGCGCTGGCCGATTTCGGCAGCCGGGACGTGACCGAGATCGAGGAGCTGTGGCACGGGTTGCGGCCACCCTATGCCGGGCTCTTCGCCTGGCTGGAGGGGCGCGCCGACAAGCCCGTCTCGGCGGCGCTGGCGCCGTTCCGCCCGGTCATGCTGTCGCATGCGCTGGAGGCGCCGGATTATCCCCGGATCGATCCCGAACTCTATGCCGCCGAATGGAAATGGGACGGGATCCGCGTCCAGGCGACGAGCGATGGCGGCAGCCGTCGGCTCTATTCCCGCACGGGGGACGATATTTCCGCAGCCTTTCCCGATCTGATCGATGCGATGGACTATGAGGGCGCGATCGACGGGGAACTGCTCGTCGCGCGGGCTGCCGCACCCGGCCTTGCGGCACGCGGCGAGGGCGCGGCCGGCATTGTCGCCGGGACCTTCTCGGACCTGCAGCAGCGTTTGAACCGCAAGGCGGTCAGCGCGGCGGTGATGAAGAAGCACCCAGTCTTCGTGCGCGCCTACGACCTTCTGCAGGACGGCGCTACGGATTTGCGCGCGCTGCCCTATGCCGAGCGGCGCGCGCGGCTGAAGGCCTTCATGGAACGGCTCGATCCGACGCGCTTCGACCTGTCGCCCAACGTGGCCTATGCCGATCTCGACGCATTGGAGAAGCTGCGCATGGCGCCGCCCCATCCGGTCATCGAGGGGGTGATGCTCAAACGGGTCGATTCGCCCTATCTGGCCGGGCGGCCGAAAGGGCCCTGGTTCAAGTGGAAGCGGGATCCGCATGTCATCGACGCGGTGCTGATGTATGCGCAGCGCGGCCATGGCAAGCGGTCCAGCTTCTATTCCGACTACACGTTCGGCGTCTGGAGCGGTCCGGACGATGCGCCCGAGCTCGTCCCCGTCGGCAAGGCCTATTTCGGCTTCACCGATGCGGAGCTGAAGCAGCTCGACAAATATGTGCGCGACAATACGACCGAGCGCTTCGGCCCGGTGCGCGCGGTGCGGGCCGAGCCGGGCCACGGGCTGGTGATCGAAGTCGCCTTCGAGGGGCTGCAGCGCTCCCCGCGGCACCGTTCGGGCGTGGCGATGCGCTTTCCGCGCGTGTCGCGCCTGCGCTGGGACAAGCCGGCCTTCGAAGCCGACCGCATCGATACGTTGATCGCCATGCTCGACTGATCCGCCTTGCCAGCGCCGCACGGGGCGCCTAACTGCGGGGCACGAGGATGGCCACGGCCGTCCGCTGCGCTATGATGGGCTGCCGGCACCGGCCGGAAAAGCCTGCCCCGCCCTGAGAGGTTGCCGATGTCGGGTTCCGTTTCCAATTTCCTCGGCGGCTCGCCGCTGGCGGTCATCGTCAAGCTGGCGATCATCTCCCTTCTGGTCGGCATCCTGATGAGTTGGCTGGACCTGCGGCCGATGGAACTGGTCGATTGGGTCGTGGATTTCGTCCGCTATCTCTGGTTCTCGGTCTTCGGTTCGCTCAACCGGGCCTTCGATTACTTCCTGCTGGGCGCCGTCATCGTGGTGCCGATCTTCCTGATCTCGCGCTTTGCCAAGATGGGAAAGCGTTGACATGACACCGCTCGTCTTTGCGGCAGTGCTCTGCGCGGCGCTGCTGCATGCGACCTGGAACGCCATGCTGAAGACGCAGTCCGACAAATATGCCGGAGCCTTCGGCGTGGCACTGGGCGGCGTGCCGCTCGGCCTCGCGGCCATCTTGTGGTTCGGCCTGCCGGCCGCGGAAAGCTGGCCCTACGTGGTCAGTTCCGCCTTGATCCACACCTTCTATTACATCTGCCTTCTCAACGCCTATCGCGTCGCGGACTTCACGCAGGTCTATCCCATTGCGCGCGGCGCGGCGCCCGTCATCACGGCGGTGGCCGGCGCGGTGCTGATCGGGGAAGTGCTCTCGCCGCTGCAGAGCGGCTCTGTGCTTCTGATCGCCTGCGGGGTCATGAGCCTCGTCTTTGCCGGGCGCGGCGGCCGCAGCCTGACCGGGGCGGGCCTGTTCTGGGCGCTTGCGACGAGCGTCATCATCGCCACCTATTCGCTCAATGACGGGGTCGGCGCACGGCTGGCCGGCAACAGCTTCTCCTTCTATGGCGCATCGGCAACGTTGAATGCCGCGCTCCTGGCCATCGTCATCGCGGTGCGCCAGCCCAAGGCGCTGGCGGCCACCATCCGCCATCCCGGCCGCACGCTCTATCTGGGTGGGCCGGTCTCCTTCATCGCCTATGCGCTCGTGACCTGGGCCTTTTCGCAGGCGCCCATCGCCATGGTGTCGGCCTTGCGCGAAATTTCGATCGTCTTCGCCGTGCTGATCGGGACGCTGGTCCTGCGCGAGCGCATGGACTGGCGGCGGATCTGCTCCTCCTTCGTCACCCTGCTCGGCGTGCTCCTGCTGCGCGTTTCGCGGTAGGTCCCTCCAGGCCCTAGCGGAACTCCGTCGCAACGCGGTGCAGGATGGTGTGGCGGCGGGCGAGAGCGTCGATATCGCGGCTGTAGCCGCCGCCGATCACGCCCACCACCGGGATGCCACGCTCCCGGAAGAAGCCGATGACCCGCCGGTCACGCTCGGCAAGCCCGCCATCGCTCAAGGACAGGCGGCCCAGCCGGTCGTCCATATGCGGGTCCACCCCGGCATTGTAGAAGACGATGTCGGGGGCGGCGGCCGCAAACGACTGCGTCAACAGGGCCGGCAGCAGCGCAAGATAGGCTGCATCCACGACCCCGTCGGGCAGGGCGACGTCCCGGTCGGACGTGGCCTTGTCGGTCGGGTAATTGCGGGCGCAGTGGATGGACAGCGTGTAGACCGCCGGGTCCTGCGCAAAGATACGCGCCGTCCCGTCGCCCTGGTGCACATCGCAATCGAAGACGAGGCAGCGCTGCACATCACCATCGGCGATCAGCGTGGCGGCCGCCACGGCGACATCGTTGAAGACGGAGAAGCCCGCGCCGCCATGCGGGCCGGCATGATGGCTGCCGCCGGCCGTGTTGCAGGCAAGGCCATGTTCCAGCGCGAGCCGGGCGGCCACCACCGTGCCACCGGTCGCATGAAGGGATCGCTGCGTCACGCGGGCATCCACCGCAAAGCCGATGGCCTTCTCCTCGGCCCGCGTGGCAGTGCCCGTCAGGATGCGTTGGACATAGGCCGGATCATGCGCCCGCTCGAGCCAGCTTTCGGACGCCGGTACGGCCGGGTGGAAGCCGGCCGGCCCGACGATGCCGTCCTCTGCCAGAATCTCTGCGATGCGCGAGAATTTCGACATGGGAAAGCGATGGCCGGGTTCGAACCGGGCATCATAGGCCGGGTGGTGAACGAGCGGGGGCGTGGCGGGCAGGCCTATTGCGCGGGCGGCGGGCCGCGCTGCAGGATCTCGTCGATGCGCGTATCGCGAATGCGCTTCAGGTTCGGCGCGCCCGATTTGTCGAGATAATGCATGAGCCCGTTCAGGATGCGCAGCGGCAGGCGCGGCCCGGCATAGACGAGAGAGGTATAGAGCTGAACCAGATCGGCCCCGGCCTCCATCTTGGCCAGCGCCGTACGGGCGCTTTCCACCCCGCCGACGCCGATGAGCGGATAATCGGGCCCGAGCGCCTTGCGGAAGGCCGCCAGCACGAAACTGGACCGCCCGATCAGCGGTCGGCCGGACAGGCCGCCCGCTTCCAGCGCATGGGCACGCCCTTCGATCCCGTAGCGCGAGACGGTCGTGTTGGAGACGATCAGCCCGTCGAGCCGATACTTCCTTGCCGCGTCGGCGATGGCGCCGATCTCCGCAAGGTCGAGATCGGGCGCAACCTTCAGGAAGATCGGGCAGGGCGGGACTGCCGCCAGCGCCGCGGCGCCGTCCCGTGCGGCGGAAGCCGCGTCCAGAAGCTCGGACAGTTCGCCGCCCTTCTGCAGGTTGCGCAGGCCCGGCGTATTCGGCGACGAAATGTTGATGGTCAGGTAGCTGGCGAGCGGCGCGAAACAGTGGATGCCGGCCACATAGTCGGCGATCCGGTCGGTCGCATCCTTGTTCGCGCCAATATTGACGCCGACGATCCCCGCCTTGCGGACCCGCTTCTTCAGCCGGGCGGCCACATCCGCATGGCCTTCATTGTTGAAGCCGAGGCGATTGATGATCGCGCCCGCTTCCGGCAGGCGGAAGATGCGGGGCTTGGGATTGCCCTCCTGGGGGACGGGGGTGACCGTCCCGACCTCCACGAAGCCGAAGCCCAGGCGCAGCAATGCATCGGGCACGGCGGCGTTCTTGTCATAGCCGGCAGCGAGCCCCAGAGGATTGGGAAAATCCAGACCCGCCAGGCTCACGCGCAGGCGTGGATCGGACGGCGCTTCTACCCTCGGCACCAGTCCCGACTGCAAGGCGCGGATGGACAGCGTATGGGCGCGTTCCGGATCCAGCTTGAACAGAAGGGGCTTTGCCCAGCGATAGGCGACGCTCATCGGACAGTCTCCGGAAAGACATGGCGGCCGTCCTGCAGCGTTTCGACCGGGCGCGCATCGAGCACGGCCGCAAGCGGCAGGGGACCATACAGATGAGGGAAAAGCGCGCCGCCCCGGGAGGGTTCCCAACGCAGCTCGGAGCCGAGCGCGCGCGCATCCACCGCAAGGAGGATGAGATCGGCCTGGCCGGCGAAATGCTTGTCGGCCGTCTCACGCAGCTGCGTGGCGGTCGAGAAGTGGATGAAGCCGTCCTGGAGGTCCACCGGCGCACCATCGAGTTGGCCGGCATCGACCGCCTTCTGCCACAGAGCGGCCGGCAGCAATTTGTAGATGGTGTCGTCTCGGGTCATCATGCGTCCGCGATCATGGGGGGCGTCAACGGGGCTCGCCCGTGGCGGCAAGCGCCGTGTCGGCGGCGCGGGACAGGAAGCGGGCCATCTCCCGGCGGGAGGTCTCACCCGCCTTGCGCTCGAAGGCCTGGAAGACATGGCAGGCGCCGGTCCAGACCGACAGGTCGGCGATGTTTCCGGCCGCCGTCCAGCGCGATGCCATGAACAGCGTGTCGTCGAGGAGCAGGTCCTTCGTCCCGATGGTGAAGAGCGCGGGCGGCAGCCCGGAAAGATCGGCATAGAGGGGCGATACGGCCGGATCGCGCAAGGGGCGGTCTTCCGGCACGAAGCGCATGACAAATTCCTTCACGTCGTCCGTATTGAGAACGAGGCGTTCTTCGCCCGCGTTGCGCACGCTGGGCGTAAGAGACAGATCATAGCAGCCGGCATTCAGATTGGCCGCGCGGAAGGGCGTCATGCCATGCCCGTCGCGCAAGGAAATCAGCGTCAGGACGGCCAGATGCGCGCCCGCCGACTCGCCGCCGATGGCAAGGAAGCCGGTGGGTGCGCCGTCGATCGCGCCGGCCGCAAGGGCGAGCGCCACGTCCTCGCAATCCTGCGGCGCTGCCGGGAAGGGATGTTCGGGCGCAAGCCGGTAGTCGATGGCCAGGGTGACGAGGCCCGTCGCCTCCGCCAGCTGGCGCAGCGCGCCATCATGTTCGATCGCCTCGCCAAAGACCCAGCCGCCGCCATGCAGATGCAGGTAGGTTCCACGCGCCGGGCGCCCCGTGGGGACGATCATCCGTGCCGGAATTTCGTGGCCGTCGCGCCCGCGCAGCACGATCAGCCGCGCATTCTCGTCCGCGCGGTAGGGTGGGAAGACGCCCTTGCCCTCGCGCCGCGCCTGGCGGACCACCTCTTCCGGAAAATCCCAGGGCCCTGGGCGGGTCTTCTGGAAGGAGATGATGGAAGAATTCAGCTCCGCCAGTTCGTCGGAGATGAGCGCATCGTCGAACATTGCCCGATCGATGACGATGGAATGGCCCGCCATGTGTCCTCATGCAGCTTACGCCAGAGTCCCGCCGTTCTACCTGAACTCGCGCACGTGGCAAAGCGGCATCGCTTTCCGCCTCCGTTCAATTTGAAGTTGCATCTGCCGGAAGGCTTGAACATTGTCGTGCATCACGGGGCCGTGTCCGCAGCCCGATGATCGAGAGGGGATAGTCAATGCTCAAGGAGTTCCGGGAATTTGCCCTCAAGGGCAATATGGTGGACCTGGCCATTGGTATTATCATTGGTGCGGCCTTTTCGGGGCTGGTCAATTCCATCGTCGCCGACGTCATCATGCCCATCGTCGGCCTGATCACCGGGGGCGGGGTCGACTTCTCCAACCTGTTCATCCCGCTCAGCAGCAATGTGACGGCAGCCGGCCTTGCCCAGGCGCGCGAGCAGGGCCCGGTGCTTGCCTATGGCGCGTTCCTGACGCTGCTCATCAACTTCATGATCGTGGCCTTCGTGCTGTTCATGGTGGTCAAGGGCATGAACCGCCTGAAGCGCAAGGAAGAGGCCAAGCCCGCCGAGGTGGCCGAAGTCCCGCGTGACGAAAAGCTCCTGGAAGAAATCCGCGACATCCTGGCGGCCGGCAATCCCAACCGCCCGGGCGCGACGCCGGGGTCGGGCCGCATTCCCGGAACCGATTTCTAAAGCCCTCATACCGGCGCATGACGGGTGCCGCGGCAAGCGCCGCGGCCCCCCTCCGGCCTTGACGACGGGCCCACAATAGCGCAATCCCGCACCGCGACCGGGCCTGTCGGATAGGCCTCATCGGCTACGGGATCGACGTGTCATGACCCATCTGTCACGCCTGCGGAAGGGCGCGCTCGCCGCGCCGGAGAGCGGGATCGTCTCACTCATCAATTATGCGCGGGGCCGGCCCGGCCTCCTGCCGCTCTGGGTGGGAGAGGGGGACATGCCGACCCCGTCCTTCATCACCGATGCGGCCCGTCGCAGCCTGGAGGCCGGCGAAACCTTCTACACCTGGCAACGCGGCATTCCCGAGCTGCGGGAGGCGCTCGCGCGCTACACGCAGGCGCTCTACGATTACCCGGAAGGGCCGGAGCGCTTCTTCGTGACCGGTTCGGGCATGCATGCCATCCAGACGGCCATTGCCATGCTGGGCGGAGAGGGCGACGAACTCGTCCATGTCGGCCCGCTCTGGCCGAATTTCGCCGCCGCCGCCAACCTGTCGCATGCGCGTGCGGTGGAAGTGTTGCTGCAGCCGACCGATGCCGGCTGGACGCTCGACATCGAGGCGCTGCGGGCCAAGGTCACGCCGCATTGCCGGGCCATCTTCGTGAACTCGCCCAACAATCCGACGGGCTGGACGGCCGATCTGGAAACCCTGCGCGCGATTCTCCAGATCGCCCGCGAGACGCACACATTCATCATCGCCGACGAGATCTATTCCCGCTTCCACTACGAAGGCGGGCGGGCGCCGTCCTTCCATGACGTGATGCATCCGGGCGACCCGGTGATCTTCGTCAATTCCTTTTCCAAGAACTGGGCGATGACCGGCTGGCGCATCGGCTGGATCGAGGCGCCGGCCGAATTCGGCGACGTGATCGAGAACCTGATCCAGTACTCCAACTCCGGCGTGGCGACCTTTATTCAGCGCGGCGCCGTCGCCGCGCTGACGGAGGGCGAGACCTTCGTGACCGAGCAGATCGCGCGGGCCGGCAAGGCGCGGGAGATCTTCTGCGAAACGCTGCTGGCGACCAATCGCGTGTCGATGATCCCGCCGGCTGGCGCCTTCTATGCCTTCTTTGCCATTGACGGGCACCCGGATGCGCGCGCCACCGCCATCCGCATCGTGGACGAGGCCAATGTGGGCCTGGCGCCGGGGGCCGCCTTCGGCCCGGGCGCACCCGGCCATTTGCGCGCCTGCTACCACCGCCGGCTGGACGAGGTGGAGGAGGCGGCCTCTCGCATTGCCCGTTGGGTGCAGCAGGCGGCGTGACGGGTTTCAGCCACAAGACCGACCGGCTGCCGAGGCCGGTCCGCTTTCTCATCACGCTTATCATCGGAGCGCTCGGCGGCGCCGTGGCGCATGCGGCGGGCCTGCCCGCCGGCTGGCTCCTGGGGTCCATGCTGGCGACGCTCGCGGCTGTCCTGGCCGGTTTCCAGGTGGTCATGCCCAACCGGTTGCGGGATCTGACCTTCTTCATCCTGGGGGTCCAGGCGGGCTCGGGCGTGACGCCGGCCGTGATCGGGCAACTCGCCATCTGGCCCCTGTCCTTCGCCATCCAGATGATCGGCGTCGTCTTCGTCTGCCTGGCGACGATGTTCTTCCTGGAACGCGTCTTCAAATGGGACCGCGAGACGGCGCTGTTTTCCTCCCTGCCGGGGGCTCTGTCCTTCGTGCTGGCGGCGGCGTCGGAAACCCGCGCGGACATGACACGCATCACCGTGCTGCAGACGGTCCGCCTGTTCTTCCTGATCGCCTGCCTGGTGCCGCTGCTCGGCTGGCTGGAGGGCGGTGACGTGGTGGCGGAGGGGCGCGGCGCGGCACCCGGCGGGCCCTTCGATTACCCGTTGATGATTGCCGTCTGTGCCGTCCTGTCCTGGCTGGGCGTGCTCAGCCGGGTTCCCGGCGGCCTGATCCTCGGCGCGCTGATCGGCAGCGCCGTCCTGCACGGGGCCAATATCGTCTCGGCCGGCGTTCCCGATGTCGTGGCCGTGCCGGCGCTCATCTCCATCGGGGCGCTGATCGGTTCGCGCCTGCGCCGGGAAGACCGGTCCGTCCTGCCGCAGCTTCTACCGGCCTCCGTCGGCGCCTTCGCCATCGGCATTTCGGTGTCTGCCCTGTCGGGCATTGTCGCCATCTGGGCGCTGGGGCTCGATATCGGCCGCGTGTCGCTGGCCTATGCGCCCGGCGCGCTGGAGGCGTTGACGGTGCTCGCCTACCAGTTCGACATCGATCCGGCCTATGTGGCCGCCCATCACGTGGTGCGTTTCGTCGGCATTGCGCTGCTGGTGCCGTTCCTGGCGCGGCGCCTGCCGCGCCGGCCGTCGACCCTTTCCGACGCCGCCCGGGCCGAGGGCGCCTTGCCCGCCGCCGCCCGCGATACGGAGGCGAGCGGCCAGGACGAGGATGGGCAGGGCGGCGGGCATCGCGGCTGATGCCCCGTCAGGAGCCGAGAAGGCGCGTCTCGTGAAGGTCGATCTCCCGCACCAGCTTGCGGGACGTATCCTGATCGAGCCGCCGCTCGCGTGACAGCCTGAAATAGACGTCTCGCTCAGCCTGGATGCCGGCCAGCCGCAGGGCCTTCTCGATATCGTCGGCCCGCCGCACGCGGTCCGCCGCTTCGCCCGTCTGCGATGCATGGTCGAGGCGCAGGCGGTAGAGTTCCATGACCCGGGCGGCCGCCTCGGCATACAGATCGGCATCCGCGCGGCCTTTGCCCAGATCGTGCTGGAAGGCCTCGATCGCATGGATGGCGGCCCTGGCGGCCAGGTTGCGGGCATGGTCTTCCTCGGCCGCATGGGTGGGCTCCGGGGGAAGTTTCAGCCCTTTCAGAAGCGCTGGCAGGCCGAAGCTGGCGATCAGCAGCGATACGATGATCGTGCCCGCCGCCAGGAAGATGGCGAGATCGCGCGCGGGAAAAGGGGTGCCGTCCATCATGGTCAGCGGCAGCGTCAGGATGCCCGCCAGGGTGATGGCGCCGCGCACCCCCGCCAGGGCCGTGGCCGCCACCAGGCGGCGGCTCGGCGCATGGACCGTGACACCCCGGCGCGCGGCCCGCAACAGGGTGAAGCGCAGCGACAGGAAAGTCCACAGAAAGCGCAGCCCGATCAGCGCCGCGTTGATGGCGACGATGTAGACGAGAAGCCAGATCGGCTCCAGATGCCCCGTTTCCCGCACGGCCCGGGCGGCACCGTCGGCAATGCGCGGAAGCTGTTCGCCCAGGAGCACGAAGACGACGCCATTGGCGCTGAACTGCACCGTGTCCCAGAAGGAGGCGCGGCGGATGCGGGTCTGTGCGGCCGTCTGGCCGCGCTGTTCGGCAAAGCTCATGGCGATGCCGGCAGCCACTGCCGCCAGGATGCCCGAACTCTCCAGATGCTCGGCCGCCAGATAGGCCGCGAAGGGGATGAGCAGACTGATCAGGATCTGGGAGCCGGTTTCCTCACCATAGCGGCGCGAGACGTAGTTCTTGGTGTAGATGACCGCCATGGCGACAAGGACGCCGATGGCGATGCCTCCGGCGGCCAGCCAGGCGAAGGTGCCGATGGCATCCATCAGGGAAAAGCTGCCGGTGAGCGCGGCCGCCACCGCAAAGCGCATGCAGACCAGGCCGGATGCATCGTTGAGGAGGGATTCACCCTCCAGAATGTGCATCAGGCGCTTGGGAATGGGCACACGGTTGGCGATAGCCGAGACGGCGATCGGATCGGTCGGCGACAGGATGGCGGCCAGCGCGAAGGCGACCGCGAGCGGCATGGCCGGGATCAACCAGTGGATGAACAGCCCGACGCCCAGAACCGTGAAGACGACGAGGCCCAGCGCCAGCGCCAGGATCGTCGCGCCATCGCGGAACAGGCCTTCCTTTGAGATGCGCCAGCCATCCAGGAAGAGCAGCGGCGGCAGGAACAGGAGAAAGAACACTTCGGGCTGCAGCACGACACTGAGGTCGGCGCTCATGGCGATGCCGACGCCGATGCCGATTTGCACCAAAGGCAGGGGAACGGGCAGGGGCGACGCCCGCGTCAGCGGGCCGCTGACCACCACGGCCAGAAGCAGGACCAGCGCCGTCGTTATCGAATCCATGCCCTGTCCGCCACCTGAACGCCGCCGGAAGCCTTGAGGACCGTGAAACTTAACCGCCGGCCTTCGACACCAAGAGCGGGGTTGCCTGCGCCGGCGCTTGCGGAAGATTGCGCCGTTCGGTGGCGAAGGGGATGCCGACCGCCTGGAAGGTTTCGACCAGCGCATCGCGCAGCGTGTCGATCAGCACATCGCCGTGCAGGGGTGTGGGCGTGACGCGTAAGCGTTCGGTCCCGCGCGGAACCGTCGGGTAGTTGATCGGCTGGATATAGATGCCGTGCCGCGTCAGAAGCCGGTCGCTCGCCTGTTTGCACAGCTCCGCATCGCCCACCAGGATCGGGACGATATGCGTATCGGAGGGCATGACGGGCAGGTCGGCGCTCGACAGGACTTGCTTGGTGCGCGCCGCCTGCCGCTGCTGGCCTTCGCGCTCCAGCCCCGACGCCTTCAAATGGCGGATCGACGCCGTGGCCGCAGCCGCAAGGGCAGGCGGCAGGGCCGTGGTGAAGATGAAGCCCGGCGCATAGGAGCGGACGGCGTCGATCACGTCGCGCGATCCGGCGATGTAACCGCCCAGGACGCCGAAGGCCTTGGCGAGCGTCCCCTCGATGACGTCGAGCCGGTGGGCCACGCCGTCCCGCTCGCTGATGCCGCCGCCGCGCGCGCCGTACATGCCCACGGCATGGACCTCATCGATATAGGTCATGGCGTTGTAGCGCTCTGCCAGGGCGCAGATCTGCGCGATGGGCGCGACATCGCCATCCATCGAGTAGACGCTCTCGAAGACGATCAGCTTGGCGCGGTTCGGCTCCGCGGCGGCCAGAAGCTCCTCCAGATGCGCCACGTCATTGTGCCGGAAGATCTGCTTCTTGCCGCCCGCCTTGCGCACGCCCTCGATCATCGAGGCGTGGTTCAGCTCGTCCGACAGGATCAGGCAATCGGGCAGCAGCCGCGCGATGGTGGAGATGGACGCCTCGTTCGACACGAAGCCGGAGGTGAAGACCAGCGCGGCCTCCTTGCCGTGCAGGTCCGCCAGTTCGCGCTCCAGCTCGACCAGCGGATGGTTCGTGCCGGAAATGTTGCGCGTGCCGCCCGCGCCCGTGCCCATGCTGCGGCCGGCTGCCGTCAGCGCATCGACCACTTTCTCGTTCTGGCCCATTCCCAGATAGTCGTTCGAGCACCAGACGGTGATGCGTTCGGCCTGCCCGTCATGGCGCCAGATGGCGCTCGGGAACTCGCCCGCGATGCGCTCCAGATCGGCAAAGACCCGGTAGCGCTTTTCGGCGTGCAGGGCTTCGATCGCGGACTTGAAGTGGCTCTGATAGTCGATCATCCGAAACTCCTTCGTGAGAGGGTTTCTAAAATCAGGCCACGCGCAAGTCCATGCTTTGAATCAATGCGATGATCACATTCCGCATCGCGCGGGCGAATCACGCCCTGCGGCAGACGAATCAGTCCGCGTCCGGCTCCGGCGCATCATCCGGATCGGCAGGGGCGGACCCCGTCTTGCGGGCTTTCGCCTGGAGCTTGCGGCGCTTCAGGTTCTCCCGCAGCGTTTCCTCCAGCCGTTTCTGGCGTTCGATCTTGGCCGGATCGACCGGTGTATGCGCACTCATGCCTCTGTGTCCTCCTGCCGTCCGTACAGGGCAAGCGCCTCCTGCGTGGTCAGGCGCGGCCGCCAGCCCGTGCGCAGCCGGATCTTCGACGTATCCACCACGAAGGCGGCGAAGAGCCTGTCGGCCATGTCCTTGCGGCCGGTGATCCGGGCCAGGAAGCGCAGGAGCGGCACCGGCAGCGGGACGAGGCCCGGCTTGCGTCCGCGCGCCGCGCGCATGCCGGCCACGAGTTCGGCCATGGTGACGGGCTCGCTGTCGGCCAGAAGGAAGGTGCGCCCGGCGGCCATGGGATGGTCCATGACCTCGATCATGGCCTCCACCGCATTGTCCACAGCCAGGACGCTGCGGCGGTTGTGGGCGCTGCGCAGCGGCAGGGGCAGGCGGGTGGCGGCCAGCCGTTCCAGCTTGGCGATGGCGCCGCGTCCGCCCGGACCGTAGATGGCAGGCAGGCGCAGGATGGTGAAGTCCGTCCCCGTTTCCTCCAGCTCGGCGCGCAGGCGCCGCTCCGCCTCCAGCTTGGAGGCGGCGTAGGGGTCCATGGGCTGCGGGCGGTCATCCTCGATGATCGGCTTGTCGCCGTTCATGGCATGGACATTGGCCGTGCTGGCAAAGACGAAGCGCCGCGCCCCCATGCGCGCGGCCACGCGCGCCACGGCGGCCGTTCCCTCGGCATTGGCGCGCTTGAGTGCAACGGCATCGTCCATGGCTGCATCGCCCCGTTCGGGATTGAGCGCGGCCAGATGGATGACGATGTCCAGCCCTTCCGGCCAATCCTCCTGGTAGCGAAGACGCGCCAGATCGTGCGGCGCATGAAGGATTTCCGCACGCGAATCGGGTGCAACCCCATCCTCACGCAGGAGGATGAGGACGTCGTGCCCTTCATCGGCCAGTCGTTCGACGAGCCGGCGTCCGACAAAGCCCGTGGAACCCGTGACGAGTATGCGCATGTGCGGAACCGCGATGTCTCCGGTTGCAACTTGGAACTGCTTTTACTCCTTGCCCAATATGGGGCTTTGCGGCAATCGCTTGGCGCATGAAACGTGTTTTTGACATCGCGGCGAGCCTTTTTGGTCTCATCTTGAGCGGATGGCTCATCGCCATCCTGGCATTGGCCGTCCGGCTCGACACGCCGGGGCCGGGAATTCTGCGCCAGCCGCGTGTCGGGCGCGGCGAGCGGGTCTTCACCTGCTACAAGCTGCGCACCATGGTGGCGGGAACCGTCTCGGCCGCATCGCACGAAACGCCGCGTGCGGCCGTGACCCGGCTCGGCGCCTTCCTGCGCCGCTGGAAGCTGGACGAACTGCCGCAGCTCTGGAACGTCCTGCGCGGCGACATGAGCCTTGTCGGCCCGCGGCCCTGCCTGCCGGTCCAGACGCAGCTCATCGAGGCGCGGCGCCAGCGCGGCGTCTTTGCCGTCCGCCCGGGAATTACCGGGCCGGCGCAGGTGCAAGGCGTGGACATGTCCGAGCCCGAGCGCCTGGCGCAAATCGACGGGGCCTATGCCCGCCGCGCCACCTTCCTTGGCGATGTGCAACTCATCCTCGCCACGATGACGGGGCAAGGCCGCGGTGACCGCGTGCGGTGACACCGTGAGGTCGCGCCGCCAAGCGATTCGCGATAGACAGAACGGAAACGACGATGGCACCCGAGCGAGCGGCCATCCGCAGATGAAGGCGCCTGAATGACACGCATCGACGCAATCGGATTTGCCGCGGAGCTTGCCGCACATGCGCAGCGGCATGGCCCCGTGACCATCGGCCTGGCCGGCGCGGGCCAGATGGGCACGGACATCGTCGTCCAGGCCGCCCTGATGCCGGGCGTGCGGATCGGCGCCATTGCGGCGAGCCGACCCATCCGCCCGCTCGAAGCCATCGCCATGGCCGGGCACAGTGCCGATACCGGGTCGATCGTGACGACGGATGCGGGGATCGACCAGGCGATCGAGGCGGGGCGCATCGCCATCACCGACGATCTGACGGCCCTGACGCGCGCCGGCCGGATCGACGTGGTGGTGGATGCGACGGGCAGCCCGGAGATCGGCACGCTCCTGGCGCTGGAATCCATCCGCAACGGCAAGCATATCGTGATGCTCAACGTGGAGGCCGACATCACCGTCGGCCGGCACCTTGCGGCAGAGGCGCGCAAGGCGGGCGTGGTCTATACGGGTTCGGCGGGCGACGAGCCGGCCGCCACGCTGGAGCTCATCGCCCTGGCGCAGGCGCTCGGCATGGATATCGTGGCGGCCGGCAAGGGCAAGAACAACGCGCTCGACTTCAACGCCGTGCCCGCCGACTTCGAAGAGGAAGCGCGTGCCCGCAACATGAATGCGCGCATTCTGGTGGAGTTCGTGGACGGCTCCAAGACGATGGTCGAGATGACGGCCATCGCCAATTGCACGGGCCTTCTGCCCGATGTGCCGGGCATGCACGGCCCCGCCGCGACGCTCGACAACCTGGCGCAGATCCTCTGCACGCGGGAGGATGGCGGCATCCTGTCGGCCGCCGGGCGCGTGGACTACACGATCGGCAAGGGCGTGGCGCCCGGCGTGTTCTGCGTGGTCAAGCCCCGGCACGAGCGGGCCATCGAACGCATGGCCGATCTGAAAGTCGGGCCCGGCCCCTGCTTCACGCTGACCCGGCCCTTCCACCTGACCAGCCTGGAGACGCCCCTGTCGGCCGTGCGGGCCGTCATGTACGGGCGGCCGGACATGGTCCCTCTGGATCGGCCGGTCGCCGAATGCGGTGCGCTCGCCAAGCGCGATCTGGCCGCCGGGCAGATCCTGGCGCGCATCGGCATGGAAGACTATCGCGGCTACGCGCTGACCTGGGCCGACGGGCGAGCCCGCCGCGCGCTGCCGCTGGGCCTTGCGGAGCATTCCCGCGTGACGCGACCCATCCGGGCGGGCGAGCTTCTGACCTATGACAATTGCGCCCCGGACGAGAGCCTCAACGTGACGCGCATCCGCCGCGCGCTCGATGCCGCCGATACGGTCTTCCTGCCGGGCGCCTGAACCGTCAGCCCCTGCGGGTACGGGTACGGGTGCGGGCGCGGCGCGGATCCAGCCGCGCCGCCAGCCCGTCACCCAAAAGGCCTGCGCCGAGCACGCATATGGCGATGGCCATGCCCGGCGTGAGCGCCAGCCAGGGCGCGCTTTGCAAATAGGTCTGCGAATCGGCCAGCATGCGCCCCCAGCTCGGCGAGGGCGGGGGCGTCCCGAGCCCGAGATAGCCGAGCCCGGCCTCCGTCAGTATGGCGAGCCCGAACTGGATGGAGGCCTGGACGGCGATCAGCCCGCCGAGGGCGGGCAGGACATGCGCCCGCAGGATGCGGCCCGGGCCGGCGCCGAGCGCGCGGGCGGCCAGCACATGTTCGCTTGCCATGATGCGCCGCGCCTCCGCCGCGCTCACCCGGGCAAAGACAGGCGCGGCGAAGAGCCCGATGGCCAGGATGGCGCTCGTCCGGCCGGGCCCCAGCGTCAGCGCCAGAAGCATGGCCGACAGGACGGGCGGGAAGGCGAAGAGGATCTCCAGCGCCCGCATGGCGAGCGCCGCGCCGGAGCCGCCCCGCACGCCCGACCAGATGCCGGCCGCCGAGCCGATGAGCATGGCGATCAGCATGGCCGGCACCGCGATGACGAGCGCGTTGGCGGCGCCGAGCATGACGAGAGACGCCGTATCGCGGCCGAGCTGATCGGTTCCGAACACATGCCCCGGCCCGGGGGCCGACAGCCGGTTGGCGATGTCGAGCGCAAGGGGTGCGGTTGCGGGCGTCCAGACGAGGGACAGGAGGGCAGCCGCACTAATAAGGCCAAGAAGCACAGCGCCGATGGTCAGCCGGCTCATGCGCGCTGCCTCGGATCCAAGGCCAGGATGACGAGGTCGATCAGCGCATTGACGAGGATGACCAGCACGACGAAAAACAGGACGCAGGCCTGCAGGACGACGATGTCGCGCTGTTGCAGCGCCTGGACGGCGAGGCGGCCGAGGCCCGGCAGCACGAAGACATTCTCCACCAGGACGGCGCCCGCAACGAGATAGGATAGCTGCAGCCCGATCAAGGCGAGGATCGGCCCGGCTGCATGGCGCAGGACATGCCGGCGCATGATGGCCGGCTCGCTTAGGCCCTTCGCGCGCGCCGTCCGCACGAAATCGGCGTGCCATGCCACCTTCAGGGCGGCGCGCGCCTGGCGCAGAAGCACCGCCGCCTGCGGCAGGGCGAGCGCCACGGCCGGAAGGATCAGCGACAGGATCGCCGGCCCGATCGCGGACCACCCTGCAAAGCCGCCCACCGGCAGGATGCCGCCGAAGGCGAGGATCAGGATGAGCCCGATGAAAAAGTTCGGCAGGGCGATGCCCGTTTGCGCCACCAGCGTGCCAGCAAGCTCCGCACCGCGGTCCCCGCGGGCGCCCCGCATGGCGAGCGGCAGGGCGAGGCACAGCGCCAGCGCCAGCGCGAGGGCCGCCAGCGGCCCCGTGACCGCCAGGCGCTCGAGGATGAGCCGGGACGCCGGAATGCCATAGGTGGCGGAGGTTCCGAGATCCCCCGTGACGGCCTTGCCCGCCCAGGCGGCGTAGCGCCAGAGCATGGGCTGGTCGAGCCCCAGCTCGGCCCGCAGCGCCGCCAGCGTTTCAGGCGTGGCAGAGGTGCCGAGCATGATGGCGGCCTGGTCGCCCGGCAGGACGGATGTCAGCGCGAAGACGAGGAAGGACACCGCCAGAAGCGTCAGCGCCAGGCCGATGAGGCGCCGGGCAGCCAGGGCCCAGATGCCGATCATTCCACCCAGCGCACATTTGTCAGGTCGTTGGAGGGGATCGGCTCGTCGTGCCAGAAACCGTCCAGCCCGGCCCGCCAGACCCCGAGCTTGGGCATGACGAAAAGGAAGAGCGCCGGCACGTCCCCGGCAAGCTTGCGTTGCGCTTCCGCGTAAAAGGCTGCGCGGGCTTGCGGATCGGTGGCAGTTTCGGCCTGTTCGATCAGGCTGTCGAAATTTGCGTCGGCGTAACCGAAATAATAATTCGGCCGGGCGTAGATATCGATGTCCATGGGCTCGGCATGGGCGACGATGGTCAGGTCGAAATCGTGCCGGGTGAAGACCTGGTCAACCCAGGCGGCCGGAAACTCCGTCGGCTCGATCGTCAGGCGCACGCCGATCTCGGCCAGGAAGGCCTGCAGGATCTCTGCGGAACGGGTGGCATAGGGCATTTGCGGCGTCTTGATCGTGGCCTCGAAGCCGTCGGCAAGACCGGCCTGCGCCAGGAGCGCGCGGGCGCCGGCCGGATCGTAGGGTATGGTCCCGGTCAGATCGACGAAGCCCGGATCGTTCGGTGTGTAGTGGCTGCCGATGGGCGTGCCGTAGCCGGACCAGGCACCGGCGACGAGCGCATGCCGATCCACCGCCATCATGAGCGCGCGCCGCACGCGCGGGTCGTTGAAGGGGGCGCGCCGGGCATTGATGCCCGCGACGACCTTCAGTTCCGTATTGCCGACGACGGTCGTAAAGCCGGCATCCCCCTCCAGCCTGCCGAAGAGTTCGGGGGCGGCGAATTCCGGAAAGGCATCGACCTGCCCGGACTGGAGCGCCGCCATCTGCGCCTGCGCATCGTTGATGAAGCGGAAAGTGGCGCTGTCGAGCGCCGGCCGGGACGCCGCATCCCAATAGCCATCGAAGCGCACGAGCCGCACGCTGTCACCGGCCGTCCATCCGCCGAAGCGGAACGGGCCGGTGCCGACAGGCTGCGTGCGGTTGGTGGCGGCGGAGCCTTCCTCCACCATGACGGCGGCGGGCCATCCCAGCCAGTAAAGGAGATTGCCGGTCGGGCGCGTCAGGTGCAGTACCAGCGTCGCGGCATCGGGTGTCTCGATACGCTCGATCGTTTCGAAGAAGCGCTTTTGCGGGTTGGCCGAATCCGCGCCCCGGGCGCGCTCCAGCGCAAAGCGCGCCGTGGCGGAGGAGAAGGCCGCGCCATTGTGGAACGTCACGCCCTGGCGCAGCGTGAAGCGGTAGGTGAGCCCGTCGGGAGAGATGGTCCAGTCGCTCGCCAGTTGCGGCCGCACGGACCCATCCTCAGCAATGCGCACGAGCCCCTGGAAGAGATTTTGCCAGACGACCTGTCCGATCGAAACCGGCGCTGCCACGGTCGGATCGAGCCCGGCCGGCTCGATGCTCATTCCGATCACGACATCGCTGCGCGGTGCTGCGTGAGCATTCCCCAGGAACGCCGCCAGCGCGAATGCCAGAATGGCCGTCAGCCGCCGCATCGAAACCCCACATTCGTCATGTCACCTGATCGGTGCATCCACCACAAACGCTGCCGCTTGTCCAATCCACCGGCGCTGCAAGGGCACGGCTTGACCTCATATGCCGCGCCGCAATAGTGGAGCGGCATGGACAAGTTAAGTGATGGGTCCCCTCTGCGCGCGACCACCGGCATCGCCATCGGCGATGGCGCAGGCTTTCTACGCCATCTGGCCAGAGCCTATCCGGACGGGTTCGACCGCGCGGCGGGACGCATGATCATGGGACTGGCGAGTGCTGAGTTCCACTTGGAGCGCGGGCGGGTGTCCGTCACGGTGACGTCGGCGGATGCGGGCGATCTTGGCATTCTGAAAGGTCTGATTGCCTATCAGGCCCAGAACTGGCCCGGGACGGACCGGGCCTCCGTCGTCTGGACGGGCGATGGCGCGGGTTCGCCCGTCCTGCCGCATTTGCGGCCGATGGTGCTGGCGGGGCGCGAGTGGGTTGCACCGCGCCTTTGCCGCATCTGGCTGGAGGGGAGCGACCTGACGCGCTTCAGCCGCGGCGGATGGCATGTCCGCCTGCTCCTGCCGCCGCAGGGAAGGGCGCCCATCTGGCCGCATGCGGGGCCGGGGGCCCTGCCGGTCTGGCCGGAGGGGCCCGACCGCCTGGACCTGCGGACCTATACGCTGCGCCATGTCCAGCCGGAAAAGGGGCGCGTGGCGATCGATGTGGTCATGCACGAGCCGGCCGGGCGCATGATGCGCTGGGCGGCGACAAGCGAATTTGGCGCGCCGATCGGCATGATGGGCCCGGGCGGGGGCGAGGTGCCGCCGGCCGACTGGGTCATTCTGGCGGGCGACGAAACGGCGTTGCCGGCCATCGCCCGCGCACTGGAGACCCTGCCGGCCGCCACGCAGGGCCATGCGCTGATCGAGGTGGAGGACGAAGCCGACGAAATCGCCCTGCCGGGACCGGCCGGCATAAGGGTGCGTTGGCTGTATCGCCGGGGCGTTCCGGCGGGCCTTTGCACGCGCCTGTGCGAGGCGGTGGCCGCACTCAACGGCCCGCCGGCGGGCGCCAGCGTCTTTGCCTTCAGCGGCACGGAATTTACGGCCTATACGGCGCTGCGGGCCGAGTTTCGCAAGCGGCGCGGGCTCAAGCGCCAGCAGCATCTGGCCATGGCCTATTGGCGGCGCGGGCAGATGGAAGGTGGCGCCTGATCGAAGGCCGCCCCGCTCAGGCCGCCCCGCTCAGGCCGCCCCGGGCACGGCGCAAAGGGTCGAGCGCGTCAGGAAGCGCCGTTCGCGCCCATTGTCGAGCGAAAACATGCCGCCCCGCCCGGGCACGACGTCGATGGTCAGGTCCGTATGCTTCCAGGCCTCGAATTGCGATGCACTGATATAGAAGGGCGCGCCGCCGATCTCTCCTAGCTGGACATCATGATCCCCGACGATGAAGTCGCCCTGCGGGTAGCACATGGGGGAGGAGCCGTCGCAGCAGCCACCGGACTGGTGGAAGAGGACGGGGCCATGATCCGCCATGATCTCCTGAAGAAGCGCCAGCGCGTCTGGCGTTGCGGTGACCTTGTTCATGGAGTGCCTTCCTTCAAAAGGGAGCGGCCCAGCAGGCTGCGTACCTGCCGGGCCGCCTGTTATCAGAAGAATCCGAGTTTCTTCGGGCTGTAGCTGACCAGAAGGTTCTTGGTCTGCTGGTAGTGATCGAGCATCATCTTGTGGTTTTCACGGCCGATGCCCGACTGCTTGTAGCCACCGAAGGCCGCATGAGCCGGATAGGCGTGGTAGCAGTTCGTCCAGACGCGGCCGGCCTGGATGGCGCGTCCGAAGCGGTAGGCGCGGTTGCCGTCGCGGCTCCATACGCCGGCGCCCAGGCCGTAGAGCGTGTCGTTGGCGATGGACAGCGCCTCGTCCTCGTCCTTGAAGGTGGTGACCGATACGACGGGGCCGAAGATCTCCTCCTGAAAGATCCGCATCTTGTTGTGACCCTTGAAGACGGTCGGCTTCACATAGTAGCCGGCCGACAGATCGCCCGCCAGCTCGGCGCGGCCGCCGCCCGTCAAGACCTGAGCCCCTTCCTGGCGGCCGATGTCGAGGTAGGACAGGATCTTTTCGAGCTGTTCGCTGGATGCCTGCGCGCCGATCATGGTTGCAGGATCGAGCGGGTCACCCTGCACGATCGCCTCGACGCGCTTGATGGCGCGCTCCATGAACTGGTCATAGATGGATTCGTGGATCAAGGCGCGGCTGGGGCAGGTGCAGACCTCGCCCTGGTTCAGGGCGAACATGACGAAGCCTTCGATCGCCTTGTCGAAGAAATCGTCGTCTTCGGCCGTCACGTCCTTGTGGAAGATGTTGGGCGACTTGCCGCCGAGCTCGAGCGTGACGGGGATCAAATTCTGGCTGGCATATTGCATGATCAGCCGGCCGGTCGTCGTTTCGCCCGTGAA
The DNA here is from genome assembly GCF_001463905.1 of Aureimonas frigidaquae. GTDB lineage: Bacteria > Pseudomonadota > Alphaproteobacteria > Rhizobiales > Rhizobiaceae > Aureimonas > Aureimonas frigidaquae. The sequence goes on from NZ_BBWR01000008.1 coordinate 203,427, forward strand.
GGCGATCTTGGCGATGCGCGGCGAAGAGGCGAGCGGCTTGCCGGCTTCCAGGCCGAAGCCGTTGACGATGTTGAGGACGCCTGGCGGTAGAAGATCGGCGACCGTCTCGATCCACAGCATGATCGAGGCCGGGGTCTGTTCGGCCGGCTTCAACACGACGCAATTGCCGGCGGCGAGCGCGGGGGCGAGCTTCCAGCAGGCCATGAGCAGCGGGAAGTTCCAGGGGATGATCTGCCCAACCACGCCGAGCGGCTCGTGGAAATGGTAGGCCACCGTGTCGTGATCGATCTCGGACAGCCCGCCTTCCTGCGCGCGGATGGCGCCGGCAAAGTAGCGGAAGTGATCGATGGCGAGCGGAAGGTCGGCTGCGGTCGTCTCGCGGATCGGCTTGCCGTTGTCCCAGGTTTCGGCGCGGGCCAGGAGTTCGAGCTTCTCCTCCATACGGTCGGCGATGCGGTTCAGGAGCAAAGCGCGCTCGGCCGGGCTGGTGCGGCCCCAGGCATCCTTGGCGGCATGGGCGGCATCGAGCGCGGCTTCCACGTCGGCCGCATTGGAGCGCGCCACCCGGCAGAGGACCTGCCCGTTGATCGGCGAGGTGTTGTCGAAATACTGGCCCGATTTCGGCTCGACGAACTTGCCGCCGATGAAGTTGCCGTAGGACTCGGCGTAAGGGGATTTGTGGGTGCGGTAGAATTCGATCTTGTTCATGTTCTTCCTCCCGAAGACTGCCTGCCGTCAGGCGGCAAGGCACCGAATGTGGCCGTCCAATGCGGCCCTGTCATGCCGGGTCCGGCAAAGCTGCGGTGCACACTGTCGCAAAGCTGCGACAGCTTCGCCCGCAAAGGCGGCGTCAGGCGCCGCGCCGTATGCCATGCCGGTTCAGCTTGCGATGCAGCGTCGCGCGGCTGACGCCGAGGCTGCGCGCCGTAGCCGAAACCTGCCCGCCATGGCGGGCGAGGGCCCGCAGCAGCATGGCGCGCTCGGCCGCGTCGAAGCCCTCCTCGGCCTGGCCGAGCGCCAGCGATGCCGGCAGCGGCCGCCCTTCGCCGAGCGCCGACATGTCCCGCGCCAGGCGCGCGCCGCGTGTCGCGCCCACCACCATGTCGTCGCCGTCCACGGCGATGAGCCCGCCCGGACCCTTGTCCGAGGCCGGCGTGACGAGGATGCGATGCTGCGCGAAGACGGCGCGGAAGTGGTCCGTCTCGATCCGCCGCGCAGCCTCGCCCACCGACAGGGCGATCAACTGGGCGAACTCCGCCGTCAGGTCCCACCGGCAGGACGATACGTCAATGGCGGCGGCCAGGCGTCCTTCATGGTCGAAGATCGGCGCCGTGGTGCAGCTCAGAAGCGTGTTGCGCGTCAGGAAGTGCTGATCGCGGTGGATCGTGACGGCGCGTTCCTCGGCCAGGCAGGTGCCGATGCCGTTGGTGCCCTCCGCCTCTTCGCTCCAGACCGTGCCTGTCCACAGGCCCCAATCCTCGAAGGTCCGATCGTCCGCCGGCGCGCCGCGGCGCTCGACGGGGATGCCCTGCGGATCGGCCAGGAGGACGCAGCAGCCAATGCCGCCGACCGCCATGTAAAGCCTGTCCAGCGTATCCTGCGCGACATCGATCAAGGGTTCCAGCGGTTCGCGAATGCGGGCCAGTTCCCAGGCGCCGAGGCGGTGCGGCGGGGTCCGGGCTTCCGGGCGCAGGCGATGGAGGTTCATGGAACGCTGCCAGGAGGCGACGAGCGCCGAGCGCGCGGCACCGCCCCGTGCCAGGGCATTTTCCACCACGGCGACATGCTGGTTCATTTCTGCCTGCAAGCCATCCTCCCGATCGCTGCCGGCGGCAAAGGGGAATTCTCAGGGTGTCGGCGCGCTCCTCCCGTACCGACGCTCCGGCGGCCCTTTGCCACACGTTGGCCCGAACTTAGTCTGCCCAAACCCTCCCGTCCATGCCGACCTATGCTGCGCCGCGGCAGCCGCTGCGCCGTCAGAGCCGGCGCGCGTCGGGATACAGAATGATCGATTATACCTTACAAAGCGCATGGTTCAGCCATCTGAAATGCGCGTTCATGCCCTTCAATCCGCGCAGTGCGAGCCGCTAAGCTCCGGTCTTTACGAGCAGGCCGGGGGCATCATTGAAACGCGAACGTTGCGTCATTCTGGGAATTCCGGTGCAGGACGGGGCCGGGCGGCTGGGCTGCGAGATGGGCCCGAGCGCCTATCGCACCGCGGGCATGCCGGCGGCGCTGTCGGGGCTCGGCTATGAGGTCGAGGATCTGGGTGACGTGCGGATCGGCGCCGTGGACCCCGTTGCCCACGCCAACGACGCCATCCACCATCTGGGCGAAATCCGCGCCTGGAACGCGGCCATCGCCGATGCGGCGGAAGGGGCGGCGGGCCGTGGCTTCCCGATCTTCATGGGCGGGGATCACAGCCTTTCGGCCGGCACCATCGCCGGCCTGAGCCGCCATGCCGCGCGCGAGGACCGGCCGCTCTTCGTCTTGTGGCTGGATGCGCACCCCGATTTCCATACGCTGGAGACGACGGCGAGCGGCAATCTGCACGGCGTGCCGATGGCCTATGCGACCGGGCGCCCCGGCTTCGGCGATGCGCTGCCGGCGCAGGGGCCGGCCATCCCGCCGGCCAATGTCTGCATGATCGGCCTGCGCAGCGTAGACCCTGCCGAGCGCGCGGCGCTGGCCGATGCGGGCGTCGAGGCCTATGACATGCGCGCGCTGGACGAGTGCGGCATGGCCGCCCTGCTCAAGGGCTTTCTCGACAGGGTCGCCGCCGCCGACGGGCTCCTGCACGTCAGCCTGGACGTGGATTTTCTCGACCCCGGCATCGCGCCGGCCGTCGGCACGACGGTGCCCGGCGGCGCCACCTTCCGCGAGGCGCATCTGGCGATGGAGATGCTGCACGACAGCGGCCGCGTCGTCAGCCTGGACCTCGTGGAACTGAACCCTTTCCTCGACGAGCGCGGGCGCACCGCGATCCTCATGGTCGATCTTGCAGCGAGCCTTCTGGGCCGCCGCATCCTCGACCGTCCCACCCGGAGCTTCTGATGCAGCCGAACCTCAACATCGTCCCCTTCGTCAGCGTCGACAATATGATGAAGCTCGTCCTCTCCATCGGGGTGGAGGCGTTTCTGACGGGCCTTGCCGCCTATGTGGAAGACGATTTCCGCCGCTGGGAATCCTTCGACAAGACGCCGCGCGTCGCCTCGCACAGCGCGGAGGGCGTTATCGAGCTGATGCCGACGAGCGACGGCGTGGCCTACGGCTTCAAATATGTGAACGGCCATCCGCGCAACACCCGGGACGGCCGTCAGACCGTCACCGCCTTTGGTGTCCTGGCCGATGTGTCCAACGGCTATCCGCTGCTGCTGACCGAAATGACGATCCTGACGGCACTGCGCACGGCGGCGACCTCCGCCGTGGCAGGCAGGCACCTGGCGGCCAAGGGCGCGCGTTGCATGGCGATCATTGGTAATGGCGCACAGGCCGAGTTCCAGGCGCTGGCTTTCAAGGCGCTGATGGGCATCGACCGGCTCCGGCTCTACGATATCGACCGGACGGCGAGTGAGAAGTGCGTGCGCAATCTGAAAGGCCTCGGCTTCGATATCCATGTTGCCGCAAGTGCGGAGGATGCGGTGGAAGGCGCCGATATCGTCACGACCGTGACGGCCGACAAGCAATATGCCACCATCCTGACCGACAACATGGTCGGCGCCGGCGTCCACATCAATGCGGTCGGCGGGGATTGCCCGGGCAAGACGGAACTGCACGCCGACATTCTGCGCCGCGCGCAGATCTTCGTCGAGTATCCGCCGCAGACGCGGATCGAGGGCGAGATCCAGCAGCTGCCGGCCGACTACCCTGTCCGCGAACTCTGGCGCGTCATCGCCGGCTTGGACGCCGGGCGCGCCGATCCGGCAGAGATCACGCTGTTCGACAGCGTGGGATTTGCAACGGAAGACTTCTCCGCATTGCGCTTCGTGCGGGACCGGCTTCACGGAACGCAGTTCTACGAGGACCTCGACCTTCTGGCCGATCCGGACGAGCCGCGAGACCTGTTCGGCATGCTGCTGCGCGCCGCGGCCTGACACGCCGTTTCAGGGACAGACCGAATCGGGCCGCGATGCTGGAGGAGCGTCGCGGCCCGATCTGCGTTTGCGGAAGCCCACTGCTCTGCGCGTTCGGGCGGCAGGTTGCATCTTCAGTGGGCACAAATCTGGTTGCCCATTATGCAACTTCGATTTCTTCCCAAACTCGACAACAAAAGGCTTTTCTCGCGCATCGGAATCGATAATGTTGCCTGTAGAGAAACAGCTTGAGGCACTCATGGTAGCGCGAGAAAAGCCCTTCGAGAGCGGAGCGGACACGGCGGACCCATCCGCGACGAGTTCGCCGAACGGCTTCAATGTCGGTGCCCGGCTCCGCGCCTTTCGCCTGCAGAAGCGGATTTCCATCGACACGGTCGCCGAGCGCGCGGGTGTCAGCAAATCCTTTCTCAGCCGCTTCGAGCGGGATCTCGTCCAGGCGTCCATCGCCTCGCTCCTGCGCATCTGCGACGCGCTCGACGTGCGCCCGGGCGCCATCTTCGATCCGCCGGCGACGCGTTTCGTCAAGGCGGGAGAGGGGGCCCCGATCAATCTGGGCGGCATCGGCATGCGCGAGCGGATCATCGGCGGCGTGGGCAACGAGCACATGATGGCGCTGCATTCCGTCGTGGCGCCGGGCGGCGGCTCGGGGCCGGAGCCCTATTCGCTGCGTGCGGACCTCGACCTCGTGCATGTGATCAGCGGTTGCCTCGACATCTCCGTCGGCGGCGAGGATTACCACATGACATCGGGCGATACGCTGAGCTTCGACCCGAAGATTCCCCACACCTGGCGCAACCCGTCCGAGAGCGAGCCCTGCGTGACGCTCTGGACGATCGTGCCGCCGCCCGCCTGAGCGGCGGGCGGACAGACCCTCTGGCGGACAGGTCCATGGACAAGCTTCACATCCGTGGCATCCACAAGCGGTTCGGCGAAACGGAGGTGCTCAAGGGCATCAACCTGTCCGCCACCGCAGGCGATGTCATCAGCATCATCGGATCCAGCGGTTCGGGCAAGAGCACCTTCCTGCGCTGCATCAACCTTCTGGAGCGGCCCAATGCGGGCACGATCAGCGTCAACGGAGAGGCGCTCGAACTGATCCCCGACCGCCGCGACGGGACGCTCCGCGCACGAAAGCCCGCGCAGTTGCAGCGCATGCGGGCGCGGCTGGCCATGGTGTTCCAGAATTTCTGCCTGTGGTCGCACATGACCATCCTGGACAATGTGGTGGAGGCGCCCGTCAGCGTGCTCGGCCTGGCGCGCCGGGATGCCGTCGACCGGGCGCGCCGCAACCTGGAAAAGGTCGGGCTTCGGCCGGACATGCTCGATCGTTACCCGAGCCAGCTTTCGGGCGGCCAGCAGCAGCGTGTGGCCATTGCCCGCGCGCTGACCATGGAGCCCGACGTCATGCTCTTCGACGAGCCGACCTCCGCCCTCGACCCGGAACTTGTGGGCGAGGTGCTCCGCGTCATGCAGGCGCTGGCGGAGGAGGGGCGCACCATGGTCGTCGTCACGCATGAAATGGGATTTGCGCGGCATTTGTCGTCGCGCGTCATGTTCCTGCACGCCGGCACGGTGGAGGAAGAGGGAACCCCGGACGACCTCTTCTCCCGCGCACAAAGCCCGCGCCTTCAACAGTTTCTCGCCGGCCGCCTGCACGCCTGAGCGCGGCGCCCGGCACAGGGATTTCGGCGCTTGGGCCCGGCGTCGAAACGCATGCTCCACCCTTCCACAAGAAGAGAGACACGTTCCATGAACCGTTTTACATCCCTCATCGGCAGCAGCCTCATTGCACTGGCGGCACTGGCCATGCCGGCGCATGCGCAGACCGTGACCATCGCCACCGACGCGACCTTTCCGCCCTTCGAATCCGTCGACGCCAACGGCAAGCTGGTCGGCTACGACATCGAGCTGATGGACGCCGTCTGCACGGCGGCCGCGCTCGACTGCGATATCATCGCGGCCGCCTGGGACGGGATGATCCCCGGCCTGCAGGCCGGCAAGTACGATGCCCTGATCTCGCAGCTCACCGTGACGGAAGCCCGCCGCAAGATCATGGCCTTCAGCGATGTCTACAGCCGGCCCATCTTCCGCTTCGTCGCCCGCAAGGGCGCGGATCTGGACGTTTCGCCCGAAGGGCTGGCCGGCAAGGTCATTGCCGTGCAGACCGGCACGCCGATGGATGCCTACGTGACCAAAACCTATCCGCAGGCGACCATCCGCCGCTATGACGGCGGCAGCGCCCCCTATCTGGAACTGACGGCCGGCCGTGCGGACCTGCATATGAGCTACGAGGCGCAGATCACGCACAGCTTCCTGAAGGGGGCGGGCGCACAGGATTTCGAACTGGTCGGCCCGCGCTTGACGGGTGCCGATGCGCCGGAATTCGGTGAGGGCGTGGCCATCGCCATCAACCGCCGCAATGGCGAGCTGGTCGACAAGATCAATGCCGGCCTGGCGAAGATCCGCGAGGACGGCACGCTCGCCGCGCTCGACGCCAAGTATTTCGGCGAGGAATAAGCCATGCAGGCCGGCTATGTCGTGTCGGTGCTGGCGGCAGGGTGGATCACCCTGGCGCTGGCGTTCCTGTCGCTCGTCCTGGCCGTCCTGATCGGCATTGCGGCGGCACTGGCCAAGCTGTCCCCGTCACGGGCGCTGCGCTGGTCCGCCGCGCTCTACACATCGCTCGTCCGGGGCATTCCGGATCTGGTGATGATGCTCCTGGTCTTCTACTCGCTTCCCGCCCTCCTGAACGAGGCGCTGCTGGCGCTCGATATCGATGCCTATGTCGAGTTCAGCCCCTTCGTCGCCGGCGCGGCGACGCTCGGAATCATCTTCGGCGCCTATATGGCCGAGACCTTCCGGGGCGCCTTGATGAACATTCCCAAGGGCCAGATCGAGGCGGCGAGGGCCTATGGCCTTGGACGTTTCCGGATCTTCTGGCGCATCGAGGTTCCGCAGATGACCCGGCTTGCCCTGCCGGGCTTCACCAACAACTGGCTGGTCCTGGCCAAGGCGACAGCGCTCGTATCGCTGCTCGGGCTCCAGGACGTCATGTTCCGGGCGCGCGGCGCGGCGGAGGCGACGGGCCAGCCCTTCACCTATTATCTTTTGGCGGGCGCCTTCTACCTTGCGCTCACCGCCCTCTCGCTCTGGGTCCTGACGCGTATCGCCCGGCGCTTCGAGGCCGGCGTGAAGGTGCTGGGCCGATGAGCTGGGACGTTATCGGCGACAATCTCGGCCTCTTCGCCACCGGAGCGCGGCTGACGCTCATCCTGACGCTCAGCGCGCTGGCCATATCCTTCGTGCTGGCGCTGCCGCTCGCGCTCGGGCGCAACGCGCAGAATGGCGTGCTGCGCAATGCCATCGCCCTCTACACGCTCATCTTCCGGGGCACGCCGCTTCTGGTGCAGCTCTTCCTCATTTATTACGGGCTGGCGCAGTTCGGGTGGATCCGGGAGAGCATTCTGTGGCCGTGGCTGTCCAGCCCGCTCATCTGCGCGATCCTGGCCTTCGTGCTCAATTCCACCGCCTATACGACCGAAATCTTCGCCGGCGGGCTGCGGCACCTGCCGCCGGGCGAGATCGAGGCCGCCCGCGCCTACGGCATGTCGCCGCTCACGCGGGCGCGGCGCATCCTCATCCCCGCCATGCTGACACGTTCGCTGACGCTCTACGGCAACGAGACGATCATGATGCTGCATGCAACCTCCCTCGCCAGCACCGTGACGCTCCTGGAGGTCACGGGCGTCGCCCGCAACATCACGCTCAATCACTACATCATGTTCGAGCCCTATGTGACCGCGGCCGGGATCTACCTGGTCATGACGCTGGTGCTCGTCCTCCTGTTCCAGCTCGCCCAGGCGCGCTGGGCCGGCTACCTGCGCGCCTGAGTGCGCGCACCTTGACCGCCTTCCCATCATCGACGTTGGAATTCATGACCCACAATCCCGATCTCGGCGCCCTGTTCGGTGCGGCCGGCACCTCCACCTTCCTGGGGCTTGAGGCCTGCACGGACCTGTCCGCCCTGACGGCGCCCATCGCGCTCATCGGCGCGCCCTGTGCGACACCCTACCGCGCGGTCGGCGCCTATTGCCGCAACGCGCCCGACGCGCTGCGCCAGGCCACCGCCGCGCTGACGGCCAATATCGACCGCTACGATTTCGACAGCGGCGGCCCGGTCTTTCCCGATGCCGGCCGGCGCGCGGTGGATTGCGGCAACCTGCCCTTCGACGAGGCCGATGCCGCAGGCAACCGCGAGGCGATCCGCCAGGCGGTGGCGCGCGTCGTGGCGCGCGGGGCGGTTCCGGTGCTCTTGGGCGGCGACGATTCCATCCCCATCCCGATGATCCAGGCGCTCGGGGAGGCGCCCGGGAACAAGCGCTACACGATCCTGCAGATCGACGCGCATATCGACTGGCGAGACAAGCACATGGATGAGCGGCTCGGCCTGTCTTCGACCATGCGGCGGGCATCGGAAATGCCTCATATCGAGCGGATCGTGCAGGTGGGCGCGCGCGGCATCGGCTCCGCAGCGGCAGAGGATTACGAGGCCGCCCGCGCCTGGGGCGTCACCTTCGTGCCGGCGCGCCAGTTGCACCGTGAGGGCGTGGAGGCGGCGCTGGCGGCCATACCGCAGGGGAGCGAGATCATCATCTGCATCGATGCCGATGCGTTGGACCCCTCCATCGTGCCCGGCGTGATCGCACGCTCCTTCGGCGGCCTCAGCTACGACCAGACGGTGGACCTGATCCGCGGCGCGGCACAGCGTGGACGCATCGCTGCCATGGACTTCGTCGAGTTCATGCCCGAGCGCGATATCGATGGCATGGGCGCGCTCGCCGTCGCACGCGTCATCACCACCGCGCTCGGCGTTCTGGCGCGCCAGGCGGACTGACGGCTTGGCGTGTTTCGCGTCTCAGACGGAGGAGAGGAGGATGCTCGTCTCGCTGTTGAGGATGCCGTCGATCTGCCGGACTTCCCGCAGGACGCGGTCGAAGTCCGGCAAGGAGGTGGCGCGCAGTTCGGCCACGAGGTCCCAGGCGCCGTTGGTCGTGTGGAGCGAGTGGAGTTCCGGCAGGCCCCGCAGGCGCTTGATGATGGCGCTGGTGGACTTGCCGGCCACCTCGATCATCATGACGGCGCGGATCGCGTCGTGATCATGGTCCTGCCGGACACGCACGGTGAAGCCCAGCACCGCGCCACTGTCCAGAAGCCGGTCCAGCCGCGCCTGGACCGTCCCGCGCGTCACACCCAGCATGGCGGCCAGCTTGGAAATCGGGGCGCGCCCGTCGGAGCGCAGGATGGCGATCATGCGCCGGTCCAGATCATCCAGTGCGACCATGCAATCTGCTCCTTTTGCCCGCGCAGTCTGGCGGCTCCAGCCTGCGAAAATGCATAGCATAGGCGTTTGAGCCGACAGAACGACAAACTATCCTCGCAGCACGAGGCCAGGACAGACAGATGAGAGTTTCCCCCATGCGCGGTTTCGCAATCCAGGCTCCGGCCAGCGTGGTGATGGTGCGGCCCCACCACTTCACCCCCAATCCAGAGACCGAGGCGGACAACGTCTTCCAGTCGGGCGACGGGCACCGCACGGCCGGCGAGATCGCGGCAGACGCCTTCGACGAGGTCACGCGCATGGCCGAGCGCCTGCGCGCAGCCGGCGTGAGCGTCCACCTGTTCGAGGACGAAACCCGCCAGACGCCGGACTCGGTCTTTCCGAACAACTGGTTCTCGACCCATTCGGGCGGGCATGTCGCGATCTTCCCGATGTTCAACGAAAGCCGGCGGCGCGAGCGGCGCGCCGACGTGATCGAGATGCTGAAGGCACGCTACCGGGTTCAGGACGTCATCGACTATTCCGGCCTGGAAGCGGACGAAGTGTTCCTGGAAGGGACGGGGGCGATGGTCCTCGATCATATCGGGCGCATCGCCTATGCGGCCCGATCGAACCGGACGAACGATGTCGCGCTGGAGCGCTTTTGCACGCATTTCAACTTCGAGCCCATGCTCTTCGAAGCGGCCGATCCGAACGGGCGGCTCATCTACCACACCAATGTCGTGATGTGCGTGGGCACCGAGCTCGCTCTGGTCGGGTTGGATACGATTCACGATCCAGCCCGCCGCGCGGAGATCGTCGCCCGGCTGGAGGAAACGGGGCGCCGTGTCATTGCCCTGGATTACGGGCAGATCCAGGATTTCGCCGGCAATGCGCTGGAATTGCAAGGGCGCGATGGGCGCTTCCTGGCCATGTCGTCCCGCGCGGCGGCATCCCTGCGGCCGGACCAACGGGCGGCAGTCGAAGCGCTTCTGCCCATCCTGGCGCTCGATGTCGCGACCATCGAGCTGGCCGGCGGCTCCGTGCGCTGCATGCTGGCCGGCGTCCACCTGTCCCGGCGGGTCGCACGGGCGGCGGAGGCGGCATGACATTGTGAACGGGAGGCCTTTCCGGGCCGCCTGTGCCGCTCCATAATTTGCTCCCGTCAACCGTCCATCCTTCATGAGGCAGGTTCATGCGCAGCAAAATCCTCTCTCTCGCGGGGGCCGGCCTGGTGCTGATGGCCGTCGGCGCGTGGTCCCAGCCGGCCCGGGCCCAATGGGCGCCGTCGACAGATTGCGACCAGTATGGCGGGTACGAACTCGACAATTGCCTGAACGATGCGAACACCGCAGCCGACGCGGCGCTGAACGCCGCCTATGCCAAGGCCGGTGCTTACATCGACGCCACGCAGGACATCCCGGCGGACAAGACATCCTGGCACGACGAGCTGCGTGCGGCACAGCGAGCCTGGATCGCCTTCCGAGATGCCAATTGCGCCTTCGACCTGATCGTTGCGGAATGGAATTCCGGCAGCGGCGCCAATGCGGCGCAAAAGGCCTGCGTGCTCGCCATGACGCTGGCGCGCACGGACGAACTGACGAAGCGATACACCGCGAACTGACCCACTCCCTGGAGCGCACCCCTATGAAGGCTACCCTGACCGGAACCACGCTGCCCGTTCTGGAACTCGACCTGCAGCCCGGCGAGAAGGTCGTCGCCGAGCCGGACCAACTGTCCTGGATGCAGGGCACGATCGACATGCGCACCACCACGGCGGCGGCTGGCAGCAGCGGCTTCTGGGGCGCGGTGGGGCGGGCCGTCTCCGGCGGCGGGCTGTTTCTGACCGAGTTCGAGGCCGGTGGCAGCGGCGGGTCGGTCGCCTTCGCCGCCCGCGTTCCGGGTGCCATTCATGAGGTGCCGCTGCATGGCGCACGCGGCTGCCTGATCCACCATGACGGCTTTCTGTGCGGAACGGACGGTGTCGTCCTGTCCACGGGCATCCAGCAATCGCTGGGCGCCGGCATGTTCGGCGGCGATGGCTTCGTGCTGCAGAAGCTTTCGGGGACCGGCACGGCCTGGGTCGAACTCGGCGGTGAGACGGTGGTGCGCGACCTTGCCGCCGGCGAGACGATCTCCGTCCATCCGGGCCATGTCGGCATGTTCGAGGATGGCGTCTCCTTCGAGATCACGACAATCCGCGGCGTGCGCAATGTCGTCTTCGGCGGGGACGGGCTCTTCCTGGCGCAGTTGACCGGCCCCGGCCGGGTCTGGCTGCAGACGCTGACCGTGCCGAAGCTTGCCCATGCGCTGGCCCGCTACATGCCGCACGAGGGCAAGTGAGATTGCAACTCCGGGCGCTAGTCCTTGCGGTTCATGGCATCGTTCAGCCCGTCGCCAGCTAGGTTGAAGCCGAGGACGATGGTCACGATGGCCAGGCCCGGCCAGACGGACATCCAGGGCGCGTCGGTCATGAACTGGCGCGCCACGTCCAGCATGCTGCCCCAGGAGGCGGCGGGCGGCCGCTGGCCGAGGCCCAGGAAGGCGAGGCTCGCCTCCGCAAGGATGGCGACGGCCATGGTGATGGTGGCCTGCACCACGACGGGCGTGACCACGTTGGGCAGGATATGCGCCAGGATGATGCTGCGGTCCCGCATGCCCTGGCCGCGGGCCGCGGTGACGAAATCCTCGTGCTTGATGGTGAGCACCTGGCCGCGCACCAGCCGGATGAAAATGGGCATGGCGGAGATGCCGATGGCGATCATCGCGTTTTCGAGGCTCGCGCCCAGAAAGGCGGCGAGCGCAATGGCCAGGACCAGAAACGGGCAGGCCAGAAGCGCGTCCGTGCAGCGGGAAATGATCGTATCGACCCAGCCGCCGTAATAGCCCGCGATCAGGCCGAGCGGCAGCCCGGCCAGGATGGCGATGCCGACCGCGATCAGGCCGGCGAGCAGCGAGGCGCGCGCGCCATAGATGATCCGCGAGGTGATGTCGCGCCCCAGATCGTCCGTTCCCATCCAGTGCAGGGCCGACGGTGCCTTGCGCACGTTCAGCCAGTCGGAGGCGAGCGGATCGTAAGGTGCGATCAGCGGCGCGAAGACGGCCAGCACCACGAAGAAGAGAATGATGACAAGGCCGATCACCGCGCTGCGCTGGGTCAGGACGCGCCGCCAGAAGGCGTTGCCGCGCGCGGCGGCAGGGGGAAGGGCGGCCGGGTCTGCCGAGAGACTCATGGTTGCAGCCTCGGGCTAAGCTTCACATAGAGGATGTCGGCGATCAGGCTGAGCAGGAGGAAGATCGCCGCCGAGCACAGGATGACGGCCTGCACCACGGCGTAGTCCCGGCTGAAGACGCCATCGACGATCATCTTGCCGAAGCCGGGTATGCCGAAAACCTGTTCGGTCAGCACCGCACCGGACAGGAGCTCACCCAGATGGAGCGTTCCCGTGGTGACAACGGGGGTCAGACCGTTGCGCAGGGCATGGCGCAGGATGACGACCCGCTCCTTCAGCCCTTTGGCGCGCGCGGTGCGCACGTAATCCTGGCGCAGGACCGTCAGCATGGAGTTGCGGGTATGGCGCATGATGATGGCCGCCGCCGCCGTGCCGAGGACAAGGCTCGGCAGGATCGTATGGCGCAGATTGTCGAGCGGAGACTGCGTGAAATGAACGAAGCCGCCGCTCGGCAGCCAGCCGAGCGAAACGGCGAAGGCCATGATGAGCATGATGCCGAGCCAGAAGCTCGGCACCGACAGACCGGCAAGCCCGATGGTGGTGACGGCCACATCGGCGATGCTGCCGCGCCGTATGGCGGCGTAGACGCCGGCCGGAACGCCGATCACGATGGCAATGAGGATCGCCTGGAGCGAAAGTTGCAGCGTGACCGGCAGGCGCTGCAAAAGCATCTCGCCGATTGGCAGGCGGGTGCGGATCGAGGTCCCGAAATCACCCTGCAGGAGGTTGCCGAGCCACGTCACGTACTGGACGGGCAGGGGCTGATCCAGCCCGTATTTGGCGCGAATGCTTTCGATCACGGCCGGGTCGCGGTCTTCGCCCGCCAAAGCGAGCGCCGGATCGCCCGGCAGGAGCTTCAAGAGCAGAAAGACGAAGACCGACAGGATCAGCAGCGTCGGGACCGCCGCCAGAAGCCGCCGCAGGATGAAGTTCAGCATCGCCATGCCAGGGGCCTTGTCGCAGAAGCCGGGTCGGTGGCGGGGCGGGTCCAGTCCCGCACCGCCGTGATGGAGCCGTTCAGTTGGCGGGCTTGACGCCGGTCAGGCGCAGGAGCCCGTCCGGATAGATGGCGATGCCTTCGATGTCCGCCTTGGCGCCATAGATCCAGGACGGATGATAGAGCGGGATGGTCGGCAGATCGGTCAGGAGGATGCCGGTTAGTTTTTCATAGAGCGCGATGCGCTCTTCCTGGCCGACGGCCTGCCGCGCCTCTGTCAGAAGGGTGTCCACCGTTGCGTTGTCGTAGCCGTTGAGGTTCTGGCTGCCGGTGGTGCTGAAGAAGGTGTTCAGCGTCGGATCGGGATCTGCGCGGCCGCTCCAGTTGCCGATATAGAGCTGGAAATTGCCGGCCTGGTAGCGCTCGATCGCGGACGAGGTTTCCAGTGGCAGTAGCTCCACCGCAAAGCCCGCTTCCGCGACCATCGCCTGGATGATCTGCGCCACGCGCCCATCGGTCAGCGAGTTTTCATAGGTGATCTCGAGCGTCGGCGCGGGCACGCCCGTCGCCTCGATCAGCTGCCTTGCCTTGGCGATGTCCCGCCCCGGCATGGGATGGTTCGGGCTGTGGAAGGGGCTCAGCGGTGTGAGCATCTGATTGTCGGCCGTGAAGGCGCCGTTGAAGGCCACCTGGTTGATGGCCGTGCGATCGAGAGAGGCTTCGAGCGCCTGACGCAGCTCGGCATGTTCGGCGAGCGGGCCGCCCGTGTCCGGCCGCATATTGATGAAGAGATGCGATACGCCAAGCCCCGGCGACTGGTGGATCGCCAGCCGGTCGTCGCCCTGCACCGTCGCGAGATCGGTGGGAGAGATACGCTCGGCCACATCCAGATCCCCCGCCTGCAGGCGCGACAGGCGCACCGTGGAATCGGGCAGGATGAGATATTCCACGCGATCGTAGCCGATCGCATCGGCATTCCAGTAATCGGCGAATTTCTCGACCACGATGGAGTCCCGCGCGCTGCGTGAGACGAACTTGAACGGCCCCGAGCAGACGGGCGCGGCCGCGAAGCCGTCGCCCGCCGCCTCCGCCGCCTTGGGCGATACCATCATGCCCGCCCGGTCGGTCAGCACCGACAGGAGCGGTGCGAAGGGTGCGTCGAGCTTCAGAGTCACCGTCTGCGGATCGACGACGACGACCTCCGTCACCGGCGACAGTTCCGCCTTGCGGCGCGATTCCGCAAGGCTCTTCATGCGTTCGATATTGGCTTTGACGGACTGGGCGTCGAACGGGGTGCCGTCATGGTAGACGACGCCCTGCCGCAGGGTCAGCGTCAGCTCCGTATTGGCATCGTTCCACTGCCAGGCGGTGGCGAGCCGCGGCACGATGCCGAGCTCGGCATCGATGTCGACGAGCTTGTCGCACAGTGCCTCGAAGACGATGCGGCCCGTATAGGTGCCACCCTGGGCCGGGTCCAGCGCATCGGGATCGTCCTGCAAGGCAACCCGCAGCGTGGCTGCGCTGGCGCAGGACATGCCGGCCAGCATCATGGCGGCCAGGATGGAAAGCGTTCGCACGGTCTTCGTCATCGTCCCTCTCGCGGAGCATGGCTCAATCTGCGGTAGCGAACTATACGCAGCGGCAATTGTAAAGTTCGCGAACTAACATTTCCGAATTTTTGTCCAAAGGCCGCTGCGAACTGCGGATTTTCGGTTGACCCGGTCACTTCTCCCGATAGTTTGTCCAGCGTGCGAACTAAGCCGGTGTTTCATGATCCTTGCCCATCAGACCTTTTCCTCGCGCCAGCAGATCCAGCGGGCGGTCATCCTGGCGGCAATGGACAATGATCAGGTCTCCCGCGCAGAACTGGCTCGCCTGTCCGGCCTGTCCAAGCAGACCATGTCGGATGTGTTCCGCGAGCTGGAGGAAGACGGCTGGCTGGCGCTGGCCGGCCGCGTCTCCGGTACGGTCGGCCGCAGCGCCGCCGTCTATGAACTGGCCCCGTCGCGCGCGCTTCTGTTCGGGGCGGATGTGGGCGGCACGAAGATCCACACCGCCCTGGCCGATGCCAAAGGCCGCGTCCTGGCGGAGCTGGAAGTGCCGACCACGCAGGACGGGCCCCATGCCTTCGCCGACCAGCTCGTGGAGTGCTGCCGGCGGCTGACGGAGATGGCCGGACAATCGCGCGATCGCATCGCCGCCGGGGCCATCGGCATTCCCGGGGCCTTCGACAAGGCCGCGCGCAAGCTCTTCATGGTGCCCAACATCGCCGGCATGAACGGCTATGCGATCGAGGACGACCTGAGGGAGAAGCTCGGCTTCGAGCTGCGGGTCGACAATGATGTGAACATGGCCGCCAAGGGAGAAATGTGGCAGGGCGAGGGGCGCGACATTGCCTGTTTCGTGTTCATTGCCCTCGGCACGGGGATCGGCATGGGCATCATCAACGAGGGGCGGATCCTGTCCGGCGCGCGCGGCGCGGCCGGAGAGGTTGCGACCTTGCCGATCGGCGGCGATGCTTTCGACGCCCGCAATTTTCACGCCGGCGTGCTCGAACGCAGCGTCGGCAGCATTGCCCTGTGCGAGCGCTACGAGGGCGCGGGTGGCGCGCCCGGAAGCACGATGCGTGACATCTTCGCCGCCAGCCAGAAGGGGGATGCCATCGCCACGGCCGTCCTGACCGAGGCGGCCCGCCAGATCGCGCTCGGGATCGTGGCCACCTGTGCGATACTGGACCCGCAACGTGTGGTCATGGGCGGCAGTATCGGGGAGCGGGAGGAACTCGTGGATATGATCCGCCATTTTGTCGCGCTCGCCACACCGACGCCGCCGGAATGCGTGATCAGCACGCTCGGCCGCCGGGCCGGGCTGCTCGGCACGATCGGCCAGAGCCAGGACCTGTTGCGCGCGCAGCTCCTGAACGTCGAGCCCGCACGGGTGGGGCGGCCATGAGCGAACGCATCGACACGTCTGTTGCGACCCATCGCCCCCGCATCCTCGTCATGCCCGACGCGCCGCTGGCCGATGCGCATGTGGCAGAGAGGATCGCGGCGTATCTGGCGCGGGAAAGCCGGCCCGTTCTCGGCCTTGCGACGGGGCGCACCATGGTGCCCGTCTATGCCGCGCTGCGCGAGCGCTTCGTGCAGGGCCGGTTGAGCTTCGCCGAGGCCGAGAGTTTCAATCTCGACGAATATTGCGGCTTGCTGGCAGAGGATCCGTCCAGCTTCGCCAGCTATATGCGCCGCCACCTCTTCGACCATGTGGACATGGCGCCGGGGCGCTACCACCTGCCGGACCCACAGGCGCCGGACGCCTTCGAGGCGCAGATCGCCCGGGCCGGGGGCATCGGGCTGCAACTCCTCGGCATCGGGCGCAACGGCCATATCGGCTTCAATGAACCGGGCGCCGCGCGTGACAGCCGCACGCGCATCGTGCGGCTGGAGGAATCGACCCGCCGCGCCAATGCCGGCGACTTTCCGCAAGGCGCGGTGCTTCCCACCCATGCGGTGACCATGGGGATAAGCACGATCCTTGAGGCGCGTTCGATCGTGCTTCTGGCCATCGGGGCCGGAAAGGCCGACAGTCTGGCGCGGGCCTTCGACGGACCTGTCGGCCCTGCGTGCCCGGCCTCGTTCCTGCAATTGCATGGCGACGTCACCGTCGTCTGCGACGCCGCGGCGGCGTCACGCCTTGAGGAGACGACATGATCGGCCAAACCATCATCGAGCGGGATTTCATGCAGCCCGGAAAGTCCGTGGCGGTGGCCGGTCAGGCGATGATCGCCACCTCGCATCCGGAGGCGACGCTCGCCGGGCTGGCGATCCTGGAAGCGGGCGGCAACGCCGTGGATGCCGGCCTGGCCGCCGTGGCGCTGCAAGGCGTGGTCGATCCGCACATGACCGGCATCGGCGGGGATTGTTTCGCGCTCTACTGCCCGGCCGGCGGGGTGCCCGTCGCGTTGAACGGATCGGGCAGGGCGCCCGCCGCCGCCACCTGCGAGCACCTTGCCGCGCTCGGCCTTGCAAGCGTGCCGGACCGTTCGGTCCATGCGGTCACCATTCCAGGTGCCGTGGATGCCTGGTGCCAGCTCAGCGCGCGCTATGGCCGGATCGGCCTGCCGCGCATTCTGGAACGCGCCATCACGGCCGCGCGCGAGGGCTTCGTCATCACGCCGCGCGTGGCGCTCGACTGGGCCCGCTATGCCGACCGCCTGAGCACGGATGCGGCCACGCAGGCGCAATTCCTGCCGCAGGGCCGCGCCCCCGCCATCGGCGAGCGGATCGCCAATCCGGCCCTTGCGCGAACGCTGGACGCCATTGCGCGCGAGGGGCGCAGCGCCTTTTACGAAGGCCCCGTGGCCCGCAACATGGTGGAGACGCTGCAGGCCCTGGGCGGGCTGCACAGGCTGGAGGATTTCGCCAGCTACAGCGCCACGCAGACGGCGCCCATTTCCGCCCCGTACCGCGGCTACGAGCTCGTCGAGTGCCCGCCCAACGGGCAGGGCCTCGCCGCGCTGATCATCGCGCGGATTCTGGACGGGTTCGACCTTGCCGCGCCGGACCTGTCGCAGGCGGACCGGATCCACCTTTTCGCAGAGGCGACCAAGGCCGCCTACCGCCAGCGGGACCTGTACTTCGCCGATCCCGACCATATGCGCCTGTCGGCCGACGATCTTCTGTCCGACCGGTTCATCGATGCGCTGCGCGCCGAGATCCGGATGGACCGGGCCTCGCCGCCCGAGCGCTTCGACATGCCCGTGCACCGCGATACGGTCTATGTGACGGTGGTGGACGCAGATGGCAACGCGCTGTCGCTCATCAACTCCATCTTCTTTGCCTTTGGCAGCGGGCTCTATGCGCCGGAGGCGGGCGTCCTGTTCCAGAACCGGGGTTGCGGCTTTTCGCTGGAGCCGGGCCATCCCAATGTCATCGGCCCGCGCAAGCGGCCGTTCCACACGATCATTCCCGCCATGGTGCTGCAGGACGGCCGGCCTGTCATGAGCTTCGGCGTGATGGGCGGGCAGTACCAGGCGCTCGGGCACGTCCACATCCTGTCGCAGATCCTGGATCATGGGCTGGACGTCCAGATGGCCAGCGATCAGCCGCGCACCTTCTATACGGACGGGGCGCTGACGCTGGAGACGACCATACCGGAGACGGTCTGGCAGGAGCTCGAGCGGCGGGGGCACCACACGCTTTGGGCCGACGCACCGCTCGGCGGCTGCCAGGCCATCTGGATCGACCGGGAGCGTGGCGTCCTGTGGGGCGCTTCGGACCATCGCAAGGACGGTGTTGCACTGGGGTATTGAGCATGAGCCAGACGAGCGTCGTATCGATCCGGGATTTGAGCCTGCGCCTTCCCATCGGCGCGGACAGGGAGTTTGCCCTCAAAGGCATGGACCTGGAGCTGCGGCGTGATGAAATCGTCTGCATCGTGGGGGAATCGGGCTCCGGCAAATCGCTCTGCGCCCAGGCCCTCATGGGCCTTCTGCCCAAGGTCATCGCGGTGGAGGGTGGGCAGGCCATCTATGACGGGATCGATCTTCTGAAGGCCGATGCCGGCCAGATGCGCCGCATCCGTGGGGCCCGCATCTCCATGATCTTCCAGGAGCCGATGACGGCGCTGAACCCGTCCATGCGGGTGGGCGACCAGATCGCCGAAGTCTTCGAGGCGCATGACCTTTTGACGCCGGCCGAGCGCCGCGCGCGATGCCTGGACCTTGCCCGGGAAGTGCATCTTCCCGATCCCGAGAACCTCTTGAACGCCTATCCGCACCAGCTTTCGGGCGGGCAGCGGCAACGGGCCATGATCGCCATGGCCCTGGCGCTCGAGCCCGATCTCATCATCGCGGACGAGCCGACCACCGCGCTCGACGTGACGACGCAGGCCCAGGTCCTCAAGCTGATGCGCGACATACAGAGGCGGCGCGGCACGGCGGTGATGTTCATCACCCATGATTTCGGCGTGGTGGCCGACATCGCCGATCGGGTCCTGGTGCTCCAGCGCGGCATCGTGGTGGAAGAGGGGCCGGTGTCGCAGGTCCTCTCGGTGCCGCAGCACCCTTATACGCGCGCGCTCCTGGCCGCCGTGCCGACGGGCGTGCCCGCCGCGCCGTCGCTGGCGCGGGGCGCCGATGTGGCCCTGCAGGTCGAGGGGCTGCGGAAAACCTACCGGACACGCGCCGGGCTGATGGGGCCGATGCGCGAAGTGCTGGCGGTCGACGATGTGAGCTTTTCCATCTGCCGCGGCGAAACGCTGGGCCTTGTGGGGGAATCGGGTTCGGGCAAATCCAGCATCGCCAAGCTGGTCACCCGGATCGTCGAGCCCGATGCCGGCACCATCCATCTGTCCGGCCGCTCCTTCACGCAGATGTCCGGCGCTGCCCTGCGGCAGGGCCGCAGCCGCATCCAGATGGTGTTCCAGGATCCCTACGCCTCCCTGAACCCAAGGCGGCCTGTCGGCCTGTCGATCGCCGACGGGCCGATGGCGCGGGGCGTGCCCCGCCGCCAGGCGCTGGCGCGGGCAGCCGAGCTCCTGGAACTGGTCGGCTTGTCGGCGGCGGCCAGCTCCCGCCTGCCACACGCCTTTTCCGGCGGCCAGCGCCAGCGCATCGGCATTGCCCGCGCGCTGGCGCTCGATCCGGAAGTGCTGATCGCCGACGAGGCCGTCTCCGCACTGGATGTGACGGTGCAGGCGCAGGTGTTGAAGGAACTCGCCGTTCTGAAGACGCGGCTGAACCTCGCCATGCTCTTCATCACTCATGATCTTCATGTGGCGGCGCAGGTCTGCGACCGGGTCGCCGTCATGCAGCGCGGCAGGATCGTGGAGATCGCCCCCACGGCGCAACTCTTCGCCGATCCGCAGCATTCCTATACGCGCGCGCTGTTGGCGGCGATCCCCGGCGGGGAGGGTGGGCGCGGGCGGTTGGCGGTGCATTGAGGGAACGGGGTCGTCAGTCGGCCACGCGTTCCGTTCCAAGCCGCGTCTCGACCAGAGGGCGCACATCGACTCTTGCGCGCAGGCGCGCCGCCAGTAGCGCCATGCCGCTGATCTTGCGCTGCACGAACAGCGTATCGGTCGGCGGAATGTGCCAGGATTCCCGGACGCTCGCCACCGAAGCGGCCTGTTCGCGCACGACGGCCAGGAAGCGCCGATCCGCAAAGTCGAAAGGTTGCGGGCGCGACGTCTCGGCAAGGATGATGTCGATCATCCGGTCGACGAGCGCCCCGTGCCGCCGCACGGCCGCCTCGCCGAGGAAGCCGGCTTCGACGGCAGCCCGCCGGACCGCGGCGCGGTCCCCGGCAAGGGCGGCGGTCAGAAGCCTGGCATAGGCCTCCGACGTCTGCGGCGCGACGGGGCGCGCCGCCCCGAAATCCAGGAGAACGATCCGGCCGCTGTCCGGCTGGTAGCGGAAGTTCGCGAAGTTCGGATCGGTCTGCATGATGCCGAAGCGGAAGAGTTCATCGAGCACCAGCTCGATGAGGAGCCCGGCGATACGGTCGCGCTCCCCTTGCGCGGCCTCGGCCATCGACTCGATCGGGACACCCTCGACATAGGACATGGCAAGGGCGTTGTCGGTCGTGAAATCGGGCGCCGGAACGGGAACGACGAAGGCGTCATTGCCGGACAGATGGCGGCCATAGGCCTCCATTTGCGCGCTTTCGCGCCGATAGTCGGTTTCCTCGTGGAGCTGGGTCTTGGCCTCGGCCAGGAGCGGTGCAATGTCGAGCGTCGGCGGCAGGATGCCGGAGACGCGCAGGAGCGTGGCGACATTGTCGACATCGGCATCGATGCTGTCGCGCACGCCGGGATACTGGATCTTGATCGCCAGATCGCGCCCGTCCTGCGTGCGGGCGCGGTGAACCTGCCCGATCGAGGCCGCGGCAATGGGCCTGGCGTCGAAACGCTGGAAGCGCAGGCGCCATTCCCGCCCCCATTCGGCGGTCAGCACCCGCTCGAGCTGGGCGGGCGGCATGGGGTCGGCGCTGGCGCGCAGCCGCGCCATGATCTGCGAAAGCTCTGCCGGCAGAGCATCTCCCGCATCGAGGGAGATCATCTGCCCAAGCTTCATGGCGGCTCCGCGCAGATGCGACAGGCGGTCGGCCACGCGCAGGAGGTTGCCCGGCGTCAGAAGCATATCCCGCATCTGTGGCCGCTGCCCGTCGGCAAGCCGCCGGGCGCCCTCCGCCAGCATGCCGCCGGCCAGGCCGCCCGCCAGCCGGCCGAACTGCCCCAGCCGCGACAGCCGCCCGCTCGGCACCGCGCGGCCGGGCTTATTGTCTTCGCGCTTGCTCATCGCCTTGGCTCCCCTTTGCGCGCCAGCCGTTGCAGGCCGGGCCGCAGGCGCAGAAACATGCGGTAGAGGCGCTCGAGCACGATGAGAGCGAAGGGGCGGGCGAAGAGCCGGCCGAAGGGGCGAAGAGCCGGTACGGCACGCCACATGGCCGCAAAGGCTTCTGCGCCGCTGAGCAGCCGTCCGTTCTCCATGGCGTGAAAGCGTGCAAGAAGCGCCTCGCGCCCGATCGGGCAGGCGGCCGGGCCGGCTTGCGCCACATCGACGAAGCGAATCGATCCACGGCGGTCGAGCCGCCGGATCAGCGCGATCTCCCGACTGCAGAGGGGGCAGGACCCGTCATACCATACCGTCACAACAGCCATGCCCGAGAGATGGTGCGCCACCGCGCAAATGCCCGCAATCGGCCCTGCGGCAGATTGCATCACGCTTGCAAAGCGGCGGGCCGCTCAGGCGCTCTGCAACCGCGCACTGCGCCCGCTATTGGCGAACATGCCGGCCAGCACCACTGCCAGCCAGATGGCGGCGAGGGCCCACCACAGGCCGCCGGCGATCAGCGCCATGCCGATGAGCCCGGCCTGGAGCGTGTAGTAAGCCATGGGGATCAGCGTCATGCGGATGATATCGCCTTCGCGGTCGGTCAGGCCGACCACGGCCGAGGCCGCCACGACATTGTGGACGCAGATCATGTTGCCGGCCGCGCCGCCCACGGCCTGCAGCGTGACGACGCCGATCGTGGCAAGGCCTGTCAGTCCGATCTGCTCGGCCGCAGAGAACTGGAAGAGCGAGAACATCATGTTCGAAACGGTGTTCGAGCCAGCGATGAAGGCGCCGAGGGCGCCGATCAGCGGCGCAAAGAGCGGCCACAAGGCGCCGGTGGCGCCCGCCGTCGTTTCCGCAAGGATAAGGGGCATGGAATCCAGGCTGCCGCGCCCCGTATTCAGGAAGACCTGCACCATCGGGACGGCGATCAGCAAGGCCGGCGCCGCCGCCACCATGGTGCGCGCCGAATTGCTCCAGGCCCGGCCATAGGCCTTCGCGCTCATGCCGAAGACGAAGAAGGCGATGAGCGAGGTGACGATCATGATCGTGCCCGGCGAATAGAGGAGTTCGGCATTGGCGCTGATGCCGGAGCCGAAGAGGTCGGGAAAGGACAGCGTGGCGGCGGCCGAGGTCAGCGCCGCCTTCAACGGATCGATCGTGCGGGTGGCCACGAGCAGCACCGCGATGACGAAATAGGGCGACCAGGCCCGCAGCAGTCCGATCCGGCGGGTGCCTGGCGCGTCCGCCTGCAGCTGCGCCGGTGCGAGCGTGCCGAACCAGCTTTCGTTCCAGCCGGCGCGCTTGGGAAACTCGAAGCTCGTCGTGGGCTGCAGGAAGCCGCGCCGCGTGGCGGGCACCACGATCAGAAGGCCGATCAGCCCGCCGAGGAGCGATGGGAATTCCGGGCCGAGCAGGAGCGCGACGAGGTAATAGGGAAGGGTGAAGGCAAAGCCGCAGAAGAGCGCGAAGGGCCAGACGGCGAAACCGTCGCGGAAGGATCGGTTCGCGCCGAAAAAGCGGGTCATCATGCCCACCATGATCAGCGGGATGATAAAGCCGACCAGCGCATGGACGAGCGCCACATTGGCCGCCAGCATGACGATGTATTCGGGCAGGGAGACCGGCGCGATGCTGGCCGCGACGCCTTCATTGTTCGACAGGCCCGTCGTCACGCCGACCAGCATGGGGGTGCCGACCGCGCCGAAGGACACCGGTGTCGACTGGATGATGAGCGTGACGAGCACCGCGGCCATGGCCGGGAAGCCGATGGCGACGAGGAGCGGCGCGGCGACCGCCGCCGGCGTTCCGAAGCCGGAGGCGCCCTCTATCATCGAGCCGAAGAGCCAGGCGATGATGATGGCCTGGACACGCCGGTCGGGGGACAGCGCCGTGAAGCCATCGCGGATGGCGCGCACCGCCCCGCTCTCCTGCACCGTCTCCAGGACGAGGATCGCCCCGAAGATGATGAAGAGCAGCGCCAGGGCGGTGACCAGGCCGTTGACCGTCGCGGCGCCCACCACGGACAGGTCGAGCCCCCAGACCGCCATGGCCAGACCCACCGTGACGACATAGGCCACGAGCATGGAAAGCTTGGCCGAGCGTCGCAGGATGACGAGCAGCACGAGCACGATGGCGATGGGCAGAAGTGCCATGGCGAACAGGGCAAATTGCGGCACTGGTATCCCCTCCCAAGTTCCAGTCGGAGCGATTGTGCCAGCAATCATTCGGTCAGGGACAATCACGTTTTGCCGATCAGGCGTCGTGGTGCTCCGTTCCGGACCGGTTTTCCAGTGGCTGGGATTGGCGCGGCAGGACGCCGTCGAGCGCGTCCGGCCCGGCAAGGCCCTGCATGTCGCCCCCCGATACGTAGATGGCGCGGCCGAGGAGATGGCCGGCAATGGGCACGGTCAGGATCAGGAAGGCGATGACGAAAAGGCCGACGATGGTGGCACCCACCGTCTGCAAGGACAGGATCGCGCCGAGGACGGTGAAGATCGCCCCCACCGTTCCGGCCTTGGTGGCGGCATGCATGCGCTGGAAGGGATCGGAAAAGCGGATGAGCCCGAGCGCCGCGGCGAAGATGAAGATTGCACCGACGATCTGGCAGGCAAGCGCCGCGAGCGACAGGATCGGCATCAGCGTTTCCGTTCCAGAAAGGCGGCGAAGGCGCAGGTGGCCACGAAGGACATGAGCGCGATGCCGATGGCGACATCCAGAAATTCGCGCCGAGCCGTCAGGGAGGCCGTCAGCGCCGCGATGGCGACGGCGATCCCGGTCAGCATGTCTACGGCCACGAAACGGTCCGCCAGGCTTGGGCCCCGCACCATGCGCCAGAAGGTCATGGCGAGCGGAACCGCCAGCAAGGCGACGAGCCCGCCGGTGACGATGTCCGCGATGGCATCCAGCTGCAGGCTCATGGTTCGATCCGGGCGATGCGGGCTTCGAAGGTGGTGGAGATATCCCGGACGAGGGCTTCCGGGTCCGGCGCATCCAGCGCATGGACATAGATCCAGCGCCGGTCCGGGCTGACATGGAGCGAGCATGTCCCCGGCGTCAGGGTGATCATGTTGGCCAGCATGGCGATGCCGTGATCCGTCTTCAGACGCACCGGTACGGCCACGATGGCCGACCGCGTCTCGGGCCGGCGGGCAAAGGCCGCCCGCGCCACGGCGATGGAGGACAGGAGGAGTTCCCTCAGGAAGATGCAGCCGAGGCCGAGCGCGGCGATTGTTCGGGACATTGGCGTGCGGTTCATCGGCCGAGCCTCATGCGAAGGACCGCCTCGATATAGGGCGTCGGGTCGGCAAGGTCCCGGGCCGCCGCGTGCGCGAAGGTGACGAAGGGCTCTGCGAAAAGACCCATGCACACCGTCAGAGCGGCCAGGAGCGCGATGGCGGCGTAGAAGGGCGCCGGCACCGTGCGCACCCTGCGGCGGAAGGCTGGCGCGGGCTTCCAGAACCCTTCCGACCAGATCTTGCTCATCGAATAGAGCGTCAAAAGCCCTGTGGCGAGCGCCGCCCCGGCCAATGCATAGGCCTGCGCGCGCAGGCTTGCGTCGAGGACGAGGAACTTCGCCCAGAAGCCGGACAAAGGCGGTATGCCACCGAGCGACAAAGCGGGAACGAGGAACAGGGCGGCGAGGGCAGGATGGCTGCGCATGAGCCCGCCGCTGCGGCGCAGATCGAAGCTGCCCGATGCGCGGTGCATGGCGCCGGCCACCAGGAAGAGGTTCGCCTTCACGATGATGTGGTGGACGATGTAGAAGATGCCGCCCGCAAGGGCCGCCGGCGTCGCCAGCGCAAGGCCGAGCAGCATGTAGCCGATCTGGCTGACGATGTGGAAGGACAGGATCCGCCGCACGTCCCATTGCACGGCTGCACCGAAGACACCGAAGATCATCGTGCCGGCCGCCACCACCGCCATGGCCGGACCGAGCCCCGAAACCTCCATGGGCAGGATCAGCGTAAAGACGCGGAAACAGGCATAGACGCCGACCTTCGTCAGAAGGCCGGCAAAGATGGCGGCCACCGTGATCGACGCCGTGTGGTAGGAGGCCGGCAGCCAGAAGAAGAGCGGGAAGTAGCCCGCCTTGATGCCGAAGCCGCAGAAGAGAAGAATGCCGCTGACGGCCAAGGTGAAGGATGGCGTTTCGCCGCGCAGGCGCAGGGCAAGGTCCGCCATGTTGAGCGAGCCCGCCACGCCGTAGAGCATGCCGACGGCCATCAGGAACAGGAGCGTGGAAAAGAGGTTCAGGACGGCGTAGCGCAGCACGCCGTCGAGCTGCGCACGCGTGCGGCCGATAGCGATGAGCCCCATGGCCGTGATCAGCATGATCTCGAACCAGACATAGAGATTGAAGATATCGCCCGTCAGGAAGGCGCCATTTACCCCGGCCAGCATGCCCTGAAGCAGCGGATGGAACCCGGCGCGCTCCTCCCGCCGACGGATATCCGCCATGCCGAAGATCATGGTCGAAAGCGCCATGATGCCGGTGATCGCCACCATGGCGGCCGCCAGCCGGTCGGCCACGAAGCTGATGCCGAAGGGCGCGGCCCAGGCGCCGAACTGCACCGCCACGACGCCCCGGTCCAGCACCTGCCACAAGAGCAGAAGCCCGGCAGCGCACAGGCCGGCGGCGGCGGACCGCGAAACGATCCGCTGCAGGGCCGGCCGGTTCCACAGGATGGCCGTCGCCGCTGCGGCCGCCAGGGGAATGAGCACCGGCCACAGGATGGCGTTGCCGAAGACGAAGCCGGAGATCACGACCGGTCCTTAACGTCGAAAGGGCTGCCGAGACGTTCGGCATCATGCAGATCGCGCATGTCGAGCGTGCCGGTGGAGCGCAGGATCTGGAGGGCCAGCGCCGCTGCGAAGGCGGTCAGGGCGAAGCCGATGACGATGGCGGTCAGGATCAGCGCCTGCGGCAACGGATTGGCCGCCTCGGCCCCCAGCGTGGCGCCATTGGCAGCGATGACGGGCGGAACGCCGCTGACGATCCGCCCGCTATAGAGGATGACGAGATTGACCGCCGCCGACAGGATGGCAACACCGATGATGATGCGCACCACATGGCGCGACAGGAGAAGATAGACGCCGCAACCGGACAGGCCAGCGATCACCAGCGCATAGACGAGGTTCATGCCGCATCATCCTCGTAGAAGCGCAGGACCATGGCGACGACGCCCCCGACGACGACGAGATAGACCCCGATATCGAAAATTAGCGCCGTGCCGGTGTGGAAGCTCCCGAGATGGAGCCACCAATGCGTCAGGTAAGAGCCTTGCGTGAGAAGGCCCGGCACGCCGCTCGCCACCGCAAGCGCCAGGCCGCAGCCGAGGATGGAGATGGGGTGCAGGCGCAGCGCGGCCCGCG
Organism: Aureimonas frigidaquae; assembly: GCF_001463905.1. Classification (GTDB taxonomy): domain Bacteria; phylum Pseudomonadota; class Alphaproteobacteria; order Rhizobiales; family Rhizobiaceae; genus Aureimonas; species Aureimonas frigidaquae. The sequence goes on from NZ_BBWR01000008.1 coordinate 230,716, forward strand.
CGGCCGACGGCCCATCGGACAGGGCCAGTATTGAGAAGGCCGAAGCCGCCATGAGTCCGCCTACAAAGCCGCCGCCGGGGAAGTTATGGCCGCGATACAGAATGAAGAGCGAAGCCGCCATCAGCATGCCGAAGAGAATGCGCGACAGGGCCGAGAGCACGAGCGAGTTCATCGGGCAGGCCCCTTTCGGCTGGCCGTGCGCCGCCGCAGCATGCCCCACACGCCGATGGCCGCAAAGCCGATGACGGCGATCTCTCCCATCGTGTCGAGTGCGCGGAAATCGACCAGGATGACGTTGACGACGTTGCGGCCAAAGGCGGCCTCGTAGCTGACCTTGCCGTAGAATTGCGAGAGGGACAGATCGAGCGGGCTTAAAGGCAGGGCCGCCAGCGCCAGGAAGACCAGGAGCGCGAACCCGCCGGCCAGGACGGCGTCGAAGCGCCGTTCGCCACTGCTGCGCGTTGCGCAGACGCGGATCGGCGCGCGCAGGAGAAGCGCTGTCAGGATCAGCACAACAAGCACCTCGACCGAGAATTGCGTGAGCGCCAAGTCCGGCGCGCCATTGACGAGGAAGAGGATGGCCGATCCGAAGCCGATCATCCCCATGGCCACGATGGAGACGATCAGCGAGCGCGTCAGAACGGCCGCCAGCCCGCCCGCCAGCATCAGCGCCAGAATGGCAGTGGGGAGAATCCGCAGCTCTCCCATGGACGTATCGAGGCGTGGCGCGGTGCCCGAGAAGAGGAGGGTCCCGGCCGCGATGGCGATGACGGCCAGGATGACGATGCCGGTGGCGCGGCGCTGATCGCCATTCTGCAGCATGCGTGTCGCGCAGCGCGCCAGCGCCAGCGTGCCGTCGAAGAGGGCGTTGTAACCGGCATCGCCGAGCAGGCGGTCCACGCTGCGCCGGCGGCCGAGGATCATGACCGCACGCGGCCAGGCGACGAAAAGCGCGATGCCCAGGCCCAGAACCAGGAGGCTGAGGCCAAGGACGGGCGTGACGCCGTGCCAGAGCACGGGCGCGAAGGAAAATTCGACGCCGATGAGGGCACTCGTGGCCGATGCGACCAGCGGCGCGGCAAGGCCCGGCGCAACGCCGAGGACGAGGCCCGCCACCGAAAGGACCATCGGCCCGAAGACGAGGCCGAATGTTTCCCTGTGGTGCGTGTGGCTTGGCTGGCCATAGCCCGCCAGGAAGGGGCGCACTGCCGCCGTCAGCCCGATCATCACGAAACCCGCATTGCCGAGGACTACGGCCGCAACCAGCAGCGCGTGCGCGCCGCCGTCCAGGAGCGCCTCGAAGATGGTTTCCTTGGCCAGGAAGGTGATCAGCAGGGGCAGGCCGCACATGGACGCGGCGGCGAGGGCGCAGGCCGCGGCAGTCCAGGGCAGGGGCCGGGCCAGCCCACGCATGGCGGCGATATCGGCGGCATGGGTGGCGTGGATGGCCGTGCCCGCACAGAAGAAGAGCGCGGCCTTGTAGAGCGCATGGGCCAGGATGAAGAGCACCACGGCAAGGCTTGCCACCGGCCCGTCGAGCCCGATGAGAAGGACGAGGAGCCCGAGCGAGCCGACCGTCGAATGCGCCAGTATGGCCTTGAAGCCCCCTTGCGTCAGCGCGCGCAACACTGCGACGAGAAGCGTCACCGCGCCGACGATGATGAGGATCGGTCCGAAGGCCGGCATGGCAGAAAAGGGAATGTCCAGCCGCGCCAGAAGATAGACGCCGAGCTTCACCATCGTTGCCGAATGAAGATAGGCGGAGGCCGGTGTGGGGGCTGCCATGGCATTGGGCAGCCAGAAGTGGAACGGGAACTGCGCCGACTTGGTGAACGCGCCGATCAGGAACAGGCAGAGGATTGCCGGCGCCAGGGGGGATGCCGCCAGCTCGGGCCCAAGGGTTGCAATCTGCGACAGATCATAGGTGCCGAGCACCCGCCCGATCAGCAGAATCCCCGCAAAGAGGGCGAGGCCGCCGCCCGCCGTGACGATGAGCGATTGGAGCGCGGCCTTGCGCGCCTTCGCATCCTCTGACGAGAACCCGATCAACAGGTAGGAGATCAGGCTCGTCGCTTCCCAGAAGACATAAGCGAGGATCAGATTGTCCGAAAGGACCGTGCCCAGCATCGCCGCCATGAAGGCGAAGATGAGCGTGATGAAGTTGCCGGCCGTCCGTCGCGGCGCCTGCGCGAAATAGGCGGCCGCATAGAAGACGACGAGCGCACCGATGCCCGTGATGAGCAGAGCGAAAAGCAGGGAGAAGCCGTCAAGCCGCAGCGACAGGGACACGCCGAGCGAAGGCACCCATTCGATGGAGGCCGCCTGCGGCCCGCTCGCGCCCAGCGCCGCAAAAGCGATCATGAGCCCGGCCGGCACAAGTCCGAGCGCCATGCCCCCGGCCCGCGGAAAGCGCATCATGACCGGCCGCGCGACGAGGGCCGCAGCGAGGGGGATGGCCAACAGGATGTAGAGGGCGAATCCCACCGCGATGCCTTGTTCCGTCAGATCGAACACCAGCATCCATGCGGGCAGCATAAAGGCAAATCGAAAGTGCCGTTGTGTCTTATAGATGCGCTCTATAAGACCATGGGATGCTCACACTCCAGCAGCTACGCTACCTTGTCGCCCTGTCCGATACGCTTAGCTTCAGCCATGCGGCCCGTTTGTGCAGGGTGACGCAGCCGACCCTCAGCATGCAGGTGAAGGAACTGGAGCAACGGCTCGGCACGCTCCTGGTGGAGCGCAGCCGCACCCGCGTCCTGATGACACCGACGGGCGCGCGCATTGCCGAACGGGCGCGCCGGGTCCTGGCCGAGCTCGCGGATATTCAGGATATCGCCCGCGACGAGGGCCAGGACACGGCGCGGGCGACGCTGACCTTCGGTGTCGAGCCGACGGTCGGGGCCTATGTCCTGTCGCTGGCCATGCCGGAGCTTCGGACGGCTTTTCCGCACATGCGCTTTGCAGTCCGGGAAGCCCCGGCAGACCGGCTTGCCGGCAACCTCTTCGACGGTTCGCACGATGTGCTGCTTCTGCCCGAAGCGCCGGCGGACGGAGAGGTCGTCACCTATTCTCTCCTGCATGAGCCGCTGCATGTGGTCGTGCCGGCGGATCACCGCCTGGCCAGCCGGGACCGTATCGTGCCAGGCGATCTTCGCGGGGAAACCATCCTGACCCTGGAGCAGGGGCACGGGCTGAACCGTCCCATCGCCGCGCTGGCGCGCTCGGTCGGGGCGGTGATCGCCGGCGACTATTCCGGCACGACGCTCGACATGCTGCGTCTGATGGTGTCGGCGGGGCTGGGCATCACGCTCCTGCCGGCCCTTTATGTGCGCTCGGACGTCCTGCGGGAGAAGCTCGTCCTGGCCCGTCCGCTGGCATCGGGCGCGCCGGTGCGTGATATCACCATGGTCTGGCGGAGCACCGCGCCCCGCCAGGAAACCTATGCGGCCGTGGCCGCGAGCATCGCATCGTGCCTGGCGCCGTGGGGTGTCGCCCGACCGGCGGTTGCGTCATAGCGCCGACGCGTCAGGACGGGTGGCCTTCGGCCTCGTCCTCGCCGCCATCGCCGACGAGCTTGCGGCGCACGCGTTCCACCTCGCTCTCGTCCACCTGGACCGGGGTGCTGCTATCGTCCGGCAGGCCTTCGCCGGTCTGGCCGATCGGGGCGTTCTTGGGACGGTCGTTCGATCCGTCCGTGAACTTCGTCGTGTTCATGGCCGTCTCCTTACAGCTCGTCCGCTTCCTCGGTTTCGGACAGCATCTCGTCCAGCGTATCGGCCAGAAGGTCGAGCTGGTCGCGCGTGGCGGTCAGCTCGAGGGTGTTTCCGCCGTCATCCTCAATATGCAGTTGCGCGGTCTCGCCGTTGTCGTTCGGCTCGATGCGGAACTGGGCGAGGTTCTTGGGTGCAGCCATGTCGCAAGTCTCCGTTGGACAGGTGCAACGCGCAAGGCCGGCTTTCGCTCCGAAAAGGGCAGCCTGCAGGCTCACCGCATATTGGCGTTGAAGATCGCCTCGAAAGCGCCGGAGGCCTTGGTCAGGTGCAGCCACTGGTCGACATAGGCCTTGAAGACGCCATCGCCCCGGGGCAGCAGGAAGCCCATCTCGCCATATTGGAGCGGCTGGTCGGGATTGACCGCGCACAGGCCCGGATGGAGCTTTTCCTGCAGCATCACCTCCACGGATTCGGCCACCATCACATCGGCGCGGCCCTCGGCGATTTCCTGCCAGATCACGCGATTGTCCGCAAACAGGGCGATCTGCGCATCGCCGAGCCGCGCGCGGGCGAAGGTTTCGTTGGTGCCGCCCGGATTGACGACGACCCGCGTCTGCGGGCGGTTGATTGCCTCGATCGTCTGATATTGTCCGACATCCTCGCAGCGCACGATCGGCGCCTTTCCGTTGACCAGATACATGTCCGAGAAGAAGGCCTCGCGCTGGCGCGGCAGGGTGACGGAAATGCCGCTCATGGCGATATCGCATTTGGCCTTGAAGTCCGCCATGAGATCGGACCACCGCGTCTGGATGAAGACGGCTTCGACGCCGAGGGATTGTGCAAGGTCGCGGCCGAGATCGATGTCGATCCCCACGAAGTCGTTCGCGCCGTCCGGCCGATAGGAAAAGGGCCGGTAATCGCCTGTCGTGCAGATGTTCAGGACCTTGCGCTCCAGAACCTCATCCAGGCGCGAGGCGCCCGTGTCGGCCTGCGCCTGCCCTGCGGCAGCCAGAAGGATGGCGCAAGCCGTCGAACATAGGCAAGCATGAAGCCGTGACATGAAGATCCTCTCTGAATCGGTTGATTCCACAACCGGCAGTTTGGAGGGTGAGACGATGCGCCGTAAAGCCCGCGGGGCGGATGTCAGGGCAGAATGTCGATCTGGTCGAGCGGCGGGTCTTCCCGCGGGCGGCCCAGCAGGAACCCTTGTCCGAAATGGATGCCGTTCTGGCGAAGCCATTGCAGTTGCATGGCATTCTCCACGCCCTCGGCGACAAGATGGACGTTCAGATCAGCCGTCAGCCGGGTCACGGTCCGAATGATCGCCTCCACCTTCCGGTCCGGAAGCTGGCGCAGGAAGCTGGCATCGATCTTCAACCCGTCGACGCTGATGGTCCGCAGGTAGCTCAACGAGGAATAGCCCGTGCCGAAATCGTCCAGCACCAGGCGGACGCCCAGGGCCTTGATGGCGGCGAGCTGCTCGAGCGCCGAGCGTGAGAAATCGACGAAGATGTTCTCGGTGATTTCGATGCCGACGCGGGCGGGAGCAAGGCCCGTTTCCTCCAGGATGTCGGCCAGGACAGTGGGAAAGCGCCCGCTGGCAAGCTGCTGCGGCGACAGGTTGATGTTGACCTGCAGCCGGTCGGGCCATTGGGTGGCGCGCGCACATGCGGTCCGCAGGATCAGCTCCCCCAATGGGTCGATCAGGCCGCTCGCCTCCGCCACCGGCACGAAGCTGGCCGGCGACACGGCGCCGCGCTCCGGATGGGTCCAGCGCGCCAAGGCTTCCAGGCACAGGACCTGGCCGGTGAAGAGGTCGGCGATGGGCTGGTAGACGACGGTGATGTCGCCGTTTTCGATCGCCTCGGCCAGGTCCGCTTCCTGCAGGAGCCGGGCGTGGTACTCGTCCTCCAGTTCGCGCGTGAAGCGGCGCGCCTTGGCCTTGCCGTCCTCCTTCGCCTTGTAGAGCGCCAGATCAGCCATGAAGAACAGCCGCGAAGCGTCCGGCGTATCGGATTCCGGGGCCGCAACGCCGAAGGTGGCGCTGGTCTTGAGGTTGCGGCCATTCAGCGCCATGCGCTCGGCGACCCGCTCGGCTAGCTTCTGCGCGACGCCGTAGCCGGCATCGAGGTCCAGATCCATCAACAGAATGGCGAATTCGTCGCCGCCCAGGCGCCCGGCTGCGTCCCCCGTGCGCAGGACCTCCCCGATCCGGGCGGCGACCGTCACCAGGAGTTCGTCGCCCAGGTGGTGGCCATAGGTGTCGTTCATGGTCTTGAAGTCATCGAGATCGATCGTCACAAGGACGAATTTGCGGGCCTGGGCGCAGGCGGCCTCGATCTCTGCCACGAAAGCCTTCCGGTTGAGAAGGCCCGTCAGACCGTCGTGCCGCGCCAGATAGGCGAGCTTCAGATCGGCCTCGTATCGCTCGGTAATGTCGCGCCCGATGCCGCGAAACCCGACGATGTTTCCGTCATCGCCATAGACCGGATGTCCGGTGAGCGAGAACCACCGTTGCCGCCCGTCGCTGCGCGCCGTCGCCGTGAGGTCGCGGAAGGCGCGCCCTTCCTGCAGTTGACGCTGGAGCTCCGGATGGGCGGCCACGTCCAGGCGGGCCCGGAAGATCGTGTCGAGCCGCTGATCCACCGGCCGGGTGCCGCTTTGCCGCACGATGCTCTTCAGATGCGCCGGGACGACGCGCATGCGGCCGAGAGCATCGGTTTCCCACAGCCAGTCCGAAGAACCCTGCTGGTACTCTCGCAGGAAGATGTTGACGGTCGCCACCTCGCGGCGCAGCGCCGCCTGCGCCCTGGAGCGCCCGTCGAAAGCGGCATTGGTGCAGATGATGCCGACGACCGCGTAGAGCGTATAGGAGGCGAAGGCGACGCCCGTGATGGAATCCACCATGCCGAGAACTGTGATGGCCAGCACCGACAGGACCGCAACGGGCAGGAAGAAGCTGAAGGCGACGATCGCCGGTACGCAGATGATCGGTGTGGAAATGACCCCGAGCGCAAGGCCGATGATGAGGGCGTGCCGGTCGAGCGTTCCGTAATAGCTGAGGGCATTGATGAGCGCGCCCCAGGCAATGCCGAGCATGGCGTAGAGCCAGCAGGCGCGCCGCAGATAGTCGTAACTCCGGCTGCTGCGGCGCCAGCGCAGCGCCGCATGCAGGATGAAGCCGTAGATCGCCAGAATGGCGGCGCCCATCAGCGGCAGGATCGGCCGCTCCATGGGGCGGAAATTCAGGACGATGAAGAGGACGTTTCCGCTGCCCGTCGCCGCGAACAGAAAGGACAGATAGAAGAGCAGGATCGCCTGGTCGCGGAGAGTTTCATTGTCCTGGCGGGAGGTCGGCGGTTTGAGGCGTATGAGGCGGCGCAGCATGGCTGCGCCCTCCCGTCTTCGTGTTTGCAGAGAACTCCAACCCGTCACCGCCGCAGCATCCTGTGTACTCTTGGAACGATCATTCCCGTGCGATGTCGGTACCGGGCATAGGACGCCGCCATCGACGTATTCAGAAACCGCGCTTCCTCTGCCTTTGCAATGGCGAAATACCACAGGATCAGGACGGCTGCGACAAGCCATTGCAAGCCACCCGCCGCAACGGCCGAGCCGAGCCAGAACAGGCAGTATGACAGATAGAAGGGATGGCGCACAAAGGCATAGGGCCCTTCCTCGTGCAGGGAATCGGGGTCCGACCGGGAATGGGCCAGTTGCGGCGGTTTGCGGCGGGTGGTCGCCACCGCCCACCAGAACAGTGCGCTCGCAGCCCCCGCCAGAAGCGCGAAGACCGCCAGGTCCACCGCGCCGACCGTTCGCTGCAGGACCAGGGTCAGGAAAAGCAGTGCCGCAAGAGTGCTGGCAATGGTCAGCGCGCGCATGCCGGGGGGCATCCCGCCTTCCGAGCGGAAGTGCTTCTGCAGCCCCCAGCTGAAGGATGCGAGCGGCACGGCGGCAAGGATGATGATGAGGATGGTATCCATGTCACGCTCCCTTCAGCGACAGAATCATCGCCTCGCCCTTGAAGAAGCCGTCGAGGTTGGTGGTCGAGCCGGCCAGGGGATCCATGGCCGGGACGGCCTGACGCACCTTGTCGTAGCGTGCGCGGTCACTGGCCATCAGCATCATCGGGCAGCTAAGGCCCGGATAGGGCTTGAGCGCCGATGCCGGCTCGTAGCCGAGCCTGCGATAGAAGGGTGCGTGGTTGCTGCGCACGCAGGCCAGGTGCACCTGGCTGTGCGCGCAGAGCGCCACGTAACCGGCCATGCGGTACAGAAGGAAGACCAGCCCCTGGTTGTTCTCGGCTTCCGGGCTGCGCACCAGCCGCGTCACCTCGATGCCGCGGCCGGAGAAGGGACCGGAAGGATCCTTTGCCAGAAGCGCATCGACCTCGTCCCGGAAGGCATCGCGCGCGGGCGAGGTCAGGTCGGTGCCGCGGGCGAGCGTGCAGGTTCGCACCGAGGCGATGGCCCGTGCGCCATCGTAGATGACGATCGTGCTGGCATTGGGCATGTCGTCATACTTGTCGCGGAAGCGCTCTGCCGCGTTGGGCTGGATATGGCCGCCGGCTACATAGGAGCGGTAGCGAACGTCGAAGGCGTCGTCCCGCACGGCATCGCTGACCGCAAGCCGCGCCACGTAGCTGTCGGGCCGCGTGGTGGAACGGACGCGCCGGCTCGGCGGTGTCTTGGAGGAGGACGGATCGGCGGGCGCCGGGTGCAAATCCGTTTCGGTCGAAATTTGTGCAAGTGTATGGTTCATGAAGGGACCTCGTTTGGTTGAACAGGCGACCGTTCCGAGCCCGGGCGCGTCGGGGCGCCGGGTGCGGATGATGCGGCCGCGGGTTTATTGTGAGGTCGCCAGGGGGTGGGTGAAACCCCCGGCACGGACCGCTATCCCATTTGAGAAGGGGACGATTGCCCATGCAGCTATTTCAACCCGTCACCTCAGTTGCGGAGTTTCGCTCTTTGGATGAGGGCGATGTTCTTTGTGGCTACCTCGACGGGTTAAGTGGCCAACCCTGCATTCTGTCCGAGGTTTCGCGCGCCTACTGGCACGGGTGGCGCAACGGACTTGTGGATGGCGGCTTCACCGAACCCGACGATGCGCAGAAAATTCTGGATGCGGCCTTCGCGGCGCTGCGGGGATGACGTGTCTATTTGCGCCGAAGGCGACGTGATCAGCGCTTGACATCTGCGCCAAGCTGCGCAAGCATAATAATTAAGCGATGGGCAGCGTTGCCTATTATATCGCCAGCTGATCAATCCTTGTTGTCTGGGCATCGGAGCCCTCCCGGCCTTTCGGCGCGGGGGTATTTTTGGTTTGGCAGGTCATGCGCACCTACCCGGTCGGTATACTTTTCTCGTCAACGGGGTCCTACGGGGCTGTCGCGCGGACCATGCGCAACGGCGCCCTCCTGGCCTGTGACGAAATCAACCGCGATCCGCGCTTCGCCTTTGCCTTGGCCCCCATCGAAGCCGATCCCGGCAGCGAACTTTCCGCCTATGCGCCGGCCATCGGCGCGATGCTGGACCAGGGCGCCCGGCATGTCGTGGGCTGCTACACTTCGTCGAGCCGCAAGGACATCATCCCCATCGTCGAGAAGCGCGACGCGCTCCTGTGGTACCCGACGCATTACGAGGGCTTCGAGAGCGCCTCTAACGTGATCTACACGGGTGCGGCCCCCAACCATCACATGATGCCGCTGATCGACCATCTGGTCGCCCGCCATGCCACCCGCGTCTTCTGCGTCGGCTCCAACTATATCTGGGCCTGGGAAAGCAACCGCGTGATGCGCGAAGCCATGTCGGAGCGCGGCGGCACGGTCCTGGCGGAGCACTACCTTCCCGTCGGCGATACGGACCTCGATCACGTGATCGACGCGATCCTGCAGCATCAGCCCGATGTCGTCTTCAACACGCTGATCGGCCGCTCGGCCTATGCCTTCTTCGAGAGCTTCCGGGCGGCGTGCCGGGCGCGCGGGATCGACCAGGCGCAGCGTTTCCCGATCGCAAGCTGCAACCTGTCGGAACCCGAACTCCTGGCGATCGATCCCACCGCGCGGGACGGGCATGTCAGCGCGAGCGTCTACTTCGCGTCGATCAGGACGCCGCGCAACGCGGCCTTCGTGGCGGCCTATGACGCGGCCTATCCATCCGGTCCTGCCGTCTCGGCCGAGGCCGAAGCCGCCTATCTGGCGACATGGCTCCTGGCCGAGGCGATTGCCGCGGCCGGCACCGACGACATCGCCGCCGTACGGGACGCGGCGCCGCGCAAACGACTGGATGCGCCACAGGGCGCCGTCTGGCTCGATCCGGCGACGCTCCATGCGCATCTGACCCCCCGGATCGGCCTGTCCCGGGCGGACGGCCAGTTCGACATCCTTTTCGAGGCCGCCGAGCCGATGAAGCCGGATCCCTACCTTGTCGAAACGACGAGCCGGCTTGCGCTGCCGCGCGGTCGTCCGCGCCTGAGGGTCGTATCATGAGCCAGGTGCGTCCGATCCAGAATTTCAGCGGCAAATGCGCCCATGTGGCGACCGCCGACGAGCGCGCCATGGCGGCGCTCGGCACGATGCTGCCGAAGTTCGGCATGCATGTCGCGCGGCTTTCGCTGGCCGAGGGCGGTCTGCAACCCATGGTTCCGCAGGGTGACATCGTCTTCGTGGATGGTGATCTGCCCGACCTGCGGCAGTTGCGGCTCGGACCGGACAATGCCGCTCCGCCCATGCCGGTGATCGGCCTCATCGGCGTCGAAGCGCCGAGCCGCCTGCGCCTGCTGGTGGACCTTGGCACGGCAGCCTTCCTGCCCAAGCCTATCCATTCCGGTTCCGTCTTTTCCGCCTTGTATCTTGCGGCCTGCCAGCATGAGCGCCGGCTCAGCCTGGAGGCAACGGTGGAAGAGCTGGACATGCGCCGCCGCAAGCGGCGCCACGTCATCAAGGCCGTCACGCTCGTCATGCGGATGGACGGGCTCGACGACGATGCTGCCTTCCAGAAGCTTCGGCGCCTGGCCATGCAGGCTCGGGTGCCGATCGAGACATACTGCGAAATCGTCGTCCAACGCTGCACGACGCAAGCCGACCGCGAAGCGAAAGCGACAGGCCTTTAGGCCGGCGCGGAAACGACAGTCTGACCCAAAGAGGTGTTTCAATGAGGACATGCGCAACCGGCGCCCTAGTGGCGCTCGGCACGATGCTTGCCGCCCCGACTTTCGCTCAGGAGCCCATCAAGGTGGGCGTTCTGGAGGATCAGTCCGGCGACTTCGCCGCCGCCACCATCGGCAAGGTCCACGCCATCGAGCTGGCCGCGGACGAGATCAACGCTGCCGGCGGCATTGCCGGGCGTCCGATCGAGCTGATCGAGTACGACACGCAGTCGGACAATACCCGCTACCAGGAGTTCATGCGCCGCGTGCTCCAGCGCGACAAGGCAGATGTCGTCTTCGCCGGCTTCTCCTCTGCCTCGCGGGAGGCGTACCGCCCCATCGTGAACCAGTTCGACGGGCTGGCCTTCTACAACAACCAGTATGAGGGCGGCGTCTGCGACGCCAACATGATCGTCACCGGCGCGGTTCCCGAGCAGCAGTTTTCCACGCTCATACCCTGGATGATCAAGGAATACGGCCCGAAGATCTACACGATCGCGGCGGACTACAATTTCGGCCAGATCTCGGCCGAATGGGTGCGCAAGATCGTGGCCGAGAACGGTGGAGAGATGGTGGGCGAGGAGTTCATCCCGCTCGGCGTGTCGCAGTTCTCGCAGACCATCCAGAACATCCAGAACGCCCGGCCCGACGTCGTCGTGACGCTCCTGGTCGGCACGGCGCAGGCCTCCTATTACGAGCAGGCCGCCGCCGCCAACCTGAACCTGCCCATGGCCTCGTCGGTCAATGTGGGCCAGGGCTACGAGCACAAGCGCTTCACGCCGCCCTCGCTCGCCAACATGTACGTGACGACCAACTACATCGAAGAGGTCGACACCCCGGCCAGCAAGGCCTTCGTGGAAAAGTTCAAGGCCAAGTTCCCGGACGAGCCCTACATCAACCAGGAAGCGGCGAACTCCTACATCGCGCTCAATCTCTACAAGATCATGGTCGAGCGGGCCGGCGGCTCCACCGACCGGGAAGAGCTGCGCAAGGTGATCGCGAAGGGGGATGTCTGCTTCGACGGACCGTCCGGCAATGTGTGCCTCGACCCCAAGAGCCAGCACATGTCGCACAATATCTACCTGGCCAAGGTCAACGAGGATCACTCGATCAGCTTCCCGACCTCGTGGGAGAACATCAAGCCCTACTGGCTCGGTGAAGCCGGCTGCGATCTGACCAAGTCCGATCCGAGCGCCCAGTACACGCCGAGCAATCCTCCGCCCGCCGCCAACTGATCCCGGCATCCATTCCGGACCCGGCGCCGCCCCTGGGCGGCGCCGGAGCCCCGGCACCTTTTTCCCTTCCATCCGGGAGACGCTTCGTGACGGACGTCCTCTACGCCGCCTTCAGCTTCCTTTATCAGGCGGGCGATGCCTTCGCCTTCCTGGTCCTTTCCGCCTGCGGTCTTGCGATCATCTTCGGCATGATGGGCGTCATCAATCTCGCGCATGGGGAGTTCATCCTGTGCGGGGCCTATGTTTCCGCCAGCGCCGCCCGCATGGGCCTGCCCCTGCCGCTGGCCATCCTGGCCGGCGCCGTGGTGGCCGGGCTCGTCGGCATGGTGCTGGAGCGTCTCATCATCCGCCACCTTTATGACCGTCCGCTCGACACGATCGTCGCCACCTGGGGCATCTCGATGATGGCAACGCAAGGCACGCTTATCCTGCTCGGCTCCACCATGCCGGGGACGGGCACGCCGCTCGGCAGCTTCACCGTGGGGCCCTATTCCTATTCGCTCTACCGGCTGGTCCTGATGGGCTCGGCGCTGGCGCTTCTGGCCGTCCTGTGGCTCGTCTTCACCAAGACACGGTTCGGGCTCCTGGCGCGCGCCACGATCCAGGTTCCGCATATGAGCCGGGCGCTCGGCGTCAATACGGGCGTCGTCTACAGCCTGACCTTCGGCCTCGGCGCGGCGCTGGCCGGACTGGCCGGGGGCCTCTACGCACCGACCATGACCTTGGTGCCGACCATGGGCAGCGCCTTCGTAGTCGAGGCCTTCGTGACCGTCGTGGTCGGCGGCGCGGACATCTTCCTCGGCACGGCGCCGGCAGCGGCGATCCTCGGCATCGTGAAGGCGGCGCTGACATCCTGGCAGGGGCAGCTGGCCGGCCAGATCGGGCTGCTCGTCTCCGTGATCATCGTCATCCGGGTCCTGCCGCGGGGTATCTCCGGCTGGATCCTGCGGGAAAGGGCCTGACGTGACCGCTTCCACTTCCAAACCCCGTTGGATCGCCCTCCTCGAAGGTCCGCAGACGCTCGGGAAGGGGCCTGGCTTCTGGAGCCTCTTTGCCCTGGTCGTCGCGGCCGCCTGCGCCTATCCGCTCTTTGCGGACGGCTACGATGTCGGCAACAACGTCTACTTCTTCAACTGGCTCTTCATGGCGCTGGGGCTCAGCCTGATCTGGGGCTATGGCGGTTCGCTCTCCTTCGGCCAGACGGCTTTCTTCGGGGTCGCGGCCTATGCCTACGGCGTCCTGTCGATCAATCTGGGCGATGCTTACGGCCTGACGCTCTTCTCGCTCCTGGCGGCGGTCTGCGTGTCGGCGCTCTTTGCGGCGATCCTGGGCTACTTCCTGTTCTTCGGCCGGATCAGCGGCGTCTTCCTGGGCATCGTCACCCTGTCGATCACGCTGGTGCTGGAGCGTTTCATGGCCCAGACGGCGGGCCCGGAATGGCGCATCGGCGCGGCGCGGCTGAACGGCTTCAACGGGATGGGCGGCATGCCGTCTCTGACCGTGCCCTGGTTCGGCGGCGACATCGCCCTCTACCCGGACGTGCCGCTCTATTACCTCACGCTGGCGCTGCTCGTGATCGTCTATCTGGCGCTGCGGATGCTGGTGAATTCGCGCTTTGGCAACGTCCTCGTGGCCATCCGCGAAAATCCGCAAAGGGCCGAAATGCTGGGCTACGACATCCGCCGGTATCAGCTCGTCGCCTTTGTGATCGGCTCCTCGCTCGCCGGGCTCTCGGGCGTGCTCTACACGTCCTGGGGCAACTACATCACCCCGGCCTCGATGGGCATGACGGCGGCCTCGCTGCCGATCGTCTGGGTCGCCGTCGGCGGCCGCAGCGACCTGACGACCACGCTTCTGGGCACTTTGGCCGTGCTCGTCGGCTTCCAGGCGCTCACCGTGCATGGCAGCCAGTATGCACTCGTGGTCATGGGCGCACTTCTGGTGGTCACCGTGCTGGCCGCACCCAATGGCCTCATCTTTGGCCTGGCAACCCTGTTTTCCGGGCGGCTGCGCCGCAAGGTCAAGGCGCGGGAGGAGGTGTAATGGCCATGTTGCAAACACGCGCACTCGACAAGTGGTTCGGTGGCCTGCACGTCACCGACAAGGTCGACTTCGAGCTGCCGGCGGGCGAGGTGCACTGCCTGATCGGCCCCAACGGGGCCGGCAAGAGCACCTTCTTCCGGCTGATCCTGGGCGAGCATCTTCCGAGCGGCGGCTCGATCCACTTCGACGGGCACGACATCACGAGTGCCAAGCCCTTCGCCCGCATCCGCCGCGGCATCAGCGTGAAGTTCCAGGTTCCAGGGATCTTCAAAGCGCTGAGCGTGCGCCAGAACCTCGTCATCGCCCTGCAGGATCACCATGCCCCGGCGCATCTGGGCGAGGAGGTGGACCGTCTCCTCGAGTTCCTGAACCTTTCGCAGGCTGACCGGCAGCTTGCCGGCAATCTCAGCCACGGCCAGAAGCAGTGGCTTGAAATCGGCATGGCGGTCGGGCTGCGGCCCAAGCTCCTGCTGCTGGACGAGCCCACGGCCGGCATGACGCCCGACGAGACCTTCGCCACCGGAGAGATGGTCCAGGCGCTGAACCGCGAGGGTGTCACCGTGCTGGCCGTCGAACACGACATGGCCTTCGTGCGCCAGATCGCCCAGCGCGTGACCGTGCTCCACTTCGGCAAGATCTTCGCGCAGGGGACGATCGACGAGATCGTCGCCGACGAGCGGGTCGCCGCCATCTACCTGGGAGAGAGCCATGACTGACGGCTCCATACTGACGACGCGCGGGCTGTGGTCCGGCTATGGCGGCAAGCCGGTCCTGCAAAGCGTGGACATGGATGTGCGGGAAGGCGAGATCGTCGCCGTGATCGGCCGCAACGGGGTCGGCAAGTCCACCCTGATGAAGAGCCTGATCGGCCTGATCGCGACGGCCAAGGGCTCCATCGCCTATCGCGGCCAGTCTGTGGACAGGCTGGGCGCGAACCGGCGCGCAAGGCTGGGCATCGGCTACGTTCCGCAGGGGCGTGACGTGTTCCCGCGCATGACCGTGCTCGAAAACCTGCTTGTCGGGCAATCGATCAGCGGCCGCGCCGCGCCGAAGGACCTCATGGACCGGATCTTCGGTTACTTCCCCATCCTGGCGGAGCGCCGCGGGCAGCGCGCCGGCACGCTGTCGGGCGGGCAGCAGCAGCAGCTCGCCATTGGCCGGGTGCTGATGGGCACCCCCTCGATGATCCTGCTGGACGAGCCCTCGGAAGGCATCCAGCCCAACATCGTCCAGGATATCGCCCGCATCATGGTGGAGCTGAACGCGACGACGGGCGTCACCATCGTCTTCGTCGAGCAGAATATCGACATGATCCGCATCATGGCGCAGCGCTGCTACGTCATGGACAAGGGCCGCATCACCGACGAGATCGCCCCGCACGTCCTGGAAGACCGCGCCGCCGTCCGGCGCTTCCTGGCGGTCTGACCCTTTTCCAACGAAACCACCCAAACGGAGGATCCAATGAGCTGGTTCGACGATTCCATCATGGCCAAGAAAGGCGTTGCGCGCGGCAAGGCCGGACAGACCCACACGATCACCGAGGCCGAGCAGGGCACCTATCATTACGTCTACAGCCCGTTCCCCAAGCCCGTCCTGACCGTCGATCCGGGCGCCGTCATCGTGGCCGAAACGCATGACGCCTTCGAAGGCAAGATCCGGCACGAGACGGACCGCCCGAGCGAGATCCTGAACTTTCCCTATCTCAACCCGCAGAACGGGCCGATCTATGTGAACGGCGCGCAGAAGGGCGATTGCCTGGCGGTCTACATCCACAGCGTCGTTCCGCGCGGGCCCCAGCCGGTCGGCACCACCGTCATCATGCCCGAATTCGGCGGACTGGTCCCCACGGCCGATACCGCCATGCTGACCGCGCCGCTGCCCGAGACCGTTCGCAAGCTGAACGTCACGCCCGAGGGCGGCGTCGTCTGGAACGAGCGGATCACCCTGCCATACGAGCCCTTCATCGGCACCATCGGCACCGCGCCGGAGATCGAGGCCATCTCATCGCTCGTGCCGGATTACTACGGTGGCAACATGGACCTTCCGGACGTGGCGCCGGGTGCGGTCGTCTACCTGCCGGTCAATACGGAAGGGGCCTATCTCTACCTGGGAGATTGCCATGCGGCGCAGGGCGATGGCGAGCTGTGCGGCGTTGCCATCGAGCATCCGACGGTCACGACGGTGCAGGTCGACCTGATCAAGGGCTGGACGATCCGCTCGCCCCGGCTGGAGAATGACCGCTTCTACATGACGATCGGCTCGGCCCGGCCCATGGAGGACGCGGCCCGCGGCGCCTATCGCGAGCTTATCCGCTGGATGGCGGCCGATTTCGGCTTCGACGAGGTCGATGCCTACATGCTGCTGACCCAGTGCGGGCGCATCCGCCTCGGCAACATGGTGGACCCCAAATACACGCTGGGCGCCTCGGTCCTGAAGACCATCGCCGGCACGCCGCGCTGACACGACGGAGGTCGATCCCATGCCCGCCAGCTTCACGGCAGCCGCCGTCCAGTTCGAGCCGCAACTGGCCATGAAGGAGCGCAACCTTGCCGCGCTGCTGGCGCTGGCGCGGGATGCCGCCGATGACGGCGCCAGCCTGATCGTCCTGCCGGAAATGGGCACGACGGGCTATTGCTGGCACGACCGCCAGGAGGTCGCGCCCCATGTCGAGCCGGTTCCCGGCCCGACGACGGAGCGCTTCTCACAACTGGCGGCCGAGCGCGGCGTCTATCTGCTGGTCGGCATGCCGGAGGTCGATCCGGCGACGAACCTCTACTATAACAGCGCCGTCCTGATCGGGCCGCAGGGGGTGATCGGCACGCACCGCAAGACGCATCCCTACATTTCGGAGCCCAAATGGGCCGCCAGCGGCAATCTCGGCCACCAGGTGTTCGAGACGCCGCTGGGCCGGCTGTGCCTGCTCATCTGCATGGATATCCACTTCGTGGAAACGGCGCGGCTGGCGGCGCTGGGCGGCGCGGATGTCATCTGCCACATTTCCAACTGGCTCGCCGAGCGCACGCCCGCGCCCTACTGGATCAACCGCGCCTTCGAGAATGGCTGCTACCTGGTGGAGAGCAATCGCTGGGGGCTCGAGCGGGGCGTCCAGTTTTCCGGCGGAAGCTGCATCATCGGCCCCGAAGGCGACATCCTCGCCTGTCTCGACCGGGGCGACGGATATGTGCTGGCCGAAATCGATCCGGCCCGCGCACGCGCGCGGACCCTGTGGGGCGAGCCGATCATGGCGCGGCGCAGGCCCGAGCTCTACGCCGAGCTGATGACCAACACTTTCGCCTGGAACCCGCGGGACTTTTTCGGCCTCTATGGCCACGAGCCGATGCCGGACGGGCGCCCCGCACGGCTTGCGGTGGCAGAGTTCGCGCCAACGGACCGCATCGCGGGCAACCTTGCCTCCATGCTGGAGCTGGCCGGCCGTGCCAGCGCCACCGGCGCGGACCTCCTGGTCCTGCCGGAGCTCTGCCTGACGGGCCTGAAGGACCCAGCCGCCCATGCCGTGGATTGCAGCGATCCGGCCTTCGCCGCGCTGCAGGCGGCGGTGGACAAGGACGGGCTGTGCCTCGTCTTCGGCTTTGCCGAACGGCGCGGCGCGCTCTTCCACAACAGCGCGGCCTGCCTGCGGCCCGGACAGGCGCCCGTCCTGTACCGCAAGATCCACCTGACAGGTGAGGACGAAGCCTGGGCCAGTGCGGGGGAAGACTGGGTCTGCGTCGATACGGATTTCGGCCGGATCGGGCTTCTCGTCGGCTTCGATGCCAGCATTCCCGAAGCCGGCCGCATTCTGGCCCTGCGGGGCGCCGACATCCTGGCCTGCCCGGCGGCGGTAAAGGGCCGGTTCCATGCCGCCCACGCGGGAACGCAGATCACCCAGCCGGACCCCATTCCCACCGGGCCGGATCCGATGCACTGGCACCAGTATCGCGTGCGGGGCGGAGAGAACAACTGCTACTTCGCCTTCGCCAACGTCGTCGACGCGCAAGAAGGCTATCCCGGTTTGAGCGGCGTCTTCGGTCCCGATACCTTCGCCTTTCCGCGCCAGGAGGCGATCGCGGGGCCCAATGATCCGCTCGTCTCCTGCGCGGTCGATACGCGCCATGTCGGCGGGCCGTACCCGACCCATGTCGTCCGCCGCAAGGACCTCGTCCTGATGCGCCAGCCGCATTTCTACGAGGCACTGGTTCGGCCGTAAGGCCGCGTTTGATGCCCAGTTTCAGGCCATGGCGGCCAGTTCCAGCGCTGTATCGCCGTCGATGATCAGCCCGCGGGCGATGCCGCTGGCCAGAAAGCCGCGTGCGGCCTGCACCTTGGAGCGCCCCGCCACGAGCGCGACGGTGGGAAAGGCGCGCAGATCTTCCAGCCCCATGCCGATGGTGCGGCGGTTCAGCGGGTGGTCGACGGCCGCGCCATGTGCGTCGAAGAACAGGCCGTTCGTATCCCCCACGGCGCCGAGATCGTGCAGCTCCCGCAACTCGGCGCTGGTGATCATGCCCTGGCGGCGCAGCAGCGAATCCTCGTGCAGCTCGCCCAGGGAGATGTAGGCCATGCTGGCCTGCCGCGCGAGCTGCAGGGCGATCTGCACCGACTGCTGCGATATCAGGATCTGCCGGGCCTCCGCCGTATCGGCGATGAAGGGCGCCGGCAGAACGTAGCCCTCCGCGCCCGACGACTTGGCCAGTGAATGGACCACCTCGAACGGGTTGTAGGCCGAGTTGGCGGTGAGTGAGCCCATCAGGCTGATGAAGCGCGCCTTCGGCGCGACGGTCCCGGCCATCTGCAACGTCATCTGTTCCAGCGTCCGGCCCCAGCCCGTGCCGACCACGGCGTGCGGATTGTCGAGGAGGTGCCGGCGCAGATGGGTCGCCGCCGCCGTGCCGACCGCCCGAAAGGCGAAGGGCGCCAGGAACGCGTCATCGCCGGCATGGCCGGGATCCTGGCGCAGGGCCGGCGTGCAGATGCAGAAATCCAGGCCGTAGCGGTCCCGCAGCGCTTCCTCGGTCGGCAGCAGGCCGACATTGGTCGAGTTGATCGTGATCGATACCAGCCCCGATTCGCGCGCATCCGACAGGAGCTTGTTCACCCGGGCGCGTGTCGTGCCGAGCCGCTTTGCCGTCGCCTCCTGGTTCAGCCCGCCGACATAATAGAGCCAGGCGGCCCGCGCCATCAGGACATCGTCCTCGATCAATCGCCCTTCAACGCTGGACATGAAACCTCTCCTCCGCAGCGAACGTGACAAATGTAACGCCGCTTGACAAGTGTAATGCATCGGCGCAGTTTCGGAGCGTCGATGGGACGACGCCCAGACCAGCAACCGGTCGGGCATGCCAGAAAGCTGGCTCGGGAGGAGTTTTGAGATGAAGAACCGAATTTTCGGTGTCGTCGGCGCATGTTCGTTCGCTGCCCTGATGGTGGGCGCAGCCGGTACGGCACAGGCGCTGGAAATCGCCATGGTCCATTCGAACGCGGCGGCGCAGTCCGACCAGCGCGTCAAGGCGGGCTTCGAAGCCTGGATCGCCGAGAATGGCAAGTCCGACTGGAATGTCAGCTACCTGGACAGCGGCGGATCGGGCGAGACGACGGCCGCCAACATTCAGGATGCGGCAAGCCGCGGCGTCGATGCCATCGTCATGACCATGGCGGACCTGCGCGCCAGCCGCGCGGCGCTGGATGCGGCCAAGGCCGCCAACATTCCCGTCTTTGCGGCCGATTCCGGCTATGTGGACGGTGTCGTCGTGGACGTGACGACCAACAACTGGGCCATGTCCTCCGACGTCTCGGTCTATCTGCTCGACCAGATGGGCGGACAGGGCAATCTCATCTTCTACCGGATGGCCGAGCATCACGGCACCCGCAAGCGCGGCGATGTCATGCAGGCGGTGCTGAAGGAATATCCGGACGTGAAGGTGCTGGCCGAGCACAACATCAACTACCGCGCCTTCTTTGAAGACACGTCCCGGACGATGGAAGATTTCGCGGCCCGCTTCGGGACCGAGATCAACGCCGTCTGGGCGCCCTGGGACGAGCCGGCCCAGGCGGTCGTCAACGTGCTCAACGCATCTGGCCTGACCGATGTGAAGGTCATCGGCATCGACGGTCACCCGCAGGCCATCGCCGAAGTCTGCAAGCCGGAAAGCCAGATGATCGCCACCGTGTCCCAGCCCTTCGAAAAGATGGGCGGGCAGATCGCCGACTGGATCCAGGAGATCGTCGTCGACGGCAAGCCTGCCGCCGAAGTGATCCCCACCAAGACGGTCTACATGGATGCGCCGCTGATCACCAAGCAGAACTGCCAGGAATACCTGAAGTAACACCTCGTGCGGCTCCGCCCGGACGACCGGGCGGAGCCTGCCTATCGCAACGGCCATTTCGGGAGCATGTGCGGGATGGATGTACGGCTGACAGACATCGTCATGCAGTTTCCGGGCACGCGCGCTCTGGACGGGGTCGGCGCCACGTTCCGGACCGACGAGGTGCACGGCCTGATCGGCGAGAACGGGGCCGGCAAGTCCACCCTCGTCAACATACTCGGCGGCAGCCTGCAGCCAACATCCGGCCAGCTCGCCATCGGCGGCAAGCCCGTCCGGCTTGCATCCCCGCATGACGCGCTCGTGCAGGGCATCGCGCATGTCAGCCAGGAAGGCAGCCTGGTTTCGGGCCTGAACGGCGCGGAAAACATCATGCTCGGCTTCGAGCCCCGGCTGGCCGGCGTCGTCATCCGCAAGGGCGCGCTGATGCGGCAGGCGGACGAATTGATGCGGCGCTGGTTCCCCCGGGTCGAGATCGACCTTGCCCGGCCCGTCGCGGACCTGCCCATGGCAGACCGGAAGGTGATCGAGATCGTGCGCGCGCTGCGCGGCAGCCCGAGCCTCGTTATCCTGGACGAGCCCACCGCGACATTGCCCGCGCGCGAGAAGGAGCAGCTCTGGCAGATCATCCGCATGCTGCCGGAGCGCGGCGTCGGCGTGGTGCTGATCAGCCATTTCCTGTCCGAGATCAAAGCCCTGTCCGACCGCATCACCGTGTTGCGGGACGGGCGCCATATCTGTACCGAGCCGGCCGATGCCCTGTCGGAGGAGCAGCTCGTCGAACTGATGCTGCGGCGCAGCGGTGGCGCCGGCCTGCGTGCAGCAAGCCCCGACCGAGCGGCCGAGGGGGACGTCGTCCTGGAGGTGCGGGACTGGCATGCCGGCCATGTGCATGTTCCGGACTTCAAGCTCCATGCCGGCGAGATCGTCGGGCTGATCGGGCTGACGGGCGCGGGGCATTTCGGCTTTGCGCGCTCGCTGCACAACCCCGTCGGCGTGCGCTGCGCGGCGCTGTCCGTGGCCGGCCAATCCGTGCGGCCCGGCCCGCCGCGCCACATGCAGGCGGCCGGCGTGGCGCTCGTGCCGGACCATCGCATGGAATATGCGCTGATCGGCGAATGGACGCTGCGGGAAAACCTCGCCATGGTCCACCCGCAGCACGGAACGCTGGGGGCCGGCGTCCTGTCGCCGCGCCGCGAGGAGCTCGAAGCGCGCCGGGTGATGTCGCTTCTCAACGTCAAGGCCTATTCCTCGCGCCAGACGCTGCGGGAGCTTTCGGGCGGCAACAAGCAGAAAATCTCCATCGGCAAATGGCTTTATGGCGCGGCGGACCGCTACCGCGTCATGATCTTCATCGAGCCGACAGAAGGCGTCGATATCGGCGCCAAGTCGGAAATCTATGCCGAGATGCGGCGCCTCGCCGCCCAGGGCGTCGGTATTCTGATCGCCTCGTCCGACCTTCTGGAGATCGAATCCGTGGCGCACCGCGTGGTGCCCTTCGTGCGGCAGCGGCCGGGGCCGCAGATCGCCGCGCGGGACTTTTCCGAAAGCCAGTTCATCACCGCCATTTCAGGAGTTGCAGCATGAGCGGTTCGGCCTCCACGACGGCAGCGCCCTCGCATGACAGGCTGTTCGGCCTCGTGCGCAAGGATCATGTGCAGCGCTACAGCACGCTCGTCGTCCTGATCCTGATGTTCCTTCTGTTCAGCGTGGGCGTCGACCGGTTCCTGACCTCGCAGAACCTTCTGAACATCGCACAGCAGATCTCCATGCTCACCATCGTCGGCGCGGGGCTGACCTTCGGCTTCGCCGCCCGGGAGATGGACCTGTCCGTCGGCTTCACCGTGGGGCTGGCCGGCGTCCTCGTCCCGCTGCTTCTCGTGGCGGGCGTGCCGCTGCCGTTGGCACTCCTGGCCGGGATCGGCGCGGGGCTCGTGGTCGGCTGCCTCAACGCCTTCTTCGTGACGGTGATCGGCATTCCGTCCCTCATCGCAACGCTCGCCAGCGGCTCGATCCTCTTCGGCATCAACTTCCTGATGACGGGCGGGCGCGCCATCTATGGCGGCCTGCCGGCATCCTACCTCTGGCTCGGCCAGGGGCGCGTCCTCGGCATTCCGGTGCTGGCCTTCTTCATGCTCGGCGCGGTGCTCTTGGCCTGGTTCGTCATGGAACGGACGGTCTTCGGGCGGTACGTCTATGCGGTGGGCGGCAACCAGAAGGCCGCCGAACTGTCGGGCGTGCAGGTGAAGCGCTACCGCGCGGCCGCGCTGGTCGTCTGTTCGCTCTTTGCCGTGGTGGCCGGAACGCTGCTCGCCGCGCGCCTCGGCTCGGGCCAGCCCAATGCGGGCGAGCGCTACCTCCTGGACGGGCTGGCGACGGTCTTCATCGGCATGACCATGCTGCGGCCCGGCACGGCGACGGTGCTCGGCACCTTCTTCGGCGCGCTCTTCATCGGCGTCATCAACAACGGCCTGAACCTGATGGGCATGGACACCTACATCCAGTCCATCGTGAAGGGCGTCATCATCCTCGTTGCCGTGGCGATCGTGTCGCGCAGCACCAAGCTCAACCTTCTGTAATCGACGGAGCCACGCATGATGAACATCGAGGCCAGCACCGCCGCGGCGGCCCGGCCGAACTCCCGGCTTCGGCAGCTCTATCATACCATGCGGCGTATCCGCACCTTCGAGGAGCGGGTGGGCGAGCTCTTCGTGCGCGGCCAGTCCGCCGGCTCCATGCTGCACCTGTCCATAGGAGAGGAGAGCGCCGCGGCGGGCACCTGCCTTGCCATGCGGGACGGAGATACCTTCACCACACACCATCGCGGGCACGGCATCTTCCTGGCGCGGGGCGCCGACCCGGCCCGCATGATGGCCGAGATCGGCGGCAAGGAGGCGGGCTACTGCCACGGCAAGGGCGGCTCCATGCATATTGCCGACATGGGCCTTGGCCATCTGGGCGCCAATGCGATCGTCGGCGGCGGTATTCCGGCCGTTGTCGGGGCCGCGCTCGCCATTCGCCATCACAAGAAGCCGAATGTTTCCGTCGCCTTCTTCGGCGATGGCGCGACCGGGCAGGGCATCCTGTACGAAAGCATGAACATGGCGGCGCTCTGGCGACTGCCCTGCGTCTTCGTCTGCATCAACAACCAGTACGGCATGGGCACGCGCATCGACCAGGCGACGGCCAATACCAGCCTGCACGAGCGCGCCCTGGCCTTCGGCCTGGCGGCCGAAACCGTGGACGGGCTGGATGTGGAAGCCGTCGCCGATGCGGCCGAACGGCTCGTCAACGGCGCGCGCAACGGGCAGCCGGCCTTCCTAGTGATCGACTGCTATCGCTTCTACGGCCATGCCCGGAAGGACAAATCCCCCTATCGCGATGCCGCCGAGGAAGAGACCGGCCGCCAGAAGGACCCGGTGCTTCACGCCCGCCGCGCGCTCCTGGACAGCGGGCTGGCCGAAGCGGGTGAGCTCGACGCCTTGGATGCCGAGATCGACCGCGAAATGGACGCCACGATCGACTTTACCGTTGGCCAGGCGGAGCCGCCTCTGTCGTCCATGTTCAGGGACGTCTACGCCCCGGACGAACCCGAGCCGGAACCCGTCCGGACCCGCATCGACCGCGTCCTGGCGTCTGACTGAAAGGCTGGAGCGAGCTATGGCAATGCAGGAACTCACCTACCGCGACGCTCTGCGTCAGGCGCTGATCGACTCCATGCGCGACAATCCCGATGTCATCATCATGGGCGAGGAGGTCGGACGTTATGGCGGCGCCTATGCCGTGACCAAGGATCTCATCCGCGAATTCGGGCCGGAGCGGGTCATCGATACGCCGATCTCCGAACCGGCCATCATCGGCGCGGCCGTCGGGGCGGCCATGGCCGGCCTGCGGCCGGTGGCCGAACTCATGTATGTCGACTTTATCGGCATGACGATGGACCAGCTCGGCAACCAGGCCGCCAAGATCCGCTACATGTTCGGCGGCCAGATCGGCGTGCCGATGGTGCTGCGTACGCAGGGCGGCACGGGACGCTCGGCCGGCGCGCAGCACAGCCAGAGCCTCGAGGCCTATGTCATGCATACGCCCGGCCTTCGCCTGGCCATGCCGGCGACGGTGTCCGACGCCTATCACCTCCTGCGCATGGCGCTGACCAAGCCCGACCCGGTTGTCTTCATCGAGCACAAGGCGCTCTATACGATGAAGGAGACGGTGGACCTGTCCGCCGCGCCCACCCCCTGGGGGGAGGCCGCCGTCCGGCGGTCGGGGGACGATCTCGTCATCATCACCTATTCGCGCCAGCTCCATTACGCGCTGGAGGCGGCGGCGAGCCTGTCCAAAGAGGGGATCGAGGCCACGGTCATCGATCTGCGGACGCTCAATCCCCTGGATTTCGAAACGATCCGGCCGCATGTCGAGCGGATCGGCCGCGTGATGGTGGTCAGCGAAGGGGCTATGACGGCAGGCGTGGCGGCCGAACTGTCGGCGCGCATCACCGAGGAATGCTTCGATTTTCTGAACGAGCCCGTTCTGCGCGTGGCCGGCGAGGATATCCCGATCTCGGTTTCGCCGGTGCTGGAGACGGGCTCGGTGCCCGGGGCCGGGCTCATCGCCGACACGGCCCGGCGGATGCTGCGCTCAAGGATCGCTGCATGAGCACGCTGACCCTGACCATGCCGCGCCTCGGCGAAACGATGGACGAGGGAGAGATCGTCGGCTGGCTCGTGGCCCCGGGGGAGCCCTTCAAGCGCGGCCAGCCGATCCTGGAGCTGGAAACCGACAAGACGGTGGTGGAGTATCCGGCGCTCGGCGACGGCGTGATCGACACGGCGCTGGCCGGTCCCGGCGACCGCGTCGCCGTCGGCCAGCCCATCGCCAAGGCGAGCGTTGCCAACCCCGCCGACTGGACCGATGCCGCCCCGCCGCCGGCCGAGGCCGAGGACGAGGCCGTGGCGGATGCGCCCTCGGCAGTCTCCATCCTGCGCATGCCCAAGCTGGGCGAGACGATGGAAGAAGGCGTCATCGCCGGCTGGCTCCTGGCCGAAGGCGCGACTTACGGGCGCGGCGACGCGATCCTGGAGGTGGAGACCGACAAGACCGTCGCCGAAGTTCCCGCCCTCTATGAAGGCCGCCTTCTGCGAATTCTCGCCCAGGCCGGCGAGCGCCTGCCGGTCGGTGCGCCCATCGCCGAGGTGGAGGGGCAGGTGGACGGCGCGGCACAGGCGCCGCAACCCACCGTGGTGGCCGCCGCCCCGGCGGCGGCGGCGAAGATCGAGGCACCCCGCCAGGCCACATCCGGCGCCATCCGGGCCACACCGCTCGCCCGGCGCCTGGCCCGCCGCGCGAACCTTCCCCTGTCGAACCTTGAGGGGACCGGGCGGCGCGGGCGGATCGAGGCGCGGGATGTCGAACTGGCGGCGTCGAACGGCGTGTCGGCCGTGGCGGCCGGCGAGGGTACCCGCTGGATCGACAGCCCGGCCGGGCGCATCGCCTACAGCGTTGCCGGAACGGGCGGGCGGGTCCACCTGCTCGTTCATGGATTTGCCGGGGAACGCACCGCCTATGCGCAGCTCGCCTCTGCCATTGCGCGGTCCGGCAACACCGCCGTGTCACTCGACCTGCCCGGCCATGGCGCGACGCAGGCCGAGGGGGGGACGATCGCGGCCCTTTCGCAGGCGGTGACCGATCTTGCGGCAGCCTTTGCCGGGCCGCTGACCCTTGTCGGGCACAGTCTGGGCGCCGTCGCCTGCGTGGAAGCCGCCCAGGGCCTGCGCACCAGGCTGCAGCGCCTCGTCCTCATCACGCCGGCTGGCTGCGGCGCGCGGATCGGCGCGGACTTCGTGCTCGGCATGGCGCAGGCGCAGAGCGCGGGGGAGGTGGCGCATCTCCTGCGCCTTCTCGGCCCGAAGGGCGGCGCCCTGTCGGCCGCCGCGCTGGACCAGATGGCGGCGCAGCTGAAGGCCGGTCGCCTGCTGGCGCTGGCGCCGCTCGTCACCAGCCAGGACGGCCGGCAGCGCGTGGATATTCTCCGCGCGCTGGACACGCTGTCCGTGACGGTGCCGGTCTCTGCCATTTTCGGAACGCAGGATCGGATCGTGGATGCACAGGATGCCATGAACCTTCCCTTCCGCGTTGCCAGCCATTTCCTGCCGACAGGTCACATGCCGCAATGGGACGCGCCGCGTGAACTGGCCGATATCGTTCTGACGGGAGCTGCCCATGCCTGATGCGAAAGCCGATCTGTCGGCCGCCAAGTCCCGCCTCGCCGCCTTCGCCAAGGCCAGCCCGGCCCTGATGCAGGCATTCGGTTCGGTCAGCCGGCAGGCCAGCACCGCCGGAGCCTTCGGGGCTGCCCAGAAGGAGCTGATCGCGGTGGCGATCGCCGTTGCCAAGGGCTGCGAGGATTGCATCCTGTTCCATCTGGACGGGGCGCGGCGGCATGGCGCTTCGGAAGCCGAGCTTGTCGAGGCGCTGGAGGTGGCCGTTGAAATGGGGGGAGGGCCGGCGGTGATCTATGCGGGCAAGGCCTTGGAGGCCTTCCGCAACCTGGGCTGAAGGCCCGCATCGCACGGCCACAGGGGAGGAACAGATGGCCTATTACCTGACCGCCGACGGCGGGACGGAAAGCTTGCGTGCCCGCATCTACGATCTGTCGGGGCATTGCCTGGGGCAGAAGGCGGTGGCGTACGAAACCGCCTTTTCGGCCGGTGCCCGTGCCGAGCAGGCGCCGGAAGACTGGTGGAACGCTCTCGTCGCCGCGACGGCGGGCGCCATTGCGGATGCGGGCATCGATCCCGCCGGCATCGAGGCCATGTGCTGCGCCACGACCTGCTGTACCGTCGTCGCCCTGGATGCGGAGGGAAGGCCGCTGCGCCCGGCACTCCTGTGGATGGACGTGCGCGCCCATGCGGAGGCCGATGCCGTCCTGGCGACGGGCGACAGCGCGCTCGCCATCAATGGCGCCGGCCATGGCCCCGTCTCGGCCGAGTGGATGATCCCCAAGGCGCTCTGGCTGCGGCGGAACGAGCCCGCCATCTACGCCGCCGCCCATACGATCTGCGAGTATCAGGATTACCTGACGCTGCGGCTGACGGGGGAACGCTGCGCGAGCCTCGATAATGCGGGCCTGCGCTGGCACTATTCGAGCCGCAACGGCGGCTGGGCCCGGAGCATGCTGCAGGCGC
This sequence comes from Aureimonas frigidaquae, assembly GCF_001463905.1. Lineage (GTDB taxonomy): Bacteria > Pseudomonadota > Alphaproteobacteria > Rhizobiales > Rhizobiaceae > Aureimonas > Aureimonas frigidaquae. The sequence continues at coordinate 258,363 of NZ_BBWR01000008.1, forward strand.
TGGATCTTGCCGACCTGGAAGAGAAGTGGCCGGCCCGCGTCGTCGCGCCAGGACAGGTCATCGGCACGCTCACCAGCGCCGCCGCGCGGGCCCTCGGCCTCCGGACGCACGTCAAGCTCGTCCAGGGTGGGGCCGACGCGCTGATCGGGATGATCGGCCTTGGCGTGTCACAGCCCGGCCAACTCGCGCTGATCACCGGTTCCTCGCATCTCCAGTTCGGCGTGACGCAGGCGCCGCTGCATGCGCCCGGCGTCTGGGGCGCCTATCCCGACATCGTCTATCCGGACCGCTGGATCGTCGAAGGCGGCCAGACCTCGACCGGTTCCATCATCAACTGGTTGCGCCGCTTCTGCGGCGGCTCGCTCGACCTTGCGGCGCTGAATGCCAAGGCAGCAGCGCTGGAGCCGGGCGCCGACGGGCTTCTGGTGCAGGATCACTTCCAGGGGAACCGCACGCCCTATACCGATCCGCTCAGCCGCGGCGCCATCGTGGGGCTGACGCTGGCGCACGAGCCGCATCACGTCTTTCGCGCCATCATGGAGGGGATCGGCTTCGGCACCCGCGCCATTCTGGATGCCTTCCGCGCCGGCGGCTACGCCTCAACGGAAATCACCGTGGGCGGCGGCGCCACCGCCTCGCCGATCTGGATGCAGATCCACGCCGACACCGCCGGCCTGCCGGTGCGCATCCCGGCATCGCCGGACGCGCCGTCGACCGGATCGGCCGTCCTGGCTGCTTACGGCGCCGGCCGCTTCGGCTCGATCGACGAGGGGATCGGCGTGATGGTCCGGCCCGGCACGAGTATCGAGCCCCGCCTGGCGGAGACGGAACGCTACGAAGCACTCTACCAGCGCTACCGCGCCCTCTATCCCGCCCTGAAGGGCGCCCTGTCCTGATGGACCGCCACCGCGAAGGGAACATCATGTCCGACACACGACGCATCGCCCTCGTCACCGGCGCAAGCCGCGGTATCGGGCGGGCCATCGCCCTGGGCCTCGCGCAGCGGGGCTTCGACCTGGCGCTGAACGATATCGCCGCGCAGGCCAGTGCCCTGGCCGATACGGCCGCAGAGGCACGCGCTCATGGCGCTGGCGTCCAGGAGCTTCTTGCCGACGTCTCCGACCGTGACGCCGTGCGCCGGATGCTGGGCGACGCGCTGGCTGAGCACGGCGCCATCCATGCCCTCGTCAACAATGCGGGTATCCTGCGAGCCGCGAGCGTGGAAACCTGCCCGGAGGATTACTGGGACAGCGTCATGGACGTGAACGCCAAGGGCACGTTCCTGGTCGTGCAGGCCGTGCTGCCGATCATGAAGGCGCAAGGCTACGGGCGCATCTGCAACATCTCGTCCATCGGCGGCAAGCACGGTGCCCCCGAACAGGCCCATTACTCCGCCTCCAAAGCCGCCGTGATGGGGTTCACGCGGGTCCTGGCGCAGGAGGTCGGCCCCTTCGGCATCACGGCCAACTGCGTCTGCCCCGGCATCATCCTGACCGATATGGGGCGGGTCAACCTCGACGACATGGCCGTGCGGAAGGCCTGGCAGGACAAGACGGCGGCAGCGCGGATCGGCGATCCGCAAGACGTGGTCGGCCCCGTCGCCTTCTTCTGCTCCGACGACAGCGCCTTCGTCACGGGACAGTCCCTCAACGTGGACGGCGGTATCGTCTTGAGCTGACGCGCGCCAGGTGCCCGGCCGCGCTCTGGCCATGGCCGATCGCCGCATCTCCAGCCACAAGCAAATTCTCTTCGCTTTGCGCCACCGCCCCACCATGATTCCGGCCTAATCCTGCGCGGCCTGGCACCGGTCGCACGGATGGGGTGCTGGCGGCGACAGTTGCTCCTACGCCTAATTACCGAAGGGCGGGACGCAAGTTCCCGTGTGGCGATCGGCACGGGTCAGGCATGGTGTCACCTGCCTGAACCGAACAGGCAGCTTTGCCGAAGGAGAGTGCGTGCCACGTATCGGAATGGGAGAATGGATCGCCGCCGGTGGCGCGATCGCACGCGGGCACTTGTCCCGCTACGGCAAGCAGGCGCGGTACACCAATTGCTTCGAAAAGCGATTGGCGCAGGCGACCGGTGCAACGCATGCGCTGGCCGTCAGCTCGGGCACGGCAGCGCTCATCTCTGCCCTGGCAGCCGCGCAAATCGGACCCGGCGATGAAGTGCTCGTTCCCGCCTATACCTGGATGGCCACGGCCACGGCCGTCGTCATGGTCGGCGCCGTGCCGGTCTTCGTCGACATCGACGAGACGCTGACCATCGACCCGGGCGATATCGAGGCCAAGATCACGCCCTACACGCGCGCCATCATGCCAGTGCATATGGGAAACGCGCCCTGCGACATGGACGCGATCATGGGGATCGCCAGCCGGCATGGGCTGCTGGTGATCGAAGATGCCTGCCAGGCCGTTGGGGTGCGCTACAAGGACAGGCACCTCGGGACGATTGGTCATCTCGGGGCCTACAGCTTCAACAAGATGAAGAACATGAACATCGGGGAGGGCGGCGCCGTCCTGACCAGCGATGAGCGCTATTTCGTCCGGGCGCGCGGCTATCACGACCTTGGCGATCTCATTCGTGATCATGAGGGCGGGCTGTCGGAGCCGTCCATCATCGGCGTCAATTACAAGGTCACCGAGATCCAGACCGCGATGGCGGCGGTGCAGCTGCGCAAGCTCGGCCCGATGCTGGAGCGCATGCGCCGACGCAGAGCCATGATGGCAGAGATCCTGTCCGGCAGTTCAGAGTTCCGCGTGACGCCGCATAACGACGCGGACAACGCCGTCAGCCTAACTATCCTTGCCCCGACAAAGGAGGCGGCCGTCCAGCTGCAGGGTCGCCGCGGGGTCTGGAACCGCCTGCGCGACAGCTCCAAGCATGTCTACACCAATTGGGAGCCCATTCTGGCGCAGCGCACCTCCCACCCGAAGTTTAACCCATGGGCCTGGGCCAATCGGGAGATCCGGTACGACAAGGACATGTGCTTGCGCACGCTCGACATACTGGACCGGACCTGCGTGGTGAACCTGGGCATGACCTATCCCTCGGCGGTGATGCGCCGGGTCGCCAGAGGGATCGCGCGCTAGTTCAGTGCCAGCGCCGGTGCGCGCTCCGCCTCCGCGGGTCGCGCGTTCAGCCCGCACACGGCATGCGCCGCGGCGCGTGCGGTCAGGGCCATGATGGTCAATGTCGGATTCTGCGCGCCGAGCGAGGGCAGGGCGGCTGCATCGGTCACATAGAGCCCCTTCACATCCCAGCACTCGCCATGCGCGTCGAGAACGGATGTCGAGGGATCGGCGCCCATGCGCGCCGTGCCGCATTCATGGATGCCTGTCCCCGGAGGGGCGATGTCGCGGCTGAGATATTCGACATCGAGGCCAAGCGCCTCCGCTGCCTGCCGGACGCTCCCAAGCATCTCATGCGCGATGGCGCGGTCCGCATTGCCGTAGCGGCAGGCGATGGTGAGAACCGGGATTCCGAACCTGTCCTTGCGGGCGGACAGTTGCACGCGATTCTCCGCATCCGGGCGCATCGGCGAAAAGCCGACAATGTCGATGCGCGACCGGTCGCGTCCCGCAGGCTGACGATGCAGCTGCATGCCGAACGGGCTCTCCAGCCGCTCGCCGGTGGCCGGGTCCTGCGTGCGCGCGATGGCCGGTGCGTAGATGCAGCGGCCGTGCTCGGCCTCGGCAGCGGCATCCGCGCGGCGGGCAGCCACATAGCCGGCGCAACTCGCCACGGCGTGGTCCATGGCAAAGCGCCCGAGGGCGTCCGAATGCAGGCCGACCCGCTCCCGCACTAAAGGGTCACGCGACATCAGAAGGATGCGCGTGGACTCGAAGGCCGAGGCGCACAGAAACACGATCGGCGCTTCGGCCGCCTGGCGCTGACCGGTCCGGCCATCGATCCAGCGAACGCCTGTCACTTTGCCGCTGCCGTCCATGGACACGCGGTCGACGATGGCCCCCGTCTTCGCGGTCAGGCGCCCGGTCTTCGCGGCCATCGCGATCCAGTCGAGGGGCGGCGCATAGCGCCCGAGGATCGGCCAGAGGGATGGCGAGCGATCACGCAGCGCCGCGATCGTCTCCGCCTCGTCCGGCGTCGGCGCATGGACGAAGCTGAGCATGCTGGCCGGCACGAAGGCGAACAGGTCGTCCCCGCCGCGCAGACGCAGCTGCTCCTCGATCCCCGCGTACCATGGATCGAGCTCCGCATGCTCCAACGGCCATGCGGGCCGGCCATAGGAATCACCCTCCAGATCGGTCTGGGCGAGGCGATAATATTGCCGCCCGTGGCCCGGCACCGTCATCCGGCCGCCGAGCTGGCGGGAGCGGAACCAGTTGAACTCCGTGCCCGGCGCGGTTTCATACGGGCAGTCGCGATCATCGACCAGCGACCCGGGAGACAGCTTCCAGGCAAAGCACCGCGACTGGACGGGTTGCCGCAACCTGCCGAAGGCTGACAGAGCCTTCATGCCCAATGTGTTGAGCATTGGCGGGATGGCGCGATGGCGCAGCCCATTGGTGATGGTGGAGACGATCCTGGCAGAGGGCGCATTGATGCCGGCGCGCGGGGAGGTCGGCTCCCAACCTGCCTCGAGCACCAGAACGCGCAGTCCTGCGCGGGTCAGCTCATGACACGCGACGCCGCCCGCCGCCCCGCTCCCGACGACGATGGCATCGTAGGGGCCGCGCAGGGGCTGCTGCGACAGGCCACGGTCATGTAACGGCAATGCGTGAATGAGATCTTCTCCGCCAGATTGACAGAGAAACCGTATCGGGCCGCGCGGCGTCATCATACAACGCATAAGGAAAGCGGTGTCACACGATAGGATGAACCACTCCGTCGAACGAGGTAATCTGTCGACGGGTTATATGATTTTCACGACGCGCTCATGTCTGCAGTCCGCAGAAGCAAGATCGGTCATCCGCCGAGCTATCACCGATCTGCGCCACGCTGCATCCTGTAGTGAGCATCCAAACGCGGGTTTGGGCGTTGAGCGTAGGATCGGCCGCAACACGACGGCCAGCCTACAGGAGACTGCGCATGAAGATTTCCAACGGTGCCACGGTCGCCGTCGTTGATGGCGCCAAGCTTAGCGTCTTTCGCAATACCGGCGATGAGGCGAACCCCAAATTGAGTGCATTCGAACTGGGCTCCGTGGATACGAGCAACAAGAGTGGCGGGAAGGGCCATGCGAGCAGTTCGGCAAACCCCGATGACAATACCCAGGATGAAGATGGCTTCGTGTCCGGGGTGGTGGAGCTTCTCAACAAGCAGGCCGTCACGGGCAAGCTGAGCGGCCTCATCGTCATCGCGGCGCCGCGCGCCCTGGGTGAGATGCGGAAGCACTACCATGCCAAGTTGAAGGACGTTCTGATCGGGGAGATCCCGAAGGATCTGACGGGTCAGACGTCGGACGACATCGAGAAGGCGATTGCCTCAGCCTGATCGCGGTCTGCTTGGCCACTCCCAGGCCAATGACCATCGGCTCTGTCACAGACGCGCGATAGAATACTTTCGGGTTCGTTCAATGCAGCGTTGCCGGGGGGCTTCGCCCCCCGGTAGTGTGTGAGTTCCGATTGAAGTTCGGTGCGGACAGGCATGGGAGGCGATGCGCGTGCGCGCGATCAATCACGGTATTCGACCGCTGGCAGCAGCTTTCAGCTTCCGAAAATTCCAAGGCCTCGCGCATTCGTTAAAAAGGGTTCCTGGCCGCGCCGCGTTGGGCGCAGTCCTTCTGTGGCTCGGCTGCATCCTCCTGCCCGGAACGGCGGGGGCGGCGGAAAACGTCGTACCGGTCCGTATGGGCCTGCCCCCGCATGGCGGTTTCAACCGAATCCTGGTGAGCGTCAAAATCTGCAAGCCCGGAACGTCGCAATGCGTGACCGTCGATGACGTGATGATCGATACCGGCTCGACCGGCCTGCGGCTTCAGGCCTCTGCGCTGCCGGCCGGCTTCACACTGCCCGACGCCTTGGGGCCCGACCAAAAGCCCCTGGCCGAGTGCCTGCACTTCGTCAGCAGCCGGGCCTGGGGTGGCGTCGTCCATGCCGATCTGACCTTGGGCGGCATGAGCGCACAGAAACTGCCGATCCAGGTGATTGGCGATGCGACACGTCCGCGACCGGACGATTGCCCGCCATCCGCCAGCGCCCCGACGTCAAACGGAACCTTGGGCATTGGCATACGCCCCTTCGATTGCACGGGCGCCTGTACCGCGAGCGCGCGGATGCCGCTCATCTATACCTGCGACGCGCTAAGTTGCGCGCCACTCGAGGGCTCTGTCGACCAGGCCTACCGGCTCCCCAATCCGGTGACGCGCTTCAACGTGCACAGCAACGGCATCGTCCTCGAATTTCCCGACGCCCCTGCCGGCGGTGCGGCGGCGGTAAAGGGTACGCTGACGCTCGGGGTCGAGACGGCAGACAACAATCGGCTGGGTTCGGCGCAGCGCCTGATGCTCGGGCCCAACGGGCTCTTCACGACCCTCTACGACGGCCGCACCTATCCCGGCAGCTACATCGATTCCGGCACGGCGACATACGCGTTTGCGGACGACCAACTCCCCACCTGTCCGATAAAGACCGCGGGCTATTGCCTGCAGCCGACAGCCACGCTTGACGCGACTATGGTAGGGCGGAACCAGGCGACCATTCCGATGACCTTCAAGGTCGGGAACTATCAAACGCAGCGCGCGAACAATGTTGGTGCATCCGACAGTCTGGCGGTCAAGGCGCAGCCGGACAGCCCCGCCTTCGTGTGGGGTGCACCGTTCTTTCTGGGAAAACGCATCTTCCAGCTGATCGATGGGCAAAGCCTTCCAACGGACGGCTCCGTGACCGGGCCCCTCTACGCAATCGCCCCATAAAGCGGGGTGCATATCAGGCAGTGCATAGAGCCGCTTGTGACGGTGACGCGGTTGGCTGTCATCATACGGATATCGCCGCCATGTGATGAGAACTCAAGAATGCAAAGGAGGATCGATGAGCATCGAAGCCGGAATGTCTCGTGCACTGTTTCCAGGGCTCGTTCTAGCCGTCGCGCTTGCCTCGTCCGCGCGCGCGGAGCCCGGTTCGCTGCCGCAGACGGCAGCGGCGTGCCAGGCCGTTTCCACCGTGGAGCCGCCGGCAACGGACAAGCCCACGCAGGCGCAGATGCAGTCGCTCGAAGGGTGTGATGCCGAAGCCTTGTTCTACGGAATTGGACGTCCCGCCGATCCGGCGCAGGCGCGCCTTTGCGCCTTTCCCAACTGGGTCGGGATGATGCAGACCAGGCAATGGGCTTCTCCGGCAGGGACATGCTGAGCGCCATCTATGCCAATGGCGTGGGCGCGCAGCGCAACCTGAAATACGCGATCCGTCTTGCATGCGAAGCGGATGCGGCTCCGGCGGAATACGATGCCAGGGTCGCCAACCTGCTCGAGAAGGAGCAATCGTCCTGGAACGGTTCCGACTATTCCTGGTGCGATAACATCACCAGCGGCGTGGCGGGCGGCGCCTGCGCGGCACATGAGCAGCGCATCGACGACCAGAACAATCGAACCTTCCTCGACAACTTCGCGTCACGCCTATCCGGCCCGGCCGCGGCCAGCTTCGATGCCCTGAAGTCTGCCCAGGCTCAGTGGTCGACCGAACGCGCGGAACACGAGATCAGCATGGACGGCACGGCGGCCCAGCAATTCGTCATCGACGCGGAGCGCCTCCAGGACAAGGATTTCGTGGAGATGCTGCAGCAGCTTGAAAGCGGCAACATGCCCAACCTCGGATCGCGTGATTTGAAGGCCGCCGACGCCCAATTGAACAAAACGTACAAGGCCGTGCAGGCTCTGCCCGATGACGCGTTCGACGGCACGGTGACGAAAGCCGATATTCAGAACGTTCAAAGGGTCTGGCTGAAATACCGGGACGCATGGGGCAACTTTGCCGCGACCGCGTACCCCAACCTGGGAAAGGATGGTGCCGAGGCCTGGGTCACGAAAAAGAGGGACGATATGCTGTCAGCCTTTCTGCTGCCATAAAGCATGACCGCGATGGTCCTGCGGCCTGGCAATCGACTGACAGATGCTCCGCTTCAAGCGCTTATGCCAAGGTGTGAACGGGCCAGGTCGAAGACGGCACAAGCCGTACGCGATCCTAGGCCCTGCCGGCAGGCTTCATAGCAAGACACCTTGAGCAAGCGCCCGTTGGATGCCGCGAACGTCCGTTCCCTTCTTCAATGTCTTCGACACCGGTTGAGGGGATCCGGAAACCCAGATCTTCAGCTCCGCATCGAGGTCGAACGTGCCGGCCGTCTCGACCGAAAAGCGCGTGATGGCGCGATATGGTATCGAGGTGTAATCGACCTTGCTGCCGGTGAGCCCCTGAACGTCGACCAGGATCAAGCGTTTCTGCGTGAAGACGAAAAAGTCCCGGATCACGCGATAGGACATCCGAACAGTCTCACCTTCGATCAGAACGCCGTCCATGTGCTTCGCCAGCTTGGCCGGATCCACAATCGACCCATGGCCCATCAGTCCGTCGAGAATGCCCATCGCCAGCTCCGCATCGATCCTGTCCGGGATACTTCCATGAGGCTGTACGATTCGCGATAGGCGAGGGTGGGGCCTTTTCAAAAGTCGCGTATGGTCATCGCAACCAAACCCGTCTGCTCATTCTTGAGCACAGCTTTGTCTCCCCGGTTCAGGTGCAAGCGCATGATATCCATGAGAGCGTTAACAGTCGTCTCGCTCCTGACGGTCTCAGGCGCTTCGGCACAGTCCGGCAGCGATCGCCTGCAACTGGGCCTCGAAGGTGCACTGCGCGCCTGTGAGCATTGGATCCTGGAACCTGCGAGCTGGACCGATGGCCTCGCACCCTTCCTCGCCGTCGTCGATCTTGGAGGGCTCATCTCTGAAACCGACAGCCTTCCGGCTGCCTTGCTTCCACCGGAAGAGTTTCGACGCGGCAATCGCTACTTCAGGATCGCAGCAGGCGAGGAAACGGGTTACGCGCTGGTCGTATCGTCGGATATCCCGATGTGTCACATCACTGGCGGCGGGTCTGTCGATCTTCAGCCAACCGCCGAGGACACGATCGCCACCGCCGCCTTTCGAGCACGATGGGACACGACATCCACTGAGACGACCGGTGGCATCGTCACGACATTCTTCCGGTCACGCGCCGAACCGAAGCTGACGCTGGTCTACAGCCGCGCGAGCACTGCAGATGCACGACGTGATCGTGCTCAGGTGATTGCGACCGCGCTGTATGATCTCAGCCGCTGACGACTGCAGTCCGCCCAACCGCGGTTGCTGCTTGCGAACAAAAGGGGGGGATCGAATGGTGGGCGTGACAGGGATTGAACCTGTGACCCCTACGATGTCAATGAAGTAACCATCATGTAATGCCATTTATTCTGGGGAAGCGGTAACCTATAAATTTGAACCTGAGGCTATCTTGGGTCGTTTTCGGAACGCTTTGAGGTTCATTGAACCTACCGGGAACTACGTTAGCTCTAGCTCAAGATTGGATGCCGCTCCTCGGAGATGCTGAGGCGAATAGCGTGCGTAAACTCTCTCTGTCATCGACGTGTTGGAGTGCCCGAGGTATTGTGCGATTTCGCTCATGGGAGTACCTCCTTCTGCCATCCACACAGCCGCAGTATGTCGAAACACGTGAGGGGTAACGGCTTCAACGTTTGCCGCACGCGCTGCACTCGAGATGCCGCGTTTGATTGTTCGAACCCGTTTGCCTGCCCACTCGATCACGTGATCCGTCATGGCTGCAGCCCGGGCTTGCTTCAAGACAACAAACAAAGTGTCGGTCATTGGAACAACCGCACGACCTTTGCGACGCACCTTGTCATCGGGATCGCGGAGATGGATTTGCCTTCGCTGAAAGTCGACCCGCTCCCAAGTCAGTTCTAGAATGGCTGAAACGCGTGCGCCGGTACCCAGCAGCAGGTGAATCGCTGTTCTGACATGATCCGCTTTTGCACTTCGTATCAGTCGCACTGCTTCGCTACGTGACAGGTGACGGTCCTTTGGGGCAGGCTTCGAAGGCCGCTCGATCCTTGGAGCCGCAGAGATCAGTTTTTCCCCTTCAGCCCATAGTAGGACCATACGAAGGTGCCCAAGCTCAGTATGGATTGTGCCATCCTTTATGCCGGCTTTACGCCTGGCTTGGGTGTGGGCCCGGCAATCAGCCAAAGTGATGCAATCACCTTCCATATCACCGAAGCGAGAATCCAGAGCCTTGTAGGTGTGCTTCATTGTTTCCAGCACCGCACGACCTTGTCGGGCGTCCTCGAACCCCTTCCAAAGCGCGCGTACTGACTTGCCCAGAGGCCTATTCAGCTCGGCGTAGAGCGATGGCGCAAATTGCTCAGCTTCGCGCGCGTCAGAAGTGCCGAGCGTGTGTCGCTGGCGCTTTCCGTTTGCTTCGAAGACAAGCGCGAACTTTCCTCGGTATCGCTGTATTTTCCAATCGGGCACTCGTAGGCCTCCACGTCAGTTAATCTAATTCGAAGAAGTTTGCCGCCCGGTCGAAACGAGGGGATCTCATTTCGGGCGATCATGTTGCGTACGTGGCGTTCAGAGACGCCCCAACGGATCGCTAGGGTGCGGGGACAGAGCACGTCAGCCAATTGCCTGACCTCCGCGACAACAGAAGTCTTTCCGTGAATTGGAAGGCCAACTTGCAAGCCTTCCAATATTTGTTTGGCCGTAACGGCTCGCGACGTTGTAGAAAGGTATGCTGAGAACTCGAACGACACGCGATAGGTTGCCGCCCGACTTCTTCAACTCTTCCCGGATTTGCTCGTCAATCAACTTGCTTTTCATTTTTCCCCAGCTCGATGTAGTAGTCGGCTGAAGGGTATTTGTGACTGACAAGCAGGATCTGCGAGATCCGTTCTTTCAGGTATTCTAGTGTAAGAGCGGTATTCTGGGCACGGTCCTTGTCCATGGAGGCGTCGATCTCATCACCGAGGAAGACGGACAGCTGACCGTTGGTCAGGACCTGGCCCAGACCCAGCCGCAGAGCCAGGTTGGCCACTGCCTTGCCGGAGCCAGACAGCGTGTCGAGCCGCTGGTCGTCGACCATGATCTCGAACTCGTCGCTGACCTCGACCTTCTGCCGCTGGCCACCGGTCATCTGGTTGATCAGATGGCTTGCGACCCGGTTGAGGGACGGGATCAGGTGCTGCTTGACCAGCTTGCGCAGGAGGATCAGCGCAGCCTTGCCCTTGCGGTAGGCTTCTTCCTCGGCCTGCGTTGCGGCGATCTCGGTCACACGCTCGACGTAGGCGGCAAGGTCCGCATCGTAACGCACACGCTCGGCCTCGTAGGCCGTGGCCTCGAACAGCTTCTGCGAAAGGTCCGGAAGGTCTGCGACCTTGGGCCGGAGCTCCTTGGCCCGCTCCACCTTCACCGCGCGCTCGGCCACATAGGCCTCGTACTCGGTCACGGCGGCCCTATAAGCCTTCAGTGCAGCTTCGTAGGAGAGCCGCTCACGCAGCTGCCGGTTGAGCTCGACAGGATCTCCACCACCCTCGGCGATGATCGCCTCCAGACCTGGTCGCTTGGACTGGGCATCCTTGGCCACCTGCATATGGGCCAGCTCGCGCCGAGTGAAGCGCGGCTCGGGAGCTTCGGGCACGTCCTTCAGGCGTCCCCACTTGTCGGCAGCTTTGTCCCATGCCTCCAGCTGGCTCTTGGCGAGCGCAACCTGACGCATGTCCGGCTCGTCGACGCGCTCCTTACCGGCAACGGCGTCACGGGCCACCTCCAGGCGGTCCTCCAGCTTGTCGAGCTCGGCCAGCTCCACCGGCCAGGTGTGGTTGCATGAGGGGCAGCAATTCTGCGCGCTCGATGCGGTCAGGGCGTCGAACTTGCCCTGCAAGAGATCGAGCGACCGGAACTCCTGGTGGGTCTGGTACTCGGCCTCGGCCTTGGCGATCGCCTCGGCCGTCATGGACCGCGGGTGGTTGCGAAGGAAGGCCTTGCGCTCCTGCCACAGATCGTAGGCGTCGTGCTCATGCTCGAAGGAAGCAGGATCGAACTCGGTGGGTTCTGGGAGGGAACCGAGTTCCTTCCGAGCAGCGGCGACCCGTTGCGCCTGCTCGATCTGCTCCTCCAGCTGCTCGACGGTGTGCTCGACGGTGGCCTTCGGCTCGACCGGCGCGGTCTTCTCCTGGGCAAGCCAGCCGTCGATCTGGTTCAGCTCGTCGCGCTGGAGGTTCAGCTCGACGATCACTGGCTGCAGCTCGGCCGACAGCCGGTAGCCCTTCGGTATGACCGGCTCCTTCGGCTCCTGGAGGCCGCGCTCCAAACCCTCGATCATGCGGGAGAGGCCGAGAGCCTCCTTGCTGCACCAGGCGGTCAGGTCGTCGATCACCGACAGGCCGATCACGCTGTCGACCATCTGCTTACGCTCGGTGGGCTTCATGGCGCCGAGCTTCTCGATGTCGCCCTGGTTCGCCGCACAGGCCACGTCGAAGACAGTGATGCCGAAGCCAAGGATCTCGGCGACCTTGGTGTTGACCGCCTTCACGCCGTTCGTGACCTCGGTGCCGTCGCGCAGGAGCTTGGCCGAGGCGATCCGCCGCTCGACCTTGAACGTCTCGTCGCGGACCTGGAAGGTGAGGGCGGCCTTCAGGGTCTTGTAGTCGGACGTCTGGCCGCGCAGGGCGGCGGTGCCGAAGAGGCAGAACCGGATCATCTCCAGGATGACGGACTTGCCCGCTTCGTTCGGGCCAACGATGGCGCCGAAGCCCCGCTCAAAATGAAACGAGCCCTCAAGGGCTCGTCCGGTGGAGGGGAAGGTTACGGAATATTCGAGGGTCTTAAGCACTGGGCCACTCCTGACAGAGACCCTGCGTGCGGGCCTTCTCGATTGCGGGTTGAACGGTGTTCGGCATAAGGTCGGAGATGTGCTTGGCGCACAGCCGGAACTCGTCGACGCCCTTCTTCAGGGCCTCTTTCAGCGTCCGGATCATGATGCTCTCCGGAGCGGTCAGGCTGGGGGTGGACAGCCATTCGTCCATGGCTGCTTCGATCTGTGCGGGGGAGACGTTCATTCCTTAACGCGTGCCTCTTCGAACTTGGTGAGAAGGGCGGTGCGGATCTTCTCCGGCACGTCCTCTTCGTCGAAGGCCTGCGCGAACAGCGCGGCCATGTTGAAATCGCCCATCGACACCTCGACCTCTTCGGTGGCGGTGGTCTCTGGGCGCTTGAAGGTGAGCTGCAGGCAATCGACCGTCTGGTCGAAGACCTCGCCTGGCTTCAGCTGGATGCGGACGCACTTGTCTGCGAGGTCACGACCCTCCAAGGCATCGCTGGTCAGCGTGACGTACATCTCGCCATGGTCCTCGCCGTGGGCGTAGGGCTGCAGCGATCCGACGACGACCACGTCGACGTTGTGGCGCTTGAACCGCTCGGGCAGGTGGACGTGGCCGGTGTAGGCCGTTGCGCACCCCATGTCGGCGAGCTCTTTCGTCGGGATCATATTCCCGTCGCCGAAGATCGTGTCCCAGTGGCCAAAGGCTGCGTCGAGCGGCTGGGTGATGAGCGAGGCGGCAGTCTCGGTCAGGTGATAGGGGAAGAAGCCGGCGGTGCCGTCGTCCAAAACCTCGTAGTGCGGCTTGTCTCGAACGATCACGATGTTCGGGACCGAGGCCACGATCATCGCGAAGAGATCGAAGCCGCCCTTCTTCTCCATGTCGCGCGAGACGTCGTGGTTGCCGGCGAGGATGATGAAGGTGCAGCCCGGTGCGCTGCGAGCTGCCTCCAGGTAGGCGAGGGCAGCAGTCGCGATGGTAGTGTACGGCACGTACCATTTGTCGAAGAGGTCGCCCATGCACACATGCAGATCGACCTCCCCCGCTTTCGCGAGAGAGGCCTTGAAGTCTGCCAGTACGGATGCTTCCCGGTCGTTTCGCCGGTGGAGTGGCACGCCATTGATGAACTGGCGGCCGAGGTGCGGATCGCCCAGGAGTTCTGCCTGGGCACCGAGAAGTTCAATTCGCATTGGCTATCCTGCTGTCGTTACTAAACTGAGCGCACGTAAGTGACCGCTGTTGCACTCTGGATCAGGGCAAAGAAAAAGGGCTGGCCCGGGGCCAGCCCTCGTACTGCTATTTATTCTTGGAATAACTTTAGTTCTTAAGCAGCTCGAAGGTCGGGACGCCCCAGGTGTTGCCGTTGCCGGTGCGCTCCTTGTAGCCCACCTTGATCTTCACCTCGGCGGTCTGCGGATCGATGCCGGCCTTCTGGAGAGCCTTCACGAACTTCGCGAACTCCTTCCAACCCGTGGTGGAGAGCGAGTGACCAAGGGCCGTGCCGGCCTCGATCGTCACGTTCTTCAGCTCCAGGTCGTCAACCAGCTCGAAGGTCAGGTCCGCCGACTTGTAGGGGAAGGCGTTTGGAGCAACCTTGCGGGCGTCGATCAGGGCCTGCGGCCACGGCTTGCCGGACACTGCGACTTGGCGGTCGTAAGTCTTCTCGTAGGTCGCCGGGTTGCCGAACTTGACGGCTTCCGTGTAGGCAATCTCGCTCATGTCGAGCGTGACGATTACGTCTTCGAGAAGCGGCTTGTTCGTGCCGATGGCGAGCCCGTGCTCGTTCACCTTCAGCCATTCGTCGACGACATGGGTGCCGTTCATCGCATCCTGGAGACCCATCGGGGCGCCAGCCTGCGGGACAGCGATAGCAGACGGGGCTGCGGCGGGAGCAACTGCCGTACCCGTCTGTGCGGGGGCGACGTTAGCTGCTGCGGCCTGGGCTGCCTGGATTGCTGCGTCAATACCGGTCATGTGTCAGTTCCTATTCTGGTTCTTGTTCACCGTCGTGCGGTGAGCTTGAGATAAGCAAAAGGCCCGGTTATTACACCGGGCCTCGTGTTCTTGTAATATAATACCGCGTATATTGATTTCCTAAGTCAGGCGGCCTCCTTGATGCCGGCCGGGAGGTCTTCATCCTCCTCGTTGTTGGTGTTGTGCTCGAACAGCTTCAGGACCGGCTGCGTGTTGTCGACCTTGTGGGCGTTCAACGATTTATCGTAGATGATCCAGGTGATGCGTCGATCGAGCGACTTCTCGTAGAGCAGGACCGTGATCCGGAGCGGCGTGTTGCGCTTGCCTCGGATTGCGCGCCGGTAGGCTTGCAGGACGGTAGTGTCGAGGAAGTCCAGCGAGGCGAAAATCATGTGATCGACCTCCTGGTCGCCGCAGAACTGCCAGTTGAAGCCGACGTCGGCCACCGCCGGCGAGGCGATGATGCAGTTAAGCTTCCCGGCCCGGAAATCCTCGTCGATCCGGCCGCGCTCCTTGGTCGAGACCTTACCGTTCAGGATGCCGACCTTCAGGCCGTAGCTCATGGCCAGCTTGGCGATGGCCTCCTGCTGCGGGACGAGTGCGGCGTACACGATGAGCGGCTTGCCGGTGCGCTCGTGGTCTTCGAAGTGGATGTCGAGCGCTTCCTCCTTTCCTGAGCGCTCACCTGGCATGATGTCGACCTTTCGGTCGCTTTCCGGATCGGACAGGTCCGGGAAGTGGTTGGGGTGCTCCATGATCTGGCGAGCTCGAATGAACGAGGTGCCGGGCTCGGTCCCGTCGAGGTAGAATTTCTCCAGCTCGACGAGGGCGTCCGTCTCGAACTTGTCGTAGATCTCGCGCTGCTTGGCGTTCATCTGGACGTACTCGGGGATGATGACCTTGGCCTCCGGCCCGTACACCATCTCGAACGTCCGGCGGATGCCGTGGCGGCCGAAGATCTCCGACAGCTTCTCGTGATTGCGCCAGTGATCGAGCTTCCCGGTGAAGGGGTCCTCGACCGCGTGGTAGTAGTAGAAGCTGTTGTAGGATGGGTAGTAGCGGGGCTCGATCACCCGGACTGCGGGGTAGGCCGAGTCCAGTCGGCCGTTCACGAGCGTGCCGGTCATGGCGATGAACCAGTCCATCCGCTCCATGCAGCGGTAGAAGGATTGGGTGCGACGGGAGCTGTCGCGCTTGAAGCCCTTGTGGATCTCGTCGACGTGGACCGCCTTCACGAAGGAGGGCAGCTTGTTCCAGTCCGATGCGAACCGGTCGAAGCCCATGAGGAAGACTTTGGCTCGTCCCGGGTTGACGAGTTGGGGAGGGATCTTGCCGTAGGCGGCGGCCCGGTGTTCGTCGACCGTGCATGCGTCGTCCACAATCTGGAGGCGTTGCAGGGTTCGGAGCGTAACTTTCTCACTCTTGTATGGCTCGAACTTGCTGGTGCCCCGCCAAGTCCGCAGCTTTTCAATTAGTTTGAACTGCGGTGGCGACAGTGGCTTCAGCCCGTCGACGATCACGACTTCGTCGTCCTCGAAATCGGTGAAGCGGTGGAGCTCATCCTTGTTCTTCTTGAGGAGCGACTTGGGCATGACCCAGACGGTGCCGACGCCCTTCTGGGACCATAGCCACCACTGCATGACGCAAACCGATGGCGTCTTGCCGGTGCCGGGGTCGCTGAGGTTGAGGCATTTCGGGCTCGCCATGTAATAGGCGAGGTCGGCGATCTGGTAGTCGCGGAGACTGACGCCTTCGTACATTAGATTTACTCGTATTCGACAGCCTGCTTGATGGTACGTGCGCCAGCACATTCTGCAACTCGTGGACTGATGCGCTGTCCAAGAAGGCGGCTGCGGACCACCGGCACCAGCTGAGCTGCAATCGTTAGCCGGGAGCGCTGTGACCACGGGAATTGTTCATCAATCGACTGGGGACTGTGATAAAGCGGCAAGGAGTCGTCTGCGGAGTTTCACATCCTTCTCCAATCGCAGGGCGAGGCTGAAATGCCCTCGTACATATCGATCTAGCCTTCCGTCGCTTTTGGCGCTTTGTAAGCCACGCATCGCGACCCAGTAGTGCTGCATCGTTCGGTCAACTGTTTCGGACATCAAGGCGAGAACTCCGTTTGCTTTACGTTTCGCTCATGCACGAAGCCGGAGCCGCGCAGGGATGCAAGGGTTCGCAGCGCCGGTCCCTTGATGATCGGCATTGAGCTGGTCTGGATCTCCAGCATGAGCTGGATTTGGCTGGGGTCATGGGCGATACCTTTCAGATTGATCGTCCGCAGGTATTGTATTGGCGCTCCGTTGTTCCAATTTGAACGGGCTGTCTGTTGGGTATTATAGTGCGAGTTGATTTCTATGCGGGTTCGGCGTGTGTGAACGTCCGATCGTTGTAGGCCACATTGTAGCCTTCGAGTTCTTCGGCCAGGCAGTGGGTGAAGGCGCCGTCTGCGGCGTCCGCCAGAGTCTCGTCGTCGTCTGTCGGTTGATCGATGACGAAGCTATGGGTGACCACCTCCGTGAGATAGACACGAACGCGATTTTGAACCATTAAGGAGACCTTGAATTGCTGGAGATGACAATGATGGCCAAGCGAGAGTCGTTAGACTTCACGGACCGGTCGATGGATGAGCTGGACGCTATCCACGAGGCGGTGATGAATGCGCGCGAGAAGGCGACGATCAACAAGCAGAACGAGCTGATCGCCGACTACATGAAACTGCGCGCTGAGATGGTGAAGTACGGCGTCGAGAGCGACGAGAAGCTGCCGAAGTTCCGGCAGCGGGGCTGGAAGCGGAAGACGACCGCGCACTAAGCCGCGCGGTCGAGCCCGTATTTCTCGACCCACCAGGCCACGAATACCTTCGCGTCCGGTGTGTCCCTGGCATGCTTCCTGACCTCGGTCTCTTCCAGGCCGAGGTCTTCCATTTTTAGGGCGTATGGTTGAAGCGCAGCTTCGACGCCCCACCGCCACTGTTTCAGCGTGTACCGCTCACGCAGCGAGTCCGCCGCCGGCTTTGCTGGTGGCAGATGACCGTTTGGGAATTGCTCCCAGTCGATCATGTCGACCACATCCGGAATGAACTCCCAGTCGTAGGCGATGCCGTCGAGCAGATCCTGATCGAGCTGGTCGTAGATCTCCAGCGCGCGCTTCCCGATCTCGATCGAAGCGTGTCGCAGCTCGACTGATCCGATGTTCTCCCGCACCCGGCAGACTTCCGGCTGCTTCCGGTCCGTGAGTTGGTTGAGCTCCTCCCAGACGCAGAGCGCGGCTTCCATTTCAAGGTGCGAGTATTCCTTGCGCAGCCGGTCCTCCAGGTCCTTGGCATGTTCGTGAGAGAGGATCAGGTCGGCGGCCAGTCCTGTCATCCTCGGTGTCAGCCGCACGACCGTGTATTTGGTCAGCTTGCTGAAGCGGACGACGACGCCTTTCAGGGAGATGGTCATGCTGCAAGCTCCAATTGGGGGCGCTGTCTCGCGAGCCAGTCCTGCATCCACTGCAGGTCGGCTTGCCATGAGGCCTTCAGGTCCTCACGGCGTTCGAGCTCGGGCACCAGGGCCTCGATCGCCTTCGCGAAATAGTCGCGGGAGTAGAACGGGCCGAAGTTGTAGGGGCGGTAGGGGTGAAGCCGCGCACCGCGCGGCATCGTGTGGTTCCAGATCATCCGCAGGGTGAAGAAGACGTGGCGCGTCTCCATCTCGCTCGGGTGGTAGGGCTTGCCATACCGGTCCCGCCACCGCCATGTGCTGGCGGGGGCGAGGTCAGGGCATGCAGCTACTCGGCTGAGGGTAGCGACTTGTCGCATGGTTGAGTGTTCTCTATTTGTTCGGCGATGGATCGCATCGCGGATATGGTTGGGAAGGACTTGTGCCTGGTCGTCGTGTGCATGAGATGCCCACGTCAGGGCGCGCTGCGTGTCGATACGCTGCGTCGGAAGAAGCCATGGGTTGAGGTGATCAGCGATGTGCAGTTCGTCTGCAGCAATTGCGGCAGCCGAGATCTCACCATCCATGTCTGGAGCGAGAAGACGATGCGCGGCTGGAAACGCGCGGAGCTGATAAGGCTTTAGCGGAGCGAGGCTTCCAGGATCTCAGCCTCACGCAGGTGGATCACCGCGAGCTCGGCATGCTCGGGGCAGTTGTTGGCCCGAGCTCGGCAGTGGTGGTCGAGGGCGAGCTCACGGTGGTGGACGGCGAGCTCGCGGAGGGTCAGTTCAGGCTGCAGCTGCAAGGTCATCCTCCTCGGGCTGGACGTTCAGAATGATCAGGCCGTTGCCCTGGTGGATGGCGTCGAGCAGGTCGCGGGCTTCGTTCGCTTGCTTGTCGAACTGCTCGGCGAGCCGCATGGCTGTGGTACGATCGATGTTCATAACCGCATGCTCATCGGGGGCTGGAAGGTAGCGTCGGAAAGCCTTCGCATTCTCCTCAAACTTCTCGGCCGCGATGAGGAGTGCCGACTGGAGCGTAGCGGTGTCATCGGTGGTGAGGTGATTGGCGCCGTCATCGGCGAACGGAATGTTCAGCGTCGGAATAGGGGCGAGCTTCATCGTGGCTCCTCCAGGGGCAGGGTTGGCTTTGGAATGGGGTGGTGGTTAGGTGGTCTTCTCGACCACGTATCCATGCTTAGTCAGGGCCGTCAGGATTGCGTCTGCCTCGGGCAGAAAGCTCTCCCACATAGATCGACCTTCGAAGCGGGTGTTCTCGGGCAAGGCCTTCGTTTGGCACAATGCGCGGGCTATGATTTCGCTAGGGGTCTTGGTCATCGCTTGATATCCCCAATGGCTGGGGCTATCTTACAGGAGTGAGGCCGGGTGCGCTAACACCCGACCCCATTTCGACTACATGTTCAGGAATGCAACCCGGAGTTTGGCACGCCAGCCACTCCGGGTTTTCCTTACAGTAATCGTGATCACAAATGGCATAACCATCAGCTCTCACTCCTTTCGAGGGGCAAGCCTGTTGCCACAGCTGCGGCGGCTCATCCTCCGCAGTTAGCGCCGGGCTGGCACGACGCTTGCTGCTTCGCCCTCGAAACGCGGATTGTATAGGGTGATCAGGTTAACGGTCTATTTGGGGCAACGGGAGCTGGAGCGCACTCTACTCTAGTCATTGACGTGTCCGTCGAGAAGTACGACCATACAATCTCAGGGACAGCATACCATTAGTGGTGGCTGCAGCCTTCGCTAGCCTGAGCAGAAACCCCAACTTTTTTGAGGCGTGGGCATGAGGGCAATATTTCCGACACTGATCGTAGGAATGCTAGGAATAGGAACTGCGAACGCTGCCGACGTAGTGGCGCCGATGGCTCCGGTGACCTACAAGACAGATCGCGATAACTGGCAATTCGCGTTCTCCCCGTACCTGTGGGTTGCTGGTCTCGACGGTAAAATGGCCCAGTTTGGATCGCCGGTTGTCGACGTGAATGAGAGCTTTGGCGACATCCTAAAAGACTTCGACGTTGGGTTCATGTCCGTTGCAGAGGCTCGCAAAGGGGATTTCAGCATATTCAATGACCTACAATACAGTAAGGTCTCGTCCGACGCGACGACGCCGCTTGGTATTCTCGCAACTAGCATAAATGCCGAGTCTACCACGTTTGCTGGGTTGTTAGGAGCAGGCTACACGGTCGCGAGCTCAGAAGCAGGGTTTATCGACGTTGCTGTTGGCGCCAGGCTGTGGTCTGTGGATACGGATCTAACCTTTTATGGCGGCCTGCTCGACGGTCAGAAAGTGTCAGACGGCGACACTTGGATAGATGGGCTAGTTGGGTTCCGTGGCAATTATAACTTCACCCCACGGTTGTATATGACTGGATGGGGATTAGTCGGTGCTGGGCAAGCCGATCTCGACTGGGACGTTACAGCAGGACTGGGATCTCACATTAATGAGCGCTTTTCTTCAATAATCGGGTATCGAGCACTCGGCGTTGACTACAGCAATAACGAAGGCTTTGTATTCGACGTCATTCAGCATGGTCCAATATTGGGCGTAGTGGCGCACTTTTAACGCAGCTTAAGGTTTCTAAGGCGGGCGAGGCACGTTTACGAGTGCGGCTCGCTCTTGCTATTACCGTGACGCCGCAGCGACCACCCTTGTGTACAGAAAACCAGAAAGTCCGGAGCTTAGGCTCCGACCTTTCTGGCAGAAAATTGTACGCTTGCGAAGCAGGCTTGTATTCACTCGACTTTTATCGCGGGCGGAAGGTCGTAGATCGCTCGATCATAAACCCCTTCGATCAGCTGTTGGTCGGGAGCGTATGCACGAATGCCACTAAGAAAGCGGCCTGACGCCGGCGTGGGCAACCAGTTGGCCTCTTTATCCTTGCCTGGCGACTCGTGCTGCAGATACAGCGTGACCGTACCATCATCGTTCGTAATCAGGTCGTTGTCGCTGCCCAACGTGTAGCGGTTCAGGGGATTGGGAACCGTGTACAGGTTTGATGCATCGTACATTGTGAAGGACCAAAAACCGGGCTCTTTGAACGGCGGCGGGAGGAATGTGATTGTGTATTTGTTCTCTCCCATAGTCGGCTGGTTCTCGCTATCGAGGAACAAGCCAACATAGATCGCCTCCTCAAGGGTGTTACCGCTCAATCCCCAGCGGGTAACCAGTGCGCGGTTCAAATAGTCGGTACGAAAATTGCCTGTCGACGGCCAGAACCAGTTCCAGCCGTTCCGTAGTCCGCCCGGGGGGAATGCTGGCAGGGTTTTCGTGCTAATTTCTTCCGCCGCTTGCTTCATCGCGTCTAGGAATAGGGGATTGACCTTCGAACGATCCCATTGCTTGCCAAGCTCCAACCCCAGTGGGGCGAACAGTGGGAGCAGCGCTTTCACCTCGGCCTCAGGCGGCGGATTTTCGTTGATAACGTTCGAGAGAATCTCCCAAAATTGCAGTGGATCCTTGAAACTGTTGATGCTTACCGGGAGTTTTGGGTCACTGTATTCCGGTACCGGGTAGTCGTAATCGACGGGCGCGAGCGGCTCTTTGCCCAGATACTCAGATGTACCGGTGACCGTGATTGCGCTGAGCGTCTCCCGTGCCCCTTCTAGATCAGAGGGGTTCTTGATATGAACACGCGGTTGGAGCATCACCCAACGTGTCGGGGAGTAAATGCGCTTCACCCCAGCAGGCAGGTCGCCTTTCCATCCTGGGCCAATTAGCGCGAATGTGCCACCCTCATAGCCTGTCGCAACGCCGCCTGCATAGGCGAATGCATTAGTGTACATGTCGAGAATCTCGACCATGTAATATCGACCGTTGGAGTTCGGCACGGTAAGAATTATTGGCTCTGGACCGAGATCCATGAAGCCGAACCCATAAACCGTATTCACATTCGGCGAAACGTATCCGGACTTTTCGGAAAGCTCTGGTGTGGAAACGTCTTCCATTCGCCAGAAAGCGTTTGGCTTTGCGTTCGCGCCTTCCCGCAGAGCGTCATTATAGCGGAGACCGTACAGCGTCACCGCTGGTGTGCCCCACACTGTGGCCTGAACGGCCAGGGTGTAGGCGTAGTTTCTAACGGCGTCATCCAATTCCTTCGACTGAGCGGGAAGGCCTTCCTTCAACGTCTCTCCGTTGAGGTGCCAGTACTCAAAGGCGCTGGTGTCGTAGACTGCCTTCGGCGGGTCGGCTTGCTGAGCTCCGGCAGGGGCAAGGAGCGCCCCTTCCGCAACAACAAGCGCCATACCAAGGCTGATGAAGCGCTTCCGCATTCCCATTCTCCGAGATTTTTATAGGGGCTGATAATCACGCATCCCTCGGATAAGGGCATAGAAAAATCGACGTTGTAAGTGGGAGACGTCAAAATATTTTTCCTTGCTAAACTTCCGTATACAGATGTAGCGTTGATGCGATATTTGCTGTGGGCTGAAATCGTTTTCTCCCACGGCATTATTGTGCGCTGAAATCTAAGATCAACTATAGCAGATTTGTTCCAAAATCGATGCAGCAGTTTGCCTCGCCTCGTTGGGTGGAGATGAAGAGAGTGAACATGAGCGGAAGCTGCGCGCGAACCAAAGCCATTGCTGGTCTTTCTGCATTGGTCAGCCTTGCTATTTGCTTCGCAAGCGGACAGGCTCAGGCTCAGGCTCAGGCCCATGAGGATGTCAATGCGGCGAATAATCCACTAACGCCAAAGATTACGCTCAACTTTCAAAACTTCTATACACCGGACATCGTCGGGCTGGGAGGACGGCAGAGCAATGCGTTTCTCCTGCGTGGATTGATCCCGGCCGACTTCTTCGGACAGCCGCAGTTGTTTCGCTACACCTTGCCGATTGCAACTGCACCGCAGTTCCCATCTGGGTATGAAACTGGGCTCGGTGATCTAACGCTTCTCGACATCCTGCTATTTCCAGGTGAGACGGTTTCGTTCGGCGCTGGTCCACTGCTCGTAGTTCCAACCGCTACGGATGACAGCCTCGGAGCAGGAAAGTGGCAAGCTGGCGCTGCAGGCGTTGCGATCGCACCGCAAAAGTGGGGGCTTTTGGGCGCGCTTGTCACTTACCAAGCTTCGTTCGCTGGCGATCGCGACCGAGACGATGTCTCTCTGCTAACCGTTGAGCCTGTCATAAATTACAACTTAAAGGATGGTTTCTATCTGCGATCGACCGCTACAGCGAATTTTGATTTGGACACGGGGGATTATTTCGTCCCGGTTGGCCTCGGTATAGGCAAGGTGTTCAAGCCAAGCGAGCATACGACACTTAACGCTTTCATCGAGCCGCAGTACACAGTCTTTAATGAAGGTGTCGGCAACCCACGATGGCAAATTCTTGTGGGTCTGAATGTACAGTTCGATATCGGACAATAAGGGTCGAGCCTTTCTCGGACCCTATGCGCTCCTACAATCCGTGTCGGTCGGGCAACGTGGTCGAGCGGCTTGAAGGGTTTGCGTGTAGATAGTGGAAGCAGTTATAAGCCCGCCATCTGTTCCAGAGCTTCGACGGCCTCGTCGACCGTGATGTCGTCCATCCGCTTGTCGGTGAAGTACCCCATGAACAGGTGGGTGCGCTGGACGTCGGTCAGGCCGAGGAAGTCGCCGGCTGCGTCGGAGATGCTGCCGTCGTGGGGCAGCTCGTCACGGAAGGCGAGGGCGATGTGGCCGGCGATGCAGGCCGACGTTCCGCAGGTCGGCTGCTTGGGAAGGTCGACCATTCGATGGACGCCGCGGTTGTTGCCGACCACCACGAAGAAGTTCATTTCGAAGCGGGGTCCCTCCGGCGGCAGAGTGCGAAGCAGGTCGATCGTCCGTTGGACGTTGGCGAGGTTCATAGTCCACCCGTGAAGTAGGAGAGGCAGAGGGCGAAGACTGCGACCGGGTAGACGACAAGCAGGCCGTACACGAAGTTGAGGCCCAGCCCCGAGGGGGTGGGCGCCCAGACCGTGGATACGGGCTCGAAGTCACGGAGCAGTCCGCCGATGAGGATGGTGACGAGGAGGTAGCTCACGCGACCTCGCCGTACAGGTCGTAGAGATTGTCAGCGAAGTCGCGTTCGGAGCAGCCGTAGGCTTCGAGCAGCTGGGCGGCGAGTTCGGGGTAGGCTCGGCAGTAGCCCTCCATCCCGTCGTAGTCGGCGAAGATGGGGGTGGTGGACTTGGGGCGCCTCCACCTGTAGCTGGTGAAGCCGTTGTCGCCTGGCTTGCGCTCGATGACGAGGTTGCTGAAGTCGGCCTTCAGCAGCTGGTCACGAAGCTGGATCAGGAACTGGACGTCCTGCACCTCGCCCTGGGTGTGTTGGTTGAAGTAGCCCACCGAGATGTTGGTGCATTCCGGAACGAGCTCGGCATACTCGTTGGTGTCCGTGTAGACCCCGCCGTCGTCGGGCTGGTAGTCCAAGTCGAGGGCGTGGGCGAGGCTCCAGGCGAAGTTGTCGGAGGCGGTCTTGCCGCCGCACTGGTGGGTGACGACGGATCGGTAGCCCATGCGGTCGAAGGCGATGGCCGCCTCGATCCCGGTGAAGAACTCCGGGCAGTCCTCGGCCAGGGCCGAGGATCCGACGCAGCCGGACTCCTCGGCGTGGTGGATCATGTAAACGCCGGGGATCTTGTGGCGGACCATCTCGGTCATGAGCCAGACACCCGCCGTGCAGTCGGCGCCCAGACAGGTCGAGCGCTTCTTGGCGTTCTTGGACAGGCTCAGGGCCTGGCCATCGTAGTGCATGGTCTGGATACCGTCGTGGCGGTGGACGGTATCGACGTGGGACGACCACAGGATGTTGGGGTTGTCGCCGATCTGCAGGAAGAGGTTCTGGAAACGGTCCCGCTTGAAGCCGAGCGGTGTCAGGAACCGGTCGACGAACAACTGCTCATGCTTGCTCTCGGTGGGCCGCATGTAGCTGAACATGGACATGATGGTGCGCTCGTCGGTGTTCATGCCGCCAGCCTTTCTTCTTCGGATGTGTAGGGGTGGTTCTCGCCGGTCACGGCGTCGTGGTAGCCGTGGGCGTCGAAGTGGAAGTCGACCCACGTCTCGCCGTTGCTCATCGCGACGGAGGAGTAGGTCCGGCGGTGAGGGTGACGGGTGCTGGCGAGGTAGAAGGTGTCGGTCGCATCGCAGTAGAAGGTGTTCGCGTCCGGCCCGTATTCCTGCTCCTGCGGACCCTCGTTGCGCTCGTCAGTGTGATGACGATTGAAGGTCTCGTCGCAGAGGAAGGTGTAGGTCTCGACGCAGTGCGGGCAGAACTCGCCGTGGTCGCGGACGTAGCTGAGATTGCTGTCCGGCGTGTTGTCGCCGCACTCGTCGCAATCGGACGACGGCTCGGGATCTTCCACATTGGTGCCGTTCGTCCAGCGGCAGTGAATGCCTCCGCTGTCGTCGAGGACGAGGTACTGACCCGCGTCTTCGGCGTAGTCGTGGGTGTCGAGGTAAGGCACGACGTAACAGCCGAGCCGGCTATCGTAGATCGAGCGGATACGGGCGCCGTCGAACTCCTCGTTGTTCTCGATCTCCTTGTAGCCGGCGGCATGCAAGGCCGCCTTCGTGCGGTGGATGTCGCCGTAGATCGTCGAGTAGATCTTCTTCTCGGGCCAGACGACTACGCGGCCCGCGGCGTCGTTCTTGGGGCCGATGTAGGCGATGGCCAGGTCCGGTCCTGCATAGACGCGGGCAGGGTGGCAGCAGCCTTCGAAGTGACTGGCGCTGTAGGCCATGCAGGAGTGCGGCCCGTCCCGGTAGACGGTCTCGATCTCGTCGGCGTCCTGGGTGACGTTCAGTTCTGGCGGGGTCGCCCAGGTCTCCCATTCGATGGCGAGGCTCTGGATCGTTTCCTCGTCGAGGAGCTCGCCGAAGAACTTCTTCAGGTAGCGACCCGGCTTGATGGGCGTGCGGATGTTGCGGCCGCGCTTCTCCTCGCTCTGGTAGTAGGAGACGAGGCCGGGGTGCTTAACCGACAGGGTCGGCATGTGGAGCACCCAGCGGTCGTAGTTGTGCATGAAGAATTGGTGTTCCGCCCAGGGCGTGGTGAGCGGGGTCCTGACCTCTTCGAGCAAGGTGTTGATATCGACACCGTCCCGGGCCTTGACCTCGATCAGGGGCGCATCTGGGTCGAGGAGATGAGCGCGAACGCTCTGTTCGACGTCGCGGCGGGAGTCCTCGGTGTAGAACAAGCGCTGATCGAGGGCGCCGTAGATGTTGTGATGACGGAAGAAGAAGAGGCCGACAGGGTTCTGGGTCTGCATGGCGAATGCTCCGTGCTGACACGGGCATTCCCGCCCGTGATAGAGGGCGGGGAGGATTTGGTGGCGGTGTTAGGGGAGGGGGACCGTCAGGTCGTGCTGGCGGGCGAGGATACGGAGGTCGTGCTCCATTTCCTTGGGATTGGTGTTGCTGTCGTGGATGCTCTGCAGCTTGGCTGTGAAGTTCTGCAGTTCGTCGGTCGGGATCAGTTGCTGGACGTCAGGGAAAGCCTCGCACAGGTCCGCGAACCCCTGGTTCTCCATGTGCTGATCGTAGAGGTCGTCGGGGATCAGGTGCCCCGCGGCGCATTTGAGGTCGTTGTGGCGGTAGAGGCATCCCACGCCGGGGTCCCGTGACTGGCGGAATTGTTGACTTTGCAAGCCCTTGAATACGATAGCAAATACTTGCTGAATACTTTCGAAGGGTTTCATGGGCTCTGTCCTGTAGTGTGGGGTGCCCGCGCCGGAGGCATGGGAGAAGCGCCTCCTTTTCGGCAAGGTAGACGCGGGCGAACTCGGGATCGTGGATTGCGATCGAGGGGATGTTGTCGATCATGTCGGCGAGCTTGACCGTCTGGGCGGTCGAGGAAGCCTCGGCGAGGCGGGCTCTGTCAGCGGCCTTGCGCATTTGGCGGTTCAGGTTCGGTGCCGGCGGCGTGTCGGTCAGCTCGATCACGATCCGGGTCAGGATCGGGCCGAAGAACAGGATCAGGTCGTCGATCTGGACCTGCGTGTCTTCGAGGACGTCGTGCAGCCAGGCGGCCTGGATGGCGAGCGGGTCGTCGCCGACGAGAGCTGCGACGTTGGCGAGGTGCTGGATGTATGGCTCGCCGGTGTATCGCCGGCGATGGCCTATGGCTTGGTGAGCTGCGTGGGCGAAGATTTGTGCATCCATAGTCTGTGGATCTCCTGACGCATTTCCTCGGAGTGGTATTCGGTCAGCTCCTCGAACGTGCCCTCGTCCTTGAGCAGGAACTGGACGGTCTCTTGGATCTCCTCCAGCTCTCGCGGCGTGAAGCTGTCGCTGTCGCTGGTTCTTGGATCGACCCAGACCGGGGGCGGGCGGTCGTCGTACTTGCGGTCGTAGGTGACCTGGACCTTGAAGTGGTCCGGGTTGATGCAGAGCGGATGGCTACAGACACGCCTGACAAAGAGGCGGGGATCGTCCACCTGGAGCAGGATGCGGACCGGGTGCTTGTCCTCGGGTTTGAGTCTGGGCCTGCCGTGGTGGGTGGAGCCGGTCCAGACGTGGTGGTGATGGTTCTCATCCCACTCGGCAAGGCGATCGATGCGTTCGGCCAGAGGGCGCTTGGGTCGGGCCAATGAGGGTCTCCTAGTTCTAGGGACCACAATCCGTGCTCAACTCGTTTCCTTATGGTATTTTTAGTATTATAGTACCTAAAAATCCCACGGAAGCAGTTGTGAAACAAATAGTGGTCCCTTTAACTCTTCCGCGTATCCCGAGGGGGAGAGAAGAAAGAAGTTATATATAATAGTGCAAAAAGTGAATGATTTCAGACACTTAGGTCCGACATACTATAATACTCCATCCTCGACCCTCACCGGCATACTGGCCGAAATGGCGGCGTCGAATTGGGCCAGGACCTGTTCCTTGGTCCGTCCTGGCTTGTCGTTCCATTCGGCAATGTCTGTCATGCTGAAGAGCTCGCTCAGCTCTTTCTCCAGATGCTGGATCTTGTTGGCCCGCTTGGTGACGGAAAGATCGAAGCCTTGTTCATCAGCGGCGGCATGCCAAGCACCAAGGGCACAGAAGCAAACGGCCTCATCCGACGACGGCGTAACGTCCAACCCTTCACTGTTTCGGGCATACTCGCCTTGTGTCCAGCCTTTCACGATTAGAGCTCTGGCATCGCGAAGCATATTGAGGCGAACGTCGGGAGTGATCTGCATGGCTTGAGCCTCCAAATTTTCGAGGAAGTCGGGGCCAGACCCAGCGCCCGCGCCCGCTCAAAACCCAAGGCGAGGCGAAGGCACTGCATCTGGATCGGGAAATCGATAGTTTGCGCGCACCTTCTGGCGCAGGCGCAGGCGCCCTAGCCCATGTTGGCGAAGACGATCGCGACCAGCGCGACGAACCCGCCGGCGGTGATGTCGGTCTCACGCTGGGGCACCAGCGCGGCCAGAGCCAGAACGACCGCCAGCAGCAGGAAGAAGGGCACCATCATTGCTCGGTCTCCAGAACGATACGAACGTCAGCCATGCGGGCGCCGTAGGCAGCGACCAGTTTGCGAGCCTCGCGGCCCACCCATTCCAGCGAGCCCCTGACCCGGGCCAGAACTACGTCCGTCTGCCGGTCCACGACCGCAAACAGGCTGTGGTGCTCAGCTGAAAGCTGATCCTTGGGCCGATACAGCCGCACTGGCGGCGATTTGGGGCGTTCGCGGTACATCGGACTCCGCGAGGCCGAAACACGCGCCAGCGCCTCTTCCTGGCCGAGTGTGTGGATCTGGGTGTTGGAGCACCAATCCTTCGACGCCTGACCCGAGCCCAGCATGTCGTCGTGGCTCTCGCGCAGGCGGGCCAGGTACATCGACCGGCCACGGTACTGCGGCGCCATTGGTGTCTGCGTGGTGTCGACCAGCACCCGGCCGCCGGATGAATGGCGCACGTTCTCGTTCAGGCTCATGACCTGCTCCTCGATCAGATTTTGAAATTCAGCGGCTCGCGCCACTAAGAGGAGGCGCTCAGAACCGACTAGAGGCGCGCGTCATGAAAGACGCGCAGAAGCACACCCGATCGGGTGGCTTCCGGTGATGGTGGCCCTTAGGCCGCCATCAGCTGAGCGGTTTCGTTACGCTCGATCATCATCGTCTGCAGGCGGCTGGACAGCTCCAGCAACTCGGCGTCGGACAGGCCCTCGATCTGGCGCATGATAAGGTCCACCCCGACGATCGGCTCATCGGCCGCCTCGACTGCCCCTTCCGGCGCGGCTTCCGTAACAGTCTCGGCAGCCGGTGCGGCTTCCGCTGGCTTGTCCTCATCCTTCGGAGGATTGAGAAGAGCGATCGAGTTGGGGCATTCGGCGACGAAGTGGCAAACCTTGCCGTACTTCTCGAATGAGTTGCCGACGCCAAGCGCCGTCATGTGCGCTTCCATGAGGCGGACGACTTCCGTTTCGGCCGCGGCGACCCTCATGTCGCCGATTTCGGCCTGCTTTTCAGGCGAGGAGATCGCGCTGGCCATGATCTTGTCGGCCATGGTGAAGACCTTGGAAATCCATGATGGGCAGTTGTCGCCCAATCCAAGCCGGATTGCCTTGTTCGTCTTGCCCTTCAACTTGGCCATGAGGACAAGCGCCGTCATCTGCACCTGCACCTTGCCGGTCTTCTCTGCCAGACGCTTGACCGCTTCCGTTCCCGTGAAACCGCTCATTTTCAAAACCCCGTTTTGTTAGAGCCTAACAACCTTGCCGGTGGGCATAGCTTCGCCGGTGCGCTCAAGGCGCGGGGCTAGCAAAGGTCGCAGGTATGGCCAGAGGCTAAGGCCCTCGGCCTGCCCCCCGGTGAGGCCCTCCCCACCGGCAAATCTGTTATCCCATGGCCCAATCGGGGCCGGAAGGGGGAAGGAGTACACCTTAAACTGTTGTTTTTGCTGTGGTATTGGGCGCAATGGAGAGACACACGCCGCCAAAAAATTTTGCACTTTTTATGTAATAGTACCTCCTACATAGAAACAGCCTGTTTCAAGAGCCAATTCCACCATTGCAGTAGCAACTACCGCTGGAAATCGCCCGCTGCGCGTGCTCTGATCCAGGTCCAGACCCACCTCCAGGACCGGCCCATGCTTCGCTACCTGCTACCGCTGGTGATGATAGGCTTAGCATCACCGGCATCGGCCGACATTATTCGCTTGCAATGCCTGTCGGTCGTTTCGGTGCCCAGCTCGGAGCTGTGGGAGAACTTCGATATCAGTCTCAACGACGGCATCATTTACTGGAGCGTGGTTCTCCACGACCGTAGCTTCGAACTGAATTACCGCATCACCCGTGCCACTGACGCGGAAATCATAGCAGCCCATCCCAAAGGCGGAGGCCTCAGTATCCGGCTCGATCGATATAATTCCACCGTAGAAACGGTGGGGACTGCCGACACAAAACGTAATTGCCGCTTAAAGACACGCCAATTCTAATCATCAGGACCACTCCCAGACCATGTTGCGTTACCTGCTTCCCGCACTGCTGCTCGCTTCAGCCACAACTGCTGTTGCTGAGACTGTCCAACTTCGATGCGCTGCACATAACTCCGCCCTTCGAGAAGGCATCTACCAGGACATAACGGTCGACTACGGCCGCAAGCGGATCACCAAAGTAGACTACAACCCACGATACGGTTCAGAGACGGAGTCCTGGGGTATCGTAGAAATTACTGACACATTGATCGTTGGCGAACGTAAAGGGTCTATGTTGCAGTTCTACATCGACCGTATAAATCCCTCGTGGTGGATTGAGTCCCAGATATTCGACGTAAACAAGCGACCATGTGCAGTAGCCAGACAAAAGTTTTGACTTTTAACTTTGGTTCCATAACGTATAGTATGGCATTTTCTCCAGACGTAAGAAATCCGGACCACTCGACCCGCCTTTTCTCTTGGCTGATCTTGATGCAGACCCTAGCCTCAGCCCGGTGCCTGTCTCAAGATCGAAAACTGGAGGTATTATAGTATCAGTGGATCGAACCCTCCACCGAGCTCATCCACATCCGGCCTCTAATGCCCTCAACGATCCTGTCGAGCTCGGTTTTCGCCCGCTCCAGTCCCACCGACGACACCAAAATCTCCGAAATTGCGATCAGCATCACCGCAATTTGGGCCTCGCTTGGCACCTCATCGTCCGAGACACTGCGGGGAGCGATATGCGTCGTCAGCATTGCGCCCCCATCTCGGTCGGACACGGCACGCCTTCAAATTCCTGGAAGCGGACATCGGGCCAGCTTTGCGAAATTTCGCTCAACGATGAAGGTCTCGACCAGACATGCTCGAGGACAATCATGGCTCGGTCCGCTTTGGGTAGTCTCTCGGCCTTCGGTCCTTTTTACGTGTCGTCCGCATACTTGGATGACCGCGGATGGCGCTGTCTGCGAAAGGCACACTCAAAACGCACCGGTGAGGATGCGACTGACGGATCCGAAGGACAGGCGAAGACGGGCCGAAACCGGGCTGGCCGCTTTCTGGTCGTCGACAGGTGAAAGCCGCCGTCATTGAGCACTGCTGGCAAGCGTCGGCTGCCGACCAAATTGAGAGATGTGGCATCGTTGAAGTGACCGGCAGCTTTTGCTGGAACCCACCGTCGGCTCGTATGACTTTCCCGTTTGACAATGCTGCCTATTTCGGTCGCAACGCACTGTCAGGTGGTTCCTGTTTGGAAACCGCCCGGTTCCAAACATAGGGCGTGGGTCACGGTAGTAGCCGCCGCGTGAGCCACCGCCCGCCTCCGACGACACACGATCGCACTATTCATTCTTGCGTAAGAATTGGTAGGCAACCGGCTCCGCGATGCAATAACGTCGCCGCTGGGGCTTGGGAGAATCGCGCTTGTCACCTGCTGCGTCTATTTCGATCAAAGATACGCTTGTACTTCTCGATGGCCAATATTCGAGCCTTGGAACTGGCATTGCCCAAGGTTCCTATGCGCTTTGGCTTGGCTCGGGCATCTCAAGAGACCGCGTTATCGGCCTCGATGGCGTGCTCGCGAAATTGATAGAATTCTTGCGAAGCAAAGTGACGGCGCACGCTGATTGCGGCTACCGCGTCGCTCTTAACAA
The DNA here is from genome assembly GCF_001463905.1 of Aureimonas frigidaquae. Classification (GTDB taxonomy): domain Bacteria; phylum Pseudomonadota; class Alphaproteobacteria; order Rhizobiales; family Rhizobiaceae; genus Aureimonas; species Aureimonas frigidaquae. The sequence continues at coordinate 290,620 of NZ_BBWR01000008.1, forward strand.
GATCATCGACATGGCCGCTCCTGACGCGACCGAACGCGCGCAGATCGACTTTACCGTCCCCAGCGGTCAGTGGGCCTGCATAAAGGCCATTCTTGGCCGGCTCTGGAGCCAATATTCTGCAGTCTTGTCGGTCGAAATTTCCGGTGAACCATTGGACTATCTTCTATGGGATGGCCTCGATTTCCCCGAAACATTCGCGGCGCAAGAAGCCGATGCTGAACATCTAGCTGTAGGCGTGCTGGCGCTTGAGGGGGCCGTCACCGATCTGGCGACGGCAAATTGGGATGGGCTCCTCGAAGCCGCCATGAGGGAACTCGGATATGACGAGACCTTCTACCGGATCACGGTGACCGGCCAAGATCTCCGCAATCCGGCCGCAGCGGCGAAGCTCTACAAATTCCACGGCTGCGCTTTGAGGGCAATTGCCGAGGAGGGTACATATCGTCCCCTCCTGATCGCGCGCTCGGCCCAAATTACCGGGTGGAACGCTGATAATCGATTCACGATCGTTCGCGATCAGCTCCACGCGCTTGTTCAAGCCAAGCGCACGTTGATGATCGGGATGTCTGCGCAAGACGAGAACATCAAGCACCTTTTCGCCAAGGTGAATCAGCAGAATGGTTGGAAGTGGACGGACGCGCCAACGCCGGTTGTCTTTTCAGCCGATAAGATCGGCGACGACCAGCGAGACCTACTCATCGTTGTTTACGGTCAGCAAGAATACGAGGCGCATCGGGATAGTATCTGCAGCGAAGCGCGGCTGCAGGCATATGCCAAGCCTCTGCTCTTGGCGCTCGTGCTGAATGTCCTCGCTGCCAAACTTGAGGTGCTCGCCAGCGACGCCCATGCCCCGAATCTCGACGCGGCTGCCCGGACAGCGATTTCAGCGGGCATCAAGGTACTGCGCGACCGTGTCGCCGACGCTGGTAACGGGGATCGCCTCAGCCTAGCACGAGCGATTGCGGCGGGTTTGGCCCGGGCACGACATCAATTGCAGGATGGTACGAGCGCCGCCGGAGTCCAACGCTATTTTCCGTTGGACGACCAACCTGCACATCTCATGCAAGGCAAGCCCGCGCTCAAGAGTTCCGGCCAACGGGAGGCCGCCGTCGCGCTCGGGCTGGTTGGCCTCGAAGAGGCTATTGCCTGGACGAGTTCCGTAGACGATCCCGCAGACCCGCGATCGGGGGCACTTCGCCTAACTTCCTCCGGCGCGAGCGCTCGCGTGTTCCTTGCCGCCAACGACGATAACATCACCAACCTTTTGGACTGCGGAGCATTTGATGAAGCAGATAGCGATGCGGTGGTGATATGCTCCGGACGCGTCGCTGAGCGTCAGCAACGAAGCCCAAGCGGAGATCGAAGAGACGGCTCGATTGGCCCACGTTATATCGCCCTTGGCCCGATGCTCTCGGAGGCAGCAGATCTTGAGGACCTCCGTGATCGCTTTCGCGGGGAGGTCGGACTGTGAGTACGAGTGATCGCGTCGTCGACATCCTAACCCAAGAGGGCGGCTACAAGCCGCTGCCGAAGCCGTTCAAAGTGGGCTCGCAATCGTTCGATTTCACCTACGCTCTCGTCGCTGGCGAGCGAGCCAATGACCTCGTGATCGTCATCGAGTTACGAGGAGATACCGCCGACGAAGCTGTTATTCGGAAAGTCTTGGCGCTCACTCGCGCCCTCGATGTCCAGCGCTCAAGACGGCCTGTTACGGCCGTGCTGACATCGGGGCAACCACGCTCGGAGACAGTGCAATCCATAAGCCGGGTTTGTCGTGTCCTCCCCGTCGGCGCACCGGCAGGGCCTGATGCGGTCGAGGCCGTGCGCGACTGGCTATCCATCCTTCTGCCGCTGACACAGCCTACGGCCGTCGACACCATGCTTGATTGGGAAGGCGATCTGCGCGCAGTCACTCCAGACACTGCCAAGGCTCCGTTGATGGATGCCTTCGTGGCCGCGGCACCTCGCGGGAAAGCTGCCGTCGAAGCGGTGCTGGCGAACGATATCACCACCAGCGTCAAGGTTATCCTCGATGACGAAGGAGACGGGCAATGACCGGTCCGCGGCTGAAGAGCCTGATCATCGAGAATTTCCGGAGTCTGCGTGGCAAGGTCGTGATCCCGCTCGATGCTCAAGTTGTGCTCGTTCACGGCACCAACGGTATGGGCAAGACCAGTGTGCTATCCGCGCTCGAACTGGGCCTCACGGGAAAAATTGCTCACCTGGCGGCGGATGGAGAGGGCTACAAATCGTACTTGACTACGCTGGATACTGGCGGCGGTATGATTTCACTCGCTACCTCGGCACCGCATTGCGAGGGTGGACGGACAGAAGGCACCCTGGAGTTCAACGACGGGACTTTTACGCCAACGCCATTGCTCGATGCGCGTGATGGCCGCTTCTTCGCGGAGCGTTGCTATCTGCCCCAAGCGACGTTGGGTCGCCTGCTCGAAATCTATGACGACCAGAAGGCCGATAGCACGTCGCCTTTGACGCTGTTCGTCAAAGAACTGCTCGGCCTCGATCCTTTAGATGCCTTGGTTGATGGCCTGGACCCGGCGTTCAACGTGACGCGCGTTCGCCGGATCGCGCCAGATTACCGTCGTGCGGAGATGTTGAATACATCGTTGCAGGAGCAGGTAGACAAGACGGATCGCGCCATCGCTGCAGCTACAACGGAGGCCGAGGCTCGTCGCGCCAGAATCAACGAGATTCAAAGTAATGTCGGTGGCAACACACCACTGATTGTCACGGACGAGACCGATCTGAGCGCGATGCGTGCCGATATTCGATCGGCGCAGGACGAAGATCGCGGCCTGAGCGACCTCAGCCGGCAGCGTTCGGAACTGCGGGGATTGCTCGAGCGGTGGCAGTCGCTGCCCCCGGAAGATGCCAGCCGCGATCTTGCTGAGAAAGAGCGAGCCGACCAAGCCGCGTCCAATTCATTCATTGCTTGGCGATCCGACGTGCGAACGGGGAATGCACTGGATCGAGCGATCGACACTGCGCGGTCGGCCTTTTCAGACGTACCGTCGCTGGACGATGGAGCAGAAAAGGCCCGAAGCGAAGCTTTGCGCCGCGCCGCGGGCGAAGAAACGCGCTTGGAATCGCTCCTCGCCACACACGCAGCGGCCACCGAAAACATCGAGAAGCTAAACGCCGTCGTGCAGCGCTCCACGAGCCGCATCGAGGAATTGAACAAAGACCTAGCCGGTTCTGCGGAAGATGCGAGATCGCTCGCCACGGCACTGGCCGGGGTCGTCCCGCATATTCACGGCGAGACATGCCCCGTCTGCGATCGTGATTTCGCCCAACAGGACGTCGGACCGCTATCGTCACATATCGCGGCCAAGATCGCGTCTCTCACCAGCGAGGCTGGTCGTTTGCAGGCGCTTGCGACCGCACGAGCGGAAGAAAGCGCACGCTTATCCGCAGCGCAGCGCGACCTTCTGGGTGCGGGCAATGGCCAACTGAGCCCTGACGATGTTGCGGCGCATACGGTCCGCAAGTCGCAGATGGCTGATTTGATCCAGCAACTGCGGTATCTTGAGGCGGTCGCTCAGGAAGGCGTCCGCTTGCTCGCCGCATCTGCTAGCGCCCGCCACACCTTGGTGCTTGCGAGGCGCCGTGACGAACTGTCGGTATCGATGCTCCCCGAGATCGAAACCGCAGTCCAGGCCGCCTTGGGTCAATCGCCAAGCGGGTATCCCCAAATAGAAGACGCACTCAATGAAGCCGCTCGGGCCACCGAAGCTAAGATAGCAGCGGCCGAGCGGGTGAGCTCACTTCGCATCGAAGCGATCGCCGAACTGGATAGCCGCACTCGCGACTTGGAGAAGCTGCGCACATTGCAGTCTGAGCGAGACCGCGATCGGAAGCGACTGACCGATGTCGAAAAGGCGCTCAAGAAGGTCGAGATCAGCAGGGGGCACGCGAAGAAAGTATCGGCAGCCGCTGATGCGGTCCGCTCGAAGATCGTGAAGAAGGTTTTCAGCAGGTCGCTGAATAAGGTCTGGCGCGATTTGTTTGTTCGGCTGGCCCCGTCCGAGCAGTTTGTGCCGGCGTTTCGACTGCCGACGGGTTCCGGCGGTAAGGTCGAAGCTATTTTGGAAACATTGCATCGGTCTGGCAAGGCTTCCGGATCCCCCGGAGCGATGCTCAGTCAGGGCAATCTAAATACCGCTGCGCTGACGCTGTTTTTGGCCCTTCATCTCTCGGTGCCGGTGCGGATGCCTTGGCTGGTGCTCGACGATCCCGTTCAGTCCATGGATGATGTCCACACGGCGCAGTTTGCAGCGTTGCTGCGGACATTGGCAAAAGGCATGAATCGGCAGGTCATTATCGCGGTCCACGAGCGCGCTCTGTTCGATTACCTGACTTTGGAACTGAGCCCAGCCTTCCCTGGAGACAGCCTGATGGCTGTCGAGATCACGCGAAATTTTGCGGGGCATGCCGTCGCAACGCCTCGCGCGTTCACGTTCGAAGAGGATCGCGCGATTGCGGCCTAGCTGTGCGCCGCGGGTTCCCAGGTGCTGTCTGTCGCCAATACCCTGCCGAACGGGCGGACGCGGAATGTCAGCCCAGCGACAGCAAGCTCCCGTTGAGCACATTCCTTGATAAAGACCGCTTTGTCCCAACGCCAGTCGCTCTGACCGCCGTTCCGAACTCAGTTCACGAGCGGCAGGTTTCAGGATCGCGCGGGATCAATCCGAACGGCTAAGATGGGCGCAAAGCAGCTTTGTCCCAGTTTCGTGTTCGGGATCGAATGGTCCTCTTGAGGTATGCTTAAAGCGGACCGGACGGAACGTCACGCGAATGCCATCAGGTCAGTCATTAGGCGCACGGCAACTATTAATCCTGTCTTGCCACAAGCAGACACGCGTGTAGCGGCCAAGCCAATTAAGGCGGGTCACCAACATGGCGCCGTCTGGACGACGGGAGTCGATGATCGTGGCGAGCCTGACACGCTTTCACGCTCCGTGCCAGATGCCGTTTTATTAAAGATGGTCGAACATCCTATGGCGGAAGCTTCGTCATCTGCATCCGAGATCTTGATGAAGCGTACTAACTCCATGACAGACACGCTGGCTATCACCGCCAAACTTGAGCCAATCGTGTCCGGCAAACCCGGTGCACTTCAACTTGCTGCTGACAGATATGGCGGCATCGCGATGACGCAGCGCGGACCTGCTTGTTCGAGCCTACCTAGCCATCGATCCATGGCACCTATCAGGTGTGATGCCAGTTGGTCGGCCGCAACGTTCCAATTCACGTTCTGCAGTTGCTCCAGGATTTCGAGGTGTTCAATGAGGGCGTCCTTGATTTGCGATAGCGGAATGCCGAGTACGGGATCAAACAGATGCCGCGTGGGTGCGAACAGCACGTGCGTTCGCTTCAGCGCCATGACTATTTCTCGATTGGGGCATCCTCCGAGGATGTCGATGTGGAGGTCACGCTCGATCTGGTCGAATTTGTCACTGTCCACTAAATCGTTGCGAAGCAGATCGCGTATCCGGATCTCAGCTTGCTCCAATTGCGGCGACCTAAGTCTCGGAGCGACCAGCATCAGTGCTCGCGGCTCCAGCAGCTGTCTCAACTCGAAAAGATCGCGTATCCAATCCTCTGTAAGTCGACCCGCGATCCAAGTGCCACTGCGGCTTTTTGCAATGAGGCCGAGGCCATGCATACGCGCAAGCACGTCACGGGTAACCGTGCGGCTAACCTCGAAATGATCGGCTAACCGGACCTCGTTGATCTTAACCGACTGGTACAGCATCTGCGTCAGGACCTCCTGTTCGACGGAGGTGTAGATGCGCTCCCACTGACGCGACTGGTCGAGGCTGATGTCGTCGAGATGGGCGCCCACGCCGGCTGCGGGTCGTGCCTCACCCCGAACGAGATACCCCCGACGTCCCTGCGACGTTAGCAGACCCGCGGCCTCCATTTGGGCGAGCGCACGCCGAACGGGCGACCGGCTGACGCCGAAGACACGGGCTAGTTGCAACTCGACGAGGCGTTCGCCCGGCTGCACGGCGCCGCTTCGAATAAGATCATGGAGCCGTGCGCGTACCTGGTCGGAAAGGCTGGTGGTCTGATTGGCGTCCAATACTCGCTCCCTTCGGGGTCTCGCCGGTTCGCCCCCGAGGAGGAATCCAACTGCCCACCACTTCCCTATTGCACAATGGGTGCAATGTACAATAGACCTACGCTCTATTATACGGGTTGGGAGGGCCGGATATGAGAAGAAAGATCGTTGCCTGCGCTGCGGCGCTGATGGGTTGCGTCGGCGCTGCGAAAGCGGAGGAGGTTATCCGCTTCGCGCACATGAACGGAGCGTCGCACTTCGTTCATACCGAGGCTGCGGCATTGGCCGATCGCATCCGCGAGCGCACGAACGGAGAGGTTCGCATCGAATTGTTTCCGTCAGGGCAGCTCGGCGAAAGTGCGCAACTGGTCGAGCAGATGTCCTTCGGCGCGGATCTCATGGGACAGGTGCAGGCCGGCAATCTGGCAGATTACGTCCCCGACTACTCAATCCTCGTCTATCCGTTCATGTACGGCGGAATCGAAGACGTCGAGCGCTTGATCGGATCGGATCTCGTCAAGGAGCTCAATGAGCAGGTGCTGGGCAACAATCTACGGGTCCTGTGCTACCTGCACTATGGAACACGCGACCTCTACACCCGAAGCAGGGAAGCGCGCTCCCCGGCCGATACGAAGGATATGGCCATCCGTGTCCAGCCGGTGACCATCTACACCGAGATGGTCGAGCGCGTGATGGGCGGGTCGCCCACGCCCATTCCCTGGCCCGAAGTGTATTCCGCACTCGCACAAGGGGTGATCGACGCAGCGGAGGCTCCTCCATTGTCGATCATTGACCAGCGCCACTATGAGCACGCCCGTTTCCTGATCCAGACCAATCATATTCAGGATGTCGTGCCGCTCGTCATCAGCGCGGCGCAGTTTGACCGGCTGAGTCCAGAGCATCAGGAGATCCTCCAGGCGGAGACCGACGCTGCGTGCGACGCAATGTCGGCCGCTTCGATCGCTAGCTACGAGGCCGGAATCGCCACGCTGCGCGAGAACGGAATGACGATTATCAACGACGTGGACCGCGCAGCCTTCGCCGAACGCGCCGGGACCATCGCCGAGTCCTTCCCAGAGTGGACGCCGGGGCTTTACGACCGCGCCCGCGCCGTGATCGACGGCAAATAGAAACGGCCTGCGCACCGCACGGGCCATCGGCCCGTGCGGTGCGCATGCGTTGCACGTCCGCAGCCTATCCACGGGACATCAGGCCATGAACACCGAACGCGGAGCCATTCGCTGGCTGAACCGTATTGAGAACGCCATCGTCTGCGCGATCACTGCCGTAGCGATCTTTACGCTTCTCGCAATTGTCGTCATCGTCTTTACGGCCGTCGTCATGCGATACGGCTTCAACAGTGCAATGGTCTTTTCCTACGATATCTCGACGCTCTTATTCGCTTGGCTGATCTTCCTGGGCCTCATCGTAGCGGAACGCGACGGGGCCCATATGGGCATCGACGCGATCGACAGGGTTCCCGTCGTTTGGCTGCGCCGGGTGGTTGTGACGGCCCGATACGCGCTGCTTTTGGCAACGGCCATCTACCTTTGCCGGATCGGCATTAGCCTGGTCGAGCGCTCCGGCAATCAGATCCCCTCGCTCCGCATATCGGCACGCTGGTTGTACATGGCGCTGCCCATTGGCTTTGGGCTGCTGAGCCTATCGTATCTTGGTCGCCTGCTTCGCGTCTGCTTCATGCGAGGCGAGGTCTGACCATGCTAGGCTATATCGCAATCTTGTTCGTCGTCCTGCTGCTGCTTGGCGTTCCTGTCGGCTTGATCCTGATCATGCTGTCGCTGGTCTACGTGCTGTTCGAACCGGCGGTACTCGACGTGATCTACGCACAAAGGCTGATCGTCGGAACGCAGAGCTTCCCGCTGATCGCGGTGCCGCTCTTTATCCTGACGGGCGAGCTTATGAACATTTCCGGCATCAGCCGTCGGGTCATGGCGTTTGCAGGTGTTCTGACACGGCGCTTCTGGGGGCGCATGGCCCTGACGAACGTCGCGTTGAGCACGCTCCTCGCGGGCATGTCAGGCTCGTCGAATGGCGATGCGGCCATGCAGGCCAAGATCATGGTCCCCGAAATGCTGCGGCGCGGCTATCCGCGCGGATACTCCGTGGCGCTGACTGCCGTCACCTCTCTTATCGCTCCGATGATTCCGCCGGGGATCGGCCTGATCCTCTTCGGCTTCGTAACCAATGTCTCGATCGGCCAGCTTTTCGCCGGTGCGATCATCCCCGGCTTTCTCCTGGCGGCGATGTTGATGGTCCAGGCGTCGGTCACAAGCAGGCGCAATCGCTGGGAGCCGCCGCAAGAAGGCCCGCCGGACATCCCTCTGGGCCGGGCGTTCGTTGCAGCATTGCCTGCGATCCTGCTGCCGGCAATCGTTATCATCGGCATTCGTGGCGGCGTTTTCACGCCCGCCGAAGCCGCCAGCGTGGCAGTCATATACACCGCTGCCTGCGTCATCGCCTACCGCGAGGCCAACTGGCGTCAGGTGCTCGCCGCGCTTAAGTCGACGGTCGTGGCGACTTCTGCGATCCTGCTGATCCTCGCGGCTTCGGCCGCCTTGAGCTGGATCCTGACCTTCGAGCGCGTACCACAAACCGTTGCGGAAGCGATGCTGGGACTGACGGCTAACGCCCATCTCATGCTTCTCCTGGTCGGTCTGCTCCTTCTCATCGCCGGGGCCTTCATCGACGGAACGGCGCTCATCCTTATCCTGGGGCCCATCTTCCTGCCGGTCGTAACCGAACTGGGCGTCGATCCTGTGCACTATGGGGTGATCTTTGTGCTGATGGCGCATCTGGGGGGTATAACTCCGCCCGTCGGAACGATCATGTTCGCAACGTGCACGATCACCAGGACCCCGCTCTCCGAGTTCATGCGGGCCATCATACCCTTCATCCTGAGCTATCTGGCTTTCACAATCGTCATCATCTTCGTCCCCTGGTTCAGCCTCGCGCTGACGGGGCGCTGATCGGATGGTCGATCCATATCGCGGGGAGAATTCATGAGCCGACCCGAAATGATCACCTGCGTCCATGATCTACGCCAGCTCGCGCGCCGGCGCGTGCCGCGCATGTTCTACGACTATGTCGATGCCGGAGCTTACACAGAGGCGACATACCGGGCGAACGAACGTGATCTCGCGCACCTCACCTTTGTCCAGCGCGTGGGTATCGACATTTCCGATCGGAAGACGAACGGCACCATCCTTGGCCAGCCCGTCACGATGCCGCTGGCATTGGCGCCCACAGGGCTGACGGGGATGCAGCATGCGGATGGCGAGGTTCTCGCGGCCCGCGCCGCAGAACGGTTCGGGGTACCCTTCACCTTGTCGTCCATGTCGATCTGCTCGATCGAGGACGTTGCGCAGGCCACGCGATCGCCGTTCTGGTTCCAGCTCTATGTCATGAAGGATCGCGCCTTCATCGAGCGTCTGGTTGCGCGGGCACACGCGGCCGGTTGCACCGCCTTGGTCATGACCGTCGATCTCCAGGTCCAGGGGCAGCGCCACAAGGATATCCTGAACGGCCTGTCTACACCGCCCAAGCCGACCCTGAGGAACCTAATCAACCTTGCGACGAAGCCCCGGTGGTGTTGGGGCATGGCGAACACCAAAAGGCGCACGTTCGGCAACATCGTCGGCCATGTCGCGGGCACCGACGACGTTTCGTCGCTAGCGGGTTGGGTGTCTCAGCAGTTCGACCAGACATTGTCGTGGAAGGATGTCCTTTGGCTGCGAGGCCTGTGGGACCGTAAGCTCGTGGTCAAGGGCGTGATGACCCCGGACGATGCACAGGCGGCGATCGACCACGGCGCCGACGCGGTGATCGTCTCGAACCATGGCGGCCGCCAGCTCGACGGCGCCCCGTCGAGCGTCAGTGCGCTTCCGGCGGTCGTGGAGCGCGTCGGCGCGCAGGCCGAGGTTCACATGGATGGCGGTATCCGCTCCGGGCAGGACCTGCTGCGCGTAAGAGCTCTGGGCGCGCACGCAGCCTATATCGGGCGGCCGTTTCTCTACGGTCTCGGCGCCATGGGCGAAGCCGGTGTGCACCGCTGCCTGGAGATCATCCATCGCGAGCTCGACATAACCATGGCCTTGTGCGGCGTCACGGACATCAAAGACGTCGATCCATCCATCCTTGCGGGCGGCCGTGACCCGTTCCGTCAGTCCACTACCCCCTAACCGAAGGAGCCAGAAATGTTCGGTAACTACAAGATGCACGACAACAGCGGCGTCATGCCGCCCTACGCACCTGCCTATCCACTGGAATGGGAGTGCACCCTGCGAAACCTAGAGGTTGTCACTAAGGTCGACGAAGCCAAGCTGCGTGAACTCCTGTCGCACACGCCGTTCGAGCTCGTAAATGATCGCGTCGCGTTCCGCTTCATGGCCTCTCCAGGGCACACGCTCTCCTATCACAATGGCCGAATGTTTGACCTGATGGTCACGACCGCTGTCCGCTACGAGGGGCTATTCGCCCAGACCCACCTCTATATGTTCTGCTCGGACCCTATGGGCATCGCCGCAGGACGCGAACTGTTCGGCTACACGAAGAAGGATTGCACATTCGCCTTCGACGAAAAGGAAAACGGCTCGATCTCGGGTTGGGTCAATCGACGTACGCGACCGGTTGCGGACTTCTCCTTCACCCCCGACGCCTCAACCCCCGTCGTCCGGCTTGTCGATGGCGAAGAGCAGCCGCATGGCGAAATCCACGTGCGTCGCATTCCCCATCCCGAGCGCCCCGAGACCGCTTACGCCGACGTGGTCTATCGTGCGTTCCCACTTCCCTACAGCGCACCGGCGGGGGGACGCATCGAACTGAAGTTGCATGAGTCGGAGTTCGATCCCCTGACCGAGTTGCAGCCTGAGGTGCTCTCAGCCCAATTCATGGTGTCCGACGTCTACGCCGGGGGCTTCGGCAAGGAAGACCGGCGGCTGGTCAAGCGGCTCGTGCCGTGACCACCGCGCTTATCACAGGAGCGGCCGGCGGGATCGGCCGCGCCATCGCCCTGCGCCTTGCGGCGGATGGCGCGGCCATCGCGGCGGTCGATATCGATACGGCGGCGACTGACGAAACCGTCCGCGCCGTAGTCGCCCTCGGCGGACGGGCGCAAGCGATACGAGCGGACGTGTCCCGCTCGGACGACTGGTCGGCCGCGCTCGATACGGCCGAGGCTGAATTCGGTCCGGTCGACATGCTCGTCAACAATGCGGGTATCGAGGGGGCCTTCGCGCCGATCGACAGCTATCCGGAGGACGTGTTTGACCGCGTCCTCGCTGTCAACATACGTGGCGTCTTCCTTGGCCTGCGCCACGGCTTGAAGCGAATGCGAAGCAGGGGCTCCGGATCGATCGTGAACATTGCTTCCACTTCCTCCATCAGGGGACGGGCGGGGCTGGCCGGGTACGTCGCCGCGAAGCATGCCGTGCTCGGTCTCACGCGCAGTGCCGCACTCGACATGTCCGGTACAACGATCCGTGTGAACGCCCTTCTACCTGGCCCCGTGAATACGCGGATGATCCACGCCATCGACGAACGCGCTTTTGAAGCAGGGCGCAGCATCCAGCGCGCGGGACACAACCAACCAATTCCGCCAGAGAGCGTGGCCGAAACCGTTGCGTTCCTGCTGTCCGACAAGGCCGTGCACGTGAACGGTGCCGGCTGGGTCATCGATGCGGGATCAACGGTTCCCTAAGCGGACCAGTCTCACTTGCCAGCCAGCTGCCTTGCCTACATCGATTGTCGGAATGGACAAGATCCGGCCACGTCCGAGGATAACTGACAATTTGGTCGCAATAATCTCGTCAAGAGAGTGACAAACTGTACGGTGGATCCCCTCTCCTAAGACGGAACGACACACATGAGAGCGATTGTCGAACGGCAGCTTTCCGTCAAACTCCGCCAAATACCTGACAGTCTGGTTACGGCCCCTTCGCCACCAGTGGTCGACAGCGTTTCTTTTCTGGCCAATCAAGGCCGAGGAGAAGTCAAATGGGCCATTCTCGATTCGACGACGCTATCCGCGAGCATGCAGCCTGGAATGCAGGCAAGAAGGTCGGTACCAAGCGTCCATTCACTCAGAAGCAAATATGGGCAATTCGCTTTTTCCTCGATCGCGAAAGACGGATTCGGGATAGAGCGCTGTTCGATCTAGCAATCGACAGCAAGCTTCGTGGCTGTGACCTAGTCAAAATCAGGATCCGCGATGTCGTCGCTGGGCCAGAGATTCGTACTCGCGCAATCGTCGTTCAGCAAAAGACGGGAAGGCCGGTCCAGTTCGAGATCACCAGCGACGTCAGAGCCAGCCTTCTAGCTTGGCTTGAGCGCCGTGGAGGCTCCATCGAAGACTATGCGTTCCCGAGCCGGGTCGATCACTCCCGCCACATGAGCACTAGACAGTACGCGCGCCTGGTCGACGAATGGGTGACTGCGATTGGTCTGCGATCGGAGGAGTTTGGAACCCACTCGCTTCGTCGCACAAAGGCATCAATGATCTACCGGGCGACGGGCAACATACGCGCCATGCAGATCTTGCTCGGTCACACCAAGATTGAGAACACAGTGCGCTATCCGGGCGTTGACGTAGAGGACGCACTGCTCTTGGCCGAACGAACCGAAATATGACATTGGGCGGCCATCCGACAAAAGCGCGGGTGGCTGCTATTGGCATGAGGAACAATGGGTTGCGCTGGCTATGTTGGGGTGGTTTGCGGACTGACTGTTTTGTGAATCAGGATCAGCAAGGCGGACATTGGCGGTTCAATGCTCTAAGTGTGCACCTTAAGCAGATGGGTTCTGCCTCAGCCCGGTTATCAAGGCGCCAACAAGTCTCCTCGCGTTCTTCTCCCAGTCAAGATGCGAGCTGATCGTTGCGACGCTCGTTATAGCCCGCACGCGATCTAACGGGTCGGTCGCTTTTTATCTGTTCGTCTGACGTACCACTGAACCTTCATTCAGTGGCGATTAGAGCTTCGGATGTTTCTGTTACGCCGTAACCGCGCCCGGCGCTTGCGCACCGCCAGCCCTTCCTCCTGGTAGAGCCGATAGATGCGGTAATGTCAGACGGCTCGCCCTTTCGTCGCAGCAGAATGAACAAGCGACGATAGCCAAAGCGTCGCCGCTCGTTGGCGAGGTCGCGCTGCTTGCCGCGCGGATCCGTCTCTGGCGGGCGGCATGACCTGTAGCGGACCATCTTGCGATCGGCACTGACGAAGGAACAGGTCCGACGCTCCGACAGGCCCATGACGGCCTGCAGATGCGCGACGGCTTCGCGCTTACCGGCGGCCCTACCGGTTTTTTGACAGAAGCTCGCGAAGCGCCGCGGCTTCCAGCATCTGGTCGGCGAGCAGCTTCTTCAGCTTCGCGTTATCGTCCTCCAGAGCCCTCAGGCGTTTGGCACCGGACACGTCCATGCCGCCATACTTCGCCTTCCAGTTATACGGCGTCGCCTCGCTGACACCGTGCTTGCGGGCCAAGTCGGCCGCCTTCGCACCCGCCTCGTGCTAGCACGACACACGCGACGATCTACTCTTCCGTAAATCGTTTCTGCTTCAACTGTCCGTCCTCCAATCCCGGCTGGACTCGAACTCCAGGTAGAGAAAAAACCTAAAGGAAGATCATAGAGAGAATGCTGTGCTATGAGCCTCGGATTGGCCATAGCATAGCGAACGAGTTCTGATCTTATTCGCGATCAAGGAAAAAACGTATCATTTCACGCGATGCATCTGGCCCAAGCGCGTCCGTGAATGACCCTCTGGGGTCACCGCCTGACCAAGCGTGATCCAAATGTTGAATGCTCCAATGCTCGACGGCAGGAACCTCACCAATCTTGCGGGCCGTCGTTCGCACGTAACGTCTGCTGTTTGAAGTACCGCACTCAACATTGACCTCAGAAGCCTCAGCCAAGCCGGCTGAGTTAACGCCATTCTCGGGATGGACGGTCCCATCGTTAGCCCCATGAAAAACGATCTTAGGGATACTGTTTTTCACAACGCCGCTCGTCTTACCCATTCGCATTGCGGAGATTGCAGAGGCGATATCGTGGGCTGAGCGGTATGGCAGTCCCGAATGAACTCCCACGGCTTGAAAAAGGTCAGGGTATGTCTCGCCGAGAACCGCGGCCATCGCTCCACCAGCTGACAACCCCGCCACAAATATCTTCTGGCTGTTTATGTCATGCTCATGCATGATCTCAGCTACGATACTCGCCAGGATCGCCGGTTCACCTGAACCACGGGCCTGATCAGTCGGCTGAAACCAGTTCCAACATAAAGACATATTGGCAGAACGCGCTTGCTCGGGATAGGCGACAATTACGCCCTTCTCTTCCGCAACCTGATTCATGCGCGTGCCCAAAGCAAAGTCTTTAGAATTCTGGGTACATCCGTGCAGCATGATCAAAAGTGGTCGCGGCCCAGGTGGGGCCGACGCGGGAACATACAGGCGATAGGCGCGCTGGCCGTGCACCGACCGATGTTGGGTCAGGCCAAATTCGGCGCCGGCAGCTATCGCAGGAGAATTTTTCCTCAGCGCCTTGAGAGAGGCCTGATGAGGTCGCCCAGCGGCAGAGTGCCAGCTTTTGAGCGGCAACTCCTCGGATGCTGAGTGGGTCGAGATGGAGCTGGCAAGGGCCGCAGAAACGCGCTTATGCCAACTATCGAGTAGAAAGGTCGATCGCTTCACAATGCTAGGCCTCGCTAGATTGAGTATCTGACTCAGACTCCCGATCGATTGCAGCAGGGTCAATCGAGATCGGCTACAGCACGCGCCAGAGATCCGTCATCATGCTTCTGATGAAGATTGCGTTCGTCGATACCAAAGGCTTCGCTTACGGAAAGCCTCAAGTCCTTTTTGGGTTTAGACGTCTCGGTATCGACCAACCCTTCCTTCCTGATATTGTCGCTCTGACAGCCAGGAACCATGTCTCTATCAACCGATTGCCCGCCCAGATTGTCGCGTTCTCGTAGTGCAGGCAGAACACTTTCTTCGTTGGACTTCGCCTCCTGGTCGGGGCGGGAAATGGCATCGCCCTCATAGGAGCTGTTTTGTTTACCGTTGTCCGAAGAGATGAAATTCGTGGACATGACATATCTTTCAGTTAGCAGCCGTCACGCGATCGGCGCTCGACACATTACATCCGTCTTTTAAAACGGCTCGCCATCTGTTGATCATGACTTCCAAGGCGAACAATTTCCGACCGCAGCTTTTGCACAAGCTGCTCTTGCTGTCGGGAATGCACCGTCATGCGAGCTAGAAGGTCTTACCAATCATCCAGTCATTGACCTCGCGATCAGTGTGGATTTTGGACCGACCTGAACGATCTCTCACTAAAGTTGCGAGCTGTTGCTGGTTGTGAATGGTCGTGACATCATATCGAGTTAAAAATGGCCAGCGCTTCATAGCGTCCACCATATACTCGCGTTTGCGAACGACTGTGTCGCTCGACTCACCGCCTCGATAGCCGAACATCGGAGGATCTCCAGTAGGCGGAAGTGCCGGAGGCTGGTTCTGGGCCAAGTAGCTGGCCAAGACTCTTCTTCGACGCCTGGAGGTTATGTGGTGATGAAAACGTAACCTACAACCAGGCTTCATCACATAGAGCGGGAAATAATAGCGTAAGAATTTGATGAAGCGACGGTGCCAGCGCTAAAATCTGTGGGTCATGGCCCCAGTGCCAGCATGTCGGCTTCCCCTGGGCCGTTCAAAACCCTGAGCATTTCTTCCGCTTGTTTGAGGCCCATACGGGTCATACGGACCCCGTTGATCTCAACTGGCAGCTCAGTATTGATGCACATCACCGACCAGCTACTATCCTTGTCTTTAAGCAAGCGGTATTTCGGAACTCCAGCCCCTAGCATCCGATCCATGAAGCCGGACGGAACGATATGTTGGATTTGCCGATCTGGGAAATCAAATCGAGCGTACAAGGCTTCGATTGCTTCCCCCGTGTAGCTGACGCCTTTAGACCGTATGCGGCACATCCCCCGCAGTTCTGTCTTATCTCCTATGACGAACTGCACCGCTTGCCACAGATGCGGAAACGACTTGCGCCTCAGTGCCGTGGGATTCCGTGAGCGGCCACCCCTCCATGTCACTTCCGCGGGCGCCTCGTAATCCATCATGGCCTCGTGTGAGCTCGTTGCTGCTTAAGGCCGCAATCCCCAAGAGCACTCATAAATACAGGATCGTGGGGATCTTCGACACAGTGATTCAACTTGACGTCTTGACATCAGGACCACCTTGAGAAAGGTGGCAAGCAGATTTCTCCAGCGGATAGCAAACAACTTGGCGATGCAAACGCCGCCGTTGATGAAAGCGAATAGCAGCCGAGCGGAGTTTCAAACCTCCGAAATGGACTGCATGTTACAAATTACCCGATCTTGTCAGCTTTGCTGGAGAGTCTACCTTTAAGATCCACAGCCTTCGTGGCAATGTCACGCCAATTCGTCTCTGCCACAATAAACTTATGCCTAACCTCTGCCAGCACGGCCCTCTTGGCAGCGAGATGACACTCATCAGCACGGTCGAGGCAGAATTGTCGGGTCATAGCCATCATAGGAATATTCCTTAAGTAAGGTTCGGGGTAGGCAAGCAGTTGGCTTCGTCTTCCCGCGCCATGCGCTCCATGCGCTGGCGCACCGGTATACTTTTCTCTGTGGTTTTGATTGGTGGAAATAGATAGCGCGGACCACTCACAACGACATGCAAATGGGCGTGTATCGTTGGCTTCAAATGAAAACCTGTCATGTCGCTTCTCCAAACGCTGTAACATGCTATCGCGGATACCTGGGCTTAACCGCGATTAATTGTCAGTCAGTTCGCTGGTGGGCTGACCGCGGCGAGCAGGACAGTTGTGTCCTCTCCAGGACCTCCAATGAGCGTTATCGTTCCACTCTCATGAAGGCTGGCGAGCGCATTCATATCCCGCTGCTCAATAGCCGAAAGAAACAGCCCCGCACCCTGTGACTGCCGCAGTCTATTCAGTAGTGCTGCTAACCTGGTTGCCGGGTTCGGCATCTGTCGACCTCTTCTTCGGTATCAGGAGATGGCCATCAGTTGGCTGGCCAGAACGCAAGTCGCCACCAAGCCCACGAGAGTGATCGATCGCCACCAGTCCAGCTGCCAAGTAGGCGCCCGGCTCACCTAGGTTGACGTTTGCGGGCACGTTCCTCGGCGTCAGCCGCTAAGCGCAATACCCTTAACCTTGCGCTCTTGTCACCAACCTGAACTGTAGCAGAAGCGACGGAAATTGAGCTCGCGCCGTTCGAACTTGCGATCGGACGAAACAAGCTCTCAGCGAGATGTCGCTGATCGATTAGGTTTCTCATTGGAGCTTTCACGCCGGGTACTTGATCTAGTCACGCAACTGCGTGGAAAACCCGGATGCAATGGTTGCTGAATCAAAATATAAGCCGTAGATCTAAATCAGCAATGGCGGCATCTTGGCACGGGTGACATATGTCGAGGCTGCTCCGAGACATACGGGCAGCCTAGATCCGTTTGCAATCACCCAACCTTGCAGCCACACTTTCCCAAATCGCAAAAATGACCATTTGCCTCGTACGCGACACGGCCGTCGTCTCGCGTTGACAAAGCGTTTGGCGCTTATTCAGGAGAAAATTTGCAGGTCATCGTCAGGGACAATAACGTCGATCAGGCACTTCGTGTGCTCAAGAAAAAGATGCAGCGCGAAGGTATTTTTCGCGAACTCAAGGCGAGGCGCGCTTACGAGAAACCATCTGAAAAGCGCGTTAGGGAAAAGGCTGAGGCGATCCGTAGAGCGCGCAAACTGCAGCGCAAGCATGCTCAAAAAGAGGGATTGCTGCCCGGACCGAAGCCGCGACCCAAGAGCACCGAGAGGCGGCCAACTGTTTCAGCGGGCTAGTCTCTCAATGGGGCGTCACCTGACGTCCCATCGCATTTTCAGATCGGCTTTGCGGATGCACGGACATCTTAAATTCGGCCGAAGACCCGCTCCCGAATGATCATCAGCAAAGCAGTATCCACTGCAGCATCGTGCCAGCCAGCAGCGATTGCGTCGTCGCCGATGGCGTTCACCAGTTGCTCGAGCGCTTGTTCGCACTCGAAAACGTAATCAGGGTGATGTTCCGGGAGGTGGGGCGGGTCAATCATTTTGCGAGGATACGCGCCTCGCCAACACGCCGCCAGCAACGGCTAGTTGCATTCGTGGTCACGTAGCGCAGGGCGAAAGGCAGGATGGTTAACCAGTGACTTATGGGTCTGGACTGAACAATCTCACCGCCGCGTCAGTCTTCACGTGCGTCTTGCGCGCCTTGGACCTGTTCTTGGCTAGGCTCAGCATTGCGGCATCTACCGCTTCCGGAGTCCAGCCGGCGGCTTCAGCAAGGTATCCAACCTCGTAAAAGGCGAAATCCATCGCCTTTTCACACTCCAGAACATAGTCGGGATGGTTGGGCTTTAGGCGGGACGGGCTGGTCATTGGCAGGCTCCTAGTGGATTACCTGCCAACGGGAGTTGCCGTCATGGCGTTCCGATCGCAGACGAGGTGTCGCGTGACAGGCAGCCCACGCTGTCGCACGTCAAAGCGGCTGTACACTTGTACGATAGCTCAGCAGTCGCTCGTCCGTATCTTCACATGCGTCAACGAAAGGAACTACGGATGAGAACGATCTCCCAAGATGAGCTGCAGCAGGTGTCCGGTGGAGCTGGAAGCAGCGAGCGATATCCTGGCGGCGCTAGAGGTTGGCGCGACGGTGAGCACGGAGCTCGCGTCGGCACTGCAATTCTTGACCTAATCCTGCAGTATCAGAATCGCTGAGCCAGCTGCGGCTGCCTAAACTAGGTCTTCAAAAATTGGAGCCGGCTTCAACTCTCCAAGTCGAACCCGGCTCCATGTAATGCAGCACGGCGTTTCCGCGAGTTTTGTGCAAGGCTTGTCCGACTGTATCACCCTAAAGAACTGCTGCGTCCCGTTAAGGAACTCGGGTGGCTCCGTCGATGAGGAAGAGACGATCGTCAGCACTCTCCCCGCCATCGCCCGGCGGAACTTGTAATTCCAAGGCGCCAATCACAACGTGAAAACACGCCAACTTTTATGAAGAGCACAAATGCCCGAAGTTGAGATGGGAACGTTGCGGGTAATTCAATGAGGCAGCTGCGCTAGCGATTGTGCAGCACCTCCCAAGTTGCGGACGTTGACGTATTGGGGTCATTAGGCACGCTTTTGAAACGAACGATCGCCATCAGCGGCGGCTTCCGAGCTACCCCCCCCAAGAATGACCCCCATTGGGTTCTGTTCGGCGCGCCGAGCCTTTATTCATGGTTTCTCGATCGCTGCACATTTGTCCGCGCGGCCCGGTTGTGAGGAGAGACCGTGAGCATATCCATATGGCACTGGGTCATCTTGCTGCTGCTTCTGGCAGCACCGCTTCTGTTCCTGCGCTACCGTGTGCCGGAAGGCCCCAATCGGTTCGGTCCGCCTGCGGCACCGGCCGGTTTTGTCGAGGCGGTGAAGCGCTTCTTTGCCAATTACGTGAATTTCCGTGATCGCGCGAGCCGGTCGGAATTCTGGTACGCGATGCTGTTCTATGTCGTGCTTTTCTTCCTGGTCGGTTTTCTCCGCCTGCCCGATATATTCGCTACAATCCTTTACCTCGTCCTGTTCCTGCCGCTCCTGTCGATCAGCGCCCGCCGCCTGCACGATTCCAACCGGTCTGGCTGGCTCCAGCTCGTCGCCTTCTTCACCCCCATTGGCACGATCATCGCAATCATCTGGTTTTCCAGGCCGCCGAGCGAAGATCATTTGCCAAGTGACAACTGCTAGAGCCCAGCCGCGTGACGCGCCTTAAACCCGCCGCCACCCAGTCGGCTCGCCAAAGTCCACGCCAATGCAGCGGATCGCTTCGTCGAGCGCTCCGCGGGCAACCGTCATTGTGTGGCCATTGGCATGGATCGCGGTAACGCGGTCTGAGGATCGCCACATGGCCTTTCCAAAAGACGAGGTCGCTGCACCCGCGCTCTGCGCGCGCGATCGCCTCGCCGAAACAATCCTTCGGGTTCCAGCCCTAAGTCTGCCATTTGACGGCGCTGCAGGAACGGCAGGTTTCCGGCGGCGATGGAAGCACACCGAACGACCGCGATGGGGTCGTTGCTGAACGGCGGCTTTCCCCAATTCTTCGTCGAAACCGGTCAGTCCGCTGTCGGCCCCGAACCAGACGGGCCATAAATGGCTTCGATGGGGTGGGAAGGAGACTGTCCGGTATTGGACGGCATCAGTGTAAAAGGCGACGTTGGAATATGTGCTGTAGTCTGACAGCAGCGCGCCCTCATGTCTGCCGTTGAAGCAATAGGCGTCATCGCCTGAGAGCCGCCGCTTTGTTTCCTTCAGGAAAGCGCCAATTGCGGAGATACGGAAGCCGACATGCACCACTACATGCGCCGGATTAGGTTCTTTATCCAGCTCATACTGAACTCGATTGCCCATTCTGTTTGTGGTCTCGTCAGCGACGGCATGATTGAGCTACCAGCCCCATGCCCGAATGGATTTCGAACGTGGGTGAAGAAGTCTTTGATCGATACGCTCTCCCAAGGGGCTATGAAGGCATTTGTCTTAGAACAGAGGTTATCAATATAATTGTGGGCACCCCTCTCTTTTCCGTGCGTCCATCCTTTGGTGTCGGAGATGATTTTGATGGTGCTTTCCAACGCTCGTGCCGCATAAAAAGCAGGGTCCCTGCCGTCATTGTCGCGGAGGTCGAGCGCCTCTTTCATGTCGATATCAACGTTCTGCCATTGTGGGGCTGTCAGGAGAGACCAAAAGGGGGTCTCAACCTCGATCTGCACCAGATCGTCGGTCACTATCTGAATGAAGCCGTTATGGTAATTCAAAGGGTATCTGGCTTGGCGGACGCGAGTGTTCAGTTCGTCTACAGCGGTTTGAAATGCGTTTGTTCGCATAGCGCGTCGAGCGCGGGCACCGTCTTCCGGATTTCCAGGCACTCTCAGTCCCGGGCGGGTGAGCGAGGCAAGTAGCTTCTCGCCATCCGTTACATCCCTCGCATTCATTGCTGCAATTTCGGTTTCCTTTGCGCGGAAGCCAAGTTCGATGAGGCTCAAGCGCTCTTTTAAGTGGGTATCTGGTGAACCGGCAGGGGGCTGGGTCAGCCACTTCTCGCAGACCGAAAGCAGGGTATTTTTGAACGTCTGTAATCGCCCGTTGGTGGTATAGGACGACCAGTGTTGGGAAAGCTCTTTCACGCCAAGTTCGCGTGACAGGCTGCTTTCAAGCGTCGTCCAGAAACTGACGGATGCAGGGTTCTCCTGGCCATCCAGGTAATAGGGCGCTAGGTCCTCCGCCAGGATGCGGAACGATTGGACAAGCAGGCGAATGTCCCGCTCCTCATACGCTGCACGAAGCTGAACCCCTTCGTATCGGCGAGCAAAAATATCGACAAGCATGGTGTTTATCCGTCAGGGCGACCGGGCGTTTCGGTCGTTAGCATCGATTTTTCTTCAGTTTGATGTCCAGGAGATTGCTCGCTCTCGATTGAAGTAGACGCTCAGCGACCAATTTGCGTCGGTTTCCAGTAGACGGAATTCCCCAAGCTCGACTGCCCGCATAACAATCCAAGATGCGCCCAGTGAAACCGGTCATCGTCCGTGGTTGGATTCCGGTGAGAGAGTTTTGCTTCATCTGACCCACCTGGTGCGATGACAGCACTTTGACGCCATCAGGTTCATACACCCAGACGTAAACGCCTTGGCGTTCTGCTAATGCCTCCATACGGCGGCAAGCATCTTTCAGTTCCGTCCGGTCGATGTTGCGGTCATACTTCGCCTGGATAAAAATGCCTTTGTCAAAGCCGTCAGCTCCATCGAGCGAGATCGACAGGAAAAGGTCCGCGCCGAAAAGCTTTTCCATCGAGTTTGGGCCGCGATCCGGCAATGACTGGGCTATTACTCGAAAGACATATTCTCCTACCTGCGAGTTATCCAGCCTGTCTTCCAGGCGCTGGCACAATCGCGACGTGATCTCGGCTTCCTGCACCATACTGACACCGCCTGCGGTGTCTGAGTACAAGTCCGCTACGAGCTCATCCACCGCCCCGCCAAGCCGATCCATTATGAGGCGGCGGTTTTCGTCGTCCAACATCTTGCCCCCATCGATGCGATGCAATCTTGCCGAGCATTACAGAAAATTTTGCCTAATCACACCGGCTCCTAAGCTGAGCTAACATGAAAGTATTGGCTTTAAGCGGCGGATACGCAGTCAGGCTAATTCGCGACTGCAGTTGACCGAAGCGTGTCACAACTAATTGAGAGCTGAGACGCCCAAAGAGAATGCAGCATGTCATTAGAAGCGGACATGCCGCTCTCCGCTCCAATTGTGCCAGAGGCGAAGTCAACCGATTGGCAGCTTTCAGGGACTACTCACGAGCAGATGAATGACTGACATGGGGTCGGTTGCTGAACGGCCGCTTTCCCGCCTCTTCGTTGAAACCGGTCAGTCCGCTGTCGGCTCCGAACCAGACGAGCCTTATGGCTTGAACGGGGTGGGAAGCAGAATGTCTGTATTGGGATTGCCGACCCTTAAAAGCTGACATACGCTCAGCTTGCTCGCGCACGAGAGCTGGCACAGTCATTGCCTAAGCAGTTGGGGGCCGGCATGAAAGCTTTGTTACTCGGGATTCTGCTGGCAGCCGGCGGGTTGGGTACAGCTATGGCAGCTGATGCCGTAGCACCGATGGCGCCAGTGACTTATTTGACTGAACATGAGGGTTGGAGTTTCGCCATCTCCCCTTACCTTTGGGTCGCGGGCTTGGATGGGAATATTGCGCAGTTTGGCTCGCCAGTCGTTGAGGTCAACGAGAGTTTCACCGATATTCTCAAGAACTTTGATGTTGGTTTCATGTCGATTGCCGAGGCTCGCAACGGCAACTTTAGCTTTTTCAACGACCTTCAGTATGGCAAGGTTTCTTCCGACGCGACGACGCCGCTCGGTATTTTGGCCGGCACTATCAACGCCAAGTCGACGACATTCGCTGGTCTGCTCGGTGGCGGATACACCATCGCCAAATCGGACGCAGGGTTCCTGGATGTCGCCATCGGAGCCCGGCTCTGGTCGGTCGATACCGAATTGTCGTTTTATGGCGGGCTTCTCGACGGTCGCACCGTTTCAGATGGGGACACCTGGGTCGACGGTTTGGCCGGGATCCGTGGCAGATACGATTTCACCCCGCGGCTTTACATGACGGGTTGGGGACTGGTTGGCGCAGGCGAGGCCGACCTTGATTGGGACGTGGCCGCCGGGCTCGGTTACCGCATAAACGACCGTTTCTCTTCGGTCCTAGGTTACCGCGCACTCGGAGTGGACTACAGCAACGGCGACGGCTTTGTATTCGACGTCATTCAGCATGGGCCCATCCTCGGGGTCGTCGCACGTTTCTAATTAAGATTGGGAACGACGATGATGCATATGGATTGGCGTAGCCCATTACCTGGAGCGATGAGGGTCTGAGACTTACTGTGGGAACAGAAACGTAAGACTCGTTCGAAACCCCCATTCGGGCCCGCCTCTTGGCACTTCAGCATAGTAACGGCCGCCGACCTGAAAGCTTATTGATTGCTCGCCTACCCTAATTATCTGGGACACGCCGAGGTTTATAGGCACCGTCCATTGCCCGTCGATCCAGTTGTAACTTGCTTCGGTGTTCGCTGATATTGTTCGCCCACCGCCAATGCTTCGGGACACGAAGGGCTGTAGAAACGTCTGACTGACATCCTGTCGGCCGCTGCTGCCAGCCACTGACCACAGATGGTTTGCCAATGCACCAACCGTCCAAGAGCCATCCTGTAGCGCAAGAACGCCCGTAGGACCGGCGCCAAATTTTCCGGATCCTAAGACATCGTCTGTCGCAGTAGGAAGAAGGAATATCGGCCCGAAGCCCCAGATCAGTCCGCTCGGGTTCGGTGCGCGCGGTGAAAGGAAGAAGCTTGCGCTGATATCTCCGAGACCGCCGACGTCGCCGTCCGGCACGTAATCACGGTAGGCGATCGGAATGATCGTCCGTGAGATTATAAGCCAGTCGTCGTTGAGGGGGATCGGGATCACAGGTTGAATATTGGCGGTGTATGCGAAACCGCTTTCTGAAAACCCCGCACCGTAGTCAAAGTTGCTCTGAATTGGCACGCTAATCAGATTGGCTACCGGATTGGCGAGCTTCTTGGCGAGTTCATCAGCGGACTGGGCACTCGCCGGAATAGAGCCACCTACGGCTAAAACCAGTGCTACGGCTGACCACACGGCGAACATGGGTAGCTTCAGCATTTGCCGAGCCTCTCAAATCACATTCGGGATCACTTGCACCATCGTCGTCAGCCTCGGCGCTCGACAGCTGGAGGCGTCCATGAACCGTCGATGATCGGCGTCTTTGGCCAATATGCACGTAAGTAGAGTGAGAAGTCCGCATTGCCCGGCGCCGGCAACCAGTTCGCCTCGTGGTCGGCACCGGGCGACCTGGCCTGTACGTGGATGGTCAGTGAACCGTCGGCGTTGTACTTCAACGTCTTGTTTTTGGTGCCGAGTGAATAGCGGCCGAGTTCGTTGGGTGCAAACAGGTGCTGGTCGTTGTAGAGGGTCAGCGACCAGAACCCCTCGACCGGCGGGAGGGCATCCTTTGCAAAGGTGATGGAATAGCCATTGGTGCCGTTCAGACGGTCGCCCGCCTTATCAAGGTCTTGGTAGAAGTACTGCGCCTGGAGCGTCGTGTTGACGAGGATATTGGATTTTGCGGCAGCCGTGCGTGTGAAATAGTCGGTTCCGAAGGCCGCGCCATTGGCGATCGTGGTCCAATGATCCGGCAAGGAAATGCCGTAGTTGCGGAATTCGAAAAGCGGCGCAACCAGCTCGCGCTCAGCCTCCTGCGCGGCTTCTGCTGCCGCTGCTCGGAAAGCCGGGTCGCCCTTCGCAGCCTCCACGACCGCTAAGACCTGTGCATACCGCGCCTCTTCACCGGGCAGCGGCGGCACGAGGCGCAGCGCCTCCGGTAACTGGTCGATGAACCGTTCGGGGAAGACCCATTGGGTTTCCCCCTCGCTTTGTTTTTCTTGTTGCTCAAGAACCGGGATCTTTGACCAGTCTGTTTCTTTCATTGTGCCGTCGAACTCGGCGAGGGGATAGGCCATGATTTGGTGCAGAAGCGGCTGCACGGCAGCGCGATCTTCCGGCGTATCGTCCATGAACAGACGCGGCCCGACGAAGGCCGTTTGTGTCGAAGAGCGGAAGACCTGCTTGATGCCCTTGGGCACCTCGCCATGCCAGTCAGGGCCGACAATTAGGTAAAAGCCGGGAGTGGTGCCGTACATCTTGCCGAGCGTCGCAAAACCGTCGGTTCGCCCATCGACGATCTGATAAATCCAGAAGCGATCGCCGAAATCCGGCACTTGAACAACGACGGGTGACGTTTCCAGCGCCATAAAGCCGACACCATAGACCACGTCCTGGTTCGGGCAGGCGACGATCCGCTCGTCGGCCGCGATGTAGTCGGTAAGCATCGCCAGCCTGTTCAGCGGTGCGGAAGGGGCAGGACCAGCCCTCACAAAGTCCTCGATGGGCGCCATCGCGCCACGCCGGTTGTGCATGTTGATGATCGGCCACGCCCAGAAGTACGCATCCCGAACAACGGCCCGCACGTAGGCTTCGGTGATCTTGACGCGCGCGTCCGGACCGGGCGGCATAGCCGCTGCAAAATTCGGCGAAGGCGGCAGCGGTTGCGGGTTCAATCCGGCAGCACCGGCGAGCGTGGACGACCCAACGAGGACGGATGCAAGAACGAGTGCGAGACGCGTCATTTTTGTTCTCCCTCAACCGTGCCTACGACGGTCTTCCAGTCATGCTTTATGCTCGCAACGTGAAAGCCGTACCGCTGCGCCGCGTTTAGCGAGTACTCGTCCGGTTCGGCGTATTCGAACTCACGGGCGGCGTCGTCGTGGTTGACTAATAGCTGGAAGCTCGCGCCGTCTCGATCCTTAGACCAACGCATCATCGCGATGTCCCCGCGTCCGCCCTCGTTGCCGGCGACGAAGACGGGGCGCGTCGGCATTGCGAGGCTGATGGTGACAGGCTTGAACTCGCCGTCGTTCAATCGCCCGATCGTCCCGTCGAATAGAAGGACGGTTCGACCGTCGCGCTCGTCGAGCCGCGTGCCGACATGGCTGCCCATGACGCGTTCAGGCGGGATGCCGAACATGCCTTGCGACACTTCACGAGTGATGAGGAGCGGACTGCCGCTGCATATCCAGTTCGTGAAGCCGTTTGCCTCCAGCAGAGCAAGGACCTCGCGCATCGGTTGGTAGACGGCCTGCGAGTAGGGAACACCGAACCTCTCGGCCGTCTTCCCCTCGATCAGCGGGCGGACGTTCTGAACGATCTCCTCCGTGGTCCTGCCGTCCGTCGTCACCGCGACTAGATCAACGATGCCCTGTTCGCCCGCCGCATGCAGCGTTGCGACGTCGCCTTTCAGCAAGGCGGCGACGGCAGGCCTGTCTCTTAGCATAGGTTTTGCCTCGACCGCCTGCTGGATGTCGTCCAGGACCGGGACAAGCGCTAGCGGAACCGGTCGTTCGGGAACCAGGGTGCCGTCCATGTCGAACACCGCCACGCGCTCGTCGGTGGGGACGAAGCCTGGTTGCCCTTCCGTCGTAGCCTCGCGCACGAAATCAACGATAGCCTGCTTGACCGGGGTCTCATTCCACGAAGGCAGCGGGTCGGTCTGCGCAAAGGCTCGCGGCATCAGAGCCAGCAAAACGGCGGTGGCGAGCACTGGAGAATGGCGGGTGCGTCGATTGACGTGTGTCGGGATCATGGGGGTGCCTTCTCCTCGGCGGGCCGGTTCAGCAAATTCTGGTCAGTTCACCTTGGTCACGGCCGGAAGCCAGTATGTGCCATTGGAGACGCCGTCGATTGGGCCATAGAAGCGGAACGTAAGGCGGTAGACGGAGCCGCGCGGCGTCGGCAGCCAGTTGCCGTCCGGAATACCGTCCGGCTTCTCGGCAGCAAAATGGAGGGTGAGCGATCCATCCGACCCGTATTCGGGCTTGGTCTCGGCGTTCAAGAGATACCGTCCCGTCGGGTTCGGAAGCACACGGAAGTGCTGAGTGTCGACCGCGATCACCGACCAAAAGTATTTGGCGAACCGCGCTGGCAGGGCGTCCGCTGGGAAAGTCATGGAATAGGCATTGTCGCCCGTTAGGTGCGCACCGTCGGCATCTATGCTGGCTCGGTAATAAACTACCTCTGGGGCGATGTTGGCCCAGATCCCGCCGTAGTTCACCAAAGTCCGCGTAAGATAGTCGATGTCGTAGACGCCAATGGTTGCCGGACGCGCCCAGTTGTTCATGACCGTGCCGTGGCCGATCGGTGGACCCGCCTTAGCAAAGTCGGATAGCGCGCGTTCGCGAATAATTCCATCGATACGCTGACGCTCCACCGGATCCTTCACGGCTTCCCCAATCGCACGAGCCGTGTTCGTGAGAGGCTCCAAACCCGGGTTGAGGTCGGGTTCGCTGTCGAGGGCCGCAGCGGCCGCTTCGAAAGCTTCGACACCAGGAAGTTCCTGAGGTTCGAGCACTGGGGTTGTCGGCATCTCAGGCAGCAACGGCGACCCGGTCGTCGTCAGGGTGAATTGCTGCTGGAGGGCCGTGGCTGCGTCCCAGTCATCCCCAAGGGCAACACGGGAGAGAACACGAGAAACCTTGACGGGCAGATCAATTCGCGCCGTCAGATTTGTGGGAAGATCGACGGACGCGCCTTTGAGGCAGACGGCGAACTCTCCGTACGGCTTATTTGGAAAGACCCGCTCATTGATGTTGGCCAGCGTCTCGCCCCATCCGTTCAGAAACTGTACCGTGAAGTAGCGGTCCTTGATCTCCGGCACGCCGACAATCGTGCAGCTTGTCTCGTCAACTGCGACCCAAGCCTCGGAATAGGCAACGTCGAGATTGGGGTTTGGCCAGTCCACCGCACCGGGCTTGCGGTGAACGATTTGGTTCCAGTGAAAGCCTTCCTGGAAGTCAAGCTGCTGGCGGCTCGCTACTAAAAGACGGCCAAGCAGATATATGTAGGAATCGCTTACTTCCTGATCGGAATAGCGCGACTGTGCTTGCGTTGGCGTGGTCAACATCAAGCCACAAACGAACATCAGAGCAAGACGAATCATTACGGCCCCCTCTTACGTGTCGATGCCTCGATACGCGATGCAGAATGCTTGATGTGCTCCGAAGACTGCTTGCAATAGCAAGCAAAGCTGCGCTGTCGACAGTTTGATAAGGACCAACTTTGGTCGCCTAGGTTCCTTTCGGCCAGCACTCCGTGGGAAGTGTAAGAAACCGCTGAATGGTATGCTGCCTACTGGGACTAAGACTTCATCCACATCGCTACATCTGTCAATGACAATAAAGTGGCCCTGGCATAAGTTTGTCGGTCCAACCACTACTCCGCGAGCACGGACATGCCGCTGGCTGCTTGTATGCCCCTGTTCAAGCGGATTGGCCGCATAATTGGTGTGTCCGCTTTCGTTATGGTTCTGCGTGCCGCCGACTGGCCGACTTGGGGTCGGTTGCTGAACGGCCGCTTTCCTTAATTCTTAGCTGAAACCGGTCAGTCCGCTGTCGGCCCGCAGCGGCAGCCCTCGTGGGGCTCTATCGAAGACTATGTGTTCCCGAGCCAGTTCGATCACTCCCGCCATATGAGCACGAGGCGATACGCACGCTTCGCAGATGACTGGGTGACCTTAATTGGTCTTCGTTCAGCGGATACGAATGCTCCGGTTACTCCCTGTCACTATGGGCTGCTGGTTACCGCAGTCGCTCCTTATTACAAGTGAGTAGCTTCAACAGATACCGATCCCGTCGTCGTCGCTAGTATAGCTGGGACGTCGCTGTCCGGGGTGCCCAGCCAAACCTGAAGTTCCCGCAGCCGAGCCTGGATCTGCGAAACGTGAATTCCACTCGTTCGTTGGCCTTGTCCGGCAGCCAATGCGGTTGCGATGCCAGCGGCTTCGCCGGTCATGGTGCAGGCCGGCACGTTGCGTGTGGAGCCGAAGGCGATGGCGTCTGCGGAAATGCAGCGCCCGGCGATGATGAGATTGTCGATATCCTGAGGTATCATCGCCCGATAAGGAATGCCGTAGCCCACGCCGACATGATCCATGATCGCCCGACTTCCGCCCGGTTCGTGCACGTCGACGGGCGAGTTGCACAAGCCGATCCCGTCTTCGAAACGGCGATTGCCCCGCACGTCCGCCTCGGTGATCTCGTAAGCGCCTACGATGCGCCGCGTTTCGCGGACTCCCAGCTTGGGAGCGACTTCCAGGAAGATGGCATCCGCGAATCCTCCGACATACCGCTGAAGAAAGTCGAACGCGCAGTAGGCCTGCTTGCGGATCTCGATCTCCGCGCGGCTCAGGTCGCGGTCGTTAAGGCCGTTGCCCTGGTAGCGGGTCACGTTGACGCTGATTTCGCCCGGCATCAAACCGGTCTTCATCGTGATGTGATCCTTCGGGATGATCCAGTCGAACCCCTCACGCACCTTGTCCTTGATGCGCTGCTGAAAGCCGGTAAGTAGAACGGCCATGGCGAAGTCTTCGTTGAGTGTCGCCTCGGCGGGATACACAACTTCCCACATGTCGTCGCGATGGGCTTCGCAATCGGCGATCAGCGCCGGAACGTCGACATTGAGCACGCGAAAGTATGAGGTGATTGGCTGGGTGAGCCCGTCTGCCTCTCGGCCCAGCTTGAAGTGTCCTCCCGAAAGGGCGGCCACGTCGCCGTCGCCGGACGCATCCACGAATGCCTTGCCCAGCACGAGACTTTCTCCGGACTTGGCGCGCACGATAAGACCGCACACTGCGTCGTCCTGCATGACGGTCTGGACGACGCTTGCGCGCAGCAGCACCTCGACGCCCGCTTCTTCCACCATCTCGATGATTACGCGCTGCATGACTTCGGCATCGAACGTACCGGTATACTTACCCCAGTAGCTTTCGCGAACCCGGCCGTCGGCGCCCTTATACCCGACGCAGCGATCCAGCATCTCGTGGAAAACCGGCGAATTGATCAATCCCGTCGGTTTAGTCAAGCGGCCGCCCGTGATGAGACCACCTAGAAAGCCGGTTCCTTCCACAAGCAGCACCGATGCGCCTTCGCGGGCGGCACGGATCGCTGCCACGATGCCGGCCGAGCCGGCGCCGGTCACGACGACGTCGTAAGAGCCGAATAATTGCATGCTGCACTCCCTTCTAATTCGATGTGCCGGGCTTCAGCCTTGGTA
The DNA here is from genome assembly GCF_001463905.1 of Aureimonas frigidaquae. GTDB lineage: Bacteria > Pseudomonadota > Alphaproteobacteria > Rhizobiales > Rhizobiaceae > Aureimonas > Aureimonas frigidaquae. Next base: position 321,033 of record NZ_BBWR01000008.1, read on the forward strand.
TTCCATGATGGAGAGGCCGGCGTTGTAGTCCGTGACGTAGATCAGCCCATCGGCCGCTACGAAGATGTCGCAACTCTGGATGATCGGCTTCTTGCCGGGCCGCTTGTCCATCATCTGCCTTGGCGGCGCGGGCACCAGCGCGCCGACTTCACGGGGCTGCGTGGCATCGGAAATGTCGTGAACCCGAACGCCGGCATTCTGCCAGGTGGAGAAGATGAGCGTATCGCTGACGAAACTTCCGGGGCGGTTCTCGTGCAAGTTATGCGGTCCGTAATGAGCCCCTTTCGTCGGGTAAGGAGCGTCCGCTGGCGCGCACAGGGTCGAAAGCGGCAAGGGATTGGCAGGATTCTTCACGTCGAAGATCCAGATGTTCTTCAAACCGTCCTCGTAATCGTCCAGCACCGCCTCATCCAGCACCACAAGCAGACCGCGCTCGGTTAAAGGCAGGCAGTTATGCGTGCCGCCCTGGAACGGGGGCGACCAGTTCACATGGGTAATCAGCTGCGGCGAGGCACGATCTGCCACATCCATCACCACCAGCCCGGCATCGCGCCATGCACCCCAAGCGATGTCACCGCTGACGATCGCATGATGCAACCCGTATTTTCGGCTGGGGGGCCAACTCGGCGTTTCACCTGCGGCCTGGTGCATACCGGGCAGGGCGTAACGCCCGGCTTCCCGCGGGTTGGCCGGTTCGGACATATCTACCGTCATGAAGATGAAGTCCGTATAGCCGTCCAGCAAGGCAGAGACGTAGGCCCATCGACCGCCCGTGAACCAGATGCGGTGGATACCGCCCGAAACCGGCATGAAGCCGATACGGCGTGGGTGGCCGGGCGTCGAGATATCGTAAACGGCAAGCCCCGCGTCCCAATCGCGTTCGGCCTTCGGCGCTACGGTGCCCAGGGCGCTGCCCGCGGCGGCCTTGTAGTAGCTGGCCTCGTCCGCGAAGGCCGCGTCCGCGAAGACATCCTTGCCGTGGATCACCAGCAAAAGATTATCCGCGACCTGAAGATGCACGTTCCAGGTGTTGGGCGGGGCAGGGTGGAACCCTGCGGGTTTCGGATTCCTGGGATCGCGTACGTCCACGACCGAAAAGCCGCCGCTGAACAGGTGTCCGACATAGGCGAAACCGTTTTCCACCATGACCTGTATGCCATCGGCGCGGCCGCCCTGATCGCTCTGGCTGATGAGCCGCATGTTAAAGGCGTGGTCGACGGGTTCGGTAAGGGACAAGCTGCTTCTCCAGGTGAGTTGGGGGGTCGGCGCGCCGACGTGGCGCGCCTCGTCGTCGGCTATCGTTACTTAACCATGTTGCCCCAGTTCTCCGGGCTGTCGACATTGGCCTTCCAGATCATCACGGGCTGGATCAGGGTTTCCTTCGCCACAGGGCGGTCCGCAAAATGATTTTCCATTTCGCCTACGATGGACGTACCCATGGAGAACGGGTTTTGCCCCACATCCGCCTCTTGCAGTCCCTCGCGGATGCGCTGCAGGCCAAGTGGCGTGCCGTCGAAGCCGATGATGGGGATATAGCCTTCCTCTCCCGGCTGCTTCAGGCGGTCGATCTGCCGCAAGGCCGATACGACGCCACGGATCATCTCGTCATTGTGCGCCCAGATGGCCGCTACGTTCGGGTCCCGTGTGAAGGCGTCGACAGTCAGGGTCTGCGCGTTCTCCGCAGTCCATTCCGCCTTGAGCGTATCGATGGCGATGTCCGGGTACTTCGCATCCATCTGGTCGTGGAAACCCTTGTAGCGCTTTTCCGATTGACCGGAGCCGATGGCGCCACGCACTTCCAGGACCCGACCCTTGCCGCCGGTGACCTTGGCGACCGCGTCTGCCGCGGCCGAGCCACCCGCTACGTCGTCGAACGTGTTGTAGGCGACCCATTCGCCTTCGGGCGGAAGGTTCTCGAGCATGAACAGGGGAATCTCGGCCTCGTTGGCCTTGCGCACGCCACCTTGCAGCAACGTGGCATCAACGGGATTGAGCAAGATGATGTCGGGTTGCTTGCTGATCACATCCAGCAACTGGGTCGTCTGAGTGCTTGCGTCGCCCTTGCCGTCGTAGACCTGGATGCTCATGCCCTTGTCCGCAGCGAGCTTCTTGACGTGGTCGACCAGCGTGACCTGATATTCGTACTGGAGACCAAAGGCGATGTAGGCCAGCGTCTTGCCGTCCAGGACGTTGTCCTGCGCCAGTGCCGGGGCCGCCGCGCCCGCGCCGATCATCAAAGCGGCCCCGGCAGCATAACCGAGGAATATGCGACGCGTCGTTTTAAGAAAACCCATTATAACCTCCCGTTAGATTTTCAATCTCTTGCAGACATACCTGTCCCGTTGGCCCCCGGATACTTGGCAGGGACGCGTCCAGAAACGGTTTCTCAGTTCGGCTTGCTTGTGGCGGCGGCCGCCTTCTTGCTTATGACCTTCTTGCGCATGCCGGCCTCCATGTAGCTTCTGCGATAGACGTCCAGCGCAGCGGCGGCGGCGATGACCAAACCGCTGACGACCGAGTCCCAGTTTGGCGGCACGTTCAAGAGGTTCACAGCGTTCTGCACCAGGCCGAGCAAAAGCACGCCAAGCAGCATCGAACCCATGTTGCCTTCGCCGCCGAACAGGCTGACCCCGCCGATGACGACGGCTGCAATGACGGCAAGCTCGAGCCCCTGTGCGGCCGTCGCCGCGCCAGCCTCGAACCGCGCGGTTATGAGAAGTCCCGCGATGGCGGCCATCAAGCCTGAGATCATAAAGCACAGAATGACCACACGTTCGGTCTTAATGCCGGCAAGGCGGGCGGCGAGGGGGTTGCCGCCCGTGGCGTAGACGGAGCGCCCAAACCGCGTCCGTGAGAGCACGATTTGCGCTACGGCCGCCAGAACCAGCGTCAGCACGATCACCGCCGGCACGCCCAGAACGCGGCCGGCCTGGAGTTGCACATACATGTTCGGCACTGGCGCGATATTGGTTCCGCCCGAGTAGATGTAGGCCAGGCCGCGCGCGATGGTCATCGTAGCCAGGGTAGCGATGAGCGCAGGTATACGAAGTTTGGTAACCGCAAGTCCGTTGAGGAGGCCTATGCAGGCTCCGGCGGCGAGTGCCAGCACGAGCGCGATTTCCGGAGGCAGGCCCTGAAACTGGACCAGGCCGACCGCAAGCACAGAAGACAGCACGACCACAGATGCAACCGAGAGGTCGATGCCGGCCACCAGGATGACGAAGGTCTGGCCGATCGCCACCACGGCTATGATAGTTGCCGACTGCAGCACGTTCTCGATATTGCGTGTCGTGGCAAAGACTGGGCTGAGCACGGACATGACAGCGCTTCCCAGCAGGATGACCGCCATGAGTCCGAGACTCTGCACCAAATCGATAACGGAGATGCGGCCGAGCCACCCACCGATACGCTGTCTTTTGGCTAGGGGTTGCGACATTGCCGTGTTTTCCAGCATGGGAGATTTTCCCCGGTATGCCCTCGCGCGCCCGGTCAGGGTTCGTGCAGGGTCCGTTTCTTTAACGCGTCGTGCGGGGTCCCGCACTTCATCCCTTCGTGGCGAAGCTCATGATGGCTTCGCTCGTCGCTTCGGCCTTATCCAGCGAAGCGGAAATGCGGCCCGAGCGCATCACCAGGACGCGGTCGGTCAGAGTCAGGATTTCGGGCAGTTCCGAACTGATGAGCAGAATTGCCATGCCGCCTTCGGCGAGCCGCAGGATCAACTCGCTGATCTCCGCCTTCGCGCCGATGTCGATACCCTTCGTCGGTTCATCGAGGATCAGCAGCTTCGGCTTGCGCGCAAGCCATCGCGCCAGAACCACCTTCTGCTGGTTTCCACCTGATAGCGTCGACACTCGCGTGGCCGGAGAGGATGTCTTGACGGAGAGGGCCTTGATTTCCCGATCCGCGATCATCCTTTCCTTCGCCATGGACAGGAAACCGAATGTCGAGAACTGGTCCAGGAGGCTCAGCGTGACATTGCTTCGGACACTGAGAAGGCCGACCAGTGCCTGCTGCCGTCGATCTTCCGGAACAAGACCGATACCGGCCCCGATGGCGGAACTCGGATCGTTCGGGCGCACGGTCCTACCGGCCAACTCGACGGTGCCGGAGTCATAAGGGTCGATGCCGAAGATGCAGGCCGCCACCTCCGACCGCCCGGCACCCACAAGGCCCGCCATGCCGACGATCTCGCCGGCACGCACCTCGAACGAGATGTTCTCCAGCACGTTCTCGCGCGAGAGGTCCTGCACACGCAGAACGACATCACCGATGGGCCGCTTGGGTACTTCCGTCGCCCGGACCTCGCGGCCGACCATCATGCGGATGACCGTGTCGTGGTCCAGTTCCGCGATCGGACGAGACCCCACCAGCTTGCCGTCGCGCAGAACCGTGACCCTGTCGGAAATGTGGAACACTTCCTCTAGCCAGTGGGAAACGAAGACGATCCCCATGCCCTTGCTCTTCAGGTCGTTTACGACCTCGAAGAGACGGTCGATTTCGGGTGGGGACAGGGATGTGGTCGGTTCGTCCATGATGAGGACCTTGGAGTCCTCGGAAATCGCCCTTGCTATCTCAACGAGCTGCTGGTCCGCCGAAGACAGCCGCCCAGCCAGGGTAGACGGGCTAAGATGCGGAGCCACGCGGGCCAGCGCAGCCGCGGCGCGCGCCTTCTGGTCCCGGCGCCGGATCCATCCGAATTCGTTTGTGGGCCACCGGCCGAGCAAAATGTTCTCGGCCACCGACATGGCGGGCACCAGATGGGCATCCTGGTGGATCGTGGCGACGCCCGCACGGTGTGCCGCGGCAGGATCGGCCACAAGTGCCATGCCGTCCACCAGGATCGACCCCGCGTCGGGGGAATAGAAGCCGGCCATCAGCTTGATGAGGGTCGACTTGCCCGCCCCGTTTTCGCCCAACAGGGCCATCACTTCGCCCGGCCGGACGAAGAAGTCGACATTGTCCAGCGCGAGCACGCCAGGGAACGACTTGGTTATTCCCTGTGCCACGAGGACACTTTGCGTGTCGTGTCCGGCACCTATCCGAGCGGCGACGTTCATGACGAACGATCGACATGGCCAGGCGCACGCGAAACCGCGCTTTTATGCAGCATGCCGATCCCTCCCAGAGCCCGGTCCGACCGTTTCGGACCATCCGGGCAGGTTGGTTCCCGCCCTTGTGACCAAACGCTACGGTTGGGCAAAATGCTTGTCAACTGGTATTTTTAGTGAACCAGTCCGGCTCCCGAGGAATTTTTCTGTCCTGTGTGCCATGCAGCAATTTCTTGTGTGAATTGCTGCGTTTGCGCTGATTTGGCTATCACTACCTTACTGAGAACCAGCCTTGGCAAGAAAGCAGGGACGTGACAGGTTCGATACAGTAGGGTAACTGGTTTTTATATCAGTCCAGTTGGTGATCAATGTCTGCTCCTCTCACTCCGCTTCGCGAGACGATCCAAAAACCGACGGCCAGGGACATGGTCTACGAGAAGGTTGTCTCCATGATCGCGTCGGGAATCCTGCAGATCGGGGACGAGCTTCCCAGCGAGCGCGATCTTGCATCCATGCTGTCGGTGAGCCGAGCGACGGTACGCAGTGCTGTCCAGCAACTGGGCGAGGAAGGCATCGTGCATATTTCGCAAGGGGCGCGAACACGCGTCACCGGCGACGATGTGCAGTTAAGTGGACAGCGGATCGGCGTCACCAACGCCTCGTCCATCAATGGCTACAGCTTGGAGGCGGTCCATGCGGCGCGCCTGCTGGTGGAGACCGCCGTCGTGGGAGATGCCGCGCATCACTTGAGCGAGGCAGATATTATGCGCCTTGAAAACTCGATCGCCGCCCAGACGGAGGCGCGCAACGACCCGGTACGCTTCCTGATCTGCGATCGGGAGTTCCACCTGGCTATCTATTACGCATCGCCCAACCGCCTCCTGGCCGACTTCGTCGTCGATCTCTACACCTACATGCTCGACCACCGTCGCATTGCCATGGGGCAGCCCGGCGCGATCGAGAAGAGCCTGGAAGACCACGCGTTTATCGTGCGTGCGCTGAAGATGCGGAACCCGCAGGCCGTATCGGCCGCCTTTGCCGACCACATTCGACGTATTCACGACACATCGAAGGCTGTTGACGGCGGGAAATCCCCGGGCGCCGATCCCGTCCGGAAAAGCAACAGGGCAAAAGGGGATGCGATCGCATGAAAATCTTGATCATCGGTGCCGCAGGCATGCTCGGACAGAAGCTGACACGAGCGCTTATCGCCAAGCGGACGCTGTGTGAGACGTCCATTTCCGGCCTGATGCTGGCCGACGTCGTCGCGCCCAAGGAGCCTCATTTCGACGGAAGCGTGGAAAGTAGCGCGGCCGACCTTTCGCAGCCCGGCGTGGCGGAGGCGCTTATCTCGCGGCGGCCGGACGTCATCTTCCATCTCGCGGCCGTCGTTTCGGGCGAGGCGGAAGCCGATTTCGAAAAAGGGTACAGGGTCAATCTCGATGGAACGCGTGCGCTGTTCGAGGCGATCCGAAACGCCCCTGCACCCTATTGCCCGAAAGTTGTCTTCACGTCATCGATCGTCGTGTTCGGCAGCCCTTTGCCCGATGTAATTTCGGACGATCAATGCCTGACGCCGCAGACCAGCTACGGCACGCAGAAGGCGATGTGCGAGCTTCTTCTGGCCGATTATTCCCGGCGGGGCATACTGGACGGCATCGGCATCCGCCTTCCCACCATCACCATTCGGCCGGGCGTACCGAACAAGGCTGCCTCCGGCTTTTTCTCCAGCATCCTGCGCGAACCTCTGATCGGACTGCCGGCAAACCTGCCCGTGGAGAAGACCGTACGGCACTGGTTTGCCAGCCCGCGTGCGGCAGTCTCCTTTCTGGTTCATGCCGCGGAACTCGACACGGCGCGCCTCGGCACACGCAGGACGCTGACCATGCCGGGCCTGGCTGCCTCGGTCGAGGACCAGATCGCCGCGCTCGGCCGCTATGCCGGCGGCGGTGCCGTCGACCTGATCAGCCAGGAAAGGGACGAGGATGTCGCGCGGATAATCTCCGGCTGGCCGCGCAGTTTCGATGCCCGGCGCGCGCAAGACCTAGGTTTCAAGGCGGAAAACTCTTTCGACGAGATCATCCGGGTGCATGTGGAGGACGAACTCGCCGGCGGCGCACAGGCAGACATGCCCATTGCCGATATGCGTAAACGCTTGTGAAAGCGAACGAACCGAACATCAACACGGAAACCTGCGATGCTGACCACAAAGCCTGCAATGACACTCGACGCCGCGAAGGACATCGCCGCCGCATGCGAAGCCGAAGCCCGCTCGCGCGGTTTGCGTATCGTCATCGCGATCGTGGACGATGGCGGACACCTCGTTTATCTCCAGCGCGACGACATGGCTCAGGTAGGCAGTGTGGAAATCGCAACGCTGAAGGCACGCACAGCCGTTCTGTTCCGACGCGACACACGTGATTTTCAGGATGTCGTGGAAGGGAAGGGTCGCTTTGCTCTCCTTTGCATTCCGAATGGAATTCCGCTGGATGGAGGGGTACTCCTGAAGTTCGGAGACCATATCGTGGGTGCCGTCGGCGTTGGCGGAGCAAGCGATACGGACGACGGTGATATCGGCCGTGTCGGGTCGGCGGTGCTGGCCGGCAGCGCCTAGCAATATCCACGTCTCGCCGGATCAAGCGGGAAGCGAGAGTAGACGAGTCAACGCGGCCGTACTCCAAATGTTACCGATTTGAACTCCCAATACGATGGGTGTTAGCGCTTTTCACATACCCTGCGTAAATAAGCGAAATACGTCCTCGTGATCGTGGTTCGGCATGACACCGCCTGTCGCAACGGCGTCTTCCACGAACGATGTTTGCGTCAGGCTTGACGGCGTATGATCGATACGTTGCCAAGACCCCGAACCTAATGGTCTCGGGAGACTGAACTTGAGATACTACAGGACATTCGCAAAAAGCTGCGAGGTGGGAACGCAGGAAGACCGCGACGTCGGCTATTAGCACGCCAAGCAGATGGAGGAACTTCAAGGGGGTCGTATTAGGCAGGGCAGCTTCCTACGGTTACCAACCGGAAGTTGCCGGTCCGCTTCCGGCCCCTTCGCTGCCAGTGGTCGACAGCGTTTCTCTCCTAGCCAATCAAGGCCGAGGAGAACCCGCATGGACCATTCTCAATTCGATGATCCTCGACGGCCGTCCTCGCAAGCCGAGGCTGAGAAGTCCCACGCTTTCCGGCACCGCCCGGCAGTGGCGCCCAGTCCACGCTGATCATTGATTTTGCACGATAGCACCCAACGAAGCTCTACCGCTTACATCAGAATTAACTTTTTTCACACTCTTGCACGATTTAGCTTGTTTGCGTGCACGTTTGTTCATGATATAGAAGGGTATGACCGTAGACCTACCCATCGCCCGACGCGAATTGATCGCCGGCCGGCTCGAAGCCGGACAAGCCGTTTCGGCCCCCGCGCTGGCTGCGGAGTTCTCGATCTCCGAGGATGCCATCCGCCGGGACCTTCGCGCGCTCGCCGCGCAGGGGCGGTGTCGCCGCGTCTACGGCGGCGCCCTGCCTGTCACGCCGGCGACGGCCCCTTTGACCGAGCGCATCCATCAGGACCGTGGCAGGAAGGAGGTTCTGGCCTCCTTCGCCGCCTCGACGGTGCGGGCAGGCCAACTCGTGTTCCTGGACAGCGGCAGCACGAACCTCGCGCTGGTCGGGCACCTGCCCGAAGACGCCGACGTGACCGTGGTCACGAACTCCATCCCCATCGCCGCGGAGGTGATCGCCCGGCAGGATCTTCGGCTGATCATGGTCGGCGGGGAAGTGAACCTTCCGGTCGGCGGCTGCGTCGACGCATCTGCGACGACGCAGGTCGAGCGCATGACCTTCGACCGATGCTTTCTCGGCGCCTGCGCGATCTCGCCGATCAACGGTCTGTCGGTCCACGACTTCGACGACGGCACGTTCAAGCGCATCCTGCTGGCGCGAAGCCGCCAGACCCTCGTTCTCGCGACGACGGAGAAGCTGGGCACCAGCGCTCGTCACCGCGTGGCCGATGTTGCTGAGGTCGGCGCGATCGTGGTCGAGCCCGACGCTCCGGACGGCGAGGTCCAGTCCCTGTCCGACGCCGGCGCGACGATGCTGCGTGCCATCCCGGCGCAAGTGCAACCGGCCTAAGCCGTCATTCTCCGGAGTTTTCAATGTTGTCTGCCGATCGGCCGGGCTCCCGCCTCGCCACACGACTGTCGTTTCTCGTGGCGGGATTCGTAATCGCCTGCTGGGCGCCGCTCGTGCCGTTCGCCAAGACCCGGCTGGGTGTGGACGACGCTACGCTCGGGCTTCTGCTTCTGTGTATCGGCCTCGGCTCGGTCGCCGCCATGCTGGCGACTGGGCCGATGAGCGCTCGTTACGGGAGTCGCCCGGTCATCCTCGTCGGCGGCTTCGGCTTGGCGGTCCTTCTGCCGATCCTGGCAGTGGCCGACACGCCACTGACGCTGGGCCTTGCCCTTCTCGCCTTTGGCGCTTCGCTCGGTTCGATCGACGTTGCGATGAACATCCACGCCGTGGAGGTGGAGAAGGCGGCCGGAACGCCGCTGATGTCCGGCTTCCACGCCCTCTTCAGCATCGGCGGGTTCCTTGGTGCGACGCTGATGACCCTCTTACTGTCCGCGGCGATGGGCGTTCTCGCCGCCACCATGCTTGCCTCGGCCGCGATGGCGCTCGCCATGATAGTTGCATGGCCGGGCCTCCTGAGCTCCGCCCAGGCGGGCGAAGGGCCGCTATTCGCGCTGCCGCGCGGCATCGTCCTGCTCCTGGCGGCGCTCGCCGCCATCACCTTCCTCGTCGAGGGCGCCGTCCTCGACTGGAGCGCGCTCCTCATCACGGAAGCGGGCCTCGTCGAGACGGCGCAGGGCGGGCTCGGCTACATGCTGTTCGCCATCGCCATGACCGCTGGCCGTCTCGTGGGAGACGCGGTGACGGCTCGCCTCGGCGATCGTCGAACGATCCTGTTCGGCGGGATCGCGGCCGTTCTCGGATTGGGTGTCGTTCTGGCCGCGCCGGCGGCTTGGCTTTCTCTGGCGGGCTTCGTCCTCGTCGGGCTCGGCGCGTCGAACATCGTGCCCGTGCTCTTCCGGCTTGCGGGCTCGCAGAAGGCCATGCCCTCCGGGCTCGCGGTCGCCGCGATCACCACCGTCGGCTACGCCGGGATCCTCGTCGGTCCCGCCGGGATCGGCTTCGTGGCCCAGCACGTCGGGCTTGCGACGTCGTTCTGGCTCCTCGCTGGTCTCCTGCTCGTCGTGCCGCTCTGCGCCCGGGCCGCGACCACCTCCAACACCTGAGGGGACCACTTCATGCGACTTGCACATATTGCTCTATGGACCCGCGATCTCGAAGCTGCCGCCGAGTTCTGGCGGACTTGGTTCGATGCCGGCAGCTCAGAGCGAGGTTGCTGCTTTGCCTTCAGGCAGGAGTAGCGGAGTAGTCCATCTTCGCGAGGTTCTCTGAGAGTGTCGGACCTTCGGGCACCCAACCGAGCCGTTCGCGGGTGATAGCACCCGAGCCAGGCATGTCGAAGGCCGCAAAGCCCGCCATCCACCCGAAATGCTCCTTGGCCTCACTTTCCGTCAATGAAGTGACCGGCACGTTCAGCCCATTGCCGATCGCCTCCGCAATAGAGCGGAAGGAAAGGGCCTCCTCGCTCACTGCGTGCCAGCGGGCACCGGGTTCATGTCGCTCCAGCGCAAGCACGTACAGGCGGGCGACGTCCTCGACGGCGGCGGCGCACCAACGGTTGCTACCGTCCCCGACATAAGCCGAGACGCCCGTTTGCCGAGCAAGCGCTATCAAGGGCGAGACCAGCCCCTGCTTTACTGGATCGTGGACCTGCGACAATCGAACGACCGCCATGGAGACGCCGCGCTCCCCGACCGTCAAACCCGCGAGCTCGCTAGCGATGCGGGGCATGTGGTGGCTGCGGTCAAGCACGTCCTCACGCGCGAACTGCCCGACTCCAGGGCTCCCCATGCCGATGGCCGAGGTAATGAGTAGGGGTCGATCCGACCCAACGAGCACGTCGCCGATCGCCTCGATGACACGCCGATCCTTCTCGCAATTCTCGGCGTACCGCGAGAAATCGTGATCGAACGCCGTGTGGATCACGGCATCGGCAGTCTCGGCGCCTTTGGCGAGTCTCTCCGGATTGCTAAGGTTGCCGCTGTGCACAGCGGCGCCAGCCTGCTCCAACCGACGGGCGCCAGCCTCGGATCGAGCGTTGCCGATCACCTGGTGGCCGGCGGCGAGCAGTTGAGGCAGTATACGGGAACCGATAAAGCCGGTTGCCCCGGTCAAGAAGACGCGCACGAAAACCTCCTGTTTGAGGGGAGGAATGTCGCTGCGGACTTCAGCATGTTAAAGTAGTGATCTTATCGGGGTATAGATTTCAACAGGACCGGTCATGCCTGAAAAGTCGACAAACGAGTTCGGCATTTACCTGCGCGATCGGCGGACCCGCCTCGACCCAGCATCGTTTGGCTTTGTCGGCGGCAGACGTCGCACGCCTGGGCTTCGCCGCGAAGAGGTCGCCGCGCGTGCCAATATCAGTCCGACGTGGTATACTTGGCTAGAGCAGGGGCGCGGCGGCGCTCCGTCGGCCGACGTGCTTGATCGGATCGCCAAAGGGCTGATGCTCACCGCACCCGAGCGAGAACATCTCTATATGCTGGGTTTGGGCCGCCCGCCGGAGGTAAGCTACCAGCCGGTCGATGGCGTCAGCCCGCGGCTGCAACGCGTGCTGGACGCGATGCGGTTCAGTCCCGCCATCATCAAGACAGCGATGTGGGACGTGGTCGGTTGGAACCGTGCTGCCGCCGCTTTGCTGACCGATTACTCCAAGCTGCCGAGGGAGGGACGCAACATCCTGCGTCTAATGTTCAGCAGTTCGCGCATCCGCGCCAAGCAGGAGGATTGGGAAAGCGTCGCTCGCTTCGTGGTGGGCGCGTTTCGGGCGGACGTGGCTCGAGCGGGGGCAAGCGGCAGTGCTGAAGCAACGGCGCTCATCGAAGATCTTCGCCGGACAAGCCCCGAGTTCGAGGCGCTGTGGCAGGACAACAACGTAGTCGCACACGGCGAGGGCGTAAAGCGCATCCACCACCCGGAAGCAGGTTCGCTAGAGTTGGAGTTCTCGTCCTTCGCGGTCGAGGGGCGGCCCGAACTCGGCATGATCGTATACAACCCCGCTAGCCCTGCGGACGCCGAGCGCTTAAGGGCGCTCATCGGCAACGCGACGGCGTGATCCAGCATAACAGCATTGCGGGCGCGCCGATGTCCGCTTTCTGGCGACCCCGTGCAGCTTGCAGTGGTCTGGAAGGGGTCAAAACCTATCGACCATTACGTCTTAGCTGGTGTGGCGCGTCACGATCTAGGCCCAGATCACGGCCGCCGTAACGGACAGGTACATCAACTGGGAACGTCCAACGTCGCTGCACCAAAGGCGTCGGCCGAACAAAACGAGGCGATGATCCGCCAATGCGAGGTCTAGGCGCTGAAGGCCCCATCGATCGTATGCATCGCGCCGGTCACGAAGCCAGCTTCAGGCCCTGCCAGCCACGCGACCATCGCGGCAACCTCATCGGGTCGCCCGTGGCGCTTCAGAGCCATGAAGCTATGCATCAAATCCCGCATCGGACCGTCCGCCGGGTTGGCGTCAGTGTCGATCGGTCCCGGCTGCACGATGTTTATCGTAATGCCTCGGGGACCGAAGTCGCGCGCAAGTCCGCGGGCAAGGCCTTGAAGGGCTGACTTGCTCAACGCGTAAGAGGCCATGCCGGGGACGGGCATGCGGTCACCGTTCACCGAACCAATCACGACAATTCGTCCACCCTCCGGCATCTGCCGGACTGCCTCGACTGACGCATGGTAAGGCGCGTGCACGTTGACCCGGAAAAGGCGGTCGATTTCGTCCGGATCCTGATCAAGGGCATCCCCGAAAATCGCGAAGCCCGAGTTCACCACGAGAACATCAATTGGTCCGCTTTCACGGACTGTCGCAATCACCTGGTCGCGATCGGCGCTGTCGGTTCTCACCGCCTTGCTCCCAGTTTCCGAAGCCAACTGCTTGGCTGCCTCCTTCGAGCCTGCATAGGTGAAAGTGACGGCAGCGCCATCAGCTGCGAAGCGTCGCACGATCGCAGCGCCGATCCCCCGACTTCCGCCGAGCACCAAGACGGTTTTGTCACCGAAGGTAGCCATTTCGCACCCTTTAAAAATAATGTATGAAGAGCTACATAAATAAACGAGCTATGACTGTCAACGAGTTATTTAGTGTCTGATACAAAAACAGTACGTCCGCGCGGCCGTCCCCGTCGCTTCGATCCGGAACAAGCTGTCGTGATTGCCGGAGAATTGTTCCATTCCCGTGGTTACGACGCTGTGAGCGTGGCCGACGTGACAGATGCGCTCGGCATCAATCCGCCGAGTTTCTACTCGGCCTTCGGAAGCAAGCTCGGGCTCTACGGCCGCGTTCTTGACCGTTACGCGATAACCCGTGCTGTACCCCTAGCCGACATCCTGCGATCTGATCGATCTGTGGCCGAGTGCCTTGCAGCGCTCCTGGAGGAGGCCGCACGCCGCTACGCCGAAGATCCAGAAGCTTCCGGTTGCCTCGTCGTCGAAGGGACGCGATGCAACGATGCCGAGGCCCGTGAAGCAGCCCGAGCCTACAACATTGCAGCGGAAGCGGAGATCCGGGACTTTGTCACGGCACGCCATCCGGAAAGCGCCGCCAGCATCGTCGATTTTGTGGCGACTACCATGTTCGGTCTATCGGCAAAGGCTCGCAACGGACACAGCCTCGACCAACTTGTAACTACCGCGCGATTGGCAGCATATGCGATCGCAGCTGTGCTGAAGTAGGGATTTCTCGACCAACTGCTTTCGAGCGTGTCCACGATGATCTCGTATGGCTTCTAAAATCGGTTGGCGCGGATGTGTGGCGAGGCCCTGCCTCTTCTACGCTCCGGTGAGTCGGTTTCCCGCACTCACTCCCTTTTGCAGCCGATCGCTATCGGCAGGCTGCTTGACCGCGTGTGTCAATGAAGGCGGTCAGGAAGCGTTCGACGCCTGCTCTCTCATTCGTTCCCATTTTGGCCGTGGTGAGGAGGAGAGCAGAGATTTTGTGTAATCATGACGTGGCGCGGTGAAGAGCGTCTGCGTCTCCGCTGTTTCAACAACTTTCCCGCCGCGCATGACAATGATCCGGTCGGCGAAGTTTCGAACGATCGGCAAATCATGGGTGATGAAGACGTAGGCGAGGCCAAGCCGGTCCCGAAGGTTCGCCAGGAGATCGATCACCTGCATCTGTACCGACACGTCGAGCGCTGAAACTGCCTCGTCGCAGATGATGAGCTCGGGGTCGCAAGCGAGCGCGCGCGCGATCGCGATGCGCTGGCGCTGGCCTCCGGAGAACTGATGCGGGTAGCGGGTTGCCCAGTCCGGGTTCAGTCCGACCAGGTCGAGGAGCTCGTGCACGCGGCCGCGCCACCGACTCCTGGGTAGGATATCGCCATGGATGCGCCAGGGCTCCGAGATGATCGCTTCAACGGTCATGCGCGGGTTCATCGAACTGTACGGATCCTGGAAGACCATCTGCACCTTTCGACGCAGGCCCATGAGATCCGCCCCTTCGAGGGCGTAGATGTCGGCGCCGTGGAGCAACACTCGCCCGGCAGTCGGTTCGACGAGCCTTATAAGCATCTTCGCCACGCTGGATTTGCCCGATCCCGACTCGCCGACAATTCCAAGTGTCTCGCCGCGTCCGACCTGAAACGATACGCCCTCCACGGCGGCCACGCTGCGGGGCGGGGAGAAAATGCCGCTGGTCATCTGGTAGACTTTGGTGAGCCCCTGCACATCAAGAAGATTTTCTGTTGCAGGCACCGTCGACCGACGACCATCATTAACGTCGTGCGACGGGATGGCAGCCATCAGACGACGCGTATAGTCGTCGCGCGGGTCAGTGAAGACATCACGGGCTTCGCCACTCTCGACGATACGACCACGCCGCATGACGATGACGCGATCGGCCATCGCGGCGGCAACTTCGAGATCGTGTGTGATCATCACGAGCGCCATTCCGAACTCTCGCTGGAGATCCAGGAGCAGCTCGAGGATCTGTGCCTGGATGGAGACGTCGAGCGCGGTTGTGGGCTCATCGGCGATCAACAGGGAGGGCTCGAGGGCAATCGCCATGGCGATCATTATGCGCTGGCGCTGGCCTCCCGAGAATTCGTGCGGATAGCGGTCGAAGCGCGTTTCCGGGTCAGGAATGCCGACACGCTTCAAAAGCTCCAACCCTCGCCGCCGGGCTTCGGCGCCATCGCAGATGCGGTGCGCGCGGAACACCTCGCAGATCTGCGCGCCAATGGTATAGACCGGGTTGAGATGGGCGAGGGGGTCCTGGAAGATCATCGCGACCTTGCGGCCGTTGATCTGCCGTCGCTCATCGAACGTCATTTCAGCTAAGTCCCGCCCTTCGAACAGAATTTGCCCGGACACGATCTCTGCCGGCGGCATGTCGAGAAGATCGAGAACGGTGGCCGAGCTGACACTCTTGCCTGATCCGCTTTCGCCCAGGATGCACAGCGTTTCGCCCCGATTCACAAAGAGGCTGACCCCGTCCACCGCGCGCACCGGGGCGTCGTCCGACAGAAAATCCACGGTCAGGTCGCGGATCTCCAGAACTGGAGGACTGATCGACGTCATCTGGGCGCTCTCCTCAACGATTGCAGGCGCCAGCGCTGGTGTGGATCGGACGCCACGCGCGCCCAACTTGCGACGATGTTGAGCGAAAGCGTCGTCAGCATGATCATCAGTCCTGGCCAAAAGGCGATCCACCACGCCGTCTGGAGGTAGCCGCGTCCCGTGGCGACCATGGCGCCCCAAGTGAAGGCCGGCGGCTGAATACCGAGGCCGAGGAAGCTCAGCGCTGATTCCGCCAGTATTACCGCGGCGAAATCAATCGCACCGATCGTTACAAGCGTCGGTATCGTGAGCGGGGCAATGTGACGAAACAGGATCCGTCCGTGACCTGCCCCCATCGACCGTGCAGCCTGCACGAACATGCGCTCGCGCAGTTCCAGCACCTCTGCCCGCGTGGTGCGTAGATAGATAGGCACCCGCGTAATGGCCAGCACGATGATCAGGTTGGTAACGCTCGGGCCCAATAGATAGAGGACGATCAGGGCCAGCAACAGTGATGGGAAGCTCATGATGACGTCGGCGAGGCGCATGATACCCTGCGCGAACCAGCGTCGCGAGTAGCCTGCCACGAGGCCAAGGCAGCCGCCTATCAGCATGGAGCCGAGCACAGCCGCTGCCGCGATGCCGAGTGTCGTGCCGGCGCCGACGAGAAGGCGCGCGAGCATCGGTCGGCCGAGCGTGTCGGCCCCTAGTATATAAAGCCAGCCTGCATCGAGCGTGAATGGCGCCAGATTGCGCTGGCGCAGGCCCGGGCGCGTGGCTGCGGCATCAAGGAGGAAGGGCGACAGGACGGCAGCCGCTGCCAGAACGAAGAGGAACAGGACAGCAGCAAGGGCCAGCTTGTCGCGCCGGAGCCAGGCTGTCCAGTTGCCGAGCTGCGACCTACGGGGAGCTGTCGTTGCTACGGGGGGTGCGATCTCGCTCATAGTATCAGTACCGGATACGAGGATCGAGCGCGGCATAAGCGAGGTCGATCAGGATGTTCAGCAGGAAGATCGCGCAGGCGGTAACAAGGATCGTACTTTGCACCACCGCGAAGTCCCGCTGGACGATGGAATCGATCATCAGCTTGCCGATGCCGGGCCAACCGAAAATCGTCTCCACGACCACGGCCCCGTTGACCAGGCTGGCGGCAAGGTCTCCGGCTACGGTAATTACCGGGAGCATCGAGTTGCGCAGGCCATGCCGCAGGAGGATCGAACGCGGCGGGAGCCCCTTGGCCTTCGCGGTCTTCACGTGCGGCTGGGCGAGGACGCCGATCATCGTTCCGCGGACCACTTGGACAAGCAGTCCGAAGGGGCGGAGCGTCAGGACTGACACCGGAAGGATCCAATAAGCAATGCCGCCGGTTCCCGACGTCGGCAGTAGCCCCAGGCCAACCGAGAAGATCAGGACGCCGACAATCGCAACCCAGAAGTCCGGTGCGCTGGCGCCCGCGAGGGAAAGAAAACTCGACAGGCGGTCGAACCAGCCGCCGGGTCTTGCTGCCGCAAGCGCCCCGACGGCGATCGCAAGTGAAAACGATAGGAGAATGGCGACGGCGGCCAGTTGAAGCGTGCGTGGGAAGGCTTCCAGCGCCACTTCCATCGCCGGTCGGTTCTGTCGCAGCGACATGCCGAAATCGAGGTGCAGGAGGTCACGCAGATAGGTCAGGAACTGAAGGACGACCGGACGGTCGAAGCCGTTCAGCCGGTTGAACTCCTGCCGTGCCTCCTGGGACGAGTCCAGGGGAAGAAAAAGGGCAGCCGGGTCCCCGGTCAGGCGCGTCAGCACGAAGACGATGACCAGGAGTCCAAGGATGGAGACCGCGCTGTTCAACGCGCGCTTGCCAATGAAGCCGAGCATGGGGATCGATGTCCGTCGGGAAATGCGAGGGCCTGCCGGAGGGCGAATAGCCCTCCGGAGCGCGCCCTGCTATTTGAAGCGGATCTGCGAAAGGGGGATTTCGCTGTTGGTGGCTAAGCTGGGGCGCCAGTCGATGCGCGGCCCAACGGCGGTGTAGCCGATCATGTGGAACATGGGCACGTCAGCGGCGATATCGTCATGGACCTTCCCGAAGACCTCGCGGAACTTGCGGCTCCGCTCTTCCCCGGTCTCGGCCAGCGCAGTGTCGATCTCGGTGTCCAAAGCCGGATCGTTCAGCGTCGAGTAGCTGCCGGACGAGCGGTATAGCAAAGGTACCGTAAAGGCGGCGTCGCCCTTGTTGTTGTCGTGCTGGATCTGAAGAAGCGTCGGGCCACGCTCGGCCGGGAACGGCTTTTGCAGGTAGCGGGTCCAGTCCGCGACGTCGAGCATTGTCAGTTTCACGTTCAGGCCGGCATCGTTCCACATGGCCATCATGGCTTCCATGGCTTCCGTGCCGTTGGGATAAATCCCGTTTCGGCCGATGAGATTGATCTCTGTATCGACAGGCACGCCCGCGGAACGGGCTTCTTCGATCAACTCTGCTGCTGCGTCCGGATCGAAGGTCCAGGGCTTCAGGCCCTCGTCATGGCCGTTGATTCCCGGCGGCACCATCTGCGCAGCGCGCAAGGCTTTGTCGCCGAAGAGGCTGGCCATGCCTTCCCAGTCGATCGCCAGGTTCAGCGCCTTGCGGACGCGCGCGTCGTCGAGTGGGGGATAGTCCATGTCGATGCGCACTGCGGTCGTCTCCGAATTCAGGTAGGAGAAGTCGCGGCTGGGATCGGTCGCGTCCTGCAACGCGATCGTAGGCGTCAGGTCGGCTTCACCAGTCTGGATCATCGCGATCCGCAGGGAAGACTCGCCCCGCCAGACGTAGGTCGCCTTGGCGACCGCCGGCTCTTCGCCCCAGTAATCGCCGAAACGCTCGAGGACGATACGTTCGGGCGTAGCCTGGGCCAGCGTGTACGGCCCGGTGCCGATCGGGGCATTGGTTGCCTGCGTCGCCGAAGTCTTGGGCGAGACGATCATCGCTACACTGATCAAGGTCGGCAGGATCGGCTGCGGCTGGGTCGACGTCACATCGATGGTGGTGGGATCGATCACCTCAACGGTGATCGTGTCATTACCGAACTTCGCCAGGTTGTTACACGTGAAGGCCTTGCTCGTCATCCGGTCGATGGAAAACTTGACCGCTTCGGCATCGAAGGCTTCGCCGTCCTGGAACTTGACCCCTTCGCGGAGCTTGAACCGCCACGTTAACGGTTCGACCTGGCTCCATTCGGTCGCCAGCTTGGCGTCGACCGAGCCGTCCGCCGGATCGACGACGGTCAGCGATTCCGTGATATTCTGGCTAAGCACCTGCCCGACATCGGTAAGGATCGAGCCGCAAGGTTCGAGATTACTGGGCTGCTCCGGCAGAACAATCGTTATCTCGTCGGTGGGTGCTTGCGCAAAAGCGGGCTGAACAACGGCGCCGGCGAGCGCCGCAAACGCCATTCTGACTATCGCGTTCGTTCTCATGGTGATCCTCCCATTCGTTTCGTCGGTTCCGGACAGCCGACGCCTCCCGCGTCGGCTCGTCCTTGGTTCAGGCGTTTTTTTCGATAAGGGCGGCCAGCATCCCGCGCTCCTCGTGGGTCAAGTCCGTCAGGGGCGCGCGCACGGGGCCGGGCGCCTGCCCAACGATGTCCGCTCCCGCCTTGATGATGGAGACCGCGTACCCTGCCTGACGGTCGCGGATGGCTGCGAAGGGGTAGAAAAAGTCCTTCAGGATCGTCTCCATCGTCGCACGGTCGCCAGTACGCATCGCCTTGAAGAAACGGACGGCAAGGCCCGGCACGAAATTGAAGACGGCAGAGGAATAGGTCGTCACCCCCGCTGCATTGAACGCTTCGGCGAAGAGCTCGTGGGTCGGCATGCCGCCGATGTAGCAGAGCCTCTCCCCGAGTTTGGCGGATATTTCGCGTACCAGTGAAATCTGCCCGGTGCCGTCCTTGAAGCCGATGAGGTTAGGACAGCTGTCGGCAAGGCGTGCCAACGTATCGGCGTTCACCACTGAGTTGGAGCGGTTATAGACGACAACGCCGAGGCCGGTCGCCTGGCAGACCGCTTCAATGTGACGGAAGAGCCCTTCCTGCGGCGCGCCGATAAGGTAATGCGGCAGAAGCAGGAGGCCGTCCGCGCCTGCGGCTTCGGCGCGGCGAGCGATATCCTTGGCCATTTCCGTGCCGTAGCCGCAACCGGAAACGATCGGCACAGGCCCTGACGCCTCCTTTGCTGCCTGGATGACGCTTCCGATCTCCTCGGGCGTCAGCGAGAAGAACTCGCCGGTTCCTCCTGCTGCGAACAAAACACTGGCCTCGAAGCCCGACAGCCATTCCACGTGGCGGCGGTACGTATCAAGGCTCAAGGCTCCGTTCGCATCGAAATGGGTAACAGGAAAAGAGAGGAGGCCGGAAGACAGGGCCGACTTTAATTCATCAGGAGACATTTTCGCTCGCATCATATGAGTAGGCTAACCAGTCATATGATGACTGTATGCGGGCGTCAACTGGTTCTGTCGATGGTCCGGGCTCGTGTGAGCGCACGATACCGCTTTATCCCGCCTTGGAGGTGGCGACGCATGGCCTCCCGCGCGGCCTCCGGGTCGCGCTGGGAAATGGCGTCGGCGACAGCCTCGTGCTCCTCCATGATCAGGCGGTCGCGGTTCGGTAGGGGGTCGATGCCCCCCATGACCGTCCGGAACTTCACGCGTGGGATGATCCGCTTTCCGATGTGCTCCAGGAAGCTCTGGAAGCGCGTGTTGTTCGTTGCCTTGGCAACGGCCATGTGAAAGGCAAAATCGGCTTCGTCAGTCGGCTCCCCGCGCTCTACCAGGGTGCGGAACTCGTCGACAAGAGACAGGATCTCCGCTTCCTGGGCGGGCGACGCGCGCAGGGCTGAAAGCCCGGCTGCCTCTACCTCTACACCGATGCGCAGTTCCAGTTCCTCGATAATGTCCGAGATTTTATCGGTTGCCTGCCGGAACAGCTCCAGTTCGGCGTTTGGGCGCTTCGGCCCGATCACGAAAACGCCGACACCGTGACGCGAGTCGACAAGACCGTCGGCGCGAAGGGCCGCGATCGCTTCGCGGATAACGGTTCGACTGTATCCGAAACGGGACACCAGGACTGGTTCGGTAGGCAATTGATCGCCGGGGGCATAATCGCCGTCGACGATGTTCTGTCGTAAGGTGTCAATGACGATCTCCCGCAGGGGACGTCCCTGGGATACGGTAGGTCTGCGAGCCAAATCAACCTCTGCCAATTTACAGCGTCTCGGGCGAGAGCCACTGCATGATCCGAAGAGTCATCGTATGACATAGGGATCAATTTGTCGAATGCTGCCGGCTTGGTGCTTAAGCAGGCTAACGGAACCCTCCAACCTTGCATCACGGACATCATCGGTTCGCCTGGGCAACTAAGCGAATGCGTTGCGCACCGGAATACGTCAGCTGACTGGAAGTGAACGCGCGATCTGCCGCAGGCAATGGGGGCGACACCGCAGATCGATCGCACCATCTTACGGTCATGACGAAACTGACGGTCTGGCACGATGGCTCGTGCCCATTGTGTCGACGGGAGATTGCGCTGATGCGCTGGCTTGATCGGCGAGGCGCGATCCGCTTCATCGATGCTGCCCAGGCCGAAGTGGCATCCTGTCCGCGTAGCCGAGCGGAACTGCTTGAACGCTTTCACGCGATGGAGAACGGGCGCGTGGTTAGTGGTGCCGAAGCCTTTGCCGCAATGTGGCGCGCAATTCCGCTTCTGCGTCCGCTTGGGCGAGCGTGTCAGGCACCGCTCGCACTTTTCGTCCTGGAACGGTTTTACCGCGCCTTTCTGCGGGTGCGCCCTGCGCTTCAGAGCATTGCTAGCCGGTTGGAGCATCGATGAGAACGAGCAGGGCGATATCGGCATGAGTAGCAAAGGCGACATGCCAAAAGGGCGTTCGGTGCCAAGTGGGCGCTTGTCGAGGTTTGGGCAGTTCGGGCGATTGGCCGGCGGCCTGGCGGGCGGGATGCTTGCCGAAGGAGCCCGGCGCCTGGCGGATGGACAGCGTCCGCGATTGCCGGACATGTTAATGACGCCCGGCAATCTCGTGCGGGTCGCCGATCGCCTGTCTCACCTGCGCGGGGCGGCAATGAAGCTGGGCCAGATGATGTCGCTGGATGCCGGCGATGCTCTGCCTGCGGAACTCTCGCAGATCATGGCGCGCCTTCGAGCCGACGCCGATCCCATGCCGCCCGTTCAGCTCCAACGCGTACTCACGGCGGAATGGGGACACGAATGGCGTTTGCGATTTCAGCGTTTCGATGACAAGCCGATCGCCGCCGCGTCCATTGGTCAGGTCCACCGCGCCGTAGCAAGCGACGGACGTGAGCTGGCAGTCAAAATTCAGTATCCTGGCGTGCGAGCCAGCATCGATGCCGATGTCGACAATGTCGCTGCGCTCCTGCGTCTGTCCGGTCTGCTGCCGCGAGAGCTCAGCATCGCTCCGCTTCTTGCGGAGGCCAAGGCACAGCTTCACGAAGAGACCGACTACAGGCGCGAGGGCGCGCAGATGGAGGCTTACCGCGGCTTACTCGCCGGAAAGGGAGGGTACGTCGTACCGACGCTCGCTGCGGACTTCACCACCGAGAACGTTCTCACGATGACGTTTGTCGACGGTGTGCCGATCGAGGATATGGTTAGCGCATCGCAGACCGAGCGCGATCGCATTGCATCACTTCTTGTCTCATTGGTTCTCGACGAGCTTTTCGAGTTCGGCGTGATGCAGACCGACCCGAACTTCGCTAACTTCCGCTATCAACCTGAAAGCAGGCGAATTGTCCTCCTGGACTTTGGAGCGACTCGGCCAGTCCCGGCCGCCACTGCGGATGGATATCGCACGCTTTTGTACAGTGGTATCTCAGGAGACGGCGAAGCGGTTAAGAGAGCCGCCATTGCGGCTGGGTTCGTTGGGAAGGAAGCGGCAAGGCGACACGAAGCGCTGATCGAACGCATGATCGAAATAATCGTCGCCGAGACTGCTCGGGAGGGGCCGTTCGACTTTGCGGATCGCAACTTCCTTTCGATCGTCCGAGAACAAGCACTGCGCGTAGCGCAGGACAGCGAGGCGTGGCACGTTCCCCCAACCGACACGCTGTTTGTCCAGCGGAAGATCAGCGGTATGGCCCTCCTGGCAGCGCGCCTTCGAGCCAAGGTCGACGTTCGATCGATGGTAGTTGCACGCATTGGTACGGAGACGACTGCAATTTGAGCGCTGCCGCTGAACGACAGGGCAGTAATCGCTCGGGAGTGGTGTAACGCATACACTGACACCCGAGCTTGAGGCTCGACATTACTTTTCTACGCTGAAAGCCGACCCAAGACGGCTGTTCAAAAGAAAAAGATAGATAGCAGAATCCTCGGCCAAGCGAGGAAGGCTCTGACGGAGTACCTACCCACCGTTTGAAACGCAGGACAGCCGCCAGGCCGTATAGCGTGGGTTCAATGAACCTACTGGTAACTTCGTAGTCGAAGTGCCAAACCCTTACGTAGCAGGGGATCGAATGGTGGGCGTGACAGGGATTGAACCTGTGACCCCTACGATGTCAACGTAGTGCTCTCCCGCTGAGCTACACGCCCATTCGATGGAGCGGCATAGACCATACGCCTTGGATTCGGTCAAGTGATTCCAAGCGCCGATCCTGGCCGCTGCGCAAAAAATTCAGGCCGCGTCCTGGAGGATCTTTCCGACCTCTTCGACCAGCTCGCGCAGGTGGAAGGGCTTGGACAGGATCTTGGCGTCCTTGGGTGCCTTGGAATCGGGATTCAGGGCGACGGCGGCGAAGCCGGTGATGAACATGACCTTCAGGTCCGGGTCGAGTTCGGTCGCCCTGCGGGCCAGTTCGATCCCGTCCATTTCCGGCATGACGATATCCGTCAGGAGCAGCGAGAAGGGCTCCTCGCGCAGGCGCTCATAGGCGCTCGCGCCATTGTCGTAGGACGTGACCTCGTAGCCGGCTTTCTCGAGCGCCTTGGCCAGGAAACGCCGCATGTCGTTGTCGTCTTCGGCCAGCAAAATCTTCGACATCGTTCCAATCCGTTGCGCCGGCCCGGTGCCGGCAAGTCGATCTTCATTCCATCAGGATATCGCATCCGGAGGCAGGTGGGACAGCCCTCAAGCGCGAAGGGGTGGATTGCCTACGCCGCGCACGCCACATTAGATAAGGCAGGCAGCTTGCCTAAAACCAGTGGACACGCATGACTGATCCGGGAAACGACGTGCCGATCTTCGAAACCACCGCCGGGCCGTGCCCGGCTTTCGAAGTGTTCGCGCCCGCCGAGCAGACCTTGCCCATTGTCTTCTGCTCGCCGCACAGCGGCCGGGCCTACCCAGCGGCCTTCATCGCCGCCTCTCGCCTGAAAGGCGATGCGGTGCGGCGTTCGGAGGATCTGTTCGTCGACCGGCTCTTCGATTTCGTGCCGCAACTCGGGGCGCCGCTGATCGTCGCGCGCTTTCCGCGCGCCTATCTGGACCTCAACCGCGAGCCCTTCGAACTCGATCCCGCCATGTTCGAGGGCGAGCTTCCACCGCACATCAATGCAGCCTCGGCCCGGGTGGCCGGCGGGCTCGGCACGATCCCGCGCATCGTGGCCGAGCGCCAGGAAATCTATCGCGGGCGGCTCTCCGCGCGTGAGGCACTGGCGCGCATCGAGACGATCTACTTCCCGTTCCATGCCTACCTGCGCCGCATTCTGGATGAAACGCGCGCCCGATTCGGCTTCGCCATCCTGATCGATTGCCATTCCATGCCGTCTTCGGTCCGGCCCATGCCGGGCAATCGACGCCCCGACATGGTGCTCGGCGACAGGTTCGGCACCAGCGCGGCGCCACGCTTCATGTCCTGCGCCGTCATGGAGCTGAAGGCGCTCGGATACGATGTCGTGCGCAACAAGCCTTATGCCGGCGGCTTCATCACCGAACATTACGGACGGCCGCACGACAATGTGCACGCCATCCAGATCGAGATCAGCCGCGCGCTCTACGCCGACGAGGCGCAGTTCACGCCGTCCGCCAACTTTCAGTCCCTGCGGGCGAATCTCGCTCAGTTCGTCCATGGCTTCTCCATGGATGTCGCGGCCGACATGGGCCGGCCCGCGGCCGCCGAATAGGCGCCCGGGCAGACAGCTTTCCTTCAAAACGCGCCAACGGCGCACCGATCGCGAGTGACCGATATGACCACCATGCCCGACCGCGACTTCCTGTTCCGGCTCGCCGATGCCGCGGCCGGCCAGACCTTGCCCCGTTTCCGGCAGGGCGGCAGCGTCGACAACAAATTGTCCGGCGCCTTCGATCCCGTGACGGAGGCCGACCGGGAGGCCGAGCGCGCCATCGTCACGCTAATCGCCGATGCCTTTCCCGACCACGCCATTTTGGGCGAGGAGTTCGGCCGGCGCGGGACGGGGCCTGCGCTCTGGGTCATCGACCCGATCGACGGGACGCGGGCCTTCATCAGCGGCGTTCCCGTCTGGGGCACGTTGATCGGCCTGTGCGTCGACGGGCGGGCGCGTACCGGCATCATGAGCCAGCCCTTTACGGGCGAGCGCTTCTGGACCATCGGGGACGGCAGCTTCATGGACGGTCCGGCCGGCACGGTCCCGTTGCATGTGCGGAATGTCGGCGCGCTTGCCGATGCAACGCTGATGACGACCGACCCGCGCATGTTCCGCGGCGCCGCGGGCGAGCGCTTCGAAGCGCTCGAGGCGGCGGTGCGCCTGCGGCGCTACGGGCTGGACTGCTATGCCTTTGCCATGCTGGCCGCCGGTCACGTGGACCTGTGCGTGGAGACGGGGCTGCAGCCCTATGACATCGTGGCGCTGATCCCCATCATCGAGAATGCCGGCGGGGTGGTGACGACATTCGATGGCGGGCGTGCCGAAGACGGCGGCGATGTGATCGCCGCCGCGACGCCGGCCCTGCACGAGGCGGCGATGCGCATTCTGAACGGCTAGGCCCGCGCCTTCTTCAGATGGCCGGCTCGGGAAGCGTGCCGGCCGCAGGCTCCGGCAGGGGCATCACCCCTTCCACGAAAGCCTCGAACGCCGCCAGGAAGGGCGCGCGGTAGAGGTCCTTCTCCTGAAGGAGCTCATGGCGCGCATGCGGCAGGGACAGAGCGTGGCCGGAGCGCATGCGCCAGGCGAGCCGCTCTGCCGCCGCGCAATCGACCACCCGGTCGGCCCCCGCCGTGACGATGAGCGTGGGAATGTGAAGCTGCGCGATGAAATCCGTGTCCTCCAGGCGCCGCATGGCCCGGCAGGCAGCGTGCAGCCAGCCGGCGGTGAGGCTGGTGACGCCGAGCTGCGGCGCGGCACGGATGATCGCATCGTTGCGTGCGAAGCGGACGGGATCGCTCGTCAGTGGGTTGGTGGCCGCGTTCCAGCCTGGGCCATGGCGCCGCAGGCGGCGGATGGCCAGGCGACCGAGACCCGTATAGCGCAGGGCAGCAGCCAGCGTGGCGATGGGGCGCCCATGCGCGGGAAGCGCCACGAGCGGCGCGGACAGGACGATACGCTCGATCCGGTTCTGGAAGCGCGGCATGAAACGCAGCGCCGCGAGCCCGCCGAGCGAATGGCCCAGGATGACGTAGGGGCCCGGGCAGTCCGGAAGGGCGACGTTGCGGAACACCATGTCGATATCGGCATAATAGTGCGACAGACTGGTGATGTGGCCCTTGGCCGGGTTCTTCAGGATGCGGTCCGATCCGCCTTGTCCACGCCAGTCGAAGATGAGGGCGGTGAAGCTGCGCTCGTTGAGGTCGCGCAGCGTCTCGAAGTATTTTTCGATACACTCGTTGCGACCGGGCAGGATCAGGACCGTGCCACGGCTTGGCCCCGAAGGCCGCGTGATCGCATAGCGCAGGCGGCGCCCGTTGGAGGTGATGAGATAGTCCCCGCTCAAGGCGGACGGTGCCGGATTGTCGGGTGTCGCGTGGAACATGGCTGGCTGGTTCATACTGACCCTTCGGCTCGCGAGGCGGCGCCGGCGCGCCGCCCGGTTGCACATCTATCACGGATCGCCATCGACCAGCATCCGGTCTGCACGCGCCAAAAAAACCGGAAGCATCCGAGGATGCTTCCGGTCAAACGACCGCGACGGAAGGGACGGGACGTCGCGGTTGCCTCTTACGATTCGCAATGTCGCGCAGATCGCCTGAACGCAATGGGAAGGCGCCGTTCATCGCCCGTTCAGCCGACGATGAAGCCTCTCTTGACACCGCAAAACCCAATTCCCACCTTTTCCCTGCGGCCGCCAGAAGGGGCCGCTGGCCTTCCAAGCCTGCCCGCCGGAGACCGGGGGCGTCGAGGCGGGGGCCATAACGCAAGAGTTGCTCAGAGAGGACACACCATGCGTAACGTCGATTTTGCTCCGCTGTACCGCTCCACCGTCGGTTTCGACCGGCTCTTTTCGATGCTCGACAATATCGGCAGCGTCGAGAACACGCAGAGCTACCCGCCCTACAATATCGAGCGCACGGGCGAGAATGCCTATCGCATCACCATGGCCGTCGC
Source organism: Aureimonas frigidaquae (assembly GCF_001463905.1). Classification (GTDB taxonomy): domain Bacteria; phylum Pseudomonadota; class Alphaproteobacteria; order Rhizobiales; family Rhizobiaceae; genus Aureimonas; species Aureimonas frigidaquae. Next base: position 348,292 of record NZ_BBWR01000008.1, read on the forward strand.
CGGTTTCGACGGTAGCGAACTGTCGCTCGAATCGCGCGAGAACGTGCTGACCGTGACCGGTGAGCGACAGGAGCCCGAGGGCGAGGCGACCCGCTTCCTGCATCGTGGCATAGCCGGGCGCGCCTTCGAGCGCCGCTTCCAGCTTGCCGAGCATGTGGAGGTGAAGGGCGCGACCCTCAAGAACGGGCTGCTCCACATCGACCTCGAGCGCATCATCCCCGAGGCGATGAAGCCGCGCCGGATCGACATTGCCGTTGCCGATAACGGCAATGCCAAGGCGCTCGAAGCCGACGTGGCCTGATCCCGCAAAGAAGCGCGGACGCCAAGTCTGACAAACTCACAAGAAACGGCGCGTGGCCTGAGCCACGCGCCGTCTTTCTTGCGAAGGTCGGCGCCACGAAAAAGGGCTGTGAACCGATGGGTCCACAGCCCTTCTTCTATCGGTTGCCAGCGCCTTCTCAGTGTTTCGAGAAAGCGTCCCGGACCTCGGATTCCGTGATGCGGGCGGCCGGATTGCCCGTCTGGTTCAGGTTCTGCTCTTCCGTCCCGTCACCCATCATGCCGACATGCGTCTGCGATGCGGCGGATGGTTTGCGCGATAGATTGTTGGCCTCGGTCCAGCCGGCCATCCAGTCGGCCCGTAGGCTCGAACCCACCGGGTAATCGCAGGACGACATCGGCAGGTTGTGCTCGAAGGCAAGTTTGCCTTGGGCGAATGCATCCTTGGACATTTCCTGTGAACCTCCTGTGCGATGCTTTCGATACATCAGGAAACGTCGGGGCAGGGGCTTCGTTCCGTCGGGTCAGGCCGCCGCCCCGACGATGCGCAGAAGGCTGTCGACCTCCTCATCGGTCGTGTTCCAGCTGGTGACGAGGCGGATCATTGTTTCATCGGATGACAGATCGGCCGCACTGTCCGCCGGCCAGTCGTAGAACTGGGCGCCTGCGGCGCGCGCTGCGGCGATCAGCGCATCGGGCACGATGGCGAAGACCTCGTTGCCCTGGGTCGGCCAGGCCAGGCGTGCGCCGGTGGCCGATGCCTTCAACCCGTCGCGCAGCCGGTCCGCCATGGCATTGGAATGGGCCGCCAGACGCAGCCAGAGACCGTCCTTGAGATAGGCCTCGAACTGCGCCGCGATAAACCGGGTCTTGGAAAAGAGCTGCCCGCCGCGCTTGTGGACGAAGGCGAACTCCGCCGCCTTCTGCGGATCGAAGAACAGGATGGCCTCGGCGCACCAGCAACCATTCTTGGTTGCGCCGAAGGACAGGACGTCCACGCCGGCCCGCCAGGTCATGTCCGCCGGGGAGGCGCCGAGCGCAGCGGCTGCATTGGCGAAGCGCGCGCCGTCCATGTGGAGCGGAAGGCCACGCCCATGCGCCAGGGCCGCAACAGCGGCGATTTCCTCCAGCCTGTAGAAGGTGCCGGCTTCCGTCGCCTGGCTGATCGAAACGGCCATCGGCTGGCCGCCATGCACGAAAGCAGGATCGAAGGCATCGAGGGCGGCGGCGAGCGCAGCCAGATCCATCCGCCCCGCCGCACCCGGCACCGTGGACAGGCGGGCCGTTGCGAAGAACTCGGGCGCGCCACATTCGTCCACGCGGATATGCGCGTCGTCATGGCACAGGATGACCCCGCCCGGCCGGGCAAAGGCAGCCAGCGCCAGTGCGTTCGCCGCCGTGCCCGTGCCCACGAAGAAAACGGAAACCTCCCGCTCGAAGATCTCGGCAAAATGCCGGGCGACACGGCCATCCACTTCGCTGTTGCCATACGCAGCGCCTGCAACGCCCGCTTCCCGCGCGAGGGCCTCGGCCACGGCAGGATGCGCGCCGGACCAGTTGTCGGACGAGAAAATCATGTGAAATCCCTGATTGAGAAGAAATTTTTTACCTGCATAATCCTTGCAAATTGGTGCGTAAAGGTGGTTTCAATCGATTTAAACGCGATTTAGGGGCGATTGAAGCTGATTAAATCGATTTAATGTGCTTATTGAAGGGAGTCTAAAAACCTGCCATAAGGCCGATAGGTCAGTGGTACTGTCATATTGGGCCACGACAGGTCATGTAGTCTCGTGCGGCATTGCAGCCGGACGCGGGGGAGAACGCCATGAAGAATTCGACGGCCGTTTCCAGCCAATCCGTCACGACGCGCGGGCACGGTATCCCGCCGCGCATGGGATTGTACGACCCGGCGAACGAGCACGATGCCTGCGGCGTCGGCTTCATCGCCAACATGAAGAACGTCAAGTCGCACGACGTGGTGACCAAGGGTCTCAAGATCCTCGAGAACCTGACACATCGCGGTGCCGTCGGGGCGGATCCGCTGGTGGGCGACGGCGCTGGAATCCTGGTGCAGATCCCGCATGCCTTCTTCGAGGCGGAGATGGCGGCCCAGGGTGTCGCGCTGCCGGAGCCCGGGCAGTATGGCGTCGGCTTCGTCTTCATGCCGCAGGACGAGCAGCGCCGCCTGCATTTCAAGGAGGTCTTCGAAAAGGTCGCCGCCGAGGAAGGGCAGCAGGTCATCGGCTGGCGCGAAGTGCCCGTCGACAACGCATCCCTGTCCAAGGCCGTGGAGATCGTCGCCACGGAGCCGGTGCACCGTCAGGTCTTCATCAAGCGCTCGGCGGCCTGCGCCAGCGACGAGGATTTCGAGCGCAAGCTCTTCCTGATCCGCAAGGTCGTGTCCAACCGCGTCTATGCGGAGATGAACGCCGTCGACACAGATTTCTACGTCGTGTCGCTGTCGTCCCGGACCATCGTCTACAAGGGCATGTTCCTGGCCGCCCAGGTGGGCGCCTATTACAAGGACCTGACGGATCCGCGCTTCGAAAGCGCTCTGGCGCTGGTCCATCAGCGCTTTTCGACGAACACCTTCCCGTCCTGGCGCCTGGCGCATCCCTACCGGATGGTGGCCCATAACGGAGAGATCAACACGCTGCGCGGCAACGTGAACTGGATGGCTGCGCGTCAGGCCTCGGTCGATTCCGAGTTGTTCGGCAACGATATCTCCAAGCTCTGGCCGATCTCCTACGAAGGCCAGTCCGATACGGCCTGCTTCGACAACGCGCTCGAATTCCTGACGCAGGGCGGCTATTCGCTCGTCCACGCCATGATGATGCTGATACCGGAAGCCTGGGCCGGCAACAAGCAGATGTCGCCCGAGCGCAAGGCCTTCTACGAGTACCACGCTGCGCTGATGGAGCCTTGGGATGGGCCGGCCGCGGTCTGCTTCACCGACGGCCGGCAGATCGGCGCCACGCTCGACCGCAACGGCCTGCGGCCTGCGCGCTATGTCGTGACGGACGACGACTTCGTCATCCTGGCGTCGGAAGCCGGGACGCTGGATGTCGCCGAAGAACGGATCGTCAAGAAGTGGCGCCTGCAGCCGGGCCGTATGCTGCTGATCGATCTGGAGAAGGGCCGCATCGTCTCGGACGAGGAGGTCAAGCGCGAGATCGCCAACGCCAATCCCTACCGGGACTGGCTGAAGTCCAGCCAGCTCATCCTGGAGGATCAGCAGCCCGTGGCACCGCGCGCGGCCCGCTCCGACGTGTCGCTGCTCGACCGTCAGCAGGCCTTCGGCTACACGCAGGAAGACACGCGCATCCTGATGGCGCCGATGGCGACCACCGGCCAGGAAGCGATCGGCTCCATGGGCACCGATACGCCCATCTCCGCCATGTCGGAAAAGTCGAAGCTGCTCTACACCTATTTCAAGCAGAACTTCGCGCAGGTCACCAACCCGCCGATCGATCCGATCCGCGAGGAGCTGGTGATGAGCCTCGTCTCCTTCATCGGCCCGCGCCCCAACATCTTCGACCTGGAAGGCACCTCGCGCCGCAAGCGGCTGGAAGTGCGCCAGCCGATCCTGACCAATGGCGATCTGGAGAAGATCCGCAACATCGGCCATTCCGAGGACCGCTTCGACACCAAGACGCTGGACATGACCTACCCGTCCGACCAGGGCGCGGGCGGCATGGCCGGTGCGCTGGAGCGCCTGTGCGAGCGTGCGGAAGCGGCCGTCGTCGGCGGTTACAACATCATCATCCTGTCCGATCGCCAGGTCGGCCCGGACCGCATTCCGATCCCTGCGCTGCTCGGCTGCGCGGCGGTGCATCACCACCTGATCCGCAAGGGGCTGCGGACGGCGGCCGGCCTTGTCGTGGAATCGGGCGAGCCGCGCGAAGTGCATCACTTCGCCTGCCTTGCCGGCTACGGCGCGGAGGCGATCAACCCTTATCTGGCCTTCGACACGCTGCTCGGCATGCATGCGCGCGGCGATTTTCCGCCGGAGGTCGACCAGAAGGAAATCATCAACCGCTTCATCAAGTCGGTCGGCAAGGGCCTGTTGAAGGTCATGTCCAAGATGGGCATTTCCACCTACCAGTCCTATTGCGGCGCGCAGATCTTCGATGCGATCGGGCTGAAGTCCGATTTCGTCGAGCGCTACTTTGCCGGCACCGCCACGACCATCGAGGGCGTGGGGCTGGAGGAAGTCGCGGCGGAGACGCAATTGCGGCACACGCTTGCCTTCTCGGCCGATCCGGTCCTGGCGCGCTCGCTCGAAGTGGGCGGCGAGTATAACTTCCGCATGCGCGGCGAGGCCCATATCTGGTCGCCGGAGGCCGTCGCCACGCTGCAGCACGCCGTTCGCCTGGAAAGCTGGGAAAAGTACAAGGAATATGCCGCCCTGGTGAACCAGAGCGCGGTTGCCAACTCCACCATTCGCGGACTGTTCCGGATCCGCATGGCGGAAGAAGCCGGCCTGAACCCCGTCCCGCTGGACGAGGTCGAGCCGGCGCGGGAAATCGTCAAGCGTTTCTCCACCGGCGCCATGAGCTTCGGCTCCATTTCTCGTGAGGCGCATGCCACGCTGGCCGTGGCGATGAACCGCATCGGCGGCAAGTCCAACACGGGCGAGGGCGGCGAAGAGCCCGACCGCTACCAGCCGCTGCCCGACGGCAGCCGCAACCCCGAACGGTCGGCGATCAAGCAGATCGCCTCCGGCCGGTTCGGCGTGACCACCGATTACCTGGTCAATGCCGACATGCTGCAGATCAAGGTCGCGCAGGGCGCCAAGCCGGGCGAGGGCGGCCAGCTTCCGGGCCACAAGGTGGATGCGACGATCGCCAAGACGCGGCATTCCACGCCGGGCGTCGGCCTCATTTCGCCGCCGCCGCATCACGATATCTACTCGATCGAGGATCTGGCGCAGCTGATCTTCGACCTGAAGAACGTGAACCCGGAGGCCGACATCTCGGTCAAGCTGGTGTCCGAAGTCGGCGTCGGGACCGTGGCGGCCGGCGTCGCCAAGGCGCGTGCCGACCATATCATCGTGTCGGGATATGATGGCGGCACGGGCGCTTCGCCCCTGACCTCCATCAAGCATGCCGGCTCCCCCTGGGAAATGGGCCTTGCGGAAACGCAGCAGACCCTGGTGCTCAACGGGCTGCGCTCGCGCATTGCGCTGCAGGTGGATGGTGGCCTGCGGTCCGGCCGCGACGTCGTCATCGGCGCGCTGCTTGGCGCGGACGAATTCGGCTTCTCGACCGGTCCGCTGATCGCGGCGGGCTGCATCATGATGCGCAAGTGCCACCTGAACACCTGCCCGGTGGGCGTCGCCACACAGGACCCGGTGCTGCGCAAGCGGTTCAAGGGCCTGCCCGAGCATGTGATCAACTTCTTCTTCTATGTTGCGGAAGAGGTGCGCGAGATCATGGCCGCCATGGGCGTGCGCAGCGTTTCGGAGCTGATCGGCCAGTCCGACCGCCTCGACAAGAAGCCGCTCGTCGATCACTGGAAGGCCAAGGGGCTCGACTTCTCCAAGGTCTTCTTCAAGCCGGAGGCCCCGCGTGAGGAACTCCTGTGGACGCGCCGGCAGCAGCATCCGATCGACACCGTGCTCGACCGCAAGCTGATCGCCGAGGCGGAGCCGGCCCTGTCGCGCCGCCAGCAGGTGGTGATCGAAACGCCGATCGGCAACGTCGATCGCTCGGCCGGCGCCATGCTGTCGGGCGCCGTCGCCAAGGCCTACGGGTTGAAGGGCCTGCCCGACGACACGATCCGCGTCCTGATGAGTGGCACGGCCGGGCAGAGCTTCGGCGCGTTCCTGATGCGCGGCGTCACCTTCGAGCTGGTGGGCGATGGCAACGACTATGTCGGCAAGGGCCTTTCGGGCGGGCGCATCATCATCAAGCCCCGGCCCGAAACGCGGATCGTGCCGGAGGAATCCATCATCATCGGCAATACGGTGCTCTACGGCGCAATTTCCGGCGAGTGCTACTTCCGGGGTGTCGCGGGCGAGCGTTTCGCGGTGCGCAACTCCGGCGCCATTGCCGTGGTGGAGGGTGTCGGCGACCATGGCTGCGAGTACATGACCGGCGGTGTGGTCGTGATCCTCGGCCAGACGGGCCGCAACTTCGCGGCCGGCATGTCGGGCGGCGTCGCCTATGTCTATGACGAGGTCGGCGACTTCGCCGAGCGCTGCAACATGGCCATGGTCGATCTGGAACCGGTGCCGGAAGAGGACGATCTCCTCGAAAAGCTGCACCACCATGGCGGTGACCTTCAGCACAAGGGTCGGGTCAACGTGTCCTCCGACATGACGGGCCACGACGACGAGCGGCTCTACCAGCTCATTTCCAACCATTTCCACTATACCGGTTCCACCCGGGCCAAGGAGATGCTGGACAACTGGGAAAGCTACCGGCCCCGCTTCGTGAAGGTCATGCCGGTCGAGTATCGCCGCGCACTCCAGGAAATGGAGCGGATGCGGATGGGGGTCGCCGCCGAATAGGCGATCCCTGACCGAAGGGCCAGAGCGCAGGGCCGGACCAGGTGGGCCGGACCTTCAGGGAACGAAACGGAATTGCCGGGCCGCGGGGCATGATGGATCATCCCCCGCCGGCTCCCGATGGCGCGGGGCCCCGGGAGGGCACCACGGGCGCGAGATTGGACGGAGCATCGCATGGGCAAGGTTACGGGTTTTCTCGAGATCGATCGCCAGACCCCGAAGTATCAGCCGGCATCCGACCGGATCCGACACTTCCGGGAATTCACGCTTCCCATGTCCGATGCGGAAGTGGGCAAGCAGGCGGCGCGCTGCATGGATTGCGGCGTGCCCTATTGCCATGGGCCGACGGGCTGCCCGATCCACAACCAGATCCCCGACTGGAACGACCTCGTCTATTCGGGCGATTGGGAAGCGGCGATCCGCAACCTGCATTCGACCAACAACTTCCCGGAATTTACCGGGCGCATCTGCCCCGCCCCGTGCGAGGAAGCCTGCACGCTGAACCTTGAGGACATGCCTGTCGCCATCAAGACGGTGGAGCAGGCGCTGGCGGACAAGGCCTACAAGCTGGGCCTGATCGTGCCGCAGCCGGCCGAAGCGCAGACGGGCAAGCGCGTGGCGATTATCGGTTCGGGCCCCGCGGGACTGGCGGCGGCCCAGCAGCTCGGCCGTGCCGGCCATGCGGTGGACGTGTATGAGCGCGAGTCCCGCCCGGGCGGTCTGCTGCGCTACGGCATTCCGGACTTCAAGATGGAAAAGCACTGGATCGACCGGCGGGTCGAGCAGATGAGCCAGGAGGGCGTGACCTTCCGCTGCGGTGTCGAGATCGGTCGCGACATGTCCCTCGACGAGCTGACCGCCACCTATGACGCGGTTCTGTATAGCGGCGGCGCGGAGCGCCCGCGCGATGCCGGCATTCCGACCAACGGCCTTAACGGCATTCACGACGCCATGCCCTATCTCGTCCAGCAGAACCGGCGCGTCGGCGGCGAAAACATCGCCAGCGTCCTGTGGGACGGCCCTGAGGTCTGGGCCGGCGGCAAGCATGTCGTGGTGGTGGGCGGCGGCGATACGGCGTCCGACTGTGTCGGCACGGCCTTCCGCCAGGGCGCCGTCCGGGTGACGCAGCTCGACATCCGCCCCATGCCGCCCAAGACGGAAGACAAGCTCGCGACCTGGCCCTTCTGGGCAACCAAGATGCGGGTTTCCTCCAGCCAGGCTGAAGGCGCGCAGCGCGAATTCCAGATCGCCACGCTCGAATTCGTGGGCGAGGACGGTCAACTGACCGGCGTCAAATGCGCCCAGGTCGACGACAAGCGCCGCCCCATCCCCGGCACCGAATTCATCATCCGAGCGGATCTGGCCTTTATCGCCATCGGCTTTGCCGGCCCCAATCCGGAAGGGCTGATGGCAGGGCTCGGCGATCGGCTGGAAACGACCGCAGACCGGCGCGGCAACGTGGCCGTCAAGGCCAATGACACGTCCTACGAGACGTCGATCGACAAGCTCTATGCGGCGGGCGACGTGCGCCGTGGCCAGTCCCTCGTGGTCTGGGCGATCCGCGAAGGGCGCCAGGCGGCTCGGGCGATCGACCTGGCCCTGACCGGGCAGACGACACTTCCGCGCTAAGGCGCGGACGGACGCCAGGACAGTCGGACGATGCAGAGAGCGAGCCCCGCCAATGGCGCGGGCTCGCCGCCCATCGAAAGCGGCACCAATGCCGCCGGCCTTGCAGGGTGGATCAGCCGCCGTCGCGCGGCCAGGCGAAGCTGTCGGCGCGCCCGGCGACCGGCGCGGGCATGCTGCCCGAACGCACCAGTCGCTCGCGCGGGGAGGGCGTCTCGCTCGGGCCGCGCGGCGTGCCCGGCGCCGCCAGCAATCCGTCGCCACCATCGAAGGCGGGATCGCTGAAGGCGACGGGCGGCACATGGGTGGCGTTGGCCGGATCGACAGCGGGCTCCGGCGCTTCCAGCGGCATGCTTCCGGTGGCCGCACCCGGCGCGTTCAGGGACGGATCGCCCAGGCCGAGGATCCGAGCAATGGGCTTCTGTGCGAAGAAGGCGAGCTTGTCCGCACCGGCCGGCGTCATGGTGATGCCGTCGGAATTGCGCAACCGCGTCTGTTGCCCTTCCACATCCGGCCCGGACGAGATGAAGGAGCCGGTGGCGTCGGTGAAGCCGCCCCAGACATCCACGAACTCGCCCCCGGCCGAGGTTACGGCCGCCTGGTAGATTCCGTTCAGGAACACCATGTCCTCGGACATGCGGTCGGACTGGTAGGATGGCTGGCCAACCCAGACGAAGGGACGGCCGGATGCCTTGAGCGCGTTGGCAAGCTCGGTGACGCGGGCCGTGTAGCTGTCGGTCCAGGCTTGCGTGCGTAGGGCGAGCCCGCTGCCTGCGTCGCGGATGGCCTGGCGGTCGTTGCCGCCGAGCATGATGGTGATGAGGTCCGGCTTCTCACTGTCCAGAAGCGCCGGAAGCTCGGCGCGCCAATCGTGGAAATCGTCCCGTACGAGGCCCGATGACCCGTTGGCGCGGGAGATGACCACCGCATTGGCGTTGCCTGCGAAGGTTTCGGTCAGGCCACGGGCCAGCGAGGCGGCCATGAAATCGCCGATGACGAGGATGCGCTTTGCATTCTCCGCCTTTTCGACGGCGGCGGGAGCGGGCGCGACCGGTGCGGCCCGGCGTGCCTGGCGCGCGGGCTGATTGGCGCGGCGCTGGCGCACCTGCTTGCGCGGGGCCTTCTGCCGGCGGATCGTAGGCGCCGGCTCCGCCTGCTGGCGCGGAGCCCCGAAGAGCATTTCCAGAAGGTTGCGGGGCCGCTGTTCCTGGGCAAAGGCCGGCGCCGCCGGAACGCCCGTCGCCAGCACGGCGACGATCAGGGCCCCGCGAAGCGGAAGCAAGAGCCGAGTCCTGTCGCGGGGTGCCATCATCATTCTGACGTTCAGTGCCGGCGCAAGAGATCGAGCAGCGCGCGGGATGCGTTGCCATCGGCCGCGACACCGCGCTGGCGCTGGTAGGCGCTGATCGAGGCCCGGGAGCCGGAGCCGATCTTGCCGTCGATCTCTCCGTCATAGAAGCCGTGTTGCGACAGGCGCTGCTGCAACTCGTAGCGTTCGGCCACCGACAGGGGCGTGTAGCCGCGCGGCCATGGCTGGGCGAAGTCGCCACCGCCGCCGATCCGGTCGGCCAGATGCCCCACGGCCAGCGCATAACGATCGGCGTTGTTGTAGCGCTTGATGACGAAGAAGTTGCGCGTCATCAGGAAGATCGGCCCGTTCGGCCCCGCCGGCATGACGAGATTGGCGTTGTCGGACGGCGTCGGGAAGGCCTGCCCGTTGGCGCGGCGAAAGCCGAGGCTCTGCCATTCGCCGAGCGACTTGTTGGCCCGCTCCAGGCCGGCGAGGTTGGTGCCGCGCGGGGCCATCGCCTCATAGCCCCAGGTGCGGCCCGAGCGCCAGCCATTCTTGCGCAACAGGTTGGCGGCCGTGGCGAGCGCGTCCGGCGGCGAGGTCCAGATGTTCGGATGACCGTCGCCATCGATGTCGACGGCATAGGCGAGGTAGCTGGTCGGGATGAACTGCGTATGGCCCATGGCGCCGGCCCAGGAACCGGTGAGCCCCTTGGGGCTGACATGGCCGGCCTGTACGATCTTCAACGCGCCGATCAGCTGCTCGCGTGCGAACTTGGCGCGGCGCTGGTCCAGATAGGCGAGCGTGGCCAGAGCCTGCGGAACGTGCTTCAGCGAACCCGGCTTCTCGAGCGCCTTGCCGTAGCTCGATTCCATGGACCAGATGGCCAGGAGGATGTTGCGGCTGACGCCGAAGCGCGGCTCGATGACATCCAGCCAGCGCTTGTACTGTTGGCCCATGCGGCGCCCTTCGGACACCGTTTCCTCGTTGACGCGATTGTCCATGTAGTCCCACGCATCGTCGCGGAACTCGGGCTGGAAGCGTGCCTTTTCGATGACGTCATGGTCCGGCTCGGACACGCCGGCGAAGACGGCCCGGTAGGTCTGGCGGCTGATACCGTTGGCCATGGCCGTCTTTTCGAAGTTGGCGATCCAGCGCTGGAAGCCCGCATCGGCATAGGCGGGCAGGCGCGAGCCGGCCAGAAGCGTCATCGACAAAAGCGCCGTCTTCATGAAGCCTCGTCTCGAGGGTGCGATTCCGTGCATGGGTCTTCCTCCGGTCGGATCAGATCGTCAGCAATGGCCCCCAGTGTAGGAAGAGGTCGTAAAGGCTTCCTTTACCACAGATCGCTTTGCCGCACATGTCGACCATGTCCGGTAACGTTTGTGTGGGTGCTCTGCGGCGCAATCGCGGCAAAAGGGCGAATCGCACCCCGCCCTGTTGTCAAATTCCGTTCAATTGGGTCCGATACGGTCCCCTGGAACGGGAGACTGACGATGAGTGCGACCGACGACAAACGGGCCGTCATGGCCTGGATGGAAGGCCCGGCGGGCATCCTTCGCCTGAACCGCCCTGCGGCCTTGAACGCCTTGAACCCGGAGATGGTCGTCTCCTTGCGCCTTGCGCTGGCCCGCTTCATGGAGGACGAGACGGTCAGCCACGTGCTGATCGAGGGCGCGGGGGACAGGGCCTTCTGTGCCGGCGGCGATATCCGTTTCGTTGCGGCGAGCGGGCGGGCCGCCGACGGCAAGGCGCAGGCCTTCTGGCGCGACGAATATGCGCTGATCGACGACCTTGCCTCTGCGCGCAAGCCCGTCATCGCCCTGATGGACGGTATCACCATGGGCGGCGGGGCAGGGCTCGGAATCCATGTCACCCATCGCATCGTCACGGACCGGACGCGCTTCGCCATGCCGGAGACCGGGATCGGCTTCGTGCCCGATGTCGGCTCCACCTGGCTACTGGCGCGGTCGCAGGGGCAGACGGGCCGCTACATGGCGCTGACCGGCGATACGTTCGGCGCCGCCGATACGATCCATGCGGGGCTTGCCGATCTGCATGTGCCGGCCGCTGCGCTGGAAGCCGTGCGCGAACGCCTGGTGCAGGCTTCGGCCGGCGATATTGCCGGCATTCTGGCCGAGCACGCCACGAGGCCCGAACCCGGCATCTTTGCCGAGGAGGAAGCCGGCATTTCCCGCGCCTTCCGGCACGACAGCGTGGGTGACATCATGGAGGCGCTCGCCAACCGGAGTGCGTCATTTGCGCAAGCCACGCTGGAGACGCTGCGGCGGCGTTCGCCCCGCAGCCTGATCGTGACGGCGGAGCTGCTGCGCCGGGCCGGCCAGGCGACGAGCTTGCGCGACTGCCTATGCCATGAATTCCGTGCCGCCTGCCGGTGCCTTGCCAGTCCCGACTATTACGAAGGCGTGCGCGCCGCCGTGATCGACAAGGACCGCATGCCGGCCTGGGAGAGCGCGGACATCACCGCCGCCGCCGCCTCGGCACGTGACGGGCTGGAGCCCGTCCCCGGCGTCGCGGATCCGGATTTTTCGCCCATCTCCACCAGTCTCGAATTGCCCGCCGCCTTGAAGGCCGCACACTGACAGGATCGCCCATGCAGACCATACGGACCGAAACACGCGACCGCGTCGCGGTGATCCGGCTCAACCGGCCGGATGCGCTGAACGCGCTGAACCGCGCCACCGCGCAGGACATTGCCGAGGCCGCGGAAGGTTTCGAGAAGCACCCGGCCATCGGTTGCATCGTCGTTCTGGGCTCGGACAAGGCCTTTGCCGCCGGGGCCGATATCAAGGAGATGCACCCGGCGGGCTTCCGCGAGATGATCCGCGACGACTGGTTCGCGACCTGGGACCGCTTCACCGCAATCCGCATCCCGACCATTGCGGCCGTGAACGGTTATGCGCTGGGTGGCGGCTGCGAGCTGGCCATGATGTGCGACATCATCCTGGCCGGAGACGGCGCCCGCTTCGGGCAGCCCGAAATCGGCCTCGGCGTCATGCCCGGTATGGGCGGCACGCAGCGCCTGACGCGGCTGATCGGCAAGAGCAAGGCCATGGAACTCTGCCTGACCGGGCGGATGATGGATGCGCAGGAGGCCGAGCGCATCGGCCTGGTGGCCAGGATATTTCCGGCCGAGCGCCTGGAGGAGGAGGCGCTGTCCATGGCGGCCGCCATCGCCCAGCGCTCCCGCCTGTCCACCATGATCCTGAAGGAAAGCATCCAACGCGCCGATGAAGGCTCCCTGTCGGAGGGGCTACTTTTCGAGCGCCGGCTGTTCCAGGCCATGTTCGCGCTGGAGGACCAGAAGGAAGGCATGGCCGCCTATCTGGAAAAGCGCGCCGCACGCTTCGAGCGCGACTGATTGGCACGCCCCGCGTTGACAGTGCGTCGTAGCCGTGAACGGTGGGCGCGGTCGAGCGGACATCGCATATCAGGGCCATGACAGAACAGGCCGCGGGGTTCGACCCCTCGGCCGCTCTTGCGAGGATAGTGCCATGCAGCTTACGGGAATCCATCATCTGACCGCAGTGACAGCCAATGCGTCCGGCAATCACGATTTCTACACCCGCATTCTGGGCATGCGGCTGGTCAAGAAGACGGTCAACCAGGACGATGTCAGCGCCTACCACCTCTTCTATGCGGACGGAGAGGCCAATCCCGGCACGGACATCACCTTCTTCGACTGGCCGGTCGAGCGCGAGCAGCGCGGCAACCATTCCATCACGCGCACCGCGCTCAGGGTAGCCGGGCGGGACGCGCTCGACTACTGGGCGGAGCGCTTGGACTCCGAAGGCGTTTCGCATGGCGGGGTCGTCCTGCGGGACGGCCGGCTGACCCTGGATTTCGAGGATCCGGAAGGTCAGCGCCTGTCGCTGCTGGACGATGGCGGGGAAGGCCCCGCAACGCCCTTCGACCGCTCGCCGGTGCCGGCCGCCTTCCAGATCCGCGGCCTCGGGCCGATCACCATGACCGTCCCGGATGCGTCCCGCACGCAGCGTGTGGTCGAGGAGGTCCTCGGAATGCGGCTCGACCGGACCTATGTCGGCATCGACGATCGGCAGACCCTGGTCTTCGCGATGGGTGAGGGGGGCGCCGCCGCCGAGCTCCATGTCGCGGTGGCGCCGGACCTGCCGCCGGCGCGGCCGGGCGCCGGCAGCGTGCATCATGTCGCCTTCCGCATCCCGGATGGCGATTACGACGCCTGGACGCAGCGGCTCGCCCATCTGCGCCTGCCGCAGAGCGGGCCGGTGGACCGGTTCTACTTCCGCAGTCTCTATTTCCGGGAGCCGAACGGCATCCTCTTCGAGATTGCGACGGATGGTCCGGGCTTTGCGACAGACGAGCCGCTGGCGACATTGGGCGAGGGCCTGGCCCTGCCGCCCTTCCTCGAAGGCCGCCGGGCCGAGATCGAGAAGGGCCTGAAGCCCCTTTGAGGCCTCTAAAAGCGTGAAGGGGGCCGTGCCATGCTCTGGCTCGGCCCCAATGCATCATCAGTCGAAGCGGATCGGCACGGTCAGCGAAACCGGCGCGCCGCTGGGCGGGGCCGGGTAGGGACTGGCCCGCTGGACGAGCTGCAGCGCGGCCTGGTCCAGAACCGGGTTGCCACCCGAGCGGCTCACGCGGGCGCTGGTCAGCCGGCCGGACGCATCCATGGAAAAGGCGATCGAAACCGTGCCCCGCCCGCCGCCGCGCGGCGTGCGCTTGAAGCGGTTGAGGCGCGCCTGCACCTGCGATTGCCAGCGGGCGGGCGACACGCTCGAGCGTTGGCCGCCTTGCGATACCTGCCGCTTCTCTTCCCCGCGTGAGGCGGCGGCCGGTGGCGGCGCCGTCCGGCGTGCCTGTTCCTGCCGGCGCGGCCGTTCGCGGCGCGTCTCGCGCCGGGGCTCCGTCCGCTCCGCCCGCTCCACCGGCCGGGGTGGCGCCGGCCTTGCGGTCGGAACGGGTGCGTTCAGCACGGCATCCGTCTGCGCTTCCATCTGCGGCAGTTCGGGCGGGACGATCTCCGGCTCCTCGACGGGCGCGGGCTCCTCCACCGGCTCCGGTTCCTCGATGGGCTCGGGTTCAGGCTCCGGTTCGACCACGGGCTCCGGCTCTGGTTGAGGCTCCGGCTCGGGCTCAGGCTCCGGTTCGGGCTCGGGCTCGGGTTCCGGTTGGGGTTCGGGCTGCGCTTCCTGGACCTCTGGCGCCGCCTCCGCTTCCACGGCCGGCGCAGCCTGCGAGGCGGCGGGTGGCGCCAGGTCGATCAGCACGGCCGCTTCCGGCGCACCCTGGGGCGCGGCTTCCGGCGTGCGCCACAAGCCGTACCAGGCGGCAGAGGAGTGCAGCGCCAGGACCACGGCGCCGGCCGCCCCCCAGCGGATCAGGCCGAAGCCGCCATGGCCTTCCAGCGCCCGGTGATGCGAAGGACGGGTCATTGGGCGGGTGCTGCTCCGACCGGTTCGGCAGTGGCGTTCGTATCCTCAAGGCCGACCAGGGCGATCTTCAGATATCCGGCCTCCCGCAGCGCATTCATGACCTCCATCAGATCGCCATAGGCGACCGCGCCATCGGCCCGCAGGAAGATGCGCTGCTCCCGATCGCCGCCGGTGCGCGCGTCCAGGCGCTGGCGCAGCTCGTTGCGCTCCAGTCCCTCTTCGCCGAGCACGAGGCGCAGATCGTCCTGGACCGACAGGTAGATGGGCTCGTCCGGCCGCTCGGCCGGCCGGGCGTTGGAAACGGGCAGGTCCACCGGTACGTCGACTGTGGACAAGGGCGCCGCCACCATGAAGATGATGAGAAGGACGAGCATCACGTCGATGAAGGGCGTGACGTTGATCTCGGCCATTTCGCCGACATCGCCATCCGACGATTCCTTGAGGTTGACGGCCATGGCGCTTACTCCGCCGCCGCGTGGAAGCCCGGCCGGGCCATGGGTGTCGCCCGGCGGCGGTCCAGCTCGCGCGAGAGGTGTTGCAGGACGGCGGCCGAACCGTCGGCGACGAGCGCCCGATAGGCTGCCGTGGAGCGGGCGAACTGGTTGTAGATGATGACGGCCGGAATGGCCGCGACGAGGCCGATGGCCGTGGCGAGCAGCGCCTCCGCAATGCCGGGGGCGACGACGGCGAGGTTGGTCGTATTGGCCTGGCTGATGCCGATGAAGGAATTCATGATGCCCCAGACCGTGCCGAACAGGCCGACGAAGGGGGCCGTCGATCCGATGGTGGCGAGCACCCCCGTACCCTTGGCCATGTTGCGGCCGGCCCGCGCCTCGATCCGCGACAGGGCCATGGCCGAACGTTCCTTGACGCCGTCATCGGCCAGCCCGGCGGATCGTTCGAGCTCACCCTGTGCGGCGGTCAGGATGGCGGCGACGGGGCCGCGCTTCAGCGCGCCGCGTCCTCCGGCCTTGAGGGCGGACAGGGACGGCGCGGCCTCCACCTCGGCCACGGAACGCCGCGCGCGGCGGGTGGCAAGGCGCAGCTCCAGCGCCTTGGCGAGCCAGATGGTCCAGGTCACCAGCGAGGCGAAGGCAAGGCCGATCATGACCCCCTTCACCACCCAGTCGGCCGCCATGAACATGCCCCAGGGGGACAGGTCGTGCGGCAGCGCCGGGTTCGAGGCTTGCGCGGCCTCCACCGGCGCCGGTGCGGGCGCGCCGGGCGCGACGACCGCAGCAGCCGAAGGCTCTGCGGCCTGGGCGGTCGCCTCGGGCGCCGCGACGGCGGATGGCGCCTGGGCGGGGGCCTGAGCGGGGGCCTGAGCGGGGGCCTGAGCGGGGGCCTGCGCGGGAGCCTCGGCGGGTGTCTGCGTGGGAAGCTGCGCCTGAGCGGGTGTCGGCTGCGTCGTATCGAGCGCTGCAGGCGGGGCGGGCGGAGCTGCCGGCGCCGGTTCGGGCGCTGGCTGCACCGCCGTGGGCGCACCGGCGCCGGAAGGCGCGCCTTCGCCCGTCTGGGCCAGCGCCGGCATGCCGGATGCCAGAAGAAGCGCCAGGGCTCCAATACGTATAGTGTCGAACATCGCCCGCATCCTTCGATGGGTTTTTGCGTTGACGGCGCCCCCCGCAGCCTGCGGTTGCCGATCCTTGCCCGGTCTTATGAAATCATGAATTGGAAAGTCAACTATAGGCGCCGCAATTCCCCCGGCGAGAGGGTTGCGGGGCCGGGTTGATGAAATCTCTTTGAGCGAAGGGCGACGACGGACCCATTCCGCCCTAGCTTCGCCTTCAGCGGATCACAGGCATCGCCGAGGGGACTTGCCGATGAACTCGACCATCTCCGTTCCGTTTTGCGGGACAGCGCCCGTTCCGGGCGAGTTGTGGACACGCTGGGCGCTCGACCCGGTTCTTCTGGCAGGGCTCGGCCTTGTGCCGGCGATTTTCGCCTATCTGCAGAAGCGCAGCGGCGGGCAGGGGTCCACGCGGCTCTTTCTCATCGGTTGGGCCGTGCTCCTGATCGCCTTCGTCTCGCCCCTCTGCGCTGCGAGCGCGGCCCTGTTCTCGGCACGGGTTGCGCATCACGTGCTGCTCGTGGCGGTGGCGGCGCCGCTTTTTGCGTTGGCCAATCCCTATCGGGGCCAGATGCGGCTTAGCCATCCCGGCTTCTGGTTGCTGCTGCATGCCGTGCTCCTGTGGTTCTGGCACGCGCCCATGCCCTATGCTGCCGCACTCGGCCATGACGGCATCTACTGGCTGATGCAGGCGAGCCTCATCGGCAGTGCCTTCCTGTTCTGGGCGGCGGCGCTGGAGCCGCGTGAGGGCGGTTTCCAGGCCGCGGTCCTGATGCTCGCCGCCATGATGCAGATGGGGCTGCTCGGCGCGCTGATCACCTTCGCGCCCCGGCCGCTCTATGCCGCGCATTTCCTGGCGCCCGAAGCCTTCGGCCTCAGCGCGCTGAGCGACCAGCAGCTGGCGGGGCTGATCATGTGGGCGCCCGGTGCGCTGCCCTATCTGGTGGCGGCGCTCATCATCGTATCGCGCGCACTGAACGCCCCGGGCGAGGGCGCGCGGCCATGATGGTGGTGTGGCTCAAGATCGGCCATATCATCGCCCTGTCCATCTGGTGCGCCGGCCTTCTGGCCATGCCGTTCATGCTGTCGCGCCGCGAGGCGGGGCTGGTGGGCGAGCCGCTCTACGAGCGCCAGAAGGTGACGCGGTTCGTCTTCATCTCGCTCGTGTCGCCGGCGGCCTTCATTGCCATCGGCACCGGCACCGCGCTCATCTTTGCCATGGAGACGTTCACGGCCTGGTTCGCCATCAAGCTGCTTTTCGTCGGCCTTCTGGCCAAGCTGCATATCCGCATGGGAACGGCTGTGGTGGAGGTGTTCAAGGAAGGCGAGCACTTCCCCTTGTGGAAGATGCTGACCACCGCGAGCGTCGGCGTCGTCCTGGTGGTCGGCATCCTCGTCATTGTCCTGTGGAAGCCCTCGCTGGCGGCACTGTCCCCGCCGGACCACATCATGCAGCCCGGCGGCCTTGCCGACCTTCTCGGCTTCTACCGGTCCTCGTCGCCAACCAGTATGCCGACCCCATGATCGAAGATCAGCTTGCCGCCATACCAGCCCGCCAGCCCCGTGACGGCCGCTGCGATGCAGGACAGGAACAGGCCGAGCGGCAGCACGGCCTCCGGATGGGCGATCCGCAGGCCCCAATTGGCGCCGGCGATGGACAGGAGCGTCATGGCGGCGACGGCGTGGGTCCAGCTCGCGGCCCGCACGCGGATGCCTTTGACGAGGATCAGCTCGCCCGTGCCTATGATGCCCGCGCCGACGCCGCTGATAAA
The DNA here is from genome assembly GCF_001463905.1 of Aureimonas frigidaquae. GTDB lineage: Bacteria > Pseudomonadota > Alphaproteobacteria > Rhizobiales > Rhizobiaceae > Aureimonas > Aureimonas frigidaquae. The sequence continues at coordinate 366,776 of NZ_BBWR01000008.1, forward strand.
GGCCGCGCCGGCGGCCCAGGTGCCGGCCCGCAGGAAGAACGGATCGGCGAAGAACCAGTAGAGAAGATCGAGGGCAAGCGTTCCGATGACCAGGGCAATGGGGAAATGAACGCTCATCGCGTGGAGCGGGTGGCCCGCCACGGCGATGGCGGAGGACACGTCGTAGCTTTTGACGTGGGCAATGACGGGGTTTTCGGTTTCGCTGGTTTCGGACATGCGCATTCTCCTATCCGGTCCTGCCGGAAGATAGGCGGCCTTCTCCGCTTGGGGACCCTCCTTCCCACGGCCGTGATCCTTTCGGCCTGCGCCGGCCCCCTGTCGACGCTCGATCCCGCGGGGCCGGCCGCCGGCCGCGTCGCCGGCCTGTGGTGGGGCATGCTGGCGGGCGCAAGCGTGCTGATGGCCCTGGTGCTCGGCCTTTTCGCGCTGGCCTTCCTGAAGCGGGACTGGCAGTGGCAGGCGCGCTCCGACAAGCGCTGGCTCCTGTGGGGCGGCCTCGTCATGCCGCTGGCGGTGCTGACCGTCCTGATGGGCTTTGCCCTGTGGGTGGGCGAGCGGCTGCTGCCGCATCCGGCCGACGATGTCTGGCGCGTCGAGGCAAAGGCCGAGCGCTGGCAATGGCGCTTCAGCTACCCCGACCGCCCCGATCTTGGAGAGACGGTCACCGTGATGACCATTCCCGCCGGCCGCCCCGTGGATGTGGACATCGTGTCGCAGGACGTGATCCACAGCTTCTGGGTCCCGCGGCTGGCCGGCAAGCTCGATGCCATTCCCGGCCATCGCAACCGGCTTCGGATCCTGGCGGACAGGGCCGGCACCTTCTCCGGTGTCTGCGCCGAATATTGCGGCATCGGCCATGCGGGGATGGTCTTCGCGGTCGAGGCGCTGGATGACGCGGCCTTCGCCGCCTTTGCGGGGGAGGTGGCCCGATGAGCCGGACGATACCCACGCCGGCCGAGGGCCGGCCGAACCCGATCGGCCTGCACCGCGCCCTGCACGAGATCTGGAAGACCGATGGCGGCTTGGGGCGGCTCGCTTCCGTCAATCATACGATCCTCGGCCGGCGCTTCATGATCGCGGCCTTCGTCTTCTTCTGCATCGGCGGCGTTTTGTCGATGATCATCCGCGCGCAGCTCGCCACGCCGGGCAGCGCCTTTATCGGGCCGGCGGTCTATAACCAGATCTTCACCATGCACGGCACGGTGATGATGTTCCTGTTCGCCATCCCGATGTTCGAGGGCTTTGCCATCTACATGCTGCCCAAGCTTCTGGGCGCGCGGGACATGGCCTTCCCACGGCTGACGGCCTATGGTTTCTGGTGCTACGTCTTCGGCGGCTCGATCCTGATCGTGGCGATGCTGGCGGGCGTCGCGCCGGATTCCGGCTGGTTCATGTACACGCCCCTGTCATCGGGCGTGTATTCGCCGGGCATCAATTCCGATGTCTGGCTGCTCGGCATCACCTTCGTCGAGATTTCCGCCGTGGCGGCGGCGGTGGAGATCACCGTATCGATCCTGACCATGCGCGCGCCGGGCATGTCGCTCGCCCGCATGCCCCTGCTCGGCTGGTACATCCTGGTCACGGCCGGCATGATGCTGGTGGGGTTCCCGCCGCTCATCCTCGGCTCGATCCTCCTGGAGGTGGAGCGCGCCTTCGACATTCCCTTCTTCGACCCGACACGCGGCGGGGATTCCCTCTTGTGGCAGCACCTCTTCTGGCTGTTCGGCCATCCGGAGGTCTACATCATCTTCCTGCCGGCCGCGGGCGCCATCTCGACCATGCTGCCGGCGCTCGCGGGGCGGCCCATCGTCGGCTACAGCTGGATCGTCGTGGCGGTGATCGCCGTCGGCTTCCTGTCCTTCGGCCTGTGGGTCCACCACATGTTCGCCGTCGGCATCCCGCACCTGGCCCTGGCCTTCTTTTCGGCGGCCAGCGCCCTGGTGGCGGTGCCGACGGCGGTCCAGGTCTTTGCATGGCTGGCCACGCTCCTGTCGGGGCGGCCGCGCATGTCCCTGCCCATGCTCTACATCTTCGGCTTCTTCTTCATCTTCGTCTGCGGGGGGCTGACCGGCGTCATGGTGGCCGTGGTGCCCTTCGACTGGCAGGCGCATGACACGCATTTCGTGGTCGCGCATCTGCACTATGTGCTGGTGGGCGGCTTCGTCTTTCCCATGCTGGCGGCCATCTACTACTGGATGCCGCATGTCACGGGTCGCAGCGCCAGCTTCGGCCTGGGTGCGGTGGCCTTCTGGCTGATCTTCATCGGCTTCAACATGACCTTCTTCCTCATGCACCTGACGGGACTGCGGGGCATGCCGCGGCGGGTGGAAACCTATCCGGATGCCGTGGGCTGGACAGAGCTCAACCTCCTGTCCTCCATCGGCGGTTTCATCACGACGATCGGCTTTGCGCTGTTCATCGTGGATGTGGTGGCGCAGGTGGGCTTTGGCCGGCGCGCAAAGCGCAACCCCTGGAAGGCCAGGACGCTGGAATGGGCCATGCCCGTGCCACCGCCTTCCTACGCCTTCGGCTCCATCCCCCATGTGGACTCGCGCGATCCGCTGACACCGGGGCTGGGCAGCGCGCTCGCGCGGGGTGAGGGCTATCTCGGCTTCGCGCGCAATGGCTGGCAGGAAACGCTCGGCGTCAATGCGGTGACGGGGGTGGTCGAAAAGCTGATCATCCTGCCGCGCCGGACCTATCTGCCGCTGGTGACGGCCCTCGTCACCTCGACCGTCTTTCTGTCGCTCCTCTTCAGCCTGTATTGGCTGACGCCCTTCTGCTTCCTGGCGACGGTGGCGACGCTTCTGTTCTGGCTGCGGGGGCAGGGCTTCCGGGTCGATTACGGCGCGGTTCCCATCGGCCGCGGCGTATCGGTTCCGCTGGCCGGTGAAACGCCCGGCGCGCCGCCTGTCTGGGCCATGGGGGCGATCCTGATCGCCAATCTGTCGCTCTTCGCCTCGCTCGGCTTCGGCGCGTTCTTCCTGTGGCTCGTGGCGCCGTCCTGGCCCCCGCCCGATCTTCTGCAAAGCGGCTACGGATTGCTCGGCGGAGCGGTGGTGTCCGCCCTGGCGGGTGCGCTCGCCATGCGGTTCGCCGCGACGGCCAACCGCAACGGCCGTGAGGCGCGGCAAACGTGGCTGGGCGTTGCCCTTGCGGCCAATCTGTCGATCCTCGGCCTGCTTGGGCTCCTGATCCTGTGGCACCTGCCGGACCCCTTCGCGCACGCCTATGCCGCCTCCACGCTGGCCCTTGTCTGCTACGGACTGATGCAGGCTTTCGTCGGGGCGCTTCTGACGGCGGTCGCGCTCGGCCGGGTGCGGCTCGGCTTCGTATCGGCGCGGCGGGCGGCCGCGCTCACCGTGGCGCGCATGTGGCAGGACTATACGGCGATGATCGCGATCCTCGGCGCCATCGTCATCCTGGCCATTCCGCTGCTCGTCCAGGAGGTGCCCCTGCCATGAAGCGGCTTGATACCGATGGGCGCACGGTCTTTTTGATGCTCACGGCCGGCTTCGGCGCATGGTCGGTCATCTTCGTGGGGCTCTACAGCCTCTTGTCGGTGGGCTGCGCCTTCCGCTGGGACGCCATGCCGCTCGGCCCATGGTCGTTGCAGCGGGTGGTGCTGGTGGGGGCATGGCTCCTGTCGCTCCTGCCCATCGCGCTCATGCTCGCGCTCCAGTACAGGCTGTGGACCGCCGCACGGGAGGGGGAGGGCGCCGTGCCGATGGTCGTGTCGGCCGGCGCCATCCTCACGGCGCTAGCGCTGGCCGCCACGGTCTGGAATTTCGGCATGGTGACCTTCCTGTCCACATGCCGATAGGGTTCTGACGTCCGTTCAGCCCGCGATCTTGGCCTTGGCTGCTTCAAGGCCCGGCTCGCCCGTCACGGTGGTGACGCCCTCCAGCCAGGGGGCGAGCGTGTCGGGATGGGCCGCCAGCCATTCGCGGGCCGCCGCCTCCGGCTCCTTGCCGTCATTCAGGATGGCGCCCATGATCTCGTTTTCGAGCGGCAGGGTGAATTCGAGGTTTGCCAGGAAGCGGCCGAGATTGGGGCAGGCTTCCGACAGGCCCTTGCGGGTGTTCGTATCCACCACGGCGCCACCGAAATTGGGGCCGAACACATCGTCCCCGCCTTCCAGATAGGCGAGTTCGAAGTTGCTGTTCATCGGGTGCGGTTCCCAGCCCAGGAAGACGATGGGCTGCTCACCCCGCGTCTGCCGCGCAACCTGCGAGAGCATGCCCTGCTCGGAGGATTCCACGAGCTCGAAGCCGGACAGTCCGAACTGGTCCTTTTCGATCATCGTCAGAATCAGCCGGTTCCCGTCATTGCCCGGCTCGATCCCGTAGATCTTGCCATTCAGCTGCTCGCGGAACTTGGCGATGTCCGAGAAGCTCTTCAGCCCCGCATCGTAAAGATATTTCGGGACGGCGAGCGTGTATTTGGCGCCTTCCAGATTGGTGCGCACGATCTCGATCTCGCCCTTCTCGCGGTAGGGGGCGATATCGGCTTCCATGGTCGGCATCCAGTTGCCGAGGAATACGTCGATATTGCCGTTGGCGAGCGAGGTGAAGGTGACGGGCAGGGCCAGAATGCTGGTCTGCGGCGTGTAGCCGAGCGCTTCCAGGACGACGGAGGCCGTGGCTGTCGTGGCGGTGATATCCGTCCAGCCGACATCGGCGAAGCGGACGGTGTGACAGGAGTCGGGCTCGGCCGCGATGGCGGCCTGGCCCATCATGCCCACGCTCAAAGATGCTGCGAAGGCCGTTGCGAGAAGGCGTTTTGCCGAGGACATGAAGTCTCCTTATCCGAAACGTGACGGGTCGGTGATATCATACAGTCATGTCGATGCGTGCTCTCCCGGCGCCCTGACCGGGCGCCACAGGCAGATTGAGACAGCTTGGCAGTTCAAGTCAACGGCACTGAACGATCGTTCAGTCGCCAAAGTGGGCGACGCAGGCAAAATTTACGCGTTTCCGTCACTCCGGCAGGGTGAAGCGCGGATCGGTTGAACGACCGTTCAGCGAATGATATCCTGTGGGTTCATCAGGAGGTACCATGTCCAGGGCAGTCGCATCAGGCCGAACCGGTGTCGAGGAAGAGCGTCGCCGCCAGCTGGTGGAGGCCACCGTCGAGGCCATGGCCGAAGTGGGCTTCGCCGCGGCGAGCCTGTCGGAGATCGCAGGGCGGGCGGGTTTTGCGCCGAGCCTCGTATCGCATTATTTCGGCGACAAGGACGGGCTTCTGGAAGCCACGCTGCGCCATCTGGCCAGCCGCGTATCGGACGCGGTGCTGATCCGCCTGCGCGATGCGGCGACGCCGCGCGAGCGTATCCAGGCGGTGATCGACGCCAATCTGGCGCCGGAAGAGTTCGACCAGCGGTCGGGCAGCGTCTGGCTGGCCTTCTGGGGCCAGGTCCTGCACTCCACGCGCCTGCGCCGCATCCAGCGCGTGTATCAGCAGCGCATGCTGTCCAACTTGCGGCACGATCTTCGGCACCTTGTCGTGGATGAGGACGCCGAGCGGATCGCGCTCGCCATCGCGGCCGTCATCGACGGGCTGTGGCTGCGTTCCACCCTGTCGCAGACGGTCGAAACCGACAGCGAGGCCGCCCGGCGCATGGCGACCGACTTTGCCGACCGCGAGATCGCGGCGGCGCGTCCCGTGCAGGCCCGCGCCGAACTGCCCCGGCCCGCCATCGGCGAAAGCCTGCCGCTCGTGTCGAGCTTCATCGGCGGGCGCTCGGTGCGCAGTACGCGCGGCCGCAGCTTCGCCAATGTGAACCCCGCCACCGGCGAGGTGGTGGCCGAGGTCGCGATCGCCGGCCCGGACGAGGTGGAAGCCGCCATCGCCGCCGCGCGGACGGGGCAGGCCATCTGGGGCGCCATGACCGGGGCCGAGCGCGGCCGCATCCTGCAGCGCGCCGTCGGCCTCCTGCGTGAGCGCAACGACGAGCTGGCCGAACTGGAGACGATCGATACCGGCAAGCCGGTCCAGGAAACACGTGCGGTGGATATCGCCTCCGGCGCCGACTGCCTGGAATATTTTGCCGGGCTGGCCGCTTCGCTGTCCGGCGAGCAGGTCGATCTCGGCCCCCAGGCCTTCGGCTATACGCGGCGCGAGCCGCTCGGCATCGTGGCCGGCATCGGTGCCTGGAACTACCCCATGCAGATCGCCTGCTGGAAGGCCGCGCCGGCGCTGGCGGCCGGCAACGCCATGATCTTCAAGCCGGCGGAGCTGACGCCGACGACGGCTGTGCGCCTGGCGGAAATCCTGACCGAGGCCGGCCTGCCCGACGGCGTCTTCAACGTCCTGCAGGGCGATGGCAGCACCGGCCGGCTCCTGTCGCGCCATCCGGCCATCGCCAAGATATCCCTGACGGGAGAGGTCGGCACCGGCAAGAAGGTGATGGCCGATGCCGCCGCCACCCTGAAGCAGGTGACGCTGGAACTCGGCGGCAAATCCCCGCTCGTCGTCTTCGACGATGCCAGCCTGGAAGATGCCGTCTCGGCCGCGATGCTCGCCAACTTCTATTCGGCCGGTGAGGTCTGTTCCAACGGGACGCGCGTTTTCGTGCAGGAGGCGTTGCACGGCGCCTTCCTGCGGCGTCTGAAGGAGCGCACGGAACGCATGGTGGTCGGCGATCCGCTGGACCCTGAAACGCAGGTCGGCGCGCTGATCTCTCAGGCGCATATGCAGAAGGTCCTGTCCTATATGGATATCGGGCGGCGCGAGGGCGCCCGCCTGGTGACGGGCGGCAGCCGCCTGCAGGATGGCGCGCTGGCCCGCGGGGCCTTCGTGGCGCCGACCGTCTTCGACGCCTGCCGCGACGACATGCGCCTGGTGCGCGAGGAGATCTTCGGCCCGGTCATGTCCGTCCTGACCTTCCGCGACGAGGAAGAGGTCGTGGCGCGCGCCAACGATACCGATTTCGGCCTGGCGGCCGGTGTCTTCACCCGTGATCTTGCGCGCGCGCACCGCGTCATCGCACGGCTCGATGCCGGCACGACCTGGATCAACCACTACAATATCACGCCGATCGAACTGCCCTTCGGGGGCGTGAAGCGCTCGGGGCTCGGGCGTGAGAACGGGCGCGCCGCGCTGGATGCGCATACGCGGGTCAAGAGCGTCTACGTCAATCTCGGCTCCGTGGACTCCCCCTACTGAGGCAGGTCGATGAACGAGGAATGGTTCGACTATATCATCATCGGCGCGGGCTCGGCGGGCTGCGTCCTGGCCGCGCGCCTGTCGGAAGACCCGTCCGTGCGGGTGCTCGTCCTGGAGTTCGGCGGGTCCGACCGTTCCGTCCTGATCCAGATGCCGAGCGCCCTGTCCATTCCGATGAACATGGACAAATACAATTGGGGCTATGAGAGCGAGCCGGAACCCGGGCTCGGCGGCCGGCGCATGAACCTGCCGCGCGGCAAGGTCCTGGGCGGCTCTTCCTCGATCAACGGCATGGTCTATGTCCGAGGTGCGCCGCAGGATTTCGACCGCTGGAAGGATGAGGGGGCGGACGGCTGGTCCTATGCCGATGTGTTGCCCTATTTCCGGCGGGCCGAAAACCGGCGCGGCGGGGGCGATGCCTATCGGGGCGATGGCGGCGCCCTGAATACCAGCTTCGGCGACATGACCAACCCGCTCTACACCGCCTTCGTGGAGGCCGGGCGCCAGGCCGGCTATCCCGTTACGGACGATTATAATGGGCGGCAGTTCGAAGGCTTCGGGCGCATGGACATGACGGTCCATAACGGGCGCCGCTGGTCGACGGCCAATGCCTATCTGCGCCCGGCCATGAACCGCCCGAACCTGCGCGTCGAAACCCATGCCTTCGTGGACCGCATCCTGTTCGAGGGGCGGCAGGCGGTCGGCGTGGCGTGGCGGCGCAAGGGCGTGGCCTATCGGGCGCGGGCTGGGCGGGAAACCATCCTGAGCGCCGGCTCGATCAATTCCCCCAAGCTTCTGAAACTGTCTGGCATCGGCCCGGCGGCGGAATTGCGGGAACACGGGATCGCCGTCGTCGCCGACCGGCCGGGTGTCGGCGAGAACCTGCAGGACCATCTGGAATTCTACTTCCAGATCGCCTCGCGCGAGCCGATCACCCTGTATTCGGCGCAATCGCTCGTCGCCAAGGGCCGCATCGGGGCGCGGTGGCTGCTGACCAAGAACGGGCTCGGTGCCACCAACCATTTCGAAAGCTGCGGCTTCATCCGGTCCAGGCCCGGCGTGCCCTATGCCGATATCCAGTATCACTTCCTGCCCCTCGCCGTGACCTATGACGGCAAGGGACTGGCGTCGGAACACGGGTTCCAGGCGCATGTCGGGCCGATGCGCTCGCCCTCACGCGGGCATGTGCGCCTGGCCTCCGCCGATCCGCAGGACAAGCCGCGCGTCCTCTTCAACTATATGAGCCGCGATGAAGACTGGATCGACATGCGGGCCTGCGTGCGGCTGACGCGGGAAATCTTCGCCCAGCCGGCCTTCGACCGCTATCGCGGCCGGGAGATCCAGCCGGGCGCCCATGTCACGAGCGACGAGGATATCGACGCCTTCATCCGCGAACATGTGGAGAGCGCCTACCACCCGTCCTGCACCAACCGGATGGGGCGGGCGGAGGATCCGATGGCCGTCGTGGATGAAACGACGCGGGTCATCGGCGTGTCCGGCTTGCGGGTGGTCGATTCCTCCATCATGCCGTCCATCACGACCGGCAATCTGAATGCGCCCACCATCATGATTGCCGAGAAGGCGGCCGATCATATTCGCGGCCTGCCGCTCCTGCCGCGAACGGAAGTCGACTATGCCCGGCCGCAGAACTGGGAAACCGCCCAGCGCTGACGGCCCGAACTACAGCGCGCCGATCCGGCGCAGATGCGCCAGTATGGCCCGCGCGGCGAGATCGGGGCCCGGACCGACCAGGCATTCGCCGCCCGTCGAAGCCGCCATTTCCGTTGCCGCGCGCAGCCGTTCCGCGGCCGTGCCGCCCGCTGCCGCGTGCCGCATGATGCGGGCCCTCGGGCGGTGCGGGCGCTCTTCCACGTCCGGCGCGGCGCGGGGCTGACCCTCGATGCGCGGCGTTGTTATGTCGATGGTCCCGGCCCTTGCCTGGCCATAGGCATAGGGCAGGGGCGCCGGCGCGGCCGGGTGAACCGTGACGATGACCGGGCCGCTTGCGCGAATGCGCCGGCGCAGCCCCTTGGGCAGGGCCTGGTCGGCGACGAAGGCGCCGTCCGCATAGGTCAGGGCCGCCGCATCGGCCAGGAGCGGCCAGCCGAGCCGCTCCGCCAGCATATAGGGTAGGAGCCCGGTTTCACTTGCGCCTTCGCTCCGCCGGCCGCTGAGGACGATGTCGGGCTTCCCGGCTGCGATGGCATCGGCCAGCGCGGCGACGGGATCGGCAATTTGCGGCATGGCGATGACGCTGGCGGCCGTGAGCCCATGGCCGAGGGCCGGGCGAATGGCCTCCGGCACCGGGCCGGCATGGAGCCCGCGCATGTCGGCGCCAAGCTCTGCGGCAATGCGGATCGCCTGCGCCTCGACCCGCGGTGTCAGCACCCGCCCGGTCGATGCGTCCTGCGCTGCGGACAAAAGGATGATCGCCTTCACGCCTGCGCCTCCTCTGCCAGAAGCCGCAGGAGCGCCTCCATCACGGGATGGGCATCCGCCACGATGGCAAGTTCGGCGCGTTCGACCATCGCGGCATGAAGATCGGTGTTGACGGCGATGACGTGCTCGCAGCCGGCAATGCCCTGAAGGTGCTGCGGCGCCCCGGCAATGCCGAGCGCCAGGTAGCATTGTGCCGCCAGCACCGTGCCGGACGCGCCCACCTGGGCGGCCCGCGGCATATGGCCGGCATCGCAGAGCATGCGGCTGGCGCCCGGCGTGCCGCCGAGAGCGGCGGCCACGCGGCGGAACAGATCGAAGTCGCGGATGCCGTTGCCGGCCGACACCACGAAGTCGGCCTCGGCAAGCGGCAGGGAGCCGGCCTGCGGGCGGATGAGTTCGGCGTCAAGGCTCGGCGGCGGGGCGAGTTCCGCGTCCACGGCGCGCGCCTCCCGGCCCTTGCCGGCATAGGGCTGCACCATGTCGGGCAGGATGGTCATGATGGCGGCCGGCTGGCGCGCCACCTGGTCCAGGCCGCGCCCGCGCAGGGTTCGGACAATGCCGCGCGGGCCGATCTGTTCGACGGCCGGGAAGAAGCCGCAATCGAGGCGGGCGGCCAGCCGACGCGCCAGATCGGCTCCGTCGGCCGCTTCGCTGGCCACAACATGGCGCGGGCCGACCTGCCGGTACAACGCTTCGACGAGCGCCAGGCGGGCGGCAGGGTGCGGCGCCTGAGGGAGGACGATCACCCGGTCGGCGCCGGCAGCGCCGGCATCCTCCACCGGCCGGTCGACGACCAGGATGACGCCGCCCTGAGCGCCTGCCAGAAGCCGGGCGGCGCCGAGGATCTGGCGATCCGTGGGGGACAGCCGGTCCTGTCCGGGCTCGGCCAAAGCGAGGATGGTGAAGGCAGGCGCGTCCAGGATGAGCACGTCCCGCGTGGGTAGCCCCGAAGGCAAGGCCGGGGCGGCTGGAGCTGCGGCGGGCAAGAGATGGCTTGCCGCCCGGTCGAGGCGCAGGCGTGGATCGATCGAGACCGTCTGGCCCGCGCGCTCGGCGCGCGGATCGCGCCGGGCCCGCCCGCCGGGGCCCGTTGCTGCTACCTGCCGCGCCATATCGAAGCGCGGGCGCGCTGTGCCCGGCACGCTGTGCGCCAGGCGGTCCGAACGGGGGTCGCGGCGCTGCCGGCTCATGCGGGGACCAGGGGCGTATCGGCGCGCCGCAGCTCCACGGAGCGCAGCGCCAGTTCGGCAAGGTCGAGGACGTCGGGCCGATCCCCGACCACGCCCTCCAGCATGGCGGTGCATTGCGGACAGGCGACGGCCACGACGGCGGCGCCGGTTCCGGCCGCCTGGGCCATGCGCAGATCCGGAATACGGCTTGTGCCCGCCACGTCGGTGACC